>CH672375.1:0-168259 GCA_000153385.1 Flavobacteria bacterium BBFL7
TCTTTTATTAATAGGAAATATCAATTGCGAAGATGTGAAACACCTATGAATTAAGTAAATCCCAAACAATTTTTTAAAAAGTAAAAACAATTAAAATGAAACAAGCACTACCTACAACAAAGAACTGAGGTAAAAAACAACACTTTTCTTCGTTAATTTGAGACATTATTATTCTGGGCTCATAGAATCGATCAGTTGATTCTGGAGCCTTTTTTATTTCTATTTTTACTAATTATCGAATCAAGATGGAAACGTGTGTTTCGTCATATGGCCTGCCCGATCTCGCTATGGCAAAACATTGTTTCAACAGCTTGTTGGCCACTGCGATTAAGGCTAGTTTTTTACTCTTTCCTTTGTTAACAATCCGCTGGTAAAGATCTCGACATGCTTTATTATGTTTACAAGCATTAAATAAGCATAGAAACAATAAATTGCGTAGTTTTCTATTTCCTACTTTACTGATCCTCGCTCGTCCTCTAACGCTACTGCCAGACTCGCGTATGGTAGGTGTGATGCCTACATAGCTGCATAGCTGACTGGCATTGACGGTTATCGCTTTCGCGAAAGCGATAAATCCAGACTCATCATTGTTATATTGATGGTGACCTGTTTCACTACCGTGTACATCAAAGACATCTTTACTGATGCCTACTCCAAAAGTTTCTTTATATTTATTCAAATCATTTATTTAACGAAAGAACTAGCTACTTTACTCACAACAACTTAAAAACGAGATTTCAACGTCTCACAGAACTGAACGTGATTGCAGTAGTAAAAGAGATAGGATTATCAATGTTGTCGAAGTCTGGAGCTTCACCGTGTATCATAACCTTAATTCTCTCTTTTATTCTTTTTAATTACTATCTAAATTTATTGAGATCCAAACTTAAGACGTGTATAATTAATGGCTATGGCAATTGACTATAAGACCCTTATCATATGAAACCTGACTCTAACTATTAAAAATGAATGTTAACCGAGCAATATTGATATCTTTCCTATTTACCACACTTTTTTCTTGTTCTTCTATTTTAAAATCTAACGAAACTAGAAGTAAACAATATGTAATACTAAAACTAGACGATCTTTGGAATGAAGAAGATTTAGTTCATAATGGTTGGATTGAAGTCATTAATTTTTTAAACCAAGAAAATATCAAAGGAACCATAGGAATAGTTGGAAATTCTCTAGAAACTGATGATAATGAATATTTCCAATGGATTAAAACAAGGAATAATGAAGGACATGAAATTTGGAATCATGGATTTTGTCATTGTAAGCGACTGGAAGGTGAAATTGATATACGAGAATATAGAGGAGAAGGACTCGAAGAACAATTTGAAAGCATTTTTAAAACACAAAATTTGGCCAAAGAAAAATTGAATATAACTCTTCGTTCATTTGGAGCGCCTTATAATTCAACGGATAAAAACACGATAGTCGCTCTTGAGAAAATTCCAGAGATTAAAGTTTGGCTTTTTAAAGAAAATTCTAGTCAAACTGAAAAATTTGTAATCAATCGAATAAATGAAATAAACATTGAATATCCAGTGCACATTCCAGATTATGAAAAGTTCAAAGAAGGTTATCTCAATCATTCCTCAGAGCCAATTATTATAATACAAGGACATCCAAGAAGTTGGATGGAAGACAAAATACGATTTGAGGAATTTAAAAAAATTGTACTTTTTTTAAAGAATAGAAATGTACAATTCGTTACTCCATATGAATATTACCAAATAAAAGAATTGAAATATGACTCTATTTGAGCACGAATACATCTATAGACTTATCTAATATTAATGAACCTTAAATATCTTTGTTGAATCAACATTCTGTACATGACAATAGATATAATTGCATATCTGCTCGTACCTCACAGAAACGATTTATCATTCACCATTCTCGCCAGCCGCTAGGAAACAAACAAGAACGTTGTATAATGGCGATTGAGTCGTTTTAAAGGCTTATAGCGAGGCTGTGATCATTCCAAAATTCAGTAACTTCACAACCAATAACCAACAACCAAAAGGGCAACGCGTACCGGCTAAAACGCTTCACTCGCCTTATACCTTTGCCGTTGCCAATAATTTAAAATGAACAGAAATCAAATCAAGAAAGAGTTACAAGAAAACTTCCGAGAATTAAGAAAAATCTTGAATTCGTGGGAATTAATTCCTGGTTCGCCATCAGACGAGTTTGATTCTATAAATCATCAAATTTTAAGTCATTTATACAAAGGAGCGGATTTCGAAAAGGTATCTCGTGTTTTAGATAGCGAATTGACTGTGACTTATGGATTATCGACTGATTTAAAAGATGCGGAAAAAATAACTGACGAAATTATGGAATGGTGGAATTTTAAAATCAAAGAGAACTTTAGATGAAGTAAAAGAAAAACAAAAAGGATTAGAACATCTTTACAAATCGACAGTTTTTGAAAACGGAATAATAAAATAATTTAATAATATGGAAATAAAATATTGCTGGAGATGCAAAATGGACGTTCCAATGCTTGATAAAGAAGAACACGCAATCGCATCAAAACTTTATGCAAAAGGGTTTAAAGTTTTAAAAAAGGATAGACAAGAGCGTTTCAAGGAATTATTGGATTATTATAATGATTTGACTGGGTTTGGAGAAACTGAACCTAATGCAATTGTACATCACGCAATCGGAATGTATGGTCCTGATTGCGAAAATTGTGGTAAACCATATAGAACACCAGAAGCTAAACTATGTGCAGCTTGCGGAAATAAAAGAAAAATAACTGAATAAAAACGCACTACAACAATGGCTATAAGTAATTGCTTGTTCTCGCCTACTTCTGAAAATCCTTTCGGATTTTCAGTTTGGTGTGTACTTGCAAAGTTAAGTGCTAAACCACGCAACTACTCATAGCCGAGACCGTTGTGGTTAATTAAAGAACCGATATTCCATATTAAAATTTTATGATAAAACTACTTTACTATCCAGCGTTATATTTTTTCATTTTATTCGTACAGTACTTTATTATTTATATTTTTTCAAAAGATGTAAAAATTTCCTTCCTTAAGGACAACCTACTCTCTATGTTATTAGCATCTATTTTTTTAGGTGGAATAATGAACATATTTTCAAAATATTTTGAGTTTTTTGATAATAAAGTTTTATTTTATATCACATTAGCAATTACAATTTATGGGTTTTGGTTTATTATAAATCCACTTCTAAATGTAATCTTTTCAAAAAAACACTTACGGGATTATAATATCGAAAATCAACTTAAAATGGAAAACCAAAATTTTAAAGTTTATTTTACAGATAAAATGAGTTCAAATGCAATAGCTACTGGAATTATTCCATTTTACAAAATCATAATTATATCAAAAAATTTAAAGTCGAGTTTAAATGATGCGGAATTAAAAGCTATAATCTATCACGAAATTGGACATCATAAGAAAAATCACATTTTCACAATGTACATTCTAAATGTGATTATTTTTACTACCTATCTTTATGGGTATTCATGGTTATCTGATTATGAATTTCAATCTAAGTTTTATGAAGGTTTATCTGTGTTTTTATCAGGAGCAATGTTTGGTTTAGCTTGCTATTACATACCGAATAAAATCCTATATTTTTTAGAGTATCAAGCAGATTCATTTTCTGCATCTATAAACGATAAAGAAAGTATGATTAAAGCACTAATAAGTTTGGATAAACTAACTGATGGTAAGTTAACTAAAGGAAATATTAATCATCCTAATTTAGAAAAACGAATTGCTAATTTAGAAAACTGATTAACTAAAAAAAGAAAAACTAACCACAACAAAGAACTGAGATAAAAAACAACCCATTTCTTCAATAAATTTAGATACTATTTATTGAGGCTCATAGAATCGATCAGTTGATTCTGGAGCCTTTTTTATTTCTATTTTTTACTAATTATCGAATCAAGTTGAACGTTTGTATCGTTATATGGCCTATCTTATTAATACATAAAAAGGGCAAAACTCAAGTTTTAGCTAATGCTATTTTTATTCCCATAACTATAAAAACCAAACCACTCAATTTATTTATCCAACGCCCTGATTTAGGAATACTTTTTAACTTTTGACTGAAAATACTAGCGAATATTGTCAAAATCAAAAACCATATAATTCCAATTGCGGCATAAGTTATACCCAATAACAGGAATGGAATAGGATTATCCATTTGGTCTACATCAATGAACTGAGGAAAAAAAGCCAAAAAGAATAATGCAACTTTCGGATTTAAAGTGTTAGTTAAAAAACCAGACCAAAAGTCACTTTTTGAATTTTTGTTTGACTTTTTGTAATCAGTTGGAAAAAATTCACTCTTAGTCTTCAATTTTAAAAAACCCAAATAAATCAGATATCCCGCACCAAGAAATTTGATTAAAGTAAATGTAAAAGCAGAATTTGCGATAAGTACAGATAAGCCTAATGCAGCAAAAAATGTATGTGCCAAAACACCTGCATTTATCCCAAATGTAGCAGAAACACCTGACTTTCTTCCTTGACCTATTGACTTGTTTAAAACAAAAATGGTGTCAATTCCAGGCGTCATAATAAAAAACAATGCCGTTACTATAAATGTCATTAAATTTTCAATTCCCATAATGTATTATCTTTTAGAATTAATAAAATATTTCAACAAAGAAACGGTTTTGATATACTTTAAGAAATACATATTTTTGATCAACTAATGCAAAAACAGCATTACTGATGACAATTCAACAAATAAGATATTTTTTAGTACTTGCCAAAGAGCTCCACTTTTGGAATACGGCAGAAAAAGTTTTCATATCGCAATCTTCATTGAGCAGACAAATACAAGCTTTAGAAGATGAATTACAAATACAACTTTTTGAACGGGATAAAAGAAATGTCAAACTAACCAATGCTGGTAAATTTCTTCAAGAGCAATGGATAGAAAAAATCAACGAGTTTGACCAAATAATAAGACAGGCAAAAAAAATTGACGATGGAAAAGCAGGAACTATTTCTATAACGTATCCGGGCTCTATTACTTATGATTTTTTACCAAAATTCTTGGAGGTTTTAAACAATAATATACCAGAATTAAAATTAGAATTAACGGAACCGACAGACGAAAATCACGAAAAACTCTTATTAAGCTTTGAAACCGACATCGCATTTAGTAGAGACAAAATCAAAAACGCAAATATTGACTCACTGAAACTTTATTCTGAACCGATATGTTTAGTCGTGCCTAAAAACCATAGGTTTCTCAAAAATAATATAGCAGAAATAGAAAACGAAAAATTCATCATTTCAGGTTTGCACCAAACCACTTTTTTTGCTTCGCTATTAAGGACTTGGTTTTCAAAAAATAGAATTGAACCTAAAATCATAATTGAATCAGATTTTGGAGGAATGATACTAAACCTTGTTTCTAAAGGACTTGGAATTTCAATTTTACCGTTGTCTTTTAAATCGGCTCTAATAGAAAACATTGAATTCATAGAATTAGAGGAAACTATAGATTTATACATAAACTGGCGACAAAACGAATTAAATAATGCAATTAAAAAGGTAATAGAACTAGCTGAAGGCATTAGAGAAAGATAACCAAGCTATTTAAAAGAACTGAATTAAAAAACAACACATCGATTCGTTTAGTTAAGTTTTTATTATTGCTGAGCTATATCGTTATAGTAAAAAATATAATCAATACCTCTTTTATTGCTTAATTTAGAGGCGCTAAACTGGTGTTTCATGATTCACTTCATAATCATTTTTTTTAAATTTATACTTAACTAAATCCAATGCAAAAACTTACACCTTTCACACTCATTACGCTAGTTATCTTGTTTGCTCTTCAGTCTTGTCAACAACATGATATCAAGAATCAATTAGAATTTGCCGATACGACCAAAATTGATGAAGTATTAGACCAGTATGTGGATGAAGATTTTTATCCTTTCGTATATGCGAGAATAGAAGATTTAGATGGTAATTTAATGTACGAACATAGTGCTGTAAACAAAACACTGCTACCTAATACTGATGTGAATGGCGATACTTGGATACGTATATGGTCCATGAGTAAAATTGTAACTATTTCTACCGTATTAGATTTAATTGAAGATGGTGCCTTACAACTAGATGATCCAGTAATTAATTATATCCCAGAATTTAAAAATCTTAAAGTTGCTGTTTCCGAAGACGGATCGAGTTTATTAGATACCAAATGGGAGAATAAAGAAAACGCATGTCCTATAAAATTGGTTTCTAATGACTCTGTAATGACTGTGCGTCATTTAATAAATCATCAGGCTGGTTTTTATTATGCCACAACTGGTTTTTCTTGTATTGATTCTTTAATTGCAAAACAAAACTTACCCAAGGCTAAGAATTCTGATGAATTAATTAAAAAGATGTCCGAGTTACCATTAATTCAACATTCGGGTACAGATTATTTTTATGGTACCAACACCACAGTATTAGGACTTGTAGCTGAAAGAGCAACTGGCAAAAATTTAAATGAACTGGTAAAAGAACACATCACTGATCCTATGCAAATTGAAGGTTTACAGTATAGACTACCGGAAAACATTGATCTACTGCCTCGCTATACAGGAAGAGATTCTGTATTAAGAGTTGCTCGTAAAGGTGAGCTAGATATTTTTGGTCCTGATGTACCTGACTATGATGTTAACCATCCTTTATACCTAGGTGGAGAAGGAATGGTCGCTACGGCAGATGGATATGCAGATTTTGTGCGAATGCTTTTAAAAAGAGGTGAATTAAATGGTTATAGATTTCTGGATAAGGAAACCGTAGAAGATATTTATGCTCCACATACTCAAAAAGACAGCCCTTATGGTTATAATGGCTATAATTTATGGATCAGCGGTGAGTCCATGGAGACCAAAAAGCAGGGAGAAGCAGGACTTTGGATAGGTGGCGGATATGAATGCACCTATTTCTGGGCCGATCCTAAAAGGAATTTTGTAGGTATCATTATGTCACAGAATAACGAAGTCCGTGAGCCTGGATATGAGTTGAATGACTCTTTTCGTAGTGCCGTATATCAACAGATTTGGGCAAGTGAGAAAAATGACAAGCAATAATAAATCCATACGACAAACAAAACAACCCTATAAATTCATGGGGTTGTTTAAATTAATTATATGCTTTCAACACTAACACCCCATAAAAAAATACCTTCAACTCTTTAATATTCCGATTTTTAATTACACCTTAGTCATTCATTAAAAAAATGACATGAGATGATTGTTGGAATTCCCAAAGAAATAAAGAATAATGAAAGCAGAGTTAGTATGACTCCTGCCGGTGTTTTTGAGCTTACTAAAAACGACCATGAGGTTTACATTCAGTCCACTGCCGGTAAAGGAAGTGGTTTCTTTGATAAAGATTATGAAAACGCTGGAGCCACAATCGTTAATACAATTGAAGAGGTATATGCGATAAGCGATTTAATCGTTAAAGTAAAAGAGCCTATTCAGTATGAATATAACCTAGTTAAAGAAGGTCAGTTATTATTCACCTATTTCCATTTTGCCTCTAGTGAAGCTCTTACCAATGCAATGATTAAAGCCAAAGCAATTTGTATCGCATATGAAACCGTTGAGGATCAAGAAGGCACCTTACCACTACTCACTCCTATGTCTGAGGTTGCAGGAAGACTTGCCATACAGCAAGGAGCAAAATATTTAGAAAAACCCGTAAAAGGAAGAGGTGTTCTATTAGGTGGTGTACCTGGCGTTGCTCCTGGTAAAGTATTAGTTTTAGGTGCTGGTGTAGTAGGCATTCAAGCGGCTAAAATGGCTGCAGGTTTAGGGGCACATGTAACCATCATGGATATTAACATGAAAAGACTACGTTATGTTAATGATGTCATGCCACCGCACGTGGTCACAGAATTTTCAAACGAATTCAATATTAGAAAGCATATCAAAACGCATGATCTTATCATAGGCGGAGTTTTATTAAAAGGAGCAAAAGCTCCTAACCTTATTACTCGCGATATGCTTAAAGAGATGAGACCAGGCACTGTAATCGTAGATGTAGCCGTAGATCAAGGTGGTTGCGTAGAAACTACAAAACCTACAACACATGAAAATCCAACCTATATCATAGACGATGTAGTACATTATACAGTAGCAAATATGCCAGGAGCAGTACCATACACCTCTACGGTAGCACTTACTAATGTCACATTACCTTATGTACTTCAACTGGCTAATTATGGGTGGGAAAAAGCATGTAGCCAAAACCCTAGCCTAGAAAAAGGACTGAATATTATATCAGGAAAGGTAGTTTATCGTGAGATTAATGAGGCCTTTGGATGGTGATAGATAATAAAATCTCAATAAGTAACAATCCAAGACTACTGTAATAAGAATTAGACACAGACGCAAGAAACTTTTCCAGATACTATAGAAAGAAGAACCTTTAAAATTATATGAGAAAGCTCACTTATAGGTTTTACTCATTTCACTATAGAAAACAAAAAAAGCCTCGCTTGAAGCGAGGCTTTTCAGTATGATTAAAATTCTAAGAAGATTACTTCTTGAATTTAGCATATTTAGTTTTGAACTTGTCAATACGACCAGCTGTATCTAAAAGTTTAGTCTCACCAGTATAAAAAGGATGAGAAGTACGAGAGATTTCCAATTTAATAAGTGGATACTCGTTACCTTCAAACTCAATCGTTTCCTTAGTTGGAGCTGTCGATTTAGTTATAAATATTTGCTCATTAGACATGTCTTTAAAAGCTACTAGTCTATAATCTTCTGGGTGAATTCCTTTTTGCATGATCTTAATCTTATTCTTTTGCGGCTGCAAATTTAATCATTATAATTAAATCTACAAACAGATTGCTTAAATATATCTATGCAATTTATAGCTTTAGTACGTAATCCAAACCATTATATTTGTATTTCTTAAAAAAAAGAACATTTTGGATCAAATAGTAAAGAAAAACTCATTCATTATAGGTCTCATAGGTGCGATAGCAAATCTAGCTTTAGTAATCTATATATGGCAAATTCAAGCATTTAGCAGTGTAAGTTTAGGTATTGCCATGATGATTTTACCTATTCCCTTTGGGATAGCCGCACAATGGTGGAGCAAGTCTAGCTTGAACAGTTATCTGTCCTTGAAACAAGGAGTCCTCGCCTTTTTCTTATGTATGTTGGTTATTTTTCTAGTTGATTTTATCGCAAATTATTTGATTTATGTTCAAATTGATCCAGGTGCACAAGCTATAGCCGAAAAAGCCACGGAAGAATTTGCCCAAAAAAATGAAAACGCATTAGCAAATCAAGATGTTTTTAAAAAACCAGTGTATAGCTTAGGTAGTTACTTCACAGGATTCATTTCTAAACTATTGTTCTACACTATTTTTGGAATTTTATCATCTCTCATTTTCAGAAAAGAAGCGCCTAAACAAGCCTAATTTTCAAATCAACCATAGAATACACTGCATGAATTTATCCATTGTCATACCACTGTTAAATGAGGAAGAATCTCTTCCTGAATTGCATGCTTGGATTCTTCGTGTTATGGATACCATGGATATTGAGTATGAAATTATTTTTATCGATGATGGCAGTACAGATAGCAGTTGGGATGTTTTAAATACGCTTTCGCGTAAGCATGCCACCACACATACTATTAAGTTTTTAAGTAATTATGGGAAATCACAAGCCTTACATGCTGGTTTCCACAAAGCGCAAGGAGATGTCGTTATTACCATGGATGCAGATCTACAAGACAGTCCAGACGAAATCCCTGAATTGTATAGAATGATAGCCCATCAAAATCATGATCTAGTCAGCGGCTGGAAGAAAAAAAGATATGATAGTGTTATCGCAAAAAATTTACCTAGCAAATTATTTAATTGGGCTGCACGTAAAACGAGTGGCGTACAATTAAATGATTTTAACTGTGGTTTAAAGGCTTACAAATCATCTGTTGTTAAAAATATAGACGTACATGGTGAGATGCATCGTTATATACCGGTACTTGCTAAAAATGCAGGATTTAGTGATATCACACAAAAGGAAGTGATCCATCAAGCTAGAAAGTATGGAATGACTAAATTTGGTTATGAACGATTTATTAATGGATTTTTAGATTTGATTACTATTGCTTTTATTTCAAAATACGGTAAACGTCCTATGCACCTTTTTGGAGCGTTAGGTGTTATCATGTTCATTCTAGGTTTTATTACCGCTGGTTATGTAGGCTTTTCAAAACTTTATAAAATGGCAAACGACATCCCATATGGATTAGTTACAGATAACCCATGGTTCTTTATTGCCTTAACCATCATGTTACTAGGTGTTTTGTTCTTTATTGCAGGATTTTTAGGTGAATTAATTCTTAGAAATGGTAATCAAGTAAATCGCTACCATATTGAAAAGGAAGTATAAATAATCCTATTAAACATACCTAGTTTCTAGCATCAATATAGTAGGTAATTATTGCATTACTGAGTACAATTTGTATCCTGCCTTCTACCTGCTATTTTCTGTTATCTTTGTAATTCATTCATACGTCATAACAATGGATAAGGAAGCTATTCTTAAAAACGCTCAATCATGGACTAAAGCTCCATTTGATACCGATACAATTACTAAAACACTTGCCTTAATAAGTGCCAATAATGCTGATTTCCAAGAATCTTTTTATAAGGATTTAGAATTTGGAACTGGTGGTATGCGCGGCATTATGGGTGTAGGGACTAATCGTATTAATAAATACACTTTAGGTAAGAACACACAAGGACTTTCTCAATATTTAAAAGAAACCTTTATAGATGAGCAAATCAAGGTAGCTATTGCCTATGATTGCCGTCATAATTCTAAAGAATTAGCACAAGTCGTTGCAGACGTATTTAGTGCAAATGGTATACATGTATATCTTTTTGAAGACTTGCGCCCTACTCCATTATTATCGTACACGGTAAAAGCAAAAAATTGTCATGCCGGTATTGTTCTTACTGCCAGTCATAATCCACCAGAGTATAATGGATACAAGGTCTACTGGCAAGATGGCGGACAATTAGTACCACCACAGGATAAAGCTATTTTAGAATTGATCGCTTCCCTAAATTTTAAGGACATTAATTTTAACGGTAATGCAGACTTAATTGAATTACTAACTCCTGCAGACGATAATGCATTTATTGTAGATAGTATTAAAGCTGGTAAAATCGCTGGAGATGTTGATCGTTCTCGATTAAAAATTGTTTTTACGAGTTTACATGGTACGAGTATCACATTAATTCCTGAAACACTAAAAAGAGCCGGCTATACAGATCTACACGTGGTAAAGGAACAAGCAATACCAGACGGTAATTTCCCGACGGTAGTTTCTCCTAATCCAGAAGAACCAGAAGCTCTTAAAATGGCTGTTGAACTGGCAGATAGAGTTCATGCAGACATTGTCATAGGAACTGATCCAGACAGCGATCGACTAGGTGTTGCTGTAAGAGATAATGATGGTAAAATGGTCTTGCTTAATGGTAATCAAACCATGATTGCCATGACAGACTTTCTTTTACAACAATCAGATTTAAAAAACGCGACGCAACCATTCATAGGCTCTACTATTGTGTCTACACCTATGATGCATGATCTAGCGATGGATTATCAGGTAGAGTGTAAAGAAGGCTTAACCGGTTTTAAATGGATTGCAAAGATGATTAAGGACCATCCGCAGCAAGACTTTATCGGTGGTGGTGAGGAAAGTTTTGGGTACATGGTTGGTGACTTTGTACGTGATAAAGATGCGGTGACTGCAGCATTATTAGCTTGTGAGATGTACGCTTACGCGAAAGCGAACTCATCAACAACATATCAAGATTTATTAAAGCTATATGTTAAACATGGCTGTTACCAGGAAAAACTCGTTTCATTAGTTAAAAAAGGGATATCAGGTGCACAAGAAATTAAACAAATGATGATAGACCTGCGTGAAAACACGCCAACGCAAATTGCAGGACAAGATGTCATTATAGTAGAAGACTATGCCGCCAGCACTAGGGAAAACAAGCATTTAAAGAAAACAGAATCATTAGAAATACCTAAATCTAACGTTTTAATCTTTTATCTAGCAGATGGCTCAAAGATTGCAGCGAGACCTAGTGGAACTGAACCTAAGATCAAGTTCTACATCAGTGTGAAAGCACCGTTAGATCACGTTTCTAACTATCCAGCGGTACAAGAACAACTTAACAAAAAAATTAACGGCATTTTAGCCGATTTTGACATTTAATTAATGAATTACTTTAAAGAGATTCTTAAGTATGCAAAGCCCTATAGACGTTTTGGTGTTTTAAATATATTCTTCAATATATTATATGCATTATTTGCAGCGTTATCTTTTGCATCTTTAATACCTATGCTGGATGTTTTATTTGATAAAACTAAGTCCATAACAGTAGAACCAGACTGGCCAGGCATTACTAAATTACTAGATTATCTCACAGACTACATGGGCTGGTATATTACCACACAAGTTGACGGTGGTAAAGAAACGGCACTAATCGTAGTCATAGCACTTGTGATTATACTTTTCTTTTTGAAAAATATTTTCGGATATCTTGCTATGTATTTCATTGCTTTTTTAAGAAACGGTATTCTCAGAGATATTAGAAATGATCTATATTCTAAAATTGTTAACCTGCCTATTTCATACTATTCTGAAAAACGTAAAGGTGATGTAATTGCTAGAACTAGTTCTGATGTTTTACAAATTCAAAATAGTTTCCTATCTATACTTGAACTAATCGTAAAAGAGCCACTTAACATCATTTTCTCTCTTGCATTCATGCTTATGATAAGTGTTAAACTTACCATTTTCATGTTATTATTTTTACCCATTTCAGGATTCTTAATATCTCTTATAGGTAAGAAACTGAAACGTCAAAGCGGTAAAGTCCAAAAAGAACAAGGGATTTTTCTCTCTTTATTAGAGGAGACACTTTCTGGCTTAAAGGTCATTAAAGGATTTAATGCTGAGGATCGGTTAACGGATACTTTTAAAGAAAGTACCGAGAGGTATAATAAGTATGCTATCCAACTTAATCATAGAAAAGGTTTAGCTAGTCCTACCAGTGAGTTTCTAGGTATTTTAGTAATTGGTATTCTATTGTGGTTTGGTGGTAGAATGGTTTTAGTTGAAAATGCTATTGATGGTACTAAATTTATAACGTTTATGTTATTTGCTTATGGTATTTTAACTCCTGCCAAAGCACTCTCTAAAGCAAGCTATGGTGTTAAAGAAGGAAACGCTAGTGCTGAACGTGTTCTAGAAATCCTTAAAACTAAAAATGAAATCGCAGATCGAGCTGGCGCAGTTTCTATTCCTGCATTTACTACGGCAGTAAAAGTTAATGATGTTACCTTTTCTTATGAAGAAGAACCTGTTTTAAAGAATTTCTCGCTCGACATTCCTAAAGGGACTAGCATAGCGTTAGTCGGACAAAGCGGCTCAGGTAAGAGTACCATCGCTAATCTCTTAACGCGATTCTATGATGTTGAAAAGGGCACCATTACTATAGACGGTAAAAATATTAAAGATGTTACCTTAAAAAGTCTAAGAGATCAGATTGCAATCGTAACACAGGACTCTATACTTTTTAATGATACTATTGCTACTAATGTAGCTCTCAGTGATAAAAATGCAACCGAAGAGCAAGTTATAAATGCTCTTAAAATTGCAAATGCTTGGGAATTTGTTAAAGATTTACCGCAAGGTATTCATACTAACATAGGTGATAGTGGTAACAAACTAAGCGGCGGACAAAAACAACGATTATCTATCGCTAGAGCAGTTTTGAAAAACGCTCCTATTCTTATACTAGATGAAGCCACCAGTGCACTGGATACAGAAAGTGAACGTCTGGTTCAAGATGCTCTTGAAAAAGTAATGCAAAACAGAACCTCTATTGTGATTGCTCATAGACTTTCTACCATTCAAAATGCCGATAATATTGTCGTGATGAATAAAGGTGAAATTGCAGAGCAAGGTACACATGCTGAACTTATTGCCATGAAAGGATTATATAATGGCCTTGTAGGATTGCAGAGTCTATAAAATTAATAGATTTAATTAACGAAAAAAGCAAATCCTCACAAGTATCAGAAACCTGTGAAGTTTGCACATACTTAATAATTTTAATGCCTTCATTAGAAAATTGCTTTACTCCATTTAAAACAGATATTTCTGGGATTTCCATTCCGGAGAAGTTCACGTTTCCCTTTTTTTATGAGCCTCATGAACTCGCTTTAATTGCAACTCGAGAGCTTCAAGAATACCTTGAAGAACCTCAAGACTGGCAGCATAACTTCTGGAATGAAAAAACAGGTGCTGGAGAAGCTGCAGGAAAAATGTTTGGTGTGCTAGTGGTGCAAAACGAGAAAGGAAAACTAGGATACCTATCTGCTTTTAGTGGTCAGATAGATCGAAAAATGGATATCGCTCCATTTGTTCCTGCTGCATATGCACCAGACTTTGATAAGAGCTATTGTGATGGGCAGTTTAAAGAATTTACAAAGTTAAGTAATGAGGTAGCTGCGTTAGAACAAACTCAAGAGTACACTACAGCTTTAAAGAATCTTAACCATCTTAAAGAAAAGGCATCCCTTTTACTTGAGGCGCAGCGCAAAAAACATAAACTTCAGTCTCGAGAACTTAAAGCACAACTTAAACAAAGCTCTAAAACTCTAGACGAGCAAGAACTTAAACAGCTTAAAGCTTTACAACACCAGCAACATCTCAATCAGAAGTTTCTCTATCGTGAATACGAGATCTACCTTTTAGAAAAACAGCAGTCATTTCAAGTTATCGTTGATCAATATCAATCACAAATGGAAGCGCTTACCCAACAACGAAGGCAGCAATCTCTAGACTTACAAGATTGGATTTTCAAACAGTATGATTTACTCAATGGAAATGGTGATCGTAAAAACGTCTTAGAAATTTTCAAAGAGTTGAATTTAGGTACTCCACCAGCATCTACTGGAGATTGTGCAGCACCTAAGTTGTTACAATACGCTTTTGCTAACGCGCTAAAACCCATAGCCCTAGCAGAGTTTTGGTGGGGAAAATCATCTAAATCGCAAATCAGAAAACACCAACAATTTTATCCAGCATGTCGCAGTAAATGTGAACCCATATTGGGACATATGCTAGAAGGTATCGAGGTAGAAGACAATCCTTTATTGATCAATCCAGGTATTGACAAAACAATGGAAGTGATTTATGAAGATGATGCTATTATCATCGTTAACAAGCCTGAAGAATTTTTATCAGTTCCTGGGAAAACTATAAAAGACAGTGTTTATAGTAGGCTTAAGGAGTTATATCCAGATGCGACTGGACCTATTCTAGTTCATAGATTAGATATGTCTACATCTGGAATTTTGGTGGCTACCAAGAATCTAGAATACTATCATTTTATTCAAGAACAATTTATCAATCGTACGATTTCAAAAAGATATGTAGCGTTGCTCAATGGCGTTTTAGAGAATAACGAAGGAATGATTGAATTGCCCTTGCGCGTAGATCTAGACAACAGGCCTACACAGCTGGTTTGTTATGAATATGGAAAATCTGCTCGAACTAAATATCAAGTGTTAGAACGTAGGGAAAAAGAAACACTGGTTCACTTCTACCCGATTACCGGTCGTACACATCAGTTAAGAGTTCACGCGGCACACGCTAGTGGTTTAAACGCACCAATTGTTGGAGATGATCTATACGGTACGGCAACAAATCGATTACATTTACATGCTGAATTTATTAAATTCATTCACCCTATAACGCATAAAACGGTTTCTTTTAAAGCGCCAGTGCCGTTTTAATTAATCAGATTGTTCTTAACGGCCTAATAACATAATACGTAAAAAATGAAGTGAAGTGTAGGGTTCAGCAAAAATCGTTTGAAATGAAATAAAACTTAATGAGATGAATCTATTTTTCAGCCTTATCGTAATTGATATCGACTAATCTTCTTTTTGCGCCGCAGCTAACAAAATTTTTAGTGTTAGGTTCTTAAGCCTTGATTTTTTTTGTTTCGTTTTTTGATCAAGTAAAAAATGAAAATGAAATCAAAATCAATAATCTTTCTATAATCTAAAATGATTAAAAAATTCATAGCATGAAGTCTTTTAAGTATACTAAATTTGACTGTCAAATTACCTCATGTCTTTCACCCTACTATCATCGCCGCTACAAGGCTTTACAGAATTTCGTTTTAGGAATGCGCAGCACAAATATTTTGGTGGAATAGATACCTATTATGCGCCTTATATCAGATTTAATAATAAGCCAGATATCAGTGCTAAGTATCAGCGAGATCTACAATTAGAGAACAACCATGTTCCTGATTTGATACCGCAAGTCATGACCAATAGTGCAGACGAGTTTATTACCGCTGTGAAGTACATCAGGTCATTAGGTTACAAAGAACTCAACTGGAATCTAGGTTGTCCATATCCTATGGTGACTAAAAAAGGAATGGGAAGTGGTTTGATTTGTGAACCATCTAAGATTGATGCTATTCTCGATCGCGTTCATAATGAAACAGATGTGATCGTTTCTATGAAAATGAGAATGGGCTATCTAGAACCAACTGAAATACTGGATACATTTCCTATCCTAGAAAAATATCCTATTAAAAGTATAGCCATTCATGCGCGTATAGGTAAGCAATTGTATAAAGGTGGTGTCGATTTACAATCTTTCCAGCGCTGTCTAGACACTTCTAAAACCAAGCTTTATTACAATGGTGATATCACTACGGTTGCCGGTTTTAGAAAAATGCAGGAACAATTCCCTACCATCGACCACTGGATGTTAGGCCGTGGACTCATCGCAGATCCTTTCTTGCCTAGTATGATAAAGGCAGACACTGAGATCTATCCAGAGAATCGTTGGGAAATCTTCCGTGAATTTCATGATGCGATATATCAAGAATATGATGCTTTCTTACAAGGTCCTACACCTATCAAGATGAAGATGCAAGGATTTTGGGAATACTGGTCGCAGACCTTTCCTAATCCACAAAAAGCTTTTAAGGCGATAAAAAAAGCAAACAATCCTAGAGCTTATAATCAGGCTGTAAATGATAATTTAAAAACGGTAAATAAATAGTTTGTTTCTCGCTTCCGCGAAAGCGAAATCATAAAAACCTACTTTTGTAAACTGCTTTATGGAACAAAGAGATCTACTGCTTATAACACCACCGTTTACCCAACTGAATACACCGTATCCAGCGACGGCTTACATCAAAGGTTTCTTGAATACTAAAGATGTGAGTGCATTCCAGATGGATTTAGGTATAGAAGTGATTCTTGCTTTATTTTCAAAAGATGGAATGGAATCAATGTTTGACCTAGCATTTGATAATGAACGTATTACATCTCCAAACAGTCAACGTATTTACGCCTTACAAGAGCAATATTTACAAGTACTGGATCCTGTAATTTCATTTTTACAAGGTCATAATCATACGCTTGCACGCCAGATTTGTTCTCATAATTACTTACCGAGAGCTTCTCGATTTGAGCAATTGGATGATATGGAATGGGCTTTTGGGAATATGGGTATGCAGGATAAAGCAAAGCATCTCGCGACTTTATACTTAGAAGATCTATCTGACTTTATAAAAGAATGTGTCGATGAAAATTTTGGTTTCAGCCGTTATGCAGAACGTTTAGGAATGAGTGCCAATAGCTTTAATGAGATCTCTGAGCATCTCGAGAGCGTCCTCACTCCTATTGATCAAATTACGCTAGATATTCTAGAAAAAAGAATCCTAGAAATACAACCAAAGCTGGTTTGTCTATCCGTTCCATTTCCCGGGAATTTATACAGTTCTTTGAGATGTGGTCAGTTTATCAAGAAGAATTATCCTCATATAAAAATCGCTTTTGGTGGTGGATTTGCTAACACTGAATTACGTTCTATAACTGATGTACGTGTGTTTGAATTCATTGATTACATTTCTTTAGATGATGGAGAATTACCCTTAGAATTAGTGGTAAACGATGTTATAAAAAGTGAAGAACAACGAGTTTTTAAACGCACTTTTATTGTAGAAAAAGATAAGGTAGTTTATAAAAATAACAGCACGGCTAGCGATTACAAACAAAGTCAAGTAGGTACACCAGATTATAGTGATTTATTACTCGATCAATACATATCTGTCATAGAAATTGCAAATCCAATGCATAGTTTATGGAGCGATGGCCGCTGGAATAAACTAACTATGGCACATGGTTGCTATTGGGGAAAATGTACTTTCTGTGATGTCTCACTAGATTATATCAAACTCTATGAACCAGTGGCTGCTGGAATCTTAGTAGATCGCATGGAGCAATTGATCGCTCAAACTGGAGAAAGCGGTTTTCATTTTGTAGACGAGGCAGCGCCACCTGCATTAATGCGTGCGCTTGCTTTAGAAATTTTAAAAAGAAAACTGTCCGTCACGTGGTGGACCAATATCAGATTTGAAAAGAACTTCACTCAAGATTTATGTCATTTATTAAAAGCTAGTGGTTGTATAGCCGTTTCTGGTGGATTAGAAGTAGCGTCAGATCGTTTATTGAAATTAATTGATAAAGGTGTTACCGTTGCTCAAGTAGCTCAAGTAACCAGAAACTTAACTGAATCTGGTATAATGGTGCATGCTTATTTGATGTACGGTTATCCTACTCAAACGATACAAGAAACGGTGGATAGTCTAGAAATGGTGAGACAATTATTTGAATTAGGAATAATACAAAGTGGATTTTGGCATCAGTTTGCCCTTACAGCACATAGTCCTGTAGGTATGAATCCAGAAGAATTTGGAATTACTCCAAAGCTCAATCCCATAAGTTTTGCAAATAATGATGTGCAGTTTGATGATCCAACTGGTGTAGAGCATGAAAAATTCAGTCATGGATTAAAGAAATCTCTTTTTAATTATATGCATGGAATAGGCTTTGAACTTGATTTACAAGATTGGTTTGATTTCAACATTCCGCAGAGTGAGATCTATCCTCATTATATAGAAGATTGTTTAAATCAAGATGCTTATCGAGCTCCTAAACCTAATCACAAATTAGTCTGGTTAGGAAATGCACCACTCGTGGGCGCCACGACATTAATTAATAAAGGAAAAGAAATAGCCGGATTAAAACTTCAATTTCATAATACTTCAGATTGGTTTATAATTGAGCTGGAAGAATCAAAAGCGGACTGGTTGATCCATCAATTAGAGCAATCTATGCCATCTTCTAGCAATACAACTACCTATGGTATGATGAAGAAAAGTTTTGAATCGAATTGGGAAGAGTTTGATTCTTTTTGGTTTTCTCCAGCGATGGAAGAACTTAAGGCAAATGGGTTTTTAATCTTATAAAACACTCACTTAAAAGTATTGACCCTATAAAATGTTGACATCAAAGTAGTTTTATGCTTACTTTGTAACTATGAAGAGAGCATTTAATTTTAAGTACTTCGTACTTATGCTATTGTTGTTAGGGACATCAATAGCTACCGCACAAGACGGACTTAGTAGCATACCGGTTTCTGAGACCTTTTCTGAGAACGGTTCTTATAAAATAAAATCTATAGCCTTTAATAACACACCTGGTAATATTGATGGTGTATCTTATGTATATAATGGTGAACAATTGATGTATCAAATACCTAGATCATTTGATATGCTATTGGATAATAGTACTCGAATCGTACTGTCCAATGATGGAAGAATCGTCGTATATTATCATAATAAAAAATACAGACCTGAAAAAGAATATGATAATGTAGTAGTTTATAAGGAAGGTGTTCTCTTTGGTAGTTTTACTACTGATCAGTATGCCGCATGTAGCAGTAAAGATAATGACTGTACAGTACTGTATAACAACTATGACGCTGTTATCGACTATAAGAGAAGTGATTACGGAAAATCAGATTATAAAAAAGTCTTGCGTAGCATGGATGAAGATGAAGAATGGCTACATAATAAAATGCTGGTCATAAAGGATAACATCATTTATACCGTTAGTGGCAAGAAAAAAATAAGTGTATTTCATACTGACAATTTAGTATTAGAAAAGGATGTTGATTTTGATAAGCTTTACCCATTTATCAAAGATTTCCCAAGTCCTAAAACGACTGTTCTTAACGTCCCTAAGACAAGAATGACTATCGATCAGTTTACTGAAAAGAAATCTGGTGAAACACTTAATCAATTGATAGAGAAACGATTCAATTTAAAATCAGTTTCTAGAAATGATAAATCCGCTGCACAGGAGTTTAAACTTTATCATGTTTCCATGACCGGTTATATGACGCGTTATGGTTTTTTAGAGCTCACCAGCTTAAATGTTGATCCTATTTTTAATAAGGAAGAACTAGTACAATACATAGATGACTTAAGGTTTGATCCTTCTACTATTGATGATGTTTTACCTAGACAATACTTCAATTACTATGCAATGTCTTATCGTAATCCTAATGAAAATGTAGCAAGAGATGAGAAAATAGCCTACGATAAAGCTATTAAGGATGAAAGATTAAGAAGAGAACGCCTAGATACCATTAATGGCTTTTTCATTCCTAGATCTCTAGAAGAATCATTTGCTCAGTTAGATAAGATAATGCCTCTAAATGAAAGACAGATTCTAGTATCGTTAGAAAATCAACCGGATAAGTATAACTCAGATGCTGGTGGATTAGGAATATGGATTAGAACTAACTGGGGAATAATCGATGGTTCTCGCTTTCAAACATATTTTAACGAGCGTAACTTATACGATCCTAAAGAGATATCGGCTATCATCGTTTCCCAGTATATCAAATATTTGAAAAAGGAAAATCAAGTTGCCAGAAACTGGGAACGAACTCACCCTAGAATTTAGAGCAAAAAAAAAGAGAGGACTTCTCCTCTCTTTCTAAGCGATCTCCACCGCTTTATTTTAATAAACAACGTTTGTATTTCAAAGACTTTGCTTATTTACTTAAACCGTGTCAAATATACAGTAGTGTTTGAGCTTTCAGCATTTAATCAGTGCTTTTTAACGGATTAATTATCGATAAAATGTTAACTACCTGATTTATATAATGTTATTTAAATTGTAAAAATGCATTTCATCGATTAAGCTTTTACACTTTACCTTAGATTAACGGCTTTTTATCCTTGCTTTCTATTGATTTTAAAGCTTGAAATACGATTATTGCCGGCTAGGTAGCCGTTGGTCGAATCAATCATTTTCACAGTGTAAAATCCTTTATCAGATAGTTGTTTCCAGTCCTTTCCTTGATTATCACTCCACCATATCCCTGGTGAACCTACGGCAAGTAATTCTTGCCCATTCGTTTCTGGAATGAAAATAATATCACTACTGTATCCAGGTCCAGCATCATTAGAAAGTAAGTTCCATGATTTACCACCATTGCGAGTTATTGCTTTGTTATACTTATTATCTTCTTTCTTATTCCAATCGCCACCTATGATAACACCTAGATCCTTATCATAAAAATCTACAGCATAAATTCCAGTCATTTCTCCGCCAGCAATAATAGGTGTATTAAAAATTTGCCAGTTAGAACCTCTATTATCGCTATAAATAACGCGTGCCATCGCGCCACCGGTCACTAACCACACCTGATCTCCTAAAATTTTGATGTTAGAATTACTTGCTGCAAATGCTGCCTCACCTGGTACAAAATCTGGCAACTCTGTGCATTGTAGTTTTCCCCATGTTTTACCACCATCATAAGTTTTGATAATGGAGAAACAACCACCCATAGGATCACCCATAGCGATACCTTCATCATCATTCCAAAACTTCATAGAATCATAAAAAACACGTTCTTCGATCTCTGTATACACATGCTCTACCGCTCCATCTTTGTGCGCTATTTTATAAATAAGTGCTGGATTACCAGCAGTTAAGATATAAGTAAAGTTAGAAGTTGTCGCAATCGATCTAAACTCAACATCCTCATCTTCATTAAGTTTGATAACTCCACGTGTAGGCGATCCAGTTGCGGCATCGATATTACCATAATTACCTTTACTACCAGCATACCAGTAACTTCCATTACCGTAGTCCAGCGCTCGTACACTTATAGAATCTGTTAGTACAGGCATAATTTCGATGGTAGCATCTATAGCTTCAATGTGTTCAACCTCATTTTCAATAGCCTTATTTTCAGACTCTTTACACGATAACACTGCAATAGCAGCAAGGATATAAATTAGTTTTTTCATGTTACAAAAATAATGACCTTTTTAAAGTTTTGAAGATTTAATTACACGCTTTCGCGAAAGCGAACCTTATAACTACATGATCAACTAAAAAAGGAGCTCTCATTTTTTAAAGATGAGCAGCAATAAACGTATTTTTGCAAAATGAGATTTCATCATAATTTAGTTCAGGCTACCGTAGACGCATTGCATAACATTTTTAACGATGGTAAATATGCAGATCAAGTAATTCAAAAAATATTAAAACGTGATACTCGTTGGGGTTCTCGTGACAGAGGTTTTATTGCAGAAACCACCTATGATATCGTTAGATACAAGAGGTTATATGCAGAAATTGCAAATGTACACGAACCTTTTAAACCTGTAGATCTATGGCGCATGACTGCCGTATGGATTGTTCTTAAAGGTCATGCTGTGCCTGCATGGGAAGAATATTACAATACTCCAGAAAGGCGTATTAAAGGTCGATTTGATGAATTAAGTAAAAATCGAGTTTTCAGAGAATCTTTACCAGACTGGATGGATGAGCTAGCCCTTAAAGAATTGGGTGGTATCTGGGAAAAAGAAGCTACAGCATTAAATAAACAGGCCGATGTGGTCTTAAGAGCTAATAGTTTAAAGACAACGCCAGCAGAGCTTAAAGAAAAACTTCAGTCTGAAGAAATTGCTATAAGTCAGCAAGAGCGCTTTCCAGACGCGTTAATCCTTAAAGAGAGAGCAAACGTTTTTATGACGCAAGCTTTTAAAGATGGACTATTTGAAGTGCAGGATGCTGGATCACAAACTATCGCTCCATTTTTACAGGTAGAACCTGGAATGCGCGTCATGGATGCCTGTGCTGGTGCTGGTGGTAAAGCGTTGCATCTCGCAGCATTAATGGAAAATAAAGGCCAGATCATTGCGACAGATATTTACAAAAGCAAGTTAAACGAGCTGAAGCGCCGCGCACGTCGTGCAGGTGCTCACAATATAGAAACACGTCTCATAGACTCTACTAAAGTCATTAAGAAACTAGCCGGTAAAATGGATCGTTTACTTATCGATGCGCCATGTAGTGGACTCGGTGTTTTACGTCGTAATCCTGATGCAAAATGGAAATTACAACCTGAATTTATAGATGAGATAAGAGCAACACAACAAGACATCTTACAACGATACAGCACGGTAGTTAAACCAGATGGAATGATGGTATATGCCACCTGTTCTATTCTTGCGTCAGAAAATGAAAATCAAGTTCAAGAATTTTTAAAGTCCGAGGCTGGTGCTAGTTTTGAACTAGTAGAAGAGCAATCATTACTAGCTCATAGAGATGGTTTTGACGGTTTCTACATGGCTTTAATGAAGAAAAAATAATAATTACGACTATTATTTAAGACAATTTAGCGAAGTTGTCATAATCCCTATTATATGAAAAACATAGTACTCTTTTTCCTTTTGATAAGTTTTACAGCTTTAGGACAGATTCCTGCTGGTTATTACAACTCTGCAAATGGGTTAACAGGTTATTCTCTTAAAACAGAATTGAAAAATATAATTACAACAGGTCATACTCCTCAAAGTTATGATGCACTATACACTTTATATGCGACATCAGATAATGACGATTACTATGATAATGGAACGCAAACCAATACGATTCTAGATATTTATTCTGAAAATCCTGCAGGTGCAGATTCTTATAATTTTGGACTGACACAAGATTGTAGCGGTGTAAGCATTACACAAGAAGGATTGTGCTATAATAGAGAACATATTTTCCCGCAAGGATTTTTTAATAGCTCAGCAAATCCTACACCACGTCATGATGCGCACCATGTGATTCCTACAGATGGTTTTGTTAATAATGGACGTGCAAATTACCCTTTTGGAGAAGTAGGAACGGCTCAAACTACTTATGCAAACGGTAGTAAATGGGGAAATTCTGTATCACCAGGTTATACTGATCGAGTTTTTGAACCTATTGATGAGTTTAAAGGCGATGTGGCTCGTATGATGTTATACTTTGCCACTCGTTATGAAGATAACTACAACGACTCTTCATGGGATAATCCTAATGCTTCCAACTATGATCCACGTGATGGGTCACAAAATCGCTGGTACGAACAATGGTTTATCGATCAAATGTTGATCTGGCATGCACAAGATCCTGTTAGTCCACGTGAGGTAGAACGTAATAACGAGATTTATAATTTTCAAGGTAATAGAAATCCTTATATAGATAATCCACAATATGTAGCAATGATATGGAATGGAACTGGTGGTTCTGGTAGCGGAACTTTATTCCCTACTCTATCTGGTACTTATGTGGACATCAATGGAAATACTATTGTTGATGCTGGTGATGAAATACAGTATACTTATGATATCGCAAACATTGGTACAACAACACTTTATAATTTAAGAGCAACGGCGCCGCTAGGAACATTTAATCCTGGTAATCAAGTGGCTAGTCTTGCGGCTGGACAATCTTTAAACAATCCATTTGGTACATTTACCTATGTACTTACGGCTGCAGATGCTACCAATAGTTGTGGTTGTATCACTAATCAATTATTACTGGCAGCTGATTATAACGCCACAGGAACTAACGGTACGTTGAATGTAGCAAGTGATGATCCTAATAATTTTACGAATAACGATTCTGACGGTGATAATCTACCAGATGATTTTACCATTGTAACCTATCCTAATGGTGGTTCTGGTGTTGCTGGTGACTTATTCATATCAGAATATATAGAAGGTAGTGGAAACAATAAAGCTATTGAAATCGCAAACTTTACGGGAGCTGCAGTAGATTTATCAAATTACACTTTACAAATAAGCACTAATGGTAGTGGCAGCTGGGCTAGTCCTAGAACGTTGATGGGTACACTGGCTGATCAGGATGTTTATGTTGTTACCAATAGCCAAGCTAGTGATTCTAACATTATAGCTCAATCTGATGAAGTTGTAAGTGGTTCACCTATGAACTTTAATGGTAACGATGCCGTAGGATTGTTTAGAGCTGGAGTATTACTAGATGTAGTTGGAGATCCTAATAGTAGTGCCGACTCTGAAAAAGACCAAACTCTAGTGCGCAAAGCTAGTGTGACTGGTCCTAATACCGTATTTGATAAAGTAGGTGAATGGGATGTTTTCACACAAGATACTTCTAGCGATTTAGGCACACACACTTATGGAAGTACTGCTAGTATTGACGATAATGCATTCATCGACTTGACTATATATCCTAATCCATCTAATGGAGTCTTTCATTTTAATAATGATGAGTTGATAGAAGACGTAACCGTTTATGACGTTTCAGGAAGAAAAATTAAAAGCAACTATTCCAATAACAATGGTTTAATTATCAATCATACAGGTATCTATTTTGTGAACGTAATGTCTCAAGGACATAGCAAAACCTTTAAAGTTATCGTAAGGTAATATCACTTCACATACCTCATAAAAAAAGAGCCTTTTTTCAAGGCTCTTTTTTTATTGATAAACCAAAAATATTGCACAGTTTCAGTAGCCTCATAGAGCTCAAAGTTGCTTAATTAATACAGTTCACTGCATTGTAAACAAGTCGTTAATAATTCCGCTTTCGCGAAAGCGGAAACCCTAAAAATAAAGTCCTAAAAAAGTATCTTTGCAATAGCCCATAAAAGCGCTCATAATGATTCATTTTTACGGAAATCCGTCCAAGTCAGTTTACGTAGTACAAACCCAAGCACCGATCTCTGTAGAGGATGATCAAAAATTACAATGGCTTTTTGCCGATGCTCCAAAACTAGAAGCCGATACGTTATCGGGATTCTTTACAGGACCACGTGCAACTACCATTACTCCATGGTCTACAAACGCTGTAGAAATTACCCAAAACATGGAAATTAAAGGAATTCTAAGAATAGAAGAATTCCATGCTTGTGAGGAGAACTCGCAGTATGATAAAATGTTATTGCAAAAATTTGACGGTCTTAACCAGTCACAATTTGATATCAATGTAACAGCAGATGGCGTACTAGAAATAGACGATATCGCTGCTTATAACATGCAAGAAGGATTGTCACTAAGCGATGATGAAATTGATTACCTGATCCAGCTTTCTGAAAAACTAGATCGTAAGCTTACAGACAGTGAGGTTTTTGGATTTTCACAAGTAAATAGTGAGCACTGTCGTCATAAAATCTTCAACGGTACTTTTATCATTGATGGAGAAGAGATGCCTACTTCCCTATTCAAATTGATCAAAGAAACATCTAAGCGCTGGCCTAATGGTATCGTGAGCGCCTATTCTGATAATGTTGCTTTTGTAGAAGGACCACAAGCAGAACAGTTTGCTCCTAAAACAGCCAACAAACCAGACGTTTATCAAACCAGTTTATTTGATTCGGTAATATCATTAAAAGCAGAAACACACAACTTCCCTACCACAGTAGAGCCATTTAATGGTGCTGCAACCGGTTCTGGTGGAGAAATACGGGATCGACTTGCTGGTGGACAAGGTTCTTTACCGCTTGCAGGAACAGCGGTTTATATGACCAGCTACTCGAGATTAAATGACGAACGACCATGGGAAAACGGTTTTGAAGCACGCAAGTGGTTGTATCAAACACCTATGGACATCTTAATCAAAGCATCAAACGGTGCGAGTGATTTTGGTAACAAATTTGGCCAACCGTTAATCACAGGTTCTGTATTGACATTTGAACATCAAGAAGGTGATCAAAACTTAGGTTTTGATAAAGTCATCATGCAAGCTGGTGGAATAGGTTATGGAAAGAAAGAACAAGCCTTAAAGAAAACTCCAGACGCAGGCGATGACATCATCGTAATGGGTGGAGATAATTATAGAATAGGAATGGGTGGTGCTGCCGTAAGTAGTGCAGACACTGGCGCACTAGACTCAGGTCTAGAATTAAACGCCGTGCAACGCTCTAATCCAGAAATGCAAAAACGTGCTGCAAACGCGATACGTGGACTGGTAGAAAGTGATAACAATCCTATCAAATCGATTCACGATCATGGTGCTGGTGGACACTTAAACTGTCTGTCAGAACTGGTAGAAGAAACTGGTGGTGTGATCGATGTAGATGCCTTACCAGTAGGTGATCCTACACTATCTCGCAAAGAGTTGATCGGTAACGAGTCACAGGAACGTATGGGATTAGTAATGGATTCAAACGATTCACCTGTACTAGAAGAAATTGCTGCTCGCGAGCGTGCACCATTATATAAAGTAGGTAAAGTTACAGGAGATAATAAATTCACCTTTAGTGAAAAAGATGGTCGCAGTCCTATGGATCTAGCGCTGGAAGACATGTTCGGTTCTAGTCCTAAAACCATTATGGATGATAAAACCATTGATCGCACCTATGCACCAGTAACTTATGAAGGTAAAGACTTTAACCTTTACCTCTATCAGGTTTTACAACTAGAAGCGGTTGCCTGTAAAGATTGGTTGACTAATAAAGTAGATCGTTGTGTAACTGGTCGTGTGGCCAAACAACAAACTTGTGGTGAACTACAACTTCCATTAAATAACGTCGGTGTGATGGCGATGGATTATAATGGTAAAAATGGAGTGGCGACCACGATAGGTCACGCACCAGTTGCCGCATTAATCGATCCAGCTGCAGGTTCTCGCAATGCCATTGCAGAGTCGCTTACCAATCTAGTATTTGCGCCATTAGAAAAAGGCCTAAAAGGCGTGAGTCTAAGTGCCAACTGGATGTGGCCATGTAACAATCCTGGTGAAGATGCCCGTTTATACAGCGCTGTAAAAGCCGTTAGTGATTTTGCCATTGAATTAGGAATCAACATTCCTACTGGTAAGGACAGTCTTTCTATGAAGCAAAAATATCCAGATATGGATGTGCTTGCTCCAGGAACGGTGATCATCAGTACCGTTGGGTCATGTGATGATATTTCTAAAGTCGTAGAGCCTGTATTACAACGTGATGAAAACGCACCTATTTACTACATCAACATGAGTGGCGATGACCATAAATTAGGTGGATCTAGTTTTGCACAAACGCGCAATACGATAGGTGATGAATGCCCTACGATTGTGAATAGTGACGCTTTTGCGAAAGCGTTTACCGCAATACAAAATTTAATAAAACAAGGCAAAGTGCTCGCAGGACACGATGTTGCTAGTGGTGGATTGATCACCACATTACTAGAGATGTGTTTCCCATCACTAGGTGTAGGAATGGATCTAGACCTGAGCGGTGTAGGCCATGATATGGTAAAAGTCCTTTTTGCAGAAAACGCAGGGATCGTATTACAAGTAACCGATGAAAGTGTGGAAAGCGAGCTATTAAAAGCCGAAGTACCTTTCTATAAAATAGGTCACGCGATTGATGAGGCTGTACTAGATATTAACGATCATATCATTGATGTAGATGACATGCGTGATGTGTGGTATGAAACCTCACGACTATTAGATCAACAACAATCGTTTAATGGCATGGCCGATGAGCGTGCTGTGAACTATGTAGAGCAACCACTAGAATTCAACTTTCCAGCGCATTTTACAGGAAAACTGCCTGAATTGCCGCAAAAACGCATCAAAGCAGCGGTAATACGTGAAAAAGGAAGTAATTCTGAAAGAGAAATGGCACGCGCCATGTACCTCGCAGGATTTGAAGTAATCGATGTGCACATGACCGACTTAATTGCTGGACGTGAGACACTAGAAGATGTACAGTTTATAGCCGCAGTAGGTGGATTCTCCAACAGTGATGTATTGGGAAGTGCCAAAGGTTGGGCTGGTGCCTTCTTATATAACGAGAAAGCAAATACCGCATTGAAAAACTTTTTTGCCAGACCAGACACCATGAGTATAGGTGTTTGTAACGGTTGCCAACTCTTTGTAGAGCTAGGATTAATCAATCCAGATCATGACGAAAAGCCTAAGATGTTGCACAACGCGAGTGGTAAGTTTGAATGTAATTTTACCAGTGTAGAAATTGCCAAAAACAATTCTATTATGTTACAATCTCTAGAAGGCAGCAAACTAGGAATATGGGCAGCACACGGCGAAGGGAAATTTCAATTACCTAAAGACCGTAGTGCTTATCAAATCCCAGCAACTTATGGATATGACAGCTATCCAGCAAACCCTAATGGATCTGACTATAACGCAGCGATGTTAAACAGTGAAGATGGGCGTCACCTAGTAATGATGCCACACCTAGAACGATCTACATTCTCGTGGAACTGGGCACACTACCCTACCGACCGCAAGAATGACGAAGTAACGCCATGGCTAGAAGCATTTGTAAATGCTCGTATTTGGTTAGAAAGCAAGTAATATTTTAAGCTTTTTGAGAAACAGATAAGTCGCTTTCAAGTAAGGGCTTATCCGGATATCTATGTGGAATATAGAGTATATCTAAATTTGATATAAAAAGTTAGCGAACATTTATGGAAGAACAACAAAGAACAAGCATAGAAGTCTTATTATTAGTTAATGACTTGTAATTTTCGAATCCAATCAGAATGAAAGAATTAATTATACCCTTTGCCACTGCAGTTGGTTATATGCTGAAAGTCTTAAAATCTAACGTGAAAATTGACAAGTTTAACCCTGAATTTAAAATGATTAGACACGGAAATTATTTTGAATTTATCAATTCTGTAAAAGGAGAAATACCCCATTCAGTAGTTTATAATAAAGGGAAAATTACATCCGACAACATCGCAAGAAATGATGACTTTGATTTTTTGGGATTATTTAATGCTAATCCATCTCTCCAAAAATTTTATATAGATTGCTACAAAGAGTACGGAAAAATAACTGATACTGATATTCCGGATTCGATATACGGAATTGCCGCATTGTTTGAAATAAGCCTCAGAATGCACGCTAACAATCATAACCTGATTGAACCGAGAGAAAACTTAAATGAAGTGATTAATAAATTGACTAAATTCAAAAACTTAAATAAAGACGAAACAAATAAATTACATCAAGGAAGAAGGTTTATTAATATGGTAAAACATTTTAACAATCAATTTCCAACATGGAATGAAGGAATAGATTCTATGACGATCGCTTACGAAATAGTCAAAGAAAAAAAATTGACGATTATATAAAAACTATAGACCCTTCACAAAACTGAGGTAAAACTATTACTACCACTTCGCCAATTTGATACAATCTTACCCTAGGCTCATAGAATCAATTCATTGATTCAAGAGCCTTTTTTTTATATGCTTTTTTATGATTAATTAAAGTAAAATAGAAGCTTGTGCTTCTATATATGGATTAATTAATAAAACTATCGCTATAGATTAATGCTCGTTTTAATTCTTTCTAGTTTTTATTCATTAAATTACAGAAATTGACATAGCAGGCAGACTAAAACTAATATTTATGATTGACAGAATTAACGGAAACACAGAAATGAAATTCCAACATTTAATGGTTCTCGCAACTATTTTAATGATAGTATTAACTATTTCTTGCAAGGAAGCATCTCAACCGATCCAAAACACTGACAGCGAAAAAAACACAGCAAGTGATTTAATCACAAAAATAAATGCAGTTCAAGAACAAATAATGGTACAAGGCAATATATCAGAAGATGAAGAACAGGCTTTATTAAGTTTATGTAGCATAGTATCTAAAGATGATGGTATGGCTGTCTATACTTCTGACGATAGTATCATATTAAAAGATGTAGAAATGGCGCCAGTTTATGATGGTTGTGAAGATCTCTCTATAGAAGAAACAAGAGCATGTTTTGATCATAAAATATCGGCTTTTGTAAAGCGAGAATTCAACTTGAATATCTCTAAAGATTTAAATCTCACTGAGCCTAAAAAGGTAGAAGCATTCTTTATCATCGATGAAAATGGAGATGTAACTGGCATGAAAGTTAGAGACTCTGAAGTTAATATTCAGGCAGAAATCTTAAGAGTACTTAGAAAAATTCCTGTGATGGAACCTGCAACCCAAAATGGAAAAAGTGTTTCTGTATTATGTTCTATAGTCATCACCTATGGAAACGATATTGATGTGGATGTTACCTATATTCCTGAAAGACCCAACTAAACTTTTAAATATCATCTAATTAGAAAAGCTGCTACTTAAACACATAGAACTTATAAGGCTACCTCATTTTTTATTGGAAATCTTACTATTCTAGGTTTCTTGTATAGATAGGTTGATTGCTTCATCTTTCTTTATTTGAATATTGATACTTCAGCATTGAGGTTATTCTAGCTCTTTACCAAGTGACTGCAAAGAAGTAACTGTGATTACGCTTTCGCAAAAGCGAAATAATCAAAATAAAAAACCACTATTCTCGTAGTGGTTTTTTGTTGAAATATGATATATGGTTATTTCAAAATATTTATTGCTTTAGCATTTACAAATTCTTTGATACCAAATCCTCCATGTTCTCTACCAAAACCAGAATCTTTCACTCCACCAAATGGCATATCCACCTGAGCTAGCCCAAAGGAGTTGATAAATACCATTCCTGTATCAAAATGATTTTGTGCTAATTCAACAGCTTTATCTTCATCTTTAGAGAAGATTCCGCCACCTAATCCAAAACGGCTGTCGTTAGCAATGCGCATGGCATCTTCTTGATCTTTTGCTTTTATTAAAGAAGCAACTGGTCCAAATAGCTCGTCATCATAAGCCGGTTGTCCTGGCGTTACATTACCTAAAACGGTGGATGGATAATAATAACCATCGCCATCTGGTATTTCCCCACCACACAATACCTCAGCACCATTTTCTATACTTTCTTGTACTTGATTATGAATTTTTTCTCTTAAATCTTTTCTAGCCATAGGTCCTAATTGAGAGTTTTCATCCATAGGATCACCATGTTTAATGTTACTCATACGTTCTACAAAGCCTTTCTTGAATTCTTCATAGACCGCATCTACCACGATAAATCGTTTTGCCGCGACACAGGTTTCACCATTATTATAGATACGTCCGCGAGTACAAGTTTTAACGGCTAGTTCAACGTCTGCATCTTCCAGCACGATGTAAGCATCGTTACTACCTAATTCTAATACGGTCTTTTTAATATTTTTTCCGGCTTGCTCGCCTATCTTACTTCCAGCACCAGCACTACCGGTAAAGGTCACTCCACGTACAAGATCATGTTCAATGATTTTTTCACTAACATCATGGTCAATTATAAGTACAGTAAATAAATCTTTAGGCAATCCAGCTTCTTCATAAATTTCCTTGAGCTTTAAAGCACTACCAGTAACGTTTGCTGCATGTTTTAATAAAATACCATTACCTGCCATAAGATTAACAATGGAATAACGTACTACTTGATAGGCTGGAAAATTCCACGGCTGTATACCATATATAACACCTAATGGTGAATAGGTCACAATACCTTTTCCTCCATTTTGTAGATCGACTTCTTCATTTGCTAGCTCTTCAGGTCCAATTGCAGCTGTATATTCACAGATACCGGCACATAAATCTAATTCCTGTTTACCATGTTTAAATAATTTCCCCATTTCTTCTGTCATCAACTGGGCAAACTCATCTTGATGTTCTTTGAACTTCTCGCCTATTTTTTTTATAATTTCACCTCTTTCTTTAATAGGTGTTGCTTTCCAATTTTCAAATGCTTTATGACATTTCTCTACAGCTTGAAGTGTTTGGTCTTCAGTCATTAAATCATATGACTTAATCTCTTTTCCGGTTGCTGGGTTTATAGTTGTGACTTTATCGCTCATAATTTTTTTATTTAAATATAGAGCTGCACAACAAGATTTCCCGTTAAATAAATAAGAATAGTCACTGTAATCGCAATAAATTAACGAGCTATTATAGGTCTATTAACAACTAAACCCATGAATCGTTAAAATAAAAATGATTTAAATATAGAATCACTAAAATGGATGTGCTATGTTATTGAAGTATTTGCTTGAGCTCTCGTCGATATTTACTTGCACTCTTACCGGTAAACTCTTTAAATATTTTATTGAAGTGTGAGAAGTTGTTAAATCCACTATCAAAACAAATGTCTGTTATACTGAGTTGTGTTTCTGACAATAGCTTTGTAGCGTGCACTACCCTATATTCATTTACTATCTTAGTAAACGTTTTACCAGAAGTTTTTTTGAAATAACGACAAAATGCAGGTACGGTCATGCTTACTTGGCTAGCTATTTCTTCTAATGGTATGTGATTTTGAAAATTTTGATTGATGTATTTATATATGATTTCGGTTTTAGAGTTGTCTTGAACCTCTGTCTCAAACGTAAAACTCTCTGCATTTAAAATCTCATAATCATCAGTGATAGCCAGTTCGTTTAAAATCTCCAGCAACAATAATGTTCTAGCAAATCCTTTTAAGGTATAAAGCCTATGAATTTTTGCCCCTAGTTGCGCTTGAGTTTTCTTTTTAAAAAGCAATCCATTTTTTGCTCTTTCAAATAGATGTTTGATAGGTTCCATTTCTGGAACATTAAGAAAGCCATTACCTAAGAAATTAGGTAAGAACTGCACGAGTAATTCAGACCCATGGTTAGGTCTATCTGTATATCCTATATGTGGTAACATAGAACCTATCAATAACAATTGACTGTCATTATAATAGGACATATGATTTCCTATGTGTCTTTTCCCTTGACCTTCATCAACAAACACCAACTCTATTTCTGGATGAAAATGCCAGAAAGGTTTAAGCTCACTTCTTTCTGTAGTACTTTTTTGTACATATATAGAATTACCAAAATCTGGATTTACCTTTTTGAGCGTTGGTTTTTTAAGTAGCATAAAACGTCTATTAAATCATCACAAAGATCGGTCTAATTTTCTTAAATATATGTTATTTTAATACTATAACGTTATAGTTTAACCCATAAAGTGAATATAGCACAGAACATAGTCAAATCTGTTGTTTTGTATGCGTGCATAGCACTTTAAATTTGTCATGTAAATCATCATTAAAATATAAAAAGATGAAAACAATGAAAAACCTAGTAATTATAGCTCTTATGTTAACGGCGTTAACAAGCTATGCAGCAAAATCGACAAGTACTGTTCCAGTAAAAAAAGTAACTACAGTACAATTTAATAATGTAAAGAAAGGTCACTTTTTGACTATTAAAGATGCACTAGAGGTAACTTTATATAAGGAGACGATTATGTCAAATGGTAATTATACACAACAGTTTGACTTAACAACTCTTGCAAATGGAAACTATAGTATAGAGCTGGATCAAGATAATAAAATCATAAGTCAACAATTTAATGTAACAAATGGTGTGGTATCTTTTTCAACTGAAAATGTATTCTATAAACCAGTTGCCGTACAGAAGAATGAACAAATTTTGATTTCACAACTAGCATCTAGTGATGAAGTGTTAGATGTACAGATTTACTACAATGACAGTTTGATCCATGAAGATGAAATTTCAGACGCTGCCGTGTTGAACAGAATCTATCAATTATCAACTGATATGCAAGGTGAATATCTAATTGTTATGAAATCTGCTGGGAAAACTTTTTATAAGTCTATTACCTTATAATTTCTCCTAAGATTATAAAAAGGCTGCTTTTATAAAGCAGCCTTTTTTTATACCCTATATTCTGTGATATCTATTGATTACATTTACTTCAAATCAAAAAGGTATTTTAACTAAACGACAAAAATCCATCAATATAGTTCTCCTCATACTCGCTGGAGAAGCTAACTTTATACTGCCATTTGTACTGGCTCGTATTTTTAGACCTACTGTTTTAGATTTATTTCATCTAAGCAATTTGGAGTTAGGAGCATGTTTTTCTGTTTATGGTATTGTTGCCTTTATATCTTATGTACTAGGTGGCAGTCTTGCAGATAAGTTTCAGCCGCGATATTTAATGGCCATATCTTTATTCATGACAGCAATAGGTGGCATATATATGTCTACTTACCCATCATATATAGGATTGAGCATATTATATGGTTATTGGGGCTTTACTACTATTTTTCTTTTTTGGGCTGCCATGATCAAAGCAACTCGAGTTTGGGGCGGAGAAAAACGACAAGGCATTGCCTTTGGACTACTAGATGGTGGTCGTGGATTGGTATCTTTCAGTTTTGGCTGGTTGGGCATTCTTATATTTTCTCTTCTACTAGTTCAAGATGTTGAAGTATCTAATATCACCGAACGTAAAGAAGCCTATCAATATGTGATCATCATTAGTTCTATGATCATTGCATTCATAGGTATTTTATTACTAATCGCCTTAAAAGACACATCACAAAGACAACCTACAGTAGTGATGATTTCGACACGTCAAGTGTGGACTAATTATTTAGAAGTACTTAAAATCCCATCAGTCTGGTTATTAATGATTATCATTTTATGCGCGTACACTGGTTATAAAATCACAGACATTTATTCTCAATATGCAAATGAAGTCATGGGATTTAATGAGACAGATGCTGCAGCCATAGGTAGTAATTTACTGGGCATACGTATCATCATTGGTATTATCATAGGCCTACTGGCAGACAAAACTCGATCTTCACTAATGATGATGATCAGCTTTGCTATCACCATAATTGGAGCGTTAATATTTGTGTCTGGTATAATAAAACCTCATACTACGATACTTTTCGGTTTTACGATAATAACAGTTGCCACAGGAGTGTATGCATTTAGAACGCTGTACTTCTCTGCCATACAAGAAGGTAAAATACCCATAGCAGTCACAGGCACAGCTGTTGGATTGATATCATTAGTAGGCTATACGCCAGATATATTTATGGGTCCAGCGATGGGTATCTTGTTAGATCAATCACCTGGAGCGCTGGGATTTCAAAAAGTATTTTTAATGCTTGCTATTTTTGCTTTGGTAGGACTAATTGCTGCTTACCTATTCCACTATTTAAACACTAAAAAGCAACCACAAGTGTTGTAATGGTTCCGCTTTCGCGAAAGCGTAAACAAAAAAAAGCAACCTTCTCCGGTTGCTTTTCTATTGAGTTAAAAAATTTACTTATCGAGGATTTAAAACCAAATCTACTCGAGCCAGCAAATCTTCATAATGAAATTTGTTAACCTGATTAGAGGCTGAGTTTCTTCTACTACGCAAGGTTGATTGCAAGGTATTTAACTCACCTCTTACTAGTGCTCTAACGTCACTTTGCGTTATATTATAAGAACTGCGAGAAGGATCTTCTGTCATTAGATAAGACATTCTATCTAGATAAACTCTTTGTAAATTTCTTTTATAAATATCTGTTGTAGACTTTGAAAAAATACCTTTTCTCACATCTTGCAACATCTCTAAAGCAGTATAATAATCAGTATCTACCGTTTCAGAATTAATCAATCTACCGATACGGTCAAAACTTAATAAGCTATTTAATTGACGTGCCTGAATAGATCTCAACCTATCAAAATAACCTTGAGCTCCTATATTTTGAACAATATTTTTATCTAGAAGCCAGCTAGGTGTATTAAACACATTTGAGACAACCCATTGAACAGACTCTTTTTGAGTTGTTTTATCCACTGTACTGTAAACCGTTCCTGATTGAGATGGCTTTTTAAGATTTTCATACACACCACCTACATTAGTAACTACATGGCCTGCATATCGAGAATACACACCTAATAATTCACCATACAACTCTTTTAAATCATCATAATTATCTGTCTGACTTGAAGTCCATTGTGGTAAATTTTGTGCTACGTATTTTAAGTTTTTCATACCATAGGTACTCGCTTTTATAGGATCGTTACCTATTGCTTCTGTTTGCGATTGTGGATCAAAACGACTGCTCTGACGTCCGAATTTATAAATAGGATCATTTGCCTTTTCCATGATCCAGCTATTTAAAGTCGCAACTTCTTCTTCTGGCGTTGTTGCGCCAGGAATGACACGATAACCCCAGTTTGCAGCATAATGATCATAAGGTCCCATCTGACGTACAAACCTAATATTCTCATCTCCAGGTTGTGCGATATAGTTATAACGAGCATAATCCATTAAACTAGCAGCAATTCCATATTGCTGTGTAAAATCGCCATTTCTATAATCTTCTACATCATAAGCATAACTAGCTGCCATGTTGTGAGGGAAACCTAAAGCATGACCTACTTCATGTGCGATAACCTGACGCATCATTTCACCCATCTCCTCTGTATCAGTATCCAATGTACGTGCACTAGGATTAGCCGCACCAGTTTCTAATAAATATCTATTTCTATAAGATCTCAGGTGATTGTGATACCAGATGATATCGCTTTCTATAATCTCTCCACTACGTGGATCACTAACTGATGGTCCTACTGCATTACGGGTTGTGCTAGCCACATATCTAACCACAGAATATCTAATATCTTCTGGGCTGAACTCTGGATCTTCCTCTGGTGTAGGCGCATCTCTAGCGATAATCGCATTTTTAAATCCTGCGGTTTCAAAAGGCTTTTGCCAGTCCTCAATACCTTGCTTTATATATTCTTTTAGATTTTCTGGTGTTCCTGGATCTAGATAATAGATGATAGGCTTTATAGGTTCTACTAATTCTCCTCGAGCATAAGCTTCTGGATCTTTAGGCTCTAATCTCCATCGACGTATATAGGTTTTCTCATCTGCTTTTAATGCTTTGCTAGAATAATCGATTTGGTCTATTGTAAAGAAACCAACTCTTGGGTCAAATAGTCTTGGTTGCATAGGCACCTCAGGCAGTAAAATCATCGACTGATTAACTTGCATACTGATAGAGCCTACAGAACTGTTTGATGGTGGCTCTGCAGCGGTATAAGTAAAGTCTTGTTTTACTTCGATATTTTCAGGAAAGGATTTTACTGAATTGATAAAACTGCGGTTTTTATCTAAGCTTCTTACTTTATACTGCTTTCTTAACCTAGAACTTAATCCACTTATTGAAGGAACATCAGTACTCAAAAACTTAGTCACATCAATTACTACAGCGGTAGAATCTGCACTGAAAGCTTCTATATCAAACGCATATAAAGTAGGCTCATAATTATTTACTTTTACAGAGTTGCCTATCGCTGCGGTAGAATCTAGTGCTACCTCAGAATAAGACTTTACTTTAAGTAAAATTTTGTTTTGAAAACGTTCCCATGCAACGACCTGTTGGTTTGTTTTACTACCGGCATTCATATATCCGCCACCTAGATTAGAAGGTATTTGTGCAATACGTGTTACCCATAACATGTCTTTTTCTAACATGTCATTAGGTATTTCATAGAAAAAGTCATCTTCTACCTGATGTGTTTTAAAAAGCCCATCATCTGTTAAGGCATCAGAGGTTATGACCTTTGAATATGTTTTAAATTTTGATTTTTTCTTACTGTCTTTTTCTGATTCTGTTTTTGCGGCAACTGCCTTTTGGGCCGTTTTACAAGAAGTAGCAAATGCAAACAGCAGCATTAGCGCTATAAGTAAGCCTGATTTCTTCATAAGAGTTATGATAAGTAAAATTTTAGGACTACAAAATATATCATCATCCTGTTCTTATCATTAACGCTATGAAAACGTTAACAAATTTTAACAAATCCAAGGTGCTCACATCTATATCCTATATCTTTAAAAATATATTTTCCAATTTATGATTTCTAGAGTGCTCTATCATCTTTTTTTACTTGTTCTGCTCAGTAGCTCTTGCCATAACACACAAGATCTAATCATTAAAGATGATCGTTTTCATATTAAAGTGATTGATTTAACAAAACAAAAGCTTCAATTATACTGGCTGGATCAGGACAACAAACCTATAGAGACATTTGAGCAACTCAATATGCATGTTAAACAACAAGATAAACGCCTAGTCTATGCCATGAATGCAGGTATGTATCTTAAAGATCACTCACCACAAGGATTATATATAGAAAATGGCACCATTCATAAACAGCTAGATACAGTAACAGTAGGTTATGGAAATTTTTATCTACAACCCAATGGTGTTTTTTATCTCACTCAAGATGGGAAAGCTCAAGTAACCGCGACACCACAACTTTCTAATTTTAGTAATATCACCTATGCCACACAATCAGGACCTATGCTGGTCATTAATGATACCATCCATCCTGCTTTTAATAAAGGATCTAAAAATGTACATATACGTAATGCTGTAGGTATATTACCCGATGGGCGCATATTACTAGCAATTTCAAAAGAAAAAATCAACTTTTATGATTTCGCTACATTTTTTAAAAACCAAGGTTGTAAGAATGCGCTTTATCTAGACGGTTTTGTATCACGTATATATGACCCTACGATTAATGTTGAACAAATGGATGGACATTTTGGTGTCATGATCGGTGTATCAGACTAGGAAATGTAAACGTCTATTATTTAGTTTAATTTCGCTTTCGCGAAAGCGTAATAAAAGCTAACAATCTACCTCTAAAATCATTGTCTTTTAAAAAGAGAAGTGTAACTTTACTATTATGACAGAAGTAGAAACTCTAGAAGAGAATAAACGCATTGCTCAAGGCTATAAAGATCTGTTGAAGATAAGTTATCAAACGCTTACTGATGAGGATAAAAAGCTGATACGCAAGGCATTTGACATAGCCGTAGAAGCACATGCACCGCAACGTCGTAAATCTGGAGAAGCCTATATTTTCCATCCCATTGCAGTGGCAAAAATTGTTGCAAAACAAATAGGTCTGGACGCCAGTGCCATTGCTGCAGCACTTTTACATGATGTTGTTGAAGACACAGCCTATACACTAGATGATATCGAAAGGCTTTTTGGTACAACCATTGCCAAAATTGTAGATGGACTTACAAAGATTGCACATCTTAAAAAAGATGCTGACATATCACAACAGGCAGAGAATTTCCGTAAAATGTTGCTGACTCTAAATGAAGATATTAGAGTTATCATTATAAAAATAGCAGATCGATTGCATAACATGCAAACGATGGACAGTATGCCTGACTATAAACAGGTTAAAATAGCTAGTGAAACCTTATACATCTATGCTCCTATAGCTCACAGGTTAGGGCTTTACAATATCAAAACCGAGCTAGAAGACCTAGGTTTAAAATACACTGAGCCTGAGGTATTTAATGATATACAGCAATCAATTAAAGAATCTAAAGAAGAGCAAGATCAATTTATTTCAGATTTTGCTGCAGTCATTGATGATTCACTAGATAAAGAAGGTCTAGAATACTCAATTAAAGGTAGACCTAAGTCTGTTTTCTCCATACGTCGCAAGATGTTGAAGCAAAATGTGACATTTGATGAAGTCTATGATAAATTTGCGGTACGTATCGTTTTCCGCAGTGATAGAGCAAATGAAAAATTTCTTGCTTGGAAAATCTACTCTATTGTAACAGACCATTTTAGACCTAATCCAGTAAGGTTGCGCGATTGGATCAGTAGCCCAAAATCGACCGGTTATGAAGCACTCCACATAACTGTAATGGGTCCAGATGGACGCTGGGTAGAAGTTCAAATACGTAGTGAACGTATGCATGAAATCGCTGAGAAAGGATATGCAGCACACTATAAATACAAACAAGGTAATCAAGAAGATGGACTAGATGTATGGTTAAATAGATTACAAGATGCTCTTGAAAACGCAGATTCTAGCGCTATTGATTTTGTAGAAGAATTTAAACTTAATTTATATAGTAAAGAGATTTTTGTTTTTACTCCAAAGGGTGAACTAAAATCTTTACCTAAAGGTGCTACACCATTAGATTTTGCTTTTAGTATTCATACTGAGGTAGGTCTTAAAACACGTGGTGCTCGAGTAAATGGTAAATTAGTGCCGTTATCCCACGAGTTAAAAAGTGGTGACCAGGTAGATATCATCACCTCAGAAAATCAAAAGCCGACTAAAAATTGGTTGGACTATGCTACTACCGCTAGAGCGAGACAAAAAATTAAATCTGCATTAAAAGATGACCAGAAAGACATCGCTCTTGAAGGTAAAGCAGTCCTCAATAGAAAGTTACGATCATTAAAGATTCCACTGGATGAAAAGTCTATTAATCAAATGGTTAATTTCTTTAAATTAAAGACCAGTCATGATTTATTTTATAGAGTAGGCTTAGGTACCATAGATAATAAAATGATAAAAGAATATGCAAACAGTCGTAGCAATGCATTGTATTCTTTTATCAAAAATAAAATTAGGAAACCTAAAGAAAGTCCTGATTTACATAAGGAAGAAGTAACAGAGAATTACGACCAATTAGTTTTTGGTAAAGATCAGCAAAAACTAGACTACTCGTTTTCAAAATGTTGCAGCCCATTACCTGGTGATGCAGTTTTTGGTTTTATAACCGTAGCAGAAGGGATTAAGGTTCATAAAAATAATTGTCCTAATGCTATTAGTATGCAAAGTAAATTTGCATATCGCATTATGAGTGCAAAGTGGATTGACTCAAGTCAACAAGAATATAGAGCAGATGTTATTTTAACTGGTATAGATCGTATGGGACTAGTACAAGAAGTAACCAGAGTTATTTCTGAAAATATGCATGTCAATATTAGAAATATTAGTTTTACAAGCAATGATGGAATTTTTAAAGGAGAAATCACTGTTGTGGTGCCTCATAAAAATATGCTCGTGAAGTTAATGGAGAATTTAAATAAACTTAACGGGATTGATAAAGTCACGAGAGTATAAAAAATATGAGTAAAATTATTAACAGTTTAGACAACGAACAGGAAATAGTGAAGAATGTATTCACTCAATTCCTAACAGATAATAAGCACCGTAAGACGCCAGAACGATATGCTATTTTAAAAGAAATTTATGCTAGTGATGACCACTTTGATGTAGAGTCGTTATACATAAAAATGAAGAACCAAAACTATCGTGTAAGCCGCGCCACACTTTACAATACTATAGAATTATTATTAGCAAGTGGATTGGTAAGAAGACATCAATTTGGTCAAAATCAATCTCATTACGAGAAGTCATTTTTTGATAAACAACATGATCATGTTATACTCACAGATACTGGCGAAGTAATCGAATTTTGCGATCCAAGAATAGAGTCAATAAAAAAGACCATAGAAGAGATTTTTAATGTTACGATTACCAATCATTCTTTATATTTTTACGGCCTTAAAAACACAACTGAAAAACAAGCATAATGGCAGTAGATTTATTGCTCGGCCTTCAATGGGGCGATGAGGGAAAAGGAAAAATAGTAGATGTATTAACTGCAGACTATGATATCATCGCTAGATTTCAAGGTGGACCTAACGCAGGACACACTCTAGAATTTGATGGAATTAAACATGTTTTAAGAACAATTCCTTCAGGAATATTCCATGATAAAGCTATTAATGTAATAGGTAATGGTGTTGTAATTGATCCTGTTGTTTTTGTACAAGAACTAGATGGATTAGAACAATTTAAAATTGATTACAAGAGCAAATTAATCATTTCAAGAAAAGCTCATATCATTTTACCTACTCATAGATTATTGGATGCCGCATCTGAAACTTCAAAAGGTAAGGCTAAAATAGGCTCTACTCTTAAAGGAATAGGACCTACTTATATGGATAAAACAGGTCGTAATGGTTTACGTATCGGTGATCTAGAACAGGATAATTGGAAAGAAAAATACCGTAATCTAGCAAACAAGCATGAAGCATTAATAGGCTTTCATGATGTGCAGATTCAATATGATCTTGCAGAATTAGAAAAAGAATTCTTTACTGCAGTGGAACGCTTAAAAGAGTTGACCTTCATTGATTCTGAAGAATATTTCCAAAACGCACAACGTAATGGTAAAACAATACTGGCCGAAGGTGCTCAAGGCTCTTTACTAGATATTGATTTTGGTACCTATCCGTTTGTGACATCTTCTAACACCACTGCAGCTGGAGCCTGTACTGGCTTAGGTGTTGCACCTAATCAAATAGGTGAAGTGTTCGGTATCTTTAAAGCTTATACTACTCGTGTAGGTAGTGGACCATTCCCTACAGAATTATTTGATGAAGTAGGTGCCGAAATGGCCAAAGTAGGTCATGAATTTGGTGCCGTTACTGGAAGACCACGTCGTTGTGGCTGGTTGGATTTAATTGCTCTTAAATATACGTGTCAGATTAATGGTGTAACACAATTAATGATGATGAAAGGCGATGTTCTTTCTGGGTTTGATAGTTTACAAGTATGTACTGGTTATAAATATAAAGGTGAAACAATCCAGCATTTACCATATAACATTGAGGCAGAAAATGTAACTCCTATTTATACTGAATTCCCATGTTGGAAAGAGGATTTAACTAAAATGACTGATCCATCTCAATTCCCTAAAGAATTGAATGATTACATAGACTTCTTAGAAAAGGAATTAGAAATTCCTATTAAAGTAGTAAGTGTTGGTCCAGATAGAACACAAACTATCCATAGATAATTTTAAAAGCCTCTTTGAGGCTTTTTTTTGATACCATAAAAAGAAACTTTTGAAAAAATATATCGCAACTGCAATAAAAGGAATACTAATGGGCGCAGCAGATGTTGTGCCAGGTGTATCCGGTGGTACTATCGCTTTTATCACAGGAATTTATGAAGAACTCATAAAAACTATTGATGGCTTAGACCTAGGTATATTTAAATCATTATTCAAAAATGGAATTGTTGTTACGTTTAAACAATATAATCTAGGCTTTCTACTTTCATTAGTTTTAGGTATTGCCATCAGTGTTTTAAGCTTATCTAAATTAATTACATATCTGTTGGGAGCTCATCCCATCTTGGTATGGTCGTTTTTTTTCGGCCTCGTACTTGCTAGTATTTTATATATAGGTAAACAGATTACACGCTGGAGTATGGCAGCGATTATTATAATGATTATAGGTGCTGCCCTATCCTACTGGATTACCATTGCAGAGCCTATCGCCTCTCCAGAAAGCTGGTGGTATTTAATGTTCTCAGGCTTTATAGCAATCATTGCTATGATATTACCTGGCGTGTCTGGTGCTTTTCTATTGTTATTACTAGGTAGTTATGAAACTGTTCTAGGATCGATTACAGGATTTACTGAAGCCATAATTGCAGGTGAATGGGCTCTCGCTTGGGACTATTTCACTAATCTTTTAATGGTTGCAATAGGAGCTATTATAGGTATTAAATTATTTTCTAGAGCACTTACATGGTTATTTGAAAATTACAAAAATTTAACGCTCGCCTTATTAACTGGATTTATGATAGGTTCACTTAATAAATTATGGCCTTGGAAAATGATTCTTAAAACCAGAATCAATTCACATGGTGAGGAAGTCCCTTTTTTAGAAAAAAGCATCTTACCGCATCAATTTTCCGGTGACGCTCTTATTTTATATGCAGCAATACTGATGGTTCTTGGATTTTTGCTTATACTTATATTAGAAAAAGTAGCCCATAAAAAAACCGATTAGTGCGACAACCTACCCGTAGTTTAAGTGATAAATTCTACTTAGTTTTAAAAGGTATTGCTATGGGAACCGCAAATAAGGTTCCTGGAGTAAGTGGTGGTGTAGTGGCCTATGTTGCTGGATTTTATGAAGAGTTTATCTACTCATTTCAAAAACTCAATCTTAAAGCTCTTAAACTATTATTCAATGGTAGATTTAAGACATTCTATGAGTATATCAATGGCCGTTTTCTTTCTTTAATAATCCTAGGAGAGGTTTTGAGCTATTTTACCGTTAGTAAAGGATTTGATGTGCTTATCAAAAACTACCCTATATTAGTGTGGTCTGCATTTTTTGGAATGATACTAGGTTCTATCTATTATATTTCTAGAGATTATGATGCATGGACACGCAAGAATTTAATGATTCTCGCAATAGGAACTGCTATAGGAGTAGGAACCTCATTACTAGATCCGGCGACAGATAATACTAATTTGTTTTTTGTGTTTTTCTGTGGAATGGTCAGTATTTCAGGAATGACCTTACCTGGTTTAAGCGGTAGTTTTATACTCATATTACTAGGTAATTATGTATTACTATTAGTGGATAGTATTAATGCTTTTTTTGACACGATGGTCGCAATCATTCAATGGGATTTCTCGTGGTGGTATGATCCTATTCACATGGACTTACTAGCCATATTGGGTGTCTTTTTATTAGGCTCTTTTGTAGGTTTAATAAGCCTATCCCACCTACTAGGCTGGACTTTTAAACACTACCGAAACGAGACCAACGCCATGATAATCGGTTTTATAACAGGATCCTTAGGTGTCGTATGGCCATGGAAAAAGGAAATCTACTCAACTGATTTTGAAGGTCATATAATGACCGACGGAACAGGAAATCCTATTCTAGAAAATTACAGTCGATACTGGCCAGATTTAACCACATCACATACTTGGCTAGCAATAGGTCTTATATTTGCTGGTTTCATAATTGTATATCTAATAGATAAATATGGACAACAGGCAAATCCCGCATAGCGTTTTTGGACTTATAGGACAGCGATTGGACTATAGTTTTTCAAAAGCCTATTTCACAGAAAAATTTGAAAAACTGGGATTAGACGATCATGAATACCGCAATTTTGAAATAAAAACTGAGGATGATTTATTACGCTTTCGCGAAAGCGTTACCTACAACCCTATTACTAAAACCACTAACGGTAAAAATGAAATCATACGAGGACTTAATGTTACGATTCCTTACAAAGAATCTATGCTCAAAATTTGCGATCGATTAACACCTGAGGCTCAATCTATAGGAGCTGTTAATACTGTGGTGATAGAAGATAATGAATGGATAGGTCATAATACAGATGTCTATGGATTTGCAAAAAGTTTAGAACCATTCTTACCTATCAAACAAAATGCTTTGATATTAGGTACCGGCGGTGCCTCTAAAGCTATATCCTATACTTTAGATGCTCTCAAGGTTCCACATTTATTTGTCTCACGCAATCCAAAAGGTGAATACTGTATTCCTTATGAAAATATTGATGGCGAGGTGATGAAAATCATATCGTTAATTATTAATTCCACACCAGTAGGGACCTATCCCGATGTAGAAGACAAACCAAATTTACCCTATGAACATATGACTAAAAATCATATTTTATATGATCTAGTCTACAATCCTAGCAATACGATGTTTATGAAAATGGGTAAGGCAAAAGGCGCCCGAGTAACGAACGGTTATCAAATGCTTGTTCACCAGGCCGAGAAGTCTTGGCAATTATGGAACGAGTAATCCGCCTTAATGATTGCCATATCTAGTGATTCTCTTTATCTTGCACACCTTTAAATCTATTATATGGATACGAATGACAACCTGCATAATGATGCAGACGGAAATTTACAAAATGTGAATAATACTGACCAGAACCCACAAGACATGCCAGAACAGGACATGAATACCAATCCATCTACAGACGTAGAGGAAACCACTGTTCCTACAGAAGAAACGGTAACAAGCGAAGAACATAATCAAGAATCTGTGGAAGTTCCGGCTTCAACAGTAAGTGAGGAAGAAAGCGCTTCAGATAATGAAGACGAGAGTGAAGATCATGCAGAAGATGTTGAAGCTCAAACTCTACCAGATACAGATTATAATACCTTAGAGATGCCTGCACTCGTGACATCTTTAAGAGAATTGATTCAGGACTTTCCTATCAACACAATCAAAACTCACGCAGACGATATTAAGAAAGCTTTTGATTCTAAAGATCAAGAAGCTGAAAAGGAAGCTCGTGAAGAGTTTACAAAAGCAAATCCTGCGACCGAAGAAACTCCTGCACCAGAATTTGTTTATGATAATCCTATAAGTAAAGAGTTTAACGATTTACATAGTTTATATCGCAAACAACGTGGTGAATTCCAACGTCAACAACGTAAGGAACAAGAAGACAATCTCGAAAAAAGAAAGAACATCATTGAGTCTATTAAAAACTTAATTGATGAAGAAGAAAACATAGGAACTACCTTTAAGAAGTTCAATGCTTTACAGCAAGAGTGGAAAGACACTGGTAAAATACCGCACGATGCTTATAATATTGTATGGAATGACTATCGTTTACACACTCAAAACTTCTATGATTACATAGACTTAAGTAAAGAATTACGTGATAAAGACTTTGAACGTAACTTAGACTTTCACAATAAAATCATTTCTCGTGCTGAAGAGCTAGGTAATGAACCAGATATTCATAAAGCATTACGTGAACTTCAAGAGTTACACCGTATGTGGAAAGAAGATGCTGGTCCTGTTGCCAAAGAACATAGAGATCCTATCTGGGATAAATTCAGTGCCGCTACTAAGGTGATCCATGATAAACGTCAAGCTTATTATGAAGAACGTGATAAACTTGCAGAAAAGAATCAAACCATAAAGCAAAATATCATTGCTGAAATTCAAAAAATCACAGCTGCTGGTGCAAAGAACCATAAAGGATGGCAAGATCGCCTTGAAGAGATCAACGCTTTAAAAGAACTTTTTACACAAACTGGACCAGCGACTAAAGCTTTGAATAATCATTTATGGGAGCAGTTTAGAGTAGTAGGACGTGAATTTAACCATGCCAAAAATGCTTTCTATAAAAATCTTAAAAAAGATCAACAAGCAAATCTAGATAAGAAAATGAAACTTATCGAGATTGCAGAGCAACATCTTGAAAGTGACGATTTTAATGGCTCTTTACCAGTCATGAAACGTATTCAAAGAGAATGGAAAGAAATAGGTCATGTACCTAGAAAAGTAAGTGATAAAATCTGGAAACGTTTTCAGGCAGCATGTAACGGCTTTTTTGATAAGAAAAATGCTCAAAAGAAAGAAGAAAACGCTGAAGAAGCAGCAAATTTTGAAGCTAAGATGAAAGTCTATGATGCTTTAAAAGAAATGTTACCACAAGACGATCAAAATGCCATGAAAGCTGATGTTGAAAAGCATATGGCTGACTGGGCTGCTATCGGTCGTGTTCCTTATTCTAAACGTCATATTCAAGATAAGTTTGATAAACTATTACAAGCAAAATTGAAAGCTGCGGGAATGAGTGCCGTGGATGCAGAAATGCTTAAATATCAATCTAAACTATCTAGCTTAGAATCTGGAGATGCACGTGACTTTACTAATGAACGTTTTTATTTGAGAAAACGACGTGATGAAATTCAAGATGAAAAGAGGCAGCTTGAAAACAACATGCAGTTTATCAATACTAAAGACGATAAAAATCCATTTGTAGTTCAAATTAAAAAGAATACTGCAGCATTAGATAAAGAACTAGATTTAATTAAAGAGAAGCAAAAGCAACTCAACATTCTGGAACGACAAATGAAGAAGGCTGATGAGGAAGAATCTTCTGAAAATGAATCTTCTGAAGCGACAGAATAGTTCAGTTCTATTTTATATCATAACTTTAAAGCACCAGTTGAATCTGGTGCTTTTTTTATCTTAATTGGTTAGAAAATAAGTTGCCTATGTTTAAATTTTTAAAACGCCTTTTTGAAACACCATCTGGAAAATATGGTTCTTTAATGGATAGCCGTGATCCTGAGGTGGAGTTATCTCAATCAACTATTAATACTATTGTTGAGGCTTTAAAACCCATCCTACTTAAAGCTACTCGCATTGATCAATCTAATATTAATCATAGCCATCTACCAATGTTACCGTTGAATAGTGAATGGCCTACTAATAAAAAAGACCGACCACTTACCTATCTAGGTACCATTGAAACGGACCAATTTAAAGTAGTTATTTTTCAACATGTCGATGGAGTGCGTAAAGATGAGCGCAATTTACAATACTTCTATATCACCAAAGATCAATGGAGCAAACTAAAAGAAGTGACTCCACCAGATCAAAACTTAATAGCGAGTACCACTTATAATCAATCTACTATCGATTCTCTGCCTATTTGGGAAGAAATCATACATAGATACCCTGAAATCCATAAATCAATTGTAAAACTAGCTCCTAACCATCCATGGACACTATATAAACGAGCTAAAAAGGTTTTATGTAAGGAAAACATAACACAGCAAGCACAAGGCTATCCACAATGGATGGTGAATGATATCGATTTCAGAAAAATAAAAGAGTTACAATTCTTATTTCAAATTGAGGACCTGCATAATACCGTCGTTTATTATTACTTTACTAATGGTGAAGAGATTAAACAATTCATCCAGCGTCAATAGTGTTGATCTATTAAGAAAGAAATCAAGACTGGTTAATGTTGAATAAAAATTCCCAATCAAAATGGAACAAGATCCAATGATTGGGAATTAATATATAAGAAAAATAGGTCTTATTAAATGATCTAGATCTACAATTTACTTCTGTGGTATGCTACCAGCCCTTCAATAGGTCTACGCACTATATTACCTACCTCATAGCCAAATTCTGCAGCAACTTGCTTAATTCTATCTTGAGCAAAATGAGCAATACTACCTACAAAATGCACCTCATAAGATTTGATTTCCTCTCTAAATTGTAAAATCATATTGCGAGAAAATTTACGCAATCCTTTCCTTAGTAACTTTTTTATATAGCGTTCCTCAAGGTTTTGAAAAATAAACTCTGCATGATGAGCAAGAAAAGCATTAGGATTAGGTTGCTTATAGAGATGAAACTTGAGGTAATCGGGATCCATATTATAAGCCTTCTCAAATTTCTTCATTAAATCTGCAGGCATATTTTTAAATCCATAGTCTCTCAATAAATTTTTGCCATACCAGTTTCCACTAGCTTCATCCATCAATGTATAACCTAGTGAAACAACACGTTGTTCAATTGTTGTCCCATCGCTGAAACAACAATTAGAACCAGTTCCTAGAATACATACAATACCAGGCTCATCTCCTACTGCCGCATATACTGCAGCGGCTGTATCTTCCTTAACAGTTACCTGAGCATTTGAAAAATAATCTTTCAATAAATTCTCTAGGGCTAATCTAGGTTTCTCTGTACCACAACCAGCACCATAGAAAAACACTTGTTCAACCTGATCTTTATGGGCAACAAGCTCTTCACTTTCAAGAATACGTAAAGGCAGTTCATCTATCGTTAAAATTGCAGGATTCATTCCTCCTGTTTTCACTTTAAACAACTGCTCACCGTTATTATCTAGAGCAATCCAGTCGCATTTAGTAGAACCACTATCTGTAATTAAAATCATAAAAAGTTATTTAATAAATCTATCCTTGGGCTGGATAGAAAAAAAAGAAGGCTATCGATATAGAATCGATAGCCTTAATAATATTTATAGAGAGTGTACTTTCTCTGCTAGATCAACCAACTTATTTGAATAACCAAACTCGTTATCATACCAGCTTACTAATTTAAAGAACGTAGAGTTCAATTCTATAGCAGCACCTGCATCATAGATACTAGTTCTAGCATCACTTACAAAATCCTGGGATACAACAGCTTCATCAGTATAACCTACTACACCAGCCATAGCTCCTGTAGAAGCATCTTTAAATGCTTTATTAATTTCTTCTAGAGATGTCTCTTTACTTAATTTAACCGTTAAGTCCACTACAGATACATCAACAGTAGGTACACGGAAAGCCATACCCGTTAATTTACCTTTTAATGCAGGGATTACTTTAGTTACAGCTACCGCAGCTCCAGTTGTTGCCGGAATGATGTTGTTCATCGCACTACGTCCTAGACGGTAATTTTTCTTACTAGGACCATCTACAGTCGCTTGAGTTGCTGTAGTTGCGTGTACAGTAGTCATTAAAGCCTCTGCAATACCAAAGTTGTCATCTAGTATTTTTGCCATAGGCGCTAGACAGTTTGTAGTACAAGAAGCATTAGATACAATCTTATGATCTGCTGTTAATTCATTATCATTTACACCCATAACAAACATAGGAGCTGTTTTAGAAGGTGCAGAAATAACTACCTTCTTAGCACCAGCATCGATATGCGCTTGTGCACTATCTAAATCTGTAAAAATACCTGTACAATCAGCAACCACATCTACGTCTACTTCATCCCATTTAAGGTTCTTTGGATCACGTTCTGATGTCACACGTACTTGTACGCCATCAATGATTAAGTTACCATCTTTTATTTCTATTGATCCACCGTAACGTCCATGTACAGAATCATACTCAAGTAAGTAAGCTAGTTGCTCCACATCTACTAGATCATTAATTGCTACTACTTCTACGTTGGCACGTTCTAGAGTTGCTCTAAAAACAATACGTCCTATGCGACCAAATCCGTTGATTGCTAATTTCAGTTTTTTACTCATCTTATTTAATTGTTTATTCTTAATAATTAGTGTTAGTACGCTTTCGCGAAAGCGTTTCAAAAAAAATCTATTAAACTGTCATGATATCAGAAACTCTTAAAAGTTCTTGATCTATTTCAGTTTTACCTTTAACGGCTTTATCTAAAGGACAAAGCTCTATTTTATTATTATTGATACCGACCATATAATTAGTCTTTCCTTCTAGTAGGCTTTCTACCGCTTTTACGCCCATACGACTCGCGAGTACACGATCCCAACATGATGGAGAACCACCGCGTTGCATGTGACCTAAAACAGATACACGCACCTCATATTCTGGCATGTTCTTCTCTACATAATCTTTTAATTCAAACACGTTATCACCGGTCTTATCACCTTCGGCGACTACTACTATACTAGAAGATTTTCCAGACTCGCGACTACGTTTCAGACTTTCTACTAGACGATCCTTTCCCATATCTTCTTCAGGAATTAGAATCTCTTCTGCACCAGCGCCTACTCCAGCGTTAAGAGCAATATGACCTACATCACGTCCCATAACTTCTACAAAGAATAATCTATTATGTGAACTAGCCGTATCTCTAATCTTATCGATACATTCTACTACTGTGTTTAATGCTGTATCAAAACCTAATGTAGAACTGGTTCCATAAATATCATTATCAATAGTACCAGGAATACCCATTACCGGAAAATTAAATTCTTCATTAAAAACCATTCCACCAGTAAAACTTCCATCACCGCCTATTACTACTAAGGCGTCCATACCAGATGCTTTTACTTTTTCAAAAGCTTTTTTTCTTCCTTCTACCGTACGGAATTCTTGAGAACGTGCACTCTTAAGAATAGTTCCTCCTTTATTAATAATATTATTGACACTACGTGCTGTCATTTCCTTGAAGTCACCTTCTATCAGTCCTTGATATCCTCTATAAATACCTAAACATTCTACACCGTGAAATGCACAGGTACGTACCACTGATCTTAATGCAGCATTCATCCCTGGAGAATCACCTCCAGAGGTCATGACACCTATTTTTTTAATCGTTTGATTCATTGCATTTTTAATATAATCCATGCTAATCTAGCAAAGAATCCTTAATGAAACTCATGTTTTATTCTATATTTAACCAATTCTAATAATTCAAACGTTATCGTTAATAACTTTTACCTATGGCACTAGAACTCATTGACTTTCTGATCATCATATCGTTCTTTTTGGTATCACTTTTTGTAGGAATTGCTGTCTCAAAGAAGAGTTCAAAAAATGCATCATCATTTTACTTATCTGGACGTAATATGCCATGGTGGCTTTTAGGAGTTTCTATGGTTGCGACCACATTTGCGGCAGACACGCCTAATCTTGTAGCAGGTATCGTGCGTGATACTGGTGTAGCTGGTAACTGGGAATGGTGGGCTTTTCTACTTACCGGAATGCTTACTGTCTTTTTTTATGCCAGGTTGTGGCGCCGTAGTGGCGTTACTACAGACCTAGAGTTTTATGAACTACGATATAGCGGCAAGAGCGCAGCCTTTTTAAGAGGTTTTAGAGCGATTTACCTTGGTGTCATCTTCAATGTCATAATAATGGCGACCGTATGTCTAGCCGCAATTAAAATAGGAAATGTAATGTTTGGCTTTACGGCTGGTGAAACATTATGGATTGCATCTATTGTTACTGTACTATATTCCTTATTAGGTGGTTTAAAAGGTGTATTGATCACGGACTTTATACAGTTTATTATTGCCATGGTGGGATCTATATGGGCAACCTTATATATACTAGACTTACCAGAGATAAATGGTATGCAAAATCTTATCACACACCCTAATGTAGTCCATAAGATTGATTTACTGCCCGACTTTTCTAATACAGAGTTGATGATGGGTATCTTTTTAATTCCGCTAGCCGTTCAATGGTGGAGCACTTGGTATCCTGGGGCAGAACCTGGTGGCGGTGGCTATGTGGCACAACGCATGCTAGCCGCAAAAGATGAAAAAAATGCCACATGGGCAGTATTATTTTTTAATCTAGCCCATTATGCCTTACGTCCGTGGCCATGGATCATTATAGGTCTTGCTTCTCTAATTATATATCCTAACCTAGAATCACTAGCTACTGCGTTTCCTAATTTAGACCCTAAATTTGTAAAGGATGATTTAAGTTACCCAGCAATGTTAACCTATTTACCTGCTGGTTTATTAGGTCTGGTCATTACTAGTTTGATTGCTGCCTTTATGAGCACTATATCCACTCATTTAAATTGGGGTTCTAGTTATGTAGTAAATGACTTTTATGCTCGATTTATCAATAAAGATGCCAGCGAGAAGCAAAAGATTATTATAGGTAGGTTATCTATTATAGCCATGATGGCCTGTGCGGGATTATTATCTTTAGTTTTAGAACAAGCAAAAGATGCCTTTGACTTGGTGATTCAAATAGGTGCTGGGTCTGGATTATTATTTATCATGCGCTGGTTCTGGCATCGTATTAATCCGTGGAGTGAGATTACCGCTATGGCCAGTTCATTACTAATTGCGATGATATTTTTTGCAGACAGCCGTTTGAATACACAACTATTTGCCAACTGGGCAGGATATGAAAAAATATGTTTCAATGTCCTGATTACGACTATAGCATGGCTTATTGCCACATTTGCCACACGACCTACACAATCCAAAACGTTAGAACACTTTAATCAAGTTATCTTTGGGAAAGAATCAAAATTCCATAATTTCCCAGTTAAAATATTAGGCTTTTTTATGGGAATTATAGGTGTATACAGCCTTCTATTCTCCATAGGTAAATTTCTTTATGGAGATACAATAATGGGTTGGAGCTTGATGAGTCTTTTTATTATTTGTGTCCTAGGTTTAGTGGCCTTAAGGAAGAAGTTATTTTAAAAACTCAAATGATCTGATCAATGAATTGATGTTTTTTTGCTTGCGCAAAAAGGTGCTCATTTCAACAATAAATTATACTATGAAAAAAGTAGAAACCATAAGAAACGGCAAAGGAGAAAATTATAACTACTCACAGGATCATTGCTTTGTGAAACTTTCTTCTGATCAAACAAATGGCGAGCTATGTATCGTGGAAGATACTTTGAAACCAGGTTTTTATTTACCAAGACATCATCATAAAATTATGACTGAAGTCTTTTACATTCTAGATGGTGAAGTAGAGTTAATATTTGATGATCAAACTGTTGTTTTAAAACAAGGTGACACAATTACAGTACCTGCTCATATCTGGCATGCAGCTCGATGTGAGAATGGAGGAAAAATGCTAACTATTTTTAAAAATGGGCAATTTGATAAATATTTAGAAAGGTTATCTCAAATGTCTGATCAAGATTTTGAAAATGAAGATTTAATGAAATCTGTAGCTGCATCATTTGATATCTATAATGACTAAATGCTAACTCTATTTTAATTGCCCCATTAAACCTTTTGAATTATACGTGGTCTTAGAACCAACTTATTTAAAAGACTGATATGAGATTTATAGGACTATTATTATTTTTTGCAGTAGTACTTGGTACGACTAGTGTACACGCAACGATACAAGAACCTATTAACGCTAGTCTTATAACAGATCAACATATTAATTATACTGTAAAAGATGATGATGACTATGTGATATTAACGATTAGCACGTCACATAAGGAGACATCACTCTCAATCCTCAGACATGGGCTTACCGTTTATTTTGATGACACTGGCGATAAAGAGAAAAATGTATTTGTAAAATATCCTTATCATAGCACACCACAACGTCCCAATAGATCTAGACCACAAAATAATACTGAAGAGGTAACCTCCATAGATTATGATGAAATCATAGATGATTTACCTGGTGAAGCAGAATTTGCATTTTATGGTGATCATCAAGAATTCCATAAAGATTTAAACGCTTTTGACATTTCACTGGGCTATCAAATGACGGGAGAAGAACAAGATGTTCTACAATATTCAATAAAAATCCCTAAGAATAGAATTACTCAAGACAAAAAGCTTGATTTATCAAAGCTTACCATAGGCGTATTCACAAATTTACCCCAAAATAAATCAGATAACGAGGATATGCGCGGCTCTAGTCCTAACATGCGTGGAGGAAACCAGCGTGGTGGTCGCGGTCGTGGAGGTTCTGGTGGTGGTCCAGGAAACCGTGGTGAAAGACCGTCGACACAAAATGAACCAGTGCGTATCGACTATTGGTTCCATGCAGATCTGGACTAGAAGTAGTTTTATATTTTTTTCTCCACCCAAATCTCAAAGGTTCTACTACTGTCTCTTTGGTTTTTTTAAAATTAAGTATTTTTAAGAGGTAGCACCTTGTGAACTTCATTCATACCTATTTATGAACTGATTTATTTAGATATTTATGGAGATAGAAGTGAGTAAGTTACGCTTTCGCGAAAGCGAACTAATCAACCAAACATAGATCATATAAGGAATTGAATATGATGACTAGCATAGTAATATTAGTAGTATCGATAGCTTTAATAGCAGGAGCCGTTTGGGGAATTTTTGGAAATATCTCAAAAAAGACCGAAGGTTTCCTAGTTGCTCTCGCTGGTGGCGCATTACTGGTGTCTGCTTTGTTAGAATTGATACAACCAGCATTAGAAAGTAATTCAATTTTCATAACCTTAACTACAGTCTTTATAGGCGCTATAATTTTCACAGGATTAGATTATCTGATTAAGCAAAAATGGGGCAATAATAGTGGCGGTGGATTACTAGCTGCTATAACATTAGATGGCATTCCTGAGAATCTTGCGCTGGGCGTGGCATTAATAGGTGCTAGTCCACTATCTGTGGCAGCACTTACCGGATCCATACTATTATCGAATTTACCTGAAGCTGCTGGTGGTGCTAAGGAAATGGCTCAAAGTCATAATAAAATAAAAGTACTATTTATATGGGTAGGAACTGCTGTTATACTTGCCGCAGCTGCATTAGTAGGTCATTATTTATTAGCCGATGTAGAGCAAGAATACCTCAACTATATTAAAAGTTTTGCAGGTGGTGCTGTAATAGCTTCTCTATCACTAGAGGTGTTCCCTACTTCCTTTAAAAAGGACCGATACTGGTCTGGAATAGCGACGACTATAGGTTTAATTCTGGCCTTGTTTCTTCATACGCTTGACGCATAAGATAATTGACTAGAATGAATATTTTAATACCTCATACCTCTCTACTCCTTTTCCTTTTTTAAACATCTTGTTAAACCTTCCTCAGACCTTTAATTAATCTATATTTTTGTGTTTCTATTTTAATACTTATGAAAGAAAATAAAGTTCTCGATTATATAAAAGAAGTCGTTAAAAATCATCCAGCAGACTGGTTAGGTCTTACCACACATAGGCTAGATATTTATAACGAAGAACTAGCTAAAACACAATTTCTAGATCAGTTCGAAACCCTTTACAAAAAAGATAATGCCACAACAGGTGCTCTTGCTGTACTTCCCACTGCATATGATTATATTAGATTAGGACATCCATTATCTTGTGTACTGGAATGGGGAATAGCTCAACTACATGATATCGATGCACAAAATGTAATTAGTTTTTCTTCTAATACGATTCCTGTTCTCGCTGTTTTAAGAAAAAATCTTCTAGAAGATAGAAAAACACTAATAAACTATACCGGTGAGCTTCCTAGTATTTTTAATGAAAAACTGTTAAAAGAAATTTATGGTTATCATTTTGAATTGAACAAAGTTACTCAGTCTACAGATGTTGAAGCATTTAACGGCAGTTCAATTTTTATATCAGAACAAGAATCCATTAATGCTGTAAAATTGAATGCTAATATTGATTTTTCTATTAGCTTACACGGTGATTTAGGTAGCATTCTTGTTGTTAATAGTGCACTTGATGAAAGTTATATTTCAGATATACAACATGTGCGTAGAAGAGAAACTATAGCCATGACACCATCTAATTCATTAGTGGCTTTAAAATCTTTAGTAGATCAAAAACCTATCGTTTTACAAAAGAATAATTTAAGTGCAGATAAAACCAGTGTATTTGAATCTATCAAAGAAATCACAGGTACACCGTTAAAACCTATAGTAGCCTCTAGTGGTCTTTCTATTCAGTATGCGATTATGATGGGTCTGATACATGATGCTCGCGAAAATCATTCTGGCAAAGCTATTAAATTTATTGTGCCACCTAATTGTTATGGCGGTACTAATGATCAAGCAAGACGTGTCGCGGCCTGTCTAGAAGATGTAGCTGTTGTAGACTTACCGGTAGATGGAGATAATGATATGGTACAAAGTATAGATACCGTATTGAATCAAATCGCTGCACAAGATGCAGTTCCTTATATCATTGCCGAAATACCTACCAATCCAAGGGTTGAAGTACCTAATCTAGTCATGTTAAGAGACGCACTAAGTAAACCACGTCGAACAGCAAATGGTGCTGCTGCCATAGATCCTGTATTTATTCTTGATCAAACTTTCTGTCCGAATGTGCACTTTTTAGGAGAAGGCAAAATGCTTTCTACAGTTAGAACAATATCTTATGCCAGCGGTTCTAAATTCCCTAGTGGTGGAAGATGTACTGCAGGTTATTGTGTAGGAAATAGCAAGACTAATGCAATAATGGATAAGATAGAATTGCATCTTACATTATGTGATAATGAAGCCACAGATTTACAATATGAAATCCTTTCGGATCAGTTACCGTCTATGAATCAACGAATTAAAGACGCATATAAAAACACGCGTGAATTTGTTACTTACATTCAAGAAACCTTACCTGAAGTTAAAATTAATTTTGTTTCTGAAGATCTAGCAAACCAAGGCTTTACACCATCTGTCTTTTCTTTAGACTTACCGACTAAAGGAGATACAGAAGAGGAAAGAGAAACTTATAAAAGAGCTTTAAACTTAAAACTTATTCATTTAATGATTACTGAAATCCCTAATGAAAGTAAATTTTGTGTGAGCTATGGACAGTTAAAAGGTTGCTATTGGACGATTCCAGCGACGTCTACACAAGGAACGACTAAGGAAGGAGATAAAGATTATATCGTTCGAGCATCATTGTCACCTAATTTAGATCTGGAGTTACATAAAAAAGTCTTTAAGGACTTTGTCGATAGCATCTAGTAAAACAGTAATATATAAAAGCCGCTTGATATTAAATGAAGCGGCTTTTCTGTGTCAATAGCTCAAAGGCCAATTATTTTTGCGAACTAATACGTTGTGCTAAATAACGAGCATCATTAGACACACCACCTAAAGTTGCAGATCCACGCGTGTACATCCAAGGTAACCCGATAAAATATAATCCCTTTATATTACTGACACCACGGTAGTTTTTAGGATAATTATCTGCATCCAACTCTAATCCTTCAATCCATGAAAAATTAGGTCTGTATCCAGTTGCCCAAACTATATTTTTGATGGATGATATTTTCTTATTTTCAAAAATAATTTTTTCCTTAAATGCGTCTTTAGTACGTCCTACAGGAATTACATTGACTCTTGAAAGAATTCCTTTTACATCAGTACCGATCACTGGCTGAGTAGAAGAATTGATCTTCTTCCCTACCCAACTGTATTTATTATATTTTAAAAATCCTGTAACCGTAAACCACCACCACAATGTTTTGCCTAAAAACTGCTGTGGTAAGGATTTAACTGTAGTATCTCCAGAGAAATAAACAGTTCTTGAAGAATCACTAGAAATCTCATTAAGAATTTGATAGCCAGAATCGCCTGCACCTACAACGAGTGTGTCTCCATCTTGTAACTGATCTGTATTCTTATAATAATTACTATGAATTTGAAGAATATCGGACGACACTTTAGTATGGCATGGTGGCGTGTAAGGAATATGAAAAGGTCCTGTAGCGACGACCACGTTTTTTGCTTCAATTATACCATCCTTATGTTCAACAATAAAATTCTTTTTATCCTTGCGTACAGACGTTATTAGGGTATTTAATTGAACCGGTATCTTAAATTTTTCTACATAAGATTTAAAATAGTTGGCCACTTCAAATTTTGATGGGTAATGATTCTTTGGAGCTTGAAACTTTAATTCTGGTAGATGATTATACTCTGTAGGTGTAAAGAGTTTAAGAGAATCCCATCTATTTAACCAAGAAGCGCCTATTTCTTTTTCTCCATCTACTACTACAAATTTTTTATTCTGATTCTGTAAATGATACGCCATAGACAATCCTGCTTGAGCGCCACCAATTACTACATAATCTAACATCTAGATACTCTTTATAATTCTGTGCAAAAGTAAGAACTTAAAAAGTGTTAAGAATGGTAATTTATATTGTAAAGTAACAGGCTATAAATAGTGCTGATACATCTCATATACTTAAATAGTTATTATCGTTTAATTAGCATTCTAAGAACTATTATTAAAGTTCTAAGTAATATCTTTAATCAATGTACTACTCTTCATTATTGAGTGTATGTAAATTTCAAAAAACAGGCATAATCTAACTTTTAAACAGGTATGAATCCATTCTTAGCAAATCTTATTGTTCAGTCTACAAAGAAGTTTAGAAATCATAAAAAGGACCCTAATAGTCAACCATCTGAATATATAATTGCCAAAAAATATCGAGATTTCATTATTTCCTTAAAGCGAAACTTTAAGAATTTTATACTCATCATAATAGGTATATTTTCTGCTTCTTTTGGATTTAAAGGATTTTTACTAACTAACGATTTTATAGATGGTGGAGCGACGGGTATCTCATTACTACTGGCTGCTGTAACTGGTATTCCTCTATACTTATTAATCATAGGTGTCAACCTACCTTTTGTAGTATTAGGCTATAAAATAATGGGAAAACGTTTTGCTATTAAAACAGCTCTTGCCATTATGGGATTAGCACTATGTGTTGCACTTGTTCCTTTTCCTAATGTCACAGATGATGATTTGTTAGTTGCTGTGTTTGGTGGTTTTTTCTTGGGTGCTGGAATCGGCTTATCGATACGAGGTGGCGCTGTAATAGATGGCACAGAAATTCTAGCTATATTTTTAAGTAAAAAATTCTCTACCACAATAGGCGATATCATCATTCTTATTAATGTTATCATCTTTTCTGTTGCCGCCTATTTACTATCCATAGAAATAGCCCTTTATTCTATGATAACTTATATCGCCGCTTCAAAAACGTTAGATTTTGTAATTGAAGGAATTGAAGAATACATAGGTGTGACCATTATATCTTCACAAAGTAATCGTATTAAAGAAGTGCTTATAGGTAAACTAGGTCGTGGAGTCACTATTTATAAAGGTCAAGGTGGATATGCAAAAAATGGTGTTTCTAAAGATATGGACATCATTTATACAGTTATCACACGTCTAGAATTGAATAAATTGAACACTGAAATAGAAAAAATTGAACCTAATGCCTTTATTATTATGAACAGTATTAAAGACATTAAAGGTGGTATGATTAAAAAAAGACCTCTGAAGGGTTAAATTTTGAGCTTATTTTAAGTATATACTTCAATGATTAGTAATAACTTAAGCCAGGTAAAGAGTCATTCAATAAATGTCTTGCTCGCATAATCTTCAAATTGGTCTTATGAACAAACATGATTTCAGCAACTTAAGTGTTGTATACGTTAACTGTACTTTAAAAAAATCACCTCAACATAGTCATACAGATTCCTTAATCAGCGTTTCTCAAGAAATTATGAAAAAGGAAAAGGTGAAAGTTGAAACCATCAGATTTGTAGACTACGATGTAGCAAGTGGTGTCTATCCAGACATGACGGAACATGGTTGGGATAAAGATGAATGGCCTTTACTGTTTCAAAAAATAATTAATGCAGATATTTTAATTGTTGGGACTCCTATATGGCTAGGAGAAAAATCTTCAGAAGCACAAAAACTAATAGAACGTTTATACGCAATGAGCGGACAGACTAACGATAAAGGTCAGTATAAATTTTATGGTAAAGTAGGCGGATGTATTGTTACAGGAAATGAAGATGGAGTTAAACATTGTGCCATGGGAATACTTTATTCTTTACAGCATGTAGGCTATTCAATACCGCCACAAGCAGACTGTGGTTGGATAGGTGAAGTAGGACCAGGACCTAGTTATGGTGATACAGAATGGCAAGGAGATAAAATAAATCCACCAGTAGGTTTTAAGAGTGATTTCACCAATAGAAATACCACATTTATGACTTACAACTTATTGCATCTAGCAGCAATGCTTAAATCAAATGGTGGATATCCTAGCTACGGAAACTCTAGAGCAGAATGGGACAATGGTAAACGATGGGAATTTGAAAACCCAGAATATAGGTAAAGACCATAAAGTAGAGCCTTACTTATTCAAAACAATGATCACAATAGTTAACGGACTACATAAAATTTGCTTCAAACCAGTCCTGAACGTTAGATTCAATACGATTTTTTATATCACTCGTATCTGATTTTTCAAATTCTTTGCCTGTGATTTTTTCATATAACTCTATATATCGATCGCTTACGGACATAATATAAGCATCATCCATTTCTGGTAAGATCTGCCCTTCTAACCCTTGAAAATTATGAGATATTAACCACTGACGTACAAACTCTTTACTCAATTGTTTTTGTGGTTCATTATTATCTTGACGATTCTGGTAACCTTCAGCATAAAAGTATCGAGAAGAATCTGGTGTATGAATTTCATCTATCAAGACTATTTTACCATCCTTAGTTTTACCAAATTCATACTTTGTATCCACTAAAATTAAACCTCTCTTTTTAGCGAGTTGGCTACCTCTTTTAAATAAATCGCGAGTATATTTCTCTAAGATTTCATAATCATGTTCACTTACTATTCCGCGTGAGATAATATCTTCTCTAGAAATGTCTTCATCATGGTCACCCATTTCTGCCTTTGTAGCTGGTGTAATAATAGGTTCAGGGAATTGATCGTTCTCCTTCATTCCATCTGGCATAGGCACACCACACAACATTCTACGACCTGCTTTATATTCTCTAGCGGCATGGCCACTCATATAACCACGTATTACCATTTCTACCTTAAATGGCTCGCACTGGTAACCTATCGCAACATTAGGGTCTGGTGTAGCTAGCAACCAGTTAGGAACAATATCTTCTGTAGCTTGCATCATTTGTGTAGCGATTTGATTAAGAATCTGACCTTTATAAGGGATTCCTCTTGGCATCACAACGTCAAAAGCACTTAACCTATCACTTGCCACCATTACAAGTAAATCGTCATTAATACTATAAACTTGACGTACTTTTCCTTTATAAACGTTTGTCTGATTTGGAAAATTAAAATCTATATCGGTAATGGTATTGGGTAAATTCATAAAGCATATACTGTGATTTACAAATTTCAAATATTCTTCTTAAATTTTAGAGAAAAGTAGAAGGATATTTTAAATAAGTTATCGACCAGATATGAAACATTCAGAAAGCATTTAAAGTTCGCTTTCGCGAAAGCGAAATCACATCATCAATTTCTATTTTCAATATCCTTATAGGCTGCAATAACTTTCTTTACTAGTCTATGACGTACCACATCTTTATCATCCAGATACATCATCCCTACTCCATCGACATCTTTAAGAATCAATAAAGCTTCCTTAAGCCCAGAAATAACGCGTCGAGGTAAATCAATCTGACCAGGATCTCCAGTAATAAAGAACTTAGCATCTTTTCCCATACGAGTTAAGAACATCTTCATCTGTGCATGAGTTGTATTTTGAGCCTCATCTAATATTACAAAGGCTCCATCCAGTGTTCTACCACGCATAAATGCCAATGGAGCAATTTGAATAATTCCTTTTTCTATATAACTGGATAGTTTTTCTCCAGGTATCATGTCCCGTAAAGCGTCATAAATAGGTTGCATATACGGATCTAGTTTTTCTTTCAAGTCACCTGGTAAAAATCCTAAATTTTCTCCAGCCTCGACTGCTGGTCTAGTCATGATAATACGTCGCACTTGCTTTTCTTTAAGTGCTTTTACAGCCATGGCTACACCCATATAAGTTTTACCAGTTCCTGCCGGACCGATGGCAAACACCATATCGTTCTTTTTACATAAGTCGACTAGTTTGCGCTGGTTAGGCGTTTTGGCCTTAATCATTTTACCACTTACACCATGTACTAAAGTATCACCACTACCTTTTTCATTATCATAGTCTTCTCTACTATTACTAGTTAAGACACGTTCCATGATATTCTCATCCATGGTATTATATTTACCATAGTGTTCTAACATCATCTGGATGCGTTTATCAAATTCTGTAAGTTGTTCTTCATCACCAAAAACTTTCATAGTGCTACCACGGGCAACAATTTTAAGTTTAGGGAAATGTTGTTTTAAAAAAGCTAAATTTTTATTTCTTACCCCAAAAAACTCTCTAGGATTAGATTCTGACAGATCAATGATAAGTTCGTTCAAAAGCGTGTGATTATATGAATGATTGCGTTTATTATTTTATAATTTTGCTAGAGTATGTTACTCTTACAAAACTTGTAACAATTTAAAGAATTGAAACAGGAAAATGGCAATAGTAACAAAATTTTAATCCTTATTTAATTAACAACTTTCCAGCACCTTTATGCCTATAATCACATTAACCACAGATTTTGGATTAAAAGATCCCTATGTAGGCGCGGTTAAAGGAGCTATTTATAGTGAATTGCCTGATGTGAATATTGTTGATATTTCACATTACGTAACTCCTTTCCATATTGCCGAAGCTGCATATATTATTAAAAACGCTTATTACACCTTTCCTAAAGGTACCATACATATAATAGGTGTTGATGCAGAGCATACACCAGACAATAAACATGTAGCAGTGTATATGGATGGACATTACTTTGTCTGTGCAGACAATGGAATAATGTGTTTACTTACTGCAAAATTTAATGCAGATAAAATAGTAGAGATCAACATCCATGATCGTATCACTTCTAATTTTACCGTTATGGACGCTTTTGTACAGACTGCCTGTCATATCGCACGTGGTGGTACGCTAGAGGTAATAGGTAAACCGATTGAAAAACTAAAGAATATATCTGGTATGCAACCAGCTGTTGCAAATAATTCTATAAATGGTCAAGTTATTTATATAGATAACTATGGTAACGCAGTGACTAACATTACTAGAGAGCTTTTTAAAGCTACCGGTAAAGGCCGTGAGTTCACATTAACAGCACGTAGTGAAAAACATAATAAAATTTATGACCACTATTCTGGTTTCATAGATTTTGCTAAGGAAGATTATAAAAGAGATATAGATGGTAGAGCAATTGTTATCTTCAATAGTTCGGGATATATTGAAATTGCTACTTATAAATCTAATCCTATTACTATAGGTAGTGCCAGCAGTCTCTTTGGACTTAAGGATAACACACCTATCAATATAAAATTTAACGAGACATGATTGTACGTATCGTAAGAATGCATTTCAGACCAGATGCTGTCGCAGCTTTTGAAGAGTTATTTGATATCCATAAAGAACAAATTCGCTCGCAAGACGGTTGTAGCTTATTAGAATTATATCAAGATAAGGAAGACCATTGTAGCTTTTATACCTATAGCTACTGGAAAAGTGAAGAGGCACTTAATAATTATAGACATTCTGCGTTATTCAGTGAGGTGTGGCCAGCGACTAAGGCTCTTTTTGATCAAAAACCTACCGCAAACTCTTTAAATAAGATACATAGCCTTTTATGAAAGCAATTTATTTAAAAGAATTAAGAAGCTATTTTTCTAGCATTACGGGATATCTAGTAATAGCTATCTTTTTATTAGTGACTAGTCTATTTCTATTTGTCTTTGATGGAGAATTTAATATCCTTAATTATGGATTTGCAGATCTTTCTCCTTTCTTTTTATTAGTACCATGGTTATTTATTTTTCTAATTCCAGCGGTAACCATGCGCAGCTTTACCATCGAGCGCAATCTAGGTACATTAGAAATGATATTTACAAGACCTATCTCTCATAGAAGTATCATTGCAGGAAAATATCTTGCCGGTGTCACACTCATCATCATTGCGTTAATTCCTACTATATTATATGTTTACACCATTGGTCAACTAGGTGAAACGGTTAATAACTTAGATATAGGTAGTACTGTAGGCAGTTATGCAGGCGTATTACTTTTAGTATTATGCTATGTTGCAATTGGAATATTTTGTTCTTCAGTAACTTCTAATCAGATCATTGCATTTTTACTCGCAGCGGTATTATGTTTTATAATGTATTTTGGTTTTGAAGGGTTTTCAACTGTAATTGAAAATGATGGTATCTCCTATCTTGGTTTGAAATATCATTATGAAAGTATGGCACGAGGCGTTATAGACACAAGAGATGTCATCTACTTTTTAAGTATTGCGATATTGTTTTTCGCTTTAAGCGAATTGAGCCTTAAAATAATCACCCAGAAGCAGTAAGCATGAAAAAGATTATTATTTCCCTTATTGTAGTTATTGCAGCATTAGTCCTTATAAATTATGGAGCTAATAAGTGGTATGAAAGATTTGACCTTACTAAGGACCAACGGTATACTTTATCACCAGTTGCTACACAGCTAGTAGAACGTGTAGAAAGTACGATGCTTATAGATGTATTTCTAGACGGCGAGTTACCAGCAGAGTTCCGTAAACTACAATCAGAGACGCAACAATTACTTGAGGAATATGCTGCAGTAAATAAAAATATCAAATTTAACTTTGTCAATCCTACTGAGGATGAAAGCACTGAGGCTGTGGAACAAATCACCATGCGACTTGCCCAATACGGTATAAAGCCTGCCATGGCCACAATAATGGAAGGAGGAAAAAGCACTAAAGTGGTTGTATTTCCATGGGCGATAATGGTTTATAATGGTAAAACTACTGCTGTACCTCTATTAAAAACTGTCGCACGTGCTACCATGGAAGAACGAGTAAACTCTTCCATACAGCAACTCGAATATCAGTTTGCAGATGGTATGAGTAAGGTCATCAATGAAAAATCTAAGACCATAGCTGTTTTAAGAGACAGTGGTGAATTAAATGATTTACAGATTAGAGACTTTATTAAAACCTTGCAACAGTATTATCGTGTTGCCCCATTTGGGATTGAGTTTGTAAAAAACAATGATAGTATAACACCTATTGATGTATTAACACAACTCAATAAGTTTGATTTAATCATTGAGCCTAAACCTACAATTGCCTTTAGCGAGACTAAAAACTACATTATCGATCAGTATATGATGAATGGTGGGAAGATGTTGCTTGCTGCAGACCCTATAATATTTGAAAATGATAGTTTGGCAAATCCACAATCTATAGGTTATGGGATGCCTAGAGATTTAAACCTAGACAATTTGCTTTTTAAATACGGTTTGAGACTTAATAATGGAATCGTAAAGGATGAACGTGCTGGTGGATTAGCACTTGCTACTGGTCAAGGACGTAATACTCAATACGAAGCTTTTGACTGGCCGTACTACCCTATTTCAAAATCTGATAGTGATAATCCAATTACAAAAAATCTGGAGGAAGTAAAATTTGAATATACTGGAACGATAGACACACTTAAAAACGATATTAAGAAAACAGTACTTTTAAGTACATCTCCAGACACACAAATTAAGATATTACCAGCTGCAATTTCACTATCGGAATTAGATCAACATATAGATCCACTGGCTACTAAAGTAGGTGAAAAACCTCTGGCAGTACTGGCTGAAGGTTATTTTACCAGTGCTTACAAGAACAGAATAAAACCATTTGAGATAAAAGATGCTATCGATGATGGAAAAGAAAGTGCCCTAGTACTTATTGCTGATGGCGATGTGATGAAAAATCAAATAGATGGTGGCAATGCTCAAGAGTTAGGATATGATATGCGTACAGGAGCATTATATGGTAACAAAGAGTTTTTAATGAACACCGTAAATTATTTACTAGATGATACCGGTTTAATTCAACTGCGTAGTAAAAACATAACGGTACCTTTTTTAGATCTCAAAAAGAGTTATGATGAACGTACCACGTGGCAATTAATCAATGTATTGATTCCTTTAATTGCTGTAGCCATATTTGGATTGACATTTAATTATCTAAGAAGAAAAAAGTATTCGATTTAAGCTTATAAAAAACTTAAATCGAATAATATCATAAGCTATCATCAATAGTTATTCTCCAGATGTTTTCTTGACATATTGCGTTAATAACACAACTTGTGTAGGACCTACACGTCCTTCAATCTGATCTGCATTATCATGCACTAAAGAAATGTTGCGCACAGCGGTTCCTCTTTTTGCTACTAGACTGGATCCTTTTACATCGAGATCCTTTATGATAACAACGCTATCACCTCTTTTAAGAATATTACCATTCACATCTCTATGAATAATCTGTGGTCCACGCTGTATTCCTTCTTCTGCCCAGTTCCTTGTTTCATCTTCTAAATACATCATGTCTAGTAAATCTTGCGGCCAGCCTTCAGCTTTTAGCTGGTCTAACATTCTATAAACCACAACTTGTACTGCAGGAACTGTACTCCACATAGAATCATTAAGTGCTCTCCAATGATTCACATCGATTTTATCAGAGTCTTCCAGTTGTTCTCGACATACTTTACAAGCCAAGATTGAGATTTCCTTTACATTTTTAGGCGAATCTGGCACTTCATATACAGCCAATTCTACTTTTTGCTCTAAAGTATCAGTGGCACCACACAATTCACATATATTTCCTGATCTATCTTCTAATTGCTTTAATAAGTCGGACATTTTTCATTTTTAAGAATGGCAAAGGTATAAAACCATTATACGACACCATAGGTTTTGTAAAAATCTTCTTTCAACAGACTTTTAAAAATTAAGAATATCGACTATATTGTAGGCATCATTAACAACAACTAACCAATAACAAATGCAGAAAAATAATTTGACCATAATTAAATCCTTATTGATCATTTTCATTTTAGGGTTTTCACTACAAGTAGGCGCTCAAAAGTCAGAAAAAGTAGTTAAGCTATTGCTCAATAACGAGCGTGCAGAAGCTCTTAAACTAGTTGAAAAACTAGATCAAAGTGATGTAGAAAATTACTATTTAAAACAAATTGTTCTTAAAGAGAATGGAGAAATTGCAAATGGTTACAACTATTTAGAAGGATTAACTAATAAGGAAAATTTTGAACCTTATTTATTTGCATCCTGGCATGAAACGTTTCTTTTCTCTGACTATGAATCTCAGGGATTTGCTCCATTAGAGCTAAGAAGATTACAAGAAATTGCAACACCAGAATTTCAAAACGCTAGCCTTAGAGATGCTTACTTTTATATGAAAAGTATTCATTCTGAAGTTTCCAGAGATTTTGAGCAACAAAAACAATTTGTAGCATCCATTAAAAATATTGAAAATTGGGAGTTAGTAGGGCCTTTTGAAAATTTAAATGACAGCGGTTTAAATATCACCTATGCACCTGAGGAAATGGCTACTTCCACAAAAGGTTTTGATACCAATGGAAATGGGATTGTTAACTGGTACGTTGCACCAGACAATCCATTAAGTCCATATAAAGACTTTATCAATCATGATGAGTATGGTAATAAGATCAACTATGCTCAAACATTTATCCAATCTGATAAAGAACAAAGAGCCGTTTTACACTTAGGACGTGGTGGTATTATTAAAGTATTTTTAAACGATGTGGAGATTCTAGAAGATAAAGAAGATGTACGCACAGAAATCGATGCACATCAAATTGAAGTAACTCTTCAAGCTGGAACTAATAGACTACTTATTAAATCTGCGTCTAGCGGTACTCCATATTACATCGCACGTTTTATGAATGCTGATGGTAATGTACTCCAGCTAGGAAATGACTTGAGTAATAAATCTTATAAAAAAGCTACCGCTGTTAGTGTTGATGCAAAATCATTAGAACATCCTATGGAAGCTTTTTTCAGAAATAAACTGAAGAGCAACCCTAACGATTTTGTTAGTTTCTATGGTTTATACCATAGCTTACAGCACAATGCACGCTATAAAGAAACCATCAATTTAGTAAAAGAACAATTACAAAAAAATCCACAAAGTTCTTTATTAAATACAATGTTGATGAATGCCTACACAGAAAGTGACCAAGGAGACGAAGCACTTAAAGTGATGGAGAATTTAATGAAAAATGATCCAGATTACTATCAATCACTGATACTGGAATTTGCTGACACTGAAAAGTTAATGAACTTAGATCAACAAGAATTCAGAAAAAAAATGACAGCTATTCAAGGTGCTACAAACCTGAACACCATTGACGAAATGTGTGATTTATTCATTGCTTTACGTAATGAAGAAGAAAAAGAAGCTGAAAAGATTCTAGATAGACTGGTTGAAGATGAAAGAACAACTATTAAAGGCCTAGCCACATATGCTGGCTTTTATAATTCGATTTTAAACGATGAAAAGAGATATGAAAAGATCTTAACAGATGCTCATGAAAAATATCACTCATGGTATATCATCAATAACTTAGCTGGAATTTATAGTAGAGAAAACCGTAAATCAGAGTGGGAAAACATTATGAAAACCAACCTACTGAGATATGATTTTTATAATAATTATCTACAAAGAATGGTCTATGTATATAATGAAAATAAGAAGTATGATGAATCTTTAAAGCTTATCAATCAAGGATTGAAAAACTATCCAGATGCTTTAAGATTGCGATCACTAATGGGTGATACATACTTAAAATTAGAAAACAAGAAAGAAGCTATTAAATGGTATGAAGAAAAGCTAGAGCGCAGTCTTTCTGACCTATCATTACGTCGTAAAGTGTACGATCTTAAAGGTATTACTGATCCTATGGAAAAGTTAAAGACTAAAGATCATTATGAGTACATAGAAAAAAATCGAGATAGCGGTATGGAAAACAACTATGGCCTGAACATACTTCTAGAAGAAAATAACTTAATGCTATATAGTCGCGGTGGCGTGCGTTACCACGGTACTATTATATATGAAGTAACAAGCCTTAATGGTATCGAATCTATTAAAGAATATAACTTAGGCTTAGGTGGTAACTACATTATAAGCAAATCAGAAATTGTTAAGAAAGATAAGAGTATAGAACCAGCAGAACGTAGTGGATCTAGTATGGTATTTAACAACCTAGAAATAGGTGATGTCATTTATCTAGACTATGAAACGGAATATTATACATATGGTAGGTTCTATAAAGATTATGATAATGTTTATAATGTAAAAGGATATCACCCGATTAAACAATATCACTTAAGAGTTATAACTGAAAGTGATCGTCCTTTATATCACGAGGTTGTAAATGGTAAAATACCTATTAAAAAATATAAGACTGATGGAATGCAAACCTATGAGTGGAGCATTAAAGATGTCGCTGCCATTACACTGGCTGAGGATTATATGAAAAACTTAGTGGACCAAACTGAACATATCCATATCAGTACTTTAAAAGACTGGAAAGATATTTCAGAATGGTACTCAGACCTTGTGCGCAGTCAGATAGAAATAGAAGATGAAGTCACCGCTGCTTATAACACCATATTCCCTAATGGTCACAAAGGAAAATCAGATGATGAAAAAGCAAAAGCAATCTATGATTATATCACAGATGAGTTTACTTATAGCTATGTAAGCTTTAAGCAAAGTGGATATGTACCGCAAAAACCTTCTAAAACCATTAAGTCTAAATTAGGTGATTGTAAAGACTTCTCTACTCTATTTGTCACATTAGCCTCTATGAGTGACCTGGACGCTAATCTAGTATTAATACTTACTTCAGACTACGGAGAAAATGCATTGAAGCTTCCATCGAGAGATTTTAATCACTGTATCGTTAAAACTAAAATTGACGGTAAAGAACAATTTTTAGAACTAACAGATAAATATCTTCCATATAAATCTGTTCCTGGCTCATTAAATCATGCTATAGGTCTTGAAATACCTTATGATAAAAATGATACCATGACTAATGATTTATTTATTTTAAAAGATGCAGCAACAGCTCCTAGTCAATATGATACAACTGCTTATATAACGGTTAAAGAAGATGCTTTTAAAGCAAAATTAACGACTAATCTTAAAGCTAGCACTTCATCTTATTTACGCAGTCTAGCAGACGAGGAAAATGATGAGCTTAAAAAGGATAACCTAAAATCATTCTTAGAAAATCGCTCAACAACTACATTTGATGTAGAAAAAATTGTAAAAGCTACTTATGACCATCAGTCTGACGGAATTGAAGTAGAAACAGAACTTAATCTATTATCTAAGCCAGGATCAATAGGTAAAATGAAAACCTTCCAATTACCTTTATTTTCAGTACCATACACACAAAGTATAATTGCCGAGGATGAACGCAAGCACGACATACTATACCGTGATTATGAAGACACCTCATCTTATACTGAATCTATAACTATCGAGTTAGAAGAAGGTAAAAAGTTTATTGAAATTCCAGAAAGTAAATCGTTGAATTATAAAAAGCATAGTTACTCCATTACTTACAAAGAAATTGCACCCAATAAAATTGAGGTTAAAATTATTTCTAAGCCTAGTTTAGAAGTCATTAAAGCTTCTGAATATGCAGACTTCAAGAACTTTGTAAAATCAGTTATTGAAACTAGAGAACAGTATTTAGCTTATAAATAAGCTCCATTTGTACTTGTAAATTTTAAAGAGGTTGTGAAATCATGACCTCTTTTTTTATTTTAGAATCTCGCTTTCGCGAAAGCGTCATCATAACCACCCATCCATATGCAAGAAGAATATTCAATTTTCAGAAGATTTCCAACCCTAGAACTAGCCGTCGAAATAAAAGAATTATTAGAAAATAATAACATCGATGTTATACTCGATGATAACGTTCCACCTGTAGATGTTACCTTTTCAGGAAGTACCATACAGCACAAAATAGAACTGCGTATTGCTGAAGAGAATTTTAATCGTGCTGAAGAAATTCTAGAGCAACATTCTAATGCTGTACTCGATGACATTGATAAAGATTACTACTTGTTTTCATTTAATAATGAAGAACTGTATGATGTTTTACTGAAGTCTGATGAATGGAGTAGCTTAGATTTCGTGCTCGCACAAAAAGTATTAAAAGAGCGTGGTCAGTCTATAGATAAAGAATTACTAACCTCACTTAAAAAGCAACGACTAGAGGAACTTGCACAGCCAGATAAAAACCAAGGACCATGGATTATCGCAGGCTACATTTTTTCTTTTTTAGGTGGGTTTTTAGGTCTAATCATTGGATATTTTCTTTGGACATCTAAAAAAACACTACCTAACGGTCAAAAGGTTGATTCATACTCTTTAAGCGATAGGAAACATGGAAAAAGGATCTTTTACATAGGTGTAATTATTGCACCGATAGTATTGTTGATGAAAATTTTAAGCTATTTCTAAATCACTTTTAAGGAAATTTTAAAACAACTACACAAATCAGGACGTAAGTTGCTGTTTCTTTTTACAACTACATTGTTGTAATTATTGAACAGCTTTTAAATGGATCATATACAACATATAGAACATCAAATTTCTGATTTGAGAATTCAATTGCAACAGCATCAACTATACAGTAACTTGACTAGTATGGATGATGTAAAGGTTTTTATGGAAAATCATGTTTATGCTGTTTGGGATTTTATGTCTTTATTGAAATCATTACAACTTCAATTGACTAATGTTACCACGCCATGGACTCCTGCGCACAATCCTACTCTAGCCCGTTTTATAAATGAAATTGTGCATGGTGAAGAAAGTGATATTAATGAACTAGGTGAACCTAAAAGTCATTTTGAAATGTATCTGGAAGCCATGGAACAAGTTGGCGCTGACACGAGTAAGATAGAAAGCTTTATAAAATCTATTCAATCTGGTATACCTGTAGAGTCATCATTAAGAAATAGTTTATTAGGTGATCATATTATTGATTTTGTGCAATTCACTTTTGATATTATCGAGACTGGTAAATCACACTTGATAGCATCGGCATTTACTTTTGGAAGAGAAGATGTCATCCCTGATATGTTTATAGAAATACTTAAAACATCAGATGCTGAAAATAGCAAATTCAACAAACTGCGCTACTATCTAGAAAGGCATATAGAGCTAGATGGAGATGAACATGGCCCTTTATCATTACTTATGGTTCAAGAACTATGTGGTGAGGATGACATAAAGTGGAATGAAACGTTAACCGTAGCAAAACTAGCGTTGGAAAAAAGAATCGCACTATGGGATGCTATTAATGAATTAGTTACTCAAAAAACGATGCAAGTGTCTTATAGTCTCTAGAATCGTTGAGCTAGCTCCTTTTGCCAAATTTTCACTAATGATATATTTTCAATTGGGTTAAATTCCTGAAGGTTAGCGTCTACATTAAAGCTAATTATATTTCCATTTTCATCAACCTTTATAACTTTAGGTACATATCCTATACTTAAACCTTTTAATAGTTTTCTAGCCTCTTTAGGGCTAGTACTTAAATGGGATCCTGCAATTTGAGATTTAATAAAAACTTCTTGAAATACAGCCCTAACACGATCAGTACCTAATCCTATAGTGATAAATCGAGCATCTTCTCCACGATGTTTTAAATAAAATGAATTCCAGTTTAAAAAGTTATGATCTAAATGAGCATCTTCTGGAGCATATAAAAACATATATACTGTTCTACCTTTTGTTTTGGTTAGGTCTATCTCTTTGTTATAAAAATCTGTTGTATTGGGATAAGGAAATGGACTTCCTATTTCTAACCTATTTCGTTTATTAAAAAGGTTTTTTACAGATCCATAATAAAATGATGTACTGGAAAACCTTTTAAGTAGCTTCATGTAGATTTCACTATGTGGATTCCTTTTATAAATTTCGTCTATCCAGATAGAGGATAAATTAAATTTAAGAATTCGTGAATCTATATTCTTTACTTCTTCCTTCATGCTATCATAATCTTCATGAGAATTGACTTTAAGATATTGATAAGCAAGACTTAACTTAAAATAATCCCTATAATTGAAATGATCTTTCTCAATATCATAATCCATATCAGGAAAACGATTTAAATCTAACAATGTAAAATCTAATTTTTTATGACGCAATAGCTCATAAAACACGTTATGATATGCTTTATAATAATCCCAATACTTCTTTTCATCTTCTATAAATTGCTCTGTAAGACCTAAGGAACTAGCAATGTTTACCATACTGTCTTCCTTACTTTCTATAAGTAACTCAACTTTTTTTCTGTCTAAATTTTTAAAATCAGCATCGCGCTCGAGTTCTTCTAATAACCGAGTCCTATCTAATATGTAATTATTTTTAATAGCTCCTTTCTCACCTACAAAATAAAAACTATACTTATCTAACTCCTGCCCTAATACTATTGTAAAAGTATCTTCTTCTTCAAAATGTAACGGTACTTGATGATCTAACCAGTTGATAAACTGAAAACCTTCGTAAGGAAAATCTCCATTTTCCAATGCCTCTAGAGAGGTTCCAAAATCTAAACCTGGTTGACCAAACCATACAAATTCATCGTAAGTAAGTGTGTCAGTGTATTCTAAGGTTAAGTTTACAGGTACTTTATTTTGAGATTGAACCAAAGAAAAACTCAAACAAGACATCATGAAAAGAAAGAATCTCATTATTTTAAATTTTTTAATATAAAATCTATGGTAGGTTCTATAGTCGGTTCTAATTGAAGAGATCGTGACTTATACTTTGCAGGTGTTGCCAGACCTTGGTTCAATAAAGTCGTAACTACTGGAGCATATTCAATAGAGCATTTTCCCATCATTAACGGATCTAATGATACATCATTATTATAGCGATCATATATTTTTTTGAGACCTGATAAATAAAGAGCGTCTTTAGTAAAGCCACCACCACGATGAACTCGCAAGGTAATATTAAATGCTTTTTCTTTATGTAGCTTATATTGATTATGGATGAGATCAAACGTATCTGCAAAAGAATATCCTTTAGTTAATGAATCAACCGCAATCACACGATATGCTAACTCATGTAATCTAGTCATTGTCAGATTACCACTTAAATATTCAGACATGACAGCGAGGCCTTCTTGAGTCTCTACATTATTAGGAAAACCGTTACTGAAAACTTTTAAAGGTTGTTCTAAGGCATTAAATGTTGTTACTAAATGCACTCCTATTTCATGATGTCCTAGTAATTCAAGCTCATGCTTAGAAAACTTTTGATTTTTTTTGAGATATAGACTTTGCTCATTATTAGAAACCATAGCTGCAGCGCTCATCGCTGAACTGGTTTTTATAGAAAAATCAAATCCGTACTGATCTCTGAAGTTTTTAAAGTATTCAATCGCATCATCAGTAGATAACGTTTTTTCAAATAAAGCCTTTTCAGAAACAGGCACTTGATGATGCAAGATAAACTTTGCATTATCTACCATCTTTTCTGTAGGCGTACCGAAAAAACGTAAGCTATTAAAGTAGAACTTATTACCAGGTTCTTTAATCGTCTCAATACATTGTACTAAACCACTATAGGTATAAATAATGTCTTTATATAAACTATGTATCGACTCATCTTCAATACGTTCTAGACGTTGTGAAAAAAAGAGTCGATGTAATTTATATGGTTTAAATTTTACCTTACGATACTTAAAATCAGGCTGATAGTTGAACTTTTCTTTAAAGAATTTTTTTCGTTCCAGCGCTATATTGAGAGGATTAATATAAGCTAGTAATTCAATATTGCGTACTAATCGATGTACGTTTGCATCAATATCATAAATAGCCGCGTGACTAGAATTAGATCCTTTAAACAATACGTTCGTGCCTTTCATAAAATCTGTGCGCATGCGCCTGTATATAGTACTTAAATTGGTCTTTTACTGCATGAACAACTTCGGGATAAATCACACCAGAGTCTTCATCACAATAAACTTTAGCTATTTCGGTTGCGAGAACTAGTGTATTTAAAGAATTAGAGGTCACATATTTTAAAAAGTACCCATTCCCTTGGAACACATCATTAATTTCACAACTCACTTCCTGCTCGATAGGTAATTCTATTTTATCTAGTATTTCCTTCCATTGCTGGACATCGTGGACATATTTATCTTGATCAATATTATGAGTACCTAAATTAAAAATAGGCACCTTGCGTTCCCACCTATTCTTGTTATAGGAATGTACATCATAAAACACAGTAGACCCAAACATTTCTTCAAGCTTAACTATCAAGGATAGTACCACTCTATAAAAATTGTTATGTTTTAAAATGGCTTGATCTTTTTGCTTTCGCGAAAGCGGTTTTCTCCACAACTCTTTGCCCCAAGCTGTCTCATAGATAGCCTCTAACGGATCTCTATTTAAATCATATTCAAATCTAGAATCGTGTGCTATAAGAGTAATGGGTAATCCAGAAATCATCTCGCCAGTGCATGGATCTTCTTCATACCATCTATCGTGAGAAGTATGCATACAATTATCCCACAATTGCTTTTGAAAATGATGTCCATCATGCACTGCAGCACATACATATGGAACGTATTTATCTATTTTAATAGAAAATGAATAGTCACTAGCTACGGCATGAAATCGTTCTTCGCGCTCAATCTTTATGAGCATTTCAGTAATACTTAACTTAAGCATTGCGTATGGAGCTTTTTAATTTATCTCTTCTCTCTAAAGCTAGTATTTTTTCACCTACCACTTCTTCAAAAAAGTCTACAACTTTACATTGCAATTTTACTTTAGAAACCTTGTTAATATAAGTGATTCCTCCAGGTGACATCACATTTACCTCTACTAGCATACCATTTATCACATCGATACCTACAAAGTAAAGTCCATCCTTTACAAGTTTGCGGCCTATTTTATTACATAGATTCTTTTCGGCCTTAGTTAACTGGTGACGTTGAAACGTCCCACCAGCACTAATGTTGGAGCGATGATCTTCGTCTCCAGGCACACGCTTAACGGCTCCTATAGGTTTACCATTAAGTAATAAAATACGTGTATCACCTTGGTCTGCTCCTTCTATATAATCTTGCAGAATCACATAATTAGTCGTTCCATCTTTATTATCAATATAAAAGTCCAATAAAGAATTCACATTGTGCATTGCATTTTTCTCAATCATAATAACGCCACTACCACCGAAACCGTTTAAAGGTTTCATAATCATACGTTCTTTAGGATTGTCTTTTATGACACTTTTTAAGTATTCTTTATTTTTTGAAACATGCGTTGCCGGAATAATCTCATTATTGGGATCTTCAAAGCATGCGGTATATAATTTGTTATTTGCTTCTCGCAATCCTTCAATATCATTGACTATAAAAACGTCATCCTTAACAGAGTCTAAAAAGTTTAAGGCTATCGGATCTAACGGCGGATTTGCCCTCATCATAATAATATCAAAGCCTGCAAGTGGAAGCATTTTTTCTTTAAGTTCTACTTGCTTGTAAAAAGACTTAAATTGTGCAGGCACCTTATCCATCTTTTTAATAACACTAGAAAAAGCATATGCTATACTGTCTCTAATGGTAAGATTTGCCGGTGTGGCAACAGCAACTTTATGGCCTCGTTTTACACATTCATGAATTATCGCTAGTGTAGAATCGTGTTCTGGTTGTATCTCGTCCCACGGATACATTATGAAACAAATATTCATGTTTTGATTTTTAGTTGGTAGTGCTTAAAACTAAGAAGAAAATCTGATAGTAACCAGAGTCGTAATCGAATAATAAGCCTTTTTTAACAGCAGTATCTTGAAGGTAAAAAACTTAGGACTTAATTGCCGGTAACGATAATATTGTCAACATAGAAAAACTCATCTCCAGACCAGTTTTGAAACCTTACCTTGATGACTAGAGTAGAACCACTTAAACCTGTTTGAGTTACGGTATCATCTGGAAAGAAAGGTGCGCTTCCTGCTCCACCACTGACATAATAAGGTATTAATGTGTGATGAGTAGTACCATTACCATTAAAATCGGTAATGGTCACAAATGCTCCGCCATCTATGGAATATGATACATCTATATAATCGTTAACCGTATTAGTATCATCAGTACTATGCAAAGATGGATTATATTCTAACTCACCTGTACCACTTAAATCAATACTAAACGATATATTAGAGTAACCACTAATGTTAATGGATTGAGTATCTAGTTCAATAGGACCATTAGTATCGTTAATCTCCAAGACACCAGACTGTGTTTCCACATAATCTGATGATGCTAGACTTCCATAAATATCGTTTAAAGTCCATTTTGAAACCGAAGCCGGATAATCTCCTGAATTACCAGATCCATTAATTCCAGTACCAGAAGAATAGCTTTCAAAATCTTCTGAGAACAAAATTATAGGATCTAAAGTTAGACAGTTTATTTTTTGCCATACGTCTTGTTGTCCATCATAAATCTCGAGACATCTAACGCCACTAGCATAAGACACAAAAACGATGGTTCCTTCAGATTGAGGTGTAGTTGTAATTAGACCTCTTTGAGATTCTGTCACAAGAGGTAAAGATAGTCCGCCAAATCCTACTGTATTTTGACCATAAATATCTAGAGCAGATGCTGCGTTAGGCAAATCAGTATTAATACCAACTTGTGCAGTGGATATAATAGGTAGTATAAGAAAGAATAGAATTAAATGTTTCATAACATTATGGATTTCCATAGATTTCTACATTATCGATTACCCATAACTCGTTAGCATTATCATTGAATAAAACAATGCCTACAACTAAATTTGCTGTAGATGGAAGCCCTGTTATTTCAACTGTAGAATAACCTGCAGAACCATTTGGAGTTGTAACACTTGTCGCAGAGTTATTACCATCATATACAAGACTGTAAGAGCCTGTAGCAGAAAAATCGTAACGTCTATTTCCACTACCCGTTATTTCTAATTCATAAGAATAAGTGGTTCCATTATCATCACTAATATATATATCGACATAATCGCTTGCATCTAATCCATTACCAGTAGAATTGAGCGAAAATGCTGCTAATCTAAACGTTAAAGTAGCATCTGTATATCCAGAACTATCAACAGGTCCAAAATCTAAGTCTGTATCTCCATTAATAACACCGTAGCTTCTAGCATCAATATATGTAGGAGTATTAGGACTAGTACCATTGGTAGTTCTAAATACTCCAGGAGTATTAACCGTATAATTAAGTGTAGGTGATGCTGCTGTTATTTCAAAATCTTGAATACCTAACAAAACAGGACTTAATGGCACCTCATCATCTATAATAGTAAATGTAGTAGATGCGTTTGTGCCTATAACGGCACTTATTCCACCAGATATGTTTTGTAAATCAAGTATAATTGTTTCGTTACCTTCAGAAATGAGATCATTTGTAATAAAGAAATCTATTTGTTGTGAAGCAATTGAATTGGCAGGAAATGTAATTGTAATTGGAAAAGCTAGTGCTGTTCCTAGACCATCTGTATCATAATCAACTCCATTGGTTGCGGTAGATGATGCATCCAGAGCTACCTCAACTGTGGTAGCTGTCGTCATAGATGGATTAATGATATTGATATCGATAGAACCTACTATTCCGTTTTCTACTTCTGAATAGGTGATAGAGTCAAAACTGACTTCAGTAGCACTATCATCATCTATAAAAGTTACCGAATGCGAACCTACCGTACCTATAATTGGGTTAATTCCACCGCTAGGGTTTTGAAGATCGAACTGTAATATTTCATCTACAGCATTATTATCATCTGCATAAGCGTATACATCAAAACTAGCAGTTGTTGCTCCTGCAGGAATAGTCATTGTGAATGGAAAAGCAGTTACCGCTACACTATTATTATCGATGTCATAATCTGTACCTAAAACACCGGCCGTGCTTGAAGCATTTATATTCACCTCAACAGTTGTCGCAACCGTCGGACTAGGATTGATAACATTTACATTAACAGTCCTCACATCATCTTCTGGGATTGTGCTAGAAGCTATAGCAAACTCGATTTCTGTCTGTTTAAATTCTATTTCACTATAAGGACTTAAAACTTCAATACCTGGACTAGCTCCACTACTGGCTCTAGGTGTTATTCCCACAGCTACATAAAAATTACCATCTGCGGCAGTGGTTAGATACGTAGCTGCGGTTGCTCCTGAAATAGCCATAACGTTAGTTCCGGTCGCATCGTCTGCGCGATACCATTGATAAGAAGTTCCAGATTCTGTATCATTCTCACCATCGGTGTAGGTATAGCTACTTGTTAAGATTTCATCTACCTCTAGGACTCCAGTATAAGTAACTAAAGATGCTTCAGGCACCTCATTCATACAATACCAATCCATCCATTGACTGCGAGTACTGTCATAAACCTGAAGACAACGATTGTTACCATCATTCAAGTAAATCATTAATCCATCAGGTATCGGAGTTGCAATGGTTGCTCTCTGAGCAATAGTTAAAGTTGGTAATTTTAAACCACCATACACTCCAGGACTTATTTCAGAACGTACATCTAATATCGTAGCAGGATCAGGTGTTTCCGTACCTATACCGACCTGTGAATAGCTGTAATTAAATGCAAATAAGCACAATAGGAATATTCGTAAAAATCTCATGCATAAGTACTTTAGTATTTTAAAAGTACCTATAATGATTCATAACATTGTTATTTCAGCTTTAACAAATCGTTGAAATACCTAAATTTTTATTAACATAACGTTAAGAAGTTACATCGTCTAAGTTATCATCCCAATTCTCTACATGTGGTTTGCCAAATTTCCCTAAGGATTTGGCTACAATAGATGCTACTGTAGCATCTCCTGTTACATTAACTGTAGTACGTAGCATGTCTAAAGGTCTATCTACCGCAAATATTAATGCAAGTGCAACTGGTAACAATTCACTAGGAAAATCGATAGACTCTAGTACAATAACAAGCATCACCATTCCTGCTCCTGGTACTGCTGCACTACCTATTGAAGCTAGTAATGCCGTTAAAATAATGGTTAACTGAGCACTAAAACTCAAATCAATGTCTAAAGCTTGACAGACAAAAACCGCCGCTACAGCTTGATATAAACTGGTACCATCCATATTTATTGTAGCTCCTACCGGTAAAACAAAACTAGATACTTCTTTCTCTACACCCATATGCTCTTCTACTCGTTCCATAGTAACTGGTAAGGTAGCAGCACTAGAACTAGTGGAAAATGCTAATAACTGAGCTGGAGCAATTTTTTGTAAAAACCATATAGGCGACTTTTTTACATAAAGAGCAAATATCAAGCAATAAATGACTATCATGAAAAGCAATCCAGCTACAACTGTAAGTGCATAAAACAAGAGTGCCAACAAGACCTCTGGATCATCTGCACTTACGACTACATTTGCTAGTAATGCAAATACGGCAAAAGGTGCAAATAACATGATCAAGTCTACCATTTTTAAAACCACATCATTCAAACTATCAAAGAAGTTTTTTAACGGTTCTGCCTTCTTCTCTCCTATCAACAACATTGATATACCTAAGAATATCGCAAAGAAAATGACTTGTAACATTAAACTATTATTCGACATGGCTGCGACTGCATTACTAGGTACCATATCCACTAGAGCTTGCAATGGTCCAGCATCTTTAGTTTGAGCCGCTGTGGCTAGTTTACCGGCTATGTTAGAGTTACCTTCGTATGTCGAACTTAGTTTTGCAATCGTATCTTTAGAAATACCATCTCCAGGTGCAAATAGATTTACTAAACCTAGACCTACTGAAATTGCGATAACGGTTGTACATATATATATGACTATCGTACGTAATCCCATATTACGAAACTTAGCGATATCCTTTAAATCAGAGATTCCTTTAATTAAGGAAGCAAGTATTAAGGGAACAGCAATCAACTTTAATAGGTTCACAAATATGGTCCCAAATGGATTGATCCAATCACCTACAAAGTCTTTTCCCCAATCTACTTGAGTCATCAATAACCCAAAAGCGATTCCGAGAATCATTCCTATTAAAATTTGCCAGTGTAGTGCTAGTTTCTTCATGTATACTTTTAATTCTGTTCGAATATAATATTTTATAATCTTGTAGTTCTTGCTCTTAAAAAATGGTCTGCCATAACCAGTGCCGCCATAGCTTCAACGATAGGTACCGCGCGAGGCACGACACAAGGATCGTGTCTTCCTTTTCCTTGCATTATTACTTTTTCTCCAGCGTTGTTAATTGTATCTTGATTTTGAATTAAAGTTGCAACTGGTTTAAAAGCTACCCTAAAATAAATATCCATACCATTAGAAATACCACCTTGAATTCCACCGCTTAAATTAGTTTTAGTGGTGCCATCCTGGTTATATAAATCATTATGATCACTACCTTTCATTTTAGCGCCACAAAATCCACTGCCATATTCAAATCCTTTTACGGCATTGATGGATAACATTGCTTTGGCAAGATCTGCATGGAGTTTGTCAAATACAGGTTCTCCTAGACCGCTAGGTACATTTTGGATCACACAAGTAATCGTTCCGCCTATGGTATCTCCTGCCTTTCTTACTTGCATTATTTTTTCTTCAAACGCTTTCGCGAAAGCGGGATCAGGACATCTTACTGCATTATTTTCAATCTCGTTAAAGTCAAGATCTTGATAAGGTTTATCAATAAATAAATCACCGACACTACTCGTAAAAGCGTTAAACTTAAAAGAACTGAGTAGTTGTTTTGCAATGGCGCCAGCCACTACTCTACTTGCTGTTTCTCTAGCACTACTGCGTCCACCACCACGATAATCACGTACTCCATACTTATCATCATACACTTTATCTGCATGACTAGGCCTGTAGGTATCCTTAATATGTGAATAATCTTTAGACTTCTGGTTTTCATTAATAATTTGAAATCCTATAGGCGTACCAGTAGTTACTCCTTCAAAAATACCAGACATAAATTGTACGGTATCAGACTCTTTGCGCTGTGTCACGATTTTGCTTTGACCTGGTTTACGTCTATCTAAATCACTTTGAATAGCGTCTAGGTCTAACTTTAAACCAGCTGGACAACCGTCTATAATTCCTCCTATTGCTATACCGTGTGACTCACCATAAGTAGTAAGTTTGAATATAGTACCAAATGTATTTCCTGCCATATGCGCAAATATAGTCAGACATATTCATAACTTTGAGTTCAAATTCACACAATGAAAAAAACGTTACTGCTAACCGCTCTGGTTATCCTTACCATCGCCTGTGGCTCTCAAAATTCTGGAATGAGTCACAACGGTAAGAATTCAGAAAAATCTGATGATCAAGAATATCGTGATCGTTTTCAAAATGCCAAAGAATTAATAGGAAGAGAAAAATACTCTAGCGCCATCCTAAATATTGACCATATGACAGCATTACAGCTTAATAATGGTGATTATACTCCACAACGTTACAAAGCAATGATATTGCAAGTAACCGGAGAAAAAGAAGAAGCAAACCTTATTTACCAATCAATAATTAAAGCTACAGATGCTAGTGATGATGAAAGAAAAAAAGCTGAGCAATTAATGTTGATCAATAACCAAAAAAAAGCTCCGTTAATAAAAGAAATAGATCGACTAAAAGACTCTACTGAGTTTAAAGATGCGATTAAGGTAATTGAAGTTCCTCCCATGTTTCCTGGTTGTGAAAACTTACCGCAAGAAACATGGAATAAGTGTATGTCACGTGGTGTCGCAAAACATATCGTACGAACTATAGATGTGGACATCGCTCAAGTTACTTCTAACACAGGATTTATAAGATCATATGTCAATTATGAGATCGACACTACTGGACATATAAGCCATATTAAAGCTACTGGTAAAAATAAATTCTTAAATCTAGAGGCTCATCGTGTTATGGCACAATTACCACAAGTAACACCTGGATATATAGAAGGTGAAAAAGTACCGGTTTCATATACTATTCCTATACGTTTTACTGTAAACTAATATAAAAGTAGTTTTTCAACGAATAATTGCACCTTTTTATCTTATAGCATCGTGCTTTAGCTTGATTCTATAATATTGCCTTTAAAAAATGATATCTTTATCGCTTAAATAAAACTCATGAAAAAAATAATATTCTTTATAGCTGTATTTACAAGTGTAACACTTTCAGCTCAAGTTCAAGAAGCTAAGGATGTAGCTACCGCTGTAATTGAAAAAGCACCAACCTATCCAGGATGTGACACGGGTGACAAAGAATGTTTTCAAACTAAACTACAAGAAGAAATAACCAAAAACTTTAATAGTAAAATTACTTCTAGTCTATCCAGCAAACAGCAAGTCATAGTTCAATTTACCGTTTCTAAAGATGGTCATTTTACTGATGTGAAGGTTAAGGCGTTAAATAAAGATATCAAAGATGAAATGGTTAGAATATTTTCTCTTCTGCCTACTGTAACTCCTGCTGCAATGAAAGGTGATAATAAAGCGGTTTCTTATACATTACCTCTTTATGTTGAGCCAGCTAAAAAGAAAATATCTAATACTCTTGTAGCTCCTTCACAAACACAAAATAACTAAAAGATGTTAAAGAAATTTATTTTATTGTGCGTTGTTAGTGTATCTATCCTTTCCTGTACAGAAAGTGATGATACCAGTCGTAGTAATGACAACTTTAGTTACTTACCTCTTACAGTAAATAATTCATGGACTTATGACGTTGCCACTGGCACAGACGTTTCTAGTGATGAATTGACTGTAAGTTCTGTAACAGGTTCTAGTTACTCGCTTATTTCAAATCCTGCTGTACCTGCTGGTCTTATGACAGGAGTTTTATCAAGTGGTGAATTAACCGCTGCAAATGGTCAACTTATAGGTAATGGAACCATAGGTTTTGATTTTCAAGGTGTTGGTGATTTCTCTATTGATATTGTAGATGGTGTGTTGTACGATCAAAATGCTAATAACAACGAAGAGCTTTACACCACTTCTGGTACGTTTACAGAAACGGTAGATGGGTATGACTTAGACATTAACTATGTTGCTTCTACTATACAATTAGCAGATCAATCTAGTATGACAGTTCCAGCTGGTACGTTTACAGATTTACTGCATTCACAACTGGTTATTAATGTAAGTATCACTACAGATATTGCTATAGGCCCTATTTCACAGACGATTACTTTATTAGCAGCTCAAGATGTTATGGTAGTAGATAATTACTGGGCACAAGATGTAGGATTAGTAAAGTCTGATAATCAATTAGACTATATGCTTGAAGACTTTTCGGCATTACCTGTTAGTCTTCCAGTACCTCAAAGTGCAAGCGTATTAACCACACAAGATTTGACTCTTTACACTGTAAACTAGGAGTATTTATATAAAATTAAAAAAGTCCTTTTCTTATTAGAAAAGGACTTTTTTTTGCTTTGGTGTAAGCGCTAAACAGCTGTTAAGCGATTCGCACCAATCCATCTTCATCAATACTTTTTAACGTGACGGTTTGTAATTCATTTACTAATTCTGGATTCCAGTAAGTTTTTACCTTTACATAGTTTTCTGTAAAACCTTGAATAAACCCTTCGCGATTCTCTGCTTCCCATAGAACCGTTTTAGTCTTCCCGAGCTGGCTTTCATAAAACGCACGACGTTTCTTAACCGATAGTCCACGCAACATTTTTGAACGCTTTGCACGCACTTTTTTAGGTACAACACCTTCCATAGTAGCTGCTTCAGTGTTATCACGCTCAGAATAAGTAAAGACGTGTAAATAAGAAATATTTAAATCACTTAAGAAGTTATAGGTATCTAGAAAATGGTCGTCAGTCTCACCAGGGAAACCTACTATCACATCTACACCTATACAGCAGTCAGGCATGACTTCTTTAATCTTAGTAACTCGATCTACATAAAGTTCGCGATTATAACGACGCTTCATCTTACCTAGTAACTCATTATTACCAGCTTGAAGAGGTATATGAAAATGTGGTACAAAAGCATTAGCACCAGATACAAATTCAATGGTTTCGTTTTTTAATAAATTAGGTTCAATAGAAGAAATACGCAAACGCTCAATTCCGTTTACAGTATCTAGTGCATGCACCAGATCTAGAAAAGTGTGCTCATGTCTTTTATTCCCAAACTCTCCTTTACCATAATCTCCTATATTCACTCCAGTAAGCACGATTTCTTTAATACCTTGCTCAGATATCAATCGAGCATTTTCCATCACGTTTTCTAGTGTATCACTTCTTGATATACCTCTAGCTAATGGAATAGTACAATAAGTACATTTATAATCGCAACCGTCTTGTACTTTTAGAAAAGCACGAGTACGATCGCCTATAGAATAAGATCCTACATAAAAGTCTGCCTCATCAATCTCACAAGAATGAATCTGTGTAGGCTCTTCTTTACTTAACTGATTAAGGTAATCTGTAATTTTAAATTTTTCCGTAGCTCCTAGAACGAGATCTACACCATCTACAGCAGCTAGCTCTTCTGGCTTTAATTGCGCATAGCAACCTACAGCAATGGTAAAGGCATCTTCGTTAACTTGTTGTGCTTTCTTAACGATTGATTTAAAACGTTTATCAGCATTTTCAGTGACACTACAAGTATTAATAACATAAATATCTGCACGTTTTTCAAAATCAACGCGCTCAAATCCTTCTTGCTCAAAATCGCGAGCAATAGTACTAGTTTCACTAAAGTTGAGTTTACAACCTAGCGTATAAAAAGCAACAGATTTTGTAGCTATTTCTGTAGACATAGAGGTAATTAAATAGGCCGGCAAAGATAAGAAGTATTCGTTAGGTATCTATTAATACTCTTGCCTTATTGAATTGATATCGTTAAAAACCTTCAAATGCTAACTATCATTTAATCTTAGGTTAATACAGAATCACTAAGGAAATAATTTCTTTGAACAAACAGAGTAGCCTTGAAAAAAAGACCCGTTAAAATAGTTGTCATATCAGATGTCCATCTAGGCACCTATGGTTGTCATGCAAGAGAGCTTAACGCTTACTTAAAATCCATTAAACCAGAACAATTAATCCTAAATGGTGATATCATTGACATCTGGCAGTTTAGAAAAAGGTATTTCCCGCAGTCGCATTTAAAGGTTTTAAAAACCATTATAAACATGGCCAGTAAAGGAACTGTAGTCACTTATATCACTGGTAATCATGACGAGATGTTACGCAAATTCTCGCCTACCATTTTAGGGAATATTACCTTAGTGGATAAACTAGTACTAGAATTGAATCAGCAAAAAATATGGATATTTCATGGCGATGTTTTTGACGCATCCATTCAACACAGTAAGTGGCTTGCAAAATTGGGTGGTTGGGGCTATGACCTACTGATTTTAATCAATCAAATAATCAATTGGTTTTTACTTAAAATGGGCAAAGACAGGTATTCTTTGTCTAAAAAGATTAAAAAATCAGTAAAAGGTGCTGTTAAATTCATCACTAATTTTGAAGAAACAGCTACAGATTTAGCTATTGAAAACGGTTACGACGCTGTTATTTGTGGTCACATACATCAACCTCAAAAACGAGTCATCACTAATGCCAAAGGAAGCACCTTATACCTCAACAGTGGTGATTGGGTAGAAAATTTAACCGCGTTAGAATATCAAGATAACCAGTGGAATATCATCACTTGCCAGCCAGAAGAACATTCCAAAAATTCTGAAGAAGAAAACCTGCATATCCCAGACGCAGCAACACTCATTCATTTAGTGACTCAAAATTGATTAAAAAATAAGAGTTAAAGTATATTTACAGCATGATTAAAAATTGCTGTTTTCTATTAATGTCGCTCCTATTCATCAATTGCGGTGATACTAGTATTACTATTGATGACACAACAGTTTTTAGATATAATGAACATGCAAACATCACTACACTAGATCCTGCATTTGCAAAAGACCAGCGCAATATATGGGTTTGCAATTTAATTTATAATGGTTTAGTAAAACTGGATAAAAACCTCGAGGTAGTTCCGGACCTTGCTAGTGAATGGTACATTAGTGAAGATGGACTGGTTTATACTTTTCAACTTAGAGAGGATATTTATTTTCAAGACTTTGACGCTTTCGCGAAAGCGAGAATAGTAACCGCACAGGATTTTAAATATTCCTTAGAACGATTAACAGATCCAGCGGTAGCATCTCCTGGTGCTTGGGTTATGTCTAACGTTGCTGCAATAAATACGATTGATGAGCACCAATTAAGAATCACTTTAAAAAAACCATTCCCAGCCTTTTTAGGATTACTTACCATGAAGTTTTGTAGTGTAGTACTGCCAGAAGCCATAGAAAAATACGGTAATGAATATCGTTCAAATCCTGTAGGAACTGGACCTTTCTATTTAAAACGATGGGAAGAAAACGTAAAAATGGTACTGCGCAAAAATAACAACTATTACGAAAAAGACAGCACTGGTAAGGTATTACCTTACCTAGAAGCGGTCGCCATCACTTTTAAAAGCGATAAACAAAGTGAATTTCTAGAATATGCTCAAGGAAATCTAGATTTTATAAACGCGATAGACCCTAGTTATAAAGACGAATTACTCACTACTACTGGCGATTTAAAAACGAAATATGAATCCACTACCAACCTGGTAAAAGCTCCATTTTTAAACACAGAATATCTAGGCTTATACCTAGACAGCGGCACACCAGAACTACAAAGTAAACTACTAAGACAGGCGATAAATAAAGGTTTTGACAGAGAGAAAATGATCAAGTACCTGCGCAACAATATAGGTATTCCTGCAACCAGCGGACTCATTCCTGCCGGACTACCAGCTGGTGGCGTGGTAAAAGGATATGAATATGATAACCTTGAAGCACAACGATTAGTACAACGATATATCTCGGAAACTGGTGACACTAATCCCGAAATTACGATTACCACTGGTGCTAATTATCTAGACCTATGCGAATTCATTCAGAAAGAACTTGACAAAATAGGTATAAAAACGAGTGTAGAAGTCATGCCACCATCTACATTACGCCAAGCCCGTAGTGCTGGAAACTTAGATATCTTCCGCTCGAGCTGGATCGCCGATTATCCCGATGCCGAGAATTATTTGTCGCTAGGATATTCTAAAAACTTCTCTCCTAATGGACCTAATTATACTCATTTTAAAAATGAATCTTATGACCAGTTATACGAGCAAGCACTCACCTTGCCTAACCCTACAGATCGTAAAGAACTCTATATAAAAATGGATTCTATCATCATCAGCGAGGCACCTATCGTTCCGCTTTATTATGATGAAAGTGTCCGTTTTATCAGTAAAAAAGTCAGCGGATTAGAAACTAATGCGGTGAATATGTTGGATTTGAGTAGGGTTAGGAAAACAAATTAAAACTACTCACCACAACCTATAGGACTACCATCCGGTAAACTTGGTAAATTCACTACTTTAAACTTAGTTGGATCTTTAAAATATTGCTCGATTTGAGAACGTAATTCTAAAGCCGTGGCATTTTTAAGTCTTTTAAGTTTCTTGTCGATGGTTAATAATTGATTTCTGATCAGACCTTTAGCCGCTACATTTGTTCGTGAGTTAGCATGAGCATTTATCAATTGCATGACCAGTCGTACTTGAACGCGCTGCTGAATGGCTTTTTGATAATTTGAATCAGTTTTACTTTCAAAAACCACTTCAGTAATGTTTTCTAATAACTCTCTTAGTCCTAGATTATCTGGCTTTATAGCTTTAATTTGAACCACTCGATTCACACGCTGTGGATGCAATAAGAAACTCAAAGTCATATCGGCACTACTAGCCGCCGCATGCAATGGATCAAACGCTACGCCTACTTCGCTTTTAAAACTTTCCCTACTACGTCCATAACCATAAGCTCGTGGCGGAAATAACTCTAGTAAATCAGTCGGTATCATTAATTGTTCTACCTCAAGAGTTTTTAAGAGAGCTTTTAAAGCACTCTTTTGTTCTTGTTTTGAAAGATATTTCAATTCTACAAGATCACCTTTTGTAGCATAGTTGTATTCCATTCCGCCTATCCATTTTGCGGTTGCTTCTACCTGATAACGATGGCCATAATAAACGGGCACAAAAACATCTTCCAGAACACTTAACGGCTCATCTGTTCTGATATTATCAATACTAAATTGATTCATCGCTACTTGACGTATTTCTAGCATACGTACTAGTTCTGGTCCAGGTTGACTTCCATTATCCCATAAATGAGCTTGAGCATGTGCGCCACCAGCAGCACGAGAATCACTATCTGATATGAATCTTAAATTTTGAGCAGTAGCTTTTTCTATAATATTTTTTAAATATTGCTCTTCAGATAGAGTCTGATCTGGGTTTCCATAAGAATATTGAACCGTTACATCATCCCAAGCGCCCATTCCGACACCATAAGCATCTTCAAGACGTATTTCTCCATCAACTAATTCTAATCTAGGATGTGGATAATCCATCACACTAGCTCTATCATTAGTACTGGCTGCAAAATTATGTGCGAACCCTAGCGTGTGTCCTACCTCATGAGCTCCTAATTGCCTGATACGTGCCAGTGCTAGTTCCATCATCGCAGCATGGTTATTGTCATTTTCTTTAAAGGGCTCTTTTAGTAAACCTTGAGCGATCATAAAATCTTGTCTTATACGCAAACTTCCTAGACTTACATGACCTTTGATGATTTCGCCAGTTCGTGGATCCGTAATGCTCGCGCCATAACTCCAGCCACGTGTGCTGCGATGTACCCATTGAATGACATTATATCTCAAGTCCATAGGATCTGCTCCATCGGGTAACATTTTTACTTGAAATGCATTTTTATATCCTGCACTTTCAAATGCGGTATTCCACCAGCCAGCTCCATCTAATAAAGCACTACGCACTGGTTCTGGCGTACCAGGATCTAGATAATAAATAATAGGCTCTACCGCTTCACTAATAGCCGCATCAGGATTCTTTTTTTCTAATCGATGTCTGGTTATAAAACGTTTTTGAATAGGTTCATAAACTGGTGTGCTATAATCCATATAACTCACATAAAAAGAACCACTACGCGGATGAAAAACTCGAGGCTCATATCCAGCATCTGGTAATTTTACAAAACTGTGATGTTGTATAACCGTAATGGCTTTGGCATCTGGTGCGACGCTTCTTAGGTTGCGACCAGTTGGTGTTCCTGTAAAAGTGAGCATGGCTTCAAATTCGCTGTTTTCAGGGAATGACTTAGTGTTTTCCATCCACAAGGCACTACGAGATTTATCTACTTTATACGTACCTTCTTTGTTTCGTTTGAGTGTTGCGGCTACACCAAATGTATCCTGCATTAAAAACGATGTGATATCAATCGTGTAAACACCATCTTTCTGTGATTTTATTTCAAAACCGTATAAAACCGACTGCGCAAATGCTTGATTTATAGAAGTATGTTCATTTTCATTATTACTACTCGCGCGGTATTTAAGGTTGGGCTGCATGAGTAGTAATTTATGACCACTTTTCACCCATTTCACGACAACTCCATCACCCAACTTACCTCTATCGAGACCTATGTCATTAGATCCTATACCAGTGCTTAATGAATAAACATATAGAAATTCCTTATCTAAATCTTTGACTTCTAGAAGTATGTTACCTTTATCTTCTGAATAAGTAAAGTTATAGTAGCCTTTAAATTCTTGTTTGGATGATTGTAATTGCGCTTTCGCGAAAGCGGAATAAAACAAGACTAACGCGCTTATAAATAGAATTCTTTTCATGCTCTTGAATTAAAGCCGTAAGTTAAGAAAAGAGATTTGAGTATTTTGCTAGCTAAAAGCAACTATTTTTGATATTCTGAGAAATAAAGGAGTTAACTATTAAAATGGATAAGTTATTTAAAGATGAATATTTTAATCTGATACATGAAAATGTAGCGAAATTTGGATTTCACATAACATATGTGATGGAAGAAAAAGGATTTACACCTTTCGGATATTCAACGGGTATTTATCAAAGTTTTGGTATTCCTGAATTATTTATTTCGGGACTTCCAAGTGGTCTTACAAACGAGTTAATTAAAAATTATGTCGAAAAATTTAAATTTAAAAAGGTTTTAGTAAATCAAAAAATCGACTACTTAACCAACCGATTTCCAGTTTACTTTATTACAGTTCAAAATGAACTATTAACAGATTACGCTTTGAGCTCCTTTAGTTTTTACAAGGATTCAGAGTTCAAATATGTACAATTAATTTTTCCAGATTTGAAAGGAAGATTTCCAGATGAATCTCAATATAACTATGATCAAGAAATTATAAAATGATAAAAAAACTATTTTTATTTCTCGCTATTTGCACGTTATTAAGTGGTTGTGACTCTAGCGATGATGCAGGTAATCTTTTAACAAGCGACATTGTAGGAACGTGGCAATTAACGGCAAATCTGTCTGATCCTGGCGATGGAAGTGGTAGTTTTCAATCGGTTAGCAGTAACAAAATCATAACCTTTAATTCAGATGGTACATTTACATCAAATGGAAACGTTTGCGATATGTCCATAACGACCAGTACAAATACGAGCGGTACTTATAATACTACTGATAAAACGATTAACGCAAATTGCGGCACTACTAACTTACCTATCTCCTACACCATTGATAACCTTACCATGGATATCAGCTATTTTTGCATAGAGGCTTGCCAGTCTAGATATAGAAAGATTAATTAATCTTTTCTGTAAGCAGCGGTTCTCTCAAATACTGTATCCAAAATATCAATATCTACTTGTTGTAATGAAAGACCACGCCTTTTCATCACTACGTCTGCCACTTCATAAGCCTTATTAGTCTTGTAAGTCATATTACCTTGAGGTCCACCCCAATTGAAAGATGGGATAAAATTGCGAGGATATCCAGCACCATAGATGTTAGCGCTCACGCCTACTACAGTACCTGTATTGAACATGGTATTGATTCCACATTTTGAGTGATCGCCTAACATAAGACCACAAAACTGCAAACCAGTTTTGGCAAAACGTCCGGTTTCATAATCCCATAGTTTTACCTCAGCATAGTTGTTCTTAAGGTTACTTGTGTTAGAATCTGCTCCTATATTGCACCACTCGCCTAACACACTGTTTCCTAGGAATCCTTCATGACCTTTATTACTATACCCAAAGATGACTGAGTTATTCAACTCGCCGCCAACTTTAGAATGAGGTCCAACGGTGGTAGGTCCATATATTTTTGTTCCCAGTTTAGTGGCACTGTGCTCTAATAATGCAAATCCACCACGTATAATACTACCTTCCATGACCTCAGCATTTTTACCTATGTAGATAGAACCGCTACTTGCATTAAGAATTGCAAAGTTTAATACGGCACCTTCTTCTATAAAAATACGCTCTGGATGGATAGTTTGCACATAACCTGGAATAGGTTGACTGGTTCTTCCTTTTGTAATCAGTTCAAAGTCTGCTTCTAGTGCTTTTCCATTTTTTGAGAAAATATCCCAGGTATGATCAATCCCATCAGAATCACCTTCAAAAAGTACTTGCGTTAACTCGATAGTCGGTGTATGAACTGATGCAGCACGATAAGCTATCATGGTATCGTTATACATTAATTTTTGTCCTAATTCCAGTGCGTTTATTGCTTCACATAATTCATCTGTCGCAAATATATTTCCCGCAATAACGATGTTATCATCTGTTTCAGTCAGTGGATATTTAGTCTGTAGATAGTCTTCTGTCAGATGACTAACATTAGCATTTAGCCTTTGTTCCCATTTCTCTTTTAAGGTTAAAATACCGCAACGAATGGCGCTGGTCGGTCTAGTATATGTAAAAGGTAAAAGAGCTTTATGTTTATTAAAGTCGGCTAGAATGTAGTTCATGGGACGAAAAGTTTTGCGAGTGCAAAGGTAGAGATTTTGGTTTGTTTAGCTATTGTGGTTTTAGCTTGTTGGGTTGCTAGGTATTTTAAGTTTTGATTTAAATTTAGTTTTAAGTTTAAAAAGTATCTTAGCACCATGCTCGGAACAAGAAAACGTCATATAGTAATAGCGATAGGCCTTCTGGCTCTACAATTATTGACATATTATAATCTTAGAAACTTCCCGTCATTCATAGAAAAATATTACAGTAATGGGATATATCCATATATCTCTAAAGCCATGCGTATCGGGCTAGGTTGGATACCTATATCCTTTGGTGACCTGATGTACATCGCAGGAATTGTAATGATATTAAGATGGTTATGGATCAGTAAGAAGGATTTAATTATGCTTTCGCGAAAGCGTTATACGCAACTCCTATTTTCATTAAACATCATCTTATTTACCTTTCAAGTTTTATGGGGATTTAATTACTATCGACAGGCGCTGAATGTAACACTGAATATTGAAAGAGAATATACGGTAGAGCAACTTAAAGAAACTGTCAGTGAATATGCAAATCTCTCTAATAAGCTGCATTTACATCTACAACCGACAGATAGTTTACCGGTAGCATTTAATCTCTCACAAAAAGAACTATTTAAAATCGCACCTAGCGGATTTGAGAATTTACCGCAACCTCAATTAAAACAACGTCTGAGACCGAATAGTATCAAGGAGTCATTACTCACGATGCCTTTAACTCAAATGGGATATAGTGGTTATTTGAATCCGATAACCGGTGAAGCTCAAACTAATGCATGGATCAATTGTTATAAAACACCTGTATTGATATTACATGAGATGTCACACCAGTTGGGTTTTGCCAAAGAAAATGAGGCTAACTATGTTGCCATTCAAGCTGGACTGAATCACGAAGATGTACATTTCCAATACAGCGCTAGTATTTTTGGGTTGAAGTATTTATTGAACGATTTATACACTAAAGATCCTGAAGCTTTTGAAGTAATAAAAGCTGATCTAAGGCCAGGTATTTTAAAAAACTATCAAGAACTGAGAGATTTTTGGGCTCCATATGATGACAATGTTATTGAGCAAGTGTCACAAGCCACTTATAATCAATATTTAAAAGCAAATAATCAACCCGATGGTATGAAGACTTATAGCTATGTAGTTGCGCTGCTTGTGAATGGATAAAGTATACTGCTCAAATAGATAGTAAAATTCGAGCAGTATACTAAGAATTAAAGATGGCTAGTTCTTTATAATTTTAAAATCACTTTTTAATCCATTAACATCTACAATCATTAAATTATATAATCCGGTTGGCAAATGATGAATCGATATTCTTTCATTTGTAGATTCCATAACTTTTCTTCCCATCATGTCAAATAATTCAACCGTATGTATTAATTCTGGTCCTTCAATAAACACGAACTCACTAGTTGGATTTGGATAAACTTTAAATGGTATAGTTTCTAATACTATATCACTGTTTGATAAAGTGCTATTATAATTAAAGGTAGTACGATAATTAGGTGAAAAAGTCATAGCTGCAGAGTCATATTGAGATTCTGTTGAAGTTAGCACTTTACTGACATAAGGACTTTCATCATATATAAAATCGATACCCGTTTTATCTTTAAAAGGATGGTCTAATGTGCTAAACTGTATACTAGTATCAAAGTTCAAATCGATCTTATAATCCTGTGATGGATTACCTATAAACGATGAAAGAGTAGAGATTCTATTTCCAAAGGTGTCTAAGGTATACGTTTCTCTATCTGTTTCACTCCAGGTAGTTCCATCCCATTCCTCATAAATCCTATTAGTGCGTTGATTACTGCTATTATAATTTATTAAGTCGCGTTCACCTAATATCCATTGAGAACCTACCCAATATTCTATAAGAAATTGAGTAATATTAGAACCATTGTAGGTCAATGTAAATCGCTCTCCAAGATCGTACTGAGAGCCATTCCAATTTTCTATTACAGCAGCAGTGAAAACCCCATTAGTATAAGTTACAGTAAATCGATCAATAGGCACCCAAGTAGATCCTATATATTCTTCAAACACTTGACTAATCAATTGATTAAATGAATTATAAGAATAAATAGCCCTATAATTATCTTCATATTGACCAGTGGTACTATTATAAGTTTGCTCCAAAGTCATCGTAGCTAAACTGTTAGCATTATAGGTATAAATTGTTTTGAAATTCGGTTGCCACGAAGATGAGTTCCAAAAGAAATACTCTTGAGATAATAAGTTACCATTGGTATCATAAGTATAATTATTACCTGAATTGTTAGTCCACGAGCTTGTCGTGGTATCATAATATTCTTCCACAGCTGAAAGTAATTGATTTTGAGCAACAAGAGAAAGACTAAATAGAAATAAAATAATAAAAGTAAATTTTTTCATAATAAACTGATTTAAAGCGTTTTTCAAAACTAATTTGAATTGAGTATGAATGTGATACCCCATATAGGGTATTTTTTAAAAACAAATTTCTCCAGTAACGATTACCAATTTTCTGAGTTAGTTAACACTTTTTAAGAATTGTGGATTAATGGAATACCTATCTTTAAAAGCTAAATTCTAAAACTTTATTAATGAAACGAGTTCTACTACTCTTTTTCCTTGCCTGCGGTATAGCCAGTGCACAGGAATACTTTCCTAATAACGACGATATATCTGCGCGTGGCGAGGTTGTAGTTGCCATTACCAATGCAACTATAGTGACACAACCAGGTACCGTTATTAATAATGGAACTATCATCCTTAAAGATGGTAAAATATCAAATATAGGAAGCGGTATTACCGTTCCTACTGGAGCAGTTATTCAGGATGCAAATGGAAGTTACATCTACCCATCTTTTATCGAGCCTTATGCAGATTTTGGTATGGAAAAGGCAAAACGTGCTTCAGGTAGCGGTCAGCAGTATGATGAGAGTCGTCAAGGTTATTACTGGAATGATCACATCCGTGCAGAGCAAGATGCTCTAGACTTCTATAAATATGACGATAAAGAAGCTAAGAAAATGATTGATGCTGGTTATGGTGCGGTTCAAACACATATGAATGATGGTATTGCTCGCGGAACTGGTATGCTGGTAGCACTTAACAATAACGGTGATGATGGAATGAGAATTCTTAAAGAAGAAAGTGGAAGCTTTTTCTCGTTAAAACGTAGTGTTCAAACTAGACAGTCTTATCCTACTTCTTTAATGGGTACACTAGCATTATTGCGTCAGACTCATTTTGATGCAGACTGGTACTCAAAAGGAAATAGTGCTACTAGAGATCTATCTCTTGAAGCTCTAGTCGCTAGTAAAAACTTAGTTCAAATTATTGAAGCTGGTGACAAGAAGAATGTATTGAGAGTAGATAAAATGGGTGATCGTGTCGGTAAACAATTTGTAATTGTAGGTGGTGCAGACGCTTATGAAATGATAGACGATATTAAAGCAACTAAGGCTTCTCTTATTCTACCTATCAATTTCCCAGATGCCTATGATGTGACTAATCCATATCAAGAATGGTACGTGAATCTAGCAGATATGCGTGAATGGAAACAAGCACCAGCAAACCCTTACTTATTATCACAGGCTGGAATCAATTATGCCATCACTAGTCAAGGATTAAAATCTCCAGATAAATTAATGGAGAAATTAAAAATGGCAATGGAATACGGGTTAACTCCAGATCAGGCACTTGCAGCGTTAACGACAAAACCTGCACAGATTTTGGGCGTTAGTGATATGGTGGGAACTCTTGAAAAAGGTAAAGTGGCTAACTTTATTATGACTTCAGGACCTTTATTTGAAAAAGACAGCAAGATATTTGAAAATTGGGTTCAAGGTTCTAAACACGTGGTTAAAGACCGTCACCGTATAGATATCGACGGATCTTACACGGCTCTTATCGCAGGAGAAACTTATAAAATGGATATCTCTGGAGATGCTAAAAAAGTAAGTATCAAAATAGACAGTACTAAATTAGGTGGGAAAATAGCTTATGACGGTAATTGGATCACAATTACGGCTTCTCAAAAAAATGCAGATGACAAGACCTTCACTAGAATGATCAGTAAAGTATCTAAAGAAGAACGTATAACAGGTACTGCATACCTAGCAAATGGTAATGAAATTTCTTTTACCGCAACTAAAAATGTTGAGAAAGAAAAGGATGAAAAAGAGAAGGATGAAAAGAAAAAGGAAACTAAAACTTTAGGTCCACTCACCTTTCCAAATGTAAGCTATGGAAGCGCTACAAAACCTCAAGAAGAGACTATACTGTACCGCAACGCTACTGTATGGACTAATGAGAAAGATGGAATTTTAGAAAACACAGATGTACTGGTTAAAAATGGAAAAATATCCAAAATAGGTAAAAACCTTAGTGCTAGTAACGCTAGAGTAATCGATGCTACAGGAAAACACTTAACAAGCGGTATTATAGATGAACATAGTCACATCGCTATAGATAATGGTGTCAATGAAGCAGGGCACAATTCTACTGCCGAGGTTACTATTGAAGACGTCGTAGATCACGAAGATGTAAATATTTACAGAGATCTTGCTGGTGGAGTAACGACTTCACAACTTTTACATGGATCTGCAAATCCTATAGGTGGACGTAGTGCGATTATTAAATTGAAATGGGGCTATTCTCCAGAAGAAATGATTTATTCTGACAGTCCTAAGTTTATCAAATTTGCATTAGGGGAAAACGTAAAACAATCGCGTTACCAGAATGGTGTGCGTTTCCCACAGACTCGTATGGGTGTTGAACAGGTATTTGAAGACTACTTTACTCGTGCAAGAGAATATGCAGATTCTAAAGGGAAAAAGAACTTCCGCTATGATGAAGAAATGGAAGTTATTCTAGAAATTCTTGAAAGTGAGCGATTTGTTTCTTGTCACTCTTATGTGCAGACAGAAATCAATATGTTAATGAAAGTGGCTGAAAAGCACGATTTCCGTATCAATACATTTACACATATTCTAGAAGGTTATAAAATGGCCGATAAGATGAAAGAACATGGTGTTGGTGGATCTACATTTTCTGATTGGTGGGCTTATAAATATGAAGTCAACGACGCGATACCTTATAACGCAGCCATTATGCATTCTCAAGGTGTTGTAACCGCTATCAACTCAGATGATGCTGAGATGTCTAGACGTTTAAATCAAGAAGCGGCAAAAGCGGTAAAATATGGTAACGTAAGTGAAGAAGATGCTTGGAAATTTGTAACCTTAAATCCTGCAAAACTTTTACATATCGATGACCGTACGGGAAGTATTAAAACAGGTAAAGATGCAGATCTGGTTCTTTGGTCAGATAATCCTTTATCCGTTACGGCAACCGCAGAGGTGACTATGATCGATGGGATTGTGTTTTTTGATAAGGAACGTGATTTACGCTTTCGCGAAAGCATAAAAGAAGAACGCCAGCAGCTTATCAATGAGATGATCGCTGCAAAGAATAAAGGGCTTAAAACGCAAGAGCCAAAACAATCTACTAAAACTCTTTATGAGTGTAACACGCTAGAATGGTAATCATGAAAAGAATCATATATATATTATGTGCTGTTGTAGGATTTACCGCAGCAGCACAACAAACTCCAGCACCTGCAGCAAATAAGTCATATACTATTATGAATGCTACAGCACATATAGGTAATGGAGAGCTTATAGAAAATAGTGTCATTGTTATAGAAAACGGTAAAATTACCACAGTTGCAGATGCAACAACTGTAAAAATGCAATCTAAAGGAGAAGTCATTAACGCCAGCGGATTGCATGTTTATCCAGGAATAATAGCTTGTAATACAACGCTAGGTCTGGTAGAGATAGATGCGGTAAAAGCCAGTGATGATGATCGAGAAATAGGCACTTATAATCCACATATACGTAGTTTAATTGCTTATAATGCAGAGAGTCGTGTGGTTGAAACCATGAGACCTAATGGTGTTCTTATTGCTCAAGTAGTACCACGTGGTGGTCGTATTTCTGGTCAGAGTAGTGTGATGCAAATGGATGCATGGAACTGGGAAGATGCGGCAGTACGAGTGGATGATGGTGTACATATCAACTGGCCTCGAACTTTTAGAAGATCAGGTAGCTGGTATGAGCCAGGACCTACTATCCCTAGTAAAAACTATGATAAAGAAGTAGATGAATTGACTCAGTTCTTAGCTGCTGCGCGTGCTTATACAGGAAGTGGAAAGAAAGATTTAAAGTATGCTTCTTTAAAACCAGTGCTTGCAGGTAATGCAACGGCTTATATTCATGTAAATGGAGAAAAAGCGATACGCGATGTTTTAGGATTTGTAAAGGAACAAGGTTTAAAAAAAGTTGTTCTAGTTGGTGCTCAAGGAGCTCAAAACGTGACTAAGGAATTAGTTGCTATGAAGATTCCAGTTCTTGCAGGTAGAGTTCACGATTTACCAGCCAGAGATGATGCAGATTATGACATGCCTTACAAGTTTCCTAAGTTGTTAAGTGATGCTGGTGTTCTAGTCGCTCTTGAGAATTCTGGAGATATGGAACGTCACCAAGCCCGTAACTTCCCATTCTATGCGGGACATACAGTAGGTTTTGGAATGGACCCAGAAAAAGCGTTACAATTAGTAACTTTAAATGCCGCAACTGTTTTAGGAATCGATAAAGATTATGGTTCCCTAGAACAAGGTAAAAGCGCTACCCTATTCATTTCAAAAGGAGATGCCTTAGATATGCGAGGAAATCAATTGACTCGTGCTTTTATAGATGGACGTGATATTTCTTTGAACACAAGACAGAAAGATTTGAACGATCGCTATATGGAGAAATATAGTAAGCAATAGATATTTGAGATAAGTAAATGAATCAAATGCCTATTTCGTTATTAATGTCGTTGTTGCTCTTTTCAATATCGATAATTATTTATATTATTCATAGAAAATCAATGAGTTATGAGAAGAAATAAGGCTCCAATCCAATAATTATTAAAACAAAAAAAGTAAAGGATTGGATTATGATTATAGGCTTTTTCTTTTGTAATATAATTAGTTTTCTACATTTTATTAATATATAGTTAGTTTTAATAAATTCAAGCCAGTCCTTTGTGACTGGCTTTTTATTTTTCAAATATGAAATACTCCATCAACAACGAAAAAACAGTTTACAACGGCTTTTTTAAAGTTCTAGAAGCTCAAGTGACTCATGATAAACTCAATGAACGTGGCACTATAGAAGCAACTCGTATTTGCCTGGAACGTGGCGATAGTGTTGCTGTTCTTGTTTATGAAAAAGACACGGATAGTTTCTTGTTTACTAAGCAATTTAGATATCCTAGTGCGAGACGTAATCATCCATGGATGCTAGAACTTGTAGCTGGATCTGTAGAAGAAGGAGAAAACCCTATGGATTGTGCACAACGAGAAATTGAAGAAGAAATAGGCTATGAAACTAAAGAACTAGAATTGATAACCACTTATTTCCCATCACCAGGTGGCTGTTCTGAACAAATACATTTGTATTACACAGAAGTCAACAGCTCTCAAAAGACCTTAAAAGGTGGCGGCGCCATCGCAGAGAAAGAAGATATTGAGTTGATTAAAATAAAACGAACTGATATTAAAAAACACCTTGATGAAGGTGCTTTTAATAATTCGATTTCATTAATCGGTATACAGTGGTATTTATTAAATCACTAATCAATCACTACAGTTTTAATATTACAAAACTCTCTAATCCCAAAATGCGATAACTCTCTACCATAACCTGAAATTCCTGTTCCACCAAATGGTAATGCTGGATGGCTCGCAACCTTAGCATTTACAAATACGGCACCATCATCAAACCTAGAGACGAGTTTTTCTGCTTTTTCTAGATCTAGTGTAAATAGAGATACTCCTAGACCAAATTCAGAATCATTTACCAATTCAACAGCCTCATCGTCATTTTTAAATGTTGTTACCGCCATTAAAGGACCAAATGTTTCTTCCTTAAAAACAGGCATATCTTTGGTCACACCAGTTAAAATAGTAGGCTCAAAAAATGCTTTATCTCGCTTTCCTCCTAGTTCAAGCGTTGCACCCATTTCTATAGACTTATTCATAAGATCTTCTAGCTCTTCTGCCAGGTCTTCTCTAGACATCACTCCTATGTAGGTTTCATCATTTTCAGGATTACCTACTTTTAAATCTTTTACAGCAGTTTTGAATTTTTCCATAAACACATCTGCAATATCTTCATGCAATAAAAGCCTCTTACCTGCTATACAACTTTGTCCAGTATTTTGATAGCGTGCAGCCACACAGGTCTCGACAGATTGTTCGATATCTGCATCTTTAAACACCACTAAGGCATTATTACCACCTAATTCTAGTACGGTTTTCTTAATCTCACTTCCTGCAGTACTAGCTACAGCACTACCTGCTGGCTTTGAACCTGTTAAGGTTACTGCTTTAACAATTGGGTTTTTGATGATATTTTCTACCGCTTTACTACCTACTACTAGATTTGTAAAACAACCTTTAGGAAATCCAGCTTCGATAAAAATATCTTCCATCAGTACAGCACTACCCATTACACTACTCGCATGTTTAAGAACACCTACATTACCAGCCATTAACGCGGGAACAATAAAACGCATCACTTGCCAAAATGGATAGTTCCAAGGCATAACAGCTAGTACAACGCCTAGTGGTTCATAAGCCACATAGGATTTTAAATGATCTGTATTAACATATTCGTTTTTAAGATGACTTTCTGCATTAGCGGCATAATACTCACATAGCCATGCACATTTTTCAAGCTCACTGCGCGATTGTGTAATAGGCTTCCCCATTTCGCGAGTCATTTTTAAAGCATATTGATCGGTATTTTTCCGCAATAATTCGGCAACTTTTAAAATAAGTTCAGACCTGTGTTCATAGCTAGTTAATCGCCATTGCACAAACTGTTCCTGTGCTTTATTGAGTTTTTCCTCTATTGCTTTTGAATTATCTTCTTGATATTTCTCTAGCTCTTTACCGTTATAAGGATTGATCGTTTGTATCACTTTTTATTTTAAAGATACAGATTATAGGTCCTATAGTAGGAAAGATTTACACGAGTTTAACGACCATGACTATGGTGTTGATAAGGTTGTTGAGAAACTACGCTTCCGCGAAAGCGTAATAACCACTAGCCTTCTTAACTTTAAAAAACCTTATATTATGAATAATCGAGACGAGTATCTAGTAGCATTAAGGCCTGAAATACCTAATGCACGTGTAAGTGATGAAATGTCTATTGATGAGCAATTTCAAAACAGAACATTAAGGCCTATCGCAAAATTACAGCATGATTTATTGATAGCGGTTTTTCACAATTATATCAAGAAACATAAGAATGTGTTTTTTGGGCTGACCTCTAATAAGCGCATCGATTATATCGAGAATGCAGTGAATCGAGATCAGAAATTTCGTAATTCTCTTAAAGGTATCATCATAGGTCAATTTACTGTAAATGAATACCTTGCGTATATTAAGAATTCTAGTGCTCTTAACAAGCGTATGATGAATTTAGTTAGAGAAAGATTAATCAATAGTATTCAACTTTTTGAACGTCCACCAGTAGAATTATAAAAGTTTAAGTATACATTTACCTATACTTACAAATAGGTCATCTTGTACTTAAATCGATATATATTATGCTTAAAATCAACGTTGTAAACAAGTGTGAAGAAGTTATTCAAGGTAGCATTAATCGCTACAAAGAGCGCGTGCAAGAATTGAGTGATTCTCTAGCAGATAATGACGCTAGTAACGATGCTGAGGACGATGATGGCTCTGGCGAATTAATGGCAGATTTTGAACGTTATAATAATCTCAAGGATGAACATGAGAAGTTGAAAAGAGCTTTTGAAAACATCTCTTATGGAAGCGGTAAAACTGCTGTTACTGAAGGAGCACTAGTTTCTACAGATACTAATGTATTCCTCATCAGTGTCTCTCTAGGTGAGTTAACCACAGATGAAGGTGATAAATGTTTTGTTATCTCTTCAAATGCACCTATTTATGAGGCCATGAAAGGCTTAACAACAGGAGATTCTTTTACTTTTAATGGAGTTACCCGTAGGATCATTCAAATTAACTAGATTAATGATTCACCATTAAGATCTGTGGTTAATACATCAGTCATGTAATCTAAAAACGGTCTTGCCAATTTAAAAGACTTATCTATTTCTTTAAAGAAATTAGGGCTTAGCACTTCCTGATCTGTAAAACTTCTCATGAAGTGATAACTTTTAAAACGAATCAAATCTATATCTGGATGTGTCTTATCAAAATTTCTAGGAGCTGTCTTTAACTGTTCTCCTTGAAAAGTTCCCCAAGTCTTTAAAAATTGAGGCTCTTCTATAATATCCCTTAATTCTTGCGCGTCCACTTCTAACTCTTTGCGCACTCTTAAAAGATCTTCTTTTTCTGGACCAAAAAAACCTATTCCTATTAGGTGATTTCCTGGCTTTATACGCATATAATAACTACCGCGACGCTCTATTCCTGCACGCATCCAGTTAGCGCTTCTATGTACCTTAAAAGGTATTTTATCTTTTGAAAATCGAATGTCTCTATAGATTCTATATGTTTTAGACTTTTCAATTACATCATGCTGATTTAGCAAGTCGGTAATTTCGTTCACACGATTTTTAAAAACACTATCTAATTCAAGGAATTGTGATTTATGATCATCAAACCATGGCCTATTATTGTTTCTTTCTAATTCAGTAAGAAAAGTAAGAAGTTCTTTATGTATCATAAATTAAAGATGTAAAAAAACCGCTTCATTGAATTTGAAGCGGTTTTAATGAAAGTAAGAAATAAGTTATTATCTCACAATTAATTTTCTAGTACTTGCTGTGATACCATTACCTACACGAACAAGATAAATACCAGAATTTAAGTCAGCCGTAGAAATACGTTGCTCAAATATACCATTGTTGTCAAATGATCGAGACATTACCTCTTGTCCTAAAACATCATAAATATCAACATTAATCTTATCACCAGATAGCTGATTATTGAAAGCAACGGTAAAGTGTTCTGTTGCTGGATTTGGGAAAATACTGAAGTTATCTAATTGATCTTCTTTGTTAGAGAAAGTTGCTGGGTCAGCACCAGTTATAATTAAAGAAAAAGCTTGAGGAGCAAAGAATAAATTTCCTTTATGTGTTACAGTGATTGTGTATGTTCCAGAAGCATTATCAATTTCAATTTTTTCATAATTATCAACGTTATTAGGAGCAATATTAGTAGCAGCTGCAGCTGGTGATGCAGGGTCTAAACTCCAAGGATAATATGTATTCCCTGAACCATCAGTTACTACTAGATCTAAGTCATTTGTAATTGCAGGACGTGTCGGATCTTCGGTTGATATATCAGAATTTGGGAATGGCTGTAGAGACCTGAAATCAGTCCAAGATATAGATATTGTTAATTTATTACCACCAGTAACTGAAAATGTAGACTTAGTATAAGTTGCTGAGTTGGCTAAAGATAACTCCTCAATTGAAGAAGTATTTCCATCATCTTGAATCGCTAATGCTGCAGCTTCTGTATCTAAAAGTCCCCATCCAAATTGATAATCTGGACCATCTGCACTACCAGCTTCTTTCACAGTGTGAAGAGCTAGGCCTTTTACCGTTGCAGATTTCATATACTGAGAATTTAGCGAATTATAATATTGTTGCAATAAAATTAATCCACCCGAAACAGCAGGAGCTGACATACTAGTTCCACTTATAGTTGCATAACCAGAATTACCTAGATTATAATAAGATGAATACATATTTACTCCTTTAGTTGTGATATCTGGTTTTACACGACCATCATCTGCAGGTCCCCATGAACTAAAACTAGACATTGGTACAGATATAGGACCAGTGTAATTTGGGTTTCCAACCGCCGCACCTACAATCAATGCATTTTTAGATAATTTATCACCCGTTAAAAGATCATAACCATTATCCATGGTATTAATACCAGTATTTCTGGAATTCCCAGCAGACAATACAGGTAAGTAGTAAGGTGCGTTAAAAGTAATGTTATCAACTGCTGCAGCTTCAGTTCCATAACGACCCAAAAACACACGATTGACATTTGCAGCTGGAATTCCATAACTATGGTTAGAAATAAGCATACCATTGCTGGCTTCAGAGGTCATTTCTGAAGTATCATTGCTAAAATTATAAAATTTTGCAGTTGCTTGAGGAGCAATACCTATGGCATTATTATCAGGGCCATTTGCCACAATAGTACCTGTAACGTGAGTAGCATGGTCATCGTCGTCTGGATCTCCAGAGGAAACTGGAGCTTCTCCTGCAACCACACGACCTATCAATGCTTCATGAGTTTGTAGCACTCTAGCTCCATCCCATACACCAACTTCCATGTTTTGACCTTCAATATTAATTCCCAAAGAGCCACCATTCCATAATTCATTTGCACCTTGCATTAATCCAGCAATACGATTATCAGTGGACATATAAATAGGTTCATTATCAATAACATCATAAAGTGCACCTGAAGAACCATCTTCAAATTTCTTGCGTAAAGGCCATCCGTTTTCCTGGGCAAGACGAGTAGCTCGTTCTATTCTTATTTCATATTCTTGTTGAAACTCAATTCTTAGCTCTTCTAATTTTGCTTGATTATAATCTTTTGTAATTTGTGCACGCTCTTCAGCAGTTTGTCCAAAAGAAAGACCTGAACTAAGCAAAGCTAATCCAAGAATAAGTGTAGTCTTTTTCATGTTTTTATTTATAAATAGGGTTCTTTTGTTAATAAGTATCTTTCAGCTTTATCGATATTCAAATATCTTTGCAGAATTACTGTATTAGAGTCGAAAAATACGTAAAAAAATTACAATTGGTTTGCATTTAACTAATTCTAATGACACAAATAAGCTATAATAGTATCACAAAAGCATAACACAATATGAAATTTATTGTCTCAAGTTCTTATTTACAGAAACACCTTCAAATGTTAGGTGGCGTTATTAATAGTAATAACACTCTACCTATATTAGATAACTTCTTATTGGAGTTAAATGGTAAAGAGCTTAAAGTATCTGCATCTGACATGGAAACAACCATGCTAACTGCTCTAGAAGTTGAAAGTGAAGATGATGGTAGCATTGCAATTCCTGCAAAATTATTACTAGATACCTTAAAAACATTTCCTGAACAACCTCTTACCTTCAGTGCAGATAACGGTATCATGACAGTAAGCCATGATAAAGGTAGCTCTGAAATAGCTTGTGCAAATGGTGAAGAATTCCCAAAAGCTGTTAGCCTTACAGATCCTAGTAGCACGTCCATTTTAGGTGACACACTTGCAACAGCTATTAACAAAACAATATTTGCAGCTGGTAATGATGACCTAAGACCAGTAATGTCTGGAGTGTTTTTTCAATTTTCTACAGATTCCTTAACATTTGTGGCTACAGATGCTCATAAATTAGTTAGATATCGTAGAGAAGATCTTGCAGCAAGTGAAACTGCCGAGTTCATCATGCCTAAAAAACCACTAAACCTTTTGAAATCGATGCTTCAAGGTAGCGAAACAGAGGTTTTAATTGAATATAATGAGAGTAACGCTCAATTTACATTTGACTCTACTAGCATCATTTGTCGTCTAATAGATGGAAAATACCCTAACTATGAAGCCGTTATTCCAAAGGAAAATCCTAATAAATTAGTGATTGCTAGAAATCAATTCTTAAACTCTGTGAGACGTGTTAGTATTTTCTCTAATAAAACAACACACCAAATCAGACTTAAAATGGCTGGTGCAGAATTAAACATTTCTGCAGAAGATATAGATTACAGTAACAAAGCAGATGAAAGACTTACTTGTGATTATCAAGGTGATGATATGCAAATAGGTTTTAACAGTAGATTTTTAATTGAAATGCTGAATAACTTAAATTGTGATGATGTTTCTTTAGAGATGTCCATGCCTAATAGAGCTGGGATTTTAACTCCAGTAGATGGACTAGATGAAGGTGAGCACGTTACCATGCTTGTAATGCCTGTAATGCTTAATCAATAATAAATACTTTTATAGATATAAAAAAGGCTCGCATAGCGAGCCTTTTTTATTATACAAATATTAAAATTATGCATGCTGTTCTTCATGCTTTCCTTCTTTCACTTCCTCAACAAGCTTTGCATTAAAAGCTGCTAAATCGTCTGGCGTTCGACTAGTTGTAAAACCTTCATCTACGACAACTTCTTCATCCACCCAATGACCACCTGCATTTTCAACATCTTTCTTTAAAGATGGATAAGACGTTAATTTACGACCATTGACAACATCTGCATCAATTAATGGCTGGATACCGTGACATATAGCACTTACAGGCTTTTGTTGCTTAAAAAAGTCTTTAATAAAATCAATAGATTTTTCATCTTGTCTTAATTGATCTGGATTTAAAACTCCACCTGGTAACATTAAAGAATTATAATCACTCGCAGACACATCGGACACTGCATAATCTACTTCATAAGTCTGTGACCAATTTCCGCCATTCCAGGCTTTGATAGAATCTCCTGTAGGACTAATAATATGCACAGTCGCACCAGCGTCTTCTAAAGCTTTCTTAGGGCTAGTTAATTCTATTTCTTCAAATCCGTTTGTGGCTAATATGGCTACTTTCTTTTTCATGGTATATATTGTTTTTGATTCGTTACAAAAGTGCAATAGTCCCATGGCTTTATATAATAAGAGCCTGCTAAGGTTTACTTAGCAGGCTCTTAAAAAATGTCATTTTATCTAAAATTAACTTAAATAACGTTCCTTAATTACATTTTCATGATGTTTATTGTGTCCAGCTATTAAAAACGGAATAACTCTTACACTCATCGCTTGATCACTTGCCATACCTTTAATTAACAGCTGATCTACGGTTATAGACTTAAATAAGTCAATAGTAGCATTTCTTGTTACCTTAAAGGAGTTTATGAAGTCCGCTTTCGCGAAAGCGTAATGACTATAATTTCTTGCAAATATGTCCTGATCAAAACCAGGTAATGCCGTCAGATCACCTCTCATGAATCGTAGAGCTCTATATGCAAATACACGTTCTGTGTCGATATTATGCATTAAAACTTCTGCAATACTCCACTTTCCCATTTGATATGAGGTATCAAAAGGTTGTTCTATAGAATTGACAAATTGCAAGGTTTCTTCTAAACTAGTCTGAAGAATCGTATCGATAGATGCTGTAGCAGGTACTAAGTTAAGATAATGGTCATAATAGTTATGATATTCATCTGGTAAAATGTCCTTACGAGTCATTACTTATAGATCTTGAAAAACCTTATGAAGTAAACGCTTCTTATCATTTATACTTTCCTCTAAAGAAATCATCGTTTCTGTACGACTTACACCTTCAATATCATCTAAAGTGAAAATTATCCTTTTAGCATGGGTAGTATCTTGGGCTCTAATTTTACAGAAAATATTAAATTTTCCAGTAGTTATATGCGCTACAGTTACAAATGGTATTTCTTTAATGCGACTAATCACAAATTGAGTTTGTGATGTTTTTTCTAAATATACACCGATGTAAGCGATAAAGGTATATCCTAATTGTTCATAATCCACGGTTAATGACGATCCTTTAATAATACCGCTCTCTTCCATTTTCTTAACACGCACATGCACTGTTCCAGCAGAGATATTAAGTCGTTTTGCTATATCTGTAAAAGGTGTTCTCGTGTTCTCTATTAATACATCAAGTATTTGCTTATCTATATCGTCAATTCTTGCCATTTCATTATTTTATGAATTATTTACAAAAAAACACAAAAACTGAGATAAACCCGAATAAAAAGTCAGTTTTATCAAATTATTAATAGAAAATTTGAATATCTAGACTATTACTAACAAACTTCTGTCCTTTAGTAATTTCAAAATCGATGATGGCATCAGTCAAATTCATGTCGATAACCCTAAGAGCATTCTTTACATCCCTATCATTAATACCTATAAGAAATGGTACAAAATAAAGAATATCATTTTCTAACACCTCTCTATACATAATTGATAAATCAACAGTATGATTTGCTGATGGAACATTTTTAATAAGAACATCGCAAAAATTAGTCTCTATGGTGGTAATAGCATGATAGTCCTCAACCACTTTTTTATGATCAAAGTCCATATCTAACGCAATCAACTCGACGGCACATTTCAAAGATTTGAATATTGAGTTTACTGTATCAGTACGATAGTAATCAGCATTTGCCTGTCCAGCTTCAAAAAGAACAGTAGGAACACCTAAAGATTGGAATGTATCACCAACACAATTTGCATTAAAAGCGTCACCATATCGCCCGATACATCCGTTAGTATCATCCTTAATATGTTGTGTAATATGATTGATAAGATGCATAGCCTTTAAACGTGATGGAGTTATTTCACGCGATTCATCTGCAGCTGGTGACAAGAAAGAACAATGAATACCATGTAGCCCATCTGGAGTCCCGTAGATGGTTCTTTGATCATGCAAGTTGAAACAAAAATCAGGTTTAAATTTGTTAAATACAGAATTTAAAAGAACACTTTCTGGCTGAGAAAGATTCTGCGCATCACGATTTAAATCGACAGAATTTGCATTTTCACGTGTCCATTTCTTTAAACCATCAGGATTTAAAACAGGAATAATATATAATGAAAGTTGATGAGTTAATTCTGAATTAAGAAACCACTCAATGAAAGGCAATAGGGATCGAGTTGTGGTAGACTCATTACCGTGCATCTGTGACCACATCAATATTTTAATCGGACCATTACCTAATTGCAATTTATAGATGGGATTACCCAGAACAGATATTCCGATTTCATCCATTGTATAAAAAGCCTCATTATGTTGAGCTAAAATGGTCTCTAACGAACTGATGTAATCTTCATATACAAAATAACGATGATTAAGAATAGAATGCATAATAGTGGTGTTAAATGGGTATCAGTGTAATCATTATCAATTAAGTAATACAAATGTAACGCAACAATAGTTTACATATGTAAACAGTTAACAATTTACAATTGTAAACAATATGCTTCTTGTAATTGTTTACATGTGTAATCAGATTACGCATCTTAAGATATATGATAACTACTTCAATAAGCTATTACTAAACATAGATATATAATTACATATATTAAATATTGTTATTCAGGTAATTATGTTATGTTATGTTAATGAATACTTTAATTAATTATTCCGATTCTAACACAATTATTGTGTATGACCAACATATTGTTTAGATTTGTAAACACTAAAACAAAGAAGTTTTTGTTTACAAATGTAACACATGGTTAATTCAGCTGATTTTACTAAGAGAATCCACAAAATCATGGAAAAAAATGATTTAAATGCGTCATCATTTGCAGAAGCCATACACGTAGGTCGCAGCTCTATATCACATATATTGTCAGGTAGAAATAAACCCAGCCTCGATCTAGTCATGAATATTGTAGATCAATTTCCCGAGGTAGATCTATACTGGTTATTAAATGGTAAGGGTTCTTATCCCAAAAAAGAAATAGCAACGATTCCCATAGCTCCACCAGTGTCTCCTACTGTTAAAAAAAATGAACCTGTTGAAAGTAAGTCAGAGTCGATTGACTCTACAATCGATTCACCTGATCTGTTCTCCTCTACTATACCTAAAAATAATAAGGAGAATTCCATATCCGGAAAAGGGAAAAATATAACAAAAATAATTGTCCTTTATTCTGATGGAAGTTTTAAAGATTACTTCCCAGAATAGAAGCCTAATGCTTAAATTTGTTTAAAAATAAATCATGCGCTTATTAGGACTTCTTATCCTCATTTTTATGACTAGTTCATGTTACCAAGTAGAAAGAAACTGTTCAAATTTTAGAACAGGTACTTTTACATGGGAACAAGAAAGTGGTGGCAAATTATTTAAAACGAGTTTTACAAGAACGGAAGATTTACAAATTGAAACTTATGAAGGTGTAGTTGATAGTTCTCGAGTTGAATGGATAAATGATTGCGAATGGAGAATCATACCTATTAATCCAAAAACAAATGCTGATAGCAGAGCATATCTTTTTAGGATTTTAAATACTACTGAAGATTCTTATACCTTTGAGTTCAAACAGTCTGGTCGTGATCAAACTTATCAAGGCATTGCTGTAAAACAATAAATTAATTATTATGTTTGAAATTTTTGCAAGTGCAGATGCTTGGATCGCTTTACTTACACTTATCTTCTTAGAAATAGTACTAGGTATAGATAATATCATATTCATTTCACTAGCTGCAGATAAATTACCTAACGATCAAAGAAAGAAAGCTACTAACATAGGTCTAGCGCTTGCGATGATTTTACGTATCGCACTACTCTTTGGAATTAGCGTGCTTATTTCGTTACAGGCTCCTTGGTTTATTTTTGATTGGGGCTGGGCGCATGGATCTATATCAGGTCAGTCTTTAATTTTGATTGCAGGTGGTATTTTTCTATTGTACAAGTCTACACAAGAAATATACGAGAAGGTTGAAGATATAGGTCATGATCATCGCGAAGTTAAACGTAAACGTACAGCTGCGCTTTCTAAAGTTATAATGGAAATAACTATGATTAATATTGTGTTCTCTTTTGATAGTATCCTCACAGCCGTGGGAATGACAAACGGATTAAGTGATGATCCAGACGGTGCATTATTATTAATGGTAATTGCTGTTGTTGTTTCTGTAATCATCATGTTGTTATTTGCACATCCAGTTGGAAAGTTTGTAAATAAGCATCCATCGGTACAGGTTCTAGGACTTGCCTTTTTATTATTGATTGGGTTTATGCTTATTGCTGAAGGTGCTCATATGGCCGACCTTGTAATTCTCAACCAACATACAGGCACAATACCTAAAGGTTACTTATATTTTGCAATATTCTTCTCTATGTTTATTGAATTTTTAAATTTCAAATTAAGAGGTAAAAATATTAAACATAAAAAGACAACAGACTTACTAGAAGAAGACGAGATTATACGATAGTCTGTTTTGATTCTACAATATCAAAAAGCGTTATAAACATAAATGCTTATAGCGCTTTTTATATTATTAAGGTTTTTAGCGTCCACCTCTAGTTCTTCCTCCTGGATTAGGACCTCCAGAACGTCTCTCTGGTACTGGAGCGTTTTTAAGCTCTTCTATTGATAGAAAACCATCATCATCTGTATCTATCGTATCAAAATCATTTTTAAGCGGCCCTTGCACCTCTTCTATTGATAATTTTCCATCTTTATTTGTATCCATTTGCTGGATAAGAGTTGCCGCATCAGGCTTTTCTCCATTTTTAGAAGTTGCTGTTTTTTCAGTGGTATTTGTTGAACCACAACTCGTTAATACTACAACTCCTACTGCTATTGCTACTGATTTAAGTGCTTTCATATAAATTGGTTTTCTTATTTGACTTAATCTATGCACAATAGTTTAGTGGTAATATAAAATAGCTCGTAGTTATAGATGGCTTTTTAAATTTCGCTTTCGCGAAAGCGAAATAAATACTTTTAATCGTTACTTAAGGTATTCAGTTTTTTTTCTAATGCATCAACACGTTCCAGTGATTGTTCTAATTTTTGAATCCTTAATTCTTGACTTTTTAATCTAGAATGCAATTCTGTTATATAAAGAAATTGTTCTTCTAATTTTTCTAAGTTTTTCAGTGCTGTTTCTGTAACATTTACTGTCATTCCTTGAGTTTGAATATCCTCAATAGACTTTACACCTATTAAATGCCCATTAGCCTTAACGAACGCTTCTGCCTCTTCTAGAGTTGGGAATTTATAAGTTTTACTCAAATCTGATCTACCATCATAATATATATCAAATACATAATCTGCATAACCAGCTATTCCTGTTGAGGAAACAAAGTTATTTGCTGTAATGGTTCCTGTAGTTTGGAAGTTTGCTGAACCTGCTTCAATTTCCAAAATATTACCTAAAATAAACTGATTATCTTTTGTCGATATTGCTCCATCGCCAAGGGCTATAGAACGAGTATGCTTAACGGTTGCACCAGTTCCTATTGCTATAGAATTCGAAGCATTACTATTACTAGCTCTTGATTGTGACCCTATTGCTACATTACGAGACCCTACTACCGAAGATGATGTTCCTATCGTTATACCGTCTAAACCACTAGCAGTTGTTTGTTTTCCAATTGCTAAAGAACTCGAATTAGCTGCTTTTGCTTCAAACCCCAGAGCTAATGATTCCATACCAGAGGCATTTGCTTTATTTCCTAAACTAGATGAATTGTTTGCACTTGCTTTTGCTTCAGCTCCTATCGCAGTGCTTAAAGCTCCACTAGCACCAGCATTGAATCCTAATGATGTTGCACTATCTGCAGAACTTAAAGCGTCCTGGCCAATTGCTAGAGATCGAGCACCATTAGAATTAGCATCTGTGCCTATAGCAAGTGCATTTTCTCCTAAAGCATCTGTATCTTCTCCTATCGCTATAGAATTTTGTTTTGAAGCACGTGCCATAGTTCCTATAGCCACCGCAGAAATACTTTCTCCAGAAGTAGAATTCCCTATAGCTATACTATTAGTAGCAGTAGTGCTAGATCTGTGACCCAGAGATATAGATTGATTACCATTTGCATCAGATTCGTTTCCTATAGAAACAGCATTAAGGTTATTAGATTTTGCGTCATCGCCTATTACGGTAGAGCTCTCTCCTAAAGCTTGAGCATCACTACCTATGGCTATAGCTGTAAGTGTTGCATCAGTATTTGCTCCTACGGCAATTGCGTTAGACCCAGATGTATCTGCATTTCTACCGACATTAACAGAGTTTTGCCCAATAGCATTTGTGTTGGACCCAATAACAACAGAGTTTGCTGCGCTATTTATAGCTGTATCTCCTATTGTAATACTGTTTCCGCCTGTATTATTCACACTACTTCCTATTGCTATGGAATTACTGGATGTATTGGTAGCATTATTACCTATAGCAATGACATCAGATCCTGTCGCTTTAGAAACTGTACCAATCGCTAAAGCATTCGTTCCTGTAGAAATAGCTAGATAACCAAAAGATTCTGCATTATCCCCTGTAGCTTCAGAATTGAATCCGACCGCAATAGCACGGGTGGAAGCTGTAGTAGCGTTTGCCCCTATAGATATAGCATATTGTTGTGGTGATGCTGTTGATGAACCTATTGCAATTGAACTAGAATTTGCGGCACTAGCATTATGACCTATAGCAATTGTATTCACACCATTAACGGAAGCATCACTACCCATTGCTATTGCATCATTATTACTCGCTATAGCAGATTCTCCTATAGCTATAGAATTAGAACCATCTGAATTACTCAAACTTCCAATAACGATAGCATTTTGAGCCGTTACCGAACTAGACTGCCCTAAAGCTATAGAGTTTTGCCCAGCGGCAGTCGATCGATAACCTATAGCTGTAGCTGTATTATTACCTATTTGGGATTGATTACCTACGGCAACTGAATTAGATAAGTTACCTGCTGTAACATCTGCAGATGCACCTATAATAGTATTACCTGCACCATTACTTACTGAATTCCCTGCTTGATACCCAATAGCTACATGGTCTGAATTACGCGCATTTGCAAGAGATCCAACTCCAACTGCCGTATTATCAGCACCATTAGTGGCATAACGCATAGCATCATTACCTATAGCTGTATTATTAGAAGACGATACCGAATTCGACAAAGCTTCATCACCTATAGCTGTATTAAAATTACCATCTACATTTTTAGATAGACTTAAAGTACCTACCGCCATATTATCACGCCCAATCGTATTAAGAGTACCAGATTGATAACCTATAAATACATTCTGTTCTCCTTTTCTACCACTCGCATCTGTAGGCACATAACTATTACCGGCATCTTCACCTATAAATATAGACTTTGCTTCTGCAAATACTTCTAATTGACCAGATTCAGTCATTCTAAATCTTTGAATATCATTAACCTTAAATACTACATCTTGTGCTGAGGTAGTTCCCATAAAATGTTGGGTATCGTCAATGTTATCATTACCTTCTATATTCCAACCTGATCCACCTGTTGTAAAGGATAGCCAATTTGTAGAAATATTATCCCAATAATAAAAACCAGGTTCATAATTTTCTACTCCAGTGCCTGTAATATTACGATTTACTGCTGCGGTAAGATAAACAAGTAGGGATTGCTGGTTGGCGTCAGGATTAATTATTGAAAAATCATTTACTCTTGGAATTAGTATTCCTGTACTAGGTAATATTGCTGCATCTGTATTTACATCTAATGTTGCTAAAGGTGTATTTGTATTAATTCCAACCTGAGCAACCAATACAGAAGAAAAACTAAATAAAAAAATGGTGATGAAAATTCTCATAATGCTATTAATTGGGAATGCAAATTTATTATCTACTTATCCCTTTATGAGTAGCGCCAAATTAAAAATGTAACAAAAAGACAAAAAGCTAAAATAAAGGATAAAATACAGGTTTTCAGTTGATTCAATATACCTTTAACCGATGTTAAGATTTTTTAGACAACAATTCATTCTGTTCTTTCATCAATTCTTTAAGATCAGATAAAAGTTCAATATCCTTTGGTGTTACAACAGTTTTGTCTTTAGAGTCATGTGATTTATTACGCAGCCTATTCATTCCTTTTATTACTAAAAAAACAGTAAAAGCGATAACTAAAAAATCCAAACTCACTTGGAAGAATTCTCCATACCCTATTTCTATGGCTTTTGCTGCGTCACCAGTTAAATCAGGATTTGCTGCTCTGAGCACCCATTTCTTATCTTCATAATTAACTCCATCGGTAAGATAAGATAACGGCGGTAGCAATACCTTTTTCACTAAAGCTTGAACCACATTATTAAATGCGGTACCTATGATGATTCCTATCGCCATATCAATCATGTTTCCTTTGACAGCAAACTCCTTAAACTCTGTTAGAATACCCATTTGTTTTTCTATTTCTTATAAAAATAAAAATCCTGCTTTCGCGAAAGCAGGATTATATAAAAGTTTAACGTTTAAAACAGACTTGCCTGTCCACTATCATCAATATCGGGATCCGGTTCGCTACTCTCTTTATCATTATTTACAGGTGAAGAGTTGGACGCATGTGACTCTTGAGTACCTTTAGGCGTTACAATTTTTTCATCATGTACTTCAACCTCAACAGCCGGTACCGTTTCTGGTTCTTCAAAAGGTAACGGTTCTAACCAATTGATTTGTTTTACTTTACTCTTAGTAAGCTGATTTCCTTGAGCTCCAATACCTTTAACTGATATAAACTCATCTACATCAACAGATTCATTTGGTGGCTGCTCTTTACCTCTAGGTTTATTAAATACAAGTTCGGCAACAGGTTTGTAGTCTGTTGATACAACTTCTAAGTATGAACCATCCACTTCTGGTAAAAAGGACTCTTCTTTCTCTTCATTTTCAACTAGAAATCTTTTTACATAAAACAATTCCTTTTCTCCATGGAAGTAAATCGCACTAACTGGTTTTTTAGGAGACCATTTTTCTAATACGATCATATCATCATCAAATCGTGCCGTGACCTCAGGAATAATTGTTTTTACTATTCCTTTTTGATTAATAATCAACAACCTATCCTCACCTCTAAATTCACCTAATAATTCTCCTCTTCCATCAACATTTAATCGTTGTACGGTATCATCAAACCAAATTTTACGAGGTTTTAAGGTACTTACTCCTTCTTCCTTGAGCTCGACTTTCTTGATATTATATTTTGTCACCTGATTACCTCTCGATGCACGACCTTTAATTAAAATATCAGAAAAATCTAAATCCCATTTAAGCTTTTTAATACTTCCTTGTTGGCGCAAATTGATAGTTACCACCTCTGCTTCACCATTAGGATTTGCACTAAAGTAATGTACCTGTGTTCCTTTATCTGCTTTACCCATAGGATAAGCCTTATCACGTGTTACACTGGTTACAGCAAATCTTTTCACATAACTAGGTCCTGATTTACCATCTCTATAGATCGCATTATAAATGGTACGTTTATCCTTTTTCTTAAAGACCGCTACATGAATAATATCTTTACCTACAAAAGTTTTGGAATCAACCTTTGTAACCATCATTGTCCCATCTTTAGTAAACACTATGATATCATCTATATCAGCACAATCTGTTACATATTCATCTCTTTTTAAAGCAGTACCTACAAAACCTTCTGCTCTATTAACATAAAGCTTGGTATTTCTCATTACTACCTTAGTAGCTACAATATCATCAAAGGTTTTGATTTCAGTTTTGCGCTCTCTTCCTTCACCATAATTCTTTTTAAGGGATTTAAAGTAATCAATCGCGTATTCAATAAGATGCTCTAGGTGATGCTTCAACTGTGCGATACGTTCTTCAAGAGCATCTATTTTTTGCTGTGCTTTATCAATATCAAATTTTGAAATACGTTTAATACGAATCTCTGTTAATCTCGTGATATCATCTACAGTAATAGCTCTTTTTAAATGACCTATGTGCGGTTTTAATCCTTTATCAATCGCAGCGATAACGCCATCCCAGGTTTCCTCTTCCTCAATATCGCGATAGATTCTATTCTCAATAAAAATGCGTTCTAATGATGCAAAGTGCCACTGCTCTTCTACCTCATCTAATTGTATTTCTAACTCTTGTTTTAATAAATCAACAGTATGATCTGCACTGCGACGTAACATTTCTGTTACACCTACAAATAGTGGTTTATTATCTTCTATCACACAACCTAATGGAGATATGCTAGACTCACAATTAGTAAAAGCATATAAGGCATCCATCGTTTTATCTGGTGATATACCAGAATGAAGATGAATCATAATCTCAACATCCGCTGCAGTATTGTCTTCTATTTTTTTGATTTTGATTTTACCTTTTTCATTGGCTTTCAAAATCGAGTCGATTAAAGAGCTTGTATTTGTAGAATACGGTATTTCAGTAATGATTATCGTATTCTTATCTGGTGCGTGCATTTTTGCGCGCACACGCACTTTTCCACCACGTAAACCATCATTATAATTAGTAACATCTATCTCACCACCAGTTGGAAAATCTGGATATATTGTAAATCGCTTACCTTGTAGGTGTTTTATAGAGGCATCTATTAATTCTATAAAATTATGTGGTAACACTTTAGTACTTAGTCCTACCGCGATTCCTTCAGCTCCTTGTGCGAGTAGTAATGGAAATTTAACTGGTAGATTAACAGGTTCTTTACGACGGCCGTCATAACTGGATTGCCATTCTGTAATTTTAGGATTAAAAAGAATTTCTAGCGCAAACTTTGACAATCTTGCTTCAATGTAACGAGATGCAGCCGCTGGATCACCTGTAAAAATGTTTCCCCAGTTTCCTTGCATGTCGATGAGCATATCTTTTTGCCCTATTTGAACCATGGCATCACTTATACTAGCATCTCCATGTGGATGATACTGCATAGCATGACCTACAATGTTTGCAACCTTATTGTAACGTCCATCATCTAGATCTTTCATAGATTGCATGATACGTCTTTGAACAGGTTTAAAACCATCTTCAATAGCCGGTACCGCACGTTCTAGAATAACATAGCTAGCATAATCTAGAAACCACTCTTTGTACATTCCCGTGATACGAGTTATACTTTCAGTAGGCTCCTGTATTTCACCATCATTTATGGACTCTAATTCTTCGTTTTCTTCACTCATTTGTTAGTTAACGGTTATCGGTTAACGGTTGTTAGATTAATCACGCTTTCGCGAAAGCGTTCTACACAGTATCTTCTTCAATTATATCAAGTTCTACTTTCAAATTATCAATGATAAACTCCTGTCGATCTGGTGTGTTTTTCCCCATATAGAATTTCAATAACTCTTCGATACTCATATTATCATCCAGCATTAAAGGATCCAGACGCATGTCCTCACCTATAAAATGTTTGAACTCATCTGGGCTGATTTCTCCTAGTCCTTTAAATCGGGTGATTTCTGGATTTTTCCCTAGTTCTGCAAGTGCGGCTGCTCGTTCTTCAGGTGTGTAACAATATCTAGTTTCTTTCTTATTACGTACTCTAAAAAGAGGCGTTTGTAAAATATAAATATGTCCTTTCTTGATTAATTCTGGAAAGAACTGTAAAAAGAATGTGATAAGTAGTAATCTAATATGCATACCATCCACATCTGCATCAGTAGCAATTACAATTTTATTGTAACGCAGGTCTTCCATACTATCCTCAATATTGAGAGCTGCTTGCAATAAGTTAAATTCCTCATTCTCATACACAATCTTTTTAGACATATTATAAGAATTAAGTGGTTTACCACGTAGTGAGAAAACCGCTTGTGTGTTTACATTACGAGATTTTGTAATGGATCCACTAGCCGAATCACCTTCAGTAATAAATAAGGTACTTTCTAAATTATTTTCTTTTTTACTATCCGTTAAATGAACTCTACAATCTCTTAGTTTTTTATTATGTAGGCTAGCCTTTTTAGCACGGTCACGCGCTAACTTTCTAATTCCTGAGAGATCTTTACGTTCTCTCTCTGCCTGTATAATTTTGCGTTGTATAGCCTCTGCAACATCACTATGTTTATGGAGGTAATTATCTAGTTTCGTCTTTAAAAAATCATTTATAAAAGTACGTACCGTAGGTAAGTCACCACCCATATCTGTAGATCCTAACTTAGTCTTGGTCTGTGATTCAAATACAGGTTCCATAACCTTAATAGCGATAGCACTTACTATGGATTTACGTATATCACTAGCATCATAGTTTTTCCCATAAAACTCTCGTACAGTACGCACTAGAGCTTCTCTAAATGCCGCAAGGTGTGTTCCTCCTTGAGTAGTATTTTGTCCATTTACAAATGAATGATATTCTTCACTATATTGGGTTCTACTATGTGTTATAGCTACTTCTATATCTTCACTTTTTAAGTGAATGATAGGATATAAACGATCTGTATCTACAATATTTTCACTCAGTAAATCTTTTAAACCATTTTCAGAAAAGAATTTTTCACCATTAAACATAATGGTGAGTCCAGGATTGAGGTACACGTAGTTTTTCAACATACGAGCTACATACTCTGGTCGGAATTTAAAATTCTTAAAAATCTCACCATCTGGCACAAAGGTCATTTTAGTTCCTTTGCGTCGTGATGTCTCTTCTAGCATTTCCTGATCATTCAGTTCTCCTCGAGAGAATTCGGCACTGGCACTTTTCCCATCTCTAGTAGACTCAACACGAAAATAGCTGGACAGTGCATTCACAGCCTTAGTACCTACACCGTTTAATCCTACTGATTTTTTAAAGGCGCGACTGTCATACTTTCCACCAGTATTCATTTTAGACACAACATCTACAACTTTACCTAGAGGTATACCACGACCATAGTCACGTACAGTAACACGTTCACCTTGTATAGAGACCTCGATGGTTTTACCAGATCCCATTACGAACTCATCGATTGAGTTATCAATGACCTCTTTTACTAAAATATAAATTCCATCATCTGCACTGGACCCATCGCCCAGCTTACCGATATACATTCCAGGACGCATTCTGATGTGCTCTTTCCAGTCTAATGAGCGGATGTTGTCCTCGGTATATTGCGTGTTTTCAGCCATAAATTAATTCTGCAGTCTTTCCCGAAATATAAGTATATCTGTTTGAATTTCGCTTTCGCGAAAGCGAAATTAATTAACATCATTTATATTTCAATTGTGGATAAATATGAATGACTATCTAGACCTCATAAAAGTCTAAAAAGCAGTAGCTTTAAACTTTATTAGATAGCTATGAAAAAGTACATATTACTCTTTACCATATTTTACCTATTGTCTTGTAATACAGGACCTAAACAAGGTGAGCCCGTTGATAACCAAGGTATCACAACGTTTTATTTTATAAGACATGCAGAGAAACGCACTGACCAAGGAAGCGATCCAGAACTGACAGAAGAAGGAAAGAAACGTGCCGATGCTTGGGTGAATTATTTTTTCTTGAAAAATGTAGACCACATTATAAGTTCTGACTACAAGCGTACTAAGGCAACAGCTGCACCGCTGGCCGCAGCTCATGATATGGATGTAGAGCTATATGATGTGAGCAATACTAAAGCTTTAGATTTACTTGAAAAATATAGAGGTAAAACGGTGGCGCTTTTTGGTCATAGCAACACCATTAATGAGTACACTAACCAACTTCAAAACGATAGTATTTATAACCCGTTAGAGGATAACGATTATGAATCTTATTTCTACGTACGTGTTAGCGAGTCAGGCAAATCTAGTGGTGTTAAGGAATCTATGGATTTTATGGAGGATTAACGATGAGCACTCAACCTAACAACCCATTACACGGCATTAAACTCGCACAAATCGTTGAAGATCTCGTAGAGAAATTTGGATGGGATGAACTGGGCGATCGCATTCGTATCAACTCATTCAACACTAACCCAACTATTAAGTCTAGTTTAAAGTTCTTAAGACGTACTCAATGGGCACGAGATAAGGTAGAAGCTCTTTGGGTAGAGACTTGTTATTCTAAAACTGAGGATAATTAAAAAGACCTGTTTAGTATTTTTTATTATAATTCAGTGGCAAACAAATTACTTAATTACTTTAATGATTTTCAACAAAAAACCGAATCTACTCTAAAGCAGATTCGGTTTTTTTTTATAATTCTAATTCGACTTGAGATCGATATTTAGCGTTTAAACATTAAATAAGAAATGCATTACATCACCATCTTGCACGATGTAATCTTTACCTTCTATCTTAAGCTTTCCTGCTTCTTTCACTTTTGCTTCAGAACCATATTCTACAAAGGTATCGTATTTAATCACCTCAGCACGTATAAACCCTTTTTCAAAATCAGTATGGATGACACCAGCCGCTTGTGGTCCTGTGGCTCCTATTTTTACGGTCCATGCTCTCACTTCTTTTACTCCAGCTGTAAAATATGTTTGCTGATTCAATAATTTATAAGCACTACGTATCAATTTTGCACTACCAGCTTCTTCTAAACCTATATCAGCTAGGAACATCTCGCGTTCTTCATAATCATCTAGTTCAGCAATATCTGCTTCTGTTCCTACCGCTAGTACTAAAACCTCAGCATTTTCATCCTTCACCATCTCACGTACTTGATCAACATATGCATTACCAGTTACTGCAGACGCGTCATCAACATTACATAAATACAATACAGGCTTATCAGTGATAAACTGTAATGGCTTGATGAACTCATCATGGATAGCTTCATCAAAATCGATAGTACGGACAGATTTACCAGCTTCTAAAGCATCTTTAACTTTCATTAAAGCTTCTTCTTCTTTTTGAGCTTCTTTATTACCTGTACGTGCAGCTCGTTTTACCTTTTCTAGTTTTTTATCTACTGTTTCTAGGTCTTTTAACTGCAGCTCTATATCGATAGTCTCTTTATCACTTATAGGGTCAATTTTACCATCAACATGAACAATATTATCATTATCAAAACAACGCAGTACATGGATGATTGCATCAGTCTCACGTATATTACCTAAAAACTGATTCCCTAATCCTTCTCCTTTACTAGCTCCTTTAACCAGTCCAGCGATATCCACAATCTCTACAGTTGCTGGAATCACACGCTCTGGATTGACTAGCTCTTCAAGCTTTTTCAATCTAGGATCTGGTACATTTACCACTCCTACATTAGGTTCTATGGTACAAAACGGGAAGTTTGCACTTTGCGCTTTGGCGTTAGATAGACAGTTAAAAAGGGTAGATTTCCCTACGTTAGGTAATCCTACTATTCCTGCTTTCATGTGTTGTATTGTTTGTTGTTATTACGCTTTTGCAAAAGCGAGATGGACCATCTACACAATCTTAAAAGGCGTGCAAATATAAACCGAATCTTGCAATTTGTTATCGTTAAAAACAGGCACTTTTAAACACAAAAAAAACCGCTATAAAAAACTACAGCGGTCTTAGTAAATTGAATTATTCTTACTCTTCACTATTCAAATCTATATATACGTCTGTGGTATCGATTCCCTTTGATGCCATGACCTTTTTTACTGCTTCTTCATCTATCTCGCCTTCCTCATTTAAATCAACACCTATGTCTTTAAGTATATTGTTTATTCCTGTTTGATCTAGTTTCACATTTTTCATTTCTTCCATCATTTTCATAATAGCTCCTATTTTCATATCATCACCTAAAACTCTAGCAACACCTAATCCCATCTCTGGAGAAGAACCATAAATAATCATTTCATCAATACTCTTACCATCACCTTCATATAGAAAACGCATGTTGATGCCATCGGACTTATGCGTCATAAGTGTTTTAAAGTCATCATTTTTTAAAATAGCACTAAGCTGTGCATTTTCTTTTTCAAATGCTGCTGTGTTTTGCTTATCTATAGGATAATACAATACATTCACTTTATTAATGGTATTGTATGCTTCTTGAGAGCTCGCGCTCATTTGAGACACATCTAATCCCAGTATACTTTTAGGAATTGTAGTTGTGATAAAGCCTTGTTTTTCTTGACTATCCACAAAGTACTGTTGTAAACTAGGATCTGAACTACATGAAGTAAGAAACAGGATTAAAGTAATTCCTAGTGCTAGTATTCGCACGATTAAATTATTCATAACGGTAAATTTTAATGGTTGTATAGTTAAGGATCAGGTAATGGTTGATTACCTGATCTATGATTTTATGAAGGAACGATTAGTTCGTTGCTTCTTCTATTTGTTTTTGACCAGGTACATTCATCATCTTAGTAAGCTTTGAAATCTGGTTTAAGTCGATGTCTCCAGATATAATAAGAAATACAGTGTCTTTATCATCATTATCACCGGAACCGTTAATTAACATCACAAGGTCACGTACTTTTTTATCGTTACTACCTTTACGCATATGGAAAGAGAACATCTGTCCATCTTCTTTCACGTGCATTAATTTAACAAGGTTATTATTTGCTATATACTTTTGTGCAAACGAGTTTAAGGTAGCCGCACTAGACACATTATCTGTCGCATAAATGCGCAGCTCTTTAAGATTGTCAATGATCTTTTTAATTTCATTGAACTCCTCATCATCACTATCAATATCTACTCCTGCAATTAAAGAGAACATCTCATCAGTCACAACAGTTTCTGATGTGTTTTTAAGGTTATCTAATGCGCTGAAGTTTTGCGCCATTGCTATACCACTAGTAAGCAAAAAGGCTGTTATGTAAATTAAGTTTTTCATGTTTTTATTTTAAGAGATTCTTGATTTTAATTATTTAGTTTTAAAGACTTTTTCTGTCTTATTATTAATTTCTGTTAATGGTTTTAAGTTTTTACGACCATTATTAAATTTAGTTGACACCAGTTGTAATGCTTCTACTGTAGCATGATAAGCTTCTTTAGGATCTTCATAAGTACCTAGGTCTGTACTAGTATTATTAGTCCCCATATAAGTAGAACCTACAGCTAGTAAAGCGGCAAAGCCTGCGGCAATCCCTAAACCTTTAAGAACTCTAATTTTAGAATGATCTTTAGGTTTTTCTTCTGGCGCTAATTTTGCAAAAGCATCAAAGTTTAAGTCTTCTATCATCGCACTTTCTTCATCAAATGTGTTAAAGACGCTGCGATACATCTCATGTTCTGGAGCTACTGCATCACTATTAAAGTATGCTACGAGCTTTTGCTCTTCTTCCAGACTGGATTGTCCTTCCCAATATTTATGTAATAGTTCGTTCATGCGATATCTATTTGATACTGTTCTTCAATTTTTTCTTTTAGCATCTTACGTGCTCTACTCAATGTTACTCTTACAGCTGTAGCTTTCATATCTAGTATGCGTTCTATAGCTTCAAAGTCATATTGCTGTATATCACGCAGCTGTAATACGATTTTATATTGCTCTGGTAAGGTATTAATCACGTTTTGTACCATTGTGACTTTTGCCTTGCGCTCCATCTCTTGTTGAGCATTGCGATGCTGGTCTTCATAATTGCTATGTACAATTCTTAAATGCCCAGCCTGTTTACTCTTTAAGCGATCTAGAGAAAAATTTTTTACCATTTGCATGGCATATGCTTCTTTATTTTTTACATCTTCTAAAGTGTCTCTTTTCTCCCATAATTTTGCCATAACCTCTTGCACTGCATCTGCAGCCTCTTCATGAGAAGTGAGCAAGCGTTTTGATAAAAAGTACATTTTATGTTGTACTTCTTTAAAAACAGCTATGAATTTTTGTTGGTTCATTGTGTTGGTTATACTACCATGACGAGCATGTTATTTTATTGTTACAAGATGCTATATTTTTTTTTCTATTTTCTTAATTCTAGAGTGAATAAGACTTTGTAATACGCTTTCGCGAAAGCGAGTTCTCAAAAAACGAAACTAAATAAAACAATAATACGTTATCTTAGTGTGATAACTGCTCGTTATCTTTGAGTTCTAAAACTCGATAATGACCGATGAAATACTTGCTTACCTTTTCTTTATTTATGATATGCCATCTCGCATTAAAAGCGCAGTATCAAGAAGGCATCATTATCTTTAATAACAACACTAGTAAGGCTGGTTTCATTAAAACAAGAGCAAATGACAGTGTGAAATTTAAAGAAAATGAAGAAGATGAAACTGTAGTCTATGATCATAAACATATTATAGGTTTTGATATTGATGGGTTGAAATATAGGTATGTGCGAACAAATCGTACGGATCCTCCATCGCTGTATATAGAAATTGAGAATGGAAAAATAGTACTCTATGGTTTATATATGCAAGGTGGCACTTCTAGTATAGGCTTTGGTCCTGGCAGCAACCTTCAACCTGTTTATGTAGATAGAGAATCATACACCTTTTACTTTATGGTCATAGACGACCGTTTTGTAAGAATAGGTACTAAACTTAAAAAAAGACATCTTAAAATATTGAAAGACTGTCCAGAGCTCGTTTCTAAACTCGAAAATGGAAACATGAAAAAAAAGAGAATTCCAGAGGCGATAGAATTCTACAATGATAATTGTGGTGACTAAATCATTATCTAGAATACATTTACCTTTAAACCTTTATAAAGAAATAAAATGATGAAATCTTATAAAAAAGTAATCTTAGTATGCCTTACTATTCTAGTAACAGTAAGTTGTTTTAAGGATAACGATGATAATTTTGCTTCATCTACCTCTATTAAAAATTTTGTTTATCGAGGAATGAATGCTTTTTATTTATATAAACCAGATGTTCCAGAACTAGCAGACAACCGTTTTGCAACTATCCCAGAATTAGAAGAGTTTCACAGCGTTTATGATACACCAGAGGCTTTTTTTGAATCATTAGTTTTTGATAGGTCTCTTACAGACCGTTTTAGCGTTATCGTAAGTGATTATATAGCATTAGAGCAATTATTTGCCGGGACTACATTGAATAATGGTATGGAATTCGGTCTAGTAGGTGAAACTGGTAGTGCGTCTAATGTATGGGGTTATGTGCGTTATGTGCTACCCAACTCGAGTGCTAGTACACAAGGTGTTGCACGTGGAATGATATTTAATCAAATAGATGGAATTCAATTAACACGTGATAACTTTAGTGTATTGCTAGGACAAAATTCATATACCATAGGTCTAGCAGATTTAAATGCTGGTGTCGCTACTAATAATGGAATGACTATCACTTTAGATAAAACCTCCTTAACCGAAAATCCAGTATTTAGAACCGCTGTTATTGATCAAGGTTCGCAAAAAATAGGTTACTTAATGTATAATAGCTTTACGTCAAATTTTGATGAACAATTAAATGATGCATTTGGGACTTTACAATCTGCAGGAGTAACTCATCTGGTATTAGATTTAAGATATAATGGTGGTGGATCTGTAAATACTTCCATCATCTTAGGAAGCCTTATAGCAGGACAACCTACGACAGACGTTTTTTCAACAGAAGAATGGAATCCTGATGTGCAAGAATTTTTTGAAAATAATCAGCCAGATCGATTGACTAATTTCTTTAAAACAACCACTAATGCTGGCACACCTTTAAATACTCTAGGACTTTCTAAAGTTCATGTCATTACAACTGGCAGCAGCGCTAGTGCTAGTGAGTTACTTATTGCTGCTTTAGAACCTTATGTAGATGTTATTCAAGTAGGTGATGATACTGCAGGTAAATTTCAAGCAAGCATTACCTTATATGACAGTAGCGATTTTGGTAGATCTGGTGCAAATCCTGCCCATAGATATGCATTACAACCACTAGTATTAAAAAGTATCAACAGCGCTGGATTTACAGATTACTTTAATGGATTGGTTCCAGATATAGCATTGCGTGAGGATTTTGAAAATCTAGGAGTTTTAGGTGATATAAATGAACCACTACTAGCGGCATGTCTTCAAGACATTATGGCAAATGGAAGACCTAGTTTTAATAAATCGGGTATTCAATACAAAGAATTAAGCGGTAGTATGGAATTAAGACCTTTTAGTCAAGAGATGTGGAAGGAAACAGAGTTAGGTGATTACCTTATTTCACAATAATATTGGAATCCTTATCTGACCTAGAGATCCTATACATCATCACCGATGACAAAGATTCTCACAAATTAGCTGACATAAAGCAAGCGCAACTTATTGCGGAAATGCGAGGCCTTGACATCTATTTATATATTAATGATAGAGACACCTATTTCAGAATTGCTAAAAAAGAAAAAGCTATTGATAACAGAGCATCGATACGATTAAGGCTAATTAACTTTATCGTTGACTTTTTCAGTTTTGTAGTTTTGATTAGTTTAATACATGTTATTCTTTCAAATTTTGGCTCTGATGGTATTAAGTATAATTGGTCCAATTACCAGCGTATTATAGGTTCTGTTATACTATTTCTGTATTATTTTATCCAAGAATTCTTTTGGAATAAAACACTAGGTAAAATTGTGACTGGTACCATTGTCGTTTCAGAAAAAGACCAAAAGCCTAATATTACCGAATTATTAATGAGAACGGCTTGTCGTTTTATTCCATTAGAAGCCTTCTCTTTTGCTTTTATGAAAGACGGTTTTCACGATATATTTTCTAAGACTAAGGTGATTGAAAATAAAAAATAGACAGACTTGTCTGTTTTTATAAATGTTTTCTATATTTGCATCGTGAAACGATCAGAAATTAAACAGCACATTATTGAAACAGCCTCGCAGCTGTTCTATCGCAATGGATATAATCTTACTGGTATCAATGAGATTATCTCAACTTCTGGCGTGGCAAAAGCCACATTATATAATCATTTCAAATCTAAAGAAGATATTTGTGTAGCTTATCTACAACACAAAAACAATTCATTTATAAAACAAATTGAGGCCTTTTGTTTATCAAAAGAACTTGGTAAAGGTAGAGTCCTTGCTCTTTTTGAATTTTTGGAACTCTTTTTTGAAGATCAGGATTTTAACGGTTGCTGGTGTATCAAAACCGTTGCCGAAATCCCTCGAGATAACGAGATTATTTTAACCGAGATTCAAACCCAAAAAAGAGATTTCATACGATTTATTGAGCAGCTAATTATTGACAACATTGAAGATATTAACGTTCAAGAAAGTTTTATGATGGCAAAACAAGTGTACCTCTTATATGAAGCAGCAGTTTCAGAAAGTCATTTACATAAGGATGTATGGCCTATCAATTCTTCAAAACAATTGTGTAACAAAATTATTTAACCCTTTTTTTAATCTAAAAAAGACAGACTGTTCTGTCTTTATTAAACTTTTATTATGTCAGAATTTAAAAACAAAGTAGCCATCATAATAGGTGGAACCAGTGGAATAGGAAATGCTACTGCTCAAGATTTATTACAACAAGGAGCTCAGGTTCATATTGTAGGTCGTAATACAGATAAAGTAGCAGATGTTCCTAACCTATTCAAACATCAAGTAGACATTACTAATAAATCTGAAGTAGAAAACTTTAGAAACTCGATAAACACATTAGACAACGTGGATTATCTGGTAAATGCTTCTGGTATCTTTGGACCTAAACCATTCTTAGATCATACTATAGCAGATTATGATTCTTATCAAGATTTGAACCGTGGATTCTTTTTTATTACACAAGCCGTTGCAAATAAAATGAAAGAAACTCAAGGTGGATCCATTGTTAACATAGGCGCTATGTGGGCAAAGCAAGCCGTAAAAGCAACACCTTCAAGTGCTTATTCTATGCAAAAAGCTGGTTTACATTCCTTAACACAACATCTTGCGATGGAACTTGCAGATCATAACATACGTGTTAATGCAGTATCACCAGCTGTCGTTCATACACCAGTTTACGATGGCGTTTTCGGTGGATCTGATGAAGCAGCAAAGGCACTTGAAGGTTTCAATGCCTTTCATCCTATAGGTAGAAATGGTACCGCACAAGACGTATCTAATACGATTACATTCTTATTGTCTGATAAAGCATCATGGGTAACTGGAGCGATTTGGGATACGGATGGTGGTGTACGAGCTGGAAGAAATTAAAATATTCTAAATACATTTAAGCAAGGTTTTAATAGAATTATTAAGACCTTGCTTTGTCTTTTATGAAAAACAAAAATATCATCATCCTAGGAGCTGGATTATGCGGACTTACACTGGCTTACTTGCTTAGAAACTCTAATTATCAAATCACGGTAATTGAAGCAAGAAATCGTTTAGGAGGACGCATTCTTACTAAAAATACGTCAGGTGAAACTCCTATCGATCTAGGTCCAGCATGGTTATGGAACCAAAACACCAATCTTCTCAATCTCCTTAAAGAATTAGAGATACCTATACATCAACAATTTGCGACTGGTAACGCTTATTATCAATCCATGGCTAGCCAGCCACCACAATTATTTCAATTGCCAGAAAATCAAGAACCCAGTTATAGAATGGCTGGTGGTACAAACTCTATCATTAAAAAACTTTCCTCCATATTAAGTTCTATAGATTTAAAACTTAATGAACCAGTATTAAACCTTGAAGAAAATGTTCATCTAATAGATGTAAAGACTTCACAGTCTACTTACCAAGCTGACTTGGTTGTTTCAACCATTCCGCCAGGATTGCTAGTTAACAATATTGAGTTTACTCCTAACCTTCCAGACTCTTTAGTGAACATTGCAAATAACACACACACATGGATGGCAGACTCTATAAAATTTGGGCTCTCTTATGATAAACCGTTCTGGAAAGAGAAAGGCCTTTCCGGTTCTTGTTTCAGCAATGTAGGTCCATTTACAGAACTATATGATCATACTAACTATAATGAAAATCGTTTTGCACTTGCTGGATTTATGAAACCAGCAATTTCAGATTTATCGTCATCCCAGCGCAAAAAAATGATTTTAAATCAATTAGAGGACTTCTTAGGTAAAGAAGCTCTAGATTTCATTTCTTATGAGGAACAATGTTGGGCTCAAGAAAAATTCACTCGGGCGCAAAATCATGATTTATTATCACCTCATCAAAATAATGGCCATTCAGCATATAATCATTTGTACTTTAACAATAAACTAATCATTTCCGGTACTGAAACTGCTTCTCAATATGCAGGTTATATGGAAGGTGCCGTTAGAAGGGCACAGTTTGTTTTTGAATTTTTAGATAACCTAAAAGTTTCATAATTTACAAAGTTTAAGTTTAATTTCACCAAAACTAATTATTTGACTCCACTACAACTTTTATTTATTGGCATTGGGCTATTGAGCATTATAATTCTGTACTATTCAATTCATTTTTTTATCAAGGCACATAAGTGTAAAACAGTTATAGAATTTCCCGTTAATTCAAATACGCATAACTTAGAGTTTAAAACTTCAGGCTTATTTTCTCTTTGCTTTATAGGCACTAAGAATATTTCTAGTGATGGGAGTTTTAAAGCTATGATTTATAGTAGTGATTTTGCAAGCATAACACTAAAGCCAACTTTTCCCAATTGGACTTTTAAAGAGAAAGGTGTCTACGGAGTAGAATATTTTAAATTTAAAATCAAAAAAACGGGCTATTATACTTTAGACCTCAAGAATCATAATGGATTGAAAACAAGTCATTTTGTACTTCCTTTAAATGGATTATCAGATTATCAGACAGATAATAGTCACTTGAAAATACGTATTAAACAAGCCGTTCCATCTTCGCAACGATTATTTTCCATATTAGGACTTGTATTAGGAATCAACGGTTTAACATGGGGAATTATGATTGGTGTATTTAATATCTTTAGTGCTGCGTAAAAGTTTTATTTGACTTCTTTTCTTAATATTCAAAATCCTTTGTTAACACGCTTTCGCGAAAGCGGTTTCATGACTTATCTTTAGAGTTCTATAATTTTTACCATGAAAAGAACTCTACTACTATACGTTTGCTTGATTTCTAGCCTCGCATTTTCTCAAAAACTTGATTTAGAATTAGTTAAAAATCTAGAACCTCGCAACATAGGTCCCGGCGGTATGTCTGGTCGTGTGACGTCTATAGATGTGGTACACGATAATCCAGATATCATTTATGCAGGTACAGCTAGTGGAGGACTATGGAGTTCACAAAACGGTGGCGTGACCTGGGAACCTATTTTTGAAGATGAAGTTACTGCTTCTATAGGTGCTGTAGCCATACAACAATCCAATCCTAGTGTGATATGGGTAGGAACTGGCGAGGGAAATCCACGTAACTCTTTGAACGGTGGATATGGTATATACAAGTCACTCGATGGTGGTAAATCATGGAAATCTATGGGACTTGAAAATACCCGTAACATTCATAGAGTCATTATTGACCCTACTAATCCAGATGTCATTTATGCCGCTGCGATAGGTTCACCATGGGGAATTCATCCAGAACGTGGTGTTTTTAAAACCACTGATGGTGGAAAAACATGGAAAAAAATTCTTTACACCAACGATAAGTCCGGTGCGGCAGATCTAGTAATGGACCCTACTAATCCTAATAAATTAATTGCTGCCATGTGGGAACACAAACGTGACCCATGGTTTTTTAAATCTGGTGGTGAAGGATCTGGATTGTATATGACACATGATGGTGGAGAAAACTGGAAAAAAATTACCGCTGAAGATGGATTGCCTAAAGGTGAACTAGGTCGTATAGGTGTTGCCATTGCTCCTAGCGAGCCTAATGTTATTTATGCACTAGTAGAGGCAAAGAAAAATGCATTGTACAAATCCACAGATGGTGGTTTTAAGTGGAAAAAGATCAATGATAAAAGTGATATAGGTAATAGACCATTTTATTATTCTGAAATATATGTGGATTCACAAAACGAGAATCGTGTGTACTCTGTTTTCACATACATAAACGTCTCTGAAGATGGTGGTAAAAGCTTTAAACAACTGATGCCTGCTTATAATGCAGATAATGGTGTCCATCCAGATCACCACGCCTGGTACATCCATCCTACTAACGGTAAATTTATGATTGATGGAAATGATGGTGGTTTAAATATCACACGTGATCGTGGTAAGACATGGAGATTTATAGGGAATCTACCTGTGGCACAATTCTATCACATTAATGTAGATAATGAAGTGCCTTATAACATTTATGGTGGTATGCAAGATAATGGTAGCTGGCGTGGACCGGCATACTCATGGCGTGCGCAAGGTATCAGAAATAGTTACTGGCAAGAAATCAGCTTTGGTGACGGTTTTGACGTCGTACCAGATCCAGATAATAGTAGATTCGGTTATTCTATGAGTCAGCAAGGATATGTAAGCCGTTATGACTGGCAAACCGGTAATAACTATAGTGTTAGACCTACACATCCAGATCCAGATGTACAATTACGTTTTAACTGGAATGCTGCCATCAACATGGATCCTTTTGACAGTGCTACTTTATACTTCGGTAGTCAGTTTGTTCATAAATCGACAGATAAAGGACTGACGTGGAAAGTGATTTCTCCAGACTTAACAACTAATGATCCTGAGAAGCAAAAACAATCAGAATCTGGTGGATTAACCATGGATGCTACTGGAGCAGAGAATCATACAACTATACTAGTTATAGAACCTAGTGCTGTAGAACGTGATGTTCTGTACACTGGATCAGATGATGGTCGAGTGCATATCACAAAAAATGGTGGTGATAGTTGGGAAGATATTTCAAAAGGTTTAAAAGGTCTACCACAAGGCAGCTGGATTACTCAAATAAAAGCGAGTAAAACTAAAAAAGGTCACGCATTACTCGTCGCAAATGATTACCGACGTTTCAACTTTGAGGCCTATGCATATCGTACTACAAACTATGGTAAAAGCTGGACACGCATTGTTGATAAGGATGATGTAGAAAGCTATGCCTTATGTATTATAGAGCATCCAGAAGAGAATAACTTGATGTTTTTAGGTACTGATGATGGTCTATTTGTAAGTATTAACGCTGGCGATGATTGGGTAAAATACACTAATGGTTTCCCTACCGTTTCTGTGAAAGACCTTGCTATTCAAGAGCGCGAGAATGATCTGGTGATAGGTACATTTGGTCGTGCGGCTTGGGTTTTAGACGACCTGGCTCCTTTTGTTGCTTTCGCGAAAGCGCAACCTCAACAACCTATTGCTTTATACCAACCACCTACTGCATACTTTGCTAGATATCAACAACCTACTGGAAGTAGATTTGGTGCAGATGCGATGTTCCATGGAGAAAACCGTGGTAGTGGTGCAAAATTTAAATACTACTTTAATAAAGAATTAAAGACTAAAAATGATACCGTTAAATCAGATTCAATCTATTTAAAAATCTATGATGATGAACGATTGATACGTACGTTATCTAGTAAAACTCCCAAAGAAAAGGGTATACATACCTGGAACTGGCGAATGAGAGAAAAAGGAGCTGATCGACCATCAAGAAAAATTAATACCTCAAAAAGAGAACCAGGTGGAGTACGTGTATTGCCAGGCACTTATAAAGCCGTATTAGAATATGGAAATACTAAAAGTGAAACCAGTATTACTATTAAAGAAGATCCTAGGATTGATGAGCTGAGCATGGCAGACATGAAGTCTAAATATGATGCACAAAAAAGATTAGAAGCTCTATCGGTTACCGTATCTGGAATCACTGAGCAACTGGCCGATAATAAAAAGAAAGCCCAAACCTTCCTTAAGTTGATGAAGGATAAAGATAAAAAGGCATACAAAGAGCAAATCAAAAGAACCGATTCTATTATAAAAGGTATTGAACTAGAGCAGAATAAGTATTTTGGAACACCTGATAAACGTCAGGGAATTACTCGTAATCCAGAAGTCACTGTAATGAATCGTATTGGATTAGCAAATCAATACATAAGCAGCCGTCAAGGTCCACAAACTGCTACAGAAACTCAATTATTTAATCAAGCTAGAGAATTAGCAAATGAAAGAATTATTGAGTCACAAAAATGGCTAACCGAAAACTGGGATCCTTTTGTGATAGAAATGAAGGATATTACAATTGATTTATGGGATTAAATAAAACATTATGAATTTTGAAAAAATCAATTTTAAGAATGCCTCTGGTTATGAACTTAGTGGTCGTCTAGAGCTACCTGCAGACCGACATCCACATAACTATGCTGTTTTTGCGCATTGTTTTACATGCAGCAAAAACTTTAGTGCGACTAAGAATATTTCTCGAGCTTTAACTACGGCAGGTTTTGGAGTATTACGATTCGATTTTACTGGATTAGGTGATAGTGATGGTGATTTTGCAGACACTAATTTTTCTGGAAACGTTGATGATTTAATAGCTGCTATTGATTTTTTAAAAATGAATTATCAAGCTCCTACTCTACTGGTCGGACACAGTTTAGGCGGTGCTGCGGTAATCTATGCGTCTGAAAAAGCAGACTCTATAAAAGCCGTTGCCACAATAGGAGCTCCTAGTGATACAAAGCATGTACGACATTTATTTGGTGATCAATTACAAGCTATCGTAGAAAATGGAGAGGCTACCGTACAACTAAGTGGTAGACCTTTTAAAATTAAAGAGCAGTTACTTAATGACCTTAATGAACAAAAGGTAACACAGACTCTCAAAAATTTGCGCAAACCTGTTTTAATCATGCATTCTCCTCAAGATAATACTGTTGGTATTCAACATGCCGAAAAGTTGTATCACGCCGCTTTGCATCCCAAAAGCTTTGTTAGTTTAGATGGTGCAGACCATTTATTAATGAATAAAAAAGATTCGAAATATGTAGGTGAGGTCATCGCTGGATGGTCTTCTAGATATATTGATGTTAAAGAAGACATTTCATTAGCTTCTAGGCACAATGTTGTTGCTAGTTTAGATAACATAAGCTTATTTACTACTCAAATGCGCGCAGGTAAACACTACCTCACTGCAGATGAACCTACCAGTATAGGTGGTAATGACTTTGGCCCTACACCATATGAGTTATTATCCAGTGGATTAGCAGCTTGTACGGTTATGACCATTCAAATGTACGCCAGACGTAAAAAATGGCTGATAGAGAATGTAGAATGTCATGTAGACTATGATAAACAACATGCTCTTGACTGTGAAAATTGTGAAGATGATCATGCAAAAATAGACACCTTTACACGAGAGATTAAGATTACAAGTGACTTAGATGAAAAACAATTAAAACGTATTCTTCAAATAGCAAATAAATGTCCAGTCCATAAGACATTACATAGCGAGACACAGGTTATTACAAAACTGATAGATTAAATGACTTTTACATTTAAAACTATAATAGGAACTAACGGTTTTACTAGCGCGATACTTATACCAGAAGATATTGCAGATCAACTTGCAACCCATAAAATTAAAAGAGTAGTAGCGACTATAAAGGCAAACTGCAAGAAACTTACTCTATATGCTGGTATTGCAAAAAAGCATGGCATCATTTATATGATGTTTTCAAAGGCCAATCAAAAAGCACTAGGTGTGACTGCTGGTGACACATTAGAAATTGATATGCGAGAAGACACCAGTAAATATCAAGCTCCTATGACAGAAGAATTGGAAGCTGTCTTATTAAGTGATTATGAAGCATATGAAATATTTGAAACATTATTACCTGGCAAGCAACGCAATATTATCTTTATGGTATATCGAGTTAACGACTCTCAAAAACGAGTAGATATAGCATTGAATATTATGGAGAATCTTAAGATAGGAAACCATAATCCTATTAAATTTGAGAAACTCTTATGATGATTATCAAATAGAGATGCTTATTTTTAAATCAAAATTAAACAACCATGAAAAAACTAACATTAGCCATAATGGCACTAGGATTAATGGCGGGATTAAACTCTTGTAAAGAATCTACAAAAGAACAAATTAACGATATCACTGACGACATGTCTTATGACGATGATGGTGGTGATGATGATGGTGGTCACTCGCATGATGGTAGCGATCATAATCATGGTGATACCTTAATGGTCGGTAAAGAAGTTATTATAGCTATGGGTTCAAAAAGCGGTAGTGATGTATCAGGTAAAATTATATTAACTCAAGGCGAAAAAGAGGTTAATATGGTCGTATCATTAACAGGTCTTACTGCTGGTGAACATGCCATACATATCCATGAGAATGGAGACTGTAGTAGTGACGATGGTAAAAGCGCTGGCGGACACTGGAATCCCACAACAGAAGATCACGGTAAATGGGGCGATCAAGATCACCATATGGGAGACATAGGAAACCTAATAGCAAATGATGAAGGTGGCGCTACCCTTACATTTAATACAGATAAATGGTGTATTGGATGTGACGACGATTCACGCAACGTATTAGGAAAAGCATTTATAGTTCATGCTACTGCAGATGACTTTGAATCACAGCCTAGTGGTGCTGCTGGTGCACGAGTAGCTTGTGGAGTGATAGAGTAATTCCTACTCAAATAATTAACTAAAAATCCGCGTGGAAACTCGCGGATTTTTTGCATCTTGAACTTTACAAAATTTATTTATGAGTAATCAACCCGATTTACTAATACTCAAAATGCAAGAAGGAAGTGAAATGGCTTTTTCTCGTGTTTATGAAAGATATAATGAGGCCTTAAGAGGTATTATTTTTGCTGTAGTAAAAGATGACGCAGTGGCTGAAGAAGTTCTACAGGATGTTTTCATGAAAATATGGAATAATTCTTCTTCATATGATGTCAAGCAAGGACGTTTTTTTACTTGGGCTTTAAATATCTCTCGTAATGCAGCGATAGACCATTTAAGGTCTAAAGCTCATAAGAACAATCTTAAAAACCTAAGTCGCGATTATTTCGTACATATTCCAGAGGATGCTACAGATGAGATGGAAGTACAAACGGACAGTCTAGGTATTATGAAATGGGTGAATAAATTAAAACCTACTTGTATTAAAATTATAGACTTAATTTTCTTTAAAGGATTTACATTTAAAGATGGCGCTGCCGAATTGAATATTCCAGAAGGCACTCTCAAAACTAGGCACAGAAAATGTGTAAATGAATTGCGTAATGTAATGGGAGAATGATAGACATAAAAGAATTAATAGAAAGTGGTGATCTTGAACTATATGTATGTGGCGCTTTACCAGCAAATAGAGCTCAAGAAATTGCCTTGATTTCTAAACAGCACACAGAGGTGCTGGAAGAAATTATAAGTATTGAAAATGCATACCAGCGACTAGCAGCTGGACTGGCACCAGACCATAATGACGAGACCTATGCAAAATTAGAAGCCATCATAGGATCTAAAAATAATATAACTAGATCACGTAGCTCATGGAGCCCTTATATAGGCTGGGCAGCTGCTGGTTTGTTGTTAATTGCATCCGGTTATTTCTATAATGAAAATAATGAGGCCAATGATGAAATAGTCCAAATTGAGCAACAAAAGGAATTTCTAGAGACTGAGAACATTGAGATAGAAAATAAGAACGCTCAATATGCATCTACTTTACAAGTTTTATCAGATCCTGAAACGGTTAAAGTGAATCTTGCCGGTCAAGCTGGCTTTGAATCCAGTAACGCCGTTGCCTTCTATAATAATGAAAAGAATGTTACTTATATAGATATTCAAGGTTTACCAGAAGTTCCAGAAAACATGGTATATCAGTTATGGTCTTTGACTCTAGATCCATTAACACCTACTAGTTTAGGAACTTTACCTACTGATCAGGATTCTTATAACGAGCTTTTAAGAATAGATAATTCTTATGAAACGCAAGCCTTTGGAATTACGCTTGAAGAAGCTGGTGGTGCCGATGCTCCTACCCTAGAACGACTTTATACACTAGGTGTTATAGATAAAGGATAATCTTATTAGCAATTAGAATTTAAAACCAGTTCTTATTAAAGAGCTGGTTTTTTTATATAATTTTTAGTCTTTAACTTTAAAAAGCTAATTGATAGCCATGAGTATCATTCACTAAAATGGCTATTTATACATATTAGATACATTCATAAATCATCCATTGAAAACAATATTTGTGTCGAATTGAGTAATATTCAAATAAGTACTTAAGCTAACCATCTTTGTTGAAGATTAAAGTGAATTCAAGTTTCCTATTGCCATTTTCTGCCTACACTCTTAACAATAATGTATTAGATTAAAGCTTGGTACTACAGATATCATATAATTTTCAATAATATTTATTAAAAAAGAAACCCGACCTGCAAATGCAAATCGGGAATCCCAACTAACCAACCAAAAAGACTTTCCCCAAAGCCGTCTAGAAATACTCATGCATCTTTCTAGAGTTTACAATTTGAGAGGAAAGTGAATCATCATTCTTTTTTACTTACTTACTTACTTACTTACTTACTTACTTACTTACTTACTTACTTACTGAAACCTCCACAAAGGATTTATTACTTATCATGTTTTAAATCTGTTGTACTTCTTTAAATGTTACAGGACCTAACTCATAACGCGCCTCTAATAATTCATTTTTAATAGGCTGAGCGTGATCCATATCACTATTTTCCTTTAAAATTTGTGCTAGATGCAACTGTGCTACAGGTTCATAAGTTTTATCTTGTACAAACTGTTGATGTGTTTCTAGAGCCTTAGTAGGCATGTTATTCATTAGATAGGCATATCCTAATAGGTCATAGGTTTCTGGAGTTGCTCGATTATCAATTTCTTTCATAGCTAAAGCCAATCCAGCTTCTTGTTGTATTTTATCACCAGCTAGCAAACTCTCTATACGATACGTATTGTACATTTCTCTATAAATAGGTTGATCTGTAGCGGTTAAAAAAGATTTACGTAGTTGGTCTGCTTTATCTTCATCATTTTGATAGGATGCATATTCAGCCAGTATAAGCTTATAATCAGGTATATGATGACGTGATTGTAACTTGTTTATAATTTGTGTTGCTAGTTCTATATTATCATCATTAGAATAAGCTATCCAAGATATTCCTTTTAAAGCATAGTCATTTTGTGGATCTAACTCGAGTGTTTTCAAATAATATTTATACGACAAAGTGAGGTCTCCATGATGACCATAATAGTCTGCGATATTGGAATAACTCCAGAGCATTAAATTTTCTGAGCCACTTTCTTCTGCAAGTTCCATGGCTTTTTCCATAAGTCTTATGGTATCATCTAGATTACCTTTATAATCATTCCACTTTGCCGCTCTAATTAGATAATTATAATCATTTAAATTTTTGATAGAACTTAATAGGTTTTCTGCTTTGGTGTAATCTCCTAGCTCCATCGCGATATCAAACTTCACAAGTTGATCTTGCTTCTCATTTGCCTCTATACTATTCATTAAACTATCCGCTTCTTTAAAACGATGTTGTTTTATATACAGCTGTGCTAGTGATCTACGTGCACTTTCTGGTTTAATAGCAGTTCTTTGTAGCACTTTTTCGCGCAAGCTGACTGCTTGATCTAAATAATTGATTTTTCCAGTTACATCATACAACTGGTTATTTAAGGCTGCTAGTCGAGCCATTTGAACAACACGAGTAGAGTCTTGTTCTATGTCTTTAATTAATGGTTTTGTTTGCGACTGCAACTTATCCACCAATACTTCTCTATCGGTATCTAGATAAGACTGGAAGTCGTTAATATCTGTAATTACTGCTTGGTTTTGCTCAGGTGCCGTAGCACAAGAAACTAAAAGCAATAATATTAAAAGGTTGATGAGATTTTTCATGTTTTGGGGTTGTTGTATTTAAAAATATAACTAGGCTTTAGGTAAGCCTAGTTATATATTAAGTGTGTTCTAGAACTGCGCTGCAGTTAGATATGGAAACGTGTTTGAGGAAGTTCCTGCCTCTTGAGCTACATTATCTGACACAAGATTAGGAGTCCCATTATTACCATCAAATCTAGCTCCTGTGTTACCACCAAAAAGTAAAATTAACGATACATCAATCACATCATCTTCAATTGCACGACCAGTTAACGGTACACCAGCTGCACTAAAATAAGATGTCGGTGCATCAGGAGAAACCTGTAACACATCTAAGGCTAATGCCGTTGTTAATGTAGGTAAATCTAATCCTAGAATATTGTTTTCATAAGTTGCTCCATAGGCATTGTAATACGCCTCTATACGAGATTGAAATGTAGGTTGAAACATCGATATTCCATTTGCAGGAATAGTAACGTTAAACATGTTTTCATCAGCCTCAGTAGGTGTAAAAACGGTGTTGATTCCAGGACGACCCATCTGATCTTGTTGAATAAATGTTCCTGAAAAATCTGTTGTTGCTGGATTACCTCCTACGATGTCATCATCATCGCCACATGATACTGTAAGTACAGCAACGGCGGTAAAAGCTATTAGATATTTAAATATTTTCATTGTAATGTATTTTAAGTTGTTAGTTTTTATCTTCTTTTAGTTTCTACCCAAACGTTATAAGCCACTGGTAAGCCAGGTCCATTAGGAGCAAGTAGTTGATCTACTATGTGAGTAGGTGCTGTTCCCAGCATACTGTTAGGCACTTCAATTACAACAGCATTAACATTTAAAGGTGCAAAGGTGTTATTTCCTGTTGTACCAAAACCTGTCGCTGGTGCCATACTAATTACATTGTTAAATGCCTCAAAGTCAAAGAAAAATGCATCCTGTCTTAAACCTGCAAAATAGTTGACACCACCTGCAGTAGTCATAGAACCTATATCTACACTAGCCGATAATTCATTAGTATCAATCGTACTATTAAGACCTGTAGTAGATGGTGCATATGGACCAAAGAAATACATCTTATCTCCTTGTCTCAATGCTTGAATTACTAAATCTTCAGTGACACCAGTTGTTCCTGCATCTACACCAGTATTATCAATGTTAATTTCTATAAGAACATTTTCATCAAACTGGGCTGATGCGTTTGCTGCTGGTAAAGTCACAACAAAAGTTGTCGAATTAGAGTCTGCACCTTCGAAGGCGTAAAAATCTGCGATGTCTGCTGTTGTATTTGCCACAGCTGGAGCATCTAAGTGGTCTGCTGCGATAAACGCTCCTACACATATTGCAAGTGCAAGGCTAGACCATAGGGCAATTTTTTTCATGTTAATTGGGTTTTATAAATTGTTATATACCTTACCTACGCAGGATTATAAATAGCGGTTTTCATTATAATGTTAAAACTCTCTTAATGCATTTTTCATAAATTGTATTGCATAAAAAAAGCGACTCAATATGATATGAATCGCTTTTTAATAATTACTTCTTTATAGGCTATTACTTTTCGAGCCAATTTTTAAAGTCCTTTACTCGCTCTCTACTGACAATTAAATCCATTTCTTTAAATGAATTGATCTTTATTTTAAGACGTGAATTTGTGTATGATATCATATCGTCTATAGCATTTACATTTATAATTGCCTGTCTTGATATACGGAAGAATTGGTTAGGATCTAAATCTTTCTCTATCGCCTCTAACTTATCATCTATTAAATAGTTACGACCATTTTCTAGGTTCAGATAACTGCCTTTATTTTCAGAATAGAAAAGTTGAACTTCATCAGTATTAAATAATTTAAGATGCTCTCCTACCTTTGCAGTATACCGTTTTTTATAAACGCGATCAACAGGATTACCTAACATCTTTGCTATTTCATTAAAATCGATGAGTTGTTTTTGTTCGCTTTCGCGGAAGCGTACTTGAAATCGCTCTACTGCTGCTTTTAATTCATCCTCATCAATAGGTTTTAATAGGTAATCAATACTGTTGAGTTTAAAAGCCTGCAGTGCATATTCATCATATGCTGTGGTGAAAATTATAGCACTATTGATGTCTACTTGATCAAATATTTCAAATGATAATCCGTCGCTTAATTGAATATCTAAAAAAATTAAATCTGGAGCTGTATGATTGAGTAAGTACTCGACAGATTCATGAACAGAATGAAGCATGATCTCTGGTGAGATTTCTATCTCCTCTAACATACGGCTTAATCTTCTAGCAGATGGCTTCTCATCTTCAATAATTATGGCTTTCATATTAATCTTCTTTATCTAAATATTCTTTAATCTTACGTTTTTCCCATTTTTTACTTACAAATGGATTCCACTTAAAGACAATCATCCACTGGATAAAGATGCCCATTCCCCATGGTAAAACAAAGAAGTTAATAAAATAGTTCACACTAAAGTCAATGTATAGCACTACCGCAAGGAATATTAAATTCATCACCACAAAAATGATCAAGTGATTATAAAGACCTTTAATATTTCTAACTTTTTTCTTTGCCTTTTCTAACTCGTCGCTCATTATTATTGTTTTTCTTGTTCTTCTATAAATTCTTTAAGCTTGCGTTGTTCCCAGTCTTTGCTTGTAAATGGATTCCATTTAAAAACGACTAGCGCATGAATAAATAGTCCAATTCCCCAACCTAATAATGTAAAGGTTATAAAGAACTTTAAGTCACCATTGAAATAAAGTACCGCTGCTAGAATTAATAAATGAATGACTATAAATACAATCAGGTGATCATAAAACCCTTTGATATCTTTGACACGTTTCTGGGCTTTTTCACGTGCTTCTTGCTCGTTAAATTTAGATTCCATAACTAGTTATTTAAACGTTCTTTTTCCATTAATTCTTGAATCTTGCGCTGTTCCCAATTCTTACCCGTAAATGGATTTGCACTGAAGGTTCCTAAAGCATGCCCTAACAGACCTATTCCCCATCCACCTAGTGGAAATAAGAACCATGCAAATTCCCATTCATTTTGATAATAGTTAAGTGATGCAATTCCAATATTAACGATGATGTAAATTAATAAGTGGTTATAAAACGACCTTATTTCTTCAACACGAGCTTTTGCTCTAGTGTAACGTTCTTGATATGTTTCTTCTTTTTTCATCTTAAAAGTTTTTATCGTTCATTAATTCTTCGATTTTACGGTCTTCCCAGCCTTTACCTAGAAACGCATTATTTTCATAGGTACGCAAGTATTGAAATACGAGCCCTATACTCATACCTATCGCAGGGAAAATCACCCAAGGAAAATCTGATGTAAAGTAGTTGATTGCGGCTAGAAAAAGTAAAATACCTACTGTCTTAACAACATCATCGTAAAACTCTTTAATGCTGGCCACTCGTTCTTTTGCTTTGATTAATTTTATGTCTTCAACTGGTGTCATATCTTCTAAGTTTGAGGTTAATATATCTTGTGATTTAATTAGAATAGGTATTTGTACTCTGAAAAACTGATCATCTTGTGCAATGCTCATTTTACGCTTAGTCAGTAATTGATACCTAGACGCTATGTTTTGTAGTCCTACACCGCTACTGGTATTGGGCACTTGTTTCTTTTGTAAATTATTTTCTATTATTAGCTGATTATCTTTTTCATAAATACGCAGTTTTAACGGCTTGCTATCACTTACCACATTATGCTTTACGGCATTTTCTAGTAATAACTGTAAGGATAACGGTACCACCTTCATGTCTGGATTAGAACTTTTTTGTGGTATATCTATTTCAATACTGTCTTCAAATCGGGTTTTAAGTAGTCCTACATAAGCCCTAGCAAAGCTCAATTCTTCATCTACCGTTACTAATTCCTTATTACGCTGTTCTAGTACGTACCGATATACTTTAGAAAGCGATGTCGTAAATTTTGTAGCCGCTTTAGGGTTTTCTTCAATTAAAGAAACTAACACATTTAAGCTATTGAATAAAAAGTGTGGATCTAACTGATTCTTTAAAGCGTCAAATTGTGCGGTTGCAGATCTTGCTATAACCTTCTGCTCATTTACCTTTTGAGTTTGTGATAATCTATAAAAGTAGATAGCATGATAAATCAATGTCATAACTAGCGTAATCAGCAATCCAAAGAAATACCAATCTACTGACTGCTGGCTTAAAAACTGATCCCAGCTACCTCCATAAATCACTACATAAGTAAAAAAGTTAAGTAGAGTTAACAACATCATGGTTATGATTACAGAACCTATAGCCCCAAAAAGTATACGTTTTAAAGTATGCTCTTTCCATGAAAACTTTTTAGTCATTAAATCAAACCACCATTGGTTTCCCACAGTTAATACAATGGAAAACATAAAGTTGATTCCAAAACCTTCTATCTCTTTTACAATAGTTAGAAAGCCACCTCTCAAATAAGCATTAATTAAATTAATGACTATTGAGATGGCTATACCAGCAATTATAAATCTTATGAATTTCTTAAATGACATACTTTCTATTTGTAATTCTAAAAATACTTTATTCCTTTAGAACACTACAAATATGGGACAGTCTTCTTATTTACTAAAGCGATGATCACTCAACTGTAGAAAAACACTACTCAATTGTAAAAAATCATCTTTCGGCTATTATATTTAGCATTTATAATACATTTCTTGCATGCCTATCTTTAATCTTTTCCGTAAAAAAACTCCTGCTCCATCTACAGATCACTGGGATGATATCTTATTGAAATATGTGAGCTTTTTTGAAAAACTAGAAGCTAGAGATAGATTATTTTTCAAACTGCGCATGCAGGCTTTTCTCGATGAAATTGAGATTGAAACTATAGAAACAGAACCTACAGAGACAGATGCTTTATTAATAGCGGCAAGCGCAATCATTCCTGTTTTTCAATTTCCAGACTGGCATTATAGTAACTTAAAAACGGTAATTCTATTACCAGAACATTTTAATACAGATCTTGAATTTGAAGGTCATGGTAATGGAAGGCGCATTTTTGGTATGGTAGGAACTGGTAAATGGAATCATAAAATGATACTTTCTAAAGAAGCTCTTTACCATGGATTTAAAAATGACACAGACAAATTGAATACCGCGATACATGAATTCGTTCATCTTATTGATAAAATGGATGGAACAATAGATGGTATACCACATGTTTTACTAGAGCAATCCTATGTCCTTCCATGGATCAATTTAATGCACGAAGAAATGGAGCGTATCAATAAAGATAAATCAGACATACGTCAATATGGTGGCAGCAGTCAAATAGAGTTTTTTGCGGTTGCAGCAGAGTATTTTTTCTCGAGACCCAAATTAATGAAACGCAAACATCCAGATATTTATCAAATGCTATCTAAATGTTTTACGCCAGATGAGGAATAATTAATAAATACCTAACATTATAAAGTCAAGGCGATAGTAACTTGCCGCAAAAATAGATTCATGCGTTTTATCATCACTTTATTAGTATTTCTAGTAGCTTTTACGGCACAAGCAGACGATTGGGGAAAAACAGGTCATCGCGTTACTGGTGCGATTGCAGAGCAATACCTCAATAAAAAGGCTCGTAAAGCGATTGCCCAATTACTAGATGGAGAATCTCTTGCATTAGTATCTACTTATGCAGATGATATTAAAAGCGATACACTATATAGAGCCTATGGACCACAGCATTATGTGAACATCCCATTTGATAAAACATATGACACACATCCACATAGTGAAAAAGGTGATATCATACAGGCCATAGACCACTGCATCGCTACCTTAAAGTCAGATACCGCTACAAAGGAAGAAAAAGCTTTTCAACTGCGTCTATTAGTTCATTTTATAGGTGATTTACACCAGCCGTTGCATACTGGAATAGGCGATGATAAGGGTGGTAATGATTTTCAGGTACGCTGGTATAGAGATGGAACAAATTTGCACCGTGTGTGGGATACACAAATGATTGAAAGTTATGGTATGTCCTATAGTGAACTGGCTATGAATATGCCGCAGCTTTCCAAAAAAGAACGCAAAACTATGGCGAGTGGTACCCATAGAGATTGGTTAACAGACAGTCGTTATGTTGTCAAAGATATTTATGCAAATACCACTGTAGGGCAAAAACTAGGTTATCGTTATATGTATGATTACTTCAACGTTCTTAAAGGTCAGTTGCAAAAAGGAGGCGTACGACTAGCTGCATTACTCAACGAGGTATTAGGATAAGATTTTTGAGTTACGCTTTCGCGAAAGCGTACTTAGTAAAATCTTATATATTTACTATATGAATCTTACTTACGATAAAACTAGAGTTAACAACTTTACCGATGCCGTATTTGCTATAGCAATGACATTGTTAGTACTGGATCTGGCTGTGCCTAGCTACCAGGCAATACAGGCTAACACATTTACTTTTAATATCTCTAAACTTATCCCCAACTTCATAGGGTATTCTGTGAGTTTTCTAGTTATCGCTGTCTACTGGGTAAGTCACATGAATATTTCAAAGCATATCAAACACTATAACACATCTGTTTTATGGATCAATATTATGCTTTTATTTATGGTGGTTTTAATGCCATTTACGACTGCATTTTATTGTAAGACGTTTTATATGAACGAGCCTTTTATGGTTTACTCTGCGAATATTATTGCCCTTAGTTTATTTAAATATTTAATGGTCTATCGTATTCAAAAAGATGACTTATTAAACAATCAAAAAGAAAAAATCACCTTACAATGGATTAAATCTAGAGATCTAGCAGCGAGTTTCATATGGCTACTAGCTATAGTGGTTTCTTTAAAGTTTGTAGTTGTATCTAGGTTTATACCTATTCTGCTGTTGCCATTACTCAAATTTATAGATATTGTCTATACTCGTAAAAGAACTAGACGTGGCAGAAAATTATCCCGTAAGAGAATCAAATGATCTGTTTTTTTTTATAGAAATTCACCCATCTCATTTAAGTAAATTAGTATTATGAATAAAATCGATATTCGCACGGTGGAAGTAGTGCAATATATACAGCCTTTGCGAGAAGGTGGTTCTTTGCCAGCAATCGTTAAAGCGGATGATGATTTTCTATATGTCATTAAATTTAGAGGTGCTGGGCAAGGTAAAAAAGCACTTATATCAGAGTTATTAGGTGGAGAAATGGCACGATCTATAGGTCTCAATGTACCTGAGATCGTATTTATGAATTTAGATGACTCATTTAGCAAAACTGAGCCCGATGAAGAGATACAAGACTTACTTAAATTTAGTGTAGGCTTAAATCTAGGGTTACATTTTTTAACAGGCTCCATAACATATGACCCTTTAGTAAGTGAGGTTGATGCTTTAACAGCTTCTAAAGTGGTATTGTTGGATAGTATTATCAGTAATATTGATCGCACCGCAAAAAATACGAATTTGTTAATATGGAATAAAGATCTATGGGTAATTGATAATGGTGCTAGCTTTTATTTTCACCACGATTGGAGCACGTGGGAAAATCATTTAACGAGAACTTTTCCATTGATTAAGGATCATGTTTTACTACCTAAAGCAACAAAATTACAAGAAGCAGCAGTGATAATAAAAGATCAACTTACTGAAGCAAGAATTAAAGAAATAATCTCTATTATACCTAAAGACTGGTTAATTAATGATGCTGATCAAATGACCAGCTCGGATGTTAGAAATGCTTATATACAATTCTTAAAATCACGTTTATCTAAAGTTGATTTACTTATTAAAGAAGCAATGGATGCAAGATAAATTTACATTTGAATATGCGATTATTAGGATAGTTCCTAAAGTTGAAAGAGAAGAATTCTTTAACGTAGGAGTCATACTCTATTGTAAAAGAAAGAAATATTTGGGAATCAAGTATTTTATTGACCCGATAAAATTACAAGCCTTCAATTCAGATTTTGACTTAATAGATTTTGATAAATATTTGAATGCATGGCGGCTAGTGTGTGATGGGAAACCTGCTAGTGGGAAAATAGGAACTTTAGAACAATCTGACCGGTTTAGGTGGTTATCTGCTTGTAGAAGTACAATTATACAAAGCTCTAAAATACATCCTGGACTTACTGATGATCCACAAAAAACATTAGAAGAGATATTTCTTAAATACGTTCGTTAATTAGTAATATCGCCTTATTAAGGTCTATTAAACATATATTAGTATGAATTGGTTATTATTAATTATTGCTGGATTATTTGAAGTAGCATTTGCTGGCTGTTTGGGTAAAGCAAAAGAGAGCTCTGGATCTGAGAGCATATACTGGTATGTAGGTTTTATAATTTGCCTATCTATAAGTATGGTATTGTTAATTAAAGTGACCAAAGAATTACCAATAGGAACGGCTTATGCAGTTTGGACAGGAATAGGTGCCGTAGGAACAGTCTTATTAGGTATTATAGTCTTTAAAGAACCCGCAACATTCTGGCGATTATTTTTTATATCGACATTAATTATGTCAATCGTCGGGTTAAAAACAGTTTCCAGTTAACTAGAGAACTTATCCTTATCTATCAACATATGTATGAAATTAGTATTGATTTCTTACAAATCAACTTACTACGACCTTATAGATTACCTCACGTATAATTGAACTGTAGGAACAGGTGATGCATTTGCTGGTAAACCTCCGCTCCATGCATTTACACTACCTATAGAATAATACCAATTACCCGTATTTACAGATCCATCTAGATATGTATTACCACCAGATAGTTCTAAACCACCCCAATTATTGTTATTCATTGATATACTCACTGCTGCATAGCCAGCAACTGGTCTTATTCCTGATGCGGAGCTTCTAGGGTCATGAGATTGTAACCAGTGATTAGTTAATGACAACGTTGGGTAGTGTAATCTAAATTCATAATCTGTTCCACTAATAAGCTCATCTAGCTTACTTAAAATAGAATATTTATCAGTGGTTATACCAGGCGAAGCAATGTTGAATTCATTAGCTTCCGTATTATTTACCCAATAACCTCCTGCGGTATTATGATTAAACACTAGTGTCCATCCTCCACCATCATTAGTCATATCACAATAACAATCATAAGCAGGATTTGGTCCTGCTCCGTCTGGATCTATCGTATAAACTCCATCAGTAGTAAAACCAGAATTATAATAATCTAGACAATTTGTTAAAGCAGTAGATACATTCACACTAGCCAGACATGTATCTCCTCTACCTACAAAAGTTATGGTAAAGTCATCAGCTTGCTGTGCTACCGGAGTACCTGAACCAGTAAGCGTGATTGTATTCAAACCTATATTAGTAAAAACGCCAGAACCAGTAAAACTGTATCCGTTAAGTGTATTAGTACTAATAGTATATGATTCAATTACATTAACAATGACATCGATGGTTATGGTATTACTTACATTTAAAGGATTACCTGATAAGTAAGCACCATTAACTGTTGTTGATGAACAAACTAAAGAATTTATCGGTGCCTCACTTAAACAACCAGACCAAGCTGTACCCTTATAGTATTGAAAACAATCACTATCTAGGTTATAGATAAAAAGACCTTCTGCAGGTGTTGTAATCGCATTCCTTTCTGTAGTAGTCATTCTCGGAAATAAAACACCTTGCGTCGTAGACTCAATATCAAGAATAGATGAAGATTCAGGTAAAATTGTACCAATTCCAACTTGAGAAAAACTAAAAAAACTACTGAAAATTATTAAAATTATAAAATAAGGAGACTTAAGCATTAAATAGGGGAATTAAATATGAGCAATATTTAAGTCTCAAAGATAAAACAAAGGAATTACAATGGAAATATCTCATTCTATTATGACAGATGGGACCTAAATCTATATACCTTACTATTTAATTATAAAAAACTACTGTAAATTGAAGTATTAATCTTTGATGTCAATAGTTACATTTTCTAATATAATTTTACTGAGCAGATCTAATTTTTGATCTAAGAATAATTGATCCATATGTGATAAATCAGGATCTTGAATTGTTTCTTTGTAATTATTATAATCTTGAATCATCACTCCATTTATATTTCTACGGTTTATGCTTTCGCGAAAGCGATATCCACATTCCTCCTCACAATAAGAATATGCTAGATAATCAACAAGATAGGTTTCTTTTTGAATCCAATAAATGAACTCATCTTCATGATCCTCTCCACCACCATTGGGATCAAAGGTTATTTTTACTTTATAATATGGTTGATTATTAATTATTTTCTCTCCTATTAATTCACGGTATACCGCTGGTCCATCAAGACTGTATGGTAATTGTGCAAAGTAAATGACACTATTAACTCCACTTACATAACCATTCATCACAGAGTCCGCCACTCTTTGAGGTATATCGTTAATTAAACGCATGCTCTTATAATTAGAAAACATATCTACCACAGTACTAGAATCATTTTTAAAAATTCTAGTAAATTCATATTCGCCATTATTACGTATAGCTCGATATCTAACATCTCTAAAATTAAAAACCATAGTAGATTGCTCTAATAAATGGCCACCATGAGCATAAATTGCCTTATCAATGATCTGGTCTGCGTTAAGAGTAGACTTATCTCCACAAGATTGTATTGTGATAGTAGCAATGCAGAGAATTATGTAGATGATTTTTTTCATTTCACAAATATATAACGATGCCTAACTACCATTAAATTATATTTGCCAATGTTATATGAAATTTAAGAACAACATAGAGATAAAAAATCGCAAAGCGCGATTTGAATATGAAATACTGGATAAGTATATGGCCGGTATAGTTTTGGGCGGTACTGAAATTAAAGCTATTCGACTAGGTAAAGCTAGTATAGCAGAAGGTTTCTGTGAATTTACAGATGGTGAATTATGGATAATCAATATGACCGTTCAAGAATACTCTCATGCCACATATTTTAACCACCAACCTAAACAGGCTCGTAAACTTTTACTTAATCGTAAAGAACTTAAAAAGCTAGAAAAAGATGTTAATTCTAGTGGTAATACCATTATTCCACTGAGGTTATTTATCAACGATAAAGGACTAGCAAAAATGGATATTGCTTTGGCTAAGGGTAAAAAATTACACGATAAAAGAGAGACTATTAAAGATCGCGATAATAAAAAACGTTTAGATCAGATTAAGAAAGCATACAAATAGATTTTAATCAATTATCACCTCTACTCCACACATTAATGATCATTTTTCAACTTGAAAAATAGCTTCATTATTATAGCTCCAAATTTTTAGTTAAAACACATTACGAAAACGTTGTAGAAGTATTACTTTTGCAGCCAAATAAAACCCACAAAAACCCATTCAATGAGTAGCTTAGATACTTATGAAAAAGAGCTAGCCTTTCAAACTGATAGGCGTCGCGCAGCAGTTGCATTTATTAAAGCCGTAAGTGACTTATGGTATGATAAGTCTATAGAGCTGGTGCTTTTTAGAAATCAATTGATTGATCGTAACGTGAGTGAGATCATCAACCTGCATGAGTATGCTGGTGAGTTTGTTCAAAAGCCTATTTCGGTTTTTGATAGTGTAGAGATTGCTCAGGCTATCTTACAATTAGACATGCCACCTGCAAAACTGGACATCGGGAAATTAACTTATGAGTATCATCTGGAAGATAATGACTATCAAAATGCTACAGCATTTGTCGCAAGTAAATTAGGTGATGCGCAACAGGCAAACGATATTCAACCTAAGGATGTGGTATTATATGGTTTTGGTAGAATTGGTCGTTTATTAGCTCGTGAGTTAATGACAAAAGCTGGTAAAGGTAGCCAGTTGAGATTAAGAGCTATTGTTACTCGCGGTAAAATCGATGAGACCGTATTAGAAAAACGTGCATCACTTCTTGCTCAAGATAGTGTACATGGTGATTTTTCTGGAACTGTAAGTTATGATGTTGATAATGAGTCCTTAATTATTAACGGTACTACAGTAAAAATGATTAGCGCAAATGCTCCTGAAGATATCGATTATACATCTTATGGAATTAATGATGCTTTAATTATTGATAACACAGGTGCTTTTAGAGATGATGAAGCTCTTGCCCGTCACCTTAAAGCAAATGGTGCGCATAAAGTGTTACTTACTGCACCTGGAAAAGGGATTCCCAATATCGTACATGGTGTCAACCAGCTTGAAAATAATCCTGATAAAGTGGACATCTTTTCTGCAGCTAGTTGTACTACTAATGCTATTACCCCAGTATTGAAGGCTGTAGAAGATACATTTGGTGTTGTGAAAGGTCACTTAGAGACGATACATGCTTATACTAATGATCAAAACTTAGTTGATAACATGCATAACAAGTATAGACGTGGACGTGCTGCAGCTTTAAACATGGTTATCACAGAGACAGGCGCTGGTAAAGCAGTGAGTAAAGCACTACCTTCTTTTGAAGGTAAATTAACTTCAAATGCGATACGCGTACCAGTTCCTAATGGTTCTCTTGCTATTCTAAATTTAGAATTAGAAACAGTAACAAGCAAAGAAGGTATTAACCAAATCATGAAAAAATATGCCCTAGAAGGAGATCTTGTAGAGCAAATAAAATATTCTATTGATAATGAGCTAGTATCTAGCGATATAATAGGTTCTAATGCTCCATCTATATTTGATTCTAACGCTACTATTGTAAGTGCAGATGGTAAAAATGTTGTTCTATATGTATGGTATGATAATGAATACGGATACAGTCATCAAGTAATAAGACTGGCAAAATATATAGCCAAAGTAAGACGTTTTACGTACTACTAGAATTGTATATCTTAATATTAAAAAAGCCATCTCCATTGAGATGGCTTTTTTTAATAAGTGAAGTTCACAACAATATTATGCGGTAAGTTCTAATTGCTTTTCAAGGAACTTCTTATTTATAGAAGTCCGCATTATAAAGTTCTACACCTTAAGTAATTTAGATGCTTGGGTATAACCACCTTGATCTCCATCTAAAAAATGTACATGATAATCATCAATTGCAGTAACATAACAAGAAAGAACACTCGTCTTACTCACATAGTAACCATAGTGTAACAAGCCTTGTTCTTTCATCTTTTGGAGCTCATAAAGTAATAATTCTCGTTGTTTGCTCGTACCTGAGATTACTGTATTAATAGTGCCATCAACCATTAAAGATTCGGTAAGTTCAGGTAATTCCTTTAAATAATTACGCCCTTTCGGATTGTTTTTTAGATACCAGCGTGCCATAAAAGAACGTATTGCACTCGCAAATACTTCTACCCATTTCAACTCAGAAAATTTCATGAGTACTTCATTCTTTAGTTGACCTAAACTGTTAATCATTATCAATTTTTCTATGGTAATGGGATGTCTTTTTTTAACATCTCCATAAATAAATTCCATCTTAGATAAAACATCGCTGTATACAGCACTTTGCAACTCTGTAGATTGTGCGTTGATGATCAATGTAAGGATTTCATTATTATCCACTGGTGGTGCAATTTTATCCCATTTACATTCCATACCTTTTAAATTGAGATTATATGGCATATCAGATAACTCAATTTTACGACTTTTAGATTTCACATCATCTTCTGCCATTTGTAATGCATCACCTAGTACGACAGGTATGGTATGCAAGTCGTTCAATTTTACTTTTGTAATTTTTAAAGTGGCTCCTTTAGCATACATATCACTAACCTTACAAGAGTCTACTCTCAAGAAAAAATTAAAATTAGATTGACAATTTTCTTGATGTAAGATAAGCGCATGCAAGCACTGTTTTAAAATTTTATCAGGGACGATAATCGTCGCTCCATCACCGCCAAAAAAGAATGGAATCATCACCTGATTTTCTCTGGCGATATTAAGACACGCAACAATACTTCCCGTTGCGGCTAGATTTACTAATTGATGATTTCCGGCACTGACTGCAGCGGTGGAATTTTGAACATCGGTAACAATAATATTCCAGTTTTCTGGAACATTTTCAAATAATGAAGGATCAAGCAACACCTCATGAATAGGTATATGCTGTATGAGCAAATTGCGATAAAAATCATTGTTCATCATATTCAAACTTACATTTATTAAAATTGCGAGGCAACAGTTTAATAAAACCTTAATCTGACAAAAGCTGTTGTGAGAAATACAGAAATAACTTACATTTATATAAAGTCAATAAAATATATGAAAATCGTTAGCGCTTTAATCTTCTTGTTTGTAAACGTATTATTCGCACAAGCACAGGAAATAAAAAAAGTTTCTACTGGAGGCTATCACTATCAGTTAGGTGATGATTTTCTTAACATATCTGATTTAGATAGAGTTTTGGAATCTAATGAAGAGGCCCATCGATTGTTGTACGATGCTAGACAATATAGAGGCATATCTCAAATATTAGGATTTGCTGTTGGAGCATTAATAGGATATCAATTAGGAAACTTAATTACTGGAAAAGATTTTGATAACGTACAAGGATTTCTAGGTGCTGGATTAATAGCGATCGCTATCCCTATCAATATTAGGCAGACTAGGAAAATAGAAACTGCTGTAGATCTTTACAATTCAGGTCTCAATCCTTCTAATGACCCATCTGCTCAACTTTCCATTATTTCAACAGGCACCTCTATAGGATTATCATTACGCTTTTAATTATTGAATAACTACTTTATAATTAACTATTTCTTATTCTAGGAAGCGCAGAAACAACCGTATTTTTGCCTAAAATCCCCTAGAATGAAAAAGTTAATCACTTTTATTACGATTGCTATATTTGGTATCGCTTTCGCGAAAGCGCAAGTAGTTATCAATGAGCTAGACTCAGATACGCCTAGTACAAACGATAGGCAGTTTGTAGAACTCAAATCTGACGTTCCGTTCTTTTCTCTCAACGGTTATGTCCTAGTCTTTTTTAATGGCTCAACAAGTGCCTCTACAGGAATGGGACGTAGTTATTACACTGTAGATTTAGATGGACTTACCACAGACGATAATGGACTGGTTGTATTAGGAAGTTCATTAGTCTCTCCTGTACCGGATCGCTATCTAGCAGAAAGTAATATTCAAATAGGTGCTGATGCTGTTGCGATTTATGCAGGAAATGACATCGACTGGCCTGATCAAACTTTTGCCTCGCAAACTAATCTTATCAGCGCATTAATTTATGATACCGATGATGCTGATAACATGGCATTAATGACTCTTCTAGGTATAAACGAGCAATACAATGAAAATGAAAACGGGAATAAAACGACAGAGTCTGTTCAACGTAAATCTGACGGAACTTATGAAACGAAAGCTCCTACTCCACACTCTTTAAATGATGCTACGGTACCTACTTATACCGGTATTGACTTTACCGTAGCGCCATTACCTATCACAGAAGGCTCTAATTTTGATATCACATTTACTTTATCACAACCACAAACAACCGATTTTGTTTTAAATTATACGATTGATCTTGGCACATTCGATAGTACGGACTATACAGGTCCTTCTCAAGTAACTTTTACAGCAGGTCAAACTAGTGTTGTGGCTAACTACACCATTATAGACGATACTATTGATGAAGGAGATGAAGAGCTAAGAGTAAATTTAGATAACAATGTGCCTATAGGATTTAAAAGATTAAAGGACAATGAACGTCACCTAGTAGTAGACAATGATTTTCAAGTAGCCGCTTATGGTACTCCGCTAGCACCTACCTATGGAATTGTTAGCAGCACGGCACCGCTAGATTATTATGATACTTTAGATGGACTAGCAAGTCCACAGTTAGAAACTGCCATCACTAATATCATTGCAGAAGAATTTGTGGTACGTATTCACACTTATGACGATATTGTTCAAATCATGAAAGAATCAGATCAATCACCATTGAACTCTAATCAAGTGTGGTTGATGTATACTGAACAACAACGATCTAAAGCAGACTACCAAACAGGTAGCAATAGTACGGGAAAATGGAATCGTGAGCACATCTATCCACGATCACGAGGTGGCTTTTTTGAAATTGAATATGATGAAACTATCGATGGAATGGCTGTATGGACGGATACAAATGTTGATAGCTTGAGGCATGGACAAAGTGATGCACATCATTTAAGAGCTACAGATGGTGGTGAAAATAGTTCTAGAGGTAATAAGGACTATCCAGAATATGATGGCCCTAATGGAACCCAAGGTTCGTGGCATGGTGATGTAGCCCGAGCTATATTTTACATGACCTTGCGTTATAATAATATTGATGTGGTAAATGGAAATCCTAGTAATTCTACTGTTGGACAGATCGGTGACCTAGCGACATTATTACAATGGCATAGAAATGATCCTCCAGATGATTTTGAAATGAATCGTAACAATGTAATCTTTACATGGCAAATCAATCGTAATCCATTCATTGATAATCCAGAATTAGTAGAATACATCTGGGGAAATCAAGTAGGACAAAATTTTACATTATCTAATGAGAGTACTGAATTGACAACAGTGAAACTATTCCCTAACCCAAGTGAGAATAACTTTCATATTTCTGGGATAGAGCAAGATACTCAAGTAGTCATTTATGACCAATTAGGAAGAATTGCTATTAAAAGAGATATCGATCAAAACACAACCTTTGAACACGACTTACCTATAGGTTTATATATAGTGAAAGTTCAAACGGAAAATGCGTCACAAAGTTTGAAGTTGATTGTAAAATAAAAATGATTAAAAGGTCTGATATTTTAAAAGAAGCCCATTTAATAGTCTGTAGTATTTTAACAGGTAGATTACAATCGATCTTTTTATTTGCCTTGATTCTCTTTATAATTCCTTTTGTACTTTTTATCACAGAACCTATAATTGATTATAAAATTATCGAAGGTAGTATTCTTTGTATCCTATTTGGGTTGTGGTTAGTTCGCTCTAGATTAAGAGACTATAAAGAAGAATATCGTAGACAAGACTTAAAGAAAGAACAACGTAAAAAAGGACTGAGAAATTGATTTAAAAAATCACATTCTACCTTCCTTAATTAGATTAAAATAAAAAAGCCTGTTTAGCATTCACTAAACAGGCTTTTTTTATATTAATGATATGATTACCACTTACGACCTTTAAAGCCTCCACGGTTACCACCACTATCATTACCGCCAGAAGAAGAATCACTTCTACGACGACTACTTCTATTACCTGAACCGCTATTATCAGAATCAGAACGTCTTCCTCTATGGCTACTGCCTCCAGAGTTACTGCTTCCTTTAAAGCCACCACCACCGTTAGAATCACGACGTCCTTTAAAACCGCCACCACTGCGACCACCACGACCACCACGACCACCACGACCACCACGTTCACGAGCTGGTTCTTTTACAACACCTTTATGCTCATTAACTCTTAGATCATGACCATTACGTTGTTTACCATCTAAGGTGAGTATTTGAGACGCTACATCTTCTGCTACATCCATATAAGAATGCGTTTTATCCATTACGATACGACCTATTTGAGCACCAGAAATACCTGTGGTATCACATACATATCCTAGTAATGCACCTTTATTAATATCATCTTTAAGACCTAGATTAATAAAGTAGGTTTTCATTCCTTCTTCAGTACCACGACTTGTACGTTTACCACGCTCGCGTCTTGGACTATCATCTCTATCGCGTCCTTTAGAACGATCATTAAGATCAGAAATAGAATTACGCTTATAAATAGAGTTATATTCTTTAGTTAACAACTTAGCAATTATCTCCTCTTTAGTAACATCAGCAAAGCTTTCTTGAACTGCATTCACTAACTGCTCATCAATTTTCTCATTAATTTCTTGTTTGATCATGTTTTCAGACCATCTAGAAATACGTTTTTGAGTGATTGCTTCTAACGCAGGAACTTCACCTTGTGTAAATTCAATTCCTAATTTGCTAGCGATAAATTTTAACTTACGATTATCACCACGAGTAATTAGCGCAATAGAAACACCTTTTTTACCAGCACGAGCTGTACGACCAGAACGGTGAGTATAAAACTCAGGATCATCTGGTAAAGCAAAGTGTATAACATGAGTAATGTCATCTACATCGATACCACGTGCCGCTACATCAGTAGCTATTAACAATTTTAAATTTTTATTACGGAAACGCTTCATAGCAGCATCACGCTGTGCCTGTGACATATCACCGTGTAACGCTTCTGTCGCATACCCATTGTTATTCAATTGATCTGCTACATTTTGTGTATCTCTTTTTGTACGACAAAAGACCACACCGAACATGTCTTCATCATAATCTAAAAAACGACGTAGAGCCTCTATCTTATCAGATGCTTTAAGTTGTATCGACTGATGTTCGATATTCTTATTTACAATATTCTTTGGATTAATACGCACCTCTTCTGGTTGTACCATATAGGTATCTACAATACGCTTAATTTCACGTGCCATTGTAGCAGAGAATAACCATATGTTTCTACCGGTATCACTTTTAGAAAGGATAAAATCAATATCCTCTTTAAAGCCCATGTTAAGCATCTCATCTGCTTCATCTAGTACCATGTACTTTAAAGCGTCGAGTTTTACTTCGCGGCGTTTCATTAAATCCATCAGACGTCCTGGAGTAGCCACAATAATTTGTGCACCACGACGGATGTCTCTAATTTGATTCATAATATTTGCTCCTCCAAAAACAGGAACAACATTCAATTTACCTAGGTGTTTTGACATTTGCTCCATTTGCCCACATATTTGTTGAGCAAGTTCGCGAGTAGGTGCCAGAATAAGGGCTTGTACTTCACGAGAATTAACGTCTATAAGATCCAATAAGGGTAAACCGAAGGCAGCAGTTTTTCCCGTACCAGTTTGAGCAAGACCTATAAAGTCGCCGTCATGCTTCAATAAAATGGGAATAGACTGTTGCTGAATCTCTGTTGGGTTTTCAAAACCCATGTCAGCGAGGCCGTTTAATAACGGCTGTGAGAGTCCTAAGACTTCAAAATTTTTCAAATAACTTCTTTTAAATATTTTGCAAAAATACAAATTAAAAGCTCGCCTTGCTAATTAATAATCAACTGATTATCAATAAGCTTATTGTTTATGATTTACATTTTGATGCAAATTGGTCCCGTGTTTGCTTGACAGTTTTGATTCCTGAATCGTAATTCACTTCAAATTGCTCAAATAAAACAATGATCTCATCAGTATCACGTTCTTCTTTTGCCCGATTTTCAATCTCTTGTAATAATAGCGTCTCCATATCCATATCTAGTAATCTATAACTAGATTTAATTTTATGAGAAATTTCTCCTGCATTTTTAAAATCACTGGATTCTATTAGAGTTCTAAGCATTTGATAATCTGCTGGCACTTCCTGTAAAAAAATATCTAGAATTTGCACAAAGGTTTCAGCATCCTGACCAAAGTTATCATTAAGCGTTTCTAGTTGTAATATTTCACTCATTTAATATATAAATTTATCCTAACCAGCCATCTCTATCTAGGCTGCGGTATTGTATAGCTTCTGCAATATGTGTTCCTGTTATTTCTACTGCTCCTTCTAAGTCTGCGATTGTTCTGGATACTTTCAAAATTCGATCATAAGCTCTTGCACTCAGATTTAATCGTTCCATCGCATTTTTAAGTAATTCCTTGCTACCTTCATCTAGCACACAGTATTTTCTAATATCCTTGACACTCATTTGAGCGTTATAATGTGTTTTTTCGCTTTCGCGAAAGCGAGCTGTCTGAACATCTCTAGCTGCCGTAACACGTTTTCTTATTTCAGTAGACTTTTCTGCTTGCCTTTCTTCTGTTAGTTTTTCAAATGGAACTGGAGTCACTTCTATATGAATGTCAATACGATCTAACAATGGACCAGAAACTTTACTCAAATAACGCTGCATCTCTGCAGGGCTACTTTGTACTGGCGCATCGGGATCATTAAAATATCCGCCTGGACTAGGGTTCATACTTGCAACAAGCATAAAACTTGATGGATAAGTAACTGTAAATTTTGCTCTAGATATGGTAACCTCACGATCTTCTAAAGGTTGTCTCATTACTTCTAAAACAGTGCGCTTAAACTCTGGTAATTCATCTAAAAAGAGAACACCATTATGTGATAATGATATTTCACCTGGTTGTGGATAAGCGCCACCACCTACTAACGCAACATCAGATATGGTATGATGCGGACTACGGAAAGGGCGTTGCGCCATCAATCCTACTTTTTCTTGAGTACGTCCAGCGACACTATGAATTTTTGTAGTTTCTAAAGCTTCATGTAAAGTCATGGGCGGTAAGATGGATGGTAGTCTTTTTGCCAGCATTGTTTTTCCTGCACCTGGCGGTCCTATAAGGATAATGTTGTGTCCCCCAGCAGCGGCGATTTCCATGCATCGTTTAATAGACTCTTGTCCTTTTACGTCTGCAAAGTCAAATTCTGGATGTTCTAATGCTTGAAAAAACTCATCTCTAGTATCAACTATGGTAGGTTCAAGCGGCTTGCCTTCATTAAAAAAGTCAATAACTTGTGATATATTATCGACTCCGTAAACTTCTAGACCGTCTACAATAGCGGCCTCTCGTGCGTTTTGTGCTGGCAGTATAAAACCTTTATATTTCTCTTCTCTAGCCTTTATAGCTATAGGCAAAGCTCCTTTTATGGGCTGCAAACTACCGTCTAGTGATAATTCTCCCATAATTAGATATTGGTCTACATCATCTGCTTTAATCTGTCCCGATGATATTAAAATACCTATTGCTAGTGTTAAGTCATATGCACTTCCTTCTTTACGCAAGTCTGCAGGCGCCATGTTAATGGTGATTTTCTTTCCTGGTAGTTTGTAGCCTACATTTGATAAGGCTGCTGCTATACGATAAGAACTCTCACTAATAGCCTTATCTGGTAACCCAACTAAATGATATCCTATTCCCTTTACACTATTCACTTCTACTGTAATAGTTGTAGCTTCTACACCAAAAACGGCACTTCCATAGACTTTTGTGAGCATATTATAAGATTATGGTTTAAAAGTAGGAAATTTAATAGAAGTGATTCATTTCTTTAAATAGTTAAGTAAAAAATGGGGCATAAGCCCCATTTTCCCTGTTAATGTGTTACTAACCTAGGTTATTATATAACCTCAAATGTGATGGACTGAAACCTTTTTCCCCCGAAAACTAGACGTTTAAATATCATCAAAAAGATCAGTAACACTTATTAAAATACTCAATTCAAATACAAATTATAGTTTAAAGGAAATCAGAAATGAGGCGCGAGCCTCATTTCCTTTCCCCTTTAAATACTCTGTATACAGAGTTTGTAATGTTAAGTTCAACTATCATTCCTTTTCCCCTACAAAACTGAATGAAGAAAAACCTACGCTTAATTACAATTCAAATTTATGATGTCTATATAAATTGTGAAATAGGTATAAATACCTGTTTTTATTCTTTTATGAGATTGGACTATCTAAAAAATGAGGCCGTAGCCTCATTTTAATTGCCTTAGAATATATAATTCTGGAAGGTATATCAGTAATGTCTATTGAGCAGATATAATTTCTCGGTTTCCCCTACAAAAACAAGAAAAACACTGTTTTAACAACTACCTTTTTAAATATACATTAATTTAACACAATATCAAAGTAAAAACTAAAACCATTACCGCCATAAATAGTAAATGAGGCCGTAGCCTCATTTACATTTTTCTATAAATAATTATGATGCGTCATAAATTATTCTAGTGTTCAAAATTGAGATATCTCTTTGGTTTCCCCTACAAAATCAAAAAGAGTCTTCAACTTCTCTTATTTTACTTATTCAAATTTAGAGCCATTAAGAGCGTCTCACAATAGGTATAAATACCTGTTTTAGAAAAAATTTAAATTTCTACTATAATTATTGCGTTTTGAATAGCATAAGCTACAAGTCCAGCGACGTTGCGCATCTTTGTTTTAATCAGTAGATTATTGCGGTGACCATCTACGGTGCGTTTTGATACACAAAGCTTATCGGCAATCTCAGCGGTGGTAAATTGTTCACATATTAATTGTAATACATCTAGCTCACGCGGTGATAGTAAATTATGGTCTAGTGTACTGCGTTTATAATTTCCATCTTGAGAATTATCTTGTAAGATGCGTAAAACGTTTTTATCATAATAAAATCCTTTAGACGCTACTTCTCTAATTGTTAATTCTACTTGAGCTGGAGTCGTATTTTTCACTAAATATGAAGCGGCACCTACACCCAGCATATTGGAAATAAAAACATCTGTATTATAGCTACTCAATGCAATCACACTCAACTTAGGATACAATTCTTTAATCTTTTTAGTCGCTTCTACTCCATTCAATTCTGGCATCTTCAGGTCAGTTACTACGACATCAGGTAATGGATTTTGAACCGTAAGTTGATCTACTAGGTCCTGTCCATTTGTTGCTGTAAAAACCACATTAAAATCTGGAATTCTTTGCAGCATAAAACTTAAGGTATCTAGAAACAAACTTTCATCATCTGCTAGGGCGATGTTAATCATATGGGTTTAAGTTTTTAGGAAATTTAAATATATAAACGACACCATTACCATTACTAGTTTGCAAGTCGTAACTACCTTTTAATAAATCTACTCTACTACTTATGTTGCTAGTTCCTAGACCTATCTGAGCATTATCTTGAAAACCGATACCGTTGTCATTATATGAAAGAATATAATCATTTTCAGTTTGATTTAATAGTATAGATACCTCATTAGCTCGAGCGTATTTAATGGTGTTGTTGAGTAATTCTTGTATAATACGGTATATATGTAGTTGATTATCAGAATCAAATTGGTCTTTATCCCAATCGCATGAATAATTGATTTTAAGGTCATTTCCCTCTAGACTTTTCACCACCTCAGTAAGTGCTGCACATAAACCAAATTTCTCTAATACTGGTGGTAATAAGTTATGTGCAATTTCTCGAGCGTTTTCTAATGTTTTACCTGTAGCTGTTTCAATTCGAGTAATCAACATCTCGCGTTCAGCGATCGATAAAGACTCTTCTTTAAGCATGTTAGTATTCATTGCTATAACATTCAATTTTGCGCTGATCTCATCATGCAAGTCTCTTGCGATACGTTGTCGTTCTTTTTCTTGGGTGACTATAGTCGCAGACATAACGTCCTTCTGGGCTTGTATTTGAGTATCTCTTACTTCCAGATCAGCTTCTGTGATACGCTTCCGCGAAAGCAGGAAAAAAATAACCATACCTATAGAAAATAGAATGATAAAAATCATCAACCCTATGGCTATGTAGTTGATTGAGGTATTTGAGATTTGAAGTATAAAACGCATTCGTATATAAATAAGGTATGTAAAATGGTTAATGGTAACACATGAAGAGTTCTTAGTAATATCTTCACATCTGGTGGAACACCTTCATAAAACTGCATCGTCATAAAAAAGATTAAAGTTGTTCCTAACATTATAAATAAACCAATATTAATAAAAGGATAGCCCTGTTTATATTTCAGCAATTCTATAAAATAATATGTACTGAAAAATAATAATAATGGTATAGTCATTAAAGGTAACCAAACTGAAAATTCTAATATCCATGATGGATTAAAAATATAAGGAGTGATCCCTATCATAACAACTATGATTACCGAATATTTAAAAAATTTAGAAAAAATAGGACAGGTGATGACTTTCTTAAAAAAATATGATAAAAAGACAAATTGTAAAAGAGCGAAAAGGAAGAAAAATGGAGCATTTGTTTTCTCTCCTAATACTACAAAGTAATCTCTAGTAATCATGTTACTCATCAATTCAGTAAAGACACCCGATAAAAGATATAAAAATATAGGCTTGAAATCGCTTTTACCCATAACTATCGCAACAGTATAACATATAAAAGCGAGAATCAATAAGACTTGATAAACTGTAGAAATATGGTCTAAAAATGACTCCATTAGGTAATGATGCATTACTGCTGTATGCGTTGCAGTTTAAAACTATCTTCCTTTTTAAAAAATAAATATGCTCCCAATAAAAACATCACGTACATAATGATTAAAACTACTCTATTAATAGACTCTCTAAAAAACCAAACTTCAAGATCAACATCTACATAAGTGCCATTTACAGCACTAGATATTAAAAAGCTACCCGACACTAAAAAAATCCCTGTGGTTATATAAGGATAACCTTCAGTGTCCTTTAATAATTTTATATAGTAAATCATTGATGCGATGATAACACCTGACATTAATGAAAAGGCTAACCAAGGATCATTTTGCAAAAAATATTGTTTGATCATTAATTGAGAACAAACACCTATAAATGCACATATTGAGAACAAATAAACAAAGAGTCGTTTTACAGCCTTACTTTTTTGAACACTATATAAAAAGAACCCAAAAGTTAAGAAAGAAGTCCATTTATAAACATGACCAACTATCGCGTTATTTTGTTCTCCCATAATTAATATGTGGTGCTCACGTATTAAAAATGTAAAGAATTCACATAAACAACCTATGATTAAACAAATCGTAATAGGTAAAAACTTTCTGGCACCATAAACAGTTGATACTGAAAACACAATGGTCGTCAGTATCAACAGTAAATAGTATAAATCAGCAATGAAATCTGAAATAGACAAGCTTCAATTCTAGTTTAAAGGACTTGAAGAATCTCCACTAGGTGGTATGCTGCTAGAATTATCATATATATAATATCCATTCTCTGCATCTATCAAGTCTTTACCGTCGCTCCCTACGGCCACTAACATTACTTTTGCGTTACCACCAGTACCTGGTTCTGTAAGACCGAAGTAAATTCTACAATCTACTCCATTTTCTCCTGTAACTTGAGTTAGGTCACTTCCAGGAACTAAGAATCCTTGTAATTCATTTGTTTGTGCTTGCATCCATTCAATACCTGATGACTTCCAGTTGCTGCGCCATAACTGTGCTGTTTCTAATGGGATTGTGTTTTCTGACATAATACTCTAAAATTAATTGGGGTTATAAATTCATAATTCGATATAAAGCTAACATAATTTTGTTAAAACGACATTAAAGCTTTTTACATCTCGGTAAACTTCCACCATATTCACACTATATTTATTAAAAAAAATGCTAGATCAAATCATCAAAACGCGTCGTAGTGTATTTCCTGCGCAGTATACCGGAGAAATAATACCAAGAGAAGATATTCTAAAAATTTTAGACAGCGCCAGATGGGCACCTAATCACCGTAAGACAGAACCGTGGCGTTATCAAATACTGACTGGTAAAGCATTAGAAAGCTTAGGAAACTTTATGGCCACATCCTATTTAAAAGTCGAAGGACATAAAAAGTTTAAACTTAAAAAACTTCAAGAAAACCCTACTAAAGCTAGTGCTGTCATATTGATCTTTATGCATAGAGATAAAGAGGAAAGTGTCCCAGAATGGGAAGAAATAGCAGCCGTTTCTATGAGTGTGCAAAATATGTGGTTAACTAGTCATGATATGAGGTATGGTGCCTACTGGAGTTCTCCTAAACCTTTTGCAGACATTAAAGATCTAGAAGGAATTCAAGTCGCAGATAATGAACAATTTTTAGGCTTTTTCTATCTAGGTACTTATCCTTATGAAGAACAAGAACTACCACAACGCAAACCTGTTGAAGAAATCGCCACATTTATTAACGAGTAGATCAACTCTCTATAAAATCTTTATATTCCCAAAAAAACAATTCCAACTTATCCATGTAGGTATAGAAAAACTCGTAAACCTCAGGCCACTGTGTTTTCTTTTGAATTTTAACGCCTTCTAACATCACGTATACCCGAGAGATTTGCTTACCAGATTCTAGAACATAGTCTGCATCTAAAATTATATCGGGTGATACTTCTTCTTTTAGAATCGACTGTAGACTAAGTAGCTTCTCAAAATAATATTCACGGTAAAAAGCTTCATCATGTTCTATGTCCATAGAGACCAACGCACGTCGATCCTCAAAGGAGAACTTAAGAACCACATCTTTAATTTTAGTATTATACAACAACCACTTACGATCATATCGTTTACCGAACATGGTCCAGAACTGTTGTCTGACTAATTTTGCTTCTTCACGTGAATACATGTTGCAAATTTAGGATGTTTTAAAGCACAAACATCTTAAGATTCTATAGTATTTAGTCATTAATAAAATAGAATTATTATAGGATTAAGATAGAACTGCTTGCTTCTCTTTACCTTTGTACTATGTTTAAAAATGACACCATAGTAGCGCTGGCGACTCCAGCAGGATCAGGAGCAATTGCTGTTGTAAGATTATCTGGCTCGTTATCCCATGAAATAGCCAGTAGGATTTTTGTTCCCGCTTTCGCGAAAGCGGACTCCAAATCAACACCAGATCTTTATAATCAACTAGGTGCAAATACCGTTACTCTAGGTCATATTTACGACGGCAATCGTATGGTAGATGAAGTGTTGCTTACTAAATTTAACGCACCACGATCCTATACCGGTGAGCATGTAGTAGAAATTTCTTGTCACGGTTCTATATACATACAGCAAGAAATTATTGCGGTATGCCTTAAAAATGGTGCGCGCATGGCAAATGCTGGTGAGTTTACCTTACAAGCATTTTTAAATGCAAAAATGGACCTCAATCAGGCAGAAGCAGTTGCAGATCTCATCTCTAGTGAAAGTGAAACGGCACATCAAATTGCGTTACAACAAATGCGCGGTGGTTTCTCTAGTGAGCTTAAGGAGTTAAGAGGACAGCTTCTCAATTTTGCTAGTTTAATAGAGTTAGAACTA
>CH672375.1:168351-692184 GCA_000153385.1 Flavobacteria bacterium BBFL7
TAAGTCTACCCTACTCAATGCTTTACTTAATGAAGAAAAGGCCATCGTGAGTGACATCGCTGGAACGACTCGAGATTCCATAGAAGATGAGATTAATATCGATGGTGTGCGCTTTAGATTAATTGACACTGCTGGACTGCGTGAGACAACAGATACTATCGAAGGTATGGGAATACAACGTTCTTATGCCAAAGCTGAGCAATCTAAGTTAGTCTTGTATTTACTAGATGCTACACAACTTAATACTGCGCCTAGGATTATACATTGCCTCATGCGCATACAGATTTTAAGAGAAAAATTCCCAGATAAACCGCTAGTGGTAATTATTAATAAAATAGATCAAATTACTGGACTAGAACATGCTGAAATCACTAAGCAAATCAATTCTAAATCGCCAGAAACGATTTTAATCTCCTTAAGTGCAAAATCCCATGCTGGTGTGGACGAATTAAAATCTGCTTTAGTAAGTAGTTTTAAAAGTGGCGCCTTATCACAAGATGATACTATTGTGAGCAATGCAAGACATTATGATGCTTTACAACAGGCCTATAACTCTTTACTAGAAGTTCAAGAAGGCATTGAAAATGATATCTCAAGTGAATTTCTAGCCATTGACATTCGAGCTACTGCAGAGTCTCTAGGAATCATTACAGGTGAGATTACTAATGATGAATTATTGGGTAATATTTTTAGTCAATTCTGTATCGGGAAGTAAGCATTTTAAGTATCAAACATTGGAGCTGCGTGTTATAGTACTAACTCATTTATTCAGCTTCTTTCTCGGCATTTTTTGTAGCATAAAAGTAAAGTGAATGTTCTTCTATAGATACATTAAAAACTTCTTCTATTGTTTTCTTAATTTCATGAACCATAGGATCTGAAAATTCTAAAACCTCTCCAGTATCAGTCATAATAATATGGTCGTGTTTTCCATCTAGAAAGGACTTTTCATAAAAGGTCGTGTTATTACCAAATTGATGCTTTCTAACAAGTTTAGATTCTAATAAAATGTCCAACGTATTATATAAAGTAGCTCTACTGACTCTATAATTTTTATTCTTCATTCTTAAAAAAAGCATATCCACATCCAGATGCTCTGTGGCATTATATATTTCTTCTAGAATGGCATAACGTTCCGGCGTCTTGCGGTGTTTATTTTCTTCCAGATAAACTGTAAATCGTTCTTTAATGATTTTAAAACTGCTTATGCAGGCCATAATTGTAGTATTTATATAACCTCAACCAAGTTTTATTAAGGCTTAGGTTATTCTTTAATGAAATAGATAAAAGACTTTTAGTCATTTATTAAAAGTCTTTTATCTATCAAGTAAATAATTTGATGACGCTTAAAAGCTTGTATCTCCTTGATTAGGATTATAAACATAGTTAAAGGTAAAATAACGACCTTCTGCTGTGGTATCTTGATTTTCATAATAACTAAGGATTTCAATCTTAGCATATCTACCATCTCTAGTTCTTATCACTATTATTTGTCCAGGAATTGGTGAGACAATGTTAGTCATAAAATTATAGTTATACCAGCCATTATCACTACCCGTTGGAATAGCAAATGATGTAGAGCTATCTTGATTAAAAGTTAATCCATCTACTGATAGGACACTATCAAATGTTCCTGTAAGAATGGTAGCTGCAGCATTTCCCGTCCTTGCTGGTTCATCAGCAGTTCCTGTTTCTGTACCGCCATTGATAGCAATAGTTGTTCCTCTGAAAGCAATATCCCAATCTGTATCGCTAGTAGTTTCTAAACCTGTTGCAAAGTCAAATTTTGTAAATTCTCCACCTATAGGCTGACCTTGCCCACCAGTTTGTGGAGCATATAAATTAGAAATGGTATCAATTTCTAGAGCAGCGGTTGAGTTCATGTCATCATCGCTATCACAAGATGTAAAGCCTATAAATAATATGGCAAGCGCTAGGGTTTGTAATGTTTTCATTTTTTTCATTTTGGGTTTAATTATAGTTATTGATTTTGGTTAGAATTGATAATTAATTTTAAAATAACCTTGAATCCCTGGTAATGTAGGAATGTTGTTATCTGTATAGTTAAAGAGGTTGTTTGCTCCTATTTGTAAATCAAACTTGTTATAAAAGGTTTTTGTAGCAGCAATATTTGCCGTAAGATATCCATCAATAAAGCTGGTATCATAGCTATCTATCAATCCATTACCGTTAGTATCAAATTGTCCGTATTTACTTCTATAGAGTAGTCTTAAATTAAAATTTGATTGATACTTTTTAAGATCATAAAAGATTTTAAAATTAGCGTTGTGCCGTGAGCGATTGACTAATCCAAAATAGTCAGATCTCTCAATCGCCACGGACTGATTAGTTTGTGCATCACGTATGAATACACGACCATCTTCAACAGCTTGTTCTTGTTCTTTATCAAATGCATACAACAACTGATATCCAGCACTTAACCGGATGTTTTTGTTCCATTTATAGCCTGTATTCAGTTCAAATCCTGTGGTGTAGATTTCGTCATAATTGACATAACTAAACACATTTTGACCGTTAGTTTTACGAGCTATAATTCTAGTATCGATTAAATTTTTAAAATCATTACGGAATAGATTCAACTCTGCATTCCATTTTCCTTTCTTGTAAGTCGCGCCTAGGTTATACCCTATACTACTTTCTGCCTCGAGAGGATCATTCAATTCACTGAGCGGCACGACTACATCTAAAATCTGATCTTGTTCTTGTAGTTCATTCAATTTATCTACGGCGACATTATATCCTAACACGGTATACCCGACAGATGAGTTCGTAAAATCAAAATACAATTGTCTAAAATCTGGTGCTTTAAAACCATAACCTACAGATCCCTTTAAAGCTATAGATTCATTTAACTGATATAAAGTGGCAAGCTTAGGACTGAACTGGTCACTATATTCAGAATGATTATCATATCGAGCACCAGCTATCACATTCCACTTATCTGTAAGATTGACATCATATTGCGCATAGATGTATTGAGAGTCAAATTGAACACGTTCATCAAAAAAAGTTCTATCTAATGCTTCAACTTGATAGCCTACACCAGTGGTAAGTGTACTATGGGTAGATACCTTATAATTAGCTCTTATTTCTGGACGCAGTAAGGTCTGGTCAAAATCACTGTCGCTGAGCACTTCATCATCTATTATGCTTTGCAGTAATTCATTTGCCTTATAATTAGTGTAATAAAACTCATAAGAAGTAGAAAAACGTTCGCCCCATTGTTGATCCAGTCTAGCATGTGCATTCCATTCTTTTTCCTTACTATCTCCTTTATATAAAACATCATCTAGATAAAAGTCAGCGTCTTGAGATTGATCATAATACCTAGCAGATGTAAAAAGTGACAGTCTATCATTAAAATCATAAAACACACGAGTATTGAGTGTATAATTTGCAAAAGGATTTACAGTCTGACCATCTGTATCAGGTGTTAAATCATAACCGTTACTAGAAAAACGATTTGCAAATAACCCTACACGCAGCTTGTCAAATTTCTTATTAAGATTAAGGTTGATATCTTGCTGGGCAAAACTTCCTATTCTATAAGAGGCATCTCCTTTAAGTTGACGACTTCTAGGTTTTTCAGTAATAATATTGATGACACCACCTAGGGCTTCACTACCATAAAGACTACTTGATGGTCCTTTAACGACTTCAATTTGTTTAATATTCCCAACAGTAAGTCTACTTAAATCAAAATTTCCAGCACTACGACCTACTAATGGTACTCCATCGATTAAAATTAAAATGTAATCTGATGTGATACCTTGAATTTGAACACCTTCAAAGCCACTTTCATCAGCCACTGTAATGATACCTGTTTGCTCATTAAGTATTTCATTAAGTCGTACCGTACCCGATTGAATTATTTTCTTTTTGGAGATTAAGGTTACCGGTAATGGTAATGAAGATAATTGACGTTCTGTGCGTGTGGCAGTTAGCACTATTTCTTCCAGTTTTTCAGTATTAGTAGTATCCACTATTTGATGTTGCGAGCTCGCTTTCGCGAAAGCAAAAACACATAAACAAAAGAAAATCAAATACTTACACATATTACTAATTAGAATCGTTCTTAATAATGCGCAAATATATAGATAATTCTTATTTAGATTCAATAAAAACAATTAATTTTGCCGGAGAATTTTAACTAATAAAATAAAACCGAGATGAGAACAACTTATGTCTCTTTACTAGCTCTATTTATGGTCATGATGGCCAGTGCACAAGACAAAAAGCAACAGGACATAGACGCCATTAAAAGTATGTGCGGCTGCTATGAAGTAACTTTTAATTTTACCGAAACATTTAACTATTCTAACGACTCCTTATATAAACCGTCTGACACTAAGGTTGATCATGCATTAGAATGGGCACAATTAGTAACCGATGAAGATGATAAAATTCAAATCCAACACTTATTACAAGTAGGTAATCCTGCAAAACCAATGATTATAAAACATTGGAGACAGGACTGGCTATTTGAAAATCAAGAGCTATACACGTATCATGCAGACAACAAGTGGAACTATGAGGAAAAGGATGAAAATGAAGTTGCCGGACAATGGACGCAAAAGGTGTTTCAAGTAGATGATAGCCCGAGATATGAAGGTAGTGCAACATGGGTACACGTCGACGGAAAAAGCTATTGGGAAAATACAACTCCAGCTCCACTAGCTCGTAGAGAGTATACTACACGTAGTGACTATAATGTCTTGCTAAGAGGAAACCGTCAAGAAATTACTGATTATGGATGGTTGCACGATCAAGATAATCATAAAATCATAAGAGAAGAAGGACAAGAAGATGTACTGCTTGCAAAAGAAAAAGGCTATAATACTTATGTAAAAGTAGATGACAGTCGTTGTAGTGCAGCAGCAGAATGGTGGAAAGAGCACAGTGAAAAATGGGAACTAGTTCGTGCGAAATGGAATCAAGTTTACAATCGTGATGGTGACTTAACACTAGAGAACAAAGTAGATAATAAGACATTATATAAGTTCTTATTTGATGAAAGTATCACTACTCAAACTCAAATAGACCCAATTATTGAATCATTTGTAAAAAAATAATACTCTATGAAAACCCTATATAGCTCACTTTTTATTTTTCTTATTACGTTGACAGCAATCGCTCAACAAAATAAGTTTTATTCTGGCGATTTCTGGAAATCTAATCCTAGCTTAGAAGAAGTACAACAACTCGTTAAAGAAGGGAATGATCCTGTTGCGCTTAATGGAAATGGTTTTGACGCTACCGTTTATTCCATAATCCGTGGAGCCAATAATGATGTAATAAATTATTTCATTTCTTTCGAAGGCAATATGCCTAATAAGAAAACCCATGACGGTCGTAATTATCTACACTGGGCTTCTTATTCTAATAACCTGCCTATTGTAAAAGAATTACTTAAAAAAGGATCTTCAGTTACAAAAAAAGATAGTCATGGTTTAACTCCGCTAGCCTTTGCTGCAAATGCTGGAGTAACAAATATTGAGCTCTATAAGTTATTTACAGATTATGATGTAGACCTTTTAAAAGAGCAAAGTGAGCATGGCGCAAGTCTATTGCTACTAGCAGCACCTAGTTTACAGAATGAAAAAGAGCTTAATGACTTTTTAGATTTAGGATTCAACCTAGATAGCGTTGATCATGATGGAAACAATATCTTCCACTATGCTGTAAAAAAAGGAAATATCTCTTTTTTAAAATTATTGATTCGTGAAGGTGTAGATCATAAAGCTATTAATAAAAATGGTGGCAATGCGATGCTTATGGCTAGTCGTGGTGCGAGAGGTCATCAAAATACACTAGAGCTATACACATTCCTAGAATCTCAAGGTGTACAAGTAAACGTTGTAGGTGATAAAGGACGTAATCCACTCCACTCGATAGCTTCTAATAACAATAACCTAGAAGCATTCGATTATTTTATGAATCGTGATGTTGATATCAACTTAGTAGATGAGGAAGGAAATACTCCTTTTATGAATGCCGCTGGTAACAACAGTGTAGAAGTGGTTGAATATTTATTTAAAAATGTACATGATAAAGATTTAAAGAATAAAAAAGGCCAATCAGCTTTAACCATGGCTGTCAGTAGAAACTCGGCTGCTGTAGTTCGTTATTTACTTGAACAAGATGCCTCTTCTAGTGTTATTGATCAAAAAGGTAATAACCTAGCATACTATCTAGTGAATTCATACAATAATAGAAATGCAGCTCAGTTTGATGCAAAACTTGAACTACTCAACAACTATGGAGTGTCTATGAAAGCTACACAACAAGCTGGTAATACTTTATACCACACTGCTGTTGTAAAAGGTAATATGAAGTTATTGAAACAATTAGGAAACTATGATATTGATCTTAATGTTAAAAATAACGATGGACTGACTGCTTTACATCTTGCGGCCATGACTGCCAAAGATGAATCGATTATCAAATATTTAATCTCAAAAGGTGCAGATATTAAAATTAAAACAGACTTTGAAGAATCTGTTTATGATCTAGCTACAGAGAATGAATTATTAAATAAAAACAACATCTCTTTCAACTATTTAAAATAATGAAACACATTTTTAAAATACTACCCGTTTTTATATTAGGCTCTTTTCTACTATTTAGTTTTATCAATCCAGTAGAAAAAGCTAGTTATAAATGTATGATTCAACTTAAGAATTATACTGGCGAAGGTGCCTATATCGTAATTTCTCTTTTAAATCCAGAAGGAGAATATGAAGAAACGCTTTATGTTCAAGGCAAGGATAGTGAATGGTATAGTGAGATTGCACAATGGTGGAAATTCTATGGAAAAAGACGTCCAAATATTGACGCTATTTCTGGTGCTACAATAAGTGGTGGAGAACGTGTGATCAACCTTTTACAAATCCCAAAAGATAAAATCGATCAAGGATATTTGATCAGGTTTGAAACCGCTGTAGAAGATCAAGAGTATTATGCTCAGGATTTACAGTTTGAACTAACCAGTGAGAATCTTAAAGGAAAAAAAGAAGGTACTGGCTTCATACGCTACGTCAGGTTAATGCCTCAGTAAATAAATAGTCACATGACCATTTCTTTTTGGAGATACAGTCACTTGCTTCTAGCAGGTATCTCTGCACTGTTTTTAATTATTGCTTCAGTTACTGGTGTTATACTAGCCTGCGAACCCATTTCTAATGAGTCACAATCCTATGCGGTTGTCAATTTAGAAGAAGTTTCTACGGCAACTACAATCACGGCATTAAAAAAAGAATATGAAGAAGTTCTTTCTTTAAAAGTTACTGCAAGTGATGAAGTTATCGCGTCTGTGATTACAGCAGCTGGAAACAGTGAAGATATTTATGTAAATCCTTTAAGTGGTCATCGACTAGGTACGGTGGAAGATAGACATCCATTATTCATATGGACGACTAATCTACATCGATCTTTATTTTTAAAAAGTATTGGACGCATATTTGTTGGTGTCGTCTCGTTCTTACTTTGCCTTATTGCCTTAACGGGTTTATTGTTGTTAATTCAGCGTCAAGGTGGCGTATTAAAACTTTACAGCAAGGTTAAAGAACGAGACTTCAACCAGCGTTATCATGTTATTTTAGGAAGATGGCTATTGATTCCTATAGTTATCATTGCAGCAACAGGTGTTTACTTATCGCTGGAGAAATTTGATCTCATTCCAGTCACCCATACAGAATTAGACTGGAGTAAAGAACCTGTCCAGGAATTTCATACAACTGATCTTACATCGATTCCTTTTTTTAAAGAATTGAAACTAGCAGATGTACGTCAGATCAGCTTTCCTTTTTCTGAAGATGAGTATGATTATTATGAATTCCATTTACAATCGCGTGACCTATTAATTCATCAATACTCAGGTGAAATAATTAGTGAGGTACAACTACCTTTTAGTTTCTTTCTATCACAATGGAGTTTTAATTTACATACAGGAACCGGTAGTTTACTGTGGTCATTAATCTTGCTCATTTCTAGTGCGAGCATCTTGTTTTTCATCTTTTCTGGATTTGTGATGTATTTAAAGAGGAGACGTAAATCTAAAACGATTAAAACCACAATAGATAAAGATGACAGTGAGCTAGTCATACTGGTAGGTTCTGAAAGTGGTAATACGTATGCATTTGCAAACGCGATTACCCAACAATTAACCTCGCAAGGCAAACCTGTTTATGTAAGTACGTTAAATGAATATACGAGCTATAAAAAAGCCACCCAATTATTAGTATTAACCGCTACATATGGTGACGGCGATGCACCTACTAACGCAAGACATTTCTTAAACCTATTACCTACAATAAAACAGCCTAATCCTATCGAGTTTGCGGTATTAGGATTTGGTTCTATGAACTATCCATACTTCTGTGAATATGCGATACAGGTAGATGCACGATTGAATGTAAGTGATGGATTCACACCTCTTTTAGCTTTAGAAAAAATCAACGAGCAGTCAGACTCAGAAATGAATGCCTGGTTAGAAAAATGGTCTCATGCCATTGGAATTACTTATAACCGTCATATTTCTAATAAGAAAGAAATTGAATATGAAAATATTACAGTTATAGAACGTACCGCATTAAACCTAGATGATACATTTTTATTACGACTTAGAATTCATGAAAACCAACCATTCCAATCTGGAGATATTTTACAAATCAAAGCTCCTGAAACGGAACAACCACGTGCCTACTCTATCGCCAGGATAGATGATGACATTTTATTAAGCATTAAAAAACACGATAAAGGTATTTGCTCCTCGTTCTTAAGCCATTTAAATAGTGGTGACCAGATTGAAGCTTATATAGAAGAAAATAAACATTTCCATCTTTCCACAGATTCAGATACGACCATATTTATTTCTAATGGTACTGGTGTGGCTCCTTTCTTAGGAATGATAAATGACCAACTCAAGGCATCTCAAGAACTCCATTTTTTCTGGGGTGGACGTTTTAAAGAAAGTTTTGACTTATATGATCCACTGGTTCAAATGGCTGCAGACCAGTTATCCACTTTGCAACTCACCTATTCTCGCGAACTCCAAAAAAATTATGTTCAAGATGAAATCTGGAAGGATCGTGAATTAATCGCCACTAGGTTAGATCATGGTGCTCAAGTAATGATCTGTGGATCCATTGCCATGCGCGATGACGTGTTAGCTATACTAGAAAAAATAACGGCTTCACAAAATAAGAAGCCACTCACCTATTATGAGTCCAACGGTCAGATACTAATGGACTGTTATTAAATCTTTTCATCATGTGTCAAAATGTAAAAACCATTGCCAAAAATAAACAAGGTCAACTTTCATATTGCACAGAATGTAAGGTTTATCGATTGGTTTTTAACAACCTGCAATTGGACCTTAGTCCTGATCAACTCGAGAAATTTAAAAATCATATAGACCAGTTAGAAATCGAGTACTGGGAATTAAAATATGAACGTATGGTAAAGAAAAGGAAAATACCCATTCCGTCTGCGCAGCACAACCTCACCATGGTTTTTAATAAGCAAGAAATAGTATTGCTGCGATCATTGCTTCATTTAAAAACGGTACAGCCCATGGAGCTGATTGACCTGGTAGATATCGAGTACACTTTATTTATAAATTAGAGTGGTCTTCACGCTTTCGCGAAAGCGTATATCAACCAGCCACATTTTTAATAATACAACCTAAAGTCCAGTAACTTACACAACTGGTAATGCTTATAGAACAAGCGCTCTACAACCTTTTTAAGATCATGATTTTCATAGAATAAACTAAAGAAAACGCGATCAATAGTGAAAGCACTAGTCATATGTGGAGAAGGAACTCCATAACCAGAAATGGCTCGAGCACCAGTGACGTCTAGAAAATATTGAGATTCCTCATCAGTAAGATCGAGTATCTTCTTATTGGCCACATGAATGACTTTACCATCCATTTTACCTTCAAATAACTCGGCAATTTCCTCTATACTGTAATAATAACCATTGATTAAAATATTGTTTGCCTCGCCAGGCAAGACCAGATAAATAATCTCATAGTCTTTAAAATGATGGTCATCATAAAGCAAATGATTGATGCTTTCTTCTAGGTCTTCAATGGTATCACAGGCTTTATAGATACTGGTAATATGTTGATTCAACGCCATATCTTCTAGTATCGCCAGTACCTCAGTCGTTTCAGTAGACGCAGCATCTGGAACAACCTCTAGACAATAGATAAAATTATCAATTTCAGTAATAGGGATTTCCAGTTCGCTCATAGACGCCTTACAGTTCAATTTTAAAATGCAATATTAACCTTGAAAAGTTAGAATCAGACACTTCAAAATCTTAAAATGTCGAGGTGATTGAATTCTAGATATTAATGGTGTTTTGAAAGGGTTTGTAATTATAAAAATCTACCATTAATTCTCTCTTCATTTTCATAGTCAGAATTTAAAATCGGCTTTTTCATGGATGTTTTTTTGCCACTTTTCTGACCGGTCTGATGACAATAAGACTCTTTATAATGGAAATTAGCATATTTCAACCAACTCCTATATGCATTATAAGACATTGGCTTTTTGGGATTGAAAGGTATTTCTTCACCGGTTCTAATACAATAGCCTATCTCTTGATTATTTCGTGTTTGGGAATTGTGGACTACCTTTTTTTTCTTATAAGTATTAGATTGTTGTCTTTTTATCATTTCCTCTTGTCGCTTTTCAGATCTTGATTTAAGCAAAGGAATTACTTCCTTATCATCCAGTGAAACAATATCTATGTCTTGATAAACAATACGTTCATAATTTCTTTCTCTAGGATTAAAAGAGTCAAATAAATCTAAAAGAACCTGAGATCTTAAATAGGTTTTACTTAAACCTAAAAGGGCTTTTTTATAGACTGGACGTTGAATAAAAATACAATGAGCACTTTTCTCAAGCAACTCATCATGAACGTCTAAGTGTTCTTCATATACTTTTTCATTTAATCGGCTCTTACTAAAGCCAACACCATATTCTACATTATTCTCTGCAGAGTAATCATATAGATTCATTGATGTGATAATACCTTGAGATTCGTTCACATAGCTTTTTGCATGCAAACGTGGTTCATAAATAATCGAAACGTTAGGAAATGATTTAAAATATTCAAGATCATCACTATTGACGCTTTTGTAAAAATCATCCTCGTTTTTGCCGAAAAGAATGTGCAGATAAATAGAAGGATCATTTTTTATAAGGTCAAAACGCTCTTTAAAGTGATCATCTAATTTTATATAGGGTGATGTAATAAACAAAAATTTCTTTGTATTGATTATTACATCATCAATTGCATCATTTAATTCGTCTCCTGTTAAAAATGTACTCATATTATTAAATAGTAATCTTATATTTCAAATAAATAGTTCTTACCCAGTCATTCCTTGCACAAACACTTGCACAAATTCACGCATTTTATCTAAAATACGCTCGCCTATTTCTCTTGCTTTTAATATACTTGGTCTATTGTCTAAGCATTTAAAAATATCATCACGCAGTGGTTCTCTACCATAATTAGTATAGCTTTCTATCAAAGCTTTGAACTGCTTTTTATCTAGATGTTCTTCTTCACACATTTTAGAGAGTGCCATGACTTTTTCTTCATGCCAGAAACGTTCAAACTCATCTTGTATCGCATCTATATCGCTGATATATGGTAAATTTTCTTCTATAAATTTTTCTATGAGTTCGCGTTTGCTACGCAACTCAATATCTCCAGAAAGCATATCGATGATCACTTTCTTCTGTGCTGCCGCATCACTTGCTTTTGATTCTTTTAACTGAGCCAGTAATTGTAAAATGTAGGCGACATTAATTTGATCACGATGAATTAATTCCAACTCAAAATCAATATCATCGAGAATGGACGTTTTTTGTTTTGTATGATCGTTCTTTACCTTTTCATTTAAGTCCAGATATTTCCCTTTATAATCTTCAAAGGTTTGCTCATCCATGCCTAAATCTTCCCAATCAAAATCGGTATAAGATTCTAGGACATTCTTTGCTCGCAGTAAACGTCTAAAAGCCAATACAAAAGCAAGCTCATCATCTTCACTTATTAAATCATCGACGTTTTGATAAGTAGGTACTATTTCTAATAACTCTATTAAAGCATCGTCAAATTTCTTTGCGATAGATTCATAAGGTGGTAAGATGATTTCTTCTATCGCATCTTTGTTTGAAAATAAGGTAATCGCCTCATCAGTAGCTTTTTTAAGGTTTCTAAAAGCCAGTATATTTCCTTGCGATTTTTGTTCTCCTAGAATTCTATTGGTTCTAGAATAGGCTTGAATAAGACCATGGTATTTTAAGTTCTTATCTACATAAAGTGTATTCACTTTTTTGGCATCAAAACCGGTGAGCATCATATTTACCACGATAACTAAATCTAGTCTGTTTTTATCTTGAAAGTTAGTTTTCTCTCGTTCTTTCAAACGCTTTGAAATGTCTTTAAAATAATTTTCAAACTGCTGACTATCTTTAGTTGAAAAACTAGTTCCATACATATTGTTATAATCCACAATGTACTCGTCTAGTTTTTCTCTAGAATGACTGGTTTTATATTGTGGTTCAGGTTCTGCAGCCTGACGCATTGGTTGATTAGTGGCAGGCAAGTTATCTTGTGCGTCTTCATCATCTTCATTGGCACCATAAGAGAAAATGGTGGCTATGCGCAAATCGTGTAAACCTTCTTCTTTTTTACGTTTAAAGATGTCGTAATACTTGATTAAAGTATCAATATTACTTACCGCAAACAAAGCCGAATAGTCTTTATTAAAGGTCTTGTGACTGTGATAAGCGATGATGTAATCTGCAATTTTCTCCAGTCGTTTAGGATCTGCAAATACCTCTGCTTTATCGATATCTTCTACTTCTATATCAATAAAGGTATTGCTCTTGCGCTTGTATTTACCGATGTACTCAATCCCAAATCGCAGTACATTTTGATCCTTAATCGCATCTGTAATCACGTATTTGTGAAGACATTCTCCAAACAAATCTTTGGTAGTACGTTTTCCTAGATCATTTTTAGAGGCATTTTTTGCAAAAATGGGTGTTCCTGTAAATCCAAAAAGTTGGCTTTTATGAAAATACTCCGTGATTTTTTTGTGTGTATCACCGAACTGGCTTCTATGACATTCATCAAAAATGAAAACTACCTTTTTATCCTGTAAATGCGTTAAGCTCTTTTCATAGTTTGCTTTAGAAATCGCGTTGTTCAACTTCTGTATGGTCGTTAAAACCAATTTTGAATCGTCTGTGAGCTGTTTTACCAGCGATTGTGTGTTATCGGTAACGTCTACACTATCTTTTTTAAAGCTATTGAACTCGAGCATGGTCTGGTAATCCAGATCTTTACGATCTACTACAAAGACTACTTTATGCACATTAGGCAAGTCCATAATGACCTGGCTGGTCTTAAATGAAGTCAGCGTTTTACCAGATCCTGTGGTATGCCATATATAGCCATTATCGTTACTGGTCGCTACTTGATTGACTATTTTTTCTGTAGCATAGAATTGATACGGTCGCAATACCATGAGAATCTTGTGCGTCTCATTATGTACCACATACTGAGCTATCATCTTGCCTAAATGGTTGGTATTTAAAAACGCTTTCGCGAAAGCGGAAAGATCAGTAACATTCTTGTTATTTACATCTGCCCAGAAGAACGTTTGCTTAACCGATTGCAATTTATTGTTTGCGAGATATTTGGTATTACCGCCGTTGCTTATCACAAACAGTTGCACATACTGGAACAAGGCACGAGAAGACCAAAACGAATGACGCTGGTAGCGATTGATCTGGTTAAAGGCTTCTTTAATTTCTACACCGCGACGTTTTAACTCGATTTGCACCAGTGGCAAACCATTAACTAGCAGCGTGACATCATAGCGATTTTTATACGTTCCTTCTTGAGTGATTTGATGAGTCACCTGAAACAGATTGCTGTTCCAGTTTTCTTTATTGAAAAAACGCACATACAGACTATCACCATTTTCTCTAGTTAGTTGAAAACGGTCGCGCAAGGTTTTGGCCTTTTCAAATACGTTTCCTTTTTCTAGGTGATTAAGAATGGTTTCAAATTCACGATCAGAAAACACGGTATTATTAAAAGCTTCTAGCTGCTTTTTTAAATTATGGATTAATGCATCACTAGTAGTAATGGTTACTTTTTCATAACCTAAACCTACTAGTTGTGCGATCAACTCGTTTTCTAACTGTGCTTCTGACTGTTTACTCATCTCCTATAATTAAGTCCTGCCACTCAGGATTTATACTTTCTATTAATGCCATTTTCTTTGCTCTATTGCCAGCTTTTAATTGTTTCTCTCTAGCAATAGCATCGCCTATCATTTGATGCGCCTCGTGATAGACTAATTTATTCAAATTATATCGTGCGGTAAATGATTTAGGATCCTTTTTACTTTTATGTTCTTTAACACGTCGTTCTAGGTCTGACGTTACACCTACATAAAGCGTCGTGTTATTTTTATTAGTCATGATGTAAACGTATCCTGGTTTCATAAGGTCATTGCGAGTCGCGCAGCGACGTGGCAATCTGCTTTTATTAATTCTATTTTTTACTACGTCATTGCGAGTCGCTCCTTACCGTCATTGCGAGTCGCCCCTTACCGTCATTGCGAGAAGCGCAGCGACGAAGCAATCTGCTATTAGTTACCTTTGTGCCAGTTTACAGCAGATTGCCACGCTGCGCTCGCAATGACAATTGAAAAACGCTCGCAATGACTACACAAACAACTGCTGCAACAGCCCTTTTTTAAATTCTTGTGTTTTTTCTATTTGTACTTGTACCGCTTCTATTTTATCATCTAGCGCACTTAAATAAGTGGCTATTTTTTGTTGTTCTTTTAGGGATGGAAATGACCATTTTATTTTAAGAAATTCCTTTTTACTCAAAACTCTATTTCTTCCAGCACCACCTGGTGATATCAAATCCAATGTGAATCTAAATTTTTTATCAACTATTATATGTTTAAAATACTCATAACAAGTTTGATTTTCTTTAAAAGTGTAAGTTGGAAAACGATGTGAAACTAAACCACCATCATCTTCCTTTTTAACTATCGCTATAGCTCCTTCCCAAGCAAAGGTTATATTCACAACTAAATCATTCTCTTTTACAACAAACAACTTTTTCATTGCTATTTTATTTGGGTCTGAATCTGGTTTTTGAAAAGTTCCTTTTACATGACTTCTAATTCCGATTGCTAAATAATTTTGCTTTGGTTTTGGTATTTCGCGTATCTGTTGTTTTAAAACCTCACCCAACCTTTTCTCTTCCCAATCAGGAAACTGTTTCCCATTCTCATCTTGAAACCGCAACTCTTGAGAAAACAACTGCTGCATCACGCCTTTTTTGTACTGTGTGAGTTGTTCTTTTTTACTGGTGAGCTGGCTTATTTTATCATCTACTGCCGTGAGGAATGTGGCTATTTTTTGTTGTTCTAATTGAGAAGGAAAATTAAGTTTTAAGGTTTTTAATTGACTATTATAAACATGAACAACTGAATTACCTTGTGCTAATCTCGCGATATCAAATTTTTTCTCACTATTGAGGTAGTAAGATAGATATACACCATTTTTCTTCGTTTTTATAATATTCAAATCACCACCAAGAGCTACACCAGCTTTTTTTACACATGAAGCTGTTGCTATATCAATTCGAGTTTCGCCAGATGCAGGAATTAACACATCGTTTTCTTCGCTCAAAATTAAACTACTGATTGGCAGATTAGTTTTTGATTTCACTTCACTAATTACCTCATTATATTCAGTATACAGCTCACCATATCTGATACATTCTAATACTCCATCCTCAGAAATATCAGATTTTGAGATATTTTTCCCCTTACCAAAAGTTGCTATTTCACCTAGTATAAATTTCTCCCATTCTCCATCAAAGGCTGGAAAGCGTAGTTGTGGTATGCGTGGTTGTTGTGTGCTGTTATTCATTTAATGACGGTTTGTGGCTGGATGAGATTGCTTCTGTGTGTTCTATAATGGCAGATTGCCACGTCGTTCCTCCTCGCAATGACTAGTTTGCAATGACGGTTGTTCATTTAAAACGGTGTTTCTATGCCTAGTTCGTTACAAAAGCTGGCTATGACCTCATCGGTTTGTTGCATGTCGTGGTCTAGTTGTTTAATACTTTTCGCGACAGCGGTAATATCTACAGGTTCTTCTTCTTCAAAGGTGTCTACATAACGTGGTATGTTCAGGTTATAATCGTTTTCTTTTACCTCATCTAGTGTAGCGACATAGCTGTATTTATCTATGGTGGCTGGGTGAATAGAATCCACTTCGACAGGCTCAGTGTGACAAGAGTAATTGCGATACGTGGTAATAATTTTGTCGATGTGCTCTGGTAAGAGTACATTTTGTGTTTTTACTTTTTCAAAATGTGCGCTGGCGTCTATGAATAAGATAGTTTCTTCTCGTTTTAATTTCTTGTCATGCACTTCGACAGGCTCAGTGTGACAAGCTCTATCTTTTTTAAGTACCAGAATACAGGTTGGGATACTGGTACCGTAAAATATGTTTGCTGGTAGACCTATCACGGCATCGAGGTAGTTTTTTTCTTCTATGAGAAATTTCCTGATATGACCTTCGGCCGCACCACGGAAAAGTACACCATGCGGTAAAACGGTTGCCATGGTTCCATTATCATCCAGTTGATGGATCATGTGTTGTACAAAGGCAAAATCTGCCTTGGACTTAGGTGCAAGTTTACCGTAGTCAGAGAAACGGTCGTCACTCATAAAAAGTGGGCTCGCACTCCAGTTGGCACTAAAAGGTGGATTTGCGACTATGGCTTCAAATCGTTTATCGAGATGATTAGGACTAGGATTGACCAGCGTGTCTTCATTATAAATATCAAAACGCTTGTAATGCACATCGTGCATGATCATGTTCATTCTACACAGGTTGTAGGTCGTTGGGTTGCTTTCCTGACCATAAAACTCGCCTACTTCTTTTACTTCTTTGGCAACTCGCAATAACAAAGAACCAGAACCGCAGGTTGGGTCATAAACGCTTTTCAGTTTTGTTTTATTAGTAGTAACCAGTTGCGCTAGTATTTTAGAAACTTGTTGTGGTGTATAAAACTCGCCTGCTTTTTTTCCTGCTCCACTGGCAAATTGGCCTATTAAATATTCATAAGCATCGCCCAATATATCGCTATCGCTGTTCTCTAGGTCAAAGTCGATACCTTCTAGATGCGTGAGTACTTTAACGATCAATTCGTTTTTTGCATCTTCGGTCTTTCCTAATTTACTACTGGTCAGGTCTAGATCTTCAAACAGGTTGCCAAAATCGTCCTCGCTCTCGCTACCCATCGTGCTTTGCTCTATGCTCGTGAGCACATTTGCCAGATCGCCTAGAATAAAGTTGTTTTTATTACCAGAGTTACCACGCTTTGCCAGTTCACTAAACAGCTCGCTAGGTTTTAAGAAATAACCTAGTTTATCGAGTGCTTCATAACGTATCGCCTCTAGCAACTCATCAGCCTGTGAATGTTGCTCTACGGTTCCATAATCCAGACCGTCAGGTTGCAAGATCACATTTGCATACAGTTCCATCTTGCGACTCAGGTATTTATAAAAAATAAAACCTAGTATATAATCTCTAAAATCATCTGCATCCATATTACCACGCAGGTCGTTTGCGATGTTCCAGAGCGTTTGTTTGAGTATTTGTTGTTTTTCTTCTTCTGACATTTAGGGTACTATTTGTGTGTTGTAATTCCGCTTTCGCGAAAGCGAGATAAAGATAAGTTTCTATATAAATAACCTCTTACATCTCTTCATAAACCTGTTTCCAGCTTAAGAATTCTCTTTTGGTTTCACCTAGTGAAGTATGTGCTATTTGTAAACCGCCATCAATTACAAATATTATAATTTCTATATCGGCATCACCACTAAGACTATCTATTTCTTCTACTTCTCCGTCAGTCTTGAGTTTCTTATTTAATGCAGTCATGAACATAGTGTGGAGCACAATTAAATGATCACGGTGTACTATAGAATCTGGTGACATTTGTGTATTTATTTGCATTTGCATGGAGCCACCATCTGATTTAAAAATGATATAATCTTCAATCACATAATAACCTCCGACTATTTCTATCATAGGCTTTGCTAAATCTTTTTGATAATCTTTTTGAGCAACAGCAGTTAAAGACAAAATCACAAAACAGATGGATAATAAAATACTTTTCATTCTAAAATTTAAATATGGTTGATAATAAAAAACCCTAAGACGCACTTATCCAATGACGTAGGAAAAAGTGTAGTTTAGGGGAATGTGAATATAAGAGAATTAAAAATAATCGGGAAATGAAAAGTATAAATATGATGGTTTTATCATAGTGCTCAATCTCTGGTATCACCCATGTGATGATCCTCCTTAAACTCTAATCAGAATGCTGCCAGCTAGGTAAGCTAACTTTTAAAACAACTACTGAGATAGAGTTTTTCATCCTTAACAATCCTTATTAAAATCAATATCTAACGTTGCAACCCAATGAAGATTCCTCGACCGACCTAATTATTTAAAATATAACCCATAAAGGGTATTTTAATGGTCATGATTATCTGGTAACTTAGTGACTCTAAATAACTAACCATGAAAAACTTACTTCTTACACTTAGCTTATTATTCATTTCTATGAATGTGAAGGCGGCACCATTTGAAAATATTAAAGAAGGTGATGTCGTAAAATTAATTGCACCTATTAAGGTTAAATCTAATAGCGCTGTTTTACGATTAACAGCCACAACTGATACTACCGAAGATGCGACCGTACTAGAGAAAGGATATTTATTTAATGTTATCTCTATAAATACAACTGCAAAAACGGTAGAGCTACTTGCCGTTAACTTTAGAGATTCTAAAACCTGGTTGAGTAGAGCTAAAAAAGATTCTATTAATGAAATGGTGCGTAAAAGGTATAACGATAAGGTCTATACGGTTGACCTAGAAGATTTTAACAGATTTGCAAAACTTGCAGAAAATCAAAAGAGTCCAGATCGCATTAGTTTAGGTATCATTACCTTACCTTTTAAAGCAAGACTTACTGGTGATGATGTCGCTTTTGATACAGAATTTAATTTTAATAGTACGGCAAACTTTAGAATTAAGAGTTATTATAACACTCATTTTAATTTCCAAATAGGTGCTGGTCTAGGCTCTGTTAACCTCAACGAATCCAATACCAACTACTTAAATGGAACTGGTGGAACGATACAAGCCCAAGATGTGAGAACTCTTTCTATTCTTACAGGTTTAATGATTGCTCATAAAGATGTGCAGCTAGGATTGTATGCTGGATGGGATCATATCAATAATCAGAAAAATTTCCAATGGGATAACAATGGGAAATTATGGGTAGGTCTAGGTATAGGCGTAAATATTTTTAACAATAAAGGTACTACGGCAGCCAATAGTCAAGACACAGACTAAAATCTTTTATCCACTCATGCTGAGCCGTACAATTATGAAATTGTCTTCTACTTTTCAACCTTGTAGATGCTCTTAATTCACAAATGCTGTTCTTATTCTATGAATGTCCAGTATAATAACCATACATCTGGTAAGCAAACAGACCGATACCAGCCAGTACGAGATACCAGTTGATGGCTTTATAGAATGCTGGGAATTGTTGACGCTTTCGCGAAAGCGAAATAACAAAAACTATAGGAATTAATGCGATGATCTGACCTAGTTCTACACCTACATTAAAGCATATGATTTTTGCGAGGAATTGGTCTGCTCCTATGTTGAACGATTGCAGCCTTGTGGATAGTCCAAAGCCGTGAATCAATCCGAATAGAAATACCATCAGAATTAAATTGGGCGACGGAATTTTATACTTTTTAAAACCTCCTAAATTTTCAAAACCTTTATACAACACACTTATAGCTATAACGGCATCTACCAGATGCTCGTTTGCCGTAATACCCATATATGTAGCACCGATTAATGTGATGCAATGACCTATAGTAAAGGCTGTAATAAACTTAATAATGTCCTTGAAGCTTTTTAAGAAAAAAACAACTCCTGCCAAGAAAAGCAAATGGTCATAACCAGTTAACATATGGGTAGCTCCTACCTGAATGTAGGATAGCAAACCACCATTGTTTAAAATCTCTTGGTCTGCACTACTTACATCGTGGGCAAAAGTTAAGGCCGGAAACAGTAGCGTTGTTATAATTAGTAGGACTCTTACAGGTATGTTCATTTTAGCTTTTCTTCTGGAATACTAAAAATAAAATACCAACTACAAGGATACTTCCTAGAATAAAAACCCAAGTAGGAATACCACTTTCTTCTTCGTGATCGTGATTGTGTGTGTGAGTAGATGCATCGTGTTTGTGAGTGGTTTCAAATGTAAGTGTTGCCCATCGAGAATGATGTGTAAATCCTTCTTCTTCACTTTCGACCATATAAATAGTTCTTATATAGTACAACCCATCTTCTGGTAATTTAACGGTTACCATTCCATGATCATCTGTACGTAGTTGTTGTCCGTCTGTATGTGTATGTGGCTGTTCTTCATTTATAGCATGCTGGTGTGAAGTTGTTTTTTCTCCATGAGTATGGCTATGGTCTTGTTGATGTACCTCATTATTATCATGACTGTGTGTGGTTCCATTATGAGAATGATTTTGGGTAGTCTCTTTATGGCTGTGTCCTGCAGGATTATTGTTATGATGGGCAAATACTAGCTGATTAGTTAACGGTTGCCCATTAAGTAAAAGTTTTACTTGAAGATCATCACCTGTATTTTTATGATAAGGATTCTCCATAGGGATAAATTCAATCGGGTAACCCAATACCTGATTCCAGTCGGTTGACTTTTCATCTCCTACTTGAAAAATGGCTTTGACATGCTTTTCATATTTCTCTGTAGCTGGTTGATCCATCAGCTCCTTTTTCTTTCTCGTTTCCAGCATATCTGTTACACCATCGTGCTCTAAATAACTGTTGAACTTTTGAGCAGTGAGCTCTATACTGCGAGGTGCGGTAGAAACACCAGCAACATAAGTTCCTGATTGACCTGTATTAAATGTTAGTTGAGTGATGGTACTATCTTGATCTTTCCATTGATCACTAGATATCGCAACACGATCACCATTACCGACTATTGATGCATCCAACATGCGATCGCGTGTGATGATATTTTCACTTTTCTCAAAGGTACCGTTATAAAGCGATAAGGTTGCCGGACTGTTAGGTGAGAAGAAATAAGTATCCATTTTAATATACAAATCATGGCTGCATAATAAAACGATAAGTAATATAAGAGAGAATGTCAGTTTACGCATTTTGGTCGTTTTTGGAATTTCAAATATATACGATGAACGACCGGATAAAGTTTTAAGTTTTGTTAAGATTCTTAAGCCATAGTGCCATCATGCGTTGTTATAAATAAAACGCTTGGCTTCTCTCTACATCTATAGTTGGTGGTTTTTCTTGAGGTAAGGTATGGAGTTATCTGCACCATTACAGTGCTTTAAGAAATGCACTAAATTATGCCGTTTACTTACTGCAACTTTGTGATTTTAAGATAGCTGCAATCTGACATAAGACTTGCTCCTAATCCGTTGGTCACCTCAAAATCAATACCGCCAGAAGTGCTTGTAATAGTAACAATTGCACGTTGTGGATCTGTACTGGTATTTAATAAAGTCGCTGCAGATACTGATGCCCCAGGAATAGAGCCAGGATAAATAGTACCATTAAGACGCATATTCCATTCTATGGCTACGTTAGGATTTAATCTTAAGTCTGATTCGATTTCATAAACTCCTGGTGGCAATATTAATTCATTACCCACAAAATTTGCTCCTTCAATGCTTGAGAATCTGATATTGTCAAAATTGAATATCGTACCAGAAGCACCTAAGCCTACACCTGTTATAGAACACATCATTATGGCATTTTCTGTCATTAATTTACTCCATTGGGTGATGGCTCCATTCCAATAATAAAATCCAGGTGTACTATTATCAGTTGTGGTCGTTAAATAAACCAGCATCCCATCCTGACTAGTATCTGGATCTACCGCTGGAAATGCACTGACACGTGGTATTAATATGCCATCTGTAGCGTCTGGAGCTGATGGATCAGATACCTCAATATCCAGCAATGCTTGCGGTAATTGAGTATTAATACCTACTTGACCATAGCTTATCAACGAGGCACAGGACATTACTGTCGCTAAAATTAAAAATTTCATAACTTTTGATTTTACTCATAATTATTAAATTTTTAGGGGAGAGATTATTATTAATAAATATGATTTGGAATTTAACTTTCAAACCTATTTTTTTTGAGATATTATCAATATCTCGGGACAATAATAAAACTTTTCTATAAAGGATTTAAACAATGTTGAACTCGCAAACGATATAGTTTAAAAATAAATGAAAAATCTTTTTTAAAACCCTTATTTTCAATATTTTAAATTTACAAGAATGCATTCCATTTATCGATTTTAACGTTCTACCGCCTCTGCTTCTAATTGTTCTCCTAACGCTTTAAGGTCTGCCATTTGTTGTTCTCGAGCTATTATTTTTTATTTGTAAAGCAGCGTCTCGTAAGCTAGTTTGTTCTGCAATTTAACTACCGTAACTACTGCTATTCATAAAACGATTAATCATCAAATGTAGAGGCACGATTTGAAGACCAACAGACCCTTTAAAGGGATTTTTTTAGTAACCCAGAAGAAATATTAATAATGTTTAATCTGGAATATCTTTCAATAAATACTTGAGAAAGTATTTATAATACATCTTATCCTTATAATTTTTATGACCAGAGGCACGTTTCTTTTTTACAGCTTCTATAGACAGGTAAATCCTTATGATCAAGAACACCAAAATAATTAGTAAGCCTATTAAAAAGTAATGATTCATTGTATTGATCTGATCCTTATATTATGGAAACACTTTAACTATCGCGATAATAGTTACGAATTTAAGCTCCATATAGTTTTAGATTGAAATAAATATATGAATATTCCTCATTACTTACCAAATACCCAAAACATGGCTGTATTACTAATAATAATGGTAGAAATGTATTTGCTTAATTCAATAAGTCATCTGTTTCTTTAATTCTTAGCGCTTGCTCACTGCCTATAAATTCTGGATTCCCTTCATCTTCTGACCAAAATCCTTCAAGTACATTTTTAGTAAGACATCGGTAAACGACAACACCTTTATATAATTCGCCATCATCAGATTTGTAATTAAAATTAATCACTAGAATATGGTCCTTAAAGAAACCATAGCCTTTTTGCGTCTGAACATCGCCTATTTGCCACAACGCAATGATGCGATCATGTTGATCAACAGATAGTGTAAGAGTACCACTATAGCTACTTTTTTCTTGATCTTGGTTATGACCTTTAATTTGGTATGTACCTATGAGGTCCTGTACTTTCATTGTCATTTTATGGGTAAAGGTAAGCGCTCTTTATAAGAAATAGTTATCAATTATCTTTGTCATCAGATTACATGATTATGGCCAAAGCTGGAAAAGAAAAAAATACTAAAAACAAGAGTAAGCACACCAAGCTTATGAATCGCAAGAAAAATAAATTGCGTTTAGAAAAAGAGACGCGTGCCCAACGTCTTAAAGCTATCGTTAAAGCAGCACAAGATAATAAGGAGTAGTAAATTATGGTTATTTCGCTTTCGCGAAAGCGGAATTCAATAACCCATTTACTTTTTATGCCAACGCGTCTAGATAAACCCAATGCCCATTCTCTTTGCAGAATCGAGAATGCTCGTGGATAACTTCTACCCGACCATTTTCCATAAAATAAGCCTTAAATTCTACAGTACCCGTAACATCTTTTTCCAGTCCATCATTAGTCTGCAAGATTTCTAATTTTATCCAATTTACAGATTGAGTCCATTTTTTAATATCACGAGCTTCTTTTCCACTAGGACGTTGAGAGCTGTGATGGCTACGTTGTAGATAATCGATATCACTCATAACAAAGGCACTATAACGTGATCGCATCAATTGTTGCGCTGTGTTAACGTCTTTGATCTGGTGATGCGCAATAGCACAACAGTTTTTATAGAGTCGTTGGGAATCGCAAGGACAGTTCAAAACTTGTTTTTATTATAAAGTTAGTCACTTAAAAGGTATTCATATATGGAGACTATACTATTGCACCCTACTGAACAGTAGCGCGTCTACCGTAAAATCAGTGGGACGTGATTCACCACTAAAACTTAATGCAAGATGTAATTGATCATGTGATTTCATCTCTATAATTCCTTTTAAGCTTCCTAGTTCCGCATTACTGCTTTTATCTATTATAATAAAATCAATATGTGCTGGTGATTTCTTTTTATCAATTTTATAAGTCATTGCTAGTTCTATTCCATCACTAACATAGGATTTACCGCCCATTTTTTGTCCTTCGAATTCAAAGGTAGCATATCCATCACTGGTTAGTTCTAGAAAACCCATATCGCCTTTATCTTCACCTTTCCAGCGACCTACATGAGGACTATCGCCCACTAGCGCTGTAAATGAGGTTAAAAACATAAATAAAACTGCCGTAAGACTTAAAGCTTTTAAGATTTTCATATCGTTAAATTAGTAAGTTGATATTCAATAATACGAATTCTTTTAAGTTTTGAAGAGGTAAGGTAAGAATTGAATTCCCAAAGTAAACTTTCTAGCTGCTAGCTGCTTTTGTGAACTGGTCAGTTTAAAATTTACAGCTATTCTCAAAGAATTTTTCATTATCACGCTAGAGGCGAAGAATCCAATAACCCATTTGCTTTTTATACCAAAGCGTCTAGATAATCCCAATGCTCATTCTGTTGGCAGAATCGAGAAAGCCTATGGATAACTTCTACCGAACCATTTTTCATGAAATAAGCTTTAAACTCTACCGCACCAGTAAGGTCGTTGATTTATTGATGTGCCATGGTACAACAGTTTTTATAGAGTCGTTGTGAATCTCAAGGACTGTTCAAAGATTAATTGTAATCGCAAATTAATCACTCATTACGGTAATGATATTGGTTTATATCAATTACTTATTTCACCCTACTGAAAAGTAATGCACCAGTAGTAAAATCTGTTGGGCGATCTTCCCGACCAAAACCCAAGGCTATATGCAATTGATCTTTTGATTTCATTTCTAAAATTCCTTTAAGACGTCCTACTTCTGTATCATTACTTTTATCGATTCTTATCAAATCGATAGCTACCGGTGATTGCTTATCATCAATTTGATAAGTCATAGCGAGTTCTTTGCCGTCATGGTAATAGGATTTTCCACCCATTTTAGATCCATTAAATTCTAAGACCGCATAGCCATCACTGGTCAGTTCTAGAAAACCTATATTGCTTTTAGCCTCACCTTTCCAACGACCTACATAAAGACTATCGCCCACTAATGTTGTAAAGGATGTTAAAAGAATCAATAAAACTGCGGTAAGACTTAAGGCTTTTAAAATTTTCATGTCGGATTTTAATGAGTTGTTTTCAATAATACGAATTCTTTTAAGTTTTGAAGAGTTTGGGTAAGAATTGAGATTATGATTTTAAAAGCTACAATATGACTCCTTTAATGAGAGATGTTTAAGATTTATTATGATAGAGTTAAGTAGCGATAGAATCTAGTTTTCTATCAATTCTCCTACCTTTGTGCCATGCATAACATACACATAGATAACAGCTTTACAGACGCTTTACCACAAGATCCAATAACAGAGAATTATACCAGGCAAGTAACTGGTACTGCTTATTCTCTAGCACAACCAGTAGAGTTTAAGAAGTCTCAAGTCATTCATGTATCAAAACTAGCTCGTGAACTAGGCTTTACAGATGAAGAGGTACAATCTCTTGCTTTTAAAAATGTAGTGACTGGACGAGAATTCCCAGATGGTGTTGCACCCTATGCGATGGTATATGCTGGACATCAATTTGGCAATTGGGCTGGACAATTAGGAGATGGACGTGCCATCAATTTATTTGAAATGGTGCACAATGACCAGCGATGGGCATTACAATTAAAAGGTGCTGGCCCTACACCATATTCACGCAATGGCGATGGGTTTGCTGTATTGCGCAGCAGCATACGCGAGCACTTATGTAGTGAGGCGATGCATCACTTAGGAGTTCCTACAACTAGATCTCTATCTCTTTCTTTAAGCGGTCAACAAGTGCTACGTGATATGTTATATGATGGACATGCTGCACATGAAAAAGGTGCCATAGTATGTCGTGTAGCACCTAGTTTTATACGCTTCGGTAATTTTGAACTAGCCGCAGCACAAGGTAATACCGATGTACTCAAGCAGCTCACAGACTATACGATAAAAACTTTTTACAGTCAGATAACCACTACTGGTAAAGAGGCCTACTTACAATTTTTTAAAGAGGTTACTGATCGCACTTTAGAAATGATTATTCACTGGCAGCGCATCGGTTTTGTACATGGTGTGATGAACACTGATAATATGTCTATTCTAGGACTTACTATAGATTATGGACCTTATGGCTGGCTCGAGCCTTATGATCATGGATGGACACCTAACACGACAGACCGACAAAACAAGAGATACCGTTATGGTGCCCAACCAGAGATAGGCTTATGGAACCTGCTACAATTAGCAAATGCACTTTATGAATTAATAGATGACGGACCAGCGTTAGAAAAGATTCTAAATAGTTATAAAGAAAACTATCAAACAAAGCATCTAGACATGATGCGTTCCAAGATGGGACTTTCTAGACCGCAAGAAAACGACCGTGAACTTATCGCTACACTAGAACATCACTTACAATTACATGAAACAGACATGACTATATTCTTCAGAGAATTAGCTCAGGTGGATCCTCAAATGGATACTGATAAAGCATTCTTGCATATCTCCATGGCGTTTTATGATCTAGAAAATCTTAGTGAACCACATCAGTGGAGCTGGCTAGAATGGTTAGAAAGTTATTTAAAGAGATTACAGAAAGAACAAGATGAGAGTGGTTTGGATGGTATCGCTTTCGCGAAAGCGAAACAACAACAAATGAATGCTGTGAACCCAAAATATGTGTTCAGAAATTACATCGCACAATTGATCATTGATGATGCCGACAAAGGTGATTATACTTTATTAAATGAGGTATACAGAATGTTGCAGCGACCATATGACGAGCAACCAGAATTTGATAAATGGTATGACCTGCGACCGGACTGGGCACGTACCAAAGTAGGTTGTAGTATGTTGAGCTGTAGTAGTTAATAAGTGAATAGAACCACGGTTTAATAGCTGTCTATATTACATCATACTTTGAATCAAAAACAAAACTGACAACCTAGTATGTCGCCCATAAATGCTATTTTATTGGTGCAAGAATTCTACTTATACATTGTTATGAAAGAAAATGCGTCATATCTCTAAAAGTTTTCTTTTAATCGAATAATCTAGTAATCAATGAACTATTATGTTTAAGTACAGTATTATTGAAATACTCTAGTACTTAAACCCAACCTTCATGAAGTCTCTTTACCATATTATCATTTTGTTTCTTTCCTTTACGGTTCATGCACAAGTAGGTATCGGAACTGTAAATCCTCAAAATGATTTACATGTTGCTGGAGGATTGCGTATCGATGACTCACCTAGTGGTAGTAATAGTGATGCTCAAAACCGATTGCTGGCGAGAGATTCCAACGGTGATGTAGTAAATGTTACTATTGATCAAGCGGTAGAAAATGTTGGGATTCCTCAACTTGCGTTTCAAGCAAAATTTGGTTCTGGTGGTAATGTATTTTTTAGTGACTGTGTCCCATGTGCTACAGGACAAGAAAGGAGATTTCATTTAGAACTACCACAAATTAATATCAATAATACATCCTTAGTAGAATTAGAAGACCAAACAGGAACAACTGTTTTGGGGGATGAATATTTTGAAATTAAAAAGGCAGGTTTTTATAGATTTGAAGTCAATTCTACCGTTGCTATTTCAGGATCAAGTACTTTTTTCATCAACCTTTATCTTAATAATTTGAAACTTTCTGGCACAACTGAGACCGATAGTTTTAGAATATTTGGTGGTATTGCTAGAGGCTCTGTAGATTCTCCTGTTAGCGTTCCTTTCTATGCCACAGACATACGCTATTATGATATAGGAGACCAAGTGAGCCTAGGCTTAAAAGCTGCAGTAGTAGAAGGCGCTGGTAGTAGAGAATTATTTAGTATTCTACCTATAGATGCTACCTATATCGCTCAAATCACAATTACTAAGTATTAAATTCTCGAGCAAGGATGAATCCTCGTAATTTGTGCTCGTTTATAGCTATATGTTAAAAATTCAATTCTAGTTACATTGTTTGGAAATAATCCATAATTTTGGAACATTTCCTAAAAACAAATTTTGAATCATTTAGATCATTTATATTGTGTTGTCGACATAGAGACTACTGGAAACCGAATGACCGGTAACCGCATGACAGAGATTTGTATAGTTCGTATGCGTGGAGACACAATACTAGACAAATACAGCTCTTTAATTGATCCAGAGGTTTTAATCCCAGATTACATTACGACTTTAACCGGTATAGATAATGCTATGGTTGCCAGTGCACCAGTATTTGCAGATGTTGCCGAAGAGATCTTGAACTTTACTAAGGATTACATTTTTGTTGCTCACAATGTCAATTTTGATTACAATGTCTTGCGCAATGAGTTTAAAAGATTACATCACGATTTTAAACGTAAAAAATTATGCACGGTAAGATTATCAAGAGAGCTTATACCAGGTATGAGATCGTACAGTCTGGGAAAATTATGCGATGACATCGGTATTCCATTAATCAATAGACATCGCGCAGAAGGTGATACCGATGCAACGGTTATTTTATTTCAAAAATTGATAACTATTGATCAAGAAGGTGACATCTTTAATAAATTTATTAAAGGTAATTTTAAAGAAGGAACGTTTCCACCACATCTAGATCGCACACAATTTGATCAATTACCAGAAACACCAGGCGTGTATCTTTTTAAGGACCAAGGACATAAAATTATTTATATAGGTAAAGCTATTAATATACGTAAACGTGTTCTTTCTCATTTCTATTCTAAAACGTCCAAGTCCTATTTAATGTGTCAAGAGATTCATCATATCGATCATATCGTTACAGGTAATGAATTAGTGGCGTTATTACAGGAATCTGATTTAATTAAAAAACATTACCCTAAATTTAATGTAGTTCAAAAAAAGCCTAAGCCTGCATATCAAATATTACATTATAAAAATCAGCTAGGAATTATTCAGTTTGCAGTAGGATTAGTGAAGTCCTATGATTATTCTGTAGTGACTCATTATAACCGCGCTCATGCCGTAGAACAATTAGAACAACTTTGTGCAGATTATAATTTATGTCCGCGATATTGTAGTTTTAAAACTAAAGATGACTGTACATCACATTATAAATTGAAAAACTGTAAAGGTGTGTGTAAAAAAGAAGAGCTGGTTTCTTTATATAATTTGAGAGCACAACAAGCCTTAGACTCATTGCATCATCAAAATCCTAATTATATTATCCAACAACCTGGTAGAACTCATGAGGAATCATGCTTTGTTTTAGTTAGAGATGGTGAATATCAAGGTTATGGCTATGTAGATCGTTATACAACTATCAATTCCCTATCTGACTGTGATGATTTTATAGAACGTAAAGCGGCAAATTTTCATACCAATCAAATTATCAGAGCCTACCTTAAAAAATACGGTGAACAAAATGTGATCCATGAAGAAGTTGCGGTTGGATAATCACCTATGTGTTAAGTATAATTCGTATTAATGTTAATACATTATCAATTAAGAATATATTAAAAATTTTTGGTGCCAAATTCTTTTAATTTTACAATAAAAACAATGAAAAACACACTTTCACCTAACGGATATAGCGATTACAAGCGTAAAACTATTGATGACCATGAAGAACATGATGAAGAGGTTACAACACCTCAAAACTCTTCACGCTTTGAAAGTTATTTATAAAAAAAATCCGATCATGAGATCGGATTTTTTTTATCGTCTTATTATATGAGTTAAGACCTATTTTCTTCCATAAACTCTAAATATTCCTGTGCTAGGCTAGTTTTTTCTTTTTCATTTAAAGCTTTTCCAGCTAGTTGAAATACCTCTTGTTCTTCCTCGTCTAGATGATGCTCTACCTGATGGGCTAACTCTTTCATGTATTTGAGCCATGCACTGCTATCCATGTCTGTTTCTTCTAGTTTCTCAACTAACTCATCCATCTCGTGATGTTCAGCAATGCTATGTCTAGCTTTTTCTTGTGTTAAATCAGATTCAATTAAGGGCACGTAAAAATGTCTTTCTTCAGCGTCTGCGTGGATAGCTAACTCATGCTTTAATTTTTCAAACATATTTTTACGTAATTCCGTATCACCTGAGGTGTTGACTAACATATCACAAAGTTCTCTCTGGATTTCGTGATCTTTTCTTAGGGCTTCAAAAATGTTCATATTGTTGGTTTTATAGATTTAAATTTCCAGTAGCTCCTATTTCCGTTTCATCTCCAGTAATGGCTGTATAAGCCAGTTTTGCTAGTGTAAAAATTGAATTGCTTTTAGTATCCCAAAATTGAGCAGATTCTGGCTTAAAAGTTAACACCGTTATAGTTGGGTCGTTTTTATCTTCAAACCAGTTGTTATCTAAGTTGGTGTATAATTGTTCAATTAAAATAGGATCTTGACTAATTGTAGTGGTACCATAGACACTTAGAAATTCTTTAGTTTTTACATCACTAAAAATTAATTGCGTGCCTGCATCATTCTCAATATTCTTGTTATGATCGCTAGTACTTTTACTGAAATAAAGAATCGTACCATCATCATTAATTTTCTTAGGTGTCATCGGGATGCCATCGACAGGTTTTGATCCTAGATTAGTCAACATCATACTCGTTTCAATCGATTGGGTTAATTCTAAGTATTTTTCTAAAGCTTCTTTTTGGTATAGGTTTTCAGTACTCATTTTTTATTTTCAATATACCAACAGATTTACAAGAATATTCTTAATGCTTTACGAATTAACTTGAATTTTAGATGTTATAACCAACACATTTTTAAAAAGACGCTACATAACACGATTATTACAAAGCTCTTTTCAGATGCCGTCATCATGACATTTAGTGTTAAAAGATGTTAAGTAATCAAGTTGGCATTTCGTGGGATGAAACCGACCGTTGAATAAATAACTATTGTAGAACCATTAATTATTTCTCTAATTGAGCTTGTTAAATTGAAGAAACCTGAACAATAGTAAAAGGTGACTTTTTATCTAGATATAGACATTATGGGGAAAGATGTTCAAATCGTTTTTACATTGTTGATTTGCTTGTTGGTTTGTTCACAGGCCAGTAAAGCACAAGATGAAGAAAAAGATAAGAAGTCACCCGTCCAGGTGACCGGTAGTTTAGGCTTTTACTACGACTACTACTCCTACACGCAAGAAAACTATGCCACTTTCAGGCCACGCTACCCAGAAAACCTTCTTAGGCTTAATGCTCAGATGAGTTTTCAATTCGGAAAACATTTCAGTATTCCTATAAGTGTTAATGTCACAAATCAAGATGTGCTTTATAATCTCCCTAGTGTACCAGAAGAAAGTGCATTAGATTATATTCAAAATCCTGCAAATAACATTAGTATCAATCCTAAATACAAATGGGCTCAAGGTTTTTTTGGCACACAAACTCCGTTATACACACCTTTAACGACAGGTGATATTCCCATATTTGGCGCTGGTTTAGAAATCAATCCAGGTAAATTTATACTATCTGCAGCCGTTGGAAAATCTCAACGTGCTATAGAACCAGATATATCATTAAATATTCCAGGTGCTTATGAGCAAAGTATCATCACTGCACGTATAGGAGTGGGAAAAATAGATGGCTCAAAGTTCACTTTTAATCTAGTAAGAGTAAGAGATCACAAAAACTCTGTATTATCTAATCCTATAGGAGTAGAACCTATTGAAGGGCTTACAATCTCTCCTTATGCAGAATTTAAAGTTTTTAAAAAACTAAACATCCGTACGGAGACTGCTGGATCTATATTCACCAAAGATCTCTTTAACAATGGTAGCATCGATGAAGAATACATAACAGCAGTAGAAGATTTTATTACCGTTAATGCAAGTACTACTGCAGATTTTTCTCATAACTCACGCATAGACTGGAAAGGAGATAAATTTCAATTAGGTGGAGAAATTCAGTACATCGGGCCAGGTTTTTTACCTGTAGGTTATCGATTTGTAGAACGAGACATTCTAGATTACAAACTCAATACTGGAATGAAGCTATTTAATAATAAGGTAAACTTTACAGGTAGTTTTGGGATCAGGACTAATAATTTAAATGATACGAAGTTATCCTCGACAGAACGTATTATTTCAAACGCAAATTTATTTGCTCAAATAACTGAATCGTTTTCTATCAACCTCAATTACAGTAATTTTGGATTTAAGAATGATGCAAATTTATTAAATCAGCGCATTGAATTGGTAAATAACTCTATCACTATTTCTCCTTCCTACACCATTAAAAGTGAGAAATACATGCATCTATTTACGGGTAATATAGCACTCAATAGTTTTGAGCAATTTGATGTGGTAAATAACGCTTTCGCGAAAGCGGAAAACTCCACCTACTCTGTCAATTATAACATGTCCTTTTTAAAAATGCCTCTTCAAATAGGTGTACAAGGTATATATCTTGAAAACCAATTGCCTACTGGAGATTTTACCATGTTAAACTATGGTGTAATAGCTAGTTATAAGATGTTAGATAAAAAATTAACTCCATCGATAGGATTCAATTTTGCACATGTAGATGTACCAAGTTTTACTACAGACTATAGAAAAAACTTAAACGTGAAGTTAGGCTATAAACTAACTAAAAAACTGCAATGTAAATTACAGTATCGCTATACAAACTTTAGATATGGTAACTCTAAACCTGGTGCAGCACTGGACCAAAACAGAGTTCAATTCTCTATTCAACAACGATTTTAAATCACTTGATTATGAAAAAGTTATTATTAATATTAGTTTTTGCAAGCGGTTGCCACTGGGCTCAAGCACAATTACAAGCTACACTCAATGTAGATTCAAATCCTACTCCAGAGTTAAGTGAATGGGTAAATCGCAATAATCTGGCAATATTGACGGTGACTAATCCTGTAGCCGGACTTACCATCGATTATCAGATCAAAGTAAGTCTTTTATTAGATGGTGATGTAAAATTGAGCACTGATCAATCTGTACCATATATGAGTGCAGACTTTGGGACAGAAACATTCCTAGCCGATGAACTTATCCCTTATACAGCTGTACAATTTATAGATACTAAATTTAGAGATCAAGTATCACGTACTGGTATGTTACCACCAGGTTCTTATAGTTTTTGTGTTGAATTAATTGATCGTGAAGGACGTAGTTTAACTCAACCTGAGCAAATTTGTAGGCCGATGATTATCACAGATTATCAAATGCCAGAACTACTATCTCCAGTTGATGGAAAAATAATAGATCCTTTATTAATCAATAGTTTAATGTTTCAATGGACACCACTAGTTCCTGTACCAGATGCTATGACAGGTATCACTTATCTTATTGCTGTAAGTGAAGTACAACCAGGACAAACACCAAGTCAAGCCTTTAGTGTTAACTACCCTATTATTGAGGAAGAAGTAACCATAGGAACACAATACGTATGGCCACTAGATATCCCAGCACCAGATGAAGATCAACAGTATGTATGGGGAATTAAACCTATGACCCGAGAAGGAAATACCTATAGAGCACAAAATAATGGTTTTGTAGATTATGGAGTGTTTACCGTACGTGGTAATAATGAAAATACTGATCAAGATGATAATCAAAGTAAAGATTTGAATCAAAATGATATAACCACTAGAACAAACGATTACAATTGTGGAGTTAACATCGTAGAACTAGGGAATAAAATGTATTTTACTAATAACGGTAGTGCCTCTTATCTAAGCTTAGAAGGTATTAGCCTAGCTCAAACTTACTATTGGTCAGAAGTTGTAGGTACTATAGACCCAGCTCAATATCAGTTGATGACCACTATAGATTGGGGTTGTTCAAACCATTTAGACATCGTGAATTACAACACGTTAAGTGCTTCCCACGATTATAATAACCCATCTGATTATGCTATTTCTAATACTTCAGAAGTAACCATAAAGATGCAATTAATACCTACCAACCCTACAGATCCTGCTTGTGAAATTGAAGTAGTGAAAAGAATAAAAAAAGTTATAAAAGATCAAGATGATCAAACTGATATACAAGTAACAGCTGGATCTAAAGACTGTGTGATACCTTCACAATCAGATTTTGAAAATATTGTAAACTTTATAAATACCTCTCCAGGTAATCCTCTCTCTATTGCCATAGCTGATGTTCAGGCTTTTACGACCTCACTAAGAGCTGAAGTAGCTCAAGGCGGAAGCCTTACAGATGTAAGTACCAGTCTAATCGTAGATTATGGTGGTAATCATAGTCTAGAATCAGAAGGCGACGGAAATGATATAGTTTTAGATCATACCTATGACTTTATCTGTAAGGCCGGAACAGACGTGCCTCAAAAAATCTGTCTTACCTATAAAATATATCGTTCTATAAATGGGGAAGTAACTTTTTGCGAACAAACTTATTGTCTTGAATTACCAGCTGAAACAATTGCAGCCATCGATAATTTAGAAGAGCCAGGAACAAATGACGATGTTAAAAATGGTGATGATTCCTGTACATGTTTAGATGAAAGTCCTATTATAGTTCCAGATCTTACCATGGACTATACCGCAAATGGAGCTGGCACAGAACATACACTTACCATTCCTGATTCTCCTGCTACACTACAATCCATTATAGACTGCATGGCTAGTCAAGAACAATTTGAAGGTATGGAGAACATGGATGGACATCCAGAATATAACTTTCAAGAAAGCTTTTTTACAGGTACCGTTACTCATCAATGGCATATACCTGATGCCATGAATGACCCCAATAATTCTCATATATTTACGGTTTTAGAAGATACTGACGAACCTCTACCTGAATTTGTCACGGTCACCTTCCATATCACAAATACCAATGCAGGAATCGATTGTTATTTTACTCAAGATGTACCTGTACCACATGATGCTTACAATGCAATAAACGGAACTGAAGAATGTGAGTGCGATGTAGAAACTACTGCACCTGAGCTAGTGCTTTTACGACCTCAACCTACTGAAGAACCTATGCAAATTTCTCTAGGTGGCGTGATAGCGTATAGAGATCACTTAATGAATTGTAACAGTAATTATAGTCTTGCTACACATAGTATGGAAGTAACCCTGAATTGGGCTCCAGATGTAGAGGAAAGCTCTGTAAGCAGTGGTCCATTTGTACATGACTATTCTGCAGAAAATCCTATACCAGAGCAAATTTGTGCTACATTCACAATTACACCTTTATTTCCATCTAGCGATGGTCAAGCTTGTACAACCGTAGTTTGTGTAGACGTTCCTGAAGAATGGTTAGCGCTAAATGAAGTTACAGAAGGTGATGGAGAACTGGATGCTGGTGATTCCATTTTTGCAGGAGAACACGTTGAAGGATTAGGTGAATTTGAAATCATTGTAGATACTATTGATGACGAAGCTCCATTTACCGGTACTGGTGTAACTTATGTTCCTTGGTTACTAGCAAATATAGCAGTAGAATTTACAGACATTACGGTAGATGATGATGGAAATTTAGTTACTGGCGAAATTACAGCTGTTATGTCCGATGATGCTCCAGCGATCTCTTATGGTTGCGTAGGTATGGGACATGATGACGCTGGTGATATTCAAGAATGGCTTACTACAGATGGACAAATTGTAGATTACAATCCAGCGATTCCGTTTTTACCGCCATTAGAAGCACCTTTTGGGATCACTTTTGACAGTGGTGATGTGATTGCTGTAAGTCAGATGGTTTTTAAACCTACTAAATCAGAATTTAACTTATTAGCGATCAAACAGTTTGAACCTGATGTGAATCCAGATCAGGTATTAGGTTTTAAAGCCTGTGATACAGACTTTCATCCAGCGGCGCCAGTATGGCCACCAGAACGATTAGAGCTATTAGAAGATATCACACTAGGTAATGTAAATAATAAAATCACTTTCACTTTTAAAGCACCAGTTCCCGGAACTAGTCCAGGATGTTTTATAGAATGGGGCGAGCTAGGAATAACAAACTATGCAGTTGAAATAGATGTAGACTTTACTAGAGAATGGTTAGTACCTGTTGATGAAGTAGATGGAACAGAAAAATCTACAGCAAACTTTATAGGAATGGGAACTGCCTGGGATGGTATTGTATTGATAGGTAATCTAGAAGAATCCATTATAGCAGCAACCATTCCTAATCCAGATGATGGAACACCTACAGATACAGGAGCTCACGACTTCATCATCCTAGCAGATGAGATTTCTATGGACATGGCAGATACTATGAACACACCAGGAATTACCTTTCCTCCTATTTATACAGGGGAAACTACAAATTTGTTCAGAGGATTTTATATGGATGAATTAACCGTGAAATTCTCACCTAATAAAATGAATACACCTGGAGGCGATCCTATAGAAGTAAGTATTAATGACATGATCATTGATAATACTGGTCTTACCTTAACTGCTGAAGTTGAAAATCTGATTGCTTTTGGCGGTGCAGAGGTTGCAGATATGGTAGCAAGTGTAGATCGTGTCTATTTAGAAATCTTATCCAGTAATTTTGTGGAAGCTGGTGTTGAAGGGCGCATTGCCATTCCAGTTAATGAAGGAAATGGACTGGATAACTCACTGGCTTATACGGCCTTATTTAATAATCCATTGGATCCTTCATTGAATAATAACTTTCAAATCATTTTAGAACCAGATCAGCCTATACAGAATGATCTTTTTGGTGGTGGACAGTTCACATTAAATGATACATCAAATCTCTCAGGATATTTTGATAAGGATAAAAAAACCTTTACCATGGACCTTAATGGTGATTTTGCTTGGGAAGATGCTACGGTAGGTCCTGTAGATCAAATTAATATGAAATTAAGTTTTGAAGGATTAGGGTTTGATTATGACAGTAGCCTTGCTTCTAATAAATTAACTTTTGATGAAGGGAATTGGGCATTTGCTAGTCCACAGAAAAAAGTTGCAAACTTTCCAGTTACTATTGAAGAAATAGAATTCAATCAGATGCCTACAACTGGTAATCAACTACTACATGGTAAGCTTAATTTTGATGTTATTTTTAATCTTTCTTCAAAAATAGGAGGCCGCTCTACATTAGGTATAGAAGGCGCTATAGCCGACACAAAAATGAGTGGTGGTAAAACTTTTGATCCAGAATTAATAGGAGTTGTAGTAGACTCTATAAGTGTTACTGCAGATCTAGCTGCTGTTAAAATTAATGGCGCTATAGGGTTCAGAGATAATCATCCTACATATGGTAATGGCTTTATAGGCACATTAGAGGCAGAATTTAAAGCTGGAGGAATTAAAGTAGGTGCCCTAGCAGAATTTGGCAATACTACTTATAATCATACCAGTCCATATCGATACTGGCGTGTTGAAGCTGGGGCTACTTTTCCAGCTCCAGGAATTACATTTTTACCAGGAGTTGCTTTCAGAGGTTTCGGTGGTGGAGCGTTTAAAAATATGATTGCAACACCTGATGGCAGTGATTTTATCTTCACTCCACAATATGATGAGCTAGGTTTCAGAGCCAATGCAGTGATTGCTACAACGCCTAAAGAAGAAACGTTTAATGCAGATGTTGGTTTACTAGCAGCATTCTCGGGTAGCGGTGGTATGACTAACATCGCTTTTACCGGAGACTTTTTTGTAGGTGCTAAACTATCTGACCGTAGTAAAGCAAAAATAGATGGCGATGTTGGTGTCAGCTACAATTTTCCAGATAAACGTTTTATAATGAGTGCTAGCGTAAATGTTAACGCGCCACCTATAACCACTCCTAGCCCTGTAAACCTTATACTAGATATCGATGGGAAGAAAAATGAATGGTTCTTCAAATTTGGCGAGCCAGATAATTTAAATAATGTTGATATCAGCAATATCTCGTTATATGAATACCTCATGTTTGGTAACAAGATACCTTTCCCAGGTGGATTTACTACAACCTTTAAAGATAATTATTATAGCGCAGTAGGTAACTATCCATATGCTGGTTCTACCGGTACAGGTGGCGTGGGCAGTAACACAGAACAAGGTAAAGGATTTGCGATGGGTATAGGTTTTATGTTTGATGAAAATGGAGAATATAATATTTCAAACTTCGGTAGTGGAGAAAAGAAACATGTTTTGGGATGGGATCTTGCCGCTGGGGCAGAATTACATCTTTCATACATGCAATATGTAGGGTCTTGTGGTGGATACACACCATTAGGGATCAATGGCTACCGTGCTAAAGGTGGTTTAGGTATGTATGGAACCGCCAGTGCAAAAGTGACTAGATTTAGAAAAAATGGTAGTACTAAATGGAATATCAATTTAGCTTCTATCAAAGCAGGTGCATGGATTACAGGAGAGTTTCCTAAGCCAGTTTATGCAGCTGGAGCTGTTGAAGGAGAAGTAGGATTATTTGATGACTTGATCTCATTCGATTTTTATCAAGCATTTGAGTATGGTACCTATTGTAATAATGGAGGAGCTAGCTCTGGTGCGGCGGTAACTCAAGGAGATGCTGCCGCAGACCAACAAAATGCATTAATCACCTATGTTAAAGCAAGTCCTAGTGCAGAGTTTCCATTAGACCAACCCGTGATTGCAAAATTTGGACTGACACCTGATGAGGTTTTTGATGTTAGTGAACAACAAGCTAATGGTACGGTTAAAATGCGAACTTTTAAAATGGTAAAAACCCAATCATTAAAAATTGAGAATGAAACGACAGGAGCCTGGGAATTTGTAAATATATCAGAATCTCAAAATAATTTAGGTGAGTATCTATATGTAACCCATGCGACTGGTCTATCTGCTAGTGCAGCTGTAGTAGCTTTGCCTCCAGCGCCCACTTTTGGATTATTAGGAATTGCGGCACCAGCGACCACTTACACTTCATCACCATCAATGGGAATCTCAGGTGTATCACCTATGACCGCAATGGCAGGACCTAGTATGTTAACATCTTATCCAGTTACACCTAGTAGTGATTATGATGATTTACCACCAGATCAGGATCCGGTTTTAAATGACTTACTGGATGACCGCAGGTATAAATTTACGGTAACCGCTACCTTAAAAGAGTATGTAAATAATAGTTGGGTAAACGCGGTTCAAAATAATGGCACTCCTGTTAATCAAACTATTACTAAGCTATTCAGTACAGGTCCCATGACTGCTGTATCTGCCGGAGCCGCAACATTTTAAATAAGAAGCATGAAAAATTTTCAACCCATTATATTCATAAGTTTTTTGTTTTTAGGTCTCGCTTTCGCGAAAGCGCAACAAGAACCAATTACCATTATTAAAACAAAAGGTAGATTCATTAACAACAGTGTAGAATTACGATTTTTCCCAGATCGTAAAAGCACCATGAGTCTAGCTTTTAAAGATGGTTTAATAATAGAGAGATCCACTGGAACCGCCAGTGAATTTAAAGAAATAGGACGCACCATTCCATATGATGAAAGAGAATGGCAAGAAGCCATAAAGGCGGCGCCTACTGAAGATGCAAGAAATGAAATTGAACTAGCACAAGACTTCTATTTAGAATTGTCAAAAGATCAAGGTGGCTCATTGAGTTTTAAAGATGGAATAGGTGAACTTAAAAATCAAAAGGCAGCAGAAGATTTTCAGCTTATGATTTCCTTACTTACCGCTATAAAAAATGCTGAAGCAGCAAAAGGATTAGGTTTCTCTTATATAGATAACACAATAGAGAATGGAGTCAACTATTCATATCGTGTGAGACTGGCAGCTACTTCTTCTACTTATAAAATCGAATCGACCGTATTCGATATAAAAGCGACAACACAAGGTAATGTACTTAAAAATAAAGTTTTTGTAAAAACCGGTGATACTGAACTAGGCTTTGTTTGGAATGACCATCCAGATCTAAGCGGTGTGGATGTAGAAAGAACTGTTAACGGAAAAAATGTAAAATTAAACAATGCCCCTATTTATGCGATAAGAGGTAGTTCTTATGATGGTCCAAAACGCACCGGATTTAATGAAGATAGTTTAGTTAACTATCAGAAATATACTTATCGATTTTATGCGCAAACCTTATTTGGAGAACGTGTACAATTTGCAGAAGTCACTGCTATGCCTCGCGATAGAACGCCTCCACAACAACCATTTTTAAAACAACCTCAACATGCAAAGCCAGATGAGGTACACATAGAATGGGAAATGAAGGCGCCTATTGAAAGTGATTTAAAGGGTTTTGCTATTTCAAGATCTGAAAAGAATAATGGTGAATTCCGCTTATTACATGATAAGGTTTTACCATCTAGTGCTCGCACATTTATAGATAAGAGTTTTCTCTTAGGTAAGACTAATTATTATCTTGTTCAAGCGGTTGATACTGCAAACAATGTCAGTTCATCATTTCCAGTCGCAGTAACTTTAATAGATAGCATTCCTCCTTCTCAACCTATTTTTATCAAAGGAAAAATTGATAGTACGGGAATAGTTACAGTAGAAATTAAAAAGAATCCAGAAAGTGATTTAATGGGATATCGATTATATCGATCTAATGCTAGCGAGCATGAATTCTCTGCAATTAAAGAAAGTTTTATATCAGTGGATAGTATCGATAGTAAGGTGAAAACCGTTTACCTCGACACTGTGACATTAAAATCTTTAACACCATACATCTATTATAAAGTTGAGGCATTAGATTTTAACCACAACACCTCTAAATTTTCAGAAATATTAAAGGTAAAAAGACCAGATAAAATTGCACCAACCACACCAGTATTTAAAAAAATAAAATCTACACAAGATTATATAGAAATGAACTTTTCACTTAGCAAAAGTATTGATGTAAAGGAGCAAGTTTTATATCGTAAAACAGATTTAAAAGCAGCATGGGAAAGATATGAGACACTTGATGAAGGACAACAGTCCTTTATAGATAAAAAAGTTAAAAAAGGTACCGTTTATTATTATAGCCTTAGAGCAATTGACGAAAGTAATAATGCCTCTAAATATGCAATTCCTGTACAAGGAAAAACATTTGACACTGGCGTGAGACCACCAGTAGAAAATCTAAAAGCAATTTCTCAAAATGGCAAGGTAATGTTAACATGGAACTACAAACAGAAAACTGAGGACACTTATTTTGTAGTTTACAAAAAGAATCGACAAGGTCAATTTGTTCAACATGGTAGGAGTTTAGAATTACGCTTTAGCGAAAGCGAAACCAAAAATAGCATCTATGCCATTAAAGTCTTTACTACTGACGGTGGGCAGTCTAAATTAAGTAAAGAAGTAAGTATTTAATAGTATTTTAGTCACAATGATAAAAGTATGGATTTTAACTGCTCTCTCAATCGCCTTTAACTGGAGCGCAGCACAATCTTATACCAACTATTCTGAAAAAGATGGTTTACCCAGCAATCATGTTTATAAAATTACTCAAGATGTAAAAGGCTTTATCTGGATCGCTACAGATGAAGGATTAGTAAAATACAACGGTACTCATTTTAAAGTTTTCACTACTCAAGAAGGCCTTCCTACAAATGACATCTGGAATATTTTTCCAGCTAGTGATGGTAAGCTGTGGTATATCGCAAAAAGTACTAGTATGGGATATATACTAGACGATGTTGTATATGATTTTAAAAATAAAGAAAAAGATGTAGCTATTGATCCTATTTGTACTGGATTTACCGGTGATACCCTAATTGCTTCTGGTATTTTTTATTCCCATATTCTTAACTCAGATTTAGAATGGGAAAAAATGAATTACAACACGGTTGATGGTTATTCTAACGTGTCATATTTATCACATAAACACCTCAAAGGTCTCGTTGTTAAAACCTTAGGTAGTAATAATATAAAAGCTTTAACTAAGGAAAATAAACTAATATCCTTAAAAGATACTTTGTTCTCATTTAGCAGTCATTCTAGAGGTCAATTAACTGATTCTCTTTATGTTGATAATGCTCTTCTTTCTTATGGCTTTATCAATTTAAACAGCCTAAAATCTAGTAGATATACTTATGAAGATGAATTAAATATTCCTTTTTTAAAATACTCACGCCTACATCTCGCTAATAATGAAATACAATTAACCGGAGAGAATGTTGTCGCAAAACTAGGATCACAACTAAGAGTGACAGACCTTATTCACATCCCTAAAGATTTAAAATCACATTATTCGTTTATAGATAAAGAAAATACGGTATGGATCGCAACATTTTCAAATGGAATCTATAAGTATTCTTTAAATGAGAGACTTATTAAAACTGAATTAAGCCACTCAAAGATTATTAATATTAAACGTGTTGGTAAGAAGATTATCGCACTAGTAAGTGGTAAAGGTTTTTATGAGTATGACCAAAAGACCAATAGCTTTCTTCCATTTATAGAAAGTAAAAATTTCCTTTATGACGCTGACTATTTAAAAGAAACAAATACTTCTTATTATATCACTAAGAAGAATATTTATTCCATTTCAAATAACGAAAAGGTCAATCAATATTTTGACCTTGTAAATGAAACGGCACGATCGGTGACTTTTCACGATGGATTTATTTATGGTCCGTTCACATTGGGCGCTAATAAGCTAGCGCCTTATAGTTTAGAAATCATGTCATCTTATAACTTAAGTGGTTTGCGCAGTATCAACACTTTAAATGATCGCCTAATTTTAGGAGGATCAAATGGACTTTATGAATTATCAGATGAAAAGGTTACAAGAATTGAATCATTGAAAGATTTTAAAAAGCCTGTTATCGACATCGCTACTATTAATGATCGTGCGCTATTAGTTTCTACGAGTGGATATGGTGTATATCAGACAGATTTAAATACCATAGAATTATTAGAAGGCAGTGAATTTTTAAAATCTAATCATGCTTGCATGGTTGATAACCAACTCTATTTACCTACTAATAAAGGTATTTATAATTATGAATTTGTAAATGATAAATTTCAACTCAATCGAGTCTGGAATAATAGTAATGGACTACCGACTAATAAAATCAATGGAATTGAGAAAATTGACCATCAATTACTGGTAGCTACAAACCAAGGAATCATACACTACCCTATTGATTACTCTTCGTCTCAATCCTTACTAGACCTATATGTTGATAAAGCCTTTTATGCCGACAATAATTTAAAAACAAATAAAGTCACTAGTTATTATAAGAATAGTGATTTACAGATTGTGGTTAATAGTATAGATTACAGAGACAATAATAAGGTTCAATACGAATTTAGGTTACTTCCTACTCAAGCTAGTTGGACAGTGGCAAATTCTGCAAATCTTAATTTTTCAGATTTAAATCCTGGTAATTATACACTAGAGTTACGTAATGAAAACTTAGTAAAAAGGTTTGACTTTCATCTAGAACCACGCTGGTATCAAAGTTGGTGGTTTTTCTTAATCGCTTTACTAGTAGCCTTAACCATTATTATATTAGTCACAAAAACTCTTACTAAAAGATCTGAAGAGAAGAAAAATAGAGACTTATCGCAGGCTCAAAAACTATCAGAATTACAACTTAAAGCCTTGAGATCACAAATGAATCCTCATTTTGTATTCAATTCTCTTACCGCTATTCAATATTATATTAATGAAAATGATTTTGAAACATCTGATCGATATCTAGTAAAATTTTCCAGATTGATTAGAGAGTTTTTTGAACTCAGTAAAGAGCAACATATTACCATAAAAAGAGAGATTGAACTTTTAAAAAACTATCTAGATCTAGAATCATTACGATTTAATAATAAACTGGATTATAAGATTGAAGTAGATCCTACTCTGGACCTTAAAGACATTATTCCTAGCATGCTATTACAACCTATTGTTGAAAATGCAGTAAACCATGGAATTTTCAATAAACCTATTGCAGGATTAGTGATCGTTAAGTTTGTAAAACTTAATAGTGAACATATTCAAATTCATATTATTGATGATGGTGTAGGTTTAAAATTTAATAATGATGATATGAGGTATAAATCATCATCTGTACTTGATGATCGTTTAAAATACCTCAAAGCTTCTGGACTATGGGAAATTGTTATCCATAGAGGTCCTGCTTTTAATGACAGTAATTATCCTGGTCATGAAGTCATCTTTGATCTTAAAAAATTAAGTAATGAAAATATATAAAGCAATACTCGTTGATGATGAGCAATCTGCACTTAAAAACTTAGAGAAGAAGATTGAAAAGGTTAATCAAAATGTGCGCGTAGAAGCTTCTTTTCAAGATTCCAAAAAAGCCCTAGAATATATCAATACTCATCAGACAGATATTCTATTTCTAGACATTCAAATGCCAGGACTTAATGGATTCGAACTATTAAATAGTATTAAAGAATTAAAGTCTCAAGTTATTTTCTCTACAGCATATGGTGAATATGCACTTGAAGCAATTAAAAAAAATGCTGTCGATTACATTCTCAAACCGGTAGATAATACAGAGCTTAAAGAGGCATTAGATAAAGCTATTCTTAATATCGAAAAAGAGAACGAAGATCAAAATGCAAACCTCGTAGAATTACTTAATAAAATTATAGATCGAGATCATAAATTAAAAGTACCTACACAAAAAGGGATTTCATTTATACCTCAGGAAGAAGTCATCCATCTAGAAGGTTATGATGGATACACTAAAATCCACCTGGTAGATGGAAAAACGTTAACTAGCTCTTACAGTTTAGGCAAATTTAGCGACTACCTAGATGACTATTTTTTTAAATGCCACAAATCACATATAGTCAATATAAAAGCAGTAAGAGCCTTTGAAAATGAAGGTTATGTTGTGTTGGGTAATGATTATCGCGTGCCTATTACTAAAACCTATAAACAGGCTTTTCTGGAGTTATTTAGTTAGTTATTATACTCTTTCGCGAAAGCGTATCAACGATCCACTATAGGACTTTCCTCTGACTTTATGAGTTGTTCTAGATCAGTATCTGTAACCTCTTCTCCTTTATCTGTGATAATAAGCTCTTCTCTATATTTTAAAGACTTTGAACTAGGTGCAATTCCATTGCCATATCGTAAGGAATACACTTTAATAAATTCTGCTCCATAAAATAAAATTAAAGAAGAATATGAAACCCATAAAAGTAATAAAACGATAAGACCTGCAGCGCCGTATGCACTAGCTGGTGAGGATTGAGTAAAATAAATTTCTAATAAAAACTTACCAGTCTCAAATAGAATACCTGTTAAAAGTGCACCTGGCCAGACCATTTTCCACTTCAATCTTGCATCTGGTAAGTACCTAAACATCAACCCAAATAGAAAAGATATAATACTTAGAGAAACAATATAATTTACCAGAAGTGCGAGTTTCCCCAAATATGCGGCAATATGCACTTGAATCCAATCCTGCAAAATTCCAATAATCGCAGATAGAATAAAACTGATTAAGATTAAAAACCCTAAAACCAATATAAACCCAAAACTTTTAACACGATCAGTGATGATTTTCCACCATGGAGTTTTAGGATTAATTTTAAGCTTCCATATTTTATTAAGAGATAGCTGTAATTGATAAAACACACCTGTCGCAGCAAATACAAGAGTTGAAACACCTATAATTTTTGCAAACCAACTCTCTGTATCTTTACTAGCCGCTTGCAAAATTCCATTAATACTTTCGGCACTATCATACCCTATAAGCGATGTAAGACTTGAGGTCAATCTACCTGTTGCAATTTCTGTGTCCCATACAGCTCCGACTATATTTATCATTATCACTAATAAACCAGGTAAAGCTAGGATAGTATAATAGGCTACACTAGCACTTAATTGCCATACATCATCATCGTTCCATTTTTTTGCGCTTTCCCATAATAGAGAAGGCAAATGGATCCATTTGAATTGAGATCTTACAGTGTTGTTTGTTAGCATATTACTACGAATTACGTAAGTAAATACAAACTATCCAAAGCCATTAGCCATAGTTTAACGTAAACCGTTAATTTTTAATAATAAAATTAACAGACTCATCTACTCTATATTGACTTATCTTATTGATAGCTTCTTCAGTTAGTTGCAGCACTCTAGGATATCCACCGGTTGTTTGGGCATCTCGCATTAATACTACCAGTTTCCCATGTGGAGTTAACTGTATGGTACCTGGTAAAACTGGACTACTGTGTATAGGTTCTAAATCATTGATTAGTTTCTCATTCAATTGAATGGCCATACGATTCCAAGTTTTTGAAATTGAAAAAGACGTTCCCAATAATTGGATTTGTTGACTTCTAGTTAATTTATGAAACTCAGGACCTATAAACGCCTTTAAGCTACTATGGACTTTAGACATACTCTTAGTTATAGGCTTTATTATGTTGTTAACGTTGTTATAGAAAATTTGATCATCTTTTTTTATTAAGGCATGATCTAAAATACCAGGATAATAAGAACGACTACCTAAATATGCATCTGTCATAAAGCCACCTGCGATACTCATATAAATGAAGTTACCATTGATTGCTGTACCTATATTAACCACATCTCCAGTTTTAACTTTTATGACACAAGGACTTTCATAAGTCATTTGTTGAACTACAATTTTACATGGAGCACCGGTGATTGCAATTTGAGTAGGTGTTGAAAATACCATTTCAGCACCAGATAATGTCATTTCAATAACAGCGCAGTCGACTGTATTGTTTAACAAACGGTTGGCAAGTCGTGAGCTATATTGATCCATTACACCACTGTGTGGCACACCATAATCCCGGTAATCTAGTCTACCTAAATCTTGAATAGTAGATCTAAAACCAGCTGTAAGAATTGATAAACTACCCATTTTTAAACTGATTTATATCTAACAGATCCGCATTTTCTTCTAGACGTTTAAATGTATGCAGATCCACCTTATAGAACTCAACTTGATCATTAACAGTTAACAAAAAAGGTTGATCTCTTTTTTTTAAGTAAAGTGGTACTGGACAGTTTCCTAGTACATACCAGCCACCAGGACTTTCTTGTGTATAAATTCCACAATTACCTGCTGCAATAGCTACAGATCCTTGTTTCACTTTTAATGATGGAATCTTTTTACGAGGAATTGACAATTCATCTGGCAAACCTTCTAAATATGGGAATCCTGGTAAAAACCCTATAAAATTAACTCTGTACACCGATTGTTGATGCAGGTCTATAACTTCTTTAATGGAACGGCCTACTTGTTTTGAAACTGCTTTGATATCTTGGGATTGATCATCATAATATACTGGAAGTTTCCATCTATTCAATTGAACCATTGCTGGTAATTCTATATTCAGTAATACTGATCTAACCTCATCAATTAAATCTGTAGTGAGCAGACGAGAATGCCATATAATGAGTACATCATCTAATCCATGATTGAGAATTATTTGATCTTTAAAGTGACTGCTTATTAATTTAGCAGTTTCTATTCGATAATCCAGTACATCATCTTTATGTAATACCCTAATCAGCAGGCTATTCTCATTCATGCGATGATATGAAAATGCCCTATCCAATTTGAATTCCATTAAGTTTTAAGGCTGCAATTACTTGATCAAACTGATGGACTATATTAAGGTTATCACCATGCACACAATAGGTCGTTGCATGTATAGGAATAGCATGTTCTTCTACACTAGTCACTTTCTTTTCATAAACCATAATTGATAATTGATTTACAAGTTTTAAAATATCTTGAATTACAGCATTAGAATCATGGCGAGAAACTAACTGGCCACTATCATGATAACGTCTATCAGCAAAAGCTTCTTGATAAGTTGTCAAACCATTATTGTTCATTTCTTGTTCCAATAAGCTGCCAGCAGGCACATATAATGGTATTGTAGGATATTCATCTTTTATCCATTGAATAGTCCAATTTACAAATTCCGGATGATGTGCTGTTGCATGATATAGTGCTCCGTGCATTTTAATATGATGCATGACCATCCCTAGTTCTGCAGCGACATCTTGAAACAATTGAATTTGTCTAGATACACTTTGGCGAAAGCGTAATTCATGCCACTCTAGATGTACTCTACCAAAATTCTTTTTATCTTCAAAAGATGGATGTGCACCTATATGAACATCATACTTTTGAGCTAAAAGCAATGTGCTTCTTATAGAATTATAATCTCCATAGTGTCCACCACATGCGACATTACAAGAACTTATAAAAGGCATGACCTGTTGTTCAATATTCATTCCTTCACCTAAATCCATATTAACATCGATTGTGACCATATTAAATGATTTCAAATACTTTTAAAAGTGTTTTTATTCCTAATAAGATGGCTATAGCAATTACCATAATTGCCATTACATTTTGCCAATTACGATTTTGATAATTCCCAAGATTTTTTTGATTTACCAGCCACAGTAATAAAATAGCGATTACAGGTAATAACAATCCATTTGCAATTTGAGCAAAAGTGATGATATCTAATGGTTTTAAACCTATACTTGAAAACACTACACCTAAACCTAAAATTATGATCCACACTGCTCTAAAGGACCAACTCTTCATATTTCCACGCCAACCTAAACATCCTTTAACCACATAAGCAGCTGCTAGAGGTGCCGTGATCGCACTCGTGATTCCTGCTGCAAGAATACCTATAGAAAAAACATAGGTAGAGGCCATTCCAAAAATAGGTTCCAGAGCTTTGGCTACATCTGCGCCACTAGATACAGTTGTTGATTGCAATGCTGTTGCTGCCACGATTATGGACATTGAGACCAGTCCGCCCAAAAAGACACTTACTATTGTATCTTTTCTTACAGCGCTTAAATCTGTTGCATCATTCCATTTTTCGCTTACTAAGGACGCGTGTAAAAAAAGATTATAAGGTACAACCGTTGTACCTATTAGACTGACTATCGTTAATAAATCCCCTTCATTAATTGAAGGAGTAAATAGACCTTTCAATATAGAAGTAAAGTCCGGTCCTATAGCTATTGCAGTGACTATAAAAGAAATTCCCATGATCACTACTAAGGTTATCAATACACGCTCTAGCACTTTATAATTACCATAGATAAGTAGCGAAAAGGCTATCATTCCTAAAATTAAAGGAAAGTACCACTGTGTTCCAAAGATGATATTTAAACCCAAAACGCCACCTGAAATATTTCCGGCTTCATAAGCAGCATTTCCTACCGCGATTGCGGCTAGAACTAAAATGATAATTGCAACTCTTATGGCTTTATTATTAATAGTGCTGCGCAATATTTCAGGTAAACCTTTTCCTGTAATTAACCCTAGTCGGGCAGCCATTTCTTGCAATACGATTGTGGCAAAGACAGAAAGCAGCATGGCCCAAAGAAGGCTATAACCATAGTTTGCACCAGCAAGAATACAGACAGTTATCGTTCCTGGACCTATGAAAGCGGCAGCTACTAAAGTACCAGGACCTATATTTTTAAAGATCTTCTGGAACATGTGAGGCATTTTGTAAAGCATATATGGCAAAACTACCCAACCAGTGTCCGCCGGCATAATCGTCTGCCACAAGGTTAGGCAATGTATTGGTTAAATGTGCGTCTGCAGTTTCTTGTAATGATGCATATTCTTTAGGATACTGACTGATCAATCCATAAAGAACCCATGCGCGACTAAGGTTAAGTCCATCAATATGCACTAGTTTACCATCACTACGATCTGATACGCGACCTATTTCAATATCTAAATTACCTTTTTGAATGTTAGGGATAAATGCAGCAATCCATTGATGAAAATCTGCAGCTGGTAGAATGCGTCGCATAATGTCTATTTCTTCTAGACAAGGTGATAAAAAATCGTATCCACTAGGTTCCCATGATAATGGGCAATCTGAGTCCTTAACGTAAAATTCTTTGGCTTTGGATTCTATAGCCACTTTCAAGTCCTGTTCTCCTGCATGTATTGCATAATCCCAGGCAAATACCATCCCAAAAGCGGTGTTAGAATGCTCGCCTACTCTTATGGCATAATTAAGTTTAGGTAAGTAGTCTGTATATCGTTCTACAACAACATTACTTAAAGGTTGTAGTTTTTGTGCTAGTTCCTGACCTTTAGGATCTTGCCAAGTGTCTAATTCTTGTTGTAATTTAAGCAGCCATGCCCATCCATAAGTGCGCTCAAAGGTTTTATTATTTTCTGTATTTAAGTAGGCTATTTCTACAGCAATATTCTCAGTGGTTAGATTGCGTTCAATTTTAGCAAGTAACTCTTCTCTAGCCTCAAGTTCTGGAAACTGCTTTATTAAAGTTACAGCGCTCCAGTAGCCGTGTACTGCACTATGCCAGTCAAAACAGCCGTAGAATACGGGATGTTGCTCTGTTGGTCTTTTCTGATCTTCTGGCGCTGCGGTGACATGTCCCATTTTATTAGGATACTCTGTCTCAATACAATGTAGCGGTAATGTGGCGAGATTATTGGCTTGATCTAGATGTAGTTGTGGTGTTGCGATTTCATCTACAATCACAATTTCTTGTTCTTTTATTTCATTATTACAAGCTATTAAACTCAATACTATGAGCGTATAAAAAAAATGCTTCATCTTTAAATCTTGGTTAAGATTCTAAAGATAAAGGATCCTTGAGGGAATATTATAATTATGCTTTCGCGAAAGCGTAAAAGAACAGTTAATTTAATTCTTCTAATAACACAACTCCATGAATAACCTGAGTAGTTATTTTACCATCAATTACTTCAATCTGGTTACCCGTATAAGCATTACGCAATTGAGTTACATTTTTGAAAACTGGTTTTACATCTATAGTTATGGTCCCGTTTTTTAAACCTGCACCAGCGATAACTTGATCCGTAAAACCATTCTTGTCATACCATCTTGAAAATATAGTTCCTGGTCCATCATGTTCTAATGAATGGTGATCGCCTGCCCCTATTGCTGGGTGATTGCGACGAAACTGGCCTAGCTTTTGCCAATGCCTGAGCAATTCATCATTATCACCATCCCATTCCATCATAGAACGCAATGTGGCATCACCTTGAGTTCCTTCAATGATAAGTGGTCTTGCTACTTCATCACCATAATAGATTTGAGCCATTCCTGGAGTAAGTAACAACTTTGTAGCACTTTCATAAGTACGTTCTCTAGTAGCGTCAAAAGGTTGACCATCATCGTGACTGCTTATATAATTCATAAAATAAGCTGGGTCTTGAGGTTTTTCTGATAATAGACTATCCCTAAATCCATCATATCTTTTAAACAGCTCTTTATATGGCGCTATAGCATGTCTCTTGAAACCAAAATTAATCATAGCATCATAACCGTAATCAAAATAATCTACAGGATCCTCATTAAAGAAATAATTTCTACCACCACTAGCTTCATAACCATATAATTCTCCTAGTATAAAAAATGGATCATCATGAAATTTCTTTTCTGGATTTGCTACTTTCCAATCGCTGTAGGCTAGTCTTGCCTGTTCATTAAAAACCTTCCACACCTTTTCTTCTACGTGTTTTACGGTATCAATTCTAAAACCGTCTACACCAGTTTCTCTAGCATAATCTGTAACCCATTTAATAATATAATTTACAGGAGTGCGTGCTAATCCTGTACGTTTAAAGAAGTCATCTAGCTCTTTAAGTTCTGTTTCTAAACGACCTTCTTGTTTCCATTTTTGAACTAAGTGTTCTGGTAATTCTACTTCTTCTACACTATCAGTTCTTATATCTGGTAAATTGCTAGTTAATGTACAACTCACGGCAGTTTCTTGATCTTGATATGTACATCCTGGTCCAGTGCGCACCCAATCTGCTGGCCATACCTGATCTTTAGAAGTTACTGGTCCAGTATGATTGATTACAACATCCAGTAGTATTCTAATATTGTTATCATGTGCTAGTTGAACTAAACGTTCAAAATCTGCCTGTGTTCCATAACTAGGTTCTACAGTAGTCCAATCTTTTGCCCAGTATCCATGAAAAGCATAAGAGTATCCCGTACCTTCATCTACACCATCGTGGATTTGTTCCCAGATAGGTGTAAGCCATATGACATCTACACCCAATTCAGTAAAATATCCTTCTTTAATTTTCTCTATAATACCTGCAAAATCTCCGCCTTCAAAACCACGTAATTTCCCTGTTTCTTTATTCCTATTAATAATGGTATCATTAGAGGCATCTCCATTTTTAAAACGATCTGTTAGTAAGAAATACACGTTTGCAGCACTCCAATCAAAGTGAGCAACTTCTACATCTAATGATGTTGAGGAGCTTTCAACTTCTGTTTTACAAGAATAAATTCCTAGAATTATAAAAAGAAATAGGACATAATTTTTCATGAATCTTAGTTTTACTTCCTCAAAAATAAAGGATAGGTATTACTTTATACAAGAATAGATTTCTAATATTGAGATAACGTTGTAGTAAACATGAGTTGTAGTAATTTTATACCTTATTAAGCGACTGCCTTATTATGCAAGATTACATAGACCTATTTATCAATTCCTTTTCTGATTACTGGAATTATTTATTAAAGGAGATCACAACGCCATCATGGACCAATTATTTTTATTGGTTAGTAGGACTGTCTTTTCTTGTATTTATTTTAGAAATCATACTACCATGGCGTAAGAATCAAAAAGTATTGCGTAGGGATTTTTGGTTGGATTTATTTTACTTGTTTTTCAACTTCTTTTTATTCTCTCTTGTAGGTTATAATTCTATTTCAAATGTCGCAGTAGCAGCATTTAATGATGGGCTCAATAGTATAGGGATTGAAAACCTAGTAGCTATTGAATTGGCTAGCTTACCAGTATGGAGCCAGTTGCTTATCATGTTTATCATCGCTGATTTCATTCAGTGGAATATTCATCGATTGCTGCATCGCGTTCCATGGTTATGGGAGTTTCATAAGGTACATCATAGTATTAAGGAGATGGGATTTGCAGCACAGTTCCGTTTTCATTTTATGGAAACTATTATTTATAAAAGTTTACAATACATACCTCTAGCTATGTTAGGCTTTGGGATTGAGCAATTTTTTATTGTGCACATGCTCAGTGTATTTATAGGTCATTTAAATCATGCTAATCTTAACTGGGATTATGGCCCATTTAAATACATTATCAATAATCCCAAAATGCATTTATGGCACCATGCAAGAGACTTGCCTGCTGATCATCAATACGGTGTTAATTATGGTTTATCGTTAAGTCTTTGGGACTATCTATTTGGCACGGCACATATCCCATACCACGACGCTCACTTAGAACTAGGTTTTCATGGCGACGAACAGTATCCAGATAATTTTGGCAAACAATTAGTTGAGCCGTTTAAGAAGTAAAGTGTTGTTGTTTACACGCTTTCGCGAAAGCGTTTAATAATGAACAATCACTTCAAAAAAGTCATTTGAAGAAGAACCTACACTATACCAAGTGCTATTACCACCACCATCAACAAATAGCTCTACTTCAATTGCATATGTATTACCTGCAGAACTACCTGTAAGCGGTATGTAACCTTTACCATTTAAGTACATAAAACCTGAGGCTATAGGTCCACCTGTTCCAATAGAAGTATACATTTTAGAGGTTTGACCTATTACACGGCCATCAACCTTAACTCTTATACCGTATTTTCTAGGCCTACCATCATTTACAGCTCCACCTGAATAGTTCCTTACTGAAATTGAAGTTTGATAAACGACCTCTAACAATCCATCTTCAAAAAGCTCTTCAGTAGTACTATGCAACACAACTGTCTGCGCTCCTTGTGCTGTGTTACGAACATTTACACTCGACGACAGATAAGCAGATTCAAATTCAAATTGAGGTAATTGTGTAACATGTGGTGTAGACTCCAGTATTAATTCTCCGTCACTATTTACAAACAATAGAGATTTATCTACTCCATTATTATAACTATGTGAAGAAGACAAGTTTTGAAATCTAACGGTACTCGCAGCACCTTGCACGTGAAGAGAAGCTTCTACTGGTGATGATGCCGCAATGGCAATACCATTAGTACTTGCATCCATCTGTAACATTGATGTAGTTGAACCTTGAACTGATAGATCTATATTTTCTTGAGTAGGATTAATAGTTACAGAATTAGTGGCTGCAACAGATATAAAATCTTTATGATCAAGAGCAAATCTTAAGTCATTTCCTATTGTATAAATTCCATTTCCATCATCAATCATCGACCAAGCAGGATTAGATACTGTTCCATTTGCATGAGACTCTAATCGTTGATTTGTAGTAAAATGTAAGCGAGATATCCCTGATGTTCCAAAAAGGAAAGAATTATTATCTGCAGTTCCTAAGTATTGTGTACTAGACAAGTTTCCATCACCATATGCGCTCCAGAAAAAATTATTATTTACGTGATTCCAAGAACTACCATTCCAGTATGTAAATCCTTTTCCTAATGTGGCGTTAGTATTATAAAGTAATAATGACTCGGTTTGGGTACCGGCAGGTAGATTATAACTATCAAAGTCAGTTATAGATATACGTGGTAACAATACACCTTTGCTTTCAGAATAGACGTCCAGTAACGACTCTGGTTCAGGTGCGCTGGTACCGAACCCGATTTGAGCCGACATAAATAATGAGCTCATCAAGAGTATTAATAGAGTAACAAAGTTTTTTAAATTAGTCATATTAATATCTTACTAGTACTTGAAAAGCGTCATCTCCATTTCCACCATACACACATCTAGTTGAAGCCGTATTTCCATAAACTTCTGCAAAAACTTTGATCTCATGTGTAGTTCCTGCTGTAGAGCCAGGTAATTGTACATATCCATTTCCATTAAGATAAAACGGACCATTTACGATAGTTGTTCCGGTTGAACTCCTACTGGTATAAGCATCTCCTTTATAGGCTACTTTTCTACCATCTATTTCTACAAAAATTCTATAAATCCTTGGTCTACCATCATATATATAAGCACCAGATGTAGTTGTAATAGTCACACCAGCTTGATAAACAACTTCAATAAGTGCGTCCCTAGTTAGGGTAACTGTAGTAGCATAAAGTTCTCTAATAGTTCTACCAGCCGAAGTATTATCAACTGTCACTGGAGTTGATAAGAAAGATGTATTATCTTCTGCTAATTGAGTAATTACATTAGATCCTTCAATACTCAGTTCTCCATTTTCATCTACAAATACTGGTGTTGAAACGGTTCCTTTATTATTGGTATTATTTGTTGCGTTAAGTGCATCAATTCTAATAGTACTCGCAGCACCACCTACATGAAATGTTGCTTGTGGATTATTATTTGCGACACCTACACGATCAGTTCCTGCATCTACAAAAAGCATATGAGATTCTCCTTGTGACGCAATGCGTGTATCGACATTTGCATTTGAAGGATTAAAGATAGTCTGAGCACTTGTTTCACCATCAAATTCTACCATATTATTACCAGCAGCACTTAAATTTAATTTATCTGTACCTTCAGAATAGATTCCCGTATCGTTATCTGAATGAAAAGAAAATGTAGGCGCAGTAGCTGATCCGGCTTGTGAGGCCTGAATTTGTCCATTACTGGTTACTCTTGCAACCTCAACACTGTTAGTAGCGATGACTAAATCCTGTGCATCTTGAGTACCCAAAAAATTTTGCCCAGAAGCTGTCCCAGGATTAGTTCCTGTATTTCCATTCTTTTCCCAATACAAACCTTTACCTACTGGAACCCATTCAACTCCTGACCAAAAATAGAATCCTTTACCTGTAGAAGTATTTGTATTATAAACGAGAAGACTTTCTGTGGAACCACCTGTTACTGGGGCTATCGTGGATAAGTCTGTGATATCGATTCTAGGAATTAGCACACCTTTATCAGTTCCTTCTATATCTAACGCTGCATCGCCAGCAGGAGCATCTGTATTGATTCCTACCTGACTAAAAGCGAGACTATTAATGAGAAGTATTAAAACGAGTAGAACGTTTTTCATTGGAGAGTTATTAGTTTAACGCTGCAAAGATATTTTGCTACTACAGCGAACTAAATTAACTTTTGATAAAAAAAATGCTTTTCGTTGAAACCCATTAAATGTACGCCTAACGACACCATAAAAGACCTGAAATTAGAAACAAGACATTAACTGGTTGAAAAACAAACAATAGCACAACATTATTTTTACTCTCTATACCTTTTATAAATTTTAAATAAGATCATTAAAATTGCTGCTAATATAAAAATACCTACTACTCCATAAATCCAATTAATGGCACTTTTTAAAATCACTAAAAATATAACTGCAAAAAGAATAAGGGTAGCTCCTTCATTATATAACCTCATCCCATTTGAAGTCCATTTTACCACATTACTCTCAAGTTCTTTAAATATGAAATGTGTTTTTAAATGGTAAATAAAAAGTAGAAGTACAAATCCTAACTTTACTTGCATCCATGCAGCATCAATAATCCCTGGATTTATATAAATTAAACATAACGCAAATATGGTCGCCAAAACGGCACTAGGCCATGATATAATATACCATAGGCGACGCGTCATTAACTGAAGTTGTTTTACTAATATCGATTTACTAGGCTCTTCTTCTTGATGAGCTTCAATCTGATAAACAAATAATCGTGGTATATAAAATAATCCTGCAAACCAAGTTACAATAAAAATAAGATGTAAAGCTTTGAAGTATAGATAGTAATCTTCCAATGTTCTCTTTTATGAATAAATGTAAAAATATTAAATAGAGGTCAGTTAATAACCATGCATCTCAAATCTTTTAATTGACAATAGTAACTGACAAATATCATTTTTTAAAAAATGGTATACTACTAGTTTTGGGTCTTGAAAACCGCACACATAGGACTCTTATAAGAGGTGTGTTTATAAAATCAGGTATGTCTTCACTCGTTCAAAAATATAATGTAGCAGGACCACGCTACACTAGCTACCCTACGGTTCCATATTGGGAAGAAACATCATTTACTAAATCAGATTGGGAAAGCTCTGTTATTAAAAGTGTATCAGAATCTAATTCTAATGAAGGTATAAGTCTATATATACATTTACCTTTTTGCGAAGCGATGTGTACCTTTTGTGGTTGTAATAAAAGAATAACCCTTAATCACCATGTTGAACAGCCTTACATTTCAAATGTTTTAAAAGAATGGTCTTTATATCTAGCCTTGCTGGATGAAACTCCAGTAATTAGTGAATTACATCTAGGTGGAGGAACACCAACTTTTTTCTCACCAGCAAATTTAAAACTACTGGTTGATGGTATTTTTAAAAGCGCTGATAAAGCAAAAAACGCAGCTCTGAGCTTTGAAGGACATCCCAATAATACCACAAAAGAACACTTAAAGACTTTATTTGAATTAGGGTTTAATAGAGTAAGTTATGGTGTACAGGATTACAACCTAGAAGTCCAAAAGGCGATACATAGAGTACAACCATTTGAGAATGTTCTAAACGCTACTCTTAACGCTAGAGAAATAGGTTATAAATCGGTAGGTCATGACTTAATTTACGGACTTCCCTTTCAAAAGAAAGAACATGTAATCCATACTATAAAACAGACCATCGCGCTAAAACCCGATCGTATTGCCTTTTACAGTTATGCATTTGTGCCATGGATTAAAGGTAATGGACAACGAGGATTCTCTCAAGAAAACTTACCTAGCCCAGATGAAAAAAGAGCTCAGTATGAAATCGGAAAGCAAATGTTAGAAGATGCTGGTTATATCGAAATAGGCATGGATCATTTTGCTTTAAAAAGTGATGAATTGAACCTAGCTATGGAGACAAAAAAATTACATCGGAATTTTATGGGATATAATTCTAGTAGTACACAAGCGATGATAGGTTTAGGTGTTTCTTCTATCAGTGATAGCTGGTATGGGTTTTCACAAAATGTCAAAAGTATTACAGAGTATAAGGAATTGCTAGACCAGGACAAAATCCCAGTTTATAGAGGTCATTTATTAAATAGAGAAGATCTAATCATCAGAAAACATATACTGAATTTAATGTGTCATTTTGAAACTCAATGGGTAAAGAATGGAGAATTGTATATTGATGAGATTCCAGATATATTAATTAGTCTTAAAGAGATGGAAGAAGATGGATTACTATATCTAGACGCTAATAGAATAACTGTAACGGAAAAAGGCAGACCATTTGTACGCAATATCTGCATGGCTTTTGACCTTAGGTTAAAACGTAAAAAACCCAATACACAGCTATTCTCGATGACTATATAAGTTACTAAATCAGAACAGCTTTAGAAAACCCTTCTTTTGAGAAGGGTTTTTTATTTATTGTTATTTTACTTAAATGATGTATTAGATAAAAAGAAAGAGGTATCCCGATAGGAACACCTCTCTCAACCAATTAACCAAAATAAATCACGACGTGCCTTTCAACTCGCCTTGAAACATTCTCACTATAGACTTATTTAGTCCTAGTACTTTCATTCTTTTTCTTATCTGTTTTCATCATATTCATAACAATTGCGACTAATACAATGCAGACTAGTGCAAACACACCTATTAAAACTGCTCCCATGGTCCAATCTACTAGAGGTAATATATTCATAACTTTTATTTTTGATTTGTATTTAAAACTATAGGCGTGTGACAAGACTGCTGTGCAGACTGCTGATCATTCATATCTTTAGGAGACACATAAGGAATACCTAACCCTAATCCTCTTACTATAAAAAGCACTCCAATCAAAATCACAAAAACCGGAACCGCTTTTTTCATAAACATCTTTACCTTAACAGATATTATATTACCTAAATAAACCGCAGCTGTCATCAATGGAACTGTACCTAGTCCAAAGAACATCATATATGCAGCGCCTTCAAACGCATTTCCTGAACCTATTGCACCTATTACAGCCATATATACTAATCCACAAGGCAATAAACCATTTAAAAATCCCATCGTAAAAAAAGCATCATAGGTTTTCTTTTTAAGTTCTTTTCCCATTGCACTTTTCAATTTACCCACCAGTCTATATAACGGTCGAGTAACTGTAAAATTCATACCTATGAAATAAGTGGTGATAACCATTATTATCATTGCAATTCCTACCGCTATACTTAACTGTTGCTGTAAACCGAATAAGTCAAAACTTTTTCCTAACAACCCTAGTAAAAGACCTATTAAACTATAAGCAAATAATCTACCTGCATGATAAACACTTACTTGTACTGCTTTTTGAGTTGGCTTTTTATGATTTACTGGTAGCAAAAAAGCTATAGGACCACACATTCCCATGCAATGGAAACTACCTAATAACCCTAATATGAAACCAGACCACAACATATTAATATACTATAGATTCTTTATATTTAAATGGTTGTCCATCCAGTGTAGCCGTTATAAGAATGTCCCATCGACCGTCGGTTAAGCGATTGTCAGGTATGAGCAAATAGTTACCAGATAAGACTATAGGAAGTTCAAAATCTAGTTGCTTATCTGACGGTCTATATAGGGACACGTTTCCTTTAAATTCTGTTTCTTTAATACTTTCTGGAAACTCAATAGCCCATCCAGTCGTCGTCTTCATTCCTTTTATTTCTCCTAGGTTTTTAGCATTTTGTTCTGCATCAATTTCCTGTTGAAATAGCAATTCTTTTTTATAATATTCAGTTGTGACCATGTCGTGATCAAAACCTTTATCTGTCAGCATTGTTACCACCATTACCATTATAAAACCTATAAAAAGTGTGATGGCAATTGCTATGCTGGTTCCCCAATTTAATTTCATGATGATTATGTTTATAGTTATTACGCTTTCGCGAAAGCGTATCTTAAATCAATACTGTTCTATTTATAACTTCTAGGTCCTAGAAATGATGTCGTGGTAGTTTCTATCAAATCATCTCCACTATAAATCCCAATTTCTACACGTTCTTTATCACTCTTTATAGCACCTGTGTGAAGTTCGATGAATAAAGTTCCCTCGGCTAGACCTTCTTTTTCTATATTGAAACCTTGATTTTTCACTAGGTTTATCTCTCCTTTATGGGATAATAATTTGAAATGAATGTCCTCAATAGAAACTACCGTTTTATTCACCAATTTATAAGTGTATACATTACTAATCACATCCTCGCCTTTATGTTCATACAAAGAACCTGGCAACCTTAATACTCGCGCTTCTACATCATTGCGCAATAACATCATACCAGAAAATATACCTAATAAAATAGCAAGAACTGCGACGTATCCTTTGAGTCTAGGCGTCCATTGAAACTTATTACCTTTAGTTATATTATCTTCACTAGCATATCGTATGAGACCTTTAGGAAGATCAACTTTTTCCATAATGTGATCACATGCATCGATACAGGCCGTACAGTTTACACATTCTAGTTGCGTCCCATTTCTTATATCTATTCCCGTAGGACATACCTGCACACATTGCCCACAATCTATACAGTCACCTTTTCCTGTTGCTGCGCGATCTTCATTCTTTTTAAATAAGGCACGGCCTTCTTCTTTCTCACCTCTTTTATGATCATAAGCAACAATAATAGACTTATCGTCTAATAATACACCTTGTAACCTACCGTACGGACACGCGATTATACATACTTGCTCTCTGAACCATGCAAATACAAAGTAAAATACCGCAGTAAATATGACTAGTGAGATCAAAGTACTTAAGTGAGCAAACGGACCATCTTTGATATATTTAAAAAGTTGATCACTACCTATTAGATATGCCAAAAAGACATTTGCTATAATAAAAGAGATGATTGCAAATATGAGCCACTTAGTTCCTTTTTTGCGTATTTTCTCTGCATCCCACTTTTGTTTATCGAGTCTGATTTGCTTTCCTCTATCTCCTTCTATCCAATACTCAATTCTACGAAAAACCATTTCCATAAAAATGGTCTGTGGACACATCCATCCACAAAATATTCTACCGAATGCGACTGTAAAAAAGATGACAAACACGACACCTATAATCATCATGATTACAAATAGATGAAAATCTTGTGGCCAGAAAGGAAATCCAAAAATATTGAATCGTCTTTCCAGTACATTCATCATAATGAACTGGTTGCCATTGACTTTAATAAATGGAGCGGCCAGTAAAAATGCAAGTAATCCATAACTCACCCATTTACGGTAGTCATAATATTTACCTGATGGTTTTTTAGGATATAGCCAGTTACGTTTTCCATCTTCATTAATGGTACCGATACTGTCTCTAAAAACTTCATTTTCTGGTGTCTCCATTTTTTTGATCTTTAAACTTAATCGTTAAAAGTTACCGCTGTAGAATCTACCTGAATTTCAGGAGCTACTGGTTCAACAGTATCTTTAGGAGCGTCTGGATCTTCCCATATTTCACCTTCTGGTTCTTTAGGTTCTGCAGGAGTAGTTCCTTGAAAAGTCATTACATAACTAGCTACTTGAGCCATTTCACTAGGAGATAAATCTGCTTTCCATGATACCATACCTTTACCATCACGTCCACCTTCACTTATTGTATTAAATACATTTTTAATTCCACCACCTAGAATCCAGTAGCGATCTGTAAGATTAGGTCCTATTCCACCACCACCATCTGCCTTATGACATGCGATACAATTATCTTGAAAAATACCTTGCCCAGCTTTAAGATCTGACGCATCAGTAAGTAAGGTTACCGTATTAACATCTATTAAATTCTTTGCCGTTTTCTTGTATTCTTCAATTTCCTTTTCAGCAATAGCAACTTCTTGCAAATATTCTTCAGCTTGATCCGGTGCCATATCAAAAACATGATATTTAGTTAGGTATACAACTCCAAAAAGAATGGTTGCATAGAATAAATAAACCCACCATGGTGGTAAGTTGTTATCTAACTCACGTATACCGTCATAATTATGATCCAGTTCTATTTCACCTTCATCTTCAATAGGTTTGCTTCCTAGCATTTTTGCATAAGTCTTTTTAATACCTGCAAACTCTTGCTCTTTACGTTCTATTGTAGCTGCATCATACCTTTCTTTTGCTTCATCGTTTAAAGTATTGTAAAGTACTCTTTCTAGGGTTTTTACACTAGTTTCTAATAAATATGCACATAGAAACAAAACTCCTAGGATAAGCCAAATTAAAGGATACTCTTGTACTGCCCAAGTACCTTCTTTACCAGCGACTAGTTCAAATAGAACTAAAGCTAGAATCATAAATATGATTATTCTAAAAAGTGCTGATTTATTCATCTTCTTGGGTTTTAATTGGTTCATTTAATGGCATCTCACTTAAAGTATTGATGTGATCTTTTTTTGCAGTAAACACATATAGAAATAATAAAGTGAAGAATGTAAAAAATATAAGGAGTGATATAATCGGATATATGGACACGCCTTCTATAGCTTCTAGATTTCCTTTTATAAATTTGAGCATGGCTTAGTCGTTTTGATTAATACTTAAATCCTCGGCGTTTTTTACCTTGATATCTGTCCCTAGACGTTGTAAGTAAGCGATAATAGAGACCACTTCTCTATCTCTCATTTCAACAAACTCTTCTCCATTTTCCTCTGCATATTTTTTATCTGCATTATAGATTTTTGCAAAGTCTGGATCATTCATTAAGCTCTTTTCTATTTTAAGAGCTTGAGAAGCCATTGTTTCAGGAGCATTCTCAATATCTGCTGGTGAATATGGGACACCTAGACTTACCATCACTTCCATTTTATCCTGCGTCTGGCTGCGATCATGTTCATTCTCAATTAACCATTTATAGGATGGCATTATAGAACCAGAACTGGTTGTTTGAGGATCATAAAAGTGATTTAAGTGCCAATTATCATTATACTTCCCACCTACTCTCATTAAATCTGGTCCTGTTCTTTTAGAACCGAATAAGAATGGATGATCATAAACATATTCTCCAGCTTTTGAATATTCTCCATATCGCTCTACCTCACTACGGAAAGGTCTAATCATTTGCGAGTGACATCCTACACAACCTTCTCTAATATAAATATCTCGACCTTCTAACTCTAATGGAGTATATGGTTTCACACTAGAAATAACAGGTATATAATCATCAACCATTAACGATGGTACTATTTGAACTAATCCACCTATTAAAATAGCGATAGTAGAATATAAAGTCATTTTTAAAGGTTTTCTTTCCAACCAGGTATGCCATCCTTCACTAGCAGTTCTTTTCTTAGAAACGCGAGTTAATGGAGCTGCCTCTACTAGCTCGTCTGTGACTGTACTACCTTGTCTCACCGTCATAATCACGTTGTATACAAGAACTAGCATACCAGCGATATATAAAGTTCCTCCTATCGCACGCATCCAGTACATAGGCATAATTTCATTTACCGTTTCTAAAAAGTTACCATAAGCAAGTGTGCCATCGGGATTAAACTGTTTCCACATAAATGCTTGAACAAATCCTGCTACATACATAGGTAATGCATAAAGAATAATACCCAATGTTCCTATCCAGAAATGGAAGTTTGCTAGTTTAGTAGATGCTAATTTTGTTTTAAAAAGAATCGGAACTAAATAATAAATAATTCCAAAAGTCATAAATCCGTTCCATGCTAGCGCACCTACGTGAACGTGAGCAATAATCCAGTCCGAGAAGTGGGCAATCGCATTCACATTCTTAAGAGATAGCATAGGCCCTTCAAAAGTTGCCATACCATAACCAGTTATAGCTACAACCATAAATTTCAATACAGGATTTGTACGTACTTTATCCCATGCGCCGCGTAGTGTAAGCAATCCATTAATCATTCCACCCCAAGATGGTGCAATCAACATAACTGAAAATGCTACACCCAAATTTTGAGCCCAATCTGGCAACGCACTATACAACAAGTGGTGAGGACCAGCCCAGATATAAATAAATATTAACGACCAAAAGTGTATTATAGAAAGTCTGTATGAATATACCGGTCTATTTGCAGCCTTAGGTACGAAGTAATACATCAAACCTAAAAACGGTGTTGTTAAGAAAAATGCTACCGCATTGTGACCATACCACCATTGAACTAACGCATCTTGCACACCAGCATATGCCGAATAACTCTTAAACATATTAACCGGTAACGCCATACTATTAAAAATATGTAGTACCGCGACAGTTACAAATGTTGCTATATAAAACCAAATTGCAACATATAAATGACGCTGTCTCCTTTTAATAAGTGTACCGATTAGATTCACACCAAATGCTACCCATATTAAAGCTATTCCTATATCGATAGGCCACTCTAGTTCGGCATACTCTTTTGAAGATGTCATACCTAATGGTAAAGTAATAGCTGCAGCGACAATAATTAATTGCCATCCCCAAAAGTTAACCTTTGATAAAAAGTCACTCCACATACGTGCCTTAAGCAAACGTTGAGTAGAATAATAGACACCGGCAAAAATTGCATTACCTACAAAAGCAAATATTACAGCATTAGTATGAAGTGGTCTTAACCTACCGAAACTGAGCCATGAAATACCATCAGTCAGGTTAGGAAAAAGAAACATAAACGCTAGTAATAAACCAACTGTCATCCCTACTACACCCCAAAGTATGGTAGCATACAGGAAATTCTTAACGATTTTATTATCGTAATGGAATTGTTCTAATTGCATAATTATTTTGAATTAATTTGGTTGTTTTCTTCTTTAGTTTTAACGACTTCATCGTCAAATAGCATGCGCACACTAGGCGTATACGTATCATCATATTGCCCGTCTTTAACTGAAACTATAAACAGAACAAAAAATAAAAGTGCCACTACAACACTCACCGCTAATAACATATAAATGATACTCATACCTCTTTGAATTATCGTTACAAAAATATTTCTATAGCCTTCCTTAAAACATGACAATTATCAGTTTTGAGAAGATTTATTAGAAAATTTTCTCCCCATATAATTAGTCATAATGGTAGTAAATGCAACGACACTTAAAGAACTCAGAGGCATTAAAATCGCCGCCATCACTGGTGTTAAATTTCCACTTAACGCTATTGATATTCCTATTAGATTATAGAATAATGATAGGATAAAGCACCAGTTAATAATATTTACCGCTTTTCGCGAAAGCGTAATTACCTCATCCATCCGGGCTATAATACTTGCATCCATAATACCATCACATGCTGGTGTGAATACGTTTACATTTTCGGCAATAGAAATTCCTACATCTGCTTGTGCAAGTGCTCCAGCATCATTTAATCCATCACCTACCATCATTACTCTAGCTCCTTGAGATTGTAGTTCTTTTATATAGTTGAGCTTTTCTTCTGGTTGTTGATTAAATTTAAGGGTCACACCAGATGGTAATAAATGTTGTAAGTATTCTTTTTCACCTGCATTATCACCAGAAACGACATGTAATTTGTAATGTCTTGATAACCTATCAAACAAAGTGTCGACTCCAATTCTATATTTGTTTTTAAAAGTATATTTCCCTTTATACTCTTCGTTAAGATTTACATGTACAGCGGTCTCTACATTTTCACCTAGTCCAGTTTGGGAGGCTGTAAATGAAGGTGAACCAATTTTTATAACTTCTTTATTAATTCTAGAAACCAGCCCTTTTCCTGCAACCTCTTTGAAATCATCTAAGGCTGGTAAAATCTCATTTTTTTTAAGTTCATTATATAGTGCACGACTTAATGGATGGTTAGAACCACGTAAGGTACTAGCTAGTTTTTTTTCTTCATCCTCATTTAAAGGTTCTCCTTGATATTCAATTTGTGAGCTAGAACTGGTTGTTATAGTACCCGTTTTATCAAATACAATCGTATCAATTTGAGACATACGTTCGATAATAACAGACTCTTTCAGATATAAACCCATGTTACCATAAATGCGCAACATGTTACCCATCGTGAAAGGTGTTGAAAGTGCAATAGCACATGGACAGGCAACGATTAACACTGCTGTAAATACATTTACAGCAGTTAGTGGATTTATAAATAACCATACTAAGGCTCCTAAGACGGCGACTGAAATAATGGTGATGGTAAATCGTTTTGATATACGATCAACTAGTGATTGAAAACTAGAATGTCGTTTCTTTTTAAAGACATCATTACTCCACAGGCTGGTTAAATAACTTTGCTCTACATTTTTTATCGCTTCTACCTCTATAAGTCCAGACTGTTGTCTACCACCGGCATACAATACCTCACCTAAGTATTTAATAATATGATCTGATTCACCGGTCACAAAACTGTAGTCCATCGTGGCTCTATCGCTTAATAAAACAGCATCTACCGGTAAAATCTCTCCAGATCTGATTAATAATCGGTCGCCTTTTTCTATTTTATAAATAGGTACCTGATCTTCTTCAACGAGGCCATTCTTTTTAAGCAACCTAGTTACTGCTATTGGAAAATAAGACTTGAAGTCCCTATCAAATGAAAGATATGCATAGGTACGTTGCTGAAAAAAACGACCGAGCAATAAAAAGAAAACTAAACCTGTAAGGCTGTCTAAAAAACCAGTTCCTAAATCAAATACGATTTCAATAGTGCTGCGTATAAATAAGACTACAATCCCTAAAGCAATAGGAATATCAATATTTAATACACCAGATGCAATTCCTTTATAAGCAGATTTTAGATAATCGATACCAGCATAAAAAACTACAGGCAATGAAAATGCAAACATCATCCAACGAAAAAGACCTTTAAACTGATCTAGCCAAAATTCTTGAACCTCAAAATATTCTGGAAATGATAAAAACATCACATTCCCAAAAGCAAAGCCCGCTACACCTAATTTATAGATTAAAGAACGATCAACTTTTTTATCCTTTTTTTCATAATCATCTAACGATATATAAGGTTCATAACCTATGGATGCTAATAATATAACTAATGCCTTAAGATCTAGTTCATTTGAATTAAAGGTGACTCTAACGGTCTTTTTCGGAAAATCTACTTGAGAAGACTTAACACCATGATGAATGCGTTGTAGATTTTCTAATACCCATATGCAAGAACTACAATGTATGGATGGTATAGATAGTTGCACCACTTGAACTTCTTGCTCATTGAATTCTAATAGCTTACGAACAATTTCTTCGTTTTCTAGAAAATTGAATTTATCCTTTGAAAAAGAAGGAGACGTTCCAGGGTTTTTTTCAATATCATAGTAATTGTCTAGGTTATTATCACTTAGTATCTCATAGACTAACTTACAGCCATTGCAACAAAACTTCTTCTCGTCATGTAAGATAGTTTGTTCTGTGCAGGGATCTCCACAATGGAAACAATTATCCATAATTTATTTATTTGCTCATTATACCTGATGCAAAGTTCTTCTTAAAAAGAGTTTTAAAACATGACAATTATCACATTGAAAAATTGATAGAACTGTCCTACAAGATTTAATTTTGTTATAGTCCAATCTGATGAAATTATGAGTACTAAATGTGAAAACTGCGTCATAAGACAGTACAATGCTCTTAGAGTATTAAACACAGAGGATCTTGTTGAAATCAATGAAACTAAAGAGCTTCAATCAATTTCAAAAGGTGATATGATCTTTAAAGAAGGACAACGGTTAAGCGGTATTTATTGCGTGCGTAATGGTGCTACTAAGCTATCAAAGATAACAGCGTCGGGTCGTGATCAAATTATAAAAATTGCCTCAAAAGGTGAGATTTTAGGACAGCGATCTATAGTCTGTGAAGAAAATGCAAATTTGAGTGCTACTGCACTTAATGATATGGAAGTCTGTTTTATACCTAAATCTGCTATTAAAAGTAGGATTGCTCACAATCCACTTTTTGTAAAAGAATTACTCGTTACTATGGCTACAGAATTGAGAGTTGCAGATAATATGATCATCGATTTATCTCAAGAAACAGTTAAACAACGTCTAGCCCAAGCATTGTTATACCTTAAAAATCAGTTTGGTGAAGACCCAAATACCGGCGACCTAACTTTAGTTTTATCACGAGAGGATCTCGCCGCAGCTATAGGTACTGCAACAGAATCTTGTATCAGATTATTATCTGACTTTAAAAAGAAAGGCTACATTACAACACAAGGCAAAAACATCAAAATTTTACAACTTGAAGCACTAGAAGAGTTGACTAAAGACTTTTAAAGCTTGTAATGCTTCTTGAGCATTTTTTCATAACGCTTTTCTGGTAAGATTTTCTTGAGAACAATCGAAAATTTTTGTAAAAAACTACCCACCTTGTAGTGAATTCCAGGATTTTTTTCTTGAAGAATACTATAAATCTTTTGAGCGACTTCCATGGGATCACTACCGTCATCGACATGCTCATCAATTAGCTTTAAGGTTTTAGAATATCCGTCTGCATAGTCGCTTCCTTCTAGAACAGGAGCATGAAAACGACCTGCAGCAATATTAGTAGCAAAATCACCCGGCGCCACATTGCTGAAATGTATATTTAAATGTGCACACTCCATACGATACGCCTCGGTAACGATTTCTAAAGCTCCTTTACTAGCGCTGTAAACACCTCTATAAGGTAATCCCATATATCCAGCTATACTGGTAATATTAATAACTCTACCCGATTGTTGTTTCCTCATATGCGGTAACACAGCTTGGAGAACTCGCAATGGTCCATAAAAATTAGTATCCATCGCACCTTGTATTTCTTCTATAGGTGTTTCCTCTACTGGACCGGTAATACCTACACCAGCATTATTAACAAGGATATCTATTTTACTTTCTTTATCAATAATCTCAACAACAGCCTCCTTAATAGAAATAGGATCTTTAACATCCATAGCAACTAGATTTATAGGACTGTCCGGATAACGATTAGGATTTCTACTCGTTCCATAAACGGTATAACCTTTACTTTTAAGATAAATAGAAATAGACTTTCCTATACCGCTAGAACCGCCGGTTACAAGAACAACTTTATTCATAACAACCTATTATTGAGATGATTAGATTTGAGTATTGGACACAAAAAAAGGCAAGCTACCTACATCACACTGCTACGACCGCTTACCTTTGCTGCGTTCCCGCCCTGGAGGAGTTCAACAGGAGCTAGTTGTGTAGGACTTGCCAGGTGCAAATATAATACCTTGTTTATACTCTGCAAAGATTTTAAGCAAGCAATTTTATCGTTATATTTCGACCTCTTAAAAACCATATATGAACTGGAAAAATGCCGCTATAATCTTACTAGCAACCATCTCGTTAACAGCTTGTAAGAATGATATCGATACCTTTAAAGACAATTATAGTTTAGAAATAACAAACCCTAAAAATTCGTACACTAACTCAGATTCTATCAATTTATCCGTGATTGATGCCTCAGAAATAGGAAATGATAGTATCATCTGGCACATTAATGCTGGTAAAGTTGAAGGTGAAAATGGTATTACGCTTTCGCGAAAGCTGAATACACAACCTTATGGTAAACTAACATTTGAAGCGTCCATATATAAAGATGGAAAGATGGTAACAAAGTCAGCACACATCACAAGACTAGCACCTAACAATGTCAAAGTTTATCAAATAGAAGAAATTGCGACTTATCCACATAAAACAGAATCTTACACGCAAGGGCTTGAGTTTTATGGCGACTCACTTTATGAGAGTACCGGACAGTTTAAAGAAAGTGATTTAAGAATTACAGATGTTAACACTGGAGAGGCTTTAAAAAAGTTTGAATTACCAGACCACATATTTGCTGAAGGTATGACGATTCTTGATAACAAAATATATCAATTAACATGGCAGGCTGGTTATGGCTATGTATACGACCTATCCCTTAACCGTATAGACGAATTTAAATATGGCCGTAGTAAAGAAGGTTGGGGACTTTGCAATGATGGACAATTTCTCTACAAAAGCGATGGAAGTGATAAAATATGGAAGATCGACCCAATAACTTTTGAAGAAATAAGTTATGTTCAGGTCGTATCTACTAAGAATAGTATCACAAAGATTAATGAGCTGGAATGGATTGATGGTAAAATCTATGCCAATGTTTATCAAACGAATGGTATTACCATTATAAACCCACAAACTGGTGTGGTAGAAGGCATTGTAGATTTAAAATCTTTAACTGCTCAAATCTCTAATGCAAATAAAGATGATAACGTACTTAATGGGATTGCTTTCAACCCAAAGAGCGGTACTATCTTTGTAACGGGTAAGAGATGGGATAAGATGTTTGAAATTAAAATTAAGAAATAGTGATTAGTGCAGATTTACCAACATACACAGTAACTAGAAAAGTTACAGATGCTGAAATTGATGATCTTAACCATGTTAATAATGTGGTTTATAATCAATGGGCTAATGAAATTGCCATAGAGCACTGGTTAAACGTAGGCACAGAGGCTTTAAAAAAACAGTTTGACTGGGTCATGATTAAACATAATCTAGAGTACAAAGCTGCAGCATTTTTAGGCGATACTATATTGATCAAAACCCAAGTAGGACAGGCAACAAATGTAAAATATGAGCGTTTTATAGAAATATATAATGCCACGACAGAACAGTTATTAGTTAAAACTAAATCTGTATGGTGTGCTATAAATAAAAAAGGAAAACCGGTAAAAATATCTCAAGAATTAAGGGATCTTTTTGAAACACTTACATGAAGAAATATTTTATAATCATTCCGTCTCTTTTATTATGCATCATCTTTGCTTCTTGTAGAGATGATTTTGCTTTTTCAAATAGTACAGGAGATTTAGGCTTTTCTCAAGATACTGTTTTCTTAGATACCGTATTTACTAATATAGGATCTAGTACACGCACTTTTAAGGTTTACAATAACAGTAGTGATGATATTGTTATTCCTCGTGTTGCTCTCGCTCAAGGCGAAAGCTCAAAATACAGACTAGCAGTAGATGGTATTCCTGGTCGCATTTTTGAAAATGTAGAATTACTGGCCAAAGATTCCTTATTTGTATTTGTTGAAACTACGATTGACATTAACGACTTCTCTTCAGGAGACGAGTTTTTATATACCGACACCATAGAGTTTGATAGTGGTCCTAACCAGCAAAAGGTAGAACTAGTTACTCTAGTTCAAGATGCTATATTTCTATTTCCTGAAAGAGATGCGCAAGGTATTGAAGAAACTTTATTATTAGGAACTACAGATGATGGTGAAGATATTAGAATAAGTGGCTTTTTTCTAGACGATACTGAATTGACACTAACAGCCGCAAAACCTTATGTAATTTATGGATATGCTGGTGTACCACCCAATAAAACACTCACTATTGATGCCGGAGCAAGATTACATTTCCATAATGACAGTGGTATCATAGTCGCTAACGAAGGTAGTTTACAGGTAAATGGATTGCCATCCTCAACAGAGGAATTAGAAAACGAAGTGATTTTTGAAGGAGATAGATTAGAACCTACTTATACAGACATCGCTGGCCAATGGGGCGCTATATGGCTTACCGCTGGCAGTAAAAATAATATTATCAATAACGCTACTATTAAAAATGCGAGTGTAGGTATTATCATGGATAGTGTTAATACAACTTCTACAGGTGCAACATTAAAACTTAGTAATACACAAATTTATAATAGTTCAAACTCTGGTTTAATAGCAACTGGTGCAAATATAGAAGCAGAAAATCTTATCATTAATAATTCTGGTCAATCTTCTTTGGTATTACGTTTAGGTGGTGAATACACCTTTAACAATTGTACAATAGCAAATTATTGGAATAATAGTTTTAGACAAGATCCTACTCTATTTATTTCTAACATTATCCCTAACACGGATTTAACAGAGGATTTAGTACAAGCTCGATTTACTAATTGTATTATTTATGGTGATAGAGATATAGAACTTATACTGGCAGATGATGGCGTGTCACAATTCAATTTCAGCTTTGAGAATTCGTTAATTAAATTTAATGACCGTTTTGATGATTTTGTAGGATTTACTAATTATGATTTTACTGATGTTAGTGTATATAATCAATGTACATTTAATGTAGATCCTATTTTTAAAGATGAGGATAATAATCTATTACAGATAGATAACTCAGGAGGAGCAAATGGAATTGCAAATCCAGCTAGTGCAACTACAAATGATATCTTAGATAATCCTAGAAGCGCTGCTCCAGATGCTGGTGCTTATGAATCTACTGACTTAAGCGCAGGATAAACCAACGATTAAAACATCGATTAAAAGGGCTTTTACTACCAAAAATCTGTTAAATACGACCTTTAAACGTCAAAATATCTTAAAAATGTTGCAAGACAACATATTAAAGTATATGTTTGTCTCATCTTAAACAAGAAAATATTTCTTTTCAAGATATTTAGAAATGATAAATGCCCAGTAAAGAATCCCTACATTCTTACTGGGCATTACCTTTTATATAAATACCAAAACGGAATAGGCACAGAACTATTGATAATTGCGTAAGTATCATAGTTAGTTACCCTAGACATATTTGAATCTTGCTCAGGGACTCAAGTCCACTATGTAGATAACGCATTTACTACATAAGGATAAAGAGCGCCTATTCCCAATCTGGCATTATAGCATTTGTAAATAAATCTTCTCTAGTATCTGCTATAGTTAATTCTAGAGTTTGTATTATCGGTGCAGAGTTTCCATCATTATCTTGATTTTTACATATGACTAAACCTTCTGTAGGAGAAAAACGTGCGTCCAGATCGTTAGTTCCTGCTGGTTTATTAAATGAAACTTCTAATTCTTGTAACGTATTTAAATTATATACAAAAAGTCTGGAATCTAGTTGTCTATAAGCGATGTTTTCAAATCCAGAAACATCTCTAGAATAGAGTATCGTAGAATTATTTGCGCTCAAATCAATACTGCCCGCTGCACCTGGCACACCACTTAAAACAGTTTGAACGACCGCAGCTTGCATGTCTAGCACTAAAATCTCCACATTATAACCTGCAAAATCATTAGTTTTAACCGCTACTCGAGGTTCATTAACATCAACATCAGATATAATATTACCATTAGCGGTTTGATAAAATTGAGTCAATCCGGCTCCATTAGGTTGTATGGTATATAGCTTATCTAATGATGGGTAATAAATTAAAGAACCGTTAGTAGCCCATGAAATATCTACTTCATCAAGGTTGAATCCAGCAACAGCTACAGTAGATGTTACTTGCTGAACTTGTGTCCCGTCTAAATCCATTGTAAAAACATGTACTTGTGCGCCTACACTTCTTAGAAATGCAATTTTATTAGCCTGTCTATTTACTCTAGGTCGCCAGCTATTAGTAGTCGTAGTGGTAAGCGCCACTTCTGTTCCATTCTCATCACTACTGTAAATAACATTATTGCCGTTCACCTTACGTACATATAGAAATCTATTGGTCGGAAAATCAGAAGTACTGAAAGAAAATAATGCACTATTAATTGTCTGGTTAATCCCATCGTTAGCCCTTACTTGCCATAAATAAGTGGTCCCAAAATCTAGAGTCACGTCCAACATAGGCTCTGTAATATCTTCAAATACTTCTACCGTATTATCAGATGTGTTTCTCAGTTCTACTGTAAACGTTAGAGCATCATCTTCAGGATCTGTTGCTAGCCATTCTAGGGTAACATTAGATGATACATCTACCTCATTATCTGCCGGAGAGACCAATATAGGTGTATCTGGTGCTCTGTTATTTGCTGTTTCTATCTGTAATTCAAATACAATTTCTACCGTTTCATCTACATCGACAGTAGCACTTTCAAAATCTGTTAAGAATCCATCCTTTTCTGCCTGTACAGAATATTGACCATTATCTAATTCAAATTCAAATAATCCATCAGCATCTGTAAAAACAGTATTCGTATTAGGATTAGTTGAAATTTTGACATTTTCTTGAGGTATAAAAGTCTCGGCAGCCACTACGCGACCTTTAAGAGTACCTTTACCATTTATTTGTAATTTATCTTCACTACATCCCGATACTAAAAGTAGGATGCTAATTCCAGCTATATATTGCAGTAATTTCATGTTTTCTATCTTTTAATTATGGGTTAGGGAAGTTTGAGTTATTACGCTTTCGCGAAAGCGTATCTCCAGCAACCTCTTGCTCTGCCTGAACTCTTAGTTTCATTTTTTCTATACGTCGTTGAGTACGACGGTATTTTCTCATTTTACGTTTTTCATCATTATCCTTTGCATCATTGCCGCCTATATATATATTAAGACCTAGTCCAAACTTAAGATAATGGTCATCTCGCTGACCAGCGACAACGTAATCAAGATCATCTGATAAAACAGCGTTGTAATCTGCATATAACTTAACACCTACAGAAGGCGATACAGTGTACTCTAGACCAAAGCCTGCTTGCGCTTTAATATCGTTCTTATCAAATTGATTTGCGTGATTTAAACCTGCACCTCCATATACATAAGGTGTGAATTTATCATAAGGCAACATGGTTAAATGCACATTAAGCTCTGATGCAGCAAACTCTCGATTAAACAAGTCTGTATTTTTTAATCTGAATTTGTGTACCGAAGCATGTATACCTATATAAGGAGTAAAGTTATATTGCGCACCTAGTGTTGCAGCGTATTCATAGTATGCATTAGGATAATCTCCATTAATTAAGGTTCCACCTGCACCTGCATCTACTCGCCATTTACTACGTCTATTTATCATATTACGTTGATAAACATCTGTATTCTCTGCGATTGATTTTTCCTTTTTATAACTAGCTATCATCTGATCTGCGACAGGTCTTCCTCCTTTAGGGTACCATAATTGTGCATCGATCCCTTCAATTATCAATGCTTCAACAGCTTTTTCAATTGCTTCTTTAACAGCAAGCTGTCCTGGTTCATTTCTAGTGAATCCAGTCTCTGCTTCTAGTAACCTTTGAAAACTTACGTATCTAAATAAACTCGCATCTACAGCTTGAGAATAAATGGTTTTAGAGACATATACAGTTTTCATTATTTGACCTGTTTTTGTGGAGACAGCTCTTAAGTATACAGTAACTCGATCCTGTCTATATTGTGCTGATCCGCCAGCACCAAAATATCTAGCCCCAGCTCCACCAGTTAAAACATTAGTGTCATAAGAAACTATTCCACCTTCAATAAGTACGCCCGCATAAAGTAATGGGTCTAGCTCTTTTACTTGTGTATTACTACGTGCTGCATAATCTTTTCTAGTGTTGAGAATGATATTACGTTCTTGAAGTAAGTTTCCTAGATTTTCTCTTTCAATAGGTGTAAACCATTTTGAATCTTCTAGTGCTTTTACTAATATGGTCGTACCACCTTGTGTAACAGCATTGCTAAAGGTGCTTCCCGTTTCTGATTGTTTGAATTGACCTGTTTGGTCTTCAAATTCATAGACACCTACTACGGCAGGTGCGCTAGGTTCTGGTAGAGCGATTAATCTCTTAGAGACTTCAGTCGCTTCTCCTATACGGGCTGGTTGAGTTCCCATAGGTTGATTCATATATGCTCCACAAGCAGATAATAGCGAGGTAAGCATCATGAGAATCATGATGTTTTTGTAAGATTTCATAATAGAGTTCTTTAGGCCTAATTATTAGGTATAATAATTTGGGTTTGATCTCCAGTATTGGTATCCAATAAATTAACCACTAATCCTTCTAAAGATTCTAATACTTCTACTTCATAAGAACCAATAGTAAAAACTCCTGGTGTTAGTTCTTCATCTCCTAATTGAAGATTTAAAATTTGACGAGAAAAACCGCTTAATAGCTGTCTATTTAATCCTTCAGTAAAGGCATCTAGTTCTGATGTATCGTCTATAGCTGATTCTGCTGGATCAGTAAATTTATTTTGTGCTTCAGCACTTTGTATAAGCCATTGGTAATTAAACGTATCACCTCCAAAGGCTGGATTAATAGGTTTATAAGTGAATTGTTGTGCGTTACACGCTGTATAAGCGAGAACTAAAAATAACAACGAGAGCAATGTTGTAGATTTTGTGAGCATGATAAATTTATTTAGTTAGATTTTTCTTTTTGAATTTGTAAAAACTTTTGAAAAACAGAGCGTATGGCATTATCTGCCATCTGTTTTAAATACTTCTTTTTAGGCTGTACAAAAAATTGATAAACAATTTCTCTACCTACGGTAACTTTAATAAGAGAACTTCTTCCTTGACCAAATTCCTCTTCTACGGTAACAATACGGTTACCATTAATTTTATATTTATGATATTCTCCATAGAAATAATCATAGAAGTCTCGAGCTGGTTTAGTTCTTGTTTTTTCTATGACAATACCTCTAATTTCTACACCATCATTTGAAACAATCTCTTTTTTCTCAAGTTGCAAAGAATTTTCTTTTAATACTTGGACTGCCTTACCTACTAATTTATTGTTCAAGTCGTAAACCAGTAACATGATGGTAATTTTTGAAGGACTATTAATATTAACTGTTGTTGTGGATAGAATCGCTTTAGTCTTAGCATTTAAAACACCACTTCCTTCTTGCTTGTTTTTTGAAGTGTTATTAAGACTGTCTTTTTTAAATACAGTTAGTTCATATCTGATGCTGGCTGAAACATCAGTAAGGTTAGATGCTACACCTTGAATAGAAACATAATCTCCTTTTTGTTCTAAAAATAACTCACCACTTATTTCTTGATTATAATACGATTTTTGCTCTTGAGCTTGAGCCTGTATAATAAAACAAAGGAGTAATGCAATTATGTTTAGAGCAATTTTCATATTAAATTAAAAATTTATGACATAAACAGATCTACCATTTCCTGTCTGATTAATTTGCATATTTTCTGATATCGCATTTGATCCTGCCGAAATGGAGGTATTATAATTTCCATTTTGCACGATATTCAAATTATGACTTGCAGCTCCCATCGTACTATAATCATAAATTACATTTGAGTTTCCGATTTGAACAATATTTTGTCTAATACGATCTGCTGAATGATTGAGAGTTGTACTATTAAGCGTACCATTTTGATACAAGGATATCTGACTATCGTCTGATGCAACACTCACTATAGCACTATTACTATTACCAACTTGTTCGATAAAAACACTATTTTGATTTACGAATTGAGTTGTTGTATTACTGGTTGATGAATTTTGATCTGAAGCCAAATTCAGTTGTGCATTGGTCGTTTGCAAATTTGCTGTATTGATTACTTGACTATCATCAACATAAGTCTGACCTAAGGCTGTAAATGTGGTAAAAACGAGTAAGAAAAGTATTTTTTTCATAATGATAGTTTTAAATTAAACCGAAAAGCCCAATTGGGCCTTTCAGTTCAAGCAATTAAGCAATTTTAAAAAGTGTGAGCTTTGGTTGCTGCTGTTCTTTGAGTTTGACGAGTCAAAGAAACATTAGCATTTCTTTGAGTCACAATAGCGGTATTACTACCTCCTGTACCTGCAGATGTTCCAAGGCTATTTTGATTAATAACTGATTGATGATTCATACCTAATTGATCTACATCGGCAATATTTCCATTTGCCATTTGATTAATATATGAATCGTTATTCATTCCTCTTTGAATGGATAAAGCTTGGTTTCCTGAAACTTGACCACCATTTTGTATAACAACTGATTCATTGAAAATCCCATATTGTTCTTGATTAGCAGAATGATTCTGTCCATCTTGTTCAATGTATGCTTCGTTTAAACCTCCTAATTGGTACTGCTCTGCATAATTATCTCCACCTGTAGATGAAGTGTTTTGATGTACCTCGGCAGTATTTAAAAGACCGTTTTGTTCTTGGAACGAAGAATTATCTGATCCATATTGCGTAGAATATGCATTATTGTAACCACCTGACTGTATTTGTTGAGAGAAAGCTCTTTCTGAAGTTACAGTAGCATCTCCTTGATTAGCCTCAGCATAATTATCACCGCCAAATGGCTGGTAATCACTATCTTGATTTTGAATAATTTCATTATCATCTCCATATTGAGTTCCTATGGCTGTATGACCTGGAGTTTGATTTCCATCTGAAATTTGTGCTTGATAAGATCTATTTCCTATTCCATTTACAGCGTCATTATTTTGTATAATAGATGCCTCATTATTATCAAATCTCTGCTGAATTTCAGCATCATTATCCTTACCATTTTGATCTACTAATGCAAGATTATCTTGTGCTTGTTGAGCTAAGTCAGCACCTTGTTGAACCAATGCAGTATTATCTAAACCTGTTTGAGTACCAAATACTTCATTCTTGTCTCCTTGTTGGAATACTGAGAAGTTATTTCCTGCACCATCTTGTTTGATTTCAGAATAGTTTTCTTCACCACTTAAGGCTGATACATTTCCCCATTGTAGGACGTCAACTGAATTACGATTACTGGCATCTGTTCCAGTTTGTTCTATAAATGAAGCATTAGCAGTTCCCTGTTGTTGAACTAATGCATCACTACCGACTCCTTTTTGATCGATATTTGAATAATTACCTCCGACTGTAGCACCAGCCGTTGGAGATATTTGTTGTACAGGCGCCACTATTGCTTGTCTTGTCTGTGATGTTTGAGCGAATGCGATTCCACCTATGAGCAGTGATAATGCGCTTATTATTGAGCTTTTCATATGTAATATTTAGAAATTATAAATAAAGGATGGTAATGGCATATTACAATTACCATCCTTAAGTACTTATTTAAATTAAACCTTCCCTACTGGTTTAATGATTAGAACGTGTGTCTTTTAGACGCAGCAATTCTTCTAGTTTGTGGAGTTAATGCTACGTTAGCATTTCTCTGGATAACTGTTGCATTATTGTAACCACCAGCTGCAGCAGCCGCTCCAGTTGTAGGGTTATTTTGATTAATTAAACTAGTTTGACCATCACCTGTTTGATCTACCATAGACATGTTACCATGAGATTGTTGGTTGATTACAGAGTTGTTTAAAGAACCATCTTGGATAGATGTTGCCATGTTACCAGCATCCTGACCATAACGTTGCTTCACACTAGAAAAGTTATCTTGACCATATTGCTCTTGGTTAACAGAATTACCATTACCATTTTGATCAGAACGAGCTTCATTACGATCTCCATCTTGGAACTGCTCAACTAAGTTATTTCCTCCAGAAGAAATACCACCAGTATTTTGCTCAACAACAGCTTTATTATCTGTTCCTAACTGCTCTTGGTAAGAAGTATCACTTGAAAGGTATTGTGTAGCATAAGCTTCGTTAGTCGCACCAGACTGAACTTGTTGTGCAAATGCTCCAGTAGCTTCAGTAGATCCATCACCTTGCTGAATTTCAGCATGATTTCCTCCACCTAACGCAGGAGAACCGCTATCTTGAATTTGTATAGCTTCGTTATCATCACCCCATTGCTCACCTATAGCAACTTGACCTGCAGATTGGTTCGGGTTTGAAACTTGATCTTGGTAAGAACGGTTACCTACACCAGCTATCTGATCGTTTCTTTGAAGAATACTTGCTTCATTATCATCATAACGTTGTTGAATTTCAGCATCGTTTCCTTTACCATCTTGATCAACTATGGCTAAATTATTTTGCGCTTGTTGTGGAGTATTTGCTCCTTGTTGCACAAGTGCCACATTATCTAGACCATTTTGTAAACCTAAGATTTCATTTTCATCACCTTGTTGAGTAGCCATAAACATATTCCCAGCACCATCTTGCTTAATATCAGAATAGTTAAGGTGTCCACTTATACTAGGTTGTACATTACCCCATTGTAAAACATCTACTGAGTTACGATTTGCTACGTCAGTACCTGTTTGCTCGATAAAAGATGCATTTGCAGTTCCTTGTTGTTGAACCATTGCATCACTACCTGTCCCTTTTTGGTCGATATCAGAATAGTTTCCACCTACAGTGGCTGAAGCTGTCGGAGATGACTGCTGTACGATCGGTGTGATTGTCTGCGGAGTTTGTGCAAAGACAAAACCTCCTATTGCAAGTGCCGCGGCACTTAGAATTACTCTTTTCATAATTAAAATATTTAGAATTAAATTGATTATGAGAAATTAATTTGATTGAAAAGTTAACTATGATTCTCAAAATTCATAGTCCGCTTTGATTCCTTATAAACCTTCCCTACAGATTTATTGAATTGGTGTCTATCTGATGCATAGCTCTTAAAGATTGAACATAAAGAGCTACATATAAATAGATTCAGTTTTAGTAATAAACATTTAAGTTAATAATAGGCTAAGGCTTTTATTTTCCTTAGCCTATATTAGATTACTATTAAACCGTTCTTACTGGTTTAAGATTAAAAATGTCTTCTAGCAGCTGCTGCTCTTTGAGTTTGAGGAGTTAAAGAAACATTTGCGTTTCTTTGGATAACTGTAGCATTATTGTAACCATTTCCATTCGGTGCTGAACTTGAAGCTAAGTTTTGATTAACTACACTCATTTGACCGTCACCAGTTTGATCAACAATAGCACTGTTACCTCTTGCTTTTTGCTCAATCATACTGTGATTTAAACTACCATCTTGAATAGATAATGCTACATTAGCATCTCCTGGATTAACACCTCCACGTTGTTCTATAGAAGAGAAGTTTTGATCACCATATTGCTCTTGGTACGCCTCATTATTAGAACCATTTTGCTTAGAACGAGCTTCGTTATCTGTACCATCTTGATATTGCTCTGCATACAAGCTAGAACCACTAGTTGGGTTATCTGCTTGAGAAGCCACAGCTTTATTACCACTTCCTATTTGTTCTTGGAATAATGTATTATCAGTTCCTTTCTGAGATGCATAAGCTTCGTTTAACTCTCCAGTCTGTACTTGTTGAGCAAAAGCATTTGTTGCATCATCAGCTACATCTCCTTGGTCAGCTTGCGCATAGTTACCAGCACCAGTTGGAGCTAAACCACCTTCCTGAATTTGAACCATAGTGTTACCATCTCCGTACTGTGTACCTATTGCAGTATGTCCAGAACTCATATTAGGATTTGCAATTTGCTCTTGATAAGATCTGTTTCCTACACCTGCAGCTACATCGTTACGTTGAGTGATACTTGCTTCACTATTATCATAACGCTGTTGTACCTCAGCAAAGTTATCTCTACCATCTTGATCAACTAAAGAAAGGTTACTTTGTGCATGTTGAGGAGTATTAGCTCCTTGTTGTACAATCGCAGTATTATCTAGACCCATTTGAGTACCATATACTTCATTCAAATCACCTTGTTGAGTAACCATAAAAGCATTACCAGCACCATCTTGCTTAATATCAGAATAGTTTAACTGTCCACTAATACTAGGTTGTATGTTACCCCATTGTAATACGTCTACCATATTTCGGTTTCCGGCATCTGTTCCCGTCTGCTCAATAAATGAAGCATTAGATGTTCCTTGTTGTTGTACTACCGCGTCACTTCCTACACCTTTTTGATCAATGTCAGAATAGTTACCACCTACAGTAGCGGTTGGTACTACCGGAGAAGGTTGTTGTCCAGGATTTACTATTACCTGTGGAGATTGTGCAAAAGCTAGCCCACATATAGTTAAGGCGGCTGCACTTAAAATTACTCTTTTCATAATTTAGATATTTAGAATTTAATTGGATTGATTTTGAGATTGATTTGGTTTTAAAAGTTAGCTAAGGCTCTCAAATCCCTTAGCTAACTTTATCATCACATTAAACCGTCCCTACGGGTTTATGAAATTATTAAAATGTATGTCTCTTTGTTGCTACAGCTCTTCTCGTTTGAGGCGTTAATGCAACGTTTGCGTTTCTTTGAATTACAGTTGCAGTATTTTGACCAGAAGTTAACGCTGGTTGTCCTGCTAATGGAGAGTTTTGGTTAATTAAACTTCTCTGCCCATTACCTGTTTGATCAACCATAGCCTCATTGCCATTTGCACGTTGATTAATTACAGAATGGTGGTCAGCTCCATCTTGGATAGATGTAGCCATGTTACCTACTGCTTGACCATGACCTTGACTTACTCGAGAATAGTTATCCATACCGTACTGTTCTTGGTTAACTTCATTATTGTTACCATTTTGAGTTGAACGAGCCTCATTACGATCACCATCTTGGAATTGCTCTACCAGATTATCTCCACCACTTAAAGAACCAGCAGTATTTTGATTTACTACAGCTTTGTTATCTGTACCTAATTGCTCTTGGTAAGATTCATCACTTGATAAGAATTGTGTAGCATATGCTTCATTAGTAGCACCTGACTGAACTTGTTGTGCAAAAGCGCCGGTAGCATCCATAGAAGCGTCTCCTTGCTTAATTTCAGCATGGTTTCCACCACCTAATGCAGGAGAACCACTATCTTGAATTTGTATAGCTTCGTTATTATCACCCCATTGCTCACCTATAGCAACTTGTCCTGCAGATTGGTTCGGGTTTGAAACTTGATCCTGGTAAGAGCGATTACCTACACCAGCTATCTGATCGTTTCTTTGAAGAATACTTGCTTCATTGTCATCATAACGTTGTTGAACTTCAGCATAGTTATCTTTTCCATCTTGATCTAAAACAGCTAAATTATTTTGCGCTTGTTGAGGAGTATTTGCTCCTTGTTGTACTAGAGCTTCATTATCTAGTCCATTTTGTAAACCTAAGATTTCATTTTCGTCACCTTGTTGAGTGGCCATAAACATATTCCCAGCACCATCTTGCTTAATATCAGAATAGTTAAGATGTCCACTTATACTAGGTTGTACATTACCCCATTGTAAAACATCTACTGAGTTACGATTTGCTACGTCAGTACCTGTTTGCTCGATAAAAGATGCATTTGCTGTTCCTTGTTGTTGAACCATTGCATCACTACCAGTTCCTTTTTGATCAATGTCTGAATAGTTTCCACCTACAGTGGCTGAAGCTGTCGGAGATGACTGCTGTACGATCGGTGTGATTGTCTGCGGAGTTTGTGCAAAGACAAAACCTCCTATTGCAAGTGCCGCGGCACTCATGATTACTCTTTTCATAATTAAATATTTAGAATTAATATAAACACATTTGCGAGCGACGATAATAGCCTTACATGCTATAATCATTTGCGAACCAAGGTTCATTAATCTAAGGGGTTAATTATGACAGGAGATAGGGATATCTGCCAATTGTTTTTAAAAAACTTGAGCCGTTTTTTATTTACAGTTCAAATATAACTGCGTTTTTTAGAATCTCACAAACAGCAAAATTTAAAATGAATATAATTTCTTAAAAAAAGTAAAATTTTTGCAGCAAAATCAAACCATATAAGCAGATGTTAATTTTATGTTAATGTTAATATATGTAAGACTATTCTTCAAATAATAAAAAATCGAAAACGTTTTCGTTTAACTAGTACCGTCAAATATTCAACAGATTGACTTTTTTAACAATCTTTATCCCACATCAATCAAGTACTAGTATCACACTTAACGTTAAGTGAATAGCGAGTCATTAATTATTATGAATGTTATAAAAAAGTCAATAAATTTATCTTATAAACACAAAAAAGCACTTGTTATTGAGAACAACAAATGCTTTTTAATAAATCGAGATGAGTGTAATTATTTAATTAACTCATAACTTCTTTTAACAAAATCTGTAAGAGCTTCTCCCTTTAGAAGACCTTGAGAAAGTTTAGCTAGATCGACTGATTGTTTAATTAAGCTCGCTTTCTTTTCATCAGATTTTGAGTTAAAAATCTCTTGAATAAGATCGTGGTTTGCATTAACAACTAAATTGTACATATCTGGCATATTACCGAAGCCCATCATTCCACCGCCGCCACCAGTGGCTTGCATTTCTTTCATACGTCGCATAAATTCTGGCTGTGTAATAATAAAGGGCGCTGAGTCGCTACTCATTGCTTCTACTTGAACAGTGTAGCTCGCGTCGTTAATAGTGTCAGTTATCGTTTTTTGTAAGGATTCTTTTTCTTCATCTGATAATTTTGAAATTTGATCTTCATCTTTCTTAATCAAATTATCTATATGATCTGCATCTACTCTCACAAAAGAAATATTCTCTTTAGAACTTTCAAGTTTTTGCATTAAGTGAGATACTATAGGAGAATCTAACAATAATACCTCATACCCTTTATCTGATGCTGCATTTACATAACTATGTTGAGCTTCTCTATTTGAAGTATACAATACAACTGTCTTGTCATCTTTATCTGTTTGAGTAGGCTTAATTTTCTCTATTAATTCATCCCAAGTGTAATAAGATCCATTTACAGTAGGATAAAGTGCAAACTTATCTGCTTTTTCAAAAAACTTCTCCTCACTCAACATACCATATTCAATGACTATTTTAATATCGTTCCACTTTTCTTCAAAAGCAGCGCGATCTTCATTAAATAGGGATTTAAGCTTATCTGCAACTTTACGGGTAATGTAACTAGATATTTTTTTAACTGCGCCATCTGCTTGTAAATATGATCTCGACACATTCAAAGGAATGTCTGGAGAATCAATCACACCACGTAACATAGTTAAAAACTCAGGCACAATACCTTCTACATTATCTGTAACATAGACTTGATTTTGATACAACTGGATACGATCCTTTTGCACATTCAGGTCTTGAGTCATTTTAGGGAAATAAAGTATCCCAGTAAGATTAAAAGGATAATCTACATTTAAATGAATATTAAAAAGTGGCTCTTCAAATTGCATAGGATACAATTCTCTGTAGAAATTTTTATAATCCTCTTCTTCTAAATCTGCCGGTTGTTTAGTCCATGCAGGATTAGGATTATTGATAATATTTTCCACTTCTTGAGTTGGAGCTGGATCTTCTTCCTTTGCGTCTTCTGGTTTAGGTAAAGTTTCAGTTTTAGTACCAAACTTAATTGGGACCGGCATGAACTTATTATACTTATTTAAAAGTTCAGTAATTCGAGACTCTTCTAAAAACTCATGTTCATCATCAGAAATATGTAATACTATCTCTGTCCCAAAATCAGATTTATCTGCTGGCTCGATAGTATAATTAGGAGAACCATCACAAGACCAGTGAACAGCAGGTTCATCTTTAAAAGATTTTGTGATGATATCTACTTTATCTGCTACCATAAAGGCACTATAAAACCCTAGACCAAAATGTCCGATGATACCACTATCTTTTGCAGTGTCTTTATATTTTTCTAAAAATTCTTCAGCTCCAGAAAATGCAACTTCGTTAATATACTTCTGCACTTCTTCTTCACTCATTCCTAGACCTTGATCGATAATGTGAAGTGTTTTTGCTTCTTTATCAATCTTAACCTCTATTTTCTGATCGCCTAGCTCTACTTTTGCTTCGCCAATTCTAGCGAGGTGTTGCAGTTTAAGAGTTGCATCTGTAGCATTTGAGATAAGCTCACGTAGAAAAATCTCGTGATCACTGTATAAAAACTTCTTAATGAGCGGGAAGATATTTTCCACCGCTACGTTAATGGTTCCTTGTTGAGACATAATATGTATTAATTAAGTTATTGTAATTACGCTTTCGCGAAAGCGAGATTATTCATCTTCATTCTATTACTCAAAGGCAGTACCATTTCATACAAAATGACAAGGTGACAGCAAAACTGAAAATCTATCAGCTTTTCAAAAAAACCATTGCTGTATTGAATACTACCGTTCATCAATTACCTCTAGTTAACTCCTGTCATAGATTTCATATTTGAACCGTGGAAAGCTACAAAGAGCAGTGATAGGGCTGTGGATTACGAATTAGCCAAAATAAATAAACCATCGCCCTTTCACTTTATAATTAAAACTTTTAAAATTCTGAATTATGAAACTTTATAAACCATTACTAATTTTATTGATACTATTACAAAGTATTTTTTCATGGTCTCAAGTCAACCATGCGACCAACAATTATTTTCAAATATCACCTCGCATAGGTTATGATTTTCCATCATACCACAATAACACGCCTTACATAAATTACAATGGTGGTCTTGAAGCTGGAATAAGCGTTGATTATTATTGGAACTGGATAGGTGTAGGTATAGATGTAGATTACATTAAGAACAGTCCCGAAAGCATTTACCCTACAGATGGACTCATTGATTTTGACGGTTCTGCCTTTAATTCATTTAATGTGACAGAGGATGGAATTACCCGACTTTTCTATGGGATTGGTCCTAATTTTCAATACCGTAATGCGAGTAGAAACTTCAGTGCCGAGTTCAATTCTCGTGTAGGACTTGCATCCATAAAAGGCGGACGTGTATCTCATGAAGGTTCTACTGCTAATAGTACAGATGTTCCATTAAACTTTCATGCTGGATATGACGTGGGAAGTGCCTTGACCTTTAAGTTACAAACTAGATTAAATTACTTTTTCAACCCAAATTGGGGAATCCATGCTGGTGCTTATTATATGAGGCATCTTAATGTAACCGAGTCTATCGAAAGTGGCGTCTCTACTGGATATCATGGATTTAATGATGATCAAGGAGCATTATTTTTATCACAACGTTCTTATAGACAACGAGAAGAGCCATGTGATTGTGACATTTCTTCAGTAGGAATTTTTGCTGGAGTTACATTTAAGCTCAATAAACATGATAAAGAAGAATGTCAAGTTTGCGATAAGTATAATTTAACTGTAATAGCTCGCGATAAATTTACCAAAGAACTATTACCTGATACTGAGGTCGTTCTTAAAGATACAGACGGAAATATAGTTCAAACAGGAACTTCAAACTCCTATGGTGCAGTTGTTTTTAACGACATTAAAAAAGATGACTATACTATAGAAGGAAAATTATATGATGTAAATCTAGAGGGAACTACAGCAGTAAAAAATGAATTCAAGGCAAACGAAACTCTCCAAAAAGAAATGGTTTACAGTGATCTTAACTTTATTCTTAAAGGAAATGCAGTAGTATGTAATACAACAACAGCGCTAGATGGAGTCTCTGTAATTTTAAATAATCTTACCGATGCGGAGCAAAAAAATACGATCACAAATATTCAAGGAGAATTTATTTTCAATGTAAAGCAAAAAGCTACCTATTCTCTACGTGGTAAAAAAGCAAACTACTTCTCACAAACAGAAACGATTTCTACAGAAAATTATGACCGTAGCACTACTCTATTTGTAAAATTAGAAGTATGTCTAGAAGAGGCAGACTGTGGTAAAGCAATCGCTCTTAAAAACATCCTATATGATTTAGACAAGTACTATATACGAGCAGATGCTGAACCTGAATTGAATAGACTTGTACAATTTATGAAGGACAATCCTGGAGTGCGTATTGAGATTTCCTCTCATACAGATTCTAGAGGTTCAAACGCCTATAACAAAACACTTTCTCAAAACCGTGCTAGTGCCGCTAGAGATTATATCGCTTCTCAGGGAATAGATGCTAATCGTGTAGTGGGAATAGGCTATGGAGAAACCAGACTTTTAAACCGCTGTGCAGACGGTATTGAGTGCAGCGCTGCTGAACATCAAATCAATCGTAGAACAGAGATGAAAGTAATCTGTCCAAAATAATTCATTTATAACACAATATCTCTGTCACGGATGTGGCAGAGATTAAAAATAGAAAACATGAAAAATATTATAAGTAATTTTAAAATAATAGGACTAAGCTTCTTAGCTATTATGATTCTTTCCTGCGACGGCGACGAAGTTTGCGGCTACACTGGAGATAATGATCCCGATTGCCCTAACCTAGAAGCAAACATAGGAGATGATTGTGACAGTAATGGTGACACCTTACTCGACGGAACGGTAAATGAGTTTTGTGAGTGTATTGGGGAGATGATGCCTACTGTAGCATGTGATGATTTCATGCAAAATGTGGACTTTGAAGTAGTAACAGGAGATGTAAACGCCAGTATCGATCAAGATATAAACCTTGCAACTTCTTGGGGTCCTTTATGGGGCAGTGGTAGCGGCTCAGCTAGCCTTGCAGATTTATGGGACTCATCATCTACATTACCAAGTGGATTTGTTCATCCTACTCCTTCTTCAGGAAACTATGCAGGAATGTGGATAGAAAATTCAAATGCTGCTAGCCCTAGTTTTAGGGAAGGAATGTTTAACCAGCTCAGTACATCCATTTTACCTTCTACAGGAAGTTATGTCATGTCTTTCAATCATGCAGTTATGGGCATCACAGTAAATAATGATGTAAAAATAGGCGTGTATGGTGTGAACTTTAGTGGGACACTTCCACCTAACCCTACCAGTATGCAAACTCCATCTAATCTAGATTTATATGGTCCAGGAAACTCTGTTTTATTAGGTGAAATTTTAGTTCCTGCGGGATCTTCAAACACATACACAACAGCAAGTCTCAGTTTTGACACCAATAGCTTAACTATGCCAGCAGCTGGGTTTACACATATTATGATTACTCACAGTCATATCGTATTACCTGATTTTGGTAGAATGTTCATCGCATTTGACGATTACTGTTTAATTAGTGAATAATGATTTTTAAGGGGACAGCGTAGTGCAGAGCAATCTCGCTGCGCTGGTTCTTTTATAATATTTCGCTTTCGCGAAAGCGATTCTAACGATAATAAAAAAACATATACCTTTAAAACTTACTTAAAACCCAACCTTATGAAAACTAAACAAATTACTTATTTATTACTAGCATGTATTGTTGTACTAGTTACCGCTTGCAACTGGCCTACATCATCTTCAGATGACGATATAACACTTGATTGTTCTGGAGACAACGGGCAAATTAATCGAGATATAGCTGTAGGTATGGTAAGACAATATGAAGCTATTAGAAATTCAACTGTTAATGACGATACAATCGTATATCGAGATACGAGTGACACGATTGTTAATTTTAACCATTCCACTGAAGTCTTTTTTAAGCTTGAGGATATGAAATGTTTTATTGAACATGTAGAAAGTTATGATGGTAACTATGATAACTTAGGAATTAGAGCATACTTAGCTGCAAGTAATGACCAGAACGGGACTCTAACGAGCACGATCATTTTTGTGCCAGCAGGAACAACAGCGGGCAATAGAAGTAGTGATATTCCTAATATTCCAGGAGGAAATGTTCTTAATCATGGTACTGCAGGAATGCCACCATCTGGAAATCAAATAACTAATCCATAAGAAGTGGATTTTATATCAATTACTCAATACTTTTTATATGGCAGTATGATAATTGCATTCATTTATGCAATTATCAACTGGCATATTTTGAAAAACACACCTGAAAAATGGTTAGTAGTTTTTCTCTCCATAACGGTTGTAATTGAATTATTTGCAAACTATTTCAAAAGAGTTGAAGAATCTAATTTATTAATTTTCAGTAATTTAGTTATAATTCTAACTAATATAATTTTGTTCATTTGGTTTTATGAATACATAAAAAACGCCAAATTATTAATTACTAGTATATCCATAGGATTATTATCTTTTTTAATCAATATGTTTTACCAAAATTTTCTTTTTGAAATTTTTTACTATTCCAATTTTATTATTTCAATAATTATTTTGATCAACGTGTTTGTCTACTTACAACAACTATTAAATAATAGTGAAGTCCTACATTTCAAAAAGATACCTGCATTTTGGATATCAATAGCAGTAATCATTTATCAATTAAACTTAGTTGTCATTTTCTTCTTAATACAAGAATTAATCACGATTCATAAAAACATCTTTTATTCAATAATTACTATATCAAGTTTAGTTTTATACGGTAGCATAATTTATGGAATTAAACTTAGAAAATTAAATGGATAATCTAGCGATAACATATCTATTTCTATTTATATTAATACTAGTTATAGTGCTAGGAATGGTGTTTTTATTTATAACCTTCAACAATCGCAAAAACCAGCTTCTCCAACAACAACTAGAAGACCAACTAGCTGCCCAAAAGAAGCAATACGAGAGTGAGCTTAATGCCTTGCGCAGCCAGCTCAATCCGCATTTTGTGCATAATAGTTTAAATGCTATCCAGTATTATATCCAGCGCAATGAGGTCGAGATAAGCGAAGATTATCTTACCAAGTTTTCAAAATTAATGCGTCTCTTTTTTGATTATTCTCGTACCAAAACTATTACACTTAAAGAAGAAATAGCCTTCATTAAAAAATATCTAGATATTGAAAAACTAAGGTTTGAAGATAAAATATCTTACAAAATAAATGTGGATAAGGAACTTGATTTGAATGATTTAGAAATCCCTACCATGCTATTACAACCCATGTTAGAAAACTCTGTAAATCATGGGATTTTTCATAAATCCACGTCAGGAACTATACATGTAGAATTTCTTAAAACCGAAATTGAAAACAAATATCAAATCATCATTAAAGATGACGGAATAGGAATCAATAAGACTAAAAAACACAATAAAAACACCACTGGCACGGCAAAGGCACACTCTAGTGCTGTTATTGCAGAACGATTAGATATTTTAAACGATAGTGGTGACTGGAACATCTCCTACTCTATCCATGACCGGTCTGATATTGATGACGGTACAGGTACCATCGTTCAATTAACCATTCAAAATTTAAGTGACTTATGAGCATAAAAACTATTTTAATAGATGATGAGCCTAAGGCTATCGCTATACTTAAAAATAAGATTGAACGCTTATGTCCAGATCTAGAAATCGTAGCAACGATAGAAAAACCAGCACTCGCATTTGACATTATAAACGAGTTACAACCACAACTAGTATTTATAGATATCGCCATGCCAGGCATGAGCGGTTTTGACGTATTAGAACAGTTTAAAAAACCGCAATTCGAAATCATATTTGCCACAGCTTTTGATCAATATGCCTTAGACGCTATTAAACAATGCGCTATAGGATACCTAGTTAAGCCTATTGATAATGAAGACCTTGTAGAAGCAGTCACTAATGCTACAACAAATATCGAGCAAAAAAATGCACTAGTTAAAAACACGCAACTTCTCGAAAACATCAATCAAGAAAACTTTCATAAAAAGAAAATTGTCATTCCATCTACTGATGGATTAGAGTTTGTAAAAGTTAAAAGTATCACGCATTGCGAAGGCGTTGATGGATATACTAAAATTCACTTTACTAACCGTAAACCCATTCTTAGCTCCAGTAGCATTGGTCATTTTAAAAAACTACTATCGCATCCAGATTTTTACCATGTTCACAAATCTTATGTAACAAATACTAATCATATCATCAAGTATTTAAACGATGGATATGTGACCTTAACAGGTGATGTCACCATACCAGTCGCAAGAGCAAAACGTGCAGAGTTTTTAGAAAAATTTCGTAATGTTTAGTATTATCGTTTACTTACATATGTACTCGAGTTCAAGTAAAAACGCCATGGCAAATTCTTATCTTCACCAGCATAATCGATTCCAATTCTAGTGGTTGATATAATATCGCTTTCGCGAAAGCGCAATAAATCACTCTTCTCTATCCATACTTCATCACCGGTTAAATCTGCTCCATAGAACGATTTATCGAGAGCAAAGGCTTTACTAAAATTACCAGGTCCTGAGGTTAAGGTCTTATCTAGTTTCTTTTTACCTCTGCGTTTTAGCATGATGTCTATACCTTCTACAGGCTCTACCGCACGTATTAAAATAGCGTCTGCATTACCATCAGTATTTGTGATAATATTAAATAAATGATGGATGCCATAACACAAGTAAACATAAGCAACGCCACCTGGCTCATACATCACCTTAGTACGATCTGTAAAACGACCTAAATGTGCGTGACAAGCCTTATCATCATAACCACGATAAGCCTCAGTTTCTGTAATTATGCCGCTTGTTAGTTCACCGTTAATATTACTTACAATCTTTTTACCTATTAAATCTCGCGATAAGGCAACGACATCGTGATGCTGATAATATAAATTAGGAAGCTTGTCTGGCATGGATAATCAATTGAAAACACTAATTTAAACCTTGCAACGTTTTTCTATTGTTATGAAGATGATAAAATACCTTTTCTTATTAATTACCTCTTTAGGATATTCTCAAGTATCGACTGAAGAATTATCTATATACTTTGAAACCGATAGTGCAATACTTACAGAGCAATCAATTAAAAATCTAGAAGCTCGATTAATTGTAGATCAGACAACAAAAATAACCGCAATTGCTCTAATTGGTTACTGTGATGATCGTGGTAGTGTTTCTTACAACCAGCAACTCGCGACTAACAGAGTTCAATCAGTAATCAATTATCTAAAACCACGATTTACAGACAATTATTTTCAACAGAAAATTGTGGGCGAGGTACCATTAAAGAATCGTAGCAATATAAAAGCGCAACGTTATAGAAATAGACGAGTGGAAATAAGTGTAACCTATAAAAGAACAATAGATATACCTAAAGCTGTGGTTAACGATAGTATTGAAAAATACCGTTCTTATGATATCTTAAAAGATAGTCTTCAAATAGGTGATAAACTAGTTTTTAATAATGTCATATTTTATCCAGGACGACATGTTTTAAGGGAATCTTCTTTTCCTGTAATGGACTCCATCATCAACTCTTTACTACTTCACAAAAAATATGAAATCGAGATACAAGGCCATATATGCTGTCTATCTCCTGGTGTTTATGGACGTGACATGGACACAGGCCAATGGAATCTATCAAAAGCTAGAGCAGAACAAGTAAAACGTTTTCTCGTTAAATATGGAGTCGCTGCTGATCGTCTAACGACCATAGGAAAACAGGCTAATTTTAAAACCGGAAAAGGTGATTTTTATGACCGTAGAGTTGAGATTCATATCACGGGAATACGTGAAGATGATTAAAAATAGTCAACCTGATATTTTCATATTCTAAACTTGAAATTTTAAAACTAAATCTCTTATCAGTTACACATACTAGGACAGCTGTATTTTACTGTAAAAACGAGCTATCTTTGCAAGGTATAAAATCAACATATGTCTTTTGAATCCTTAGGATTATCTAACCAATTACTTTTTGCCTTAAGAGAAAATCAATTCTCTCACCCTACACCTATTCAAAAGCTAGCCATGCCGGATATTCTAGCTGGTAAAGATGTGCTAGGAATTGCAAAAACTGGATCTGGTAAAACCATGGCCTATGCCCTACCGCTTTTACAGCGATTAGAAGGAATTGAATCTGAAAACAGACATATTACCGCATTGATATTGGTACCTACCAGAGAACTAGCAGCGCAGGTAAGTGAGGTTTTTATTCCATATTCTAAAGCTTTAACAAAGCCGTTGATTACTATGGCCGTTTATGGAGGTGCTTCCATCAATCCGCAAATGCGTAAGATGAATAACGTCGATATTCTAGTAGCGACACCTGGTAGATTGTTAGAACTTATTGAAGCAAACGCAGTGCATTTAAAAAATGTCAAAGCTTTAGTCCTCGATGAAGCCGATAAAATGTTAACTAAAGGTTTTAAAAAAGAACTCGACCAGATTCTAAAACTATTACCTAATAAAAGACAAAACTTGTTATTCTCTGCAACATTAAGTGAAGATGTTGATGAATTACAAAGAGTTTTGCTGAATGATCCAGTAACAGCATCTGTAGAAGAAAAGGAAGAGGATATATCTTTAATTAAGCAAACAGGTTATCGAGTCACTGAGAATAAAAAAGGAGCATTATTAAGACATCTCATGAAAGAAAAAGAGATGACTCAAGTACTGATTTTTTGCTCTTCTACCTACCAAGTAGATCATGTAAATGATAAGCTTAAAAAGAATGGAATAGCCTCAAAAGCTATTCATAGTAAGAAAAGTCAAGGTGCAAGAAACTCTGCATTGAGCGAATTCAAATCTGGAGAATTAACAGCACTAGTCTCAACAGATCTACTCGCTCGCGGAATAGACATCGAGTTTCTACCGTTTGTAGTTAATTATGAATTACCTCGATCTCCTAAAGACTTTGTCCACCGTATAGGAAGAACAGGTCGAGCTGAAAATCCAGGAGAAGCTATTACGTTCATAAGTTCAGAAGAGTCTCACCACTGGCGTGTGATTCAGAAGAAAATGAAAATCAAAGTATGGACTGAGGATTTGCCAGAGTGGAATTCTAAGTAGGTCTTGAGTCTTTTAGTCCTCAGTCTGTAGTATTATATTTAGTGTAAAATCGCAGCTTTCTGATTCTGATTTTAAGTTTAAGTTTAAGTTTAAGTTTAAGTTTAAGTTTAAGTTTAAGTTTAAATTTAAACTACTTAAAGGCACAAAACTTGATGCTATCATCTCATGAAAATATTTCTTCTATTTCTATCGCTCTTTCTCTTGTGTTCTTGTAAAAAAGAAGTAAAAACGGCTATTACTGAAGAGCCTACTTTTGACTACAAGGCGTATTTGTTGAAGAATGATGAAAATGTACTATCCGTTGAAATATCAAATTTTGACTCTGAACCTATTATTAAAGAACTAAAAAAAATACTGAATACTAGTTGCTTCGATGGCATTAAATTCAACGCTGTTACCAAATACGGTATTATTAATTCTTCAGTGAGTCAGTTTTGTGAGAATACTGCTGTATGTGCTAGAGGTTTTGGTGTTACCGTAATCATCAATAGAGATAATCAAATATTATTAGATGAAGAATTGGTTCACATCGATAATTTTCAATATTTAGAAATAGAGAATTATTTCAATCGATTCGATAAGAAAAATTGTTATTTAACTATTTATAATGATAAATATGCAAATCAAGAAATTGTAGATACGGTTGTACAATCATTTATATCTTCATATATAAGATATACTGAAAAATTGAGTAAAAAGAACTTTTATCAACCATTAAGAAATCTCAACTCAAGAGAATTGGATTCATTAAAAAATATATCTTCATTTTATTTCCATTTCAAGGAAGAAAACATTTATTCACCAGCGCCAACTGTGCCAGCGGCTTCTGAAATCAACAACGAGTTTTAATGAGAAAACTTCTCCTACTTTTAGCATTAATTACATTTCTTTCCTGCAAACAAGAAAAGAAGACCATTCTCGAAAACAATACTCTATTTGACTACACCAGTTACTTACTAAGTCATCCCGATACTGTTCCCTCTTTAGATATAGAATTTGACCAACCCGATTCATTATTCTTCGTTCAATTAAACGAGAAATTAATGCCAGATGGCTGTGAAACCTCTAAAGTTTTCAATCTCAAAATTGATAGTTTAACTTTTGCAGCAAGATTACAACAGCCTTGTGGTGTGCCTATTTTTGAAGGGATAAAGATGAATGTAGAGATACTCATTAATAGAGATGGTCAAATATTTATTGAACAAGAGGTGGTAAATGACATATCAGATTTACTTTTAAAAATTGAAAATATTATTAAAGATAAACATGAATATGCTTATAACAACAGAACTGGACTTATCATAATAAGAGATAAAAAAGCAGATTTAAGTCAAAGTAAACTTGTCCTTAAATCTTTTTTAGCGTCTTATAATAAACACATGGATAGCATTGCATTAGATAGATTTGAAAAGCACCTCAAACATTTAAGTTTGAAACAACTCGATGAGATAAAAAAGGAAAGGATATTGATTTTAGAATATTGGAATTATCCCATACCTAAGCCACCTCGAGTTTAGAAACCATAACATACCATATCTCGACTAGTTTACATCGAGCGCAGTGGAGATACTCGATATCGTATTTTAATTCAATCGGAAGACTTAAGCTTGAACTTAGACTTAAACTTAACTACTACTCAGCCTTAAAATCCACACTCACACTGTTTACACAGTGTCTAATTCCTGTCGCTGTAGGTCCATCGTTAAAAACATGGCCTAGATGGCTGCCGCAGTTGGCACACATAATCTCGGTACGTATCATACCATGAGATATATCACGTTTGCGCATAATCGCTCCTTCTATTTCATCATCAAAAGATGGCCATCCACAACCGCTATCAAATTTAGTTTCAGATTTATATAAGTCATTTCCACAGGCAGCACAGCTATAAGTTCCATCTTCATAATGCGTATTATACTCACCTGTAAACGGTCGCTCTGTTCCTTTTTCTCTTAGAATTCTATATTGCTCTGGAGTGAGTTCCTTTTTCCACTCCGCTTCTGTTTTTTCTACCATAATACTAATGTTTGTGTGCTATGATCTTTGATTACGCTTTCGCGAAAGCGTAATTAATACCAGCTCATGAGATTATTTATTTAAAGTAGGAATCTCTTCACCTTCAGGTATAAATGCTAGAGCTACTCCATTTATGCAATGGCGCTTTCCCGTTGTATCGCTAGGTCCATCATTAAATTCATGTCCTAGATGACTACCACATGTATTACATTTCAATTCTGTACGAGCATATCCTATTTTATAATCCACATCACGTTCTACCTGACCTTCAATAGCCCTATCATAACTAGGCCATCCCGTACCTGAATCAAATTTGTGAGCATTATCATAAACAGGGGCATTACAAGCTGCGCAGATTAAGGTTCCTGCGGCGTATTGTTTATTTAATGGACTAGTGTGAGGTCGCTCTGTACCTGCACGACGCAGTACATCATATTGCGCTGGCGTTAATTCTGCTTTCCATTGTGCATCAGATTTTTGTACTTCATATACTTTTTCTTGAGTATCATTCTGTGCTAATTCTGTTGTTGATGTTTTACAACCTATAGCTGCAATAATCGTTAAAGCTATTATTAAATATTTCATGTATTATTTTTAAGTAAAGTTACGTGATTAAAGAGTTTTCGGTTCTTTAAGATTTGTTAAGTATTATGTCGTTTAAATCACAAAAACATTGCAGTTATGTAAACAGTAAGATAGGAATGATTACAGAAACAAAAGAAAATAAAAAATGCTCTTAAATAGCGACTGCCTTTACGGCATAATTGCTAATTTTAGGGCATGAATAAAAAAGTAGCAATAATAATGGGCTCTACTAGTGACTTGCCAGTGATGCAGGACGCTATAGACGTTTTAAAAGAATTAGGAATAAAGACCGATGTAGATGTTGTAAGTGCACATCGTACACCAGAGAAAATGTATGATTTTGGTAAAAACGCCCATAAGAATGGGATTGCTGTAATCATAGCTGGTGCTGGTGGCGCTGCTCATTTACCAGGTATGGTAGCAAGTTTATCTCCTTTACCTGTAGTAGGTGTCCCTGTAAAATCATCAAACTCTATTGATGGATGGGATAGTGTTCTTTCAATTTTACAAATGCCTGGTGGCGTACCTGTCGCAACGGTTGCACTAAATGGTGCAAAAAACGCAGGAATTCTTGCGGCACAAATCATAGGTGCTACCCAAGAAGACGTACGTGAACGCATTATCACTTACAAAGAAAGCCTTAAAGAAAAGGTGACTAAGGCCGCACAAGAGATGCGCAATAATGGCTAGATCTTTTCAAATCGCTTCTATCATTACCATATGCCTCACTGTTATATGGTTTTTAATTTTGGGAATGGATAAATATACTCCACAGTGGCAATTTCTTACCGCTGGCGGCATTCATTTCCTAATGTCTATAATTATCAATAGACAGTTTGTAAAAGCTCGATATAACTACCTAGGCATCATACACAGTATATTAATGATTGTACTAGGTGGCTATGGCTACTTCTTTATTTAAATTATTTTGTTTAACCTTTTTGTACAAAAGTTTAACAGTTCTACATGGAACATATTGACTTTTGAAGATTAATTTTACCATATCATGAGTGTTACTAAAAACCCTTTATTAGAAAAATTTAATACTTTTCAAGATACAGCTCCTTTTTCATTCATAAAAGAAGAACATTTTGAAGAGGCTTTTGATGTTGCCATTGAAATGGCTCGTAAAGAAATAGATGCTATAACTAATAATACTGTAGCGCCTACTTTTGAAAACACGATTGAAGCCCTTGATGCATCTGGAGATATATTAAGTCGCATATCAAGTATATTTTTTAATCTTAATAGTGCCGAGACTAATGACGAGATACAACGTATTGCAAGAGAAGTAAGTCCTAAGCTATCACAGTTCGGTAATGACGTCACGCTAAATGAGACCCTATTTAAACGTGTAAAAACGGTTTATGAATCTAGAAATGACCTAGAGTTAAATGTAGAACAAGCGACATTATTAGATAAAAAATATAAGAGTTTCTCACGCAACGGTGCAAATTTAAGTGAAGATAAAAAATCACGCTTACGCGAAATAGATAGTCAACTATCACAGTTAACTTTAAAATTTGGTGAGAATGTACTAGCAGCTACTAATGCTTATGAATTACATTTAGAAGATGATACTAGACTAGCTGGTTTACCAGAGAGTGCTAAGGAAGCTGCGGCAGAGCTTGCTAAAGCCAAAGAAAAAGAAGGATATATTTTCACATTAGACTATCCTAGCTATATCCCATTCATGACTTATGTAGATGATCGTGAATTACGTAAAGAATTATCAATGGCTTTTGGATCAAAAGCTTTTAAAGATGAGTTTGATAATCAAGATAACGTGCTTCAAATAGCTACACTAAGATATGAAAGAGCCCAGCTATTAGGTTATGAAACACATGCTCATTTTGTGCTAGAAGAACGTATGGCCATGACACCAGAAAAGGTCATGGAATTTTCTAATGATATTCTAGAAAAAGCAAAGCCTGCAGCAGAACGAGATTTCATGGAACTACAAAATTTTGCAATTGCTACGGCCTCAAAATCTGAAGTGAGCGAACCTATTACACAATTGCAAAAGTGGGATGCAGCATATTATGCTGAGAAGTTAAAAAAACAGCTTTTTGAACTAGATGACGAATTACTAAAGCCATATTTTAAATTGGAAAACGTCATTGATGGAGCCTTTGAAGTAGCAAATCGTCTTTTCGGCCTGAGCTTTGAAAAGACAACACAGGTAGATAAATATCATGATGATGTTATGACCTATGAAGTTAAAAATGAAGATGGAAGTTTAAATTCTATCTTTTATGCAGACTTCTTCCCACGTAAAGGGAAACGCAATGGTGCCTGGATGACCTCTTTTAAAAGTCAATACGTAGAAAACGATAGTAATGAACGTCCACATGTATCTATTGTATGTAATTTTACTAAACCTACTCAAACCAAACCGTCGTTACTTACTTTTAATGAAGTAACTACATTGTTTCATGAATTCGGCCATGCGCTACATGGTATGCTGGCAAATACACATTACCGTAGTTTGTCAGGAACATCTGTTTACTGGGATTTTGTAGAATTACCTAGCCAGATTTTAGAGAATTGGTGTTATGAAAAAGAAGCTCTAGAAATTTTTGCTAGACATTATGAAACAGGCGAAGTTATACCACTAGAATACATTGAAAAAATTAAAAAAGCAGCAAACTTTCAAGAAGGACTACAGACTTTAAGACAATTATCTTTTGGGATGTTAGACATGAGCTGGCATGGTATTAATCCATCAGACATTAAAGATGTTAAGGCTCATGAAAGAACTGTATTTGATAAAACAGACTTATATCCAGATGTTACTTCAAGTTGTATGAGCACAGCATTTGGACATATTTTTCAAGGTGGATATAGTGCTGGGTACTATAGTTATAAATGGGCAGAAGTACTCGATGCAGACGCCTTTGAAGTATTTAAAGAGAAAGGGATTTTTGATCGTTCTACTGCAACTAGCTTTAAAGATCATATTTTATCTAAAGGAGGAACAGAAAATCCGATGTTATTATATAAACGTTTCCGCGGAAGCGAACCTAAAATTGATGCCTTGCTTAAAAGAGCAGGACTCGTAACATAAATAAACGATGCCAGAAGTAAAATTGATACCAGAAAAATGGGTAGACCGATACGGTGATTACCTTTTTAACTTTACCATTTCCAGAGTGAACGACTCGATAATGGCTCAAGACTTGGTATCGGAAACATTTCTGGCAGGTTTAAAAAGTGCTCATAGATTTAAGGGGCAATCTACAGAACGTACCTGGTTAATCTCGATTCTCAAGCGCAAAATAATTGATCACTATCGTAAATCTAATTCAAAAAAAGGTCAGGCCGAAGTGCGCATGAGTTACCTAGACAATGGTGATCAGAATGGTGACTGGATGGAAGAACAGGTTAGAGACCTGCGCAACCCAAATGTTGAGGATGAAATTGAACAAAAAGAATTAGGGATAGCATTAAATGACTGTATTGCTGGTTTACCTGAGAGATATGCGACTATATTTGTTCAAAAAACTATTGATAAATTGGATACTGAAACGATATGTAAGGAACATGATATCACAGCGTCCAACCTATGGGTAATCATTCACCGTGCTCGTGTACAGTTGATGGATTGCTTGAATAGTAAATGGTTCAAGAAGGCATAATACAATGGGTAGATTTTTTATCTCGTGTGATGAGGCGAGTATTTTAAGCACTAGAGATCAATATAATGATCTCTCTCCTAAGGAAAAATTTAGGCAAAAGTTACATCATGGACATTGTCTAGGATGTAGAAGCTTTGATAAAAAATCGCGGTTATTTTCTAGGACTATGAATAGCTTGGGATGGATAAAATTATCAAAGAGTCAAAAGAAGGCCATTAAACAAAAGCTTCAAGAAGCTATGAAAAAATAAGGCTATAAAATATTGTACATTCCTAACCATAGCAACGGTATTGCCTCCACAAAGAAACTTGAATAATAGTCTGATTTGAATCGATCAGAGAACCATATAGCTATTGCTGTAATTATCACCATTATCACTTCAAGTACATTAGGTAAACTATAACAAAGCAATAGGAGATAGAATATACACAAAATCAATCCTATATATTTTGAAGCCTTAATTCCTAATACCTGAGGCAAAGTTTGAAGCTGTTCTTCATCATATTTTAAATCCCTAATTTCAAACGGTATACATAGCGCAATGACTAAAATGAATATTTTTAGAGTATGCCATTCAACAGCATCGTTTGTTAAAACACCTCTATTAAATTCAATAATCACAGGTGTATCCACACCGGTATTATAATATAAAAATTGTGGGATGGCGATAATTAAAATCGCCCAAACTATAGAAACAGAAAATAGCTTAAAAAATGGGCTATAACGCAACCCATGACCTTTCCAAATAGGTAAAACATACAACATGTTTATAAGGATAACTATCATTAATAAGAACCATGCATAACTACTAATGTTTAGTTTTAACAATATAATTAAAGCAATAGCCGCAGCGGCAATAGAAAGTAACTTATAAAGTACATTAGATAAGAGTCTATTTTTAAGCCATATAAATCCATATTTAATTAAGTTATATCCCGCAACTGCTGAACAAAATAAAAATATGTAGTATCCAAAAGGCACATAAAATTGATAAGTAAAATGATACACCATAGCCATTGCCACAAAACAAATGCCTACATGTAAACTACTACGTATATAAAAGTCCAGAATTGTTTTCAATAAACTCATCATTCAAATTTAATGCGCATAGTTAATAACTAGGTTAAAAAGGTTGAAAAATACATCTATTTCTTGCGAACGCTTGTTAGTTTAAAAGTCTTAAACGACTACTTTTGCACTATCTCAAATAGACCATATAAGTACTATGAATACAGATCGTTTTGCCCTTAGACATATCGGACCTCGCAAGGCAGACCTTGCACCCATGCTAGAAAAAATAGGTGTAGAATCTATTGACCAGCTCGTTTATGAAACCATTCCTGAAAATATACGCCTTCAACAGGATTTACAGTTAGACACTGCAATGAGTGAATATGAGTTTTTATCTCATATTAAAAAGTTAGGCGATAAGAATAAGCAATTTAGATCTTATATCGGTTTAGGTTACAATGCTCCTATTACACCGGCAGTAATCCAAAGAAATATTCTGGAAAACCCAGGATGGTATACAGCTTACACGCCATACCAAGCCGAAATTGCTCAAGGTCGACTAGAAGCTCTATTGAACTTCCAGACCATGATAACAGATCTTACTGGTATGGAGCTGGCTAATGCATCTTTACTAGATGAGTCTACGGCAGCGGCAGAAGCTATGACATTACTTTTCTCAGTTAGAGAAAGAGCTCAGAAAAAAGAAAATGTTGTAAAATTCTTTGTCGATCACGATACTTTACCACAGACTAAAGAATTATTAAAAACTCGCGCTACTCCATTAGGTATAGAGCTTGTAGAAGGTAATCCTCAAGATATGGATATGAGCGATGGCTACTATGCCATTCTTCTACAATATCCTGGCGCTAGTGGTAATGTGGTAGATTATACCGCATTTGCTCAAAAATGTCATGATAATAATATACGTATTGCAGTAGCGGCAGATATATTATCATTAGTACTTTTAGAAGCACCAGGACACTGGAATGCAGATGTGGTAGTAGGAACCACACAACGTTTCGGGATTCCACTAGGTTATGGTGGACCTCATGCTGCATATTTTGCAACTCGCGAAGAGTACAAGAGACAAATTCCAGGACGTATAATAGGTGTTACTAAAGATACTGATGGAAAACGTGCGCTACGTATGGCGTTACAGACTCGTGAACAGCATATTAAAAGAGATAAAGCCACTTCTAACATCTGTACTGCGCAAGTTTTACTGGCTGTAATGGCTGGTATGTATGGTGTATATCACGGACCACGTGGATTAAAGTTTATCGCAAATAAATTACATGCACAAACAGCAACACTTGCAGATGCTGTTGAGAAATTAGGAATATATCAAACTAATGAGAATTTCTTTGACACACTTTGCTTTAAAGTGAATGCCGAAGCTGTAAAGAAAGAAGCTTTAGCATTAGAGATCAACTTCTATTATCCAGATGCAGATACAGTTCAGGTTTCATTAAATGAAACGACTTCATTAACAGACTTAAATGATATTGTTTCCGCTTTCGCGAAAGCAGTAAATAAAGACTTCTCACCTATAACTGCGCTTCTAGATAGTACACACTTAGGAACAGGTCGTCAAACTGAGTTCATGACTTATGATGTATTTAATTCTTATCACTCAGAGACGGAATTAATGCGTTATATCAAGAAACTAGAACGTAAAGATCTAGCATTAAATCACTCTATGATTGCGCTGGGATCTTGTACAATGAAATTAAACGCGGCGGCAGAAATGCTACCTCTTTCAAATCCACAATGGGGAAATATTCACCCATTTGTACCGGTAGATCAAGCTCAAGGTTATCAAGAAATGTTACAGAAATTAGAGCTTCAATTAAATGAGGCAACAGGTTTTGCTGGCACATCTTTACAACCTAATTCTGGTGCACAAGGAGAATTTGCGGGATTAATGGCGATACGAGCATATCATCAAAGTCGTGGAGATCATCATAGAAACATCTGCTTAATTCCATCTAGTGCTCATGGTACTAATCCTGCAAGTGCAGTAATGGCAGGTATGAAAGTTATCGTTACTAAAGCACTAGAAAACGGAAACATCGATGTCGATGACTTACGTGAAAAAGCAGAAAAGCATAAAGATAATTTAAGTGCTTTAATGGTTACTTATCCATCGACTCATGGTGTATATGAAAGTGCCATTAAAGAAATAACAGGCATCATCCATGAAAATGGTGGACAGGTTTATATGGATGGCGCAAATATGAATGCACAAGTAGGATTAACTAATCCTGGAAACATCGGTGCAGACGTTTGTCACTTAAATCTTCATAAAACATTTGCCATACCTCATGGTGGTGGTGGACCTGGTGTAGGACCTATATGTGTAGCACCACAATTAGTACCATTCTTACCTAGCAATCCAATTATTAAAACAGGTGGTGACCAGGCAATTACACCTATCAGTGCTGCACCATACGGTAGCGCATCTGTATGTTTAATATCTTATGGTTACATCTGTATGTTAGGTGCTGAAGGTTTAAAACGCTCTACAGAGTATGCTATTATCAATGCAAACTACATTAAGGAACGTCTTAAAGGTAGTTATGAATGTCTGTATACGGGTGAGAAAGGTCGCGCAGCGCATGAAATGATTATAGACTGTCGTCCATTTAAACAACATGGTATTGAAGTAGTAGACATTGCAAAGCGTTTAATGGATTATGGATTTCATGCACCAACCGTTTCATTTCCAGTAAATGGCACCATGATGATAGAACCTACTGAGTCTGAATCTAAAGAAGAAATGGATCGCTTTTGTGATGCCATGATTTCTATAAGAAAAGAAATAGCAGATTGCTCTAGTGATGATCCTAATAATGTTCTTAAAAACAGTCCTCATACATTAGAAATGATTACTAATGATGAGTGGGAACTACCATATACTAGAAAACAAGCAGCTTATCCATTAGAATATATTGCAGATAATAAATTTTGGCCTACCGTACGTCGTGCAGATGATGCTTATGGAGACCGTAATTTAATGTGTACTTGTGCACCGATGGAAGAGTATATGTAATCTCATTATTTATTTTTTAAGTAATAAAGCCGAATCAATGATAAGTTGATTCGGCTTTTATTATGCACTGCATTATATTATTCGTAACGAAAACGATGTAAACGTGTCATATTCTTAAACAACTGAAAAGTTCTATATATTAAGTTGTCGATTATTAGGAAAACATCGCATTTATCACTTTTTTTGTCTTTACAAGTTGATGAATATGAGAGCAAAAATTACAGGAGTAGGTAGTCACATACCTGATGTAGTAAGAAAAAATGAAGAGTTCATGAATCATGAATTTCTTAATAATGATGGAAGTTCCTTTGGTAGTGATAATGCGACTATTATTGAAAAATTTGTAGCCATAACTGGGATAGAAGAACGTCGCTACATGAGTGATGAGCTTTTAACTAGCGATATCGCAACTCTTGCTGGACAAAAAGCTATCGACGACGCAAAGTGTGATCCTGAAACATTAGATTTTATTATTGTTGCTCACAATTATGGAGATGTTAAACCAGATGGTGGATCTAGCGATATGGTCCCTAGTCTGGCTAGTCGTGTAAAAAACAAACTAGGAATTAAAAATCCCGCTTGTGTCGCTTATGATGTTCTTTTTGGCTGTCCAGGTTGGGTTCTCGGACTTACGCAGGCCGATTCTTTTATCAAATCCGGACTGGCTAAAAAAGTCTTAGTCATTGGTGCCGAAGCTTTATCACGTGTTGTAGATCCACATGATCGTGACTCTATGATTTATTCTGATGGCGCTGGTGCTGCTATCGTAGAACCTAGCGAGGATGAACATGGTATTTTAGGACAAGCGACTGCTACCTATACTGAAGAAGAAGCCTTCTTTATCTTTAATGAAACTTCATATAATAAAGAACTACAGGATAAGACTAAATACATTAAAATGTATGGCCGTCGTATCTACAACTTTGCACTATCCAAAGTTCCTGAAGGAATGAAAGCTGCTATGGATCAAGCTGGTGTCGACATTAAGGATTTAAAGAAAATATTTATTCATCAGGCAAATGAGAAAATGGATGAGGCTATAGTAGAACGTTTCTATAAATTATATGACATGGAAGTACCGCGTGATATTATGCCTATGATTATACATAAACTAGGAAATAGTTCTGTAGCCACAGTTCCAACTGTGATGGATCTGGTAGTAAGAGGTAAAATGGAAAATCACAGAGTCGAAAAAGGTGATGTAGTAATGTTTGCCAGTGTAGGTGCTGGTATGAATATTAATGCAATAGTTTATCGTTACTAGATTAATACATCATTTAAATATTACGAATCCATCTTTTATAACTAAAGATGGATTTTTATTTTTAAACTACTACAGTAACAACAGAAAACTGTTTGAATTAAAACAATACAGTTCCTGATTTAATTTCTAGTTGACCACACTCATTTCAATATAAATGTCATTTTTAGGCCAGTCTCGTGAATCAGTTTCAACTTTAGAAATAGCCTCTGCTACCTTCATACCTTTAATTACACGACCAAAAATAGTATGCTCTCCATCTAAATGATCTGTGGCACGTAATGAGATAAAAAAGTCAAAAGGATTGTGCCAGTTTTCTGGATTATTTTCCCAGTATTTTGCACTACTTAGCGTCCCATAAGAATGTTGAACACCTGGTAAAATTTGCATAGGTAATTGATAATTGCCAGCACTACCTTTTTTTTGAGCAGTTATCATATTATCACTATTACCAGCTTGCACTATAAAACCTTTCACTGCTCTATGTACAACGGTTTCATCAAAATATCCATTATTAATTAGGAATAAAAAACTTGCTCTATATAAAGGCGTTTCTTTAAATAGTTCCATTTCAATATCGCCAAAACTAGTGGTCATACGCACTATCGTTTCAGGATGTTCCTTTCCATATCTAGTAAAAAAAACCTCTACAGAATCTTGAGGTATATAAGGCAATAAGGTATCGCCTTTTCTATTAACACTACGTTTATAGAACTTTGCAATTCCCTTTTCCTTGCGTTCTATTAAGACTTCCTCTTTAGTGCGAGTCTCCTCTACGATATCAATTACAGGTGTTTCTTTTTGTGAACTATCTTTACAACTAATTGTAAGGAATAACACTAATATAAAAAACAGGCCATTTGATTTCATTCAACGCATTTATAGATTCGATTTCAAAAATAAAGAAAATGCCACTACCAGGTTTTGAAACGCAACTTAAAATGGCTGCGGTAGACAGACTGGAAGAATTGCAACGCAAGTCACTTTTAAATAAGACTCCACGCAAGGCGGCAGTAATGATGCTGATCTATCCCAAAAATAATATAGCCCATTTTGTCCTAATAGAACGAATGATCTCTAAAGGTGCTCATAGTGGTCAAATAGCATTTCCTGGTGGTCGTCAAGAAAGTGAAGATCAAAACGACTCTATTACAGCCATTAGAGAAACGCATGAAGAAGTAGGCATAAACCCAGAACTTCAAGAAATCATTACGGCAGGTACACCTATATTTATTCCACCTAGCAATTATATGGTCTCTCCTTTTCTCGCTTTCGCGAAAGCGGAATTAAAATTCACACCACAGCCTAGCGAAGTGAAATCGATTATAGAAGTACCATTACATGAATTAATGGATTCACGAAGCATAAAGCACCACACACTTTCCACTAGCTATGTCACAGACCTAACTGTTCCTTGCTATAACTTAAATAATCAAATTGTTTGGGGTGCTACAGCAATGATGCTAGCAGAATTTAGAGCAATTTTAAAAGATAGTTTACCTTTAAGCGATGAATAAATCACTTTTTTTACTTGTTTTTATATACTCTGCCTTTTTAACAACAGCGATTGCTCAAGAACGTGTGTTTATTGACTTTGGATCTACAAATGAAGATTTGGCAAGTAGAGAATACATTAACAATATTTCTACCAGTTATCAATCGGGTTATTCTAATGGTGTCCTATTATACAATGATGCAGGTGTCTCAACAGGAATAAATTTAAAAGTGCATGATGCATGGTTAAATATCAATCTGTCAGGCTCTACCGCTCCAGCATATCAAGTAAATGTACCTCTAAGTGCGAGTAGAGACAATTTTTTTGGAGCAACCAGTCCATTTAATGGTAGTGCTCAAGTAACCGCCGGTTTTAAGTTAAGACAGTTGGACCCTAATAAGTTTTATAGTTTCTCGTTTTTTGCCTCTAGAATGAATGTGACGGATAACAGGGAAACCCAATATACAGTTACTGGAAACACGATACAGACCGTTAACCTTAACGCTTCCAATAACACAACTCAAAGAGTTGAAGTCCTCAATATGCAACCAGATGGTAATGGTGAAATAGAAATAATAGCTACTGCTGGCACAAATAACACCAACAGTTACGGGTTTTATTACCTTAATGCTTTAGAAATACAAGTAGATAACACGGCAATTTCTCAATTAATAACTCAGCAAAATTTACAACTGACTTACCCTATACAACAGTCTACATGGGAAGTAGGTAAAACGGTATCACTATCTTGGAATAGTGAAGGTATAAATCAAGTAACGCTAGAATATTCTATAGATGGTGGTAGTACTTTTAATAATATAGCCACCGTTCCTGCTACAGATCGTAGTTATGATTTTACAGTTCCTAATTCACTTTCTACTAACGTCATTATTAGATTAAGTGATGGCAGTCAAATGATAGTTAGCGCACCTGTTACAATCATACCAGATGATAATACGGTATATAGAATTGTGGTGTTGGGATCGTCGACTGCTGCAGGAAGTGGTCCTTCTAGTCAGTATAACGCTTGGGTATGGAAATATCGTCGCTATTTAGAACAACTAGATACACGATATGAAGTGATCAACCTCGCACAAGGTGGTTTTGTTACTTATAACATCTTACCTACAGGAACAGCCATTCCTGCTGGAGTTAACAAAACTATTAATATAAATAAAAATATTACCAAAGCTGTAAGTCTCAACGCGCATGGCATCATTATTAATTTACCATCTAACGATGCCGCAGGCAATTATCCTGTATCAGACCAACTTCATAATTATAGTTTGATTGCTCAAACAGCCTCACAAAATCAGATTCCTTTATGGGTTGCGACACCACAGCCTCGTAACTTTCCAGCAAATGGTAGTCAAGTAGCCATTCAAACACAAATGGTTACAGAAACATATAACACCTTTGGAAACTATGCTGTAGATTTCTGGACTGGATTAGGAAATACAGCTGGTAATCAAATATTACCGGCATATAATAGTGGCGATGGCGTTCATGCCACTAATGAGGCGCATCAAATATTTTATGAAAGACTGCTTTTAAAGGACATCCATGGAACTGTAAAAAATCAAGTAGATGCAGCACTATCCGCATCAGATAATGAAATAAATGTTGTCTCTCTTTACCCTAATCCGGTAAATGAATTGCTGTTTATTGAAACTATAGAACCTATTTCATCAATAAAAATTTACAATCAATTAGGTCAACTTGTATTAGAAGATCAAGACGTGATTAACATGATCAACCTACAACATTTAGAATCAGGATATTATATTGCACACCTTTACATTGGGAATAAGGTTTTATATAGAAAAGTTATAAAAAAATAACTGATTTTTAAATATGACTTATAACTAGTATCCTCACAATCCCTATATTAGCCGTCCCTTAAACTAAAATGACTCTATGGGATTATTCAAAAAGAATCCTTTCGGACATATATTATGGATTAAACGCTTCTTAATACGCTTTCTAGGTGTATTATCACACAGACGCTTTAGAGGATTTAATGAGCTTGAAATAGAAGGAAGCGATGTTCTAAGAAACTTACCTGATCAAGGTGTCCTTTTTATATCAAATCATCAAACCTATTTTGCAGATGTGGTGAGCATGTTTCATGTTTTCAATGCTGCACTATCTGGAAGACAAGATTCTATTAAAAATGTAGGATACTTATGGAATCCTAAACTAAACATCTACTATGTAGCTGCAAAGGAAACGATGACTAGTGGTTTTTTACCTAAAGTATTTGCTTATGTAGGAGCGATAACAGTAGAACGCACGTGGCGTGCTAAAGGTGAAGAAGTAAATCGATCAGTTAACCCTAATGATACTAAGAATATAGGTGTCGCACTTGATGATGGATGGGTTATTACATTCCCACAAGGAACCACTAAACCTTTTAAACCCATAAGAAAAGGTACTGCCCACATTATAAAGCAGTATCAACCTATTGTAGTACCTATAGTGATCGACGGTTTCCGTAGAAGTTTTGATAAAAAAGGATTACGAATTAAAAAACGTAATATTCTTCAATCTATGGTTATTAAAGAACCTTTAGAAATCGATTATGAAAACGAAAGCGTAGAATCTATTGTTGAAAAAATCGAATATGCTATTGAGCAACATCCATCATTTTTAAAAGTTATTCCACAAGAAACTCTAGAAGAGATGGAGCAACTCAATCAAAAGCGTAGATGGGATTACTAACTAGTTATTGTTAGAAGACTAATTTAATGGAAACATTCATCTATCTCATTTTTATACTTACCGCGCTAGCAATGATAGGCTTTGTTGTCGGTATGTTCTTTTTTATAAGGTGGCTGGTTAGAAAAGGTAATAAGAAAAAATCCCCAGAAGAAACACTCAACGAGAAACAACAAATGCTGGCCCGAGTAGATTATATGAAAAAATCTCTTGTACCATGGGATAATCGCAGCTTCACAGATATTTCATCATGGATGACTTATCAATTCTCAAAAGGTATAACCCGACGGTTAATAGGTACCGTATATGCAACAGACCAGCAACCTATCATGGCCTTTAGTCGGATTGAGCGTGGTTTTAGATCAGATGGACAGTTCTATGTTGGATCGACTAATTTCAACCTCGGTTATGAGGTTAAAGAAGACACCATATACATCACTCTTAATGGTCAATATCTAGGCAACATTACTAATTCTGGTGGATTATTTAACGCACAAGGTGACCATATAGGAACTGCCGTTCATCCTACAAAAATCTCTGTAAGCTCAGGGAATTTAAGATATAGATTTGGTGATTCTAGCTATGAGGTTGTTATTAACAATAAAAAACTAGCTACCGTTTGGGTCGCCCCTAATTATGCCGATTTTCATCACGGAAATTTTACTAAGAATTTTAATGAAAATGCTATAGGACAACCCATCATGTCCTTAAATAATACCGCGTCGCCTGAAGAAGAGAAATGGTTACTCGCCATTGCCGTTTTAGAAATTGTACATCATGGTCACTGGATGATATAATGCAAGTGTGATTATGTGGGATACGCTTTCGCGAAAGCGGCATTAATACTATCTTTACCGCCTTAAAAAATCAATATTCTATGAAGGTTTCTTATAACTGGATACGTCAATTTATCACTGTTCCTGAATCTATTGAAGATCACGCTGCGTTGTTAACTTCTCTAGGTTTAGAAGTTGAAGGTGTTGAGAAATTTGAAAGTGTTAAAGGAGGATTGCAAGGTATCGTAGTAGGTCATGTTCTAGAATGTGTAAAACACCCTAATGCTGATAAGCTAAAGCTTACTAAAGTTAATATAGGTTCAGAAACTGTACAGATTGTTTGCGGTGCTCCTAATGTCGCTGCTGGTCAAAAAGTTCCCGTAGCTACCATAGGCACTACCCTATACACAGAATCTGGTGAAGCTTGGAAAATCAAGAAAGGTAAAATACGTGGTGAGGAAAGCCACGGAATGATCTGTGCTGAGGATGAGCTTAACATAGGTACTTCTCATGATGGTATCATGGTACTAGATGAAAATTTAGACCCAGGAACTCTTTTTAGTGATGTCATTAATATTGAAAATGATTACACAATAGAAATTGGGCTTACACCTAATCGATCTGACGCGATGTCTCATCTAGGTGTTGCTCGCGATTTAAGAGCTGGTCTAGCTATCGATGGTGATCTCCTTGAATTTATCACACCTTCTGTAAGTAGTTTTCATGTAGATAATCGTTCACATAGAGTGGATATTGAAATTGAGAAGTCAGAGCTAGCACCTAGATATTGTGGTGTTACTTTAACAGGTTTAACAATTAAGGATTCTCCAGAATGGATTCAAAATAGATTAAAAGCTATAGGAATTGTGCCTAAAAATAATGTAGTGGATATTACTAACTATGTAATGCATGAATTAGGACAACCGTTGCACGCATTTGACCTAGCAACTATTGAAGGTAATAAAATTGTTGTTAAAACTTTACCAGCAGGCACTACCTTTACCACACTGGATGAGGTTGAACATGAATTGCATGAAGAGGACTTAATGATCTGTGATAGTGTAAAACCTTTATGTATTGCTGGTGTTTATGGTGGTTTAAATAGCGGAGTAAAAAAAGGAACTAATTCTATTTTCTTAGAATCTGCTTACTTCAATCCTGTAAGCGTTCGTAAAACAGCAAAACGACATGGCTTTAATACAGATGCCTCATTTAGATTTGAACGTGGAATCGATCCCAATATTACAGAATATGCGTTAAAACGTGCTGCTCTTTTAATATTAGAGTCTGCAGGTGGGGAAATAAGCAGTGACATTACTGATGTTTATCCTCAAAAAATTGAAGACCAACAGGTTTTTCTTCCGTTTTCAAAAGTAAATTCTTTGATAGGTCAGGAGATCCCTAAAGAAGAAATCAAAAGCATTCTTAGAACTTTAGATATCAATGTAAATAATGTAACAGAAACAGGTCTAGGATTAACAATTCCAGCTTATCGTAATGATGTTACTAGACCAGCAGATGTAATTGAAGAGATATTACGTGTCTATGGTTATGACAGAATAGGTACTAGTGATAAACTTAACGCTAGTATCGCAAAAACATCTAGATTAGACAATCATAAATTACAAGATCTCGTAGCACAACAACTAGCTGGTCAGGGATTCTATGAGATGATGGCCAATAGTCTTACATCTGATAAACATCATACACTAACAGATCAGATTTCTCCAAAGAATGAAGTGCGCATGTTAAATCCACTGAGTAGTGATTTATCTGTTATGAGACAAAGCTTAATATATGGAGCTCTAGAGGCTGTATCCCATAATATTAATCGTAGACAAGAAAATTTAAGATTATTTGAATTCGGTAATACTTATCATCAATATCAAGAAAGACAGTTTACAGAGCAAAAGCATTTGAGTTTAATAACCACAGGTGCTATACATGAACAAAGTTGGAACCATCCATCTCGCAAGGCAGACTTCTTTTATATTAAAGGTGCTGTCTTAAGCGCTCTTAAAAGATTAGGGATAACATCTATTAATGAAAAACCCACTAAGATGGACTTCTTAAGTGAAGGAATTTCTTTAAACAGTGGTGTAAAAATTGCAGATCTAGGTGTGGTAAAGAAGAAAATATGTAAATCTTTTGATATAGATGCTACAGTACACTACGCAAATATTTACTGGGATGAGGTATTAAAACTAGTTAAAGAAGAACGTAAAACTGTCACCACTATTCCTAAATTTCCAGCGGTTAAAAGAGACCTGGCTTTACTAGTAAATGATGAGACTAGTTTTAAAGAATTACATGATATTGCGTTACAGACTGAGAAAAAATTATTAAAAGAGGTTCAATTATTTGATGTCTATGAAGGTAAGAATCTAGCAAAAGGAAAAAAATCATATGCCTTAAGCTTCCTATTACAGGATGAAGTAAAAACTCTTACTGACAAACAAATTGATAAAGCAATGCAAAAAATACAACAGCAATTAGAAAAACAGGCTGGTGTGGAATTACGTTAAAAATAAAGATAGCTGATAGCTTTTCAACTCCTTTACGACCTAGTTCGTAAAGGAGTTTTTAATTTAAAAAAAATCCTCATATTTTTAATGATCTAATAATAGGAATTTATGTTTGAGCGCACAGATATTGAACAACAACTTCAGAAAGCGAGAAATAAAAAGTATCAAGAGGTCGATATTTTAAAACAGGTTGCTCACATTCTTAAAGAAGATCAATTAAAAGAGGATGCTATCATGGCTAGAATGAAAAGTCCTCAAAAACCTACTCCTAGAAATCAGTTCAATATTGATTTACTGGAGACTAATCGTATCTATCATGTTGATCAAATAAGAGATATATGTATAAATTATAGGTTGAGGTTTTTAGATTCAAAGTATTTTAAAAATGAGATTCCTAAAGAAGCTGTAGTTATCATTAAACAAATTGAAAAAAAGCACAACATTACTTTACGTGGTTTCAAAATAGTCGCACCTTCAAAAATGTTTAAACTAGAAAATGCAGACGACCCATTATTGTTTGCCCCTATAGGAAATGGCTACTTCTATCTAATTCATAAATGGGGAAACGATTTAAGTCCATATCGTAAAGCATGGGCGTGGTCGTTCAAAAGTTTTGAGAATTTGATTTTTACAACTTTATTAATTAGTCTATTCATAAGTGCACTAGTTCCAGGAGGTGTTTTTTCTCCCGAAACGAGTGGAATTCAGTTTTTATTAATTTTCTTTTTCATGTTCAAATCAGTTGCTGCAATAGTGTTGTACTACTCATTTGCAAAAGGCAAGAATTTTAATAAAGCAATTTGGAACTCAAAGTATTTTAATGCCTAATAAAAAAGGTAAATGACAGTATGAAGCGCTTCTTATATCAATAAAGGAGCGTTTTTTTATTATCTTGCTTTCATAAATAATGATATGAAAACTAGAAACCCATTTTTAGGTGGAATCATAGCTGCTGTAATGATTGGATTTGGCTCTTGGAGACTTTATAACTACTTTGTTTTAGGTGAAGAGATGCCTACCTGGCGTGTAGTCTTATCTGTTGCTATAGTAATTTATGGTCTAGTAGTAGCTTTTAATGCATTGAGTAAAAAAGATGCAGAATAAAGACTCCATTAAATTTTTTCTTGGAATCGCTTTTTTAGGTTTGGGAGCATGGAAAATCCATGAACGATATATTTTAAACGATGACGTTTCTAACCTTCAACTAGCAGGCTCTATCTTTTTAGTAGGCTTAGGACTATATAGAGTCTTTGAATATCTTAATAGAAAAAACAAAAAACCTAATTCTTAAAAAACAATATCCTTTTAAATAAAAAAAGCCCGTTTCTATTAAAATAGAACGGGCTTTTATTATGTATTTAAAATGCTAAGAATTGTACATTTTATTTCTTAATTCTCTAATAGCCTTGTCATCCATATATTCTTCAAAGGTTGTGTAACGATCGATAACACCATTAGGTGTTAACTCTATAACTCTATTACCTACAGTTTGAGCAAATTCATGATCATGTGTCGTAAGCATAACGGTACCTTTAAAGTTCTTCAAGCTGTTATTTAATGCTTGGATAGATTCCAGGTCTAGGTGATTGGTAGGTTCGTCTACAATAAGCACGTTAGCTCTCTTCATCATCATACGTGATAGCATACACCTTACTTTTTCTCCACCAGAAAGTACTTTGGCACTTTTTAACGCCTCTTCTCCAGAAAAAATCATCTTACCTAAGAATCCACGTAAATGCACTTCTTCACGTTCTTCTTCGGTTTGAGCATATTGTCTCAACCAGTCAACAAGGTTTAGATCCACATCAAAAAACTCTGCATTATCAACCGGAAGATAACTTTGTAATGTGGTAATTCCCCAATTAAATGTTCCAGAATCTGCTTTCATTTTATCATTAATGATTTCATAAAAAGCAGTGGTAGCACGGCTATCTCTAGAAAAAACAACAACCTTATCACCTTTAGCAAGATTGATATCTACATTTTTAAACAAAACCTCTCCATCAATAGAAGCAGCTAATTTTTCTACGTTCAGGATTTGATCACCAGCTTCTCTTTCTCTTTCAAAGATGATAGCAGGATAGCGACGTGACGAAGGTTTAATCTCCTCAATATTTAACTTATCAATCATCTTCTTACGAGAAGTTGCCTGTTTAGATTTTGCAACGTTTGCACTAAATCTAGCAATAAACTCTTGAAGTTCTTTTTTCTTTTCTTCGGCCTTTTTATTTGCTTGTGCTTTTTGTCTTGCAGCAAGTTGTGATGACTCATACCAGAATGTATAGTTACCACTATACTGATTTACTTTACCAAAATCAATATCAGCAATATGTGTACAAACGGCATCTAAAAAGTGACGGTCATGCGATACTACAATTACGGTATTTTCATAATTAGCAAGAAAATGCTCTAACCAAGAAATAGTTTCATAATCCAAGTCGTTAGTAGGCTCATCCATGATTAGGACATCTGGCGTACCAAATAAAGCTTGAGTAAGCAATACTCGTACTTTTAATTTATTATCCATATCACCCATTAAAGTGTAGTGATATTCTTCACCTATCCCAAGATTAGACAATAATGAAGCCGCAGCGCTATCTGCATTCCATCCATCCATTTCTTCAAACTGTACCTGCAGCTCTCCTATTTTCTCTGCATTCTCATCAGTATAGTCTGCATAGAGAGCATCAATTTCTTTTTTCAACTTGTAAAGAGGCTTGTTACCTTGCAATACAGTGTCTAGCACAGTAGATTCATCATAGGCATTATGGTTTTGCTCTAGGACAGACATACGCTTGCCTGACTCCAGACTTACATGACCACTTGTAGGCTCCATTTGTCCGGTTAAAATCTTAAGAAACGTAGATTTCCCAGCACCATTTGCACCTATAATTCCATAACAATTACTACCTCCAAACTTTGCATTAACGTCGTCAAAAAGGACACGTTTTCCAAACTGAACAGATAAATTAGATACTGATAACATAAAATTGTCTTTGAGCGTGCAAAAGTACTGATATTATTAGGTTTTTGCTATAACCTAATTGCGGTTTTTAACAGCTCATTAACTACTTTTAGTGAAGATAAATCTTTCTTTTGTTGTTAGCCCATATTTGTAATAGTAATGACCTTTTTAAGTTTGCTTTCGCGAAAGCGTAATTATCTTCTTATCAGCTCTCTCATAACAGGAGTGTTGCTGCTTACCACGTCGTGTAAAGAAGAAAAATTAAATGCTAACACATACTTGTCTGGGAAAATCATCAATGCTCATAAGGATTTTGTAACACTAAGAGATTTTAATGGCTTGCTGGACACTATTCCACTAGCGGCAGATGGATCTTTTTCCAAGTCTTACAACTCGTTACAACCTGGATTATACACATTTGCTCATCCAGGAGAGTATCAATCTATATATCTTTCACCTGGTGACAGTACTATTTTAAGGTTAAATACTAAGGCATTTGATGAAACATTAGCCTTCTCTGGCACACACTCTAAAGAAAATAATTATTTAATTAATCTTTATGTCCAGATTGAAAAAGATGATCGAGAATTTTTAAACAATTACAAATTATCATCTTCTCAGTTTAAAAAAACACTAGATCGTATTACCGAAGCAAGATTGAATCATCTAGATTCTATTGCCGAACAACATTCTTTTGATCCTGATTTTTTATGTCATGCAAATAAGATTATTAAATTCTCGATGTGGTCTAAAATCGAACGATTCCCTTTTGTCCATTATGGAAAAAATGATTTTTTAGATAGTAAAGAATTACCTGAATCTTTCTATTCTTATAGAAAAGACTTTGATATTGATGATAGATCGCTGCTTAATAATATCGCTTTCAGACCTTATGTGAATTCACTTATTTCTAATATGGCATTTACAAGTCTAGCTGAAGAATTAGGCTCTGGTATACTTGTAGATAGATCTAGCTTAAAATACCAAAAGAAAAGACTAGCTGTCATAGATAGTTTATTTAAACGCGGTATTATAAAAGATATTTTTGCATCAAACATTACTCAGCATTTCATCATGAATCGTAAAAATGCTAATGAGATAAATGATCTAGTTGATGTGTTTACCAGCATGACAGATGACACTGAGTTGAAAAAGCACATTACTACTACTGCAGCAACTTATATAAAATTAGATCCAGGTAATGAAATGCCTAATATCAAAATTCAAAACACTAATAAAGATAAAATGGAGTTATCTGAACGTGTTAAAAGACTTACAGTTCTATTTTTCTGGTCTGATGATGAGCGAGAGTATGCATTAAGAGTACATGACAAGATTAAAGACCTAAGGTTAAAATATCCAGAGATCGACTTTATAGGTATTAATTTAGATGATTCTGAAGGTAATCAATGGGAAGAAGCTTATCAACGATATCGTTTCAATCCTCAAATGGAGTATCAAATCTTGAACACTTCACCTGTTACTGCACAACTTGCATTACGTAATAATAATCGCAGTATGGTTATTGATAGAAATCTCACCATAATAGACCCTAGTATTAACCTATTTCATTATCAAATAGAAACTACGTTATTGGGTTATATTAACAGATAAAAAAAAGGCTCGCAGTGCGAGCCTTTTTTTTATCTAATAACTATGCTATCTCTTAATTTCCTTTCTTATAATCAGCAAGAAATTTAGCCAGACCTATATCTGTTAATGGGTGTTTTAACAAACCTTCAATAGAACTTAATGGTCCAGTCATAACATCTGCTCCTAATTTTGCACAGTCAATCACATGCATAGTGTGTCTTACAGAAGCTGCTAGGATTTCAGTATCAAAACCATAGTTATCATAAATCATTCGTATCTCAGCAATTAGATTTAATCCATCTGTTGAAATATCATCTAATCTACCAATAAATGGTGATACATAAGTTGCACCAGCTTTTGCCGCTAGAAGTGCCTGTCCAGGACTGAATACAAGAGTTACATTTGTTTTAATTCCCTTATCACTAAAGTATTTACATGCTCTAACACCATCTTTAATCATTGGTAGCTTTACAACGATTTGGTCATTCATAGCAGCTAGAGCTTCTCCTTCTTTAACCATTCCATCAAAATCGGTTGAAATCACCTCGGCACTTACGTGTCCATCAACAATATCACATATCTTTTTATAGTGATTTAAAATATTCTTGCTACCTGTGATACCTTCTTTTGCCATAAGAGAAGGATTAGTAGTTACTCCATCTAAAACACCCATGGATTGGGCTTCAGCAATTTGATCAAGGTTTGCGGTGTCAATAAAAAATTTCATAGTTGTGGTATCTTATTAAAAGTTGATGTTAACTAGTAGCAAAAGTCGTCAATGTAATGTCTAATTTTGTAATCTTGTAGTCTTAAGATATTAAATGTTTTTAACAGCTAAGTTTTACTTAATGAAATTTTTAAAAAAAGCTCCTTTTACCTTATATATTCTTTTCTTTATAACATTAAGTTGTGGTCCAAAACCTTCTCAAACCGAAGTTGCTGTGGAGTTAGAGGACACATCCATCCCACCGGGAACTATAAAACTAACTGATAATTTATATATAGACCGTGTACCGGTGACTAACTTAATGTATGCTGAATTTTTGGACCATTTAGGAAACTACTGGTCTGAAAAAAAACACGAAAAAATGAAATCCTATGCCTCATATGGTCTAGAAGCAGACTCTGTTTTTCAACCTTATACTGGCAGCACACGACTTATGATGGGTTCAACCTTAGACCCAAAGCACATGGTAACATCAAACTTGACTCTTGGGAATTACACTAGCCATCCATATTATCAATGGCATCCCGTGGTGAACATTTCTCAAGAAAAAGCAGAGTTATTTTGTAAATGGCGTACTGATATGGTTAACGCGGTATATGGAATACGTAGTAGGAACGAGAGTCAAAGGTCTCAATACCCTACACAAGTATATTATCGTTTACCTACTGAAAAAGAAATGATTGCTGCTCAAAATCTACTAGACAAAAAACTAAAGCTCCTTACATATCAAGATGAAATTTATAGCTATGGCGGTGATTTCTATAAATTTAGAAGAATCCAAGATGAGTATCACATGGCAATATTTGAAATGAAAGAACTTTCTAAAAACGGACCTTATCTACCTGTGTACAAATCATTGTCCTATTATGAATCCAACCAACTCCAAACAGGTTTTCGTTGTATTTGTGAAGTAACACCTTAACCTTTTGAAGGTCAAAACGTTTAAATTATAATATATCTATACTTGATATGAGTTTATTTTATTTATTAATTGGTCTAGTTCTATTAGTTATCGGTGGAGAGTTTCTAGTAAGATCTTCGGTAGGATTATCGCTAAAATTAAGATTGTCGAGAATGATTATCGGGCTTACGGTAGTCTCATTTGCGACTAGTGCTCCAGAATTAATCGTAAGTATTCAATCTGCATTAGACGGTTTTTCTGGTTTAGCAATTGGAAATGTCATCGGTAGTAATATTGCAAATATTGCTTTAGTATTAGGTGCCACAGCACTTATTGCACCATTAGCTATTGATAAAGACTTCTTTAAATTCAACTGGCCATGGATGATGGCTTTTAGTATACTCTTATATATCCTATTATTGTCCGATAACAATTTAGTACGTTGGGAAGGCGGAATATTATTAGGTTCAATAATTGTTTTTTTAATACTCCTTATCAGGCGTGCTCGTAAAAACCCAGAAGCCAGTAATGTTGAAGAAGAGTTACAAGAAACAAAATGGTGGAAAATTTTTATGTTTTTAGCTTTAGGAGGACTAGCTCTATGGCAAGGAAGTGAACTTTTAGTAAAAGGTGCTGTTGATATTGCAGCTAGTTTAGGTATTCCAGAAAGCATTATAGCAGTATCTATGGTCGCCTTAGGAACATCTGTTCCAGAACTTGCGGCATCTATTATAGCGGCTTTGAAGAAAGAAAAAGCTATCTCACTAGGAAACCTGATTGGGTCTAATATTTTTAATATCGGATCGGTACTAGGAATTACGGCCTTAATACAACCTATACAAATACAACCGGAAGGTATGGGCTTATTAAATAATGACATATTTTGGATGTTAGGAATTTCATTTGCTTTATTACCACTAGCCTTCTTACCTAAAGTATATCACATATCAAGATATAAAGGTATATTATTCTTAGCTGCGTACTTATTATTTATCTACCTAGCCTTTTCTACCCTATCGTAAATAAGGGGTTATTCACATAATTTAATGATTTGTTGATATTACATCCCTAAAAAAACAAGGGTTGATTTGTAAAAAGTGTTACTTTTGCGGTGTATTATTATAAAAATAACACCACATCATGTCTACATTAAGATTTAATGCTTTAAAAGAAACACTCAATCGCCAGCCTATTGAAGTGAATGAACCACAACGTCGTAGTGAAATATTCGGTAAGAATGTATTCAATAAATATGCGATGCGTCAGCACTTAACTAAGCAAGCTTATAAAAGTGTTATAGACGCTATGGAAAACGGCACTAAAATAAGCCGTGAAGTAGCAGATCATATCTCTACAGGTATGAAAGAATGGTCTATACAAAATGGAGCAACTCACTACACGCACTGGTTTCAACCTCTTACCGGTGGAACTGCAGAGAAACATGATGCTTTCTTTGAACTAGAAATGGATGGTGAAGTGATTGAGAAATTTGGTGGTGGACAATTAGTACAACAAGAGCCAGACGCTTCTTCTTTCCCTAATGGTGGGATTAGAAACACATTTGAAGCACGTGGTTATACTGCTTGGGATCCTACGTCTCCAGCTTTTATAATGGGAACTACCTTATGTATTCCTACTGTATTTATCGCTTATACAGGAGAAGCTTTAGATAACAAAACACCTCTTTTAAGATCTCTTCAGGTAGTAGATCAAGCTGCTACTGATGTTTGTAAATACTTTGATAAAAATGTTTCTAAAGTAGTTGCAACATTAGGTTGGGAACAAGAATATTTTTTAATAGACGCTGCACTTGCTGACTCACGTCCAGATTTACAACTAGCTGGTCGTACATTATTAGGTCACTCATCTGCTAAAGGACAACAACTAGATGATCATTACTTTGGATCTATACCATCTAGAGTATTGAACTACATGCGTGACATGGAAACAGAATGTATGCTATTAGGTATACCTGTTAAAACACGTCATAATGAGGTAGCTCCTAACCAATTTGAGCTTGCTCCTATTTTTGAAGAAGCAAACCTAGCGGTAGATCACAATTCATTATTAATGGATGTGATGAGAAAAGTAGCTTCACGTCATAATTTTAAAGTATTATTCCACGAGAAGCCATTTGCAGGTGTAAACGGTTCTGGGAAACATAATAACTGGTCTCTAGCTACTAATACTGGTGTGAATTTATTATCACCAGGTAGCACACCTATGAAGAATTTACAATTCTTAACATTCTTTGTAAATACGATTAAAGCGGTACATGATAATGAAGAATTAATAAGAGCTACCATCGCTAGTGCATCTAACGATCACCGTTTAGGAGCAAATGAAGCGCCACCAGCAATTATTTCTGTATTCATAGGTTCGCAATTGACTAAAGTTCTTGATGAATTAGAAAAAGTAACTGATGGAAAGCTTTCTCCAGAAGAGAAAACAGATCTAAAACTTAATGTTGTAGGTAAAATTCCAGAGGTAATTTTAGATAACACTGACCGTAACCGTACATCTCCATTTGCATTTACCGGTAACAAGTTTGAATTACGTGCTGTAGGTTCTACAGCAAACTGTGCAAACCCAATGACTGTGTTAAACGCAATTGTTGCACAACAATTAATTGAGTTCAAATCGGAAGTAGATGCTTTAATTAAAGACAAAAAACTTAAGAAGGACGAAGCTATCTTTAATGTATTACGTGAGTACATCAAGCAATCTAAAAAGATACGTTTTGAAGGTGATGGATATGGAGAAGCATGGGAAAAAGAAGCTAAAAAACGTGGCTTAAGTAATAATAAAACGACGCCTACAGCTCTTAAAGCAAAAGTTTCTAAGAAAACCATCAAGCTTTTTGAAGACTTAAACATCATGAGTAAGATCGAGACAGAATCTCGTTATGAAATTGAAGTTGAGGAATATGCAATGCGCATCCAGATTGAAGGACGTATATTAGGTGATATCGCACGTAATCATGTGATTCCTACAGCAGTTAAATATCAAAACAGATTGATAGAAAACGTAGTAGGATTAAAAGAAATCTACGGTAAAGAATTCAAGAAAGTAGCAAAAGAGCAAATGATTCTTATTGAAGAAATTTCAGAGCATATTGAGAAGATCAATAAAGGAATTACAGAAATGACTGATGCTCGTAAAAAAGCAAATAACGCTAAGAATGCCGAGGACACAGCAGCTCAATACTGTGACAAAGTAAAACCTTACTTTGACGTGATCCGTTATAGCTGTGATAAATTAGAATTATTAGTAGATGATGAATTATGGCCACTTACTAAGTACCGTGAATTATTATTTACACGATAGTCTAACTAAAGCATAAATGATACAAAGCCTCTAATTTAATTATTAGAGGCTTTTTTCAATGCACGCTTTCGCGAAAGCGTGATTATAAGAAACAGAAACCACATTTTATTAAACAGAATAGAAATATATAAATTCATTTCTTAACAACCTATTCATACTTTTTACTTAATACTTAGAACTTCATACCTCATAATTATATGTAAATAGTAAATTTGCCATATGAGCCAAGACATTTCCAAAAGATATGCGCAGCGTGGTGTAAGCGCTGGCAAAGAAGACGTACATAACGCGATAAAAAATGTAGACAAAGGATTGTTTCCACAAGCCTTTTGTAAAATAGTACCAGATACATTAACCGGTTCGCAAGATCATTGTCTTATCATGCATGCAGATGGTGCTGGAACTAAATCCAGTCTTGCTTATATGTACTGGAAAGAAACAGGTGACATTACAGTCTGGAAAGGTATTGCTCAAGATGCACTTATCATGAATGTAGACGACTTACTTTGTGTAGGCGCAACAGATAATATCTTACTTTCTAGCACGATAGGTAGAAATAAAAACTTAATTCCTGGCGAGGTGATCAGTGCTATTATTAATGGTACTGAAGAGCTCATTGCAGATCTTAAAAAACATGGTGTAGAAATCATATCTACAGGTGGAGAAACAGCAGATGTTGGTGATCTAGTAAGAACTATTATCGTAGATTCTACAGTAACGGCACGTATGAAACGTAGCGATGTAGTGGATAATGCAAACATTAAAGCTGGCGATGTGATTGTAGGACTTTCTAGTTCTGGTCAGGCTACTTATGAAACAGAATATAATGGCGGCATGGGATCAAATGGTCTCACTAGCGCTAGACATGATGTATTTAATAAAACGCTAGCTCAAAAATTCCCAGAGAGTTTTGACGCAGCCGTACCAGAAGACTTAGTGTATTCTGGATCTCAAAATTTGACTAATCCAGTTGAAGGTAGTCCTCTAGATGCAGGTAAACTAGTCCTTTCTCCTACTCGAACTTATGCTCCTATTATCAAAAAGATATTGAGCGATGTAAATCGTGCAGATCTACACGGTATGGTACACTGTTCTGGTGGCGCACAGACTAAAATTTTACACTTTGTAAATGATTTACATATCATTAAGGATAACATGTTTGAATTACCACCGCTTTTCAACATGATTCAAGAGGAATCTGGTACAGATTGGAAAGAAATGTACCAAGTTTTCAACATGGGACACCGCATGGAACTGTATGTAAATGAATCTATTGCACAACAAATCATTGATATCTCAAAATCCTTTAATGTCGATGCTCAAATCATAGGTCGTGTAGAAGCTGCTAGCTCTAAGAAGTTGACTATTGATAGTGAATTTGGAGTTTTTGAATATTAACCATGGACTATACTTTATCACAAAAGAGAATATTTAAATCTCAAGTGTTAACGATTGAAAAGGACAGGCTGAAAATTTCAATTAAGGATTTAAATAGCTCTCAAACATTTTACATGTTGTTTGAAGAAATTGACATTACTAAAATTCGAAATGAAAAAAAGTTTGAAATAATATTTTTAAGTATCAGTTTGTTTTTTGGACTGTTCTTTTTTATAAATCTTTTCAACCCAAGCAATTATGAAGGTGACAGCACTACAATCATACCTGTTCTTATTTTTCTATTATCTGGCTTTCTTTGCAGTAGTTTTATAACGTTTCTATATTACCGAAATAACATAATCATACCATCTACCAGCGGTGTAATAGTGTTGTATAAAAACATTCCTGATGAAAAAACGGTAGACAATTTCTTAACTATTTTAAAAGAATCAATTAATCATTTTCTAAAAGAAAAATATGCTAAAGTAGATATTGATTTACCTAAAGAACAACAATTTAATGCTTACAATTATCTTAGAGAGCGAGATATCATATCAGAAGATGAATATCAAGATTTAAAGAAGAAATTAAAAAGTGGCAAAGAAGACTTTAAATCAATCGGGTTTTAATCAATAATAATCACAATTTCACTTTTCTGTTATTGACATAATTCCTGTATAACAGACTAAAATATATTATCATCAGCCTGTTATTATGTGCTTAACAATTTCTAACTTCGGCTCGATATATCGTTTACAAAACGGCGCGTCTGGCCTGGTTTTATAGTAATTCTGGATGGACTCGCGAGATGGTATAAACGCTACAAAAGGTAACACTGCGGTGATGTAATTTTTACTACGCTTACGCGAAAGCGTGTTTATAATAGACTTCACTTTTTTTTCAGTCTCTACATTAAAGAAATATACCGCACTACGATAGTCTTCTCTCCTACTGTGTTGTTGTGTTGAAGCATGCGTTTCTAAATGAACGTCAATGAGTTGCTCTAGATCAACTAGAGTAGAGAAATGAACGATAACAGCCTCACTCATAGAATCGTAAGGTGTCTCACTAGAAATGTATCCTTGCTCTACTTTTACAACACCAGTCACTGCTTGAAAAACAGCCTCAGTACACCAGTGACAGCCGCCACCTAATCCTATTTTGAGAATTGTTTTCATAGAGATTAATATAGTAAAAAATTGGGCCGAATTTTGTATTTTCGCAGGACTTGATATAGACCATGATAGATAAATTAAATATAGTAAAAAATCGTTTTGACGAGGTTAATGATTTAATCATCCAACCTGATATTATTTCTGATCAAAAGCGATATGTTCAACTTACTAAAGAATATAAAGACCTTAAAGCTTTAATGGAAGTACGTGAAGAGTACATGACTCTTACCGCAAATCTAGATGAAGCAAAAGAAATCATAGCAGATGGTAGCGATGCAGACATGGTTGAAATGGCGCAGATGCAGTATGATGAGGCTAAAGAAGCTATACCTGAATTAGAAGAAAAAATACGCATGATGCTGGTGCCTAAAGACCCAGAAGATGCTAAAAATGCCGTAATGGAAATACGTGCAGGTGCTGGTGGAGATGAGGCGAGTATTTTTGCTGGAGATCTTTTTAGAATGTATGAAAAATATTGTTCTAGTAAAGGCTGGAGCACTAGTGTGGTAGATACTAGTCATGGTACTAGTGGTGGTTATAAAGAGATCATTCTAGAAGTAAATGGTGAAGATGTTTATGGAACACTTAAGTTTGAGGCTGGTGTACACCGTGTACAACGTGTACCTCAAACTGAAACTCAAGGTCGTGTACACACGAGTGCTGCAACTGTTATGGTTCTTCCAGAGGCAGAAGAATTTGACGTTGAACTAGACATGACTGAAGTACGTATAGAACGTACCACGTCTACTGGTCCTGGTGGACAGTCTGTAAACACAACTTATAGTGCGATTAAATTACACCACGAGCCTACTGGAATGATCGTGAGTTGTCAAGATCAAAAATCATCTCATAAAAACCTGGAGAAAGCTTTAAAAGTTTTACGTTCTCGTTTATATGAAATGGAACTTGCAAAGAAAATGGAAGCCGATTCTGAGAAGCGTAAGAGCATGGTAAGTTCTGGTGACCGTAGTGCCAAAATTAGAACCTATAATTACTCACAAGGTCGTGTTACAGATCACCGTATCAACCTGACTTTATATGACCTAGATAATATTATTAATGGTGATATTCAAAAGATTATAGATGAACTGCAACTGGTGGATAATACCGAGAAGTTGAAAATGACAGATGAAGGTTTGTAGAACTTGAATTTGAACTTGAATTCTTAAAATGACCTTACAAAAACTTACTCAGCAAATTCACGATAAGAAATCCTTCCTATGTGTAGGACTCGATGTTGATCTTGAAAAAATACCAGCTCATTTGTTGCAGGAAGAAGATCCTATTTTTGCATTTGCAAAGGCGATTATAGACGCTACTCATGATTTGTGTGTGGCTTATAAACCTAATACGGCTTTCTTTGAAGCTTATGGTGTCAAAGGCTGGCAAGCACTGGAAAAAACTGTTAATTACCTTAACGAGAATTATCCTGACCACTTTACCATAGCCGATGCTAAACGTGGTGATATAGGCAATACCTCTACTAGATATGCAAAGGCTTTTTATGAAGACCTAAGCTTTGATAGTGTAACGATTGCTCCATATATGGGTAAGGATTCTGTAGAGCCATTTCTAGCTTTTGAGGATAAGTTTGCCATTCTTCTGGCACTCACTTCAAATGGCGGCAGCACAGATTTCCAAACTAAATCAGTGGACGGAAAACCTCTATATCAAGAAGTTCTTAAAACAGCTTCACAATATAAAAATAGTGATCGTTTGATGTATGTAGTAGGTGCTACAAAAGCTGAGTACTTAAGTGACATTAGAGCTATTGTGCCAAATGCTTTTTTATTAGTTCCTGGTGTAGGAGCTCAAGGTGGTTCTTTAAGCGAAGTAGTAAAACATGGTAAGAATGATCAAGTAGGTTTACTAGTTAACTCATCTCGTGGAATTATCTATGCATCTCAAGGAAAAGACTTTGCTCAAGCAGCACGTACTAAAGCGTTAGAATTACAGCAGCAAATGGCTGGATTATTGTAGTTCAACAGCTCACTAATTCTCGGCTTATATTATAATCGGTCCTTGTGATATAATTTACCGTCTCTAGTATAAGCGCGCCAAGTGCCTGTCTGTTTACCTTTATGAAAACGTCCAGAAATTTTTAATTGACCATTAATGTAATATAATTTATAGCGTCCATGTGGTATGCCGTCTTTTAAATAGACCTTCATTTCTGTTGTACCAGTATTAAATTTAGTTTCATAACTATTTGCAGTAAAATCATTAGGGAATATTTCAGGCATATCAAATATGGTTTCCTTACTGATTTCTTCTTTTTTAATCTCTAAAACTGAGTAAGGTATATCTTTAGTTGCCGCTTCTAATCTCAACGCCTCAGCGTCATAATCGGCATCATAATGTATGACTGTTTTAGTTTTAAAATGATTACCATCTGCTTTAAATTCTAACCCTAGTTGGGTAAACTGAGAAAAAAAGATTTCGTTATTTTGAAGTTCCTTTTGAGCATCATTATTCAAGTAAGTTTTTGAAGCATGTGCTAGTTTATTAGTATCGACATATAAAAAAACATTACTTGAATTGCTGAATTCGTCTACAAAATCCCTGCAATATTCATCTGTTATTAATGTGCTATGAGATTCATAAGCATCTATATAAAGTTTTAGAGTTATGGGAGAGTTACTAAAAACTACGTACTCATCGATAAAGGTATAATAAGGCTTTTCAATACTTTCAAATAAAGAACCTAATATCAATTTGAAAAAGCCTTTAATGTTTAAATAATGGAGATCATATCCTTTATAATCTACGGTTTGGAATTTAACTGGCGTCGTTTTTTTTATTTGATTTTCTATAAACTGTAATTTAGTTTTACTGTCATCAAGGCTCTTGGTTTTAAAAGCTATAGCTAGACCTTCTTTCTCATTAAGTTGTGGGAAGTCCGCTTTCGCGAAAGCGATTTCATCATCAATCCAGCTATAAAAATCTTCCTCTAGATTTATATCAATCAGATTTTCTACCTTGCTACGACCATCGAGATATTGCTGTACAATTGATGGCTGAGTTTCTCCCAGTAATTCATAAAAAGACTCGTGTAAACTTGTAAAATCATCAAAACCAAAACTCATATATAAAGCCGTTTCCTGAGGTAGGATGGTTACAGCATCTATAGATCCTGTGCCCGATTTATCGAGCGCAGTCACTAATGCTTCCATAACTTCATTACCGCTAGAATATCCTGTTGCGGTGAGGAGGCGATCATCATCCTCATCTATATAAAACCCAGAAAAATTAAAGTTTTCTTCTAGAGTTTCTACTATGGTACTAGGTTCATTTGAAAAGACATTATAATAATCTGTAAGAAGTTTATGGTTCAAGTAAATTCTAAAAAGCCCTTTCTTTTTAAGTTCTTTTTGGATCGCTAAGAATTGTAAATCTCTACCTATTTGCGGATTTTGGAATTCATCAATAGACTTCTCTACCAGAATGTGTGTATAGGAAGCGATCATTTGATTTTTAATAAAAGCTATATGTAGTGTCTCATAAGATTCTAGGTCAGTAATTTCAGTAATCTCAACATTATTATAAATACGTTTAGTAACCTTAAAGTCTTTACTTAATAACTGATTGATATTATTTTTAATAACTCCCAATCGCGATAGCTTATCCATATCAACGACATATAGAAAAGAATAATCGTCTTTTTTTATCATATGAGCAGACAGTAGTACATCTCGCTCACCAATCATATTAAGAAAATCAGTTTCTTGTTGGAATAAGGAATCGAGTGCGTTCACTTTTGCACTTAGTTCATGGATTTGCTCATTAGTCTGCAAGTGATCCCATAAAGCACTTTTAGAAAGTGTCTCCATATTCTCTAGCGGCTCATCAAATTCCATGATGAAAATAGCATCACTAGGTATTAAATATACCGAGTTGATTTTATCTTCTTCTAGGGCAAAAAAGCTTATCGCTTTATAGCCTAAAAATGCAATCATCGCAATAATGATAATGTAAATGATATTTTTAAAAGTCAAATTATTATAAATTAAGAGGTTAACTAAAATTAATCAATCTGTTTCTTTTGTAAGAAAATTAAATTGACTTAATTTGAGTAACCTACATTTTATGAAAAGTACATTTATCAGCTCAAATGAAGATAACATCATTGTTTTACTTCACGGGAATTCATCTTCACCCAAAGTTTTTAAAGATTTAAAGTTAAATAACTCAGTTCTAATTCCTACGCTTTCTGGACACGAAATTAATGAGAATCCAGATGATGGTATTGATTTTAGTTTGCAGTGTTATAAGCAAGAGTTATCATCACTTATAAATAGTTATGACCAACCTATACTACTGGTAGGTAACAGTTTAGGCGGTCATCTTGCTATGGAAATCGCAAATCAAATAAAAAAACTTAAAGGGTTCATAATTTTTAGTGCTCCACCAGTAAAAAAGCCTATTAATTTTGAAGAAGCTTTTATACCAGTAGAGGCATTGCAAACCTTTTTAAAAGAAACATCCACTGATAAAGAAATAGCAAATGCAGCATCTGTAACGGTGTATGACCAAAAGTTTAAAGAACAAATAGTTGACGATTTTAAAAATTCTAATCCCAAAGTTAGATCTGCGACGGCTGAAGATATATCAAACGGTAATTGGTCAAATCAATATGAACTTTTTACAAATCTAGATTGTCCTAAGATTATAGTAAGTGGCTCGAATGACCCATCAGTAAATAAGGAATACCTTAAAAAAGTGGTTAAAGAATCATCACACGACACCAGTTATATCGAACTAGAAAAATGTGGACATTACCCAACTTTAGAGCGACCTGAAGAGATGTCTTCAATTATCAATAAACTTGCAGTTGAAGTTTTTGAGCTCAATATAAAATAGAGATATGAATCTATTTACAGAAAAGGAATATCATCAACAAAGTCAGCATTTTGCCTTTCGACTTAGAAATTTATACCTACATAATCGTAGTACCTTTTTTCAACTTCAAGATTATTTACCTAGTCCTACATATATCAATTATCGAGATAGTCATGAATACGAATTTTTTAGCAAATCTTTTTTTAGTTACGGGAAAGAAATAGAGACTTTATACGAATTGGGTAAATCTTATTTACCAGAAATATCCAATATTGGTCTAATGAAAAAGGCTATTAATAAGGCTGAAGTTCTTCACAAAAACAATGATTATGAATCGGTTTGTAGCTATATGCAAATCATATCCATGAATCGTGAAATGACGCCATATTTTACTAATAAGATATTAATTGATAGAAAACTTACTTTAAACACTTCATTGTTTCTTAATGAATATGAACATCTGGAAAACATATTTAAAGAAATAATCCCATGGGGCAAAGAAAATCTAGAACGATGGAATAAGTTTCAAACCTTAACTAAACGTGAAAAAGAAATTCTTAAACTTTTTGCAAAAGGAAAATCAAATAAAGAAGTAAGTGAAATATTGATTTTATCAGTTCACTCTGTACACACACATAAGAAAAACATATATCAAAAGTTAGATATCTCTAAAGCATCAGAATTAGTGAAAATTTCTCTTGCTCTGGAAATAATATAAAACCTCCCAATTCTGTTATGAAAATGGGAGGTTTTTATTTATAAATTTTGAATTTCAAGGTTGACTCATTAGGTCTGTATCACACCTAGATTGAAGTCTTTTGTAATAGGCGCATGATCTGCAGCTTCTATTCCCATAGAGATCCATTTACGAGTATCTCGAGGATCAATGACACCATCAGTCCATATACGTGATGCTGCATAGTATGGAGATACTTGTTCATCATAACGGTCCTTAGTTTTAGCAAACAACTCTTTCTCTTCTTCTTCAGTCAGTTTTTTACCTGATTTTTCTAATGATGCTTTCTCTATTTGCATCAATACTTTTGCGGCACTATTACCGCTCATCACTGCAAGCTCAGCACTAGGCCATGCTGCTATTAGTCTAGGATCATATGCCTTACCACACATCGCATAGTTTCCAGCTCCATAACTGTTTCCTATTACGATAGTAAATTTAGGAACAACTGAATTAGACACGGCATTTACCATCTTAGCACCATCCTTTATAATACCGCCATGCTCAGATTTTGATCCTACCATAAAACCAGTAACGTCTTGTAAAAATACAAGAGGAATCTTTTTCTGATTACAGTTGGCTATAAAACGTGTAGACTTATCTGCACTATCGCTATAAATCACACCACCGAATTGCATCTCACCTTTCTTGGTTTTTACAATCTTGCGTTGATTTGCTACTATTCCTACAGCCCATCCATCGATACGAGCATAACCGGTAATAATAGTCTGTCCATAGCCGTCTTTATAAGGTTCAAAAGTATCTGCATCCACTACTCTATTGATGATTTCCATCATATCATATTGCGCAGATCGTTCTCTAGGAAGTACTCCAAATAATTCTTCAGGATCTAGAGCTGGTTTTACAGCCTCTACTCTACTATATCCTGCACGGTCATAATCTCCTATTTTATCGATGATGTTTTTGATTTTATCCAGTGCATCTTTATCATCTGCAGCTTTATAATCAGTTACACCACTGATCTCACAATGTGTTGTAGCTCCACCTAATGTTTCATTGTCAATACTTTCTCCTATCGCAGCTTTTACTAGATATGATCCAGCAAGGAAAATACTACCCGTTTTATCAACGATAAGCGCCTCATCACTCATGATAGGTAAATAAGCTCCACCAGCCACACAACTGCCCATAACAGCAGCAATTTGAGTAATTCCCATACTGCTCATTACCGCATTATTTCTAAATATGCGCCCAAAGTGCTCTTTATCTGGAAAAATCTCATCCTGCATTGGTAAATAAACACCAGCGCTGTCTACTAGATAGATAATAGGCAATCTATTTTCCATCGCAATTTCTTGTGCTCTCAGGTTCTTTTTACCAGTAATAGGAAACCAGGCTCCAGCTTTTACAGTAGCATCATTTGCAACCACCATTACTTGTCTGCCTTTTACATATCCTATTTTAATGACCACACCACCACTAGGACAACCACCGTGCTCTTTGTACATTCCTTCACCTGCAAAAGCTGCAATTTCTATACACTCTTCAGGATTATCAACTAGGTAATCAATACGTTCTCTAGCCGTCATTTTGCCTTTAGAATGCAATTTCTCAATGCGCTTTTTTCCACCACCTAGATGTACCTCACCTAGCCTACGTTTTAAATCTGATAAGAGTAATTTATTGTGATCTTCGTTTTTATTGAAGTTGATGTCCATGTAATGATTGTTTGCTCAAAAATAGCGATTTTAGATGTTAGAAAAATGTGAATTATTACGCTTTCGCGAAAGCGTACCCTTCAACATCTTTATCTTTAAACATAAAATATTGATTATGAAAAAACTGCTTTACATAATTCTTGCGCTTTTCATGATTAGTTGTGGTAGTCTTTCAAAAACTTTGAATGGCGGTCAAGTAGCTCAAACGAATTATAAAGAAATTATTGATTTTAATTATGACTACAACTTTGCACTAATTGATGTCATTATTAATAAAAAGAAGTACATTTTTCTAGTAGATACTGGCGCACCTACAGTGATATCACATCAAATTTATAGAGATTTAAATGTAGATTCTGCTCACAGCACAAATGTGACAGACTCACAAGGACAGTCCAATAATCAAGAAGTCGTTATTATACCTGATGTAAGGATAGGTAAATTAGTTTACAATGATATAGGAGCTGTAGTTGCTGACCTGCGCAATGTATTTGAATTTAACTGTATGGGAATCGATGGAATAATAGGCGCCAATCAGATGGCTAAATCTTTTTGGAAATTTGATTATCAAAATCAAAAAATCACCATCACAGATCAACTAGATAACTTTGATATATCAAGTTATCGTGACAGTTTACAGTTTTATACGAGTGCACAAAAAACCCCTTATGTGTTAGGTTTTGTTAATGGAGTCTCTACCAATTATACTTATGATACCGGATTTGCTGGACATTTAGATGTGGATCGTGATATTGCAGCATTTGATAAAGCTTCAGGCTATGTAAAATATGGTAGTTCTAGCATAGGTCTGTACGATGTAAAAGATTCCATTTCTACTAGAACTATTAAGGTAGATAGTTTAAAAATAGGTGGTATAGATATGGGACAACAAATTGTGGAACTAGATCATGGGAGCTTAATAGGTAATGATTTTATGAATAAACATGATGTGATTATAGACTGGTCTTCTAATATCATTTACCTCAACAAATTGAAAGAATTTGAAAAGGCAGAAAAAAGTGCTTTTGGATTCCAAACTAGATTTAAAGACAACAAGGCTATTGTGGTAGCCCTTATAAGAGAGGTAAATCTAGAACTACAATTAGGCGATCAACTGTTAAGAATAAATGACCATGATCTAAGAGAGCTTAATGACCAATCATCTTGTGATATATATAATGATCTCGAGTTAGAGGATTTAAAAACCCTAGACATTATTTATATGCGTGATGGCAAAGAGTACAGCACGACTTTAAAACGTGTAAAACTTATAGAATAAGAATGGTATACATAAAATCCCTCATTTAATTTTCTTAACTTAGGCAAGACATTGTAAACTAACCATTAACATACGTCATGTTAAGTAGCCCATATAAAGAAAAAACAGCCCAAAAACCCACTTTATTACATGATACATTTTTTAACGATTTAAGACGCAAAGAGTACTCGCGTCTATGCAATCAACAACATACGTATCTAGATTTTACCGGTGGTAATCTATATGCTCAATCACAAATTGATGAGCATCAATCCTTGTTACATAAGCATGTATTAGGCAATCCTCATTCTGGAAACCCTTCTAGTCTACTCGCTACACAGCTGGTTCAAAAAGCTCGTGATCAGGTTTTGGATTTCTTTAATGCTCGTGAAGACTATCATTGTGTATTTACACAAAACGCTAGCGGAGCTTTAAAGATTGTAGGAGAATGTTATCCTCATAGTAAGAATAGTCATTTATTAATGATTGCAGACAACCACAATAGCGTACATGGTATGCGAGAATATTGTAGTAATCAAGGAGGAACTTATAGTTATGCTCCTCTTAATTATGAAGATCTTACCATAAGTGATATAGATTTAGAAAAACATCTACAACAACATAAAGATAAAAAGCATAAACTATTTACTTATCCAGCGCAATCTAATGTATCTGGAGTGAAACATGATCTAGAATGGATCAATAACGCACAAGAAAATGGATGGGATGTGTGTCTAGACGCAGCAGCTTTTGTTCCCAGTAGCCCATTAGATTTAAAAAAACATCAACCAGAATTTGTTGCTGTATCGTTCTATAAAATTTTTGGATATCCGACAGGTATAGGTTGCTTATTAATCAAAAAATGTGCTTTTCACAAACTAGAAAAAAGATGGTTTGCTGGTGGTACAGTTCAGTACGCTAGTGTGAGTAATCCTTTTTATTTTCTAGCAGACGATTATGAGCGTTTTGAAAATGGCACCATTAGTTATCTAGATATTCCTGCTGTAACTATTGGGCTTAACTATATCAATAAAATAGGCATGCAGCGCATTAATGAACGCATCACTTCTATGACCAAATATTTATATCAATCCCTTAGAGACATACATTATGATAACGGATCTATATTTATACATTTATTCGGACCATCATGTAGAGAAACAACTGGAGGCACTATTATTATGAACTTTTTTGATACTAATGGAGAGCTCATATCTGTTTATGATATAGAAGAAAAAGCAAACCATATGAACATATCCCTACGATCGGGATGTTTTTGTAATCCAGGTATTGATGAACTAAATAACCATATTACAAATGATGGTATAGAAAATGAATTTTACACCTCTAATGATAGTAACCGCAAAGAACTGGTATATAAATTAAAAAATATGCGAGGTGCGACACGCGTTTCAGTAGGTATAGCAACCGTTCAAAAAGATTTAGATCAATACATCAAATTTGTAAAATCTGTCCGAGATAAATTTTACCTAAAGCAAAACAATTATAAAAACATATTGAAATCAAAGTCTTAATAGTTTTTACCTATATCAATGTAGTCATAAAAAATAATCATTTTATAAAATCAACTAATCAATTTCCTAATTTTAACCATAATCTAATTTAAACATTCAACATATGGATTCTTCAAATAATACAAAAGTATGGGACATCAACCAATCTGAAGCGGCATCTAAATGCCCTTTTATGGGTGGTGCATCTCCTAATACTGCTGGTCGAGGTACTCGTAATAAAGACTGGTGGCCTAACCAACTAAGATTAAATGTATTGCGCCAAAATGCGCCTAAATCAGATCCAATGGATCCCGATTTTAATTATGAAGAAGCGTTTAAAAGTTTAGATATGAACGCCTTGAGAAAGGATTTAACTGCTTTAATGACAGACTCACAAGACTGGTGGCCAGCAGATTATGGACATTATGGAGGATTCTTCGTGAGAATGGCTTGGCATAGTGCTGGTACCTATCGTGTAGGTGATGGACGTGGTGGATCATGCTCTGGTAGTCAGCGATTTGCTCCCTTAAATAGTTGGCCAGACAATGGTAACCTAGATAAAGCAAGATTATTGTTATGGCCTATAAAACAGAAATATGGTAAAAGTATTTCTTGGGCAGATTTAATGATCCTGACCGGAAATATCGCGATGGAGTCCATGGGATTAAAGAAATTAGGATTTGCAGGTGGCCGTGAAGATATATGGGAACCAGAACAGGACATCTACTGGGGTAGCGAGACAGAATGGTTAGGAAACGATGCCCGATATGAAAATGGTGAATTAGAAGGAATGTTAGGTGCAGCACATATGGGGCTGATATATGTCAACCCAGAAGGTCCTAACGGAAAACCCGATCCAGTAGGTAGCGCACATGATATTAGAGAAACATTCGGTCGTATGGCCATGAATGATTATGAGACCGTTGCATTAATTGCTGGTGGACATACTTTTGGAAAAGCACATGGAGCCTCAGATCCAGAGAAGTATATGGGACCAGAACCTGCAGGTGCTCGTATAGAAGAAATGAGTACGGGATGGAATAGCTCTTATGGTACTGGACATGGTGATGATACCACTACCAGTGGTCTTGAAGGTGCATGGACACCTAATCCAGATCAATGGGATTATGACTACTTTAGAGTATTACTCGATTATGAATGGGAACTTACTAAAAGTCCAGCTGGGGCACATCAATGGAGACCTACTGATGCCTCAAATGCAGACCGAGCTCCTATGGCTGTTGATGCTTCAAAACGTCAGGATTTAATGATGTCTACTGCAGACATTGCTTTAAAGACCGATCCAGAATATCTTAAAATCTCTCAACACTTTAGAGAAAACCCAGATGAGTTTGAAGACGCTTTTGCGAAAGCGTGGTTTAAACTAACACATCGTGATATGGGACCTACCACAAGATACTTAGGTAATGATATCCCTGAAAAAGAAGAATTATGGCAAGACCCAATTCCTTCAGTAACACATGAATTAATTAATGATGAAGATGTTGCAAGTCTTAAATCCCAAATCTTAGATAGTGGTTTAACAATTCAAGAATTAGTATCTGTAGCATGGGCTAGTGCTTCAACTTATCGAGATAGCGATAAACGTGGAGGCGCTAATGGTTCACGTATAAGACTAGCGCCGCAAAATCAATGGGAAGCAAATAACCCTAAACAATTGCATAAGGTTCTTGATGTGTTAGATAAAATCCAAGGAGATTTTAATAATTCACAATCTGGAGACAAACAAGTTTCTATGGCAGACTTAATTGTATTAGGTGGTAATGCAGCGATAGAAAAAGCAGCAAAAGACGCTGGACATAATGTTACAGTTCCTTTTAACGCTGGAAGAGCAGACGCAACACAAGAGCAAACGGACATTGAATCTTTCACATATCTTGAGCCACGTGCAGATGGATTTAGAAACTTCTTAGGTAGTGAGCAAAAAGCCGCTGGTGAAGATTTATTAGTCGATAGAGCAAATTTATTAAGCCTATCTGTACCAGAAATGACGGTGTTAGTAGGTGGACTAAGAGCAATGAATGCAAATTATGATCAGTCTGACTATGGAATTTTCACTGATCGTCCAGGACTATTAACTAATGACTACTTTGTAAACGTACTAGATTTAAGCACCAAATGGCAATCTAAATCGTCAGCAGATTTATTATTTGAAGGTCGTAATCGTAAGACTGGAGACTTAAAATGGATCGGTACACGTGTTGACTTAATATTTGGATCTAACACAGAGTTGAGAGCAATAGCAGAAGTATATGCAAGTCATGACAGCAAGAATAAATTTATTGCAGACTTTATAGCTGCGTGGCATAAGGTGATGAACTTAGACCGTTTTGATTTAAAATAGTAACTTACTAGTATTAAATAAAAAAGGTGGACTGATTAGTCCGCCTTTTTTTATGTATAATAATTTGTGTCCTTAAACCTCAGCGTCTAGTAAATCTGTTGCGATATGATATCTAGGATCTTCAATACTACTTTCTATAATGGTATCAAACTCTGGATTATTTTTAATCAATAACTGCTTACATTCTGGACTTAAATGTGTCAATTTTATCTCTTTACCAAGATCAAGGTATTTATTTGCAACACCTCTTAAAGCTTCGATACCAGAATGATCTTGTACACGAGCTTCTATAAAATCGATTATAACTTTATCTGGGTCATTTTTAGGATCAAATTTCATGTTGAAATCAGTAACCGAACCAAAGAATAATGGTCCCCAAATTTCATAGACTTTAGTTCCGTCTGCCTTGATACTTTTACGAGCTCTAATGCGTTTTGCACTTTCCCATGCAAATACTAAGGCTGATATAATCACACCTACAAAAACAGCTATTGCAAGATCAAATACAACTGTTACTACTGAAACGATAATCAATACTATAGCATCAGATTTAGGTATTTTCCCTAGTATTCTAAAACTAGACCATGCAAAGGTTTCTATTACCATCATAAACATAACACCTACTAGAGCTGCAATAGGAACTTGCTCAATATATTGATCTGTAAAAAGTAAGAAAACTAGCAATGTTAGGGACATCATAACACCACTTAAGCGTCCTCGTCCACCAGCATTAATATTAATAACGGTCTGACCTATCATACCACAACCACCTGTTCCACCAAAGAGTCCACTAACGATATTACCAGCACCTTGAGCAACACACTCACGATTACCACTACCTCGTGTTTCTGTCAGTTCATCAACTAGATTCATGGTCATTAAGGATTCAATTAATCCTACGGCTGCTGCGAGAAATGCATAAGGCAGTATGAATTTAAAAGTCTCTAGACCTAGTGGTAGTTTTTCCCATAACTCTGTATTAAAAGATGGTAATTCACCTTTTAAACCAGTACCACCACCATCTCTTATGTAAGAACCTACTGTGCTTACTCCTTCCATGTCACCCAATATAACAATAGCTGTAACAACGATGATAGCCGTTAATGCCGCAGGGATTTTTTTTGTGAGTTTAGGTAAAAAGAAAACAATCGCCATAGTGAGTGCCACTAACCCAATCATGATATATAATTGTGAACCTTGCATATAACTAGCGACATAGTCTGTTACACCATTTTCATCTACTACTGCAGTTCTGTTTCTGAACATTTTAATTTGTGCCCAAAATATAACGATGGCAAGACCATTCACAAATCCCATCATTACTGGATGCGGAATTAGACGAACAAATTTACCTACCTTAAAAACACCTGCTAGTACTTGAATAATACCCATCAAAATAACCGCTGCAAATAGATAAATATATTGCATGTTATCTACAGGCACATCCATCGCAAGTCCTTTCTCGTGACCTTCAATTATTAAATCTGCAAAAATTACTGCTACAGCACCAGCGGCACCAGATATCAATCCTGGTCTACCACCAAAAAGCGCTGTAATTAAACCGATCATAAAAGCTCCAGAAAGAGCCACTAACGGATCGATACCTATCACAAAAGCAAATGCTACCACTTCTGGTATCATCGCTAGAGACACGGTAATACCTGAAAGAATATCATCTTTAGGGTTCTTTGTAAAGTTATTGAATATCTTACGCATATTGCTTGATTTTTAAGCGTGCAAAAATACGTCTTTAAAAAGAATAACTTGAATTACGCTTTCGCGAAAGCGAAAACTAAAACTGGATAGTACATTCAATTAAAAAAGATATTGAGTAAAATTCAATTTGATTACATACTTAAATGTTCTTGATCACAGTAGTAATCATGTAGACTTAAATTTTCACAATGCTTCTCTGCAATTAGTGGCGATTGATTTTTATAAGCGCCTTTTCTAAATATTTCAATAAGATTGAATAAAGATTTTACGGGATTTTTCATGATGTATCGTTTGATGATTAATAATGATACAAAGATGATAAGAGTAACACGTTTTTTGAAGATGCGTTGTTCCCTATCAATGATTGATTATTCCCTTAAATAGTAAAAGCCACGATTCAATGGTTTAAATCATGGCTTTTATATAAAATTACTTAGAAAACGGTATTAATATCTTCTTCTAGGTTTATTTGATCCAGCGTTTTTAGATCCTCCAGATTTAGATTTACCATTATTAGATCCGCCTTTGCGTTGTGGTCTGCGACCGCGTTGACCTTGTTTTTTCAAACTAGGCTCTGCAGCGTCTTCCATTTTAAAAGGGAAGTCGTGATCCTCTATTACAGGAATTTGTTGCTTTATTAATTTCTCAATATCTTTTAAAAATGGTCGTTCTTCTAGCATGCAGAAAGAAACGGCTAGTCCGCTTGCTCCTGCTCTACCGGTACGACCTATACGGTGCACATAAGATTCTGCAACGTTAGGTAAGTCATAATTCACTACATAGCTTAACTCATCAATATCGATACCACGTGCAGCGATATCTGTAGCTACTAATGTTTGAATTTTCCCTTCTTTAAAAGCTCCTAGAGCTCTTTGTCTAGCTGCTTGAGATTTATTACCGTGAATAGCAGCACTACCGATTCCAGCTTTTTCTAAATCTTTAACTATTTTATTAGCACCATGTTTAGTACGTGAGAACACGAGTGTAGAATCTAATAATTTAGTTTCTAAAAGTTCTATTAATAACTTAGTCTTGTTCTTCTTATTGACGTGATAGATTTGTTGTTCTACTTTCTCTGCCGTTGTTTTCTCAGGTGCGATAGTCACACGTTCAAAATCACCTAGGATTTGTCTAGATAACTCTACAATAGTTTTAGGCATGGTAGCACTAAAGAAAAGAGACTGTCTCTCGTGAGGCAACAATTTCAATAGTTTTTTAATATCATGGATAAAACCCATATCCAGCATTTGATCTGCTTCATCTAGGACAAAGTATTCAATATGCTTTAAGGTGATAAAACCTTGATTAATTAAATCTAGTAATCTACCTGGTGTTGCTACTAGAACATCGATACCACTTTTAAGTCTATTGACTTGTTGTGCTTGTTTTACACCACCATAGATAACTGTATTTCTAATATCAGTATATTTTGCATAGGCCTTGAAATTTTCATCAATTTGTATAGCAAGTTCTCGAGTAGGTGTTACTACCAGTGCTTTAATAGATCTACGACCTTTAGGCGGTGCACTGTTATATAAGTGTTGTAAAATTGGAATTGAAAACGCGGCTGTTTTACCGGTACCTGTCTGTGCAACTCCTAATAAATCTTTCCCTTTTAATAAAACAGGAATGGATTGCGCTTGAATAGGTGTAGGATTTTCATATCCTTGGTCTTGCAGCGCACGCAAGATAGGCTCTACGAGCCCTAGTTCTTTAAATGTCATGAATTGTATTAAGCTACAAAGGTAAACTAATTAAGCTGGGCAAACATGCCCAGCTTATTATTGTATCAGTAATGAGAAAAAGCGCTCGTCTGTATATGAGCATAGGGAATCTCCATCTTCAAATGGACCATCATCATCGTCATAGACTAGATATTGCGGTTCTACTTCTAGAAAAACTTCAATACTGTAACGACCAGGTGATTGTGGCGTACCAAAAATATACAAGTCCTGTCCAACAAATTCATAATCCATTCCAGCAGGCAATCCTCTTACTATAAAATAATACCAGTAATCGCGATCTCTAGGTTCGTTTCTAATTTCGGCTCTAATAAAATCTTCATAGTACACACCTTCTCTACCATCTACAAAGTCCGTATGTGGTAGGTGTGGACGTGTGTTAACAATACAGTCTGTGACAGGATCACAGCTCATGATTGCAGTAGTCGTAAAAATCAATAAAATAAGTCTCGTAAAATTTTTCATAATCCTGGCTTTAGATAGCTACATCAAAACCTTTGCCAGAATCTTTTGCTTACCGCACCATTAACTTACTCACCAGTACTTTCTTCTAGTTCTTTAAGCAACTCATCATAATCGATTTGTAAACCACTATCATCACTTTCTACGTCATATTCTAACTGCTCTATGGTTTCTATAGATTGATAAAAAGATGGGAAATACTTCTCTCTTCTATCTGTTAGTGTCCAGCAAGTGATATAAAAAATATCATGTTCACTTTCTATAGTGGTGATGATATAGGCTACATTAAGGTCATCCATAGACGCATGAGCCTCCACTATCATAGCAGGCATATCATTGATAACCGTAGTAGTTTTATCTTTTATCACATCATAACTAAAAGCCTCTTTCATGGACTCTAGCTGCATATTCATATAATTCTCTGTATAAGAAAGACTATCATTTCCTACGCCTAAGATTTCACTAGCAAAATCAAAATCATCCTTCGACTCGGCCATGACGATCATGTAAGTCTCACGGAACATGTTTTGCATTTGCATCTCGGCATCTTCATTTAAGTCTGCTGTTTCTGTTAAGTAATCTGGTACCTTAATGCTGAATTTTTTACTTTCAAAAAGCTTAAAGTCTTTTTCTACATCTAGTTTTTCAGGTGTGTTAGAACCTCCTAGACAGCTAGATAAAGCCGTCAATAATACAAGAATAATGGATGTTTTAAATAGAGTTTTCATGAATTGGGGTGATAGGTTGGTTAATGGTTTCGCTTAAGCGAAAAAGTAATTACAACACAAATGTACTATTATTTAAAACCTTTAGCATTTAACTAATTACCGCTTCATTACATCTCAAAATACTTCATAAAGAAAATAGATGGTATTATCAACACACCGTTATATAAAGCATGAAACAACATAGAATAAAGTAAGCCTACCTTCACACGTATCAATCCTAGAAATAAACCAGTCACGATTTGTGGTCCAGTAATGATAGGTAATAGTAGTATGGTCGTTAAACTAACACCATAGTTTGAAATATGTACAGCACCAAAGGCTAAGGCAAACAAATAAAATATCCATCTAAAATCACTGCGGTCTACCGTACGGAAAAGTGTTATAGGTGCTCTAAAAATTAATTCTTCTAGCAATGGCGCTAGCACAACAGCTGCCATCAATATAAAATAGACAGACTCGTTCTTTACCATGTCCATGACCGCATGTTTATCGGTATCAATAAGGCCTAGAGCTTCAATTCCATAAATAAGAATGGAAAAAGCGATGTTACCAACCATGATCATCCAGAACGATGTCCAGAATAATTTTACCTTTTGAGTATTGAAAACATTATCACCTTTAAAGCAATCGGGATTTTTAAAGTAATCGAGAATATCTTGAACCATCTAACTTATTTTAAAAGTTAGTATGGGATAAAGCAGATTTGTTACAGTTGGAATATTAGGTTATTGGTAATTGGTAATTAGAACGTCACAAATCTAAATTCAAAGATTGCAACGATAACCTATCGTGATTGTGACCGTTTCTATGCTTGCAATAGAGTCTTTATAGATTGCAGTCCATCCACTACCAGCCGCCGCTAGCACCACCACCACCAAAGCCGCCGCCGCCAAAGCCACCGCCAAAGCCGCCGCCACCAGACGATCCACCGCCAAAACCACCACCGCCAAAGCCGCCGCCCATACTGCCACGACCCATATTGCTCAGGATGATAATATCAAGTAAAGATGGATTACCACCACCACGACCACCATTATTGCGGTTATTTTTACTAGCGCTTAAAATGATGAAAAAGAGAAAAACCCCAAAAATGATTAAAGAACTCCATGGAAAATCTTCTTTTGTAAAATCTCGTGATTCTGTAAATTCTCCCATTAGGACTTTAAAAATAGCATCTACACCATTATTGAGACCAGCATAGTAATCACCAGACTTAAAACGTGGTATCATGACACCATTAATAATGCGCTCAGACAATAAGTCTGTCATGCGGTACTCTATACCATAACCGGTGGATATATCGACTTTACGATCTTCTACAGCCAGTAAAATAACGATCCCATTATCTTCTTTTTCCTGACCTATGCCCCATTTTTGTCCCCATTGTGTGGACACCATAGAGATATCATCGCCCTTAGTAGATTTAACGATAAAAACCACAATTTGTGTAGATGTAGAGTCTGCATAGCGCAGTAATTTATTTTCCAACGATACACGTTGTGACTGGTCCAGCAAACTGGCATAATCATACAGTGATGTCTGTAAATTATCTACTGGTTTTGGCGGAATGATAAATTGCCCATACGCCTGTAAAGTAACCAGCAACAACAATCCTATGATAAAATGGATCTTCTTCATTAACTGGTCGTTATCTCATCTGGTAATTCATTGACATCATCTACATCCCATGGGAAATAGCACGCTAGCTGTTCACCGGTAAGGTGTATGGCATCTATAAGGCCTTTGTGAAATACGCTTTCGCGAAAGCGTGATACCAACAACTCTTTAATACTTAACCAAAAATCGTCTCCTACATGCTGGTGTATCCCATGATCACCGATAATGGCAAATTTGCGATCGGTAACGGCGATGTAAAATAGGATACCGTTTTCATCCTTTGTATTATCCATTTTAAGTAGATGGAAAATCTCTTGCGCACGTGCATAAGCGTCACCAGCGCAGTGAGACTCGAGATGGACTCTTATCTCACCACTTGTGGTACGTTCTGCCTTTCTAATAGCGGCAATGATTTGCTGCTCTTCTGTGGCTGTTAGAAAATCTTCTACTTTAGAACCCATAGTATTAGTCAAATAGGTCTTCTACAACAGGTGCGGTTTCTGATCCAGCCTCTGCCTGGAAATATGGCGAACCAGTAAAGCCAAACCATGATGCATAGAATCTACCTGGTATCATACCGATGTGTGCGTTATATGCTTTAACGTCACCATTGTAACGGTTGCGCTCTGTATTGATACGATTTTCTGTACGTTCTAGCTCATTGATGAGTTCTAGGAAATTCTCGTTGGCCTTTAAGTCTGGATAGTTCTCATAGGTAGCGAGTAAACGTCCTAGACCAGAACTTACCGCACCTTGTGCTTGAGAGAATTCTTGAATTTGCTCACTGGTTAAGTTTGATGCATCGACGTTAATAGAGGTTGCTTTGGCACGAGCTTCAATCACTTGCGTCAGTGTTTCTTGTTCAAACTCTGCATATTTTTTGGCCGTTGCGACTATATTAGGGATAAGATCTGCACGACGTTGATAACTACTTTCTACGTTTGCCCATTGCGCTTGTACATTTTCCTTAAGTCCTATAGCGTTGTTATACCAGCTGTATGCGTTAATCGCGATAATAATGGCGATAACCACTACACCTATTAATCCTAATCCTGCGCAGCCTAAGCCCGCAAATTTTGCTTTACTCATAATGTATTATTTAATGTAATTGATTGGTATCTAATTGAGGTATAAAGTTACAAAAAAGAATGGTGGACTGTTAAAAGGAATCTTCTTGTTTTGTGCTATCCGACTAACATGAGCTTTGTATCTGTTAAAGGCTATTTTGCAATCTCTATTCTGCATATTTATCATTTTAGGGAATACTATATTCCTGTGGATCCGGCAGATTCATTTTATAATTATGCATAAAAAAAGACCTGATCGCTCAGGTCTTTTTTATTTAAAATAATTGAAGTGGTTTAAGCTTTATTTCCCATAAGAAGTAGCTCGCTGCATACAATCTCTGTAACGTATCTTTTGATACCATCTTTATCTTCATAAGATCTAGAGGTCAGTTTTCCCTCAACACCTATTTGGTTCCCTTTTTGAACGTACTGCTCTACAATGTCTGCGGTTTTTCCCCAGGCGATAATGTTGTGCCATTGGGTATCGTTTACTAGCTCGCCTTGCTTATTTTTATAACGATCTGTTGTTGCTATTGAAAATTTTGCCAGTTTATTACCAGAGTCTAAAACTTTGATTTCTGGAGTCTGACCTAGGTTACCGATTAACTGTACTTTGTTTCTTAATGTGCTCATAATTAAATTGTTTTTGTGTGGATTAAATTAGTTTGTGTATCGTGACATCATTGTTTGTTTGTTGATGACGATGCAAATATGTGACGAGTTAAAAGTTGTATAAGTATTTTAAACGTTTGTTTACGTTTATTTACGTTTGTAATGGTTTAAATCTGTTAAATCTGCTTTAAAGTGGTGATTATGAAGTTCTAAAAGTTTGAAAAAAAATTAAAGGATAACGTTAAACAATCAATTTTAAAATTGAAATGATTCTTAAACAAGTGTAGGAGAAAGTTTATATTTGGGTAGATGTAACGTGATAGTAAACATTCAAGAAAACATATGCGAAAAATTATCTTTCTGATTTTAATCTTACAATCCTCTTTTTTGTATTCTCAAATACAGCAATACTTTTTTGTAGATGATGTGGAAGTTGTTGAACGTCTATATGTGAAAATTTGTGTGGGAGAAAATGGTGAAACAATTTCAGTAACTGAAATACCAGAAAGAACAACCTATAAAAACAAAAAAACTATACAACAAATTATAGACTATAGAAAAAATATTCATTTTTTAAAAGGAAGTAAGTACAGTAATAAATGTTTTGATTATTCCTTTACAATTGTGAGTTCCAAATATCAATCAATGGAAATGCTTAGTACAGATTGCTTTTTTAATTTTGGAAAAGGTGAATATACATATACAAACCCTGAATATCAAGACGTTAAAATAATAAGGCGTAAAAGAAAACAAATTGAGAAAACAAAAGACTCCAAAACTGTTTACCGTATTGAATGGGTTACACCTTGTCATTACGTTCTGACTTATTTAAGAGTTTCTGAACCAGAAAACGAATACCTAATAGGACAAAAAATAAATGTTAAAATAATTGATGTTCTCGAGAATGGAAATTACGTCTATTATTCAAATTTATCTGATAGAACATATGGATTTGGGGAAATAAAAAAACTGTAAAAACGTGTGGTAACGATAGCTACTAGAAATTGTTTTTCTTAGCAACTATATATCAATAGTACTTTGTAAGATTTACTCGACCAATAGACTGAATGGAAAAAATTCAAAATCAGAATCATACAAAAGAAACACTCTACTACTCTATTTCTAGAATGTTGGAAAGAGCATCTTTTTATGTGTAAATTAGTTGCTGAAAATTACAACTTGATATACATAAGCATATTTTATACTATCCCCCAAAAAAATGGAAACTATAAAAAAATTTAATAATCTCGTTGGTCAATACTTCAAAGAGGAACATCATATCTCATTCTATGAGAAAAAACTAGGTCTGAAATCAAAATATTTAAGTAAATTATCTAAAAAGCATAACGCTTTACCACCGTGTCAAGTGCTTCTTAATAAGCAAATAGAATACAGTAAACTGCTTCTACAAAATTCGCATAAAACTATTAAAGAAATCGCTGAAGAAATGAACTTTGAGGACCAATACTATTTTAGTAAATTATTTAAAAATAAAACTGGCGTTTCTCCGTCAGAGTTTCGAAAAATTAAAGAGTGAACCTTTATCCATTGTTTATCCATTTCTTTCAAATTAGTTTTGCTTAGTAAATAAAACTAAAAAAAAGAAATGAAAAAATTTATTAAACACACCATAGAAAGTGCACCAGAAGATTCAAAAGCAAATCTTCAATATGGTCAAAAAAAATATGGGATGCTACCCAATCTTTTCAGGTATATGTCAGGTGCTCCTGCTACGTTAAATGCTTATATTAATTTATCTAAAATATTTAATGAAACTAGTTATCCAGTTGGTGAACAACATTTAATCATGTTAGCCGTGAGTGTAGTCAACAAATGTGATTACTGTACAGCAGCGCATTCCAGAGCGGCAAAAGTTAACGGTATTCCTTCTAGCATTATAAATGCAATTAGAAAAGAAAAAAAAGTTGCCGATGAACGAATCTCAGCTCTAATTAAGATTACCCAAAAAATTACAGTTACAAGAGGAAATGTTGAGGCGGAAGATTTAGATGCATTCTATCTACAAGGTTTTACTCCTGAAAATGTAATGGAGTTGATTATTGGAATTTCTATAAAAACGATAAGTAATTACATCAATCATATTACCGAGAACATTATCAATGATGAATTAGAACCATTTTCTGTAGGAAAGGAGATTGAAGATTAAAGATAATTAACTCGCAAATTATAAAATGGAAAAAGCATCAAAATTTATCATTATAGCCTTATTGTTAAATAGTAGTTTAACTATAATGGTAGGAGCTGTTATTGCTCCTGCGCTACCATCCATTGCTAAAAACTTACAATTCGGTTTTAGTCCTGGATTATTAGTTACATTACCTTCATTAGGAGTAATATTATTTTCACCACTGATTGGTAAGCTTATAAATAAAATTGGTGCTTTAAATCTTTTAATGATAGGAATGTTACCATATGCTATTTTTGGATTCATTGGCATATTTCTCATTAATGATTACATTCTCATGTTAGACCGACTTCTTTTAGGTGGAGCGTGTGTAACAATTCAAATCTCAGTCACAACTCTAATAGCCGAATTATTTGAAGGAAAAGAGCGTTTAAAGCTTATAGCTTGGCAAGGAGTCGCTATTGAATTGGGTGGTGTCATATTTTTATCTTTAGGTGGTTATCTTGGTGAACATCATTGGTCATTTCCTTTTTATATATATTTAATAGCCATTTTGTTTTTTGCTTTTTCTTGGTTCACATTACCGAAAAAGAGTGTCAACCAAAATAATAATGAAGAAACTAGAATAATAGAAAACAGTAAAGAGTTATTTCCTATAATGCTCAGTTCTTTTTTTTCAATGGCAATCTTTTTTGTTTGCTTTATATCGCTTCCTGACTATTTATTAAATAAGTTTAAGTTTTCGGAATCAAGTACAGGTTATTTTATGTCGTTTATATCATTAATCGCAGTAATTGTTGCTAGTCAGTTGGTAAAAATTTCAAATTATATTTCCTCTAGAAATTTAGTAATATTTGGCTTTTTGTCCTTTGCCTTAGGATATGTGATTTTTGCAACAGTATCATTACCAGAAATGATGTATATCGGAGCAGTATTTGTTGGAATAGGCTTTGCGTTTACAATCCCAATTTTGAACCATCTAACCGTAGAAATAAGCACAGTTTTAACACGAGGAAAAAATCTAGGGTATTATTCTATGATGATATTTGCAGGACAATTTTCAGCAACTTTTATAGACTTTATTACCAGTAGTGTAGAATTAAGTTTTCTAATTACTTCTGGAATTGGTGTAATAATATCATTTATAATATATGTTTTATTTAAGAGGGCTAAAAACAATGTATAACGAACACAAAGTTAAAAATCAACTCTTCCCTTCAATAATTTGAGACATTATTATTCTAGGATTATAGAACAATACACAAAATCAATTTTCATAATGTGATCTGATGAAATGGAGTAAATTAAGGAAAGAGCTAAAAAATAGACTAGCAAATAATCTAAAAGACAGACTTGATTATCATTTGACTACATATCAAAAATCGACAGGTCATTTAGGTAGAGCTTGGATTACTTGGGATGGAAAAGAGATTTTAAATTTCTCTAATCAAGACACATGGAATGAATTTCAGAGCTACTCAAATGAATTAGCTGAAACTTATTACATTTCTCACGAAGGAATAAAATCAACTGATAGAATTGAAGGGAATATTGTGGAGAAAGGCGAGTTTTCAAAATATGATTTTGCAGACAATGCTTTCTACTATTTAAGCCTTAATGTACAAGAAGCAATTAAAAGTCATAATCCAATAATAAAAGCACTTGCAGTAGTTGATAAACGAATTGGAAAAAGAACTTTAAGAGAATTAAATAAATCAGAAAATCATCCACTTATAAAGCACTTAATTGAATTGAGATCTGAGTAAAAACAACTACCAACGATACTTCAAGCTTCTTTATCTTTACATTCCATAATTTTTAGAATTCAAATACCATTGAGTAACGAGCAGCAACATCATTCTTGCTGGACCAGCTGTCCAGATTGTCAAGGTCGAGGCAAAAAAAGAGGTCGCTTGCGTAAAAAGGATAAGTTGGCTTATCAAAAAGCTTTAGAGCAATTTGAGAACAGTGATCAAAAAGGCATCGCTCCTACTCGACCTAAAGCGCATTTACACATTTGCAAAACTTGCCATGGAAAAGGTATTATCCCTTCTACAAATTTCCCCACACCTGACGTAGATAACTATCCGCACGTGGCTATTATCGGTGCAGGAATCGGTGGTGTAGCGTTTGCAGTAGCTTGTTTACATCGTGGTATACCGTTTACTTTATATGAACGCGACAGTAGTTTTGATGCGAGATCACAAGGTTATGGATTAACCTTGCAGCAAGCTAGTAAAGCAATTGAAGGCTTAGGAATCCAAACGCTTAAAGATGGAGTGATATCCACAAAACATGTAGTACATACACCTGAAGGTCATGTTGTAGGTGAATGGGGAATTAGAAAATGGTTGCCATCAGAAAACAAACCATATCCAAAACGAACCAATATTCATATTGCGAGACAATCCCTTAGATTAGAATTAATCAACCAGTTAGGTGGACCTCAACATATTCAATGGAATCATCAATTAATCGATATCGATACCAATCCAAATAATGGTGGAGTATTAACTTTTAATATCGACGGAGAAAAGAAAACCGTTCAAGCAGATTTAATTGTAGGTGCAGACGGTATACGCAGTACGGTGCGCAAACAACTTATAGGAGAAGAACGCACACCTTTAAGATACTTAGGCTGTATTGTGATTTTAGGTATTTGTCCGTTGGAGCAACTTAAGAATGTGGAAAGTTCTTTATTAGATTCGGCTACGGTTTTTCAAACTGCCAATGGAAATGAGAGAATCTATATGATGCCATACGATGCTCATTCTGTGATGTGGCAACTCAGTTTCCCGATGTCAGAACAAGAAGCTAAGGATTTAAGTTTAAAAGGTGCTCAAGCCCTAAAGACTGTAGCCCGATTAAGAACACCATGGCATGATCCTATTCCGCAAATTTTGGAAGCTACTAAAGTATCAGACATTACCGGTTATCCTGTTTATGACAGAGAGCTTTTAAAACCGGACTTATTAAATCACAGTAAGATGGCGACCTTAATAGGTGATGCTGCCCATCCTATGAGTCCGTTTAAAGGACAAGGCGCAAATCAAGCTTTATTAGACGCTTTATCCTTAGCTCGCATTATCACAATAGGTTGCAGACCACAATCCAACTGGCGAGAAGTAGGATTAAAGAAAAGCGTCTTAGAAAATTTTGAAACTGAAATGCTTCAGCGTACCGCTACTAAAGTAAAAGATTCGGCTGCCGCAGCGCAATTTCTACATTCTGAAATCGTCTTACATGAAGGTGACGAGCCTAGAGGTCGTTGTCTAAAAAGCTAGTAATTTCTCAATCTCAAATCTATAGAAAGGCAAATTTTGCAAATGAGTAAAAGCATTTCATTTGATAATTATAAGTTAAAAGCTTTTTTAATACTAAACGGTTGGTTAGTTTTGTACTGGATTTAAATAAATGGCCCGAAAAAAACAATATATAGAGAGTGAAGTCATCGAGAAAGCGATGTATCTTTTTTGGCGTAATGGCTATGAGAATACTTCAATGCAAATGCTAGAGCAAGAAATGGGCATTAATAAGTTTTCCATTTATTCCAGTTTTGGTAATAAGCATGGGCTATTTATTGAAACACTCAAAAGTTACAAGATAAAAGTTAAGGCAACATTTGACAAACTTAAAAATGCTTCAAATGGTGTTGAGGATATCAAACAGTTCTTTTATAATTCGGTTCAGTTAGGTCGTGATGATATTAAGTCTGTAAAGGGTTGTTTGATCACAAATACCTATAATGAATTCTCTCAAAGCCCAGATGAATTAATTAAAGAACAGATGAATGCTTTTATGAACAACCTTAAAGAGGTATTCATAGAGAAATTGAGAATGGATGCATCTAAAGATGAAGAAACCATTCAAAAACAAGCTAATTTTTTATTGTTAGCAAAACACGGTTTAGCCGCTGCTACTAGAGTAAACAGCACCAAAGAAATCGAAGATTACATCGAGATGACATTCGATAGACTATAATATATTTTTTACCCAATAACTAAACGATTGTTTAGTTAAATTAACATAAATTAAAAATTGAAATTATGACCACTTTAAAAGTTCACAACATTGAGAGCGCACCAGAAGAAAGCAAAGCTTTACTAGAGAATTCTCAAAAAGCATATGGTATGATACCAGGTTTACATGGTGTATTAGCTGCTTCCCCACAATTATTAACGGCATACCAACAATTACATGAATTGTTTGTAAACTCATCATTCAATGAAGATGAATTAACTGTTGTATGGCAAACGATTAATGTAGAGCATGCCTGTCATTATTGCGTACCAGCACATACCGGTATTGCAAAAATGATGAAAGTAGACGATGGTATTACAGATGCTTTACGTAATGAGACTCCATTAGAAGACTCAAAATTAGAAGCCTTACGCAACATGACTTTATCCGTAGTACGCAATCGCGGTAATGTATCTCAAGAAGACTTAGACGCTTTTTATGCTGCAGGTTATGGAGAGAGACAAGTATTGGATATCATTCTAGGAATGTCACAAAAAGTAATCAGTAATTATACAAATCACATCGCTCATACTCCAGTAGATGCTGCATTTGAAAAATTTGCTTGGAAAAAATAAATTGTTGATTCCCTAAGCTACAATTTATAACAATAAGCCTTCTGTTTAAATACGGAAGGTTTATTAACTTTCTAAAATTAATATTATCGCTATGATTAAAGTATCAGTAATGTATCCTAATGGTAAAGACGTTCAGTTTGATACAGATTATTACAAAAACAGTCATTTACCGATGATTTCTAAATCATTAGGTAAAGATTTAAAAGGGTTAGAATTTGAAGTAGGAATTGCAGGAAGACAACCTGATGAACTAGCTCCATATGTAGCAATCGCGCATTTATGTTTTGAAGACGTCGCTAGTTTTAAATCTTCATTTGCTCCGCATGCTGCAACATTTGCTGCCGATGTGAAAAACTATAGCAATGTCGATGGTGAATTACAGATTAGCGAACTTGTAAAACTTTAAAATGAAAGAGAAACTAAAAATAGATATTGTATCTGATGTTGTTTGCCCTTGGTGTACGATAGGCTTTAAGAGATTAGAAAAGGCTATTAATGAACTAGGAATTCAAGATCAAGTCGAAATAGAGTGGCAACCATTTGAATTGAATCCTAATATGCCCGTTGAAGGTCAAAACCTTAATGAACATATCACTGAAAAATATGGTTCCACTAAAGAACAGCAGCAAGCTTCTAAACAACATATGATAGAGGCTGGAGCAGAACTAGGTTTCACCTTTGATTACTTTGATGAAATGCGCATGGTCAACACCTTTGATGCTCATATCTTACTTGAGTATGCAAAAGATTTTGGAAAGCAAACCGAGTTAAAAATGCAGCTTACCAAAGCCTTTTTTAGTAATCGTAAAGATGTGTCTCAACACGATGTTTTAAAAGAAGCATTGATGTCAGTAGGTCTTAATGCTACAGAAGCTTTAGCTCTAATCGATCAACCTGAAGCACAACAAGAAGTTCGTAAAAAGGAACAATTCTGGCAAAATTTAGGAGTAAGTTCAGTACCTACTATAGTGTTTAATAGAAAAAGTGCCGTATCTGGAGCGCAACCTGTAGATATTTTTAAACAAGTACTATCTGAAATCATTGCAGAATAATATCCAATCTCAACTATAAAAAAAGAAAAATGGAAACCAAAAATGGAGCATTAGACCGTTTACTAGAGCCACAGCGCAAGGCAGGAATTGCAAAATTTACAGCCGAAAAGAATAAAATCTATAATGATGGTATTGAAAGTGTTGCAAATTCAGGTGTTTTAGAAAAAGCATTAAACATAGGTGACCAAGCTCCAAATTTTGAACTTAGTAATGCCCTTAAAAATTCTGTTTCTCTTTATCAAGAACTAGAAAAAGGTCCAGTTATTTTAACCTGGTATAGAGGTGGATGGTGTCCATATTGTAATATTACATTACACTATTTACAAGAAATATTACCTGAGTTTGAAAAGTTTAATGCTCAATTAATTGCTTTAACACCAGAACTCCCAGATAATTCATTAAACACAGCTGAGAAAAACAATTTAAAATTTAACGTTTTAAGTGATGTAGGAAATACAGTAAGTAAAGAATATGGAGTAGTTTATCAATTAACTGATGATGTTGCTGCGATATATGAAGCTGGGTTTAATTTAAGTGAGAAAAATGGTGATCGTAGCAATGAATTACCTCTTGCTGCAACTTATGTTATCGATCAAAAAGGAATTATTCAATATGCTTTTTTAGATGCAGATTATAAAGAAAGAGCAGAAGGATCAGAAATAATTGCAGCTTTAAAGAGTTTGAAGAACTAACTTAAATAAATACACATGGAACCTAAAATCAAGCCTAAAGTATTATTCTTTGATGTCAATGAGACTTTGTTAGACCTTACACAAATGAAAAAACAGGTTGCAACAGCCTTAAACGGAAATGATGATTTACTACCGCTGTGGTTTACAACCATGTTACAATATTCCTTGGTAATGTCTGCAAGTGGTCATTATAAACCTTTTAGTCATATAGGTGCCGCAGCATTGCAAATTGTCGCTGCAAACCATGATATTAAGATGACCGAAAAAGATGCTAGAGATCTTGTCATTAATGGATTGCGCAACTTACCACCACATCCTGAGGTTAAAGAAGCCTTATCTAAATTAAAAGATGCTGGATATACATTAGTTGCTCTTACTAATTCATCTGATGAAGGTGTTCAACAACAATTTGAGAACGCTGGATTAGATAGCTATTTTAATCGCAGGCTAAGTATTGAGCCGGTAAAAAAGTTTAAGCCTTTTACCGACACTTATGATTGGGCTGCAAATCAACTTCAAGTACAGCCAGAAGATTGTATGTTAATTGCTGCTCATGGATGGGACGTTGCTGGTGCTTTATGGGCTGGATGGCGTGCCGCATTTGTGAGTAGACCAGGACAACAGCTTTTCCCACTCGCTCCACAAACGGAAATCAACGCTCCAGATTTACTGAAAGTGGCAGATTTATTAGTAGCATACCATTAAACAGTTTATTTCAGTGGTTTATGATATTGACAGTTCTTACTATTTAGGTGAAGGCAAATAAATGTGATAGTAAAAACATGTTTTAATTCTTATATTTAACTTTATAACATCATACTTATTTTACAAGATTAATACATGCAAATTCTTATAACCATTTTAATAGGCTTTATCGCTTTAATTCATGTCTACATCTTATGGTTTGAAATGTTTGCATGGGAAACAAAAGGTAAAAGAGTCTTTAAAAAATTTCCTAAGGAGTTATTTGCACCTACTAAATCTATGGCTGCAAACCAAGGCTTATACAATGGTTTCCTTGCGGCAGGATTGATATGGAGTTTGTTGATAACAAATGAAATATGGCAATCTTATGTTGCTCTTTTCTTTCTAACATGTGTAGCTATTGCTGGTATTTACGGTGCTTTAACAGTAGAACGTAAAATACTTTTTGTACAAACTATACCGGCCACAATAACTATTTTATTAATATTGGTCTTTTAAAAAGAAATCAATGAATCAGAATTACCCAGAATACAGGCCTTGGGGAATGGAACTCAACCAATTTTGTATGTTCATGCACCTTTCACAATTTGCTGGCTACTTAGTTCCTTTTGTTGGTATCATACTACCTATTGTGATGTGGCTTACTAATAAAGACCAATCTCGTATCGTTGATCAACATGGTAAAGATATTGTTAATTGGATAATCAGCTCTTTTATATACAGTATTATAGGTTTGATTTTAACTTGTGCTGTTATAGGTATTCCATTATTAATTGGACTTGCAATTTTAACTATCGTGTTCCCTATCATAGGAGCGGTTAAAGCCGCTGAAGGTAGTTTTTACAAATACCCAATTACCATAAAGTTTATCGCTTGATATAACTGTAATGACTATGAAGTGCTGTACTTTAATGCTACAATTGATCTTTTATTTTTAAAAGCTCTGCCTTCACGTGCTCTAATTTCTCGATAATTTCTAGATTAGACAGTTCATTTTTATGAGACTTCATATAATCTCTAGCACCTTCTAGAGTAAAACCACGTTCCTTAACCAGATGATATATAGTCTGTAAGTTCTTTACGTCTTCTTTAGTAAACTTACGATTACCCCTAGAATTCTTTTTAGGCTGTAATATATCAAACTCTTTTTCCCAGAATCTAATTAAGGACGCATTCACCTGAAAAGCTTTAGTAAGCTCGCCCATGGAATAATATAACTTATCTGGAAGGTCTATATACATTAGTCTAGTGAAATATTTTCTTGTTGAGAAGCTTTCAATAATAAGTTGAATTCCTCTGGAGTTAAATTACCATAATAAAAATTAATAGGATTGATACGCTCTTTATCCTTAAACACTTCATAATGTAAATGAGGTGCTTGAGAACGACCTGTACTTCCCACATAACCTATAATATCTCCACGCTTTACACGTTGCCCAACACGTACGTTATAAGGCTTATTTTTTCTCAAGTGCGCATATAATGACACATACCCAAAACCATGGTCAATACGTATATGATTACCATATCCTGCGCTATTAGAATCTGCTCTATCCACTACTCCATCACCAGTGGCAAACACAGGTGTACCGCGTGGTGCAGTAAAGTCCATACCATAGTGAAATTTACGTGTTTTATTGAATGGATCTGTACGATAACCGTAACCACTCGCCATGCGTGTTAAATCTTCATTACGCACTGGTTGTATCGCAGGAATAGAAACTAAAAGTTCTTCTTTACTTTTTGCTAATTCTTCAATCTCGTCTAACGACTTAGATTGTATCGCAACACGCTTTTTTAACTTATCAATGGACTCTTTAAGACTGACTATTTTTTTGGAACTATCATATCCCTCAAAATCTTTATAGCGATTCACACCACCAAAACCCGACTGTCGCTGCTCATCAGATATAGGCGCCGCATCAAAATAGATTCGATATATAGAATTATCACGCTCTTCTACATTCTTAATCACTTTAGCTAGATCATTAACATCTTCTTGCGACTCTTTGAGACTTAATTTTAAGAACTCATTCTCACGTTTTAACTTACGCGCTTGCGGTGATTCATAAAATTGAGAGGCCAGATTAAAAAACAGAAAACCAAATAAAGCACTAGCAACTGTAAACAGTGCTATTTTTCTAAAAGTATTGCGTTTGCGCTTCTCAACTTTACGGTAAGAAAGCGTTTCTGAATCATAGTAATACTTGACCTTTGACATATGGTATAAAGTGCTATTTTTGTGTCGTTAAATGGATTGCTATAATAACGCATAAAGATGGTAATTGTTACGCTTTCGCGAAAGCGAATTCACAATAACTCCACTGCTCCATTTCAACAAAAATAACAAATTACCATTAACCGCTTTTACAGCTGCACATGAAATCACAACAGATACGACAAACGTTCCTAGACTTTTATAAATCCAAGCAACATGAGGTTGTGGCCAGTGCGCCTATGGTGATAAAGAATGATCCTACGTTAATGTTTGTGAACGCTGGAATGAACCCTTTTAAAGAATACTTTCTAGGTATAAATGATTCTAAATATAGCCGTATCGCAGATTCTCAAAAGTGTCTACGTGTAAGCGGTAAACATAATGACCTTGAGGAAGTAGGTGTAGACACCTATCACCACACGATGTTTGAGATGTTAGGGAACTGGAGTTTTGGCGATTATTTTAAGAAAGAAGCAATTGCTTGGGCTTGGGAATTACTAACTGAAGTTTATAAAATCGACAAAGATTGTTTATACGTTACCATTTTTGAAGGTGACACCAGTGAAAACTTAGAACGTGACACTGAAGCCTACGATTATTGGAAAGAATTAATTGCAGAGGATCGAATTCTTAACGGTAATAAGAAAGACAATTTCTGGGAAATGGGTGATCAAGGTCCTTGTGGTCCATGTTCTGAAATCCATGTAGACATAAGAACTGCAGAAGAAAAAGCTGCTGTAGATGGCGCTAGTCTTGTAAATGCAGACCATCCACAGGTAGTAGAAATATGGAATCTCGTTTTCATGCAATACAAACGTATGGCAGACGGATCTCTTAAAAACCTACCTGCACAACATGTTGATACAGGAATGGGATTTGAGCGTCTCGCGATGGTCATGCAAGGTGTACAGTCTAATTATGATACCGATGTATTTACACCATTAATACGTGAAATAGAAACCATTACTGGTCATGCATATGGTAAGACAGAACAAGAAGATATCGCCATACGTGTAATTGCAGATCATGTGCGTGCGGTATCATTCTCCATTGCAGATGGGCAATTACCATCTAATAATGGTGCTGGATATGTGATACGTAGAATCTTGAGACGTGCAATACGTTACGGATTTACCTATTTAAATAAAAAAGAACCGTTTATATACATGCTCGTAAATACGTTGTCTAAACAAATGGGCGATGCTTTTCCTGAGCTTAAATCACAAAAGAATTTGATTCTTAACGTGATTAAAGAAGAAGAACAATCATTTTTGCGTGCACTGGATCAAGGGCTAGTTCTTCTAGACTCCATGATTACTGCGGCAAAAAGTAACTCACAGAATATCATTGATGGAAATAAAGCATTTGAGCTCTATGACACCTATGGTTTCCCTATCGATTTAACTGCATTAATCTTGCGTGAAAAAGGGATGGAACTCGATGAAGCTGGATTTGAGAAAGCAATGGCTGCTCAAAAACAACGATCACGTGCTGCAAGTGAAACTACCACTAGTGACTGGACAGAACTGCGCAGTGATGACACTCAAGAATTTATAGGATATGATAAGCTTGAAGCAGATGTGCGCATCTCTCGTTACCGTAAAGTGACTACTAAAAAAGATGGTGATTTATATCAACTGGTATTTAACATGACTCCATTTTATGGAGAAAGCGGTGGACAGACTGGAGATAAAGGTTATTTAGAAAGCCCTAGCGGTGACACCATTTACATTATAGACACTAAAAAAGAAAATGGACAAACTGTTCATCTTACTAAAAACTTACCTAAAGATTTAGAAGGCTCACATAAAGCGGTTGTCGATGCAAATCAACGACATAGGACAAGTTCGAACCATACAGCGACTCACCTATTGCATCAAGCCTTACGTAAAGTGCTAGGTGATCATGTAGAACAAAAAGGTTCTATGGTACGTAGTGCGAGTTTAAGATTTGATTTTTCTCATTTTGCAAAGGTGACACCAGAGCAACTACAAGAGGTAGAAAACTTTGTCAACGCTCGTATTCGTGAGCAATTACCACTTGAAGAAAACAGAACTAATACTTATGACGCTGCTGTTGAAGATGGAGCGATGGCTTTATTTGGAGAAAAGTATGGTGATGTAGTGCGTACCATAAAGTTTGGTAAGAGTTATGAACTTTGTGGTGGAACGCATGTTGCAAACACTGCAGATGTATGGCATTTTAAAATAATGAGTGAAGGAGCTGTTGCGGCAGGTATACGTCGTATTGAAGCTATATCTAGTGATGCCGTTAAAGATTTCTTTGCAGAACAGTCTAGACATTTTGATGAAATCAAAACCATTTTAAAATCGAATACAAAAAACCCTGCAGATGCTATTGCTCAATTACAAGATGAAAATGCAGCTCTTAAAAAAGAAATAGAACAACTATTAAAAGCTAAAGCCGGTAATTTAAAAGGTGATTTAATAGCAAGTGCACAAGATATCAATGGCGTAAACTTTATCGCGACGCAGACAGATCTCGATGCTAAGTCTGTAAAAGAACTAGCTTTTGAAATTGAACGCGAGATGGACAACCTATTCCTTATCATTGGAGCAAGTAATGGAGATAAAGCGACTTTAACCGTTATGATTTCAAAAAATCTTGTAGAAGAAAAAGATCTTAACGCTGGATCTATAGTTCGCGAGCTAGGGAAACACATTCAAGGTGGTGGCGGCGGACAAGCACATTTTGCAACTGCTGGAGGAAAAAACCCTGCTGGAATTGCTGCTGCGCTGGATGCGGCTAAGGAGATGGTTTAAATGGATATCGTTAAGGAGAAATTTACTTTAGAAGATAATTTAATAGGGCTTTTTTATAAAGCACAGCATTCTAAGGAGTATCAAGCAAAACTTCTAAAAACAAGACTTACTTTTCCATTAATTTGGTCAGCTTTAGTAATTGTTCTTTTTATAATAAATGATACCATAAGTTGGTTTGGAATTATACTATTGATATTTAGCATATTGTGGTTTTTCTTTTACCCATTAAGGTATAAACGTTTAAACATCAAACATTATAGAAAATATCTTGAAAACAAGAAAAAGGAATTAGGCGACAGCTATACCGAAGAAGATATATTTTATCTTAATCACACTGTTTTTAAAATCTATAGTGATGGAGTTGAATTAAGTATCCCTATTTCTCGCATCGAAAAATTAGTCGAATTAAATACCCATCTCATTCTATTTATAAAAGCTGGAGGATTGATTGCTTTCAACAAAACCTCTGATAACTACGATAGATTCGATGACTATTTTAAATCTATAAATATTCCTACAGAACAGGATTTAAACTGGTCCATGTAGTTCATTAAAAAAATAAAAGGTGTAGACTAAAGTCTGCACCTTTTTTTTTCTGGACCTCAAAAATTTTGTAACGTTTCATTGACTTATCAGACTGATTAAGTAATATGGGTTCAGGCGGCAGCATATCATCTATGGTAACTATTATGAGAAACAACAAAAAATTGTTTCTCGAGAGAAAAGAACGTCGTACAAACAGAAAACAATCTCAAGCTACTTATTCTCAAGGTGTAGAAAGAAAAGATTACACATTACAAGAAGTAGAAAACGCAAAACGCAAGATACGCAAGCAGGCAGAAAAAGATAAGAGAAAATCACTTCTCATCATCATTATAACGATTATCGCGGCACCTATCGTTTTTTATGGAATTGGCACATTACTATATGAATTAATGAAGTTTCAGTCTAATTCTTAAACGATATGTCCTACAATAATCACCTTTTCAGAAAAATTGAAGCAATACAAAATAAAGCGGCACAACGCAGGAACAGTCGTTTAAATGATTCACGAGATGCTGTTTACAATGAGCAGACGAATTCAAAAATGAGTCTGCAGTTTACACCAGAACAAGTCGCAAGTACTAAAAGAAAAGTAATAGCAAAGGCGCTTAAAGATCAGCGTGACAACAAACGTTTCTGGTATTACAAATTAGTACTTACTATAATTCTAATCATTATTATTTTTTGGTGTCTATTTTTATAACTATAGCATTACTTTACCTTTGATGTTATTAAATGTGAAGATAACAATGCAACTTACCACACCAGTTCCTATTACTCCATTACAACCTGCCATTAACTATGACAGTTCTCTGGTATTTTTAGGTAGTTGCTTTACAGAAAATATAGGTAGCAAAATGGCTTATCACGGCTTTAAGACTTGTGTAAATCCATTTGGGATTATATTTAATCCTCATAGTTTAATGATATTAATCGATCGATCTTTAAATGATCAACTATTTACTTTAGAAGATGTAGATAGTCATTTTTCTTACCTCGCGCATTCTGATTTAAATGGTTCTACTAGAGATGCGGTTTTAAATAACCTGAATACTGCTGGAACATTACTCACTCAACAGATTAAAAAAGCCTCACATGTGTTTATCACACTAGGCACGGCTTGGATTTACGAGCATATTAAGCAACAATCAATCGTTGCAAATTGCCATAAACAACCGCAAGTTTTATTTCAAAAGAAGCTGCTTTCCATAAATAAAATCACAGATAGTCTAAACGTTATTACTTCGATAATTCAACGAGCACAACCTAACGCTCAAGTTGTTTTTACACTTTCTCCTGTTAGACATATTAAAGATGGATTTACAGAAAACCAGCGCAGTAAAGCAAGACTTTTTGAGGCCATTCAAGCGGTAGTAGAAACGCAAAAAGCGCAGTATTTCCCGGCCTATGAGATTGTGATGGATGAACTGCGTGATTATAGATTCTATGGCCGTGATATGATTCATTTAAGTGAAACGGGCATTGAGTTGGTCTGGGAACGCTTTCGCGAAAGCGTGATTTCTACAACTTGCTCACCTATTATGAAAGCCGTAGATAAACATCGTAGGCTTGTGGCACATCGACCTTCAAACGCTAATCTACATCAAGAAAATATTGAACGATCTATAGCCAGTCTGCAACAAAAATATCCTGAAGTTGAGTTATGAAAAATTTAAAAACAATAGTTCTAGGTGCTTTGATGATGCTGGCCATTATCCTGATTTATGACTACATAAAAGACTATCGCACAGAGCAGGAAAATCTCATCGCACAAACAGAACTTATTGAAAAAGAGGTGCGTAATGTAAGCAAACTCATAGTGACCGAAGTGAATTATGGCAAAGTGTATACTTATGAAAACACAAAGTCTTATGGTTGGGATTTCTTTGCTAGCAAGAAAAAAGCACTTGTGGTCTCAAATGCAAAAGCACAAGTGATCTATGACCTAAAAAACTTAGAGTATTCTATTGATAGCGAGCGCAAAGAAATTGTTTTTTCAAAATTACCCGATGCTATCATTAATATCAATCCTAATTTAAACTTCTATCAATTAGACAACGGAATACTCAACACATTTGAGGCTAAGGATTTCAATAGCATGAAGCAAAAAATATCGAAAGATATTGAGCGCCAAATTAGAAATAGCGACATTCTCAAAAACGCAGATGATAGACTATTGCTAGAACTGACACGTATATTTGTGTTGAGTAATTCTTTGGGATGGACCGTTGTCTATAATGGTAAATCTATAGAGAACGCTACAGAAATAACCGATTTTTTAGATTAGTCTGCTTTAATTTGATATTCTTCAGACAGTTTATCATATTCTGTCTGTAATATTTGCCATCTGGTATTGAAAATTTGTTTTTTTAAAGAACACATTTTTGCATTCTTCTCTAATGCCTTTTCAAATTCTTGAGCTGTCAGCTCTTTATTCATGTAGGCATTTGTAATACTAGGTCGCTCTTCTTTACAAGCGCTATATTCATTAAAAGCTGTTACATATTCTTTATAAGCCGCACTGCTTCTTATACTATCAGTCGCTTCTATCGTCGCTGTAGTATCCTGTTGATTGCACGATGCTAACCCAATAACTAAAAAGATTAAAAAGAACTTTTTCATGATTATTAATTTTGATTCAAATTTAAGCTTTGATATTAAATTTAAAAAACTAAAAAAGCCTTTTCAATTGCTTTTTGAAAAGGCTTTTATCCATTAATAAATCAAATAAACCGACAGTTGTTTAAGGTCTGCCTCTACCTCTGCGTTCTTTATATTCTTTCAGCATCTTTTTTCTGAAATCCATTTCGGCTTTCATCAATTTCAAAAATCGTTTTGCTCCTATAATTTTAATGATTTCAGCATTGTTTTGCTCATAACTAGAAGCGTGTATTTGATTATCTAAATCTGTAATTTTACTTACATATTTAGACGCTTCACTATCTGATAAGGATTCAATTTTTGCTTCCATTTCACGGATTAAGGCTTTTTTCTTGCGTTCTAATTCATGGCGCTTTTCCCTCATTTTATTGAAAACCGGCCAAAACTTACTCGCCTCATCTGGTGTAAGCTCAAGTTGCTCTGTGATATAAGCAACAGCTAATGCTTCAATTTTCTCTTTATTCATGCGACGGTGATTATCTCGATCACCTTCTGATCCTTGTGCCATACCTATAGTACTTATAAGTACAGCTATTATTAATATATACTTTTTCATTCTGTAATAATTTCGTTCAATTCCATTTCTTCTTCTAGATAATCGTACAACACGTCAGTATCAACACTTTCAGAAAGGTTTATATCATCTAGTATGTCATTATCTGCAAACAATATATCTACTGTAGCGTCATCATATAAAAAAGATTCTTCTATAAGGTAATCTTCTAAAACAGATGTATCTACACTTGCAATATCTACCGGATCACTTCCTGTGTTCAATGTAAGTACGACGGCTAGTATAGCGGCTATAGCTAATACTGGATACAAGAATGTAGTGACTTGAGACTTTTTAGGCAATTGTCTTACTTTATCATCAACAACTGGAAGCAATTGCTCTTCTAATGATTCAAAATAACCATCAGGCACTTCAAAACCAGTATCCTTACCTAGCTTCTCTTCTAGATTCCATTGTGTCATCATATCTTCTTCAAAATTTTTAAAGAAGTCTTGAGGCACTTGAAAACCTAAATCCTTTTTATGTTTATTTTCTTTTTCCATCATCTGGTTTTAAGACTCTTAAGTTCTTAAATAGTTTAATCTTGTTTTATAAATTGTTCAATTTTTTTGGCAGCAATATGGTAACTAGACTTAACAGCTCCTTCACTTAATTCTAACAATGCTGCAATATCTTTAAATTTAACCTCATCATAATAACGCATTTTAAAGATTTCACTTTGTCTCTTTGGTAACTGGGCAAGCGCTTTTTGTAATGCTAGCTGTATTTCATCACCAGTAAAATAAACATCTGCCTCTAACTGATCGACGAGATGAGCTTGTAATTCAGAATTATCAATCTGCAATTGTTTCCCTTTTTTAGTTAAAAAGGTCATGCTTTCATTATAAGCAATACGATACAACCACGAGGACAATTTACTATCGCCTTTAAAATTTTTAATCCCTTTAAATACTTTAACAAAAACGTTTTGCAATACATCATGTGCATCATCGTGATCTATTACTAACTTTCTAATTTGCCAGTATAATTGCTGTTGATATTCTTGTAACAGCATGCGGTAGCCAGCCTCAGTAGTCTGAGGAGTCTTGATAAGCTCGAGAATCTCGTATTCTTTTTCTACAACCATAGTCTACCTTATGACTTAAAAAGAAAGATAAGGTTTAATCCAATTATAAAAAATTTTATTAATGTTTTAGCGTTGTAAAAAAGTAGTTTATTTATCTTCACTACTTATAATAATATCTAACCATGGATCATAATAATATTTCTTCTTATCAACCTCTTATTGCTGCAAGTGATGATACTCGAGTTGCTTTTTACAAACGCACTTATACACATGTTGCACTGGCTGTATTACTATTTATAATTGTAGAATCTATATTCTTACGTATCGAGCCATTGGTAGAGTTTGCTTTATCCATGACACAAGGATGGAGATGGTTATTAATGTTAGGTGGTTTTATGCTAGCGACCAATTATGCAGAAAATATCGCCCATAAATCTCATGATAAAACTAAACAATATCTAGCATTACTGTTATATGTGGTAGCCGAAGCTTTTATTTTCCTACCCATGATATGGATCGCGATTGCTTATTCTGGTGGTAGTATGAATATTTTTGATAATTCGATCATCAACCAGGCAGCTGTTATGACTCTTGCCTTATTTACAGGATTAAGTGCCATCGTTTTGTTTACTAAAAAAGACTTCAGCTTTTTGCGCAACATTCTTACGGTAGGTTTCTTTATTGCTATAGGATTAATCATCGCCGGAATGATATTTGGATTCAATTTAGGATTAGCTTTTAGCGCAGGTATGGTAGTACTAGCCGCTGGTTCAATTTTATATCAAACCTCTAATCTAGTTCATAAATATAGTACAGATCAACACGTAGGTGCCTCACTTGGTTTATTTGCATCATTGATGTTATTATTCTGGTATTTACTGAGCATATTCTCTAGAGATTAGATTTTTATTGCACATACTCGTTCTCAATCCCGAAACAGAATGGATGGCTCCATATGCGTTTGCTGCAGTAGCCTTAGGTTTCCTATTCTTCTTTGGACATCTTATTTTGCGCAGGTTACAGCACAAGAATGACTTTATATGGAATAGACAACCCATAACGTATCGCAGGTTACCGCTTTCGCGAAAGCGTATACTTGAAACTTATCCATTCTACCAGAAACTATCTAAAAAATACCAGAGACAATTTGAGCACCGTATGGTAGCCTTTATAAAAGATAAAGACTTCAGACATCGATATAAAGATCACGTTTCTGACGCTCAAATTACTTATGTTTCAGCCGTTGCCATACAATTAAGCTTTGGTCGTGCCAACTACTTGTATAGTATGATGAATACGGTATTGTTTTTCCCACAGGCATTTCAAAGTCCTACTAATGAGGCAATGCATAAAGGTGAATACAATCCACGAGCTAAAGTACTTGCTCTATCCTGGGAAGATTTTCTAACAGGAATGGCAATAGATAATGATAATCTTCATCTAGGGCTGCATGAATTGATGCATGTCATGCACTTTGAAAGTAAACATAGTACTGATGTAGATTCTGCACGATTCCATAAATATGAGCAAAAGATATTGCATCATATCATGCAACCTGAAGTAAGAGAACGACTAGATAACACTAAATACTTTAGAGAATATGCATTTACAAATGAATATGAATTTTTATCTGTACTTACAGAATATTTCTTTGAATCGCCAGCCGATTTTAAATCTGGTTTCCCAGTATTATTCAATTATTTGAAAACAGCCTTACTTTATAAGGACGAGTGGATTTTTGAAAATTAATATCTAGCCATATCATTGCGACCATTCCATATCAAGTATAAGCCTAATACAAAAGGAAAGGTATAAACAGCAACCACAAATTTATTTAAGGTAACCACATTATAAATGAACGGAAAAACACAGCCAAAAAACAACAAAGCAATACCTATCCACAACTTCGTTTTTCCACTTTGATGAATCCCTTTTAATTCGGTTAATCGAGCAGCTCTTTTATCAACTCTACTCACCGTATACTTTACGTCTTCTAAGTCCATCATTTGATTTTTAAGCTTGTTACGTACAGCACTTAAATCCATCTTTCCATTACTCACTTCTTGTGCATAATATTCTATTTGAGCTCTTAAGTCTGCCGTATGCGGGATCATGTATTATATTTTTTCAAATTAAATAAAAAAAGTCCGTAGTTCAAATTTGAACTACGGACTTTATGCTTAAGACTTTGAGACCTCAATCCTAGTCTCTAATCAATTTCTTGTAACGTATTCTCTTAGGCGTTACATCACCTAATCGTTTTTTCTTATTCTCTTCATACTCTGTAAAACTACCTTCAAAAGAATAGATCTGAGAGTCACCTTCAAATGCGATGATATGTGTACATACTCTATCTAGGAACCATCTGTCGTGCGATATAATCACTGCACAACCGGCAAAGTTATCAAGTCCTTCCTCTAGTGCACGTAGCGTATTTACATCTAGATCGTTAGTAGGCTCATCGAGTAATAAAACGTTTCCTTCCTCTTTAAGCGTCATCGCTAGATGCAAACGGTTGCGTTCACCACCTGAAAGTGTAGATACCTTCTTGTTTTGCTCAGATCCTGAGAAATTAAAACGACTTAAGTAAGCTCTAGAGTTAACCATGCGTCCAGCCATCATGACCATATCCTGGCCATCGGCAAAGTTTTCCCATATTGATTTATCTGGGTCAATATCACTATGGGATTGATCTACATAAGCTAGTTTTACCGTTTCTCCTACTGTAAATGATCCTTTATCTGGTTGCTCTTGTCCCATAATCATTTTGAAAATGGTTGTTTTACCAGCACCATTAGGACCTATAATCCCTACAATACCATTTTGAGGTAATACAAAATTTAAGTCTTCATAAAGTAATTTATCGCCAAAGGCTTTACTTACTCCTTTTGCCTCAATAACATTGGTTCCTAAACGTGGTCCATTAGGGATGTAAATTTCAAGCTTTTCTTCTTTTTGCTTTTGATCTTCATTCAATAACTTGTCATAGTTATTTAAACGTGCCTTTTGTTTAGACTGTCGACCTTTTGCACCTTGACGTACCCAATCCAGTTCTCGCTTAAGCGTTTTCTGACGTTTAGATTCTGTTTTTTCTTCTTTTCTTAATCGGTCACCTTTTTGCTCTAACCAGCTCGAGTAATTACCTTTCCATGGAATTCCTTCTCCACGATCCAGTTCAAGAATCCATCCAGCAACATTATCTAAGAAATATCTATCGTGTGTTACAGCGATTACCGTTCCTTTATATTGAGCAAGGTGTTGTTCTAACCATAATACAGACTCTGCATCGAGGTGGTTAGTAGGCTCATCCAGTAGTAAAATCTCTGGTTGTTGTAATAGTAAACGACATAAAGCTACACGACGTTTTTCTCCACCAGATAGGTTTTTAATACTTGCGTCTCCAGGTGGCGTGCGCAAGGCATCCATGGCAATCTCTAATTTAGTATCTAATTCCCAAGCATTAGTTGCGTCTATTTTATCTTGCAGTTCTGCCTGACGGTTCATTAACTTCTCCATCTTATCTGCATCCGAGTACACTTCTTCTAGACCAAAATCATCATTGATTTTATTATACTCGTCCAGTATAGCTACCGTTTCTGCAACTCCTTCACGCACGATTTCCATCACCGTCTTGGACTCATCGAGTTCTGGTTCTTGTTCTAGATAACCTACTTTATAACCAGGTAAAAAATGAATATCACCTTGATAATTCTTCTCTATACCTGCAATGATCTTCATCAATGTAGATTTACCAGATCCGTTAAGACCTAGAATACCAATTTTTGCACCGTAGAAGAAGCTTAAGTGAATATTCTTAAGAACTTGTTTCCCTGTACTTTGATATGTCTTTGAAAGACCAGACATGGAAAATATTACTTGTTTATCATCGCTCATAATTGCGCTGTTTTTTGTTGTATTAATGTATGTAATTGTGTGAGAGAATCTTCTTGAAAACGCTTTCGCGAAAGCGTCACCTCATCCATCTCTTTTATTTTTAATAGTAATCTAGTATCTGATAGTTCAACCTCTTCAATATCCTTAAATTGAAAACCAAAAGTTCTAAATCCTAATAACTTTGCCGTGAGTCCAGAATGATTATACTTAATCGTGTTCCTGCGTCTTATATTCTTAATTTGTGGAATCCCTAATATTGTAATTCCCAGAAATGCAGGAATCAGATACGTTACTGTTGCATCATCTGTAATGATTAAACCACCAAAAATGAGACATAGTAAAGCACCGATAACTGTAGGCACCACATTTTTAAGGGCAGTTAAATTCTCAAAATGAATTTTCTCCTTCAATTAAACTCGACCTTTCAATGCATTAAAAACCCAAGCAATAGCAAAAAAGCCTACTCCTACCGCAGCAAATCCATATCCAGCTACCTGATTATATCTAAATGCGCCTAGTGCTATAAGCCCTAACCCTATGATAATCATTATCAATGTTGCCCAGCCTAAAACGCCATTTTTATTCATCGCCATAAAATCATCTTTTCAAATTCAAAGATAAGAAGGAAAGAATAAGTAATTAAATGGATCTTACTCATTAACGTATTCCTTACTATATCTTTATTCTGTTCTTTTTTGTATTGTATTATTTTAATAAGCTAGTAAACGTCAATTTACTTCTTATCACTATCTACTAATTTATGTAGTTTCTTTGTTCCACGGTACATCTCATATTTTACAAATCGAGCTTCTAGTTTACCGTTATATACTTTGATCTTACGTGAAGGACGTAATCCTACAGATTTTAGAGCGTCCAGGTTACCAGTAATCATCCATGCTGTAGAACCAGTGTAGCGTTGTTTTAACGCATCACCTATTGATTTATAGAATGCATCGGTATCAATCTCTATACGCTCATCATATGGTGGATTAAACATTAGAAACGCCTGTGCGCTTTGATGATCTCTAAAAAAATCTCCTTTTTCAAGTTTTATAAAATCTTGAAGGTTAGCATTTTTCACGTTTTCTTTTGCTTTTTCTAGCGTGTATCCATCTGCATCGCGTGCGATGATAGGACCTTCAAACTCACGCATTTTCTTTAGACAGCTTTCTTGAATCATTTCAAAAAGAGCATTATCATAATTGGGCCATTTTTCAAAGCCAAATTCTGGTCTATTAAGATTAGGAGCAATGTTTGCTGCAATCATTGCGGCTTCAATCGCTATAGTTCCACTACCACACATGGGATCTATAAATTGTGATCGTTGATCCCAATCACTAAGTAATATCAATCCTGCTGCCAGCACTTCATTAATAGGTGCAATATTAGTTTCTTGACGATAACCACGTTTAAATAGAGGCTCACCACTAGAATCGATAGAAACATCTACTTTTTGATCATTAATGTGAACAGAAATTCTTAAGTCCGGATGTTTAGTATCTACATCTGGACGTCTACCTGTATTATTACGTATCTGATCTACAATAGCATCTTTAGTTTTTAAAGCGACATACTGACTATGATTAAAGTATTGTGACGCTACCGTACCGTGTACAGCAAGAGTATCGTGTGCGGTAAGGTATTGAGACCAGTCCATCTGATAAATACCATCATATAAATCTACCTCATTACGAGCTCTAAAAGAATGTATAGGTACTAGAATACGTATCGCGGTGCGCAACATCATATTTGCCTTGTACATAAAGCCCAGATCACCTTCAAAACTCACCATGCGTACACCTTTTTCAATACGTGTTGCTCCTAGCTGGCGCAGCTCTTTTTCCAGTACTTCTTCTAGGCCAAAAAGCGTTTTGGCAATCATCTTAAAACTTTGGGACATTCTTCACAGATTTGAGCCGCAAAATTAAGCTATTTTTGTTGCCTATGAGCACTGCATCCCAAACAGATCAATGGTACGCGAGTTGGTTTGATACTCCATATTACCATATCCTCTATCGTGATAGAGATTATCTAGAGGCTGGCGCATTTATGCGACGACTTACTAAGGATTTACATCTATCTAAAGATTCTCACATCATGGACCTAGCCTGTGGTCGTGGACGACACAGCATGTATTTAAACCGTTTAGGTTACCGAGTTACTGGTGTTGATTTAAGTCCATCTAGTATTGCGTTTGCCAAAGCACAATTAAGAAACAATACCACTTCTACATCAGATGTTGAAAATGATAAATCGCTCTTACCTATCGATGCAAGCCGTATTAATTTTGAGGTACATAATATGACAGTACCCTATGATGGTCAATTTGATGCAGTATTTAATCTCTTTACTAGTTTTGGCTATTTTGATGATGTAGCTGATAACGTCAATACGATTAAAGCTTTTTATGCTAATTTAAAGCCTGGTGGATATGGTGTTATAGACTTTATGAATGCTCCGTATGTTATTGAAAACTTAGTACCCTACAATGAAAAGGTTGAGGATGGTATTACTTTTAAACAATGGCGTCGTTATGAAGATGGCCATATTTATAAAGATATTAAATTCACAGATCAAGATCGCGACTACCACTTTACAGAACGTGTGAGTGCCCTAAAATTAGAGGATTTTAGCAGCTATTTCAAAACTGCTGGGCTAGAATTATTAGACGTTTATGGTGATTATCATTTAAATAATTACAATCCAGACCAAAGTGAGCGATTGATTATGATAGTCAGAAAATAAATCCAAATTGTACTATTTTTTTTTTCAGACTATAAATTATCACTCAGCTATTTCATAAATATTACTTTTACGCCTTAACAAACAACCCGACTTGAATTTTTTACTTCCATTTATCGCTGTTTTACTAGGAGCTGGAGCAGCAATGTTGTTCAAATCACCGTCTGCAAATAGAATGAAATTGCTATTGGCTTTTTCTGGTGCCTTTCTATTAAGTAGTGTTGCTTCAGAGTTTTTACCAGAGATCTATGAAGATGGAGATAGTAATATTGGTATTTATCTTATTGCTGGCGTTTTTATACAAATCATATTAGAGTTCTTTTCCAAAGGAGCTGAACATGGTCATCTCCATGTCCATAAAGAAATCCAACAGTTTCCGTATCTACTTTTCGGTAGTTTGTGTTTGCATGCATTTCTAGAAGGTATGCCATTACAAGATCATGGTGGTATGGTATATGGAATTTCTATTCATAAAATACCTATAGCCTTTATTTTTACTAGTTTTTTATTGAACAGCACCATGTCACGATGGAAGGCTGTTGTTATATTATTATTATTTGCGGTCATGTCACCACTGGGTAGTTTATTAGCTGGGGAACTGGTGTTCTTTCACGAATATATGAACCCAATTAAGGCCGTTGTTGCTGGAATTGTATTACATGTTTCTACGACGCTAATTTTAGAATCTAGTGAAGGACATAAATTCAATTTATTAAAACTAGTCGTAATGTTATTAGGTGGTGTCCTAGCCTTTGCTATCTAAGTTATTTTACAAATAGGTTTAGATACTACATTGTTCACATAAACCATAAAACAGCACTTCTACCGTATCAATTTGATAATTAGGTAACAATGGCATAGTAATTTCCTGTTTAACACATTGTGTTTTACCACAATCTTTGCATTGAAAATGAGGATGAATGTCTTTGTGTTCATCAAGACAGCAGTCAGTGCATTTTGCATACCATTTAAGCCCATCCTTTCCCACAAATGAATGAACAAGTTTTTCATTTTCTAAACGTTCCAGAATTCTGTAAACCGTAGTCTTATTCATCTCTCTTTTCAAGAGATCTACTAAATGCACTACAGACTGGGCATCTGAGTTATTTTCAAAAATTGAAATTACTGATTTTACCGATTTTGTTTTTCTAGTTATACCCATAAAGCAAATTTAATGCAACTTAGCTGCAATAACAAATATTTTAAATACATTTGCAACTCGGTCGCGATAAGCAATCAATAATTTAAAAATCTAACTCAGTTAAGACTCTTTAACAAGTCTAAGTCGAATATGTTTACGACTAATCAAATGAGAGCAATTAAGTACAAATAATGATGAACACTCAGAGTAAACTACCCGTTACCGTTCTATCAGGCTTTTTAGGTGCTGGTAAAACCACGCTACTTAACCACATTCTTCATAATAAAGAAGGTTTAAAAGTTGCTGTGATTGTAAATGATATGAGTGAGGTGAATGTAGATGCAAATCTGGTGCGCAGTGAAAATACACTTTCAAGAACAGAGGAAAAACTCGTAGAAATGAGTAACGGCTGTATATGCTGTACGTTGCGAGAAGACTTAATGGAAGAAGTGGAAAAACTAGCTAGAGAAAACAGGTTCGATTACTTATTAATAGAAAGTACTGGTATCAGCGAGCCTATTCCTGTGGCGCAAACTTTTTCATTTGTAGATGAAGAAAATAACATCGATTTATCTAGATTTAGCTATGTAGATACCATGGTAACCGTGGTAGATGCTTTTAATTTCTTTAAAGATTTTGGAAGTCCAGAAACTCTTGTGGATAGAGCATTAACCGATATAGAAGGTGATTATAGAACCATTGTAAATCTATTAACAGACCAGATAGAATTTGCTAACATCATTGTTCTCAACAAGACAGATTTAGTGCATGAAGATACCATAGGTGTTTTAAAAACAATGATTCATAAATTGAACCCTAAGGCAAAAATTATTAAATCTAGCTATGGTCAGGTAGCTCCTAATGACATCTTAAACACAGGACTATTTGACTTTGAAGAGGCAGAACAAAGCGCTGGCTGGCAAGAAGAATTAGAAAAGGACGAGCACACTCCAGAAACGGAGGAATATGGTATATCATCATTTGTCTATAGAAGTAAAAAACCATTTGATGCCACCCGATTTATGAATTATGTACAAAGCCAATTTCCACATAATATCATACGCAGTAAAGGCTTATTCTGGTTAGCATCACGACCAGAACAAGCATTAGTCTGGGGACAAGCTGGTGGCTCTTTAAAAACAGATAGTGCTGGTGTATGGTGGAGCAGTATGCCATTTGAAAATAGGATCCAACAATATGCATTCATAGAAAATCAAGCAGAAATTGAAAGTGAGTGGCACAACGTTTTCGGAGATCGTAAAAACGAAATCGTATTTATAGGTCAGGATATGGATAAAGAAAAGATGATTGCTGTCCTAGATCATTGTCTCGCTACAGATGACGAACTAGCTACTAAAAAATGGGAATCAGGTTATGAAGACCACTGGCCTATAGAACGTGCTTATGCGCTTTAATAATATTCCCGCTATTTTACTTTAACAAATAGAAAATGATTCAAACTAAAACAAAAAACTGGGCAGATACTCTAGGAATTATAGGCGCAACATTATGTATTATTCATTGCTTAAGCATGCCATTATTATTAACTATGGGATTGGCGTTTTTAGAAAACCCCATTATCGCAGGTCTATTTATAGGAATCGCTATTATCTCAATTTCTAAGGCGACTGGGATGCGATTTAATCAGACGCATTTTAAGATTTTATGGGTTTCTTTAATTGGCTTTATTGCCTGCTTAATTCTAGAAGAAAAAGGAGTCATTTTTAAATATGGTATGTATGCTTTTTCTTTAGGTATTATTATAGGGCATATCTACAATGTTTTCAAACGCAGTAACGCTAATCCTTAAAGGGATTTGACTTGATTGCACTTATCCTATATTGATATTGTATTGTTCAAGTTCCTAAAATCATTATGCATATTAAATTATTGAGGTATCTCGCTTTCGCGAAAGCGTAATCCAAAAAAATAAAATAATCATATCCTAGGAAACCACCTCATAAACCATTAAAAAATGACTGATACTACCACCTAAAACAAATAGGTGCCAAATTACATGGTTGAAATAGAGTTTATTCCAAGCATAAAAAATGATTCCTACAGTAAAGAAAACGCCACCTGCGATTAACCAAAAAATCATCGAGTCTGTAAATAAAGTTTGTACGCTTTCTAAATCTAAAATAATTAACCAGCCCATCACTAAATATAGTATACTCGAAAACGCCTCGTATTTACCCGTAAAAAACAGTTTCCAAATAAGCCCAAATAATGCGATTCCCCATACGGCATATAAAATTATCCAGCCATTACTATCTTGTAACATTAATAAACACATAGGTGTGTAAGTTCCTGCAATAGATCCATATATCGCTATATGATCCAGCTTGCGCAGGACGTCTTTTCTTGATCCTACCGCAACCCAGTGGTAGTAGGTAGATGAAAAATAGAGAAATAGCTGCGAAAATGCATAAACCGCTATTGCAGGATAAACATAAGCTTGATTACTATCATCTATCTTTAAAAACAATAATATCGCACCTATTAAAGCTAGAATAAAACCAAAGCCATGTGTAATGACATTCCATTTTTCTTCTAGTGGTGATTGTGCTCTAGCCATGCAAGGATTTATTCATCATTTCATTACGTGCCAATTCATATTCAGCAACCATATTTTCAACCACTTGTGCTGCCGGAATAATATCATCAATCAATCCAGATATTTGGCCTATTTCAAGTTCACCTTCATTTAAATCTCCTTCAAACATTCCTTTCTTAGCTCGTGCGCGACCTAGTAATGTTTTTAATTCTTCAGGTGTTGGTGCTGTTTTGTATAATTCTTGTACATCACCCCAAAATTTATTGCGCAGTAAACGTACTGGTGCTAATTCTTTAAGTGTTAAGTGTGTATCGCCTTCTTTAGCATCTACCACAGCTTGCTTAAACGCTAGATGACTGCTTGCTTCATGTGTTGCGACAAAACGACTACCTACTTGAACGGCTTCGGCTCCTAGAGTCATGGCAGCTAGCATACCTCTACCAGTGGCAACACCACCAGCAGCAATTAATGGAATTTCTAAAGATGCTTTTACCATTGGAATTAAAGTAAGTGTGGTAGTTTCTTCTCTTCCGTTATGTCCGCCAGCCTCAAAACCTTCTGCAACAACAGCGTCTACACCAGCATCTTGACATTTTAAAGCAAATTTTACCGAGCTCACAACATGAACAACAGTAATTCCAGCATCTTTTAATCGTTGTGTATAAGTCTTAGGATTACCTGCACTTGTAAAAACGATAGGTACTTTTTCTTCTATAATGATTTGAAGGATTTCTTCTAAATCTGTATATAATAATGGAACATTAACTCCATATGGTTTATCTGTAGCCTTTTTAACCTTTTGAATATGTTCTCTCAAGACATCTGGATACATAGAACCAGCGCCTATAAGGCCTAATCCACCAGCATTGGAAACAGCACTCGCTAATTTATAACCACTAGCCCATATCATTCCACCTTGTATGATAGGATATTTAATACCAAATAATGAAGTAATTCTATTTTCCATGGAATCTATTTACAACTGCAAATTTAAAAGAAATTGAGTGGTCTAATGACTGAAGAAGGAAGAATAAAATCTTAAAAGCCGAGCTTAACTGATTGTTTAAAATCATCAATATGTAATATATAAATACCAGAGGTATACACTTTCAAGTCTAACGGCATCTCATCTTGTAGTTTCCCATTCCACACGCACTGTCCCATAAGGTTATACAGTCTACTTGTTACCGCTGGAAACTCTTCTGGTAAATCTAGTACTAACTGTGCTCTATCGTTTATGTAATAGTGAAAAATGAAATCCGAAGTCTGTGATATACTCAAAGTTTGAAATACTGCACCAAAATCAGGTATACCATATCCAAACTGATTATCTGGCGTCGTATAATTATCGGCACTTTGCTCTATGGCGTTTTTAAGTTGTAAAGGAGTTAAATTGGGATAAGCTTGTATTAGGCAAGCTACAGCACCACTTATTAAAGGTGCACTATAGGACGTACCACTACCGGAAACTAAAGCTCCATTTTCATTTATTAAGGCCGTGCTACTTCCTTGTGCCACTACATTAGGTTTTAAACGGTTATCAAATGTAGGACCTATACTAGAGAAATTAGATAACTGCTCAGTCGCAGTTACAGACCCTACAGTAAAAGCTCCATTTGCATCTGCTGGTGCACTAATATATGGATGAGATGTAGATGCACCAGAATTTCCAGCACTTACCACAACAAACATTCCTTTCTCAAAAGCCACATTTGCACCACGAGAAATGAAAGCCGTTTGTCCGTCGAGATCTGTATAACTCAAACTTTCTGCAGGATTATCAAACCCAAGGTAACCCAGCGAGACGTTAATAACATCAACACCTAGCGAGTCTGCACGTTCTGCTGCGGCAACCCAATAACTTAATTCTACTGGTGTTTCTGTTGCAATATCTTCTGTTCTAAATAAATAATATTGCGCATCAGGCGCGCTTCCTTCAAAATTACCAGCCTCATGTGCTGCCATAATACTCAACACTCGTGCACCGTGATAATGATCACCATAAAAGCTATTATCGCCTGCTACAAAATCATATCCACCAGCGATTCCATTATTATTACGCAATTGATTAAATGCAGGATTAGTATCTACATTAGGGAAACCGCTATCAGTTACAGCGATAGTAACACCTGTTCCAGTATGACCCAAATCATGTAAATCATTAAGTCCTATCATGTTAATTTGGTTCAATGCATTACCATACGTGAGCGGCGGCATGGTAGTCTGGGCAAACTTATTATGGTTATTGATTTGAGCGCTTTTGGTAGGATCTGCAAAATCAACACTAGACACAAAACTAAGTGAAGCTAAAGCATTAATATCTGTCTCTAATCCTGTTACATGTACACAATTAAACCATTTAGACTGAGTTTTATAAGTGATACCAGGCTGCGATTGGATTTGTGCGACATAACTTTGATTGACAGGCACGTCTCGATCATCTATAGCGATTCCATGCCTTGCCTTGCGTTGTATTGCCTTTTGAGTGAGTATACTTTGGGGAGACGCTATGCTAGCAGTAACGTTAGGCTTATCTGTAAAGTAAATCCATGCGTGAAGTTCTTGTGCATACGCTTTCGCGAAAGCGAGATAAAAAACGATACACAAAACAACTCTCATGTGAGCAAGTTAAGAAATAACACCCGAACCTAGACATTCATTATCCTGATACCATGCCGCAAACTGTCCCGGAGAAATAGCGCTTTGTGGTGTGTCAAAGATTAAATAGGCACCTTGATCCACAATGTGTAAAACTGCCTTTTCTAAGGTTTGCCTATAACGTATTCTAGCCATGACGTCCATTTTCTCACCAGACTTTAACGCGAGATCTTCACGTATCCAGTGCAACTCACTTTTATCTATAAAAAGACCGCGACGGTAAAGTCCTGGATGTTGTTTTCCCTGACCTACAAAAATCGTGTTGCTCTCTACATCTGTCTCAATGACAAATAAAGGTAATGGTGTACCACCTACAGCAAGACCTTTACGTTGACCGCGCGTGAAGTAATGTGCACCTTGATGTGTGCCTAGCTTTTTCCCTTCATGAGCTTGATAATGTCGCTTGCGCGAAAGAGTAACTAAAGCGTCCTCATCATTTACAACTACTGCTTTATCCATACTTACCTGTGCTGGAATCTCAATGATATCACCAGTTTTAGGTTTTAACTGTTGTTGTAAAAAATCAGGTAAACGTACTTTACCTATAAAACATAATCCTTGCGAGTCTTTCTTACCTGCAGTAATTAAATCTTGTGAAGCTGCAATTTCTCGAACTTCAGGTTTTTGTAAGTGCCCTATAGGGAAGATTGTGCGTGCTAGTTGCTCTTGAGAGACCTGACACAAGAAGTAGCTTTGATCTTTATTAAGATCTGCTCCACCTATAAGGTGATGAATTTCTTTGCCATCAATCATTGTGGTGGTTTTCTGACAGTAGTGTCCTGTAGCAACATAATCTGCTCCTAATTCTAAAGCGATATCCATAAAGACATCAAATTTAATCTCACGATTACATAAAACGTCTGGATTAGGCGTGCGACCACGTGCGTACTCATCAAACATGTAATCGACGATACGCTCCTTATATTGTTCACTTAAATCTACAGTCTGAAACGGTATCCCTAGCTTATCTGCGACTAACATCGCGTCATTTGAATCTTCTAACCATGGACACTCATCACTTATGGTAACGGTATCATCATGCCAGTTTTTCATAAATAAACCTATAACTTCGTGGCCTTGCTCTTTTAAAAGATATGCCGCGACGCTAGAATCTACTCCACCTGAAAGTCCTACTACTACTTTTGCCATGCTGCAAAAATAATTCATATGTATTACAGTTAACCTTGTAGGCAGGTTGATTTTTCTTATAGTAAGCGTTGTTAAAATTGATAATGACCTGTCTTAAGCTTTTGTTTAATACTTTTAACAAATCATTAAACATAACGAATAGTGTTTGAGACTATATTTGAACAATTAAAAAACTAAAACCCAAACTCATGAAAAAGTTAGTAACCAATTTTAAGGTATTGATGCTTGTTGTTCTTACAGTAAGTGCGGTATCTTGTACAGATGATGATGATAACGGCGGAGTATTAGACAATAACAATTCTGCGTACGACTTAACAGTTGACAATGCTGATTTTACTATTCTCAATGCGGCATTATTAAGAACAGGATTAGACGCTACACTTGATCAAGCAGGTGGAACTTATACGGTATTTGCACCGACTGATACCGCTTTTCAAACTTTTTTATCAGCAAATGGATTTGCTAGTATAGATGATGTACCTGTTTTGGTTTTAAGAAATACTTTACGCAACCATGTATTAAGTAGCGTTGCTCGTTCCACAGATTTAACTGATGGATATGTAAAAACTATCGCTACTAATGACGATGGAGATACACTAGATTTATATGTAGACCTTACCGCTGGTGTAGTACTTAATGGTGTTGCCGAGGTTACTATGGCAGATGTTACGGTGGATAATGGTGTTGTACACGTAGTGGACGAAGTAATTGCCTTACCGACAGTCGTAACGCTAGCCGCTGCAAACCCTAGTTTTTCAAATCTAGTTACAGCAGTAGATCAGCAAGGACTAGTGGCAACATTAAGTGATGACACAGCTACTTTTACTGTATTTGCTCCTACTAATGATGCCTTTCAAGCATTAATAGACGAAAGCACAACAGATGGATTAAACGATATATCAGATGTACTTGCATTATCTAATTTAACAGATGTACTTACATATCACGTAGTTAGTGGTGCATCTGTAAGAGCTGAAAATATTGTAGATGGCGCAAATGTAGATCCTATTGGACCTGGAACTTTTTCTATAACAGGTACCGTAATTACAGATGCACAAGCAAGAGACACAAATATTGTGGTAACTAATGTAACCGCAATTAATGGAGTAGTACATGCAATAGATAATGTATTGTTACCATAAACTTTTAGGTTAGTAGAGAAAAAGCCTCATTGCCTCGCGCGTGAGGCTTTTTTGATTTGTGGAATCTGGTGTTGATATTGTTTACATTTACAATCTAATCTGTTTTATGAAATCTACTGCTTTTAAAAAAGAAATTTATGATCACTGTCATCATATTTTAGAAGACCGAATGGCAACCATTACTAAAAATCTAGATCGCCTTATGGACTCAAAACAAAATGAGACCAAAAGTAGTGCTGGTGATAAGTATGAAACAGGTATGGCCATGATTCAAAATGAGGAAGATTTATTCAAAAGGCAACTTGCAGACACCTCTAAAATCATGGAGCATTTTAAAAAAATAGATGCTATAAAAAATTGTGATGTGGTAGAACCTGGTGCATTGATTAAATTACCGGCAGGCTGGTTTTATGTAAGTGCAGGAATGGGAAAAGTTATGATAGATGGAGAAGCTATATTCTGTATCTCTCTACAATCACCTATAGGAGTAGCATTGAAACATAAAAAGATGAATGATATCATAAGCTTTAATGATCAAAAATTTACGATTCAAGAAATCTACTAGTCATGAAAAAGCTGCAACAACAACTCACAGAACTTCAAAAGTTTATTGAATTAGGAGATAAGCAAAATAAAACAATATCTAAAGTAGGTACCTACTGGCATATTGACCACGCTCTACGTGTTTTTATTGGTATACCACAAGCTTTAGAAAGTTCAGATCCACAAAATTTTAAACCTAAATGGTCCTTTCTTAAATGGACAATCATGACATTTAAAAAAATACCTAGAGGAAAAGGTCGTGCTCCTAAGCATGTTTTACCAGTAGAACATATTACAAAAACTGATTTGCTTCAACAAATACAGCTAGCAGAAAATGGATTAGAAAATTTTGAACAATTAAATCCTCAAAGCTATTTTAAACATCCCTTATTTGGGCATTTAGATTTAAAAGAATCTCAAAAATTCCTTACCATTCATACAGAGCATCATTTAAAAATTATAAGAGATATTACAAAGTAAATAATGCTATCTACTCCTCTTCATCAGTGACTTGAGGAACAAAAATCTCTGTACGTTCTAAAAGCTTATCTGAAATTTTAAATTCTGTACTGAAGTGATATGTTTTATCCTCATAGAAGAATTTATAATAAGCTGTTTTCAGCCATCTCACATCTGTCGCTTTCTTATTATATTCATCATGGGAAGCTATTTTCACAACCTCACTATCTTTCCATACTAACAATCGATACGCCCCTACACCGTTACTTGCACATCGCTTAATTAATTCTTTAAATTGATCAGCGTTGAATACATACAAAGATTCACCTTTTACCTCATATTGAAGATCAGTAAAAAGGGTTTGTGTTAAAAATTGTTCTTGTGGAGTCATGAAAATAAATTATCGTACAAAGGTAGGTTGAACTACAGTGTCAATAACATCTTTAAACAAGAAAATATAATCTCAAAATCCTACCTTTGCGACATGTCTGAAAATAAAGGAATACGCATCAATAAATACTTGAGTGAACAAGGTTTTTGCTCTCGTCGCGCTGCAGATAGATTAATCGAGCAACAACGTGTTACTATTAATGGAACTGTTCCAGAAATGGGAACTAAAGTGCAACCCAATGATAATGTAGCTGTAGATGGTGAGCCTATATCAAAGAAGAAAGAAAAGCCAGTCTACATTGCCTTTCATAAACCTACCGGTATCGTTTGCACTACAGATACTCGTGTAGAGCCAGACAATATTATTGAGTACATTAATTATCCTACTCGTATTTTTCCCATAGGACGATTAGATAAAATGAGCGAAGGCTTAATTTTTCTAACCAATGATGGTGATATCGTTAATAAAATATTGCGCTCTCGTAATAATCATGGTAAAGAATACATAGTTACTGTGGACCATAGTATTGATGACCGATTTATTAGCAGAATGGCATCAGGAATACCGATTCTAGATACTGTCACTAAAAAATGTGAGGTAGAACAAATAGGACGTAAGACCTTTAGAATTGTATTAACTCAAGGATTGAACAGACAGATCCGTCGCATGTGTGAGTATCTAAATTATCGTGTAACAAAGTTGAAACGTATACGCATTATGAATGTAGAGCTAGATATTCCTAAAGGTACTTATCGTGATTTAACTAAGGAAGAACTTGACGAGATTTATAGGCTTACTGCAGAAAGTACCAAGACATATCATGAAGAAAATAATATTACAGATCAAGTTGACTAAACTTTTTATCATGTAAAAAAGCCTCGATATATAATCGAGGCTTTTTTTATTAAAACATCTTGATTTACTTTTATTGCTTTACCACTTTAGAGGTATAAACTTCATCACCATTGCGCAGCTCGGCGATATAGATTCCTGCAGGTAGTTCTGTTAAGTTTAACTGAGGTCTATTATTAGTTAGCTTTCGCGAAAGCGTAATTCTACCTCTCACATCATACAACACTATTTCTGCGTTTTCTAAAACACCGTTCTGCAAGTTTATGAGAACAACTCCTGATGTAGGGTTAGGTACTAAACTGAATTCTACTGCTTCAGGCACATCAATACTTAATGGTGTCTGGAATGTTGATGTAAATGTGTTAGTAATAATAGGCGGATTGAAATCAAAATATATTTCGGCCGTATTAGGAATAACAGTTCCCTCAGTTGAAGTGAGTGGTTTAATTTTAAAATAAACATAACCATTTGCTCCTACCGGATCTGTTGTAGAGTCTGGCAATAAGATGTTATCAAATCTCCATATAACTTGATCTTCCATGCGCTCCATGACATACGTGTGACTAGCATCTATCATTTCTATAGAATCCCAATCTAATTGTGCGTCTAACGTATCCTCTACTCGTACATTAATCGCACTGGCTGTACCAGTATTTTCAAATCGAATGGTATAATAGAAATAGTCATTAGGACCAAATTCTGACGGATTGATAAATTCACCACGTGATTCCATCTTATCATTAGGATCATAACTACCTATTACAATTTGCGAACTTACACTTGTATTATTATTAGGAGTAATATCATTTGCAACTGGAGTGATACTAGCCGTGTTAGTTAAAAGATCACCTAGGTTTATGTTGGGTAGTACCGGAATTTGCATCTCTATTTCCATCGTACGATATTCAAATGGTAATAGATTAGTATAATTTAAGTCCACGGTCGTTGGATTAATAATTGCTGCTGGATCATCTACAGCAACTATTGATAGTTGCGTATCATAAGTATATTGTAGCTGTCCTGTTACAACTGGTGTCGTTCCCAGATTTGCATAAACAACAGTTTCTTTATAAGTAAATCCAGGGCGAGGCTGTTGTTGTGGAATGATGTATACAATCACATCATCATAAGCAGCAAGTGGTGTCACTAGAAAATCTCTATTAGTAACTCCAGATCCTGCAGGTATTGTTTGCCCACTATATGTGGCAGGAGACACTGTATAATTTGAAGCATAAGCTGGCAATACAGTATAACCTAGATCATAACTATTTGCTGGATCTGAATCGTAGATACTATATGCTGCTAGAGGTGTTGCTACTTGCATGATACTACCATTCATATTTTTTTCCCAGTCAAAAATTCCCAATGGAAAAGGTACATCTGTAGCATCAACGACTCCATTAAGATTAACATCAAGTATAGACTGCATTTTAATACCGTCACAATTAACAGTTGCTGTACTTCCTGCACCAATTTCTACTTTAAGAAATCCTGGTTGATTAGAGAAGTTTGATGTTAATAATAAGTAGTATTCACCAGATTGCGCATTGTTTATTTGACCTATTTCTGGCATGTTTACAGAAAAACTATGATCTACATAATTTGCTTGAGTGATACCATTTGTACATCCACCAGTTGCAGTGGTAAAAGGCCCATATAAAGCATAATCGATATCTAGGTCCTGACCTAAGAAATCTGGTTGTGTGTTTTGCCATACCTCTATGGTTAAGTCTCCACTAGCTTCTATAGGTATGTAAAACCATGATGGATTTCTAGGGCCAGCAGACTGTGAGAATGGATAATAATTACCTAACTGTGCATTTGAATTATCTGAAATATTTACAAATGGCTGACCGATACGATCACATAGCGACAGAGCATTTTCACATAAATAGGAGTTATTACAATTACCTTGTGCTATGAGCTGTATGGAATAAATAATATCACAATTCCCATTAACTGATTCTCTGACAAACACTGTATTAAAAGGGCTTGAAATAGAGAAGTTATATAAAGATGGGTTAGTGATGGGTTGAGTTTCATTTTCAGCATTTAAAGGATCATCATAGTATGCCAGTACAGCACCTGTACTAAGTTGATTTGCAACAGCAGTAAGATCAAAATCTACTGTACCATCAAAATCAGCATCACATTCTTCTAGTGCCAGAGATGTGGTATTATCATAAATATATGTATTGATAAATAAATCAAAATCACCTACTCTATAAGCACCTGTTGCATTTTCTTCAAGTCTAAAGTATATAATCTGACTACTATTAGTACAGTAATTATTAGGAGCTGATATAGCACTTACATCAGCATTAGCATCTGCATTGCTGGTATGATAAGAAATATTGAAATCTGCAGGATTATTATTGGCCATAATTTGAGCGGCATGCTGTGTAAGGTCAAAGCATACTTGTACTCCAGGATCAGCACATTGCAACAAATGAGATGGATTACCAATTTGGAAACAATTAGGTGATTGAACCAATTGCAAAGCTGAAACACTAGCACAACGAGAAGAAAAATCTTCTGTTCTAACAAACACTTGACTTATAGAAACATCAGTAGTGAATTGTGCTGCTATCCCTATAGGGTTGGTTTGATTTAAAGCACCTTGTTGAGTAAAGTAATATGTTGCAAACGCAGAATCAACATTAGGAAATGCAACTGCATCAATCTGTGCCATCACAGAGCTTGCGTCCCATGTAATAACTCCATCTCCATCATCATCACAGCCGTTTAACGGCGTGAAAGTATATGTAGGAGGTGTTTGATTAACAACTACATTGAATGATTGTGTGGTATCCAACTGACTAGTTGCAAGCTCTTCAACTCGTACAAAAATGCTTTGTGATGTAGTAGTACAATAAGTAACAGGCAAATTATTGATACCATTATCTGCATCTGACTGAGAGTTGTGATAGGAAACTGCATGGCTATTAGGCGAATTATTTCCTAAAGCAGGTAGTGTATTCAAATTAAGGTCAAAACATGCCGTGTTGTTTTGATCAGTACAAGATTCTAAATCCACTAGCTGTGCCGTTTGATTACAGTTTGATAATATAGCTACTACATTAGTCACCGTATGACAATTTAATGTGACTTGTGCTCTTATAAAAAGATCTATAGGTGTATTAGCCTGACTAATAAATGTAGTTGATAATGGATTTGTGTTATTATCTGCATCAGACTGACTTAAGAAATAGGTGTACAGAATGTTATTTTGCCCATTAGATAAAAAAGGTTCTATTTGAAACAAATCAACCTGGACTTCTCCAGTAGCCGTCACCATACCACAAAAAGTATAAGTTTGAAGATTATTAATAACAGGTAATGCTTCTACAATAAGGCTACCTGTGGTAATGTTGAAATTCCCAGTAGCAGCATCATCTACACGCACAAAAATAGTTTGAGGATTTGTCGTATTTGTAAAAGGTGAAGCTAATGGGTTTAAATCATTAACTGCGTCAAATTGTGACACAAAATAGTTGACGTTATGAGTAGCTGGATTTTGATTACCTAATGCAGGTCCATCCCAAACTGTGAGGTCAAATGTTTCAGTCCCATCATTTGAGAGATCATCACATAAAATAAAATCAGGTACAGGTCCTGCGGTGACTTGTGCAGTCACTATAGTCGTAAATAGTAAAACTAGAAGTAGTAAAATTCTTTTCATGGCGGTCGGATTATGGTTATAAGTTAGTTCAATTCATAGTGATAAATGAACATAATTGTTCATATTAGACTATTGACTTATTACTTAGATGAACTAATAACCAGATGGTTGCGTGAAAAAGATTCCTACATATTATAAATTTTCAGGCATAACTGCGAGACTCTTGAACAAGTTAGCTTTAGAAATAAAAAGCTTTTTATAGGTATTGATTTCTTTGAGCTTTGAATCAATGAGTTTAATTTCTCGACTATTAATTAGAAATAGAGAGCTGTCTCCTAATTCAAATTTGCGTTCTTCACCTGTCAACATGATTTGTGAAGATGCTACTATATCAGTAATCATATTAACCTGTACATTATAAGAATCTAATTCATTAAAAATGCTAGTTACTTTATTTTTAATTTCTAGCTGTGTAGATGCTAGATCATACTGTGCATCGGCTATTTTAATTTGAGAAAGCTTTAAATCTCCACGCTCTTTTCTTAAAAACAATGGCATCGAAAAAGTAATACCTCCTTTATAATTTGAAGTTTCAAAACTATTGAACTCATTCCATTCTGGTGATAAAAAGTTATAATCCAGTGTTAACTTAGGTAATAATTTATTTGCTTTTAACTTTCTATCTATATCTAGTTGATCTATTTTAAAGTTTATGGATCGCAATTTTGGATGATTTTCTATAGTAAATTCATCTAAAGCAAATCCATAAATCTCAAGAGTTGTATCAATCTCAGTATTTAAATCTGATTGAGGAACAATATTAGATTGTAATTCTACAGGTACTTCATTAAGCCATAAAAAATTAGAAAGTTCAAGGCGCTGTTTAACTAATTGAATTCGAGCTTGCTCTCTATTTAGCGCTCTATTTTGAGCTGCAATACTTGCTTCTACTGTATCAATTGCTGCCTTATCACCTGCCTGAAAACTACTTTTAACTGCTTGAAATCTTATCTGTGCATTAACATAAAATTGATCATACACCTTATATTCTTCATGAATTTGCCACCATTTGAAATATGCAAGTGCCGCTTCATATAAAACAGCATTTACTAATAAATCACGATCTACTAAACTTTGCTCATTGTAGATTTTTGCTTTGCGTAAAGTAGCCATACGGTCATTAATTAAAAAACCTTTACCTAGATTTACACTAACGCCTGCATTATATAATCCGTTTTCTGGAACTGTATTTGACGGATCTAGAAAAGTTCCCTCGTTGCGCTCTACGCCAGCTTTAAATTCTATTCCATACCATGTTGGAATCTTAAACATTGCATTAAGTTGATCATAATACTCTGTACCTTTAAATTCTTTACGATCATAATCTACCTCAATTTTGGGGTCAAATCCACCGCGAGAACGAAGCAAATTAGCCTGTCCACCATCGATGAGTAACTGCGCTTGCCTGGCGATAGGATGATGTGCTTTTACAAAACCCATATATTCTCTAAAACTCATCTCAGTTGAGTCTAGCGCAGTGGTTAATTGAAGTGTGGTTTGTGTCATACGCTTTCGCGAAAGCGGACTAGCCAACACCATAGAATGAATGAACAAACTTACTAGCAGTGTAAGTACGAACAGGAGATTACTTCTTCTTATCGGCATCTTTTGTAGTTTTGGGCTGATAATAATTAGGTGGAAAACCATTTAAACGTCGCCATAGCTCATACCAAATAGGTACATCTTCTAACAAAGCGATTGTGTAAGCACCTGAGCCAGCACGTAATGCCGTAGGCCACGGATGATCATTCTCATCTGGAGCAAGCAGCACGCGATACTTACCATTATCACTAATAAAAGTTTCGACCGCTACTACTTTTGCGCCATAGGTTCCATAGGAAACATTAGGCCAACCAGAAAAAACAATGGATGGCCATCCATCAAATTGCACACGAACTTCTTCTCCCAAATGAATGAGTGGTAAATCAAGCGGTTCTACATAAGTTTCTACCGCTAGATCATAGTCTGCAGGCATGACATTAACAAGCGGTTCACCTTCTTTAAAAGTTTCTCCTAATCCACCAAAGATGGCCTTGTTGATATAACCATTTTGTGGTGCGGTAATAAAATAAAGATCATTACGCATTTGGTAATTTGTACGATCTGATTCTAATTTAGACACCTGAGCCTCTGCATCAAACTGACTGGACTGTGCGGTAAATTGATCACTTCTAGCTTTAGCAATTTTTTCTGCATACTCTTGTTGTATGCGGTTTAAATCGATTTGCGCGTTAATAATGTCATTACGACTCGTTAATAATTTATTTTCTTGGGAAATTAACTTTGCCTGAGTTTCCTGAGTTTTCAAACGCTTTTCCTCCACTTCAGTCATAGGTTTCAACCCTTCATTATTTAAGGTTTGAGCACGTTGTAATTGGGTTTCGGCAATTTTAAGATTGGTTTGGGCTGCTATGTAATCGATACTGTCTGTAGTCACTTTTAAACGTGATTGCATCAATTTATTACGTCCTTGTTCAAGTTTTAATTGTCTTTCTTGTACTAGTGCTGCAATTTGACTTTCTAATGCTTTTACTTTCTCACTATAAGAAGAAACACTCATAGTCTTAGCATCGATTTGTTGCCCAGTACGCTTTACTAGATTAGGATCAAAATATTCATTTTTGATCTCACTAATACGTAGGATCGTATCTCCTTTTGCGACAAAATCGCCTTCTCGCACCAACCATTGTTCGATTCTACCAGGTATAGGTGATTGAATTGTTTGTGGTCGTTGATCAGGTGTAAGTGTCGTCACATAACCATTACCGGTAACACTTTGTGTCCATGGTAAGAATAAAATAACGATGGAGGCTATAGCTGCACCTGTTAAAAACCTATTGAAATATTTATAGTGTCTACGTTCTAGAACACGCTGACCTGACTTATAATTTATAAGATCTAGCCTTTTCACTAATTCTGTTTGAGAAATATTAAGCATAGTTCTATTATTTATCTTCTATTATTTTCCCTTGATCTAATGTGACAACACGGCTACATTTAGTCACCCATGCTGGATTCTGACTCACCACAATAAGAGACCACCCGTTAGTTTTATCTGTTAAAAACGCCATGATTCTTTCTGCTTCAGAATCATCAAATTGATCTAATGGATCTTTAAGTATGAGTAACTTAGGCTTACGTACAATACTACGTGCTAGTACAATTTTCTTAGATACTGTATAGGATAGTTGTTTACCTTCTGGAAACAAAATTGTTTTTAACCCTAGTGGTAGTTTCTTCAAGAAACTATTAAGCCCTACTTTACTAAGAGCCCAATACACCTCATCATCAGTAATTTCAGGATCACCGAAGGTTATATTTTCTCTCAAGGTACCTTCAAATGGAGATTCTTCAGTTAACGATTGACCTATATGTGATCTATAGTAATTAAGGTTCACACCTCTTAAGTCTGTATTATTAACATAAATATTACCGTGTGTAGGCTCAATAATACCTGTGATAAGTCTTAATAAAGTTGCTTTACCACTTCCATTCCTACCTCTTAAAGCAATATTACATGATTGCGTTATTTTAAGTGATACATCTTTTATAATAGGTAGACTTCTATCCTCTACCTCATAAGTAACATGTTCTAAATCTACTGTAAAATTATCATCATCTTTAAAAGGTTTTTCACCATCCATAGGCTCTAATTCCTTGTCTACTACATTACCAAGTTTCTCTAGAGATGTCAATACATCATATACCGATTCTAGACCAGTAATCAATTTTTCTACAGCACCTATTATGATTAGGATAATAAGTTCTGCAGCTACGAACTGACCTATATTCATCTCCTGACTCAAAACTAGAATTCCACCTATAAGCAATAGTCCAGCAGTTACTAATACTTTAAAACCTATCATTTGAGTAAACTGACTGATCAACACATTGAAATGCTTTTCCCGATGTTTTAGATATTGAGCAGTAAGATCATCGTTTTTATCTACCGCAAGTGTGGTTTTACCAGAAAGCTTAAAACTAACAATTGATCGCGCTACTTCCTGTAGCCAGTGAGCCACTTTATATTTGCTTTGAGACTCTAATAAGCTACTATCCAAACCTTTTTGTGCTGTAAATTTAAAAAGTATATACACCAGTAAAACAAGTAAAAAACCATAAATGATAAAGAATGGATGATAAAATGATAATAGGATAAGTCCAAATATAATTTGCAATAAAGCAGTTGGATAATCAACTAATATTTTTGATAAGCTTTTTTGAATTGTCAGTGTATCAAAGAAGCGATTGGCTAATTCTGGTGGATAGATACCATGCAATTCACTCATTTTTATCTTTGGAAATCGATAAGCAAATTCAAATGAGGAACGTGTGAATATCTTTTGTTGAATATTTTCAGTAATTCTAATTTGCATTAGTTGTAATACACCACCAAAAGCAACACCTAGCGTTACTAAAATAACAAGGATGATCCATGAGGTGCTAATCTGTGCTCCTTGAATCAAATTTATTATCGCTTGGATTCCTAATGGTAATGATAAACCTACTAACCCAGCAAATATGGCATAGTAGAAAATCTGTCGTACATCTTTCTTGTCCAGCTTAAGCATTCTCACTAAACGCTGCCATGCAGTTAAAATATTTTTACGCTTTGCCATGATTTATTTTAGAGTTTGAAAAACTAAATGCTTAAAGTAGTCGGTAGGAGAAACGCGATCATTACAATCTGTTAAATTTTTAAAATGATCTTTTAAAAAATGCTGATGTAATGCTCCTTCTAATATCGTACTGCTTAATGAAGATGGATAAGGATAGTCAGGATTTACCATTAAAATCATGTCCTTAACTCTTTCTACTAATCTTTTATAAATGGTAAAATAACCACTCTTATTTTCTTCGTCGACTTCTTTAGTAAGGTATGATTTAGAATACTCGGCAATGACAATTTTATTTAAAACGACTTCATCAATATGTTCAAACTTTGAATCTTGCTCAATAGGTTGTGTAATAATTTCTACAGCTCTACTCAATCGATCAGTTTGATTTGCTATTTTAAGGGTATCGATTACTAATTGATATTCTAACCAACCCCAATACCAAGATGTAAGATATAACAGAAGCTTATGCTTGTTCTCAAAATATCTGTAAATAGAACTTTCATTAGAACCTATTAGTTTACCTAACTTTTTAAACGTAAATTGTTCAAAGCCCATCTCGTGTATCATAGTAATACTATTACTTATGATACGTTGCCCTAGTTCTGAAGACTCAGGATCTTTTATAAAGATCTTGTCGTTAATCTGTACCTTTAAATTTTGTAGTAAACGATCCATTATTATAAGATTATCAAACAAATTTAATAGTAATACTATTAACTATAGATAGTTTTAGTATTATTTAACAATCTCAGAATTTGCGATTTAAAAAAAGGTCATAAAAAAACCTGTGAGTATCACAGGTTTATAAAATTTGAAAGTGTTATTTCTATTGAATTTCTGCCGTTAATCCTGCATCTAACAGCTTTGAGCAACGAGGTTCTAAATCCTTATAAGCTCCTGTCTTAACGCTACATTTCCCCTTATAATGTACAATCATTGAACATTGTTCTGCTTGCAGTGGTGTGTGGTCACAGGCTGCAACAAGCATGTCAATTACATGATCAAAGGTGTTAACCTCATCATTATAAAGAACAATTTTATTCTCCTCTTGCTCAAGCACCTCTAAGTCTAACTCTGGAGATACTTTTTCTTTAGTACTCATAATCATCATATTACAAAGGTAAAAAAGATATTACTCTAAATTTTAAAAGCGTCTTAAATTTTAATTCTTTATCATTTTTAACCCTACCCAATTATCTTTTACCTTATGTGAGTCGTATTGAATACCTACTTTATTACACGCTTTTTTAATTAATTCTAGGTCATCTGTATAAAAACCAGAAAAAAGAATCGTACCACCTGATTTTAAGCATTTCCCATACACCGGAATATCTTGAAGTAATATATTTCTATTAATATTTGCGATAATAAAATCATACATTTTACCTTCTAGCTGCTCTGAGCCACCTAGTATCACATTCACCTTGTCAGCTTTATTACGCTCAACATTCTCGATAGCATTCTCATAACACCACGTATCGATATCAATAGCATCAACATCTAACGCACCACGCATTTGAGCTAGTATACCTAACACACCAGTTCCACTTCCCATATCTAACACTTTTAAACCAGTTAGATCTTCGTTTAATAAGTGCTGGATCATCATGTGAGTGGTCTGGTGATGACCTGTACCAAAACTCATTTTGGGCTCAATAACAATGTCAAATTCTACACCTGTAGCCTTATGAAAAGGTGCTCTGACCTCACAACGATTATCAACAGTGATTGGACTAAAGTTTCGCTCCCATTCTGCGTTCCAGTTTGTAGGTTCTATTTCTGCTTTCGCGAAAGCGATATCAACTAATTCACTGCTCATAAGGTCCACATCTTCTAGAATTGAATCATGATCTAGCGATTTTAAAACATAGCCTGTGACACCGGACTCGGTCTCAACAAAACTTTCAAACCCTACCTCGCCTAGTTGAGCGATTAAAACATCATTCCATGGTTGCAATGGTGTTATTGTAAATTGATATTCGATGTAAATTTGATCTGTAACGCTATGGCTCATACCTGTAATGTCCTGTTATTTTAAATTGAAACAGACAGTCTTCATATACCTGTCCTGCTCCTATATTGTGAATTATATAATATCTATTAGTTCCTTTTATTTTATTGCTACTCACGATGCCTATATGAGTTAAACCATTAGATAGTACCCAACTTACTATATCTCCTGGTAAATAATCTGACTCTTCTAAAGTAATGTCTAACGAACTATCATGTCGTTCAAAAAAGCGTCTCAAATTAGGCACGCGCCTGTGGTCTATATTACTATCTGTATGAGTTAAACCCCAGTTTTGTGGATAAGCACTGAAGTGTTTCTTCATGTCCTCATGTACTTCTTTTTGAAGATCAATGTCTACTGCTCTATATGCTCTTATGATAACATCTGTACAAACTCCATAACCAGATGGCACATCGCCGCCAGGATAATCTATTGAGAAATATGCGCCATTATACACCACATCATCTTTAGTAAGTTCATCTGCAGCATGGGCAAGTTGCCACCCAAAAGTAGTTTGACAAATTCCGGCAAATGGAATTAAAAGAAACGCGGTTAACAGTAATGTTTTAAAACGCATCTGCAATAGCAAGGAAGGATTTTGCGTCTAGTGATGCTCCACCTACTAATCCGCCATCAACATCTGGCTTTGCAAAAATCTCTGCAGCGTTGCTAGGTTTCACACTACCACCATAAAGTATGCTTGTATGTCTAGCCGTCATGTCCCCATATTTTGCCTGAATAAACGATCTAATATCTGCATGCATATCTTGCGCCTGTTCTGGACTAGCTGTTTCTCCAGTACCTATTGCCCATACTGGCTCATATGCTATTACAATTTGTTCCATTTGAGAAGCATTTAATTGAAAAAGACCTTTTTCAATTTGTGCCGTTACTGTGCTTACATGATTACCAGCTTTGCGTTGTTCTAGGTGCTCTCCACAACAAAATATGACACGCATACCATTTTCTACAGCCGCAATGGTTTTGGCAGCTAGTAGCTCATCGGTCTCAGAATAAATGTCACGCCTTTCTGAATGGCCTATAATCACAGTTTTAACGCCTACACTTTGTAACATATCTATAGACACTTCTCCAGTATAAGCTCCTTTATCTTGTTCACACACATTTTGAGCGACTACTTCTATAGGCGTATCTAATGTACTATTGAAAGCTGGATATAAACATGGAAATGAAGGCGCAATCATTAACTCACAATTATAGTCTGCTTTAAGACCCTTTTTTAAATCGCCTATTAAATTTTGTGTTAAGGATAAATCACAATTCATTTTCCAATTACCTGCAACTATATTTTTTCTCATCGTATTGATTTTTTAAAGTAGTATTAATCTAGTTGAACTCTAGGATCGAGCCATACATAAATTACATCTACAAAGATATTGATAATTATAAAGAGCGTAGCAATAACTAACACAGCTCCTGTAATTATAGGTAGATCTAATGTATTAAGTGCCTCTACAATTTCTTTTCCTAATCCATTCCAGTTGAAGATATATTCAACAAATACTGCTCCAGCAAGCATACTAGCAAACCATCCACTTACCGCTGTAACTACAGGATTAAGAGCATTTTTAAAAGCATGTTTTTTTAAAACTTGTAAGGTCGTTAAACCTTTTGCATAGGCTGTGGTGATATATTCTTGACTCATTACTTCTAATAAACTATTGCGCATCAACTGTGTAATTACCGCAAGCGGTCTTATCCCTAATACCATTGCTGGCAAAATTAGATTGCGCCATTGTATATGCATTGCCTCACCATAATCATCCATTTCATAAAGACTACCACTCATTTTTAATCCAGTAAACTCATGTAAAACATAACCAAATAAGAAAGCGAATAGAATTGCACTAAAGAAAGATGGTACACTCATACCCATGGTACTAACAACTTGTATCATTTTATCAACCCAACCATCTCGATATAATGCAGACATCACGCCTAATAGCAATCCTAATATTAACGCTATACTGATGGCTGCGACAGCCAGTATCATTGTGTTAGGCAAAGTCTCTCCAATAACCACACTAACATCTTTTCCTGTTTTTTGAAAGGACTGGCGTAAATAAGGAAATTTTAAAACTGTACTGGTTTTTCCCACTGTAAATAAAGTGACACCGGTATATTTTAAATTGGTATTAAAAGTGAAGTCTACAGGATCAGTGCTATGAAATGATAAAGGAGATAGGTCGTTTAAAAAATAAAGATATTGTGTTTCTATAGATTGGTCAAAACCATATTTATGTTTTACAATCGCCAGTTGTTCTGCACTTTCATTTTGTCCCATCATCATTTGTGCAGGATCTCCAGGCAGTAAGTAAAATAGCAAAAAAACTACAGTGACCACACCATATAGCGTGAGTAGAGCATAGCCTAATTTGCGTAAAGCATAGGAGATCATAACTCTAGGCTATCGATATCGTTCCAATGTGATTTTGCCATTATCGTTCCTTTATCTAAGAGTACAACTCCAGGATTAGAACGTATGATAGTCTTTAGCGCTGTTTCATCTGTCACATAAAATGTAGTTTCAAAACCGTAAGTTCTCATTAATTCTTGAGCCTGACTATCGCTAGAAGCACTTAAAGCTAAAACTTCATAACCGGCACTTTCGGCGCGATCGATAAAAGCATTTAATTTGTAAAGGCCTTCACTTTCAGACTTGCTTAAATTATAGGTAATAATCACAGCTATCTTCTCTTTGGAAAGAATATCTGTTGTAAAATCCTCACCGTTTCTCTCGATAGAAAAATCATGTATAGGTGGCACATAACCTTTCTCTACCAGTCGTGGCTCAACTTTATCATATTTAGGGTATCCACTAGGTGGAGCTCCTTCTGTAGACACAATTTCTTCTTTACCATCAATAGTATAATACCAGTCATATGCATATACATCTGGATTATCAGGATCTTCTGCCATTCCTTCTTCAATATTTACACCTACCTTATATGCTCTAAAATCTAGAATTGGTAAGTGCATTAACACATAGTAAGCTATTGCAAAACAAATTAAAGTAACTACTAAAATGATATATTTCAAAGACGCTTTCGCGAAAAGCGGTTGAATATACTTCATATTAAAAAACAAAATGACTATTAATATGGTAAGTAATACATCTTTAAGGAAAGATTCAAAAGGCACTAATGGTATCGCGTCCCCAAAGCAACCACAGTCTGTCACTTTATCAAATGCCCAAGAATAAAAGGTTAAAAAAGTAAAGAAAACGATCATCAATAATAACGACCAAATTGTAAATTTCTTCTGGAAGCCGATAAGTAACATCACTCCTAAAACTACTTCAAAAATCACTAAGAAAATAGCAAGCGGTAATGCTAATGGCTGTAAAAACTCTAATCCTAACACCGCAGCACTAAAGTATTCGTCTAATTTGTATGAAAACCCTAGAGGATCATTTAACTTGATTAATCCACTGAAAATAAATAGGATACCAACAAACCATCTGCAAAATTGAACCAGTGCTTTCATTATATTTTTTTAGTTGCTCAAATATAGGAATTAGGGCCGAGTTGTTAGCTTTGCTGGTTTAGTTTATGAGAACTTTAGTGGTCAGTAATTGAATAAAATAAAAAAGCATCGATTCCTAAAAATCGATGCTTTATATAATAAGTGGTTGAGATATTACTTAATCCCTACCAGCTCTACGTCAAAAACTAACGTTGCATTAGGTGGAATAACACCGCCAGCTCCAGCACTTCCATAACCTATATGTGATGGAATTACTAATCTAGCTTTATCACCTACTTTAAGTAAAGCAATTCCTTCATCCCAACCAGCGATAACCTGCCCAGCACCTAATTGAAAATCGATAGGTTGCTTACGTTCAAAACTAGAATCAAATACTTTACCGTTAGGTAACATTCCTTTATAATGAACAGAAACCGTTTTACCACTTTCTGCCTTTGCGCCGTTACCTTCTTGGATGATTTTATAACGTAATCCGCTATCTGTTTTATCAAATCCAGCAGCAATTTCATCTAGATCTTGCTCAGCTTGCTTGCGTGCCTGCTCTTCGCGTAGTTTTGCAGCTCCTTCGAACTGACGGAACTCTTCTACAGCATTAAAGGATTGCGCCGCATTTCCTTCTCTAATAATTTCTACAGTTTCAATAGAATCTCCTTGTGCGATAGCATCTACTACATCCTGACCTTCTACAACTTTACCAAAAACGGTATGCTTATCATCTAACCATGCTGTTTCTACATGGGTAATGAAAAATTGTGAACCATTTGTTCCAGGACCAGCATTTGCCATACTTAACACACCAGGACCGTCGTGACGTAATTCTGGGTGAAATTCATCGTCAAATTTGTAACCAGGTCCACCAGCACCAGATCCCTGTGGATCTCCACCTTGAATCATAAAATCAGGAATTACTCTGTGAAAAGTTAACCCATCATAGTATGGTGTCCCTTGTGGTTTTGCATCGTTTTCTAAGTTTCCTTCTGCTAGTGCGACAAAGTTTCCAACAGTACCAGGAGTTTTATCGTGGTGAAGTTGAATTAAAATTGAACCTTTAGTCGTATTAAATTTTGCATAAATACCTTCTTGCATGTCTTCTTTTTTAAGGCTGCAAAGATACGCAATCAACTCAAAGTCTAACTCATAGCATTTTCACAAATTCAAATAAAAAAACCATCACAACTTTTAAGATGTGATGGCTTTTAAAATTATTACTCAATATTTATTCTGTAGCACCTCTTTTAAAGAATACTCCATCATCCCAGTCATCGTGATTATCATCTGGGAAATGCCCAAAATCTTGATTATGGGTAAGTCTATCACGCATATTAACCTGACCACGAGCGGCAATTAACTTACCATTACGATTGTAACGCACTTCTAATCCACCTACTTGATTTAAAACTCCGCCTCTACCAGTATAATCCATATTAAGATGACCTATACGAGCCACTTGACCGCTTGCAAAGTAAGAAATACGTGTGTTTCCTATTTTTGTAACTTGACCTCTACGGTTATACTTTACAAATCCTCTATAATTGTTACGGTTAGAAGATCGTCTATTAACATCATATCTACGGTAGTTACTACGGTTACCATAAACTTGAGATCTATTAGGTAATTCAAACTCAACACGACCATCTGGAAATACAGCATAATCGATGCCATTAAGAGCAAATAGAACTGGTTGCGCATTGCGGTAACGTGTTAATTCACCCTGTAAATTATCTTGGTTTACAAGAACTTCATTTGCCTGTGCAGTAGTCATCATCATCAGACCAGCTGCCATTAAAAGTATCATTTTTTTCATGATTTTAATATTTAGGGTTTTGCCTACTCTATAAGCTTTTCGGCTGTCGCTTATTAGTTAGGTTTCAAATCTCGTGCCATTTACGCAAACGTTTGCGTAAAACATAACTTAACATTCACTAAACAACTGAATTAATAGGATTTACACTTTTATCGAAAGAAAATATTAAAAAACAATTTAAACATCAGATTTGTAATCAACAAGTATTCCTGCTGATTCAAAAAGCTCTAAAATAGAATGATGAAGCTGCAAATTTACTTTACTAACTATTCCATTAAAAAAAACTTCTAGGATTAAAATTATTGAAATTAAAATTACAGCAGTACTTAAGAATGGTAACACAACATTTAAACTACCTATTTCATAACGTACCATTGATAACACAATTATAAAGAATATAGTGAACATTCCTAGAAGTTGTAACCTACTCAATCCTAAAAAAGCTCTAGGAATGAAATCAACCTCAACCTTAGTACGGTTCAATCTGTTAGTTGTTGAAAGTCTGATCTGAATTCTTGATCTAAAAAATCTTTCTTCTATAGTTGTATTAGAAGACAATTTAAAGTTGCATATCCATCTATTTTTAACTTCGGAGGCTAATAAAAGATTCTCTGAAGAATTAAGCTGTTTACTATGATTAGTTAGCTTTTCTCTTACTACATCAATTTCACTTTTTAAAAGATAGGTTTGCGACAGTTTAGAGGAAATCATATTTTAATAACTATAAAATTCTTCTTTAAATGCCTTTCTATAGTCTCAACTATTCGTTTTTGCTGCGATTTTACGGATAGTCGAGCATATATTTTCATAAATAAAATAGCTACAACAAATATGAGCGGAACAATAATCAGTAACCACATGGCTGACAACTTAATCATATTCATCCAAAGCAAGGACATAAACATAGAAGCTGCAATTCCTATTAAAATCCCAGCTCGCCAGTAATCTTGGTAAGCATCTCCTTTAATAAAAATTAAGGATAATTGACAGTTTTGATTTTGAAGATCAGTAATTTTCAAATTGCAGCGTACAAAATCATAGTAATGTCGCTGATGTGTGAAGTAAATATAAGATTGAAATTGGGTTAAATCAGCTCCCAGCGGTTTGATATAGACATGATAATAATCATCTATATAGTTATCAAAAAAGCTATTGAACATAGTACCTACTTCATTCGAAAGCGCATCAATTTTATAATAAATCATTTGGCTTTAATTTGCCACTTCACTAATAAATTTTAAGCGATACAATCGTATTTCTTCTTCTTCATAATCACCATCAAATTCTTCCATAGCATCCTCTATTTTGTCTGATTCAGACTCTATAAAATACTCGTGTAACTCTTCTTGTTGATCCTCATCTAGCATCTCATCAATCCAGTATCCTACATTAAGGCGAGTACCGCTATAAACTATACTTTCTAATTCTTCTATTAGTTGATCTATTTCCATTCCTTTTGCGCTTGCTATGTCGTCAAAACTTAACTTGCGATCAATACTTGTGATAAAATAGAGTTTGTTTCCAGATTTAGATCCAGTAGATTTAATAATTAAATCATCAGGTCTTGTGATATCATTATCGTCAACATATCGTTGAATTAATTCAATAAATTTAGCTCCATACTTTTTGGCTTTTCCTTCTCCTACACCGTGTATATTAGCGAGCTCTTGCATGTTAATAGGATACTTAGTTGCCATATCATCTAGAGACGGATCTTGAAAAACAACATATGGCGGCACACTCTTTTGCGCTCCTACTTTCTTGCGCAATTCTTTCAACATTTTAACAAGCGCAGTGTCCACAGCGCCACCTTGACCAGCAGCTGTAACCGTCGTACTAGCATTTTCTGGATAGGTATGATCTTCAGTCATCATAAAGGACTTACCATTTTGTAAGAACTCTTTACCTTCTTTTAAAAGTCTTAAGGTACCATAAGACTCAATATCCTTCTTTATATATCGTGCCACTAAAATTTGCCTAATTAGTGCCATCCAGTGAGTAGGCTCTTTATCTTTCCCACTGCCGAAAAAGTCTTGCTGATCTAATTTATGCGAACTAATCATCGCATTAGTCTTACCTATTATAATGTTGACAATATCTTTTGCCTTATAGCGCTGTCCTGCAGATTCGATTACGTGAATTAATTTCTTAACATCTTCCACCGCTTCTTTTTGTGGTTTAGGGTTGCGCATGTTGTCATCCATATCACCACCATCACCAGTAGCAGGATCAAACTCTTCACCAAAATAGTGTAATATAAATTGCCTACGACTCATACTAGTCTCTGCATATCCAACCATTTCTTGTAATAGAGCATGGCCTATTTCCTGTTCGGCAATAGGTTTTCCTGCCATAAATTTTTCAAGCTTCTCAATATCTTTATAAGAATAATAAGCCAGGCAGTGACCTTCTCCTCCATCGCGACCAGCACGACCAGTTTCTTGATAATAGGACTCAATACTTTTAGGAATATCGTGATGTATTACAAAACGAACATCTGGTTTATCAATTCCCATTCCAAAAGCAATGGTAGCCACAACTACATCACAGTCTTCCATCAAGAATTTATCCTGGTGCAAAACTCTAGTTTTTGCATCTAATCCGGCATGATAAGGAACAGCGTCTATACCATTTACCTGTAAAACCTGTGCTAGTTCTTCTACACGTTTGCGTGATAAACAGTAGACAATACCACTCTTACCTTCATGTTGTTTTATAAACCTGGTAATATCTGCATCTACCTGTCCTGTTTTAGGACGTACTTCATAAAAAAGATTAGGTCTATTAAATGATGCTTGATATGTGGTGGCATCAGATATCTGTAAGTTTTTAAGAATATCTTCTTGTACTTTAGGTGTTGCAGTTGCTGTAAGTCCTATAATAGGTATACGTTCATCTATACGATCAATAATCTTACGCAGGTTGCGATATTCTGGTCTGAAATCATGTCCCCATTCACTTATACAGTGTGCTTCATCAACAGCTAGGAAAGAGATCTTCTCACCTTTTAAGAAGTCTACATACTCTTCTTTAGTTAAAGACTCAGGTGCTACATAAAGTAATTTAGTAATACCATTTGAAATATCATTTTTAACTTGTTGTACATCCGTTTTAGATAATGAAGAGTTCAATACATGTGCTACTCCATCATGATCGCTGATACCACGTATGGCATCAACTTGATTTTTCATAAGAGCGATTAGTGGAGAAACCACAATCGCAGTTCCTTCTTGCATTAACGCTGGCAATTGATAACATAGAGATTTCCCACCACCGGTAGGCATAATTACAAATACATCTTCTTTATTAAGTAGTGATGTAATAACTTTCTTCTGTAATCCTCTGAATTGGTCAAAGCCGAAATACTTCTTTAATTGTTCCTCTAGTCCTGTAGACGATTCTGGCATGGGGCTGATACGTTTTACTTATCTTTGTAACTTGAAATTTACGATTTTTATCTTTTTCTACAAACCATAAAAAATAATTAACTTTTTTGGACACTGAGAATAACATTTTAGAAGTAGCAAAACGCACGATTCGTATCGAGTCTGCGGCCGTTAAAAACCTTGAAAATAGTTTGGATTCCGCTTTCGCGAAAGCAGTAAATCATATCCATACTGCTCAAGGAAGAGTCATTATTACCGGTATAGGTAAAAGTGCCATTATTGCGATGAAGATAGTAGCCACAATGAATTCAACAGGTACGCCTGCTATTTTTATGCATGCTGCAGATGCCATACATGGAGATCTAGGAATCATACAAAAAAACGATGTGGTTATTTGTATTTCAAAAAGTGGAAACACTCCAGAGATTAAAGTCCTCGTTCCTTTAATTAAAAATTTTGAAAATAAATTAATTGCTATAACGAGCCATCAAGATTCTTTTTTAGGTAAAGAAGCAGATTTTGTATTGCATGCACCTATTGAAGAAGAAGCGTGTCCAAACGGTCTGGCTCCTACCACAAGCACAACAGCTCAATTAGTTGTAGGTGATGCTCTCGCAATATGCTTACTAGAGTTAAAAGGATTTACTGATAAGGATTTTGCTCGTTACCATCCAGGTGGTGCATTAGGAAAAAAATTATATTTAAGAGTCCAAGAACTTATTGATCAAAACGCAAAACCTCAAGTTACTTCTAATAGTACCTTAAGAGATGTGATTGTAAATATTTCAGAAAATCGACTAGGAATGACGGTAGTCGTAGATGAAACTAAACTTATCGGTATCATAACAGATGGTGATTTAAGACGCATGTTATCTACAGGTAAAAATATCGATAGTCTTACAGCTGCAGATATTATGACTACATCTCCTAAAACTATCGATGCAGATGACATGGCTGTTCAAGCTCGCGAGGTGATGGAAGAATACAATGTTTCCCAATTAGTAGCAGTAAATAAAGATGGCTATGCAGGAGTAGTTCATATACATGATTTAATTAGAGAAGGAATTTTATAACATGGCACGTCAAAAGGCAGACCCTAATAAAATGTCATTTTTAGATCACGTGGAAGAACTGCGCTGGTCACTTATACGCTCTATTTTAGGTATTCTTATCGCGGCAATTATTGCATTTATTTTTACAGAATTTATTTTTGACACGATAATATTTGGGCCTAAGAGTAAGGACTTCATTACCTATGGTGCGTTATGTGATGTAGGACGTTTTATAGGAGTTGAGAGTGAATTTTGTAATCCACAGCTGGATTTTATGCCTCAATCGCGTAAGATGTCTGATTTATTTAGCGCTCACGTTTGGACGTCCATCACGGTAGGTTTTGTTGTAGCCTTTCCATGGGTTTTATGGCAATTCTGGAAATTTATATCACCTGGACTTAAAGCAAACGAACGCAAATATTCTAGTGGATTTATTATAATCAGTTCGGTTCTATTTTTTATGGGTGTTGTTTTTGGATACTACCTTATAGCACCATTATCTGTTCATTTTCTTGCTACCTATGACCTTAGTGATGGCATTAAATTTGAACCAGATCTACAGAGTTATATCGCTTTAATAAGAGCTAGTGTGCTGGCAAGTGGATTGATGTTTGAACTACCTGTTATCGTTTATTTTTTGACTAAAATAGGTCTCTGCACACCACAAGGCATGCGTAAATACCGCAAGTATGCGTTAGTTCTCATACTTATTGTTGCGGCTGTAATTACACCACCAGATATACAAAGTCAGGTTATAGTTGCCATACCTGTGTTAATATTATATGAGCTAAGCATTTTTATATCGATGTTTGTACTCAGAAATAAACGCAAACAGAAATTAGCTGCTTTAAACAATGAGTAATATCGTAGAAGAATTTAATGAGTATCGTGAGAAAATGAACGATGCCATTCTAGAGGACAATAATAAGATCATCAAACGTATCTTTAATTTAGACACTAACGCCTTTGCAGAAGGTGCATTAGATAAAAAAACTAAAGAATTACTAGGCTTAGTTGCTAGTACTGTATTACGTTGTGACGACTGTGTTAAATATCACCTTGAGGCAAGTCACAAAGCTGGCTTATCTAAACAAGAAGTGGTTGAAGCACTTTCTATCGCAACCCTAGTTGGTGGTACTATTGTGATTCCACATTTAAGACGTGCTTATGAATACTGGGACGCTGTAGAGAAACAAGCATAGTCATTGATGATTTATAAAAAGAATTCAAAACTTCTATCCTTTGCAGGATAGAATTTTTTTTTTGTAATCAACTTCAGTAGAAATTGGCTATTCTAGTTGCTCTATTTTATATTTGAGAAATTAGCTTTTATGTTTTACTGGGGAATTTTTGGTTTTGGCGGAATCTTCTTTTTTATTTGGTTAAGTAATAAGAATCGCAAGTTACGACTACAAAAAAGAAAAGGTTATCGCAGTAATCTAAAAGCTAGACTTAAAGAAAGTAAAGAAAACAGAGAGATGTAGTAGTAATCCCTCTATAATTTAAGATACCACATACCAAAATGAAAATATATACTAAAACAGGTGACGAAGGAACCACGGCATTATTTGGCGGCACTCGAGTTCCTAAACACAATCTACGAATCGATAGTTATGGTACCGTTGACGAATTAAACTCGTGGATAGGTCTTATAAGAGATCAACCTGTAAATGATCACACCAAAAGTGTTTTAATTCAAATTCAAGATGATTTATTCACTGCTGGTGCCATACTGGCAACCGATCCTGAAAAATTAGTTTTAAAAAATGGTAAAGAAAGACTTAACATTCCTAAAATCGACGATGATAAAATAGAAGTGCTAGAAAATGAAATGGATAACATGGATCAGGAACTACCGCCTATGACTCACTTCATCTTACCAGGCGGTAATCAATCTGTGTCATTTTGTCACATTACACGTACAGTGTGCCGTCGTGCCGAGCGACTAGCGACCGAATTACATGCACAATCACCTATAGATGTTCAAGTATTAAAGTACTTAAATAGACTATCTGACTATCTTTTTGTCTTGGCACGTAAATTGTCACAAGACTTACAAGCAGAAGAAATCAAATGGATCCCAAAGAAGTATTAAAAACGTGGGGCAACTGAAGAGTATTTTTCAGCAAAAACATTTTGATTCTCAAAAGCTTACACGCTCTTGTAAATCTTGATATCATTAATTAAAAAATAACTTGCATAAATTCACAAGAAGTTTATTTTTGCAAAAATTAAAACGGTAAAACTATGTACTGGACATTAGAACTAGCATCTTATTTAAGTGACGCACCTTGGCCTGCTGAGAAAGACGAACTTATTGATTACGCTATTCGCACAGGTGCTCCTCTGGAAGTGGTAGAAAACCTTCAAGCAATTGAAGATGAAGGTGAAATGTACGACTCTATTGAAGAGATCTGGCCTGACTACCCTACAGACGATGACTACCTCTGGAATGAGGACGAATATTAATAGCGCTATGCGCTGCATAAAAAGTCTCGTAAAGAGACTTTTTTTTTGCCTTAATTTTTAGATATTGCAACTGGAACGTGTGTTTTCATAAACCACTATAAACCAATTAAATAACCACATAATGGGACTATTAGATTCCGTACTTAAAGTATTTGTAGGCGATAAAGCCAAAAAGGATGTAAAAGATATTCAGCCTTTAGTTAATAAAATTCTTGCTATTGAACCTTCTATGGAAAAACTTTCCATTGATGAGTTACGTCATAAAACTGTAGAGTTTAAAGAAAAAATAGCTCAAGCAAAAGCAGATACTGTTGCAAAAATAAAGACTCTTAAAACCGATGCAGATAACGAAGAAGACATCGATAAGCGTGAAGATATCTATAACGAGATCGACAAGTTAGAAGATGTAGCTTATGAGCAAGGCGAAGTTGTTTTAAATGAATTGTTGCCAGAGGCATTTGCAGTTGTAAAAGAAACAGCAAAACGCTTTTTTCATAACAGTACCATAAAAGTAAAAGCAACAGAGCAAGATCGTATCTTATCTGCAAATAAAGATTATGTGAGCCTAGAAGGTGATGATGCTATCTGGCAAAACTCATGGGATGCCGCTGGTAAACCTATTGTATGGGACATGATTCATTATGACGTACAACTTATAGGTGGTGCCGCATTGCATCAAGGTAAAATCGCCGAAATGCAAACTGGTGAAGGTAAAACCCTTGTAGCTACTTTACCTGTTTACCTTAATGCTCTTTCAGGTAATGGTGTTCACGTTGTAACGGTAAATGATTACCTCGCAAAACGTGATGGCGCATGGATAGGTCCATTATTTGAATTTCATGGTTTAACGATAGACTGTATCGATTATCACAAACCTAACTCTGAAGAACGTAGAAATGCCTACAATGCAGATATCACTTACGGAACAAACAATGAATTTGGTTTTGACTACCTACGTGATAATATGGCGCACAGTCCTAAGGACTTAGTACAAAGACGTCATAACTATGCTATTATTGATGAAACCGATTCTGTTCTTATTGATGATGCACGTACACCATTAATTATCTCTGGACCAGTACCAGAAGGTGACCGTCAAGAGTTTGACGTGCTTAAAGCACCTGTAGAAAGTATTGTACAAGTGCAGCGCACAGAGCTTATTAAGACTCTTGCACAAGCAAAGAAATTAATAGCTGACGGTGATCAAAAAGAAGGCGGAATGCAATTACTGCGCGTTTATAGAGGTCTGCCTAAAAATAAAGCTCTTATTAAATTCTTAAGTGAAGAAGGAATTAAAACGCTACTTCAAAAAACGGAGAATTTCTACATGCAAGATAACAACCGTGAAATGCCTAAAGTAGATGAGGCGCTTTACTTTGTTATTGACGAAAAAAATAATCAAGTAGAACTTACTGATAAAGGTATCGAGTATCTATCTGGTCAGGATGATCCTAACTTCTTTATCATGCCAGAAATGGGTATGGAAATAGGTAAGATTGAAAATTCAGGTCTTACTATAGAAGAACAAGCAGAAGCTAAAGAAGATTTATTCCGTGAGTTCTCTGTAAAATCAGAACGTATTCATACATTAAATCAACTTCTTAAAGCTTACACGCTATTTGAAAAAGATACTGAATACGTAGTACAACCGCATGAAAAACGCACGCCTAATGGTATGGTGCAAGAAATGCAAGTAATGATTGTAGATGAGCAAACTGGTCGTATTATGGATGGACGTCGTTACAGCGATGGACTACACCAAGCGATTGAGGCAAAAGAGAACGTAAAAATTCAAGATGCTACACAAACCTTTGCTACCATTACATTACAAAACTACTTCCGTATGTATCGCAAACTGTCTGGTATGACAGGTACCGCGGTTACAGAAGCTGGAGAATTCTGGGAAATATATAAACTAGATGTTGTAGAAATACCTACTAACAGACCTATCGCTCGTGATGATCGTCAGGATTTAGTTTATAAAACAAAACGTGAAAAGTATAACGCTGTTATAGAAGAAGTAACTCGTTTAAAACAAGCTGGTCGTCCAGTATTAATAGGTACAACTTCAGTTGAGATCTCTGAGATTTTAAGTCGCACCTTACAACGTGCAGGAATCGATCATAACGTACTGAATGCAAAACAGCATAAACGTGAGGCAGAGATTGTAGCACAAGCTGGTGATCCTGGACAGATTACCATTGCAACTAACATGGCTGGTCGTGGTACAGATATTAAATTGTCTGACGAAGTAAAAGCCGCTGGTGGTCTTGCTATTATAGGTACAGAACGCCATGATTCACGTCGTGTAGATAGACAATTACGTGGTCGTGCAGGTCGTCAAGGTGATCCAGGAAGCTCTCAATTCTATGTTTCTCTAGAGGATAACTTAATGAGACTCTTCGGTTCTGAGCGCATGGCAAAAACCATGGACAGATTAGGAATGAAAGAAGGCGAAGTAATTCAGCACTCTATGATTTCTAAGTCTATTGAACGTGCTCAAAAGAAAGTAGAAGAAAACGCATTCGGTGTACGTAAGCGTTTACTAGAATATGATGATGTGATGAACGCGCAACGTGAAGTGATTTACAAGCGCCGTTATAATGCTTTATTTGGTGATCGTCTTGCAGTAGATATTGCAAACATGGTCTATGATATTGCCGAGGTTGTTACCGAGACTAATAAACAAGCTCAAGATTATAAAAACTTTGAATTTGAAATCATGCGTTACTTCTCGATGAGTAGCCCAGTTTCTGAAGCAGAGTTCGGTTCTAAAAATGAGCAAACCATTACCGGTATTGTTTATAAAGCAGCTTACCAGCATTATAAAGAAAAAATGGAACGCACCGCTACAGAGGTGTATCCAGTCATCAAAAATGTTTATGAAAATGACGAGCGCCAGTACAAGCGCATCGCCGTACCATTTACAGATGGAATAAAAACTTTAAACGTTGCGACAGATTTAGATGAGGCTTATGAATCTGAAGGAAAATCATTAGTCCTTGATTTTGAAAAGAACATTACACTAGCTATTATCGATGATTCTTGGAAAACGCACTTGCGCAAGATGGATGAATTAAAGCAAAGTGTTCAACTAGCCGTTCACGAGCAAAAAGACCCATTATTAATCTATAAGTTTGAAGCTTTTGAGCTTTTCAAAAAAATGGTTGATAAGGTAAATAAAGAAGTTATCAGCTTTATGTTTAAAGGTGATTTACCTACACGAGACACTGCAGCTATTCAAGAGGCAGAACAACGCAAGGCTGAAAAAACCACTACTCAAAAAGAAGAAATCTTAAACAGTGATGAACGTGCTGCACAAAACCGTGCCGTAGGTGCTGGAGCTAGTAACGCAGGACAACGTCCACCAGTAACTGAAACCATTACTCGTGACCAGCCTAAAATAGGTCGTAATGATAAAGTCACTATTAAGAATGTAATGAACGGCGAGACTAAAGAAGTGAAGTATAAAGCCGCTATCCCTTTGATTAATAAAGGAGAATGGGTTTTAGAACGATAATTTTCTAATTACGCTTACGCGAAAAGATAATTTCAAAAATGCCTTGCTGTTTAGTAAGGCATTTTTTGTATTCCAAATAAATTGAACCTAAAAAGGAAATTACTGCTTCGTTAGCAACATATTCGGTGGAATCTGGTAAGGCGTTGAATCTTGCTGACCAATTAAATAATTACTAGTGTCTATCGGTTCTTTTCCATTGAAGGTTATCCTATTCCAAAGTAATTGATCAACATTATTACTTAAATCAGGTTGATATGTTAATGATAGCGTTGATCTATACAAACCAAAATTATTATAAAAAGAATCGGTATAGCTGTTATCAGTTTCACTATAAAATAGTTTAATTTTTCTATTTAAATTGGTAATCTTATAACCGTCGTTTATAGGATAATTATCAGTTGAATTTAAAGTATTGTAGATTGTTAATCCATTTAATCTCAATTCAAAATTTGCAACTAACTGATCAAAATAAATAGGAGTATTATCCCAATCATTAATGGCACTGATTCTTTCCTTTTTTTGAATTACTACTTTAAAATAAGTGGTACCATCATCATAGATCCATGTACCCACAAATTTATCTAAAACTCCATTTACGTCTTTATAATAATCGTTTAGGCTAATTGCATCTACAGAAAATTGTTCTAGTGGTATAATATTATCTTGAGCTATCCCTTCTAAAACACTTATAAACAATATACTTAATAAAAATATCTTTTTCATCTCTTTACTTTAAAATTAATCTATACAATTCCATACATAATTCCCATCCGAATCTTTTGTTGCTTTATACAAATCAATACCTAGATTTGCGTCGTTTAAGAAGTTATCTAAATTATTTTTGTATTTTTCTTCTAATATAGGATCGGAACATAATTGAATCGTACCATCAAAACATTCTTCATCTATCGGCTCAATAACACGGCTATTGTAGGCTCTTAAAAATAAATTACTTTGATTTTGATTATATATTCTATCATAAAGGTTTTCAAGTTGACTCAAATTTCCAATTCTTAAAGCGACAATATTTCCATCTGAAATCATTATCGCAGTAATATTTTGTCCATTATTTAAAACAATCCCATTACTGTTTGTATTTGCCTCTTTAACTTGGTTAAGAAATACAGAGAATAGTACCAGATCTCCGTCAGTAGGATAATCATAATCTCCTACTCCATGAGCATGAATTTGTACTACCGTATTAGCACTAGCCGTTGCAAAACTAGTAAAACCATTACCTGTTGAGACTGGTGGCACTGATGTATAAGATCCATCACTTTCTAATTGCAATTCTACACCATCTTCGTTAGTAGGATTTCCATCCACATAAGCTTCCAGAGCTTCCATTTCTGGCTTAACATCAGGATGATTAGTTAATTCATTTAAATAATCTTTTTCCTCCTCACATTTATCATTTGGCCCAGGTAAAATGGGAGATGTACCTACAGTAGTGCCACCACCACCGCCACCAGTCCAAGCACCACCACCAAATCCTCCACCAGAGGAACCACCGGTATTACCTCCAGAACCACCACCAGAATCAGGATCACTGTAATAAACAAAAGTACAATCTGTTTCTGTTGATAATATTTTAATTACTTCACAATCACACATTGCATCCTGAAAGGATTCATAGGTGACCGTTGTTACGCAATCTAAATAAAAGCTTTTTATATAATCCTGACTATTTATATTAATTGGTTTTCTAGAAATAGATACTTTGTTGTTTATATTAAAATCATATTTGACCAAATTCGCGCTATATCCACCTAAAGAGTCGGAAGAAAACACCAAATTCTCAATAATGTCATTTTGTTTATTTAAACGATTTACTAAAAACGTATAATTATGAAATGAGCTGTCTATTGCTTGCAAATATTTGACTTTATCTGTATTTACATAAAAGTTTTGAGCCGAATCTATAACCACATTACTCTTCCTGTTAATTTCAAAAGAGTTGTTACGAACAAATTGTGTAATATCTCTTGGAAGTTTAGTCTCCGTGAAATCCAGTTCCGATACCTTAAAAGGACTTTTATATTCACTCAGAGAATTATCAGTGAGATCATATTTTTCGCATGAAACAATAGAAGTTACCACAATAACAATAAGCAGAAAAATCTTATATACCTTATTCTTAATACTTATTTGATCAATCAAAAGTCAAAAAAAAAAAATAATTGAGTTTATTTACTTGTTAAATTCTTGTTAATACATGATGATTATAAGTACGACCGCTTGATTCAAAATTCGGTAAGATTGTTAAACGCGTTAAAATTACCTCATTTCAAATCTCCTTAACAGCTCTATCCATAACTTGTTCCTACATTCAAAATAAAAATGAGCGATAGAACTAAAGATGAAACTTACGACGAATTTTATAATGTAGTTAATATGACACCTAGCGAGCTGGAAGACTGGCTCGATACCGATAAATCAAAAAGCGTAGGGAAAGATAGTGGCGATGGCGAGTCCATAGGTCATAAATCTGGTCGCAAAATCATCAAGATTAAAAGAAAAAAGAAAAATGAGCTTACAGATACCAATTACGATCACATGAACGAAGTAATTGGTTATGTGCATAGACATAGCGCTCAAAAGCCTAAAAGCGATATCAAAGAAAGCGACTGGAGATACAGTTTAAAAAATTGGGGACACGATCCTTGTAAAGAAATGGACTGTTAAGAAGTTCATTTTATAATTCAAACCCCATTTCAAAGACAGTAACTTCTATAATGTGGTTTGTTTTTGTGATTAATAGGCATGAAATATAGACTAGCTTTTATGTAATATTCCAGCACCGCACATCATCTCCTGATTTACAGCAAAGCTCCGAAATCTGTCTTGTGCATTCCTCTCGCAAAAGCTCGTCGAATACAATTTTAAGGAGAGGATTTTTCTTTGTTCGATAATTAAAAATAACACACTTAATCCTTGATCTTTAATGTTTTATTTTATGAAATGAGAATAATATTTTCAATCTTACTAAAACTCCTTTCCTTGGAAAAGGAAAGGTGGGCAAAATGAGCGAAAGCGAATTTTGGTCGGAAAGGATCGATGCAGTGTAAGCAATAATCAACATAGCTTTTAAATCAACTTTTCAAAATCACCATAAAACCGAAATGGTTTCCTATCGTTACCACAACTATTATTAGTATTTTTAAATCCTAAACCCAACCCATATGAACCCTATTGTTAGAAATATTATCGCTGTTGTTGCAGGATGGATTGTCGGAAGTGTGATTAACATGTTATTAATCAATACTGGCCATAGTGTTTTTCCTGTTTCGGGAATTGATATTAATGATATGGATGCATACGCTAGTGTAATGCCTGACTTAGAACCTAAATATTTCTTATTTCCGTTTTTAGCTCATGCGGTAGGAACGTTAGTCGGTGCATTAATCGCTGCCAAAGTTGCCACTACTCATCACATGAAAATGGCGTTGATAGTAGGTGGATTGTTCTTACTAGGCGGCATTGCTGTGAACTACATGTTACCAGGTCCTACTTGGTTTACGGCTTTAGATTTGCTTGTAGCATATATTCCGATGGCTTGGTTAGGTGGTAGAATTGGTATGAAGAAAAATCCAACGAAATAATTGGCTACCAACTCACATATCAACCCTAATTTAAAGCGTAAGAAAGAAGCTGTAAATGTAGATCAACTTTTTAGCGAGCTGAAATCTGGTCAAGTAAGCGCGTTGAGTCGTGCGATTACTTTAGTAGAAAGTACTGCTGGTGGTGATTCCGCTTTCGCGAAAGCGATAATAAAACAAGCCTTACCAAAGTCTGGAAAATCCTTTAGGTTAGGAATAACCGGCGTACCAGGCGTGGGAAAATCGACCTTTATAGAATCGCTGGGAAGACAGCTCATAGAACGTGGTAAAAAAGTCGCGGTACTCGCTATAGATCCATCCAGCAACATCTCAAGAGGCAGTATTTTGGGCGATAAAACACGCATGGAAGAGTTGGTGAAAAACGACCAAGCCTTTATACGACCTAGCCCAGCAGGAACCACATTAGGCGGCGTAGCACGTAAAACGCGCGAGGCGATCATCTTGTGTGAAGCCGCAGGATACGATTTTATCATCGTAGAAACCGTAGGCGTAGGACAAAGCGAGACCGCAGTCCACTCCATGACAGACTTTTTCTTACTCTTAAAACTTGCAGGCGCTGGCGATGACTTACAAGGCATCAAACGCGGCATTATGGAAATGGCTGATGCCATCATCATCAATAAAGCCGATGGAGAAAATCAAACCGCCGCAAAGCACGCGAGACGCGAATTCAAAAACGCGGTGCACCTTATGCCACAAAAAGATCACGGCTGGCCTACACAAGTACTGACTTGTAGTGGTTTAAATGGCGTAGGAATCACAGAAGTCATAGAAGAAATTGACAACTATAAAACGCACGCTACCGATAACCAAAGCTTTACCAACAAACGCAACGCGCAAGAACTCTACTGGTTCCATCAAACCATAGAAGACGCTATTAAAACCAACTTCTACAACCGCCCAGAAGTCATTGCAAAACTTGCTGTACTAGAACAGGAAGTATTAAGCAAAAAGAAAAGCCCATTTGATGCTGCTGGAGAATTGTTGGGGTTGTAGGGTTACAAATTTCTAAATTCATTATGGCAACTTTTCTTAACAACTTATTTTCGAATTCATTAAAAATAGAAATTGCTGAGCTAAGTGCTGAAGTTTTTGAAATAGATACTAAAAAAGATATTAAAACTGACTTCGCAGGAATCATAGATGGAAAAGAAATAATAACCGATCTCTTAGAAAATAATGAATGGTTACTTGCTTTTGAACATCTAAAATATGTCATTTCAGAATTGGAACTGAAATTAAATCCTGAGCAAAATCATAAAATGAATTCCATTTCTAATAAATTCTCTTTGTAACACAAAATCATAATTCATATGATTAATTTTAATTCCAAAATAGAAATTAAAGAGATTCTCGCTTGGATGGACGGTGGCTCTATTACATTAAAATGTAAAAACGAATTAGATCAAGAGTTTGAAATCGAATTTGTACAAAATGTGTCTTGGGAAGTATATAAGGATCAAAATGTTCCTGGAAGGATCTATCTAAATCAGAAAATAGTTACCCAAAGATCTCATTTAGAAACACAAATGATCAATCAACTAAGGAGCGCTGAGATCAAATCTAAAAATCTTCTTGATCGAAAAATGCTAGATGAAAAACTGGATTATGTTTCCACTGATAATTACTTGAAATACCAAACCAAAATTAAATGGCTTAATTAACCCTATTTAATCTATTGAACATTCCTTCCCATTCCCTTAGCCTTTTCTTACTTTAGCAACTCTAAAATCTCCGAAATGAAAAAGGCTCTACTTCTAGTTCTTATCAGCATTATCACCATCACCAGCTGTCATGAAAAAAAACAAACTGAACCTGAAATAGCCTCAAAAACCTACCTAGAAGAATCCCATTCCTATGCACAACCTAATGATGCAGTAATCACCCATCTAGATTTAGATATTGATGTAGATTTTGATAGCCAAATTATTAGCGGTACTGCGACATATAATATTGAGAACAGTGGTAGCAATCAAATCATTCTAGATAGCAAATTCTTAGAAATTGAAAGTGTTACTCAAAATGGTGAGCAAACTGAATTTGAGTTGGGTGAATTTGATGAATCATTAGGGCAATCGCTGATAATTAAGATTAAAGAAGACACTAAACAAATTGCCATCACCTACTCTACCACGGCTAAAACAGAAGCTTTACAATGGCTCACTACGCATCAAACGGCAGATAAGACGAATCCGTTTTTGTTTACGCAAGGTCAAGCTATTTTAACACGTACCTGGATTCCAATTCAGGACAGTCCGCAAATACGTATTACTTATGATGCGACTGTAAAAGTTCCTCAAGAACTCATGGCAGTTATGAGTGCTGAGAATCCTAAGGAAAAAAACGAAAATGGCGTTTATCAATTTAAAATGGAACAGCCTATTCCGGCTTATTTAATTGCTTTAGCAGTTGGTGATATTGAGTACAAAGCGATAAGCGATAGAACTGGTGTTTATGCAGAGAAATCCATGCTCGATAAAGTCCATGAAGAATTCTCAGACATGGAAAAAATGGTTGTTGCTGCAGAAAATCTCTATGGCGATTACGACTGGGAACAGTTTGATGTGATTGTATTACCACCTAGTTTTCCTTTTGGTGGAATGGAGAATCCGCGATTGACTTTTGCAACGCCTACGGTTATTGCTGGAGATAAGAGTTTGACATCACTTGTAGCGCATGAGTTGGCTCATTCATGGTCTGGGAATCTAGTAACTAATGCGACTTGGAACGACTTCTGGCTTAATGAAGGTTTTACGGTTTATTTTGAAATCCGCATTATGGAAGCTTTATATGGAAAAGACCGCGCTAATATGCTTGCCTTAATAGGTAGACAAGATCTTGAAGATGAACTGGAAGCTCTAAAAGAGTCACCTAATGACACTAAGTTAAAACTAGATCTAAAAGGCCGCAATCCAGATGACGGAATGAACAGTATTGCTTATGATAAAGGATATCTGTTTTTACGCACGTTAGAAGAAAAAGTAGGTCGTGACAACATGGATGCTTTCTTAAAATCCTATTTTAAAAAGAATGCTTTTTCTACCACAAACACAGAGGATTTTATCTCGTACCTCAACGAGAATTTACTAGGTAAAAACAACATCACATTCAATACTGAGGAATGGATTTACCAGCCTGGCATTCCAGAAAATGCTGCTGTTATAGAGTCGGATGCTTTTTCTAATGTAGAGAAAACGCTAGAAGAATTCTTAAAAACTAACAGCATAGACGTTGCTAAAACTGAAAACTGGGCCCCACAGGAATGGGTGCACTTCGTCCGTAATTTCCCAAAAGATATCACTCCAGATCAAATGCAGCAATTGGATAATAGCTTTGACTTTACAAATTCCACCAACTCATACATCACTATGGTTTGGTACGAGCAATCTATTTTGAATGGTTACCATGGTAATAATGTCGATACAAAAATCGCTAAGTTTTTAAATACGGTAGGTCGTCGCTGGTATGTAACTACTTTATTTTCCGCTTTCGCGAAAGCGGAACGAATTGAAGAAGCCATAGAAATTTACAAAACTGCAAGAGGTAACTACCATAGTGTTACCGCAAATACAGTGGATGAAATGTTGGGTGTAAAATAGAGTTTGTTTTTAAAACCAGCATCTTTCAACCACTCCTGGTTTGCAGCAAAGCTGCTAAACCTGTCCTCGCCTTTTCTAAGGCGAGGAATTAAATAACTCCTTTCCTTGGAAAAGGAAAGGTGGCTCTAGGCATCGCCGAGAGTCGGAAAGGATCGATGCGATGTTTTTTAAAATCTACTAACAGTTTTAAGATTTTTTAATGGCAAATATGTAGAATAGTAAAGTATCTTACTACCTGTTAAACAAGCGATTTACAAATTAAGTATTATGAAAACGTCCATCAGTATTGAAGATTCTCTTTTACCATTTTTACCCTTATTATACATCGCATGGGCTGATGAAGTGCTGGAAGAACATGAAATCTTATATATAAAAGAGCAATTTGATAAAAACGAAACGATACAATCTGAGGTAAAAGAATCTATTTACAAATGGTTGAATCCGGATATGCCGCCATCTGCAAGAGAACTGGCTTACTGGAAAAGCTACATTAAAGACCATGCAGATTTGCTAGATCCGACTGCCAAAATGGATTTATTTACATTAGGTAAAACATTAGCAAAAAATCCAGATTCTGAAGAATGGGTGAATGAACAAACAAAGCAATCACTGATTCATATAGAAAATTATCTAGGTGTAGCAAGTCATGAGGCGATTAGATCGGTTTATGAAACTAACCCTTTACCACTCAAGGAATCGTTTAACCTAAATAAACCTTTAAAGGATTACTCTTTAGCTCTAAAAACTTTACTTCAACATAATAATGCAGATTTAAAAGCTAGAGTTCAAAACATTCTAGATCCACATAAAGAAGCTATAGAAAGTTATGATGATGACTTAATTACTCGCAAAGAGAAAGTTTTTAAATGGACTAAAGAACTTGCAGATGCTGGATTAGGAAAGCTTGCTTATCCTAATGCTTATGGTGGATCTGACTCTATGGTGCAATATGCTGCTGTTTTTGAAGAACTGGCAAAATATGATTTAAGTCTAACTATAAAGTTCGGTGTTCATTTTGGATTGTTCGGTGGTAGTGTGGAATCTCTTGGGACTACATACCATCATGATAAGTATTTGAAAGACATCGGTAACATGACCTTACCTGGTTGCTTTGCCATGACCGAAATGCATCATGGTAGTAATGTAAAAGCACTGCAAACTACGGCAATTTACCAACCAGATAGTAATAGCTTTATAATTCACACACCATCACAACACGATAGAAAAACGTACATAGGTAATGCTGCGATGCATGCACAAATGGCTACCGTATTTGCACAACTGATCGTAGATGGTGAAGAGCACGGAATTCATGCTTTTTTAGTTCCCATAAGAAATATAAAAGGTGATGCAATGCCAGGAATTACCATAGGTGATAATGGCCATAAAATGGGATTAAACGGTGTAGATAATGGAACCTTACATTTCAATTCTGTACGTATTCCTAAAGAGAACTTGCTTAATAAATTTGGCGATATCGATGAAGATGGACAATATTTTAGCCCCATAATAAGTCCATCGAGAAGATTTTTTACCATGTTAGGTACTTTAGTAGGTGGTCGTTTATGTGTTCCTATGGCAGGAAATACAGCTTCTAAAAAAGCGCTCAATATGGCAGTCTACTTTGCATTAGACCGTAAACAGTTTGGTCCTCCAGGAGAACCAGAACAATCTATTATGGATTATCCTACCCATCAAAAAAAGTTGATGCCTTTAATTGCCAATGCCTATGCATACGATTTTGCTCATAATCATTTATTGAGAGAATATACCAGCGATGCTAAACACGACGCTCAAGAAATGGAGGCTCTTGCTGCTGGATTAAAAGCGTTAAGCACTTGGAACACTACTGCAACTATACAAACCTGTAGAGAAGCTTGTGGTGGTAAGGGATATTTGAGCGAGATGTACTTTGATTTATTAAAAGCAGATTCTGATATCTTTACGACATTTGAAGGTGATAATACGGTGTTGTTACAACTTACTGCAAAAAGTAGATTGACCTATTTTAGAAAACAATTTGGTAAAATGGATTGGTGGGATACCTTAAAGTATATATCGAGTATTGCTTCAACTAATCTTAGCGAATTGAATCCATTAGTTACAAGAGATACATCTGAGGATCATTTGTTAGATAATGATTTTCTTTTAAGTGCTTTTTCTTATCGAGAGGAATATTCCCTGCGCTCACTGGCTATGCGTTTAAGTAAAAAGATTAAAAATGGAATGGATAGCTATGAGGCATTTTTGCAAGTTCAAGTGCATTTAATAGATATGGCAAGCGCCTATATTGATCGCATTGTTTTAGAAAGGTTTATAGCTACTATTGATGAACAGGAAAACGAAAGCGTAAAAGAGATACTTACTTCATTAAAGAATCTATATGCGCTACATCGTATTGAAGAAAACAAAGGTTGGTATCTAGAACATGATTATATATCCGGATCCAAATCCCTTGCTATAAATAAACTTGTTCAAAAACTGTGTGAAGAATTTAAAGAAGATAGCCAGCATTTAGTGGATGTATTTGATATCCCTAAACACATGACAGAAACAGCTTTGAAATTTTATTAGCACCATTAGTTTTAAAGTAAGCATTAATGCCGGATTTATAAATGAGCTTAGACCTTCATTTTGCTTATTATTGCACAACAAGTACAGTATATTTTCAAAATCAGAAGGTATCAAAATAATTTTGCATAGAGATATTAAAACAAATTAATGGACGATTTACTAACCTTTGCTTTTACTGTTTTCACAGGTTTTTTTGCTATTATGAATCCTATTTCTAATATGCCTATCTTCTTAACGATTACGGAAGGAGCAGATAAAGAAACGAAACAAAGGATTAATCTAAAAGCTATAATTGTAGCCTTTATCATTGTAAGCACATTTGTACTTTTAGGAAATTACATTTTTGAGCTATTTGGAATTACTATTCCAGCTTTTAAAATTACAGGCGGTATTTTAATATTCTTTGTTGGTTTTGAAATGTTACAATCCAAAAAGTCAAACATTAAGAGACTGAAAACGGTAAATTATGATGAGAACATCGCTATTTCACCACTTGCTATTCCGATACTTGCAGGTCCTGGCACTATAGTAACGGCCACTAACTTTGTGGCAAACACCTCATCGTATGCTGATATTGCTGTAGTTCTTCTAGTTTTTGCTTTAATGTGTTTATTGAATTATATCGCATTTTCACTAAGTGATGTCATCGCTAAGAAAATAGGTGATAATGTCATTTCTGTAATTGGAAAATTGATGGGATTAATCATCGCGATAATAGGAACTAGTATGATTATTTCAGGATTGAAATTATCATTTGATGTTTTAAATTAAATAACCCTTTACTCAGCTTTTAAAGTCTTTACATCTGCTATCAATTGATTTACAGAGGCTTTATTTAACCCATTATATATTCCACGAATACGTTTATTTTTATCTATTAAAATAAAGTTTTCAGTATGAAGAAAATCATCAACATCTTTAGTTGTCCCTAGATCTTCTTCCACAAAATAATGATTTCTACCTAGATTATAAATAAGCTCTTTATCACCAGTAACGAGATTCCATTTTGCAGCGTTCACACCCATACGTTGAGCATATTCTTTTAATACAGCAGGTGTATCATAATCTGGTGTGACAGAATGTGATAGCAACAACACTTCTTCATCGTCTAAAAACTTTTTTTGAAGATGATTCATATTTTTAGTCATTGCAGGACAAATTCCAGGACAAACGGTGAAAAAGAAGTCTGTAATATAAATTTTGTCTTTGTAGAAGTCTTGTGTGATGGTATCACTATGTTGATTGATAAAAGTAAAATCAGGAATTCTATGAAAATCTATAAGCGAGTCACTATCATTTGAAAGCCAGTATGGTGTAAAAGTGGCCTCTTGATAATAAGGCAACGCCTCTACTCTACTTACTACCTCTTGCTCAATGGGTTTATTATTCTGTTCTTTAGAACCACAACTAACTATTAAAGCAACATTACAAAGTATCAATAACAACTTCTTGATTCTCGAGAGAGAAACAAAGTGTTGCTTTCTTAAGCCCAAAAATTCTGCCGTTTTTTGCTTCATAATTATTATATAATTTACCATTCTGACGGTAAGACCTTTGCATGCCTTGCTCCTTACCATCGACTAGATGTATTTCTTTAAAAATAGAACCATTAGTATACCATTGAAACTGGGCACCTTGAGCTACACCATTCTCAAAATTACTTTGAGAACGTTTATGACCATTATTCCACCATGATATTGTCTTACCATGCTGTATACCATTCTTATACCGAGATTGAAAACTCAAAGTTCCATCCCTAAACCACTTCTCATATAATCCATGACGCAATCCATTGAGATACTCAATCTTTTCTGCGATTAATCCATTAGAATAACTAATTACAGAGAATCCTGTAAAAAGCTCATTATTATAATACATGAGCCCTTCATTCGGTTTTAATTCTAATTTTTCTTTGGCTACTTCTTCCGTTAATTTGTTAATATCCACAACCGAATCTGTCTTGCAACTGAGAAGCAGAATTAAGAAAAGAAAACTACTGTATGTTATTAGGTATGCCTTGATAATCTCCTGGAAAAATGATGTAATATTGATTTAAATATGTTGTATTTTCTATATGATAATGATACTCTGCAGTAGTTGTATGCTGCGTTGTTGAAGTATGACCACCAGAAGCATCTAAATCTGTTGGATAAGTACCGGTTGAATTACATTTTCTACCGTAAATAAAGAAACCATCACCTATAATACCTACTAATGCATCGTCATCATCAGAAAAAGCCTTAGGCTCTAAATGGTAGTGATAACTTTGTGGTCCTGTGTGCGCAGCCGTATAATCTAAAGACCCTACAGCACTATCGAGTGGCACATTAGGACCTTCTTCGTCATTATAAATCATGGAACCACTAACTGCAATTCCTATAGCACCTAATCCTGTTGAAGATGAACTAGTGGCCAGTGTAGGAGATGCTGGTATCGTTAAAGAATAAGAACCATTAAAGTCATCTATATTTCCAGGAGCCATGTTTGCAAAGCTGGTAACCGTAGGATCAACGTATAAAGGATGATTAACTGCCGCGGCTGGTGTAGTTAGTGTATTCCCCATAGGATCTACAGCGCTACGTGCTGTTGTATTAGACCAGTAAGGCGATGTATGATTAGGCAATCCATTGCTTTCGATAATTACTGTGGTTCCACTAAGCATTATGGTAACGTTATTGCTATCAAAATCAGCAAAGGCTGCGTGAAGTTCTGTTGTGCCAGTTCCGTCACCATCATCTGTAGTTATACCACCGTCATCATCGCTAGAAGTACAAGAGTAAACTCCTGCCATAGAAATTATCGCAATCCCTAAATAAGTAAGGAAAGTTTTGCTTTTTGAAAGATTCATATATTTTAATGGTTTGTGCGACTTATATTTAAGTGCTGTTCATTGATATAAAATTTAGACTATTAAAAAATCTAAAGGTTTAATCAGCTCTTAAAGAAAAGTTATCTACCATTAACTACAGGCTTTATCTCAATCTCAAAATTGACAGAATTTGCTATGAAACATAACTGGTGCGCTTTTTCATGCAATTGTAAAGCCAATTCATTTTGATCATCATTTTTTAAGGTAATCACAGGATTCAAATTTACTTCTTTGAAACCACCGCTAGAATCATCTTTTAATTCTAAGATCCCTATAGCGTTATCCTTGTATTCTTGAATGTCAATTCCATTTTGCCCACATATATAGAAATATGACATCATATGACAGGATGATAGGGCACTTAACAAAAGTTCTTCTGGATTATATAAATCTCTATCTCCTTTAAATTCACCAGCAGCAGAAATAATTATATCTTCTTTACCTTTTATTTTGGTAACATGTGATTTTGCGTTGATAAACATTCCTTTTTCCCACTGAGTCTGCACCTCAAAAAAGAAATCTTTTTTCATTCTAAAGCGTTGTGGATGTTGAAGAAGCTGGTGCATATTTCGCTTTCGCGAAAGCGTATAAACGATAACATAGCCAGCCTATAATTGCCCCCATAAACATACCCATAGAAACATCACCAGGATAATGTACACCTAAATACACGCGACTATAAGCCACTAAAATTGCCCATATAAAAAGAAGGATTCCCGTAATTTTATGTGATTTTTTAATCATGTGCCACATAAAAACAGCTAATGCCATCGCATTACTAGCATGTCCACTATAAAAACCATAAGTACCACCACTTTTCCCTACCTTAGAAATCAAACCTTCTAAGGCTGGTTCTCTAAATGGTCTTAATCGTTGTACCCATGTGTTCTTAAATAGCATCGCAACTTGATCACTTATCGCAACTAATAATGCAATTGTGATTAACGCTATAATCAATTCTTTTTTATTCAACTTTTTAAATAGTACATAAAACAAGTACAGATAAAGTGGAATCGCATAGAATTTATAAGTAATGATATTGAAGATTAAATCGACTGTATCGTTTCCCCAATCATTCAACAAAAGCATTAAATCCCAGTCTAGCTGTTTAATATCTTCCATTATTCTTTATCATAGATAGCACACTGCTCGTCGTAGAATCGACTAGCTTCTTCGATTAGGTTCTTGGTTTCTTCCTCAAGTTCTTCCTTATCTTTTTTATCAATGTCTTCTAGAAATTCTAGAGTATCATCTTTTAAATTAATCACAAATCGTGGATAATCGAGGTGTACTACAAAAATATCTTCGGGATGGTGAGCGTTATCGCCCATAAGAAATCTAGGGAAAGCCATTTTATTAATTCAGAGTTAGGATTAAGAGATGAAGATTTTTATTGATTACTTAAAGTACATTTACAATTACTCAACGATCACTTAATTTCGTTTTTTAATTCTAGTGCAATCTAAGAAATTCTAAATTCAGAATTATAAAAAGTATCTTTGTTTTATGCAACAACTAAGAGCAGACAATTTACAGAAGTCCTATAAAGGCAGACCAGTGGTTAAAGGTGTTTCTTTTGAAGTCAACCAAGGTGAGATCGTAGGTCTTCTAGGTCCTAATGGTGCTGGTAAAACCACTTCATTTTATATGACTGTAGGATTAGTAAAACCTACTGGTGGTGACGTATGGTTAGATGATAAAAAGATCACTCAATACCCAATGTACAAACGTGCACAAAATGGTATAGGTTATCTAGCACAAGAAGCTTCTATTTTCAGAAAGCTTACTGTAGAACAAAATATACTAGGTGTACTGCAATTAACTGACCTTTCTAAAAAAGAACAGAAAGAGAGATGTGAGATGTTGCTAGAAGAGTTTAGTCTAGAAGATAGACGTAATCGTAACGGTGATTTATTAAGTGGTGGAGAAAGAAGACGTACAGAGATTGCTCGCGCTCTTGCGACTAACCCAACTTTCATCCTACTGGACGAGCCATTTGCAGGTGTAGACCCAGTAGCTGTAGAAGATATACAACGCATCGTCGCACAGTTAACTAAAAAAAACATAGGAATTCTTATCACTGATCATAACGTACAAGAAACGCTGGCTATTACGGACCGTACCTACCTGATGTTTGAAGGTAATATACTTAAGCATGGTAGCCCAGAAGAACTGGCAGAAGATGAAGTAGTACGTCGAGTATATCTAGGACAAAACTTTGAACTGCGCAAGAAAAAGTTGTTTATGGATTAAGTGGTCTTCCAAAGACTATCGCATATTTAAAACCTTATCAAGTAATGACTACGGCGTCTTAGTGAGTGAATTATGAATTACACTCATTAATATATATAGCACAATTATACATGGTACAGCATATACCTTAAGTGTTATAATCATGGCGATACATAAGGCTATAAAAACCCATCGTATTTCGTTATTTCTCCATCCAAAACTTTTGAATTTCAAGGCAAATAATGGTAATTCTGCGTTTAATAAAAAACAGCTTATCATAGTGATTATTATTAAGGCATATGGATTATTGAGCAAACTAAATATCCAATCACTGGTAGTAATTTGAGCTATAATCCCTAGTGAGATAATAAGAATTGCATTTGCTGGAGTAGGTACACCAATAAATGAATCTGTCTGACGTGTATCTATATTAAATTTGGCCAGCCTATATCCACTAGCTGCAGTAATTAAAAAACCTAAAAAAGTGATTTCTTTAAAAAGACTGGTTGCACTACTCCATCCTAGGTCGCCATTCACAGCAAATAATGTAGAAGAGTGACCAGTAGCATCTGCAAGCAACTGGCACATCACAATACCAGGAACTAAACCACTGGTTATCATATCTGCAAGAGAGTCTAATTGTGTCCCTAATTCACTAGAAACTTTTAGTAATCGTGCCGCTAGACCATCAAAGAAGTCAAAGAAAATACCTAATGCTACAAATATACCAGCAAAAATCAACTCGTCTTTAAAAGCATATACCGCAGCGATGCAACCAGATAATAGGTTTAACATCGTTATAATATTGGGAATCCATTTCTTCATAATACAAATATGCAGTTTTCTACGATACTTGTTTCAACTTGATATGCAATATCCTAGGATTTTGCTAGTTATTTAGTGAGAAACCTAGATATTTGCAGCTAGATTATATATGACCCGAAAAGCAAATTTTATCATCGTATTGTGTTGCGTTCTCGCTTTCGCGAAAGCGTATTCACAAACCTCTAGAGCATACTCTAATGAATTCTTAAATATAGGAGTTGATGCCGCAGCACTAGGAATGAGTAATGCCGTAGTTGCCAGTACTAATGATGTAAACGCTGGATACTGGAATCCTGCAGGATTAATGCGCGTTCAAGAACAAGAGATTAGTGTAATGCATGCTAACTATTTTGCAAATATTGCACAGTATAATTACGGTGCTTTTGCCATGCCTATCGACGACTTTAGCGCATTTGGCTTTTCAGTCATACGGTTTTCTGTAGACGATATATTAAATACAACTCAATTAATCGATCAACAAGGAAATATTAATTATGATCGTATTTCGACCTTCTCAACTGCAGATTGGGCGTTCACATTTTCTTATGCAAGAGAATCACAATTAGACGGTTTTAGTTATGGTGGTAATGTGAAAGTCATACGACGAGTTATAGGAGAATTTGCAAATGCATGGGGATTTGGCTTTGATATAGGCGCACAGTTTAAACGTGGTGATTGGGAACTAGGTTTTATGGCTAGAGATATTACAACCACCTATAATACCTGGACCATCGATGAAGAAAAATATGCCGAAGTTCAAGGTGCAGTAGCCAATCAAAATCAAGCTTTACCTGAAACGACTGAAATCACTTTACCCAAATTGCAATTAGGTATAGCACGTACCTTTACCTTCCACTACGACCATGTACTTACTGCCGAGGTTGATTTAAACATGCGTTTTATACAAACTAATGATATTATTTCAAGTAATGCCGTTAGTGCATCACCAGCATTTGGATTGCAGTATGGTTTTACTGATTTGGTTTTTGTTAGAGCCGGAATGGGAAATTTTCAAAACATACAACAACTAGATGGAAGTGACAATGTTAGCTTCCAACCCAATATAGGTATAGGCTTTAAATACAAAGGGATTGCGGTAGACTATGCACTTACTGACATAGGAGATTCTAGTGAGGCTTTATACTCTAATATTTTTTCTCTTAAAGTAGATTTATCTACATTCTCAAGGTAAGTTTTATTCCCGTATTAGTAAATATTGGATTTTTTAATACTTATAAGTTTGATAACTTAGCAGCTTATATTTCTTATGAAGTTTACAAGTCTCCTTCTCGCATTATTATCTGGTATATTATTATGGTTAGGATGGCCTACTTATGGTTTTCCTTTACTATTATTTGGTGCTTTTGTGCCTTTATTAATTACTGAACAGTACATCAGAAAAACTAATTTGAAGAATAAAGGATGGCGTGTTTTAGGACTATCCTATCTCAGTTTTTTTATTTGGAATATGGCTACTACCTGGTGGTTATATCTCGCTACAGGATTTGGAATGTGGTTTGCTGTCTTGGTAAACAGTTTATTAATGTCATTAGTATTTTTAATCTATCATCAATTTGCCAGGAAAGCTTCTCAAGGAGCTGCATTTACATTTTTAATATGTCTATGGATGAGCTTTGAATACATGCACTTGCATTGGGACTTTTCATGGCCATGGCTTAATCTAGGTAATGGATTTAGTGAGTTTACCAATTGGATACAATGGTATGAATATACTGGAACTTTTGGAGGAACTTTATGGATATGGTTATTAAATATCGTTTTGTTTTATACTATTACACGCTTGCGCGAAAACGGATTTACCTTAAAAAATCTACTGATCAAGTTGCTCACACCAATTGGTATCATTTTAATACCTATTGCAATTTCTCAAATCATAAGACTCAATAACTTTGAAATCAATAAAGGAAAAGGTACCGAAATACTTATTATCCAACCCAATATTGATCCATATAAAGAAAAGTACAACACCAGTAATGATAAGGTAGCTCAACTTATCATTGATCTTGCCCTACCTGAATTGACCCAAGACACAGAGTTTATTATCGCACCAGAAACTGTCATAGCAGATAATATAAGAATTAGCCAAGTTCCTTATCATCCAACTTTACAAAGATTAAAAGGCAACTTCTCCTCTTTTCCTAATTTAAGTTACCTAGGTGGTATATCACTAGTTGATGTCTTTAAAAATCCAGCACAAGCAACTAGTCAAACTAATCTAGCTAGTGATGGCGTTACTTATTATAATGATTATAACAGTGCCATGTTTTTTAATTCTTCAGGCCCGACAGAACTTTATCACAAATCAAAACTAGTAGTAGGTGTTGAAAATTTTCCTTATAAAGGATTATTACAGCCTGTATTAGGTGACGCAATGATCGATTTGGGCGGAACGGTATCTACTAAAACAACACAAAAAGAACGTAGCGTTTTCACATCTTTTAATAAAACCCATATAGCACCAATTATATGTTATGAATCAGTTTATGGAGAATATGTAACTGATTATGTAAATAATGATGCAGATTTCCTCGCTATTATTACTAATGATGCGTGGTGGGGTAATACACAAGGCCATCAACAACATTTAAGTCTAGCAAGGTTAAGAGCGATTGAGTCTAGACGATGGATTGTTAGAAGTGCTAATACTGGAATTAGTGCCATAATTGACCATCGCGGTAACATTATTCAGTCATTAGGTTATGGTAAACAAGGTATAATAAGTGGTACAATTAGGAAACGTGATAACATTACTTTTTATGTAAAACATGGTGACTATATAGTTCGAGTAGCAATGTTTATGGGGATTTTCACTCTTCTTTTTGCCTATACAAAACGTCGTAAAAAACATTCTTAAAAGAATAGAATCAGAATACTGATGCTATTGCCCTTTAAAGAAAACTATAGTGCTTAAAGTTTTCACTATAATTCTCAAGTCTAAGAACAAACTACGATGTTTTATATAATATAGATCATACTGCAATTTCCTAAGACTATCTAATTCAGATTCACCATATTTAGTTTTGACTTGTGCCCATCCGGTTAAACCTGGATTTACAACATGTCTTGTTTCATAAAACGGGATTTTTTCAGATAGTTGTTTTACAAATACAGGTCGCTCAGGTCTAGGTCCTATAATACTCATTTCTCCCTTTAAAATATTATAGAATTGTGGAAACTCATCCAGACGAGATTTTCTTAAAAACTTTCCAAATGCAGTAATTCTACTATCATTTTTAGTGGCAAATTGAGCTCCATTAACCTCGGCATTTTTAACCATGGTTCTAAATTTATAAATCTGAAAAGACTTACGATTCTTACCTATACGTTCTTGTTTATAGAATAAAGAACCTCTATTCCCTAAAAGATTTCCAATAAAGATAAAAGGTATTAATACTAGGCTTAAAATTAGACCCAATAGCGAGCATATAATGTCAAACAATCTATGGTATACCATATAAAGTTTGTTCTGATTACTACGTGCAAATGGGAAGTACTTATAAAAATCTTTACCTACATATTGCACTGGTACACGATCTGTAATTTCCTCATAGATTTGTGTATACTCTCGTACTGAGAAACCATTTTCTACCAGCTCAATTAACCATTCATAAAGTTCTGGTGTGATTCCTTCTACATTTGAAGATGCGATAACAATCTCGCTCACCTCTTGTCCTTCTAATCGATCTTTGGCCTGTTGTATAGTCAGGATACTAATACGATCATCATGACCTATATCCAGTTCCCTATCTGTATTGATATAACCAGCAATTTTATAATTAGGATCTGCTTCTTGTAAGGTTTCTGCAACTTGACCAGCATCAGTAGCATCAGCAATAATTAAAATATTTTTATAAAACCTAGAACTAGAAAAGAGTTTTATATAAAGTGCACGCCAGATTAATAGAGATAAAGTGATGGCTAGATAAAAATATAAAATCTGTAATCTATTCTCTGGTAAAGATGGTGTTAAGAAAGGTGTCAACAGGTAAACTAACGAAGTAATAGAACTGGTAAAAACCACACCTCTTAAGGTAGAAGTAATACGACTAGCCTTTTGTAAATGGTATAATTCAAATACTGTCGCAAAAAAAAGCAAATATCCACCTAGCAGTATAATCCATGACCAGTGTTCTTCATTAATTTTAAAATAATCAAAATTAAATACTGTAGCTACTAGGTGTAAAGCACCTAAAACGACAGCCACATCTATGATTCGTAATAATACCTTACGCTCAGATATTTCAAAATGTATAGAACCTGGTTGGGACATTATTCAATTTGGGGCTCTAAAGATAAGATTACCCTTCAAATAATTGAAGCCATAGTAGTTTAACTTTATTCCAATCAAAATTTTCGGCAGTTGCTCGAGCATTTTCCGATACTTGCTCACATTCAATTCTATTATTTATCAAGTAGGTAATATGACTCACCATTTCATCAACTTGAAAAGGTTTAGTGAGAAAACCATTTTCTGAATTTTTGATCAAGTAAGGAATACCTCCTACATCTGTTGATACTACAGGAAAACCCAGCGCCATAGCTTCTATTACACTTACCGGAAGGTTATCAAAATTAGAGGTGTTTAAAAAAATATCATAATTATCACTTAACGTGATCCAATCTTCTTTATCGAGCAACCCAGTAAATTCTACCGTTAAATTCTTTTGAGCTGCAATAGAGATACATTTCTTCATCGAACCATCTTTATCCGGTCCGACCATGCATAGCTGCGCATCAGGGAATTTTTCAGATAAAACATCAAGTACTTCTAGCGCCATTTCAGGATTATAAATATCTGCAAATGACCTGACCCATAGTAATCGAGGTTTTATCTCAGCTCTCTTTTTAAATGTATACTTTTTTAAATCAATATGATTTGGAATTTTTATCAGCTGTTTGTAGTTCGCTTTCGCGAAAGCGTCTATCAAATAATCACTAGGACTCACCACAGTATGTGCATTATTAATAAAGGCCTGAAAAGCTTTGGGATTTTTAAGTAATCGATCTGGTAAATTCCCACCATGCAATATAGGTATATATCTAATCTTTAAAGACTTACACAACCTTGCTATTGTTATAGCGTACCAAAAATTACGAGTACTATACGTATCAATTAAAACGAAATGAGCCCAATTTCTACTTAAAAAAGTTAAACGCATCATATGCAGTAACCTTGCGCTTGTATTTTGCACTGATGAGGCATAACGTAATTTAAACCCTTCTTGCTGAAGTAATGGGCCAAGTATATCTATAGTGGTAGCAGTGCGACCTTTATCTGCTAACTTATTGCCTATGTATAAAATATTTTTCATTAGGCGATAAGTACCTTATCTGTATTGCTCTTGAGTTGTTTTTTATTTTTTGCCTTTACAGGTCTTATATATAAAAGGGCTAGACCATAGAAAAATGCTGGTGCAGCAATACGCATGGCACTATGATTAATTGTAGCAATCCAAAATATTAAAAACGCGTAGAAGTAAATATTTCCACGATGAAAAAGTCTAAAAAACAAAGGAGTAAATATTAAGACTAAAAGAGAAAATATTCCAATCGCACCATGTTCAGACAGTAGTCTACTGGTCTCATTATGTGATGCAGCTATAATTCCATCTTTTTTTGCTCTATAATACTTTACCTGTCCAGCACCTATACCAGCAATAGGGTTTTCAAAAAACGCTTCTAATTCAATTGATATAAGCTCAGTGCGTCCTGTGGACAAATCATCTTTAGCACGACCAGCAGCATCTTCATTTGCATAGCGTTTATCAATCAGCCCATTTGTAACGAGTGAGGTAAAACCCCAAGCCATTATTAAACCTAATGCAATCACGGCGAGCTTAGGTATAAATGAAACTTTAAACTCACTTCTTTTTAAAAGAAATAAAGTTCCTATTACCGCAATAATCATTAAAAACGAAGTATAAACGCCACCTCTTGAAAATGTTACCCATGCCCGATATGTCATGGCCAGAAAGAGAACGATATCTAAGACGTTAATCATCAAGTTTTTGATACGTAAAAACCTTACAAAGGTAATAAACATACCTATCCCTAATACGGTTGCTACTTGATTAGGACCATATCCGCCAGATGTCGCAAAGTTTGAAGCCGTATTAGTTACCACATCTCTAATATCTGGAGTTACTAAGAATAAATACGTGGTTATCATAACTACAGGTCCCACACAAAGTTTTAATATTTGATCTAATCTCGTATTTGTAATTGACCTTTGATAACAGTAAATCGCAGTTATTCCTAACGTCACTGGACCACTTAAATTAAATGCAACCGCTTTACGTAGACTTTCTCCTAAAGGAATATTACCTGCAGCGACAATTATACTGGGTATTAATAATAAAAGGTAAAAAACGTAAGGAATAGATTTTAATGAAAAGCCTCTCATGATAATTCCCATAATCATAAAAACGATGACTAGGTATTTCATAAATTCATAAAAGATTAAGGCTTGATTCATCCTTAAGAAAACCTCTAAAGTCACTAAGTAAGCACAGGCTAAAAGTGCTTCTTGACCTGAATCTTTTTGTAACAACACCCTAAGTCCAAAATAAATAATGGAGGCATAAAAAAATAACGGAATCAAAAATGGTACTGCAATCATGAATATGGTCAAAATGATATGACCAGCAATCAGTAACGGATATGGTAATTTCTCAAATTGAATCATTATAGGGAACTATAAAAAGTCTCTAACTTCTCGATGTAAGAAGCAGCTCCAAAGGTAGTGATTACATGTTGTTGGAAAGAGTGAGCCATTAATTTTGCTTCTTCCGGATTTTCTATAAATTCTTGGATGGCTTGAGATAAGGAGTTGATATTTTGAGACGGTACTACTTTACCATAATCTAACACCACTTCTTTGCATGCTCCTACATCTGTTGTTACTATAGGTAAACCTGCAAGTCCATATTCTAGTAATGCCACTGGTAAACCTTCAGACCTTGAGGACAACACTCCTAAATCACATGCTTTTAGAATTGCAATCGTATCTTGTCGAGAACCTAACAAGTGTATGTGTTCATCTAGTTTTAAGTCTTCTATTGTAGATTTAATGTCTCGAGAATAGTCATCTTGAAAATCCATTCCGACTAGTAATAAATTCCATCCGGCAGTATTTTTATATACTTCTTGAAATGCTTTAATTAAAGTTGTATGATCTTTTTGGGACCTCAGATTTGCCAAATGTACTATTCGTTTCCCTGCTGAACCAGGCAAGGGTTTTAATAGTTGTTGTTCTAAGGAATTAGACACAAAATTTCTTAAATAAATAACTTTTGAAGGTTTCAAGTTACGGATAGACCAATCTTTCAATAGTTCATTGACGCTTATAATTCCATTGAAAAAACGAGAACATTTTTTTAAAGTACCTGCTTTGCGATTCTCAACTTCTTCAGCATTACCGTAGTGGTCATGCCATACTAACTTGATAGAAGGCAACCACCATTTGATTATCGTCGCAGTAAAAAAAGAGGTACTATGCGCATGAATAATTTCAATCTTATTCTTTAAAACATAGGTCTTTAACTTGGTCATGGCTTTAATCCCTATACGACCTTTTTTTTCCAAAAAAATATAAGCTACAGATTCGTGAATAGTTTTTTTAAGTAATCCTTCTCTTCTTGTAACACATAAGTGCGATTCATGTCCTGCGATTTGCAATTCGTTTGCAATTTGCACCGCCATACGCTCAGCTCCACCAGCATCAAGACTATCTATGATTTGAATTACTCTCATGACTGAAGCAATTTAATTATTTCGGTTTCAAACTTCTCTAACGTATAATCTTGTGACCACTCTTGTGCGTTTTGAGATAATAAATTGAAATCTTCTTGCTGATTTAAAAATTGTTTTATAGTTGCAATGGTGTTGTCTATATCTGTAAAAATAATACCTCTAGAACCTAAACTTTTATTATCACTTACACCTAACATCCATGGAATACAACTTACTGCTGTCGCTATAGGAATGCAACCATACCACATAGATTCTGCAACAGCCTTGGGCCAGCCTTCACTCTGTGATGCTAGAAACGAAAAATGAGCTTTCTTATAACCGGCTTGAACTATTTCTTTAGGTTGATTACCGTAGAAGTGAAAAGCTTTTTCTGAGCCGTTTAAACTATTTACTTCAATTAATGAACTTTCATTTTTAACCTTATCCATTAAAATACCATCTCCATAAAAATGAGCTTGAGATACTATTCCTTTATGATTCAATAGCTTAATAAGTTCGACTAATAATTGCGGATTCTTATTAGGAGAAAGTGTCCCTACAAAAATAAATTGTAGTGGTTCTTTAAACTCTTTTTTAAAGTGTTTCTTATCCTTTTCTGAATAGGTTGCTGTAAAAAACGATTTGATATTTCTAGACTGACCACTCCATTTTCCATAAACTAATACATCGATATTTTTAGACAGACTAGTATTTGACAATATTCGCTTCTGCCATCTGTAAGAAAGAGGTTGAGATGCATTAGGACTAAAATTACCTGCGTACTTTATAGTTTTACGCTTTCGCGGAAGGGTAATTTGAACAATGCTGGCAAGTAAAGCCAAATTCCCTGGACATCTTACATGGATATGATGTGCTTTGCGCATGGCATTCCATAAAATAATAATCTGATATGGAATGGTGATTAACGAAATTAATGCCGAAATAATGTTATGAAACTCTAATCGCCTGAGGGAAGTTATTTTAAAATCTTGTTCTTGAAAAGGCTGTGTTAATAGTTTGCGTTGATATCGCGTAGGACATACAAATGAAATATCGCTAGCATGCTGCATCCATAAATCCATCTCACGAACATATGGTGCATATGCTTCTTTTTTATCTGAGAGACGCAAAATAGGAGCGTCTGATATAATGAGCAGTTTCATAAAATATAGTCGGCTGAGTCGTTATCACTAACTTTTATGGCTGGAACACCTAAAACAGTTGTACCTTCTTCCACATCTTTAATAACTAAACTATTAGCACCTATAACCGCGTTATTGCCTACAATGATATTGCCGGCAACAGTAGCATTGGCTCCTATATATACGTGATCGCCTATGACTGGCACACCTCGATTTTCTCCACGACCGCTCACTCCTATCGTTACTCCTTGAGAGACATTACAATTGACACCGATTACAGCATTAGCATTAATAATAATCCCTGAATGATGACCTATGTAAAAACCTTCTCCAATGGTTGCGCTATATGGAATGGTTATCCCTGTCAACACTTCAATACCTTTCAATTTAAGAACTCCTATACCTAATAAAGGCCATTTTATTACTTTAGGCCATTTAGAAGTATAAATCCAATTGAAGAAACGATACTGTAGTAACGCCCATAATCCTTGTTGAGTCAACAACATGAGAAAGGCAGACTTACCACTGTAATCTGTATATCGTTTAATGTCTTTTGAAAACTTCATTAATTAGGTTTATTGAAAATCAAACTTAAGATCCCAACGGTTCTACCCATCGCCTCTGTAAAAGCTTCTTTACGTTCACTAGTAGTAAAGATATTGAGAAATCTAATAGAAGTAAGCAATGCTGTAATTTGATACCATTTCATCTTGTTTTTAAATGACGGGTTGGGATGCTTAACACGCCATACATACCAGCCATTGCGCACTACCATTTTACCGTATCTATACTTATTAGGTCTTCCTGCTGCGTCGTGGTGGTGTTCTAATTGTGCTGCTGTATTCACATACAAATCTCCTATATTAGATAATCGCAATGTAAAATCTGCATCTTCATAAAGACCGTAACCTTCAAAATATTCTGAAAACTTATGCTCTTTTAAAACAGCAAGAGGAAAACTTGAAACACCACCCATTAACTGTTCTACTTTATAAATTTTACCAGATGGAGGCAAGAAACTTATAGATCTACCATGGCCAAACTCTGGATAAACAGCAGGTTGTGTCATTTGAGCCAGTCCTAATTTTCTTCTTAGTTTGTAACGACTACTCTCGACTCTCCTATAACCATCGTAATAATAGTAGTTTAAATCTGCTGGATTTTCTTTTGATGATTCTTCCCAAGAAACTTCGTTTGTGATATAACCACCTACTCCTACTGCTTTTGGATATTGAGCATAAGTAGATACTAAATTCTCAAAGTAATCTGAATTTAAAATCGTGTCGTCATCTAAGAAAGCGACAATATCCATATCACCTTGCACTCGTTCAATACCATAATTACGTTGTTTGGTAAGACCACGATGATCTGGCGGCACTTTGTGATATTTTAAAATATTGTTTTCGCTTTCGCGAAAGCGAGATCCCGTATCATCATCTGTAGAACCATCGATAATTAAAACCTCATCAGGCACTTGAGTTTGTACCATAACCGATTCCATAAGTCTAGTTAGAGGTTCTGGTCGCATGTAGGTGCATATGATGAGAGAAAGATTCAATTTACAAAAGTGCTTTTAATGAATCATGCAACTTACAAAAAAATGCATGTCTAACTAAGTAATTTTCATAGAGCTCGCGATTTGATTTTTGTAAGTCTCGAAAACTGTCAGGTGTTTGAGTTTTGTGAAAGGCAATTAGTTTTTCGGCAAGATTTTCATTGGGCAACACACGACAGATATGTCTATCCCAATCTATTTGATCTTCTAATGGTAATTGCACATCTGTATCCACTAAAACTGGAATACGACCACAAGCTAATGACTCGTAAAATCGCACTGAAAAATTACCAGCACCACGCAAGCAAAAGGTGTAAGGAGAGCTATTTAAGTTTTGGAAGAATTCAATTGTAGATTTTTCACGTTGTTCATTAGTAATAGCGCCTGCACGATATTTATCTCGATAAATAAAATCGGTATGAATTGCTGGATGAGACTCCAGTTGTTTGAGGTAGGTAAATCTTTTGCCCGCTGCGTTATAAATATACTGCCTATCGCTAGTATCTTCTTTTAAAACACGCTTGAAATTTGCTTTTAAAGTTGAGAGTGAAACTCGCAAAAATTCTTTAAGACTGGGATTTGCAAAACCTGTAAATGAAATTAAGGGATGCTCTTGATAATCGTGAACTAGAAAATATAAATCATCACGTTCTAACGGATTATTGATAAATGATGGAATAATAATGGTTTGATGATCATTTAAAGATTTAAAACCGGCATTCTTCCAAGTAATAATATCTTGGTCATTAGAAGTTTTCCCATAGTCACCACCTGTGTATAACATCGACTTCTTCCCATGAGCAAGTGCTTTGACATAAAAATCTCTAAATTCAGTGACATAGTCTTTAGCACCTATTGAGAATGCGTCTACTGGAAAAATAAATACGTCAGCTTTTTCTGGTTCATTTACAAGCTCATAATGTTTAAAAACAGATTCATGCGCATGTTCATAATAGTGCAAATCAAAAAGTAAAGGATGTACTTTACTCCTGTTATCAGGTATCAACAGATCTTGATTTGTGTAGAGTTTTATCATAATTGCTTAGCCCATTTTTCACTCAAGTTCCATGCTTGCTTATACTTTGCATAATGTTTCCATGGAATCTTAGTTCCAAAAGCACCATAGGTTTTAAAAAATTGCACCATTTTATAACCTAATAATTGTTTATGCGTATAATTTTTTTTGCGATAATACATAATTTGAGGTGAAGGCTTCGGCTGTACATCTTCGTTATTCCATGGAAACACATGTGATTGTCTAAATCCACCTATAGGAGCTTTTAAATGCAAAATTTGAATTTGCGGTGCATAGATCACATCATATCCAGCATTACGTATTTGCATTCCAAAATCGACATCTTCTCCATAGCCATGCTCTAGTGCCATATCAAAATTACATTGTTCTAATACATCTCTATGAACTATAGAACAACCTGAACCAAGAAACGGCCACTGTTTGAAAGTTTTTTGAGACTCAATTTCTCCTTTTTGAAGATACGCCATATTTAACACAGCTGTCTTAGTAATAGATAAACTATTAAAAATACGTTCGATTAAATTTTTATCAAATCTATTATCATCATCAAATAGTAATACCCATGGTGATCTTGTATGCGCTATCGCAATATTACGAGCATTACAAGCGCCCGTTTGATGTATAAATTTATGGATGATTTTAAAAGACCAATTCTCATTATTTAAAAAACCCAAATCAGAGCTAGAACTATGATCGCCATTTTGTTCAATTATTATTACTTGTTGAGGCTTTATAGTTTGTTGGTCAAGATCGAGCAGTACATCTTTAAGATAAGAAGCTCTTCCCATTGTTGGAATTATGACATCATAACGTTTCTCCATATCACTCTCTGGCACTGAATACTGTATGGGTTCTAATCTTAGTGTATAATTCAGTTGTCTTTTAAATAACGCTTTCGCGAAAGCAAGAATAGGAAACTTTTTTTCATAACATATCTGGCATAGCAATAGAAAAAAGATCCATGATTTCTTTTTAGTTTGAGCTATGAATGAGAATACCTCTGAATTTGAGATTTGAGTACGTTCTCTAGAAAGTTGAGAATAACAAAAAAGACCTTGAGACTGATAGATTTTGGTAAATAGATTTAAATCATAAATCCAATTACCCGTAGATTTAAATTCTGTTTCTTGTTGAAGAACACTTGAATGAATTAAACCAATATTATCACTCATCATCCAAGTAGGATACCATTGATCTTCTTTAAAGTTAATAAAAGGTGTATCATCTACATAATCTATAGAGTCCCTTAAAAAGTCAGGAGCTGAACCTTTACTTAGCACCATATAAGGGACAGTTGCTTTATTAAGTAAGTCATTCCAATCTGAAACTGGTCTTTCTATAGAAGTCCATCCTATCCATTGTTGAGGAAACTTGCGAGCCAACTCCTTTAAATGGTCGAAGGTTGTTCCAGCGTCTAATTTTAGTTCATTATTATTTAAATAAGCCTTATCAAAATCCGGATTTATATGTGATTTGAGAATGATCATAGTCCTAGAACATATCGATAAAATTTCACATTTTCCTCAACTAAATGATTGATATCAAACTTAGAAGCTACGCTATTTATAGCATTTTGCCCTATACGATTTACTTCTTCTCCATCGGAAAATAGTTTATTAATAGAAGAAACATAGTTATTTATATCATCCGGATGATGCATATAACCATCTACTCCATCTTCTATTAGGTCCTGAGCCCATCCTATATTTGTATTGACAACCGCCTTTCCCATAGCCATAGACTCTATAGTAACCATTCCTAAAGTTTCGGCGAGTGAAGGAAATACACAGACATGTGCTTTTCTAATATGTTCCTGAACTTGAGAGTAAGGTACTTTTCCTAAATAATTGATATTCTCAAGGACAAGCGGTGGTGTTGTATTCTGTATTAATTCCCATGTAGAGTGCGCACCAGTTTGAACATCATTACTATCTCCACCAATAAATGTAAGTTGGGATTGTGGGTATTTTTCTAGGACTTTTTCAAATACCTGAACAAGCTGAAAAACTCCTTTTTTGCGTATCAAAGTTCCAACGTTAAGAATAGTAAAGGGATTATAATTTGAAATATCTTCATTTATAAACTGACTTAAATCTAGCCCGTATGGAATTACCTTTAATAAATCCATAGGTAGATTAAATAATCGCATAGAAGTAGATCCGGCAAATTGTGTAGGTGCTATATAGGCTTGCGCTTTGGAAACGGCATTACTTTCAAAGTATTTATTTTTTTTCTTTTGAGGCCTGTTTTCTACATGGCAAAAATATGTATCACTTCCATGAAAACGTATAATTAACGGCATCTTCAATTTCATAAAAGCTGTAATACCTGTCCAGTCTGGCGCCTCTAAAAGATCAACGTTTTTTAAGTGTTTATTTATGTAATTTTCAATGTTCTTACGATAAAAGTAAAAGCCACCTATTTTATATTTTTTTTGTTTTATAAGATGAAAATGAATATCGTTTTCTTCAAATATCTCTTGCGTTTTCTGACCATAAACCACTATAGTTATTTGGTGGCCTTTCACAACTAATCGAGTTACCAAATTTTTAATACTCGTTCCCATGCCACCAGAGTGACCGGTTTTTTCATGAGGATATTCTGGTGTGATGTAGGCGATGTGCATTATTCTATAATTCTTTTAATCCCATCCCATATACGTTCACTCGCTTTTTCTGGAGATTCAGGTTTATTAACTATTCCATACCACTTTTTAGTAATAGGTACTGGATCTAAATCACCATCCAGCAATCCTTTAATTCCATCATATATTTCTGACTTATTCATCGCCCAAATGACCGATGTATCATAATCTGGCATAGAACGGAAGTGAACATACTTATAATTTTGTCCTATATCACGTGTTCCTTTTTTGAGTTGCGGTTGCTCATAGTTAGGATAAATAGTGGGCTTACCGTGCGCTACAAAATCAAACACCATACTAGAGCAAATGTTAACCACAAGTTCACTGTGGTGACAAGTATTCACTAATAATGTAAAATCCTCTTTGGTAGGCATTACTTGATTCCACTGGCTTCCCAAAGGTTTCCATAAAGGATCTATAGGTGTAATGACATCTTTATATTCTTCAAGTACCTTATCATAACGACCCGAAAAGTCTATAGGTACTTTACGATAAATAATCGCCACATCTCGACCTTCTTCACGCAGCTTACGTATGGCGATAGCTGTATCTTCTAAATAATATTGGTCTAGCGGAGAAGTCGTCTGATCATCTCCTGAAAAACAGATGTATTTAGTGTCTTCATTTAAACCATGACCTTCACAAAAACGCTTTCGCGAAAGCAATATAGAAGCATCATAATGAGGCTCAAATTGAGGTGTTCCTGTAACAAATATTTGTTTTTCTCTGGTTTTAGGGTAATATTCTAGCAGTTGCGATTTCATCAAATCTGACCAAACAAAATAATAATCAGTTTCAACGGTGGTCATTCCTTTAGGAAGATTATCCCAACTGTAAATCCAGCACGCAGTTTTAATCCCAAGATCTTTTGCAGCAAGAATAGGTGCAATAGCTTGTGTTGCTCGTTGAGTGGTGCAAAAAACCAGATCTGGCCGATGCTCTTTTAGTTGCGCCTTAACTTCTTGATACCGTTGTGTAGAACGTTCGGCAGCATTCATTTGATCCATCAAGCGTTGCCAGCCTTTAGGTGTAGCGCTAAAGGTTTCATGAAATTTTACAAAAGAACTTTTAGCTATATTCTTAATACTATTCCATCGTAGTGGAAATCTGTAGGTAGGATACACCTTATCCTTAGTCCGCTTTCGCGAAAGCGATAACTCCACTCTTTTACGAGCATGATTGATTACCGGTGTTTTAGGATGTATTCTAGTACTTTCTATCTTTAATTCTGGATAGCCCGACTCTTTTTCAAGAGAAAAGATAGTATTATTCCAATATGTAATATCAAAGCCTTGTTGCTCACCGATTTCTTTGAATTCAGTAAACGCAAAATTGCGCAGTCCTACGCCGTCAGGGAAAAGAATGAAAATTTTAGGGTTAGACATTTGAATTTTTAAATCGTTCTCGACTGCGCTCGAACTGACATTTTAAATTTACTTTTTAATCGTCATTACGAGGAGCAATAGCGACGAAGTAATCTGTTAAATGTAATCAAAAAAGCAGATTGCCGCGCTACGCTCGCAATGACGTTCTATTTACTCTTTACGATACTTCAACTTATCGCGTTGTACTTGCTCAATAGGTAAAATGTCGGTCGCTTTATAGTCTAACGCTTGATAAACGGCTTTTAAATCACGAGCTAATTTTCTCATTCCGGCTGGTTCTAGAGATGCGCTATGATCGGTTCCTTTCCATGTACGATCTAGTGTGTAATGACGTTCTACCACATTTGCGCCTAGTGTATAAGCAGCAACATCAACAGCGATTCCTAAATGATGTCCAGAGAATCCTATCGTTTTTACTCGCTCACCATATTTTTGAATCATGGTGGTGATATCTAGTAAACACACATCGGGAAATGGTACTGGATAACCTGAAGTACAGTTGTAAAGCACAAGATCTTTTGCACGATGATGCTTTTCAAAAAACGCTACGAGTTCTTCCACCTCATCCTTAGTAGTCATTCCTGTAGAACAGTGGATTTCTCCTTTATAGTTTTCACACAACCAGCCTAGCATTTCGTAGTGATTGTTACAAGCACTAGGAATTTTAATAAAATCAGGGTTTAGACCTGCTATTTCTTTAGCACTGGTAACATCCCATACACTTGTAGAATAAGTAATACCAACCTCTTCACAATAGGCTTTCAATTCTGCATGCTGATTGACATCAAATTCTAAAAATTCTCTATGCGCTCCATAAGTATCTCCATATGAGTTTACTGGATTAGGATGCGGTGCCTCGTATTGTTCTTTAGTTAACAATTCTACATTATGACGTTTTTGAAACTTTACCGCATCTACTTTACAAAAAATGGCAGCTACTTTGATCAACTCTTTTGCGATTTCCATATCGCCTTTGTGATTACCACCTATCTCTGCAATGGTATATGGTGCTTTATAATGACTCATATCGGTTGTTATACTTTATAATAAATTCTGTAGCCTCACGGATGGCACCTTCGGCACTATTATTTTGCAGGATCACATCTGCATGATTTTTTATAGGCTGTGTAGCATTTGCAGGTGTAAACGACCAGCCTGCAGCACAAATATTTGCCATATCATTAACGTCATCACCTATGTAGGCGATGTTTGAAAAGGATAATTCTCTGTCAATTACTATCCTAGAGAGCAAACTGTATTTATCCTTTACACCTAGATAAACGTCTTTAATTTTTAATTTCTTCATACGGCTAGCGACTATCTGAGAATCCTCAGAAGTCATGACCATTACTTCTACTCCATACTGACGTAGAATTTCTAAGCCCATGCCGTCACGCATGTCAAACTTTTTCATCAACTCACCATCTGCACCGTAATAAATACAACCGTCTGTAAAAACGCCATCTACGTCTAGAATGAGATGTGTGATTTTTTCACTTTGCTTTTTAGACTTTAAACGAGCAGCTAGTAATTCCTCAACAATTTTCCAGTCGGTTAAAGAATCTATTTCGGTAAGACTGTCTTCTGACATTTTGATGGTTGCGATGTTACCGCTTATTCTATTTTTGCTTTCGCGTAAAGCGGAATCAGTAGTTACATAACAAGCGCCATTTTCAATTAATAGTCCTTCAAAATCCTGTCTTCTTGGCCTATTGAAGATATCATAGTTTTTAGGTGTACCATCAGCATGCCAAGTGAATCGATGTGAATTTACGACGGTTAAGGCACTGTCATAATTCTTACCATTTGTAACAGCATCTAGACAGTTGTTGATATCAGCAGCAGTGGTAAATGGTGAAGTCGCTTGAAGCAAGCAAAATAAATCAAAGTTTGATTCATGCTTGTTTATAAATTCCATCATTGCTAGTTCAGTACTCGCGGTATCTGAAGCGCTGGCATCACTGCGTTTCATCGCTTTTACCTTAGTAGTCCAATGATACTCTTTTTCTATAAAAGAAAGGATGTCGACATCGTCTGTATAAACGTAAATCTCGTCGAGATGTGACGCAATGGCTTCACCTAGTACCCAACAAAAAAGTGGTCTCCCTAAAAGCTTCTTTTTGTTTTTACCTGGTATGCCTTTTGAGCCTGCGCGTAATGGGATAAATCCTATGGATTTCATAGATATAGGGTTGTGAGCAAATTTAAGGAATCAAGACGATAACCTTAATATAATTTAATATAATCAACAATTAATCGAAGTATAGGCTTTTATGACTTGTTGTGTAATTTTATAACGACTAAGCATAGGTAAAATATGAGTTGTATTATGAGCTACTCCACCTTCTAAAAGAGTTTTATTAGAAATTGCTTTATGAATAATTGCTTGAATATGTTTTACATCTTCACATTCTTCTATAAGCAATCCATTTGTACCATTTTCTATAAGCTCAGCTGTAGCTCCACCAGGATTTGATTGAATAGGGAAAGCCCCAGCACAAATAGCTTCTAGTAGCGTATTAGGCATTCCATCGCTGTTTGAATTCCCTATATAAATCAAGGATTCCCCAAAAAGCTCCAGTATTTGGTCGTGATTTAAAATCGCTTTTATAGTTAGGTTTTTAATCTGATCTGTCTCAAAATTTAAAATTAGGGAATTAGTAGCTCCAAAAACAATAACTTCTAAATGGTCGATATGTTCCCCTAGTTGCTCTAATGCTTTTAATACCTGTAGGGCTCTTCCCGAGCGATTATGATTTCCTTTAACAGCAACGATTTTACGATTTTCAAAAGGGATTTTATAGTTCTCAATTAATTCCAAATCAAAACCACCGCCACCAGGAAAAACTCCTAAATGAGTTCCGTTAAAACCTAGTTCATTTGCTATTTGTTGATCGCGCTTACAGTCTGCAAACATATAATTTAATCGTGGCAAGACGGCTTGAATGTCTTTTAAGTAATCTGGTTTATTTTTATAATAAAACAAATCACTTCCCCATGATGAATAAATCCATGGAATGCTGTTCTTGAGCATTACAGAAAGTATAGGTGATGCACTTATATACAATGCAAAACTATGAACGAGATCTGGTTGTATTTCTTGTAAGGCATTCGCAAAAGCATCTTCCACCTTATTATCGTATTTATGAACGAGTGCGTTGAATAATTTAGGAAGTTTACTCTTTAAAATGCTACGTCCACGTTTTTTCAAAAAACCTTTTTTCCATCCTGTAATTTGAGTCATCCAGCTCATGGATGGTGCATATCCTTGATCAAGTATATCAAACCAATAAACGTCAAATCCACTATCTCGCAACTGGTCAGACCAGCGACGGAAATGTATCGAATTCATGGAAACTAAGAGGATTTTCATTTTTTAATTAAGGTCTTTAGGTAGCGTTTTATGACCATGGGAATTGAACTCAATTTTGTTTTAAATATGACATTTAGAAATACTTGAAATGCTTTTAAGTATTCACCGGTCTGATTTAAAACACCTAGCAAATGAAAGTCATTATAGATGATAGCTTCCTTTATTTCTTGCTTAAAGTTAATAAACTTGGGGTCTTTAAGTAAATTTTTATAAATAAAATTCGTCCCTTTTAAAAAATGTGTACGTCTCGAAATATTATTTTTTGTTACTCCTACATCTTTGCGATATACTATTGAAGATTCTTTACTGATATGGAGTTTGGCATCTGGTCGCATAGACAATAAATAAAAAGGCCAATCACCAAAAACACTTTCTTTAAACCATGAAGGCAAAACAACTTTATAATTACGCATTAATGTAGAAGAGGCAACAACCTTATTCCCTTTTAACAAATCAGAAAAAGTAAAATAAATACTTTCTGTAAAAATTTCAGATTCTGACAGCACTTCACTATCGGGATACTTAAGCATAGCTCTAGTGCTAGTAATATCTACATTAGGTTCCGTTTCTAAAAGATGAACTTGTTTTCCTAATTTCTCTGGATCTAACCAGTAATCGTCGCCATCACAAAAGGCAATGTACTTAGTATTGCACCTACTTAAAGCGTCCATAAAATTAGGCATCATACCTATGTTTTCTTCTCTTAAAAGAAGTTGAACTTGATTATCTTCTTTATAACGTAAATTCAATAGTCTTTGAGTACCATCTTGAGAACCATCATCACAAACTAGAATTTTGTAGTTAAAATTAGTTTTTTGAGTCAGTAGACTATCTATGGTCTGCTGAATAAATTGCTCTTGATTATAGGTCAATACCACCACGGTAAGAAGATCATCTTTGGAATACATACTGAGTTAAATCTTTTAAGTTAATTGATGTATTCTTGTTTTAATTAATAGATACTTTATAACAACTTTAGAACTCAATTGAAATAAATCATTAAAATTATTTATCTGGGTTTCTCTCATTAATTCTGTACTGTCTTTTTTATTTCTAACGTAAAAAGCACGATTAATTATTGAGGTATTATGCCCTTTTAAATAGTCTTGCAACCAAGATCTAGGCAACTTATTTCTTTGTATAAATTGCTTTCTACACAGTAGAGAATCCTTCTTAATCCTAATGAACTTATCCACTTTATGAGAATGACTAGCACTATCTTCTAAAACTCTGTAAACAGACATAGGTTGTTCTATGAAATGAAAATCTCCTAAAACACTAGCTTCAAGAAAAATCCTAGTATCTCCTATAATAGCATCTTTCAATTCATCTTTAATACTTTCAATAATGACTTTTAAGGTGTGAGCAGGAAAAACTGAAGCTGCAAATTCTACAAATTTAGAACTTAGTAATTTTTTGGTGTTTCCTTCTTGATTTAAATCAGGATATCTTGGACCATGGTCTGTTAAAGAGCCAGTCGAATTATTAAGAAATAAAGAATGCGTATAGCTAAGGCTATAATCTGGATGATTAGATAAAAAGTCTATTTGTTTTTCTAGCTTAGATTCATCCATCCAGTAGTCATCACCTTCACACATAGCGATAAAATCTCCTGTACACTTTTTAATGGCAAATAATAAATTTTCCATAGCACCCACATTAGTAGCATGCCTATAATATTTGATATCGATTTTAGAAGTATTATTTACGATTAATTGATTCACAATACTTTCAGTATCATCAGGTGATGCATCATCTGCAATGATTAATTCTAGCTCGTGATTCGTTTCTTGAGAGAGCACTCCTTCAATTGCTTGGCCTATGTATAAAGAATGCCTATAAGTAATCATGCATACAGAGACCTTCATAATTCTTATTTATATTTAATGACACGAGCAGGAACACCTACTGCAACTGCATTTGCTGGTATATCTTGTGTTACAACTGCGCCAGCGCCTATAGTAACATTATTTCCTATAGCAACATCGGGTAAAATAATCGCTCCGGTTCCTATACTTACCAAGTCACCAATAGTACATCTCCCAGAGATATTTACAGATGGAGAAAGCTCACTAAAAGAACCTATTTTTGTGTCATGTCCTATGGTACAATTCAGATTAATTAAACAACCAGTGCCTATCATAACACTATTAGTAATAACGGTGCCTTGCATCACTTGAACACCATTACCAATTATTACATCAAAGCTCCCTACTCTTGAATATTTAGAAATAAAAGTTGTATTTAATCCTCCTAAATCCTCAAAAACAGCTGTAAGTTTTTTTCTTTTATGTGGATTTCCTAATCCTAGAGTAAACCTTTTATCTGTCTGAAGTTTAAAATATTCTTGTACTTCTTGAAAAGACACTAAGATTTTAAATCTGTTAAATAGAAGGTTTTCGTCGTAATTATTAATGTTATCAAAGAATAATAAACTAGAAGAAGAATATTTCTCCTCCAGTATGACTTCCAGTATTTCTTTTGCAAACCCTTTAGAACCAATCACTATCATAGTATCTCTTTTATTATAATTTCTATAATTTTATCCACATCAGATCCTGAAATATTATGAGATAATGGCAAACATAGAATTCTACCAGCAATATCCTCAGCTATTGGCATAGTAACTAGATGATCTAAATATGGTAATTTATTTAAACTAGGATAAAAATAACGTCTAGGAAAAATTTTATTTTTTTCAAGAGCTACTTTTACTTGGCTCATGATTTCATGACTCGGAAATAAGACCGGGAAATAAGAATAATTTCTAGTAGCTCCTTTTCTCCATTTTATGAAAGTAATTTCCACATTTGAAAGAAGCTCTTCATATCGTTTACTTACGGCTTCTCTTTTTGATAAAATCATTTCCATGTGAGGCAATACGGTTAAACCCATAGCTGCCTGCAATTCACTCATCTTAGAGTTAATGCCTAATCCATGAAACTCCTCAGCTCCATTATGTCCAAAATTATGATGGTAAAAAAGTTGATGTTTTAATTTTTCATCGTTACAGAAAGAAGCACCACCTTCAGCCGTGTGAAATAATTTAGTCGCATGAAAACTACAAGTACTTACATGTCCATAATTAAACAAGCTTTCACCTTTATAATTCACACCAAAACTATGTGCAGCGTCATAAATTACGATTAATCCATGTTTTAATGCAATTTCTTCAATCGCTTCAATATCACATGGATTACCAAAAACATGAGTCGCAAGAATAGCCTGCGTGTTTTCAGTTATTTTCTCTTCTATTCTTTTAGGATCGATAGTCCAGTGTTCCTCGTCTATGTCTGCAAAAACGGGCTTTGCTCCTTCCCAAATTATGGCACTCGTTGTAGCGACGTAACTAAATGGAGTTGTAATTACTTCTTTATGAATACCGAGGGCTTTTAAGGCTATTTGAATAGGTAAAGTCCCATTAGTATGCAACGTGATTTGATTCACACCTAGATAATCCTGTAATTTATGTTCAAGCTCTAGAACAAGTTCACCTCGATTAGTCAACCACTCTTTTTTAAATGCCCGATCTACATTTTTTTGATACTCCTCTATGGGTGGAATAAATGATTTAGTAACATAGATTGGTTTTTGATCTGAACTACTCACAAAGCATAATTTTAAGAGATATAGACTCTTTTGAATAACTATAAAAATAAGGTAAGTTTCTATAACGATTGACTATTTCTAGAAGTATCATATCGTTTACGGCTGCGGCATCTAGAAAATATTGTTTGGGCTTTAAATAATTCTTGATTTTAGCAGTCCATGAAACTTCCTCTTTTATAAAACGAATCTCAATCACTTTGTTAAGACCCATAATAGGTAAACTAGCTAGCGTGGCAATTACATTGTTCTTCTCAAAGTTTACAGATATTAATTCTTCAGTAGTCTCTAGTCTACCATAATCTTGCTCAACAGGCATAAGTCCAAAACTATAATGTAGGTTTGACTGGACAAGTTTGTGTTTTTTAACGATTTCGGTACGTTGATGATTGATTTTTTCAAGTTGTGTGTGAAATATAGATCCTAGATTTAAACTTCTATAAGCCTTTTCATGCCATTGATGTTTAAAGTAAATCTCGCTTTCGCGGAAGCGGACTTCATAACCAGCATTTCTCAATCGCAAATGAACATCTGTATCCTCACTGCCCCAACCGTGATAAAACTCATCAAAACCATTAATTTCTAACAGCTGATGAACTGGAAAAATAGAGATTCCAGTAGCCTCTTCATTGGACATAAACTTGATAGTTCTTTGATGAAAACTCACATCCTTCACAGACTCTTCTTGAGACATAAAACCAACTGAGAAATAAGATGTACTCTTATTATCGAGCAGCGGCAACATTGTTTCTAAAAAATCCGGATGCCAAATTAAGTCCATGTCAGACACCATTAAATGTGTTGCTGTGGTGTTTTTTAATATCAAATTAATGCAGCGCGATTTATTCCATAGCTGACCTTGAACTGGGCAAGTAATCAATTCTATTCCTTTGAAACCATCAATAACTTCCTTGAGCTGGCGCTGATATGAAAGAGCACTACCATAATCCACGAGAGTAATCGTTACATGATCTATTAGTTGAGGATGAATAGATTTTAACGATTGCTTTACGATTTTTAAATCCCGATTGCGATTAGGAATAACGATAGTGAGTTTTTCCATTCTATTTTAAATAATGTTCTTTATAGATTCCGGGAACCTTAAATCTATTCATTGCGTAATTATAAAACCTTTTTCTGAAAAGAATTTTTTTGAAAAATTTAAATTTTAACCAATAGCTAAATTTCTTTTGAGATAATTTTTTATAAACGGGCCACTCAACTAGAGATAATGTATTACTTTCTAAAGCCTCCAATTCTGTATCCATCCATGATTCCCAAGTGTTACCCAAGTGATAGGCATGGTTTTTAAAACAGGAAAGTCTATATCCATCATTTTTAATAGTAGGTATATCTAAATAAACGCCTTCAGAATTTCCACTCAATAAAAACTCTGATGGTTCTTGTGGCGCAAATAACAAGGCCTCTCTTTTATAGGTAGTACAGAAGTGACTGCAACCTACAATAGCTTGAGAAGTTCCATTAGATATAGTAAGTATGGTGTTTTTTTGCTCATCATTAAGGTACGACCATCCTATACTATTAGCAAACTTTTCTAATCCTTCAGGATCACCTGGCGTCTTAAATTCCACTTTACCAGTCCATAAATTTTCCAACCAAATATTACTCGTAAATTGATTGAAAGTTTTAAAAACAGGTACTGGAGAAACAGCCGTTGCTCGAGGAAAATTTTTAAAAATGGCAGCTACTTCTAGATCCCATTTTTTTAAAAACATCACATCACCATCTGTAATGGTAACATAGGGTTCATCACTTGCTCCTATGACGCGTCGTAAACTATTTACTTTACCTAATTGCTCTGTTTCTAATAGTAATTCATCGATAAGTCCTTCATTTTGCAGGCCTAGCAATTTATCATGAATAGTTGGTGAGCAGCCATTTGCAATAACGCTTATAGGTGTACCAGCGCTAGTAGTTTTTCTTAAACTTAAAACACAGGCTTTAAATATCTTAAAAGAATCTTTATAATAATCTTCTTCATGCGGAATGTATAAAGGAACGATAACTCTATGTTGCGCTTTATTTCCTTCATACTTTTTATCATGTGTATTACTACGTCCTATGCGCATAAGAGCTTATTTTTTAAGATGCTCCATTAATTTAACGATTCCATTTTCTAGAGGTATTAATTCTCTATTTAAAACAGCTTTCATTTTTGAATTATCAGGCTGTCTGCGCGTCATATCACCTTCTTCTAGTGCAGGTAAGTGAATGATTTGTGAGTTGCTACCTGTGACTTTCAGAATAACATCTACGAGTTCTTTAATATTATAAACTAAATCACTTCCTATATTGAAAACCTCGTTTTTTAAGGAATCATCACTAAAAATGCGATAACTAGCCTCAATATTATCATCTATATAACAAAAAGTTCTCGATTGTAATCCATCTCCATAGATCGTGATATCTTCATTATGAAGCGCTTGATGAAGTAATTTAGGAATCACAAAATCCTTACTTTGTTGTGGACCATAGGTGTTGAAAAATCTAAAAATAGTATAGTCTAATCCATATTCCTGATGATAGGATCTAAAATATGCCTCACCTAAATTCTTAACTACTGCATAGGGCAACTTAGAATTTAAAGGTGTCTCATCTTCAATTTGGGGTAAGCTCACTGGCTCTCCATAAACCTCACTACTCGAGGAGTATGCTACTTTTTTTACTCCTGTATTTTTACTTAATCGCAGTATATTTTTAATCCCATCTATATCTTGAAGAACTTTAATAGGGTTATCAAGAGTGCGTTGCACTCCTACCATAGCAGCATAATGAAAGACATAATGAAATTTATGAGACAACATTACCTCTGCAAGTTCCTCATATTTATTAACATCTAATTTTATAAAAGTAAAGTTCTTGTCCTCAGGTAATTTTGAAATATTACCAGTACTCAAATTATCTACACCTACTACTTGATTTCCTTTTGCTAAGAGGTAATGAGCTAGAGCACTTCCTACATTTCCAGCTACTCCGGTGATTAGTGTTTTATTCAAAATTGGGCTTTTATGAATTTATGTATTGACCGTAAATTTACTTTTTTTATAAAAAAAGTGACCTTTATTTAAATACTTCTTCAATAATAATGATAATCTAAAAGATATACCACTCATAAATGTCATATCTCGTTGCAAAAACTTAAGCGCATGATTATTAAATGAATATGATTTGAATTTCATCAATCTGAAATAAAAACTTAAACAATGATTGATAAGGTATTCCTTCTCATCCTTTTCCAGAAATTCATATGTATCTCGTAAAGTTTGATAATAACAGCTCAGTTTATTTTCTAAGTAGGCCTCCTCTTGTCTATTTTGGTTGGATTGTATAGAATCACTATGTATTAAACGCAGTGATAACACTTCATCTATAAAAAAGCCTTTCCCTCTATATCTAATTAAAAGATTACAAAAAAAGTTGTATTCCTGACCACTTTTTAAATTTTCATTCCATCTAGTTTGATTAATGAAATTCCTTTTAAACATTACGTTTATGGTACCAAAAAAGATCTGTTGTTTTAAAAACTTATTTCCAGTGATGGATTCTTTAGTGTTATTTAAAAACATGGGTTCTATTTCCCGTTCACCATTACTCAACATGTTATCAAATTTTGAGACGCTGTAGTTATGAGTAGATTTTAGGAGTGATTCTAAATGTAACTCAAGACAATTTTGTAACATGACATCATCGCTGTCGAACCACATGATATAATTTCCTTTACTTTTTTCTAGGCCATAGTTACGGCAAGAGTTAGCTCCTTTAGGACATTCATCAGGTCTATGATAGAATTTTATCCTGGAGTTCGCTTTCGCGAAAGCTGACATTACCTCATTAATATCGTCTGAGCTACCATCATCTACCACTATACATTCCCAGTTTATGTAGGATTGATTTTCTATAGATGCAATGGTAATATCAATGAGATGTGCTCTATTGAATGTAGGTATGATTATGGATATTAAATCTGACATAAATCTATTAATAATTGATCAAATTGAATAGCTATGTTTTCAGGCTCATATTCTTCTAAATTTTTAGTCTTCCAATTATTCATGACAGATATTAAATCATCAAAAGAATGATTTAAATGTTCACGATCTATACTGTTAAAGATAACACCATTTACATTAACTAAGTGTTCATTTATATTACCTGAATTTGGACCTAACATAGGCTTTCCATAAGTTAGTGAGAGGTAGAATATACCAGAATTAAGAATATTATCTCTCGCAATCCATACGGCATTTGATGCGCTCAACCATAATGCTAACCTACGATTGCTTAATCGTTCAGAGAAAAATAAGGCATTCAGGTTCTTTGTTTTATAATTGAACCACATCTTATTTATCCTTGAAAAATTGATTACCTTTTTAAGCATATAATATCCTTTAAATCTATCACTTATAAGTTCCATTTTCATTCTTAATACTACTAAATGAACATCTTTAGATTTTAAAATTTTAGCGGCTTTAAAAATTAAGGCTTGTTCTTTTTTGGTTCTAACTTTTCCCGGAACAATAATTATTTTTTTAGCCTCATTTATTTTTAATTCCTTCCTCGCTTCATTCATTTTAAATATGGGAAGTGTATTCCTATAAAGACTGTGATTTAAATAGACGTGATTTGCATTAGGATATAGTCTCTCAAAATAACTTTTACTAAAGTTACCAAAATGGACAAAGTCATCTAGATTATCATTAACAATCTTAAAGAGCCTGTTATGATTTATCCCTTTATAAATGTGAGGTTTTAAATTATGAATAATACCTACAAGCTTACATCTCTTTTTTAAAGTTAAAATTTGTTGCTCTAGTTCATCTAATAATGTGGTAGAAGGATAGGACCAGTTTACTAGCTCTTCTGGCCACTGAAATAGAATCACTTGTATTTGTTCATTTACATCACCTAGTTCACCATAAGTATAGTCCAGTTTGGAGTAATTTAAAACTTCCTCTAAGTAACCATTTGCACTTGCGGTACCAGTGATGTGTATTTTCATTAATCCTTTTCGGTAATTATTAGTGATATTTAACTAATTATATCTGATGATTCTAATTCTTCTATAGTTGGATAATAAAAATCAGAAGAACTAAAAATCTTTGATAAATTAGTTTGTATGTCTTTATTAAAGTTTAAAGAATGTATATTTTTAATAGGTTCTGGCATTTCCATACCAATTGATAGAAAATAATCACGATATTTGAAAATGGGCTCTTTAGATTGAGGTGCTACAAAAACACATGGCTTATTTAATGCATGGCTAAAAATTATTCCATGAAGAGAAGATGCATAAACAACAGATGATTTTAATATCTCTTTTATTATTTTCTCAGGTTTATTATCAATACTAATCACTTTAAGTCCTTTAGGATAACCCTTATATATCCAAAGATCTCGAAAATGGGGAATAAAAAGAACTTGACTTTCTTTTGATTTCTTTATATCAATATTATAAACATCTCTAATAAGAAGTCCTGGATCATATTCAAATTTTAAATTTGATAAATCAGCTCCATATTTTTCAAATAAACTTTTAGTAAGTGGACCTCTTACCCCATATACCTTTGCAGATTCTATAATACTTTGCTTATCTTCTAAGTTATTTCCTTTCCACCCTATTCCGTTAATTATATCACCCTTCTTAATAACAGACATAATAGAACCTACCAGTAATAATCTATTTCCTTCTTCTAAAATATTATCTGGTTTTTCACCATACAAATATTCTATCAAGTCTGCGTTAAAAATGTCACCAGCATTTCCGTATCTAAAAACAACTTTGTTAGGATTAAAAATTCGATTTTTAATATAACCTTTCAAAGATACTTTCCTTGTATTCCAATAATATGTTCTTATCATAACAAACTCTCTTTCTTTACTTTGACTATCCTCATATCAACATCATTTACACCGTAACTAATAATGAATTCATCATATAAAACACAAATTCCTGAAAAATAAGTACATGATATCAAATTTTTATTAAACTTAAATCTATTACCAAATAGTGATTTGTAAGAATCGATAAGATAATTGGAACCAGCTGTCGTTACTTTTAAATCATTGGTATTTAAAATTAAAGGTACACCATAATAAAGACGTTTATTTTTTAAATACATCTTTTTATGCGCTATCATAAAATACTCATCCTTACCAATTACAGCAAGTTGAGTTCCTAATGAAAGTTTTGGAAGATCAGAATTTTTATGATAAAATTTTTCAAAAATTAATTTATTATTCTCATTTATATTTATTGATTTTAAAATAATTAATGGGTTGACACTATATAACGCATGTAAAACATTATTTTTTTTGAAGAATGACCAATTCTTTTCAATTGATTGCCTGTCCTTGAAAAAACACTCTTTAATTATAATGTTATTAAAATCACTAATTGATGCTAAGAAAAGTTTATTGTACGAACCTCCAACAAAACCTGTATTAAATGTGCAATAAACAATTTTATCAATTTCAAATAATTTGGGGTCCGCTACCTTTTGTACCTCTAGATTGGATTCACAATAATTACTTAAGTCTAAAATCTCCAAATTTTGATATGAATCCCATTTATAAAGAATTGCTTTAATCTCGGACTTAACACTTACACAAACTCGTATTGCGAGATAAGTTGATTCATCACATAAAACTACGCTTGGATTAAATTTATATTTAAATTGTGCCAAATGTTCATTTACATTAGAAGGAAGTAAATCAACGATATGCCTTTTTAACCGCGTAACCATGATTTTAATTTAGCAACAATTTTATCTTTTAAACTTTTCTTATTCGTATTTGTGACGATATTATAACTAGACAGAATATTATGTGAAATTAAGCTTGGAGGTAAATCAAACTTTTTTTGGACCTGTAAATAATCCTCCCTTTTTAATTCAACTGTTCCTGTAAAATGCAATATTAAGGGGTTATGAATATCTTGACTATCTAAGTTTTGTATCCTACTATTAAATTTTTCGTATTCATGGAGAGTTATTCCATTAACGAATCTTGAATCCTCTATACTTAAAAAGGTCATCAAATCTTGATCTCCATTTGTAAAATAACCTAAATCATCATTCCACCACTGTTTTACAATTGCCATCTCTAAAGTTAAAACTGAATTCAGAAACTCATTTGCAATATTATTGGTTTTTAAAATAAATTGACCAGAACTGAAATAAGTTTTTAGAGATTTGAAATTAGGACTTTTACAAATTGATAAAAACTTATCATTTTTAGGAGCATAATCCATTATATCTTTTTCCAAATCCCAAAAAAAAGCATCATCATCTAACCAAATTATGTAATCAAAGAAATCAAAATAATATAAAATATAACGTATTTTATTGAAGTATCGATTTACCTCTCCGGTAGGCCAATTGCAATGAACATAATGATATTTATGCCTATCAGCATAAATTTTATGATTAGTGACAGAATCAAATATCGTACTAGGATATCTTCCTGATATTATTGCAATTTTATCCATAATTACAATATTTTCCCTTCAAATATTATTGAAAGTTCTTTTTTAGATTTAATTGAAAAAAAATAATTTCTATCCAATGTAGGCTTTGTAATTAAACCAAGCTTTTTAATGCCTAAATTATTCTCGTTAATATCATATAATTTATATCCTTTTGGAAAAATATTCTTCACCTTCTTCACATCGTTAAAATCATTAATTTCAATAAGAACATCAGGCTCATCTTTCTTCAATATGTCTCGCAATCCAACTAAAGTTTTTTGTTCAGCACCTTCAACATCTATTTTAATGAGTTTAATATTCTTCAAAGATTCAGAGATAACCCAATTACTAAGGACAATTGATTTAACTGAAGTTTTTAAATTATTCATTTTTTTAGGAACAATCCCTGCAACAGAGGACATTATTCCTTCTTCTTCATAATAGTAAAATTCGATTTCACCTTCAGAATCTGAACATGCCGCTTTAACAATTGATGCCTTACTAATATTATTTAATTGAAAATTCTCTTCTAGTCTAATTATACAATTATCTTGAATATCAAAAGCGTATATATGTTTCACATTTTCATAAGTAGAGGCAATTAAGGAATAAATTCCAGAATATGCACCAATATCTAAAACAACTGAATCACCGTCAATTTTCTCTAATAAATTTTTCCATAAAGTCAAACTTGTTTTCTCCCATCCATTAAATTGGGTCCAATAAAGTTCTTTCACTACTGAATCATCATTCAAACATTTCATTTTAAATTCATGAAACCCATCAATTCTAATAGGAATATCACCATTTAGTGGATTTTCTTTCCAAAATTTCTTTTTTTGAGCAATTGTTTTAAGTGATTTATACTCCATAACGAAATTATAATTTTTGAATATTCCATTCTGAATTAGAAAATAGAATACAATTAGATGAAAGAGATCTTGAAATTGTTATGTAGTCTGAACTAGGCCTAGATGAGCTCACATTAAAACTTATAAAATCTTTTTTGATATCTAATGGGACTTTACCTTCCAAAAGTGAAATTGAAACATTATACAGACCGTCCAATAAATACAGTTTTTCAGGTTTTATTTGTAATTCATATTCTCCTGTTTTCACTTCTGACAAAGGTGAATTTATAAAATACAAACTTCTCCAAGTAACAATATTAGCCCCAAATGCATCACTTATACGGATACTAAAACTAGGGTTATTCAAATGATCTTTAAAAAATAGTTTTATTGAAAAAACAGGTAATTCACCAGATTTGAAATTTGAAGTTATTACTCCGGATTCACTTTTTAAACTGAAACTTCTTATTGATGTCTCATTCAGTGAATTCAAGTCAAAATTCACTTTGGCTTTATGACTCAAATTAGACTCTAGATACCTTTTAATCCCATCTTCTACATTACCATTATAAACTATTGACCCATCTTCCACAAGTAAAACTCTACTACACAAATCTTGAACAGCAGCCATATTATGACTCACAAAAAGCACGGTACGACCGCTTGTATTTGAAATATCTTGCATTTTACCTATAGCTTTCTTTTGAAACTCAGCATCTCCTACGGCGAGCACCTCATCTACTACAAGTATATCGGGTTCTAGAAATGCGGCCACTGCAAACCCTAATCGTACTCGCATACCACTAGAATAGCGTTTTACAGGTGTGTCTATATACATTTGACAACCCGAAAACTCAACGATTTCATCAATCTTACTCGCTATTTCGGCCTTAGTCATTCCTAGAATAGCACCATTGAGAAAAATGTTTTCTCTTCCTGTTAATTCTGGATGCATTCCAGTTCCTACCTCTAGTAAACTCGCTATACGTCCTCTAGTTTTTATGCTTCCTGTGGTTGGACTAGTCACTCGTGAGAGTATTTTCAATAAAGTTGATTTACCAGCGCCATTTTTACCTATAATTCCTAATATCTCACCGCGCTTTACTTCAAAGTCGATATCCTGTAATGCCCATACATAATTTGAGCTGGCTGTGGCACTGCGATCGTTTATTGCTCCTATCTTTAAATAAGGATCTTGTTTACCTCTTATCTTATGCCACATTCTATTCAGGTCATGGACAATCGTCCCAGTTCCTACTACACCTAGTCGGTACTGTTTAGAAACATTTTGTGCTTTTAAAATAATGTAATCACTCATTTTCCAACATTTTTAAATGGACAAACTACAAGTAAATTTTCTTGGACTTTTTCTATATCTTTTGCTCTAGGTAAACTACTATCATGTTTATTAATTACGGCTAAAGCGTCTCTTAAAGATATTACTTCTTCCACATTTAAAGGATCATAAGCTCTTAACCCTACAGAAAGAAAGTAGTCATGGTATTTAACGCCATCTCCCATAATACGTTTTGAAAAACTCACTTGTACCGCTGGAATTTGATAAGCATGTGCGACTATTACACCATGTAAAGAAGATGATAAGATGCACTCACAACTTAAAATTTGTTTCGTTGTGTATTCAATATCGTTGGTTCTAAAGTTAATGACACAAACTTCATTATTATCTTTATACCAATCTTTAATGATATTATAATCATTGATATGTGGAATGATCCCTAATTTGAACTTTTTATCAACTTGTGGATTATAATATAAGGGTAATAATAAGGCTGGATCGCCATAAACTTCTGGACATTCATAATTTAATTCTAGGAGACGCTTTCGCGAAAGCGGTCCTCTAACTGCTAGAAAAGTTGCGCCAGCTACCTGAGCCTCTCTAGAAATAATACCACTACCCCATACTATACAATGCGCTCCTATATGTTCTAGTACGCTGCCTATAGTTACATATAACGGTTGCCATAAATTCCTTACATAAAATTTATTAGCTCGATACCATCGCACTTTTTTACCTGAAATTTTTTGAATTAAATATTTACCGAGTAAATCACCATAATTCTCTTTTGAGAATTTTTGAATATAAATTTCACTCCACCAGTATAATCTAATTATTCCTGCCATTATACCGTATCTATAAAAGTTTTCTCAGTTCGATTAAATACTATAAGACCAAGAAAAAACATTATTACTCCTAGTCCTAAACCTACATAAATTCCTTCCCAGTGAACGTCCATGTTATTAAACCATATGCTGCGATAGCTTTCTAGAATATGTGCGAGTGGATTCCATTCTATGGCCCAGTAATAATCTTTTAATTTATCCTTTGCCGCATCCAGAGAATACATGACCGCACTTAAATACATTAATAAGTTAAGACTAAAACCAATTAAAATAGTCAGATCTCGATATTTAGTAGTAAAGGCCGATAGTATCATACCTAGACCCATTGCTATTAATATCACATTAAGTATAATTACTAGTAACAAAGGGAAATAAATGGAAGGTCTTACTTCTATGCCTTGATAAACATAATAAACATAAAAAAGGATAAGTATTAATAGTTGTATTCCATATTTAAATAATCCAGATAACACCTTAGATGCAGGTGCAATGAACCTTGGGAAATACACCTTACCGAATAAGGTAGCATTAGATCTAAAGGCGTTACTGGTAGCATTCAAAGATTCCTTAAAATAAGACCATAGCGTTAAGCCTACCAAATTAAATAAAAAATCAGGAATTCCAATATTTTCAATTCCTGCGACTTTATTAAAAATTAATGTAAACACTACACCTGTAAATAGGGGTTGAATTAAAAACCACAATGGACCTAGAATAGTTTGTTTATATACCGTGACTATATCTCTTTTTATAAAGAGAACTAGTAAGTCTCTATAACGCCATATTTCCTGAAGGTTAAGATCAATTAATTTACCTTTTGGTTTGATTTCATATAGCCACTCTTCTTTTGCCATAAGTCTAGACTTTAGGTTTAAAAACTCTTTTAAACCATTTTTTTACTATATTAAAATAGCTATTTCTATTCTCATTTTCATGATATCCATTACCATATGCTCCATAGCCGTATCCATAACCATATCCAATAACCATAACCGTACTTGCCACGTTCATTGAAATAATTAAACACAAAGCTTAAATTATCAAGTTCTTTACGGTTGTATTTATCATTAACGACATCTAGCATAGTTTTTCTAGTATACTCTTGACGTATCATGTATAGAGTAGCGTCCGCATGTTTTGCAATCTCTAATGCATCAGCCACTAAACCTAAAGGTGGCGTGTCTAAAATAACATAATCATAATCCTTCTTAAACTGCTCTATCATTTCACCGGCGCGTTTGGACATAATAAGTTCACTAGGATTAGGCGGAACAGGACCTGATAAGGCAATATCTAAATTCTCTATTCCCGCTGAACGTATGATTTCATTTAGGCTACAATCATTTACTAAATAATTAGAAACTCCTAGATCATTATCTATCTCAAAATCATCAAAAATCTTAGGTTTTCTTAAATCTAAACCTACTAATAAAGTACGCTTACCGCTCAATGCGAAAACGGTTGCTAGATTAATACTGGTAAAAGTTTTTCCTTCTCCACTTACACTACTAGTTACCATTACAGTACGTGATCCATGCAGTGATTCTTGATTATATAAAAAGTGTAAACTAGATCTTATTCCTCTAAAAGCTTCTGCTATGGTAGATTTGGGTTTATCCTTTACAATTAAATTTGTAGGATGATCCATTTTACCTACCACTCCTATCAATGGTATTTTAGAAAGCTTTTCAACATCTTTAGGAGAGTGAATATAATTATCTAATATGGTGAGAATGAATGCTATTGAAATAGGAATTGCTAGTCCTATTAATAGTGCCATTAAATAATTAATATTTGAATCTCTTCTAGTACCGCCACCTCCAGTATCTTTAGCCTCATCTATAACATACACATCAGATACATTTGCAGCACGTACTAGCTCTGCTTCGGTTCTTTTGGCCATAAACAAATTATAGGTGCTTTGATTGACATCAAATTGTCTTTGAATCTTAAGAAATTCTTGTTGTTCTTTAGGCAACTTTTTAATCTGCGCTTCTACCTTACCTATCTGACCATAAAGAATACTCAATTCACGATTAAGGAGAGATTTTGAGCTCGTAATATTTTCATATATAACATCCTTTACAGCATTAATATCACGATCTAATTCTCTAAAAACTGGGGCATCGGCTCTCATAGCAAATTCCCTTCTCTTGCGCTCTTCTGATAATTGAATTAACCTAGATACTGCTGCAGATATACTTCCTTCCTCAATCCCAACTACTGATGGCGCCTGAATAATAGTGTAATCAGTCTTATTTTGAAGATAATTTTTAAGGTTATCATAGTAATTTAACTTGTTTTGAATTCCACGTTTTTGGATTTCAAACTCAGTGAGTTTTAAATTAAAATCTGAATTTTGAGTTACGGCATCTAACATTTGAGATTTATCCTTAAAATCTTCAAGGTCTTTCTCTGATTTTTTTAATGCTTTTTCTTGAACTATAAGTGAACTGTCTATATATTTTATGGTACTCACAGCAAACTTATTTTTGCGTTCTAATTCACCGCGTTCTAAAATTACTGAACTGGTGTTTATATAATCTACTAATCGTTGTTTGTTTTCACCAGATAAACTTAACAATAAAATGGAAGAACCTGAAGGCTCTTGTCTTATAGCAATAGATTTATATTTATTTACGGTACCCCAATAATTCCCGAAATTGAACAACCATTCTCCAGTTTTAATGGATTCTGTGCGTTTATCGATGATTACATTGAGAAAAGGTAATTGTATAGAGTCCCCAAATTTGAATTGTTTTTTCCACTCTCCTTCAGGAACAGTGACTGCTTGACTTTTTTTCAAACTGTAATGATAACCTGAGGCTGTAGAACTGGAGAAATTACTAGAAAGCTCAAATTTCTCTTGATTTAATACTTTAATTCTTATATTTTTTCCCGATAATTGCGTTTTGCTGCTATCAGCATAAATATAGAATGGTGTCTTTTTATAAGCATCAGTATTATAATAATCACCTTCTTTTATATAATTAATATAAAACTGTAACTCGTCAACAACTTGTTCTGCATGAGTACGAGACTTAAACTGTACTATAGCGGTTGTTACCTTATCAGTAGTTCCGCCCCAATTAAAAGTCAAACTCGTATTATTAGTAAAAAGCGGATTTGAATTATCTTTTATACTAATCAATGAATTCGCAGAATAAATAGTTCTTATAAATTGATTTTTATAGTAGGCATAAGAAAGCCCTATCCCCAAACAGATTATGAATAGCCACCATAACTTAATAAGTTTAGACAGAAATTGGCGGACATCAAAAATGCCCGATAAAGAATTAATTTCTTTTTCTTCTTCCATTTTACAATCGAGTAAAGAGTAATACTGTAGTTACTAATGTAGTCAATACAGAAATGATAGTTGTAAATGATGCAAGTCCAGTAGTTCCAGTACCTAAAGATTTTTGAGGTAATGGATCTACTACAATCATGTCATTAGGTTGTATGTAATAATAAGGCGAATAAATAACGTTTAATTGCGTTAAATCAAGATGATGCACCTTAACACCATCGGGATATTGCCTTACTATGCGCACTTTGGTTAAATCTCCTGTGATAGGTACTCCACCACTGTTTGCAATAGCTTCAATAATCGTAGCCTGATCTCTATATATAACTTGCTCACCTTTGCCTCCAACTTCACCAGCCATCACATAACGTAACCCACCTAAACGTACATTAACAAAAAGCTCTGCATTTTCTTTAAAATACTCATTTAACAATCTTGTTTCTATAAACTCTCGTAATTCTTCTAATGTAAGACCAATTGCTTTTATCTTTCCTAGTTGTGGAACTCTTATATCTCCATGTTGATCTATAGTATAACCAGTAAAATACAAGCCAGAACCTTGAACTGCCCCATTCGAACTATTATTTGTGTTACCAGCATTAAACATGGAGATTAAATCATTATCATATGGCGCCTTAATTTGAATACTTAATACATCATTAATTTGTAATCTATAGGGTGGCTGTACTTTTTGAATAGTAATAAGCGAGTCATTTTTTACAGTTGGAGACTCTTGTAAATAAGTAATATTACGTGTAGGAACGCAAGAACTTACCATTAAAACCAAACCTATAATTAATAAACCTAAAACGGTACGCATAAATCTTTTCGGAATAAGCTGTAAATATAAAATTATCTATTTAAAATGCCTATTATCACTAAGCGATTATCACTACAGTTCTATGAACAACATGGCTTAATTACTTTTATTTGATCCGTATACAAAAACGACTCTTCAATTTTTAAATAAAATTGACCCAACAACCCTTAGAAAACCAGCAATCTTAAATATCAAACCCCTCAAAAAAACACGTATTATTGCAATCCATTAAAACATAGGATTTCATGAACTATATATCTGTTGAAAATGTCTCTCGTAGCTTTGGGGAACGCGTGTTGTTTGATAATATCTCATTAGGTATTAATGAAGGTCAGAAAATAGGTTTTGTAGCAAAAAACGGTTTCGGTAAAACATCGCTACTTGATATCATTATAGGGAAAGAAATGCCTAATACTGGATCGGTAAACCGTCGTAATGATTTACGTATGGCATTCTTACTACAAGAACCAGATTTAGATCCCAATGCCACGATAGAAGAAATCATCTTAGATTCTGACATTCCTATTATAAAAATTATAGCAAATTATGAAAAGGCACTGCAAAACATGGAAGATGCAGATAAGTATCAAGCAGCCTTTGACGCCATGGACTCTTCAAATGCTTGGGATTTTGAAACTAAATACAAACAGATACTTTCTAAATTAAAACTAGATGATCTTTCTCAAAAAGTAGAAAATCTAAGTGGTGGACAAAAAAAGCGAATCGCTATGGCTATAGCTTTACTATCAGATCCACAGCTATTAATAATGGACGAACCTACTAACCACTTAGATCTTGAAATGATCGAATGGCTAGAAGAGTATTTCAAGCAAGAAAACTACACCATACTTATGGTGACACACGACCGTTATTTCTTAGATCGTGTTTGTAACGAAATCATAGAGCTAGATAATGGGAAACTTTATACCTATAAAGGGAATTATTCTTATTATGTAGAGAAAAAAGAAGAACGTTTAGAAATTGAACAAACCACTCAAGAAAAAGCGCAACAACTTTATAAAAAAGAATTACAGTGGATGCGTCGACAGCCTAAAGCACGTACAACAAAATCTAAATCACGTATTGATGATTTTTACCAAATAAAAGAAGCTGCTCACAACCGTCGTAAGGATCATAAAGTAGAATTAGAAATTAACATGGAACGTTTAGGCACTAAAGTGGTTGAACTTCATAAAATATCTAAATCATTCCCTGGTAAAAAGCTTATCGATAATTTCTCGTACAACTTTATTAAAGGAGAACGAGTAGGAATTATAGGAAAAAATGGAACTGGTAAATCGACATTCCTGAATATGATCACTGGGAATCTACTACCAGACTCTGGTAAAGTAGTGAAAGGTGAAACAGTAAAAATAGGCTACTATACTCAAGGTGGCATAGACATCAAGCCTGGCCAAAAGGTCATTGATGTGATTAAAGAATACGGTGAATACATTCCTCTTAATAAAGGAAAAATCATTAGTGCAAGTCAGCTGTTAGAGCGATTTATGTTTGACAGTAAAAAGAAACATGACTTTGTAGAAAAACTAAGTGGTGGTGAACGCAAACGACTTTACTTATGTACAGTACTCATTCAAAACCCTAATTTTCTAATTCTTGATGAACCGACTAATGATCTAGATATCCCTACTTTAAATATCTTAGAAAACTTTTTAATGGATTTCCCTGGTTGTCTAATGGTGGTAAGTCACGACCGTTATTTTATGGATAAGATTGTAGATCATCTATTTGTTTTCAATCAGTCCGGAACCATCACAGATTTCCCTGGGAACTATAGTGATTTCCGTGCTTATGTAGGAAACACTGATCTTGCGCTCGATAAAGAAGACACTGCTTCAGGCGAAAAAGTCGTTACAAAAAAAACTGTTGAAAAGAAAGCTGTAGAAAATAATGGCCCGACTCGTGAACAGCAAAAAGAACTTTCTAGACTAGAAAACAGTATTAAGAAACTAGAAGAACAACGTGTTAAACTTCAAGAGTCCTTTCTAGACACTTCTCTTACACCAGAAGAACTCGCAGCTAATTCTATAAAACTAGATCAGGTAAAAGCAGACTTAGAAGAAAGAGAAATGGAATGGTTGGAACTTACGGAGTCGATTGGATAGTATTTTTATAAAAATAAAGTTGAATTCAAATACTACTTTTAAATAAACAGAAAATAGTAACACAGAAATAGTTTCCTCTTGCTTCACCAACTCAAGAACTATATAAAACACTGCCTTAAATCCTTTCATTTACATGGGATTCACTCGCCGTTTGTGTTTACACTCGAGAAAAAGTGCTTAAGAGATAAAACGTATTATGAGCAGTATGATGCTATAAGACGCTTTCGCGAAAGCGTAAAAAACAACCACACCATTTTACACATAGAAGATTATGGAGCTGGAAGTAAAGTCTTTAAAACTGATGAACGTCGTGCGAGCGACATTCTGAAATACAATTCTAGTGATAGAAAATCTGCTGAAATGTTATTCCGGTTGTGCAACTATTTTAATGTAAGCAACGTTTTAGAACTTGGTACTTCCATAGGAATAGCAACACATGCTATGGCCTTATCAGGTGCTCATATAACCACAATTGAAGGCAGTCCAGAGGTTCAAAAATTTGCACAATCACAATTCGAAAAATTTAACCTAGATAAGGTAAAAAGTGTTTGCAGTAAGTTTGATAAATTTCTTAGTAATCAATTAGGGACAACATATGACCTGATTTACATTGATGGACATCACGATGGAATGGCTACCATAAACTATTTTAATGCTTGCCTAAAACTATCTCACAAAGACACTATTTTTATACTGGACGACATATACTGGTCGCAGGATATGACAGATGCATGGAATCAACTATGTCAACATGCAAACGTCACCGCTAGTATAGATCTGTATGATGTCGGGCTCTTATTTTTAAGAAAAGAACAATTGCAAGAACGTTTTTACATCAAATTGTAACGTTATTAGAATTTGAACGTCCTATGAGAAAGGCTAATAATTCCATACTTTTAACCTATGAGTGATAATGTAATAGATGTGCGTGGTATCGTGCGTAATTTTAAACTGGGACAAGAAGTTGTTAAAGTTCTTAAGGGTATAGATCTCGAGATTAAACGTGGTGATTATGTTGCACTTATGGGACCATCAGGATCTGGAAAATCAACTTTAATGAATTTACTAGGCTGCCTAGATACGCCTACAGCTGGTTCTTATAAATTAAATGGCACAGACGTTTCTAGCTTAAGCGATGATCAACTGGCAGATATTAGAAACACAGAAATAGGTTTTGTATTTCAAACTTTCAATCTTTTACCTCGTACAACAGCATTAGATAATGTCGCATTACCCATGGTTTATGCCGGTAAGTCTAAGAAAGAACGTAATGCACGCGCCACTGAAGTACTTGAAAGTGTAGGATTAGGCGATCGTATGGATCACCAGCCTAATCAATTATCTGGTGGACAGCGCCAGCGTGTTGCCGTAGGTAGAGCTCTAGTTAACAATCCATCTATCATACTAGCAGATGAGCCTACAGGAAATCTAGATTCTAAAACAGGTGTTGAAATTATGGCTCTTTTTGACAAGATTCATGCAGACGGAAACACAGTGATTCTAGTAACGCATGAAGAGGAAATTGCAGAGCATGCTCATAGAGTCATCAGACTACGTGATGGCATCATTGAGACCGACCTTAGAAATAAAGAATGGAAGGATTGAGCGAATATAAAGACTGGCTATATATAGGCGCTGTTATCATTGCCTTTTTTGTTTTCCTATTATGGAATCGCAAAACACATGGCCGCTCTAGAACAAAAAATAGACGCAGCTTTAAAGCCCGACTAGATGATCGTAAAAAAGAACAACAGAAATAGTATTACTCATTCACCATTTCTCTTAATGTTGCAGATAAGTTCAAATGCTCTGCAATAATATCACCATAAACCTCAACAATTTTCCCGTTTTTATCTAAGAGTAAATTCATAGGAAAAGCTTGAACACCATAAGCATCGATTGCAGGTCGCACATCTGTAAGATGTTCAAAATTGAATGCCTTTCTATCTAGAAAATGATTGACCACATAGTCTTTATCAAAAGTGATAGCTACAAAATTAACTTCGCCATTAAATTCTTGTTCTAATTGATTTAAATATGGGATTTCTATAATACAAGGTCCACATCGCGTGAACCAAAAATTGACAACCGTAGGCTTACCTGTATAATCCACATCATCAATTCCAGAACTATCACTAGCTATAAACTCCTCCATAGGAAAGCGATCACCTATCTTTTTGCGATGCACTAAAAAAGGATCATAATAATTGGAATTTGGATTACTGTCTACAACAGTTACTTTAACCGTTTGAATTACAGAATCCTGAGCCGTTCGTGTACTAATTGAATTATGTATTACTAAACCTGTGGATAAGGTTTTTTTATATTTTTCAAACTCAAAAAAATCCATCACAGTGCCATCCTCTATCTGATAGTAAGTAATTTGCGCCTGGGACAATGCAGCTGCACTGATCAATAAAATAATAAAAAACAACTTTTTCATAAGTCAAAAATACGGATTTGTAGAACGTATCACAGTATTCAAAGAAGATGCCACTTTCTGTTTAAATAACTTTTATAAATCGACAATATTGAAATAAACTATTTCAACAACAAATAAAAAATGCTTCTTTAGTTCTCACCCAAAGAAGCATTGTTCATTATAAATTTACTAATGTATTAAAATACAAACACTACTCTACTGGCGTACCATAAAGGTCAAAATCTTCAGCCTCAGTTATAGTAACATTTACAAATGATCCTACAGATAAATAATGCTTCTCTGCATCGATCAATACTTCATTATCCACATCAGGACTATCAAACTCTGTACGTCCTACAAAGTAATTACCTCTTTTGCGATCTATAATAACTTTAAAAATCTGACCTATTTTATGCTGATTCAATTCCCATGAAATTTGTGATTGAATTTCCATGATCTCGTTTGCACGTTCTTGTTTTACTTCTTCTGGCACATCATCTTCTAACTTATAAGCATGTGTATTCTCCTCATGCGAGTATGTGAAACAACCCATACGTTCAAAACGCTGATCTTTTACCCATTGTTTTAAAATCTGATAATCTTCTTCTGTTTCTCCAGGATATCCTACAATTAGTGTAGTACGTATCGCCATTTCTGGAACCGTTGCTCTAAAATCTTCTAAAAGGGCATTAGTCTTCTCAAATGTAGTACCGCGACGCATCGATTTTAAAACAGGTGTTGAAATATGTTGTAATGGTATATCTAAGTAATTACACACTTTAGGCTCTGATTTCATAACCTCAAGAACATCCATAGGGAAACCAGTTGGGAATGCATAGTGCATGCGTATCCACTCTATTCCTTCTACTTTCACTAGCTCTTTTAAAAGATCTGCAAGACGTCTCTTTTTATATAAATCTAGTCCATAATAAGTTAGATCTTGAGCGATAAGAATAAGCTCTTTAACACCATTCGCAGCCAGTTTTTCAGCTTCAATGACTAGGTGTTCTATAGGTGTGCTTTTATGACCACCACGCATTAATGGTATTGCACAAAAAGAACATGGTCTATCACAACCTTCGGCGATTTTAAAATACGCATAGTTTTTAGGGGTCGTAGTTACACGCTCACCTATCAACTCGTGCTTATAGTCAGCTCCTAATGCTTTTAATAATGATGGCAACTCTGTGGTACCAAAATACTGATCCACATCTGGAATTTCCTTTTGCAAATCTGGCTTATAGCGCTCTGATAAACAACCCGATACAAATACCTGATCAACTTCACCACTATTTTTACGTTCTACAAAATCCAGTATGGTATTTACAGATTCTTCCTTAGCATTATCGATAAAACCACAGGTGTTTATCACAACGATATTACCTTCTTCTTCATGAACAACATCTTTGCCACTGGCCTTCAGCTGTCCCATCAATACTTCACTATCATAGACATTCTTTGAACATCCTAGAGTGATGACATTAATCTTATTCTTTTTTCTTGATTTTGTTCTCATAAGCGGCTGCAAATTTACGACTTAACTAGATGTAAATGTTGTTTTTGATCACGCTTTCGCGAAAGCGTATTCATAAAAATTAGTATTTTCAACAATCTCAAGTAAATCAAATGGTAATATTCAACGGAGCAGCTTTTTTTCAAGGACTATTATTGGCCTTATTTTTTGGTGTCATTTATTTTATATTATACTTATTTAACATAGATGACAGCATCTGGGAAATAGGGAATGCGCGACCTATGGCTGTGATATTTCAAGCACATTTATGTGCATGGATTTGCATGCTTACAGCAACTTTTGGTGTTAACGGAAGATTGTTTTTTATTCCTACGTGGATTTTATTCACAGCTTTATGCATCATTTTATGTTTGAGCCCAGAAGCGCATTGGTCTCGCTATATATTTATGATGGTATCTTTTGCTATTCCGTTGGCCTTTTTCCGTTTGAAACGTAGCTTTATGAAGACCGCATGGTCTGAAGCTCACGAGGCTCTTACATTATTAAAATTTGGGAATGATACTTCTCAAATAGAATATTGGAAATTAATTCAAACTGCAGCGATTGTACCACAATATACTTTTTTTACCGTTCATTTTTATTGGAAAGCCATGTATTACGGAATTTATAACGGTAACGACTGGCTTAACCATTATAAAGAATTGCTACCCATAATAGGCGATCGATATGTAGGTTTTAATCAAAAACAGCAGCGCAAATATGTTGAATTACAACAAGCTGTCACTAACGCTATGGACTGGAAACAATACAGTCACCCGATGCATGCATTAAGCACCTTACATTACTCGATAGAAGGAATGATTAAAATGGCAGAAAAAATGCCTCAACCACAAGTTGCTCCTATCACTGGACCATCTACTGCTATACAGAATCTAACGCCAGAGAAAGAAGTGCGTGCTAATTTTGATCGATTGTAAAACGTCCTCAATACTTCTAATTTTAATGAAAATAAGTCTAGCTCTTTTTCTATCACTCTATTGTATCACCTGCATCGCTCAAAGGACGATTACTGGGAATGTGAGTGATACAGATGGTGAAGTAATTTTAGGAGTTTCTATTGCTATTAAAGACTCTGCTATAGGTGCAGTATCAGATTTTGACGGGAATTATTCTATTGTTGCAAGTATTGAAGATGTATTAGTATTCTCATATCCAGGATATATCACTCAAGAAAAAGTTGTCCATAACAATATTCAAATAGATGTGATTTTAAATATTGATCCTGATATAGAACCAATAACGTACTCTTGCTTTCAACGTTTCTACAGAAACACAGCTTACCTTCAACATGGAGTTCATAATGGAATGACAGGAGTTTTATTTGAAAGTAGTGGTGATATTTTGCCTTTGAAATGGAACTCCTTTTTTTCCGTAAATTATCTGACTGATTTTGATACTAATAATTATCTTAATATTAAATACCGAAAAAACTCCAAGCTTGGAAAGAAATTTTACTTTTCAAATAGCCTTGAACTTGAGTCAACTAGATTAGATAACTTTCAATATGACAGTTATGAATTGAGCTTTAATAAATCTATTTTAATCTCAAAAAAAGATAAGTATCACTACTTAAATATGGATATAATTGCCGGCTATATAGATTATCATAGCGACATGTCTAGTTGTAGTTTTGGTTATGGAATCGGTTTAGGGAAAGAACTTTTTGACAGGTTTTATTTAGGCACTAATTTCATTCATTGGAATGAATTTAATGAGTATAATGTTGAGGCGATATACAGCATAAATCGTTTTAGATTAATAGCCAACTACAGGAATATTAATCAGTTTAAAGATTTACAATTAGGCTTAGGCTATAGATTCCATCTTTAAAAGCTAGTAAGCATTTACTAATGAAACAATATCTTCAAAAAAGAATCTCGTATATAATGAGATCACTATGCAGGCCACGGTAACTAACCAATAATACTTTTTAGTCATTAGCATCGCGCCACACATAAGTAACATGATAAAATGTACACCAGCGACTATATAAATAGGTAACTGGTAGCTATCCGCAATTGTTGATTCTTCAGATAGGGAATCTACATAAGTTTTTCCTAATACGGTTATAATATGAAAGGCTGCATAGATCGCCATAAACTTCGTCAAAATAACGAGGCTTTTAGAACTAAGCAACGACGGCATTTGAGTTGAATCTTTCAATGACTGTTGATTTTAATTATAACCTTTAGGCATCTTACGGTGTTGGGTTGCTTTTTCATAAGCAGCTGCCCATTGATAAAGCATCTTCTCTTCTTCGGTAGGTGCAATAAAAGTTAATCCAAAAGGCTGACCATTCTCATCATATCCCATAGGAACAGTGATAGCAGGATAAAAAGCCACAGCAGCTTCTGCAGCATTATAATTATTTACCGATAAGAAACCATCTAGATTATGAGACTGAATGTAATAATCAAAATACTCTTGTGCTTGAGTTGTTAATCTAGTTTTAAGAGCTGCAGATTCTGCTGGAGAATAATCCTTTTCATCTGTTATACCTTGAAACAATCGTTGACCATAAGGCATATAATTTAATGAATCTACTCTATTTAATTCCATCACCTTAGCCACATCCCATCCTTGATACTCAGGCAATCCTAATCCCATGAAATATGCAGGCAAATCCTTTTTCATATCGACATTAAGTAAAGAAACAAATCCATCTAGTTGCGGTTGTTTTTCTTCTAACTCAACTATAGTAGCTCCTAATCGCACCACTTCTTCTACCGCAGCAGCATAAAGCGGATTTTTTTTATATCCTGGAAAAACTCCAAATACACGTCCTTGAACCGTAGAGGTTCCCAAATTTGCAATAAACAAATCGCTAAACATACGTTGATCATTGAGCATTCCTCGCATTAATATGACGTTATCCACAACATTTTTAGACATAGGACCTGCTGTATCGAGATAAGTTGATATAGGCACAATCCCTATACCGCTTAAAGTACCTACAGATGGTTTTAAACCTACTATACTATTTTGTGACGCTGGCGATAATATAGATCCAGCTGTTTCAGATCCTACCGCTGCAACCGCAAAATTAGCTGCTATTGCAACTCCACTACCACTACTAGATCCGCCAGTATCTATTTCCTTACGACCATATGGGTTTAAAGTCTGTCCACCTATTGCACTATAACCACTAGGGCAATCACCACAAAAGAAGTAAGCCCATTCACTAAGATTTGCTTTTCCTAGAATAATAGCATCTGCCTCTATTAATCGTTGTACGATACGTGCATTTTGAGGTTCCAAATCTTTTAAAACAGCTGCACCAGCAGTAGTTTTCATACCAGCAGCATTGATGTTATCCTTTAATAAAATAGGCATACCCATTAAACTATAAGGATTGAATTTACCTTCTCCACGTCTGAACTCGTCAATTCTTAAATCATATGCATATGCATCTTCCATTGCTTGCGGATTTAGTGCAATGATGGCATTTAAAGATTTCCTATTCTCTCTATCATATTTTGCAATCCTATTAATATAGAATAAGGTTAATTGTTGGTAAGAAAGCTTACCATCATAGACAGCTTGTTGAATTTCGGGAATGCTTTTTTCTAATATTAAAGATTTAAGTTCTTCGCTTTCGCGAAAGCTGGATAAATCATCTTTAAAAGGCGCTATAATATCTTCTTTTTTTAAAAATCTGGAGTCCAATACTTTATACTGTTCATCATCTTGAGTGACAGACTGAGAAACTTGATTTACAGCTTTAGGAGACTGACAGCTCCACATAGTTAATACCAAAAGAAGTAGTATAAAACGCATAAAATATTTTTCTTAAAAATAGAAAAACTCTTAGATCTAACCATTGTTAGATTTAAGAGTTATCAAATGTTTATTATTAGATTTAATTAAAGAAGCTATCTACAAATTCTGTTTTATTGAAAACTTGTAAATCATCCATTCCTTCACCTACACCTATATATCTTACTGGAATTTGAAATTGATCTGAAATACCTATTACCACACCACCTTTTGCAGTACCATCTAATTTTGTTACTGCTAATGAACTTACTTCTGTAGCCGCAGTAAATTGCTTAGCTTGTTCAAAAGCATTCTGACCAGTTGAACCATCTAACACCAGCATAACATCATGTGGTGCATCAGGAATAATCTTTTGCATAACTCGCTTAACCTTAGTCAACTCGTTCATAAGATTAACTTTATTATGTAAACGACCAGCAGTATCTAGCAAAACAACATCTGCATTTTGAGCGACGGCACTTTGTAAAGTATCAAAAGCGACACTTGCTGGGTCACTACCCATGTCTTGCTTAACAATTTCAACACCTACACGGTCTGCCCAAATCTGTAGTTGATCTACTGCAGCGGCTCTAAAAGTATCTCCTGCACCTAGTACAACTTTAAGTCCTTTCTGTTTAAATTGATGCGCCAATTTACCTATGGTAGTAGTTTTACCAACTCCATTTACACCTACGACCATTACTACATAAGGACCTTCTTGTTTTGGAATGGTAAAATCAGTGGCATCGCCATTATTTACTTCACTTAAAAGTCCAGCAATTTCATCACGCAAAATTCCATTTAACTCAGTAGTACCTAGGTATTTATCTTTAGCAACACGATCTTCAATACGATCTATTACTTTAATGGTAGTTGCCACACCTACATCACTAGAGATAAGTACATCTTCTAGATCATCGAGCACATCTGCATCTACTTTAGATTTACCTGCGACGGCTTTACCTAATTTATCAAAGAAAGTTGTTTTAGTTTTTTCTAATCCTTTATCAAGGGTTTCTTTTTTTTCTTTTGAAAATATTTTTTTAAAAAAACTCATTTATTGGCTATTTCTGGTCGTTGCAAAGTTAATCATATATGTGAAACTATGTAGTATCATTATTTTATGCAGTCAAATTATGCGCCATAAAAAAAGGACTGACAAATGGTCCATAAAAAAAGACCGCTCTGCAAGCAGAGCGGTCTTTAATCATCTTAACTAACCAACTTATTTCTTTTTCAAGAAATCGTTTACTAATTCTGGTGCCATAATAGCACTTACGAATGTGTATGCACCTGACTTAGGTGATTTAACCATCTTGATGGCTTTCGTTAATCTCTTTGACCCAGTTTGTAGGGTTGCTACTGATTTCTTTGCCATGTCGTATTATTTTATTTCTTTATGAACAGTCATACGCTTTAAGATCGGGTTGAATTTTTTAATCTCCAAACGATCTGGCGTGTTCTTTTTATTCTTAGTCGTAATGTAACGAGAAGTTCCAGCTTGACCAGACTCCTTGTGCTCTGTACATTCAAGTATTACTTGAATTCTATTACCTTTCTTTGCCATCTTCTAGTATATTAATAGATTACTTAGTAAGAAGCCCGTTTGCGCGAGCTTGTTTCATTACTTCAGTAATACCTAATTTATTGATGTTTTTTATCGCCTTAGCAGATACTTTAAGTGATATCCACTTATCCTCTTCAGGAAGGTAGAAACGCTTTGTAAATAGATTCACATTGAATCTACGTTTAGTCTTATTCATTGCGTGGGAAACATTGTTTCCTGACATCGCTCTCTTACCTGTAAGTTCACAAACTCGTGACATGATTATCTGTGTTTAAAATCGGACTGCAAAATAACGATTATTTATTCGTTCTCACAAGCCTTAATTGTACCCTTTTTTAATATTTTTTTCTAAAAGCTTTTTTTTCTGCTTTTCAAGACATCAAAACCAAACGCTCAAAATCTTTAAAACCCTTATTAGCACAAAGCTATCAGCTCTTTCTGTAGTAATTCTAATACTTTATTAACAGATTTTTGAACTACCCTTTCTCGATGATTACCCATCATAAAATGTAGTGCATAAGCTTTTTCCGGTGTAGCAATTCCTATATAAACTGTTCCCACTGGCGCATCACTATCTCCTTGAGTAGGTCCTGCATTCCCAGTAGTTGCTACGGCATAGTCAGATTTGAACTTCAATTGTGCTTTAATTGCCATTTCTAAAGCTACTTGCTCGCTCACCACACTATATTTATTGATTATAGACGCATCTACTCCTAGCATATCTACTTTGGACTGTGTAGCATAGGTAACCGTACTACCCATAAAAACTTGTGAGGCACCTGGAATTTCTGTTATAAGACTAGCAATCTTGCCTCCTGTACAACTTTCGGCAGTGGCGACTGTTTTATTATTATCTTTTAACAACTGTACCACTGCATGAATTAGACTCTCATCATTACTCTCACTAACTATAATATCTTCTATTATAGAATAAAGTTGTTTGATTTGATCATCTACTGATTGCAGTATAAAATCTTTATCCATTCCACGAGAAGACAGTCTAAGTCGCACCATTCCTAAGCTAGGTAAATAAGCTAGCTTTATATGAGATGGTAAATTATTTTCCCAGTGTTCTAATCTTGTAGCGATTGTACTTTCTCCTTGACCTGTAGTAAGGATTGTGCGGTGGTGAATGAAAGGTAAATTTCCTATTTCAAGAATCTTAGGGATCACACCATCAGTCATTAATGCTTTCATCTCAAAAGGCACTCCAGGCATAGAAACAAAAACGGTTCCTTCATCTTCAATCCACATTCCAGGAGCAGTACCATATTGATTAAAAATCACCTGAACTTTAGATGGTACTAAAGCCTGATCCTTATTCATATCAACCATTGGTGCTTTTACGTATTCTTTAAATAGCATGGTTACATGATCCAATACTTCTTGATTCATCTCAAGATGATCGTCAAAGAACTCACAAATGGTCTTTTTAGTAATATCATCTTTGGTCGGACCTAATCCTCCAGTGACAAGTACTATGTCTGATTGTTGTTTCGCTTTCGCGAAAGCGGAAAGAATATGCTCACGATCATCACTTATGGATATGATCTCATACACATTAACACCTATCTGATTGAGTTCATGAGACATCCAAACAGAATTAGTATCTACAATTTGACCTATAAGGATTTCATCTCCTATAGTAATTATGGTTGCCTGCATTTAAAAATCTCTTTTGAGTTGTATTAATGCCATATCTAATTCTTGATTAACACGCATGAAGTGTTCATTTATGTCCATTTCATCCTGCGACTTTCCCCATGCCTCAATAATTAAAATATCAGACAAACATTCTAGCCCAAACATATCAATGCTAGGCTTCATTTTATGAGCATACTCATGAACGCGAGCACGATCATTATCAATTACTGCAACAGCGAGATGCTCTAAATCTTTAGGAATCTCAGTGATAAACATGTCCACCATATCTTTAATAAAGTCTGCGTCGTTATCTGATAGCTCTATTAATTTCTGTAAATCGTATAGTGTTTGCTTCATTTTACTTTTATCTGGAACATTTCCTTACCAGCGAGCGTTCCTTTTAAAACATCATTCTCCTCTACCCTAGAAACACCTGCAGGTGTTCCTGTAAAAATAAGATCTCCTATTTTAAGTGTGAAGTATTGAGAAATATGTTCTATAATTTCATCTATCTTCCAAAGCATGTGACTGGTATCACCACTTTGCTGCAAGGTATCATTTTTAAATAATTCAAACTGCAAATTATTTAAGTCTCCTAGCTCATTTTTATTAATAAAGTTGCGAGAAACTACACTAGCGCCATCAAAGGATTTTGCCTTTTCCCATGGCAATCCCTTTTCTTTACATTGCTGTTGTACATCTCTTGCCGTAAAGTCGATACCTAATCCAATCTCATCAAAATATTTATGAGCAAACTTTCTATCTATATGCTTTCCTATACGATTAATACGTACCACAACTTCAACCTCGTGGTGCACATCATTAGAAAATGCAGGTATGAAAAAAGGTTGTTTATGTAATAAAATAGAAGTGTCGGGTTTCAAAAACACTACAGGTTCTGTTGGCCTATCGTTTTGCAGCTCAGCAATGTGCTCGGTATAATTACGACCAATGCAAATTATCTTCATATTTATTTACGACTATAATTAGGTGCCTCTTTAGTAATCGTTACATCATGTGGGTGACTTTCATTCACACCAGCTGCTGTGATTTTAACAAAGCGACCATTACTTTTCAATGATTCTATATCACCAGCTCCACAATAACCCATTCCAGCACGCAAACCACCTATAAACTGAGTCATGCTTTCTACTAGATCTCCTTTATAAGGAACACGTCCTACAATTCCTTCAGGAACTAATTTTTTAATATCATCTTCAACATCCTGAAAGTAACGATCTTTTGAACCATGCTGCATAGCCTCAACAGACCCCATTCCTCGATAAGATTTGAATTTACGACCGTCATATATGATTGTTTCACCTGGAGACTCTGTTGTACCAGCAAGCATAGAACCTAACATTACACAATCTGCTCCTGCCGCTATTGCTTTAGGAATATCACCTGTGTAACGTATTCCACCATCTGCAATTACAGGAACTCCTGTACCTTTTAAAGCATGAGAAGCTTCCATTACCGCACTTAATTGAGGAAATCCAACACCAGCTACAACTCGAGTAGTACAGATAGATCCAGGACCTATTCCTACTTTAACAGCATCTGCACCTGCATCAGCTAAATATTTAGCAGCTTCGGCCGTGGCAACATTTCCAACAACAACATCCAGATCAGGATAAGCAGCTTTGACTATTTTAAGGACATCTACCACACCTTTTGTATGACCGTGTGCCGTATCAATAACAACAGCATCTACTCCAGCATCTACTAAAGCTCCAGCTCTATCAACCGCATCACCTGTAACTCCTATTGCAGCAGCCACTCGCAAACGACCATACTGGTCCTTATTTGCATTAGGTTTCAATGTTAATTTTGTGATATCTCTAAAGGTGATTAAACCTACTAACTTGTCTTGATCATCAACAACTAGTAATTTTTCTATTTTATATTCTTGCAAAATTGCCTCTGCATCATGCAATGATGTACCAGCCTTTGCGGTAATTAAATTCTCTGATGTCATGACATCAGTAACAGAGCGATTATTATCTTTTTCAAATCGTAAATCTCTATTAGTAACAATCCCTTTAATAAAGCCTTCATCATCCACGATAGGAATTCCACCTATACTATGTTCTCTCATGCTAGCTTTTGCATCTCCTATAGTAGCTTCTATAGTAAGAGTGACCGGATCGATAATCATACCACTTTCTGCACGTTTTACACGTCTTACTTTTTGAGCCTGAGCTTCAATAGACATATTTTTATGTAGAATCCCTATTCCTCCTTCTTGAGCCATTGCGATAGCCATACGACTTTCTGTAACCGTATCCATGGCCGCACTTATAACAGGCGCATTAAGAGTAATATTTCTTGAGAATTTTGTCTTGATACTTACTTCGCGAGGTAGCACCTCACTATAAGCAGGTACAAGCAGTACATCATCATAGGTTAAACCTTCACCTATAAATTTAGAATCGTGGGATATCATGCAATAGAATTTTATTGCATGCAAATATACGTTTTTTAATTAGTGCCCGTACATTAAGAATCTCTTAATAAGTGAGTCTCTAATTAGCTACAAAATTTAATTCATAATGAAAAGCAATTCTATTCTAATCAGCTATCAGAAAAAACAATGATAAAACAACGCGCTTATCTTTAATAAATCTAAATAAGGATATATTTTTGCAGCCGATTTAACCACGATTATTTATATTAAGTCTAAATAAAACTATAATGATTTTAAGAAGAATAACTTTACTTGCCGCTACCGCTTTAGCTACATTAACAACTGTTTCCTGTGACAGCGATGATGATGCAACTGCAAATAATGTACTTGCACCTACATCTTATTCATTTAATAGAGGAACAGAAACTTCTGTAAGTTACTCTGGGCAATCAACACGTATTGCAATGGCCGAAGAAATTAAAAGTGCTTTTAAGGAAACTACTACCACAGAATCTGAATTATCAAATATGTTTGCTCACGTAGCTGGATCTGATGATTTCAGTGATGCAGACTTAAATGCTTCTGATAAAAGTGTCCGAAGTAAAGTTGCAGCTAGTGCCGACTATTTTTCTAGCAACGCTACAGACGCTGCTGTTATTAAAGCAGATTTTGATGGTTTTATATCTTCACAAGTAAATGATATTTTCCCTGTATGGAACAATACTGCTAGCGCTGGTGTTCCTGGACAGATTCAACAAGCTGGTGGTGGTACCATCAGATATGTAAACGCAAAAGGTCTAGAATATGACCAAGCTTTTGCAAAAGGTTTATTAGGAGCACTAATGACTGATCAAATCTTAAATAATTATTTAAGCACCACAGTTTTAGATGAAGGAACTAACAGAACAGATAATAATAATGATGTATTAGTTTCAGGTAAAAACTATACTAACATGGAACACAAATGGGATGAGGCCTTTGGATACTTGTATGGTGCAGAACCAGACGCTACAATGCCAGTTCTAGATCAAGATAGTTTTTTAAGTGAGTACATTGATCGTGTAGAAGGTGATGCAGATTTTGCTGGTATTGCCACTACCATTTATGATGCGTTCAAATTAGGACGTGCAGCGATAGTTGAAAAAAACTATACTGTAAGAGATGAACAAGCAGCTATCATAAGAGAAAACATTTCTTTAATTCCTGCTGTAAGAGCTGTTTTCTATTTACAAAATGGAAAGGATAATTTGACAACAGATCCAGCAAGAGCATTTCATGGCCTTTCTGAAGCTTATGGATTTATATACAGTCTTCAATTTACTCGCAATCCTAATACAGACGCTCCATACTTTAGTAAATCAGAAGTTGATAATTACTTAAATCAACTGATGGTAGGAAATGGTTTTTGGGATGTTACTGCTACTACTCTAGATCAAATATCTGATGACATAGCAACACGATTCAATTTTACTACTGCACAAGCTAGTAATTAAATTATCATTTTTTTAATGTAGTTAATAGTAAACTCTTTCGACTACAACGGTAAATTTGCAAACTTTTAAAAATTAAATGATGAATTTCAAGCAAATAGCGATACTTCTGTTTTCTTTTTCAATATTGATCTCATGTACAGAATCGAATGATGATTCCGATAATGGGTCTTCAGATAGTTTTGATAGAAAAGCTCTTTTAGAAAATGCAGCAGATAATATTATTATTCCAGCGTTACAAGATTTAAATTCTGACTTAATAAACTTAAAAGCTTCAAAAGACCTGTTTATAACTACACCTAATCAGGCTAATCTCGATAATTTGAGATCTGACTGGTTAATTGCTTATAAAACATGGCAATATGTTGAAATGTTCAATATAGGTAAGGCCGAAGAGATTCTCTATAATTTCCAGATGAACATCTACCCAACAAATACGACTGATATCCAAAACAATATCGCGTCTGGAAATTATGACCTTACTAGTCCTAATAATAATGATGCTGTAGGTTTTCCTGCATTAGATTATTTACTTTATGGTTTGAGCAGTGATGACAGCACTATAATTGATTTTTATTCTACAAATACTAACGCTGTAGGTTATGCTAATTATTTAAGTGATGTTATCAATCAAATGGAAGCACTTACTAATTTAGTATTAACTGACTGGACTAGTTCTTACAGAGATATATTTGTAAACAGTACAGCAAACACAGCGTCGAGCTCTGTAAATATGCTTGTAAATGATTTCATTTTCTACTATGAAAAAGGTTTGAGAGCTAATAAAATAGGTATTCCTGCTGGAGTCTTTTCAACAACACCACTTGCAGATAAAGTTGAAGGATTTTATAGTGAAATCTATTCTAAAGATCTAGCCTTAATCGCTTTAAAAGCAGCTCAAGATTTCTTTAATGGTAAAGCGTATCAAAGTACAATTACAGGTGTAAGTTATGCTAGTTATGTAACTACTTTAAGAACTAACAGCGGTTCTTCAGACCTTACAGCTTCTATTAACAATCAGATAGAGGCTGCTAGAACTGAACTTAACCAACTCGATAATAATTTATTTAATCAAGTTAACAGCAATAACACTGCTATGTTAATGACCTATGATGAGCTACAACGTGTCACTGTTTTATTAAAAGTAGATATGTTACAAACGCTCAATATAAGTGTGGACTATGTCGACGCAGATGGTGATTAATATTTATTTATTAATAACAAAAAGGTTGTTTACATACTTTTGTATGGGACAACCTTTTTTTAGGTTATGACAAAAACAACTTTATCATATTGGGATAAAAGTACCTCGGCCGCTCCATTAGCGGTTTTCCGCATTGGATTCGGAGTCATGATGACTTATAGTATAATTAGATTTGCCCTACACGGTTGGATCAATAGTCTTTATATAGAACCAACATATCATTTTTCCTATTATGGATTGGACTGGATACAACCTTTAGGATCATTTACTTATATATTATTTGCAGAATGTGGCCTGTCAGCATTTTGTATAGCAATAGGTTATCGATATAGACTAGCGATAATACTTTTTTTCTTAAGCTTTACTTATATTGAATTGATGGATAAGACAACATATCTTAACCATTATTACTTTATCAGCATACTGAGCTTTTTGATGATATTCTTACCATCAAATCGCTACTTTTCCATTGATTACTACCACACAAATAAATCATTATCGGCAGTTCCATCCATTCCTCGATGGACTATAGACAGCATTAAGTTATTGTTGAGCATTGTATATGTATATGCTGGACTAGCAAAACTTAATAGTGACTGGCTCTTAAAAGCCATGCCATTAAAAATATGGCTACCGTCTAAATATGATATACCATTTTTAGGTGATTTAATGCAGCAAGAATGGGTTCACTATACTTTTAGTTGGACTGGAATGCTTTATGATTTGCTTATTCCTTTTTTATTAGTTTATAAAAAAACACGTATTTGGGGCTTTATCGCAGTCATCATTTTTCATGTAATGACTCGTGTCTTATTTCCTATAGGCATGTTTCCTTTTATTATGATCGTAAGTGCCTTGGTATTTTTTGACAGCACATTACACGAAAAAATCCTTTCTTATTTAAGAATTAAGTTAGAACCATTTACATCGTTATGGTCTACGCTTTCGCGAAAGCGTAACAGAAAAATTCCTTTTGAAATTAAATATCAAAACTTCATCATACCAGTAATCTTATTATTTTTTAGCATTCAACTAATTCTTCCATGGCGATACCTAAGTTATCCAGGTGAACTATTCTGGACAGAAGAAGGTTATAGATTTTCATGGCGCGTGATGTTAATGGAAAAAATGGGAAGTGCTCAGTTTAAAATAGTAGATGCATCCGGACAATCTTTTTACATACAAAATGATGATTTTCTCACCTCGTTTCAAGAGAAACAAATGAGTTCTCAACCAGATTTTATATTAGAATACGCTCACTTTTTAGGTGATCATTATACTGCACAAGGATATAAAGGTATTGAAGTCTATGTAGACTGTTATGCTGCTTTAAACGGAAGAACGAGTCGCAGATTGATTGATCCTAATACCGATTTATACCAGATTAAAGAATCATTCCAGCACAAAGACTGGATATTACCATTAGAAGATGAAATTAAAGGTTTATAGTGTTTTAATATTATTGATAGGGACCTGCTTCCTATCCTATGCACAATCTTATCAGGTATCGGGAACGGTTACAGATGGTGCAACAGGTAATGCTATTGAAAACGTAACCATATATGATAAAGATAATGGTCAACTAGCTATCACAGATGTGAACGGTCGGTACCTTTTCACGACTACTCAAAATGAATTGACACTTATATGGTTTAGTTATGAATATGTCGTTTACGAGGAATCCATTACTGTCAATAAAGACATAGTTAAAGATGTGAAACTTCAACAATTAGGCGAAGAGTTAACAGCCATTGAATTAACGGTGCGCAAAGAAAAGCTGTTCCAATTAGAACGCTTAAAAGACGTAGAAGGCACCTCTATTTATGCCGGTAAAAAAACAGAAGTTGTACTTATTAAAAATTCCACAGCAAATCTAGCTGCAAATAATGCGCGTCAGATATTTAATCAGGTTGCTGGTCTTAATATCTATCAAAATGATGATGCTGGTTTACAATTAAATATAGGTGGACGTGGACTAGATCCTAATAGAACTGCAAATTTTAATACGAGACAAAATGGTTATGACATCAGTGCAGACGTGCTAGGGTACCCAGAAAGTTACTATGCACCACCTGCAGAAGGCTTACAAAGTATACAAGTTATACGTGGCGCTGCTTCTCTACAATACGGGACACAATTCGGTGGTTTAGTGAATTTTGTAATGAAAGAACCTCACCAATCTAAACCTCTAGAGCTTATTACCCGAAACACTATAGGTTCTAATGGATTGTATACTAATTTCACAAGTCTAAGCGGTACCAGTGGTAAATGGAGTTATTATACTTTTTTTAATTATAAAAAAGGTGATGGCTTTAGACCTAATTCTCAATTTGAATCTAAGAATATTTATGCTCATGTAGGATATCAATTGAATGATAAAACTAAGGTAACCGGAGAAATTACTTATCTCAATTACCTAGCTCAACAAGCTGGTGGACTTAATGATCGACAATTTGAGGAGAATCCTTTTCAAAGTAATCGAGAACGTAACTGGTTTGAAGTAGATTGGTTTTTATACAATTTTAAGTTATCTCATGATTTTTCTGAAGACACAAAATTCACTTTTAACGCATTTGGACTTCAAGCACAACGTAATGCATTAGGCTTTAGAACTAATCGTGTCGATCAAATTGATCCTGGTACAGAAAGAGATTTAATAAAAGGAGATTTTAATAATTACGGTGCCGAGGCGAGATTTTTAAGCACTTATAACATTGCTCATAAGAAGAATATTTTCTTAATAGGATCTAAGTTTTATAAAGCAAACAACACAAGTACTCAAGGTCCTGGAAGTGATGGTAGCGATGCAGACTTTGACTTTAGATTTGATGAATATCCTAATTACTCCAATCAAAACGACTTTGTATATCCTAATTTAAACATCTCTCTATTCGGCGAGAACATCTTTTATGTAAACGATAAACTTTCATTTACACCAGGATTCAGATTAGAATACATCAAAACAGAAAGTGAAGGTTTTACCAGAGAAATAAGAACTGACGCTGCTGGAAATGTTATTTTTAACGAAGTAATTGATGAAAACAGATCTAATGAAAGAACCTTTGCCTTACTAGGTTTAGGGACTAGTTATAAAGCAAATGATGCGATAGAATTATATGGTAATATCTCACAGAATTATAGGTCTGTAACATTTACCGACATAAGCACTATTAATCCTGCTTTTGAAATTGATCCAAACATCGACGACGAGAAAGGTTTTACTGCAGACATAGGTGCACGTGGTAATTTTAACGACTTCATATCTTATGACGCTAGTGCATTTGCGTTGTTTTATAATGACCGAATAGGTTTTACACAGGTCGTTGCAGATGATGGTCGTGTAAAAAGTCAACGAGGTAATGTAGGAGACGCTGTTATTTATGGTTTAGAAAGTCTAGTGGATCTTAATTTACAGAAACTATTCATTAAAAACCGAGCTTATAAATTCAATCTATTTTTCAACACTTCTTTAGTAAGTTCAGAATACACAAATTCTGATGCCAGTGGTATTGAAGGAAATAAAGTGGAGTTTATACCAGAATTAAATTTTAAAACAGGTTTTCAATTAGGATATAAAAACTTCATGTCCAGTATCCAATACTCATATCTATCGCAACAATTCACAGATGCTACAAATGCTACTGATGGGAATCTTAGTGGTGTAATAGGTGCTATACCAGCTTATGATGTTTTGGACTTTTCGGCCTCATATAAATATAGCAGGTTTAAACTAGAAGCTGGAATTAATAACGTATTAGACAACGCTTATTTCACTAGGAGAGCAACCGGTTATCCAGGACCAGGAATTATCACCTCGCCTAATCGTAATTACTACCTAACATTAGAAATTAAAATATAAAATTCTAACTGTTCAAATTATCATATTCTTAAAATGAGCCTGTTCTAATTATTGATATTAGAATTTTCTTACTAATTGCTCACATTTTTTCAATTTAAACTATTGTGTAGCGAAAACTATTTTACTAAATTGCTAACGTTTTGTAAAGTTAATTCAAAATGCTTTCCCCTAAAATGCCCTAATTCATAAGTAGGGCATTTTTTTTATGCCTTTATAGCTCTTACTTCAAAAATCATAGGGTACAATCCATCCTTTAAATGGTATAATCCATCATCTTGCAATTTCATATCTGGAAAAACATCATAAGGACTGCCATCATGCTCAGCAAGTAAGTTAATAGTAAGACCAGCGTCAATAAGTGACTGTACAACTTCACTAAGACTATGATTCCATCCATACTCTTTACTCACCATTTTAGATTTATTATTTGCATAGGTACCTTCATACTCATCATATATAGCTTCTTCTCTAGCATAATGATATTTCATAACTGGTGGCGTGACGTTATAATCATACATCCAGGCGATAGGATGAAAATCTACTATATAAAAGATACCACCATTATTCAATCGATCATATATCATCCGTGCCCATGGTTTTAAATCAGGCAACCAACCTATTGTTCCATAACTAGTAAAAACAACATCAAATTTTTGTTCAATATATTTTGATGTGTCGAGTACATTACAACACACAAACTGTGCTGGTAAGCTTAGCTCTTTACTTAAGTTACGAGCTAGTTTTATAGCTTCATCACTTATATCTACTCCAGTTACCACAGCACCTTTATGAGCCCAGCTTAAGGAGTCCTGCCCAAAATGACATTGTAAATGCAACATCGATTTTCCCTTCACATCACCTAGTGCGTTTAACTCGTAGGAGTTAAGTGAATTTTTCGCTTTCGCGAAAGCGTGCTTATCATAGAACTCACTTTCAAAATGTATAGCCGCCTTTTTATTCCAAGTGTTTTTATTTATTTCAAATGCTTCCTGTAAATCCATACTGCAATTTAGCAAAGTTTAAACATTTGAAAATGACGCTCATGAATAATTTGTTTTAACTTTGAGATAAAATATTAAACAAATGAAGCATATTGATGCCATTGCTATAAAATCTATGGATCGTTTTTATCGTGGTAACCTTATTAATAGTGTTACAGGATTTAAGAGCGCAAACTTACTTGCTACTCGTTCCATTGATAATATAGACAACGTAGCCATGTTTAGTAGTGTCACCCATTTAGGAAGTAATCCAGCCATGTTTAGTTTTGTACAACGACCATTAGGACATGGAGTCGGGCATACTTATGAAAACTTAAAAGCTACTGGTAAAATCACATTAAACCATGTAAATATGAACTTAGTAGATAGAGCACATCAATCAAGCGCAAAATATGCTGAACATATTTCAGAATTTGATGAGTTAGATATAGAATTACTTCGTCGCGATAATTTCAAAGTACCATTTGTAAATGAAGCGACCATACAAGTTGCGGCAGAATATGTAAACGAATATCCTATTAAAGAGAATAACTGTATTCTAGTCATTTGTAAAATCACTGACATTTTTATAAAACCAGATATTTTACACAAAGACGGATGGCTAGACATAAGTAAAGCAGGTAGTGTTGCTATAAATGGTTTAGACGGTTATGCCATCGCCAAAACAAAGAAGCGATTGTCTTATGCACAAATTGATAAAGAGTTAGAAGAACTTTCAATTGACAATGATGCGTAATCAACACAACTTACCTACTAAAATATGTCCGGTATGCAATAGAGAATTTACCTGGCGTAAAAAATGGGAAAAGAATTGGGAAACTGTAAAGTATTGTAGTAAAAGGTGTAGCGCAAATAAATAGCATAAATTGATATATGAATAATCTCGTCTGGTTTAGAAATGATTTAAGAGTAACTGATAATCATAGCCTTAAAAAAGCATGCGATAATGACGGTAAAGTAATAGGTATATATTGTTTTGATCCGATTTTTTATCAGAATAGTAATTTTGGTCTTGATATCGATTTAGAATTACCATTCGGTAAAACGGGAAAATTTAGAGCACAATTCATTATAGAAGCTATAGAAGATTTACGCAAACAATTAGATAAACATGGTATTCCTTTATTAGTCTATCATGATTCCCCAGTAAATGTATTTCCAGACATCATTAAGGAATACGACATCACAAATATCTATCTACAAAAAGAATGGACACGCGATGAAGTTGAGCAAGAAAATCTATTGGGCACTGCACTCAAGCTGCTAGAAGTAAAACCTAAGGGACATCGGACTTATGATCAGTTCCTTTATCATCCACATGACGTTCCCTACTCCAACTTTCAAGAAATCCCAACCGTTTTTACGCAATTCCGTAAAAAATGTGAGAAAGAATCTCACATAAGAACACTAGTTGATATAAAAGATTATCAGCAAGAATTACCAAGCGTTGTGTCGACTACTATTCCACAACTTGAAGATTTAGGCTTAGAAAGTTTTGAAAAGGATCATCGCAGCGCTTTCCCATGGAAAGGTGGCGCAATTGCAGCATGGGAAAGGCTTAACCATTATTTCTGGGACACTGGCAAACTTCAATATTATAAAAAAACTAGAAACGGTTTAGTAGGTATAGACTACAGTAGCAAGTTAAGCACATGGCTAGCGATAGGTTGTATTAGTGCCCGTGAAATCTATTGGGAAGTCCAACGATTTGAAAAAGAAGTAAAAAAAAATCAAGATACCTATTGGCTAATTTTTGAGCTTATATGGCGTGACTTCTTTAAATATGTTTCACTAAAAAATGGGAACGACATCTTCAAATTAGGTGGTATCCTACACAAAGAATATGAGTGGAAAAGCAGTGAACGTGAATTATCAAAATGGATCAATGGTGAAACACATGAACGCTTTGTAAATGCAAACATGAAAGAACTGGCTGCCACTGGCTGGATGAGTAATCGTGGTAGACAGAACGTTGCCAGTTACTGGTCCATGCATAAAGAACAAGACTGGCGCATAGGCGCTGCATACTTTGAACATATTTTAATTGACTATGACGTGCATTCTAATTATGGTAACTGGATGTATAATAGCGGTGTAGGTAATGACCCTAGAAATAGAACCTTTAATATAGAATTACAAGCCAGTAGATATGATAGTGATGGTACATATCAAAGAATGTGGTTACAAGAGGAATTGTTTTAAATCTCATTTATAATAGTTCAAATCCTTAGGTAAAAAACCATTACAGACCCGATCTGAAATTTTAAAAAATGAAAACATTAAGACTCATATTAGGCGATCAACTTAACCACAAGCACTCGTGGTTTAATGGCAATCAGGAGAATAACATTTATTTCATGGCCGAAATGCGTCAAGAAACTGATTATGTCACCCATCATATACAGAAGGTAGTGGCCTTTTTTATGGCGATGCGTGGTTTTAATGATTGGATTAATGATCGCGGCTGGAACAGTATTTACTACCATCTCGATGATGATAAGAATACCCAAGATCTGGTAGAGAACCTCAACCAAATCATCAAGGAACAAAAGATTGAAAAGTTTGAATATTTAGCTCCCGATGAATACAGACTTGATCAACAGCTCAAAGAATTCTGTAAATCACTGAATATTGAATGGCAAGGCTATGATACAGAGCACTTTTTTACTAAAAGAAAAGATGTAGAAAAATTTTTTGAAGGTAAAAAGCGTATGACAATGGAATACTTCTATCGAGACATGCGCAAGAAACATCAAATCTTGATTGATGATGATCTAGAACCTGAAGGTGGGAAATGGAATTATGACCATAGCAATCGCAACCAGTGGAAAGGCGAGACTGATATACCACATGAGCGCGGTTTTAGAAAAGACGTTACTTCTATAGTAAAACTGCTCCATAAAGCAGATGTCAAAACCATGGGACGCATCGATGAACACAACTTTAACTGGCCTACCACTAGACAAGATGGACTTGATGTATTGAATTATTTCTGTGAGAATCTTTTAATAGAATTTGGCACTTATCAAGACGCGATGCACACAGACCAGCATTACTTATATCATTCTAGGCTAAGCTTTGCCATGAATTGCAAACTATTAAGTCCGCGAGAAGTCATAGATGCTGTTTTAGTTCGCTTTCGCGAAAGCGGGAAACCAACAATTGACATCTCTCAAGTAGAAGGCTTTATAAGACAAATTTTAGGATGGCGAGAGTTTATGCGAGGTATATACTGGAAAGAAATGCCTGATTATCAAAGCCAAAACCAGCTAGCGAATCGCAATCAACTACCTGAATTTTACTGGACAGGTAAAACCAAAATGAATTGTTTAAGTAATGCGATTAATAACTCGCTTGATAATGCCTATGCTCATCATATCCAACGATTGATGGTAACAGGAAATTATGCTCTACTTACCATGACTGAACCTAGTTATGTAGATGAATGGTATCTAGGTATCTATATAGACGCGATAGAATGGGTAGAAATTACTAATACTCGAGGAATGTCTCAATGGGCAGATGGTGGAATAGTCGCAACTAAACCTTATGTTTCTAGTGGTAGTTACATTAATAAAATGAGCAACTATTGTAAAGGATGTCTTTATAAAGTATCTAAAAAAAATGCCGAGGACGATGCATGCCCATTCAATTCTTTGTACTGGAATTTCCTAGATGAGAAAAAGAACCACTTTAAGGGAAATCACCGTATGGCCATGATGATGAATCTCTTAAAGAAAATGGATCCTGAAAAGCTAAACGCTCATAAAACTAAAGCTAAAGATGTAATTAATAATCCTTACAATTATTAACATAATTTAATGTGAATTTTGATTTTATTAGTAAAATCATAAAGGAATAGTCATAAATTAGTCTTGTAACCAATTAAACATTTAAATTATGAGAAGTATTTTATGGCTTGTAGCAGTAATTTGTATAATCATTTGGGTTTTAGGACTAGCTGGAATAGGTGGCGGAATGGGAATGGGTAACCTTATTCATGTTTTACTAGTAATTGCAGTAATCGTAATTCTTTATAATATTATATCAGGTAAGAAACCTTTATAATTAAATACTAACTTTTAAAAACTATAATTATGATCAAAAAATCAATCGTATTAGCACTAATCGCTTTGTTCACTATTTCTATTTCTAGTTGTCGTGAGGAAAGCACAGGAGATAAAGTAGAAGACGCAGTAGAAAGCGTTGCAGATGACGTAGAAGATGCAGTAGACTAGTTGTACTGTATATATAATAAACAAAAAGCCATTCTTAACAGAATGGCTTTTTTCTTAGGCTATATTCAAAAGTTCTTATTGAACATCTAAATCAAATTCAACTTGCACATCAGTTTCTCCACCTGCATTTAATAATGTACCATCGTTAGGCTTTAAAGGCTCGTGTCTTAAGACGATTGTCAAAGTTCCTGTTCCAGCTGCACCAGTAGTGAATGTAGTATCCAATCCTAATGGATTACCATTTGCATCAGTATCAACTTTTGCAATCGAAACATCAGTTATAGAATCGATGTAAAAAACTTCATGTTCATCATCTTCTTCTGCAACTTCTACAGTAATGTCTTCTGCTGGTGATTCTAATTCATTTAAGAATTTGATACTTCCGTCATAAACAGTACTAGCCATTAAGGTTCCTGTTACTGTTTCTACTGGAGCTAATGGTCCTTCACCATCTGCGTCTACTGATGTAAATACGACTATGTTATTTGCATCAGTTGTACTGGTAAGAGTATACTCAACAGTTGTTATCACTTCTTCTTCATTTTCAGCGCTAATATCATCGTCGTTATCACATGATGTAAAAACAGCTGTTGCCGCTAGTAATCCTAGCACTTTAATTGCATTTGATCTCATTGTACCTGGGTTGATTGTGTTAATTGTTTTCATTGTTTACTTAATTTACTTGTTTAATTAATTGTTATTATGGTTTATTATTAAATATTACAGATGAATTGAAGCTGAATATCACGACCTATATCATCTGCATAAAATCGTTGTCTATTAAGATAGTTACGATAATTAGTATTGAATATATTATGTATACTTAATCTTAAAATCGACTTTTTAATCTTGGGATTCTTCTTTGAGAAAAAACTATAACTTACACCAGCATCCCACAGACTATATGCAGATGGTGGTTGTGAAATATTAACTTCGCGCATTTCAAAACCACCTGTTTCTAGAGGAACATTTACCTCATAATCGTTATCTGGAAAACGTGTTTGTTCAAGAGTGGTTTGATTAGTCAGATGAAAGTCTAATCCGGTATTTATAGCATTGAACCAAGTTACCGTGTTATTAAATTGGGCTGGCGGCATATCGATAAGTGCCATATCTGCATCCACATCTGTCCCGTGTATATATGAAAATTTCGAGTTAAAATTTAAAAGCCTTTGTTGATTAAGGTTTAGTCCACCTTCTTCGGTCACTTCAGCTTCTTTTTTAGCAAACACATCGTAGCTAGCACTTACATCTATTCCTAATAAACGAGCATCCAACTGTTCATACTGATAAACTGGAAATGCTCCACGTGTAGTTGTCTCTATAGATGTAGGCACTAATTGAATAAAATCTTTAACAAAATTCACATATGGATTTAATTCAAGATCTAATTTTCCGTGGTTGATATGAAAAGTAGAATTAAGTTTATAAGATTGTTCTTTTTCCAGGTCTAATCTTCCCAATTCAATCGTTGCAAGCGCATGATGCAATCCATCACTAAATAACTCACTAGGATTAGGCGCACGATTTGCCGAACTTAAATTAACTGCGATATCATAATGGTCATTAAAGAAATATTTAGTGCCAACTGTAAATGCATACAGACCGTAGTCTAAAACAGGATTAGTAAGTAGCTGATTTCCTTCTGTTCTTATTTCAAATTGTGGAAATTGCTCATCATAGCCCAAACTTTCCCAGCGAGTTTGAAAATAAAATTTATCAGCATCGATCTTATATGAATCCAATCTTAAACCAGCATCTAAAATCCAATTATCTCTAAGTTGATGATTAAGACTGATGTATGCTCCTACTTTAGTAGCATCATAGTCTGGAATTAAACGACGTACTCCTGTATTAGCATCTGGCGTATTAACCTGATACATAGCATCGATCCCTGCGTTAATAATCGTCTTGTTATTTGAATCAAACAGCATATTTACCGCTGCAATATGTGTAGTTAGGTCCATATCTAGCGATGCTCTACCAGCATTACTTCCACGTCTAATATCATATTCTTTTCGGTTATTGAATTGCAAGGAGTAATCTGCTTCTAGCTTTCCCAGACCTGCAAATCTCTTAAAAGCACTCAACCTCAAACTGTGATGAGCTACTTCTTGTCTAGGCACATCGATATCATAAGTAAAGTCATTAACCACTGTAGGAGTTCCTGAATTGATGCTGCGCACTAGATCTGCTGCATTACCTATATGTGAAGCTCTTAATATCCCTAGTGATGTCTCATAATAAGAGTATTTTAAATTTGCTCCATATTCAAAAGTCTTATAACCAAAACCGAGATTAAATGCCGTTGTCTCACTACCCGTATTACTTAGAACATAATCTGGCGCATCGTAATCGCCTAATCGTTTATATGTCACAGTAGCTTGTTGATACCAGCCAGATTTACGGTAATTATTGATTGAGCCGGTAATAGAGCCACCTCTTCCATTTGTTTGTAACTGACTAATTAAAGATCCTGATAAAGTATCTTTTGATATAACTCTTGCTGGTTCAATAACAATTGTTCCTCCTATGGCATCACCGCCATATCGCAATGCACTTGCTCCTTTTATAACCTGAATATTACTTGCTGTGTTAACGTCTATATTAGGTGCGTGCTCAATTCCCCATTCTTGGTCTTGCTGACGGATTCCATCATTAACTATAGCCACTCTACTTCCATATAAACCGTGCACTACCGGTTTCACTACACTATTACCCGTTTTTAAGGAATTGACTCCAGCAACACTTGTTAAGGCATCACCTAAAGTTGCACCACTATAATTTTGTAATGTCTCTTTCTTAATACGTGTTGTTGCTTGTGTATTAGTGTGGTCATCGTGAACATCTGCTATAACTTGTATCGTTTGCAAATCTTCAACATGATGCTCCAGCAATACTTCAATCTTTTGAGAGCTAGTGAGGTTTACGGTGATTTTCTTAGGTTCACAATCGATATGTGCTATAGATAAATTGTAGGTACCAGTACATAATCCCTTAATGATGAAATAGCCATTTACATCAGTACTCACTGTTCTTTGTAAGTTCTCGATATATATTGTCGCTAGTTCAAGGGAACTATTATCATGATAATCTTTAACGGTACCTTCTATTATGTAGGTGCAGTCTTGTGCAGCTGTCCATGATGCTGAAATAAGCATAACAAACAACCACAATGCCTGTAATTTCATTGTAGTATTTTAACTGTTAATCGTAAGAGTAGTACTAAGATTATACAGCTGGCGGTGGCCTGACGGAATAATGTGTAGGTGTGAAGGACGCTTTCGCGAAAGCGAAATAAACATCCACTTTTTCTTGAACAACAGGTATTTCAATAACTGAACAAACAGTGATTGTAGTCGCTAATTGAAAAGATTCAGATTGAAAATCATGTGAGATCATACAAATATCACAACTATGCGACGCATCATCGTGCTGCAATTCATGCAGTACCGATAATTGAACCATCACAAAAATGGCCAGCAATAAACGTGATATGAATAATCTAGATTTCATCAACGCCAAAGATAGACTACAAATTCTTAATTAATTCAAAATAAAGATATAAAAAAAAGCCGCTATACATATAGCGGCTTTTGTTTCTCATTTTATTACAATTGATTACTCATTGTAAAAATCTACTGAACTTGCAGAAGTCAACATGTTATTTACACTAGGTGTTGCGTTACCTGAAGCCGAAACTGGATAACCTAATATCCTTCCACCACCGTTAGCAATCTCTGCAATATAAACCACATTTGCATCAGTATCATAAGTTACATCAACTGGGTTACCTAATAAAGTGTTAGATCCAGCAATTCTAGTTTGAGATGCTACAGCTAGAGTACCTCCATTTGCAACACCAGAAATTTGTGATGTCGCATTTTGTATTAGGTGAAAACCACCATCTGAATCACTTCCTGCATCACCTATGTCTGTCATAATTAATAAATCGTCAGAGGCGTCATATGCAATACCGTGAGTTCTTACTATTCCTTCTATCGTAATTCTCTTAGATGCAGCTAGAGCTCCATTTGCCGAGTTATTTAAAAAGTTGTTGAATACTGCAAGATCACCTGTTGTGTCTACCACAACATATAAATCACTTCCAACAAACTCAATTCCCCAAACTGGAAATGAAATATCAAAAGTATTTGCTAGCGATAATCCATTAGATGTTCTATTGTAAACAAATAATTGATTGTTACCATTATCTGCTACAACAACACTATTTCCATTTACTGCAAGTGCTCTAGGGCTTGTAAAATCAATTGAACCATTCACACCTACAATTGCAGATGTTGTTCCTAAAATTTGTGCCTCAATATTTGAATAGGCATTTAAATTAAAAGAACTTCTAGAGGCTACATAAAGCTCATCTGCAGACGCGCTGTATTGGATACCTTCATTTGAAGTAGATGCAGTTGTTAAGGTACTTGTTGTTGGGCTCGCTCCTTCAGAAAAATCATAAACGGTAATATCTCCGTTTGCTGTGCTAGTTGCATATAGCTCAGCTCTCTTTGAATTGTTGCTACCATTATCATCGTCACTTGAACAAGAGAAAATGGTTAAACTTAATACTGCGATGGCAATTATTTGCTTTTTCATAGTTGTACTATTTATTGTTAGTTACAATATGTACGCTAGAACAGTTCTTATGGTTTTATGATAGTGGTAGTTTTTATTATGTTTTAACATATCAAGCCAAAACACTGCAATCCTCATCACTGTAACTCAAAAAAATTAACAGAGTTTAAGAAAATATTTAGAAGTTAAAAATGACGTTTCTATAAAAAGAAGTTCCATACAACACCAAAACGAACTGTAAAATCCCTGTAAGGCGTGCGCGGTGCACTAAAATAATCATCACCACTAGCAAATAGCTGATTGAGATGCTCTAGTTTAAAGAATATACGAGTCTGTCTCACCTTTGCATTTACAAAGAAATCAACCATTGGAAACGCGCCTAACTCTTGATCTGTCTGGACTGTAAATTCACCTAAAACAGGATCATAAGAATCCATGTAATACTCACTGAAGTATTTTAGGCTAATTCCCGTTTGTAGCAGTAGAGCATTTTTAAAAAGTCGATCTTTATAATACAAAGAATTTCTAGTTGTAATTTGAGGCACATTAATAATATCTGATCCTTGAGAAACGCTTTGAAACATGATCGTATTATCTATACCAAAATATTTGAAAAACTTAATATCCTTGTGCGCTTTAATTTTAAAGTAGGTGATATCTTCTGTAGCTTGAGCTGGTGTTGCATTATAACCAGTTACTTCATTATCTGAATTCAACACCTGGTTTTCTTGAAAGTACACATAATCTTGTAAAGTGGTAAAACTGACATCTAGATCTAGATACTTCTCTGATTGTAGTTTAAATGTCAACTGTTGCTTCTCAACATTACTAAAATTGTTTTGCCAGTTGTAGTTAACATAATCACTTTGAAATAGTTGATAATTGAAATCTGGTGCTCTAGAGCTTATAGCTAATCCTGCATCAATCTGAACATCTTTAAAGGCATAGCCTGCACTTCCATTAAGGTATTGACCATCTAAATCACCAGCAATATTAATTCCTGTAGCTACTTTAATATCGAATTTACCGATTCGTTTCTCAAAAGCTCCTTTAAATTGATACAGCTCACCTTTAAGACGATTAGTTATAAAATTACCAGGCCCTAGATTTAGAGTTCTGTTATAACCATAATTATACTCTTGTCTAGCAACACCAGCTTTAAAATACCCTAAGATATAATGATCATATGTTACTCCAGCTTCAATGGCACCTTGTTCTAGATCAGTCTGATCTCTTAAACCACTACTTACATAAGAGTCTCCCAGAAAACTATTACTTGCGGTGCTTTCTTCATAAAGATATAACTTATCCTCATAAAAAGCAGTGTTATAAATACGAGCACTATAGTATGATGTAGAATCTTGATCTCCTAAAAACTCATAATCGTGATTTAAATAATAACGCTTACCTTCTAGAAAACTAGTAGCGTCGATTAAATTAGGCTCTAGTCTACCACGGTCTTGCAAGTCTTCATTACCGGTTATAAAACCTTCTAAAGATTCTGGGTCAAGTCCACCATTTTCTTGATTAGAATTATCTTGGAAAACTGTATGCAATCTCAGTCGGTACCTTTTATTTTTTGAAACATAATTAGTAGTAAACTTAAAATTACCAGTGCTAGTCAGTGTATTCACATAATTCCCAGCACTACGCAATCCTTTATATGAAATTGAAAAATTTAGGCCTGGTGACACATTAGTAGTAAAAAGAGCATCCAGCTGTTGCCCTTGATTTACAACAGTTTTGAAGTATAATTCAGTAAATGGTGTGGGAACATGGTAATCCAACACATCATCAATTTCTATATAATTAAAATGTCTAGCTCGGGCACCTAAACGTGGTGATAACAAGTCCATATCAAAGTTCTTCCCTAAACTATTATAGGGTCTTCCTATATTATGGAAAGGCATTAATTCAAAATCATCACGACGCAAGTAATTATATTTATAATCCTTGGCCATAGTTAGAGTTGTGTCTACAAAGGTCGTATCCCGATCTTGCGATATGATTAAATAATCCGTAATGGGCGGCTTTTCTCCTTCTACAGTCAGGTCTTTTTCATTTCCAAATTGAGGACGATTATTGTTAAGACCACTAGTTGTGGTTTGAGTAGGCAATTGAGCCCATGCCCAAAGCGGTAATAGTAAAAAGAGTAAAATATTCTTATTCATGTGCATAGCTGCTCAAGGCATCAAAAGTAAACATTATAACGCTTTTAATGTGGTCGTATTATTAAAAACGATAAACATACCTCAGCATATTTGGTGATTAGGCATTCTACTTAATACCTAATTAGAAAGTCACGAACATCATCGCATTTCAAAAATAATAAGGAGTAATATTCATATTTTAGCAGATGCTTTTAAATCAAATACATCCCAATTTATTAGAATGTGGTACAGATGAGGCTGGTCGTGGTTGTCTTTGCGGACCTGTAACGGCTGCTGCTGTTATCCTACCACCAGATTTTAAAAGTGACCTATTAGATGATAGTAAGAAGCTTTCGCGAAAGCGTAGATATCAACTACGTTCTCTTATTGAAGAACATGCTATTTCTTACCACGTTTCTCATGTAATGATGGAAACGATTGATGAAATTAATATACTTAATGCCAGTATACTGGCCATGCATCAGGCTATAGACGGATTGAAAATTAATCCCGAACACATAGCAGTAGATGGCAACCGGTTTAAACCATATGCAGACATACAAGCCACGACCGTCATTAAAGGTGATGGTAAGTATTTACATATCGCTGCTGCTTCAATTCTAGCAAAAACATATAGGGATGATTATATGGAAAAAATAGCTCGAGAACATCCCGAGTATGACTGGCATAAAAATCAAGGTTATCCCACAAAAAAGCATCGTGAGGCCATCAAAAAATACGGAACCACTCCTTATCACAGGATGACTTTTAAACTTTTACCCGACGATTTAAAAGGCAAGTTATAACTTATTGCAAACTGTGACGTTATCCTTAATTATCTTTTTATTTTTGTTCAAATCCTACAACTATGCGTGGCCTAATTGCCGTCCTTTTACTCAGTCTTTTTTTAATAGGTTGTAAAGATAATACTACCGTTAATCAACAGATTCTAAATCGTATTCCTACAGACTCTAAAATAATCATTGCTACTAATGATGTAAAGAATCTAAGCGATGTAATTTCCACTAGCTCACTTCTAGAAGAAGTTAAAGACTTAACACGCATCAAGGAGTTAAAAACCGCAAGCGAGTTTTTACTAGATTATAATTTAAAAGGAGAAAGTGTTATCGCTATTAGTCCTGAAGGGAAAGATAATATAGCAATCACTTTAATAACCGATCTTATTGAAAGTAAAATTGTTATCGAAGACAGTATGTCTGTTCACACTTATAATCAGATTACATATGCCGAAGACAGCACACATGCTGCGCCTTATTATTACCTAAATCATAACGGTTTTCACATAGCGAGCACATCTCGTCTTGTTATAGAAAGTTTAATAAGACGCAATGTGGAAGACTACATTTTTGATTCTCAATTTGCATCAATTTATAATCGCACTTCTGGCACAGATTTAAGCATTTATGTACACGGTTCACAAAAAGACTGGCTACAGCACTTTTTATTAAAACAAAACGCAAGTAATTCTAAGGTAAGAGGTCATTGGTTTCAATTAGAGCCACGTAAAACAGATCATGCATTTAATATTGATGGAATTTTCACTTATGCTGATTCGTCACAGCAATTTCATGCAATTTTTAATGACTTAAAAGCGCAACAAAATCGCGTACCTATCATTATACCCAGCAATGTTAATCAAGCTGTAATGGTAACTTATGGTGACGTCCATAAACTACATAGACAGGTAGATAATTATAACGGCACTACCTCAAAACTCAATAAAACACTGCAACTTATTTTAGAAAATAGTACTGAGCTTGCACAGGTTGCTTTACCCAAAACAGAAGCACTTGTTTTCTCACTAAAGCCTTTTGAAGCTTTATTTATGGACATGGATAGCGCCACCAGCGCAAAGTTTGACTACCGCAATTTCACTATTTACGAGCTTAGAGAACCTGTTAAGACTCAAGGCATGCAACCATTATTGCCTATTGACAACTATAAATTTCTTACTGTAATTGAAGATTTTTTAATCCTGTCTACTACAGCCACAGCACCAGAAGAATTTATTGTAAGTTACCAAAACAAATCTGCATTATCACAACAAGCCTGGTGGGAAGATTTATCAAATAACATAAGTGATTCTAGTACACTGATGTATTTTACTAGCTTAAATAAAATCCAAGAATCTACTACAGATAAACAAGATTCAAAAATTCTAAATAAAGTATCCCGTAAAGATTTTCCTTTTATGGTCAGTCAGTACGTGCATGAGAAAGAATATGCTCATTACCATACCAGCATACCGCAACTAGACGCAAGCATTCAATCTACTGGAATTGTACAATCTGGGTCATTTAAATCGCCACGCAAGATTATCGCCGGTCCATTTTTATTCCCTAATCATCTTACCGGCAAGCACGATGTTGCATTTCAAGATGAGGACTTTACATTACATTTAATATCAGACACTGGTAAAAAACATTGGAGTAAAAATCTAGACGCTGCCCTTTTAGGCGATATCGCAGCTGTAGATGGATATAAAAACGGTCGTAAACAACTCGCCTTTTCAACCACTAATTCAATTTATTATCTAGATCGTAATGGAAAAGATGTCAATAAATATCCGATAGAAATTAAAGGAGGAAACACACAACCACTCAGTGTTTTTGATTATGATAAGAATCGCAATTATCGTTTCCTAGTGACACAAGGAAAAACGCTTACCATGTTTGACATAAATGGTAATGAAGTAAAGGGTTTTAAATATAAAAAGCAAGATGAAATTATTAGTCAACCACAACATTATAGAGTAGGAAATCGTGATTACATCGCTTTCGCGAAAGCAGACAACACCATCTCACTGCTTAATCGAACTGGAAAAGTGAGAACCAAGGTTAAAGATAAAATAGCCCTTAATGGAGCCATGAGTTTTCAAAAGAATTTGATTAAAATGTTAGATGGTAATAAATTAATTTATTTAAACCCTACCACTGGTCAAGTTACTGATTCTGGTAAAAAATTATCTGACACACAACATTACATAGCATTGAACAGTATCGAAATAATTCAAAACAATAACAAATTAATTGTTAACGGTAAAACAGTGGATTTACCTTACGGTACTTACAATGATGTTAAAATAAACCAGCTCTTGAGGGAAGAGTTTATTCATGTAATTGAATCTGGAGAGAACCAAGTTTATTTACTTGATAAACAAGGTGCAATCTTAAATTCTTTCCCAGTGTATGGAAAAGAAAATACCGCTATTGCAGTTTCTAAAAGTAACTATCTAGCCACTTTAGATGGCGATGATATTATTATTTATAAATGGTAAGAGCAATATTTATGTCCTAAATTCAATTTCAAAGTCAGCAATTATTTCTTGAACACATTTTTCATGAGCTTCAAAATACTTACTATCTTTTAACCTATTGTTTTTAGCTCTATATTTTTCAAAAGAACCACTTCTATACGTATCTGGCAATTGAGGATGAACATAGTATTTTTTACACACTGTTCTGGTATTGCCTAAGGCATCTGCCGCAGCATCATAAGATTTAAGGATATTTTTTTCGCATTCCTTTTCATTCTCATAGGACTCAAGTTCGATTAGTTTTGAGAAAAACTCTCGTGTTGCGCCCCATGTTCTAAAGTCTTTTGCGCTAAAAATTTCTCCAGCAACATCATGTATATAATCATTAATCATCCCACTATCGACAGAATGATGTCGTCCGTTTTCATCATAATATTGAAATAATTCCCATCCTGGTATTTCCTCACATTGATGAATATGTTCTACTAGATCTAAGTCCTCAATACTTGTTTCTTGAGGCACTCCTTTTTTACCAGTAAATGAAAAAAGTACTCCTTTGTCTGTGTCCGTTACATGCTTTGTACGCATTGTAGACAATCCATAGGTGTCATTTTTATCAGCATAATACTGATTACCAACTCTTACATATGTTTGATCCATAATACTCAATACTAAAGCAAGGCATTTAGTCTTCGGCATTCCATCCTGATTGAGATCATTTTCTAATCTCTTTCTAATTTTAGGTAATGCCTTTGCAAAAGCAGACATTTTAAAAAATTTTGTTTGATTGCGTAATAAGGACCACATATCATGATATAAATAGACTTTTCTACCTTTATCATCGCGACCTACTACCTGTAAATGCCCATTAGGCAATTCACTGATACGAACCTCGCTCCACGCAGGTGGAATCACCAAAGATTTTATTCTTTTGAGTTGTTTTTTATCAACTAGTCGTTCTTTGTTATGAATTAGATAAGTAAAACCTCTACCGTATTTTTTACGGTATATATTAAGATGATCATTGTGTATATAAATCAGATCTGCCAGTTGAGCAGCCGCCTCTGGTTGTGTGATGCATTCTTTTATTTGGTCGGGTGATAGAGTCATGACTTAAAAATAGAATAGTATTCCATTTTTAAAACATAAAAAAAGACTAATTCTGAAACAATTAGCGTAGTAGACTTAGGTTTTTAAACGAGTTCTGCTTCAAATAATTCTGAAAAATAAAGTTTAATTTTCTCTTTTACTTCTTCTTCATTTACTGGTCGCTTTAACTCTGCAGCAAGTGAAGTGACTGCTTTATCCTCAATACCACAAGGAATAATATGATCAAAGTAGCCCAAGTTGGTATTTACATTAAATGCAAATCCGTGCATCGTTACCCAGCGGCTAGCGCGCACGCCCATCGCACAAATTTTGCGAGCAAATGGTGTTCCTACATCCAGCCACACACCTGTTTCTCCATCACTACGTTCTCCTTTAAGACCATAATCTGCAAGGATTTTTATAAATATTTCCTCTAGGAAACGTAAGTATTTATGAATGTCTGTAAAGAAGTTTTCTAGGTCTAGTATAGGATAACCTACAATCTGTCCTGGCCCATGGTAGGTAATATCACCACCACGATTGATTTTATAAAAAGTAGCGCCTATGTTTTTAAGTAAACTTTCGTTAGCGAGTAAGTTTTCAAGCTCTCCACTTTTACCTAATGTATATACGTGATCATGCTCTACAAATAGTAAATGATTATTAGTTTCAAGACCTGCATCTTCTCTCCTATTCTTAATTTTTATATCAATTATATCTTTGAAAAGTTGCTCTTGATGATCCCAAGTTTCTTTATAATCCTTGCGACCCAAATCTTTAAACTGCACTTGTTTATTCATATGGCAAAGGTAAGATTTATCACCTCGAAATAATAAAAGTATACCTCGAATAAATTAAGGTTCGATTTCATGGATTATATTTTGTAGATACTCTCTATGTTCTTTCAATTGATCTCTAAATTGATATAATTCAAATTGATAAGCATCAAACACTATTAAATTAAAATAAGCTACCCTATTACGGTAATCATAGCTCTCATTAAAGTAAGTCATACAATCATCATTGCATTCTCCTTCAGATATAAATGCTGCAAACCAACTATTATTATCCTTCAAATAATTCATATTTTCATGAAGAACATTTTGAGCAGATTTTATATAAATATCAGATATTTTATTATAAGCATTATAGTCTGCCGTTATCTTTTGAGAAAGTAATGATAAAGAGTCATTATCTGACCTAATCATATCTGATCTGACTGCAGCACGATCATCTATTTCAGGAAACAAAAATCCAAAAAGCATTTGATTACAATTTTCACAGTTTGAAATAGGTTCGTCCGTTGGTGTGTAAATAATTTTTGAAATAATGGGCTCAAAAGCTTCATATTGCTCCATAACCGTATCTAATTCTTGAATATGCTGATCCATATAAGTAAGGACCGTTTGAGCATGCTTGAGATTGTCTTGCTTAATTTTTGCTTGTGCATTTTTATTATTAACCCATAATGCAATTAAAATCCCAGCAACCACAAGAACTATTTCACCAATAGCATACAGTAGGTACTTTCTAAATGAACGTGCACGAATAGTATTGAATCTTAATTTATTGAAGATCTTCATCAAAAAGTAATTTTATTAAAAGTAATAAAAGAACTCTAATTCACTAATCGTTACTTTTATTAAGTATAATAAGTGCAGCAATCACTCCAGGAACCCAACCTAGACAGGTCAGTATAAAAACAATTAAAATAGAACCACATCCTTTTCCTATCACAGATAATGGAGGAAAAATAATTGCAAGTAATACACGCCAGAAACTCATATATTTATTCAGTAATCAGTTGGAAAAAAAATTAAAACTATACTTAAATAGTAAATGAATTAAGGAACAAAATGTCCCATAATTAAAAATAGGACTCTATAAAAACAATTTTGTTACACCATGTAAGCAAGTTATCTTTGCAAGCTTAATAAATTAAGACATGAATCCACTTTCTGAACAAGAAATCATACGCCGCGAGAAACTAGGCAAATTGCGTGAGATGGGAATTGATCCTTATCCAGCAGCTTTATATCCTGTAGATAACACATCTACATCCATAAAAGCAGATTTCAAAGAAGGTAAACAGGTAAACGTTGCAGGACGTTTAATGTCTAGACGTATTGCTGGAGCAGCCTCATTTGCAGAGCTTCAAGATAGTGAAGGTCGTATACAAGTATATTTTAACCGCGATGAAATCTGTCCTGGCGACGATAAATCACAATATAATGATGTTTATAAAAAGCTTCTAGATATAGGAGATATTATAGGTATAGAAGGAGAATTATTTAAAACACAGGTGGGCGAAATGACCATCATGGTTAAAAAATTCACACTTCTTACTAAAGCATTAAAACCATTACCATTACCTAAAGTTGATGCAGAAGGTAAAGTACATGACGGATTTGTAGATCCAGAAATGCGTTATCGCCAGCGTTATGCAGATCTAGTGGTAAATCCACAAGTGAAAGAAGTTTTTGTAAAACGTACAAAGTTATTTAATGCCATGCGCAACTTTTTTAACGAGCGCGAGTACTTTGAAGTAGAAACTCCTATCCTACAACCTATACCAGGTGGAGCTGCAGCAAGACCATTTATCACTCACCACAATTCATTAGACATACCGCTTTATATGCGTATAGCAAATGAGTTGTATTTGAAAAGATTAATCGTAGGTGGTTTTGATGGTGTATATGAATTCAGTAAAAACTTCCGTAATGAAGGAATGGATCGTACTCATAATCCAGAGTTTACCGCAATGGAGATCTATGTAGCATATAAGGACTACAACTGGATGATGGATTTTACAGAGCGCCTTCTAGAACATTGTGCCGTTTCTGTTAATGGAAAAACAAGCAGCCAGTTTGGAGAGCAGACTATAGAGTGGAAAGCTCCTTATCCTAGAATCACCATGCGTCAATCGATCATTGATTTTACAGGATTTGACATTGATGGAAAAAGTGAGGCTGATTTATACGCTTTCGCGAAAGCGGAAGGAATCGATGTCGATACCACAATGGGTAAAGGAAAGCTTATCGATGAAATCTTTGGAGAGAAGTGTGAAGGAAACTATATCCAACCTACCTTCATAACAGATTATCCTAAAGAGATGTCACCGTTATGTAAAGCACATAGAGATAATCCAGAACTTACAGAACGTTTTGAACTTATGGTGTGTGGTAAAGAGATTGCAAATGCTTACTCTGAGTTGAATGACCCTATTGATCAACGTGAGCGTTTTGAAGCACAAGTTGCACTAGCAGATCGTGGTGATGATGAGGCGATGTTTATCGATCAGGATTTCTTAAGAGCACTAGAATATGGTATGCCACCTACCAGTGGACTAGGAATAGGTATGGATCGTTTAATTATGTTTTTAACTAATAATCCATCAATACAAGAAGTATTATTCTTCCCTCAAATGAAACCTGAGAAGAAAGCTCTAGATCTTACCGAAGATGAAAAAACCGTCTTTGATATTCTTAAAAAAGAGTCTGAAATGGACTTAAATGATCTGAAAGGACAAGCTGGATTAAGTAATAAGAAATGGGACAAAGCAGTTAAAGGCTTAAATGGAAAGAAGATCACCAAAGTAGAAAAGACAGATGATTCTTTAACTATTAAAACCATTTAGAACATTAATATTCTTTTTAAAAAAATTATACATGAATAAAATTATAACCTTAGTTGCCATTTTAATTATAGCAGCATCTTGTCAACAATCACAAAAAATTGCTTTTATAGATAATGCAAAAGTTTATGATGAGTATCAAGAAAAAATAGATTTAGAAGCCTCCATTACTAAAAGGCAAGAGGATTTTAAAAAAAGAACTGATAGTCTAGCCATGGCTTATCAAGTAGAAGCTGCACCTCTTCAGGCTAAGTTTAATAAACTAAGTCAGCAACAACAGCAAACTAATCCAGAAATTGTAGCATTCAGTCAGAAATGGCAGATGATAGAATCTCAAATCAAAACTCAAGAACAAAGTTTACAAGAACAGCTAGACAATGATTTAAAAAATCTGGACACTCATGTAGAAGAGTTTATTGCAAATTTTGCAAAAAAGAATAATTACTCATTTGTACTAGGTAAAAATAAGTCCGGTGCAGTTATTTATGGAAATGAGTCTATGGATGTTACTGAAATGGTAATTAAAGAATTAAACATTGCATATGATGGTGATGCTGAAAATAAAACAGAAAATTCTAGCACTACCGAGGAAAAAGAATAATACACTGAAACTCAGAACTTAAAAACTACATTTTCTTTACTATTTTTAAAAAGCCAAGCGCATTGCTTGGCTTTTTTTTATATCGTAATTAAACTTTTATATCAATGTTCTAGTCATAGAAGTGTAACAAAAAAAATAAAAAACATGAAAAAGATAATAGTTTTATTGGCCTTAATGGCCATGACAGTAGGTCAAGCACAAGATGGTAGAAAAGAGAAACGAGGAGAAAGAATGAAGGATGTAACTCCACAAGAAATGGCAACCGTTCAATCTAAAAAATTAACACTCGCTCTAGACCTTTCTGATCAACAAGAGAAAGATGTTTATCAAGTTCTTTTTAAACAAGCAGAGAAAAGAAAAGCTAATAAAATTTCCCGTGAAGATCGTGAGAAACTTACAGATGATCAGAAAAAAGAAGCTCGATTAAAAATGCTAGATGAAAAGATAGCTGTAAAGAGAAAAATGAAGAATATTCTCAATGAAGAGCAGTACACTAAATGGGAAAAAATGATGAAGCAACGTGGTAAAAAACGTGGCAAAGGTGATAAAAATAGAAGAAAGAGAGATTAGTTTGATTTAGTTTAGTTTGGTTTAAAAGTCCTTATCATGTGAATGTTAAGGGCTTTTATTTTGTTTAACTATTTTATTTCTTATTTTTAAATCCTTGAAAAACAACAATCATGAAAAAATTACTTTTTATTATAGCGGTATCTGTTGCAGGTTTAGGCTATGCTCAAACACCTCAAATCACTGATGCTCAATTAGAAAACAGTCGTGTTATCTCAGAAAAAAACGATAAATTCAATGCAATTGTAGATCAAAAAGTTGATCAAATCATGACATTAGGAAATGTTGAATCTAAGAGAAGAGGCGAGCTACTTGAATTAGTTCATGAAAAAGAATCACAGACCTTAAGTGTGAATAGAGATAACCTTTCTGATATTGCAAAGCAGTCTAAGATCAATGACATCCGTGATGCATATGAGGCAAAATTAAAAGCATTTTTAGGAGAAGAAAAATATGCGTTAGTTAAAAACGCGATGAGTCCTAAATAAATACATTATTTATACAAAAAAAAGCCGTTTCGAATGAAACGGCTTTTTTTTGTACGTATTTTAAAAACTACCACTCTGCAACCACTTCCCTACTTGCGTCAATAGTTTTATCAATATCTTCTGTGCTTAGTGCATTATTTAAAAAGTAGCTTTCAAAGGCACTAGGTGGTAAATAAATACCACGATTTAAAAGTCCATGAAAGAATTTTTTAAACCAATCATTATTACCTGTTGCAGCACTCGCAAAATCAACCACTGGCTGATCTGTAAAGTGCACAGACATCATAGAACCATACCTATTAATTTGATACGGCATTCCTTTTTCCGTTAAAACAGCTTCTATACCTTTATGAAGTCGCTCTGTCTTTTGAGCTAGACTTGTAAATATATTTGGATTACTATTTAAGTGTGATAACATTGCGATACCAGCACTCATCGCAAGTGGATTTCCACTCAAGGTTCCTGCTTGATAAACAGGACCTAGCGGTGCTAGATGATTCATAATTTCTTGTCTCGCGGCAAATGCGCCCACAGGCAATCCACCACCTATTACTTTTCCATAAGTGACAATATCTGCTTTTACTCCAGTAGTTTCTTGAGCGCCACCAGCTGCAAGTCTGAAACCGGTCATTACTTCGTCAAAAATGAATAATGCGCCGTTTTCATCACACAGCGACCTTATACCTTCTAGAAAACCTTCTTGCGGTACAATACATCCCATATTACCAGCGATAGGCTCAATAATAACACAAGCAATTTCCCCTTCATTTTGCTTGAAAATATCAGCAACCTGTTCGAGATTATTGTACTGCGCTAGCAGAGTATCCTTTGCAGTACCTTGAGTTACTCCAGGACTGTTAGGACTACCAAAGGTAACCGCACCACTACCTGCTTGAATTAAGAATGAATCACTATGCCCATGATAACATCCAGCAAACTTGATAATTTTATCACGTCCAGTAAACCCACGAGCTAATCTAACCGCACTCATGCATGCCTCAGTACCAGAATTTACCATTCTTATCTGGTCTACATTAGGTGCCATAGAAATGGCTAACTCTGCAATTTGAGTTTCTAATTCTGTAGGCATCCCATAGGACGTTCCTTTATCTGCCGCAGCTTTTACAGCATCTACGACAGGATCAAAAGCATGTCCTAAAATCATAGGTCCCCATGAGGCTATATAATCTATGATTTTATTTCCGTCAACATCATATAAATATGCGCCTTTAGCATGATCTACAAAAACAGGAGAACCACCTACAGCATTAAATGCACGAACAGGAGAATTGACTCCACCAGGAATTACTTTTTGCGCTTCTTTAAAAAGCGCACTACTACGTTGGTAACTAAATGACATTAAAAATCTTTGGAAATTGGTTTAACAATTAGGACTTGTCCTATACTTAAGGTTGTAGACTTCAAACTATTGAAAGTTTTCAATTGTGCTACGGTGATGTTATACTTTTTGGCTATACCATAAAGGGTATCTCCAGACTTCACAATATGACGTTGCGTTGTATCTGTAGATGTGGTTGTTTCTGAATATGTTTTTACGGGATTGCCTAAAACGATAGCATCATATTGATACAACTCATACCGTTCAATAAGACTGATTAACTTTTGTGGATATCTTTTATCTGTGGCATATCCAGCTTTACGCAAACCTTGAGCCCATCCTTTATAATCATCTTTATCTAACTTAAATAAGCCTGCATACCTTTTACGCTGTGTTAAGAATAAGGAATGATCACGATAAGAATAATCAGGTGAAACATATTTTCTAAAACATTCTTGATCTTCGTCATCATCGTGATAGATACGTTCACCAGTCCACGCGCTATGACATTTAATTCCAAAATGATTATTTGCCTCTACAGACAATCTACCAAATCCAGATCCACTTTCTAAAATCCCTTGGGCTAGAGTTATACTAGCAGGTATTTTATATAGCTTCATTTCTTTCATCGCGACCTCTTTAAACTGCTCTACATAGTTGGCTACTTTATCACCACTACGTGGCTTTATCGTCTCTGTCACTTTTTGTTCATCACTAGTCTGTATCGTTTCATCAGGTGCTTTAGTACGATTATCTTTACCAGTAGTAGTTGTTTTATCACGTTTCTTAGTAGTGACAACTTTTTTATTAGAGCCACAAGAAGCTATAAATAAACCTATAAGTGCGATGTAGAGTATGGACTTAAATTTCATTGATATAATCTAAGGTAATTTTGCCTTTTTTTTCTAGCATTGCATTGTATCCTGTGACACTTTGCAAACCGCCAGTATGGATGGCTAAAATACGAGTTTCTCCAGATATAACGCCAGTCTTAACAAGATGTTCTAATCGATACATCATTTTTCCGGTATAAATAGGTTCAAGTGGTATTCCCTTAGGATTTTCTGATGTTACGCTTTCGCGAAAGCGTCCATTCATAAACTTTATCAATCCATCACTAGACCTAGCATAACCACCGAATCTATTTTCATCAAACACCATAAAATTTTCACGATGTGTGTACCGAGCAATTTCATCAAACATAAAATCACCTTTTAATGCAGAGAACACTAGTACTTTTTGATGTGGTGCTGTACTATTAATGATTCCAGCCGCAGTGCCACCAGTTCCTGCTGCAACACATATATAATCATAGTAATCTTTATCCTTAACTGTTAAGATTTCTTCAGTTCCTTTAACTGCAAGATGATTAGTTCCTCCTTCCGGAATATGATATACATGTCCATACTCTGCGTTTAAAACTTTCTGAAATTTATCATCATATTTTTCTCGATAATTAGAACGAGATACAAATTTAAATTGCATGCCTAATGCGTGTGCGGTACTTAAAGTCTTGTTTCCGCCTAGTGTTTTCTCTAGATTATGACCTAATTCTTCTCCTCTAATAACTCCTATCGTCTTAAACCCACAAATATTCCCAGCAGCCGCTGTGGCTGCAATATGATTAGAAAACGCTCCTCCATAAGTTAGTAAGGTATTATGACCTTGTCGCTGGGCTTCTAAAATATTGTATTTTAATTTGCGCAATTTATTACCAGAAACTAACTCATGTAATAAATCTTCACGTTTTATATCTACTCGCGTTTTACCGTCATTATAATCTTTAAATGATTGGTTAACTGCATTTGTAACATCAAAGAGATTCATAATCGATGTTTATTTGAATAGAAACGTAAAAAATTCCAGGTTCTACGATTTTCTAGATATTTTAAATCACACTCCATGATATAGGCCTCTCTTTCAAAAACGATATTGCGATATGCTTTATCGTGATCGTACTTGAACCTCAATACACTATATTCTATTAGGTACCACAAGAGAAATGGAATTAACAACAATTCTTTTTGTTGTCTAGCATGAATATGCTCATGATTCATAAAAACAGGATCTTCTATAGACTTCATGTTTTGAACTAATAAAAATGGCCAAATTACCATACCATTCACCCATTTAAATATCGTTACCTGCTTTATAAACATGATACAAAAATACCACTTCTAATATTCTGCCACTACAATGCTTTAAAGACCGCAAACAGAATTGTATTTTTAGGCGATGAAAAAAATCATTCCAGTAGAAGAAGGAGACTATTACCTTACACCTCAAGGATATCGCTGTTTCACCGAGCAATATCATCTTAAAAGAGGCTATTGTTGTAAGAGTGGTTGCCGTCATTGCCCATATGGCTATGATAAATCTTCGGACAGTATTAAAAAAAAGAAATGAAACAAACAGCCATAACAGATTCCTTACTACGCTTTCGCGAAAGCATAAAACAAGGTATTCCAGATACATTACCTGCACCTCACGTTTATGATAACAATGTGAATCATGCTCCAAAACGTAAAAAAATTCTTTCAAAAGACGAAGAAGAATTAGCCCTACGTAATGCATTGCGTTATTTTGAACCACAACATCATGCTATTCTACTTCCAGAATTTAAAAAAGAGCTTGAGGATTATGGACGAATATACATGTATCGTTTCATGCCAGATTATGAAATAAAAGCTCGCAATATTGATGATTATCCACATCAATCTAAACAAGCTGCAGCGATTATGTTAATGATTCAAAATAATCTAGATCATGCTGTAGCACAACATCCACATGAGTTGATTACCTATGGTGGTAATGGTGGTGTTTTTTCTAATTGGGCACAGTACTTATTAACTATGAAGTACTTGAGCGAGATGACTGACGAGCAAACACTTGCCATGTATAGCGGTCACCCGATGGGATTATTCCCTTCACACAAAGGTGCTCCACGATGTGTAGTGACTAATGGTATGATGATCCCTAATTATTCACAACCAGATGATTGGGAGAAATTTAATGCACTAGGTGTTACTCAATATGGTCAAATGACTGCAGGCTCTTATATGTATATAGGTCCTCAAGGTATTGTACATGGTACAACTATAACAGTTTTAAATGCATTTAGAAAAATAAAACAAACGCCTACTGGTAACATTTTTGTTACCTCAGGTTTAGGTGGCATGAGCGGCGCACAACCTAAAGCAGGTAATATCGCTGGATGTATAACAATTTGTGCAGAGATGAATCCTAAGGCTGTACATACCAGACATTCACAAGGCTGGGTAGACGTGGTTATAAAAAACACTGTAGATTTAATTACTCGTGTAAAGGAAGCACAATCAAAAAATGAAACCGTATCGATTGCTTATGAAGGCAACGTGGTAAGAGTATGGGAAGCATTATATGACGCAAACATACATATTTCTATAGGTAGTGATCAGACCAGTTTACACAATCCTTGGGCAGGTGGATATTATCCCGTTGATTTAAGTTTTGAAGAATCTAATGAGATGATGAGTAATCATCCAGATAACTTTAAAAAAGAGGTGCAACGTTCCTTACGCAGGCATGTCGCGGCTATTAATAAACATACAGAAAAAGGAACTTATTTCTTTGACTATGGAAATGCATTTCTTCTAGAATCTAGCCGTGCAGATGCTGATATAGCCGGTGATGGCAAAGAATTTCGCTATCCATCTTATGTACAAGATATCATGGGACCTATGTGTTTTGATTATGGTTTTGGCCCATTTAGATGGGTTTGTGCTTCAAATAGCCCAGAAGATCTTAAGAAAACAGATCAAATTGCGACAGATGTATTAGAAAAGCTTTCCCAAAATGCACCACAGCGTATACAGCAGCAAATGCAGGATAATATTAAATGGATTAAAGGAGCTCAAGAAAACAAACTAGTAGTAGGTTCTCAGGCACGAATTCTATATGCAGATGCACAAGGACGTATTGAAATTGCTAGAGCATTTAATACAGCAATTAAAAAGGGTGAGATAGGACCTGTTGTACTAGGTCGTGATCATCATGATGTATCTGGTACGGACTCGCCATATAGAGAAACATCAAACATTTACGATGGTTCCCGATTCACGGCAGATATGGCTATACAGAATGTTATAGGAGATAGTTTTAGAGGTGCTACTTGGGTTTCCATTCACAATGGTGGCGGCGTAGGTTGGGGCGAGGTTATAAACGGAGGTTTTGGTATGCTTATTGATGGTTCTATAGAAGCAGAAAAGCGATTAGAGTCAATGCTTTTCTGGGATGTTAATAACGGTATAGCTAGACGTAATTGGGCTAGAAATGAAAATGCTGTTTTTGCCATAAAAAGAGCTATGGAATCAAATCCACAGTTACAAGTTACTTTACCTCATAGTGTAAGTGACGATTTATTAAATAATGTTTAATCGTTTTTAAGAAAGTTAATCAATAATCACGCTTTCGCAAAAGCGGAATCTTTAAAGCCATGATAAAAAAAGCTACTTTATTAATCGCAGCAATTGTATTGCTAGTAGGATGTCAAACCGTGAGAGTTTCTCAAGACTATGCAGTAGGAACTGATTTTAATCAATTTAAGACCTACGGATATTTTAAACAAGGTATAGATGAAGCTGATATTAATGACCTCGATAAGAAGCGTATATTAAAAGCTATTGATGATCAAATGTTAGCTAGTGGATGGACTAAGTCACAAAGCCCAGATATTATGATTAATATCTTCACTAAAACTCAACAACGTGTTGATGTATACAACAATTGGGGCTGGAATGCAGGCTTTGGTTGGGGCTGGGGCGGATTAGGTTGGAATAACGGTTTTGGTGGTAATAACGTGAACACTGTGAACGAAGGTGTCCTACATATTGACTTTATAGATGCCCAGAAAAAAGAATTGATATGGCAAGGTGTAGGAACTGCTCCAATACGCAGTAATGATCCAGTTAAAAAAACAGAACGAATTAATAAAATTGTACAAGAAATTTTAATGCAGTATCCGCCTGCGCAGGATTAACTCTTAATTTATATTGATTAATTCACTTTAACATTAAAAGTAATGTCCACACACTTATTAAAACTCTTTGATACAGAGCAATATTTCTCAAAACTTAAATCAGCTGCCTTTTGAGCTTTATCGGGATTAATATCGCCTTCTAATAATACAGTCACATGCATGGATTTAAAAGGTTTAGAATCATCTAATTCATAACGTTCTCCAGTGACTTCTACTTTATAACTCGTAATGTCTTGACGTTGCTTTTTAAGAATAGCGATAATATCTATGGCACTACAAGAACCTACACCCATAAGAAGTAACTCCATAGGACTTACTCCTTGTACCGTTTCCATACCGCTATGGTCTATCATAACCGTATTTCCAGAAACACCTGTTGCTTCTAGTAGATATTCTGTATTCTTTCGTTCTAGGGTTACTTTCATTTTAATAATTTAGGGTTTGCCGCCACAGGCTATTTTAATGATATCACTATAGTTTCGAGTGAAATCTATACTCTTACATATTTCTATAAAATCTTCATCATTTGGTTTAAAACCATAAGACTTCATTATTTTCACTTTAATAGATTCTTTAAATTCTACGAAGTTTAAATTGTCAACGTCTCTTATCAAAATCAATTCTCCTTTATAAATGCAAAGAGTATTTTTAAATATTTTTTTCCAACTAGACTCGTTGAAGTAATGATCAATTATTTCATAAACATGACCATTACCATCTACATATTTTTGATTAATGAGCTGCTCTCTTTTTGAATAGCAAACTTCTAGATCAGACAAAAAAACCGTATCGTATTCAGCAAAACCTTCTGTCCAGCTTTCAAAAGAGATGTTCATCAATGGAAACTTAATCATCTCGACTAATAATTAAGAATCTCCTCAATCTTCACCTTCACTTTCTCAGTACTAGGAATCATCGTTTCTTCAAGAACAGAATTCAATGGTATCGCTGGCATGTTTTCAGAACCTATCACCATTACTGGTGCATCTATGTATTTAAAACACTCTTCTTGAATGCGACCTTGTAAAGCACGTGAGAAACTATTTTCACTAGGTTCTTCAGTAACTACTAGGCATTTACCACATTTTTTTACACTTGCAAAAACGGTCTCATAATCCAGCGGATGCAGCGTTCTTAAATCCACTACTTCTACTCTATCCTGTAAACCTAATTCTTCTGTAGCATTCATTACCCAATGCACGCCCATTCCATAAGTGATGATACTCAAGGTCTCTTCTTCTTCCTTTTTCCAGATTTCTTGTAATACCCATGCTTTTCCAAACGGCAATACATAGTCCTCACTAGGTTCTACACTCGTAGCTCCTTTAGTTCCTTTTACCTTAGACCAGTACAATCCTTTGTGTTCAAAAATTACCACTGGATTAGGATCATAATAAGCAGCTTTCATCAGTCCTTTTAAATCGGCGCCATTTGAAGGATAAGCAATTTTAAGACCTCTTATATTAGAAACCACACTTTCCATAGAACTAGAGTGATAAGGACCACCAGAACCGTAAGCTCCTATCGGTACTCTTAAGACCATAGAAACTGGCCATTTTCCATTACTTAAGTAACAAGATCTAGAAACCTCTGTAAATAGCTGATTCAATCCTGGCCAAATGTAATCTGCAAATTGCACCTCAACGATTGGTTTCAAACCTGCCGCACTCATTCCTACGGTACTACCTACGATGAATGCTTCTTGTATAGGCGTATTGAAAACTCTATTATCGCCAAATTTTTGTGCCAGCGTCGCTGCTTCTCTAAAAACACCACCTAATCTTCCTCCTACATCTTGCCCATATAACAAGCATTCTGGATGTTTTTTCATCAATTCTTCAATGGCAAATAGTGCACAATCTACCATTACCACTTTATCAGCACCTTCTGGAGATCGCTCGCCGCTTTCTTCCGTTATCGGTGTTGGTGCAAAATCGTGTGTGAATAAATCTGCTGGCTCAGGATCGGGCATTGTCATTGCTTGCTCTAGAGCATTTTTAGATTCCGCTTTCGCGAAAGCGTCATAACCATCCACATCTTGCTCACTAAATCCATTATCGAGCAATAACTGTCTCATACGCGGATACGGATCACGGCTTCTCGCCTCTTCTAAATCATCGCGATAAAACTCCATTCTTACACCACTAGTATGGTGATTCAATAACGGAACCTTTGCATGAACTAAAAATGGTCTACGCTCTGTTCTTATCTTTTCTATCACCTCTTTTAAGGTTTTGTAACTTTCTTCAAAATCGGTTCCATCTATGGAAATCGCTTCTATACCGTGAAAACCGGCAGCATATTCGGCAGCGTTTTGGGCACGAGTTTCTGCCTCGTTTGCACTGATATCCCAGCCGTTATCTTGTACTAAATAAAGAATAGGCAATTGCTTTAAAGCAGCCATTTGAAAAGCCTCGGCAATTTCTCCTTCTGTGACAGATGCGTCACCTAGAGAACAAACAACAACAGAATCTGAGGTCACACTAGAGTCCGAACTTGCGTCTACAGCTGCACGCTGCTCATCAGTTAAACTCTCGCGATAATGAATACCTAGAGCAACACCAGTGGCAGGAATCGCCTGCATTCCTGTAGCGCTGGATTGATGAGGGATTTTAGGCTTATCAATATCATTCAAGGATGGATGTGAATAATAAGTACGTCCACCAGAAAATGGATCGTCCTTTTTTGCAAGTAACTGCAACATTAAATCATAAGGTTTCATCCCTACAGAAAGTAACATCGCATCATCACGGTAATATGGAAAAACAAAATCCTGTGGCAACAGCTGCATTCCTAGCGCCGTCTGAATCACCTCGTGACCACGACTTGTGGCGTGCACGTACTTAGAAACTGTTTTAAAGTTCTCTTCGTAGAGTTCTGCCATGGCTTTGGCAGTTGTAAGGTTTTTATATCCGAATTCTAAAATTGACTTTTCCAATTTGTTTGTTTTTATGTCAAGCCGTTATAGAACGGCTACGCTTAATATTAACTCAAGAGAATCATAAATCGTCTTCGACAAGCTCAGACTGACACCTGAGTTTTTTAATAATTCTTAGTTGGTGCTTGGGACAAATTATCTGCCACTTGCTTTAAAAAACTACCTCCTAAAAATCCATCTACTACTCTATGATCAAATGATAATGATAACATCATCATACTACGTATTTCTATGGAATCTACGCCATCTTTAGTCATCACCTCAGCGCGTTTTTTAATAATTCCTGTAGCAAGAATAGCCACCTCTGGCTGATTGATAATAGGTGTTCCCATTAATGAGCCAAAGGTTCCCACATTTGATATTGTAAATGTTCCTCCTTTTATGTCGTCACCACCTAACTTGTTTTCTCTTGCTAGATTTGCCATGCGATTCACATCGGCAGCAATGTCCTGTAAAGATTTTTGGTCGGCATATTTAACTACCGGTACAATTAAGTTTCCTGAAGGTAATGCAGTCGCCATACCTACATTGATATTTTCTTTAACGATGATATTTTTACCGTCTACGCTAGCATTGATATTAGGATATTCTTTTATTGCTCTAGCTACTGCATCTACAAATAAAGGAGTAAAAGTTAATCGCTCACCATATTTCTCTTGAAAAGGTGCTTTATTATTATTACGCCAGTTCACTAAATCTGTCAGATCTGCCTCTACATAAGCTGTAACATGCGGACTGGTATGTTTAGAATACACCATATGATCTGCAATCATAGAGCGCATGCGATCCATTTCTATAATGGTTCCTGTTCCTTTATCTAGTTTTAGTTGTGGTATACGATATGCCGTAGGATCTGGTTCATTGGAGACTGCTTGTGCAAATTGAAAAGGCCTACCTTCATTAAGGTAATTTACCACGTCACTCTTGCGCAATCTACCTTCATGACCAGTTGCTGGTATGCGAGCTAACTCTTCATAAGACATATGGTGTTTGCGCGCCATACTATCTATGAGCGGACTCACAAAAAGATCTTGATTAACATAAGAATTAGAAACAGAAGTGGTTTTTGAAGTTGTCTTTACTGGTTTAGGCTGCTTATTTACAATCGAATCTTTTTTAGGTATCTCAATAGAGTTAGCAGATTTTGGAGCAGCCACAGTTTTTACAGAACCATCAGACTCTTCAAATTGTGCAATCACGCTACCTATCTCGACAACATCACCATCGGTGAAAAAATGCTTAGACATAACACCTGCCACAGGTGCCGGCACCTCATTATCTACTTTATCAGTTCCTACTTCAACAAGAATATCACCTTCTTCAAAAGCTTCTCCTTCTTGAACGAGCCAGTTAAGTATCGTTCCTTCTGTTATCGATTCTCCCATTTTTGGGAGTATAAAATCCATAGTCTTTGCCATGGCATAAAAATAAGAAAACTAACGCTTGTTAGTATGTAAAATTCTGTTGTAATTCCGCTTTCGCGAAAGTGGAATTCTCAAAATCAAAAAATCATTACTTATTTTCACGTTGGTAAAGAGGAAAGAATGCAAATTCACTATAAAGAAAAAGCGCTACTGGCAAATAAATATAAAATTGAACGAGCAGAGCGCAACAAGAACTGGATAGGACGTAATTGGGTTAATATATTATTTTTTGGTGTTTTCATCAGTTTTGTGGGACCTGCTTATACAAGTGAAGCTGATGGTGTTTATAGAAAAGAGAGTGTTTCAGCTTTAGAGCTTAGCGATTTTGGCTATTTCGGAACTGTATTATGTATCGCAATTTGGTATGCTGCGTGCATAACCATTGCATATTTTATATGGAAATATCAAGACAATCGAAAAATTAAAAATCTTAAAAAACAACGAACTGAATTATTAAGAGAACTAGAGCTTTTGAAAAAACAAGTCTGAACTATTCCCCTTTTATTTCCTGAAGTGTCTTATAAAAATCCTCTTGGACAGGTCTATTTTCAGGAATTTCTCTAAGTGGCGCTACCTCTTCCAAAGTCTCGTGACAGTCTGCAGGAAGTTGTTGATATAGTTTGGTTCCAGCAGTTTTCCACTCGATCATTTGATCAGAGACCTCTTTTATTTTTTTTGCTGGATTACCTACTATAAGGCTGCGAGGCTCAAAAACAGCTTCGGCTTTTACAAATGCCATGGCACCTACTATGCATTCATCACCTATGGTTGCATCATCCATAATGACACTATTCATTCCTATCATACAATTGCGACCTAGGTTGGCTCCATGAATAATTGCTCCATGACCTACGTGCGCACTTTCTTTAAGCGTGATGCTTTTCCCAGGAAACATATGTATCGTACAATTTTCTTGGACATTAACGCCATCTTCTAAAATTATCTCGCCCCAATCGCCACGTATTACAGCCGATGGTCCTACGTAACAATTCTTACCAATAATTACATTACCGATAACGGTCGCCTGTGGATGGACGAAACTGGACTCGTGAATTACTGGAATGTGGGATTTGAAAATATAAATTGCCATTATATACATTTTAAGGTTAAGAAGCCAAGTCTTATAGAGAATATAACTGTAACCTTTTAATCATTGAAAGCAACTGTTAATTGTAAGACACCTTTTTGATATTTAGGATTATCTGACGCCATAAAAAAGTCATAACTTACATAAACATAACCATCATTTGCCCAAGAGTCACCCCAAGAATTAAGAACTCTAAAGGCATTTAAATCATCGTTATAACCCACTATAGTCATTGCATGACAACCTCTTACAGTGGCCTCATTAATCTCCGAAACGGTAAATACATCCTCATTTCTGTGTCTTCCAAAAGCCTCATCAGTAAGCATGGAAACAATGACAGGACGATTATCAAACAAAGCTGACTTTACCTCATTAAGGCTAGAAGCTATTAAAGATTCTTGAGTTGTAGGCTCCAAAAAAGTATAAGGACCTATATTTTCATATGATGAGATTAAATTATTTCTGGTATTAGCTAATTGAATCATATCAGGTTGTGGAGCACAGGTAGTATCATTGTATGAAAATTCAGATAAAGGAAGTGCACCAGTATTAATTAGTAAATCTAAATTTTGCGCAATAGTTGATCCGAAACAATTATTAGACCCATCACTAGCTTTAATCTGATTGAAAGCAAATGAAGGACTCATAATTTCTTGAATACTAGAAATTATACTATCATTTCTAATATTATCCATGTAGGTTGCTAAATAATAATGAGTTGCCCAAGAGACACAGCTACCTTGTGCACCTTGCGACCTAGGCGCTGGCATTAAAAAACCTAGATCATATACAGCTGGTAAATTTAAATTAAGAGGATAATCTATAGACTTACCTGATACAGCCGTATTCCAATCACAATTTCCGATTCCTAAAGCTAACGGATCATTAGTAGGATTAATTTCTTCAGGAGTAAAGGGAACGTCTATAACAGGCGAATTAATATTATCACCACCACCACAACAATCGTCAAGATCTGAGTTGCAAGAATAGAATATTAATGAAAAGATTATTACTGTAGGAAAAGCAATTTTAAATTTCATATACTTTAGTATTTAAGGTCAAAACTTACAACTTTCTTTTAGACAGCACAAGAATATTCTTACTTAAATCTTTTAAGCGTTTCTTTAGTGAACTCACTTAAAACCAATCTTCCTGAAATCTTTGCTCTCTCAAATAATAATTGATCCCAGTTTTCACAACCAGACCAGAACATCTTTTTCATCTCGGCCATAGCATCTGGGTTGTAAGTACAAAGATTTTCGGCAAATGCTTTAATTCCTGCGTCCATCTCTTCTGTGGATTCATATACCTCTGCAAAAAGACCATTATCTTTTGCCCATTGTGGTGAATAGAATTCATTTGCGTTTATGGCGATCTGGCTCATTCCTGTTAAACCTAATTTGCGTTCCACCGCTGGACCTACCACAAATGGACCTATTCCTATGTTTAGTTCGCTCAGTTTTATGCTTGCAAACTTAGTAGCAAAGCAATAGTCCGTTGCACTAGCAACTCCTACTCCACCACCTACTGTTTTTCCTTGCACACGACCTAAGATAAACTTAGGACATTTGCGCATGGCATTAATCACATTTGCAAAACCTGAGAAGAATACTTCGCCTGTTTTCTCATCATCTATAGCAATCAATTCTTTAAAGCTAGCTCCTGCACAAAAAGTACGTTCTCCACCAGACTTTAAGATGATCACCTTAGTAGATTCATCATTACCAGCATCAGTAATAGCTTGTGCTAGTTGCGCTAGAATATCACCTGGCAACGAGTTGTGTGCTGGGTGGAAGAATTCTATGGTTTGTATTTGATTTTCTGTTGTTGTTTTTACGTATTCTTTAGTCAAAATGTATGTCTTAATGTCAAGCCGCTGTAGAGCGGCTTCGGTTATAATTTATCTCTAGAGCTTTTAAATTTCAAGCCCTATTTAATTTATCTTAATTTTTATTCAAATCTCTTTTTACTGGTAATGTATCCAGTGAAATCCTAATCTTCAGCTAGGTCATTCCAATCTGGATTTATACACTCTATCAAATTAATCTTATATTCTCGTTTCCATTTTTTAATAAGCTTCTCACGCTTAATAGCTTCTGTTGGGTTGTCATGTTTTTCAAACCAAACTAACTGCTTGATATTAAATTTACCAACATGAGTTTCAAAAGTAGCATTCTTATGATCAAAGACTCGTTGTTTAATACTGTTTGTCACACCTACATAGAATAGCTTATTTTTAACATGAGCCATGATGTAGGTGTACATTGTTTTCATTATAGATTGTAGAATTTAATTGCCATCTCGTTAGAATTTAGCGAAGCCGCTCTGCAGCGGCTTGACATACTAAAAGATTTCCGCCTACGCGGAAATTGAGAACTGCTCAAAATGATGACTCAAATGCTTTCTCTCTAACAATGTCCATTCATACTTGCTCAGCGGTCCAAAAACAGCATTCTTAGTAGTTGCTTTTGGATTCTTTTTATAGAAGTCTAAATATTCATTTCTAGCTTCTAGCATTTTAGTTTTTGCCGTTTCTAAGTCTTCATGTATCAAATCCTCCAGCGTACCATCTTGCTTCATAAGTGGCATTTTGTGATTCTGTGGCATTTTATCGTAATTCCACAAAGTCGCTGCTACTTTTTCTAGATATTCATTTGATGTAGCGACTTCAAAATCTTGGATCTCTCCGCTAGCAATTCTATAGCTCATCTCGAGATGCTCTACCATGTGCTGAGGTGTCATTGTTCCCCAATTAGGTTTTGCATTCGCTTCTAATTTCGCGAAAGTAGACTTAATATAACTCTCTGTAATTTCTGGAAATACCGTTTGCTTTTTCTCTACCATCGTAAGAATGGTAGCCACAGCTACCAGTGCTGTTGCTTCTTCATCAGTCTTTCCATTTTCATAATCAACTGGCTCTGCATCAAAAACCTCTACATACCATTTTACAATTCCAGATGGATGCTCACGACCAGCGACATCTCTTTCTCGTTTTTCTTTACAAGTCAATCGTACATAAATCGTATCATTATGATATAACGGTCTTAAGAAACGGATGTCTTCTAGACCATAATTGGCACTTACTGGTCCTTTATTAGGATACACAAATAATCCTGCTGCGGCACTGATTATAAAGTAACCGTGCGCGGTACGTTTCTTAAAAATACTACCATCTAAACTGGTAATATCTGTATGTGCATAGAAATGATCCCAAGTTAAGTTTGCAAAATTCTGGATATCATTATCGGTCAGTGTTCTTTTATGAGTTTCAAGACTCATTCCTGGCTTGATATCTTCATAATGGTAAGCAAACGGATGCTTTTCGGCTTTTTTGTAAGCTCCATTAGGCTGATAAATCCCAGTGATTTCGGTTAACGAAGTAGGACTTCCTTGAACGGCACAACGCTGCATATAATGTTTTATACCACGCAATCCACCCATTTCCTCGCCGCCACCAGCGCGTCCTGGTCCTCCATGTACTAACAATGGTAAGGGCGATCCGTGGCCTGTGGATTGTGGTGCGCTATCTCTATTTAAAGTCAATATTCTACCATGTGACGATGCTGCGTTTATGGTGTACGCTTTCGCGAAAGCGTCATCACCAGTGACTACACTGCTTACTAACGAGCCTTTACCCATATGAGCCAATTCAATTGCCTCATCTAGATTTTTATAAGGCATCAACGTACTCACAGGACCAAAACATTCTACTTCATGAGCAGCGGTATTTTTAAACGGCTGATCTTCACGCATTAAAATAGGTGACATAAATGCCCCTTTTTGAGCGCGATCTCCTAAAATTTCTACCTCATCTAGGTTTCCATAAACTATTTGTGCGGTTTGAGCAATTTTTGAGATTTGAGATTTAGTAGTTTCTCTTTGATCGTTATTAATGAGAGCACCCATGCGAGTTTCTCTTAATAATGGATCACCTATCACAGTTTTAGAAAGTTGTTTCCCTAATGCGATTTGCACGTCTTCCATTAAGTTTTCTGGGACAAGAATTCTTCTAATCGCGGTACATTTTTGTCCAGCTTTAGAGGTCATCTCTTTACGAACTTCTTTTACAAATATGTCAAATTCTGGAGTTCCAGGAACAGCGTCTGGTCCTAAAACAGAAGAGTTTAATGAATCTGCCTCCATCGTGAATGGAACTGATTCTTCTAATAATCGTGGATGTGCTTTTAATTTTCTACCTGTGTGCGCACTACCTGTAAAGGTCACCACGTCTTGTGAGTTTACCGTATCTAGAATACTTGTGGTAAGACCACTTAAGAGTTGTAAAGAACCCTCTGGAAGGATACCTGAATTGATAATCTCTCGCACTACTGCTTCTGTTAAAAAGGCTGTTTGTGGTGCTGGCAAAACCACTGCTGGCATACCAGCCATCCAGTTTACAGCACATTTTTCTAACATTCCCCAAACTGGAAAATTAAATGCGTTGATATGAACCGCGACACCTTTGCGAGGTACTAGAATGTGATGTGCCATAAAACGACCACCACGCGATAAATCAATAGGATCACCTTCTACGGCATAACTCTGATCAGGAAAGAGTTTTCTAAGACTAGCATTTGCAAATAAGTTTCCAAAACCACCTTCTATATCTACCCAACTATCTGCACGTGTGGCACCAGTTTTGTAACTAATGTCGTAAAACGCCTTTTTTCTTTTATTGAGATAAAGCGCTAATTTCTTAATCATATTACCACGTTGTTGAAACGTCATATCTCTCAACACCTTACCATGATCGCGACCATATTGTAACGCACTAGCAATATCTAAACCTTCAGTACTTGTAAGACCTATGATGTCACCAGTAATGGCGTCATACATATTACGTGTAGATTTCTCTTCTCCAGCTTGCCACTGGCCATTGATGTAACTTTCTAAGATCATATTCTTTTTAATAGATGGTTGTGATCTCGCTTTCGCGAAAGCATAAATTTAACCTTCAACGAAAATACAAAAAGTGAACGGAAAGACTAACAGTTGTTAGTTAAAGTGAAATAGTATTATTTTTTTTGCTCCCAATAAAAAGTCTCTAAATCAATAAAAATATAGAATTACCTCCTTAAAAAAAATGCCTTAAAGCAATCATAATTGATATTAAAACAGGAAGAACAGCTGGTAATATTTTTATTTTGTAGCAAATAACCTATAAAGGGTATATTTTTGGGTAGTAGAATTATTTATCTTGATCAAAATTAAAAATCATGAAAAAAGTACTTGTCGGTATATTTGTTTTTTGCTTATTAGCCTTAAGTTGCAGTGAAGAGGATGATATAGTAAATAACGAAGTTTCCTTAGGTGTATTGAAAACTATGGAAATTGCTAGGGTAGCGCAGGAATCTGTAGTTGTCAATGAATTTACTGTAAACATAGGTGATGAAAATGTAATAGTTAAAAAAGTATCTCCTACAGAGCTAACTTTTCTTGTACCAGAAGATTTAGAAGAAGGGAATTATTCTTTTAAGATACCATCGCAAAATAATCTAAAAGTCTCATTTACCGTAGATCATACTGTTTTAACCAGGTCTCCAGATCAAATAATAAGTGAGTATCGACAAGCCCTAACTTCACTAGCTACATCGGAACAAGGAGTCACTGGAATTAATTCCCTAGATAGCTATAATATCGCATTTGAAAATTATTACAATGGCTTAACAGACAACGAAAAAATCCAAGCGGCAACATTCTACGAGGCGAACAAATCTCTTATAAATGATATTATTAATTTAGAAGAGTTCGTTCTCAAAACAAGACCTGACTATAGTAGTCTAACAAACAGTACTATACAAAAGAGATTTGGTTTATTTACTGTTGCCTCAGGTTTGCTCGTAGTTGCTGCAGTAGACTCTTTTGCAATAAATCCAGTTGTATCTGCAGTTGCCTTAGGAGTATCTATTGCTGGTTTTGTAAAAGCACATGATTACTTACAAGAACTATCTAATCGTAGTTTAGTAACTATAGATCTTGCTTTCGGGCAAATAGAATCCACGTTTGAAAAAGGAGCACTTATGGATCGTCTTAATTTAGCAGATGATGTCACGACTACTTTACCCTTTCAAATAGGAACCAGACCCTTTATCTCTAGTGATCAATCTGATGCTGGTTTATCAGAGACCTTTGGTTTTATAGAATCCATTCAAGAGATGATTTCAAATTTAAATACCGTAATCGATGGAGTAAATAATGTTCTATTTTTCTCTAACATTCCTAATGTAGATAATTATAATGTACGCACGAATGCCTCGGAAACAAGAAATGATATTACTCAAGAAAAGTTCAATAATTTTACTTTTGAATTAGACACTGATGTCGCCTCTATAGTACAATTATCCTTTCAAAGCGGACAAGTAGCAATAAAGGTAAAACTTAATGATCCCAATGGTATTTCTGGAGACTTCTTAGAAACGAGTCTGACCTATACCTATACTGATAGTTTTAACGAAGCTACTGGTTCAATACCTATTAAAATCTATAAGACTGGAACAACAAACCCTTTATTGCAAGTCGGTATCGAAGGTCAGTGGCGTATTGATATTATATCACAAACTTGTTCTAATCAAGATTTGACAGATGATTTTGACGGCATGGTATTAACCTTGTCTAGTAATCAAACAGATTCTACATTTGGAAATGCAGTATTCCCAAGTAGTTTTCTTGTTGGATCTGAGATGATTGAAGAACAAATTAATACACCAGGTTATAATACCGGCAACTCTTTTGATTCTGATTTTCAGGTGAACATCACATCTAGCACAGATACATCACAACAAACATCTCCGCCCATATATATTAGGCAAATTATTTTATCTACAGGATCAATAAATAACTCAACTAATACATTTACTACAGCAGATTTTGATTTTAATACAAATAGTATTGAGCTGAATGCTCTTTTTTATAGATCAAAGATTGAGCAGTTCAATACTCTTAATAGAGATTGTGAGGCATTAATTAAACTAACCAAACTTTAAATTATTAAAACAAAAGTTTAGCTTGATCATAAAAAGCCCCTAGAACATAAAGTTCTAGGGGCTTTTTTTATAAAGAAAGGTTAGAAATTCATCTTAACTCACATTTTCAATCACCATTGCATAGCCTTGCCCTACTCCTACACACATAGTTATTAAGGCATATTTCTTATTAGTTAATTGAAGTTCTAAAGCAGCACTATAAGCAAGTCGAGTTCCAGTTACACCTAGTGGATGACCTATCGCGATAGATCCACCATTCGGATTAAGTCTTGGATCATCATCTGCAAGTCCCCAAGCTCTGGTGCAAGCTAGTGCTTGTGATGCAAATGCTTCATTCAATTCTATTACATCCATATCAGCTAGCGTTAAACCTGCCTTTTCTAGTGCTTTATTACTCGCTGTAACTGGACCTATTCCCATAATGCGTGGCTCTACTCCAACTACCGCACTACTTACTACTCTTGCTATCGGTTTAAGGTCATACTTTTTTACAGCATCTTCACTAGCAATAATCGTTGCTGCAGCACCATCATTCAAACCACTAGAATTCCCTGCAGTTACAGATCCACCTTCTTTTTTAAAGGCTGGACGCAGTTTTGCTAGAACTTCTTTTGTAGTAGTTGGTTTGATGAACTCATCATCTTTAAAGATAATTGGATCTTTTTTACGTTGTGGTATTTCTACAGCTACTATTTCCTTAGCAAGTCTTCCTGATTGTTGAGCTGCTGTGGCTTTTTGTTGGGACCACGCTGCAAAGGCATCTTGATCTTCTCGAGAGATCGTAAATTTCTCGACAAGATTCTCTGCCGTGTTTCCCATTCCGTCTACACCGTACATTTCGGCCATTTTGTGGTTGACAAAACGCCATCCAAAGCTAGAATCGTACATCTTTGAGTCGGTACCAAAGGCACTGCTAGGCTTTGCAATAACTAGCGGTCCACGAGTCATGTTCTCTACTCCACCAGAAATAAAAACTTCTCCATCACCAGTTTGTATGGCTCTATGAGCATGTACAATGGCACTCAATCCAGAACTACACAATCTGTTCACCGTTTCTCCAGGAACAGTCACTGGCAAGCCAGCCAATAATCCTGCCATGCGAGCGACATTACGATTATCTTCTCCAGCCTGGTTGGCACAGCCCATGATCACGTCTGCATAAGCATCTGTTGGAATATTAGGATTTCTATCTACTACGGTTTTTATTACATGAGCTGCAAGATCATCCGGTCTTATGGTAGATAATGTTCCTTTGTAATTTCCTATCGGTGTACGAACACCGTCTATTATATATGTGTTTTTCATGCAAAAAGGTATGAGGTATTAGGAATGCGGGATTAGTTTAAAAAACTAAACCTACATTCTTGATTTTATTTTATTTCTTAAACTGGAAAGCATTTTAGTGATCTCCGTTAATTGATTCCTTATTTGTTCATTAGTTTCAAAGGTGATATAATCTCTACGATAAGCTTTGGTCCCAGCTGCAACACATTCGTTAGCAGAATAAATCGCATGATTAATATGTTTTATAAATTGAGCATCGCTACCTGGGTAGCCTTCGGCTATGTTTAAACCTATGGAATCCGAAGCTCTTCTAAATTGAGAGCTTAAAGCATAAAGTTCTCTTGCTGGAAAATCTTTAGTAATCATATCTACAACCTCGGCAAAATCCATTGCTTTTTGATAAACTAATAAGTCCTCAAATTTAAAATGATAGTTACTTTTCATTAGTCAAAGATAACATAGCAAGAATCTAATACCTAATGCCACATACCACATGCCTAATTCTCCCAGTCCTTATTAGTCCTATACACCACTCCTTTAAAAAGTGCCACAAGCTCATCGCCTTTTTTCACCTCAACAATGTTGAAACCTACTTTAGTTTTGGTTTTATCTAGAGTGCATTCAGCTGTGATGTAGTCGCCTTCTACCAGTGCCTCTATGTGGTTAATACTGGTTTCTATAGAAACGGCAAATTTACCGTGCGTGTTTGATGAAAAACCAAAAGCAGTATCTGCCAGCGAGTATGTGATGCCACCATGAGCTTTTCCCATACTGTTGAGCATAACTGGTCTTATGGTCATTCCCAACTTTACAGAACCTATTTCAACCGACAGGATTTCTATACCTAACCAAGTTGAATATGGATCAAGTGAGAGCATTTTTGCTGGAATCTTTTTTCCGTCCATAGTTATAATTCTGTCAATTTAAGTGTCGTATTATAGTTTCTCATGGTAGATCTCACACCAAGCTTCTTTTCAAACCAAGCATTAGTCAATTTAGTCTTGCCAAAACCGACACCACAGTAGAAATACATCACATCATCTACTATTTTAAAAGTTTCCATTTCTGTGGAGAATGACATCACTTCATCAATCTTTTCTGTCACTGGAATCTTATCGAAAAAGCCAAAACTCATGAATTTAGAACTCTCAATAGTTCTCGTTTCAAAAGGGTTTACTTTTAGTATATCCTTAATCGCAGCTTGTTCACGCACAATTACAGGAACATTTAAATCAAATTCTGCTTTCAATAAATCTGCAATCATCTGCTCACAAGTAGCTATTTCTAAGTCGGCATTAAAAACAATATTACCAGACTGTATATAAGTGGTCACGTCATATAATGGAGTTGCTTCTATAGCTTCTCTTAAAAGCGCCATAGGCAACTTGTTCTTACCACTTACATTAACGCCGCGCAATAGCGCTACATATCTAGCCATTATAATGAAAATTGAGTTCCAGCGGCTTTCATCTTACGCAATATCGGCGAGCATCTGTAGCGATCTTCTCTATATAAATCATACATCGCGTCCAGTTCATTTACACACCAATCGATTCCTTTTTCATTTGCCCAAGCGAGTAATCCTTTTGGATAGTTCACACCTTTGGTCATCGCGCTGTCTATTCCTTGCGCGGTTGCGATGTTTAAAAATAAAGCATCCGCTGCTTCATTAATTAGCATTACGAGTACACGATCTTGAATTTCTTTTATGAGATCCAGAGACTTTACTGGTTCCGCTTTCGCGAAAGCGTGCTCACTATCCACATTTGCATAATCATAAAAACCACGTCCAGATTTACGACCTAGCCAGCCAGCTTCCATCAATCGCTTTTGAGTCAAGGATGGCTTGTAACGTGGATCAAAGTAGAAGGCAGCAAAAACTGTTTCTGTCACCACATAATTCACATCGTGACCTATATAATCCATCAATTCAAAAGGTCCCATTTTAAAACCTAGTCCTTTTAAAGCGTAATCTATAGTGGCAAAACTCGCCATTCCTTCTTCATAAATACGCAGCGATTCACTGTAAAAAGGTCGTGCAACACGATTGACAATAAAACCTGGAGTATCCTTTGCTACGGCAACTACTTTTTTCCAATTCTCGATAGTAGCTACACAAGTATCTGTAACATTTTGAGCAGTTTGAACGGCAGGAATAACCTCAACGAGTTTCATTAACGGCGCAGGATTAAAAAAGTGAATTCCTATACAGCGCTCTGGTTTATCTAGTGATGCTGCAATACTGGCAATGCTTAGACTAGAAGTGTTAGAAGCAATAATACAGTCGTCAGACACGTGAGATTCCAGTTCTTGAAATACTTTTTTCTTAATATCTAGATTCTCAATAATCGCCTCGATAGTAAGATCAGAATCCGCTAGATCCTTAACCGTATTTACATAAGAGATATTAGATTGAATCCGAGTTTTCTCAGCAGCGTCTATTCTACCTTTCTCGATAAGTCGGTTCATTATCTTTTCAAGAGCAGCTTGCGCTTTTTCTAACTGTGCTTGATTAACATCAAACAGTTTTACTTGACAGCCAGCAGTGGCAGCTACTTGAGCAATTCCACTACCCATTGTTCCTGCTCCTATGACGCCTACTTTATTGATTTCCATATTTCGTTATTCAGTATTCTTTAATCGTTATTCACTATTCTATTTACCCTTGAAATTAGGCTTACGTTTCTCCATAAAACTAGCAACACCTTCGGCATAGTCTTCTGTAGAAGCACTTTCAATTTGTAGTTTAGACTCAAGCGTTAGTTGCTCTTCTACCGTATTGTAAAACGATTGATTCAGTGCTTTTTTAGTATTGGCTAACGCTACTGTAGGTAATGCGGCTAACTTATGCGCTGTTTTCTGGGCAGTAACTAGAAATTCTGCATCAGGAACAGCTTTATAGATCATTCCCATTTGGTCAGCTTCTTGTGCTGTAATTTTATCGGCAAGCATCATGGCTGCACTTGCTTTACCAAAACCAATCAATCTAGGCAAAAAGAACGTTCCAGCACTATCTGGAATCAAACCGATTTTAGAAAAAGCTTGGATAAAAGCAGCACTTTCTGTGGCGATTACTATATCACAACATAAGGCGATATTTGCTCCTGCACCAGCGGCAACACCATTTACAGCAGCTACAACCGGTTTTTCAAGATTTCTGATTTTGAGAACTATCGGATTATAATGATCGTCTAGAATAGCTTTAAAACCTGGATTCAATTCTGGATCGGTAATTTCTTGAATGTCCTGACCAGCACAAAATGCTTTTCCTTCTCCTACAATCAGTACGGCTCTCACTTCATCATTTGAAGCACATTGATCGAGTGCGTCCTGCATGGCAAATGCCATCTCGCGGTTAAAGGAATTGAATACTTGTGGTCTATTTAAAGTTATGGTTGCAACGCCGTTGTCGACTTGTAAGAGTATCGTTGACATATAAAAATCTGTTTTTTGTAAAGGTATTGGGTTTTCCGCTTTCGCGAAAGCGTAAAGAACACATCTCTGAAGATTCTAAAAAAATATATTAAATTTCTTACTTTTATAAAAATTGAGTTATCATGAAATATATCTTGGGACTACTAGTGTTTTTTATATCACTACTAATGAATGCGCAGGCGGATTTAGATTTTGTCATGGATGTAACCAACGGTCCTATAGGTGGTTATGCAGATGTGACCTATACTATTACAAATCTTTCACCTACTGACACCTATTCAAATGTCTCAATAAATCATCCCGATGCTTTAATCCCAAATATAATTTTAAACCCTTCTACTATAGGACCTGGTATACAAGTAACCGCTACGGGACAAATACCTCTTTCTGGAGATTCTTACTCGGTAGGACTTTTAATCACACAAGCAACAGCTACAGGAATATTGAATGGTTCTATGATCACAGAACTTTCAGACGGAATAGATTCTATGGGAAATCGAATCGATGATGGTCAATCTGTATATTTCCGTTATGAATCTTCAAGCTATGGAGTTATTTATTTAGATACTAATGGAAACTCGATTTATGATGATGGTATAGACACAACAATTCCTGGAGCAGTTATCAATCTCTATGATGACCAAGGAAATACAGATAGTTTAGTGACTAATGAAACAGGTTGGTGGTATTTTGACAATAGTTTTATAAATACAACTTTACCCGATTATTATGCTGCTATTATAGACGTTAACTCTTTTCCTAGTCCTACAAATTCGTACCATCTAGTAGATGGCCCAGCATCTCCTTTTACACCTAATGGATGGTTTGCATCCAATATTAGAATGAGTCATGGCTATGTGGATGATAATTTTGGAACTATTGAGGCGAGTAGTTTTTTAGATAGTAATGGCAATGGTTCTCGAGATAATGGTGAGGCTAATATGCCTTATACCAGTTTTGAATTTATAAAAGACAATGATCCTGCGACTAGCGAGGTCATTTTTAACGGTTTTGGCAATACGATAAGAAGAACGGACTTTAATCCTGGAGTTCAATTAAATGATATAAATGCAGCTCTCACTGCTCAGCAAGCTTTCTACAACATTACCACGGCTAATTATGACGATATTCTAACCGTTGCCAACCAGATAACCTCAACAGCTTTTGCGGTGACCGAAGTTTCCAGTAGCAATAGAGATACCTCACTATCGTTAACGCCTATGATATGGCCTAATCCTGGATTTGACAGTACTCTTGAAGTTACCATTAATAATCTACATGCTGGAAATAGTACCGGTACTTTACAATTCAATCACGACCCTATTGCTTCTATAATTGCAGTCTATGACCGCAATGGAATAGATATTCTGGCAAACGGAACGGCGACCGTAACCTCAAACGGCTTTAGCACACCATATAATATTATGGCGTTTGGTCAGTACGATTTAGAGGTTGTAATGGCAACTCCTGTCACAGGCGTTCAATTAGGCGATGTGTTTACTCATAGTGCGAGTATCAATCCTACTTCCACAGATAGTAACACTTCAAATAATAATACCACTGTAAATGTAACTGTTGTGGCATCTTACGACCCAAACGATGTAACCGAAGCTCGAGGACCTAGTATTCCTATAGATACTTTTTCTACTAACGATTATTTAGAATATACTATTAGGTTTCAAAACCTAGGAACGGCAAGTGCTCAGTTTGTAAGAGTCTTATCTAGCTTGCACCCAAGTCTAGATGAAAGTACTTTTGAAGTCATTGCGACAAGTCATGGGTATTCTTATACTAAAAATGGTCGCCAGCTCGACTTCTTCTTTGACAGTATACAACTGCCACCAGAAGTCGTGGACGAACCAGGAAGTAATGGATTTATTAAATACAGAATCAAACCACTTCCTGGCTTTGCTGTAGGAGATGAAATTAGTGCTCGAGCTGAAATCTTTTTTGACTATAATCCAGCTGTGATAACTGAAACTTGGATCACGACTTTTGATACGTCTGCTTCAATTGATGATATTATTGAAATAGCTGCCTATCCTATCCCACTTGAAACTAACACACTTTTTTTGAAAAATATTGATACTGGTAACGCACAACTTTATACATTAGATGGTAAAGAAGTTTGGAATGGAAATGTATTGAATGGTACTATAGAATTTAATTCAATTAAATCTGGTTTTTATATTTTAAAAATCATGTCAGACCAAAAGGTGACCACTATCAAGTTATCTAAGAATTAATATATTAAGATTTCCGCTTACGCGAAAGCGTGCTTACTTCAAACACTTAAAGTAATCAAATGGCTCTAAGCAATCCTCACACTGAAACATCGCTTTACACGCTGTAGAACCAAACTGGCTGACCAGCTTTGTGTTTTGTGAACCGCAGTTGGTGCATTTTACTAATTTCTTATCATTGAGAAGCACATCCTTATCAGCGGTTTCTTCTAGTGGAGCGGCGATACCATATTCTTCTAGTGCCTTGCGACCACGCTCGGTAATCCAATCAGTCGTCCATGGCGGACTCATTATCAATTGCACGTTTGTAGTATATCCATGTGCTGCAAATGCCCTTTCTAGGTCATCGCCTATAACATCCATCGCTGGACAGCCACTATAGGTAGGTGTCAATTTTATAGTAATCTCTTTTCCTTCAACTATAACTTCTCGGATTACTCCAAGATCTACCACGTTTAGTACAGGTATCTCAGGATCTGCAACCTCTTCAAGAATAGCAAGAATCGATTCCGGTAACGAACCGAATATTTTCTCTGCCATTCTTGAAGAACTTGAATCTGAACTTGAATTTGAACCTGAATTATTCACCATCTGAGTTCTTAATTAATGTGACTACGATTCTAATTAACTCATCATTTTCTTTTACAAGACGTTCGCAATCACTCATGTTTATTAAATCTGCTTTTTTCTGAATGTTTAAATTTCTTAAACTCTCTCGCAATTCTTTTAATGAAATGCGCAATTTATTGATGCGGTCTTTTTTAGTACCTGCACCTAATGCTTCTCCATAATTTAAAGCAGATGAACAAGCTGAACGTATTAGTTGCTGAGCAAGATATTGACCAGCATAAGACTTAGGCATAACAGCGTAAAGTTTAATAATTTCCGCAGCAAAATCTTCTAATCGCTCCGCAAGATCTTGATAAGCCATATTCTTTTATTTCAAATTCGAGTTTAAATTCGATTTCAAGTTCAAATAGTTACCACTTACTATCCGGATACGTTCTCTGCATATACTGCATATCGGCTAGAATATATCCCATGTGCTCGCTGTGCATTCCTTCTTTACCACCTTTTTGGAAATATTCTACTTCCGGAATTTCTAGTGCTGCTGTAGAAAATAATTCACCTACTTTATCATAGTAGTATTCTTTTAATTGCAACATATCTGGTGCTACACCAGCAGCAATCATAGCATCATCTGCTTCTGTAGTGTGAAACAACTCATCTGTATAAATCCACAGATCGTTTACAGCTTGTTGCACACGTGTTTTACTTTCTTCAGTTCCATCACCTAGACGTTTTAACCAGTCACCAGAAAAACGCTCGTGATAACTTGCTTCTTTGATTCCTTTAAAAGCCAATGCTCTTAACGTCTGATCTGCACTTTGTTGTAATGCTCCCAAAAACATTCTGTTATATACATCAAAGAAAAACTGACGTACAATTACATAACCAAAATCAGTATTAGGCTGTTCTACCAATAACACATTCTTATACTCACGTTCTTTTCTTAAAAATGCGATGTCATCTTCAGTAGTTTTATCACCTTTCAATTGAGCGATGTATTGATAAAAACTACGCACCTGACCAAACATATCTAGTGAGATATTAGTCAATGCGATATCTGGCTCAAGATTAGGTCCGTGACCACACAGTTCGCCTAGACGCTGTCCTAAGATTAAATAATTATCTGCTACTCCAAGTAGGTAATCTATTAGGTGTTTCTTATTTTCTGTTGATTCAAGGAATTGTGGGTTTAATTCCTTAATCGGCACTGCAGAATTTGAAATCGCTTTTGCGCTTAAATTTGAATTGGTTTCCATAATGGATATTGTGGTATTAAATTTAAATCTAAACTGAAACTTAAATTTAAAAGGGTTTATCGTTTATTTATAATAGCTACTAGAATTCTAACAATCTGCTCAGCTTCATCTTGTAGACTAGTTAAAGACTCTGCATTTCCTAAATTCGCTTTTAGTTGAATTCTCAAATTATTATTACACTCTTTGATTTCTTTTAGAGCAATTCTTAATTTATTGATTTTATCCTTTTCAGTACCAGCTCCAGCAAACTCACTAAAATTTAGAGATACAGAACCTGAAGATCTTATCAATTGTTCAGCATAATATTTAGAAGCATATGTTTTTGCTGGTTTATCAAAAACTAAAACCACATCAGCAGCAAAACTGATTAATCTTTCTTCTAAATCATAAGCCTTACTCATAGTCTATAAATTAAAATTTCAACTTAAGTTTAGATTTAAGAATTAAAACATATGTAAAAAGCACAGCTTTTTACATATGTTTTAATTCTTCTGGCAACTCATAAAAAGTAGGATGTCTATACACTTTATCTGTAGCTGGTTCAAATAACTCACCACTTGCTTCTGGACTACTGGCAGTTATGTTTTTAGATTCTACAACCCATATGCTTACACCTTCATTTCTTCTCGTGTAAACGTCACGAGCGTTATTCATTGCCATTTCAGCATCTTCGGCATGTAAACTACCGCAGTGTCTGTGTTCTAATCCGTTTTTAGATCTTATAAAAACTTCCCAAAGTGGAATTTCTTGACTCATATAATTTTAAATTAAAGTTTAAACTTATGTTTAAGTTTAAAAAATTGCTCGTATGCTGATTAAATAGCCTGAGCGGTTTGTGCTTTTTGTTTTGCTGCATAAGCAGTAGCCGCTTCACGTACCCAAGCGCCGTTTTCCCATGCATTGCGACGGTCATCTAGACGTTTCTTGTTCATCGGGCCGTGGCCTTTTACTACTTGCCAGAATTCGTCCCAATCGATTTCGCCAAAATCATAGCTTCCTTTTTCATCATTCCATTTTAAATCTGGATCTGGGATAGTAAGTCCTAAAAGTTCTGCTTGTGGAACTGTTTGATCTATAAATTGCTGGCGTAATTCATCATTTGTCTTACGTTTCAGCTTCCATTTCATGGATTGCTCTGTATGCGTACTAGCCGCATCTGTAGGTCCTAACATCATTAAAGATGGCCACCACCAGCGATTCAACGCATCTTGTGCCATTTCTTTTTGCTCTTCACTACCGTTACAAAGCGATAACATAATCTCATATCCTTGGCGCTGGTGAAAACTTTCTTCCTTACAAACACGCACCATGGCACGAGCATATGGACCAAAAGAAGTACTACACAATGGTACCTGATTGATAATCGCAGCACCATCCACTAGCCAGCCTATCGCTCCCATGTCTGCCCAAGTCATCGTAGGGTAATTAAATATCGAAGAATACTTTGCTTTACCAGAATGTAAATCTTCATAAAGTTGCTCGCGTGTGATACCTAAAGTTTCACAAGCGCTGTATAAATAGAGTCCATGTCCAGCCTCATCCTGCACCTTTGCTAGTAATGCTACCTTACGTCGCAGTGATGGCGCACGAGTAATCCAATTACCTTCTGGCAACATTCCTACAATTTCAGAATGGGCATGCTGGGATATTTGTCTGATGTGCGTCTTGCGATACTTCTCAGGCATCCAATCTTTAGGCTCAATCTTTTCATCTCTCGCAATTTTTGCATCAAATTGCGCTTCTAAATTTTTGATTTCTGCTTCGCTCATGGTATTATGTTTTTAACGCATCACATGCGTCTGTGATGTTCGCATACGATGCAAACTTACTTTTCTTTCTATATAAATGTTGCGGTTCCGCTTTCGCGAAAGCGATATAACAACATACTTTTTTTATACTCTAGACGTCATAGTCTACAACAAGTTTCTTACTCGTTGGTACACTTACACAACTGAGTACAAATCCTTTCTCGACCTCTTCATCTGTCAGTGCATAGTTCACTTTCATCGCAACACTACCTTCTACGACCTTACATTTACAGGTACTACACACTCCACCTTTACAAGCGTATGGTAAATCTGCTCCTGCGCCTATCGCGCCGTCTAACACATTATCAAAATCATCTCCTAAAACAAAATGAAACTCTTTACTACCATCAATAATGGTCACATCTACACCATCAACTTTTTGCTCTAGTGCTGCCGCTGCTCTAGCTTTATCTTCTTCACTTAATCCACTAACAAAAAGTTCAAAATGAACGTTTTCCTTTTTCATTCCTGCCGCCACGAGTTCATCTCTTATTAAGAAAATCATCTCTTCTGGACCACAAATAAAGGCATGATCTGTATGTGGTGCATTAATTAACGTCTGTGTCAGCGTTTGTAATTTTTCTTGATCAAAACGTCCATTAAACAATGGAATATCTCTATGCTCACGACTTAAGAAATAAAAGACCTCAAAACGACTTAAATATTTGTTTTTCAGCGCTTCTATCTCTTCTTTAAATATAATTGATTTTACGGTTCTATTCAGATAGAATAACTTGAATTTAGCATTAGGCTCTTGAGCTAGATGTGTCTTTATAATACTCAGCATAGGAGTAATTCCACTTCCTGCGGCAAATGCGATATAGTTTTTGGCCTTATTTTCTCCGTATGATTCAATACCAAAATCGCCGCTAGGCGCTGCAACTTGCAACACATCTCCAGACTTTAATTCACGATTTACATAAGTTGAAAATTTACCTTCAAAAATTTCTTTGACCGCAACTTTCCACTCGTTATCTAGCGGACTACTGCATAAAGAATAACTGCGGCGCAGGTCTTCACCATTTATTATAGCGCGTAAGGTCAAAAACTGACCTGGACGATACTTAAATTCTTCTTTAAGTTCTTGTGGAACGTCAAAGGCAATTACCGTGGTATCATCTGTCTCTTTATAGACATGAGATAAAGTTATGTTATGAAAGTTGCTCACAGATATTAAGTCGTTAAGTTTACACAAAACTAACACTTGTTAGTTTGGAAAACAAGTGTCTCGTTCAATCTAACAAATCAGTTCTTATCATTCACCTTTAACTTCATTTTCACGACCATAATATATCTTCTCTCGTATATTGCTATATATGCATTATCCTAATATTACAGCACCAGATTCAATTCTTAAAGAAGCCGAAAAAGCGATGTCTTTTTATCCTGCTTTACAGAATACTGAAATCGAATTTAAGTTCAATGATATGGTGCGCAAAAATTTTATGCAAGCGCAACCAACTTATAAAAGTATTTTCAAATCACGCCATAATCGCAGTTACATCATTCTCATCAGCAAAGAGTTCAAAGTAGAAAATGAAATTTTTACTATTAAAGAAATCCCAAGCGATGTACTTACCGGCTGGCTAGGTCATGAGTTAGGTCATGTGATGGATTACAGATCACGCTCTACTATAGATATGATTTTCTTTGGGTTAAAGTATTTATACTCTCATGCTCACATTCAGGAAGTAGAACGTGCTGCAGATGATTATGCGGTGCGACATGGTATGGGCGAATATATTCTTAAAACTAAAAACTTTATCCTCAATCATACCAGTCTCTCTGAGAAATACAAACAGCACATGCGTAAATTCTATCTTTCTCCAGAGGAGATTCTAGAACTAATTAATCGCTATGGGGAAACTGGAGAAAAGCCTAGTAAGGAAGAACTGGCTCCTAATTAGTTCGTAAGTTGTTGAGTTTTTCTATGATAAAGAATTAATTGAATCGCATGTATAATGTCTCACTATGACTCAATGACTAAGCGACTCACAGACTATTTACAAACTCTTCCCAAGCTTTAAACTTCTCTTCGTCCATTACCTTTTCCATTTTTACCTGACCACCTTTTTTCTTATTATGGTCATTCCATTGTGCAAATGTTTCAGGTTGCACTTTATGAACTTGCACACCTTTTAGTGCCTTAGTTCTGGCTACTTTATAGTTTTTATTAGCTTCTTGAAGAGATAGATCTAATGCCTCAGCAAGTTCTTTTTCTGAGCTTTCAGTTTCAGTTCCTAGATACCATACATGCTGAAATTCTCCATCAATTTTCTTGGCAGAAACGGTAAACTCCTTAATACTGGTATTAAATTTTTCTTGCAGTTCTGTAATTGCAGTTTCCATTTTTAAAACTGATAACTGACTACCTACTACATTTAAGAAAAACTTAGTTCTACCAGTTATTTTAATTTCTGCTTTTTCTACATCTGTAAATTTTATTGTATCACCTATTAAGTAACGCCATGCACCTGATACAGTAGATATAATCAATGCGTAATCTACCTCTCGTTCTACCTCAGCCATGGTAAGAATTGGCGCATTATCAGAAATACTTCCATCGTGTTCTACATAGTCTGGTTCAAAAGGAACAAATTCAAAATAAATACCGCCATCGGTAATCAACTGCATGGAACTAGTTTCTGGACGTTGCTGGCAAGCAATAAAACCTTCACTAGCTAGATATGTGTCTACAATTTGAACTGGCTTTGTAAATAGCTTTTCAAAGCTAGAGCGATAAGGTTCAAATGCGACACCACCAGAAGTATATACCGATAAGTTGGGCCATATTTCATGAATGGAATCAATATTATGATGATCCATTACTTTTCTGAGCATCATTTCTAACCAAGATGGGATACCACTCAACATTCCTATATCCCAGTTTTTAGCCTCTTCGGCTATTCTTTGAACACGTTCATCCCAATCGTCTATGGATGAAATTTCTTTTCCAGGTCTGTAAAATGAATCTAAAAATTCTGGAATATTACTTGCAGATATCCCACTAATTTCTCCGATGGTAAACCCATTTTCTTCACTTAAATCTGTAGAACTTCCTAGAGCCAGCACTTCGCTCTCAAAAACATCTGTAGGTAAGTTAAAATTAGTCAATGCACTAACCTGTCTCGTTCCAGCAGATTTTATGGCTGCAATCATTTCATCTGTAACAGGAATAGTTTTAGATTTTTTTCCTGTTGTACCACTAGATCTGGCTAAAAAATTTGGAGTTCCTGGCCAGGTAATATTGGGCTTTCCTTCCTTCATTTGTGACCACCATTGCTGGTCCATTTTATGATAGTCGTAAAATGGTACCGCTTTCGCGAAAGCGTGCTCAAGATCATCTTTTTCTAGAATACTATTAAAGTCGTAATACAAGCCAAAAGAGGTATCCTTTGCCGTATTCAATAAATTATCTAAGACTTTGCGCTGTGCAACAACATGATCTGACGTTGCGGTTATTGTCTCGTGTAAATTCAGTGCTGTCTTAATAATAGGACCTAGAAGTGCCATGTCGTGGTGGTTTAATCCAAAAATAGCTCTTTACAGACCTATGCTAGGTTAAGATTCTGATAAGATTTTAAGTATGAGTAGCAAACAAATAAAAGTGAATATCTTAATAAGATTAAGCCAATCTTTACCTATTCTACAATATTATAGTCTTAATGATACTTTGTAAAAATCTTTGTAGCCTCATTATAGCTGCTTTCAAAAGACATAGCATTTACATTAGTATCTGCTTTTACAGTATTAAAATAACTTACCATTTTTTCTGTAGGCATGTTACCGGTTAGATCATCTTTTGCCATAGGACAACCACCAAAACCTTGAATAGCACCATCAAACCTTCTACAACCAGCTTTATAAGCTGCATCTACTTTCTCATGCCATGTGGTAGGTGTAGTATGTAAATGAGCACCAAATTCTATCTCAGGATATTTAGGAATCAGGTTAGAAAATAGATAGGTAATCGTTTCAGGATCAGAACTACCTATGGTATCAGAAAGGGATAATATTCTAACGCCCATGTTATATAATTTCTCTGTCCACTCACCTACTATTTCTACATTCCATGGATCTCCATATGGATTACCAAAGCCCATCGAGATATAAACGACTAGTTCTTTATCATGCTTTTGTGCAAGATCAATTACTTCTTGCAACAACTCCACACTTTGTGCAATAGTTTTATGGGTATTACGCATCTGGAAATTCTCTGAAATAGAAAACGGATATCCTAGATATTGAATTTCTGGATGCTCACATGCGGCTTTTGCACCACGTAAATTTGCAATAATAGCAAGCAGTTTAGATTCTGTTTTAGAAAGATCAAGTTTTGAAAGCACCTCAGCCGTATCCACAAGTTGTGGAATAGCTTTAGGAGAGACAAAACTACCAAAGTCTATGGTATCAAAGCCACAGCGCAATAAGGATTGAAGATATTGCACCTTCAAATCTGTTGGAATCATTTCTTTAATTCCTTGCATTGCGTCACGTGGACATTCTATGATCTTTACCTTTTCCATTGAGACGCAAAGATAGTATTACGAAAAGGTTTGCGGAAATGATTTACACACTAGTTTAAGGTATCAAAATCGCAACGGCTATACCTATAAAAACAATAATCTGCGTCCACTTCATAGCTGAAGCAAACCATCGAGAAGATTTTATGAAGCTTGCAGCTTTTCCTCCTAACAGCGCTATTGTATAAAATGTAAGTAAAGAAACAAGCATAAAAACGCCACCTAGCATATAGATTTGAATCCAGTCTGGATAAGAGTTTTGAATGACAAATTGCGGTAGCAATGCTAGGAAAAATAAAGTCACTTTAGGATTCAACAAATTCATGGTGATTCCTATTTTGTATAGTTTCCAGAGACTTTGTGAAGAAGTGTTGGAGTCACCAAATTCTATAGAAGCGTCTGACTTAAAAATTTTATAGGCTAAATAAAGTAAATAAATTGCTCCAGCTATTTTTATGGAATAGAGCAACCATTCATTATCTCTAATAATAACTGCAAAACCTAAAGCAACAATGGAAGTGTGAACAATGCAACCTGTAATCAAACCACTTGCAATCGCAATTCCATATTTTGAACCTCTTGCTACCGATTGTGTGAGTACAAAGATGTTATCTGGTCCAGGACTCAGTGCAAGCACTAATGTTGAAAATGCAAAAGAGACCAGTGATTCTATCATAATCCTTGAGCTACAATCGCTTTATTAATATCCCTAATCAAAGCAGGTCCTTCATATACAAAACCTGTATACAATTGAACTAGACTTGCACCAGCATTCATTTTATCAATCGCGTCTTGAGCCGTCATAATGCCGCCTACTCCTATGATCGGGAAAGCTCCGTTACTTTTTTGATGTAAAAAGGAAATGACTTCGGTAGCGCGATTTGTTAGTGGTGCACCGCTTAATCCGCCGGCTTGATTTATGAGAGATTCCTTAGACTGCAATCCTTCTCTAGAAATGGTAGTGTTAGAAGAAATAATTCCATCTATCTTGGTATCTTCTACTATTCCTATAATATCCATCAACTGATCATCGGTAAGATCTGGAGCGATTTTAAGTAGTATTGGTTTTCTTTGGGCCTTTTTATTATTTAAGTCTTGAAGTGTTTGAAGTATATGCGTTAAAGGTTTACGGTCTTGAAGTTCGCGCAATCCTGGTGTGTTGGGTGAACTCACATTTACTGTAAAATAATCTACATGTTCAAACAGCTTCTCAAAACAGATGATATAATCGTTTACAGCATCTTCATTAGGCGTGACTTTGTTTTTTCCAATGTTCCCGCCTATTAATACGTGATTAGGTTGGCCTAATTTAGGATTCTTTTTCAATCGTTCTACAGCAGCATCTACTCCGCCGTTATTGAATCCCATTCTGTTTACTATCGCTTGGTCTTTCTTCAATCTGAACAAACGTTGCTTAGGATTTCCATCTTGTGGTTTTGGTGTAAGCGTTCCTATTTCTATAAATCCAAATCCTAGATTAGAAAATTCTTTAAAAGCTTTGGCGTCTTTATCAAATCCAGCAGCCATCCCAACTGGGTTTTCAAATTGTAAACCGAAGAGTTTTCTTTTAAGAGCAGGATGATTTTGTTTGTAACGCTTTCGCGAAAGCGCACTAAATCCAGGCACTTTGCTTAATAGTTTAATAGTTTTAAATGAAAAATGGTGAACTGCCTCTGGATCAAAGGAAAAAAGTAACGGACGTACTATAGATTTATACATAAGAATAAGGTTGCGCAAATTTACAATCCATTAGACTTTATTCCATATTTTTGTGACTCTTAAAAATTGACAGATATGAGTAAATATGATGTAATCGTTTTAGGTAGTGGACCTGGTGGATATGTAACTGCAATACGCGCGTCTCAATTAGGTTTGAAAACTGCTATTGTAGAGAAGGAATCTCTAGGTGGAGTATGTTTGAATTGGGGTTGTATCCCTACAAAAGCATTGATCAAAAGTGCTGATGTCTTCAATTACCTCAACCATGCCGAAGATTATGGTCTTAAAGTTACTGGTGTAGATAAAGATTTTAATGCCGTAGTAAAGCGCTCTCGTAATGTCGCTGACGGAATGAGTAAAGGTGTACAGTTCTTATTAAAAAAGAATAAGGTCGATGTCATCATGGGTTATGGTACGGTTAAAAAAGGAAAGAAAATTGAAGTAAAAGCTGAAGATGGTTCTACTTCAACTGTTGAAGGAAAACATATCATTATCGCTACTGGTGCAAAGTCTCGTGTACTTCCTAACTTACCACAAGATGGTAAAAAAGTAATAGGTTATCGTGAAGCAATGACACTAGAAAAGCAGCCTAAGAAGATGATCGTAGTAGGATCTGGTGCCATAGGTGTTGAGTTTGCTTATTTCTATAACTCTATGGGTACTGAGGTTACAATTGTAGAGTATGTAGATCGTATTGTACCTGTTGAAGATATTGACGTTTCTAAGCAAATGGAACGCAGCTTCAAAAAAGCAGGTATTAAAATCATGACGTCTAGCGAAGTTACTGGTGTAGATACATCTGGTAATGGAGTTAAAGCAACGGTAAAAACTAAAAAAGGAGAAGAAGTTCTTGAAGCTGATATCGTTTTAAGTGCGGTAGGAATTGAGACTAACTTATCTAACATAGGTCTAGAAGAAATAGGAATTTCTACAGATCGTGGTAAGGTACTAGTTAACGACTGGTATCAAACTAACATACCTGGATATTATGCCATAGGTGACATTACAGCTGGTCCAGCACTAGCTCACGTTGCAAGTGCGGAAGGTATTTTATGTGTTGAGAAAATTGCAGACATGCATGTAGAGCCACTTGATTATGGAAACATACCAGGTTGTACGTATTCTACTCCAGAAATTGCAAGTGTAGGAATGACAGAAGCTCAGGCTAAAGAAGCTGGATACGAGTTGAAAGTTGGTAAATTCCCATTCAGCGCAAGTGGTAAAGCAAGTGCATCTGGAGCAAAAGATGGTTTTGTTAAGGTGATTTTTGATGCTAAGTATGGTGAATGGTTAGGATGTCACATGATAGGTGCTGGTGTTACTGACATGATTGCCGAGGCAGTTCTAGGTCGTAAACTAGAAACTACTGGTCACGAAGTGTTAAAAGCGGTGCATCCACACCCGACAATGAGTGAAGCGGTTATGGAAGCTGTAGCAGACGCATATGGTGAAGTAATTCACTTATAAAATAAGATTAATAATAAATCAAAAGCCTCAATTTCTAATTGAAATTGAGGCTTTTTTTTATGAACTATTATTTAAATACTAGAATCAATCAATTCAATATTAAACGAACAAAAATTCTTATTACTAATTAAATGTATAACCTATAGATATCTGACCCACGTTATTACTGATTCTTATATCATCAAATTCATCACCTGCAATATTTGCCAATCCTAGGTTATATCTTAATGAAAGCATTAAACCGTCACTAAATTCATAACTAGCACCAAGTCCTACACCATAATCAAATGATTTGAAAAAATCTTCTAAATCTTCACTATCACCATCATAAGTTAATTTCTTACTCACAGCAAAACCGAATTGAGGACCTATCTCAGCGCTTAAACCATCGGCAACTAATAATTTAGCCATAATAGGAACATTTATATAATTAAGTCTAAATTTCAACTCACTATCCTCTTCACTTTGTGCTCCTTGTGAGGAATACAATAGTTCAGGTTGAATCATGAAAGTATCAGAAATCTCAAACTGAGCAAATCCACCAATATGAAATGCTGTTAATGTCTCAACATCATTATCATCACCACCTAAGTCGGCAAAATTCACGCCTCCTTTAATTCCAAAATTATCTTGAGCTTGTTACGCTCCCATTCCAAAAACTGCTATTGCAGCACCTAATAGTATTTTCTTCATTATTTATAGTTTATGAGGCTATAATCTTACAACTATTTAAGTGATTAACAAATTATTCTGAATAAAACTTTTGGCAAGTATTGGATTACTTTGAATTAAGAATACGAATTAATTTTCTAAGCAAATTGCCTTGTCTATCCTTCCTTTAATAGAATTAATTTTTATCTACTTGAGGCTTTTCTTTATAAAAGACAAGTTTAACCTCTTCACCTATCACAAGACTTGATAATAAATCGATGGTCTCTCCTTTTCCATCAGATAATTTAATTTTTGCAGTATTAGGAGCTTCTTGCCCTTCATTTAATGCTGTGACAGTGATTGTGTTGACTTCTTGTGTAAGTTGTAGTTCTATTTCTTTTTGCTTTTTCACAGTGCTATATGATGATAAAACATCTTTCCCGTTTAAAGTCACTTTTATAATATCACCATCTACAGTTCCAGGATCCCAAATCATCAATTTTAAATAATCCTGATTCCATATAATATTTACCTTTTCGCCACCACTCAACCTGTTATCTTCAAAACGACTCATGAACTTATTCATGTCTATTTTTTGCTTGGTACTATCTGCAATTTTATTAGACTTTGCGACCAATCTCTCAAATCGCTCTGTTCGCTTTTCAATTTTATCAGCAGCGTTAAGACTTAGTTCACCATTAATGCAACCTGTTAAGTCGTCATAATAGCTTTTAAAAGTTCCTTCTACCGCAGCCTTACCGTTAAGTTTTCTAGTTTTACCAGTAAAGTACACGTAACAAAAATCAAGTTCCGTAATATCAGACTTGGTATAAATAGTAGAAACTTCTCTGAATTCTATAGTATTCTTGCGATCATTAAATCGCCCAACAATAGAAGATTTAGTCTCGTGATCTCCATTCATATCTGTATAAGAATATCCTTTAATAAGACCTTCTTTCTCTTTAAAACTAACCTTATAAGAGATGAAGGTACTATCGGGTAATTTCAAAAAACCTAGATATTCATGCTCCTGCGCGTTTGAAAATATAGAAAAGAAGATTACTATAAATAAAAGGTGCTTATTCATTATAAATTATATATTTGGTAAATATAACTAACTAAATTTTCTAATATGAAAACTAAATTGACTCTAGCTCTTATGAGCATTTTCATGCTGGTAAGCACATTAAGTTTTGCTTCTTTTCCAGTAGAACGCAACGTTGTTACTACCGTTAACAGTGCTACTACTGTTGAGGAATCTACTACAACTGTTACACTATCTTCTCCAGCTGCTGCGGCACTAGATGAAGAAATGTGGATTGCAGCTGCTTTATGGTTCTTCTTAGGAGGATTTGCTGCTCACAGATGGTACCTAGGTAGCCCATGGTACTGGAACGTATTGTTCATTATCACTTTAGGTGGTATAGGAATATGGTGGCTTGTTGATGGTATTCAAATACTATCTGACAACTGGTAAAAATCAGTTTTCATCAATATTAAAAAGGCCACTATTTCTAGTGGCCTTTTTTTATAACTTGAAACTTTTAATAGCTAGTTCATAGCCTTTAAGACCAAAACCACTAATGATACCAGCGGCATGTTTTGAAATATAAGACAGATGTCTAAATTCTTCTCGATCCATCACATTTGAAATATGAACCTCTATTACAGGAACACTTATCCCAGCTACAGCATCACCTATGGCTACAGAAGTATGTGTATAACCACCAGCGTTAAAAATCACACCATCAACTTCATTTTCTTGAGCTGTATGCAGTTCATTAATTAATTCTCCTTCCACGTTAGATTGATAATAGGATAGTTCCACATTCTTGAATGAAAATTGTAATTCTCTAAAGTAATCTTCAAAACTTTTAGAACCATAAGTTTCTGGTTCTCGCTTCCCTAATAAATTCAAATTAGGACCATTAATGATATGTATTTTCATGGTTTAAAGATATTGGTTATTACGCTTTCGCGAAAGCATGAAACAAAAAAAGCAGCCCGATGGCTGCTTTTTAAGATATACTTTTAAAATATCTCTAGAATTTATATCCTAAAGAAACCTGTAAGTTTGAATTAGTAATATCATCGCCAAAGGTATCATTATCCTTATAGACATTACTTAGTCCAATCATGTAACGTGCGCTGATGTTAAATCCTTCTAGAGAAGTACCTTCTTTGAACTTATAAGCAACTCCACCACCAGCACTTAAGTCTATAGTTTCTGCATTAAGCTCATCATCTACATTTTCTCCATTAACCTCATACTTATCACTTACTAAGAAACCGATTTGCGGTCCAGCATCAATAGAAAATCCAGAATCTGCTATATAGAATTTAGCTAATACCGGTACATTGATGTAATCTAATTTTAATACTTGTTCAACATTCTGTCCTAGAATTTCATCTTCTGTTTGTAATCCTTGAGTAGAGTACACTACTTCACCTTGTAATCCAAAAGTGTCATTGAACATGTATTCTCCAGTAAGACCTACGTGAAAACCAGTTCTTCCATCTGCGTCTTCAACATTATCGCCTGTTAGTTTTGCAAAGTTAACACCACCTTTTACCCCAAAATCAATTTCTTGAGCCGATGATACTCCTAAAGCAAATACTCCTAAAATTAAACTTAATGCAATTTTTTTCATAATAAATTAGTTTTTTATTAGTTTGAAGCAAATATAGTTGCAGTTAAACCCAGTGCTTGCTAAAAAAAACATAAGGACTCTTAAAGAATGTTAATTGAAAAATGTCAATATTTAACTGTCAGCCTTTTAACCCAATGCTTTAATTTTTAATTAACACGACCTTATTCTACTACTTTATAAATAGTAATACTTCTACCTTTACAATTATGAGATGGGAACATATTATTAAGGACTTTTTGACTTACTCTAGACTAGAACGCAGTCTAGCAGACAATACCCTAAAGGCATATAGTCGAGACTTACATAAGCTTAACAACTGGTTACTAGCCAACGATATTTCAATATCACCTACTGAAATTAATTCTAATATTCTCAGAGATTATATTTATGAGCTCGCAAAAAATGTTTCCTCACGATCGCAGGCTCGTGCATTAAGTAGTTTGAAAGTTTTTTTTAATTACTTAATTCTTGAAGATTATAGAAAAGACAACCCTTTAGAATTAATTGAATCTCCTAAAATAGGCCGTAAACTTCCAGACACTTTAAGTACACAAGAGATAGATGCATTAATTAATTCAATAGACCGTTCTACACCACATGGTGAACGCAATCGCGCTATACTTGAAACACTCTATGGTTGCGGTTTGCGTGTTAGTGAACTTACTACTTTAAAAATTAGTGACTTATTTTTTCAAGAAGGCTTTATTAAAGTTACTGGTAAAGGTGACAAACAACGCTTTATACCTATAGGTGATTTTACCATTAAGGTTATTAATTTATATATTAATGAAATACGTCCCCATTTACCTATAAAACCACAACATACAGACACAGTTTTTCTTAATAGACGTGGTGCAGGACTTACTAGAGCAATGATATTTCATATCATTAAAGAACTTAAAGTTAAGGCCGGTATTACAAAAAAAATCAGTCCTCACACTTTCAGACACTCGTTTGCCACACATCTTTTAGAAAATGGTGCTGACCTTAGATCTATTCAAATGATGTTAGGACATGAAAGTATTACTACAACAGAAATTTATATGCACGTTGATCGAGCGCACCTCACTAAAGTTATGGAAAAACACCATCCTAGAGCTTAGTGTTTTTCTATTAAAGTTATGTCAAAGTAGCTGATTTACTTTTATCTCGCTTTCGCGAAAGCTAACTTTATAAAAAAACTAAAGCACATGAAATCTTTAAAATTTAAAAATGGTGATGAATTATTCCCTATAGGATTAGGAACATGGAAATCAAAACCAGGCGAAGTTAAAAATGCTGTTATCAGCGCATTAGAGTCCGGCTATACACATATTGATTGTGCTGCTATATATGGGAATGAGAAAGAAATTGGAGAAGCTTTTAACGAGGTTTTTTCAAAAGGAGACATTAAAAGAGAAGATGTATGGATTACATCCAAATTATGGAACAACGCCCATTTACCAAAGGATGTAGAACCAGCAATGAAACAAACACTTCAAGATTTACAACTTGATTATCTAGACCTATACCTTATCCACTGGCCTGTCGCGTTTAAACCTGATGTACAATCTCCAGAAGGTCCTGAAGATTTTTTAACACCGCAAGAAGCACCTGTGTCAGAGACATGGAATGCGATGACACAGTTGAAAGAAAAAGGTCTTGCAAAACATATAGGAGTCTCTAATTTTAGCAAACAAAAATTAGACGAACTCATTTCAAATACAGACGAGATTCCAGAAATGAACCAAGTAGAGCTACATCCATTATTACAACAAAATGAATTATTTGAATATTGTAGTAATAAAGGAATTCATTTAACGGGATACTCGCCACTAGGTAGTGGAGACAGATCTGAAGGTATGAAGCAAGAGAATGAACCTAATATGTTTGAAAAAACTGCAGTTCAAAAAATTGCTAGCAAACATAACGTATCACCTGCACAGGTTTTAATCAACTGGTCTGCGCAACGTGGAACTGCTGTTATACCTAAATCAACTAATCCAGGCAGAATAAAAGAGAATCTTGAGGCTGCCCGTATACAATTAGACAAAGAAGACCTTAAAGATTTAGCTCAATTAGATGAGCATTATAGGTATGTGACCGGTAAATTCTTTGAGGTTGAAGAGAAAGGTTATAAAAACATCTATGATGAATAAACAAATGTTTAATGCAATGTTATTAAACATGTTATGTAAAAAATACCCTATAAAGGGTATTTTTTTTGTGTGAGATTTTCTTAACTTTATACCATAGTAATTAAGCAATCCTTTTTAAGTACGCATTAATTAAAAAGCTGTGAGGGATTTAATAAAATCAATCACTAATTATTATGACTCTGAAAATCTTTAATGGTTTTCAAAAAAGAAAACTCTAGACGTGTAGGGGCGACTAGAGTTTTACTTTATAAAAAAGAGAGCTGCACAACGCAGCCCTCTTTTAGTTTATTAAGTATATAGTTACTTTTCTACTTTGCAATATTCACTGCTCTAGTCTCTCTTATTACAGTTACTTTAACCTGACCAGGATAAGTCATGTCTGTTTGAATTTTTTGAGAAATCTCAAAAGATAATTGTGCAGCTTTATCGTCACTTACTTTTTCACTTTCTACAATAACACGCAATTCGCGACCAGCTTGAATAGCATATGCCTTTTCAACACCGCTAAAACCAAATGCAATATCCTCAAGATCTTTTAATCGTTGTATATATGAATCTAGCACCTGGCGTCTAGCTCCTGGACGCGCTCCACTAATTGCATCACAAACTTGTACAATTGGAGATAATAATGAAGTCATTTCAATTTCATCGTGGTGAGCACCTATGGCATTACAAACTTCAGGTTTTTCACCATGTTTTTCAGCTAGGTTCATACCTAGGATTGCGTGAGGAGTTTCATCTTCAGTTTCAGGAACTTTACCTATATCGTGTAAGAGTCCTGCACGCTTAGCTAACTTAGGATTCAATCCTAGTTCAGCTGCCATTGTACCACACAACTTAGCAACTTCTCTACTATGTTGCAATAAATTTTGCCCATAAGAAGAACGATATTTCATTCTACCTACCATTTTAATCAACTCTGGATGTAAGCCATGTATACCTAGATCAATCACTGTTCGCTTTCCAACCTCAGCAATTTCTTGATCAATCTGCTTTCTTGTTTTTGCAACAACCTCTTCAATTCTAGCTGGGTGAATACGTCCATCAGTTACTAATTTGTGTAATGATAAACGAGCTACCTCTCTACGTACTGAGTCAAAACAAGAAAGAATAATTGCGTCTGGTGTATCATCAACTATAATCTCAACACCAGTAGCAGCTTCAATAGCTCTAATATTGCGACCTTCACGTCCTATTATACGACCTTTTACGTCGTCTGACTCAAGATTAAATACAGACACACAATTTTCTACAGCTTCTTCAGTACCTATACGTTGTATTGTATTAATAATAACCTTACGTGCTTCTTGAGTCGCTGTTAACTTTGCTTCCTCTATTGTATTTTGAACAATACTCATGGCTTCAGTCTTTGCCTTATCTTTTAAAGATTCTACCAGTTGCTTTTTAGCATCTTCACCAGACATACCACTTATAACCTCAAGCTGTTTTATTTGAGATTCGTGCATTTTCTCAACTTCGGCTTGTTTTTTAAGAATAGAGTCTCTTTTTGAATCCAAGCTTTCGATTTTATTAGATAGCTTTTGTTCTAGTTGTTTTGTTTTAGCTAACTCACTTGAGACTTTTGATTCTTTATCTCTAGTACGTTTTTCGGCATCACTCATCTTCTTTTCGCGATTCATGATTTCCTTTTCATGTTGCGATTTAAGTTCGATAAACTTTTCTTTTGCTTTAAAAGTTTTTTCGTTTTTAATTTTTTCTCCTTCTACTTGAGCTTCTTTTAATAGAGACTTTGCCTCTTTTTGAGCGTCGGATATAAGTTGTGAGGCTTTGCCTTTTTCAACTATCGATTTAGCTATAAAATAGCCAATCGCTAGGCCTACTACTAATGCTACAATAGCATATATGATTGGTGTCATTAATGATGTTTCCATTGGTTAATATATATAAAAAAACCTGCACAAGTTTGGGTTTTGAATGAACTCCTTAAATAAAGTTTAAGGTTAACTGATTGATCAAGGATCCGGCTCCTAGGTCCGGCTTGCTTTTACAACCACGACTCACCTTTTTTAAAGAATTATGTGTTGAGTTCACCAAAAAATGAAACAAGTGCAGGTAGTAACTGTTTATGTTTAAAGAACGTCTAAGATAATTGTTGTGACAATAACTGACTCAAGACTTCTAATTGTTCTTGTGCCTGAGCTACATCTTCACTACTATCTATATTTATTTGTTCAGCTTTTGCTGCAAATTGAAGAGCACACATTGCGAGAACGTCTTGCTTATCTCTTACAGCATAACTGCTTTCAAGCTGTTTAATCATTGCCTCGATATTTTTTGCTGCTTTACGCAAACCTTCTTCACGAGAAGGATCTATGGTTAGTGGATAAACCCGATCTGCAATTGAAATCTTTATTTTTAGTTTATCTGCCACTATGAAGCTATTTGATCTATGCATTGATCGAGTTCCCGAATCAAAGCGTTTATTTTGAGCTTGGTTTTTGTTTTGTAATCGTCACTACCCAGCATAGCATTTGCGGTTTTAAGGGCCACAATTCTTTCTTCACTACTTTTTAACGCTTCAATAAGTTGTTTATTATCATCTTCCAGCAATGACATTGTCGTCAAATGCTGCTCATTTTGCGTTTTCAACCGCTTATTTTCTTCAATTAAAGCTTTGATTTTAAGCTCTATATTCGTTATTTGGGAAGAAAGTGTAGGCACTTGAACAAATTTTATACTGTACTTACAAAATTAGGATTACCGCGAGACTTATCAAACATTATTGGAACAAAGTTTGAAAGACCAGTAAGAAATCTCTTTGCAAGTTGGCGCAAGCCTATTATATTTAGCCTATGTTACATAAAAAATTAATTTTCTTTTTCTTCATATTGATAGTATCCTATTTTGGCGAAAGCCAAAGTCAAAAGAATATTCCCGAAGGTTATTTCAAGAATCCACTGGATATTGAACTAAAACTTTCTGGAACTTTTGGTGAATTGAGGTCTAACCATTTTCACAGTGGTCTAGATATTAAAACAAATCAACGCACCGGTCTTAAAGTTTATGCGACTGCTTCTGGTTATGTAAGCCGTATTAAAATAGAACGCTATGGTTATGGAAAAGCTATTTACATTACCCATCCTAATGGTTACACTAGTGTGTATGCTCATCTAGACAAGTTATCTCCTCGTATTGAAGAATACTTAAAAAAACAACAATATGACAAAGAGACGTTTGAAATACAATTGTTCCCTAGCGATCTAGAACTAAGAGTTGATCAAGGTGAAGTTATTGCGTATAGTGGTAACAGTGGTGGTAGTGGTGGACCGCACTTACATTTTGAAATTAGAGATAGCGCAGCTAGACCTATCAACCCAATGATGATGGGTATACAAGTACCTGATACTAAAAAGCCGTTAGTAAAGCAAATAATGGCCTATCCACTAGATGAAAATGCAACGATAAATGGGAAGAATGAGCCTGCTCTTTTAAGACTTATCCCTTTAAAATCTGGTGGTTTCAAAACAGAAAATCTGAAGGCATATGGGACAATAGGTATAGGTGTTAATACTAGTGATCGTCAAAATGGTGGTAATAACCAAAATGGTGTTTATCAAATTACCACTAGTTTTAATGGAACGCCAAATTTTGAAATATGTTTCGACACATACGCTTTTAAAGAAACCAGATATTTGAATCAAATGATAGACTATGGTTTCTTTAAAAAAAATAAAAGCCGTATTTCAAAGCTTTTTATACCTTCTGGCAGCCCGTTAAGTCTCTATGGTAATTCAATTAATGACGGGAAATTATCTCTTTACGATCCTGGTTCCCATAGCAATTATCAAATTGAGATTAAAGATTACCAAGGCAATACAAGCAAAATTATCATGGATATCATAAATGATGAAGCACCTGCTGAATTGTTAGCTCCTAATAACGATGGGTTAGAATATGTAAGCCATACGTCTACCTTCAATCGTCAGTTGGGAAATTTTAACCTCACTATTCCTAAAGGAGCTATATATGAGGATCAACTTCTAGAAATTAAAGAAAACTTGGACACCATCACTGTACATAGAGATGTAGTGCCTCTACATAAAAACTTTATCTTAGAATATGACATAAGCTCAAAAGTTGGTGATAATCTAGACCAGTACTATATTGCTCGTATCACCTCATGGGGTGCAGCCTATCACGTTAATACAAAACGCAATGGCAACAAACTGACTGCTTACAGTAAAATAATGGGGACATATGCCATTACTAAGGATGATAAAAAACCTAGCATTAAACCTATCAATTTCAAAAACAAACAATGGATCAGTAAGAATAAAACATTAAGATTATCAATTGCTGATAAAGAAAGTGGCATAGACGGATATCGAGCAACGGTAAATGGCAAGTTCATCCTCATGGAGTATGATTATAAAACTGGCATCATCAAACACGATTTTTCAGATAATGTCGTTACTGATAGTGAAAACCACCTTAAAGTAATCGTTACCGACAATGCAGGAAATAGCACTACATTTGAAGCTACGTTTTTCCGTAAGATTTAATTAAGACATTTGAAGACCTACCTTTTCCTCACTGCATTTCTTTTAAGCCTTATCACAATGGCTCAACAAGCCACTATACAAGGTGTTATTCTAGATGAATTTAATGAACCTGTAAAAGATGTAAATGTATCTATTCAAGGTACTACAATTGGTACAGCATCTAATGAAAATGGATTCTATCAATTAAAAGTGCCTGCAAATCAAAAAGTGGTCATCACATTTACTGCAATAAGTTATAAAGGTGGACAAAAGGAATTAACCCTTAAAAATCTTCAGGTTTATGAATTAAATCCTGTGATGGTTTCAAGTATTGAGATCATAGACACAGTAGTTTTAAATACTACCACACGCGAGGATTTAGAAGGAATTACAACTATAAGCGCAACGGTGATACGTAAAATCCCTGGAGCACAACCTGGTGTAGAGAATATATTAAAATCATTACCTGGTGTAAGCGGCAGCAATGAATTAAGCACACAATATCGAGCTCGTGGTGGAAACTTTGATGAAAATCTCGTTTACATTAATGAAATCGAAGTATACAGGCCATTCTTAATACGCAGCGGTCAGCAAGAAGGATTGAGTTTTGTAAATTCTGACATGGTGCGTAGTGTAGATTTTAGTGCTGGTGGTTTTCAATCTAAATATGGTGATAAGTTAAGCTCTGTGTTAGACATTGATTACCGTCGTCCTACAGCCTTTGGTGCAGGAATAGACGCCAGCTTACTAGGTGTAAATGCGTTTGTTGAAGGAGACGCTTTCGCGAAAGCGTTTACAGGAATCTTAGGAGTTCGTTACAGAGACAATAGCTTACTAGTAAACTCTAGAGAAACCGAAGCTAATGCTATACCAAGATTCTTTGACGCACAGACCTATCTAACTTACAAAATCAATCCAAAGTTAGAACTAGGCTTTTTAGGTAACATTGCGATTAACAGTTATGAATTTGAGCCACGATTTAGACAAACTAATTTTGGGACACTACAAGATCCACAAGCTATTGTGATACGTTATCAAGGTCGTGAAGATGATCAGTATGAAACCTATTTTGGAGCCCTTAAAGCTAGTTATGACGCTACCGAAAATTTAAGCCTAAGGTTTATTACTAGTGTTTATCATACTCAAGAACAAGAGCATTATGACATTCTTGCTAACTATGGTCTTGGAAGACCAAACACGGATATAGGTGGCGCAGACTTAGGTCAAGTAGATTTTACCACAGCTATAGGTTCAGAGTTAGAGCATGGTCGTAATGATCTAGACGCACTTATTGTTACTGCAGAACATAGAGGAACGCTAGAATTCCCAAGTGATAAAAAAGAAAACGATCGCCTCGATTGGGGAATTAAATTCTCTAAAGAAGATATAAGAGATCGTGTACGGGAATATAATGTAATAGATAGTGCTGGATTTAATATAAGACCACCATTACCTGATCTAGGTAATGATCAACCTTATGAACCATTTACTGGACCACTTGTTCCTTTTGAATCTACGAGTGCAGATAATGATGTACAGGTGACACGCTACCAATTTTTTGGTCAATATAGCAGTCGTGGATATATCAAAGACACAGAGGTTTTTTGGAATGCTGGTATACGTTCTCACACGTGGAATGTAAGTGGTGACGGCATTGAAAGCACAACACAAACGGTAGTCTCGCCACGTGGTCAACTCGCTATAAAACCAGCCTGGAATAATACTGATATGCTCTTCCGCATTTCTGGTGGACTGTATTACCAGCCACCATTCTATAGAGAGTTACGTGACCAGCAAGGTGTGGTAAATCCTGCTGTAAAAGCACAAAAATCCATTCATGCTGTAATAGGAAATGACTGGAGTTTTAACTGGATATCTAGCGATGGTAAAAAACGACCTTTTAAATTAACAACTGAAGTTTATTACAAAGATCTGACAGATGTAAATACTTATACACTAGAAAACGTACGCATCAGGTACAGAGCAAATAATGATGCCGTAGCTTATGCTTATGGTGTAGACTTGCGTATTAATGGAGAGTTTGTACCAGGTACTGAAAGCTGGTTCAGTGCTGGATATTTAAAGACAGAAGAGAATTTAAATGATAGAGGCTACATAGCAAGACCAACAGATCAGCGATTAAAATTTGCTGCATTATTTCAAGACTACGTCCCTAACATGCCGCATTTAAAAATGTATTTAAACTTAGTGTATAATACGGGCTTACCAGGTGGATCACCTAATTATGCAGACCCATATGATTTTCAGTTCCGTTTACAGGATTATCGTAGAGCAGATATAGGTATCAATTTAGTTTTGAAGGACGATAAAAAATCTAGTAAATTATTCAGCAATTTTGCAGAAGTAACCATAGGTGCAGAGATCTATAACATCTTTGATGAAAGTAACTCGATTACTAATATTTGGGTACGTGATGTTTCTAGTCAGCAGCAATTTGCTATACCTAATGAGTTAACGCCACGAGTATTTAATGTAAGATTGGTAGCTAGATTGTAAAAGTTTAGTTTTAAAATGACGCTTTCGCGAAAGCGTATTATATAGACTCTAAATACTCTACTAAAACATCCACCACATAATCCAACTCTTCTTTAGTATTAAAAATAGAGAAGCTAAATCTCAAACTAGGTTTATTTAAATCCTCGTCTGCCAAAACATTAGTTAAAACGTGAGATCCTTTTTGAGAACCACTCTGGCAAGCACTACCTTTAGAACAAGCAATTCCCTTAAGATCCATTGTGAAAAGCAACATCGCTGCCTTATCTGCAGGACAAGGAAGACAGACATTTAATAAGGTAAACGTACTGTTTTCATGATCACCACAATTACCATTAAATTTTACACCTGGTATTTTTTCTAAAAGCTGAGCTTTAAAATAATCTTTGAGATCTTTAACATACTCGCGTTCTTTTTCTAGATTTTCATAAGCCATAGATAGAGACTTATCCATACCTACAATATTATGTACACTTTCTGTACCAGCGCGGTAACCACGCTCTTGTGCACCACCTAAAATAAGAGGTTTTAAACCAGTACCTTTTCTTATAAACGCAAACCCTACACCTTTAGGGCCATGGAATTTATGAGCACTTACCGCGGTAAAATCAACAGGTAGTTTAGAGAAATCCATTTCATAATGACCGATAGATTGCACACAATCACTATGAAAAAGTGTATTATATTTTTTACACATATTCCCTACTCGATCGATATCTAGCTTGTTACCTATCTCATTGTTAATATGCATCAGGCTAACTAGTGTTTTTTGAGACTCATCTTTAAGTAATTCTTCTAGATGGTCATAACTAGGCGTTCCACATTCTTGTAAATCTAGATACTCTATTTGGGTGCCGTATTTTTCTTTACAATAATCAACAATGTAAAGAACGGCATGGTGCTCAATTTTTGTGGTAATAATACGTTGTACTCCAAGATCACGCACACAACTGTGAATAGCTAAGTTATCTGCCTCAGTTCCACCAGAGGTGAAAATGATTTCGGCTGCTGTAACACCTAATTGAGCTGCAATATTTTTACGAGCATTTTCTATTAATGATTTTGCACTGCGACCATAACTGTGCGTGCTGCTAGGGTTACCATAAACCTCCTGCATTACACGAGTCATCTCGTCGATTACTTCAGTTCTCATTTGTGTGGTAGCGGCACTATCTAAATATACTTGTCTCATGCCGGCAAAAGTAAAATAAATGACCTTAAAAATTAACTTTAAAGCTCGAATAGTAATCCTTATTTTTGAAGATATGAAAAAACTGCTTTACCTTATAATTCCTATAGCTTTAATAGGCTGTGATGATGGCGACTTAATTCTAGATGATTTAGACTTTGAAGGCACCACTGTTCAAGCATGTGAGATTCCAGAAGATGAGGACACATCAGACTATCTTTTTTATATGATTAATGATACTGAAACCATATCATTACAATTATCTACAACAGATGATATATTAAATACAGCAACCACATACGGACCATACTCATTAACCACTAACAGTTTGGAATATAGAAAACTAAGCGACACAGCTGGTAGTGATTACTATTGTAATGATATTCCACCTTCTAGCCCTACAACATTACAAACATTTGTAGGAGAAGACGGTGATGTTTACATTGTAACTACTATTGATGAAGAAGATAATGATGGAATCAGTGCTGTAGATGAAGGAATCGCAACGTTACAAGACACTGACATGGATGGCCTACCAGATTACATCGATGAAGATGATGATGGTGATAATGTATTAACTATTAATGAAGGTATTAACCTTACCGACCTTACACTAAGTCAAGATACTGATGGTGATGGAACGCCAGATTATCTTGATAATGACGACGATGGCGATGGTATCCCTACCATACAAGAAGACCTTAACCGTGACCTAAGCCCAGCTAACGACCGTCTTTTAGTCGGTACAGATTTACAACCCTACTACCTTATCAATTCTACAGAAATGGCTAGTCCAGCCATCGACACTTTTAGACCACATGAATACTCAAGTACAGCAAATTTAGATATTAGTATAGAAGATTTAACAGCAACTAGTGATAGTCGCGAAATCATCATTGCTTTTTATGAGTTCGGAACGTTTGTAAGAACAGTTACAAGGACTATAACACCTAATTTTGTTCCTTAGAACATTTATTTAGGATTCTGATAGATGTAAACCTCTGTGGCGCCTCTTCCATATTTCTGAAAATCAGCATCATAGTAAGTGATATCATTATAGCGATCAAAGAGAAATTCTAATTCTTTTTTAAGGACACCTTCACCTACACCATGAATAAAAACTAGTTTAGGAATACGTTCCCGACGAGCCCATTCTAGTTTATATCGAGCCGCGTCCATTTGTGTATTGAGCTTATCATATGCATCCATACCACGTTCACTCTTCACTAATTGATGTATGTGTAAATCCACCTCAACAGCAGGTATTTCCTTAGCTTTTTTACGAGAAACCTGTCGCTTTTTTCCCTTTTGAATAGGGACTTCTTCCTTAACAACAATACGGTCTACCTTAAATCTTTGATCTAAAATAAGCTCCGATTCATTATATTCAATTTCAATATCATCATCTGTAATCACGGTTACTTGTTTCGCTTTCGCGGAAGCGACCACACCACCAAACTCATCGTCCAAGACCAATACTCGGTCACCTACTTGAAACTTACTCATTTTCTTTAAAATTATCTTCTTCTCGATGGCGACTATATTGATATGCAGCAATCATAAGTAAAACAATTCCAGTAATTTGAAAGAACAAAACACCATTCTCAAAATACAAAGAACATAGTAAAAATAGAATACCTGCAATAAGGATAATCCCGTTAAATTGTTTTATATTTATCATATTCATCGTCAAATTTACACCATACATCTAATTTAAGTGAGCATAATTAATATTTAAAGAAAACTTTTACCCAAAAGGTGGGAAAAGCTTTTATTTTGTAGTCGCTAGTTAATAGTATTAATATGAAAAATTTTATTTTAAGCATTTTCGCAGTTCTTTTTATTGGATCAATGTCTGCACAAGTATATGTAGGTGATGGGTTTATTTATTCAAAAGGAACTAATTTATATGCTAAGGGGAAAATAAATCTTTCTACTAACGGAAAGTTATATTTAAGAAACGAAGCTCAATTAATTCAAGGAGATGATGTAGACAATGAAGGAGCTGGTGTTTTATCTGTATTCCAAGAAGGAACCTCAAATGAATATACTTATAATTATTGGGGCTCACCAGTTGGGGAAGCTACCAGTACAGGTAATCAAGATTTTGATTTGAACACCCAAATCTATTTCCCTACTTTACAGGAAGGATTTACAGAAACAGGTTTTAGTTCAACTGCGCCTATCGCAGATTTAAGAACTAACTTGGTTATTAATGCAAGTTTAGCTACCATTTCCAGTACTTCAGATGCAACAGGTACCACTGACGTACAGGACGCCAGTCAATTACCTTTAGATCCAGTGATTAATCCTCTGAAAATTTCAGGAAGATGGTTGTACAAATATGATACAAGTGGATCAACTGCATCTTATGGAGCATGGAGAAGCGTTCAAGGCTCAACCGACGTAGAGCCTGGAGTAGGCTTCACGATGAAAGGTGTTGTTCAATCAGCTGGACCTAATTTAGTTAATGTAGGTTCATACAGTACTTACTTTGGACAACGTTATGATTTTAGAGGCCGTCCTAATAATGGAACTATCAATGTTAATGTTAATGTAGATAATGTAGCTGTTGTAGGTAATCCATATCCATCAGCTTTAGATTTAAAGAAGTTTTTAGAAGACAATGTTGCATATGATGGAATGGGCGATTTTGACACCAGCATGTCACAAATTGACGCTGTAGTTTATTTCTGGGAATCAAAAAGTACTAGTCATCAACTTACTGATTATATAGGTGGATACGGTTCTTATGTACCTAATGGATTTGACCCAGGAACGGAAGATGGATATGATAATAATGGTACTTATGTTCAAGCAGCTTATAGTAGATACAACACTGATGGGACACCATCTTCAGGAAGTACTGCAGGTGGTACTGACGGTTTAACTGGACCTATAGGAACATTAAGCAGAAGATTTGCACCAATAGGCCAAGGATTTGTCGTGACTAGATCTCTTGTAAGTACCAGTAACCCAGATGGCTTTAATGTACTAGATGGTCTAGGCTCTGTAGAATTTAATAATTCACAACGTGCATTTTATAAAGAATCTGATGGTAGTCTTTCTTTCTTTGCAGCTGCACCAGGAAGTAACAATAACAATCCTATTAATAGTACGCCTACACATGTATTACCTAAAATAAGATTCAATGTAGCTGTTAATGATTTATATGTACGTGAATTAGTTCTACAATTTCACCCTTCAACTACTATGGGAAGAGATATAGGTTGGGAAGCTCCTGTTTCGCAAAACAAGCAAGCTGACGATGTTTACATGCCAGTTGCAAATCAAGGACTGATTATTAACTCTATTCCTTTTTCTACAGATAAAAAAGTGCCATTAAGTTTTGATCTTGCTAGCAATAGCTCATTTGATTTCAGTATCAAAACACTAGAAAACTTTGACACACCATTTATTTTGTTGCATGACAAACAAACCAATACATTCTATGATTTGAAGAATGGTACTTCTACCATTTCTTTATCTGCTGGAACTATCGATGATCGTTTCGAAATTATTTTCCAAGACCCGACTACACTTTCTAATGATGAAATTGTTAACGCTGAAAAAGAATTTGATATCGTACAAAACAATGGTCGTCAAGAATTAACTATCTTCAATCCTAATGGTATTGAGGTAAGCAACATCTCTTTATTTGATCTTTCTGGAAAGGAACTAATCTCTAGTAAAGAAGGATCTTCTAATAATGCTTATACTTTTGAAACTAGCAACTTTAGTACTGGTATCTATATCGTAAGAGTCGTTACTGCAGACCAAAGAGAAGCAGCTGTAAAAGTAAGCATCAGTAACTAATATGAATATACTAAGTGCCGATGATAGCTGGATGCTACCATGCATGAGTAAAAAAATGACTGGAATGGACTGTCCTGGATGTGGTATCCAGCGGTCCATTTCTCATATTATGAAGGGAGAACTAATCGACGCTTTCTTCATGTATCCCGGAATTTACCCAATGTTTATTCTTTTTGTTTTTCTTACATTTGACTGGTTCTTTAAAATTAACCACGGAGAGAAAATTAAGTTAACACTTGCCGTACTCACTATAGGAACGATTTTAATTAACTACGTTATTAAATTAATCTTTTAACCAATCAATCATTATGCAAAAATTAAACACAACCTTAGTTTACATACTATCTATAGTAGGTTTTATATGCTGTTGCTTCAGCGGTGTTGGAGTAATACCAGCTGGAATAGGGTATTATCTAGCTAACAAAGGAGTAAAAGAATATGAAGCTAATCCTGAAGCATATTCTAATGGTCCAGCTATGAAAACAGCAAAAACTGTTTCATTAGTAGTAACTGTTATTGCAGGACTTATGGCTCTTTATAGCATCTATAACTTTGCTTCTACCACTCCAGAAGAAAGAGAACAACAACAACGTGAGATGTTAGAACAATTTGGTATGGATCCAGAAATGATGGAAGACGCTGGATATTAATCAGATCTTTTTATAAACTTAAAAAGGGAACGCCATGCGTTCCCTTTTTTATTATTTTTACCTCAGAAATAAATTACCTATTATGCAAAAACTAAATACCACAGCCATTTACATTCTATCTGTAGTGGGCTTTTTATGCTGTTGTTTCTATGGAATTGGAACCATAGCGGCTGTTATAGCTTTAATACTAGCAAATAAAGAACTTGCTAAATATAATGCAGATCCTGAGCTTTACAGTAATGGGAAAGCCATGAAAACAGCAAAAACATTAGCTATTGTTTCATTAATCATATCTCTTATAGGATTAGCGTTTATCATTTGGTTTTATTTCAACCAGTGTGAATTTTATGAATGGTATATAGAATTTGCTTTAAATAATCCAGGAGTTACTGAAGAGCAACTAGCTCCATTATACGATGCTATGGAAGAAGCAGGATGTAGATAACATCACGACATCTTTTAGAATAAAAAAGGCTCGCAAATGCGAGCCTTTTTTAATTCAACTATTATTATTTATTCAAAACTCTTAAGAGTTTTTATTATGATATCTATACACTCATCAAGTTGTTCTTGAGTCATTACTAGTGGTGGAGCAAATCTTATAATGTTACCATGTGTAGGTTTTGCTAGTAAACCATTATCACGCAATTTTAAACAAATATTCCATGCGGTATCGCCTTCTTCAGAGTCATTGATAACAATCGCGTTTAACAAACCTCGACCTCTTACTAAGGTAACTGTATCTGTCGTCTCAATATATTCATTGATACGAGCTCTAAAATAATTTCCTAGAGCACGTGCATTTTGTGCTAACTTCTCATCTTTTACCACATCTAGTGCAGCCATACCTACAACAGCAGCAACAGGATTACCACCAAAAGTACTACCATGTTGTCCAGGTTTAATGACATTCATTATATCGTTACTAGCAAGAACAGCACTAACAGGATAAGCACCACCAGAAAGAGCTTTACCTAATATTAAAACATCAGGCTGTGCATAAGTTGCGGCTTGCTTTTCACAATGTCCTGCACAATCACACTTACCACATACTGCAAGTAACGCACCTGTTCTAGCGATTCCCGTTTGTATTTCATCTGCAATAAAAAGAGCATTATACTTTTTACAAAGTTCTTGCGATGCTCTCATATAATTATCATCTGGAGTATAAACACCAGCTTCACCTTGAATAGGCTCTACAAGAAAACCTGCCACATTATCTTGCTGCAATGCTTCTTCTAGGGCAGCCGTATCATCATAAGGAATCTTAATAAAACCAGGAGTATAAGGACCAAAGTTTTTACGAGCACCTTCATCATTAGAAAAAGATATAATGGTTGTTGTTCGACCATGAAAATTATTTTCGGCAACTATAATTTTTGCTTCATGCTCTTCAACACCTTTTTTCTCATAAGCCCATTTACGTGCGATTTTTATAGCTGTTTCCACAGCTTCGGCACCAGTATTCATAGGTAAGACCTTGTCAAAGCCAAAATACTCTGTCATATACTTCTCATAAACACCTAACTTATCATTATGAAAAGCACGAGATGTTAATGTAAGTGTTTGAGCTTGCTGGCTCATAGCACCAACAATTGCAGGATGGCAATGCCCTTGATTCACTGCCGAGTAAGCACTTAAAAAATCATAGTATCGCTTTCCTACTACATCCCATACATAGACGCCATCTCCCTTTTCAAGCACTACCGGTAGTGGATGGTAATTATGCGCTCCATGAGCATCTTCTAGATCTATATAATGTTGACTTCCGTTTTTAGTCGCTGTACTCATATTTCCTTTTTTTATCTAAGTCGCAATTTACAAAAAGCACTGTCTAAGCCATGAAGCTATGACTTAAATTTTATAGAAAATATGAGTTCCACCTCAGTCTATTCTCTTAAATTTGGGCTCATGTCAAAAAGAAGAAAAAGAGCAAATAAAACCTTTGAAAATGTACCGGTTGTAGATGCTGGAGCAAAAGGTAAAAGCGTAGCCAAAACTGAAGATGGCGCTGTGATTTTTTTAAAAAATGCAGTACCAGGAGATGTCGTAGATATTCAAACTTTTAAAAAGAGAAAATCTTACTTTGAGGGAGAAGCGACTGTTTTTCACACATTATCAGATAGAAGAACGGAACCAGTCTGTAAACACTTTGGTACCTGCGGTGGATGTAAGTGGCAACATATGAGTTATGAGAGCCAACTATTTTTTAAGCAAAAAGAAGTTGTTGAAAATCTAACTAGAATAGGCCACCTAGAACTACCCGAGGTCACTCCTATTGCCGGATCTGAAGAGCAATATTATTATCGTAATAAAATGGAGTTTAGCTTCTCTGCCAGTAGATGGCTGACTTTAGAAGAAATCCAAAGTGAAGTACAAATTGAAGATAAAAAAGCCTTAGGCTTTCACATTCCAGGAATGTGGGATAAAATATTGCACCTAGATGAATGTCATTTGCATCCTGCAATTGGAGAGCAGATAAGGTTGAGTGTTCACGCTTTCGCGGAAGCGGAACAAATTGAATACTTTAATCCTAGAGAAAAAACCGGAGTCCTTAGAACCTTAATGCTACGTATGTCATCAACTGGAGAAATCATGGTTGTGATACAGTTCTTTAAAGAAGATGAAAAAGCGAGAATCAGTCTATTAGAACACCTTAAAAATTCTTTTCCACAAATTAAATCGTTGCAATACATAATAAATGAAAAAGCAAACGACACGATTTATGACCAGGAAGTAATTTGTTATGATGGACGTGATCACATCTTTGAAGAAATGGAAGGTTTGCAATTTAAAATAAATGCAAAATCGTTTTATCAGACTAATTCAAAACAAGCATTTGAGCTCTATAAAATCACGCGGGATTTTGCGGGATTAACAGGTGAAGAGTTGGTTTATGATTTATACACTGGTACTGGGACGATTGCACAATTTGTAGCCAAAAAAGCAAATCATGTTGTAGGAATTGAATCTGTTCCTGTAGCTATTGAAGATGCTAAAGCAAATGCTGCTCATAATGGTATAGATAACACTACCTTTTTTGCTGGTGATATGAGAGATGTCTTTACGGCAGATTTTATTGCTGAGCATGGAGCACCAGATGTTGTCATTACAGATCCACCACGTGATGGAATGCATAAAGATGTTGTAGCACAATTATTAGCTCTTGCTGCACCACGAATCGTTTATGTAAGTTGTAACAGTGCAACACAAGCAAGGGATCTTGCGTTACTAAATGAACAATATAAAGTGGTTAAATATCAACCTGTAGACATGTTCCCGCAAACTCACCATGTTGAAAGTGTTGTACTTCTGGAAATCATTAAATAACCTCATGTTGGAAAAGCTATTTTTATTTGCACTTATGGCTCCATGCCTTATTGCATGTAAGCATGAAAACAATAGTAATCCAACCTTTAAAGATGCCCAAGTTTTAACTTTTCAATCTAATGATCCTTCTCAATTTATTGAAGAAATTATTACTAATGCTGACGGTAAAGTAATTTACATTGATAACTGGGCAACATGGTGTGGACCATGCAAGAGTGAATTTAAAAAAGCATCTCCTGCATTACATGATAAATTTAAAGATCAAGTAGAATTTGTCTATTTGTGCCATCAAAGTAAAGAAACTGATTTCATGCCTTCGGTTTTGAATTATGAAATATCTGGCAAGCATTATTTTTTGCAAGAAGAACAATCTAGACCTATATTTAAACAAATACAGTTAGAAGGGTTTCCTACCTATACGATTATTAATAAAAAAGGTGAAATTGTGCTGTCTGATTATATTCATAGACCTAGTAACATTAAAACATCAGAGATTCTTACAGAATTAATTAATGAAAATATTTAAATACATATTATTACTTAGCTTTATTCTATTGATGACTGGCATAGCTAGTTGTGAGAAAGATGACTTATGCGACCCATCTTTAAGTGTGACACCACGTTTAATTATTAAATTCACGGACATAGGTAATCCAGAAGAATCTAAAGAGGTAGAACAATTACAAATAAGAGAGATCGGTCTTACAGAATTTGCTCCTTTAGATAGTGAAGGTTCAACTTTACTTACCGCCGTAGACTCTATTGCCATACCATTAAGAACAGATAGCAATAACACTAGCTATGAATTTTTCTTAGATGATGATGACGGCACAAATATAGATAGCATAGACTTTAATTATAATCTTGATGAAACCTACATTAATAGAGCATGTGGTTATAAAATCATTTATAATGAACTAGGCGCTTTCAGATTACCTGAACCTGCTGGTGATGAATGGATTATAAACATTCAAGTAGTTACTCCTGAAGTTACATCAAATAACGATATACACATTGAGATACGTCACTAACATATTAATTTTACTTGTAGGTTTAGTAGCATTTTCACAAACGCAAGAGAAAACGGCTGTTGACAGCGTTCAATATAAACGCACCTATGGTTTGCGATTAGGAATAGACGCAGCCAGTTTAATACGCACTGGTATTGATCCAGAGTATAATGGGTTTCAAATCTTAGGAGATTACAGAATTAAAAACAAGTTATACATCGCTGGTGAATTAGGTAATGAAAATATAGATCGTAATTCTGATAGAATCGATTTTAAAACTAGTGGCTCATATTTTAAAGCTGGAATTGATTATAACTTATATCAAAACTGGCTAGATATGGATAATATGATATATTTTGGTGCAAGACTAGGAGCGTCTAATTTTTCGCAAACATTATTACGATACGACTATGCTCAAGATAATAGTTACTTCCCTGTTTTTACCAATGCTGTAGATAGAGAATTTAAAGGACTAACTGCATTGTGGTTAGAAATCCAATTAGGTATTAAAGTTGAAGTGCTACCCAATCTATACATGGTAGCAAATGTTCAATTGAAAAGAATGATCACAGAAAAAACGCCTGACAATTTTGATAACTTATATGTACCAGGATTTGGTAAAACTTATGATACTAGTGAGATTGGAGTAGGCTACACCTATGGTATTATGTATCGCATCCCATTCTTTAAGAAGTAATAATCATCAATAAGAGATCATTAAAAAAGCCTTTCTAATAGAAAGGCTTTTTTTTATAATCTTTATATAAATAATCTAAACTTATTCTTCCTCCTGACTAAGAGTTGCAAGCAAATCATTAGATTGAAGTAAGTTATACCACTGCACTACCTTTTTAATATCACTAGCATATACGCGCTCCTCATCATAATTAGGTAATACCTCACTAAAGTAAGACTGTAACTCATTCTTACTCACCTTATGGTTGATGGTAGGACCTTGATTTTCTTTTTCGGCGATCTTCTGGAAAACCTCTTTCAATGGCACTTCAGTCTCATAAGTATATATTGAAATATCTTTTAGGACACTTACATTATGATTGATTCCTATAATTGCCGTTTTCTTATCAATCAAAGACTCAACTACAAAACCATTACGTGTTTTAGTCTTCAATTGATATAATCCTGGCTTACCGGTAACTGATAAAATGTTTTCTAAACTCATATTCTTCTTTTTCTGAGGACGGCAAATATATTAAACCTCAACTTTAAATTAGTGATTATTTTCTTCCTTTCACTTCTGGAAAACGCATGCGATAATCTATACTCACTTTTCCTTTAGAAATATTAGCAAGTTTCCCTTTTATTAATCGTTTTTTTAAAGAAGATATTTTATCAGTAAATAAAATACCTTCTATATGATCATACTCGTGTTGGATTACTCTAGCCATTAATCCAGTATAAGTTTCAGTAACTTCTTTAAAGTTCTCATCACAATATCTAATGGTTACTTCTTCAGGTCTAAAAACATCTTCTCTTACATTAGGTATGCTTAGACATCCTTCATTAAAAGCCCATTCTTCTCCATTCTCTTCTACGATATGTGCATTGATAAAAGCTTTCTTAAAAGAGCCTAACTCCTTTTGCTCTTCTGGTGTTAGTTCTGGATCATCTCCAAATGGAGATGTATCTACTAAAAAGATACGGATAGGCATGCCAACTTGTGGTGCCGCTAGTCCTACTCCACTAGCACCATACATGGTTTCCCACATGTTTTCTAAAACCTTATCTAGATTAGGATAATCAGGTGTAATATCCTTTGCTACTTTTCTCAATACAGGATCGCCATATGCGACTATAGGATAAATCATATGTATAAATGATTAATTTAATTTTTAATTAAAATGGACTTTTCCTGTCCATATATGTTTGTAAAATAATGGTAGCGGCTATTTCGTCCACTAATGCTTTATTTCTTCGTTTTGACTTACTTAGCCCGCTATCAATCATGGTTTGAAACGCCATTTTTGAAGTAAACCTTTCATCTACTCTTTCTATAGTAATTGCAGGATATTTTTCTTGTAACGCTTTCGCGAAAGCGTTAATCACACCACCCAATTCACTATCTGTATAATCCATCTGTTTAGGCTCACCGATAACAATTGTCTCTACATCTTCAGTATTTAAATACTTTTCTAAAAAAACCGATAACTCATGCGTCGCTACTGTAGTTAGACCAGACGCAATAATTTGCATAGGATCAGTGACTGCGATGCCAGTTCGTTTTTTACCATAATCTATTGCTAGTATTCTACTCATACGGACTGCAAAAATAAGGTTATTTGTGAACTAGTTGCTAAAATCGAGCCAAGGCATAGAAACCTATAAAGGTTTCCATTTATATTTGTAAAAAATCATAAGCTTTGGATCAATTACAAAACGTTATAGAAGCAGCATGGGAAGACCGTTCCCAGCTAGAAAATGCAGTAACTCAAACTGCTATTAGAGAAGTTGTAGAAATGCTAGACCGTGGTACGTTGCGTGTAGCACAACCTAGTGAAGATGGATGGATAGTAAATGAATGGGTTAAAAAAGCAGTAGTACTTTATTTCCCTATACAAAAAATGGAAACTATTGAGTGTGGTCCATTAGAATTTCACGATAAAATTCCGCTTAAAACTGGATACGCAGATAAGGGAATACGTGTTGTACCTCACGCTGTGGCGAGACATGGTGCTTACATCTCTAAAGGTGTGATTATGATGCCTAGTTACATCAATATAGGAGCATATGTTGAGGAAGGTACTATGGTAGACACATGGGCTACAGTAGGTAGTTGTGCTCAAATAGGTAAAAATGTACACTTAAGTGGTGGTGTAGGAATCGGCGGTGTTCTCGAACCATTGCAAGCTGCACCAGTAATTATAGAAGATAATGCTTTTATAGGTTCACGTTGTATCGTAGTTGAAGGTGTACGTGTAGAAACTGAAGCTGTTCTAGGAGCTAATGTAGTTCTTACCGCTTCCACTAAGATAATAGATGTAACTGGTGATGAACCTGTAGAATATAAGGGATTAGTCCCGGCTAGATCTGTCGTTATACCAGGTAGTTATGCAAAAGAGTTCCCTTCTGGAACTTATAACGTTCCTTGTGCTTTAATTATAGGTCAACGTAAAGAAAGTACTAATAAAAAAACATCATTAAACGACGCATTGCGCGAGTATAATGTAGCGGTATAGTGAACATTCTGCTCATACAATATAAAATGATAGGTGATGTACTAACCAGTACTATCATTGCAGAGCAGTTAAAAATCATTTATCCAAATGCTCAAATCCATTATCTAATTTCTACAACAGCTCAGGCTGTTGTAGAAAACCATCCTTGTATAGATCAATTTATTTGTGTTGAGAATAAGGATTTTGATAGCTGGCGTGGTATTATCACACTTGCCCAAAAACTCAAAAAAAATAACTATTCTATTTCCATAGATGCATATGGAAAAAACAACAGTGCTTTACTATCTAAATTAGTAGGCGCTGTTCAAAGAATAGGATATAAAAAGTGGTTTTCCTCATGGACCTATACCACAGCTATAAAAAATAGTCCTGACCTCTCAATTTACAAAACAGGATTATCACTGGGCAGTCGCATGCTGCTTACAACGCCGTTTACAAATCAAGTCCAGTGGCATCTATTACCAAAGATTTATCTCACTGATAATGAAAAAATTGATGGTAAAAACTGGTTATTAGAAAACAATATTAATTTAAGCTTACCCATAACCATGGTGAGCGCTTTAGGCTCTAGTAAAGATAAGACCTTACCACTGGCTTATATGGCGCAAGTCGTTGATAAGATGGTTAAAATGACTGGTAGTCAGATACTTTTTAATTATTTACCTTCACAAATAGACCAAGCTTTTGAGATTTACAATGCCTGTCTACCCGAGACACAAAAACATATTTTTATAGATGCCATAACTCCTAGTCTCAGAGATTATTTAAAAGTCTTAACACATTGCACAACAGTAATAGGTAATGAAGGTGGCGCTATCAATATGGGAAAAGCATTAGATATTCCCAGTTTTGCCATTTTCAGCCCATGGATTAATAAGAGATCATGGAATGCTGGCGAGGATGGGAAAAGACATATTTCCATACATCTCAAAGATGTTCAACCAGAATTATACGGATCAAAAAAGGCCAGTGCATTTAAAAAACAAGCGCAAGAGCTATATCAATACTTCAAGCCAGATTTAATGACATCAGCATTAAATAACTTTGTGGATGAAAACTATTAAAAATTGCAGCCTCTACTAGGACTGCTTCACAATACCAAAAGGTGTGTAATCTTTTTTCTCTGTGCGAGTCGCTTTTCTGATAGCCAGATTCTTATCAATAGATTCTTGATTTTTATAACCACGTGCATGATCTAGATGAAGGCATATAGCACTATAACGAATTTGTTTAGACTTGATCCCATAATTAAACAATCGCTCACCTAGTTCTCGATCCTGACCACCATATTGCATGCGTTCATCAAAACCATTTACTGCTTTTAAATCTTCTAACCAGCCACTAGAATTATGACCATTCCAACTAGCATTAGTAGGTGTTAAACGTTCCATAACACCTGCTTGAACAAATCCTGAAGTTAGCTTTTGATTTTTATAAGAAGATGGTAACCCATTTTCTTTCAACCATTTTAGATCAAAACACTTTTGAGTTGCAATATCCTCTTTAGTAATTGATTGAGATAGATCTAGAGGTAATTTATAATAACCACCGGACAAAAAATATCCAGGAGAACGGCGCTCATAATGTATCTGTAAAAAATCTTCTCTTGCCACACAGTCTCCATCAGTCATAACTACATAAGGAGATGTACAAGCCATTAATGCCTTGTTAAGAATTTCACTTTTTTGAAAACCATTATCCTCATGCCATACATGTATAATAGGCTTAGAAGAAATCGTTTTATAGTGATCAATAAAATCTTTAGTTTCTGGACCACTTCCATCATCTGCTATAACTATTTCAAACTCTCTAAATATTTGGTGTTCAAAGCTCCATAAAGTCTTTTCTAACCACTCTACTGAGTTATATGTACTGATGACCACAGATATAGACGGATTTTCTATCATAAAAAAGAATAATACTGTAAATTTCGACAAATTTAATGATTCATAAGCGGTTATATGAATTACAAGTTTATTTTTGCTCAGATTAATCCCCAGAACCTAACTATCGTATGTCCAAAGTTTCATTATCTGCTATAGTACCTGCATACAATGAGGCACACAATATAATTGAAGTTTTAAAAAGTGTTGATTTTTGTGATGAAGTTATTTTAGTAGACAGTAATAGTACTGACAATACTATTGAACTGGCACAACCTTACATTACAAAACTTCTGACACGTGAGTACGTTCACAGTGCATCTCAAAAAAATTGGGCCATTCCACAGGCTAAACATGAATGGATACTATTAGTTGATGCAGATGAAAGAGTTACACCTGCTTTACGAGAAGAAATCTTAAAATTACTTAAAGATATAGATAACCGTGAAGAAGTAGGATACTGGATGAAGCGCCGCAATTTCTTTATGGGGAAACAAGTGCGTTATAGTGGATGGAAAAACGACCGTGTCATACGACTCTTCAAAAAATCAAAATGTAAATATGTAGACAAGCATGTACATTCTGAAATTGAGGCTGACGGTAAAGTGGGCTGGTTAGAAAACAAATTACTACACTATAAATATATAAGCATTGATCATCATGTCGATAAATTACAGCGATATGCAGGTCTACAGGCTCGTGACTTTGATAAAAAAGTAGGGAAAATAACCGTATTTCATATGGTTATTAAACCTATGTGGGGTTTTATTAAACACTACATTGTACAGCTAGGTTTTTTAGACGGTTTTGTAGGATTCGCCATAGCATACCTAAGAAGCTATGGGATTTTTATGCGTTACGTGAAATTATGGCTTTATCGTCGCGGTCTGGATTAATAATATCCAATAAGGTATTACCGTAATAATTTTCAATTTGCTCCCATTGAACTCGCTTTTGATCTAAATTATTATTGGTCTTCTTCAATGCTACTTTTTGCGTGCCCCAAATTGGAATAGGCTCTGGAGCAGGAATTACTGACGCTACAGATTTTTTATGATTCAGTATAGTCATGGTTTTAAACCATAAATCATCACTGCGAGGTGAGATTTTTGTAAATAAATCAATGTTAGTTGCATCTTTATGTAAAATCCCTGGAGGATACAATACTAGAAACGCACCGACAGGCATTAATAATAATTCATTCCTCAAAGGTTTTCTAGTAAATGGCCATTGTAGATATGGTAATGCATCACCATTTTCATAAGTAATTTCACGACAATTATGGGCAACAACATGACCTTGTTGTTGTAAATGAGATTGATACAAATTACCTAAAGTTTCACTAGGGTAAATTAAATCATCATCTGATGTGACTAAAATTTTATCTGGGAAAGCCTCTAGACTATGTATTAACTTGCGATGTGAAAACAGATATGGAGAAAATCTAATTTCAAAAATATCACCTACCAATTTTTCTAAATTTTTAGGCACCTTATTTTTATAATCATCATTAAGCCACAAAATAATCTTTTCAGGCTGAGCATCTTGTAAAACTAAACTACGGATAGTAAGATGGAGAGTCCCTATTCTACTAGGTATAGTAGTTAAGGTTATAATTACTGGTATCTGGTCAGCGGTCCTTTTTCTTAAATCTTTTGAACCCTTTAAACTCATTTTTAAAGAAGATATTAAAGACTTTGGTATTTCATTTAATTTCATAATTATTTATTTCCTTTAAAAATCGATTTAAACTTTTTCTTCATGCGTTTCTTGCGATGAAAAGCTTTTTGAAAATCTTGAGTATAGCTCCACATCTGTTCGATGGTTTCCTCAGGACGCTTTCGCGAAAGCGTAGCATACTCATGACCCATTACCTCATACATCCATTTATGTGGCGACAGTCTTTCAAAATTCTTGAGACGATCATCCCATGGAATATCATAGAACTTCATGCGATTCAAGTCCACTAAAGCAAATTTATAATGATCACCTACTTTAGTGATTAATGTGTTTCCGGGAGAATTATCTAGGAAGTAAACACCAGCTTCATGCATATGATAGATAAATCTAGTAAACTCTTTTAGAATTTGTTCTTTATCTTTAATACTATCATCATTGATGAGCTCGCGATACGTGAAATCACAAATTAATTGTTTTGAGATGTAGTAACTAGTGCCAAAGTTAAATATGGATTCTTCTTCTATATATGCTATAGGATCTGGAGTACCTATTCCTTTTTTATTAAGGATAGTGGCATACTCAAAAGAACGTCGTGCCTTTGATTTTCTAAAAAATTTATAGACAATTTTATTAATAGCATTAGGCTTTCTAAACTTCTTAAAATTGAGCAACTCACCATCTACTTCTATAGCCTTTACCACATTGCGACCATCGTGTAATGATTTCCCAATATCATTAAAATGTGCGACAGCATTATCAATAGCTGGCTTTAAATGTTGATATGAATCTTGATAAACACTTTTCATGTGTCAAAACTACGAGAAGTTCATAAATACACATCCTTTGTTTTCATTTATCTTTACACTTACCACTAGATAAAGTACTAAAACCCGATTTTTGCATCATAAATGATTTCAATGATTGAAAAACTAAAATCAAGTTATTATAAAAAAGCTACGTTTAAAAAGATTTTAACTCAGAGTCCAAAAAACGATGGTGTTATCAATATCCATCGTTATGACGTATCAAATGTTGGTGATTTATACTGTGCACCGCATCAATATTTTGAAGAATTAAAAGGCAAATATTCTGATATTTTTCTTTACAAACGAACTGATAAAAGTGACAGGAACAAGCTAATAAATGATATGACCAACAACTCTCTAATTATAGGTGGTGGCGGTTTATTAAATAGAGGCAGTTTTACAAATCAGATGAAGTTTTATGAGAAGCTAGCACAAAACGGTAAAAAAACAGTTTTATGGGGTGTCGGTCATAATGAGAAAAAAGCTAGTTTATACGGTAAAATAAGCTCGTATGATGTAAATATTGAAAATTTTGGCATGGCTGGAACTAGAGATTACAGCATGCCAGGTGAGTGGTTACCATGCGTGAGCTGCTTACATGACTTATTTGATAAATCTTATAGCTCAACGCAGGAAATAGGTGTTGTTTTCCATAAAAAAACGATTCAACAACCACATATCACTTCAAAATTTAAAGATTTCCCCAGTACATCTAACACTATCGATCTAGAAGCACTTATTCAGTTTATAGGCAATAGTGAATATATTATCACAGATAGTTATCATGCTATGTATTGGTCTATGCTACTAGGTAAAAAAGTTGCAGTCATTCCTAATTCTTCAAAATTTTATGACTTTAAATACAATCCTGTATTTACAGATTTTGATAATGCCATTAAACAGGTAAAGAAAGCATCGATAAAGGATGGATTGTTAGAGGAATGTCGTGAGCTAAATCGTAATTTTGCAAAAAGAGCTTTTAGTTATTTAGAGATCTAATAATACAGTAGAATATGCCACGACGCAGTGATCGCGATAAAAATAGAAGAGACCAAGTAAGAGGACGCACTCCTAGCAAGAAGAAGCAAGAAGTCGTTGATCTACCTATGGAAGATGTAAGAGAAGCTGTAACAGCTTTAAAAAAGGGCAAAGTAATCTTATACCCTACCGATACTATTTATGGTATAGGCTGTGACGCTACTAACTATGATGCAATAGAAGAATTATACAAGATTAAGAAAAGAGATCGTTCAAAATCACTTATCATCTTAGTAGATAGTTTTGAAATGTTAGATCGTTACATTGAAGAAGTGCCAGAGATGGCATGGCAAGTTTTAAAATTAAATAAAAAGCCCCTTACCATTATCTATGATAGGCCCAAGGCAGTAGCCGAAAATCTTATCGCTGCAGACAACACTCTCGCTATAAGAGTTACAAATGATCCAGTATGCCGTGCCTTAATAAGAGGTTTAAGAAAGCCTATCGTTTCAACTAGTGCAAATCTAAGTGGAGAAAAAACGCCTGTAGGATTTATAGATATCAGTGAAGAATTGAAAAGTAGAGTTGATCATATCTTAGACTTACCTCTAGCAAAAACAAATGTTCCACCATCATCTATCATTAAAATTTCAAATGATGGAACGATGAAAATATTGAGAAAGTAATAACATGGAGCAACTGCAATTTAAAGATGCAATCTCACATCCAGTATTTAAAACCATTAGTGACGCAGCAGCAGCAATAGGAGTTGAGGCCTATGTAATTGGTGGTTTTGTAAGAGACTATTTTCTTAAACGTGGTGCAAAACAAGATATAGATATCGTCGCAGTAGGTAGCGGTATAGAACTTGCCCAAAAAGTAGCAGCATTATTACCACAAAGCACTAAAGTATCTGTCTTTAAAACCTATGGTACTGCTATGGTTAAAACAGATGATTTTGAATTAGAATTTGTAGGTGCACGCAAAGAAAGTTACACTAGAGATAGCCGTAATCCTATTGTAGAAGATGGTACATTAGAAGACGATCAAAATCGTAGAGACTTTACTATTAACGCCATGGCTTTCTCGTTAAGCTCTCAAAACTACGGGCAATTAGTGGATCCATTTAACGGTATGGTAGATCTTGAGAAAAAGATTATTAAAACACCGTTAGAACCTAACGTTACCTATAGTGATGATCCACTGCGCATGATGCGTGCAATTAGATTTGCAGCACAATTAAACTTTAGAATTGAAGACACATCGTTTCACAGTATAAAGAATAATGCAAGTCGTATTAAAATCATTACAAATGAGCGTATCATCACAGAATTGAATAAAATAATGATGTGTGATGAGCCATCACATGGGTTTATTTTATTAGAAAAAACCGGACTCTTATCTTACTTCTTGCCTGAACTTACTGCCCTTAAAGGTATTGAGGAAATTGAAGGTCAAAAACATAAAGATAACTTCTATCATACTTTAGAAGTAGTAGACAATATATCACGTAACACAGATAATCTTTGGTTGCGTTGGGCCGCATTACTACATGATATCGGAAAAGCGCCTACTAAAAAGTTTAGTAAAAAAGTAGGCTGGACTTTCCACGGTCACGAGTTTAAAGGTGCAAAAATGGTTTACCATCTTTTCAAACGTTTAAAAATGCCCCTTAATGATAAGATGAAATTTGTGCAATTAATGGTACGTATGTCATCTAGACCTATTGCAGTAATTGATGAAAGTGCTACTGACAGTGCCGTACGCAGATTGGTACATGACGCCGGTGATCACATAGAAGATTTAATGACTTTATGCGAAGCAGATATTACCACTAAAAACCCATTCCGTTTTAAAAAATATCATAGCAACTTTCAAAAAGTAAGAGACAAAATTGTTGAGGTAGAAGAACGCGATCATGTACGTAACTTCCAGCCACCAGTAAGTGGAGAAGAGATTATGGAAGCATTTAATCTACAACCATGTCGTGAGATAGGAATGATTAAGAGCGCTATTAAAAACTCTATTCTTGATGGTCATATACCTAATGAACATGATGCTGCCTATGCTTTTATGATAGAAAAAGGTAAAAAATTAGGACTTACTCAAGTAGGAGAACTTTAAGAATTTCGCTTTCGCGAAAGCGATACACATTTGCTATCTTTAACTTATGAAAATTAATGCGCTATATATTTTCCTATTAGGCCTTATGAGTTGGCAAGCAAGCTCGCAATTAGACAATAATAGTAATCTAGAACAATATAATCTTTATGTATTACCTCAAACACAGATTGAGGTTAAGCTTAGCTTTGATAGTAGAGTATTACGCAATGATCCTCGAGCTTTTTCTGTAACGCCAGGTCGAGAAGGCATCGATATGATGGCAATATATAAAGAACAAGAAGACCTAGAAGAAAAAGAGTATACACCCAATGTAGTTGCGCATTTTGAACGCAAAAGACAGCAACAGCAACAGCAGCAAAGCACCTTATCTAGACCTACTAGTCTTACAGCGCAAAACCCATATTATACCAACTCAACTTTCGTTGTTCAACAAATGAGAAGACAGAGTTATTTCAATCAATTATACAGACCTATTTACAGATATTAAATGATCAATAAACAAGAAATTACAGACAGATTTATCAGTTACATCACTATCGACACTGAGTCTGATCCAACTAGTGATACCACGCCTAGTACAGAAAAGCAATGGGATCTAGCCCGTAAACTACATCAGGAACTAATTGATATGGGAATGAGTGATGTGTCTATTGATGAGAATGCATATGTCATGGCTACCTTACCGTCTAATGTCGATAAAGATGTACCGATTATAGGGTTTATTTCTCATTTTGATAGCACCCCAGACTTTACTGGAAAAGATATCAAACCTCAAATTATCCATGATTATGATGGTGGTGATATACCTCTTAAAGGAAGTGATCTAGTATTGACACCAGATTATTTTGAATCCTTATTACAATATAAAGGACAGACTATAATTACCACAGATGGCACCACTCTACTTGCAGCAGACGATAAGGCTGGCATAACGGAAATCATGACCGCTATGAAAGTGATGATTGATAATCCTTCTATTCAACACGGTACAATTAAAGTAGGCTTTACACCAGATGAAGAAATAGGTCGTGGTGCTCACAAATTTGATGTAGCAAAATTTGGCGCAGATTGGGCTTACACCATGGATGGTAGCCAGATAGGTGAACTGGAATACGAAAACTTTAATGCTGCCGGTGCTGTAGTCACATTTCATGGCAAGATTGTACATCCTGGATATGCAAAAGGTAAGATGATCAACTCTATGTATATCGCGCAAGAGTTTATAGAGTCGCTTCCTAGAATGGAAACTCCAGAGCATACAGAAGATTATCAAGGTTTTTTCCACTTGCACAAAATGAAAGGTGCTGTGGAAAAAACAGAGCTACAATATATTATCAGAGACCATGATCGTGAGCATTTTGAGGCACGTAAAGAGGTTATGAATAAGCTTGTTGCTGATTTAAATGCGCAATATGACCGTGAAGCTGTAACGATAGAAATTAATGATCAATATTTCAATATGCGTGAAAAGGTGGAACCGGTAATGCATATCGTTGATGTTGCGGAAAAGGCAATGCGAGAGTTAGAAATAGAACCTCTAATTAAACCTATACGTGGTGGAACAGATGGCTCTCAATTAAGCTATATGGGGTTACCATGTCCTAACATTTTTGCAGGTGGCCATAATTTTCATGGACCTTATGAGTATGTTCCTGTAGAAAGCATGATGAAAGCAACAGAAGTAATTGTAAAAATAGCTCAACTGGTAGCGAGTGATAGTTAATACAATAGTTCGTCATATTGATAATAATTAAAACTTCTCTTTTAGAACCTGATAACCAACTACTATTTAAATGGCAAATCCTAAAGCTAGAAACACCGTAGAATATATATCCTTTTCTCCAAAATGGGAATCGCATTTTAATGCAATTCACAAAGTATTACAAAATACAGAACTAGAGGAGACGATAAAATGGGGCGCACCGTGCTATACTTTTAAAGGAAAAAATTTGATAGGCATGGTCGGATTTAAAAACCATTGTGCGGTTTGGTTTCATAAAGGTGCTCTTTTAAAAGATGACAATGATATTCTTATTAATGCACAACCTGGTAAAACGCAAATGTTAAGACAAATACGTTATACAGAGAACGAGACAGTTGACACACAATTACTAGAGAATTATATTTCTGAAACTATAGAAAATGAAAAAGGTTAAGCATATAAATGCTTAACCTTTCACTTTTTTCAAATAGCCTACTACTTCCCTACAATATGTAATTCAACAAAGTTTTTATTTACATACATCGTTTGTGTAGTAAGGTCGTAGTTAAGATCTTCCATACTTATTTTTAAATTATCAACTTCTACATAATCAATTTCAAATGGAAGACCTATAAAGTTGAGACGTAACGTCTCATATTCTGTAGTGTATTTACCATCCTTGTATTGAGAGATAATTATTTCATTTTCTGTACCATTGAATGATAAGTTGCGTAGACTAAAACGTCCTTTTTTATAGTCATAACCATCACTAGCGTCTTCATAAACAACAGATTTATCTTTCCCTATAGCGCAATAAACATCTAGTGTAAGAAATTCTATTTCTTTTTCACCTACATATTGCATCACTGGATACCTAGGAATAATCGAACCAGCTTTAACAAACAATGGGATTTCATCAATATCTGCATCTACCCATGCTTCCTTTCCACCTATTATCGTTTCTCTAGTCCAGAAGTTATACCATTCTCCACGTGGAATGTACATTCGACGACCTTTAGCATTAGGTTCAAGGACTGGACAAACTAAGAATTTATCACCATACATAAATTCATCATTACGATAATGTGTTTGCGCGTCTTCTTGATCATATACAACTAGTGACTTTAACATAGGTATTCCTTCCTCAACATACTGCCAGAAAGTAGTGTATAGATATGGCAATAACTTATAACGTAACTCAACAAACTTACGCGTGATGTTTGTTACGTTTTCATCAAATGTCCACGGCTCTTGATCACCATGATCACCGCTAGAATGCACTCGACAAAAAGGATGAAAAACACCTAAGGCTATCCATCTGGCAAATAGCTCGCCCGTAGGCTGCTCAGCAAAGCCACCAATATCTGATCCGGCAAATGACATTCCTGAAAGTGACATACGTTGTGCTTGAATATTTGCAATACTTAGATGTTCCCAAGTAGCCACATTATCTCCAAACCAGCTACTCGTATAACGTTGCGTACCTGAATATGCAGACCTAGTAATTACAAATGGTCTCTTAGGGTAAATAAATTTCTTCACACCTTCATAAGTGGCACGTGCCATTTGCATTCCATAAATATTATGTGCTTTTCTATGAGAACATGGGTGGCCATCAAAATCGTGTCGCACATCATCAGGGAACGTCTTATTAGGAACTTCCATAACTGCTGGTTCATTCATATCATTCCAGATACCAGCAAGCCCATTATCTGCAATTAAACCTTTAAATAAATCTGCCCACCAAGTTCGTACTTTTGGATTAGTATAATCTGGAAAATAACATTGCCCTGGCCATACTTTACCCTTCATATATGGACCATCTGCACGTTTACAGAAATAATCTTTTTCCATCGCTTCTTGATACACACTATATTCAGGATCTACTTTAATACCAGGATCTATAATTGCAATCGTTTTAAAGCCATCTTCTCGCAAATCGCTTATCATTTGAGTAGGATTAGGGAATTTCTGCTCATCCCATGTAAAGCAACGGAAACCATCCATGTAATCAATATCTAAATAAATCGCGTCACACGGAATTTGTAATTCACGGAATTTTGCAGCCACTTCTCTTACATTGCTCTCTGGATAATAACTCCATTTACATTGATGATAACCTAGAGCCCATAAAGGAGGCAACTCTGGTTTACCTGTTAATTCTGTATAACCACTTACCACACTATTAACATCTGGGCCATAAATAAAATAATAATCCATCACTCCACCTTGAGCCCAGAAGCTTGTAACATGATGGCGTTCTTGAGCAAAATCAAAAAACGACCTAAAGGTGTTGTCAAAGAAAATACCGTAAGAAATTTTATTCTGTAGCCCTATGTAAAAAGGTACGTTCTTATAAAGTGGATCTGTTTGTTTTCCAAAAGCGTACTGATCGGTTCCCCATAATTCAAATCGTTTAGCACGCATATTATTATCTGCTGGTTTATCACCTAACCCATAATAGCTCTCACCAGGTTGCGCTTTTTTAGACATTTTTACTATCTCACCACCGTATTGATAACTTTCTTCATAATGAAAACCTAGTTCATCTTCACATACTATTTTACCATCTAAATCAAAAATACGTGATCGTAAATCAGCCTTTGATATCTTACATATAATTTTAGAAGTTGTTATTTCATAATGGTTTTCCTTTTCAATAACCTCTAATTTATTATAACCGCGATTTCCATCTTCATCGATTGCATAAGAAAAATCTTCCTCCAGTTTACCTCCAGTACCATATTTGAATCTGATAACGCTGTCGCGAAAAACTTGTAAGCGCAATATCACACCGTTATCAGTGTTAAAGGTTAAAGTGTCGACTACTTGGTCAAACTGGTTTAATTTACCAGGAAAGACATTCCCTTGACTATGTAACTCTGTATTTGTAATCATAAAATGATGATATTCAATATTTTAACGTGACGCCATTTTTATAAGGCCATACCGTTGAAGGTATAAAAAAAGGTTGAAAAGGGATCCTAAAAACAAAAATTGTTACGAGAACGTTGTCGATAAACTTTACTCGGCTTTATAAATTACAACTCCTAAAGGTGGCAAATTTAAGGCTGCACTTTGTAATCGCTGTTGCCACTGTTTATTTTGTGAATTAAAACTTTTTTGCACTTCAAAGCCAGAGCCACCATAATCAATTTCATCACTATTGAAAAGCAACTTATAAATTCCCTTTGTGGGTAAACCTATTAGATAGTTTACTCGTGGTTCTGGTGTTAGATTACAAATTATGACAACTTGCGAGTTATCGCTACTACGAACATAACTGATTACAGTATTCTCAGCATCCTCATGTGAGATCCATGCAAAACCGTCATCATCAAATTGTTTTTCATGTAATGCTTTTTGTGATCTATATAATTGATTGAGATCTGTTATTAAGTTTTGAATACCTTGATGAGGAGCAAATTCTGTAAGATGCCAATCAAGACTACTTTCAAAATTCCACTCTTCATGTTGTCCAAACTCTGATCCCATCATCAATAATTTTCCTCCTGAATGTGTAAACATATAACTATAGAGCAATCTCAAATTAGCAAATTTTTGCCATTGATCTCCAGGCATTCTCCCAAGAATAGAGCTTTTACCGTATACAACCTCATCGTGCGATAATGGCAACATAAAATTCTCAGTAAAAGCATAAGTCATGGAAAAAGTTAAATCATTTTGATGATGACGTCTGTGAATGGGATCTTTTTTAAAGTATTCTAATGTATCATGCATCCAACCCATCATCCATTTCATACCAAAACCTAGTCCACCTATAGAAGTTGGTTTACTCACCATAGGGAAACTAGTGCTTTCTTCGGCAATTGTTTGTGTGTCGGGATAATTGAGATATACCGCTTCGTTCATTTCTTTTAAGAATGTTATGGCTTCTAGATTTACCCTACCACCATTTATATTAGGTTCCCACTCGCCTTCTTCACGAGAGTAATCTAAAAATAACATACTCGCTACCGCATCTACTCTTAAACCATCAATATGATACTGATCGAGCCAAAACAGCGCATTAGAAATCAAAAAACTCTTGACCTCATTACGTCCATAATTGAATATAAGTGATTTCCAGTCTGGATGATATCCACGTTTTCTATCAGGATGTTCATATAAATGCGTCCCATCAAAATTTCCTAAACCATGCACATCTTCAGGAAAATGAGATGGTACCCAATCAAGTATAACTCCGATTCCTGCATTATGACAAGCATTAACGAGTTCTTGAAATTCTTCTGGATAGCCGAACCTCGCCGTTGGAGCAAAATAGCCGGTTATTTGGTAACCCCATGAAGGATCATATGGATACTCCATAATGGGCATGAACTCGATGTGAGTAAATTGCATCTTTTTCGCGTAAGCAACTAACTCTAAAGAAAGTTCGTGATAACTTAAGCTTCGATTTTCTTCTATCTTCCGTTTCCAACTACCCAAATGAACTTCATACACCGAGTATGGAGCATTTAGTGCATTGTGTGTGGCACGAGATTGCATCCATTGTTGATCACTCCATTTAGGCTTATAATCATATACGATACTGGCCGTCTTAGGTGGATGCTCACAACGTCTCGCATAGGGATCAGCTTTTTCTGTGACTATTCCATGATTAGTGGAATGGATTTTATATTTATAAGTCATGCCGTGTAAAACGCCAGGAATAAATCCTTCCCAGATACCGCTGCTATCCCAGCGCACATTGAGCTGATGTTGTTCTCCATCCCAGAAATTAAAATCGCCCATCACTCCAACGGATTGTGCACTAGGCGCCCATACAGCAAAATAAGTTCCACGAACTCCATTTACCTTTATAACATGCGAACCCATTTTTTCATACAAACGATAATGCTTTCCACTCTTAAAAAGGTTGATATCAAAATCTGTAAATAAGCTATGTATCTGAACCTTACTCATCAGTTAAAGTGAGAATCCTTTAGGAATTACTGCGTGTTTTTTAATAACAACGATACCATCTTTAACGACATATTGATCCGTTTCTTGATTTTCTAAATGTGGTCCACCATTGATTCTTACATCATCTCCGATGCGTACATTTTTATCTAAAATGGTGTTTTTTATAAAACAACGATCACCTATACCGGTTAGAATTTCTATTTTAGAATCAGCTATTTGATTCAAAGATTCATAGTCATCATTACCCATCATATAAGTATTGATAACTGTTGTTTCTTTACCTATTCTTGATCTTATTCCTATTACTGATCGTTCGATTTTTGCAGCATGGATGATACAACCTTCTGCTATAACCGCTTTATCTAAATGCGTTCCAGAGATTTTAGACGTAGGTAATAGACGTGCGTTAGTATATACACGCTGTTTGTAATCATATAAATTAAATTCTGGTATATCATCTGTAAGTCCTAAATTAGCTTCAAAGAAGGAGTCTATGTTACCTATATCTGTCCAATAGCCTTCAAACTGATAACTCAAAGTTTTATGCTTATCTATAGATTGTGGTATAATTTCTTTACCAAAATCTATAGTACTCTCATCTCCCATTAATTCAACCAATAAGTCTCTATTAAAAATATAGATTCCCATACTGGCTAGATGATTCTTGTTTTGGTTTTTCATCTCATCGCTTACAGGGCTCGTCCAATCTGGAAGCAGACTAGCATCTGGTTTCTCTATAAACGAAGTAATAATATTTTTATCATCAGTCTTTAAAATACCAAATGACGTTGCGTCCTTTTCTGTAACGGGTATAGTAGCTATGGAGATTTTTGCATTGGCATCTATATGTGCCTGAATCATTTCATTAAAATCCATCTGATACAATTGATCACCCGACAGGATTAAAACATATTCAAAATCATGCCTGAGCGCGTGATGCATACTTTGTCTTACTGCGTCTGCGGTACCTTGAAACCAGCCCTTATTATCTGGAGTTTGCTCTGCAGCAAGGACATCAACAAATGCAGAACTAAAAAAACTAAAGTGATACGTATTTTTTATATGCCTGTTAAGAGAAGCACTATTAAATTGCGTCAGTACAAACATCCTCTTTAAACCAGAATTAATACAGTTAGAGATAGGAATATCTACAAGACGATATTTACCTGCAATAGGCACCGCAGGTTTTGAACGACTTTCTGTTAATGGATATAATCGAGATCCTTGTCCACCACCTAGAATTATACTTAAAACTTTATCATTCATTCTTTTCAGTTTTTAAGAGTATTATATAAACTAATGTATTGTTGTGCCGAGTTATCCCAAGAGTGATCGATTTTCATAATACGTGTTCTTATTTTTTTAAACTCTAGCGTGTTGTCATAAAAAGCGGCTGCTCGCTGCATCGCATTTTTAATCTGGTCTACACTAGTATCCTCATGTACAAATCCATAACCATCATTATCGATATCAACGATTGTATCTTTCAAACCACCTATACTGCGCACTATAGGAATAGTACCGTAAGTTAAGGAATACATTTGATTTAAACCACAAGGTTCTACTCGCGATGGCATTAAAAGAAAATCTGCACCAGCATATATTAAGTGGGACAGTTCTTCATCGTATCCTATGTAGGCATTGAAATGGCCCTTAAACTTCTCTCTTAGTGCAATAAGTTTGTTTTCAGTATCTGAGTCTCCAGATCCCAATAACAAAATAGACACATCATTTTCCTGAAGTATCTCTTTAAATACCTGAGGAAATAAATCAGATCCTTTTTCATAAACCAGTCTACCGATAAAAACAAATAATGGTTTATTGAAATCTAATCCGTAAGTATCACACAACCATTTTTTATTTACTTTTTTACCACTAATGTGTGAGCTACTAGAGTACTGTTTTTTTATAAAAGCATCCGTTGTAGGGTTCCAAACTGTAGTATCAATTCCATTAAGTATCCCTAGACATTTTACACTCTCGTGACTCAATAAAGCTTCTAGACCATTAGCTTTTTGCTGTAATTCCACCATATAACTAGGTGATACTGTATTAACTTTCCACGCGCACTTAATAGCTGTTGCGAGAGGATTTATTGAACCATCCCAATCTAACAACCCTACATGTTGTTTATCAAAATCAGGAATCATCGCTATGCGATCATGAGAAAACCACCCTTGATATTGCGCATTATGAATGGTTAACACACTAGGAATATTTTTTAAATTTTCAAATCTATAGCAATATTGTATCATGAAAGGCACTAAACCAGTATGATGGTCATGACAATGTATAACATCTGGTTTATGTTGATGAGTCTGTATCCATTGCAATACTGCGATTTGAAAAGCTGTAAAACGTTCAGCATCGTCATGAGAATACACGTAATTTTTATATAGTAATTGTGGAATATCAACCAGAAACAAATCAAAATCCTTTGATTGATCAGCTAACTTCAAGATTTTAAAATGAAAATTATCTGCTGCTACAAAAACAGCATCTTCATATATTGTTTCAAACTGATGGTTTTGTGTAAAGCGTACATCGTAAAAAGGCATAATGACACTACACTGCTGTCCCGAATTATTTAAATATTTAGGTAATGCACCGACTACATCAGCTAGTCCGCCTACTTTAGCAACTGGATAGCACTCTGCACTTATATGTAAGATTCTCATATATTCAAATTTATAATTGTGGGTAGTACGCTTTCGCGAAAGTGTAATTACCTATCTACATTTCTATTTAAAAAATCTGCTCGCTCTTATCAAATATAACACATGTACTTATGAGTGAAATTTATAGACTATTAAGATCAAGTCATTTTTGAATAATTGAAAGTTATCTTTGTGTAAATTGATGACATGCCTGACTTACATCTAGAAACCATTATTAAAGCTCCTCTTGAAATAGTTTTTGACCTATCAAGAAGCATTGATTTACATATCCTTTCTCTAGAACATACTCAAGAACGGGCAGTTGCTGGCAGGCTGACTGGCCTAGTAGAAAAAGGTAAAACCGTCACCTGGCGTGCTAAACACCTTTACGTCACTCAAGAATTAACTAGTAAAATTACAGATGTAGAACCTTATCACTTTTTTGCAGATGAAATGGAACGTGGTGCCTTTAAAGAATTCAGACATGAACATCATTTTACCGTCATAGAAAATGGACATACATTTATGAGAGATATTTTTTCTTACACATCACCTTTAGGATTTTTAGGTGTACTGGCAGACAAGTTATTTCTAGAAAATTATATGACCAACTTATTAAAGCAACGCAACCTAACACTTAAACGAGTTGCCGAGAATGGCCAATGGAAAGAGTTGCCTGGAATGGAGACTCACCTGTAACATACATCGATTCACTTATACAATTATTCAAAAAGTTTCAAGCATAAAAAAAGCCCTTGATTTCTCAAGGGCTTTTCAATTTAGAAGTTATACTTCTTACTTTTCTTTTAGTGGTGCAGTAAGCTTTTTAGACAGCTCAGTAGAAATCGCTGATTTCTCAAAGGTTATTTTACCTGCTCCAGTTTCCACTTGAACAGTACCTTTGTCGGCATTGATTTGGCTTATTTTTCCGTGGATTCCACTAGACATAATTACCTTATCACCTATTTTCAAAGTTTCTGCAAACTCTTTTTCTTCTTTTCTGCGTCGGGCCTGAGGTCTTAATATTAGGAAATAAAATATCCCTATCATAAGTACTATAGGACCCCATTGCATGATCAATTCTTGATTCATTAATTATGCGTTAGGTGCAGCTGCTTTAGCCTTAGGAGTAACAAATCCTTTGATGCGGATAGACTCAGTACCAGATTCAGTGTTTGCCTTAATAGTTACCGTTTTAGTTTGGTTGTTAGGCTTTCCGTTAGTGTTAAATTTAACTAACATAGATCCTTCTTCACCTGGAGCGATAGGTTCCTTAGACCATGTAGGAACTGTACATCCACAGCTACCTTTTGCATTTACAACAATAAGTGGCGCACTACCTGTATTCTTAAACTTATATTCATGTTCTACAACTGTACCTTCATCTACAGTACCAAAATCATACTCTACTTGCTCAAACGTCATCACCGGAAAATCTCCAGCAACTGACTCACGCTCTGCAGCGGCAGTTAAGTTTGCTTCATCAATCGTTGCAGCAGCTTTCTCATTACAACCTGTAATTGCCATTGTAGCTATAGCAGCTACCATTAAAACCAATTTTTTCATAATATAATTTTTAAATTCTTTTTTAGAGTATTGCAAATGTAACTAAAAGAACGATTTACATCAAGCCGCGACCTGATTTATTAAGTATGCCTTCTTTTTCATATTCTTTAGATAAATTATCTAAAATACCATTGATAAAGAAGCTACTTTTAGGTGTAGAATAATCCTTTGATATTTCTAGATATTCATTAAGACTTACCTTAACGGGTATACTATTAAATTTAAGGAATTCACATTGTGCCATCATGATTAACACAAGGTCTATTTGCGCAATACGATCTTGTTCCCAGTTAGGTGTTTTACCTTCTATACGTTCTAAGAATTCTTCTCTATTAAACAAGGTTTTTCTAAAGAGGTCCATCGTAAACTTTACGTCATCTTCATCTTTTATAAGCTCTGGTAATTTGATCTCTTTACCAGGTTTTACCTTACGTAAAAACATGATCATAGCAGAGTTTACTAGAGGATAGTCATCTGTCCACGTGATATTCTCATCTTCTAAAAAGTCAAGAATTTCATCATTAGGCGCTATAATATCTGTATAGATTTGTGTTAAGAACTTAAGATCTGCTTTAAGCGACTGACCAGGTTCACTCATATAAATCACATAAGACTTACTCGTTGTAATCTGATTATAAAGGTTTTCTACATACCTCACATTAAGATGCCATGGTTCAATATTGCGTTGCTTCATTGCATCCACTAACACCTGACTTTCTCTCAACTTAGTAAGAATCTTATTATCTATAAAATTACGTGCTGGGTTAAGGTCAGAATCTGTTGCTAGATGACGTTGCTGTCCTTTGATAACCTTATCTTCTGCTAGCTTGTGGATTTCTACTAGTAATTGCGTCATGTACAAAAACAGAGAATAAGTTTTTGTCATGCTTTGATTTAAGAATGTTTCAAATTCTTTTATCTCGGCATTTTCTTGTTTTTGAAAAGCAAAGATAGCTTGCATCACTTTGATACGTAGTTGTCGACGGGTAAGCATAAGAACGTTTTTTAAGTATACGCTTTCGCGAAAGCGTTATTTAAATATTTACAAGGTCTAACTGACCCATATTAATAGGGCAAATTTACTACTTTATGAGCAACTTAGCCACGATTTTCTTGACGACGTGCATCGATACGAGCTTGAGCAATTTGTAAAGCTGCGGTATGAGTAGTTACACCGTTTTCTTGAGCTTTATTTAAAATCTCAATAGTAGTGGTATAAATATTTTCAGTTTTGCGCATGATTTCAGAACGATCATATCCTTCTAACTCTGCATAAACATTAATAATACCACCAGCATTAATTAAGAAATCTGGCGCATATACAATACCACGTTGTTGTAGAAGCATACCGTGCTTCCCTTCATCTGCAAGTTGATTATTTGCTGCACCAGCAACAATGTCTGCTTGTAATTTTTGTATCGTGTTATCATTAATCGTTGCTCCTAATGCACATGGTGCATAGATGTCCATTTTTTCGGCATGCAAATCTGCTCCTGTATAGATGTGTGCTCCATATTTTGCACTTACTTCCTCAAGACGATCCTGATTAATATCGGCAATATGAACTTGAGCTCCTTCTTGAGTCAGGTATTCTACAAGTGTTTCACCTACGTTCCCTATTCCTTCAACATAAACGACTTTATCTTCTAGAACATCATTACCATATTTATACTTTGCGGCAGCTTTCATTCCCATAAATACACCATATGCAGTGATAGGAGATGGATTACCTGCTCCACCTTTTTCCTGAGAAATCCCAGTTACATAAGGTGTAACCTCACGTACTGTATCCATATCACCAGTTGTCATCCCTACATCTTCGGCAGTGATATACTTACCACTTAAAGAATGTACAAACTCTCCAAAACGACGCATCATCTCTGGAGTTTTTTGAGTTTTTGCATCACCTATGATGACAGCTTTTCCTCCACCTAGATTTAATCCAGTTATTGCACTTTTAAATGTCATCCCACGAGATAAACGTAATGCATCATTTAATGCAGCCCATTCATTATCGTATTGCCACATACGTGTCCCACCTAACGCTGGACCCAGAACCGTATTATGAATTCCTATGATGGCTTTTAAACCTGTATCTTTGTCATTACAGAAAACGACTTGTTCGTGATCGTCAAAAGACAACTGTCCGAAAACAGGATCTTGGTTAATAATCTTTTCCAATGTGGTATGTTGAGACATGAATTATTTTTTAATGGCTGTTTTAAGTACTCTTAAAAAGCGTGCAAAAATAACTTCATTTTAGCAACTTAACAATAACACTGACCTAAATTCGCGAATAGAATATAGAAAGTAAATTCTTTGAAGGATTTTTACCTATTATGAAGGAACTTAAAAAGCTCAATAAACTTTTTGTAAAGTACAAGTGGCAACTGCTAGGCGGTTTTCTAGTAACTGTTGTTGCTAGAGTACTTTCCATTTTCTTACCTAAGTATATAGGTAAAATCATCAACCTACTTAACGATTGGGGCAATGGTAAGATTACCGATGAGTCCTTTCTTAATGATCAATTGCTGTTGTACATAGGTATCATTCTAGGCACCACATTACTGTCTGCTGGACTTACATTTGTAATGCGCCAGTTAATCATAGTTGTTTCTAGACACCTAGAGTACGATTTAAAAAATATCATTTACAATCAATACCAAAGGTTATCGCTAGGGTTCTATAAACAGAATCGTACTGGAGATTTAATGAATCGTATTAGTGAAGACGTCTCAAAAGTACGTATGTATATGGGACCAGCATTAATGTATAGTGTTAATATGATAACACTATTTGCTGTAGTGATACCGGCTATGATTTATACGGCTCCTACTCTAGCCATTTATACTATTGTCCCATTACCATTTTTATCCGTGGCTATATATTTGGTCAGTCGTGAGATTCAAAAGAGATCAAAACTGGTACAAGAGCAGCTTTCTAGTTTAAATACTATTGCACAAGAATCCTTTAGCGGTATCTCTGTGATTAAAGCATACAACTTATCGCAACAAATGAACGAGCAATTTACCGTTGTGGCAAACGACAGTAAAGAGAAAAACATTGATCTAGCTCGAGTTCAAGCGTTATTTTTCCCATTAATGATTCTGTTAATAGGTCTCAGTAATATACTAGTCCTATATATAGGAGGAAAACAGGCTGCAGAAGGTGTCATAGAAGTAGGTGTTATTCCAGAATTTTTAATCTATGTTAATATGTTAACCTGGCCAGTAGCCGTTGTAGGTTGGGTGACTAATATGGTACAACAAGCCGCCGCATCGCAAAAACGTATCAACGAATTTCTAGATATCGATCCATCGATTAAAAATATGGTGGATACGAACACGCCAGTTAATGGTAATATCACTTTTAATAATGTGAACTTTGTTTATGAAGACACTAATATTCATGCGCTCAAAGATGTTAGTTTCACTATAGAATCTGGTAAGACACTAGCGATTTTAGGAAAAACAGGAAGTGGAAAATCAACCATTCTAGAATTAATAGGTAGATTATACGACGTGACAGATGGAACGATTACCGTAGATAATCATGCCATTAAAGAATTAAATCTAGACATGTTGAGACAGGCCATAGGGTATGTACCACAAGACGCGTTTCTATTTTCCGACACGATAGGAAACAATATTGCCTTCGGTAAAAAGGATGCCAGTAAAGAAGAGATTATGGAAGCTGCAAAAAATGCCGTGGTCCATAAAAACATCATAGACTTTACTAAGGATTATGATACCGTTTTAGGAGAACGAGGAATCACTTTAAGTGGTGGACAAAAGCAACGTGTTTCAATAGCGCGAGCGATTATCAAAAAACCACAAATCTTATTATTTGACGACTGTTTAAGCGCGGTAGATACTGAAACCGAAGAAAAAATTCTTAACAATCTTAAGAAAGTGACTAAAGACACTACTACCATCATCGTCAGTCACCGAGTAAGTAGTGCAAAAAATGCAGATCAGATTATTGTATTAGATGAAGGTCGTGTTGTAGAAAGTGGCAACCATGATTCTTTAATTAATAATAACGGTTATTATGCAGAACTCTATGTCAACCAAATGATGGAAGATGATAATTAGAATTTTACTACACCACTTTAGCAATCGTTAAAGATATGTTGCCTGATCACGTTACGATATCACTTTTAATGCCTTATAACTGAATCTTTGAGCACAATAAATTGATAATCTCTTTACCATTTAACATTTTTTTATATTTTTGGGCTTATTGACAACCTTGAAATAGCATAATGAGCGATAGAGATTACAAAGATCAAGAAGATATTTTTTCCAAAGTAGTACGTGCAGGACGACGCACTTATTTCTTTGACGTGAGGTCAACTAAGGCAGATGATTATTATCTTACCATCACAGAGAGTAAAAAATTTACAAATGACGATGGAAGTTTTCACTTTAAGAAACACAAAATTTATCTTTATAAGGAAGATTTTGCAGAGTTTGAGAGCACTCTTGCAGAAATGACACAATACATCATCAAAGAAAAAGGTGACACTGTCATTTCAGAAAGACATCAAGCAGACTATAATCCTGCAGACCACAATACTGAAGCTGTAGCTACAGAATCAACAGAAACTGCACAAAGTTTTACTGACATCAGTTTTGATGACATATAAACCACATCATAAAGATTTCATAAAGCCTCTCATTTTGAGAGGCTTTTTTTATTTTTAAACTTTAACAACCTACTATGTATAAAGCAATATTAATGGTGGCTTGTCTCGCTTTCGCGAAAGCGCTAACAGCACAAACCATTACATCTCCTACTTTAGGATACTACCTGCCAGATAACGTTACATACAACAACGAGATCTCTACACCACAAGAAATTTTAGGATATGTACCTGGAGAATGGCACGTAACACACGATAAACTTGCTGAATATATGCGTGTTTTGGCTAGACAATCGGACCGCATCACGATAGAAAATCGTGGGACTACTTATGAAGGTAGACCGTTACAATTATTAACTATTACCTCTCCACAGAACCACACAAACTTAGAACAAATACAGGCAGACCATGTGGCTTTATCTGAAGGCAGCAATGCTTCTACAGCAAATATGCCTATAGTAGTATATCAAGGATTTTCTATTCATGGAAATGAACCTAGTGGTTCAAACGCGGCTCTTCTTCTGGCCTATCATCTTGCCGCTGGGCAAGGAGCTGAAATGGATGAATTATTGAATAATACCGTCATACTTTTTGATCCTTGTTTTAATCCAGATGGATTGCAGCGATTTGCTGGTTGGGTCAACCAACATAAAAGTAAAAATGTGAATCCAGACTCATACGATCGTGAATATAGCGAGGCATGGCCTGGTGGACGTACTAATCACTATTGGTTTGATATGAATCGTGACTGGCTACCTGTTCAATTACCAGAATCTCAAGCTCGCATCGAGACTTTCCATAACTGGATGCCTAATATCTTAACAGACCATCATGAGATGGGAACTAACGCAACTTTCTTTTTCCAGCCGGGAATTCCGTCACGCACGCATCCTTTAACACCAGCGATGAATCAACAGTTGACTCGTAAAATAGGAGATTTTCATGCAGCCGAATTAGATAAAATAGGATCACTTTATTATACTGAAGAAAGCTATGACGACTTCTACTATGGTAAAGGATCAACGTTCCCAGACGTGAATGGCTCTATAGGAATTCTTTTTGAGCAAGCTAGTTCTCGTGGACATGCTCAAAATTCTGAAAATGGAGTGTTGACATTTCCATTTACGATACGCAACCAGTTTACAGCAGGAATTTCTACTCTAAAAGCCGCAGTAAGTATGCGTCAAGAAATCCTAGATTATCACAAAAAGTTTTATGCCGATGCTCGTAAAGAAAATAATAGTGGTGCCATCATTTTCGGAGATTATACTGATGCTGGTAGAACTGATGCGCTTGCAGATATTTTAATGAGACACAAAATAGAAGTGCGTTCTTTAAAAAATGATGTCACTAAAAACGGCAAAATTTATAAAAAGGACTATGCTTACATCGTTCCAAAAAATCAAAAAAATTCGCGATTGATTAAAGCGATGTTTGAAAAACGCACCACTTTTCAAGACAGTTTGTTTTATGATATCAGTGCGTGGACATTTCCACTAGCCTTTGATATGGATTATGATGAAAATGCTAGTTTAAATGATGCTATGGATGAATTAGCATATAAGAACGGTATTGGTAAAATAAATTCGTCTGATTATGCTTATCTCATGCCGTGGAATGAGTATAAAACGCCTAAGATTTTAAATATTTTGCTTTCTGAAGGAATACGTGCAAAGGTGGCAATGAAAGAATTTACTATAGAAGGTAAAGATTATGACTATGGAACCATATTAATTCCTGTTCAAAATCAAAAATGGGATGCGTCTGAGTTTACAGATCGTCTAGGAGATATTGCCATCCATGAAGGCATAAGCTTTTATGGTGTTCAATCTGGACTTACTAAAGGCATCGACCTAGGTTCTCGACAGTTTAGAGCATTAACCTTACCTAAAGTTGCTTTATTAATAGGCGATGGAGTTAATCCTTATGATGCTGGCGAGATTTGGCATTTACTAGACCAGCGTTATGACATGATGGTAACTAAGATAGATGTTAATGATATTAATCGTAAAGATTTATCACGCTACAACACCATTATTGTTCCAGCAACCTATGGTAGCCCAGAAAATGAGGTTGTCGATCAACTTAAAGAATGGACACGTGCTGGTGGAACATTAATAGGTTATCGCAGTGCCTTAAGATGGATGAGTAGTTCTAAATTATTACCGCTTACTTTTAAAAGTATCGATAATCCAGCAAACAACATCACCTTTGAACAACGTTCTGGTTTTTACGGAGCACAAAATATAGGTGGTGCCATTTTTGAAACTCAACTGGATCGTTCACATCCAATCGCATTTGGATTTAAAGATGATCAATTACCTATGTTTAGAAACACACGACTATTTGTTGAACCTCATTCAGACTCTTTTAGAAATCCAATACGTTATACAGATAACCCTTTAATGAGTGGTTACATCTCAGACCTGAATTTAGAAGCGTTGAAAAACACGGTTCCTTTTCAGCATAATAATTATGGTCGTGGTGATGTCATAGGTTTTACTGACAACACACAGTTTAGAGCTTTCTGGTATGGAACAAATAAGTTATTAATGAACGCTATTTTCTTTGCAGAGGAGATGTAGGATTTATTTTATGTTTTAGGTTGCTGAGCTGTTAGGATGCTAGGTTAATTAAAAGTAAATAATGTTAGACAACATAATACATGTATTAATAGCTATTTTGAATCTGGTTTGTTTTGGGTATTTAATTCATGTGATCGGTGGATTGATTAAATATAGAAAAAATGTATTTGAACATAGAAACAAAGCTCTTAGCATTATTATATTAGTTCTAACCATATTCCAAGTATCTAAAAAACAAGAAGAAGAATTACAAATATTCACCGTAAATCCTCTAAATACCAGTGACATAAAGATATCTATTGAAGACAACTGGTTCAGTGATTTGAATGTCATAAGTTATAATTCAAAAAAGCATCAACCACGCATAGCGACTTTATCTCACACCGGTCTTATAATGGGAATCGAATATCAGGCAATATCAATTAATTTCATTATAAATTCAAATCAAGAATATATAGAAGTACAATACTTCAAGAAATATAGAATCTATGGCAATACCATTTATAGAAGTTTAAAATCATCAACTGTGCGTATTAAATAGATGAATTAAAAAAGCTCTAACCATAGTTAGAGCTTTCTTTTTAAACATTATTTTCTTTTTTGTTTACGACGTCTCTTCACTCTCCATGGGGCATTCTTATCGACATCGCCTGCCATGATACAACCATACGGCATCACTTTCTCTATCACTTTACCTAAACCAAATTCACTCATTTGACTTCTAACAGAATTAGCATCTTTATAAGCACTAGGTAATTCAGAAATATCAATTTCATTTGAATAAAACCTAATGTCTAATCCTTCTGTCTCCTCTTCAAAAATTTGTTCATTTGTTTTATGAGCTAAGTTTCTTTTATGTTGTGATCGACTCATATTTCTACCTGCACCATGAGGAGCAAATCCTAAATTATCATCTGTAGTATCTCCTTCGACAATTAAGATAGGCTCTGACATATTTAACGGTATCAATCGAGGACCTGTTATATCAGGCATAAACTTAGGATTCAACGGTGTCGCACCTTTTGCATGATAAAAAACATCTTCATCTTTAAAAACAAAGTTATGTTCATTCCAAAACCTATTCTCAATTGCGGCACCAGCTTTTTGAGCTATGGTATCATGGATTAATTCATGATTTAATTTAGTCCACTTTCTAATAATTTGAAGAGCTTTCCAATATTCTTTGCCTTCACGAGTTTCAAATGGAATCCACGCGTTCTGTTTTAAAGTTTGTGGAGAAATTAGTTGCCTGAATTTCTCTGCAACTTTCATTCCTTGAGAATAAAGTCTTGCACCAGGTGCTCTTGAACCATGGTGAGTTACAAGCATTGTATGACCTGTCAATGAACTTTTACCAATAAATAGAAAATGATTACCATCACCTTGAGTTCCCAGATGTTCTTGAGCAAGAGACAAACCTCTCTCGGAATGTAAAAAGAAATTGTTTTTAAACTCTTCTTTTAATTCTGTAGGTAAGGCGAACTGTTTTCCTCTAGGTCTGCCACCAGGACCAAAATGAGTAGTTTGATGAGCCATATCTAATACAACTTTAGGATCTATTTCTCCTAAGTCCGTAAGCATAACAGAGCAGCAAATATCTGCACTATGCATACCTGGATGAATAGCATTCTTAGTCGCAACTATTCCTCCTACTGGAATTGTCCCTACCGGACCTGCTGGACAAGCGTCTGGCATGACGGCACCACTAACTACTGTCGGAGTTTTCATTACAGCATCCATTGTTGCTATCACTTTATCTACATTATCCTGCTCTTGTTCATTTTCGGCTTTAATGTTTAAGCTATAAGAAATAGGCTTTTCAAATAATTCCATCTCTGGTGGCAATCTAAATTGCTCTAAATAAGCCTCCATATCTTGTTGATTTAATTGATTTTGGTTGATAAAAGCTATCGCATCTTTAAACCAGTGTGCGCTAGGGTAACCCAATGCAACTATCTCTTTTCCTGTTATTTTAATTTTTGTTTCCATCTTCTCCTTTAATAAGCTGCGCCATATCCTCTGTATGACGCAGCACCTCATTACGGGTTCATACCCTTTGTTTAACTATGATACAAATATGCATAGCTTACTGCGCAGTCTTTTTGCGTAGTTAAAATTTAATTATCTATCATTGCACGTAGACATATTCAAAAACCTAATAGACACCTAATAATCAATGTTTTAAAAATCATGGCTGTAAATAAAAATGCATTACTCAGGTATAAAACCATTGATAAATGTTTACAAAACACATATCGCACATGGACACTAGCAGATTTAGTAGCATACTGTTCGCAAACTTTATATGATTATGAAGGGCGAGATGTTTCTGTAAGTACTAGAACAGTCCAGCTTGATATTCAAATGATGCGTAGTGACAAACTAGGTTATAATGCGCCTATTGAGGTGTATGACCGTAAGTATTATAGATATAGTGATCCTAATTACACTATAACAGATATTCCCGTTACAGAAGCTGACATGTCTGTATTAACAGAAACTATGGAAATGCTGCGTCAGTTCAAGGATTTTTCATTCTTTGATGAATTGAAAGTTATCATAAATAAACTTCAAGATAAAATACACACTGAGAATAGTGATAAACCATCCATCATTTATTTAGAAAAAAATGAGAATTTAAAAGGTCTGGATTACCTAGACGAATTATACCAGGCGATTTTAAAAGAAGTAGTCATTATTCTAACCTATCAATCATTTAAGGCTAGACAACCTCAACATATCACTTTTCATCCACAGTTCTTAAGAGAATATAATAACCGATGGTTTGTCATAGGACTAGTGCAAAGTGAGGATGGCATTAGAACGCTAGCTCTAGATAGAATTATAGAAATAGATTATGATCTAAAAACCGACTATCAATATGCTCAAATCAACCCCAAAGATTATTATAAAAATACGGTAGGCGTTACCGTTTTAGATCATCATCATACGGCTCATGTAGTCTTTAAGGTCAATAAAACAAATGCTCCTTATGTGGTCACTAAACCGTTTCACCATTCTCAAGAATTAATCTCTACACAAGAGGACGGCAGTATGACTTTTCAAATATTTGTAAATTTAAACTTTGAATTAGAGCGATTAATTCTAGGTTTCGGCGAGTCGATTGAAGTTCTTAAACCAAGAAACTTAAGACAAAGAATAAAAAGGAAAACAGCACTTGCTGCAAGAATTTATCAAAAGAAAAGCAGGAATGAGTAATTTTTTTTTGATAAAAACATCTTCAATAAAGACTCATTGACATGATTTTACAAATATCTCACCCACTAATCTTAGATCTCAGACAACCATTTCAAGATTGTTTCGTCTATATACAAAACGAGCCGTAAATTCGTTTGTAGGTCAACCACCAAATTTACTCTTCTATGAAAAATGTTTTATGTACCGTAATGCTTTTATGTTTTGCTTTCGCGCAAGCGCAATTATCGGGCACTTTATATGATGACAAAAAAGAACCCATCGCCTTTGCCTCTATATATGTTGAAGGTACTTATATTGGAACAACGACTAATAATAGTGGTCAATACACACTCACATTTCCAGAAAACGGAACTTATAATGTCGTTTTTAAATCGCTAGGTTATAAAACACAAGTAGTACAAATAGTATTTAATGATGCTGCGGTTACTAAAGATATTACCCTTACTGAAGAGCTCACCACACTAGATGCTGTAGTCATTACTAATGGTGAAGATCCTGCTTACCGCATCATACGTGAGGCGATTAACAATAGAGAAGCTAACCGTAAGAAATTCTCGAGCTATACGGCAGATTTTTACTCGCGTGGTTTTTGGTATATGGATGATGTCCCAGAGAAATTTCTAGGTAAAGAGATAGGTGATCTAGACGGATCGCTAGATTCTTTAACGCGCAGCGGTATCGTCTACCTGTCTGAAACCGTGAGCGAAATCGCTTATGACGCACCAGACAATTTTAAAGAACGTATCGTGGCCAGCAAAGTTAGTGGCGATGACAACGGTTTTTCTGTTAACAGTGCCGAGAGTGCCAACTTTGACTTCTATAATAATAATATAGATTTAAACAATCGTATCGTATCGCCTATCGCAGACTATGCTCTAGGCTACTATGAGTATAAATTGCTAGGTACCTTTTATGACGATAATAATTTTTTAATCAATAAAATTGAGGTGAGCTCTCGCAGACCTAAGGACAACACCTTTAACGGTACGATTTATATTGTAGAAGATGATTGGACCATTTATGGTGTAGAGTTAACCACTCGTGGCGAGAACATCAACGTTCCTATCATTGAAGAATTGGTCTTTAATCAATCTTTTACCTATGAAGAAGCAAGTGGTGACTGGATAAAAAGATCGCAGTCTATCGATTTTCAATTTGCCTTTTTTGGCTTTAAAGGGTATGGTCGTTTTATAGCAAACTATACTAACTATGACTTTAAACCACAATTTGATAAAAAATATTTTGGTCCAGAAGTGTTGAGCTTCGCAGATGGTGCTAACAAAAAGGACAGCACCTACTGGAATGCAAAACGTCCTACACCACTTACCGTTGCCGAAACTGATGAGTATGTTAAGAAGGATAGCATATCTGCCGTGCGCAACGACCCAAAATATAAAGATAGCGTCGATGCCGTAAATAATAAATTAGATCTGCTAGAAATACTGACTGGTTATACTTATCGCAACTCAAATAATCGCAGTTCTATAGGTTATAAAGGTGTCACAGACTTTAAAGGTTTTAATACAGTACAAGGTTATGTACTAGGTACTGGCCTCTTTTATTCAAAAGGATATGATGAGGATTATAACAAATACCTATATGCTAGTGTAGATGCAGACTACGGATTCTCTGATGATCGCGTGCGCTACAACGCATCCATCTATTATCGATTTAATAGAACAAACAGACGTAGCCTGCGACTGTCTGGTGGTACCGCTGTACAGCAAATTAATAACAGTAATCCTATATCGACGATGGAAAACACGTTGTCCAGCTTATTGTTTGAACGCAATTATGCCAAATTCTATGAAGTCGATTATGCCAGAGCTAGCTATAGTGAAGAACTTATCAACGGACTATTTGCAAACGCCTATGTAGGCTATGAAAGGCGTCAACCGTTAACCAATACAACAGACCAGGTTTTCTTCTCACAGTCAGACGTAGACTATACACGCAATAATCCATTACAGCTGGACAACAGTAGACTCGCCTTAATAGATGAGCACGAGATGGTAAAAGTAGGTCTAGGACTGACCATACGACCAGGACAGAAATTCCAGAGCTATCCAGATCAGAAGTATAACATTAACAACGAAAAATATCCAACCATTACTCTTAACTATGAAGGTGCACTCGCGTCAGACAACAGCAATTATGACTATCACCAGTTTAGAGCAAGCCTTTATCAATCCTTTGACATGGGTAATGTAGGACGCAGTAGTTACTGGGTAAACGGTGGTACTTTTATTAATGGCGATGGCATCTCATTTCTAGACTACCAGCACTTTAATGGTAACAGGTTGCGTTATAAATTACAAGCTTTAAATCCCTATGGTTTTGGTCTATTGAACTACTATGACTACAGTACAAACAGCGATTATGCACAGGTACACTTACAACACGATTTTAAAGGCTTTATACTAGGTAAAATCCCAGGATTAAATAAGCTTAACTATGACCTCATCTTAAGTGGTAAAGCACTGTTTACAGACCGCAAACCATATTTTGAGGCCAGTGCCGGAATCGATAATATTGGATTTGGTAAGTTCAGACCTTTCCGTGTGGACTATGTACACAGTATCACCAGCGGTCGTAGTTATGGCGCCTTTGTGGTCGGTATTAACTTTGGCCTATAATACAAAAATACACATACCGCTTGCGCGAAAAGTTAGACGCTAACACCTTGTGGTAATAATTAACTTCTAAGTAAAAGACTCATATCTGTATATGGGTCTTTTTTATTGGTATTTAACAGTATTTGCAATGATTAGAAGAATTTTCTACAATCTAGTATTTCAGCACTAAATATATAAAGCTATATTTATTTTAATTAAATGAAACATTCATACTTCTATACTAATGAAAAACATCACTTACCTATTACTCTTATTTCTAGTAGTTATTGGCTGTAAAAGTAATTTATCAGACACAGAAGAAAAACAAGTTTCTGAATTGATCCTTAAAGCACAAGTCCATAGAATGAATGGTCATTTAGATCAAGCACAAGTTAACTACCTAAAGGCGTTAGAAATTGATCAAAACAATACTGCGATACAATATGATTTAATAGGTGTTTATATTGAGAAAGATACTTTAGACCTAGCCTTTCAAGTTTTAAAACAAATCCCAGAAGAAGAAAGAGAATCAACAGATTACTATCATGTGGAAGGTGGACTTTATGACTACAATGGTCAAAGTCAAAAAGCAATAGAAAGTTATCAAAACGCCTTAAACCTGACCCAAGTTCCAGTAGTTTTTAATCAGCAGGATTTGGATCCATTGATCAATTATGCAATGTTAGAAACTTTAGCCGGTAAGAAGGAACAAGGAGTCAATAGATTAAATAATACACTGTCTTTTTCATGGCTGACAGAAAGTGACAAAGCATTATTACAAAATTTCAGAAATGAATTTGAATATTATCAAGGCACAGGAGTTGTAGAATTCCATGCTACAAGAGACTTTTCAATACTCACCAATAATCCGGACAGTTTAGAACAGGTTTTAAAAATTAATCATATCAATATCAAAGCAAAAAGTACAGGTCAACATCATGACTCTACTGAAATATTCTTTTCAGAAAAATTTAAATCTAGAATTGAAGATCTTGGGTTTACAACTCATTCAATTCAGAAAAAAATATAAGCCTATAATTGCAGATATTAATAATCCAACACTATAAAGCTTTGGAATCTACAATAGGATTCTTGAGCTTTTTGACTAATCAGTATAACTAGATTTGCATAAGCACAATTGACATTGCTTTCTATCTAATTTACTAGAATTCGTGTGTTCACGAGCAGTTTTTGCAAATATCAGAGAGTGCACAATTTGTATCTTGAACTTGACATCCAGCAGGTATTGAATAATCAACTGATATAGGTAAACACTCAATCGTATCATAGGTGAGACACCTAAAATGAAAATATCGAAGAAGATTCGTTTTCGTTTCGTCACATTTTTTAACAAATCGTATAACATAGTTACTCAATTGATAGCTATACTCAATTGCTTTACTATAACCTTATGACAAAATGGTTTTTTGAGGCTAATAGTAAATCCAAGACCGATTCTTTAGTAGGTATATCTCTATAACTCATATATTAATGCAATTAAGTTGCAATAAGGTAAAAAGCTGTACTTTTGTCAGTAATTATAATCCCGACATAATCGCAATAAATAACAATGAGAGAATAAAATGTAGCAACATTGGAATGAAAGGTTATAAATCAACAATCCTTTTTGCCACACTATATACTCTTAACTTATACATATGGATACAAAAGAATTTGAAGTAATAATAATTGGCGGTAGTTATGCTGGACTTTCAGCAGCAATGGCATTAGGTCGTTCTCTTAGAAAAACATTGATCATCGACGCTGGTAAGCCTTGTAACCGTCAAACACCACATTCACATAATTTCTTAACCCAAGATGGCAGTACTCCTGAAGAGATTGCAGAAATTGCCAAAACTCAACTAACAAATTATGATAAAGTTCATTTTTATCAAGGCACAGCAATAAAAGGTGAAAAATTAAATAACCGTTTTGAAATTACTACCGAAAAAGGAGATGTTTTTACCGCAAAAAAATTAGTGTTTGCTGCTGGAATTAAAGATCTGATGCCTGATATAAAAGGTTTTTCTGATTGCTGGGGAATATCAGTCGTACATTGTCCTTACTGTCATGGTTATGAAATTAGAAACAAAAACACAGCTATAATTGCTAATGGTGATAAAGCCTATCATTTAACTTCTTTAGTAAATAATTTGACTAAAAAAATTACTTTACTTACTAATGGATCAATGAATTTTGATCAAAGTCAACTCGACAAATTGAAGCTGCGCAAAATTCAGATTATTGAAAACAAAATTGCCGAAGTAGAACATTTAAATGGCCAATTAAGTAAGGTTATTTTTAAGGATGGTAATTCAAAAGACTTTGATTGTGCTTATGCTTCTATTCCATTTCAACAAAACTCTCGAATAGCAGAACAACTAGGATGTAAACTTACCGAGAATGGACATATTACAGTAGATTCTATGCAAAAAACAACTGAGGAAAACATATTTGCATGCGGTGACAATAGTTCTATGATGCGATCTGTAGCGACTGCAGTCTATGGAGGCAATATTGCAGGCGCAATGATTAATAATGAACTTACTCAAGAACAATTCTAACTTGAATGAGAAATAAACAATCCGTATAAAATCTAAGGATTAAAAATATATGTATCGATAAATATTAAAACTGGAATTGAGAAACTAGGATTAAAAATCAGAACTTAAAGCCACTAAATGTTATATAAAGTATAAAACATTTTCACATATCGCTATTTATAGATATGTTTGTGTCATGGATCTTAAGACAGCTACTGAAATAGGAAAATGTTTATCTAATGAGACTCGATTTCAAATCATGGAATGGTTGAAAGAACCAGAAAAGAACTTTCCACCGCATGAGACACTTAAACATTTTAATGATGGTGTTTGCGTTACGTATATTCAAGAAAAAGCAGGACTGTCGCAATCCACTATTTCTACATACTTGACTAATATGGAAAAATGCGGATTACTTATATCTACAAGACACGGAAAGTGGTCGTATCTTAAACGAAATGAAAACACTATTGGAAAATTCATCAAATTTCTGAAATAAAAAAATTTAAACTAACACATCGACATATATAGATATAACGAAATATGAAAATTTTAATTGACATCATCGGCTGGTCAGGCTCTGGATTTATAATTCTAGCCTATGCCCTAACTTTAATAGAGAATAAGAAGTACTTAGATTATGGAAAATATTTAAATTTAGTAGGCGGACTTTTAATAGCAACGAACTGCTATTACTATAATGCAATTCCACCATTTACTACAAATTTAATATGGAGTATCATCGCAACATTAACTATTTATAGGACCAGCAATATAAAGAAGAAGAACAAGAAGAAATGTAATAAAAATAATTGTCTCACTTAAAAAAACAAGATGAAAATATTGATAATAGGTGGTCATGGTACCATAGGAAAAAAAGTTGTAGCACATTTTCAAGATGAGAATGAAATCCTTATCGCTGGTCGTACTAATGGAGATATAACAGTCGATATTGCTGATGCAAAATCAATTAAAACCATGTTTGATCAGTTGGGGAAATTAGATGCCATCATTTGTTTAGCTGGAGAAGCAAAATGGGCTCCTTTCATTGACCTAACAGAAGATGATTATTATATTGGTCTTAAAAGCAAACTCATGGGACAGGTAAATCTGGTTCGTATAGGTCAAGATTATTTAAATAGTAATGGCTCTATCACTCTATCTACAGGAATTCTAGCGGATGATCCTGTAGTGAAAACGACCAGTGCAGCGATGGTTAATGGCGGTATACATAGTTTCGTAAAAGCAGTAGCTCTAGAAATAGAAAATGGGATCAGAGTAAATGTGGTATCCTCTGGAATGGTAGAAGACGCTTATGAGAAATATAAAAACTATTTCCCAGGTCACAATCCGATCCCTATGACTAAGGTGATCAATGGCTATGTGAGAAGTGTTAATGGAAAAGGTAACGGAGAAATTATCAGAATTTATGATTAATCTTCATTGATTACCTACACTTTATTTAGCATAAAAAGCTCTATAATTCTATCACAGGATTTTAGAGCTTTTTTTATAGGGTTTACTCAACAAATGCAATCGTTTTTACAAGACCTGTGTCACCTATTGCGATCTCATCATGCGCCAAAAAGTATATCAATTTCGAAAATGTGTGTAAGTCACAAAGATGATCGTTAAGTTAATTTTGTACTGTAAATTTCATTGTATTAAACAAACTATTATGAGCAAGAATCAATTTGGCAAAAATGGATGGACACCAGACATTATAGGTTCCCTAAAAGGTAAAACATATGTAATTACAGGTACTACTAGTGGTACTGGATTAGAAGCTGCAAAAATTTTACTTGCTAAGGATGCTAAAGTTGTTATGTTAAATCGTAACAACACTAAAGCTCAAGACACCATTGCTAAGTTTAAAAGTGAGTTGGGTAATCATATTGAAGTATCTAATATTCAAATGGATTTAGCACAATTAGCATCAGTAAGAAAAGCTGCTAAACAAGTACTCTCTACAATTCCTCATATTGATGCATTGATTTGTAACGCTGCTATTGCACAAGTCCCTAAACAAGTGCTTACTGTTGATGGTTTTGAAAGTCAGTTAGGTGTTAATCATTACGGAAACTTTTTATTACAAGGATTGCTTTTTCCTTTAATCGATAAATCTAACGGACGTATCGTGACTGTAGGTAGTGAAGGTTATAAAATGGGAATAAAAACTATAAAGTTTGATGACATGAATTGGGATAACGATTATAATCCAAATACAGTCTATAGTCAAAGTAAACTAGCACAAATTATGTCTGTTTATGAATTGCAGGACCGACTTAAAAATGCTGGAAAATCAAATGTTAAGGTATACGCATGTCATCCAGGTGCGTCCAGAACCTCATTAATTAAAACCAGTGGAAGTTTAATGACTCGTTTCATATGGCAAATGATGAAATTATCACCATTTGTACAATCTGCAGAAAAAGGATCTTATCCAGCCCTTATGTGTGCAACAGAGCCTGAACTAGATCAAAAAAGATATTATGGCCCTACTAGTGGCAACTATTGGAAAGGTCCTGTAGGTGAGTGCAATTTAGAGCCACATGCAAAAGATAAAGCTACAATGGTAAAACTATGGGAAGTTTCTGAAGATGCAACAGGATTCCAATGGAATTTATAATATTAAAATCATTCAAAATGAAACACTTAACATTTTTCAGCTTCATACTTTTTTCTCTTGTTTCCACAAATAGTTTTTCACAAGACAGAAATTGGACTATTGAAAATTCTAAAGATGGTATTTCAACAGTAAAATATGAATTGATTAAAGAAAAGGAAGGCACACATTTCTATTACATCGCGCAAACAACAGTTCAAACATCTTTAGATCAGTTAGACGCTTACTTTTCTGATACAGAAAACCACAAAAGCTTTTTAGAAAGAACACCTGTCACTAAAGAAATAGAGAAGATTTCAAACGATGAATGGATTGCCTACTATTATTTTAATGCACCATGGCCACTTTCAGACAGTGATTTAGTCATTCATATTAAACGTATTAAAGAAGATAACAAAGTTAAATTTATTGCCACAGGTGTGGAGAGTGATTACACTACTGAAGATGTTGAGAGAATGAAAACTTACCGAGTTATCTATGAGTTTGAAAGAGTTGATGATACAACCACTAGAATAACATATAATGCTGATTATATTCCTGTAGGATCTATACCAAAGTTTTTGATTAAAACATGGTTTCCGGATGGTCCAATTAATATTGTCACTAACTTAGGAGAATTAAAATAATTCATCATTGTGATCATTTATTAAATATGAAACATTTTAAAACACTCTCGTCATTCATAGAATATATGGAACTGCCGCTTCCAGAACACCCTATGTTTAGTGTGTATGCTGCTCATGACGATTCTGTACTTCCATGTCCCAAGGAAAGTTCACCGCCTATCACAAACGATTGTTACTCTATAAGTTTAAAAAAAGTAATTAAAGGTGATTTAAATTATGGAAGGACGACCTATGATTTCACTAATGGCGCCTTAATATTTATAGCTCCTAGACAAGTATTGCAATGGGACAGTAGTGTCCTTTTTGAACAGAAAGGATTTTCTATCAATTTCCATGAAGATTTTTTAAAAGGTACAGAATTAGCAACCCAAATTAAGAAATACAGTTTTTTCTCCTATTCTGTGAATGAGTCACTACATTTATCTCCTAAAGAAGAAAAACAAATTGAGTCAATTGTTCAAAATATTGAAATTGAATATCAAAATAATCAAGATGAATTCAGCAAGGATATCATCATTTCTCAATTAAGCACTTTACTTAAATATGCTAACCGTTTCTATGAAAGACAATTTTTAAATAGAAAAGAACTTTCTAATGATTTACTGGAACGATTTAATTATGAGTTATCCAACTATTTTGAATCGGGTGAACTATCAGAAAAAGGAATTCCCAGTATAGAGCAAATAGCCAGCAGTTTATCAGTCTCTCAACGTTACTTAAGTGATACTTTAAAAAAAGAAACCGGTAAAACCAGCACAGAACATTTACAGCTACATTTAATAGATAAAGCAAAGGATATATTATTACAACCACATAAAACCATATCTGAAGTCGCTTATGAACTAGGGTTTGAATATCCACATTACTTTTCAAGACTATTTAAAAAGAAAGAAGGGATTAGTCCTTCACAATACATCGAAAAATATAAAATGAATTAATTATGGACATACTTAAATTAGCAACAGAATGGGCAAAATCTGAAGTCTTCTCTACACGTTTTTTTATATTATTTGGACTTCTATTTATTATTGCAAGTATTGGATTTTGGCAGTTAGGAAAAACTGATTTAGCAAAATCATACATCATCCCTACCCTAGTCGCTGGAATTATGCTATTAATTATTGGACTTGGCCTATTCTACACAAATAAGTCTAGAATCGTACAGTTTGAAAAAGCTTATAATGAAAATGCAACAGCCTTTGTTCAATCAGAATTAGAAAGAACTGAAAAAACATTAAAAGAGTACGATACTATTGTGTTTAAAGCTATTCCTCTTATAATTATAGCTGCAGCCTTAATACTTTTATTTATTAACTCCACGATGTGGCGTTCCATTAGTATTACCACTATAGCCATGTTGATTGTAATATTGCTCATTGACGGTACAGCACATAGTAGGATAGAAAACTATCATCAACAATTACTTTTGATCTCTATTTAGACAGCAATTGATAGATCTCTATTGCTCTGCTTGTTTTAGTCGTTCAACCATTTCTAGCAAATAAGGTATAACCAGTTCCGGTCTTGCCCAAGCAATCTCATGTCCCAAACCTGGGATAGTAACTACGTTAATATTTGAAAATACAGCCTGACTATAATTCACATTAATATATGGAACTAGCTCATCCTTATCTCCATGAATATGCAATACAGGAACATTAATTTGTGACCAGTCTTGTTCTATAGCAGCCAGTTCTTGAGCATGCACCGTTTTCTCATCTCCAGCCACTCGATAACCTGTAGGAACTAACCAGCGTGTTAACCACCATTGTGTAAATTCAGACTGCCAGACTCTTTTCTCATTGTCTGGATCTATGGCTGGCGACACCATAATAACTGCTTTTACCTGTTTATTTTCAATGGGTAATCGAGCAGCGACTGGACCACCATAAGAGGTTCCCACGGCAATGACATTATTCAATTGCAAATCGTTGATCACTTTGCTTATCACCTTAGTTTGTGTATCAATAGACGTTAATTCATTTCCAAAGTTAGAATACCCATAACCTGGTCGGTCCACAGCATGTAAGTCTGCCTTACTATTTAAAAGACTATCCTGTAAATATGCTTGCCATGCAGTTAAAGAACTAGGAGACCCATGTAAAAAAACAAGATTGTAATCTTCTATACCACGTGTAACACTTTGCACACGAACCTTTAAATCCAGACTATCTATTTCAACATACGATATATTGGTCGGTAAGTCCGCTTTCGCGAAAGTGGAATATATAGCGTCATCTGATAATCGATACTGTAAGCTTTTACAAGAAGTTAGTAATAGTAAGCCTAGAAGTAATAAATGGATAAATCTCATGACTTATTATAGATGCTACCAAAAAGGTATTGATGGATAAAAGTAAAGAAAATAAGATGGATTAAGATTTCTTTATTTCAATAATCAGCAATAGATATGGTAACCTTATTGTTTACCATCTAAAAATGGGACAAATCTAAACTCTCCAAAGGTTTCTTTAGAAAATTGCGTTGCCGTTTCTCTGATCAATAAGGTCATAATTTGTGGATCATCACCTACTGGTATGACCATGCGACCACCTATTTTAAGCTGACTTAATAAAGTTTGAGGGATTTGAGGCGCACCACACGTGACTATAATAGAATCAAATGGTGCATCTTCTGGCATGCCTTTATAACCATCACCAAAGAAATATCTTTTGGGCCTATAATTTAATTTTCTGAAAATCAGATTGGTCTTTTTGTACAATTCATTCTGACGTTCAATAGTATAAACTTGCGCTCCCATTTCTAATAGGACGGCGCATTGATAACCGCTACCGGTTCCTATCTCTAGAATCTTATCATTAGGCTTTACTTGTAAAAGCTCGCTTTGAAAAGCAACTGTATAAGGATGTGATATAGTCTGGTCAGCACCTATAGGAAATGCTTTGTTTTGATAAGCATGTTCTAGAAAAGAGCTGTCCAAAAATACGTGGCGCGGCACTTTATTCATGGCATCCAACACGCGCTGGTCCTTGATTCCTTTCTCACGCATCAACTCTACCAGCTGGCGTCTTTTTCCTTTATGTATGAAGTCGTCTTTGATACCGCTAATTTATAATGACTGCTTAAAAAGTACAGCACTTTTTATCAAAAAGATTTAAGATAATTTTCTGCTAGCTAATCCTTATTTTTGTGGAAAACCCATAAACTTATGCTTAAAGCTGGCGTGCTAGGTGCTGGACACCTCGGAAAAATTCACTTAAGACTTCTAGAACAAAGTGAGCGTTATGAATTAATAGGATTTTATGATGCAAATCCCGTGTATGCAGCATCCATTGAGGCAGAGTTTGGTTACAAATATTTTTCAGACATCGACGCACTTATCGCGGCCTGTGACATGATAGACGTGGTCACTCCTACTTCTTATCATCACGAGAGTGGAATGAAAGTTCTCGAGGCTGGTAAGCACTTATTTGTTGAGAAACCTATCACTGTTACTGTAGAAGAGGCAAATGATTTAATTGCGCTTTCGCGAAAGCATAATGTAAAAGGACAGGTAGGTCAGGTAGAACGTTTCAATCCTGCATTTAGATCTGTTGTAGATCGATTTGACAATCCTATGTTTATAGAAACCCACCGACTGGCAGAGTTTAATCCACGTGGCACAGATGTAAGTGTAGTGCTGGATTTAATGATACACGACATCGATGCTATTCTAAGTGTGGTAAAAAGTCCTGTAAAATCTGTGAGTGCTAGTGGTGTTTCTGTAATTTCTAAAACTCCAGATATTGCTAATGCTCGTATAGAATTTGAAAATGGTTGTGTTGCAAATCTAACCGCTAGTCGTATCAGTCTTAAGAAAATGCGTAAGGCACGTTTTTTCCAACGTGACGCTTACATATCTGTTGATTTTTTAACTAAAGCGGTAGAAGTCGTGCGCATGAAAGACGCGCCAGAGGTTCCAGGAGATTTTGACATGATTCTTAAAAATGCTGAAGGTGAGAAAAAACAAATCTATTTTGACAATCCTGATGTGGCAGATAATAATGCTATCCTTGATGAACTAGAGACATTTGCAGACGCTATAGAAAATGATACCAGACCGGTCGTAAATCTAGAAGATGGAACAGCGGCACTAGATGTAGCCTTAAAAATCATCAAAGAATTTAAATTACTGTAATGAATTATAAACTTCTAGTTAGCTTACTAATTTTATGCGGCTTAAGTAGTTGTAAAAATGCTGACACTGTCACAACTGATGAAAACATTATCGTAAAAGCAGTTGAAGTAGAACTGGATAAGAAATTAGATAGCATCCATCAACTGAAACATTTTCACGGTATAGGTGTTTCTATAGTAAATAAAAAAGGACCTATTTTTCAAGAAGGTTATGGATATCTAGATCGCAAGATAAGAGCAGATTATACAGAAAACACTATTCAAAACATTGCTTCAATCTCAAAAGTAATCTTAGGATTAACTCTTGCTAAAGCAGTAGAAGATGGACACATTAAACTGGATGATGATATTAACAATTATCTTGAGTTTAACGTACGCAATCCTCAATATCCAGATGATCCCATTTTAGTAAGGCATTTAACCTCACATACAAGTAGTATTCTAGACGGTGACTATTATGATTTGAGCTATATCAATCTTGAAGATGACGCTGTAGATAATCCTAAAATTGATCAAGAAGAGCTTGAATACTTTCAGACGGCCAAAGAAGCTTTATCACTACAAGAGTTTTTAGAAATTGGATTAACAACAACAGATACGACACTTACTTCATATATCTATAGTGATTATGCACCAGGAACAGCATATTCTTACTCAAATATAGCTGCAGGATTGACGGCTTACATTATTGAAAAAGCAGTTGGTGAAAATTTTAAAAGCTATTCCAAAAAGCACATCATTGATCCCTTAGGTTTAAAAAACACCTCTTGGAATGTTGTAGATCTAGACTCGCGTCAACGCAGTACTTTATACAGCACACTAGAACTGCGTTATCCTGTGTATCGATTAATCACATTTGCAGATGGTGGTTTATATACCACACCTAACGATCTAGGAATAATTCTTACTGAACTTATTAATGGTTATAACGGTAAGGGAACTTTATTAAAAACGTCCACCTATGTACAGTTTTATAAAAAGCAACTAAATGAATCAATGTTTAAAACAGAAAAATCGCTAGCCGACTTTCAGAAAGGTTTTAATAAAGGAATGTTTATCACCTATGAAAGAGATGGCATAGGTCACTCTGGTGGTGATCCAGGCGTATCGACGTTGATGTATTTTAATCCTAAAACTAGTATAGGTCAAATCACCTTTTTAAATACTGATTTTAATAGTCAGGAAGCTTATGATAGTTTTATTGCTATCGATTCCATTTTAAAAGAATATGGCAACAAATTATTAAAAAAATAAACAGCTATAACAATGAAAAATATAACCGTAATAGGCGCAGGAACCATGGGTAATGGTATTGCACACACTTTTGCTCAATCTGGATTTAATGTATCACTAGTTGATATTTCTCAAGAAAATATTGATCGAGGACTAGGTACCATCTCAAAGAACCTAGACCGTATGATTGCGAAAGAAAAAATCACAGAAGCTGATAAAAACGAAACTTTAGGTAATATATCAACATTTACAGATTTAAAATCTGGTGTAGAGAAAGCAGACTTAATTGTAGAAGCGGCTACAGAAAATGTAGATTTGAAACTAAAAATATTTGGACAGATGGATGAATTTGCTCCTGCAGGTTGTATTCTATCGACTAACACTTCATCTATTTCTATTACTCAGATCGCAGCCGTTACTAAACGCCCAGAGAAAGTTATTGGGATGCATTTTATGAATCCGGTGCCTATCATGAAACTAGTAGAAATTATAAGAGGTTATTCTACTAGTGATGAGGTGACTACTACTATCATGGAGTTATCAAAACAACTAGGTAAAACACCTACTGAAGTAAATGACTATCCAGGTTTTGTAGCAAATCGTATTTTAATGCCTATGATTAATGAGGCTATTGAAACCTTATATAACGGCGTTGCAGGTGTAAAAGAAATCGATACCGTAATGAAGTTAGGTATGGCACATCCTATGGGACCATTACAACTAGCAGACTTTATAGGACTAGACGTTTGTCTTTCTATTCTTAATGTAATGCACGACGGATTTAAAAACCCTAAATATGCACCATGTCCATTATTAGTAAATATGGTCATGGCTGGTAAAAAAGGTGTGAAATCTGGAGAAGGATTTTATGATTATAGTGAGTCTAGAAAGGCTGAAAAAGTGAGTGCTAGTTTTAAGTAAATTAACTAGAAACAATGTCAGTTGAAATTTTAAATAAAACTTTAGTAGGTAATGCCATCACAGGTTTCTCTATCAGCGATTGGTTTTGCATTTATTTACACGAGTATTATTTGGTTTGTCAGAATTTCACAAGTCCTGATGAATTAAAATTAAATCAACTTCTAAGTAATTCATACTCACAGCTGCATTCCTCAATTGACAAAGAGTATATAGCAAAATGCACGATACTAGCTGCGAACATGCGAAAAGAAATAGTTTCTGCTGAAGTTAATGAACTGTCTGAAATAACTATTTGTTTCAATAATGGAAGTGATTTGGTTATCAAAACAAATGAATCAATAGTAGATTGGCAATGGTGTATCAATAAAACTGGAAAAGATCCTTACGACCATAACAGCTTACTAGCGTGTTTTTGGCCAGGAGAAATAGAACAAAATGCCTGAAATCAAACCTTTTAAAGGAGTAAGAGCAGCGCCACACATGGCGTCACATGTGATATCGCGCACGTATCAAGATTATAGTGACACAGAGCTAGAGGCAATTTTAAAATATAATCCCTTTAGTTTTTTGCACATTCTCAATCCTGGTTATAAATTTAGTAATAGCCTTAAAGGAGAAGAGCGTTTTAATCTAGTACGCAATCGGTATCTAGAATTTAAGGAAGAACAATACCTTGTTCAAGATGAGTCGCCTGTATTTTACATCTATGAAAGATCAGATGCGGTACACTCTTACACAGGAATCATCGCTGGAACTTCCACTGTAGATTATGATAGCGGAAAGATAAAAAAGCATGAAGACACTTTAGAACAACGAGAAAAACTATTTAAAGACTACTTAAAAACAGTAGGTTTTAATGCAGAGCCTGTACTACTCACCTATCCAGATGATCAAATCATTGATGAAGTGATCGATCAAGAAAAAAAGCACAGACCGGTTTATGACTTTGTCACCACAGATCGCAGTTGTCATAAACTATGGGTGATAAAAGACATCCATCATATAGAGGTATTGCAACAACAATTTAAAGCCATGCCACACGTCTATATTGCAGATGGTCACCACCGTAGCGCCAGTTCTTCCCTACTCGCTAGTGAGATGGGAGAAAAGCACGACAGCTATAACCATTTTATGAGTTACCTCATCGCTCAAAGTCAGTTGCGCATCTATGAATTTAATAGACTCGTTAAAGATCTAAACGGTTTGAGTAAAGAAGCGTTTCTCATGCAACTAGATATGAAATTCCGTATACAGAATCGTGGTCTAGAGATGTACAAGCCTTCAAAAAAACACCATTTCTCTATGTATCTAGATGGAGAGTTTTACAGTTTGTATTTACGTAAAGACACGTATAACATTGAGACACCACTCGATGATCTAGACACTCAAATGTTATTTGATTTGGTCTTAAATCCTATCTTAGGTATTGAGGACTTGCGCAACGATTCTCGGATCGCCTACAGTTATGGACAGACAGATTTATTGCGCATTAAAGATCGCGTAGATAAAAATGAATTTGCCGTTGGTTTTGGTTTATTCCCAGCCACAGTAGAACAAATGAAATCCATCGCAGACGAATCTCTAATCATGCCACCTAAGAGCACTTACATCAGACCCAAGTTACCTAGCGGCCTTACCATTTACGAATTTGAATCATGAGCATAAAAGATCATTTATTACGCTTTCGCGAAAGCATAGAACCCAAAGCCACTCTAGTTGCCGTAAGCAAAACTAAACCTATAAGCGACCTGCAAGAGGCTTATGATGCTGGACAAAGACACTTTGGTGAGAATAAAATTCAGGAAATGACCGAAAAATGGGAAACGCTTCCCAAGGACATTCACTGGCACATGATAGGTCACACACAGCGCAATAAGGTAAAATATATGGCACCTTACGTTCATTTAATTCACAGTGTGGATTCACCACGATTACTCAAGGAAATCAACAAACAAGCCGTGAAAAACGAAAGAGTCATCGATTGTCTTCTACAGATTCATATTGCTGAGGAAGAAACAAAATTTGGCTTTGATCAAAATGAATTGCTCGAGTTATTGAGTAGTGATGCCTTTGCAGGTTATAAAAACGTGCGCATCACAGGACTAATGGGCATGGCCACTTTTACAGATAATAAAGAACAAGTACGTAAAGAATTTAAAAGTCTCAAAACACTACTCGATCATATCAACGACAATCACCTGATTAGTGATTCACACGATTTGAAAACACTTTCTATGGGAATGACAGGCGATTATGAAATTGCCCTTGAAGAAGGCAGCACGATGGTGAGGATAGGTAGTGCGATTTTTGGAAGTAGAGCTTAACCGCGGTGTTTATTAAAAGACTTCGTTTTCTGTAGACATAAAACTTTCAACACCTATAACGAAATAAATAGTTAACTAATAATCAAATTTTGGAATTATCACTAAGCATACCAGCCCTACTCTTCCCAGCCATATCGTTAACCATGCTGGCTTATAACGCACGTTATCTAGCCATTGCAGCATTGATAAGAAACCTGTTTGGGAAGTATGAAGAAAACCCATCAGATAAAGTTAGGATTCAAGTGCAAAAATTAAGAAAGCGACTGACCATTATTAAAAATATGCAAGCCGTTGCTATTTTAAGTTTCTTACTTGCGGTAATCACGATGTTCTTAATTTATATAGAATTGAATTTTTGGGCAAATCTAGTTTTTGGAATCAGTTTACTTGCTTTAATGATATCACTTATTCTATCACTTATAGAGGTGCAGTTATCTACTAAAGCACTATCAATCCAACTGGAAAGTATAGAGAAGAAATAGAAATTATTTAAACGCAAAAAACCTGCAAAGCGAGCTTTACAGGTTTTTTTGTTGCAAATAATTATAAATTTATTGCTTAATCACCTTAACCGTTTGTTGATTATTAATGGTCAATAAATAGATTCCTTGAGTATAGTTTGTTAAGTCTAATTGACTTTGTTGTTCTCCATTCAATTTGAGACTCATCAACTGTTGTCCTTGTAAATTATACAGCGCTATTTGATCTATACTTCCATTATTAGTATTGATGTTTATCACATCGTTAACCGGATTAGGATAAATAGAATAATCTGTATTACGTTCAAAGTCACTATTACTTAATGTTTCATTATTAGTACCAAAAGTAGGTGCTTGAATCACAAAGTTACCAGTACCATTAGGTACACGAGCATATCCCATATCAGTGGTTTGTGCACCAAATGTGATGGACTCTATTACGGTTCCGTTATCATATGATAATACAGCATCCTCTCCATTTGATGAAAATTTTAAGTCGGCATGAAGACCTGTTTGAGTTAAATCTTTATCGCACCATACAATTAGATAGCTATCTGGAGCTATGGTTATTCCACTAGGAAATTGCCACATTAAAGGATCAGTAGCATCATCAGATAAGTATAAGTTATCTAGACTCAAAGTTGAAGAAGAGTTATTATAAAGCTCTACCCAATCTTCATACTCACCATCATCATCTACAGCAGTTGTACTGTTAGACGCCATTATTTCATTAACAACTAAATCTCCTGGAGTAATTGTTGTGTAAGTTGCTACTATAGAGTGATATTCATATTCAGCTCTTGCTGGTGAAAATACTCCTATATTGTTATTTTCTGCATAAATATAGTATTGGGTCAATGAATTGGTAATCAGTAAGTCAATACCATAAACATTATCACCAGCAGCCCCATCATTATGTGCTCCATCATCATACATTAAAATCTTAGTAAATGGTACAAAATCACCTTCACGATATCCTAAATATACAGCTGTTGTATTCGTATTAGTTACTTGTGCAGTAACAGTAATCGTATTGCCTATGATTGGTGTAGCTACAGATGGAGCTACCGCGGTAATAGATGGCTGTATGGCAGTAAAGTCGGACTGTGCTAATAAATATGTACTTCTCGCACTCATTAAATTTGTTAATCCACTAGCAGTATTCATTTGTGCATTTACATCTGAATTGATATTACTATTGAACTGTGCGTAGCTGTAAAACTTATTATTATCTGCTTGTACGGCAAGGTCAATAATATTTTGATAAGCATTTGCGCTAGTTAAATAATCAGAGTTCGATATATTTTCAGTTAAAATCGTTTTAAAATGAGCCAGATACATTTTTTTATAACGTGGTACTGCCATTAACTTACTCATCAATGGCCACGCAGCGTCATTTTCATGTAACAAATGAGTTAACTGACTTTTCTGCGTAGTACTATTCAAAGATCCTCCAGATCCAGTCTGACCGAAAGTTCCGAAAGACATGTTCAAATCCCAAACTACTGGTCTAAATCTACCGTTATCATCTTTATATAAATAATAGTTTTGTTTAAACTGACCTAGATAACTGTCTAAATTTACCATCACATTATCAAAGGCAAGCATCCATAATGCAGCATCTACGTCTAGCACAGTTTCTATATTGTTTATATCCGTATTTAATATTCTAGTTAATTCTATTAAATCATCCCATCCACTACCTGTCACATCTGACTTTATTTCATAAGCATCTTCATAACTTGTGTAATTGGTTCCGAGATATTGTAAACTAGGAAAATCATTTCCTTGAGGTCCTGCGCCTGCTGGAGGACTACAACTAAAGAATGCATTATCATTTGAGTTAAAGTGCTTATTAACGAATTTCTTAGAAATTGACTCTACATTAGTATACAACCCAATCAATGTTCCATTTACGTAAACATTAGCATAGTTTGCTTGTGGCGCATCCATATATTTATTGACAATGTTATAAGAAACTGTTTCTCTAACAAATGATGGATCAAAATAAACATTGGCTAGTTTAAGATCTGTGTAGCCTTCATAATCTTGATCAACATAAGTATCTAGCTCGATGTGAAAAGGGTTTTTAGTCTGGTTTGCTCTATAGGAACTATTCCCTTTATATTTAACGCCTACATTGTTAAATACGGTACCATTAATAGTCACTGAAGTGGCCGCTATATAACCATCTGTACTAGCTTTTTCGGCATCTAGTAAAGCGTCCCAATTACTTTGCGCAAAGACAATTCTTATGTCTTGGATCGTATTCATATCATAAAGAGTCTGAGAATAGACCGTTGCTACCTGAACTAATAGCAAAAAGAGTAGTAAAGTTTTTTTCATGATTAAAGTCTTATTATTCAGATTTGACTTTAATTTCATGTAAAGGTTTAATCAAACCTTAAAAAAATCTTAATAATCGATAACTTCACTTAAGTCATAACCTGCAAAACGCTTCATGTAAGTCTTAACTGAACTACCATAGGCATCACGATTAGACTTACGACCTTTAGTTTTAAAGAAACGTTTTACTCCACCAGGACCAGATAGGTGTGCTGCAGCAAGAATGCCGCTTTCGGTTACATGAATACCACCTATCTTTTTGCCAGCATATTGTTTAATATATGGCTCTAAAATTTCATGATTGTAACGTAAATTTTTAATAAATACGCGTTCTTGTAATCTAGGAGATCTTAAAAACTGTAAAGAATCTCTAACACCTAAAGTTTCTAATGTGGTCATACCAAATTGATATTTCCCCATATAACCTAGACTATTCACTTTCCAAAACTTACCTTGGGATTCTTTAAAAGCTAAAGCCTCTCTAAAAGTTAAAAATGAATCTGGTGGTGTAATCGCTAAAGAATAATAGCGTACATCAAAAAAATTAGAGTTGGTTACAGGACCTATAAAAGCATCTGCATCATAGAACTCTTCATTTATATGATTAGAACTAGTATGATAGCTACCAGAATCTAATTTCAAGTGGTTGTTACTAAATGACCAAAATATCAATACTAAGGGCAATACAACCAAATACACGTGACGTGTTTTCATAGAGTTTGTTTTCGAAAGTTTCTGTCACCCTTTCTTTAACGCGGCGCAAATTTACGACTAATTAACGGTTGTAGACTTTTAAGATGTTAAATTAGTCCTAACAGACTCATAAATATTTGAAAACCAAAAACATAAGACTAGCCCATAATCATCATATTTAACTTTAATCAATAAAATGACGATGATTACTAGTAAGATCTGTAAAGTAAAAATCAAATCTAGGATATGTAAACTTTAGCGATTAATTCCCTGCTTATTAACCCATCTACGGTAAGCAGCTGCATTTGCATTATGTTGACTCAAAGTCTTTGCAAATTTATGATACCCAAAATTCTCAACATTGGCTACAAAATAATAATAACCATGCTTCTCATAATTAAGTACAGCATCAATAGCATTAAGATCTGGTGTGATGATAGGTCCTGGTGGTAGACTTGCGTACTTATAGGTATTGTATGGTGAATCTATAGTTAAATCAACATATAACACACGTTTAATAACTTGCTTAAAGTCATTTTCTTTCAGCTTTTTAGCATAGATAACAGTAGGATCTGCATCTAGTTTAATACCTCTATTTAATCTATTTATATAAACACCAGCAACTCTAGGACGTTCATCAGCTTTTGCAGTTTCTTTGTGCACGATACTAGCAAGTGTATATACTTCTTGAGCTGTTAAGTCAATCTGTTTTGCCTTATTTAATCGATCATCATTCCAGAAATTATCATATGCCTTCCACATTTTATCCCTTAACTTTTCTGCCGTAGTATTCCAGTAACAATCATAAGAATTAGACATATACATGGTAAGTGCAGTTTCTTCTGTAAAACCATGCTCCTTTAAAAAAGCGACGTCTCTCATAGCATTTAAAAGACTCAAACTATCAGTTTCTACTTGTTGTGCTAGTCGTCCTGCAAGATCTTCTAATCGTTCTTGATTATTAAATCTAACTTTAACAGGTTGATTCTGACTACGTATGGTATTAATAATATCATTATTACTCATTCCTTTTTTAAGAATGTAACGACCTGGTTTTACATTTGAATTATATCCTTTGCGTACAGCCGTTTCATGAAATGCGTCTCGATCTTCCACAGCGTCTGCAACTATCATAAAAGCGGCATTATAATCTGCAGTTGATGGAATAAAAACCTCGTAGGTTTGCGATTCAAAATTGGTATTGGCACTAAAAAAAGTACTGTAGACTTTATAGGCAAATATGGACATAGCTATTAAACCTACTAGAGCTACTCCTACAATTACATTTTTATATTTATTCATTAATAAGTTGGTAGGTGATTTCGTTTTTATATGATGATTCTGTTGCAATCCAGTCTTTCTTTATTCCGCTTTCGCGAAAGCGTAATTTCTCAAACAACTTTCTACTCGCCACATTATCTTCAGTGATACCAGCATAGAGTTGGTGTAATCTTAAATGCTTAAACGCATAATCTATCATTAATTGCAATCCTTCTGACGCATAGCCTTTCTGACGATCTGCATGTTGAGATATTACGATTCCTACACCAGCACGTTTATGATATGGATCAAAATCATAAAGATCAACAACGCCTACAATCTCTTCTTTTAAATTACAAATAGCCAGTCGCAACTGTTTCACCTCATAGATATCTCTATGCGCGTTCTCTAGATATTCTCGAATTGTATATTTTGAAAATGGTGTCCAAGTATTACCTACTTCCCATAGTTCAGAATTATTCTCGAGTCTATATATAAAGTCCATATCTTCCGGATCTACAGCTCTTAAAATACAATGTTGTGACTGTAACATCATATGGTAAAAGTTCCTTTAAAAACGGATAAGGCTGGTCCAATAAGCCATATATTCTTATAACCTGTTTCACTGGCCTCAAAAGAAACTTTTAGCGTTCCACCAGGAGTTTCAAGTTTGACCTCATTTGCATTAGTATGATTAGTTTTGTGCATGGCTATTGCGACAGCAGTAACACCAGTACCGCAGCTCAATGTTTCATCTTCAACGCCGCGTTCATAGGTACGTACCTTAAAGGTTTCACGATCTGTAAGCTGTACAAAATTAATATTTGCACCAGTTTTACCATAAATATTATTGCGCAGGTATTTCCCTTCTTGGTAGACGTCTAGGTCTGCCAGATTTTCAGTTAATTGTACATGATGCGGTGATCCAGTATTAGTATAAACATAACTATTTTCTATTCTCATTTCAGTCACGTCGCTCATTTGTAGACTTATTGCAGTAGCATCAATCACTTTTGCATGATGCATCCCATCAATAGCTTCAAAGGTGGCGTCTTGTGAAATAATCTCTAGAAACTGGGCAAAACGCACAAGACATCTTCCTCCATTACCACACATTGTGCTTTCTTTACCATCTGCATTAAAATAGACCATTTTAAAATCTGCCGTAGGATGGTTTTCTAATAATATAAGTCCATCTGCACCTATGCCAAATTTTCTGTCACACAGGAGTTCTATTAGTTTGGTATCGTTTTTGGAAAAAGATAAATCACGATTATCAATCATGACAAAGTCATTACCGGTTCCTTGATATTTATAGAAGTGTATGTGGCTCATAATTGCAAAGGTAAAGCGAAAAGTTTTTTCTAGACCTTATGCACGCAATTTCTTAATTATAATGAGACAAAGGTATATTAATGAGGCTGCCATACAACCTTATATAAAAGAAAGGGAATTCTTAAAAACCTTACACTCAACTGTTAAATAAGGTTAAACTAATAAGTTATGTACAATCACTAAACTAATTTTAAGTTATTAAGTCATAATAGAAAAAGAAAGCAAATGAAAACGTTTATTAAATCTCTAGGAATGGCTATTCTAGGTGGAATAGTCGCATTAGGTGGTTACCAATTAGTACAAAATGAAGACTCTAGTACTAGCTTTGTACAACAACCTATTATTGAAAGTCCATTACCTGCTACTCCTGTTTCTTACACCGGCAACACATCAATAGCTGGTGTTGACTTTACAGAAGCAGCAGAAAAAACCGTACATTCTGTTGTGCACGTTATTAATAAAACGGTCGCACGCGCACCTATGTCTATGGCCGATGTATGGGCAGGACGTACTCCATATCGTGAGGCAATAGGTACCGGAAGCGGTGTAATTATTACACCAGATGGATACATTATAACTAATAATCATGTGATTAAGAATTCAAATCACTTGCAAGTGACTTTAAATAATAATCAAACTTATAAAGCAGAATTAATAGGTGCAGATGAGGAAAGCGACATCGCACTTATAAAAATTGAGACAGATGAAGATTTACCGTTTGTTCCATTTGGTGATTCTAATAATGCAAAAATTGGTGAATGGGTACTGGCCGTAGGGAATCCATTTAATCTTACGAGTACCGTCACAGCTGGTATCATAAGTGCAAAAGGTCGTGATCTAGAATCAAGAGATCAAAATATTCAATCTTTTATACAAACTGATGCAGCGGTAAATCCAGGGAATTCTGGTGGTGCGTTAGTGAACACTCGTGGTGAATTGATAGGAATAAATACAGCTATTAAATCTCAAACTGGCTCTTATATAGGATATTCGTTTGCAGTACCGTCCAATAATGCGCGTAAAATCATCGAAGATTTCATGGAATTTGGATTTGTGCAAAAAGGTATGTTAGGTATAAGAGGTACTGATTTAAATGGGACGAATTCGAAAGAATTTGGACTTAATTCTACGGAAGGAATTTATGTAGCAGAAATTGTAGAAGATAGTGGTGCCGCAAAAAGTGACCTTAGAAAAGGTGATGTTATTATATCTTTAGATGGTGTTGAAATCAGCAAGTTCTCTGAATTATCTGGATATATTAAAACAAAAAATCCAGGTGATGTTGTCAATGCAGAGGTCATTAGAAAAAATAAGCTTATTGCTATACCTATTACGATTACCAGAAATAATACGGTTACTATCCCACAAATAGAAATGGAATTACGTAATCTAACGAGTGAAGAAAAAAAGATCTTTGATGTAAAAGATGGTGTGAAAATCACCAAGACTATAGGTAAACTATCACGTTACAACCTCAGCGATTATATTGTCACTAAAGTGAATGATACTGATGTGGCAGATATTGATGACATTCAATCCGTATTAAGGGATGTTGTCCCTAATGAAACTCTTTTAATTCAAATGAAGAATTCAAAAGGTGAAATTGAACGTTTCCGTTATACGGTAAATTAATAATGACTTTAAATTATAAAAAAAGCAGCTCTTAATATTAAGAGCTGCTTTTTTTATATTTATTTACATCTACTACATAATTTAACCAACTCGGTCACCATTACGTGAAGTAGCATCAGGCTTTAATAATATCACATCTTTATCATCACCTACTACACCTAGAACTAAACATTCACTCATTAATGTAGCAATTTGCTTTTTAGGAAAGTTGACGATAGCGATAACCTGTTTTCCTATTAGATCATTTTTATTGTATCGCTTAGTAATTTGAGCGCTACTTTTTTTAATCCCTAATGGTCCAAAATCAATTTGCAAAATATATGCTGGATTTCTAGCTTCTGGAAAATTACTAGCAGTTAAGATTGTACCTACTCTCATTTCTACTTTAGTGAAATCCTCCCATGATATTTCCATTAATGCATTTTCAGCTTTTCAATCATTTCGCGAGATATTGCGACGTCAGCACCATATGCATCTAACAATAACCCTTTCTCTCCATCTGTGCACTCTAGCGCATATAATATCATATTATCTCCTGGATTAGTCATCCCTTCAAAACGATAAAATTCTTTTACCTCAATCTCGCCTGCTTTCCATTCTTTCTTTAAATGTTTAGAATGTACTCCATCTTCTACTAGATCAAAGTCTATCGTATAGCCTTTTGATTGTAAATCCTCTACGGCCTCTGTTACTGTGTCATATCCTTTTTTCATCTTTTTATTTTAAATTTAAATAAAATAAACCCATTCCTTACATCTTTAAAAAAACTTTAAGGTATAGATTTTATGAGATTATAATAAGTTCGCTTACGCGAAAGCGTAACATAATCACATTTTATACTACTAATCAAAAAAAGCTAAATGGCATTGACACCTTCCACCATGTTGCCTCTTAATACTAAGGCTCCTCATTTTCATTTGTTAGATACTATCAGCGGTAGTCCATTAACGTATAAAAATATTAAAGGTAAAAAAGGTACTGTTGTAATGTTTATTTGCAATCACTGTCCTTATGTAATTCATGTAAATGAAGAAATTGTAAGAATAGCAAATGATTACAGGATACTTGGTTTTGGTTTTGTGGCTATATCGAGTAATAATGTTGTAAAATATCCTCAAGACTCACCAGATCTAATGTATAAAACAGCGATGGAAAATGATTATACATTTCCTTATTTATATGATGAAAGTCAAGAGGTTGCCAAAGCGTACGATGCAGCCTGCACTCCTGACTTCTACCTTTTTGACAGTGAAGATCTTTTAGTTTATCGAGGACAATTAGATGATTCGAGACCAGGAAATGGCATACCACTAACGGGACGTTCATTAAGAGAGGCGATGGATGCTATTTTAGGAAACAAAATGGTTCCTACGACTCAAAAACCTAGTATGGGTTGTGGTATAAAATGGAAATAATATCTCAACGATTACAAAAATCCTACTGAAATTACTTGGCTCCTAAATGAATCATGGCAAATACAGCATAATTAATCATGTCTTGATAATTTGCGTCTAGACCTTCAGAAACAATCGTTTTACCATCGTTATCTTCAATTTGCTTTACTCTCAATAGTTTTTGAAGAATTAAATCTGTAAGAGAACTTACTCTCATATCGCGCCATGCTTCTCCATAATCGTGATTTTTATCCATCATTAATTCTTTAGTAATGGAAATATGTCGATCATATAAATCTAGAGATTCTTCAAGTGTTAAATCTGGTTGTTCTACCACTCCATTTTCTAGTTGTACTAGTGCCATGATTGAGTAGTTAATAATCCCGATAAACTCACTTTCTTGACCTTCATCAACCTTAGACTCAGCAAGCGTTTGTAGTCCTCTAATACGCTGAGCTTTAATAAAAATTTGATCTGTTAGAGATGGTAATCTTAAGATGCGCCAGGCACTTCCATAATCCTTCATTTTTTTAGTAAAAAGATCTCTACAGGTTTTTACTACTGCATCATATTGCTGGCTGGTTTGGGACATAAACGGATAATATTTTGTGTAAATTTCGGCTTTAAATTTTAAATACCATAATTTAATGTACACCATCAACTGTAGCGGTAGATTAATCGACCTGTCCATACCACGCGTGATGGGTATAGTTAATGCAACACCCGATTCTTTTTATGATGGTGGGAAATTAAAATCTGATTTAGACTTATTGAATCAGGTGAGTAAAATGTTGACTAATGGTGCGACATTTATAGACATAGGCGGTTATAGCTCAAGACCTGACGGAAAAGACATTTCCATTGAAGAGGAATTAAATCGTGTGATCCCAGTTGTTGATTTATTAGTAAGAGAGTTTAAAAACCTGAACTTAAGTGTAGACAGTTTTCGCGCAAGCGTAATAGATCATGCTATACAACATGGTGTTAATATGGTCAATGATATTAGTGCTGGATTGCTAGATCAAAATGTAATAAATACAGTAGCTCGACATCAAGTACCCTACATAATGATGCACATGCGCGGCACGCCACAAACTATGAAGTCCATGACTGACTACAGCCATCTTATAACAGATATAAACTTATACTTTTCTGAACGTATAGCAACTGCGAGAGCTGCAGGGATTAATGATGTTATCATTGATCCAGGTTATGGGTTTGCCAAAACTATTGATCAAAATTTTCACCTGCTTAAAAATCAAAAAACATTAAATACTCATGAAGTACCAGTACTCTCTGGTATTTCACGTAAATCAATGATTTACAAAACACTAGAGTCCAGCGCATCTCAAGCACTCAACGGGACGAGTGCCTTACATATGATTTGTTTACAGCAAGGTGCTTCTATTTTAAGAGTCCATGATGTAAAGGAAGCAAATGAAGTCATCCAACTATATCACATGCTAGAAACAAATTAAATTATATTTTTACAAAAACCGATCCCATTGGAATTACCAGATTTAAGAATTCTCGACGTTATAGATATCTTGTTAGTGGCAGCTCTAACTTTTTATTTATATAGACTGGTAAAAGGAACTCCTGCTATAAATATATTTATAGGAATAGTAATCATCTATATCATTTACAGCATTACTGAAACACTTAAAATGGAATTGCTAAGTCGTGCATTGGGTGCCTTTACTGGTGCAGGTGTTTTTGCATTGATTGTTGTTTTCCAACAAGAGATTAGAAAATTTTTACTGATGTTAGGTTCTACAAATTTCACTTCTCGAAAAGGATTTTTAAAACAGTTACATTTTTTCAAAGATGATACCGATACAGATCATACAGCTGTTGATCAAATTGTTAAAGCCTGTGAAGAAATGTCTAAAACTTATACAGGAGCTTTAATTGTTATAAAAAGAGATGGCTCATTAGACTTTGTAAAAAACTCTGGAGATGAGCAGGATATTGTCGTTAATAGTTCTATTATTAAAAGTATCTTTTTTAAAAACTCACCGCTACATGATGGCGCTATGATTATTGAAGGAAATAGGATAACCGCTACTCGTGTTATCTTACCTGTCTCTGACAATAGAAGTATTCCACAACGTTTTGGGTTAAGACACCGCGCTGCAGTAGGTGTCACAGAAAGAAGTAACGCTATTGCACTAGCTGTCAGTGAAGAAACTGGTCAAATTTCTTTAATAAACAACGCTGAATTTGAAACATTTGAGAATTTAGAAGACCTATCTATTAGGATTAAAAAACATCTTGAGTGAAAACATGTAAGAACTGTAAGACTAGATACTCAAATAAATTCAATTATTGTCCACATTGTGGTGCGCAATGGCTGGACTACAGACTTACACCTCGTAAAATAACTGCAGAGTTTACGGAACGATATTTAGGTACTGAAAATGTTTTTATTAAAACCTGTATCACACTATTTAAGTATCCAGAAGATGTTATTAATGGTTACATCACAGGACAACGTAAAAAATACGTGAACGTGATTAACTTCTTCTTTATTAGCTTAACCTTGTTCGGGATACACATATTTGTTCTTAAAAATTTCTATCCCGAGTTATTAGGTTTTGACAACATAACTTCCAATGAGAAAAATGCTGAAGAATACCTATCGTATTTCTATGACTACATGGGGCTTTTAACCTCATTATTTATCCCTTTTTATGCATTGACTGGCTGGTTAACATTTTATAAAAGAACTTATAATTTTGTAGAACATCTAGTGCTATTCGGCTATGTTTTTGGATTAATAAATCTGATAACGGTATTATTAACGCCTGTAATAATTCTTACATCTCTGAATTATTTTCAAATGTCTTCGGTTCTATCTGTTTTCTCTTTTATTTTAATAGGTTGGTACTACAAAAGAATTTTTAAATTATCATTCTGGAAAACGGTTTGGAAAACTATTTTAATGACTATTTTGTATTTCATCGTACAATCCGTTATCACTTTAATCATAGGAACGATAATTATAGTAGGAATAGTTATTTTTTATCCTGAATTATTAGAAGGAATTAACATCAATTTAAATGGAACGCAACTGTAAAAACTGTGGCAGTCTAGTATATGCCGGTAAATCATATTGTGCAGACTGTGGTGCAAAATGGATTGAAAAACGTATCACTATGCGCAATGTAGGTGTAGATTTTGCCGATATGTATTTAGGCATCGACACTAAATTTGGGCGTAATTTCATTGATTTATTCACAAAGCCACATCATGTTATTAATGGATATATAAAAGGTGCTCGCATGAATTATGTGGATGCTATACGTTATGTTTTCATTGCTATATTTATGAGTGGTATTTATATGTTTGTAGTAAAAACATTTAATATAGATATTACTGGTGGTTTAGCTAACAATGATAACTTCTACAGGTCGATTGGATATACGGAAGAAAGAATAATTGAGACTAATAAGATCAATGCAGTAGTTTTTGAATTTATTACAAAGTATCAAGGTTTCATCGTGTTCATGACCTTACCTATACTAGCACTTATAGGTCGCATTACCTTCTGGCGCAATAAGAAATATAATTTCACAGAACATTTGGTATTTCACATGTACACCTACAGTCATTTTGTAATTGTGACCACACCTATTTCTATATTATTAAGTTTTATTGACGTTGATGTATTGATGATGTGGTCCATGCTGGCCTATCCAATGCTATTTATCTACAATACATATTGCTATAAAAAATGTATGTACTTGAACTGGCAAGAAGCTATACTTAAAGCACTCATTGCCGTACTTGTATCAATCGCATTAGCAGTGATATCCTTTGTTGTTGGTATATTGCTTACAGTTATCGGTGTAGTAATTTATAAGAAATACATAAATCCTTAACCATAAAGCTTATAGATTAGCTTTCGCAAAAGCGAATATTAAATAAACTATCCGATATTAAGCAACTTCATCTTGCGCAAATTGCACTTCGTATAGATTTTTGTAGTAGCCATCTGTTTTTTGAAGAAGCTCTAAATGTGAACCTACTTCAACAATCTGACCAGAGTCCATAACGATAATTTTATCAGCTTTTTTGATGGTGGCAAGTCTGTGGGCAATCACGATAGACGTGCGGTTTTTAGTAATCTTTTCTGTAGCCTCTTGAATCAACTGTTCACTATAACCATCTACCGAACTAGTAGCTTCATCTAACACTAAAATACTAGGATCAGAAACATAAGCTCTTAAAAAGGCGATCAATTGTCGCTGACCAGAGCTTAGCATCACACCACGTTCCTTAACGTTATAATGATAACCGCCTGGAAGAGAAGATATAAATTTATGAACACCTATTTCCTTGGCAGCATTGATAACGTCGTCTTCTGTAATGCTGGCATCATTAAGTGTTATATTATTTAGTATAGTATCTGCAAATAAGAAAACATCTTGTAATACCACAGCTATTTCTGAACGCAAGCTATACAAATCATAATCTTTAGTATTCACACCATCTATTAATATTTCTCCGGCATCTATCTCATAGAACCTAGATAACAAATTAATAATCGTTGATTTTCCAGCTCCAGTTGCTCCTACAATAGCAACAGTATTACCTGGATCAACATTAAAACTGACACCTTTAAGTACCAGTTCATCATCAACGTAACTGAACTTCACATCCTCAAAAGTTATTTCTCCTTTGAGATGTTTTGCTTTTATACTACCGGTATTTTCTATAGTTGAATCCGTATCTAATATACCAAACACTCTATTTGCTGCTACCATTCCCATTTGCAGCGTGTTGAACTTATCTGCTATCTGTCTTAATGGTCTAAACAACATTTGAGCCAACTGTATAAACATTACAATTGTACCTATCTGTAAGCTGGTCTCTTCTATAGTTTCACTTGAAACCATCAATTTAAACCCTAAAAAAACAATTAAAGCTATAGTGATACTAGAAGCCATTTCGGCGATTGGAAAAAATATCGAATTATACCAGACCGTTTTCACCCATGCATTACGATGCTTATTATTAATCTCCTTAAACTGCTCGTACTCTACTTTTTCACGGTTAAAAATTTGAACGATTTTCATTCCAGTAACTCGTTCCTGTACAAAAGAATTAAGATTACTTACTTGATTACGGACATCTTCAAACGCCGTTTTCATTGCTTTTTGAAAAACACGTGTAGCATAAAGAATAAATGGCATTACTATTAGAGACACTAAAGTTAGTTGCCAACTAGAAATAGCCATAAAACCTAGAACTACTAACATTTTTAATAAGTCAGAAATGATCACAAATAAACCTTGGGAAAAAATACTTGCAATAGTCTCAATATCACTCACAGCTCGAGTCACTAATTTCCCTACAGCACTTTTATCAAAGTATTTCATTTTAAAATGGAGCATGTGATTGAAAAGTTTCAATCGCAAGTCCCTAATAACTTGTTGCCCTAACCAGTTTGCATAAAATATAAAGGAGAACTGTAATAATACTTCTAAAAGCAATGCAGCTATCATCACACAAATCACGATGTAAATACCACTTAATTCTTGCGGGATAATGTAATCATCAATCAGCACTTTTATTAGATACGGCATTGCAATTGCAAGACCCGAAAGTAATATAGCAGATACGGCTACAAAATAATAAGTCGCCTTATAAGGTTTTGTATAAGAGATCAATCTCTTAAATAACTTGAAGTTAAATGCATTACCTGTAGTAGATGCCATAATTAATTTAATAAATGTGCAATACTGGATTGCAATTCTTTTTCTTTTCTAGTACCGACAACATACTGTTTTCCTGTTATTTTTATATGAAGTCCTTTTGAACCACTCACGTTATACACAGTACCATATGAGGTCCATAATCTTATTCCCCATCCACCTACAAATCCATAATCAATCACTTGGGCTTTTGATATTTCAGACCATTTAAAAACCTTTTTAAAGAAAGGAAAATATTCTATAGTAATTTCCTTTTCAGTTATTTCTGTTTTCAGTTGAAGTGTTAAAAATAAAACCAAAATAAGACTTATAACAACACTTGGCATAACTTTATCAATCGTCAATTGATCCACTATGTTTTTAGTAAAATCAAATTGCATAACGACAATTACGGTTACAATCAATAAGATAAGCCATATCAACCATTGTGTAAAGCGTTGCTTTTCTTTAAAAATGATTTGATCGTTCATAAAAACAGCTCTTTTGGATAGTGAATTTTAGTTAAAAATAACCCACCGGCTGGAGCACTAGCACCTGCATTACTGCGGTCTTTTGAAGCTATTATTTCTCGTAAATCTTCGATAGTTTTTTTACCATATCCTATATCTAGTAATGTTCCTACTACTGCACGAACCATATTGCGTAAAAATCGATTTGCAGTGATATGGAAAATCACCTTATGATCTTTAAATTCAAAATAAGCCTCTGTTAGATCACAGACATATGTTTTAACATCTGTATTTGATCTAGAAAAACATTCAAAATCTTTATATTCTGGTAAAATAGCAGCAGCTTCCTGCATCAATTTAAAATCCGGCTTCCTAAACAAAACATATGCCTGCATTACTTGAAAGGGATCTGGCCTTAATAAAAAATGATATTCATAAGACCTTTTATAAGCATGGAATCGAGCATGCGCATTATTTACAACAGGTTTCACCTCATAAACGGCTATATCTTTTGGCAACCATCTATTCAATCTATATACTAGATGATCCAAATCTATTGCACCAGAATAATCAAAATGAGCAACCATATAGGCTGCATGTACACCAGCATCAGTTCGTCCGGCACCTTGCACTTTAATTTGCTCACGTAACATTTTATGCAATCCTTCCTCCAGTACTTCTTGCACAGTTATACTCTGTGGTTGTCGTTGCCATCCATGATAAGCCGTACCATCATAAGCTAGTTCAATAAAATATCGTTTTTTCTCTTGCATCAGTACAAAGATAAGCCGATATAATGGGATTCTCGACTCGTTTTATTAAACCTAATGATACAAGCACATAGCATAATTTTTGTTTAAAACAGCTTGTAACAACATCCCAAAACCTCGCACTCACTATCTTTGAACTATGAAAATTTTACTACTATCAGATACCCATAGTTATATAGATGATTTTATAATTAAATATATAAAACAAGCAGATGAAGTATGGCATGCTGGAGATATAGGTGATTTAACGGTAACTGATCAAATTGCAGCTCTTAAACCTCTACGTGCAGTATGGGGAAATATAGACGATGATAAAGCCAGAATGCAGTACCCAGAACATAATCGTTTCATGTGTGAAGGGATGGAAATATGGATTACACACATAGGCGGCTATCCAGGCAGGTATAATCAACGAGTTAAACCAGCAATTTATAACAACCCACCAGATATATTTGTCTGTGGCCATTCACACATTCTTAAAGTAATTAATGATAAAAAAATTAATTGTTTACACCTCAATCCAGGTGCAATAGGCATACATGGATTTCACCAAAAACGAACCATGCTACGTTTTGAAATTAAAGATGGTCAAATTTCCAATCTGGAAGTAATTGAAAAAAATCGATGATATCTGGCACTGATTAGGAAGTTATTATTTCGCTTTCGCGAAAGCGTAAAAACAAAAACCTGCGAGGTGGCGCCTCACAGGTTTTTCACTAAATAAACTAAGATACAGTGTTTAACGAAAACGATCTGCAGATTTTACGAGCTGCTCATCCCTACGAATAGCCCTGTTAGCCAGAACTAAAAAAACGATAGATATGATAGGTATAAGCATCCCAATGCCTTTCTCAGAAACCGCCGTTTCTCCAGACATAGTTAGCGATCGATAAACGAAAACTCCTAGCAAAATAAGGTTCAATAAAATATTAAGACGGTTAATAACCGTTTGTAACTTTCTGTTATTGTAAATAAATATAGCCACTAGAGACAATAAAGCACTAACAACAAAAGCGCCAAAATAACTAGACTCATCCATTGCCACTACCTCATTTCCTTCTCCATCGATCCACAAGCTCACTACAAAAATTAACCCACCAGAAACTGCTGCGGCTAATAGTAAATATATGGTCTGAATACGTTGTATCATAAAAATAAAGTAGGCTAATTGCTTTACTTAACTGATGCCAAAAATAATATATATCCTTAAAAAAGCATAGCACATATTAATTTTTATATGTATTATTGTAACATCGAATGGTTAACCACCTCTTACTAGGTTAACTAACCCCTAAATAATTTCTTATTCTTTCGGTTCATCTACAGAATGATATTTCACACACATTATAATTTATGTTTCAAATCGCTGATTTAAAATCAAAAAAGCTACCTGAATTACAGGAAATAGCCAAAGGACTTAACGTTCCTAAATACAAGCAGCTCAGAAAATTAGACTTAGTATACAAAATACTAGACCTACAAGCTGCAAATCCAGATGTTGTAAAAAAACTAGATGTAGAAACTACACCTACCACATCAGATAAAGCACCGGTTACTGAGAAAAAAGAAGCTCCGAAACCACAGCGCAAACCGAATCCTAGACCTAGAAAAACAACCACTAAGAAAGAGGATACGAAAAAAGGCACTAGCACTTCAAAAAGTGACGAGACTGAGAAGAAAGAAACTACTCCTAAAAAGGAAACTCGTGCTCCTCGTTCTAAGCAATCTGACAATCGAAATGAGAAATCAGATCGTTCGAACGATAAAAAATCTAAGAACACGCAAAACGAGAAAAGCGATAAACGTAATGACCAAAACGGTGATCGCAACGATAGGAATGATCGTAATAATCGTAATAAAAATCAGCGTAATAACAACCAAAGTAACGTTCCTAAGGGGAATAAGGATAATCGCAATCGCTATCGTGATCCAGATTTTGAATTTGATGGAATCATTGAGAGTGAAGGTTGTCTAGATATGATGCCTGATGGATATGGATTTTTACGTAGTAGCGATTATAATTATCTAGCTTCACCAGATGATATTTATGTATCTCAATCTCAAGTACGCCTTTTCGGTCTTAAAACGGGTGATACGGTTTTAGGAATGGTACGCCCACCTAAAGAAGGTGAAAAATACTTTCCATTAATAAAAATCATAAAGATTAATGGCCTTGATCCTAGTGTAGTAAGAGACCGAGTTTCTTTTGAGCACTTGACGCCTTTATTCCCTGACGAGAAATTCAATATCGCAGAGCGTCAATCATCATTATCAACACGTATAATGGACTTATTTGCACCTATAGGTAAAGGGCAACGTGGTATGATTGTAGCCCAACCTAAAACGGGTAAAACAATGTTATTAAAGGACATCGCAAATGCGATTGCCGCAAATCACCCAGAGGTTTATCAACTGGTACTTTTAATAGACGAACGCCCAGAAGAAGTTACGGATATGCAACGTAATGTTGAAGGTGAAGTAATCGCGTCTACTTTTGACAAAGAAGCGCATGACCATGTAAAAGTTGCTAATATAGTTTTAGAGAAAGCGAAGAGAATGGTAGAATGTGGCCATGATGTGGTTATTCTTCTCGACTCGATAACACGTCTAGCGAGAGCTTACAACACGGTACAACCTGCAAGTGGTAAAGTATTATCAGGTGGTGTAGATGCTAATGCTCTTCACAAACCTAAACGCTTCTTTGGAGCCGCAAGAAATATTGAAGGTGGTGGTTCCTTAACAATTATAGCTACTGCACTTACGGAAACTGGCTCTAAAATGGATGAAGTGATTTTTGAAGAATTTAAAGGAACTGGTAACATGGAATTACAATTAGATCGTAACATTTCAAATAGACGTATTTTCCCTGCTATCGACCTTACCTCTTCTTCTACCAGAAGAGATGATCTATTATTAGATGAGCAAGCAATCAAACATATGTGGATTCTAAGAAAATACTTAGCCGATATGAATGCTGTAGAGGCAATGGAATTTATTTCCCAAAGAATGAAACAAACTCGTAATAACGAGGAGTTTATAGCTACCATGAATAGTTAGAACTTAAAATATCATATTTTAAAAAAAAGAGCTTATAAAATATTAAGCTCTTTTTTTCGTTTTGGAAGTTATTACTAGTCTCACAAGTTCTTAATTAGAACCTACTCAGTGATTATTAACCCAAATAATCATTATTTTTAAACTCTTTTACCCTAAAAACACTAAACATTGAAATCGACATTATTTATTTTCAGCTCACTAATATGCTTTACTGCTGTCGCTCAACAAAATGATTCTATTCAAGAAGCAACAATTAAATCTAAATTTGAACAGACTATTGACGAGGCAAACCGCTATCAGGACTTTAAGGTCATTAAGCAAAGTAAATTGCAAGAATTAAAGAAAGAGACCGTAGCACGCATTGATGGGCTTAAAGACTCTATAGAATTATTAGAAGGACAAATTGCAATTAAAGACAAAAACACAATTGCATTAGAAGAACAGATTAAATCTAAAGACGCTTCATTAGAAACACTGGATCAAGAGAAAGATTCAATTTCATTATTTGGAATCATGCTTGACAAAACGACCTATAATTTAATCCTATGGTCCATAATTGGGGTACTATTATTGGCTCTAGTGATTTTTATATACAAATTTCGCAGCAGCAATGAAATCACTAACATCTCACAGACTAATTTAAAATTAGCAGAAGAAGAATTAGAAAGCTACAAACTTAGATCCTTAGAAAAGGAACAACAACTAAGCAGACAACTCATGGATGAACGCAAAAAGAACTCTAACAACAATTCTTAAAATAAAAAGTAACTAAATCAAAAAAGGTCTTTCATTTCTGAAAGACCTTTTTTAGTGAAGAAAAGTATTAATATATACTTCTAACTTTTAAATAACTAAAGGAGCTTTAATAAATAACTTGTAAAACAAATTATTCAATACATAAAAAAAAGCCATTCATTTCTGAAAGGCTTTATTTTGTTTTTTAATTCTAATACTAACTATAGAGCATTAACGAATTTAGCAAGCTTAGACTTAATGTTAGAAGCTTTATTGTCATGAATGACATTACGCTTTGCAAGCTTATCAACCATAGAAGTTACTTCTACGTAAAGTTTTTGAGCTTCAGACTTATCTTCAGTCTCACGTAATTTTTTAATAGCATTACGAGTCGTTTTGTGCTGGTACTTATTTCTAAGTCGAGCCACTTCGTTTCTTCTAATTCTCTTTAAAGCACTTTTATGATTTGCCATATACTTTCTAAATGTGGTTTATTAAAACCTAATTTGTTGTAGCCCGTAGGGGAATCGAACCCCTCTTACATGGATGAAAACCATGCGTCCTAGCCGATAGACGAACGGGCCATTAATGTTTTGCTCGTTTAGCGGATGCAAAAATAAGTACTTTTTTCAATCTCGCAAACATCCAAGGCAACTTTTTTTAAAAAAATTTAATAAGCCTTAGCAAACAACACTCTTTTTGAGGATTTATTACCGCTAAAAACGCACATACCTTCCTCATTTTCAGAATCTAAAGGAATACATCTAATCGTTGCCTTTGTAATTTCTTTTATTTTATCTTCAGTTTCAATTGTCCCGTCCCAATGGGCAGAAATGAATCCTCCTTTGGTGTTAAGTACTTCTTTAAATTCTTCAAAAGTATCCACTTTTGTGGTATGAGTATTTTTATAATCCAGTGCCTTTTCAAATAAAGAGGACTGTATCTCTTCTAACAATGCCACGACTTTATCTTCTATTCCGTCAATAGCAGTTGTCACTTTAGAAAGTGTATCTCTTCTTGCTAACTCCACTGTTCCGTTTTCTAAATCTCTAGCCCCTATTGCAATTCTTAAAGGAACACCTTGTAATTCGTGTTGAGCAAATTTTGCACCTGGTCTCAAAGTATCTCTTTTATCATACTTAACAGTTACACCTTTTAATCTCAAAGACTTCATCAACTCATTTACAACAGTTGTTATTTCCTCAAACTGCTCATCCGTTTTGAAAATAGGAACTATTACTACCTGATTAGGCGCTAAATTTGGCGGTAGAACCAATCCTTTATCATCACTATGGGTCATAATTAGTGCTCCCATTAAGCGAGTGGAAACACCCCATGAGGTTGCCCACACATACTCTTGCTTCCCTTCTTTAGAAGTAAACTTCACATCAAATGCTTTAGCAAAATTCTGACCTAGAAAATGTGACGTTCCCGCTTGCAATGCCTTACCATCTTGCATTAAGGCTTCAATACAATAGGTTTCATCTGCACCTGCAAAGCGCTCACTTTCGGTCTTTAACCCTTTAACTACAGGAATCGCCATAAAATTCTGAGCAAAATCTGCATAAATATCATTCATTTGTTCTGCCTCAGCTATCGCCTCTTTTTTAGTAGAATGAGCCGTATGACCTTCTTGCCATAAAAACTCTGCTGTACGCAAGAATAATCTAGTACGCATCTCCCACCTAACAACATTTGCCCATTGATTGATTAATAATGGTAAATCTCTATAGGACTGAATCCACCCTTTATAGGTATTCCAAATTATTGCCTCACTAGTAGGCCTAACAACTAATTCCTCTTCAAGTTTAGCTTCAGGATCCACCCTTAACTTCCCAGGATTATCTGGATCATTCTGTAATCGATAATGAGTAACAACGGCGCATTCCTTAGCAAAGCCTTCAGCATTTTTCTCTTCAGCTTCAAAAAGACTTTTAGGAACAAATAATGGAAAATAAGCATTTTGATGACCAGTCTCTTTGAACATACGATCTAATTCTGCCTGCATCTTCTCCCAAATTGCATAACCATATGGTTTGATAACCATACATCCTCTAACTGCACTATTTTCAGCTAAGTCGGCTTTGACAACTAGCTCATTATACCATTTTGAATAGTCTTCACTTCTACTGGTTAAGTTCTTTCCCATGTACTTTAATTTGGCACAAAACTTGATAATTACTATTAAGTTTTGTTAAAAGGTTTATTTAGCCCTCAAAACTACTTATTTTTATACTATCATCATAAATTATTACGCTATGAGAACATCTACTTTAAAATTTTCGAAAACTTCAAGCATTTATGCCCTATTAGCATTGATGATTACCTTGACCTCATGTGGCTCGTTTGATGCAGTTTCTTATAATGATGGAATATATGGCGATAGCAATGAAGAAGATGAAATTGTAGAAGAAATAAGTTACGAAGATAATAGCGGTTCTTATTATAAAAACTTATTTGCTGAAAAGGCAGAACAATATGGGCAGAACTTCAATCAGGATAGTGTTTTCACTGATGTTGATAGTTATTCTTCTCAAAGCTATGATCAATCTAACCCAGATTATACTTCCAATTATGGCGGTGGAGAAAGTGGTTTTGGAGAAAATCCAAATTCTGTCGTTATTAACTATTACGATAACGGCTGGAACAATTGGGGTTGGAATACTGGGTTTGGATGGGGATGGCAAACAGGTATAGGTTGGAATAGCTGGAATCGACCTTTTGGATGGAATCGCCCTTTTGGATGGAACACAGGTTATGTTTGGGGAACCCCATGGTTTAGAGCTTATGGCTGGAATTCTGGTTTTGGCTGGAATGGATATTATGGAGGTTGGAATGGTTTTTATGGAGGCTGGAATAATGGATGGGGCAACTATTACAATAGAAACAATTACGCATTTGTAAATGGAAATAGAAATTACTACAGCAGAAATGCTGTTGGAAATTCATCTAGATATTCAAGAGGAACTACATCTGTAAATAATAGAAATACAACGAGACGCAATGTAGGTAGAGGAACTAATGGTGTTAGCCGTGGTCGATCAACTACAGCGACTAATTCTCGTAGCACAAGTCGAAATAGCACTGGAGTATCTAGACGCAGTTCAACTATATCTAATAACTCTACAGCAAGAAGCAATTCTTCTAGCCGTAGTAATAGAAGCAGTACAATGGGTCGTTCAAGCTCTAGCTCAAGAAGCTCTTCAAGCTCTACCCGATCTTCTAGTAGTTCATCAGGAAGATCATCTAGCGGAACAAGATCTAGCGGTCGTAGAGGATAGTTATAAACTCATTATGTAATTATGAAAAAATCAATAATATTATGCGCTTGTTTATTAGGCGCAGTAAGCAGCTACGGACAAACTGTAGCAGACGGGTTATTATATAGCCAGCAAGGCTCATATGGAACAGCTCGCTATCGCAGTATGAGTGGCGCCTTCGGAGCATTAGGCGGTGACCTTACCGCTATAGGAAGCAATCCAGCGGGATCTGTCATATTTGCTAACCATTACGCAAGTGTCTCTCTAGGATATACCGGCAATCAGACAGACAGTAATTTCATTGGATCTAATGCCGGCGATAATGATAATGACTTTACATTAAATCAAGCTGGAGCGGTATTAGTCTATAAAAATCAAAATGAGAATGCAGCTGTCACTAAATTCTCTTTTGGACTTAACTATGACGATACTCGTAATTATGACAACAACCTGTATATAGCAGGCTCAAATGATATTTCTATCTCAGAATATTTCTTGAGTTTTGCAAATGGTGTTGAACTTGACAACTTTCAATTAAGACCTGACGAAACCATATCCGGCCTTTATCGATTTCTAGGTGAAGATCAAGGTTTTGGTTCTCAACAAGGATTCTTAGGTTACCAATCATTTGTGATTGATGCGGTGGATAATAACGATGAATTTAATACTGCCTATGTTTCTAACACTGGTACAGGAACATTTGATCAACAATTATCTCAAAACACTTCGGGATATCAAAGTAAGCTATCATTTAATGGTGCATTAGAGATTAAAAATAAATTGAGCTTAGGACTTAATATAAATACTCATTATATCGATTATCAACGTTCAACATCTTTTACCGAGCAAAATAATAACGGCGCTTTAGTTGATGCCGTTAGATTTAATAATTTCCTCGATGTTCAAGCATCTGGTATTTCTCTTCAAGTCGGAGCTATCGCAAAGTTAACTGACGCTATAAGAGTAGGTGCAGCTTATGAATCTCCAACATGGTATGATGTTGAGGAATCCATCACACAATCTGTATCTGCTAGAAGAGCAGATGGTAGTGGAGGAACGATTACCGAAATCATCGACCCGAATGTTGTCAATATTTTTGCCCCTTATGATTTAAGAACACCAGGTAGCATATCTGGAAGCTTTGCTTATATCTTTGGTAAAAAAGGATTGATAAGTGTAGATTATAGTTCCAAAAATTATTCAAGCCTACAATTTAAGCCAGCAAATGATCCTTTATTTTCCAATAACAATCAGCAGATTGATCAAGATTTAACAAATGCTGGAACCTTACGTATAGGTGGAGAATACAGAGTTAGTAATTGGTCCTTACGTGCAGGATATCGTAATGAACAATCTCCTTATAAAAATAAAGACATTATGAATGATCTTACTGGATATAGCTTAGGTTTAGGATATACATGGGGACAAACTACGCTAGACATCTCTTACGATCGTGCTGAAAGAGACTATAGCCAGCAACTATTTGAATCAGGTTTAACCTCTAGTGCAGCTATCAATAATGTTCAAAACAACATTATCGCTACGATTGGATTCAATTTTTAATCGATTCTTATTAATAAATTAAAAAAAGCCTTTGAGAATATCCTCAAAGGCTTTTTTTAATTTAAAATGAATAGCATTCAGTTGCTATGCGAGTTACGCTTTCGCGAAAGCGTAATACTATTTCCTTATCGTTTCAATGCAAAGTGTCCGGTTGCTTCTCCTTTTCTTCCATCTTGCTCGTACTCTATCTTAAACCAATAATCTGAACTAGGCAATGGCTGTCCATTATAATTTCCATCCCATCCAGGACCTACAGTGTCTAGCTGTTTTAACAGCTTACCATATCTATCAAAGATATAAAGAGTTGTAATAGATAATCGATCTCCACCGATGATATTCCAAGTATCATGATAACCATCATTATTAGGTGTAAAATAGTCCGGATAACCAAATACAAAAACCTCAACGATTATTTCACCACAGCCAGAACGTTCAGCTATTGTTACATTGTGCAATCCTGGTGATACGTTATTAAACACTCCATTGTTCACATATGGTCCATCATCTAGTCTAAACCAGTACTCATCTGGTCCTGTAGCAGTTGCGATTATCTGATGATCAACTGCATAGGTTTCTGTTGTGACATCGACACTATATGCTGTAGGAATACCTGATTGCCTTACATTGGTCGTAGTTGAATTATCACATCCAGTGGCAATGTTAGTAACGATTACTTCATAATCACCAGGCTCAATTGCATCGTGTGCAGGACCGTTAGAACCTGCTATTATGGTTCCATCTAAATACCATTCATAGGTATAGTCTGTATTGTTCAATCCAGTATCTAGAACTTCAGGACCATTTAGTAAAACTCCATTATTATCAATACATAAAACGTATTGTGACAACAAACTAGGTTGTGGCAATGGATCAATGATTAAATTTACCGTTGTAAAACTTACACAATCTGTATTATCATCTTCTACTCTAATAAATAACGTAGTATCTGAATTATAGTCATAGCTTAAAGCGACTTCATTTGAATCATTATCTGCATCGGTTTGTGAAATATGGTAACTCACGGTGACTCCAGTTTGCACACCTATAACTTGAGTAGTAACTGCAGTTAAATCAGCTACTGCACTACCAGTTCCATCATCACAATTATTTACATCCATAGGCATTACGACTACAGGCGCAGCTACCGCATCTATGATGAAATCTCCTATCGAATAACAACCCGAAGCATTAGTAAGTCTGTAACTTATAGTTTGAGGATTTGCGGTATTAGAATAAGAGTTTTCATCTAACGCATTGGTATTATTTAAAGCATCTGCATTAGAGGCATAATACAAAACCGTAACACCTGTCTGGCCATTTATTATTTCAGACTCACGATCGCTTAAAGAAAATATCGCAACCGTATCACCATCTTCATCACATTCCTCAAGATTAGAAACGGCTGCTATAGCAGGAATAGCATCTACTATTAAATCAAAACTAGTGGTGTTATAACATCCCGTATTAATGTTTTCTACTCTAACATAAATAGTTTCTGGCGAGGTTGTGTTGTCATAAGCCGTTGCAATTGATGGTGCATCAGCATCTGCATTTGCTTGACTAGTATGATAGGTAAAGATAAAATCTGCCGGCGCTAGACCGTTAAGAATTGTAGTTTCGTTAGCTGTTAAATCAAAATTCTCGGTACCATCACCACTAGGATCATCACACAATTGTAAATCTGCAGCAGTTGCAATAGTAGGTGCAGGATTTAAAATTAAATTAAAACTTGTCGTTGTATAACAATCCGTATTATTAACATTTTCTGCACGAACATAAATGGTTTGTAAATTTGAAGTATTAGCATAATTTAAGGATAAAGAACCTGTGTCCGCATCAGCATCTGTTTGTGAGACATGGTAGGTTACCTCAACATCTGCAGGTAATTGTGTTCCTAACACCGTTGCTGTTTGTGCAGATAAGTCGAATAGTTCAGTACCATCATTTGAAGGGTCATCACATAGAGTCATATCAGTAACAGGATTTGCGATAGCCGTTGGAATGACCTCAATATCAAATGTACCCGTTGCATAACAATTCATATTTCCTGTAGGTGAAATTCTAACATAAATCGTTTCAACAGGTGTTGAAATATTAGTATAACTTCCTGGATTAGGAATGGACGCCGTATCCATATCTGCATCCATCTGAGTATTATGATAAGTAATCGTAAAATCTGTTGGATTTTGAACTCCTAAAATATCTGCTTCATTACTGGTAATATCAAAAATTTCGAACCCATCGTTAGAAGTATCATCGCACAAAGTGATAGTTTGAGCCGTATTAAACACAGCTTGAGGATCTACTCTAATTAAAAATGAAGTTGTGTTATAGCATGCATCGTTAAGTACACTTTCTATACGAACATAAATGGTTTCAGGACCAGTACCAGCATTCATATAACCACTACTAGTTAAAGCTGCTGTATTTGCATCTGCATCAGCTTGAGTACTGTGATAAGAAATATTAAAGTCTGCTGGATTTTGAGCTCCCAACACCATACTATTTCTAGACGAAAGAATAAAGGTTGCTATCCCATCATTTGATACATCATCACAAGCGATCATATCCATCGGAACATTTGCTACAGGTGTAGGTGACACTGTTATATCAAAACTTCCTGTATCATTACAAGTGGCATCCGTGACGCTTTCAACACGTACATAAATCGTTTCTGCTGGTGTTAGTACATTTATATAATTAGTAGGATTAGGTATAGCATTCATACCAGCATCAGCATCTAGTTGACTAGTATGATAAGTAACTGTAAAATCCATAGCCGATTGACTACCCAAGATACCAACCTCTTGTGAAGTTAAGTCAAAAGCCTCAAACCCATCATTACTAGGATCATCACATAAATCAATGTCTGGAACCATATTATAAGTAGCACTACCTACTGAGATATCAAATGATTCAACAACTACACACATAGTTGTGCTATCTGTTATCGCTGCATAAATAGTTTGTGGATTTGATGTGTTTGTAAATGCGGTAGGTGTTGGAATTGCTCCTACACCATTCTCTGCATCTGACTGTGTCAAATGATAAGTAATAGGAAAATCAGTTGCTGCGAGACCATTTAATATCTCTACATCACGAGTTGTTAAATCCACCGTAGCGGCTGTTCCCGTAGGATCACAAATAACAAAACCAGATGGAACACCATTTGTTATTTCTGGAAGTACTGTTATACAAACAACCTCTGTATAAGTACAACCAAAGTTATCTATAAACTCATAGGTATAACAATTCACACCTTCGGCAGTAGGAGTAACTGTTATCGTATTACCAACCGTATTTGTAATAGACGGATCAGGTAACCATTGCTCACTAGTCGCGTTAGGTGTAAACGATAAATCTGCCGGAATAATTGCCGGATTGAAATTAAGTCCCCAGTAAAAAATATAACCATTATCAGACGACAAATTATCTGTAATATTAATACACCATTGTCCATTAAGCGGCGTACCTACAAAAGTACTATAAGGATCAACTGGCAGATAATCACCTGCTGGTAAAGTAGTAACACCAGCCTGAGCTTGCGCCCAAGTTTGCGTTGCACTTTCTGTAAATACATAATCAAATCCAGTACCTGGATTTAAATCAGTATCAACATCGATAGGCACTCCTAAAAAAGTCCCACCACCACCACTTCCATACGTGTGTAAAGAAACTGTTGCTCCATTAGGTGCAGTAACTGAAATATCTAAATCACCTAGATAAGAATGCTCCATATTTAAGAAGATATCTACTAGATCAGATGCGTTAGTCATAGTCGCTCCTGGCGGGAACAAATCAACACTCACACAAGTTTGATAACTAGTCGTCCCGTTATCATCTGGCAAAAATGTTCTACCAGTTATAGGTGGCGATGGCGTTATTGCAAATTCTATAGGCGTTACATTACCATTAATATCAGTTGATTCTCCATAACATATTGTATTATCAACCGCAGCAGTTCCTGTAAAATCTGGATCTGTAGATACATGAACGACAACATCTCTAGATTCTCGATCAGAACAACCGGCTGCATCTGTGACTACAAAATCTATTAAATAAATACCAGAAGTGGTATAAGTTTCAGTTTGAATAGCGCCAGGATTTAATCCTCCACCGTTACCTAGATCCCATTCATAGGTAGCTCCAGTTCCATCGACACTAAAAGTTGCAGATCCATCAAAGTTTACAGTATCACCTTGGCAAATACGTACTATCCCATCTGCATCTGGTGCTGGAGTTGTAACGATGCTAGTACTAATTGCTTGACAAGGATCAAAACAGCTTATCCCAGCTCTCCATCCTGCACCAGTTCCACTACCATTAGAAGTAAAGGTCACGGTTAAGCAACCCGTTGGATTTCCTGCACTAGCCTGAAACATTCCTGGTGCTGTAGTCGTATTAGTAAATGTTCCTAATTGTGGCGCTGCGGTAGAATCTCCATCATAGATGGTTAACACATCTCCGGTCTGGATAATCAATTGAATAAAGTTAAGTTGCATCCTATCGGTCTGGATACCTGGACAGAAAACGGCATAACCATTTATGTTATTACTATAATCTCCATTCTGGCCATCATCATTAAAAGAGCCACTACAGGTTACAAACCTGGTCGGGACACCGTTATTATCGGGCATGTTAATAATTCCTTGACCAGTGGCAAATAACCCTATCAAGATTATCGCAATTGTTAATAAATGTTTCATCTTTTTAAATTTGCTTTTTTCACTTTTTCATCTGCTTCTACAAATATGCAGAAAATCCTTAACATCATCTTAACGTAACAACACTTTTCTTTAGTCTAAATCCCTTAAAACACTCGTATTACATCCGTATTCCATACCTTTGCTTTTTAATATTTACGACTCCTTTTAGAGCAAAAGTGCACATGAAAATAGAAGACTTAATTAATGATGTAGATGATCACGACCATTTATCATCAAATGAACAAACACCTTTAAGACCTGACGCTTTCGAAAAAAGTGATGCAGAGAAGATAGAAATCATTAAAAAAGATGTCCACAATATCCTTGAAACGCTAGGAATGGACATGACAGATGATAGTTTAAAAGGCACACCCAATCGTGTGGCAAAAATGTTTGTGAAGGAAATTTTTGGCGGTTTACGTCCAGATGTAAAGCCTAACGCATCTACTTTTGAAAATAAGTATAAATACGGCGAGATGCTCGTAGAGAAGAATATTGTTCTTTACTCAACATGTGAGCACCACTTACTTCCTATAGTAGGTAGAGCACACGTTGCTTATATCTCAAATGGATCTGTCGTTGGACTTTCTAAAATGAACCGTATTGTAGATTATTATGCAAAACGTCCACAGGTTCAAGAACGATTGAACATACAGATTGTACGTGAACTGCAACAGGTTATGAATACAGAAGATGTAGCCTGCGTTATCGATGCAAAACACCTATGCGTTAATAGTCGTGGCATACGCGATATAGAAAGCAGTACGGTGACCGGTGAATTTGGCGGTGCGTTTAAAGATCCTATTGTACGCCGAGAATTTCTCGATTACATTAAAATGGAAACAAAATTTTAATTAGTATAGAATCGTAAGTTTGTAGATCGTTTTACCCAAAAAAAATAATTGGGCATAAAGTTTTTATATGATGCTTTCGCGAAAGCGTATTTTTAAAAATCCATAACCTACAACTACTTCAAATAATATATAAATCATGGTGCGATATCAAGATCAAAAGCTCCAATTGTACAACTCTCTTACGGGAGAAAAAGAAATTTTTAAATCTATAAACGAAGGTCTAGTAGGTATGTATGTCTGCGGTCCTACGGTATATAGTAATGTACATTTAGGAAACTGTCGTACGTTCATTTCTTTTGACATGATTTATCGTTATTTACAGCATCTAGGTTACAAAGTGCGTTATGTGCGTAATATTACAGATGCTGGTCACCTAACTGATGATGCTGATGAAGGTGAAGATAAAATATCAAAAAAGGCTCGTGTAGAAAAACTAGAACCTATGGAAATCGTACAGCAATACACGCTAGATTTTCATAACGTTCTTAATAAATTCAACAATCTACCGCCTAATATTGAACCTACAGCAACTGGTCATATCGTTGAACAAATAGAAATTATCAAAACGATAATTGATAACGGATATGCTTACGAACGTAATGGATCCATCTATTTTAATGTTCTTAAATTTAATGAGGACCATGAGTATGGCAAACTAAGCGGCCGTAAGTTAGAAGATATGATTGCTAATACTCGAGCGCTAGATGCGCAGAGTGAAAAAGATAATCCACAGGATTTTGCATTGTGGAAAAAAGCAAGTCCGGCACACATCATGCGATGGCCTAGTCCATGGGGCGATGGTTTCCCAGGATGGCATCTAGAGTGTACGGTGATGAGTTCAAAATATCTAGGAGAGACCTTTGACATACATGGTGGCGGAATGGATTTAAAATTCCCACATCACGAGTGTGAAATTGCACAAGGTGAGGCAGCGCATGGTCATAGCCCAGTTAATTACTGGCTGCATGCTAACATGTTAACGCTTAATGGTAAAAAGATGTCTAAATCTACTGGTAATTCTATATTACCAGAAGAACTCTTTACTGGCGATAATGACTTTATGGAAAAGGCATTTTCACCTAGTGTCGTACGTTTCTTTATGATGCAAGCGCATTATAGAAGTGTGTTAGACTTTAGTAACGACGCAATCCTAGCTGCAGAAAAAGGATTCAATAGACTAAGTGAAGCCATTAAAACTATTGATGATCTAACACCAAGTAAAGAAAGCAGCATAGACGTGCCTGCATGGGTAGAGCGTTGTTATGCAGCCATGAATGACGACTTTAATTCACCTATTCTTATCGCCGAGCTTTTTGAAGGTGCCAAAATGATTCATGCGGTTAAAGAAGGTAAACAAACGGCTACAGCTGGTGATACAGAATTAATTAAAGAGACATTTAATGCCTTTTTCTATGATGTGTTGGGTCTAGAAACCGCTTCAAAAACGGGCTCTACAGACTCTAAACACCTAGATGGAGCAATGCAATTAATTATAGATTTAAGAACACAAGCAAGAGCTAATAAAGATTGGGCCACTAGTGACCAGATTAGAGACCAATTAGTTGCTGCAGGTATTCAATTAAAAGACGGTGCAGACGGCACTACTTATACCGTAAAATAAAAATGAAGTATTCGATACTGGCATATCCGTTATTGTGGATTGTAAGGTTTTATCAAGTTGCGATATCTCCTTTCACACCAGCGAGTTGCCGGTACTCACCTACTTGCTCACATTATGCTGTCGGTGCCTTAAAAAAACATGGAGCTTTTAAAGGTGGCTGGCTAGCCCTTAAAAGAATACTGAGCTGTCATCCATGGGGCGGCAGTGGTTATGATCCGGTTCCCTGATTTAAGTTTAAGTTTAAGTTTAAAAGCTACAGATTTTCTTTTTACTCACCTACAAGTTATTACACCATAAAATAGAAATGTATCTAGGTCTTGACTGTCGCTAAACCAGACACGGCTTTTACCTTTAAAAAAAATCTGTTCATTTAATATTTTTAAAAATCGAAAATTTCATAGCCCACATTTGCTTATTTATTACAAAATAAACTCAATACTTAAAAACTAAAACCTCACAACTAAAATCCTTAATTTAGCCACTCAATAAAAGCATATGTATTCATTAAAAGTTATCTGGAACCCATTAGAAGGGATTGATCTAGGATTTTTTACCATTCATTTTTACAGTTTATCTTATGTCATTGCCTTTGTACTGGGCTGGTATATCATTAAACCTATATTTAAACGTGATGGTGTAGGAATGGATAAGTTAGATCCTTTGTTTATGTATACCGTTATAGGCTGTCTTGCTGGTGCGCGTATAGGACATTATCTTTTTTATGAGACAGAAGTACTTTTCAATGATCCGTTACATGTTTTACTACCTTTTTCTTTAGATCCGTTTGAATGGACCGGATTTGCCGGTATGGCCAGTCATGGTGCTGCGTTAGGAATTATTATCGCGATGTTCTTTTACAGTAGAAAGCATTTGAAAAAACATATGTTTTGGGTATTGGATCGTATCGTGATTCCTACGGCTATAGGTGGAACTTTTGTACGATTAGGAAACCTTTTTAACAGTGAGATTAACGGAAAGGAAAGTGGAGATTTCTGGGCTGGATTTAAATTTGTAAGAGATACATCAGATCCACATGTGGCTGCCGCTTTACAAAAAACGGGCTATACCGATACGGATAAAGCAATTGATACAGTTGTAAATAATCCTCAATTTACAGAGGTTCTAGAGTCCATACCTTTTAAACATCCTGCGCAGTTATATGAAGCCATATGTTATGTCGGTGTATTTGTAATTTTATATCTGGTTTATTGGAAAACAGAGAAACGTCATAAACTAGGTTATATCCTTGGCCTTTTCTTTGTGCTCTTATTTACAGTACGTTTCTTTATAGAGTTTATCAAAGCTTCGCAAACAAGTGCAGATCAAGAACTGCTTTTAGAATACGGTTTAAATACTGGTCAATTCTTAAGTATACCGTTTATAATGATCGGACTCTTTTTAATGTTTAGTCCTAAAGGGCTATTCAAAAACCCAGAACCTAAAGCCCATGCGTAATTCCATCTTTACTATTTTTATTGCTGCTATAGCACTTACAGGTTGTCGCGATGAAAAAGCTATTTTCTTAAGTACTGACGAAATCTCTTTCACCAAAGAAGCTACAGGTTACTTGATCAAAAAAGCTACTCGAGATACTATACAAACTCTAGAGGTTGAAATTGCCGATACGGATTATGATATTCAAACAGGATTGATGTACCGTACCAGCATGAATAATGATCAAGCGATGTTATTTGTTTTTAAAGAAGAACAAGAACTTTCTTTTTACATGAAGAATACGCAAATCGCTCTTGACATTATCTATCTTAAAGCAGATGGCACAATTGTAAGCTTTGTGGAGAACGCAAAGCCTATGGACGAAACACTTCTACCTAGTGCTGGACCTGCACAATATGCTTTAGAAATAAAAGCTGGCCTTGCAGAAAAATGGGGCCTAGATGTAGGTGATGTTTTTGTTTGGGAATAGAAATAATCATGTCTTACTAAGAAATATTCTGTCATGCTGAGTTTATCTCAGCATCTGATTTTACAGCGATGAAGGTTTATTTTGCAACTCAAACTCTAGCTTTTCATGATCAGCAGATTCTGAATCGAGTTCAGAATGACAGGTGAAGAAAGTTACTCTGTCAAGAAAAATTCATTTCTAACTAAGTAAAAAAAACTGTTTACTACTCTTTATCCAGTAGTAGCGCGATACAATTCCTAAACATTAACGAACTCCTTGCAAACGCACGTGACGTGCGGAATTATCCAAGTAAGGGCTTAATTAACCACTAAAACCTTTTCTAGAATCATTTTACATTTATGAAAATGAAAGTAGTAGTTAACTGTCGATTCATACTTATTACCATCTTCTATATATTCATAATTCAACTTTACAATTAAATCGTTAGAACTAGAACTATAAGTAGTTGTTAAGTAAAACCTGTCTACATCTATATCACTGCTTATTAATTCAGATTCAGTTTTTCCATTTTTAAAAAGAACAGAACCATTAATTGATTTAATTCCGTTTATGAAATCTTTTGTGAACACAAGATTTTGATACTTTAGAAAATCCTGTAAATTCAATTCATATAAATCTATTTCTTCATCTGAATTAAAAGAAAGTAAGACTCCTACAGGTATCTTTCCATTTTTAAAACCTAAATAATTTTCCCATTTGTTAGGCTCAAGAATAGCATTTTGAAAATCAAGAAAACCATCCGCATCAAAACAGTTATAATATTCCCGATTAGCAGATTTATCCACCTGATTCAAACTTTTACAACTAAAAATTAAAGTACAAACTAACAATATTTTCATCATATTAATCTTCTTTTATGGTTCCAGTTTTAGAAACGGTTAAAACTGGCAATGTGTAATTTGGTAATAGCATCATAGACATATTGAACTCCTTCAAAATAGACCAACTTACTAGCGTTATATTTTTTAGTGAACTTGGATCCTTGCCCTAAACGATGCCTCAATAATCTATCGTCTAATCCTCCAGTCATGCCTGTATATAGTACTCCTAATTTTTTATTGGTTAGGATATAAACAGAATAATTATGATGAGCTCTTTTTGGCATAGACTTTAAATTTACTGAAAAAGACATAACAACTGTCATGCTGAATTTATTTCAGCATCTCATATTACAGCGACGCTTGATAATCGTTTAAAATATTTCTTTGTTTTCCATCATTAGTAGATTCTGAAACGAGTTCAGAATGACAGTATAAAAAAAGAGCCTCTCAAACGAGAAACTCTTTTTGGTTCATTAGTTCGCTGTTGCGAAAAAGTGATTTCAAGGATTTGTGTACTTACCTCATACATTCCTATTTCAGTAAAGAAAACGGTTTCTAGCTTTCCTTTTTTAATAATTACTTTATAATGACTATGTATCGCATTACAAATGCTAGACTTTAACAAACGCGTTGCAAAGGCGCGCGACGTAGAGGATAGAATATCAATTTTGTCTCCTCGAGCGCAGTCGAGAGGTTTTAAATACTAGTTCAAACTAAAATTTAGGTTGAGTTCTAGACTGCGCTCGAACGGACATAGCTTGCTTTAATTATTCAAATAACTCTTGTATTCTTTTAGTACACTATTGCGAAAAAGTAATTCTTAAACACTTATTTAATTTAAACTCATCACTGATTCTAAATCACTGCCAAGTCCTTAATTAATCACATAAAAAAGGAAAGCCATTTCTGACTTTCCTTTTTATTCCCTGCATTCATATTTTAACATCTACGAATCGCATTACAAATGCTATAGTATATTGAGCGCATTATAAACTCGCGAGACATGATATTATTATGTAGATCACGAGCGAGATGCTCGCGCCAGCTGGGCACTCAACTGACAAGTCAAGTCAATCTCGACTTAATTTGATTTAGAAGATACTACTGAACCTCTCATTTCGCACAATACAATATCATAGCTGTTTCCCAAAAATAAATATTCTACAAAATTTACTTCTAAAACATCTGAACGATTTTCTTTACTTAAATAATAGTATTTTTTTCCTCCAATTTGATAGTCCTCACCTTTTAAACCAACAGTATAAATAATACTATTATTCTCATTTATTATCTTTCTAAAAAAAAGCTGTTCTTCATAAAATCCAGATTCAATATTTTCAAACTGATTAAACTCAAATAAATATTCTTTATAACTCATTTCATCCAAATCGTTAATCATATTGTTCAAGTATAGTGTTCTAAGTGTTCCGTTATTAAGTTGGGACAACTCATGATAATCGGCTCTCTTGAAAAACAGATCGAATTGGTAATATTTAAATAATACGAAACAAATTAGTAATATCACTATACAACCCACGATGTATTTAAAATTTCTAAGCATGCTTAATTTGAATTAGTATTATACCAATTGACAACAGATTCAAAATCAGACGGCGAAAACTTTATTGCGAAGGTAGGTTCGCTTTTAGTACTCGTTCTTTTATTCCACAAATATGTAGGTTTAGTAAGGTAAAAATAATCTCCTTGAAGAATTGCACCAGCACCTAATTGTAATGTATTGGTAGTAAGCCATTCTTCACGCATTATCCCGAATTGATTAACACCTTGATCGATTCTATTTTGATGAACAGTAACTGTATATTGATATTCATTTCCGTCTAAAACTAAAGTACCCTCATAACTTCCACCTTGAATTCTCATATCAACATCTTCGAAAAATGTTGCATTTAGCTGTCCTCCGAAGTTCGTTGCTTGATTAGAACCTAATGCTTCCTTCTTTTCATACCAACTATAAAAATTGAAAGCTCTTTGTACTGCTTTAGTTACTTTTGCTTGACCATAGCTTTTAAAGTCAATCATATTATCAACATTCGAAGCTTTTCCAAAAGTAGATTTATCCCACCAGTCAAACTTCTCATCATAGTGATCATAAATATCTGATTTCGTTTTACCTACATATTCTCTCCCATTCAAGTCGTTATCATTAGCAGAAGTAACATCTTCATCCCATGAATAACGTCCGTCTTTATATACCCAATCATTTTTACTCTCAGGAGCCCTACCATCCGGATCCACCATATTAATAGGATTGTTCATGGTATAATTATAGGGTGAGAAGTTAGGAAACTGCTCTGCGAGTGGATCCACACTCATCCATATACTTAAGCTAGGATCATAATAACGTGCTCCATAATAATACATACCGGTCTCGCTGTCCAGTTCTTTACCGTTGAACTTGAACTCAGTCTGGTAATAGGATATGCTGGTTTGCTCTGCCATGGTTTCTCCAAAGGGTAAATTAAGGAAAAACTGGTACATATTACCATTTGCATCTGTAAGTGTATTTGTGGTTCCTAGATGGTCTGAAAATTATTTCTTACTTTCCTTTTTTAACTCCATAACATTCTGCAACGCATTTCAAATGCTACGTTATAACGAACGCGTTGCAAACGCGCGCGACGTAGTAAATATTCTGTCATGCTGAGTTTATCTCAGCATCTCATTTTACAGCGACGATGGATGATCATGCAAAACAAACATGGTTTTCCATAACCAGCAGATTCTGAAACGAGTTCAGAATGACAGGTAAAAAAGGATGCTTGGTCGAGCGGACATGCTTTTGTTTTTATCAATCAAAAACTCTCAAACGATTCTGAATATCTTCTTTTAAGTTGTCATGCTGAGTTTATCTCAGCAACTCGTATTACAGAGACGATGGATGATCATTTAGAACATAACTTAGTTTTACAGCACTAGCAGATTCTGAAACGAGTTCAGAATGACGGTATATAAAAAGAGCTTCTCAAATGAGAAGCTTTTTTAGATTTTTTAGTACGCTATTGCGAAAAAGTAATTCTAAACAACTCACTAAACTAACTTCTGTGATTCATAAAAAAAGGAAAACTGTTTCTAGCTTTCCTTTTTTAATAATTACTTTATAATGACTGTGTATCGCATTACAAATGCTAGACTTTAACGAACGCGTTGCAAACGCGCGCGACATTGATAATCTCTTAGAGTAATTCAATTCAAATACAATTTTTTGGGTATTTTTTTCAATCGAAAGATATCTCGATATTCGTCAAAACTCAATGGACCTATTACAATGGATTGTTTTTTTTGTATTACCCAATAATATTCTCTATTCAATCCTAGTTTGTAATTGATTTTTTTTGAATAAAGTGGATCTTGAGGTATTTTAGGTTTTTGTTTAGCTATTATAAAATTATTATCGTAAGAATAATCTAGTACTGTAGATGGAATCTCTCCATTCTCAGAGATTTCTGAAAGAATATCTTTGATCATTCCTCCCTCATTTCTATAAAAATAACCGTCTCCGAGATCTACTACGTTATCGGAGTTATTACATCCAATAAGTGAAACTATAACAAAATAAAATAAAACCGACTTTCTCATTCTTATCATTTAATCCAACCAAGGAAAGAGTGGTGTAATTCTCTTACTTCCGTACAAGTTTATCTGATAACTTTGTCCTTCACCTGCATAAATATGGCCTGCTGCAGTCTCTAAATTTCTAGGCACGTAGAGAGGATTCGAAGGATCATGTAATTCAAAATTATATGTATCAGCAAATGCTCGTACTGTATGATTGGGGTATCTCTTTAATGTTATGCTACCATAAACTGCTCCATCATTAGCATTTAATGAATTGATTAATAAATTAAAAACTTTTACCTCTCCAACGTAATTTTCACCGTAAGAAATTAGACCAGCCATATTAATCTTTTCTAATGATGTAAATAAAGGTTCTCCGTTACCTTCCCTAAACCATTTATTAGCCTCATCCAGTGTAATATAGCCATCCCAGTCAGGTCTATCTTTCAATTTTGCTTTGTGATCTAAAAGCTTTGTTTTAGCAGCATCTCCACATAAACCTTCTTCCCCTACATTTTCTTTTAACGCCTCCTCATGAGACATACCTTGAGTGAAGTTTTCTTCATCCATTACTATAGCTTTCCCTTTTAGTCCTTCATCATCTGTACCTAAAAACTCGCCTTCTCTATTATAGATTGGTGCCTGAACACTTTCCGACGCCCTACCATCCGGATCCACCATATTAATAGGATTGTTCATGGTATAATTATAGGGTGAGAAGTTAGGAAACTGCTCTGCGAGTGGATCCACACTCATCCATATACTTAAGCTAGGATCATAATAACGTGCTCCATAATAATACATACCGGTCTCGCTGTCCAGTTCTTTACCGTTGAACTTGAACTCGGTCTGGTAATAGGATATAGAGGTTTGCTCTGCCATGGTTTCTCCAAAGGGTAAGTTAAGGAAAAACTGGTACATATTACCATTTGCATCTGTAAGTGTATTTGTGGTTCCTAGATGGTCTGAAAATTATTTCTTACTTTCCTTTTTTAACTCCATAACATTCTGCAACGCATTTCAAATGCTACGTTATAACGAACGCGTTGCAAACGCGCGCGACGTGGAAAGAACGTGTCACGACCACGCACTAAGTGCAGACCAATTATAGCTTCTGATAACCTTTTCTCTCTATGAATTTAAAAAAAGATGAATTATAAATTGCAGGTTTGAATTCTATAAACTCGTTTTTAACAGAGGAATAGTAGGTTAATGACTCATTCGGTAAATTGATTTTTATAGTATCTCCGACCTGTAGAGTTCCAGTAGCAATATATAATTCTGCTTTTGATTTTTTAATTCTAATTAAATAATTTGATTGATATTTAATAGGGTCATAATCCTTTTGGTTAGAATTAATAACATCTAAATACACTATTCCCATTCCGTGGAATGATGGTGTACGTTGAAAGTGGATACTATCAATCAAGGCAGTCATTTTGAGTTCTTCAATACCTAGATAATCATATTTAGACATCTCGATTCTTTGATTCGAGTCACATGAAATTATAAAAATTGTAAATAAAAAAAATATATAAATTCTTTTCATATTGAACCTAATTATTTGTGCCATATTGATACATAGCCTGTGCAATTCTCACTTTCATATCAGGATGATTATTCACAACTCTATCCACTAAACTTCTTTCTGAAGTCGGCTTCGTATTATTTAATAATTCTGAGTAAGATTCTCCGCGCCCAAAAGATAAAATGGTTGCTTCACCTCCAAATCCAACTTCTCCACCAATATAAAACCCTTTCCAATTCCCACTTTCAAAACCTCCAAAAGTAAGCCCTACTCCACCTACTGAAGTTTTAAAATCACCTGATAACTCATAGGAAGTTGCTGTTCCAGATAAAGTACTAGGTGTAATTTCTTCATTTGAGTTATTATAAGCAATGAAAACATTGAGCTCAACGCCAATCGAGGCACCACCCTGAACACCGGTACTTCCAGTACCTTCACCAGTAGCGTAATGATAATTATACCCCATATAAGTGTCATCGGTAAACTGTACTGATGTTATACCTGCTGAACCCTTAGCGCCCAATACTGTGGAAGCACTTCCCGTAGCATTTACAGTATAACCAATTGCAAACCTGTCACTGTCAACATTTTCTAGACCTAAATTTAATTGTCTACTTTCACCACTGATAGCCATTGGTGTGTAAACATGAAAATCTTCATCTCCAGCTGTTGGAATTGTCAATGTAACGTTATTAATTCCATGTATTATAATATCATCTTTAACTTCTGGTGCCCTACCATCAGGATCTACCATATTGATAGGGTTGTTCATGGTATAATTATAGGGTGAGAAGTTAGGGAACTGCTCTGCGAGTGGATCTACACTCATCCATATACTTAAACTAGGGTCATAATAACGTGCTCCATAATAATACATACCGGTCTCGCTGTCTAGTTCTTTACCATTGAACTTGAACTCGGTCTGGTAATAGGATATTGAGGTTTGCTCTGCCATGGTTTCTCCAAAGGGTAAGTTAAGGAAAAACTGGTACATATTACCATTTGCATCTGTAAGTGTATTTGTGGTTCCTAGATGGTCTGAAAATTATTTCTTACTTTCCTTTTTTAACTCCATAACATTCTGCAACGCATTTCAAATGCTACGTTATAACGAACGCGTTGCAAACGCGCGCGACGTAGTAAATATTCTGTCATGCTAAGTTTATCTCAGCATCTGATTTTACAGCGACGATGGATGATCATGTAAAACAAACATGGTTTTTCATAACCAGCAGATTCTGAAACGAGTTCAGAATGACAAGCCTAATTTTTATATTATAACGTCCAATTTTCAGATAAATCATCCCAATCAGGATTATCTTTTTCAATAAGATTTATTTTCCACTGTCGATGCCAGTTTTTAATTTGTTTTTCACGGGTAATAGCATCATTGACATATTGAACTCCTTCAAAATAGACCAACTTACTAGCGTTATATTTTTTAGTGAACTTGGATCCTTGCCCTAAACGATGCCTCAATAATCTATCGTCTAATCCTCCAGTCATGCCTGTATATAGTACTCCTAATTTCTTATTGGTTAAGATATAAACAGTATAATTATGGTGAGCTCTTTTTGGCATAAACTTTAAATTTACTAAAAAAGACATAACACCTGTCATGCTGAATTTATTTCAGCATCTCATATTACAGCGACGCTTGATAATCGTTTAAAATATTTCTTTGTTTTCCATCATTAGTAGATTCTGAAACGAGTTCAGAATGACAGTATAAAAAAAGAGCCTCTCAAATGAAAGGCTCTTTTTATAAATTCAGATGTCTGTGATACGCTTTCGCGAAAGCGTAATTACTACATTATTAATAGTTGATATAAACCCAACTAGCTACATCTTCTGTTTCGGCATCGTTGTACTTAATCACATAGAAATAGGTTCCTACAGGAAGAAGTCCGTCGCCTGATAATGCTCCTTTATTAGGCACACCAGCAAACTCCTCATAATTAGACGCTTTAGTTTCATAAACAATACTACCGTTTCTATTGAATACAGTTAGCTCAAAATTAGGATATTGCTGTAAATTAGGAATAGAGAACGTGTCGTTGATTCCATCATTATTAGGTGAGAATCCTTCTGGTATCACTACTTCACATACTTCAACAGTAATGTTGAATGAGGTGTAGTCAAAACATCCTGTAGCGTTGTCTGTAATACGTGCATAGATCGTTTCTTGATCTGTTGATGCATAAGGCGAGCTTAATGCACTTGCTCCACTTTGTGCATTTGCCTCACTGTTGTAGTAAGTAATCGTGTAGGCTGCTGCGCTCTGTCCATTTAATACTGCTGTGTCATAGTCTGCAAGTACTAGATCTAACTGATTTGTGATAGGATTAGTAGCACAGTCAGACACGTCTGACACTGCTCCTATCGCTGGAGCGCTTAATACTTCTATATTAAATTGTCCTGTCTGGTAACAATCTTGATCTTGAGCGTTTGAAACACGAACATATATAGCTTCTGGGTTAGAAACATTATCATATGCTGCAGGAGTTGTAATCGCTCCTGTATTAGCATCTGCATCTGCCTGACTATTGAAAAAGGCAATATTAAAGTCTGCTGATGACTGTGAACCTAATATGCCTGCAATTTGAGATGTTAAGTCAAATGTCTCTACTTGATCTGCAGATAAATCATCACAAAGTTCAAGATCTGCCACGGTATTATAATTCACTTCTTGGAAAGTAACATTTACTTGTTCTGTTTTAAAGCAAGAATTTACATTATCAAATACTCGTGCCCAAACCGTAGTACTAGCAGTAACCGCAAAAGCATCCGGTGTTACAATAGGATTCATGTCTGCTTGTGCATCTGCATCACTATTGAAATAGGTTACATCATAATCTGTAGCGACAAGGCCATTTCTGATTTCATCATCTTTGGCTGTTAAGTCAACCGTAACAGATCCTGTGTTTTGACAAACAATAATATCTGCAGGTGGAACACTTGTAATTTCTGGTGCTACGTCTATACAAACTGTTTCTGTATATGTACAACCGAAACTGTCTGTTAATTCAAAATCATAACAATTCTGACCTGCAACGGTAGGAGTAACAGTAATATCTGATCCATTAGTAGCAGTTATATCTGGATTAGACAACCATTGCTCTGTAACCTCACCTGGTTGGTAGGAACCTGCGGTAGGAATGATTGCTGGATTGAAATTAAGTCCCCAGTAAAAAATATATCCATTATCAATTGCTAAATTATCTACAATATCAAGACACCACAAACCATTCATAGTCGTTCCTACTAATGCAGAAAATGGAGTTTCTGGCGCATAATTACCTGCTGGCATAGAGTTACCACCACCTACTCCTGGAGTAGACGCATCTAATGTTGCGCCTGCAGACTCTGTAAAAACATAATCAAACCCAACACCTGGAGTTGTTGTACCATCATCTAAGGCATTCCCTAAGAATATTCCTCCACCACTGTTAGGATAATTAAGTAATTCAACTTGGGCTCCATTAGGAGCTGTTAATGTAATATCTAAATCACCCATATAAGAGTGTTCCATATTAATAAAAATATCTACTAAATCTGAACCACTCTGAAAAGTTGTACCTGGATTAAATCCAGTCACATCAATACATGTTTGATAAGCAACACCACTACCATCTGGTAGAAACGTCTGGCCTGTTACCGGCGGAGCAACATCTGCAATGAATTGAGTTGTCACAACCTGACCTGCAATAGTTGTAGACTCACCAAAACATAATGATGTGTCTGCCGCTAAAGTACCTGTAAAGTCAGGTGTTGTAGAAACCAAAACGGTAACATCTACTAACAATCTATCTCTACAACCTGTAGAATCAAAAGTTACATAATCAATTTCATAAATTCCAGGACTTGAGAAAGTCTCAGAAGCAGTCGTTCCAGAAACTACAGTACCGTCTGCTAATCTATATTCGTGAGTAGCTCCAGTTCCATCTACACTAAACGTAGAAGTTGCACTAAATGAAACCGTTTCACCTTGACATACTCTTAAAACACCATCATTATCTGGAGCTGGAACAGTAGTTACAACATTTGAAATTGTTTGACAACTATCTATACAAGCCATAGTAGCTTGCCATCCAGGACCAGTGCTAGAGGTATTAGATATAAATCTAAAAGTTAAACAACCGGAAGCATTTCCAGTAGTAGCCGTTATAATACCTGGTGTTATAGCTGAATTAAACACACCAATAGGAGAACCCGTCGCTGTATCACCATCATAAGCTAATAAAATATCTCCACTACCTACATCCCAAAGAGTAAATGTAGCCTGAACATCATCTGTAGGGAAAGGTGAGCAAAATGTAATTGTAAAATCTTCTCCATTCGTATAATCACCTGCAAGACCACCTGAATCAGTAAAATCTCCACTACAGGTTACAAAGCTACCATCAGTCATGGCATACTCTTGCGCTGCTGCTATTGTGGCTGTAAACAACAAGCTTAAGGTTAATAGTAATAGTTTTTTCATGGTTATGAATTTAGTCTCGGTTAGTAATAGTATTCTTTAGCTTTCGCTAAAACACCATGCAAAATAATAAAATAGTATTACACCACATCATAACAAGCATAATTCTATTCATCTATTATTAAGAAACTTTTAAAATTGCGATATGCTAACCATAAACTTAGATTTAGAAATAAAAAAACCGCTGTGATGAATTCACAGCGATTTTTAATATAATTTAGAAGAAATAATTATAATTCTTCCTTAGCCGGTTTAGGCTCCTTAGGAAGTAATTTACCATTTGACTTCTCCATAGTATCAAACATAACAGGAGTTGCAATAAATACAGATGAATATGTACCTACTAAAACACCTATGATTAATGCCAACATGAACCCTTGAATAGATTCACCACCAAAAGTGAAAATTGCAAGAAGTACAATTAATGTTGTTAACGATGTATTCAATGTTCTAGAGATAGTACTGCTTATTGCCGCATTTACCGTACGTGCAAATTCCCAGTTTGTTCTCTCGTTAATAAATTCACGAATTCTATCAAATACAACTACCGTATCATTCAGTGAGTAACCAATTACCGTTAGTATTGCTGCAATAAAAGCTTGATCTATCTCCATATTGAATGGTAGAATATCATAAGTTAGAGAGAACACACCAAGTACAATTAAAACATCATGAAATACCGCTGCAACAGCACCTAGAGAGAATTGCCATTTACGGAAACGGATTAAGATATAAAGGAATACTACAATTAGAGAGCCAAAAATAGCATATAGCGATCCTGTCAAGATATCATCTGCAATTGTAGGTCCAACCTGGAAGTTAGACATAATCCCATATTGCTTATCGTCTTTACTCACATCAACAAACGTAGCCATATCCATATCGGCTGGCATGTATTGCTTCAAGTTTGCATATAATTTGTCTTCAATCTCTTTAGTAACCTCAGCATCTACCCCATCAATTCCATACTTTGTACTAATCTTTAATTGATTATCTGAACCATAAGTTTTAGCCTCTGCACTTCCGAAAACATCTTCTGCAGATAACATTTTTGTTACTTCAGTTGCATTAACTGGTTGTTCAAAACGAACCGTATACGTACGACCACCAGAGAAGTCAATACCAAAATTCAAACTCTTTGTAAATAATGAGATAGCACTAATTAAAACAAAAGCAAGAGATATCATGTATGCTACTTTTCTCTTTTTTAAGAAATCAATATTTACATTTCTAAACCAGTTCTTAGTTATTGGTGTTGAGAACGCAAGCGACTTACCATTTTTACCGTATCCATCAATAAATAATCTAGTGATGAAAATTGCCGTAAATAATGAAGTAAGAATACCGATCATTAAAGTTGTTGCAAATCCTTGAATTGGACCTGTACCAAATATGAAAAGAATCAATGCAGTAAGGAAAGTTGTAATGTTTGCATCAAGAATAGAACTTAAGGCGTTATTAAAACCATCTTTAATGCTATCTGCCTGAGATTTACCTTTAGCTAACTCTTCCCTAATACGTTCAAAAATCAGAACGTTTGCATCCACAGATATACCTATGGTCAATACGATACCAGCAATACCAGGTAACGTCAATACTGCTTTAAGAGAAGCAAGTGCACCAAAAATAAACAAGATGTTTACTACTAATGCAATATCTGCATAAAGTCCAGCTCTACCATAATAAAACACCATCCAAACTAATACTAGTAATAATGCAATACCAAAAGACCATAAACCACTACTAATAGCCTCTTTACCTAAAGATGGTCCTACTACAGCTTTTTGAATAATCTCTGCTCCTGCAGGTAATTTACCAGCTCGTAAAACGTTTGCTAAATCTTCAGCATCTGCAACCGTAAAGTTTCCAGATATCTGGCTGCTTCCTCCTGTAATAGGTCCATTTGTAATCCCTGGCGCACTATAAACTGTATCATCTAAAACTACCGCTATTTGAGAACCATTTTGATAAGCCTCAGTAGTCATGTCTTCCCAGATTTTTGCTCCTTCTGAGTTCATAGACATACTTACTACCACCTGACCACTCATTTCAAAATCTTGACGTGCATCAGTAATTACAGCTCCACCTAATGGCGCTTCACCTTCACGGTTAGAACGTATCGCATATAAGTCTGTAATTTCATATCCTAATTCATCATTTAATACTGGTAAACCCCACGCAAATTTAACGTTACGCAATTCTACTGGTAATTTAGAACGCACTTGAGCATCATTTAAATACCCTACTATTAAATCTTTATCAGAAGCTTTAAAAGTTGCGATAACTGGACCTGTACCATTACCTGGCGCAAGCATCCTAGATAAAATAGGATTTTGATCATAGTTGATTTCAGCATCTTCACCATCAACATCTGTTGTAGCGTCATTACCTAAGATATCACCTACTGCATCTACAGCCTCATCTGCAGCATCTTGAGCAGCGTCTACAACAGCGTCAGCCACCTCGTCAACTTCCGTAGAATCAGCTGGTTGAGATTCTTGATTTTTTGCAGCTAACTTTTCTGCCCAGTAAGTATCTGCTTCAATAACAAATTGTGAAACTTCTGAAGCTTTATAAACATGCCAAAATTCTAATTGAGCCGTACTTGTTAAGATATCTTCAACACGTTTAATATCTTTTGCACCTGGCAATTCAATTAAAATACGTCCAGAATCACCTAAACGTTGAATATTAGGTTGAGTTACACCAAACTTATCAATACGTTTTCTTAGTACTTCAAAAGCACTAACCATATATTCTTTAAGCTTCACTCTTAATTTAGGCTCAATTTCTGAATTAGACATATTAAAGTCTATTACTCCATCCATCTCTTGATTTGAGAAAATATCTGGCGAACCTAATTTAGCACCATCAATGGCATTAAATTCTTCTAGGAAATAGTCAAAGTAATCTGCCTGACCATCTTTTATACGCTCATCTGCACGCTCTAAAGCTGTTCTGAAATCTGGGTCTTTAGATCCATCTGCCATACCTATTAATAGGTCTTTTACAGAGATTTGAAGAATTACATTAATTCCTCCCTTAAGGTCTAGTCCTTTTTGAAGTTCTTGTTCCTTTGCATCTGCATAGGTAGTATATCCACCCCAAACGTCTTTAGACGCAATAGAATCTAGATAAGATTTTGTAGCCTCATCTCTTAGAGTGGCTGCATTTTGATCATCTGCGTTTACAATTGTACTTGCATACGTATCTGCATCTCCTTCTACTTTATTAGTAATAAAAGTATAGGTTAATTGGTAAATACTTACCAATGCAAAAACGATCGCAAAAACTCTGATCAGTCCTTTATTTTGCATAATTAATTGTTTTTAATAAAATTTTTCAATCCGGCAAATATATAGTGAGCCATAGGATTGTATGTGATTTTTTTGATATAAATAATGGTATTCTTTAACGGTAAGAAATAGTTAAAGAAATGAACCTTGTTAAAGGTTATAAAAAACAGAAAGAAATAGTCTTTCTTATGATAAAATGGGTCCAGCTCTCACAGCCGGAACAGCATATGGACGATTTGCTATAGTATGACCTAAAACATAATTTGTGTCCTGCAAAGAATCTATAAAAACAGTATCTAAACTTGGATATAATTCACCAGAAATAAATGGGTGACTTACTTGAGAACCACGTGAATAATCTTGTTTGATCTCAAATAAAAGTGCATTATCAGTATCTGCAAATCCTCCTTCATCTTGCTGGATATCATACACATCCATCAACAACACTACTTCATCATCCTGAACAGGAACATCAGATAAAGGTGATTGTTGATTTATAAAGTTAGTAAACGCATCAACATCGAGATGGTTTTTAATACTAGTAACACTAAGATCGCTATGGTAACTAATTTTATATCCACCACCAGGCTGTAGAACAGTTTTAATATCAACAACTCCAGCATCGGTAAGTTGATTAGTCAATAAACTGAGAGAACACTGAACGTCTTCTGTAGAAATTGCATCATTATTAAAGTGTAATACAATTTCCTGATTAGGCACAACAGATTCTTGTTGCTGAACAACAAAAATTGAAATAAGGCCTATAAATATGCCTATGTACCATTTAAAACTCATGCGGCAAATATAGTAAAACAGAACGTTCTATAAACGATGAGTAAAAAGCTAACTCTCCTGCTTATTACAAGGTTATATCAAGCTGTCTTTTAATTCACGCTTTCGCGAAAGCGTAACATCATTATCCAATGAAAAATAACATTTCTTCTATAAAAAAACCGCTCCAGTTATAGAGCGGTTTTTTTATTTAGACAGATAAGTATTAGATAAGACCGTTAGTTGCCTTTACTCCTTCTGCACTTTCTTGAAGTTTTGCTTTTTCTGCATCACTTAAGTTAATCTCAACAATTTTCTCAATACCATTGCGTCCTAACACGACTGGCACACCTATGCAAAGATCAGAAAGTCCGTACTCACCATCTAGCATTACACTACATGGAAAGATTTTTTTCTGGTCACATGCAATCGCTTGTACTAATCCTGATACAGCTGCACCTGGAGCATACCATGCACTAGTACCTAATAATTTTGTAAGTGTTGCTCCACCTACCTTAGTATCTTCTAAAACTTGATTAAGTCTATCTTCACTTAAAAATTCACTAGCTGGAACTGAATTGCGAGTAGCCAGACGTGTTAATGGCACCATACCTTTATCACTGTGACCACCGATAACCATTCCATCTACGTCTGAGATAGGAGCCTCAAGAGCTTCTGCTAGACGATACTTGAAACGTGCACTATCTAAAGCACCACCCATTCCTATGATTCTATTTTTAGGTAATCCAGTTACTTTATGAGCTAGATATGTCATTGTATCCATAGGATTAGAAACCACTATAAGGATTACATTAGGAGAATGCTCAACTAGACTTGCTGCAACAGACTTAACAATACCTGCGTTAATACCTATCAATTCTTCACGTGTCATACCAGGCTTACGAGGTATACCGGAAGTAATAACCGCGATATCACTACCTGCAGTTTTAGAATAATCACTAGTAGAACCAGTAATTTTAGTATCAAAACCGTTTAATGAAGCAGTTTGCATTAAATCCATGGCTTTACCTTCTGCAAATCCTTCTTTAATATCTAAGATGACTACTTCACTTGCAAAGTCTTTAATCGCGATATACTCTGCACAACTTGCGCCTACTGCGCCTGCTCCTACTACGGTTACTTTCATTATAATATATTTTTAAATTTATTGAAATTATAGGTCTATGTGCTGGACTTCCAGCAGATTGTAAAAGTACAAAATGGCAGCCATATTTTTGAATAAGAGCTTATGAAAAACTGAATATATTAATAGAACTAAATTCTAAAGAATATACCTGCTGTCGCCGAACTGTATTCTCCAAAGGTATAATCTGCATTTATATTAAAAGCTCCTAGAGTAAGCTTCAATCCGGCCGTACCTAAAAATCCGCTAACATCGGTATCTACAGTGATAGGATCTTCTACCGTTGCAGCAATAGGAAATAATACCGTATTAGAAGTAAAAGTGTATGTACCTAATAAATCAGTTTGCGTGCTACCGTTGTTATAATTTAAACCACCATAAAAATTGAGAGTTTTAAAGTCAGTACTTATAATAGCAGACAAGTTTAAACTACTTACTTGAGTTTCTATAGACTGATTAGATCCGTCCACAACAACTCCATCTTCAAAATCATAAGAAGCATCTAAACGCGTATAACCTGCAAGTAAAGAAGCAGCTATAGGTAATGAAGACTCATCATCTGACTGAAGAAGCTTAGTAAATTCCCATTGTAACCCAAAACCATACAAGCTAGTTTCTGCTTCTTCAAACGTTGTTTTAGGCACCAACCTTGCCTTCAACTCTAATCCACCACCTAAACCAACTCCAGCCTGTAAAAATGCGGTAGGAACTAAATCTAAACCTTCGTTCCCTAAACCATTAGGCAGATTAATGATATCTTCTTGCAATAAAATTCCAGATGTTGCCTCTCTACTTCTTATAACTAGCTGTTGATCCATAGCATTTTCTCCTAAAGCTGTGGCAATAGAGCGCGGAGCTGTTGATCCATCACCAAAGCTCACTTCTATGTTTGCTGGCGGATTACTAGTATTATCATAACTTTCTTGAATGATCGCCTCATATTCTTCCGGATCTAGAAAGAAATTTTTCTTATCATCTGGCGCAAAAGTACCATGAACTTTAATTTGAATCTTAAATTTACCAGGCTTTAATACACGAGCATCGTCATACCAACCAGCACTTAAATTGAAACTCAACGCTTCACCTGCAGGTGTCATATAAGAATTTGAATAACGCTCACCAGCCTCAACACCAGCCGCAAGTATATCAGAAAAACCATCTTGAGCAGTGGCTATATAAGAACCAATTAACAGACTAAAAAACAACAAAAACTTTTTCATATTGATCTATATTTAATTAACATTTACGAAAATAGAGAGTATTTAGTTCTCTTAACAAAAAAAGGCTCTTTATATATTAAGAGCCTTTTAGAAATATTACTTATTTAAACTACTATGCATCAATATTTGCATAGATCGCATTCTTTTCTATAAACTCTCTACGTGGAGGCACCTCATCACCCATTAACATCGAGAATATACGATCAGCCTCAGGAAGACTATCTATAGTTACTTGTCTTAAAGTTCTAAATTCTGGATTCATGGTAGTATCCCATAATTGATCAGCATTCATCTCACCTAGACCTTTATATCGCTGGATATTAACTCCACCACCGAAACTATCTGCTATATCATCACGTTCCTTATCAGACCAAGCATAACGTTTTTTTGCTCCTTTTTTAACCAGATACAAAGGTGGCGTCGCGATATAGATATAACCTTTCTCAATCATCTCACGCATATAACGGAAAAAGAAAGTTAATATTAAAGTAGCAATGTGCGATCCATCGATATCGGCATCACACATGATGACTACTTTATGATATCTAAGCTTCTCCAGGTTAAGTGCTTTTGAGTCTTCTTCAGTACCTATAGTTACACCTAAAGCTGTATAAATATTTCTAATTTCTTCATTTTCAAAGACTTTATGAGTCATGGCTTTTTCTACATTAAGAATCTTACCACGTAAAGGCATAATAGCTTGAAATTCACGGTCACGACCTTGTTTGGCCGTACCACCTGCAGAATCTCCCTCAACAAGAAACACCTCACATAAAGTTGGATCAGTTTCTGAACAGTCAGACAATTTCCCTGGTAATCCACCACCACTCATCACGGTCTTGCGCTGCACCATTTCGCGAGCTTTACGAGCAGCATGACGTGCTTGAGCAGCAAGAATCACCTTCTGAACAATTGTTTTTGCATCATTAGGGTTTTCTTCTAAATAAGCTTCCAGCATTTGTGAAACCGCTTGAGAAACAGCACTAGTCACTTCACGGTTCCCTAATTTTGTTTTAGTTTGTCCTTCAAATTGTGGCTCTTGAACTTTTACCGAAATAATAGCTGTTAACCCTTCACGGAAATCATCTCCAGCAATATCAAATTTCAACTTATCCAATAAGCCAGAAGCATCCGCATATTTTTTAAGGGTAGAAGTTAGACCACGACGGAAACCTGCAAGATGGGTTCCTCCTTCATGTGTGTTAATATTATTCACATAGGAATGTAGGTTTTCTGCATAGCTATCATTATAAATCATAGCCACTTCCACAGGTATACCATTCTTCTCACCTTCCATTGAGATAACATCAGCAATGATAGGTTGACGAGTGTCATCTAGAAAACGAATAAATTCTTTTAATCCTTCTTCAGATTGAAACACATCGGTTACAAAATTTCCATCTTCATCCTTTTGACGTTTATCTGTAAGTATAACTTTTATCCCTTTATTAAGGAAAGCAAGTTCTCTTAAACGATTTGCTAATGTTTCATAGCTAAACTCGGTTGTTTGAGTAAAAATACTTCTATCTGGAAGGAAAGTCACATCTGTACCTCTCTTATCCGTATCTCCTATCGCCTTAACAGGATACATGGCCTTACCACGTTCATATTCTTGCTCCCATATTTTACCATCACGATAAACCGTTGCTTTTAAATGATCAGAGAGCGCATTAACACAAGAAACACCTACACCATGTAACCCACCAGAAACCTTATAAGAATCTTTATCAAATTTTCCTCCTGCACCAATTTTAGTCATCACAACTTGAAGGGCAGAAACACCTTCTTTCTTGTGAATACCAACAGGTATACCACGACCATCATCAGTAACGGTAATACTATTATCTTCATTAATTGCTACTGTAATATTATTACAATGACCAGCAAGCGCTTCATCAATAGAGTTATCAACAACCTCATATACAAGATGGTGCAATCCACGTACTCCTACATCACCGATATACATCGATGGACGCATACGTACATGCTCCATACCTTCCAGTGCTTGAATTTGATCAGCACCATATCCACTTTTATTGTTTTCTTCGCTCATAATTTGAGTGTAAATTTTACTTAAATTCCGTAACAAACAAATATAAGGAACCATCAAGGTTTATAGGCTTTTGAGCCTTGTTTATGACCTTAAGTTATTAACAAATTATTAATATCAAATCACATTTAAAATGTAGAATTTTATACCTTATAGCTTCTTAAACTTCACAACATGAAATACTTCCTTTTTTTATTCTCAATTTTTACTACTTCTACAGTTATGCAAGCCCAAGAAATATCATTTTCTAAAATCGATAAAAGTCCACTTGATGTAGTGATTCATAGGGACGATAACAATCAAGCCATCGCTCGTGTGATTTATAGCAGACCTGCAAAAAGAGATCGTAAAATTTTCGGTGAACTAGTAAAATATGGAGAGGTATGGCGTACTGGTGCAAATGAAGCTACAGAAATAGACTTCTTTTATGATGTTACCATAAATGGAAACCTTGTAAAAGCAGGCGCTTACTCGATTTATACAATTCCTGGTGAAGATGAATGGACATTTATACTCAACTCGCAGACTAATCAATGGGGAACAAAGCATGATCCATCGTTAGATGTATTAAAAGTTACAATGGATAGCATGCCATCTCCACAAACTATTGAGGAATTCTCAATTAGCTTTGTTGAAGATCCAGATGGACTTATCTTATTTATGGGCTGGGATAATACCTTGGTAAATTTGCCGATTGAAGTCGCTCAACTTTAAGGGATATTCAAATATTTGTGAGTTTGTAAAGAGACATGCCACTCTGGGTTCTCCATTACAAATTCAGTAATTAAGGGTATCATCTTTTCTCGCACAGACCATTCTGGCTGTAAATAGAGTTTACAATTTGATGATACTTTTTCTGCTTCCGCTTTCGCGAAAGCGAAATCATGTTTATTAAATACAATTACCTTAAGCTCGTGGGCTGCCTCATATACCTCAGGTAAAGGCATTTTCATTTTTTTAGGTGATAAGCAAATCCAATCCCAAGTTCCAGATAGAGGATATGCTCCACTCGTCTCAATATGAACTTGCATCCCTTCTTCTTTAAGTCCGGTAGTTAATGGTCCCATATCCCAAGTCAAAGGTTCACCACCGGTAACCACTATAGTCTTACTATACTTTGCGGCATTTGCAACTATGGCCTCTACGGCTGTAGGCGGATGTTTTTCTTGATCCCAGCTCTCTTTCACATCACACCAATGACAACCTACATCACAACCACCTACTCTTATAAAATAAGCCGCTTTTCCAGTATGACTGCCTTCTCCCTGAATTGTATAAAACTCTTCCATTAATGGAAGCATCATACCTTTTTCAACTGCTTGAGAAATTGATTTTTCTAACATGCTGCAAAGGTACTTTTTAAAAATCATAATCAAGAATACTCCTGATATTTAAAGACTACAGGAATTAATTAACTTTACACAAAATTGTAAGTGTATGTCTGATAAAGATTCTTTATATAAAATAATTACTGAAGGTTATAACCCTAAAGGCGACTCAATCATCATGGGTGCAGCCATGCTTAATGGTGAAACTTTAACTGGTGCCCATGTAAAAATCCCACTTAAGACCATGAATAGACATGGGCTTATTGCTGGGGCAACAGGAACTGGAAAAACGAAAACCCTGCAAATCATAGCAGAGCAGCTTTCACAAAAAGGAATACCGTCTTTATTAATGGATATTAAAGGTGACTTATCGGGTATAGCTGCCGCTAGTGATGGACATCCTAAGATTGATGAACGTCATGAAAAAATAGGCCTTGATTTTACGGCACACAACTCTCCTGTCGAGATCATGACTATCTCTGAGCAAGAAGGAATAAGAATGAGAGCTACAGTTAGTGAGTTCGGACCAGTTTTGCTTTCGCGAATATTAGATGTGACAGAAACCCAAGCAGGTATTATATCTGTAGTTTTTAAATATTGTGATGATAATAAATTACCTCTTTTAGACCTTGACGATCTCAAAAAGGTCTTACAATATGCCACTGGAGCTGGGAAAAAAGAATTTCAAGAAGAATATGGTAGAATATCCACCTCATCCACTGGAGCAATTCTTAGGAAGATTATTGAACTAGAACAACAAGGAGCCGATCAATTCTTCGGCGAACGCAGTTTTGAAGTACAAGATTTAGTTCGTAGAGATCGTGAAGGACGAGGATATGTCAATGTTATAAGGCTGACAGACATACAAGACAGACCAAAACTATTTTCAACCTTCATGTTAAGTCTGCTGGCTGAGATCTATAGTACATTTCCAGAACAAGGAGATGCTGATCAACCAGAATTGATCATGTTTATTGATGAGGCACACTTAATTTTTGATCAAGCAAGTGGAGCATTGTTAGACCAAATCGAGAGTATCGTTAAACTAATACGTTCAAAGGGAATCGGACTTTATTTTGTAACACAAAATCCTACTGACATTCCAGAAGGTGTTTTAAGTCAGTTAGGTCTTAAGGTTCAACACGCATTGCGTGCATTTACAGCCAAAGACCGTAAAGCTATTAAATTAACGGCTCAAAACTATCCAGAAACAGAATTTTATGATACTGCCGAGGTATTAACTTCTTTAGGAATTGGTGAGGCTTTAATATCTGCTCTAGATGAAAAAGGAAGACCTAGCCCACTGGCTGCAACTCTTTTAAGAGCTCCTGCGAGTAGAATGGACGTATTAACCGATAGAGAACTTAGTGATCTTATCGCAGACTCTGAATTAACAGATAAATACAACGAAGAAATCAACCGTGAAAGTGCTGAAGAAATCCTTCAAGAAAAGATAGAAAAGGCCAATGAAGATGAAATAAAAGAAAAAGCTAAAGCTGAAAAAGCTAAAGCTAAAAAAAGCACCTCTAGACGTACTAGCACCAGACAAAACCCTATCATTAAAGTCCTTACAAGCGCCAGCTTTATAAGAGGTGTTATGGGGATTCTAGGAAAAGCTCTTAAGTAAAATTTATATTCATTTTAATCGTTTAATACCATAACTAAAAGTAGTTTTGTAATCTCATAAAACATATCATATGAAAAAGACTTTCTTATTACTTATTCTAGTTGTCGCTATAGCGTCCTGTACTAAAAAACAAAACCCATTTGAATGGAATAAGGATCGTGTTGGCCACCTAACTAAAGATATGATGGTATATCAATTAGACAGTCTATACGCTAATGATAGTATTGTGAAAAATATTAAAGGTGATGAATTTAGCAATGGGCCAGGTGCAATTGAGATTTTTGAAAAAGGCGGGAAACATTTGTTAACACTTACACCATTAGAGGAAGATAGCACATCAACAATTGAATATGTGCGCATAAGAGACAATCGTTTTACTACAGAAAAAGGAATTACTATTGAAAGCGACTACAAAACAATAAGCACAGCATATAATGTTTCAAGCATAGACAATATGATAAAAGATGCTGTAGTAAGAGTGGACGATCAAAATTTTTACTTTACTATTAGTAAAGACTTACTTCCACCAGAAATTAGATTTGACATGACTGCTACGGTAGAAAAAACAATGATACCGGACTCAGCAGCACCTAAATATGTTTTCGTAAGCTGGTAAACTGACAACATGAAACAATTTTTACAAAAAGCCATACCTAAACTGTATGGCTTTTATTTTAACCTTATCAGTCTATTCTCTAAGAAAAAGGCTGCAGAATTAGCTTTAGAGGTTTTTAGCACACCGCGTAGAGGTCGTATACTAGAACACCAAGCAGCTTTCTTAAATACCGCACGTCAACAGCGCATCACGTCCGAAGACTGTTTATACATGCTCTATCATTGGAAAGGCAATGGCCCAACGGTATTACTAAATCATGGTTGGGAATCCAATGCTTTTAGATGGAAGTATTTATTTGAAGACTTAAAAAAATTAGATCTTAACATCATTGCAGTTGATGGTCCAGCACATGGTAATTCTAGCGGTAAATTGTTCACTGCAATTAAGTATTCCAAAGTCATTAAATCTACCATTGATTTATATGAACCAGAGATAATCATTTCACATAGTGTAGGTGCTATGGCAACCATTTTTAATGAATACCACCATCCTTCTCCTAGTCTTAAAAAGCTTATTCTATTAGGCGGTCCTAATTCATTAAAAACCATTATGAAGGATTATCAAAAGTTGTTAAGTTTTAATAGCCGTGTTTATAGTGGATTAAACGATATCCTAAAAGAGAAATTCGGATATGAAATTGACAAATTTAATGCAGCAGATTTTGCAGTAAATATTGAGGCAGACACATTATTGTTACACGCTAGACAAGATGCTATCGTACCATTTTCAGCGAGTGAAGCCATATCGCAACGCATGAAAAATGCGACTTTTATTGAAACACAGACTGGCGGTCACAGCTTACATACTGAAGAGAATACTGAACATATCCTAGATTTCTTAGCAAAAGCTTAATTAAAGTCTTTTTAACAAAGTTATTATTAAGATTGAACTATCTTAATAATAAAAATGGATACAATTAAGAATAGAGATCAATATGAAGCACTACGTGAGGAAGGATATTCTAAAGATAAAGCAGCACGCATAGCTAATACTCAAAATGCTGGCAAAAAAGGTGGCAAGGCTAGTAATTATGAATCTAGAACAAAAGAAGAACTCTATCAGAAAGCAAGGGAAATAGATATTGATGGTAGGTCTAATATGAATAAGCAGGAATTAATAAATGCCTTGCGCAATAACTAACATATGTCTCGTCAAATTCCAACCATTCAAATACGTCAGTTATTTATACTGATTGTCATTCTTTATATCATCTATCTTATAGGGACAGAATTAGCACCATATTTAGGTGGTCTGCTAGGTGCGATAACCTTATATGTGTTATTAGAACCTATTCAAAAATGGCTAGAATCTAAAAACTGGAAACCATCAGTTGCTTCTTCATTTTTAATTGCGCTTTCTTTTGTTATTATTTTACTTCCTATTGTAGGTATAGGATTAATGATGAGTTCTAAAGTTAAAACTGCTATTGACAACAGCACTCAAATTACAGAAACTATAAAGTCTAAAGTTGCCGAAACAGAAAATCTCATAGGAGTTAGTGTTTCTGAAAATATTAATACTGAAGAAGTCAGCAGTTGGGTTTCTAGTAATGTTCAAAATCTTGCCAACTCTAGCCTTACCGTTTCTATCTCTATAGGTATTATGTTTTTCTTATTATACTTTATGCTGGTTGATCGTAAAAAATGGCTAGAAGCAGCATTAATTTATATGCCGTTAAAAGAAAAGAATTTAAAAATCATCGGAAAAGAAAGTATTGATCTAGTAAAATCTAACGCAATCGGTATTCCTTTAGTCGCTTTATTACAAGGTATCGTCGCGCTTATTGGCTACTTTATATTTGGTGTTGAAAATCCATTTTTCTGGTTTGTAATTACCGTTATAGGTAGCATGATCCCTTTTGTAGGTACCGCTTTAGGTATTTTACCTGTTACGATATTGTTATTTTCTCAAGGAGAAACGGCAGCTGCAATAGGCATTTTGATTTATGGTGTCATAGTGGTAGGATCTACAGATAACCTATTTAGGCTTGTTGTTCAAAAACGATTAGCTGATGTTCATCCACTAGTAACATTGATAGGAGTTGTTGTTGGTGTGCCATTATTCGGATTTATAGGCTTAATTTTCGGACCACTTTTAGTTAGCTTATTTTTGCTACTTCTAAAAATCTATAAAAACGAATACGGTAAAGAAGGAGAGACTATATAGTCTTGTTAAATCTGTAAATATTTTTTCTAGATTCCTTATTTTTAACACTTAAATAAAATTGAATGAGCAAAGCATCTAAACTTCAAGATAAGATAGATAACGTACATATAGAACAACGTAAAATTTTTATATGGGGAATGGTTAATGATCAAACTGCAAAGCATTGTGTAGATAGGTTACTTTATCTAGACTCACTAAACCATGAAGAAATTACATTTGTGATCAATAGCCCAGGTGGTTATGTAACTTCTGGTTTTTCCATTTATGATACGATGCAGCAAATTAAAAGTCCAGTAAGCACGGTATGTTCTGGTCTTGCCGCCTCTATGGGATCTCTTTTACTTTCAGGAGGAGAAAAAGGACGCCGTTTTATTCAAAAACACGGTCGTGTAATGATTCACCAGCCTAGCGGTGGAGCACGTGGAACGAGTGCAGATATAGAAATCACAGCTGCCGAAATTCTTAAAACTAAAGAACTAAGCGCTCACATTCTTGCAGACAATTGTGGCCAGACCTTTGAAAAAATAATGAAAGATTTCAATCGTGATTACTGGTTAGGCGCAGATGAAGCAGTTGCCTACGGTATTGTAGACGGAATTGTTTAGTAAAACATTTCAAGATATTTTAAAAAGCCACCTTATATTTAAGGTGGCTTTTTAAATATATGTAATTATGAAATTAACACCTTTTCACCTCGCTATTCCTGTTAAGGAAATCACTACTACCCGTGCATTTTACCGCGATACTTTGGGTTGTGAAGAAGGACGTAGTTCAGACCATTGGGTAGATTTTAATTTCTTCGGTCATCAACTCGTGATTCATATTTCAGACAATGCTCTTGTAAACGCAACAAATGCCGTAGATGGAAAAGCTGTGCCAGTTCCTCATTTTGGTGTGGTACTGGAATGGGATATTTTTCACGCTTTCGCGAAAGCGGTTCAAGAAAAAGGCATCGAGTTCATCATAGAACCGTACATAAGATTTGAAGGATTACCTGGAGAACAAGCCACCATGTTCTTTAAAGACCCAAGCAGTAACGCCTTAGAATTCAAATCGTTCAAGGATATGAGTCAGGTTTTTGCTACTTAGACTCATAGACCTGTTCTCCATTTATGAAGGTTGATTTTACGGTAGCCTCATGTAATTGAGCTACCGGAATCTCCATGATATTATCATTAAGAATTACAAAGTCTGCAGCTTTTCCTAGTTCTAAACTTCCTTTTTCTGTTTCTTCAAAATTGAAATAAGCCGCCCAAATAGTCATACCTCTTAAGGCATCTTCTCTACTCAAGGCTTGTTGTGGTAAAAAGCCACCTTCTGGATAACCACTCGTATCTTGACGAGCTACGGCAGCATAAAATGTCAAGAATGGATTGACTTGTTCTACAGGATAATCAGTTCCTAGTGCGATTCTTTTAGATTGCTTGAGCAATGTCTGATAAGCATAAGCTCCTTTAATACGGTCTGCTCCTACTCGATCTTGTGCCCAGTACATATCACTAGTCGCATGTGTAGGTTGTACAGATGGTAGAATATTTCCCTCATCAAATAGATTGAAATCTATAGGATCAACAATTTGAGCATGCTCAATTCTCCAGCGTCTGTCTGTTTTCTCTTTTAATAATTCTTGGTAGGTTTTTAAAACCACATAGTTGGCACTATCTCCTATAGCGTGCGTGTTCATTTGGTATTCTGTTGCCGCTATGCGAGCTGCAGTTTCTTTAATCGTGGCGATAGGACTAAGCAGTGCTCCATAATGATCATGTCTATCAGAATATGGCTCTTTCATTGCTGCGCCACGACTTCCTAGAGCACCATCTGCATAGAACTTTACAGATCTTACATTTAATCGTTCTGTTTTTATGATTCCTTTATTGAGGTAATAATCTAGATTATCTGGAGTGTTGCTAATCATCGCATACATTTTAACTTTTAAATCACCAGTTTGTTGCAAACTATCTATTAATTCAATCGTTTCTTTAAATAATCCAGCATCATCAACGGTGGTTAATCCATAGCTCAAATTAATGTCTTGTGCCGCCATTAGAGAGGCAATAGATTCTTGAGTTGTTTCTTTAGGAAAAACAGCCTCTACTAATTCCATAGGATTATCGACTAAAATCCCTGTGAGTTTGCCATCTCTAATTTCAATAGCTCCGCCAGATGCGTCTGTATTTGTGGTTATTCCTGCTGCGTCTAGTGCTGCTTGATTTGCAATCATGGCGTGACCGTCTATACGAGTAATGGCTACTGGTGTGTCAGGAAACATTTCATTAAGCTCTTGGTTTGACGGGAATTCTTGAATTTCCCAGTCGTTTTGATCCCAGCCACGACCTATGATAAAAGATTTATTTTTCTCTTTTTGGAAACTAGAGATTCTTTCGAGGACCTCATCATAGCTTTTAGTTCCTACTAGATCTACACGTTGTAATTGCTGTCCTAATCCGTAGAAATGACAGTGTCCATCTATCAATCCTGGGACGATCGCTTTTCCTTGTGCGTCTATAATTTGTGTTGCGCTATAGGCTGCCATATCTGCATCAGTTCCTGTAGCAAGGATTTTACCATCTTTTACAGCCATTGCTGTTGCCACAGAAAAGTTGTTATCTACGGTATAAATTTTTGCATTGGTAATTACTAAGTCAGCGGTTGCTTGCTGCTCCTTATTACAAGAAATTAAAATTACAGATAATGCGAGTAGGTAGATTTTTTTCATGACCGAAAATTAAGCCATAGAAAATTAACAGAAATATAAAATGCTGTGAAAATTTTTGAGTTCTCTTGTGTCTAACATCAAAAAGTTAAATATTATTACCATACAACTTATTTCACTTCCATCGTTTTGTGAAATGGAATATCTATTTGTCCATCTCTTCCATAAAACCTTAAAGCTCCGTCGATTTCATATGTACCTTTTTGCAACGATTGAAATTCAATATCAGCAAAAGAGTAATTATCTTTCAATTTGTAATCGATCATTTTTTGCTGACCGTTCAATTCTATTTGATTGATAATAATATGTCTATTTTCTTTAATTGCTTGACCATATTCAGAAGTGAAGGTTAGTTTGATTCCATTTTCGATTTTTCTGGAAATGATACTATCTATTTCAACTTTATAAAAACTGTCTACCGAGAGTGTTTTTCTACTTCCATATTCAAAAGCATAAGCCATGGCAATGACGAGTCTATTCTTCAAATACCTTAATCTCAATTCATGAGAATTGTTTTTGGGTTCTATTAATTGATTCAACAAATAGTCTTTTCTATTATCTACAATTTTTGGAAGTTCATTAAAAATTTCTTTAGATTCAGAAGTTATATTTTTCAGATTGTATGTGTCATTTAAAATCGCTTCATCTATTTTAATTATGAGCGACTTAAACTTAGCATCCAACTCATTCAAACTTACGACCTCCCTTGAAGGCTGATTTTCAGTTAATTGATAGTATTCGGCTTTATATTTATTTAGAATCCTATTATTAAACTCAAAGCTCTGCCGTAGATACGAACTCATCTCTTCTGACCCTTCTATTTTCTCCTCACAAGAAAATAGAAAGAAAGTAGAACATAATAAAACAAACAGCAATCTCATAATACCAGATTAAATTTTACTCTTAGAATTAAGAAGATCAGTAACTTGTTTTGCTTTTTCAAAATCAGCACCCATTAAATAGATGATGATTTTTGATTTTCCATTTCAAGAACTAGGTTTGCCTTATCCTTAAATTCACCACCAACAGCACTTCCTGAGAACAAATCAACAACTATACTTAAAGCAGAAATCCACCAGTTAGTAGAATCATCTTTCAACATAGCGCTCTTTAAAATATCGTGCGAGTATTTACCATTGTTTCCAACATCATAGCCATCGATAATCTGAAAACTATCTTCACCTATAATGAACTTCAATTCTGGTTGATGTCTTAACTCAAATATTTCATTCATACCACTAATTAAATAAAGACAGCTTAATTATATATCTTACGCTTTCGCGAAAGCGAAATTTTAAAAATCAAACTTATAGACAGCACCACCTAAAATCTGTAAATTCTGTACTGGGTAATCTAGGTAATACTGGTAGTTGCCGCCAGTAAGATTGTGACCTCTTAAGAAAGCGGTCAATTTAGGATTAATTTTATAATTGATATCTAGGTTCAAATCTATAAAAGAATCTAAAGTTTCTGTTGCCGTTGTGTTACCGGTTCTGAAAACATCACGTTCTCCGACGAAGTATAGCGTTGTTCCGATGTTCCATTTATCATTGATATCATAGTTACCGACAATATCTGCAGTAAAGGTTGGTAACTGCGATGCTACATTATCAAAATCGTCGCCATTAGTCACATCATAACTCATGAACTGAGTATTTAAGGTAAGATTGAATTGAGTATTTAAATCCACACTTGCAGATCCTCCAAAAGTCAATGTGTTTAAATCACCATATTGAGTCGCAAATGTATTTGCATAATTGTAGGATGGTCGCTCAACTCCGATGCCTGTAAAAATGGCATTATTATCTTTAGTATAGAAATATCTGTTTTCTTCTAAACTATAACCTCCATAGAGCTTGTAACCAAAATTAGAAGACAGCTTTCCTTTGACACCTAACTGGGCATCTACTTGACGATTAGTAGGCACCACGGTTATTGCTGGAGCGATAAATACGTTCTCATCTGCAAAATTTTGTAATGTATTCATATCTAATCCACCACCGATGACCGTATAAGCAATTACCTTTTCTTCCATCAAAATGTAACTGGCATTAATATCTGGATAGACATAAAAGTTGCTTTCAGAATTCTCACTGTCTGTGATATAATTTAATCGAGCTCCTAATTCTACTTTATACTTGTCTCCATAAAGGTTGATACTAGGATTTGCTCCTATGTTTAAATAAGAATAAGCGTCTGGCGCTGGTTGTGCTCCTTGGGTATCAAAAGAACCGGTTAAGTAATCTACCTCTACTCCTAGTGCAATTTCTTCTTCAAGTACTTCAAATGCTAATTGTGGTTGTAATCTTACTCGAGTTTCTGAACCATCATTACCAGAACTGATATTAGAAAGCCCTACCTCAACTTTTTCTAAAACAGAATCAAAGAACTGTGCTTTACCAGACAAGCCTATGGTTAAATAAGAAGTTCCTGCATCTACCTCAATTCCCATAGGAACATTAGGTAATGCTATTGGTGATACTCCATACCAGTTTGCGGTTTGATATCTACCACCAGCGGTAATTCCCCAATTTGAATCGCGATTGCGTTTTCCATAAGATATGTCTAGAGACGTATCTGAAAAATCATCATCAAAGGCAATGTCATCGATACCACCTTGCGATGAGTTATGATTAAAAAACACGCCTACGTCTGAGTCTCTATCTATCTCAAAATTCCCTGCAAATTCTCCTAAAATGTTCACGTAATTACCAACACCTAATCGTGCATAATTATCAAAGAATTTTGCTCTTTTAGGAGCTTTGCGTCTAGACAATTTTCCTTTGGCTGGTGTAAAAGTAGATGCTACTGGCACAGAGAAAATACTATAGGTAACTGGCTTTTTCTTAACCTTGGTCGTGTCATTTACTGATGGTGTGCTTTTTACTTTAAACGCATCACTAATGGTAGGATCATAAGGTTTTACAACCGTAATGGTTCCACCATTCAATTCACTTTCTTCTTCTACTTGTGCCTGCACATTGCTAAAAGCTATTAATGCGATGACAAGGGATATATATGATTGATATAATTTCATAATGCTTCTTATTAATTTCCTGTAGGAACTACTGATGAATTTGTTTTGGCAGCGTTAGTTTTTATAGCGTCTAATTCTGCTTGAGCGCTAGCGACTACTTCTGGATATTGAGCAAAATTACCAACGACATATTCTAGTATAGTAGTTGCATTTAATGTTTGACCTTGTGCGTTATAACATTTACCCATAATCACTAAACCTTTTGAGGTCCATAATTTATAACCAGCATAGTTTTTAGTAAGACTTTGCACAGTAGCGATGGCAGCGTCATAATTACCTGCTTTATGTTCAAAATAAGCTTTAAAGTAAGTCGCCTCTGCCGCTAGTGTACCACTTGCGTTGAGTCTTACCGTTTCATAAGCAGTTTTTGCAGCAGCTTCATTTCCTGTTTTCCAACTTGAGCGAGCAATAATCACGTTTGCGTCTGATTTTACATTATCACTTATAGTAAGGTCTGATAATACTTTATTTGCATAACTCACAGACTGGTCATAGTTCTCTTGCTCATAATATGCTTTCATTAAGTTAGACTGTGCATAAATTACATTTTGAGGAAAATCTGCTAGTTGTTCTAATTGAGTGAGCACTGGAATTGCTTTTGCATAAGCTTTATCACCCAAGTAGATCTCACTTAATCGCGCTAGAGCTTGTTCTGTAAACTCACTACGTTCTTTATTAATCACATACTCATAACTAGCGATAGACTCTTGTTTTTTATCTTGAGAGAATAGTGCTTGAGCTAGATAAAAATGTGCTTGTAATGCGTGTTTACCGTTAGGATATTCTGCCAGATATTTTCTCATAGAACGAGTTGTACCAGACATATCATTTTGTAAATAAGGCTGCTCTGCACTTTCATAAGCCGTATCATCCAGTTCAGAATCGCTCACATCTACAAAGTCCAATGTGCGCACCCATGCGGCATAATCATTAGTACGGTTTTGATCCACATAAATCAATCGCGCACTACTTACCGCTTCATTTGCTTGTGGTGTACCAGGATATGTTGATACAACATCTTTAAATACTACTAATGCATCATCTAGTTTTGAATCGTTATAAAGCTGTAATCCTTTACGCATCATTGCTTGAGAAGTGTAACTACTTTTAGGAAATTCATTAATTAATCGGTCATAGGTCTGTATACCTTTATCAACATTATTTGTGTTGATGTATGTATTCCCTAATTCATATAACACATCATCGCGGTATGCAGATCTATTGAATTTGTTTAAAAACCCGTTAAGGTCTTCAATCTTACGATCATTCTTACCTACAAAACCATATGAAATCGCTTTTTGAAATGCCGCATAATCTGCATTAAAACCATTCATTGAAATGGATTTATTATAAGCCTCCATAGCTGGCCAGTACTGCTTACTTACAAAATTTGCATCACCTATACGCAGGTAAGCATCATTTAATCTAGCTGGCTCATTATCAATACCAGATTGCTTTGTATAAGCGGTGAATGTATTGATAGCATTAGTATAATCTTTAAGTTTAAACTGCGTATATGCTAGATCATAATTTAATAAATCATCTTCTTCAATACTGTTACTCATATTCTTTACCGCATTAAAAGCAGTAAGTGCTGCCGGAAAATCATTGAGTTCATAATAGCTTTCTGCCTTCCAGAAGGTCGCTTTCTTTTTTAAATCTGCAGACTGCGCATATTGAATGGTTTTATTAAGATTCTCAATAGATTTTTTATAATCTCCTGATTTAAACTGACTCAAACCTTCATACAGCGCCACTTTACCATAAACATCTTCATTACCAGCAATACGTCCATCTTCCATAAGGCGCAATGCCTCAGTATAGTTTTTTGAAGAGAAATATGAATCAATTAAGAATTCATTCATCTCTGCATTTTTATCAGTATCTGGATACTTTTCTAGATAAGCCAGTATTACAGCAGGCACACTATCATATGGGTTTCCATATTCATAACTAATCTTAGCATAGTTGTAACTAGCATCTTGCTGGATCTGAGTATCAAAATCCATTTCACTCGCTTTCTTAAAAGCATTCAATGCATCTTCACTTTTATTAAGCTTAATATAGCTTTGGGCTAGATGGTAGTATGCATTTTGCGCCGTCTTATTCTCACCATCAACGATTTTATTAAAAGTCTCTATAGCTTTTTCAAAATCGCCTTGTTTGTAATAAGCATAACCTAATTGATAATAATCGTTATTATTCAACCTGCCACGTACACCTTTATACTCCTCAAGATAAGGAAGTGCCTGATCGTATTTACCTTGATTAAAAAGACTTTGCCCTATAATTCTATTTAATTCAGACTGTTCTTTTTTAGTTGATTTAGGCAATTGCTCAGTCGCTAGCGCTATTGCTTTATCAAAATTCCCCAACTTATAATTTAAGTCTGCCTGATAGTAAGAAAGCTTTTCATCCTCATCCGGTGATTCTCCAGCTTCATCAAATAAATCGCTAGCTTCCTGATATTCATCACCTTCATAAGCGATGTATCCTAGATAATATTTAGCCTGCGATCCATATTCTGGATCATCACTTACTCGATTTAGATAAGGTTTTGCTTCTTCATACTTTTTGCTTTGTACAAGAGTATATCCAGTATTAAAATAATATCTGCTTTGTTGCTTTCGCGAAAGCGTGCTCTCATCAACCTTTTCATACCATTTTGCCGCCTGGTTGTACTTACCATTGTCAAAATAGAAATCTGCCACATCGATAAAAGCAGTATTGCGTTTTGTAGAAGTAGGATACTCTTCAACGAAAGACTCCATAAGTGCGTCTGCATTGCGCTGGTTCAAACGCACGGCGCAATTTGCGATGTAATATGCCGCATTGCCTTGAATGGCATCATCTTCTACCTGATTTTTTACTTTTTCAAATAAACGTTGCGCTGCAATATATTGCTGCTCTTGATATAAATCAATCGCCTGATTATAGGTGCGCAGGTCATCTGTAAATATTTTGGACTGTTGTGCGTTAACCTCTATAAAAGAAGTAGCAGCCAGCAACAGAGTAAGCACGATTTTTTTCATAACGGGTTATGTTATTTATAGGAAAGTAAAGTTAAAATCTTACGATACTATAACGTCATAAAGTCTGTTTAATTATTCATAATCTTATTCACAGCATTGTGTAACTTTACAGCAAAACCTATACTCATGTCAGACCACGTTTTATCATTGAACCACGTAGACATCTACCAGCAAGAAAATCTGATACTTAAGGATGTTAACTTAAGTATCAAGAAAGGCGAATTTGTCTATTTAATAGGTAAAACAGGTAGTGGTAAAAGTTCTTTAATGAAGACACTTTATGGCGATATACCACTTAAAAAGGGTGAAGGAACCATCGTAGAACATAATTTATCGACCTTAAAAGAGCGTGACATACCGTATTTACGACGTAAACTAGGTGTCGTATTTCAAGATTTTAAACTCTTAACTGATCGTACAATTAAGGACAATCTCAAATTTGTTTTAAAAGCCACTGGCTGGAAGAAAAAGGCAGAGATGGACGAAAAGATTGATCAAGTACTGGATAAAGTAGGTATGAAAACGACCGGATTTAAATATCCGCACGAACTATCTGGTGGAGAACAACAACGCATTGCCATTGCAAGAGCACTTTTAAATGACCCAGAACTTATCATTGCAGATGAGCCTACAGGAAACCTAGACCCACAAACTAGTGTCGAGATTATGGAAGTGTTACAACAAATCAATAAAAATGGGAACACCATTCTTATGGCGACACATGATTATGCATTGCTTTTAAAATATCCTTCAAAAACTTTAAAATGTGATGGTGGCGAAGTATTTGAAGTAGTTCAAAAAACATTGTAATTCTATATTTATGCAAGAAGGCTTTCCGTTTTTTAGTATTATCATACCTACTTATAACGCGTCTTCAACTCTTGCTACAGCTATAGAGAGTATTCTTTCTCAAACCTATACTAGTTACGAAATTTTAATCATGGACGGCGAGTCCAGCGATACTACTGTTGAGGTCGCAAAATCTTTTTTAATCAACAATTCTGTTATATCTATTACCTCTCAATCAGACGATGGTATCTATGATGCCATGAACCACGGAATTAAAAAGGCAAATGGTATATACCTTTATTTTTTAGGGGCAGACGATTATCTTATCGATAATAATGTTCTTGAAGATATACACCAACAACTTATCTTAACCAGTACAGATGTTATTTATGGTAATGTACAAAGCCCATCGTTAGGCTCTAATTACATGGGTGAATGCGATGATCAATTACTGTTTCATAAAAACATTGCACACCAATCCATTTTTTTTCATAAAAGAGTTTTTGAACTCACTGGAAATTTTAATTTGGAATATAGAACTCATGCAGATTGGGCTCATAACATCAATTGGTTTTTTAATCCTGAAATATCAAATCAGTATTTAAACAGAATTATTGCGCATTATGCAGATGATGGTTACAGCTCCCGAACAAAAGACCATCACTTTAGAAAAGACTTGTTTTCAATTTATTATCTTAACGCAATAAATAGAAATAGTTTATTAAAAGTAGTTTTTAATATTACTAAAGGATTGTTTTTAAGATTAACTCGATGAGTATCCCTAACACACTTGTTGTCATTCCCGTTTTCAATAAACAAGCAACTATTGAACGCGCTATAAAATCAATTTTAGAACAAACAGTTGTTTGCGATTTACTAGTCATAGATGACGGATCTACAGACTATAGCGCATCAGTTATTGAAAAAATCAACAATCCTAGACTAACCTATATATCACAGCCTAATCATGGTGTGAGTTTTACTAGAAATAGAGGAATTAAAACTGCCCTTAAAAATGGTTATAAATATGTAGCATTTCTAGACGCTGACGATTACTGGTTAGATAATCACATGGAGCAAATAGAACAGCTGATTGAAAAATTTCCTGAAGCTTCTGTATTTGCAAACAACTATCACCTTAAAATAGGTGAATCGCGATGGAACCGGACTAAATTCAGCAACCTTGAAGATCAAGAATCTCAAATAATAGTGAAACCTTTTTTTAAGGCAAACTACCTCAACTCTATCTTAAGCTCTTCTAGTTACTGCATGCGTTTAACAGGAAACGATCCTATTTATTACAATGAAGAACTGACGCATACTGAGGACACTGATTTTTTAATAAAAGTAGGATTAACAAAAACTGTTGCTTTTAATAATAAAGCTACTGTAATTATTGACAAACAAGCAGATAACAGATCTGATGCTACACACATTCTTCAAAGAACCGTAACTAATTTTTGCCAGTATGAAGAAAAGCACCCCAATATTGAAGGATTAAAAAAGTTCTTAGATATCAACAGATTTTCAATCGCCGTTAACTATAGAATGAATGGACTTATAGAAAGAGCAGTATATTATCAAAGAAAAATTGACTTAGACAATCTCACATATAAACAGCAACAGTTGTTAAACATGAGTCGTTTACAACTTAAAACACTTCACAAGACCAAAAAAATTCTAGAAGTAATAGGGCTAGATTTACGAACTGGCTAACTTTTTAAAATCACTATAATCGCGGATATAGTCGTCCTCACTAAACTCCATAGAAGCGACAACCATACATACAGAACCGCTAGAGAAATTCTCTAATTCGCGCCATACCATGGTAGGTATTAAAAGACCTTTATCTGGCTTGTTAAGCGTGATGGCTTTTTGCTCTTTACCATCATCCAGTACCACGTCGAAGCTACCACTTAATGCGATAATAAGCTGTCTCAACTCTTTATGCGCATGACCGCCACGATGTGATGTACTAGGTACATCATATAGATAGTAAATGCGCTCCATTTTAAAAGGAATGGTATCGCCTTCTACGACAGCTAGATTACCTCGTGGATCAGTTATTTTAGGAATATCGATAATTTTAATCTCCATGCTGTAAATATAACTATAAGTCTGGATGACCTATACGATGACCTTCAAAACCCGTTAGATAATCATTCATACCATGATTAAAAACCATGTATTTATCATATAGATTGCGCCATCCTTTTACATAACCTTTACGCCATAAAAAAAACACATATTTCCATTGCTTGATCTGTGCAGTCCACAGATTTTCCCTGGCTGCTAATGCTCCACGTGCATAGATTACACGATTGTTTGCTGGCTCATCACTACTGGTATGCGCATCGTGTATAACAATAGTTTGCGGTACAAATTGAACTATTAGATTTTTATCAATAGCATCAGTTAAGAATACATAATTCTCACTATCTCCGAATTGAGCACCTAATCCAAACCTTGTATCAAATTGAATAGAAGAGACTAAAATGGACTCTCTTTTAAAAGTTATTTCTGGAGAAAGCACTTCTCTTACACGCTTACGCGAAAGCGTTTCTTCAACAACATCATAATTTCTAAAAAGCAAATCCTTCTCAATCGCTGTTTGAAAAGTAATTATCTCGTGTTCACAATGGTTATGAGCTGCGATAATTTTATCGACAGCATCTTCCATAAGAATACAGTCATCATCTAAGATCCAACAAATAGACGCAGAAGCCTTTTCAATAGCAAGATTGCGACTGCGAGAAAGACCAAAACTGTGATCATTAACAACCTGAATGTTATCGTATCCAGAGGTAAGGTTTGTAGTCTTAGACTGATTAATAACAATAAGATGATACTTAATCTCACTTACCTGACATTGAAACATAGCCTCAAGAAAAGACAAATCGCTCCTATTCATCGTTGCGATAAGGATTTGTAAATCTTGATTAGTGTATGAATTCAACAGTGTATCTTTACGTCAAAGATAACTTTTATGCGCATTTTGCTCATAGGCGAGTACAGTGGTTTTCACAATTCTCTTAAATATGGACTTCAACAATTAGGTCACGAGGTAACACTTGTGGGCGATGGTGATGGTTTTAAAAAATTTCCTGTAGACATAGAAGTGGGCAGTGATTACTTCAGAAGAGACTGGTTGCGAGAAAAAATTAAAGTAGCCTGGTGGAAACTTAGCGGTAATAATCTGGAGGATAATATCCGTTTAGCACGCTTCCGCGAAAGCGAGCATCTTATGAAAGGTTATGACATCGTTCAATTTATCAATTCAAATGCGCTGGGTTGTGAACCAACAATCGAGTGGCAAATGATTGATTATCTTCTCAAAAATAATAACAAAGCTTTTTTAGTAGCTTGTGGAGATGATTATCCATATGCACAGTATCTAACCGAAAAACATCAAGGCTACAGTATACTAACACCATATCTAGAAGACACTTCTCTAAAAAACCAATATCTCCATACTTTTAAATATCTTAAAAAAGGATATCGAGAGAATTATGAGCGATTATTAAGCAAGTGCAAAGCCATCATACCATCACATACTGATTTTCAAATGGCACTAACTAAAGAACCTAAATGCGCTGACATGATTCCTAGCGCAGTGATTATGGAGCAACTTGAACTGCATCAAAATCATATCACACAACCTATCGAAATATTTATAGGAATTAATAGAGGTAACTATTTTAAAAAAGGGATTCCTTATTTTGAAAAAGCCCTTGAAGTTCTAAAATTAAAATATGCCCAAAAAGTAAATATCACCATAGCCGAAAATTTATCCTATGATGATTATATCAAGTCTTATAGAAAAAGTCACATCTTACTGGATCAAGTCCTAAGTTATGATCAAGGCTACAATGCACTAGAGGCTATGGCACAAGGTAAAGTTGTTTTTGCTGGAGCTGGAACACCATTTTTAAAAGCTTATGAACTTGAAAAAGCTCCACTTATAGATGCAAAACCAGATGTTGATTATCTAGTGCAAGAACTTTCTAACCTCATCGATCGTCCTGATGAAATTTTTAAAATAGGTAAAGAGGCTAGAGAATTTGTGAAGAGATATCATAATGCCATTGATATCGCTAGAAAGTATCAGGCATTATATATCGCTTAAAAAATCAATAAATAAATGGTTTATCTATTCTTCCACTGAATATCGACACCATTAAAATCTGTCGCAGCTTGTTCTTTTGCTTGCTTTGGAATCATAAATTCAAATTCCAAAACCACTTCCAGACCATCATCTAGATAGAACAACATGGTTTCTTCGCCTTCATAATCACAGATTACAACAGCATGAATTTCATGAACATTAAAATACTCATCCTTTACTTCTTGTGGCTCTACAAACTCAAAATAGTGCAGTACCCTAGCACCTTTAAAGTAATCGATTTGCTGTAAGTAGATGTCTTTTTCCATATGACAAAGGTAAGGTGTTTTTAAGTAATTGTTTATGAATCATGAGTTATGAAACCTAAGTAAATTGAAAAACCGCTTCAGAATACTGAAGCGGTTTTTCTATAAAAATATAATAAAGTAATTATTTGATTCTAGATCTCACGTTTATCATCAAATCCTTCTAATAACTGTGCTACTCGTTGAACAAACTGTCCACCTAGCGCTCCATTGACTACTCTGTGATCATAACTGTGTGATAAGAACATCTTCATACGTATTCCTATAAAATCACCTTGTGGTGTTTCTACAACCGCAGGAACTTTTCTAATCGCTCCTAGCGCAAGAATACCTACTTGTGGTTGATTGATAATAGGAGTTCCTAATACAGACCCGAAAGTACCAACATTAGTTACTGTATAAGTTCCACCTTGTGTATCGTCTGGTTTTAACTTACCATCTCTAGATCTTCTAGCCAGGTCATTAACAGCCTTTGCCATTCCCATCAGATTTAATTGATCTGCATTTTTAATTACCGGTACAATTAAATTTCCGTCTGGTAGAGCAGCTGCCATACCTAGATTAATATTCTTGCGCTTGATAATGTTATCACCATCTACCGCAATGTTCATCATCGGGAATTCTTTAAGAGCCTTAGCAACGGCTTCCATAAAAATAGGTGTGAACGTCAGGTTTTCTCCTTCTCTTTTTGCAAAGACGTCTTTATGTTTCTTTCTCCAGTTCCAGATATTAGTAACATCACATTCAATAAAACTTTGAACGTGCGCACTAGTTTGAACAGATGCAATCATGTGATGAGAAATAAGTTTTCCCATACGCGTCATTTCTATAATCTCATCACCACCATTTACACTAACTGGCGCCGCTGGTTTTTGAACTGGCGCACTGGCTGGCGCAGTTGTTTTAGTTTGTGGTGCAGCAGCGGTAGTTGTTTTACCAGCTTTCTTATCTGCTACATAACTAAGTATATCGTTTTTAGTGACACGACCATTACTACCAGTACCGTTTATAGACTCTAGTTCTTGAAGAGAAATGTTTTCTTCTTTGGCAATGTTTTTAACTAGTGGAGAATAAAAACTATCAGAACCAGAATAATCTACTGGCGCAGCAGTTTCTATACCTTTTTCTACTTGTGCATTTGCCGTCTCAACAGTTGATGCAGCTGGCGCAGCAGTTTCTGTAGTCGCTGGTGCTGGAGTAGATGCACCATCACCATCAATCTCGATAATAGCTATCGTCTGACCTACTTGAACAACGTCATCCACTTGAAAAAGCACTTCCACTAGTGTACCATCCACTTCACTCGGGACTTCACTATCTACCTTATCTGTTGCGATTTCAAGAATTGCCTCATCAGCCTCTATCGTATCACCTACATTTTTAAGCCATGAGGTAATCGTAGCCTCAGCTACAGATTCTCCCATTTTAGGTAATTTAAGTTCAAATTTTGCCATATCGTATAGTAACTATATCGTTTTCTTAGAAGTTGCAAAAGTAAGAATTCTAGAGAAAGAAAAGCACAAAATATCTCGCGTTAGGACTATTTTAAGTTTCAGCTATTCAAGTATCAGTTCTTTAACCTCTCCGCGAGAGGTGCTACTATCACTTCCTATGATCAAACTACGTTTAACGTTTAAGAAGCGATAAGTATAATGCGAGGATGTATTGCTCGCCATAAAACCTATCATTTCGTCAAAGGAAAGTGTGGCCGTATCCCACAAAAATTGTGTTTGAGAATTCCACTTGCGCTCAAACAATTGCGTATAAGTAACTACAGTATTACAAAGGTTTAATTGAAAGTTCTCATCATTGCTCACTAAAACTCTTTTTGAACCCTTTGTATTTGTGATGCTGCTATTTTCAACAGATTTAGTCGCAATAATTCCTTTTAAAGCCAGATCTACTAGAGCTTTTTCAATTTTAGATCTTTTAAAATGTTTATTGTAAAATAATCCCATAGCACCATAAAAGCGTTCTAAATATTTCCTGTCCTTTATAGTGCTTTCTCCTTTAAAATGGATGACTTTAATATTGCCTAAATAATAATTTTGATAGCCATGTTGTAATGCGGTATAACTAAGGTCGATATCCTCGCCATACATAAAATACATTGGATCAAAACCGCCTAATTCTTCATAAACCGACTTTTTACAAACCATCATTGCTCCTACCAGCACTTCTATCTCGCCGTTATCGTCCTTTTTCAATTGGCTTGAATAATATTTAGAATCATTACCTAAAATCTTCTGCCTAGCAATTTGTGGAGTTGGAACATTGCGTTTACTTTCTGGCAGAAAAGATCCTGTGCCGTCTATAAGTTGTGTGGTCGTGAATGCTATTTGTGAATTCGCTTTCGCGAAAGCGAGAACCTCATCAAAAACTGATTCTCCAACAATCGTATCAGGATTAAGAATACACAGGTAATCACCTAGCGCATGCTGCACTCCTATATTGTTCCCTTTTGAAAACCCTAAATTTTCATGATTTGCAACCAACTTAACTTGCGGAAAATTGTGTTGCAACATTTCAACACTATGATCTGTAGAATCGTTATCAACCACAATCACCTCTGCATCAATATTGTTGACTGCTTTAAGAACACTATTTAAACACAACTCTAGAAAAGCTGCAGCATTATAATTAAGTATGACAATGGATAAATCCAAATTTAGTTTTTTAGTGAGTTTTCATAAGGAACACGATGTAAAATACTACGTCCTAGAGTAACCTCATCTGCAAACTCAAGTTCATCTCCTACAGCGATTCCTCTGGCTATGGTAGATGTGTTCACCTCAAGACCATTGAGCTGTTTAAATATATAAAAATTAGTCGTGTCACCTTCTATAGTTGGACTGAGCGCAAAAATGAGTTCTTGAACTCCATCATTTTGAATGCGCTCTATCAAAGATTTGATATTTAAATCTTGTGGACCTATTCCATCCATCGGGCTTATTTTACCACCAAGAACATGATATAAACCTCTATACTGGCTGGTATTCTCTATCGCCATAACATCGCGTATATCTTCAACCACACAAACGATGGTTTTATCTCTATTATGACTAGAGCATATCTCACAAATATCGACATCGCTCACATTATGACAGTTTTTACAAAACTTTAAATCATGACGCAAATTAGTAAGTGCTTGTGACAAGGCATCTGTCTGACTTGCCGGTTGTCTCATTAAGTGCAATACTAATCGTAGCGCCGTGCGCTTACCTATACCTGGTAATTGCGAAACTTGATTAACGGCTTCTTCTAATATTTTTGAGGAAAAATTCATGGATTACAAATATAATGGTTGTAAGATTAGGTAAGCGACAAGTGCAAAAAGGTTTTACGAAAATAACTTTGGGCTGACAGGTTGTAGTTATGAATTCCCAATAAACAATTGAATACTGCACTCAAACTAGCGTTTGTGATATCAGTTTGTATGCCTACATTAGCATTAAAATTCAATCTGTGACTTCTACTCAAATACTCATAACCATTGCGGTCTATTTTGCCGTGCTTGTTCTAATATCTTTTATTGTAGGTCGTAAAGGCGATAGCGCGACATTTTTTAGAGGTAATCGCAGCTCGCCATGGTATGTAGTCGCTTTTGGGATGATAGGTGCATCTTTAAGTGGTGTAACCTTTATATCTGTTCCTGGTGCAGTTGAACTGGGCGCAATGAATTATTTTCAAGTGGTACTGGGCTATATACTAGGTTATGTAGTGATAGGATTAGTACTACTACCGCTATATTATAGAATGAATCTTACTTCTATTTATAGTTATTTACACGATCGCTATGGTAGCGCGGCACAATATACAGGTTCTAGTTTCTTTTTATTATCTAGAGTTGTAGGTGCGAGTTTCCGTCTTTACTTAATTGCTGGAGTGTTACAGGATTTTGTTTTTGACAGTATGGGAATCCAGTTCTGGCAAACGGTAACTTTAACGGTTATACTTATATGGCTTTACACGTTTAAATCTGGAATCAAAACAATAGTATGGACTGACACGTTGCAGACTCTATTTATGCTTATTGCAGTAGGTGTGGCCATTTACTTTGTGTCAGATGGATTGGGCTTAAATGGAATAGGAGAAATCACTTCGTTTATAAGTGATAGTGAGATGTCACAAATATTCTTTTTGGATGACTGGAAAAGTGGTCAACACTTTGTCAAACAATTTATGGCCGGAGCTTTCATTGCTATAGTCATGACTGGACTAGATCAAGATATGATGCAAAAAAACTTAACCTGCCGCAGTTTGAAAGATGCTCAAAAGAACATGTTCTGGTTTACTATAGTATTAACGTTTGTAAATTTATTATTTCTAGGATTAGGAGTTCTATTAACAGAGTATGCTATATCTACCGGTCTAGATGCTCATAAAGACACCTTATTCCCTACGATTGCATTACAGACTAAAATGGGTATAGGTCTAGGTCTTGTATTTATACTAGGTTTAATTGCTGCAGCTTACTCTAGTGCAGATAGTGCTCTTACATCTCTAACAACTTCATTTTCTATAGATATATTGAAAATCGAAGAACGATATGATGTAAAACAGCAAAACCTACTGCGCAAATTGATACATGTAGGATTCTCAATTGTACTTATACTAGTAATTGTGAGTTTTGAGTATTTGATAAAAGACGCCAGTGTTATCAATAAGCTATTTACATTTGCTGGATACACCTATGGACCACTATTGGGATTATTCTCTTTCGGAATATTAACAAGACTCAAAGTGCATCATATCGCAACACCATTTATCGCGGTTGCGTCACCTTTTATAGCCTATACATTAAGTTGGCTAGCTCTTGAAATGTTCGGGTTTGAATTTGGCTTTTTTATATTACTACTTAATGGAGCAGTAACATTTATAGGATTGCTGATTGTATCTTTATTTACAAAAAACTAGTATTGTCCTGTCCCTAATAGTACTAATGTACAAGCAACCTCAGACTTAATACCTGCTTGATTTAATTTCTCATAGAACTCTGGATTCTCAGTTCCAGGATTAAAAATCACACGTTGAGGTTTTAAGCTAATAATATAATCATAGTACTGCGGTTGACGTTGTGCGTTAAGATATAGTGTAACTGTATCGATACCTTTAAAAGGTAATAATTCTTTATGAATCTTAACATCGTCCACCATACCTGTGCGCATACCTATAGCAACAGTTTCCATATTGTATTTACGTAATCGATAGATTGCAATATTAGAATAACGTTCTTCTTTAAGTGATGCTCCTAGTACTAATGTTTTTTTAGACATATTTTAAGATAATTGCTGTAACAATAATACAAAAGTATCGTCTTTTAGATGAAGAGGCTGATTACCTTTTGATTTATTTGATTAAGATTGAATTTTATGAAAAAGAAAAGTTCAAGATAACAATCGTATAGTTCATAATTAATGGTTAGTGTTATTATACGATTTAGAAAACCCGAGCTTGCAGGCTCGGGTTTTTGATTTTAAATGATTAAAAAAAGCATCTTTCTTACCACTTCATTACAGCACTAGCCCATGTAAATCCACTACCAAAGGCTGCTAAAACAACCGTATCACCTTCTTTAATTTTACCTTCTTCCCATGCCTCACATAATGCAATCGGAATTGACGCTGCAGTAGTGTTACCATATCTCTGGATATTATTGTACACCTGATCGTCTGATAACTGAAATTTCTTTTGAATAAATTGAGAAATACGCAAGTTTGCCTGGTGTGGTACGAGCATATCGATATCACTTACCTCAAGATTGTTTGCCTTTAAACCTTCCATAATCACCTCGCTAAAACGCACTACTGCATTTTTAAATACAAACTGACCATTCATATAAGGATAATAAGGAATGTCCTCTTGTGGGTTTTCTTCAATTAATTGAGGTACCCAATGGTTAGTAGATGGACCTTTAAGCGATAACTCAAGTGCATGCTTTCCTTCACTATGTAAGTGAGTAGAAAGAACTCCATGACCATCCACTTCACTTCTTGAAAGCACTGCAGCTCCTGCACCATCACCAAAAATCACTGAAACCGATCTACCACGAGTCGTAAAATCTAGTCCACCGCTATGATTCTCTGATCCTATCACGAGCACATTTTTATACATACCGGTTTTAATAAATTGATCTGCAACAGACAGAGCATATACAAAACCACTACACTGGTTACGCACATCTATCGCCGGACAGGTGTGTATATTCATCATTTCCTGTACTTGCACACCACAACCAGGAAAATAATAATCTGGTGATAAGGTCGCAAACACAATCATATCGATGTCATCTTTAGAAACCTTAGCACGTTCTAGCGCCATTTCTGCAGCTTTTACACCCATGACAGCAGTAGAGTTTCCGTCACCTTTTTTAATATGACGTCTTTCCTTGATACCAGTACGTTCCTGTATCCAGGCGTCATTAGTATCCATTAATTTGGAGAGGTCATCGTTAGTAACTATATTTTCTGGGACATATTTTCCCATTCCGGTAATGCGAGAAGTATACATATTTATCTTTGTAAGAGTCGCAAGATAAGACCTAGCCTACATAACGTGCTAAAAGTTTTCCTTAAATTAATATGCATGCATAACAATTTGTTCCCATCAGATTTTCCAGATATACCAGATGCTCAAGTGCAATATGATGGTAATTTTTACGCTTTCGCGGAAGCGCAACAACTACTATCTAAACTACTTAAAAAAACACCATGGAGACAAAATAAGATTACGGTTTATGGTAAAGAACACGACGAACCTAGACTAACCCAACTGTATGGCGATCCAGGAATAAAATATGGATATAGCAATATCTCTTATGATGCCTTGCCATGGACAGAAACATTGCAAAAAATCAAACAAGATGTTGAAAAAGCTACAGGCGCAACTTTTAACATATGCCTTATCAACCGATATAGAAATGGGCAAGACTCCAATGGCTGGCACGCAGATAATGAGAAAGAACTAGGCATTAATCCCATAATTGCCTCTATAAGTCTAGGTCAAGAAAGGTTTTTTCATTTGAAACATCATCATAATAAAGACTGGAAATTTAAATTTCCACTACAACATGGTAGCTTATTAGTTATGGCAGGTGAAACACAACATACCTATAAACATCAAATTGCCAAAACTAAAAGACTAATTGGTGAACGTATCAACCTTACTTTTAGGAAAATAGTTCAACCATAGTTTAGATTAGTGTTAACGTTAAGAAATATCTAGTGAATGTAAATTAGTAATCTAGTTTACGACTACTTATTTATGGCAAGAGCAAAAGATATTTTAAAAGACCTAGATGAACGAGCGATAGACCGTATTATAGAAATGGGCTGGGAAGATCGTACACCATTTGATGCTATCGAGGCACAGTTTGGCATTACAGAAAGTCAAGTAATTAAAATCATGCGTAACCAGATGAAGGAAAGTAGTTTCCGTATGTGGCGAGCACGAGTTCAAGGTCGATCTACAAAACATGTCGCACAACGTGACCCAGAGATGGACCGTTTCCGCTGCTCTAGACAACGTCATATATCAAATAATAAAGTATCAAAACGATAATCATAATTCTATTTTAAGAAGTAAAAGGAGCAAACTAAGATTGCTCCTTTTTTTTATGGCTATTATTTTCTATTAGGTTGTTTCAAAAAAATCATCAAATAAATTGTAACAAATTAGTTTTATTCTATACTTATTTAGAAATTTGTCTAAATACCTAATTAAGTGAACAGCCTTTTTAAAGCTTTAAATGATAACACGCGACGAGAAATTCTTGAAATCCTTAAGGATGAAGACCTCAATGCTGGAGAAATAGCAAGTCATTTTGATATTTCTAAACCTAGTATATCGCACCATTTAGATTTATTAAAGCAAGCCGGATTAGTAACGGGTATAAAAAAGGGACAGTTTGTTACCTATTCCATTAACACAACGGTCATGGATGATCTAGTTCAATGGATTATGAAATTAAAAGATTAAAATAATGAAGAACTCATCTTTACAAGAAACTGTTATCATCATCCTTACACTGATTCCCTTTACCTACCTAGGAATGGTTTATAGTGATTTACCAGACACCTTACCTATGCATTGGAATGCACAAGGTGAAGTGGACCGTATGGGTAACAAAAGAGAACTATGGTTAATTCCTATCTTACTTACTGGATTGATGTACGTTATACTTAAATATGTACCTAAACTAGATCCAAAAGGTCAAATTAAAAAAATGGGTAATAAGTTTGCTCATTTACGAGTTGCCATCACATTATTTCAGACTGCACTAGCGGTAGGTATTATTTATATGTCTACCACTTATAAGGATGGTGATACCAGTTCACCTACATGGATTTTTATGATTATAGGATTATTATTTGTTGTGCTAGGGAATTACATGCCAGCTATGAAACCTAACTATTTTGTAGGTATAAGAACACCATGGACACTTGAAAATGAGAATGTATGGCGCAAGACACATCGTGTAGGTGCAATTCTATTTATTACATCTGGTATTATAATACTGATCACATCATTGCTATTTGATATGCAAATCGCTTTCTATGCAACCATTGGCACAGCATTTGTCATAGTAGCATGGACCTTTATTTATAGTTACACACTTTATAAAAAACTACAGTAATCATGAAAAAAATAATCATTTTATTCGCACTACTTCCTCTACTAGGTTTTTCACAAAACCTATTTAATAAAGGCAATAAAGAGGCAGAAAAAGATCCTACAGAATTAAATATTACAGAAAATGTTCAAGGAACACTATGGTTACCAGATATTGTTTCTAATCCACCATTAGTGATTATGCTAACTGGCAGTGGCCCTAATGATAGAGATGGTAATAGTGTGATGACTAAAAACGATAGTCACAAACAACTCGCACTAGCCCTAAAAAAAGAAGGCATTGCTACCTATCGATATGACAAGCGTGTGGTAACACAGATGAAAAAGAAAAAAGTAGATCCTAATACTAGCTTTGACGATTTTATAACTGATGCACGTGATATCGTTGCATATTTTGAGAAAGACAAACGCTTTTCAAAAATTTACATCGCCGGACATAGTCAAGGTTCATTAGTAGGTATGCTAGCCGTTGATAAAAACATTGACGGATTCATATCACTAGCTGGTGCTGGAGAAGTTATTGATAACGTCATTGTATCTCAAATAGCGGCACAAAGTCCCGGATTGGACACCATCGCGAGAACCACTTTTGATAAAATGCGTGCTCAAGATGAAATTGTAGAAGATGTAAATCCTTATCTCATGCAATTACAAGGTCCGCAAATGCAACCTTTTATGGAGTCCTGGATGGCTTATGATCCAGCAATAGAAATCGCAAAATTAAATACACCTATACTGATTATTAATGGAGATCGTGATTTCCAAGTATCTATAGAACAGGCAAAAATGCTTCACGCCGCAGCACCTTCTAGCCAATTAGAAATCATAGAAGGATTGAACCATGTACTTAAAAAAGTAGGTAGTGATGATATAGAAGCTGCCAAGAGTTACACTGATGTCAACTTTCCTATTCATCCTATTTTAATCGAGAAAATGGTTGCCTTTATAAAGGAATAATTTCTTAATAATTACGCTTTCGCGAAAGCGTATTTTACACCACACAATATATATAAAGTCGTATTTTGCAACTCTACAAAATATGACTTTATGATTTTTCAAGAGATAGTAGAAAAGACCATTGACACAACACCTTTTATCACTAAAGACACCATCGTTTTTGGTTTATTGATGATATGTCTCGCATTGGTATTCTATTCATCTTCTTTAAAAAAAGGCTTTTGGGCTGGATTTTACAAGATTGTTCCAGCTTTATTGATGTGTTATTTATTGCCTTCTATCTTAAGCTCTCTCGGAATTATTGCTCCAGAATGGACCACAATAGCTCAGGATGGTACGGTTACCGAGAATAGCTCATCTTTATATTACATGGCGTCGCGTTACTTATTACCAGCAGCACTAGTGTTGATGACATTATCTATAGACTTAAAGGCCGTATTTAATCTAGGACCTAAGGCACTTATTATGTTTCTTACAGGAACGATAGGAATTGTTATCGGTGGACCTATCGCTATTTTAATTATTGGCTCATTTTCTCCGGAGACAGTCGGTGGCGAAGGTTTTGACGCAGTATGGCGCGGACTTTCTACTCTTGCTGGTAGTTGGATAGGTGGTGGCGCAAATCAAACAGCTATGCTTGAAGTATATGAATTTAATCAAGCAAAATATGGCGGTATGGTACTGGTTGATATAGTGGTGGCTAACTTATGGATGGGAATTCTTCTTTTTGGTATAGGGAAAGCTGCAAAAATTGATCAATGGTTTGGTGCGGACAGTCGTGCGATAGAAGATCTTAAAAAACGAGTATCCGATTATACAGCAAGTGTAAAACGAGAAGCTACTTTTACAGACAAGATGGTGATGTTAGGAATAGGTTTTGGAGCTGTAGCGATTGCTCATTTTGGAGCAAATTATCTATCTGATTTAACAAGTAACATCGATGGAATTTCTGATAATATTTATTTAAGCTTTTTAACCAGTCAATTTTTCTGGATGATATCTATTGCTACATTAATAGGTATTATATTATCCTTTACACCAGCAAAGAGTTATGAAGGCACTGGTGCTAGTAGTATAGGAAGTATTTTTATTTATGTACTAGTAGCGACCATAGGAATGAAAATGGACTTGACACAAATTGTAGAAAACCCATTATTAATTTTAGTAGGTATCGTATGGATGGCTATCCACGCTGGATTATTAATCCTTATGGCTAAACTGATTAAAGCACCATATTTTTTCCTTGCAGTAGGCTCTCAAGCTAACGTAGGTGGAGCCGCCAGTGCTCCTATCGTTGCTGCCGAGTTTCATCCTTCACTCACTAGCGTTGGTGTTTTACTAGCAGTATTCGGCTATGTAGTTGGAACCATAGGTGCTATTACTTGTACTATACTCATGCAAATTGTAGCAACATCTTAAGACTATCTCATAACTATTTCAAAAGACTATATGGTATAAGTCAAACTTATATATCATATTTGCAGCCCAATAAAAAGCTCATGAAAAACACATTTATAGCCATAATCACTTTATTAATTTTAACCTCTTGCGGCAATGATAAAAGTGGCAATCTAATCGTTAATGGTACCGTAGATGGCCTTAAGATAGGTAAGCTATACTTACAACAATTGCAGGATACTACTTTAGTAAACGTAGATTCTGTTATTGTAGATGGAGAAGCACCTTTTGAAATGAGTGCGACTATAGATGAACCACAATTAATGTACTTATACCTAGATAAGAAAGACGGCACTATCTATGATGACAGGCTAACATTTTTTGCAGAGGATACGATCATAACAATCAATACGACACTCGATAAATTTGAAACTAGCGCTATAGTATCTGGCTCAAAAAATCAAAAGTTGTATAATGAGTTTAATAAAATTAATAAGCAACTTTCTAACCGTTATACTGAGTTATTTAAGCGCAGTATGAATTTAAGTCAAGCTGATGTGAGAGATCAAGATTCTATTGATGCCCTATCTACTGACATCAATAAGCATTTGAAAAGAAAAGTAGGATATGCATTAAATTTTGCAATGTTTAATAAGGACTATGAAATTGCCCCATTTATACTTTTAAAAGAAGGTTATGAAGCTAATCCAGTATATCTAGATAGTGCTTATAACATGATGCCAAAAAAAATTCAGAGCAGTCGTTATGGAAAACAACTGTCTGAATTTATTAAAGAAAGAAAAGAGGAATTATAATTTATTGATACGCTCAATAAGTTCTCCACCTTTAGTTTCAAGATCTTTGCGCACACTTTTTAAGTGAGCTTTGCGGTTTTCAACACTTTTGTCGTTCACTTTTGCGATTAATTCATCAAAAACAACAATACTGTCGTCTACAATCGCTTCAGTTGCTGCAACATCTGCATCTGGATTAGCATCTTGTTGAATTAATGCTGCGTCTATAATATCTCCTATTACAAAGTTGATATCTTGTTTAAGGTCTCTAATACTTGCCATGGTAAATTATTTTGTGCAAAAATACGCCAAAATTATACGCTATAGATGAACACTTAACAATTTTGCTTCATTACTAGATTTAACCAGCACGTAAGGTACAGCGGCAGGAATTAAAATAGTTTGAGCAGACTCTAATTTGTGATTTACACCGTTGCAATAAACATCACAAGATTCACCTATATTCATTAAAACCATAAAACTTTGATGAACATTTACGGCTACACGCTGGCATCCTTTAAAGAATAAGTAATCTGTTGTGAAATATTGATTACGAGCCAGGTTTTGATTTCCATAAATTTTTGGATTATAATCGATAACATGATTATGTGACTCTTTATAGTCGCTGACTTCAATAGAATCGTCAATATGCAATTCTCTTGCGTTTCCTAAATGATCTCTTCTGTCAAAATCATATACTCTATAAGTAATATCGCTAGATTGTTGGATTTCGGCTAGTGTAATACCAGCTCCTATTGCGTGTATTAAACCAGGTTTAATGAAAAAAGAATCACCTTCAGCTACCTTGATTTGATTAAATAAATCCATCACGGTTTTTTCTGATATCGCTTTCGCGAAAGCGTCTTTATTACTCTCTTCTTTAAATCCTAATATCAATCGTGCATCTGGTTGAGCATCCATGATATACCACATTTCAGTTTTTCCGAAACTATTATGTTTTCTTAAAGCTACCGTATCATCTGGATGAACTTGTATAGATAAGTCTTGAGCAGCATTAATATATTTTATTAAAAGAGGAAATTGAGGTCCGTGGAGTTCTATAACTCGATCACCCAATAACTCTGCCGGGTATTTTTCAATGAGCTCATTAAGGTTTAATCCCTTATAATGACCAGATTTAATAACACTTACATCATTTTCTACAACCGAAATTTCCCAACTCTCACCTAATTGTGATATGGGTGGCTCTATATTTTTAATTTTATTGAGCTCTTCTCCTCCCCAAATTTTATCTTTTAAAATAGGCTCGAAACTTAACGGGTATAATCTCATCATTCTCCTTTATAAACTACAAAGTTGCGTTCCGTCTCATAGAGTTTAATTTCTATATCGTACTTTGAGTCAAGCTTTGCTTTAATTTTATTATAAATCACATATGCAATATTCTCTGCAGTAGGATTTAATGTTTTAAATTCTGGAACTTCTACATTTAAATTTTTATGATCAAAAGCATCTTCTACCTCAGACTTAATCACGTCTTTTAATATTTTTAAATCTATTAGATATCCAGTCTCTGGATCAACCTTTCCTGTTACACCAACTTCTAAGTTATAATTATGACCATGGAAGTTAGGATTATTACATTTACCAAATATAGCAGCATTTTTTTGATCACTCCAATCTGATCGATGTAAACGGTGCGCAGCATTAAAATGCGCTTTACGATATGCTGTTATTATCATGATATGTGTTTGTAATATTTATCAAAAATGATCTTAAACCATGCTGTATAAAGATCTGGCTGAGCGATCATATCTTCTTTAATATCATTTGCAGTCATCCATTTAAAACTGGCAACTTCATCTGGATTAATTATAGGGTCTTCATTTGAATAGCCAACCATTACATGATCTAGTTCGTGTTCTGTAAGACCGTTATCAAATGGAGCAATATAAATGAAGTGAAAAAGTTCTTTAAGCTGGGCTGTCATACCCATTTCTTCCATTAATCTTCTTCTACCTGCTTCAACATTTCCTTCTCCATCGCGTTGGTGACTACAGCAAGTGTTAGTCCATAAACCTGGAGAGTGATATTTACTAAGCGCTCTTTGTTGAAGTAAAATCTCATCTTTATCATTAATAATAAAAACTGAAAACGCTCTATGAAGTAGTGCTTTTTCATGGGCCTCAATTTTTTCCATTAAGCCTACTTTTTCATCCTGCGGATTTACTAATATAACGTACTCTTTATTATCCATTATTCTAATTATAGTTTCAAATTTACGAAATGACGTTATATCTTTCTCTAGTCACGATGTTAACAAAAAAAACCGTCAGAGATCGTCTGACGGTTTTATTGTTCAACAGAAATTTATTATTTCAATTTCATAATTATAAATTCTGAGCGTCTATTAAGTTGATGTTGTTCTTCAGTACACTCTACACCATTTGAACATTCATTGACTAACTGATACTCTCCATAACCTCTTGCAGTTAGACGATTTGCTTTAATACCTTTCATGATTAAATATGCTCTTGTACTCTTTGCTCTGCGATCACTCAATTTAATATTATAACCATCAGAAGCACGACTGTCAGTATGCGATCTAATGTCAATAATTGAGTTAGGGTAAGCCTCCATAAATGCAAGAACTTTTTGCAGTTCAATCTCTGCATCATATCTAATATTATGCTTATCAAAATCGAAATAAATCATGTTAAGATCTAAGATATCATTTAAATCATCACCAACTTTTATATCTGCAACCTTATCATCTATAGACTTTGCAACAGCAAGTGGCTGTAACAATGTAGCAGATGTTTTAGGAGTTTGAACAAACTCCTCAGCAATAGTAAACTCCTCTTTTTGAGCTCTAATAGAATAATTTTGACCGCATTCTAGCACAAAACTATAGGCAGCATCTTCTCCAACTATTATCGAATTGATTTCTTTATTATCATGATCAAATAGTGTAACGGTAGCAAAAGGTATTAGTTCACCATTCTCTTCATTTGTAACCACACCATTTACATCTACCACGCATTGTAGATCTTTAGTCTGTTTAAAGCTATAAATATCATCTAAACCTTTTCCTGACTTTCTATTAGAACTAAAATATCCAGTTTTAAGACTGTCTTTGATAATAAAGGCAAAGTCATCATAGGAACTATTCACTGGCTTACCTATGTTAATTACCTCTTTAGTAGGCATCCCTTTATCATCAGTAAGCACAACATAAACATCTAAACCACCTAAGCCCTGATGACCTGTAGAAGAATAATAAAAATTGCCATTATCACTTATAAAAGGAAATAAATCGTTACCGATTGTATTCACATATTTTACATTAATAGGTTCACTGTAATCATCATTCTCATCGATATTAACATACCAAATATCTGATGTCAATTTATTATTTCCATCAGTCATACTACCTGGACGATCACTAGCAAAAAACAATCTTTTTCCATCTTTGCTTAAAGCTGGATGTGCCGTTGAAAATTCATCACTATTAAAAGGCAGTTCTGTTATATTCTCCCATGGAGAAGAAGAGCTCACTCTAGTCGCTTTTAAAATTTTAAGCTTATTGATTTCATCTGAGCTTGTTTTATAACTACGTTTTACAAAATTATTTCTAGTGAAGAACATAGTATTACCATCAGCAGTAAAAACCGCATTACTCTCATGAAATTTGGTATTAAGAGCCTTGTTGAGCTTTACTTCATCACGTAATTCCAATGTTGTTGAATCTGCAGTAGCCTTGTATAGATTTAAAAAGACTCTTTCATTCCATTTGTGTCGTCTCTTTACTAAAGAAGCTGTATCCTGAGAACTCGCATAAACAATCGTATTTGAATTAGGTAAGTAAGATGTTCCAAAATCTTGAATCTCACTATTCATCTCAAGATTTTTTATCTCATATCTACCAGATTGTTTTTTAATCATTTCTAAATAATTAGGTTGATTAAGATAATTATCTAGATATTGATCTTGTCCTTTTACATCTGCATACAGCTCTAAGATTTCATCAGCTTTATCGTATTCACGTACAGCTTTTAAAGTTTGAATATATTTGAAATAATAATTACGATCAATTGATTCTGGATCATACTCAAAAACTCTTGAATACCAAGCATTAGCATTTGTATAATCATTATTGTAATAATAGGTATCTCCTAATTTTTCAAAAACCTCTTTATTTTCATATCCATTTTTCACAATACTCAAATACATATTTTGAGCATCTATATATGCAAGGTCTTTATAATTTTGATTAGACTCTTTTACTTGTTCCCTTTGCCCAAAAGTCACACTGGAAAGTAAGACGAATAGTATAAATAGTTTATTAGTCATAGTATGTGTTTTTAAAAGAATCGAGGCGTTATTATTCTATCGTAGCTATTGAAAAGCTCAAATCTCACAAAGAGTTCATAACTTCCATCATTATATAAAGCATTCCCTAGCTCAGTCGTCTCACGATCGTAAGCAAATCCTATCATCATCTGATCGCTTAATTGAAAACCGACTAGTCCACTGATCGCTGCACTCCATCTATATGCTGCTCCTAAAGTTAGTTTCTCATTGAATAAAAAGTTTGCCGTTAAATCAACCTGTAACGGTGAACCATTTACCATCTTAACTAATGTTGCTGGCTTGAATTTAATATTATCATTTAAGTCAAACACATATCCGGCAGTTGCAAAATAATGGATACGTTCCTCAGCTATAAAGGTCGTCGCACTTGTATCATTACTATCGTCAAAGTGATTTGTCTGTAATACATTAGGCGTACTTAACCCTACATAAAAACGATCTGTATGATAATACAATCCCAAACCTACTGTAGGTGATAACTTATTATCAATGTTCTCCTGCAATCTAGGATCTGATGTATTAAAAATATTAAGCTTTGTAAAATCCACATTTAAAAGGTGTACTCCACCTTTTAATCCAAAACTTAAACGTGCCTCATCACCTACCGGTAAGGTATAACTGAAATCTGCCGCTATGTACGTCTCATCACTTGGACCTATCTCATCGTTTACAACACTTAAGCCTAGTCCTACTCGACTATTCTCAATAGGCGTATGCAATGATAAGCTTTGAGTGCGTGGAGCACCATCCAGACCTACCCATTGACTTCTATGCAAACCTACGACACTCATTACTCCTCGATTACCTGCATAGGCAGGATTAATCGTTATTGGATTATACATATACTGAGTATATTGAGGATCCTGTTGTGCTGTAACCGCTTTCGCGAAAGCGAACAATAATATAACTGTTAATAATTTATTCATCTCTTCTTGTGTTTCAATTAAAGTATCCCAACTCATGCTATTAAATTGGGATACATGAAATAATTTAACGTACGTACAGGTATCCTGCAATTTGTTGAACACCACCAAAGTCATCGATATACTCAATCACATAATAGTAAGTTCCAGTTGGCAATTTATCTCCTTGGCCTACTGTAGTTCTTCCATCTGATATGCCTTCAAATCGTTTAGAAGAATTGTCATAATTATCAGCATTAAAGACTTCTATTCCCCAACGATTAAATATACTAACCGTGTTCTCAAAATTCTCAATACCTTGAATGAAGAAGAAGTCATTCTGACCATCTCCATCAGGTGTTACTGCATTCCAAACAATAACTCGTCTAGCGTCTTGATCTAAATAATCAGGAATACCATCATTATCTATATCACTAGTATTACCAGTGTTAGGATTAAGGTCGCCATCAGGATTTGCACCTTCATCTGCAGTAGCAAGACCATCACCATCATCATCTGTATCTAAATAATCTGGAATACCGTCTCCGTCAGAATCTTGATTAGTCGGGTCGTTATCACCATCATAGTCCTCATAAATCGTGGCAACACCGTCACCATCATCATCAATATCGAACACATCTGGTATACCATCACCATCAGTATCTCCTTGACCTAGCTCATCTCCATTTGACACATTATCCATGTCACAATCTGCATCTAACCATGCTTGATCAGGCGTCATATTTTGATTATCAAGATCAACATTACAGGGATCTTGAGGATCAGTAGGAATACCTCCATTAGGCGGTAATAGCTCATCAATATTACTAACACCATCACCATCACAGTCTAGATTATCCCATTCTCCTGTTGCAGCAACTAAATCTTGAGAGATAGCTTCATAACTACATGGATCTTGAGGATCTGTTCCGTCGATTTCCTCCTGTCTATTGGACACTCCATCACCATCACAGTCTAATTGACCATATTCATTTGATGTATCTACTGTCTGACTAGTTGTTAAGAAATCACATGGATCATTTGGATCAGTTCCATCTATAATTTCATTACCGTTTGTCACACCATCGCCATCACAATCTGCATCATTGAAGTCTCCACCGACAGGTGTTGTTTGACTAGCAACAACAAAGTCACAAGGGTCGATTGGGTTAGTACCATCTGCAACTTCATCTGCATTTGTAACACCATCACCATCACAATCTAAAATTTGCCAATCAGCACTTGGAGTTAAGTCTTGACTACTAACGTTCAGGTCACATTGATCTACAGGATCTGTTCCATCTACAACCTCTACTCCATTACTAACTCCATCACCGTCACAATCTAATGCTTCCCATGCCATTGTCTGAGGCACTGTTACATTTTCAAGCATGAAATCACAAGGATCAATAGGATTTGTTCCATCTATAACTTCATCACCATTTGTAACACCATCACCATCACAATCAGAGTTAGTCCAAGAAGTTGTAGGAATACTGTCTTGACTGGTGTACACTAAATCACAAGGGTCTTGCGTATCTGTACCATCCATTATCTCAACACCATTACTTACACCATCACCATCACAATCTAAAGCTTCCCATGCTAATGAAGGTGTTAATGTTTGACTAGCTAAAACATAATCACATGGATCTTGTGGATCTGTCATATCTATCACTTCGTCACCATTTGTTACACCATCACCGTCACAATCTAGACTATTCCATGCGCTAGTAACATTTGTAATAACTTGACTATTTACATTAAAATCACATGGATCTTGTGGATCTGTGCCGTCACCAATTTCAGTTCCATTAGATACACCATCACCATCACAATCTCCTCCTAACCAAAGTGTCGAAACATCGTTGATATTCTGTGCTGAAGCATCATAATCACATGGGTCATTTGGATCTGTTCCTTGTGCAAGTTCATCTCCATTAGAAATGCCATCACCATCACAATCAGCGACTAAGTAATCTCCTGTTTGAGCAACAGTAACACTTGCCGAAATGAAATCACATGGGTCATTTGGATTTGTTCCATCTGCTATTTCATCAGCATCAATTACTCCATCTCCATCACAATCTATCGTACTTGTGATAGATACACTTATACTAGCTACATCATAACTACATGGATCGTTTGGATTTGTTCCGTCTGGAGTTGTTGGATCTCCATCTGGTCCATTAATTTCATCGGCGTCTGTTACACCGTCACCGTCACAATCTACTGAACTTGTTACTGGTAAAGTTATATCACCGACATTATAATCACATGAATTATTTGGATCAGTCCCAGCTGCTATTTCATCTGCATCCGTTACTCCATCTCCATCACAATCTACTGTGCTGGTTACTGGAACACTAATGCTTCCTACTATGTATGAACATGCATCGTTTGGATCTGTTCCATCTGATATTTCATCTGCATCTGTAACTCCATCTCCATCACAATCTACTGTACTTGTTACTGGAACACTTACGCTTCCTACTGTGTATGAACATGCATCGTTTGGATCTGTTCCATCTGATATTTCATCAGCATCTGTTACTCCATCACCATCACAATCTACAGTACTTGTTACTGATACACTTACACTTCCTACATTGTATGAACATGCATCGTTTGGATCTGTTCCATCTGCTATTTCATCTGCATCTGTTACTCCATCTCCATCACAATCTACATTACTTGTTACTGCTAACGTTACACTTGCTGGATCATATGAACATGGATCATTTGGATCTGTTCCATCTGCTGTTGCTGGATCTCCATCTGGTCCATTGATCTCATCGGCATCCGTTACTCCATCACCGTCACAATCTACTGTGCTGGTTACTGGAACACTAATGCTTCCTACCGTGTATGAACATGCATCGTTTGGATCTGTTCCATCTGCTATTTCATCTGCATCTGTAACTCCATCTCCATCACAATCTACTGTACTTGTTACTGGCACACTTACGCTCCCTACTGTGTATGAACATGCATCATTTGGATCTGTTCCATCTGCTATTTCATCTGCATCTGTTACTCCATCTCCATCACAGTCTACCATACTTGTCACTGATACACTTACGCTTCCTACATTGTATGAACATGCATCGTTTGGATCTGTTCCATCTGCGATTTCATCAGCATCTATAACTCCATCTCCATCACAATCTACTGTGCTGGTTACTGCTAACGTTACACTTGCTGGATCATATGAACATGGATCATTTGGATCAGTTCCATCTGCTGTTGCTGGATCTCCATCTGGTCCATTGATCTCATCGGCATCCGTTACTCCATCACCGTCACAATCTACTGTGCTGGTTACTGGAACACTAATGCTTCCTACTGTGTATGAACATGCATCGTTTGAATCTGTTCCATCTGATATTTCATCTGCATCTGTAACTCCATCTCCATCACAATCTACTGTACTTGTTACTGGAACACTTACGCTTCCTACTGTGTATGAACATGCATCGTTTGGATCTGTTCCATCTGATATTTCATCAGCATCCGTTACTCCATCTCCATCACAATCTACGGTACTTGTTACTGGAACACTTACGTTTCCTACATTGTATGAACATGCATCGTTTGGATCTGTTCCATCTGATATTTCATCAGCATCCGTTACTCCATCTCCATCACAATCTACTGTACTGGTTACTGCTAACGTTACACTTGCTGGATCATATGAACATGGATCATTCGGATCTGTTCCATCTGCTGTTGCTGGATCTCCATCTGGTCCATTGATCTCATCGGCATCCGTTACTCCATCTCCATCACAATCTACTGTGCTTGTTACTGGCAAACTTACGCTTCCTATATTGTAAGAACATGCATCGTTTGGATCTGTTCCATCTGATATTTCATCTGCATCTGTAACTCCATCTCCATCACAATCTACTGTACTTGTTACTGGAACACTTACGCTTCCTACTGTGTATGAACATGCATCGTTTGGATCTGTTCCATCTGATATTTCATCAGCATCAGTTACTCCATCACCATCACAATCTACAGTACTTGTTACTGATACACTTACACTTCCTACATTGTATGAACATGCATCGTTTGGATCTGTTCCATCTGCTATTTCATCTGCATCTGTTACTCCATCTCCATCACAATCTACATTACTTGTTACTGCTAACGTTACACTTGCTGGATCATATGAACATGGATCATTTGGATCTGTTCCATCTGCTGTTGCTGGATCTCCATCTGGTCCGTTAATCTCATCGGCGTCTGTTACTCCATCTCCATCACAGTCTACCATACTTGTTACTGGTATTGTAATCGAGCTTGGATCATAATCACAGGCATCATTACTATCTGTTCCGTCTGGTGTCGTTGGATCTCCATCTGGTCCATTGATCTCATCGGCATCCGTTACTCCATCTCCGTCACAGTCTCCCATGCTCGTAGCTGGTACGGTTGCTGCTCCATCTATATAATCACATGCATCATTTGGATCGGTTCCATCTGGTGTCGTTGGATCTCCATCTGGTCCATTTACTTCATCAGCATCAGTTACTCCATCTCCATCACAGTCTACAGTACTTGTTACTGATACACTTACACTTCCTACATTGTATGAACATGCATCGTTTGGATCTGTTCCATCTGCTATTTCATCTGCATCTGTTACTCCATCTCCATCACAATCTACGGTACTTGTTACTGCTAACGTTACACTTGCTGGGTCGTAATCACAGGCATCATTTGGATCTGTTCCATCTGCTGTTGCTGGATCTCCATCTGGTCCGTTAATCTCATCGGCGTCTGTAACTCCATCTCCATCACAGTCTACCATACTTGTTACTGGTATTGTAATCGAGCTTGGATCATAATCACAGGCATCATTACTATCTGTTCCGTCTGGTGTCGTTGGATCTCCATCTGGTCCATTGATCTCATCGGCATCCGTTACTCCATCTCCGTCACAGTCTCCCATACTCGTAGCTGGTACGGTTGCTGCTCCATCTATATAATCACATGCATCATTTGGATCGGTTCCGTCTGGTGTCGTTGGATCTCCATCTGGTCCATTTACTTCATCAGCATCAGTTACTCCATCTCCATCACAGTCTACTGAGCTTGTTGCTACTACTGTTACATCTGCAACATTGTAACTACATGGATCGTTTGGATCGGTTCCTGCTGCTATTTCATCGGCATCAGTTACTCCATCTCCATCACAATCTACAGTACTTGTTACTGCTAACGTTACACTTGCTGGATCATATGAACATGGATCATTTGGATCTGTTCCATCTGCTGTTGCTGGATCTCCATCTGGTCCGTTAATCTCATCGGCGTCTGTAACTCCATCTCCATCACAGTCTACCATACTTGTTACTGGTATTGTAATCGAGCTTGGATCATAATCACAGGCATCATTACTATCTGTTCCGTCTGGTGTCGTTGGATCTCCATCTGGTCCATTGATCTCATCGGCATCCGTTACTCCATCTCCGTCACAGTCTCCCATGCTCGTAGCTGGTACGGTTGCTGCTCCATCTATATAATCACATGCATCATTTGGATCGGTTCCATCTGGTGTCGTTGGATCTCCATCTGGTCCATTTACTTCATCAGCATCAGTTACTCCATCTCCATCACAGTCTACTGAGCTTGTTGCTACTACTGTTACATCTGCAACATTGTAACTACATGGATCGTTTGGATCTGTTCCTGCTGCTATTTCATCTGCATCTGTTACTCCATCTCCATCACAATCTACGGTACTTGTTACTGCTAACGTTACACTTGCTGGGTCGTAATCACAGGCATCATTTGGATCTGTTCCATCTGCTGTTGCTGGATCTCCATCTGGTCCGTTAATCTCATCGGCATCCGTTACACCATCTCCATCACAGTCTACCATACTTGTTACTGGTATTGTAATCGAACTTGGATCATAATCACAGGCATCATTACTATCTGTTCCGTCTGGTGTCGTTGGATCTCCATCTGGTCCATTGATCTCATCGGCATCCGTTACTCCATCTCCGTCACAGTCTCCCATGCTCGTAGCTGGTACGGTTGCTGCTCCATCTATATAATCACATGCATCATTTGGATTGGTTCCATCTGGTGTCGTTGGATCTCCATCTGGTCCATTTACTTCATCAGCATCAGTTACTCCATCTCCATCACAGTCTACTGAGCTTGTTGCTACTACTGTTACATCTGCAACATTGTAACTACATGGATCGTTTGGATCGGTTCCTGCTGCTATTTCATCAGCATCTGTTACTCCATCACCATCACAATCTACGGTACTTGTTACTGCTAACGTCACACTTGCTGGATCGTAATCACATGGATCATTTGGATCTGTTCCATCTGATGTTGCTGGATCTCCATCTGGTCCATTGATCTCATCGGCATCCGTTACACCATCTCCATCACAGTCTACCATACTTGTTACTGGTAATGTAATCGCTGCTACATCATAATCACAGGCGTCATTACTATCTGTTCCGTCTGGTGTCGTTGGATCTTCATCTGGTCCATTAATCTCATCGGCATCCGTTACTCCATCTCCGTCACAGTCTCCCATGCTCGTAGCTGGTACGGTTACATCTGCTAAATTGAATGAACATGGATCTTGTGGGTTTGTTCCATTTGTTATCTCAGCACTATTTAGAACACCATCTCCGTCACAATCGGAGGACAACCATGGTTCCGCCTGAGTCCCATCTACCACATCATCTTCATTGTAATCACAAGGATTATTTAAATCAGTTCCATTTGGACCGGAAACACCATCCATATCAGGATCTAGTTCTAAACCATTAATTACACCATCTCCATCACAATCAGCATTATACCAATCTGTGTTATTATCTGATAAATCAACATTAGCAAGTTCCGCTCCTACACAAGGATCAAACGGAGCTGGATCATCTCCATTAGCCTCACCGTCACCATCACAATCGGCGGCTTGCCAGATTGGATTACTCGTATCGGCTGTACTTCCTGCTGTAAATACACATGGATCTGCTGGGTCTGGATCAGTTCCGTTAGAATCGCCATCGCCATCACAATCGGCGGCTTGCCAAATTGCATTACTCGTATCGGCTGTACTTCCTGCTGTAAACACACATGGATCTGCTGGGTCTGGATCGGTTCCGTTAGAATCTCCATCACCATCACAATCTGCTGCTTGCCAAATAGGATTACTTGTATCTGCTACACTTCCTGCTGTAAATACACATGGGTCATTTGGTGCTGGATCTGTTCCATTTGAATCACCATCGCCATCACAATCTGCTGCTGCCCATACGGCATAATTCTCATCTGTCGGTGCTGGTATTGTTGGATTCGTAACACTACATGGATCAAACGGCTCTGTACCATTCATTACTTCTTCTCCGTTGGCCTCACCATCACCATCACAGTCAGCGGCTGCCCATACGGCATAATTCTCATCACTTACATCTGGTATCGTTGCTGTTCCACTTACACTACATGGATCGGTTGGATCTGATCCATTCATGTCTTCTGTTCCGTTGGTCTCACCGTCACCATCACAATCGGCGGCTTGCCAGATTGGATTACTCGTATCGGCTGTACTTCCTGCTGTGAATACACATGGATCTGCTGGGTCTGGATCAGTTCCGTTAGAATCGCCATCGCCATCACAATCGGCGGCTTGCCAAATTGCATTACTCGTATCGGCTGTACTTCCTGCTGTAAACACACATGGATCTGCTGGGTCTGGATCGGTTCCGTTAGAATCTCCATCTCCATCACAATCTGCTGCTTGCCAAATAGGATTACTTGTATCTGCTACACTTCCTGCTGTAAATACACATGGGTCATTTGGTGCTGGATCTGTTCCATTGGAATCTCCATCGCCATCACAATCAGCGGCTGCCCATACGGCATAATTCTCATCTGTCGGTGCTGGTATTGTTGGATTCGTAACACTACATGGATCAAACGGCTCTGTACCATTCATTACTTCTTCTCCGTTGGTCTCACCATCACCATCACAGTCAGCGGCTGCCCATACGGCATAATTCGCATCACTTACATCTGGTACCGTTGCTGTTCCACTTACACTACATGGATCGGTTGGATCTGATCCATTCATGTCTTCTGTTCCGTTGGTCTCACCGTCACCATCACAATCGGCGGCTTGCCAGATTGGATTACTCGTATCGGCTGTACTTCCTGCTGTGAATACACATGGATCTGCTGGGTCTGGATCAGTTCCGTTAGAATCGCCATCGCCATCACAATCGGCGGCAGCCCAAATATCATAAGCAGTTTGCTCTGGAGTTCCAGCCATCATCGGGTTAGTAGGAGTTGTCGTGCCTGAAGAAGCTACACAAGGATCAGTAGGCTCTGGATCACTACCATTAGGATCACCATCACCATCACAGTCTGCTAATATCCAAGCACCTGTTTGAGTTTCTGTTACTAATAATGGCTCATAAGAACATGGATCCGAAGCATCGGTTCCATTACCATCATCTACGCCATTATTATCTGGATCTATTTCGTTACCATTAGTTACACCATCACCATCACAATCTTCATCTTGAAATACCATTGTAGTCATGGTATAATCTTGACTAGCCGTTAAATAAGAACAAAGATCATAAGGACCTGTCATATCTATTACCTCTTGTCCATTAGTAACACCATCACCATCACAATCAGCGGCTGCCCAAATATCATATGAGGTTTGCGCAGGAGTTCCTGCCATCATTGGATCAACCGGAGCAGTTGTACCTGCCGTAAAATCACAAGGATCATTAAAGTTAGGATCCGTTCCATTTGGATCACCATCACCATCACAATCTGCAGATGCCCAAATAGGGTTTGAAGTATCTGGAATACTACCTGCAGTGAAATTACATGGATCATTTATATCTGGATCTGTACTATCACAGTCACCATCACCGTCGGTATCAATACATCCATTTACAGTTATACTTTCTGTTAAATCATCACCAGCTGTCGTTGGGTCTGTTTGATCAGGTGTTGTAGCTGCAGTTGTGCTGTTCGTAATCGTATTTCCATCCTCACCAACATCTACTACTCCTTCTATATTCAATGTAACAAATTGTCCACTAGCGATAAATGGAATTGTCCAATTAGGATCTGTATAAGTTGAAGGTTGATCTCCACCGGTATTTCCATTGTTTATTGTAGCTGTCAGTCCAGCTGGAATAGCATCTACCAACGAGACATTTGTTGCGTCATCAGGACCATTATTAGTTACTGATATTGTAAAAGCTACAGTATCACCTTCTGCCGGAGTACTATCTCCAGTCTCTAAGGTTTTAACGGTCACTAAGTTGGCTTCACCAACTGCTATACCATCATTATTTCCATCACTACCATCATCAGTATCGTTAGCCGGAACGCTATCTACTTGATCTGCAGACACTGAAGCTATATTTGTAAATGCTCCAGGTCCGTCTATAGTACCGGTAACGACAATAGTAACGTCACTAAATGGCGTATTAGCTGTTATTGATCCTAAATTACAAGGAAAAGTAGTACAGCCGCCTCCATTTATATTTGTAATTGTAACATTTGTTGGATTATCTGTTACAAATACATTTGTTGCTGTATCTGTCCCTAAATTACTTACTACTATATTCCAAGAAACTGTGTCACCAGGCGCAAAAGGACCTGATTGATTTAACGTTTTAGTAATTCTTATATCAGATTGCGCGACGCTACAAGAATCTGGAGCGGTTCCTGCATTTTGAGTATCGGTACATCCACTAGGATTATCAAACGTCGTCGTTAAATTAACAGGACCACCATCTGCAGAGAATGTTAAACCTGGGAAAGTATGTTGCGTTGCACTGTCCAATCCTGAAACAGGCACAAAAGTGTTGATTCCTGCACCTACTAAATCTAAATTCCCAGTACCAGGCGGGTTTGTGAATTGAACAACAACATCTGCTGTAAAAGTATCATCTGTTGGGTCTCCCGTTGTACCATTTGAATTACAAGCAGAAATATTATCTAAGGAAATCACAGCAACAGTACATGGAACTATTGTTATAAATACATTTGCAGTATCACGATTTCCTAATGTATCTTCAACTATATAAGGAAAAGAAATCGGAGCACTACTTCCAGGCGGTGGTGTTATAACCAACTCTCCAGAAACCAATTGTACAATAGTACCATCGCTCAACACTACTGGAGACCCACCATTGGAAATAGCCAAACCTTCAACCTCAGTAACCATAATAGGATCACTGTCTGGATCAGAATCATTATCTAAAACATCCATCACCAGTGGTGTATCCACCTGAGTCGAGTCATTATCATCTGTTGCTTCTGGAGGATTATTAATTCCGACAGATGAAGAAACAGGAGTTACTGGATTATTTCCAGGATCTGTTGCACTGAATACCGCCGTGTTATCACCTGTACATGGTAACGTGATTTCTACTTCGTATTGCACTATTACTCTTTCACCAGGCCTTAAAACACCAGTATTATTTTGAAAAATATCGTTAGAGCCTATTCCAGTAAAAGTTGGATCCAATACCGGATCTGTCAATGCTGTTGAAGTAGTAATTACTGGAGCTGAGACACTCACTATATTACCTGGACACATTGCTCCAATATTATCGGTAATTTGTAGATTACTTAAATCAATAGGTGACAATGGACCATTCTCGATTTCTACTTGAAATGTAATATCTCGATTTCCTATTGTTCCCGCAGGATCATTATTAATTACTGTTTTAGTTATTACTGGTAAAGGTGTCGATCTAAAAGTTACGGGAGTTTGCTCACAACCACACTGCTCACTATCATGTGCAGCATCTAAATTTCTTCTAGATATATCACTGACCGTTCTATTAGTTGTATAAGAAGCATCTACTCCAGTAATCACACCTTGAGAATTCCTGGTCGAAGTGACCGTCGTAGGGCCTACATTTAAATCAAAAGTCCATTGAGCCACAGCTCCAGCTGCCAAAGTAGTACCTGGAGGTAATAGGTCTGAAGTTGACCCCATTAAAGTACCAGATGCTCCATCAAAACCAGCATTAATTGTAATACCTCCAGAGACAGGATCAATCACACTAAATGTATTAATAGGAACTCCAGCACCAGCGAGATGATTAAATACATCTGTGTACTGAACATTTGTAGCATTATTAGTACCTGAGTTTCTTATGGTAATAGTATATTGAAAATCATATGTCCCATCTGTATTAATTGTTGGGTTAGGATCACTTACCTCAAAACCTGCACTTAATATTACCGTATTCTCTTCAAAAAATTCAGAATCTGTAGCAGTTATTGAATAAGCTTCTCCACTACTCGCGTCATTTGCTGTCGCCGTTATTGTATTAATTACTGTTGTTTGATCTAATGAAGGATCTGCTACTATTTCAACACAAAAAGAATAATCTATAGATTCACCTGGTCCTAACTCGTTAAGAACCGCTGCACTTAATAGCTCTTCATCTGTCGTACCATTAAAACCTCCATTCAAAGACCATCCATCAATGGTAGGTCCTACAGTTCGAGAAATAAAATTGACTATGAAGGCATCATTACCAAAAGCACCTCCTAAATCATCAGTGATACTTACATTAAAAACAGGTTCAGTACCTCTATTTGTTAAAACTCCTTCATAACGCAACCTATACCTATTGTTAGTCGTGTAACCCCAATCACAATGGGTTTTAGTAAGCTCTAATCCTCCATCGGTGACCGCCACACTACATTGATTTTGTGCAGTTAAAACCGAAAACAACGTTAAGGTACAAGCAGCATCATCTGTAAAAGCAGCAGTAATATCAATCGAAGCACCATCGGCAGGACTTTGAAGTCCTACAAAAGTATGAGATGTAGGAGAATCAACTCCACCTACTGCAACATTTACCGATTGAGTAGGAGTACTTAAGACTAACGCACCTGTTGCTGGTACATTAGTAAAAGTGACCATTATATCATAGGTAAAGAAATCATCAGTTGCATCTCCTACAGTACCATTATCATTACAAATAGATTTTGAGTCAACAACTAATTCAATATTATCGATACTACAATCTTCACTACAACTTGCAGGTGCTGTTCCTGCAGCTGGAACATTTAAAGGACATGTACTATCTGAGAAATTTGCTGTTAAATTAATTGGGCTTCCATCGGCAGCCATTTGAATTCCTGTAAAAGTATGAGAAGTAGGCAGACCGTTTAACGCTGTTACACCTTCAGAAATCACTGCATCACCTGTCACATTTAATGTTCCTGTAGTAGGAGGATTTGAAAAGGTTACTATTATATCTGTCGTGAAAAAATCATCTGAAGGATCTTGAGGTGTTCCATTATTATTACAAACTGATGCATTAGCAGTTTGAATATTAGAAATAACACAGTCTGGACTACATGAAGATGGCGCAGTTCCTATATTCATTATAGTTAATGGACATGAATTATCAGAAAAACTTGCGGTAAAGTCAAAATTGTTACCATCAGCATCCAAACGTACTGAGGTAAAAGTATGAGATGTGGTCATATTATTAAATCCACTTACACTTGTTGTTACTGGATTAACATTACCACCTGTTAAATCTAAAGTCCCTGTTAAAGGAGGATTAGAAAATGTTATTATAACGTCTGTGGTAAAGTAATCATCACTAGGATCTTGTGGCGTTCCATTATTATTACAGGCAGACGTATTTGCCGTTTGTATGTTAGTGATCAAACAATCAGGACTACATGAATCAGGTGCCTGTCCAGCATTAGTATTATTTAGTGGACAGCTATTATCAGAGAAATCAGCTGTTAAATCAATCGGTCCGCCATCTGCCCTCATATCGATGGACGTGAATGTATAAGATACAGCACCACTAGCAAATCCTGCTACCGCTACAGATGCTGAGACTATATTATCACCGGTTACATCTAATGTACCTGTTGATGGAGGATTAGAAAAAGTAATAGTTATATCTGCAGTAAAAAAGTCATCTGCAGGATTATCAGGTGTACCATTATCATTACAGGTTGAGCTATTGGAAGTCTGTATGCTTGAAATTGTACAATCAGGACTACATGATGCTGGAGCAAGACCTGCTGAAGGCTCGTTAAAAGTAAACGTACAAGGCGTAGCACTAGTATCTCCAATGAACGATGCTGTAATATCTATAGGAGTACCATCTGCTGACATGGACACCGCCGGAAATGTATACGACATTACTCCTGGCGCAAATGTTGATACATCTACAGATTGTGCTCCACTATCACCAGACAATACCAAATCTCCACTTGCGGGAGCGGCATTAAATACTATAGTGATATCTGCTGTAAAGGTATCATCACTAGAATCTGGAGTCGTTCCATTATCGTTACAAACAGATATCATTGATGTTGAAATACCAGTTATGTCACATTGAGCAACTGCAGCTTGAGTAAAGCCGAATAAAACCAATAAAACTAAAGAGAAAAATCTAAGGTTACTTTTTTGAAAAGCAACTTTAAAAAAGTAATTGAATAATGTAAAAACTCCCATAAATAGATATTTAAAATCAAACCACATACTGCTCTGTAAGAATATGCAATCAGTAAAACTAAAGTAATGAGCCAAATTTATTGTACAATTTTAATTTAAGAATATATTAATCGTTTAACAGACGTTAAGTATCGCTGATGCGCAGAGTTTATTCTTTTGACGGCTACTACTAACCTTAGTTATTTTTATCACGCTTTCGCGAAAGCGTACTAAAAAATTATTTTAAGGTTTAAGTATTCTTTATTTTTGTGATCTTATGAATAAGAAACAATTTGAGAAAGAGGTCGCTAGACGAAGGACCTTTGGAATTATATCTCACCCAGATGCTGGTAAAACTACGTTAACAGAAAAATTATTATTATATGGTGGTGCTATACAAGAAGCCGGCGCTGTTAAGAATAATAAAATCAAAAAAGGTGCTACGAGTGATTTTATGGAAATCGAGAGACAGAGAGGTATTTCTGTCGCAACTTCTGTCCTAGCATTTGAATATCGTGACATTAAAATCAATATCCTAGATACGCCTGGGCATAAAGACTTTGCTGAAGACACTTTTAGAACTCTTACTGCTGTAGATAGTGTTATAGTAGTAATAGATGTGGCCAAAGGTGTTGAGGAGCAGACAGAAAAGCTGGTCGAGGTTTGCCGTATGCGCAATATACCCATGATCGTTTTCATTAACAAGATGGATCGTGAAGGTAAAGATGCGTTTGACCTAATGGATGAGATTGAACAAAAACTAGGTTTGAGAGTGACTCCTTTAAGCTTTCCTATAGGAATGGGTTATGACTTAAAAGGTATTTACAACATTCATAAACAAAACATCAATCTATTTACTGGAGCTTCCTCTAAGGAAATACATAATACTACCGCTATTGATAATCTTAATGATCAATTACTAGATCAACTAGTGGGCGATAAAGCTGCCGAGATTTTAAGAGAAGAAGTAGAGTTAGTTACTGGTATTTATCCTGACTTTAACAGAGAAGAATATCTTGCCGGAGATTTACAACCGGTCTTTTTTGGTAGTGCTTTACACAATTTTGGAGTTAAGGAGTTATTGGACGGTTTTATTGAGATTGCTCCTGCCCCAAGGCCTAAAAAAGCTGAAGAACGTCTAGTACAACCTAATGAGGATGAATTTAGTGGATTTGTTTTTAAAATTCATGCTAATATGGATCCGAAACATAGGGATCGTCTAGCATTTATTAAAATTGTGAGTGGTGTTTTTGAAAGAAACAAGGCCTATAAACATATCAGGTTGAATAAAAACTTGAAATTCTCTAGTCCCAATGCCTTTTTTGCAGAAAGAAAAGAGATTGTAGACGAGTCCTTTCCAGGTGATATCGTTGGCCTTCATGATACAGGTAATTTTAAGATAGGTGATACCTTAACATCTGGTGAAGCTTTACATTATAAAGGAATACCTTCTTTCTCTCCGGAGCATTTTAGATACATCAATAATTCTGATCCAATGAAGTCTAAGCAGCTTGCTAAAGGTATAGATCAATTAATGGATGAAGGTGTTGCCCAATTATTTACTTTAGAGCTTAATGGTCGTAAAATAATAGGCACTGTAGGAGCTCTTCAGTTTGAAGTCATTCAGTATCGCTTAGAACACGAATATGGCGCGTCCTGCAGCTATGAAAATTTAAATGTATACAAAGCTTGCTGGATAGAGACTAAAGACGTTAACAGCGCTGAATTTAAAGATTTTAAAAGAGTGAAAGCTAAGTTTCTTGCACATGATAAAAGAGATCAGTTAGTCTTCCTAGCAGATTCCTCTTTTTCTTTACAAATGACACAACAAAAATACCCTAGTATTAAGTTTCATTTTGTATCAGAATTTGAACCTATGGAAGCATAACTCTTGATTTTATAAACAAAAAAAGCCTACTTTAAAGTAGGCTTTTTTTGTGTCATTAAATAATAACTAGTCACAATCACTGAATTGACCTAGGCCTGTTACAATAAACTCTGAACGTCTATTTAACTGATGTTCCTCGGGCGTACAATCTACACCATTAGAACAATTATTCACTAACTGTCTTTCTCCATAACCTTTGGCAGTCAATCTTGAAGCGCTAATACCTTTCTCAATCAACCATTTTCTGGTACTTTGTGCTCGTTTCTCTGATAAAACATCATTGTAAGCATCTGGTGCTCTACTATCCGTATGCGATCTTATCTCCACTGAAGTTTGAGGATATAACTCCATAAAAGCTAATATCTTAGATAATTCTAAGGCTGCGTCTGGTCTGATATTAAACCTATCAAAGTCAAAATAAATATCTTTTATGTTAAGTAATGGTGCAATATCATCACAATCTACAATAGGTATTTTCTTATTAACCATTGCTAATGGGACATCTAAAAAATCACTTTGTGTAGGTGTAGTAAAAAGGTCCTCATCTGAAGAGTAATTTTCCTTTTGAGTTCTTACAAAATATTGCTTTCCACATTCTAGTTTAAAAACATATTTACCGTTTGTTTTAGTAACCAGTTGATCTACCGTATTATTGTTAGCATCCATTACCATTACAGTTGCTTGATTCATAGGCAAACCTGTCTTCTCATCAGTAACGGTACCTGTTAGTATTATCTCACAAGCATCTTTTAAATCTTCAAGTTGAACAAATCGATAAATATCATCATCTCCTTGACCACCAGGTCTATTTGATGAGAAGTACCCCATATTTGTGTCATCATTTATAATAAATGCAAAATCGTCATCTTCTGTATTTGCTGGCTTACCTATATTGATAGGTAAACTCAATGTTCCATCTGGATTAATAGAACTTGCAAAAATATCAAGACCACCTAATCCCTGGTGTCCCGAAGAAGCGAAATATAAAATTCCCTTTTTTGATACAAACGGAAATGACTCTCTACCTTCAGTATTAATTTCAGTAAGATTTCTCAACTCTCCAAAGCTTCCATCCTCTTTTATTTCAATTACCCAAAGATCAGATTTAGTAAACTCATCATTACTGTCATATCCCATACTACCAGGCATATCACTAGCAAAGTATAGGTATTTACCATCAGGTGATAATGCTGGATGAGCTACTGAATATTCATCATTACAGAATGGTAATTCAATAGGCTCTGACCATGATTTGCCTTTTTTAGTTGATTTATAAATCTTTAATTTATTAATACCATCAATATCTTGCCTATATACTCCAGCACTATAATTATTTCTGGTAAAATAAACAGTGTTGCCATCACTAGTAAAAGCTGGTGTGCTTTCGTGATACCTAGTGTTAAGAACGTTGGACAATCTTTCCTCATTTGAAAGTTTACCGGCTTCATCTGCATCTGCTATGTATAACTGAAGAAAAGCTTGATCATTCCAACTATGAGTTCTTTTCACAAAAGAATTTGTATCCCTTGCCGTTGCATAAACGACCTGACTTGCACCACCATAATAAGATGGTCCAAAATCTGCAGTAGTGGAGTTAATCGCTACCGTATTTTCGATTTCAAAACGTCCTGACTGGAAATCAATAATTTGTAAGTAATCAGGTTGATCACTGTAAGATTTTGATCGAGAATCAAAACCTTTAAATGAATTGAACTTAGCCATTAACTGATCTGCTTCTGAATAACGCTTTACCGCCTTAAGAGATTGGGCATATCTAAAATAATATTCAGGAGCGAGCGATTCAGAGTCTAAATCAAATAATTCTTTGTACCATTTATATGATTCTGTAAGCTCATCATTAAAATAGTATGTATCTCCAAGTTTAGATAGGATTTCAATATTTTTGTATCCCTTTTCAACTACTTTCAGATAGATCTGCTGAGCATCTATAAAGGCAAATTTATCAAATTCTTTATTTGCTTTATTCACATCATTTTGTTGCCCAAAACTGATTATTGATATCAAACAAATTAAGGTAACAAGTATATTTTTCATCATTATGATTGTTTTTAAAAGAATCGAGGCGTTATTATTCTATCGTAGCTATTGAAAAGCTCAAATCTCACAAAGAGTTCATAACTTCCATCATTATATAAAGCATTCCCTAGCTCAGTCGTCTCACGATCGTAAGCAAATCCTATCATCATCTGATCGCTTAATTGAAAACCGACTAGTCCACTGATCGCTGCACTCCATCTATATGCTGCTCCTAAAGTTAGTTTCTCATTGAATAAAAAGTTTGCCGTTAAATCAACCTGTAACGGTGAACCATTTACCATCTTAACTAATGTTGCTGGCTTGAATTTAATATTATCATTTAAGTCAAACACATATCCGGCAGTTGCAAAATAATGGATACGTTCCTCAGCTATAAAGGTCGTCGCACTAGTATCATTACTATCGTCAAAGTGATTTGTCTGTAACACATTAGGCGTACTTAACCCTACATAAAAACGATCTGTATGATAATACAATCCTAAACCGAATGTAGGTGACAATTTATTATCAATGTTCTCCTGTAATCTAGGATCTGATGTATTAAAAATATTAAGCTTTGTAAAATCCACATTTAAAAGGTGTACTCCACCTTTTAATCCAAAACTTAACCGTGCCTCATCTCCTACTGGTAAGGTATAACTGAAATCTGCCGCTATGTACGTCTCATCACTTGGACCTATCTCATCGTTTACAACACTTAAGCCTAGTCCTACTCGACTATTCTCAATAGGCGTATGCAATGATAAGCTTTGAGTGCGTGGAGCACCATCCAGACCTACCCATTGACTTCTATGCAACCCTACGACACTCATTACTCCTCGATTACCTGCATAGGCAGGATTAATCGTTATTGGATTATACATATACTGAGTATATTGAGGATCCTGTTGTGCTGTAACCGCTTTCGCGAAAGCGAACAATAATATAACTGTTAATAATTTATTCATCTCTTCTTGTGTTATAAAGAATTGAACTCACCTATAAAAATAGGCGAGTTCAATAGCGTTTATCGATTAATGTATAGATATCCTGCTAATTGTTTTGTCTCATTCTGGTCGTTGATATACTCAATAACGTAGAAATATGTTCCTTCCGGAAGAGCATTTCCTTGAGCAATTGTAATGCGACCTTCAGAGATTCCTCTAAATGCTCTGTTTGCATTATTATAATTATCAACATTATAGACTTCTACACCCCAACGATTAAAGATACTCACATTATTATCAAAGTTTTCAATCCCTTGAATAAGGAAGAAATCATTTTGCATATCGCCATCAGGTGTTACAGCATTGTAAATAGTGATAGCTCTAGCATCTGGATCTAAATAATCTGGTATACCATCATTATCATTATCTTCATCAATAGCGTCTGGCCCAGTAACGATCATATCGTTATCATCATCAGTATCACGATAATCAACGTCATCCATCCCATCAGTATTGTTTAGATCAGTTAATGGGTCTACACCGACTACTAAACCATTAGGGTCTTCATAGCCTCCTAGGTCACCATCAAAAGCATCATCTAAACCATCCATGTCTGCATCCACGCCTGATGGAGTAATATCTGCGAAACCATCATTATCAAAATCGAATCCTTCAATACTATCAGGAACACCATCATTGTCAGAATCTTCATCAAGATAATCTGGGTTATCGGAACCATCAGTATTAACTGGAGTAATTCCTTCACCAGCACCTGGAGTAGATTCATAAGCATCATCTAAACCATTACCATCTGCATCAACTCCACTAGGATTAATGTAACCATCTGTTAATTGTGCTTCAACATTATCAGGGATCCCATCATTGTCAGAATCTTGATCAAACCAATCTGGTATACCATCACCATCAGAATCACCACCACCTTCTAATACATCTAAGATACCATCATTATCATCATCGATATCATCAACATCTGGTATACCATCACCATCATTGTCTGCTAGTAACATGTACCCATCACTTATGGTAGTAGTTGTAACGCCTACACTTACTACTACAAACGCTTCTGGGTCAGAGCCTACAGTTGTTAAATCATATCCAGCAGGCAATGAACTTTCATCCACATCTACTGTATAATTACCTGCTGGCACTGTTACTATCCAATTTCCTAATGCGTCAACAGTTGTAATAGTCACATTACCGAATTCGTCTGTTAATTCGACAACAGTACCTGCTGGGAATAACATATCTACTAGTGGATCATAAACCCCATCACCATCAACATCTTCATACACAAATCCTGTAACATCTCCACTACCCTGATAACCATCATCTACGGTAGTCGTTGTAGCACCGGCTACAACAGTAACCATTGATTCTGGATTAGAACCGGTAGTCGTCAATGTATAACCTGCTGGTAAAGTTGTTTCAATAACTTCAACAGTATAGTCACCAACTGGAACAGTAGCTGTCCAGTTTCCTGCTGCATCAACAGTTGCAGTAAACACCGCACCTGCTCCATCTGTTAATTCTACTAACGTACCTGTTGGGAATAGCATATCTACCGTTGGATCATATATACCATCACCATCAAAATCGATATATACAAATCCTGTAACGTTACCTGGAGTAGCTAACGGTGTGATCGTTGGATCATTCGTCGTATCACCATCCATATCGTTATCCTCATCGGCTGGGTTATCACTATCGGACACATCGCTTACTGGTCCGTTTGGACTCGTTGCATCTGTTGTCGCTGTATTCTCAACTTCTCCATTATCGATATCCATTTGAGTGATCGTATACATTGCTGTGAATGTTCCCATCTCGCCTGGTAATAAGGTATCTGGTGTGGTTGCCTGAGCTACAACTCCTAATAAAGCATCGCTTACTGTTACACCTGTCAAGGTAGTCGTTCCTGTGTTGGTCGCTGTTAAGGTATAGGTAATCATATCACCTACACTTACAACTCCATCACCATTGGTATCTGCATAAACACCACCTTTAACTAACTCGATATCATCGTTTGGTGTTAACGGTGTGATCGTTGGATCATTCGTCGTATCACCATCCATGTCGTTATCCTCATCGGCTGGGTTATCACTATCGGACACATCGCTTACTGGTCCGTTTGGACTCGTTGCATCTGTTGTCGCTGTATTCTCAACTTCTCCATTATCGATATCCATTTGAGTGATCGTATACATTGCTGTGAATGTTCCCATCTCGCCTGGTAATAAGGTATCTGGTGTGGTTGCCTGAGCTACAACTCCTAATAAAGCATCGCTTACTGTTACACCTGTCAAGGTAGTCGTTCCTGTGTTGGTCGCTGTTAAGGTATAGGTAATCATATCACCTACACTTACAACTCCATCACCATTGGTATCTGCATAAACACCACCTTTAACTAACTCGATATCATCGTTTGGTGTTAACGGTGTAATCGTTGGATCATTCGTCGTATCACCATCCATGTCGTTATCCTCATCGGCTGGGTTATCACTATCGGACACATCGCTTACTGGTCCGTTTGGACTCGTTGCATCTGTTGTCGCTGTATTCTCAACTCCTCCATTATCGATATCCATTTGAGTGATCGTATACATTGCTGTGAATGTTCCCATCTCGCCTGGTAATAACGTATCTGGTGTGGTTGCTTGAGCTACAACTCCTAATAAAGCATCGCTTACTGTTACGCCTGTCAATGTAGTCGTTCCTGTGTTGGTCGCTGTTAAGGTATAGGTAATCATATCACCTACACTTATAACTCCATCACC
>CH672374.1:0-348746 GCA_000153385.1 Flavobacteria bacterium BBFL7
TTGAACTTGTTGACTTCTTGCTTGTCTAATTAAATCGTTGACTAATTCACTTTTACTTGAATATTCTTTATTATCAACTTGATTTTTTAACCAATCATCATTTGGTTTTGTGAATGAAATACTTTGCCTTGCCATAATATTTATTTTTGATGTAAATTTACACCAAATATGAATCAATTGCAAGTTTTTTTCATATGTTGCCTAACGTGTTTGTATATGGTTTGTTGCGTGGTTTAAGCAACTAATTTAGTAAATAATTACCGACCAAGAAAGTCCGATAGGACTTTCGTAAGTAAGCGAGAAGCCAGCAATAAATTATATACGGTGTTTTAGCACGTATTTATAGTTCTATTTTAAATAATCCATAATTCGTAGCAATCCACGCAATATCATTTTCAATTGCTATATCTAAAATCGCATTTCCTCTTTGTCGGAAAAATATAGATTTTATTTTGTCTTTTGATACAATATTAAGTCCATCGTTTGTTGCCATCCAATAATTTCCATTATCATCGATTTCAATATCTCGAACCATATTATTTGATAAATCAGAATTGTCCTTATTCACGTGATTCCATTCATCATTTTTTAGGATTGAATAACCACCAGTTATATTTCCTCCATAACCAATGTAAAGTTCATTGTCATCGTATAATCTTAAAGCACGAACGTATTGTTGCAACTCCGAATTTTCGGTAGTTAGCGATTCCCATTTTGAATTTTTATAGATTAGAAGCCCGTTATTATGTCCAACGTAAATCTCTTTGTCGTTTTTAACAGCTAATGCTCTTATAGTAACACTTTTCGGTAGTTTGATTTTATTCCATTCAGTTCCATTGTAAGAAGTTAATCCGTTAGAACCTCCAAAGTATATAATTCCGTTTTCATCTTCTGTTATATCGATTATCGATATTTTAGATAATTGGATTTCGTTCGAAGAATAGGTTGTCCAATCTTTTCCGTCAAATTTTGCTAAACCATCTGGTTGTGAAAAGGACACCCAAATATTGCCTTTTGAATCGATAAAAATTGGGGAAATGTATTTTCCTTTAATAACTGAATTATTGGCATCAAGGGTTGTGAATTTTTCGCCATCAAATTTTATAAGTCCAGATTTTGCACTTCCAAGCCATTTATTTCCATCTTTATCAACTGCGATTCCCCAAAAATCATCATCTATTAATTCAGAGTTTTCTTTTGTAAAATGTTCGATATTTTGTCCAAAACTAAATTGGATAAATAGAATTATTAATATGGTCGATAATGTTTTTCTCATATGTGCTACAATGGCAAAGGTATAAGGCGAGTGAGGCGTTTTAGCCGGTACGCGCAGACCTTTTGGTTGTTGGTTAATGGTTGTGAAGTTACTGAATTTTGGAATAATCACAGCCTCGCTATAAGCCTTTAAAACGTCTCAATCGCCATTATACGACGTTCTTGTTTGTTTCCTAGCGGCTGGCGTGTATTGTGTAAGTACAAGCTGACTATTGCTCAAGAGGTTTTACAGCTTTGCCATTGATTGTCTCCGACGAGCGCAGCGAGAGGAAGACAGTTGAGTAGGTTGGGAGACTTGTGATTTATAATTACTATGGCTGGTTGATCTTTCGCAGTGATATTGCAGTTCCATAGTTTCTAATCCCAAGAGTGTAATTATAAATTACAAAAGCGAAAACCTACGGCCGCAGGCAATGGACTAGAACGTGTTTGTGTATGATTTCGTTGCGTGTTTCAGCAACTAAATTAGCAAATACAAACCGAATAGAAAATCCGCGAGGATTTTCGTAAGTAGGCGAGTACTAGCAATGAATTATACACGGTGTTGCCAATAGTTTTTTATTTTAAATTTACTTTAATAGTAGCTATAGAATTTCCTTCTATAACAATGTCAAATTCTTTTATGTTTTCGGAAGTTAGTCGAGCTTCTATTATTATTTTATTGCCAACTATCTCCTTTTTTATTATTTCTACGCTTGGAATAAGTAAACTATATTTATTCTTTTCTTCATCGGATAATTTAGAATATTCATCATTACTTGGGAATTCCAAATTGTTTTTTGTTGCATAAGTTTCCCAAGGATAACCACGTAATGTAATCCAACGTTCAGTATTTTTGGTCTGTAGTTCAACTTTGATAATTCGAGTCGTGTCCACAATTATTACCTTTTCATGAGGTATTAAAATTTTAATTTCGTCCTCGAAAAAACTTCCGTCGGTAATAGCTGGCAATAAGTCAAATTCTTCTTTTGTCATTCCGTTTTTAAGCAAAGTCCAATTTTCATTTTCAGGAAAATGTGAATAAACAAAATGCTCTGGTTTTGTCATAAACCAAAATTCATCCCGTTCCTTGCTATATTCATTTTTACTCGCCCAAGTTGCATCAACTAAAAACCATTTTTCATCTATCTTAACTACATTCCAAGCGTGGTCAGATACTTTTTTTGAAACAAAACTATCAAGCCATTGTTTTGAATATCCATTAATAATTTTACATTCTATTTTAATGTCATCGCAAAGCTTTTTGAAAAGAATAGAATAACCACTGCAAATTGCTTTTTTTCTTTCCAAAGTCATATCAATTACATTGTTTTCGGAAACGTAAAATTCCTTTTGTAATTTTTCACTTTCATATAATTCAAAGTCGTAACTGATATTATCAGTAATCCATACAAATATTGCGCGTACTTTTTCTAAATCAGTATTGAAGCCAGATGTAATTTTTTTTGCGAGTTCGTCTTTATGGCTTAATCCAATATTAGCTACACGGTTGTCAATTTCCGTAAAATCAGATTGCGCATTGGAAAGAAAACCAATGAAAAACAGAAAGATTAATATGATAGATTGATGTTTATTCAAATTATTGGCAATGGCAAAGGTATAAGGCGAGTGAGGCGTTTTAGCCGGTACGCGTTGCCCTTTTGGTTGTTGTTTATTGGTGGGAAGTTACAGATTTTTGGAATAATCACAGCCTCGCTATAAGCCTTTAAAACATCTCAATCGCCATTATACGACGTTCTTGTTTGTTTCCTAGCGGCTGGCGTGTATTGTGTAAGTACAAGACGCCAATTGCTCAAGAGGTTTTACAGCTTTGCCATTGATTGTCTCCGACGAGCGCAGCGAGAGGAAGACAGTTGAGTAGGTTGGGAGACTTGTGATTTATAATTATTATGGCTGGTTGATCTATTGCAGAGTTATTGCAGTTCTATAGTTTCTAATCCCAAGAGTGTTATTATAAATTACAAAAGCGAAAACCTACGGCCGCAGGTAATGGACTAGAACGTCTCCGTATATGAAACGTAGCGTGTTAATAAACGCTTTCGTTTCGGATTATACACGAGCCGAATTTTTAAATTTTTCTTTTTATCTTTATTTTATTAAAAGCCAAATTTAAAAATTTGGCGGTCTTCACAAATACACAAAAACCTTTCGGAAAGCCTATAATAGCTATGTTTTATATACATTGTTGTGCGCAGGCTTTTTTCCCATCAGGCTTTTAATTCGATTCGGATATTTATGATTTAGGTAAAGTCCAATTCCTAATAATCCCATTATTATCAAAAACGGAAAAAGAAACTTTAGTTCAGATTTTACGTCATCCATATCATAAAGTATATTGTTTTCGCCAGTTGCTATTTGAAAAACTTCAGGTTCCATTTCAGATTTTTCACTTTCTTTAATCCACACAACTGCTTTTCCAGATTTTTTTAATTCTTTCTCAATTAGTTCGTATTTTTCGTTATTCCAACTCTGTTCAATATTTTTAGCTAGTTTATAATTCCGTTGGTCATTTTCAAGGTTTAATATAAGTTCCGATTTTACACTTTTATGTCCTCTCGAACTAACTCTAGTATAGAACGCTTTCACATTTTCTACTTTTCCCCGTTTTTCAATCAGAGATTTTTCTGTTGTAAATAGAGTCGGTGCAAAGAAATAAAATGCACAACCAATACAGGCAATTCCGAACCAAAGTAATTTTCCAGCGTAATAATCTTTCCACCATTTCTTTTTACTGTCCATTCGGTTTTTTTAGCTTGCGCACAATGGCAAAGGTATAAGGCGAGTGAGGCGTTTTAGCCGGTATGCGTTGACCTTTTGGTTGTTGGTTATTGGTTGTGAAGTTACTCATTTTTGGAATAATCACAGCCTCGCTATAAGCCTTTAAAACGTCTCAATCGCCATTATACAACGTTCTTGTTTGTTTCCTAGCGGCTGGCGTGTATTGTGTAAGTACAAGCTGACTGTTGCTCAAGAGGTTTTACAGCTTTGCCATTGATTGTCTCCGACGAGCGTAGCGAGAGGAAGACAGTTGAGTAGGTTGGGAGACTTGTGATTTATAATTACTATGGCTGGTTGATCTATTGCAGCGTTATTGCAGTGCTATAGTTTCTAATCCCAAGTGAGTAATTATAAATTACAAAAGCGAAAACCTACGGCCGCAGGCAATGGACTAGAACGTCTCCGTATATGAAACGTAGCGTGTTAATAAACGCTTTCGTTTCGGATTATACACGAGCCGAATTTTTAAATTTTTCTTTTTATCTTTATTTTATTAAAAGCCAAATTTAAAAATTTGGCGGTCTTCACAAATACACAAAAACCTTTCGGAAAGCCTATAATAGCTATGTTTTATATACATTGTTGTGCGCAGGCTTTTTTCCCATCAGGCTTTTAATTCGATTCGGATATTTATGATTTAGGTAAAGTCCAATTCCTAATAATCCCATTATTATCAAAAACGGAAAAAGAAACTTTAGTTCAGATTTTACGTCATCCATATCATAAAGTATATTGTTTTCGCCAGTTGCTATTTGAAAAACTTCAGGTTCCATTTCAGATTTTTCACTTTCTTTAATCCACACAACTGCTTTTCCAGATTTTTTTAATTCTTTCTCAATTAGTTCGTATTTTTCGTTATTCCAACTCTGTTCAATATTTTTAGCTAGTTTATAATTCCGTTGGTCATTTTCAAGGTTTAATATAAGTTCCGATTTTACACTTTTATGTCCTCTCGAACTAACTCTAGTATAGAACGCTTTCACATTTTCTACTTTTCCCCGTTTTTCAATCAGAGATTTTTCTGTTGTAAATAGAGTCGGTGCAAAGAAATAAAATGCACAACCAATACAGGCAATTCCGAACCAAAGTAATTTTCCAGCGTAATAATCTTTCCACCATTTCTTTTTACTGTCCATTCGGTTTTTTTAGCTTGCGCACAATGGCAAAGGTATAAGGCGAGTGAGGCGTTTTAGCCGGTATGCGTTGACCTTTTGGTTGTTGGTTATTGGTTGTGAAGTTACTCATTTTTGGAATAATCACAGCCTCGCTATAAGCCTTTAAAACGTCTCAATCGCCATTATACAACGTTCTTGTTTGTTTCCTAGCGGCTGGCGTGTATTGTGTAAGTACAAGCTGACTGTTGCTCAAGAGGTTTTACAGCTTTGCCATTGATTGTCTCCGACGAGCGCAGCGAGAGGAAGACAGTTGAGTAGGTTGGGAGACTTGTGATTTATAATTACTATGGCTGGTTGATCTATTGCAGCGTTATTGCAGTGCTATAGTTTCTAATCCCAAGTGAGTAATTATAAATTACAAAAGCGAAAACCTACGGCCGCAGGCAATGGACTAGAACGGTCTCGGCTATGAGTAGTTGCGTGGTTAAGCACTTAACTTTGCAAGTACACACCAAACTGAAAATCCGCGAGGATTTTCAGAAGTAGGCGAGAACAAGCAATTACTTATAGCCATTGTTGTAGGGCGTTTTTTATTTTATGTTATATTGATAATCTAACCATTTCAAATAATAAGGGTCAGATATGTTTTCTAATACTTTTTTCTTTATGTCTTCATTTTTACTATAAACCTCGGAATTCAAGAAAGAGCATAGAACCAAAAATTTTTGATACGGATACGTTCGATACTTTGATTGAGGAAATAAATACATTTTTACTTTTTGTTCTACCGTTTTGATTTTTGAGAATTCTAAAATCGAGTTTGCAACTGATACTACTTGAGGTTCAGAAGTAGCAATCTGTGATTGTAGAAATTTCGTAATTTCATCTTTTCGATAATTTAGTAGTCTTCCCATAATCGATGTTACTTGCCTTCTCAAAAATGGGTGAGTTTTCCATATGTAGTCGTAGTCATTTATGAATTTTAATAATTCATCGGGATGTTCATATTTAGTTTTTACCCAAATTAAACAGTAGAAATCAAAGGGCTGTTTCCTTTGAATACTAAATGATTTTACTTGCTTAATAAACGCTTTAATAAATGCGTCAGACTCCTTTGTTATCGGAATTTCCCAATCGGTAACTAATTTACATACATTGAAAAGTGAAATATCATCGTGTAGTTTAAGTTCTTTAAGAATATTCAATACGATTTCTGAAGTCCGTTTTGAAAAACCTAAAGATGACAAGTAATAAAGTAAATTACCTCTAACTCCTGGTATTTCATTAAATAAAACAGGTACTTTTTTCAAGAGTTGTTTTGACTGCAACTTTGCAAACGATGTAATATATCTTTTTGTAATTTTTTCCGAATACTTTGCGCTTACATTATTCTTTAAATGTTTAGTAAACCTTTTTGATAATTCACTTCCGATTTTTCTAATTCCGTGTTCGATATGATAATCAAAATCGATACTATCTAAATATTGGTTTTCTTCAATTTGAAAATGAAATTCTGCCTCTTTAGAAGAATAAATATTTGTCTTCTTTAAGTTTAGTGCAAGTCCACGACTTTTTAGCATATCAGATGTAGAACTTAAAACATTTACAGCTTCAGTTCTTGAGTTAACACCAATTATTATATCGTCCATCCAACGCGTGAAGCTTTCATTTGATTTGCTCTTTAAAACTTCGTCTATCTCAAATACGAATGAATGAGCTAAAAGTCTAACACCTTCCAAGTTAGTGGTTGGTAATCCACGTCCTGTATAAGGAAGATAGTCTGGAAGCCAAGAAATTCTTTCAATGATTTTGAAAAGAATATCTAAAACACTTTCTTTTTTATCAATGAATCCTGATATAACTTTTCTTAATTCGGGTATGTAAATTGAATCGTAATAGTTGGATAAATCAGTTACAATTATCAATTCTTTTTCTTCTTTGAATTGATAAATCTGTTTTTGCATTTTTTTCCATAATCTTCTCCAATGATAACCATATTCATCTATTTCGTGTGGTTTACGTAAATTATGCTTATCCCGTGAATAGTAAGAGTTTTTAGAAGGTTGATTATTTAGTATTTGTTGACTTATATTTTCAGTTATCACTTGAAGTACAAGTGCGTCTAATGGATGTGGAATCACTAAATGTCTACAAATTCCAAATTTTTTCTCTATTCGATAAATCAGCGGTTGTGAAGGTTGATAATTACCGTTTAGTAAAACAGTTCTTAACAATAGCGCTCTTTCGTCAATATTGTAATTGAAGTCATAATAGTCAAAAGTGTCTAATATGTCAACTCTTCTTAATTGGTCTCGGACTATTTTTCTCCAAACATCAGAAATGTTTTTTTTCGAAAATAAATTTTCTAATTCTTCTTTTCTTATTTGGTGAAATCTGTCTGTTAACATATGTTTTCAAATGCCCTACAACGTGTTTATATATGGTTTGTTGCGTGGTTTAAGCAACTAATTTAACAAATAATTACTGACAAAGAAAATCCGAGAGGATTTTCGTAAGTAGGCTAGAACCAGCAATAAATTATATACGGTGTTGTAACACGTTTTTTATTTCAGATTTTCTTTTAATGTATCCGTTTTTCTTTCCATTGTTAATATTCGACCATCTTTAATTTCAGTTCTAATTCCAATATTTTTTTTAAAAATTCCGAAATTTTTATATTCCTTTCCGCAAATAATTACAGTGTCAAAGTTTTTATTATTTTCCGTAATCTGAACGACTTCAATATTCAGCTTTTTTTCATTCAGTTCAGCCGCATTTTTCTTTTCAGAGTTTGTGTAAGTCGATTTTAGATATTCACTAATTTTAGTCAAATATTCATTCAAGTTTTCAATTAGTTCATTATATGTTTTTGTTTGATTTTCTAAAGTTCCTTTTTTTCCAACATTTAAATACAAGTCAAAAAATCTGCGATTTTCGGCATAAATAATCTCTGAAAAATAAGATGAATTAATCAGCATAAAATTCCGCTTTATTTTGTCGGTTGTCAGAGTTTCCAATTTATGATTTTTGTTCAATTATGATTGGTTTTAAATGTGTTACAACGGTCTTGTGTATGAAACGTAGCGTGTAAAAAGACACTAACTTTTCGGATAAACACAGAGCCGAATTTTTATATTTTGTTTTTAACTTATCAATTTTAAAAGCCAAATTAAAAATTTGGCGGTCTTCATAAATAAGCACAAACCTTTCGATTTAGCACTTAATAGCTATGTTTTATACACGTTGTTGTGCATAGTAATTTTTTATTTACTATAATTGAACATCAAGCCCAATGGTGACTTTTTAAGTTGCTCTTTTTCTCTTTCAGTTTGTTTTATATTTTCAACCGTTTTGGGTAAATCCTTAATTTTTGGTGCATCAATTATCTGATTTAAAGCTACTGTTGAAAGCCCATATAATGGAGTTCCTAAACAAGCAGAAGCAATCTCAACAGAGCCCATAACTAACCAAGAACCAAAATCTTTTCCTGCTATTTTCCACTTTTTGCTTGTTAATTTTTTTATATTTTCTTGATGTTGATTAAAAGCAAAATTCAAGTTATTAAATACTTTATGAGATGTACTTGTAAAATCAAATTGATTCGCATTTACTAATTCATCAATCCCTTTTAGTAGAATTTCTCTAATTTCATTAATTGCACCATTTTTTCTTAATTCTATAAGACCTTTGGGTGGAATTTTTCCAATCCATTGTAATTTAGAACTGTCAAGACCATTTAATCCTTTTACAATATGAAGTTTAGAATAATCTTTATCAGGGTAAGTTCTTTCAGAATCATATTCTAATTTCCATTTGAAATATTCCCAAGAAGTTGGTGCGTCAATTAGTGGAATTCCACCTACTTTGGATGATTTTAATAGTAGTTCGTTACAAACACTCATTCTACCAAATCCCATCATTGAAACTAAAACCCCAGGATTATTAGTTCTCATAGCTTTTGCAGAATCACTTTCTGTATGATTTTTTATTTGTAGTTCTAAAGAATCTTTAAACTCTGTGTCAAATAATACACGATTTCGGTCTTTTATTTCATTAGTTACTTTTTCTATAGTATCTAGGCTTTTTCCAAAATCTAAAAGTTCATCTATACTTTCAAATTTTCTGTCGAAAACTTTTCCAGCGTGATAAAGTGCATCTTTTTCTCCTAGTTTTGATATTTTTTCATACGCAAATTCATCCATCATTTCTTTATCTGGAAGTATTGCTACTATTGGTTTATCAAGTTCTGCTAATGCAAGTTCTTTGTACTGTAAGGTATTTAAGGCGTGTTTTAGTAAATAATATACTCTTTGCTTTTTATCCCAAACCTTAAACATATGTCTTGACCGTATAAATGGGCAAGGAAGTATTATTGTATCTGTATAAATTCCACATTTAGAAGCTATGTTTTCTTCATTAGATGGAAATAAATCTCCACCAAATACGGCTTTAATTGAATCGTAATCATCTTCAAGGTGCAAGTAGCCTGATTCAGCAACCAATTCCCAAAATTCCTCAAGGTATTTTAAAATAGGATTTATAACTTCATCTAAATGGTCTATTGATTGTTCTCCATATGCAATAACATTTGCCACTTGATGTGGTGAAACATTATTTTCTAGCATTATCTTATAAAAATGATTAAAGTTGCCTTCGATTCTATTGAAATACCCTTCTTGAATTTGTTCAAGGGAAATGGCACTTTTCATTTTATCTCTATGGTCAACTTGTTCTATAACCAAAGCGAGTGACCTAATTCTACCATCTACAGTTTCTAATATTGGTTCTCCTTTTGAGTCAAAGCGAATTTTTCGAAAACTTTCCTCAAAATTAACTGCATCTTCTTTATTTACGATATTTATTTTTTTATCGCCTTTTTCAAGATATTCTTTTAAAATTAGAACTCTAGCTTTTACTCTTTTTTCGTATTCTTTTTCTTCTTTAGATTTCATTCATTAATTAGCTAGATTTCGATTGAGTGGTTATTATGCACAATGGCAAAGGTATAAGGCGAGTGAGGCGTTTTAGCCGGTATGCGTTGACCTTTTGGTTGTTGGTTATTGGTTGTGAAGTTACTGAATTTATGAATGATCACAGCCTCGCTATAAGCCTTTAAAACGTCTCAATCGCCATTATACAACGTTCTTGTTTGTTTCCTAGCGGCTGGCGTGTATTGTGTAAGTACAAGAAGCCAATTGCTCAAGAGGTTTTACAGCTTTGCCATTGATTGTCTCCGACGAGCGCAGCGAGAGGAAGACAGTTGAGTAGATTGGGAGACTTGTGATTTATAATTACTATGGCTGGTTGATCTTTTGCAGCGTTATTGCAGTTCTATAGTTTCTAATCCCAAGTGAGTAATTATAAATTACAAAAGCGAAAACCTACGGCCGCAGGCAATGGACTAGAACGGTCTAGTGTATGATTTCGTTGCGTGTTTAAGCAATAAAGTTAGCAAACAAATCACAGATAGAAAATTCCAGCGGAATTTTCGTAAGTAAGCTCTAAATAGCAATGAATTATACACGTTGTTCTACGCAGTTTTTATTCAGTAGATGGTTCTGTCGTAAATGTAAATCCCCTTTTGTCCGAAACTTAATTCTCTATAAAATTCGTGTTTCGGGTCAACAAAATCAATTCTTATTTCTCGAAAAGCCTTTTTCAAAATCCGTTTACATTTTTTGTAATCTTTGTCGGAAAGCCTTTCCCAAAATCCCATATCGACTTTCATATTTTTTAGTTTACCATTTTTTGAAAAAGTTAAACTATAATCATCATAACAATTCAATTCTGTCGAGTTCGGGATTAACTCATTTAGTTTAAATTCCAGATAATTGTCGATTGTATCTTTAATTGATTTTTTGTAATCTCTGATGGGTTTCCCATTTCTCCAACCTTCGCTTTGTTTGTCAGTCATTATATACATATTAATCCAACCATCTATTGTGTATGATTTCCCTTTTGGAAGCCGACTTGTAAAATTATCATAGGATTCCTTTAAGCCAAGTATTTCTTGTAAAGTATCTGTTGTTTTTTTTATTTTAATTACAAAATCCAAACTGTCTTTTTGATTTTTTGCACAGGTATACGATTTGTGATGGAAACTTGTTTTAACTTTATAATCAAAAGTTATTGCACCACAATCCGTCCATCCAAAACTCCAATTATTGATTAAACTGTCTGTTGGTATGGAATATGATTTTTCAGTCAAAATTAATTGTCCTGCTTTTGTCGCTTCCGAATTTGAAATTTCTTTTTTCTCAAATAAATAATTGAAAGCACGAGAATCTTTTCCGTAATCAGTTTTTACTGTTTTATTTTCTTGAATTATATTTATTATTCGTCCCTTAAAGTCAATTCCGTTATCACTATATAAGTCAATTATTTGGCTTGATTTCTCATAACGAAAATGATATTCTGAAGTTGAGAGATTTAAAGAGTCAATTCCGAAATAGTACTTATTCCGTTCATTTTGGGATGAGTTATTCCAAGAATAGTTATCATTCAGTAGTTTTCTTTGAAATTCGTTTTGAGATATTGCAATGACGCTGAATAGAAAACATAATATGGTTAGTAAAGATTTGTGAAATTTCATATGTTTCTGATTAGTTCAATTCTAAACTAATTCATTTTGATTTTGGGTTAAAACATCAATTAGTAAATAGTCAATTTCAGTGAGGCAAATACTTACTTTGGTTAGTTTGTCAAATTGCGTAGAACGTGTTTGTATATGGTTTGTTGCGTGGTTTAAGCAACTAATTTAGTAAATAATTACAGACCAAGAAAGTCCGCGAGGACTTTCGTAAGTAAGCTATAACTAGCAATGAATTATACACGGTGTTGTAGCCAGTTTTTATTCTTTTATTAATATTTTTTTAGATGTAATTTCGCCAACACTATCAATTACATAAATAGCTTTCAATTTGCCTTTTTCGGTGTACGTTTTCATTTCTCCAATTGGCTTATCTATATTCCATTGTCCTTCTACGGATAATTTTCCATTCTCAAAATATTCTCTTAATACTCCAATTTTTTCTCCATTCACGTAACTAATCTGCGAGGCGACATTTCCATTTTCCCAATATTGAGTAGTTAGTCCATTTTCTATTCCGTTTACAAGAACACTTTTGGCTTTAACCTTTCCATTTGGGAAGTAATCTTTTATAAGTCCATTTGGTTTTCCGTCTGCAAAATTTATCTCTTGTTGAAGTTTTCCAGTTTCATAATAATATTCCCATTTGCCAGTTTCTTTTCCAGCTTTGTAGTTACCTTTTGAAGCAAAATTTCCATTATCATAAAACTGCTCCCAATATCCGATTTTTTCATCCTTTTCTAATTCTCCTTTTGAAAGTAATTTTCCATTTTCGTGATAATATTTCCAATCTCCATAGCGTATAGATTTTTCCAAATCTCCTTTAACACTTCCTTCTCCCATTATTTCACCATTTTCGTGATATAATATTGTACTTCCTTTGACAATATCTCCAACTTTATAAGTTGTTCTATCTTCCTTTATAACGGTGTTCTCTTTATCATAATACAATTTAAGATTAGTGACATTTGCTTTATCACTCAAATCAAATTGACAAGAAAGAAAAAAGAGTGAAATTAAAATGAGGATTATTCTATTCATTTGGGTTTTTCTCAAATTGGCTACAACGTTTGTGTATATGACTCGTAGCGTGTAAATTAAGTAAATAATTTCAGATTAAGCACAAGCTAGATTTTTAAATTTTACTATTTATCTTTTTTATTGGAAAGTCGTCAAATTTAAAAATTTGGCGACTTTCCAAATACGCTTTAACTTCGTTTAAGCAACTAATTAGCTATGAGTTATATATTTTGTTGTAAACAGTTTTTAACGATTTCTAAAGTGAAAATCATTATTGACTTCGTTCTTTTCGTAAAAACTTCTTATGATTCCTGTCAATTCATCCATATCAAAAATTTCATTTTCGTAAATAGTTATTTCACCAGTTGATGTTTTAATTATCGTTTCTTTTTTGACTGTTGGCATTTTACCTAAAACAGTATGTTTATAATCATTTTCTTCTTCATATCTATATTCTATGGTCATTTTATGAGAGTTCCCAAGACATTGTAAATAGTCACCTTTTTCGTTTTCTAATATCAAAAAGCTGATATTTTCTCCATCTAATTTTGTAATTACTTTATGTATCTCATTCCAAGAAGGTTCTATTAACTCCTTGTAATTGGATATTCCGCCAAATGAAAATTTTTTTTTATTGTGAGCTTTCACTTCTCGATAATTATCATATTTATCTGGCATATAAATTTTTCCATCTCCACTTGCATTATAAAATCCAACTTTATGTTTTTTTGCCAATTCCAACATTCTCGGATACACTTTTTCAGCCATTGACCATTTAAACCCAGAGTAAATCATATCTTTTCCGATACTGTAATCAGTTATTTCTTCATCGTCAATTCGGTCATCAATGTCAATAGGTGCGTGAGGTCCATTCATTGCAGGAAAATCAGTTATCATTTCCATAAACCAATTTTTCAATTCAATCGAAGTTATTTTTGGGTCATCATAGGAATGATTTTCTCCCCATTCAGTTTGTTGGCCATACCATTCCAAAAAATCATACTCAGATTTTGGTGCTGTTTTAGGATTAAAAACCATTAAATCATAACTCATAGTTTCTCAGTTTCTTTAAATTGTTTACAATGGCAAAGGTATAAGGCGAGTGAGGCGTTTTAGCCGGTACGCGTTGGCCTTTTGGTTGTTGGTTATTGGTTGTGAAGTTACAGATTTTTGGAATAATCACAGCCTCGCTATAAGCCTTTAAAACGTCTCAATCGCCATTATACAACGTTCTTGTTTGTTTCCTAGCGGCTGGCGTGTATTGTGTAAGTACAAGCTGACTGTTGCTCAAGAGGTTTTACAGCTTTGCCATTCTAGTCCATTGAGTAGGTTGGGAGACTTGTGATTTATAATTACTAAAGCTGGTTGATCTTTTGCAGTGATATTGCAGTTCTATAGTTTCTAATCCCAAGAGTGTAATTATAAATTACAAAAGCGAAAACCTACGGCCGCAGGCAATGGACTAGAACGTTAAATATATGGCAAGTTGGGCAGAAAACAAGCAATTACTTTCTGTTTAGCACAAGCCAAATTTTTTGCATTTTGTTTTAACTTTTCTTTTTTAATACCAAATCAAAAGATTTGGGGACTTAGCAAATAGACACTAACTTTTCGATTAAACACTAATCGCCCAATTTGCTATATATAGTGTTACAAGCTGGCTTTCTGTTCACTTTTATAGTATTCTTTTTTCGCTCTTTTCTGTTTATAGTAAGCAAAAAAAATCAAGGATAAAGGGAAAAATAAAATTATTAAAATCCATTTTAAAATGTTCAAAATCATATTCATTATCCAATAATTGAGTACATATAAATCAGGTTCATTGCTATTGTTAATCCAATAGTCACAAACATTGTCTGTTTAGAGATTTTATAAATATTTCGGATATTTTCTTTACTAATTAGCCATAATGTTCCACCAAAAAACACCAAAGTCATTATATAGGTAATTGGCGAAACTGTTGGGAATAATGATTCAAGTGCAGGTATTCCTGAAGGTTGTCTACCTAAATTCATAAAAAATAGTCCGATAGTTGTGATTGCGGAATAACTCAAAAATATTGATAACAAAATCCAACCACTTTTTTTTCGCGTCCAAAATAGGAGAACCGCAAGAGGTAATACAATGAGAGGAAAGAAATATTCAACCATACTTATGTCCCATTTTGCTCCACTATCAGTAAACATATATCTAAACATTTCAAATTCTTTGAAAATTCTATAAACTGCAATTCCAGCAAAAATTAGAGTTGTAAATCTTATAATTTTTTCTGGTGTTTGAATTCCGTTTTGAATAGGATTGATTGTGTCAAAAAGAGTAGAAGCACCTTCCTTTATTTTTTCCTCTTGATGTTTACGCTTTTTAGTTTCTAATTTCTTTTTTTCTTCTTGCTTATCAATTTCAGTTTTAGCTTGGTTTAATTCTTCTATTGATAATTTTCGACTATCAATTTCCGCTTTGGCAGTTTCTACAGCAATTGGATTATACTTGTCAGATTCCGCTATAATTTTTAAAAGTTCGGAATTAGATAAGTTTTTATAAAGTTCTGTAAATTCAGTCATTAATTGATTTTTTCTGCTTGCTTGTAATGGCAAAGGTATAAGGCGAGTGAGGCGTTTTAGCCGGTACGCGTTGGCCTTTTGGTTGTTGGTTATTGGTTGTGAAGTTACAGATTTTTGGAATAATCACAGCCTCGCTATAAGCCTTTAAAACGTCTCAATCGCCATTATACAACGTTCTTGTTTGTTTCCTAGCGGCTGGCGTGTATTGTGTAAGTACAAGCAGACTGTTGCTCAAGAGGTTTTACAGCTTTGCCATTGATTGTCTCTGACGAGCGCAGCGAGAGGAAGACAGTTGAGTAGGTTGGGAGACTTGTGATTTATAATTACTAAGGCTGGTTGATCTTTCGCAGCGTTATTGCAGTCTCATTGTTTCTAATCCCAAGAGTGTAATTATAAATTACAAAAGCGAAAACCTACGGCCGCAGGCAATGGACTAGAACGGTCTTGTGTATGGTTAGTTGCGTGTTTCAGCAACTAATTTAGTAAACAAAAACGAACGCGAGAAAATTCCGAAGGAATTTTCCAAATAAGCACTTGCCCAAGCAATTAATTATACACGTTGTTGTGTGTAGTTTTTATTCAGCTTTTTTTAGTTTCCACTTTCCGTTTTTTATTTCGGTCAGTTTGTTTTCGTTTATTTTCCATTCCGAATTTTTGAATACAATCCAAGTTGCACTTGAGAGAGCATAAGTCAAACTATCGGTTCCGTTTAGGGTTTTAGAATTCAAAATCAGAGTGTCTTTCGAGTTTTTCCACGTTCCTTGAGTAAAATCCGAACTGTGTCCTTTTCTTATCCAAAACTTAAATTCGTTATTATCAGTCAATCTTAATTCAATTCCAGCGTTTGTTTTTCCAATTCCAACATATTTTCCATTTAGCGATTCCGAGTTTAAATTCAGATGTTGAGTTTTACAACTGATAAAAGTCAGAAATAATATTCCGAGTAATAATTTCATTTTTTTGATTTAGTTTCTCAAATATATTTCAGCAATATTAGTCAGAAAAGTTATAATGAGTGAACTATGACTTTGGTTGAGTAACGAGATTCCTTAAATTACACACAATGGCAAAGGTATAAGGCGAGTGAGGCGTTTTAGCCGGTACGCGTTGCCCTTTTGGTTGTTGGTTATTGGTTGTGAAGTTACAGATTTTTGGAATAATCACAGCCTCGCTATAAGCCTTTAAAACGTCTCAATCGCCATTATACAACGTTCTTGTTTGTTTCCTAGCGGCTGGCGTGTATTGTGTAAGTACAAGCTGACTATTGCTCAAGAGGTTTTACAGCTTTGCCATTGATTGTCTCCGACGAGCACAGCGAGAGGAAGACAGTTGAATAGGTTGGGAGACTTGTGATTTATAATTACTAAAGCTGGTTGATCTTTCGCAGCGTTATTGCAGTGCTATAGTTTCTAATCCCAAGAGTGTAATTATAAATTACAAAAGCGAAAACCTACGGCCGCAGGCAATGGACTAGAACGTTGTTGTATAAGGTTAGTTGCGTGTTTTAAGCAACTAATTTACTAGATTAATCACGAACGACGAAATTCCGAAGGAATTTCCCAAGTGAGCATAAACTAGCAATTAATTTTATACGGTGTTAGCCATTGTTATTTTATTCAAATTCAATATTCCAGTTATTTTTCAAAGATTGTAATTTCGGAATAATGCAAGATTTTTTCTCATTTTCAGTTGAAACGAAAATAGGAACAAAATCACCTTTCTTTTTGTCGCTCATTATCGAAAAATCAGACGTGATAGATTCTCCAATTATTTTTTTTCCGTTTTTCATTTCATTTTCATAATGTACTATAATTCCTTGGCCTATATTAAATAATCCAAACCCTGATTTAGGCATCATTGAAATAATTTTTCCTTTCTCTATTTTTCCAAACTTATATAAGTTCAATTCTTTTTTTAAATTAAAAATTGAATAAATTAAAAAAGGCAACCCAATAATTAGAAATGGAATTGGAATAAATAGAAAGAACCAAATTGAAAAATCATAAGGTTTTAAGTCCTTAATAATAGAACTTCCATTAAATGTTTTAATTTCTATATTATCTCCGATTTTCAATTCTTCTATTTTATTTTCCTCAAGAACTTTATATTTTGAATTTATTTCCTTTCCTTTTTCTAAATAGTTGTATGAAATTATTGTTGGATGAACACCATTATGAGAATGGTTATATTGAGTTTCAATGTCTGTGATTTTGGCATTGGTTATTCTTCCTTTAGATTTGATTAAATCAAAATCAATTTCTGGAGTGTCATTTCCGATTGATAAAAACACAATAGTTAATACACTAAAAATAAATAACGGAATTAAAGTAAATAGAAACCCAAAAAACATTGGAATTGGTCTCTTTTTTAAAATATTTAGTATAGTGGTAAATTTTACTTTTCTTGGTAGATTATTCATTCGTAAGTTTCGTTTTTCTAATAATGGCTAATGGCAAAGGTATAAGGCGAGTGAGGCGTTTTAGCCGGTACGCGTTGCCCTTTTGCTTGTTGGTTAATGGATGTGAAGTTACTGAATTTTGGAATAATCACAGCCTCGCTATAAGCCTTTAAAACGTCTCAATCGCCATTATACGACGTTCTTGTTTGTTTCCTAGCGGCTGGCGATAATTGTGTAAGTACAAGCTGACTATTGCTCAAGAGGTTTTACAGCTTTGCCATTCTAGTCCATTGAGTAGGTTGGGAGACTTGTGATTTATAATTACTACGGCTGGTTGATCTTTTAGAGAGTTATTGCAGTGCTATAATTTCTAATCCCAAGAGTGTAATTATAAATTACAAAAGCGAAAACCTACGGCCGCAGGCAATGGACTAGAACGGTTTTGTATATGGCTCGTAGCGTGTAAATTAGAAAATAATTTTCAGATTAAGCACAAGCCAGATTTTTAAATTTTTCTTATTATCTTTTCTTTATCAATAAGTCAAATTTAAAAATTTGGCGACTTCGCAAAAGTGCCACTACTATTGGGTTAAGCACTCATTGCCCTATTATTTTTATACGTTGTTACCACACGTTTTTATTCCGCTGTCTGTTCAATTATGCTATTTGAAAGTTTCATTATTAATTCCGATGTAAAGTTAACTTCGTAACCATAAGTTTTATCAGAATCAAAATCTTTTGGTATTCCAATTCCGTGTAATCCTTTTGGAATTCCTGTTCTGATTTTTTCATCAATCTGCATTCCTTTCTCAAAATATAAAATTGTGATTTGAGTTGCGTTTTCATATGATTTAAAATTCGCACTTCGTTCCGTAGCTTTTATCATCAATAAAATTTCATTTTCTAAATAGATATCTAATTGAATTGTTTCAGCACTTTTATTCAGCCATATTTCGCTTGAAATTTTATTTTCGTAACGAACTGATTTTATTTTTATACTATCGACTTTAAATCTTTTCTTCAGTTTTTGGCGTCCTAAATCATTGTCAATATGATAGGATTTAATTTCAATGTTTTCTTTTGTTTTTTCATCCACTTGCGAAAATCCGCCGACAGAAATTAAAAGAGTTATGATTAGTAATGTGACTTTATGCAATTTCAATGTTTTTTTCAAATGTGTGGTAATGGCAAAGGTATAAGGCGAGTGAGGCGTTTTAGCCGGTACGCGTTGCCCTTTTGGTTGTTGGTTATTGGTTGTGAAGTTACAGATTTTTGGAATAATCACAGCCTCGCTATAAGCCTTTAAAACGTCTCAATCGCCATTATACAACGTTCTTGTTTGTTTCCTAGCGGCTGGCGTGTATTGTGTAAGTACAAGCTGACTATTGCTCAAGAGGTTTTACAGCTTTGCCATTCTAGTCCATTGAGTAGGTTGGGAGACTTGTAATTTATAATTACTAAAGCTGGTTGATCTATTGTAGCGTTATTGCAATTCTATAGTTTCTAATCCCAAGAGTGTAATTATAAATTACAAAAGCGAAAACCTACGGCCGCAGGCAATGGACTAGAACGTGTTTGTATATGGTTTGTTGCGTGGTTTAAGCACCTAATTTAGCAAATAAAAACCGAATAGAAAATCCGCGAGGATTTTCGTAAGTAGGCTCGAACTAGCAATAAATTATATACGGTGTTAGCGGTTCGTGTTTTTCATTTCCATTGTTTTTCTTATTTCACTTATCAAAAAATATTGTTCCGGTGAATTGTCTTGAGAAGGCAAACAAATTACCTCTTTTTTTAATAAATCCTTAAAGTCCTTTTCAAGATTATTTTTGTCTAAATACTTGTTATATTTTTTCGGTTGTCCTTGGGCAAAACTATGTAACCGCCATAAATCAAATCCATCGTGTCTTTGTTCAGGAACATAAGCAAAATCGAAATCAACTTTTTTATTTCTGAAATGTAGAGCAAGTCCGCAACCATGAAATGCATAAAATTCAATTCCTAAATCCTTTAATTTTCCCGTTTGTTCATATAAACCACTATGCCAACCTTTCAACAAATCTGAAACACCATATTCGGTTTTTAAAATTTGAACTCCTTTATTAACTGTACTTGTAAAATCCTTTATTAATTCTAAAATATTCCCACTCTCAAATCCATTAATCAATTCTGTGGTTAAAGAGCAAATTTTATTTCCGATTTCTTTTCCTTCTATTTTTGTCAAATCGTACCATTCGGAATCCTTATGAAATGAGTTGTAAATGTCATTCAATTCTTCAAAATCATTGTTTTTTAGATTTTTTATGGATAATCTTATTTCATCTTTAAACTCTTTAGGTGAATGATAATGATGCAAATATTCTCCAGAAAAATTTTCCGCAATTATTTCCGCTTTTTCCAGCAGAGAAATCAAACGTTCTATTTTTATGTTTTTATTCATTTTCCTGTTTAATTTCGAGTCAGTTTTTGCATGACCGCTAACGTTGTTGTATAAGAATAGTTGCGGGTTTGTATGCGAGGATTTTCCGAAGGAAAATCAGACGTTACAAACACGTAACGACCTTTGTTTTAGCACTAAACCGCAATTATTTTTATACGGTGTTGTGTGTAGTTTTTTTCTTTTTTATTAATTCAGTTATTTTTCCGATTCCGAAAACAAAGAACGCAATAATTCCAGAAAAAATAATTCCAGTTATAAATGAAAAATTTCTTCCAGTATCACTTATCAGATTTCTCATTGCGTCTTGCTGTTCAGGTGTGATTTCATTTCCGCTAAAAAATCCGTCTTGATTTAAGTCAAACTTATTTGAATTCCATTGAGCATAAATATCATCATAAGTTGCTCCTCCAACAATAAACAAGTAAAACGCAAAGAAAACAGTCAAACTTATCCAAAACCATTTCAGTTTTCCGTTTTCAAATATTCGCTTTCTTTTCAAGAATATTATACCTAAAATCAAAATTGAAATTATTGATGGAATTATTAAATGGTATGGTAAAGTTATTTCGTTCATTAAATTTCTGTCGGTTTGGTCAAATTACACACAACGTTAGTAAATACAAACCTAAGCAAAATCTTACAACATTACGTTACTGTATGTGACTTAAAGCAAACCTTTTAGCAGTATCGATCATAACTCAAAAAAGGTAGTATATGCAAACCTTTTTGTTTTAAACGTTTCATGTCGGCTCTATCAGTACTCTAAAGTTACACGGTTCGTTTTGGTTTAACAGCCTAAAGTTTATTAGTGCAATAGGATGATGCTTGTTACGCTTTCGCGCAAGCGGTATATAAAAAAGATAGTGAGGTAAGATGCTGCAGTGTGTACAGATTTATTTTTTCAGCTCAATTTCACCGCATAAAAAAAAGCCCAACCTTGCGGTTGGACTTCTCTATGATATAACTGCAATGGCAGTATTCCCGATTTTAAACCAGTTCTTCTAGTGCTAGTTCTACAGGTACCTGATGTTTTAAAATGTCTTCCATGGTCTCGCGTTCTCTTATTAAATGCGCCTCGCCGTTGTACCACAGCACCTCTGCCGGACGGTATCTACTGTTATAGTTACTGGTCATAGAGTAGCAGTAGGCACCAGCGTTTGCAAAAGCGAGTATGTCGCCTTCTGTGATCTCGCTGATCTGGCGGTTTTGTGCAAAGGTGTCTGTCTCACAGATATATCCTACCACGCTGTAAAAACGATTGCGACCAGTCTCGTTAGAGATATTTTTAATACCGTGGTACGATCCATATAACATAGGACGTATCAGGTGATTAAATCCACTATCGATACCAGCAAAAACGGTAGACGTGGTTTGTTTTACGACATTCACTTTGGCAAGAAAATATCCTGCCTCGCTTACTAGAAACTTTCCTGGTTCAAAGGCTAGTGTGATATCGCGTCCATAATCTTTACAAAATTTATTGAAACGCTCGCTTAATTGCTCACCTAGATCCTCGATGTCTGTAGAAACGTCACCTTCTTTATAAGGTACTTTAAATCCACTACCAAAATCGATAAACTCCAGGTCCTTAAATTTTGCTGCGGTCTCAAACAGGATTTCTGTCGCATATAAAAACACGCCTATGTCTAGAATGTCACTACCAGTATGCATGTGCACACCATTAACGGTCATGTTAGTATTTTCTACAATGCGCAGTAAATGCGGTATCTGGTGAATAGAGATCCCAAATTTTGAATCGATGTGTCCTACAGATATGTTTGCATTACCACCAGCCATAACGTGTGGATTGATACGTACACATACCGGTATGGTAGGATGCTTAGAGCCAAATTGTTCAAGGATCGATAAATTATCAATATTGATTTGCACGCCCATGGCAGCGACTTGTTCAATCTCTTCTAGCGACACACCATTAGGCGTGTAAATGATCTTGTGCGGCTCTACACCAGCAGCAAGACCCAACTGTACTTCTTGTAGACTCACGGTATCGAGTCCAGCGCCTAACTGTTTAAACAGCTTCAAGATGGATAAGTTTGATAATGCTTTAACGGCATAATGTATTCTCAGTGATTTCGCTTGCGCGAAAGCCGAGGTCAAACGTTCATACTGCGACACGATACGATGCGCGTCATACACATAGACAGGACTACCGTGTTCCTGTGCAATGTTCAATAAATCTTGTGATTGCATGCTTAAAAATTAAGCCTACAAAATTACTAGGTTAGGACTAATAATTATTAAATAAATGATAAATCTTTCTTATGAACTGGTATAATGATGGCGCCATCGGTTTATGGGCAGCATTCATGGATAGAAATAGTGATACAAATTGCCTTTCTATATTATAGAAAAGGCATGCTTGTAATGCAGCGATAGTTATCTGGCTGTGGCTTATAAACACAACGGTTGTTATAGAATGATGTTCATAAGTTCAATTTTAATTCTATAGAAGTGGGAACTATAAATTCATCACTTCAAGTCTTAATTTTTGGCTTACTCATAACCTGTTCTTAAAAAATATATTTTTATTTCAAATTCAAGGTTCACTTTCTTATTTTTGCTGTACTTAAAATTGAACCTTAAAGAACATTTATGAATCTTCACGAATATCAAGGAAAAGAAATATTAGCTAGTTATGGTGTTACCATACAGCGAGGTAAAGTAGCAACTACTGCTGCAGAAGCTGTAGCGGCTGCAAAAGAATTAACTGAAGAAACTGGTACTGGATGGCACGTTATAAAAGCCCAAGTACACGCCGGTGGACGTGGTAAAGGTGGTGGAGTTAAACTTGCCAAAAATCTTGAACAAGTTGAAGAAATAGCGGGACAGATCATAGGTATGGACCTAGTAACACCTCAGACTAGTGCTGAGGGAAAACGTGTTCACCAAGTTCTAGTGGCCGAGGATGTATATGAGCCAGGTGAAGTAGAGGTAGAAGAATTCTACATGTCTGTACTTCTAGACCGTGCACAAGGAAAAAATATGATCATGTATTCTACAGAAGGTGGAATGGATATCGAGACTGTTGCAGAGGAGACTCCGCATCTAATCTTTACAGAGACGATAGACGCATCACATGGTCTTCAAGGATTTCAAGCAAGACGTATCGCGTTTAACTTAGGTTTAAGCGGTAAGGCATTTAAAGAAATGACAAAGTTTGTTGCTGCTTTATACAATGCATATGTAGGATCTGATTCTGCTTTATTTGAAATCAATCCAGTATTAAAAGCTAGTGATAACCGTATCATCGCAGTAGATTGTAAAATCACACTAGATGAAAACGCATTATTCCGTCACAAAGATCTTGCAGCAATGAGAGATACACGTGAGGAAAACGCTACTGAGGTAGAAGCAAAAGCGGTAGGATTAAACTATGTAGATCTAGATGGTAATGTAGGTTGTATGGTAAATGGTGCAGGACTTGCTATGGCAACGATGGACCTTATCAAGCAAGCTGGTGGAGAACCTGCAAACTTCCTAGATGTAGGTGGTACTGCAGATGCAAAGCGTGTTGAAGAAGCTTTCCGTATCATTCTTAAAGATGATAAGGTAGAGGCTATTCTTGTAAATATCTTTGGTGGTATTGTAAGATGTGACCGTGTAGCACAAGGTATTGTAGATGCTTATAAAAACATGGGTGACGCTATTAATGTGCCTATCATTGTAAGACTACAAGGTACTAATGCAGAGATTGCAAAAGAACTGATTGACAACTCTGGTCTTGATGTACAAAGTGCTGTTGAATTCCAAGAAGCTGCAGATAAAGTACAGGCCGTAATCGGATAATTAAAATCTAGAGATTAATTCTCGATTAAATATATAAAACCACGTTGAAATTAATCAACGTGGTTTTTTTATGTAAGGAATGTTTTAAACTTCAAATCAGTTGATTAAATTTGAGTACAAACCAACACATTATGAAACACTTATACTCAATTTTAATTGTAACCTTGTTTACTATAACCGCACAAGCTCAATATATCGAGTTTGATTTTGACACAGCTACCATTAATGGAAATACGGTAACACAAGATATAACTGTCAACGGGATAGGCTATCGATTAACCGCTGTGCATGGCTCTAATAGTCCAGCGGCATTATTTGATGATGGTACTGGCGATCTATCTTTAAGAAGTACAGGTGGTTCACGACCAGAACAAAACTGGACACTTACCTTAATTAAAGCAGGTTCATCTGAAAATTTTGACTTTGTAAGTGTGGACTATTTTAATAACAGCGGCGCAACACATACTTTTATCATAGGCGATAGTAATAATAATGCTATATCTGCACAAACCACTATTTCACCTAGTGATACTGGTACGATGATCGTAGCCACACCAGCAAATGCGGTTAATTTACCTTCTTGTTTAATTTATGGATTTTCATTTTCGGCGACTATTGATACCTATTTTGATAACTTACGTATCAGACCGGTTTCTTTATTATCTAATGAAGATGAAACACTAGAAAGTGTGCAATACTTTCAAAATGATGCCCATAATGTTGTGCTATCACATCGCGAGTTAGAAGGAGCAACCATAGACATCATGAATTTAAATGGACAGCTATTATCTACCTTAACAGCAGATGCGGTTGATTATGAAATTGATGTCGCAAATCTAGCGAGTGGATTGTATGTCGCGCGTGTGACCATGGATGATCAGGTAGAAACGATCAAGTTTATAAAATAACAGATCCTATAATATGATAAAAAAAAGCCTCTAATGATTTAGAGGCTTTTTTATATAATGATGCTAGGTATTAGTTATCATCTTCAGATTCTTGATCCTTTGGTTGCTCTAGTTCCATGTCTGGTAGCGCATCAGGATCATTCATATCCTTATCATCATAGTCGTCTTCATCAAAGGCTTCCATTTGCATCGACAGGCGCTTAGATATCTTAACGAGGTACTTGGTGTCTTCGGTTTTTACCTCTACCGCTTCAATCAATTCATTTTTATGGTTTTTAAATGATATGATATCATCGTCACCATAACCATCTGGATATCTTTCTACTAGAAGAGACAACACATCTGGAGTTAGTTTTTTATAATCTACAATTACATTTTTCATAACATCAATTAGAGTAAAACTAAAGTATATAAAAAACTTTATTGACCAAGCTTCTTGATGTAAACTATTGATTATATTTTTAGTTCATGAAAGGCTTTTATAATGTCCTCGTTGCTAACGACTTGATTAGTGATAAAAGAACCTATGGTGTCTAGAAGCACAAATTTAATTTCGCCATTAGTATTTTTCTTATCGTACTTCATGAGTTGGATCATTTGCATCACCTCATCATCATTAAAAGAGAATTTAAAATCTAATGTGGTGTACCACTCTTTAATTTCCTCATATGCTTTAGTAGATAAGCCTGCATAGTGCACGCTTAAATAAGATTCAATAACGATACCAGCTGCAATGGCTTCACCATGTAAAACAGCTTCTCTTTCTGGATGCTCCATTAAAAAAGATTCTATCGCATGTCCTGCGGTATGACCATAGTTAAGAGCCTTGCGAGGTCCTTTTTCAAATGGGTCCATCGACACGATGTCACTTTTAATAACAGCGCTTTGATATATTAATGAATTAAAAGTATCAGATAGATAGTCTGTAACATGTAACATATCTTTCCAATATACTCGGTCGCTTATCAGTCCATGTTTAAACATCTCGATGCTACCATTAACCAGGTGTTGCTGTGGTAATGTTCTTAAGAATGCAGGATCTATAATCGTCATTATAGGTGGATTAATAACGCCTATCTGGTTTTTAAGATGACCTAGGTCTACACCGTTTTTACCACCTATAGCAGCGTCTACCATACCTAATAGTGTTGTAGGGATATGTATAAATGGAATACCACGTTTAATAGTTGATGCAATAAAACCACCCAAGTCAGTAATCACGCCACCACCTAGATTAATCATTAAACTGTTGCGGTCACAGCCCAGTTCAACTAGTGCACTCCATACACCAGCACAGGTATCTATATTTTTATATTCTTCTCCATGATCGATTTCGATTACTTCAATGGTTGCCGTTGTTTCAATCATTGGCATCAAGTAAGGATAACAGTTTTCCATCGTCTTATCGTCTACAAGAACAAAAATAGTAGATGGTTTATTTTCTTTGATCCATTTGTTGATGGCGTTAAAGCCTTGGTTTTCAAAGTAAATGGTAAAGTCTTTAATAGTAATTGGGTTCATGTTTTGTATGCTTTCGCGAAAGCGTTAAAAGTACAATCTATGTCGCTATTATTTGGGTCCTTTGCTACTATATTTGCCACATGAATATGGAAAATCCTTTTAACAATACAGAGATAGCTTTTTCATTAAAAAGTAATCGCGAGCTGCGTAAAGCTCATTTTCTATTTAAAATGATGGGCTATCCATCGTTAGTTAACTTTGGGTCTGCTGTGATGATGAAATCACTACAGTGGAAGCTGCCTGTTAAAGGTCTTATTAAGCATACCGTATTTGAACATTTTTGTGGTGGAACCACTGAAGAGGAATGTGAATCTGTAGTTAAAAGGATGTATGAAAAAGGCGTGAGTAGCATTTTAGACTACTCTGTAGAAGGGAAAGAAGATGAGGCAGATTTTAATGCTGTAGTGGATAAGAAATTGAAACTTATAAAACATGCTGCTCATTCTGATGCGTTATATTTTGAAGTCGTAAAACCAACTGGAATAGGAAGATTTTATATCTGGCAAAAGGTCACAGAGAAAAAAGAACTTACCGCTGCAGAACAGGCAGAATGGCAACGTATCAAGGATAGAGTATTGTTATTATCACAAACTGCTTATGATCATAATATAGCCTTATTATTTGATGGAGAAGAAAGCTGGATGCAAGACGCTGCAGATGAGTTGATTCGTGATATGATGGTGCAATTCAATAAAGAAAAAGCCATTATTTATAATACACTACAATGTTATAGACATGACAGACTGGATTACATTAAATCGTTGTATGAAGATGCCCAGAAGAACAACTATATAGTAGGTGTAAAAATTGTACGTGGTGCCTACATGGAAAAGGAACGTGCACGTGCTGAAGAAATGGGTTATGAATCACCTATTTGTGTAAATAAAATGGCGACAGATGAATTGTTTAACAGCGCCATGTTTTTTATACTCGATCATCTGGATGTTATCAAGTTGTGTATAGGAACTCATAATGAGTCTAGTACACTACAAGCAATGGAAATTCTTACTAAAAAAGGTATTGCTGCAAATAATAAAGATGTGTGGTTTGGACAGTTATATGGTATGAGTGATAACTTAACTTTTAACCTGGCACAGATGAACTACAATACGTTTAAAATATTGCCTTTTGGACCCATCGCTGATGTGATGCCATATTTAATACGTCGAGCACAAGAAAACACATCTGTTGCTGGACAAACGGGAAGAGAATTAATATTGATTAAACAAGAAATGAAAAGACGTGGTCTTTAATCATTATCGTTATAAATGATCTTTTCTACCGTTGCATAGCGTTCACAATTCTTTACCCATAAAGTGGTATTAGATAATTCTTCACGACCAGAAATGTGGTAGAATTTGCAAGGAGTTGCGTCTCGATCTGATTTTGAAAAATTGACATCTCCATACTTTAAGATCAGTTGAATACTTAAGGTATCGATATCATTTTGAGCTAGATTTTCTCTTAATTCTGGTGATAGTCGGATAGACTTCTTACCTATGTCTGCAAGAACTCTAGATTCTGGAAACCAGGTACATTGTGTTCTTTTACCAGTGAGAAAGAAAACTAAAAATATTAAACCTATCGATACGCCACCTAGGTAAAAACTCAATCGTTGAATAAATTTCATTGCTGCTCTTTAAAAGATGAGCAAATTTACGTCGCTATAAGGTAAGTTATACCATGAACCTACAGATTTGTTTGTATTGATACCATGATACATATAGATTCCGCATTTAAGACCTTTGTCCATTCTTATGGCGTGTTCAATTCCGCCATCTTCAGCAATGTTCAATAAATAAGGAGTAAAAATGTTGCTTAAGGAAATAGAAGCCGTTTTGGAGTATCGCGACGGTATGTTAGGAACACAATAATGAGTAACTCCATATTTTTCAAAAGTAGGTTTATCATGCGTGGTGACCTCACTGGTTTCAAAACAGCCGCCCATGTCTATACTTATATCCATGATCACAGAACCTTGCTTCATATTTTCTACCATCGTCTTAGTCACTACAACTGGTGCTCTATTACTACCTGATAATGCACCTACCACGACATCACATCTTCTCAAAGCCTTGAGTAAATATTTAGGTTGTAGGGTAGAAGTATATAATTGCTGACTCACTTTATCTTGAAGGTTGCGCAATTTAGTAATGGAGTTGTCAAATACTTTCACATTTGCACCTAAGCCTAATGCGGTACGAGCGGCAAATTCACCTACAACGCCAGCTCCCATAATGACCACATCAACAGGTGGAACGCCAGTGATGTTACCAAACAATTGTCCGGTGCGATTTGCGCCGCTGCTTAATAATTCACTTGCAATAAGTATGGACGCTATTCCTGATATCTCACTTAAAGCACTTACTGCTGGATAATTCCCACTATCATCTTGAATAAACTCAAAAGCTAACGCAGTTACTTTTTTTGCTGCTAGTTTTTCAAAATATTTTTTATTGCGAGTTTTAATTTGCAGTGCTGATATTAAAACGCTTTGTGATTTAATAAGTTCTATTTCATCTAGTGATGGTGGAGCTACTTTTAAAATAGTAGGACAAGAAAATACCTTATTGCGATCAGAGGTAAGCTCTGCACCAGCTTCATTATATTGTGAATCTGTAAAATTTGATCCTTTACCTGCACCTTTTTCCATCAATATGCGATGACCATGCGCCGTTAGTGCTGCTACAGCATCTGGAGTTAAGACTATACGCTTTTCTTGATGTTGTGTCTCCTTAGGAATTCCTATAAGTAATTCTTGCTTAGAGCGTTGTATCTCTAGGCGTTCCTCTTGTGGTAAGAGTTGATCTTTAGTAAATGGAGATAAGTGTTGACTCATAAGAACTTATATAATCCCTAAAATTAGTCAATTTAACTGAAGAATCGATCACTAGGTTTTCTAACGCCTTCTTCAATTTCAGAAATATCGATACCGTGAATTTTATCAAATACTTTAATACGAGCTAGATAACTAGCAGAAAGCGACCCGATAACTACTGGAATAATAAAATAGATCTCGTTATGATCTATATATTCAACATCGGGAAGAAATACAGACACGAGTTGAAAGAAGTACATTGAAAATGGAATAATAATGACATGATACCACCAATGTTTACATGTTAAAAACCAGATAAAAAACAATAAAGCAGGAACAAGCTTAAGGGTGATCAACCATGTCGTAATGTAGGCATCACCACCGAGACTTTCGTTCACTGATTTAAGGAAACTAATATCCCACAAACTTTCTGGAACAGCCTCATAGCTATAAAATAAATATGGGATAACTGCAAGTATAACGGCAACTACGGTACCATATATTAATGTGCTCGAATTATTATTTGGCATATATTATTTTAAACTAAACCCTAATAAAAAAATCCTCGTATGCACGAAGATTTTTTAAAGATAACAAAAAAAAATCTTCGCTTACACGAAGATTTTTAAAAGATTTACAATAATCTATTATAATAGACCATTTGCTTTTGCTACTGCTAATTTCTTAGCTAGTGTTTTCTTTTCAACTTTCTTCGATGTTGGCGCTTCTGGCGCAAATTGTACTGCAGCTCCTGCTATCGATACACTGAATATCGCTAACAAAGCCATCGCTTTGAGGGACTTGTTGTTCATAATAAATTTGGTTTAAGTAAATAAGTGATACTAATGTATAGTGTTTAATTCTGTAAACCAATAAAAAAATAAAGAAAAAGATTAACCAATTCGATAATCGGGCAAAACGTCGGTTATGTTAAAATGTTAAATAATTTTGTTAACCTCAGTTAATTGCATCAGGAAATTGCGGCTAGTTTAGTGAGATTTTTCTTAAATCAGTATCGATAATCTCAATTTTCACAGTTGTAAATTGCTCTAAATAAGGTATTAATAGATCTGGCCATTCAATGAATAAATAGGCGTTACTATCTAGATATTCTTCAATTCCTATATCAAATAGTTCTGTTTTATCCTTAATTCGATACAAATCGAAGTGATAAACGGTCAGTTTATCGGTTTTATATTCGTTAACAATGGAAAAAGTAGGAGAAGAGGTTACTTCTTTTATTCCCAATTGTTTACACATGGCATTTATGAGCGTTGTTTTGCCTGAACCCATCGGTGCGTCCAACAAAAACACCTTATTTGAGGTTTGTGATAAAATTTGTCTAGCAACTTGATCGATATCGTCTATATGATATGTAATGTTCATTTATCTAGGATTAAAAACCGCAAACGGTATTAACATCTCTTCCAGGGAAACACCACCATGTTGATATGTGTTTCTGTAATAACTGACATAATGATTGTAGTTGTTAGGGTAGGCAAAAAATAAATCACCTTTAGCAAAAATAAAACTACTACTCATATTAATCTTAGGTAGTTTAATGGTGCTTGGGTCTTTGGCTGACAGTACATCCTTATCTTCATAGCTCAGGCTGCGTCCCGTTTTGTATCGCAAATTAAGACTTGTGTCACGGTCACCTACTACTTTACTAGGATTGGTTACATTAATAGTACCGTGATCTGTGGTTAAAATTAATTTAAACCCTAATTCTTGTGCTTTTTGGATTATCTCTAGTAAAGGAGAGTTTTTGAACCAACTTAAACTTAGGGAACGGTATGATTTATCGTTACCAGCAAGGTCTTTAATCACCTTCATTTCTGTTTTAGAATGTGATAACATATCTACAAAGTTGTACACCACAACAGTAAGATCATTTTCTTTTTGTGATTTAAAATTTTCTGCTAGTTTTCTTCCTTGTTGTTCACTTGTAATTTTATGATATTGATTCGTTAATCCTAAACCTAATCTCTTTAATTGAGCCGTGAGAAATTCATCTTCGTGCATGTTTTTCCCACCTTCATCAGTATCATTTAACCATAAATCTGGATGTCTTTTGGCCATATCTTCAGGCATTAATCCCGAGAATAATGCATTTCTAGCATATTGAGTAGCGGTAGGTAGTATAGAGCAATAGGTTTCTTCAACTTCTTTTTTATAATGTCCGTTGATGATATTTTCAAATACCTTAAATTGATCATAGCGCAAATTATCCACAACAACTAATAGAACAGGTTGTTCTTTTTTAAGATGCGGAGCGATACGTTTTTTAAATAAATTATGAGACATGACAGGAGCTTCGTCGGCGTCCTCAAACCATTCTGGATAGTTGCGATCTATAAATTTACAAAACTGATTATTGGCTTCGTTTTTTTGAGTTGTTAGAATTTCTAACATACCACTGTCATCTATATCTTCTAATTCTAATTCCCAGTAAATTAATTTCTGATATAACTGTACCCATTCTTCATAAGAGTTGATCATAGAAAGATCCATAGAGATTTTTCTAAACTCTCTTTGATAATCAGAGGTTGTTTTATTAGATACTAATCGTGAATGGTCTAGGTTCTTTTTAAGGGAAAGAAGGATTTGATTAGGGTTTACAGGTTTGATAAGATAATCTGCAATTTTAGAACCTATGGCTTCCTCCATGATATACTCTTCCTCACTTTTAGTAATCATGATCACAGGAAGTTGCGCTTGCTTTTCTTTAATTTCGTGCAAAGTTTCTAATCCAGTTAGACCAGGCATATTCTCATCCAGTAAAACGATGTCATAGTTCACTTCTTCAATAGCTACTAGCGCTTCAGTACCACTTACTCTTGTGTCAATACTGTATCCTTTATTTTCTAAAAAGATGATGTGAGGCTTTAATAAATCTACTTCATCATCTACCCAAAGGATTTTTATGTCTGTCATATCAGTATCTTTGTAATTAAATAGCTGTTCCTTTTGAATCAACAGAACAAACTTAAAATATTAAACGATCCCATTTATGGTTTTATTACCATTCCTAATGAGGACTTATTTACAATAATAGAACATCCTTTCTTTCAAAGGCTGCGTCGCATCACTCAAATGGGTTTGAGCTACTTGGTTTATCCTGGTGCTCATCATACTCGTTTTCATCATGCCTTGGGCTGTTTGCATTTGATGCAAAAAGCAGTTCAAGTCCTTCGTTCTAAGGATGTTGAAATCTCTTATGATGAAGAAGGTGCCTTGTATAAAGCAATTCTATTACATGATATAGGACATGGTCCTTTTTCTCATGCTATGGAACATAGCTTTGTAAATAATGTCAGTCACGAAGATATTTCTATCCTTTTTATGGAGGCTCTTAATACAGAGTTTAACGGCAGTTTAACGCTAGCGATTAAAATTTTTAAAGGAGAATATCATCGTCCATTTATGATGCAGCTTATTTCAAGCCAGCTAGACATGGATAGGCTCGACTATTTGAAAAGAGATAGCTTCTATACCGGCGTGGCCGAAGGTAATATCAATAGTCAACGATTAATCGCCATGCTTAATGTAAAAGATGATGAGTTAGTCGTAGAACAAAAAGGGATCTATTCTGTAGAGCATTTTCTGAGTAGTCGCAGGTTAATGTATTGGCAGGTTTATTTACATAAAACGGGAATAGGAGCAGAGCATTTATTACAGTCTGTTTTTGTGCGTATCAAGGAATTGCTTCAAAAAGGTGAAAAATTAGAAATCCCAGCAGATTTAAATTTCTTTCTTCAACATGATGTAACGCTAGATGATTTTAATTTAGAAACACTACAAAGGTTTTCAAGACTGGACGATACAGATTTAGTTACTACATTAAAATATGGTGCTCAACATGAAGATTTTGTACTTAAAGAATTGTGCCAAATGATTTTAAATCGACAGCTTCTTAAAATTAAGTTTACTAAGCAGCCTGTATCTGATTCAAAGTTGAATAAAAAGATTAAAATTTTAAAGTCGGTTTATGACCTTTCTGACCATGAGGCTAAATATTTTATTTTTTCAGGAGCTGTTCATAACCTCGCTTACGCGAAAGCGAAACCAATAAAAATCCTTCTTAAAAATGGTAAGTTAGTAGAGCTCATCAAGGCTGGCGAGGAAGCAAGTTTTAAAGCGCTTGCCAAACAAGTCACAAAATATTACTATTGCTATCCTAAGGTACAGGATTAACTAAAATTACTATTTTTGCGTTAATGAAATTTACCGTACAACAGATTGCAGATATACTAGAAGGAACTATTGAAGGTGACTCTGAAATGCAAGTTTCTAAGCTTTCTAAAATAGAAGAAGGTGAAGTTGGTAGTATTAGCTTTTTATCAAATTCTAAGTATACACCATATATATATACAACAAATGCTAGCGCTGTAATTGTTAATGCTGATTTTGTTCCAGACCAAGATGTGACTACAACTTTGATTAAAGTTGAAGATTCCTATAGTGCGTTTACTAAATTGCTGGAGTATTATCAGATGATCAAACTCAATAAAAATGGTATTGAGCAACCTAGTTATATGCATGAGTCTGTAGTGAATGGTGATGGACTATATCTAGCAGCATTTGCATATGTTTCACAGAATGTAAAACTCGGTGAAAACGTAAAAATCTTTTCGCAAGTTCATATATCTGATAATGTAACTATAGGAGATAATTGTGTGATTCACTCAGGCGCAAAAATAATGTCAGATACAATCATAGGTGATAATGTAACAATCCATGCTGGAGCTGTGGTTGGTGCAGATGGATTTGGCTTTTCTCCTAACTCAGACGGAACTTACAATAAAATACCTCAAACGGGTATTGTGATCATAGAAGATAATGTAGATATAGGAGCACTTACAACTATAGATAGAGCAACATTAGGAGCTACTATTATTAAAAAAGGTGCTAAGCTAGATAATCAGATACAGATAGGACATAATGTAGAGATAGGTGAGAATACAGTTATAGCCGCTCAAACCGGTGTTGCAGGATCATCAAAAGTTGGTAAAAATTGCCGTATTGGTGGTCAGGTAGGTATATCTGGACATTTAACTATAGGTGATAATGTAGGTATTCAAGCACAAAGTGGTGTAGGTAGAAATATCAAAGATAATATGGTGATACAAGGTTCGCCGGCATTTGATTATGGAGATTGGAACCGTTCCTATGTATACTTTAAAAATTTAAAAAAGATAGACAGTAGAATAGCTGATCTTGAGAAAAAGAATTTATAGATGACAACCACAGACTTTAAACAAACTACGATATCAAAAGATGTCTCCTTAACTGGTGTAGGATTACATACGGGTAATGAGGTGACGTTAGTTTTTAAACCAGCCCCAGCAAATCATGGCTATAAATTCCAACGCGTGGATTTAGAAGGACAGCCAGTTATTGAAGCTGATGCAAATTATGTAACAGAAACTAAGCGAGGAACTACCTTAGATAAAAATGGTGTGCATATCAATACTTGTGAACATGTATTAGCAGCATTAGTTGGATTAGAGATAGACAACTGTCTTATTGAAATTAATAATAGTGAACCACCTATAATGGATGGTTCTTCAAAATTCTTTATAGAAGCGATAGAAGAGGCTGGCACGGTCACACTAGATGATTATCGTAAAGAATATGTGGTTAAAGATGTCATTTCCTACCGTGATGAAGAATCAGGTAGTGAAATTATAATCATGCCTTCAGACTCTTATCAAGTGACAACAATGGTAGATTTTGGTACTAAAGTATTAGGTACTCAGAACGCTACTTTAGAGAAATTATCGGATTTCAAATCTGAAATATCCGACTCTAGGACCTTTAGTTTCTTGCATGAGATTGAAATGCTATTAGAACATGGTCTAATTAAAGGTGGAGATTTAAACAATGCCATTGTATATGTAGATAAGGAGTTATCTCCTAAAACTATGGAGAGTCTTAAAAAAGCATTTAATAAAGATGATATTTCTGTAAAACCTAATGGTATTTTAGATAATCTCACCTTACATCACCCTAATGAAGCAGCACGTCATAAATTATTAGACGTTATTGGTGATCTTGCTTTAATAGGAACTCGAATTAGAGGAAAAGTTATCGCAAATAAGCCAGGTCATTTTGTGAACACTCAATTTGCAAAAAAACTATCTAAGCTTATTAAGTTAGAAGCACGTAATAATGTTCCTAAAATAGACTTGAATAAGGAGCCATTAATGGATGTGGTAAAAATTATGGAGGTATTACCTCATAGACCACCATTTCTATTAATAGATAAAATATTTGAATTATCAGATAGCCACGTCATAGGTTGTAAAAATGTAACCATGAATGAGCAGTTTTTTAACGGTCACTTTCCTGGCGCACCTGTGATGCCTGGTGTCTTGATTGTTGAAGCTATGGCTCAAACTGGTGGTATACTCGTATTGAGTACAGTACCAGACCCAGAAAATTATTTAACGTTCTTCATGAAAATGGATAATGTAAAGTTCAAGCGCAAAGTTTCTCCAGGAGACACGCTTATATTTAAATGTGATTTGATAACACCTATAAGAAGAGGTATCTGTCACATGCAAGCTTATGCTTATGCAAACGGTGTACTATGTGCCGAGGCTGAGTTAATGGCACAAATCTCAAAAGTAAAATAATGAATCAACCATTAGCATACGTACATCCAGGAGCAAAAATTGCCAAGAATGTAGTTATAGAACCATTTACAACTATCCATAATGATGTCATCATAGGTGAAGGAACATGGATAGGTTCAAACGTGACCATTATGGAAGGTGCTCGCATTGGTAAAAATGTTAGTATTTTTCCAGGTGCAGTAATTAGCGCAATCCCTCAGGATAAGAAATTTGAAGATGAAGATACCACCACAGTGATTGGTGATAACACTACTATTAGAGAATGTGTAACCATCAATCGTGGAACTTCTGACCGTATGAAAACGGTTATCGGTAAAAATTGTTGGATTATGGCTTATTGCCATATTGCGCACGATTGTATTGTAGGTGATAACTGTATATTCTCAAATAATAGTACACTTGCAGGACATATTACGGTAGGTGATCATGTTGTGCTCGCAGGAATGGCAGCAGTTCAACAGTTTTGTCAGATAGGTAGCCATGCGTTTGTGACAGGTGGATCTTTAGTAAGAAAAGATGTTCCACCTTTTGTAAAAGCTGGTCGTGAACCTCTAAGTTATGTGGGAATTAATTCTGTGGGATTAAGAAGAAGAGGCTTTGAATTAGAGAAAATCAGAGAAATTCAAGATATTTACCGCATTCTTTATCAAAAGAATTATAACGTTTCTCAAGCTGTTCAAATTATTGAGGCAGAAATGAGTGCAACAAATGAAAGAGACGAAATTATAGAATTTATAAAAAACTCAAAGCGAGGTATCATGAGAGGATACGTAGCTAGTAATTAATACATTATGGCAAGTACAAGCGACATTAGAAAAGGATTGTGTATTCGATACAATCACGATATTTATAAAATTGTTGAATTTTTACATGTTAAACCAGGTAAAGGACCAGCATTTGTTAGAACTAAATTAAAAAGTGTAACTAATGGAAAAGTGATTGATAATACTTTTTCTGCTGGGCATAAGATTGAAGATATCAGAGTAGAGACTCAATCTTTTCAGTTTCTTTATCAAGATCCTGAAGGATACCACTTCATGAATACGGATACGTATGAACAAATTCAATTACAAGAATCTGTATTAGATGCGCCAGGACTATTGAAGGAAGGCGAAGTAGTTAAAATTCAAATTAACACTGAAGATGATTCGCCATTATCTGTAGACATGCCGCAGTATGTAGTGTTAGAAGTAACGGCTACAGAACCTGGACTTAAAGGTAATACTGCTACAAACGCTACTAAACCTGCTACAGTTGAAACAGGAGCTGAGGTAAATGTTCCTCTTTTTATCAATGAAGGTGATAAAATACGTATCGATACAGATAAAGGTGCGTACCATGAGCGCATGAAGTAATACATGAAATTTTCACAAACACATCGCTTAAAAGATATCGCTGCACTCATTGAATGTGAGTATGTAGGTGATGATCAATTCCCGGTCACCGGCATGAATGAGATTCATGTAGTAACACCAGGTGATATTGTGTTTGTTGATCATCCTAAGTACTATGATAAAGCATTACAAAGTGACGCAACCATAGTTTTAATCAATAAAAAAGTAGCTGCGCCAGCTGGTAAAGCTCTTCTAATATCAGATGATCCATTTAGAGATTTCAATAAATTAACTCAACATTTTGCTCCGTTTAACGCTTTCGCGAAAGCAAATACCAATCCACCCATAGTTGGTATAGGAACTATTATACAACCCAATGTTTTTTTAGGTAATGATGTTGTGATAGGAAATAATTGTGTTATCCATAGCAATGTGTCGATTAATGATCGATGTGTCGTAGGTGATAACGTAACGATTCACTCGGGTACCGTATTAGGTGCTGATGCGTTTTATTATAAGCGTAGACCAGATGGATATGATAAATTATTAAGTAATGGTCGTGTTATTATAGAAGACGATGTTGAGGTAGGTAGCTTATGCACAATTGATCGTGGTGTTAGTGGTGATACCACAATAGGATCAGGTAGTAAATTAGATAATCAAGTTCATATAGGGCACGATACAGTTATAGGAAAACATGTACTTATCGCTAGTCAAACAGGTATTTCTGGTTGTGTGATTATAGAAGATGAGGTGAAGATATGGGGACAAGTCGGTATACGCAGTGACGTTCGACTAGGAAAAGGATGTGAAATAATGGCACAAAGTGGTGTCTCAAAAGATGTTAAACCAGGTGATGTGTTATTTGGTTCACCAGCTTCAAATGCTAAAGAAAAGTTTAGAGAGCTGGCTGCTATCAGAATGTTACCTAACTTTATCAAAAATAATTAAATGTCAGCAACAGCTAAAAAAATTGTAAGAGCGTTTTTAGATTCAGATATGTTTATCAACCCTGAATTATTTAAAGATTTCATACATCCCGATTTTAGAACGCACTGGCACGCAAGTTCTGGTTATAGAGAATATAACTATAAGGAATACTATAGATTAACTGAATCTACTGCGTCATCATATGAAAGTATGAGAACAGAAGTGACGCATATGATCAGTGAAAAAGATGAAGTAGCTGCACGATTTACAGTGTTTGTAAAAACCGTAGAAAATCCTCGAGAAGAAATACCTATAGGTTATTTTATTTCTATCTTTAAAGTCTCAGAAAATAAAATTATAGAGATTCATCAAACAAGTCACCCGAGCGAAAATTAAAATAAATAAAACTCAACTTAAATATATATAAATGAGCGTTTTAGTAAACAAAGATTCTAAAATTATAGTACAAGGTTTCACTGGTAGTGAAGGAACATTCCACGCTGGCCAGATGATTGAATATGGTACAAACGTAGTAGGTGGAGTAACACCAGGTAAAGGTGGTCAGACTCACTTAGATAAGCCTGTTTTCAACACTGTTTCTGAAGCGGTTGAGAAAGTTGGAGCAAATGTAACCATCATTTTTGTACCGCCAGCATTTGCTGCAGATGCAATTATGGAAGCTGCAGATGCAGGAATTGAGGTAATTATTACTATTACTGAAGGTATTCCAGTAGCTGACATGGTAAAAGCTGCAGATTATATAAAAGAAAAAAACTGTCGTTTAGTTGGTCCTAACTGTCCAGGTGTTATTACTCCAGGTGAGGCAAAAGTAGGTATCATGCCAGGTTTTGTATTTAAAAAAGGAAAAGTAGGTATCGTTTCAAAATCAGGTACTCTTACTTATGAAGCATCTGACCAAGTTGTAAAACAAGGATATGGTATTTCTACAGCAATAGGTATTGGTGGTGATCCTATCATAGGGACTACTACTAAAGAAGCAGTAGAGTTATTTATGAATGATCCAGAAACTGAAGCTATCGTTATGATAGGTGAGATAGGTGGACAATTAGAAGCAGACGCTGCACAATGGATTAAAGCTACTGGTAATAAGAAACCAGTTATAGGTTTTATCGCAGGAGAAACAGCTCCGGCTGGTCGTACAATGGGGCATGCAGGTGCAATTGTAGGTGGATCTGAAGATACAGCGCAAGCTAAAAAAGCAATCATGAGAGAATCAGGAATTCACGTTGTAGATTCTCCAGCAGAGATAGGTAAAAAAGTAGCTGAAGTATTAGGCTAATTTTTAATTCATATAGTCTAGGCTTTTCTTAGTTTAAGAGAAGTCTAGACTTTTTTAATTAAACCAACTATGAAATTACTCGAAGGAAAAACAGCTCTTATAACAGGAGCAAGTAGAGGTATAGGTAAAGGAATTGCACAAGTTTATGCACAGCATGGAGCAAATGTAGCTTTTACTTATAGTAGTTCTGAAGGACCAGCTTTAGAACTAGAAAAAGAACTGACAGCACTAGGCATACAAGCTAAAGCTTATAAAAGTAATGCTGCTAGTTTTCAAGAATCTCAAGATCTAGTTGAAGAGGTTGTTAAAGATTTTGGTACCGTTGATATTCTAATCAACAACGCAGGTATTACAAAGGATAACTTGTTAATGCGTATTAGCGAGGAAGACTTTGATCAAGTAATTGAAGTTAACCTTAAGTCTGTTTTCAACATGACTAAAGCTGTTCAACGTACCATGTTGAAAAAACGCTCAGGTAGTATTATTAACATGAGTAGTGTAGTAGGAGTTAAAGGTAATGCTGGACAGACTAACTATGCAGCCAGTAAAGCAGGAATTATAGGTTTTTCAAAATCTGTCGCGCTCGAATTGGGATCTAGAAATATAAGATGTAACTCCATAGCTCCAGGATTTATCGAGACTGAAATGACCGGTAAATTAAATGAAGAAGTTGTTCAAGGCTGGAGAGATGCTATTCCATTAAAACGTGGTGGTTCCCCAGAAGATGTTGCAAACGCTTGTGTGTTTTTAGGTAGTGATTTATCGACATATGTTACGGGTCAGACACTTAATGTGGATGGTGGTATGCTCACTTAATAAATAGACTACTTTATGACTGTATTATGGATTATTCTTGCGGCTATTGTTGCAGCCCTTGTAGCCTTATTCCAGTATGGTTATATATTTTCTACTAAAAGTAATAACAAAAAAAAACCGTGGTTTACCTTATTGAGGTTTCTCACGGTTTTTACTATTTTAATATTATTATTAGATCTAAAGTTTGATAAAACCACTTATCAGACGATAAAACCATTATTGTTGCTAGAATTAGATAATTCTAGTTCTATAGTGCAATTAAATGCTAATGAAGAATTAAAAGCAGATTACAATTCTTTAATCAATCACCCATCTATTCAGGAAAATTTTGAGATTCAAAGCTATAAGTTTTCTCATAACTTAGCTCAATTAGACAGTATTACATTTACTGGCTCTGAAACGAATATCTATGATGCGGTAGTACAACCTCAAAAGTTTTTTAAAGATCGTAATAAAGCTATAGTCCTGTTAACAGATGGAAATCAGACCAGCGGCAATAATTACAGCTATGCATCTATAGATACAAAGTCTGCTATATATCCTATCATATATGGTGATACGACTAATTATCCGGACCTAAAGATCACACAGATAAATGTGAATCGTTATTCATATTTAAATAACGAATTTCCTGTAGAAATATTCACTTCTTATACTGGTTCAGATGCTATAACTACTCAGTTTAAAATAAAGAGTGGTAATACCACATTACATCAAGAGCAAATACGTTTTTCTAAAGAAAACTCTTCTAGAATCATTAACCTCAACCTAACGAGCAAAAAGGTCGGTACTCAATCCTTAAAAGCGACTATCACACCGCTCAGTATAGAAAAAAACACGTCTAATAACGATCGCAATTTTGCGGTAGAAGTAATTGATCAACAAACTAAGGTCTTGATATTGAGTGATGTGATGCATCCAGATCTAGCAGCTCTTAAAAAAGCGATAGCCTCCAATCAACAGCGCGATGTTAGTATTCAAAATACAGGTGATAATCCTGATTTGAATGAGTACAATATGGTGATATTTTATAGCCCAGATAACGCTTTCGCGAAAGCGTATAACCAAGCCAAACTGCTTAATAAAAATACCTGGACAATAACTGGTCCTAGTACAGATTACGACTTCTTAAATAGCAAAGTATCATCTTATAGTATTGAAAAAGATGAAGAAGTGGATGAAGTCCAGCCTATTTTAAACACTTCTTATACAACATTTAATCTAGAGGATTTGGCTTACGAAGATTATCCTCCAGTGCAAGTACCGTTTGGAGCAGTAAGGATGAATACAGCACCAGATATTTTAATGTACAAGTCTATAGGAGATGTGCAGACTCAACAACCTTTATGGTTTACCTATGAAGATAATAATACCAGACATGCTGTCTTACTAGCCGAAGGATTCTGGAGATGGCGTGCGCAAAGTTATTTAGATCAAAAAGACTTTAAAAATTGGGATGATCTAGTAGGTAGTCAGGTACAATACCTGGCCTCTAATAAAAGGCGTAACCGATTAGAACTAGATTATGAGACCTTTTATTATCAAAATCAGGAAATCATTATCAATGCGCAGTACTTAGATAAAAACTATGAATTTGAGGATAATGCAATTATAAATATGACTTTAATTCATAAAGGGAATAGTCAACGTATAGTGCGACCATTTATACTAGAAGGCAATAGTTATACGGTCGATTTAAGTGGTCTAGAAGCTGGTGATTATAGATTCACGGTAAAAGTTGAAAATGATCAGTTAAATAAAAGTGGTGCTTTAAGTATTTTAGAATTTGATGTAGAGAAACAATTCATCAGTGCACAGGATACTGGCATGAAGCAATTGCTAGGTGTCTATGGTGTTTACTATCAAGGCCAAATAGATCGTTTAGTTACTCAATTACTACAAAATCCGTTATTGAAACCGGTGGAACGTGCTAGTACTAGCTATGCTAGTTTAATAGATTGGAAATATTTATTAGGTATTATTATGCTATTATTAGGGCTAGAATGGTTCTTGAGAAAGTACAGTGGTCTAATTTAATAATAGAAATAGGTCGTTTTCCTTATTGATTCTTCACACAGCTTTTTAACTCTAGATTGCGATCCATTTACATCTTGTGTCGTATTTTAACACTCTCAAATTAAATTTAAATTAAAATGGAAAAATTACCCAAGGCAGGATTAGTTGCCATCATAGCTGTTGTTTTATTAATTATTGTTATTCTTAAAAGTTCAGTGGTAATAGGCGCAGGACAAGCTGGAGTTTTATTTAAGACTTTAGGAAATGGTGTAGATTTAGAAAACACGTATGGAGAAGGTTTTCACATCATTGCACCATGGAATGATATGATTATATATCCTACCAGACAACAGTCTATATCTGATAAAATGCAAGTATTATCAGTAAATGGATTAGAAGTAAAAGTAGATGCAACTGTTTGGTACATGCCAGAATATGACAAGCTTCCTTTTCTACATCAGGAAAAAGGTCGCCAATATGAATCAGAGATTCTAGCTCCGGCTATAAGTGCAGCGGCACGTAGTGTTGTAGGTCGTTATACACCAGAGCAATTATATTCTAGTAAACGTGATGTGATTCAAGCCGAAATATTAGAAGAAGTTCAAAAAGAACTTGAAACACAATATGTAATTGTAAATCGAGTACTGGTTAAAGATGTAACCTTACCGATAAAAATTAAAGAGGCGATCGAGCGCAAGTTAAAACAAGAACAGGAATCATTAGAATATGAGTTCCGTTTAACAAAAGCAACTAAAGAAGCAGAACGTCAAAAAATTGATGCAGAAGGTAAAGCGGTAGCAAACCGTATCTTAAGTGCTTCACTTACAGACAAGATTTTAACTGAAAAAGGAATTGAAGCAACACTGATGCTTTCGCAATCTCCTAATTCAAAAGTTATTGTAATAGGTGGTAGCGAGAGCGGTGGTTTACCGATTATCTTAGGAAATCAGTAACTTATATAATACTTATAATAAGAAGCGCAAATCGTGAGATTTGCGCTTTTTTTATTTGCTCAACTTATTGTAAAATAAAGTGTTGTTGTTTTATTTCCTACTTTTATAGTACAATAAAACTATCGTGATGAAAAAATATCTACTCTTAATTTTATTATTGATTACTGGATTATCTTTTTCTGCAGCACAATGTGCGCCAGTAACATCATTTGATTATACAAATTATACAGGAACGTCAGTTGATTTAGGTTGGGGAATAAGTGGATCAGCAACAGCATGGAGGATTGAATATGGTCCTCAAGGATTTTTACCTGGTTCTGGAACATTTATTTCTGTAGTATCAAATCCTTTTTTTGTGACGGGTCTTACTCCTGGTGTACTTTATGATTTCTATATTCAGTCGGAATGTGGTAATCAAGTCTCTACACTAGTTGGACCGTTGTTAGTTCCTGGAAATTATAATACGATAACAGGAACTATTACTTATGATCAGGATAATAATGGCTGTTCGGTTTCAGATCCTACTGCCGCTGGTGTTTTAGTGCAAGCTGTAGAAACGACTACCTTGAATCAATATGCTGCTCATACAGATGCTAATGGTAATTATACACTTAATGTACTTGATGGCACATTTATCATAAGCAATAATTTTTCTAATCCTAGTGTATCGGTTTCTCCTGTATCACCTACATTGACTTTTCCTAATGCTACCAGTAGTGCAGTACAAGATTTTTGTTTAACACCTACTGTAATGCAGGAAGATGTTGCGGTGACCATAATACCTGTGAATCAAGCTAGACCAGGTTTTGATTCTAGTTATAGAGTCATCGTGACCAATCAAAGTACATTACCTGTTACTGATGTGATAACTTTCACCTATCAAAATGATTACATGACTTTTCTAACAGCTGTGCCAGCGGCAAATTCTTCGACTATAAATTCTCTATCGTGGAATTTTTCTCTAAATCCGTTTGATAGTGAGATTTATACACTAGACTTTAATCTCAATCCACCTACTCATCCTACATTTCCTTTAAACGGAAGTGACATCTTGAACTTGAGTGCATCTACATATGTAACCGGTGCAGATGTAGACTTGACTAATAATACTTTTGATTTAGACCAAGTAGTTGTGAATAGTTATGATCCCAATGATAAAACTTGTTTACAAGGAGAAACTATAGATCCAAGTATGGTAGGTGAGTATCTAGACTATTTGATACGCTTTGAGAATACAGGAACCGCTAGTGCTATTAATGTGCGTATAAAAGACGTGATTGACGTGACTAAGTTTGATATCACCAGTTTAATGCCGTTAGATGCTAGCCACGATTACTATGTGAGTGTTACTAATGGAAACGAAGTCGAGTTTCATTTTGATAACATAAACCTAGACTTTAATGATGCTACAAATGATGGACATGTACTGTTTAAAATTAAAACGCTGGGCTCTTTAAACGACGGCGATAGCTTTAGTAATACAGCAGAGATCTATTTTGATTTCAATTTTCCCATTATCACAAATACCGAAATCGTAACTATAATGAGTACCGCCAGTATAAATGAAACTACAGATTCCAGTATTTCTATATATCCTAATCCTACTACCGATTTTATTAATTTATCATCTTCAAATCGATTAGAAAGTGCCACAATTGTTGATATGAATGGTAGAGTGGTAGATCAAGTTCGCTTTCGCGAAAGCAATACAGAAGAACTGATCTCACTTGAGCGACTCAAAACAGGACTTTATTTTATCAAGATAAACAGTGATATAGGTCTGAAAGTAGAAAAATTGATTATTGAATAATTCTTTAATTATTAAAACATGATTAAAATAAAAAAGCGTCAACTATTATGTTGGCGCTTTTGATTTTTAATACTATTTGAAATTATTCTGGCGATGCACCAGTTATTTTTTTTTCTTTTTTAATTTTAATAAAGCTGTTGCTTGACCTTTCCAATCATCTCTATGAATACGTCCTGGAAAAAACTCAATAAGCATGGTTATCGCCTCTGTATCCTGATCACGTAGTCTAGAGAGTTGTTCATAGCTATTAATTCCTATGCTTTTAAGTTTTTCTTCTACAAACGGACCGATTCCAACAATCTTTTGGAAATCATCAGGATGTGAAGGATTGCCCTTGCCTATATAATCTAGATCCAGAATGCTTTCAACGATTTCAGTTTTAGCATCATCAGATAACTTACCAGTTCGATCTCTAGTCTTCATAGCACGTACCTGACCAGGTTCGCTTAAATCTGATATCTCTACACGTTTCTCTACACGATCTAGTTTACGTTCTACTTCACGTACTTGTTCAACAACTTGTTTTACTTTGTCATTAACAACTTGTTTCTCATCTTTTTGATTTCCAAAAAGATATCCTATTAGAAAAGCTCCTAGCAACATCAAAAATAGAACAACGTATATACCCATCTGGGAATTTAAAAATGACTCCATATCTCTATTTTACAATGACTACTATACTGCGATTATTACCAGCGGCACCAGAAGATTCTTCTCCTTTTGAAATAGCCACAATTTGATTGGATCCTATACCATTTTGGATCATTAAGCTTCTAGCTGTTTTTACATTATCTCTCCCGATATTATAATTATCAGTAGCATTACCTACCGTATCTGTGTACGCATAGATGTATACTTTTTTGTTGTTATTTTCCTTGAGATAATTTTTGATTTCCTTTATATAAGCGGTAAAAGCTCTATTTCCATAAAAGAAATCTCCTTGATATCCTTTTGTAAATCTTTGATAGGCATAAGGTCCGGTACCTTTATCTAACGTTGGTTTTTTATCAGTAGTGACAGGTGTTTTGGTTGAACTATTATTAGATACTTTTTCTTCAATATTCAACACCTGAATATCTAAACCACCTTGTGCAATGCCGGATTTAAAAGGTATCTCTTTGCTATCACTCCTCACAGCGATTTGATCTTTATTGATTCCTATGTTAGTTAGTAATCGTTTGACATATTCAGCTCTCTTCATACCCATATTTGAATCTTCAATAAGTGAGGAATATCCACTGATTATGATTTCGGCTTTAGGATTAGCAACTAATATTTCTTTTAATTCATTTCCGTAGGCTCGACAAGGATAAGGGATCTTGACCTTTGGATTGTTTTTATAAATAGTAGTGAATGTGCTGCAATTAGTTAGTTGTTTGCCATTTTGATCTGTTATAACAAAAGTATTTGCTTCATAAATAATAGGTTCATTATTATTAATGTCTTCTGGTATATCTTCTAGAATTTTTTCACTAATCTGCAAATCTCTATTTTCATCGTTAAGATCTACTATAGAATCTGCTCCTATATTCATGTCATTTATTAACGCCTTAGACGCGGCAATAGAGTCTAATTGTTGATCGAGAGAAGATACGTTAGTAGGAATGGTGTCTTTTTCTTCAGATATTAATTCATCGATAACCTGCTCATTAGTAACAATTAATGAATCTTTTTTGGTCTTATCGTTAATGGATAAACGACCTATAAAGAAATAACCAAAAAGGGCTAGACATATACCTGCATAGACTATGAAAGCTAATGCGCCTGTAAAAAAGTTTTTCACTAAATTAAATTTATGGCTAAATATAAGAAACCTAGGCATTTGATTAACAAATGATTCAATCTACTTATGAAGGAATTTATCACGTAATTCTTCAGTAGGAATCATACAGCTCTCTTGCTTACCAAACCACTTATACCTATTACGAGCTATATAGTCGTATATAGCATTAGAGATAAACTTAGGAAATATAGCAAACACGTATAGTAATGGCCATAAACCACTCATTTTTTGAGCAATACGTAACGCAGCACTAGCTTTAGTATAAGCACGTTCACCACGTATCAAAACAATACTGTCTATCTCGTTAGGATTTATTTTGTGTTTTTTGAGATAAAGAGTAGCTATATCGCTTTCTAACGCAGCAAATCTGAAATGATTTTTACGATCTCTTTTAATAATAAAAGTTACAGCGCCATTGCATAAATTACATACACCATCAAAGAGAATCACATCATTTTGCTTGTTCTTCATCAGACTTTTTCTAATTGTTCTACAGAAACGATAGTAGTAAACATACCATAATTAACGGTAGCTTTCCCTTTTTCAATCTGGTCTATTGTACCTACCGATTTAGAATTTAGTAAACGTACACGGTCATCTTTCTTTAGAGCTACCTTAGGCTTAGGAGCTTCTACAGGCTTTGGGTTTTTCTTTTTTTCCTGTCTTATTTTAGCAACTTTTTGAATCACCTCGTTTTCTAATTGCTTCTTTTTACCTTGTTCCTGCTTATGTTTTTTAGCCTCAGCTTTTTTAGGTGGCGGCTGGCGTTTCACATTTTCAGTGATAACCATTTTCATTAACTCATCGACTAAGAGCTTTTTCTTTTTATTATTTGAAAAATCTTTAGCAAGTCCATCAAATTTTTTCCCTAGTTGTATATAGCGTTGATAGCTATCATACATTTCTTGAAAGTCCAATAATTTTTGTTGTACACGATCTTGTGTATCTTCAAGCTTATTAACTTTTTGAGTTGCTTTTATCTCTCGTTCCCTTAGAGATTCATTGTTTTTACGCAAGTTTGAACGTTCTTTTTGTAATGCAGCAATAGATTTATCAAACCTTATTTTTCCACGTTCTACTTTCTTTTTTGCCTTATTAATAAGCGAGTAGGGAATACCGTTCTTTTGTGCTACTTCAAAGGTAAACGAACTACCAGCTTCTCCTAATTGCAATTTATAAATAGGCTCTAATGATTGCGCATCAAAAAGCATATTTGCATTAGTCATCTCTGGTAACTCATTGGCTAGCATTTTCAAATTGGTATAATGCGTAGTGATGATTCCAAAGCTTTTACGACTATATAATTCTTCCAGCATACTTTCTGCCAGTGCTCCACCTAGTTCAGGATCAGAACCAGTACCAAATTCGTCAATGAGAAATAGCGTTTTATCATTTGCTTTTTTAAGAAAGCCACGCATATTTTTTAATCGATAGCTATACGTACTTAAGTGATTATCGATACTTTGATTATCGCCTATATCAGTTAGAACGTGCTTAAATATGCTCATTCTACTTTTTTCATGTACTGGAATTAAAAATCCTGTTTGAATCATTAATTGTAGTAAACCTATCGTTTTTAAGGTAATCGATTTACCACCAGCATTAGGTCCTGATATGACTATGATGCGATTGTTTTCTTTTAACCCTATGGTTTGTGGATAGGTTTTTTCATTACGTGCTCTATTAGAGACTAGTAATAAAGGATGATAGGCATCCACTAATTCTAGTTCTCGATGTTCTACCATTATAGGCAATAGAGCATCGATGGATTGTGCATAACGTGCCTTAGCAGCGATAATGTCTGTATGCGTTAGATAATCTCTGTAGATCTTAAATTCTTCTAGAAACGGACGTAGTGTTTCTGTTAGAGCTTTAAGAATACGGTGGATTTCTTCTGCCTCTTCAACTTCTAGTTCAGCAAGCTTTCGCGAAAGCGTTAATACACGTTCTGGTTCGATATAGGAAATACTTCCCGTTTTAGAACTTCCCATAACCTTACCTTTAACCTTGCGACGATACATGGCTTTAACGGCTAATACTCGACGATTTTCAATCACCGTTTCACGGATTTCATCTAGGTAATCCATTTGAGAATAATGACTAAGTGCTGCGCCAAAGCTACCATTGAGCTGGCCTTTAACACTATTCATTTCTCTTCTTAAATTTTTAAGGTCTGGCGATGCGTCGTCTTTTACCTCACCAAATCGATCTAGAACAGCGTCTACGGCTTGCGGGATATATTCGTTCTTCTCAATATTTTCTAATCTATAAAATAGTTTAGGGAACAAAAGCTGTTGCTTTTTAAAGAACGTGATATGATCATTAACAGTGCGTGGTAATACGGCCAGTTTACGAATACTGTCTTTTTCTAATGTAGAATTTTCTATACTTAGTAATTGTAGTTCCTTCTCAATAGGATCAAATCCATGATTAGGAATACGATATTCACTAGCATAGGATTGTAAATACTCATTAGTATGTTGTAAAGAGTCTTTAACCGCATTACGATAGGTTAAGGGCTCCAATAAAAGCATGTTTTTCTTACCATCTGTAGTTGTACAAAAGGAAGATGCTTGTTCTAACACAACGTTGAACTCTAAATCTTGAATGGTTTTACTGGAAATTCTACTCATAATGTTGTTACAAAAATACACTAGGACAGTGGAGTAGTCGCAGGTTTTAGAATTAATTATCAGTTTGAATCTCAAACGGAATTAAATAGTTAAGCATAATACTCATAAATTAATACTTGACTAGTTGAAATTATAACTTAAGAATATAAAATCTAATAACTTTACCACATGGAAGTTTCAATACATCATAGCTGGAAAAAGGCTTTGCAATCAGAGTTTGATAGTGATTATTTTAAAGACTTATCAGAATTTGTAAAATCAGAATATGCCACGCAAACCATTTATCCACCAGCCCGTAAAATCTTTGCTGCTTTTGACGCGGCACCTTTAAATCTAGTTAAAGTGGTCATTATAGGTCAGGATCCATATCACGGACCTGGACAGGCAAATGGTTTATGTTTTTCTGTTGCTGACAGAATTCCGCATCCACCATCTTTGAAAAACATTTTTAAAGAGATAGAATCTGATCTTTCCTTACCTATTCCTGAAAGTGGTAACCTGGAAAGATGGGCAGAGCAAGGTGTATTATTATTAAACGCAGTGTTAACGGTAAGAGAAAGTGAAGCTGGTTCTCATGCCAAAAAAGGTTGGGAACGTTTTACAGATGCTGTAATAAAAACGATTTCTCAAGAGAGAGAAGATGTCATTTTTTTACTTTGGGGCGGATTTGCAAAAGGAAAAGCAAAGCTTATCGATAATAAAAAACATCATATCCTTACCAGCGGTCATCCATCACCATTAAGTGCTAATCGAGGTTACTGGTTTGGTAATAAACATTTTTCACAGGTAAATGAGTTGTTGGAAGGAATGAATCAAGAGGCCATCCAATGGTAAATGAAGTGGTCTAACTATTCTTCTTCATCTTCTTTAGGAATATTATAAATCAGCTCATCTAAAGCGACTTTTCTATCGATAATACCTACAGCACTAAATTCCTCATTAATTTTATCGACTGTAGAATTCCATAATTGATCATCACTAAATTCTGTGCGTAATAACCATTGTTGTACATCACCAACCTGTAAATCGTAGTGAGATGCTATCGTTCGGTCTATAGAAGGAATTTGCTTGAAATCTGCTGTATAGCGATTTATAATAGCTAGCATCTTACCTAAAGCTACTTCTTTTTCAGTAATACATTCTTGTGTAGCAGCGATAACAAAACTAGGCCATGGCGTTGCGATAGTTTCTAATCTTTTAAAAACACCTTGATCTACGATGGGTTGTGTCATATATCGTTCCCATAAGAATAGTTGTGCTTTGTTTTGAGAAAGAGCATTTACAGCACCATCTAAGGTATTTACCAGTTCAAAGCTCAAATCTTCTGTATCCCATCCGTGTCTTTTAGCTAATAAATAACTCATTAAATGCGAGCCACTACCGTAACGGCTTATAGCAAACTTACCATCTTCGAGTTGCTGTGTTTTTTCAGCTTCAATCGTTCCTGGTGCATGTACGCCCCACAATAGAGGAGAAGCAACATAAACTTGTAATATACGTGAAGGATTACCAGCAATAATATCTTTAACAATTCCATCTGTTAAAATGCAGGCAACATCTAGATCTTTATTACGCAATAGTTTACTCATACGACCAGTGCCTTCTGGAACATCTTCCCATTGTAAATCGATCCCTTCTTTTTCAAAGGCTCCATCTTCTAAGGCAAAATGCCAAGGAAGATTAAAATGTTCTGGAACGCCACCTATTTTTATTGTAGTCATAATGAGTAAAAGTCTAACAAAGATATATTACTTCGTCCTAATGTTTACTTAATAGTTTGTTGGTACTTGCATTAAATAAACACATAATGTGAATAAATCACCCTTTAAAGCTTAAATAACAAGAATCAAAAGGAAAAAGAACAAGAATTAACTTAAATCATCTCATCATCTAAAATACGACATGAATAATTATCTTATAGTCTATACACAATAGGAAAGTGAGAATTAAGCTCTATTGATAGTTTAAGCGTGATGTTTTGCGAGTAAGTAGTTGTGAATTTTAATTTGAGATCTAATATCTGTTTCATCATTAGATACCATTACATTATCTTCATGTATAGTGTGAACGCGTGCTTTTACATTATCTGATAATTGGATGTCTAAAATATCCTCTAGTTCACGAAATATGTCCTGATCATAAATAGGCGTTAGCACTTCAATTCTCCTATCGAGATTGCGGGACATCCAGTCTGCACTTCCCATATACATAACAGGTAAACCATTATTATGAAATTTATAAATACGTCCATGTTCTAAAAATTGATCAACAATACTAGTTATAAAAATGTGATCGCTTATTCCATCTATACCAGGAATAAGCCTAGAAAATCCTCTAACTATAAGTCTTATAGGTACTCCAGCCTGACTAGCTTTATATAGTAGCTTGATCATTTTTTCGTCTTCTAATTGATTCATTTTTGCTGTAATACCACTAGGCTTGCCAGCAATAGCAGCATTCATTTCGTTTCTAATCAGATCTTCAAAAGTCTCTCTAGTGGTAAACGGAGAGATTAAAAGATTTTTTGCTCTAGGGATAATCATATCACCTTGCAATACTTTAAATACTCGATGTAGTTCTTTGGTTATTTTTTTTTGAGCTGTAAAAAGTCCGTGGTCACAATAAAATTTTGAAGTCTGAGCATTAAAATTTCCAGTACCTATATATGCATATCGTCTCACTTTATTTTGTTCTCGACGTAGGATCAGCATTACCTTACTGTGCACTTTGATTTTAGGATAGCTATAAATCACATGAGCACCTTTTTCTTCAAAAATGCGTCCCCATTTGATATTATTTTCTTCGTCAAATCTTGCCTTAGCCTCTATAAAAACGGTTATTTTTTTTCCATTTTCTAAAGCTAGTAGTAAGGCATCTGTTAAGGCAGAATGGTCTGCGACACGATACAAGGATATTTTAATCTCTAATACATCTTTATCTGTGGCAGCTTGATTGATCAAGTTTTGAACATAATCAAACGACATATATGGAAAATGTACTAATTGGTCTTTTTTGCTAATTGCATCAAAATAGTCTGTACTATCATGTAAAACTTTGTGCTTAACTGTAACTAGCTTTTCTGCTTTCAATGATTTATCATCAGTAAGATCTGGAAACTTGATAAAATCATCAAAATTATGGTAAGTACCACCAGCAACCATATCTATCTTTCCTAGCCCTAAACTTTTTCTAAGGTTTTTACGTATCTCTTTAGGAATTGCACTATCGTAAAGCAGTCGTGTAGGTTGACCGTTTAAACGCTGGCTCAAGGATTCATAAATTTGATCTGCTAGCGATTGATCAACATCAACTTCTTGTTCTAGGTATAACTCTGCATCGCGTGATAATTTTATTGAATAGGACCTTAAAACATCCTGATTACTGAACAAACTTTGCAGTTGAGACTTCACAATATCATCTAGAAAAGCAATCACATGTGTACCGTCTTCAGTCGTTAATTTGATAAATCTATTTAATTGATCTGAAGGTATATTGACTATTCCATAATGATGCTCTGACATAAAAGTAACCAGAAAGTACAGTTCACTATTCTCTAAAAACACATCAGAGTCTGTAGCAGCCTTTATTGTAACAGGTTGTACAAGTTTTTGAATATGTTCTTTAAAATAATCACTAGCCTCTACAGTATAGCTAGCCATCAACTCTTCATAGGACAGTAGTTGAATATTATGCTCTAATAATTCGGGCACAACAGTATCATAAAATATAGAACCCAACTCTTCTTGTTGTTGATTGACTTTAACTAATATCTCTTTGAGAATTTTATTAGGTCTAAGAGCAAGTTTTTTACGCAGATTTTTTTTTACCTTTTTAATCTGTCGTAATTGTGAAACTCGTACCCTAAAAAACTCATCGAGATTTGAAGAAAAGATACTGATAAACTTTAATCGCTCGTATAAAGGGTTTGTAGTATCCTTTGCCTCTTGAAGTACACGATCGTTAAAACTTAACCAGTTAAGGTCTCTATGTCTGATGGGGTATTTAGTCTGTTCTTTCACATTTGAAAAATACAAACTCTACTATAGGATTTGCGTAAAAGCCTTGTTAATTATCAACGATTTGTTGTAATGTAAACGTTATTAATTTTTCAACGATTGATTTTGGGTCTTGAGAAAACTCTCCTGTTGCTCTGTTAGCCAAAATAGCATTTAATGAAACAGCGCGATGTCCTAAAAGGTTAGACATAGCATAGATTCCTGCTGTTTCCATCTCAAGATTTGTCAATTTTTCTCCGTCAAACTCAAAAGATTCGATGCTGGAATTCAATTGCTTGTGTGCAGCTTTTAATCTTAGTTGTCTACTTTGTGGACCATAAAATCCTACGTTCGTAATTGTGTTTCCTAATAAAACGTCATCACTTTTAAATATAGCGGCCAGTTCACTATCGCAGTGTACCGTATAAGGTCTCGCAGCTAGTTCTGACAGGTGTAGCTGTTTTGTTACCGCTTTCGCGAAAGCGGAATCACCACCATCATTCTCATACCAATGAAATAAAGAATCAAAACCAATTCCTCGCTGTGATAGTAAAAAAGAATCCACAGGAATATGGGCTTGAACAGCACCAGAAGTTCCCACACGGATAATGTCTAGTTGTGTCAATTGAGGCTTTATAGTGCGCGTTTCAAAATCAATATTCACTAACGCATCTAACTCATTAAAAACGATATCAATATTATCAGTTCCTATGCCAGTAGACATGACACTTATACGTTTACCTTTTAATGCACCTGTGTGCGTGTGAAATTCTCGTTTACCTACACGATATTCAATAGTATCAAAATGTTTTGATACTTCGGCAACACGATCTGGATCACCTACGGTAATAATTGTTTGCGCTAGTTGATGCGGTTGTAGATTAAGATGGTAGATGCTTCCATCTTCATTCAGTATTAATTCTGATGCTTCTAGAGACATAATTAAAAAGTCATTGCGATTACTGAAATCTCTACATTTACATACTTAGGAAGATTAGCAACTTCCACGGTTTCTCTTGCAGGTGCAGTGGATTCATTAAAATAACTACCATATACTTCATTAACTGTAGCAAAATTACCCATATCACTTAAAAATATGGATGATTTAATAACATTTTCAAATGTCATGTCTACCTGTTTTAAGAGACTTTCTAAATGTTGCATTACTAAGCCAGTTTCTTCTTTAAGATCGTCTATTTTTAACTCTCCAGTTGATGGATTGATAGCTATCTGACCACTGGTATATAGAGTTTTTTGATGTGGAGTATCTACTAATACAGCCTGATTATAAGGCCCAATAGGGTTAGGAGCTAGGTCTGTGTATATGATTTTTTTCATAATATAAAGGTAGTTAAAAATAGAGGTAAAGCTATAGTGCTAGAATTGTGGATCTGGTTGTTTACGTTGATCCCATTTGATATCACTTAACGCACCAGATTTAATACCGATAAAGAAGAACCAGCTGTTTTGCGGTCCTATAGGAGTCCAGTTAAAACTTAATCTCCAGCTTTCTAGATCTCGGTTAAATCTTAATGTAGTAAAGGATACACCTTTATTTGCAAAGTCATAACCTGTGTTACCACCGACACTCCATCGTGGAGATAGTTCTACATCACCTGATACCATTAATGATTGATTGTTAATCTCGTTTTGCCTTTGCGCGTTATTATAAGTCATGGTATAGGCAAAATTTAAATTCCATGGTATTTTGAAACGGTATCTTGTTTTATCAATATCTACGTTCTCTTTCTCTGGTTCTCGCTGGTCATAAGTAGTACCGTCTGCATAGTCTATAGATGCGCCAAAAAGATCATCCTCGCGACCACCATTTTGCAAATTTCGATTTTGTAATGGGTCGTCTGGTTGATCTTCTTTTTTATCCGTTTGTTTTTCAAAATCAGTACTACTCAACCTGAAGTTAAATCGAGCACCAGCACGTGTTAAACGAAATAGACTACCACCATTATCAATATTAAATCGGTCGATACGCTGGTTTGTATTATCTAGCGCATAAGGATCTAAATTTGCATCTAGATTTAAATCTATATTCTTATAAATAGGAATGACACCTCTTAACTGTAAAGGACTCCAGTTTAAGGAATCACCTGCAAGGTTGTAGGAAGTATTAACGTTAAATGATTTTATGAGAGATATCTTTTTAAGTTCTGTTTTAGTAGAATCTCGGTCTCTTACCTTAGCCTCAAGTGTGTTTTGAATACCTATACCTAAACTACTAGAATATACTCTACCTGGTGCATTATAAAGTGTACCTTCAAAACGACTATAGAAACGTTCTTCTTCAGACACATCTAGTCCTTGTTCATCTAACAGTCGATCATAGTATTGCTCAAAACTAGGGTTTGCACTATAAGTTACACTAGGCCTCATGACGTGTCTTATCGCCTGTATTTTAGACTCTTTATTAGTCGATTTCCAGTTACCATATACTGTAGTACCTATACTAGCGCCATAATTATAAGTGCGATATGCGTCAAAACCACTTACAGTGTCTCGTACTGTATTGAATCCACCAGATCCGTTGTCTTCTAAAAACTGCCTGTAAGTTTCAAAAACCCAAGATTCATCATAATTAGCATTTAGACCTACTGAGAAGTAATTTGCTATTTTAAAATTAGTAGAAATAGGTATGGAGTGACGTAAACCACTAATTGCCCCATCAAACATTTTACTAGTCAGAAAATCATCATCTGTTGTTGCAATACGATTTTCTCCTCTTAAATTATATTGTAGATTAATGTTATGAATTAAGCCTTTTTTTGCGCCATCTTTAGGTGCAAAAGGGAAAACTCTTGAAACGCTAGCCTGTAGTGTAGGCAACGTAAGGTTCACCACATCTGTGTTCGTGTTTTGGTTATGTGAAACAGTCGTTGTTACATTAACTTGAGGTTCACCAGCAAATGTTTTTGAATATGAAATAGAAGAACTTAAGTTGTTTACCAGTGTGGCACTTTGATTAACTTGATTAAATGATTGTCTGAAAAACTGACTACTACCTAGGTTAACACTAGCACTGAAACGGCTATTAGGATTGCTTTTTGCATCTTGACTGTGTTGCCAGTTTATATTGTAACGATTCGTTTGTTGAAAATCAGAAAAACCTCGTTCGCTTTGTATCTGGTTCTCATATAAAAAACGGAAACTACCGTTAAATGCATATCGTTTTCTATAGCTACTCTCGATTCTAGAACCCCAACTACCATTTGTAAAATAATCACCTAATACAGTAAGGTCAACATAATCATTGATGGCAAAGTAATATCCACCATTTTGTAAAAAGTATCCTTGATTATTATTGTTACCAAAAGAAGGGATAATGACACCACTTTTACGATCAGTAGTCATAGGAAAATAAGCAAATGGTAACCCTATAGGTGTAGGAACATCTGCAATGTACATATTGACTAAACCGGTAACAATCTTTTCACCAGGCACAAATTTGATTTTACGAGCAAGAAAGTAATAGTCAGGATTATTTGGGTCCTTAGAAGTCGTGAAAATGGCTCTTTTCATATAGTATACAGAGTCATTAACACGTTTCGTGACTTCGGCCTTTACGTTAAATTCACCTTGCGCAGTGACAGAGTTATAAGTTAATGCCTTGCGTGTGTCTTTATTAAATATGATAGAATCTGGTTTAACGATATTTTGACCTTGAGTAAAGATTGGTTTTTGAGAATAAACACCTGCTGTATCTATAACGCCATAGGCAAATATGTCACCAGTATTCATATTCATAACGATTTTACCAGCTTCGAGCGTAATGTCTCCATAGACAATCTTGGCCTCGTTATATAGTGTGATTATACTATTAATACGATCAATTTCTTTATAATCAGTTGCACTAGAAACTAGAGTATGCTCTAGAATGGGCTTCTGTTTTGTAGAATCTTTAGGTGTAGTAAGCTGTAAAGAGTCTGTATCTATTTCTATAGATTCAGCAATAGGTTTTGGTGGTGTTTCTTGTTCTTTCTCAACTGGCTTTTCAGCAGGTATTGGGGTACTAGTAGTGGGCAGCTCTTGAGCATGACAGATCAAGCTCGCTGTTAAAAAAACTATTGATAAAATAATGTACCTCTTCAAATAATGCAATCTTCAGTAAACTATATTCGTTAATAGAAATGGTCTGGTTTTTGAAACCCCAAAACTACGTATAATTTTTATGCGTTTTTATGTAATTACGCTTTCGCGAAAGCGTAGTTATCAAAAGCACCTTAACACCTATGAATACTATAATGAAAACGTATATACTTTTAATTATTGCATTATTTGCTTTTCCTGTTGTAAGTCAGGCTAATACGCCTATAGATTCTACAATTATAAATAGTAAAAAATTTACGATTGTATTAGATGCTGGACATGGTGGATCTGATCCAGGGAAAAAAGTAGGAAGTGTTAATGAGAAGGATATTGCTCTCAAAGTGGTGAAGAAGATAGGCGCATTACTAAATAAAAATCCTGATATTAAAGTAGTTTATACTCGTACTACAGATAAATTCTTAGAATTACATGAACGAGCATCTATTGCAAATAAGGCAAAAGCAGATCTTTTTGTGTCGGTTCATTGTAATGCAGCAGCAAATAAAAGTGCCAAAGGAAATGAAACTTGGGTACTAGGTCTTCATCGTAATGATGATAATCTAGAAGTTGTGCAAAGAGAAAATGCTGTAATATTATTAGAGGATAATTACGAGGAGAAATACGCTGGTTTTGACCCTAATGATCCATCATCGTTTGCAGCAAGTCTGTTAACACAAGAAGATTTTCTAGATAATAGTATAGAAATGGCAGCTAACGTACAGACCAAATTTGAAGAATCATTGAAAAGAAAGAATAGAGGTGTTAAACAAGCAGGATTTGCTGTACTACGTTTATCATACATGCCTAGTGTCCTCATAGAAACTGGTTTTATTACAAATACCGAAGAGCGTAATTTTTTAAACAGTAATGCTGGACAGGATAAAGTGGCACAATCTATTTTTAAAGCCATTCTTAAATACCAAAAGAATAGAGATATTAATAATTTTGAAGTTGAGCCAGTTCATATTGAAGAAGGTAGTGATTCTCAAGTCATTGCTCCTCAAGATCAAAATGAATCTATAAAGTCTGTATATATGGTACAAATAGCAGCAAGTTCTAACCAAGTGGCAGCAAAATCTTATAATTTTAGAAAACTACCTGAAATATCGAGAGTAAAGTCTGGCGGTATTTACAGATACTACACCGGTAAAGTTTCTACATTAGAGTCTGCTGTAGAGCTTAAAACCCGAGCTGTAAAGGCTGGATATGAAGGTGCTTTTATAGTTATTGTAGAAAATGGTGTGACCAGACGTTTATAATGTATTGCTAAATATGTTGAGAATAGGCTACAAAATAGGTAGCTTTATTTAAATTTGTCAAAAACACCGTATCTGTGAAATTATCCAAAGAAGTTAAAGTAGGTATTCTTACCGTTGTAGCGATTGCGCTGTTTATTTTTGGTTACTCGTATTTAAAAGGTAGCAATCTATTAGAAGATAATAGGATTTATTATGCTGTCTATGATAATGTAGAAGGATTAACAAAATCTGCACCGGTGACGATTAATGGTCTGAGAGTAGGGAATATAGACGATATTAAATTTTTAGATGATAGTGGTAGACTTATCGTAAAGTTTCACGTAAATGGTGATTTCTCTTTTTCTTCAGAAAGTACTGCTAGCGTCTATAGCACTAGTCTGATAGGTGGAAAAGCACTAGCTATCGTGCCTAATTTTGAATCTACTGCCATCGCTGCAAAATCTGGAGATACTTTAAGATCTAAATTAGATAAAGGGTTGCAAGGTGAGGTAATGGATCAATTTATTCCTTTAAAAGATAAGATTGAACATATGGTAGTAAGTGCAGATAGTGTGCTAGTTGCCGTTAATAAAACGCTTAATCCAGATGCCAGGGCAGCAATTACATCTTCATTAGAAGAATTAAATAAAACACTTGTAGAATTCAAGGCTTTATCTCGCAATGCAAACACGTTATTAGCAGATAATAAAGAAAGTCTAGGAAGAACAATTAAAAACCTAGATGTAACCACAGAGAATTTTGCAAAAATATCTGATACTCTTGCACAAGTAGAAATAGCTGGTACAGTGAAACAACTAGAGGAAACGATAGGAAAGTTCAATTCTGTAATGGATAAAGTAAGTAATGGAGAAGGCTCGTTAGGGAAGTTAATGACCGACGACGAACTTTATACAAATTTAGAAAGAGCTACAGAGCAGGCAGCAGATTTATTGCAGGATATGAAGCTTAATCCTAAACGTTATGTTCATTTCTCTGTCTTTGGAAAGAGACCAGGACCATACGAAGAACCAGAAGACCCAACTAAATAATTTTTATACATGGAATACATTCCACAAATCATTTTTGCCCTCATATTAATTGCCGGTGTAGGATACTTTACCAGTAACATCCGTAAGATGATACGCAATATCAAATTAGGTAGAGAAGTAGATCGATCTGATAATAAAAAAGAACGCTGGGCGCAAATGGCTCGCATAGCTTTAGGACAGTCTAAGATGGTGCGTAGACCTGTTGCAGGTTTTTTACACGTTGTTGTATATGTCGGTTTTGTAATAATCAATATTGAAGTATTAGAAATAATAATTGATGGATTATTTGGTACACACCGCATATTTGCTCCATATCTAGGAGGTGTTTATGACTTTCTTATCGGTACGTTTGAAATCCTAGCTTTGTTAGTCCTAGTGACTGTAGTAGTATTTTGGATTAGAAGAAACGCAATGAATATCAAGCGTTTTACAATGGGTGAATTAAAAGGATGGCCTAAAAATGACGCCAACTACATCCTATATTTTGAAGTTGTATTGATGAGTTTATTCTTAATTATGAATGCAACTGACTTTATCCTTCAAACTAGAGGCGTAGAAGGATATGCTCATGCCGGAGAGATTTTTGGTTCATTTCCAGTTTCTCAATATGTAGCTGTATTTTTTGAAACCATGACTGACTCTACTCTTATCATTATCGAGAGAGCAGCTTGGTGGATTCACATAGTAGGGATATTAATTTTCTTAAACTATCTATATTGGTCTAAGCACTTGCATATTATGTTAGCTTTTCCTAATGTTTATTTTGCTAAGTTGAAACCTAAAGGTCAATTTACTAACATGGAAGCGGTAACCGCAGAGGTTAAATTGATGATGGATCCTGATGCTGACCCATTTGCTGCACCAGATCCTGCTGCAATGGAAGAAGAGCCTGCATCTTTAGGAGCTAGTGACATCTTTGACTTAGATCAAGTACAATTATTAAATGCTTATACCTGTACAGAATGTGGTCGTTGTACTTCAGAATGTCCAGCAAATATTACAGGTAAAAAGTTGAGTCCACGTGCTATTATGATGAAGACTCGTGATAGATTAGAGGAAGTTGGAGCAGTGATTAATAAAGAAGGTGAATGGAAAGATGATGGTAAAAAGTTATTAAACGATCATATCACTACAGAAGAGTTATGGGCATGTACTACTTGTAATGCCTGTGTAGAAGCTTGTCCTATAGGAATTGACCCTTTAAGTATTATTATGGACATGAGAAGGTATTTAGTACTTGAAAATAGTGCAGCACCTACAGATTTAAATAATGCCTTAACAAATATTGAGAATAATGGTGCACCATGGCCTTACAACCAGATGGACCGATTAAACTGGGCTGACGAGTTATAGTATGAAAGAAGAAAACGATTATCTAGAAGCAAAAAATGATGACGGTTCTCTTGCCAGTCCTGTTTTACCAGAAGGCGTTAAGAATTACCTTATCGATATAGATGGAACCATCACAGAGGACGTTCCAAATGAAGAACCAGAGCGCATGGCGACTTGCGCACCATTTCCAGATGCCTTAAAAACGCTTAATGAATGGTTTGATGCAGGACATGTGATTTGTTTTTTCACATCTAGAACTGAAGAGCATAGAGAAGTTACTGAAACCTGGTTAAATAAGCATGGTTTTAAATATCATAGTTTATTAATGGGAAAACCTAGAGGTGGCAATTACCATTGGATAGATAATCATATGGTGCGCGCGACTAGATATAAAGGGAAATTTACCCATTTAGTAGAAGAAGAGGTAACGATAGAAGTATTTAAGAAATAGAATGATGCTGATTACGCTTTTGCGAAAAAGTAACATTCACATCTCAACATAACAATTATGAGTGAATTGATAAAAGTACCTACTGCTGCAGAGTTCATAGCGCAAGGTAAAACTCCAGAAGTTTTATTTTGGGTAGGATGTAGTGGAAGCTTTGATGACCGTTCAAAGAAAATAACAAAAGCCTTTGTTAAGCTTTTAAATAAAGCAGGAGTTGAATTTGCAGTATTAGGAGCAGAAGAAAGTTGTACTGGAGATCCCGCAAAGAGAGCTGGAAATGAATTTCTTTTTCAAATGCAAGCCATGATGAACATTGAGGTTCTTAATGGTTATGAGATTAAAAAGATCGTTACAGCTTGTCCTCACTGCTTTAATACACTTAAAAACGAATATCCAGAATTAGGTGGTAATTATGAGGTTATTCATCATACTTCATTTTTAAAGGATCTAATTGCAAATGAAAAATTAACCATTTCAGGAGGTAAGTTTAAAGGTAAAAAAATCACTTATCACGATCCTTGCTATTTAGGACGTGCTAACGAAATTTATGAGGCGCCACGTGAACTTATTGAAAAATTAGACGCCGCGTTAGTTGAAATGAAGCGTAGCAAGCGCAACGGACTGTGTTGTGGCGCCGGTGGTGCTCAAATGTTTAAAGAACCAGAACCTGGTAATAAAGACATCAATATAGAACGCACTGAAGAAGCTCTAGATACTGGAGCTGAGGTCATTGCAGCAGCGTGTCCATTTTGTAATACCATGATGAGCGACGGGATTAAAGCTGCAGAGAAAGAAGGTAAAGTAGAAGTGCTAGATATTGCAGAGATGATTGCTAGCGCAGAAGATTTGTAAAATGAAAAGTAGTAATCCTGATAAAATTCCATGGAAAAACCGTATTGTTCTCGGACTGTTTTCAGGATTAGTCTATGCAGGACTAATGGCTGCGTTTGATTATGCCAGTGATTTACCTTTTCATGAGGTGAAGTTCGTATTTAGCACATTACTATTTGGAACATTTATGGCTATTGCCACACGCTGGATGGTCAAAAAAAAGAAAAATAATTAAGATGAAATTAAAAATTACTCTCCTTTTATTAATGATCTCTTTTCTTTCTAGTGCTCAAAAGTTGGAAGAAGAAGTGCTCGATAAACTTTCTAATAGTATCTGTTCTCATTTAGAAGAAAAAGGTGATATAGATAATTTAAATAGTGTAGAAGCATTAAAAGTTTTTACAGAAAGCATGTTTAAAGCCTATGCAAAAGATCCTGAATATTATAAAAAAAATGGACTAGACTTTACAGCTGGTGACGAAGTTTTAGAAGCTTATGGAGAACAATTAGGTATGCATATGGTGGTCAACTGTCCTTCTTCTATTTCATTATTCTTATCTATGGCTGGTGATGAAGAATTTGAAGATATGAACTATGATAGTCAGGTTGAACCTATGGTTTATACAATATCAGGTAAAGTGATAGATAGTAATCATGAGCAATTTTATACGCTAAGTATCAAAGATGAAAATGGCCGTGTACGTAAGTTTTTATGGTTAGAATATGTTGAGAATGATCATCTATTGGAGATAGCAATGAAAAAGAAAAACAAGTACACTTTTTTCTATGAAGAAAAAAACATGTATGATCCTAGAATTCAAGAATATCGTAACATGTTAGTACTTACAAAAATTGAAGAATAACAATGCACGCAAATTTTAAAGATTTACCAGATGACGCTAGAGTATGGATCTATCAAGCAAATAGACCATTTACTACAGATGAGCTCAATGAGCTAAAACCACAAATGGATAACTTTTTACAACAGTGGACTGCCCATGGTAAAGATTTAAAAGCAGGTGTGGAATATCCGTATAATAGGTTTATAGTCATAGGATTAGATCAAACTTTGGCAGGAGCGACTGGTTGCTCAATAGACGCCAGTGTGCGCTTTATTCAGTCTGTTGAAAAAGCATTCAGAATTGATCTTATGGATAAAATGAATGTCACTTTTAAAAATGGGCAGTATGTAGCGCATAAAGAATTGAGTGACTTTAAAAAAATGGCCAAGGCAAAGTCTGTTTCTCCCAACACCATCGTTTTTAACAATCTTGTAACTAATGTAGGTGAATACCGTGAACATTGGGAAGTACCTGCGCATGAGAGCTGGCATTCACGCTTTTTCTAGTTGATAAACCAGTTTAAAAGTCAGCAATTATTTTCTCTTTATTAATTTAAGTTAAAGCGTTAAGTCTTTATCTTGTTGCTTTAGGAACGGTTCTTGAAACTGCTTCCTTAAATGCTATTGTATATTATGAATAGAACACTTCTTCAAGGTTTGATTTTGATATTCGCTTTCGCGAAAGCGTATACCTCACAAGCGCAATTTTCTTCACACGATCCCTTAGTAACTAATGATTCAATCGCTCAAAAAAAATGGGTAGATAGCGTCTATAACAGTTTAAATCAACGGGAAAAAGTAGGTCAACTGTTCATGGTTGACTTGTTTTCTAATAAAGGAAATGCACACGTAGCTGCTGTTAGGAAATTAGTGGAAGAACAAAAAATAGGTGGAATCATATTCTCAAAAGGTGGACCACTGCAACAGGCACATCTCACTAACGAATTACAATCGAAGTCCAAAACACCTATGCTCATAGCCATGGATGCAGAATGGGGACTTTCCATGCGCCTAGATAGTACTTATGCTTTTCCTTGGAATATGACACTAGGCGCGACTCCTAAAACGCAATCTAGTTATGATGTTGGTAGAAGAATCGGTCAGCACTGTAAGCGTTTAGGTGTTCATATCAACTTTGCTCCTGATGTAGATATTAATACAAATCCAGACAATCCTATTATTGGGAATCGCAGTTTTGGAGAGGATATGTATAATGTTACTAATAAATCTCAGGCCTTTATGAAAGGAATGCAAAGTACTGGAACACTAGCCTGTGCAAAACATTTTCCTGGGCATGGAGATACAGATCAGGATAGTCATAAAACATTACCTACCGTAGATTTCAGTGCAGAACGTATCGATAGTGTGGAGTTATATCCTTATCGTAAACTTTTTCAAGAAGGAATGGCCAGTGTGATGGTGGCGCATTTAAATATTCCTAGTTTGGAACCACGAGCTGGCTACCCGACCAGTATTAGTGAAAAGGTAGTTACAGATTTATTAAAAACCAGAATGGGTTTTAAAGGCCTCATTTTTACAGATGCCTTGAATATGAAAGGAGCATCAAATTTTAGTGAACCTGGTGAAATTGATTTACAAGCCTTTAAAGCAGGAAATGATGTGTTGCTTATTTCTGAAAATGTACCTAAGGCAATTGATAAAATTATTGCATCCTGGAACAGTGGAGAGATTACCGATGACCGCATAGAACATTCGGTAAAAAAGATTTTAAAGGCTAAATATGCATCTGGTTTACACAAATATCGTCAAATAAGTACTTTTAATCTTATGAATGATTTAAATACAGAGAGTGATGAAGTAGTGTATGAACGTGCTATATCTAAAGCTGTCACTGTATTGCGTAATCAAGATTCAATTTTGCCATTGAGTAATCTAGAGCTTAAGAAAATTGCATATGTAGAATTAGGTGATGATAGCGGAGCTGTTTTTCTTAAAGAGCTTAATAAATATACCCAAGTAACACAGGTTAAGGCAAATCAATTAGATGAATTGCTCAAAAAGTTACAACCCTACAATACCGTTATAATTGGATTGCATCGTAGTAATGATAGTCCATGGAAAAGCTATCAAATAAAATCTACTCAATTAACTTGGCTTTATGAAATAGCAAGAACGCACGATGTTGTTTTTGATGCATTTGTTAGGCCATACATGCTAGCTCAATTAAATACTGTGGAAAATTTTGAAGGTATCATCATGAGTTATCAAAATAGTGATTGGAGCCAGAAGGTAAGTGCTCAAATTATTTTTGGTGCTAGACCTGCCGTGGGAAGATTACCAGTGACAGCAGGTAACCATTTTAAAGTTAACGATGGAATAGATACGCCTTACATGCGTAGACTAGCATATGGTAATACGCCTAGTAGTGTAGGGTTAGATACATATAAATTATCAAAAATAGATAGTATAGCAAACTATACTGTGAATAGTCTGGGCGCTCCTGGTATGCAAATTTTAATTGCACGAAAAGGTAAGGTTGTCTACCAAAAGAATTTTGGTTATCATACTTACTCAAAAGAAAAACCGGTTGAAGATCAAGACGTTTATGATATCGCATCATTGACAAAAATCATGGGTACTTTACCTTTAGTAATGGAGCTAGAGGAAGAAGGTGTTATAAGTCTGGAAGATTCTATAGGTACGCTGATACCTGCGTTAGCAAATTCTAACAAAAAGGATATTACTATTAAATCTATGCTTTCGCATTATGCTAGATTACAGGCTTGGATTCCTTTCTATAGATATACGATTGATAGTATTACGTCCAGACCTATGTCGCAATATTATAGGAATTCTAAATCGTCAATTTATAATGTAGAGGTAGCTCAAAATTTATTTGCAAATGGTGTCATTCAAGATACAATATTTAATCGTATTGCAAATAGTGAATTAAGAAGTCGTCAGGAGTATAAGTACAGTGATTTACCATACTACTTAATAAAAAAGTATATAGAGGATAGGTCTAAAAAAAACTTACATGAGTTGACCACTAATCATTTTTATAAAAGAATGGGAATGAATTATATGGGATATTTGCCATTACAGCGTTTTCCTAAAGATGATATAGTGCCTACTGAAAATGATATGACATATCGTGGCCAATTGATACATGGATTTGTACATGATCAAGGAGCTGCGATGCAAGGCGGAATTGGTGGGCATGCAGGTCTATTTTCTAATGCCAACGATGTAGCAAAAATGATGCAGATGTATTTGCAAAATGGAAGCTATGGTGATGTTACTTATTTTAAGCCAGCAACTATTGCAAAATTTAATACATGCTATTATTGCGACCAGGAAGTGAGACGTGGTGTAGGTTTTGATAAGCCACAATTAGACGAAGTAGGACCTACATGTGGTTGCGTGAGTATGACTAGTTTTGGTCATAGTGGCTTTACCGGAGCATATACTTGGGCAGATCCAGAAGCAGAAATCGTTTATGTCTTTCTTTCCAATCGTATTTTTCCTAGTGCAGAGAATAGATTTCTTCTATCTGAGAATATAAGAACTAATATCCAGCAAATCATTTATGATGCTATAATTGATTAGATTTAAAAACCAATTACAAAATAAGCTTTAATGAAAATTGCAATAGTATGTTATCCAACCTATGGTGGTAGTGGAGTAGTAGCAACCATGTTAGGTACAGCACTTGCACAACGAGGTCACGAGATTCATTTTGTGACTTATAAACAGCCAGTACGTTTAGAATTACTTGCAAAAAATATATTTTTTCATGAGGTCAATGTAGAAGAATATCCTTTATTTCATTATCAGCCATATGACCTGGCTCTATCTAGTAAATTAGTTAATGTAGTGCAAGAACATGATATTGAACTTTTACATGTGCATTATGCCATACCGCATGCTTATGCTGGTTATATGGCGCAGCAAATGTTAAAAGATCTAGGACGTCAGTTGCCTATGGTAACTACCTTACATGGTACCGATATTACACTAGTAGGGAATCATCCAGTTTATAAACCTAGTGTAACCTTTAGTATTAATAATAGTGATGTGGTGACTTCAGTCTCTGATAGCCTTAAGAGAGATACTTTAGAGTTGTTTGATATTACTAAGCATATTGATGTAGTTCCTAACTTTATTGATATGTCTAATTATAAAACCGAATTTACAGATTGTGATAGGACGGTAATGGCATTTCCAGAAGAGCGTATTATAACTCATGTTAGCAATATGAGGCCTGTAAAACGTATCATGGATGTTGTTAAGATATTTGAGAAGATACAAGAAAAGATTCCTGCAATCTTAATTATGGTAGGTGATGGACCAGAACGTTTTGAGGCAGAAGAATATGCAAAATCTAAAAAACTGCAATTGCAAATTAAATGGGTAGGAAACAGTACTGAGATAGACCGTATTCTATGCTTTACTGATTTATTTTTATTGCCTTCAGAGAAAGAAAGCTTTGGATTAGCAGCGTTAGAAGCCATGGCAAATAAAACACCCGTTATCTCTTCTAATACCGGTGGACTGCCTGAGGTAAATGAGAATGGTGTTACTGGTTATACTAGTAAGGTAGGTGATGTAGAGGAAATGGCTCAAAAAGCCATACATATTCTTGAAGATGATACAAGACTTTTAGAATTTAAAAATAACGCTTTCGCGAAAGCTAAAGAATTTGACATTCAATTAATAATACCACAATATGAAAAATTATATCAAAACGTTCTCTCTACTGCTTCTCACAATAAGTAGTGTCTCATTAACGACTAGTTGTAAAGGCAAGAAAATGGATACACCAGAAAAAGTTTTTGGACTCACTTCATACTATGAAATCATGCTAGAAGGAAGTAATAGTAATCATGTATCACAAGAAATAATAATCGCTGATCATGAGGAAGCTATGCAGGAATTAATGGGTGAAATTAATAGCACACGCAAGCCAGGTTTAAAAATCCCTAGTATAAATTTTAAAAAGGAAGTTTTAATATTTGCTTATGGTGGGCAGCAATCTACAGGAGGATATGCCGTTGATGTGACAGAAGTACGTAATGAAGATGATTTATTGCATTTTAATTTTGACCTCATTAAGCCACAAGGAGAAATGGTGACCATGAGTATCACTACTCCTTTTAAGATTATAAAAGTAAAACGAGATGATAAAAAAATAACGGCTTCTTTTTAAGAAGCCGTTATTGCTTAATTTCTTTTGAATTGTTTAGAATTGATATCTCAGTCCTAACGCAATATCTAAATCGTTACCATCTCTAAAATCACCAAAATAGAATTCTGGTCTTACATCTAGTGATATTAGTAACGGAATATCAAAATTGTACTCGATTCCTACTTGAGCAGCACCGAAAAGAAAAGTTTCAGAATCATCATCAAAATTACCTCTTCCAGGAAAATCGTCATCTAGACTTACTGTTCCTAGTCCACCACCTGCACCTGCATACCAGTTAAATCCACCTTCAATATTCCACATCCATTGGTATAAACCAGTAGCTTTAAACCCATCAAAGTTATCTCCGTCTTCATAACCTAAATCGATTTCTAATCGATTGTTATCGCCTAAAGCTCTTTGATATGATATTTCAGTACCAAAACCATCACCATCACCAGCTCTAATCCCAATTGCATTCTCTGAGACTGTTTGTGCGTTAGTAACAAATACAGTCCCCAACGCAATTCCTAGAATTAAAAGTGTCTTTTTCATAAAATTTGTTTTATTCAAATTTATAAGACTATTAATAACGAAAATTTTAATTTTTGTTAATTATTTTTAGAATAACTTAAAATTTTAAGATTACCCTTCAAATTCGTAATCGTCGCCACCATCGCCACCATCACCACGACCATTCTTTTTCTTTTGATTGAATCTGTACACAAAACTTAAGTTAACTTGTCTCTCTCTCCATTGAAATTCACTATCTGTTATAAAGTCGTCTGTGATAGTTGTACCTTGTCTTTTACGGCTATTAAATAGGTCACTCACATTTAAGGAAATTGTTGCGTCGTCTCCCATAATGTCTTTGCTAGCTGCAAGATTCATCGTAAAGATTCCATCGTTAGTACTTTGTGCATTTTCTGACGCTCCACGATAGTTCAATCTAGTTTGCAAATCAATGCCAGAAGGGATACTGAACTTTTGATTAAGTCTTGCAAAATAAGTAGTGTTCTCAAAGTCAAAATTTTGACCATTAAAATCACCATCTGTTGTGACTCTATATAGATTAAAATCAGAATTGATGGTCCACCATTTAAATGGTCTGTATGTTAATGTTAATTCATAACCTATACGCTCTTGAGTAGATAAGTTTACTGGTGTTCTTCTAATAATAGGGTCGCCATTGTCAGTAATTTGACCGGTATCTTCTTGAATAAATTCCCAGTTGTCGTCACTACTGTTATAGTATATAGAAGTGCTTAAAGTTACTTTTTTCCACCTTCTTAAATAACCTAGGTCAACAGAATTTGTAAAAGTAGGATCCAAATCAACATTACCTTGAAATACATTAGATTCACTTGATCTACTTGGGAATGGGTTTAGAAAACGACCACGTGGTCTTCTCACACGTCGATTGTATCCTAAAGTAATATTTTCACCATCTTGAATTTCATAACCTAGATTAAGAGTAGGGAATAAGCTGCTGTAGTCTTTTTTATCAACTGTATTTACAGTCTCTTGACTAATAGTAACATTAGTATGTTCAAATCTCAAACCTGCAAGAAAAGAGAATTTTCCATATTCCTTACCATATTGACTATAGACTGCATTTACTAATTCTTCATAATCAAATGTGTTATTAAGACCGGCATCTGGAACTAATGGACCATTAGGGAAAGTTAATTGCTCTTCTAGAAAAAATGAGTTGCTTATGTCACGATAGTTACCTCTATAACCTGCCTCAAATTGTGTGTCTTCACCTATAGGTAATACGTAGTCAAATTGAGCCGTAGCATTTTTCTCATCTTCTTCACTTAATGTACGTTCTACATCATTAATAGTATTTGTTGTTGTCTCTGTTTCTAGAATATTTGCATTTTGCTCTTCAACTGACGTAGAGTATTGAATACTAGCAGTAATTTTCTGTCCGTTCTCATCTAAATCATTTTTATAATCTAATGAATATTGAATTCTTGTATCATCTTCAGATTCTGCTTCAACACGCGATGTTGCCTCATTCAAATTACCATTTGCATCTAAACGATCGATGATATTCGTATTTAAATCATCATCATTCCCTAAACGATAAACAATGTTAGCAACAATGCTGGATTGATCATTGATAAAGTACTCAGCTCCTAAACTGGTAAAGAAATTTCTTCCCAATCTATCAAATACACGTTCTTCATTTACAAAACTATTTTGAGCAGATGGAGATAAATATTCTGTGCTGGTAGTACTATTTCCTGGTGTTTCTCTATATCTAAAACCTGTATTTGTAAATAAGTTCCATTTCTCGCTGCGCAAGTTACCGTTAAAGGATAATCCTAATTGAGGATTATATCCTGTATCTAATTGCATGGAACCATTAAAACCTAATAATTTATTTTTTCTAAGAATAATATTCAATATACCTGCTGTGCCTTCAGCATCATAACGTGCGCTAGGAGAAGTGATGACTTCTATTTTTTCAATAGCGTCAGACGGAATCTGTCTTAAAGCTTCGGCACCGTTAAAACCTACAAGAGCACTCGGTCTTCCATCGATAAGTATGGTTACGTTATCATTACCTCTTAATGCAACATTACCTTCTACATCAACCGACACAGATGGTACGTTGTCTAGGACGTCACTTGCACTACCACCACGCACAGTTAAATCCTTACCTATATTATAAATCTTCTTATCTAATCGAATATCAACAGTAGTTTTTTCAGCAATAACAATCGCAGCATCTAATTCTGCTACATCTATTTCAAGTTCGATAGTTCCATAATCTTTATCGGCAGTAAGAACTTCTGCTTTTTTAATTAAGGTCTTAAATGTGATGTATTCCCATTTCACATCATATGTCCCAGGAACTACTTGAATGCTATATTTCCCATCTATATCTGTTATTCCACCTTGTGGGGTAGAACCTGGGTTGGTACTTAAAAGAGATACTGTGGCAAATTCTAGAGGAGTTTTAGTAGATTTATCTACAAGTGTACCCGATATAGTTATAGTGCCTGCAGCATTAGACTCCTGTGCAAACGACAGAAAAGGGATAATTAAGAATGCGAATAATAAATGATATAGTTTCATTGTAGTTTGTTTAGTTTCTACTAGGACTACAAATCTATCGGACGGTTTAAGCCGTCTATACTAAAGTTAAGTTAACTTAATGTATGTTTAATTCATCAATTGTTCAAGGCGATTTTAGGGCTAACTGCTGTATTACTAGCTTTATAACTCGTCAGAAGGTTTTTCTTGACCACTTTCCATTAAGAAGGCTTTAAGAAAAGCATCAATATCACCATTCATAACAGCGTCTACATTACCAGTTTCATGTGCAGTTCTGACGTCTTTCACTAATTTATAAGGATGCATGACATAGTTACGAATTTGAGAACCCCATTCTATCTTCATTTTACCAGATTCAATTTCATCTCTTGCTGCATTCCTCTTTTGTAATTCTATTTCAAAAAGCTGTGATTTAAGCATTTGCATTGCCTTTTCACGATTTTCTAATTGAGATCTAGTTTCTGAATTATGAATTACTATACCAGATGGATGATGCGTTAAGATTGCTTTAGTCTCTACCTTATTAACATTCTGTCCACCAGCACCGCTAGAGCGAGCAAAATCCCATTTGATATCTGCTGGGTTGATATCTATTTCAATCGTGTCATCTGCTAGAGGATAAACGTATACTGAAGCAAATGAAGTATGTCGTTTTGCATTAGAATCAAACGGAGATATACGTACTAATCGATGTACTCCGTTTTCTCCTTTTAACCATCCAAAACTGTAATCACCTTCAATTTCCAGTGTTACTGTTTTTATACCGGCAACATCACCAGCCTGAAAGTTAAGTTCTTTTACTTTATAATTGTTTTTTTGTGCCCACATCATGTACATTCTCATCAGCATTTCTGCCCAGTCGCAGGATTCTGTTCCACCAGCTCCTGCAGTAATTTGTAGTACAGCACTCATATCATCGCCTTCATTAGAAAGCATGTTTTTAAACTCTAACTTTTCTGTGATATCGACAGCAGCATTATATTTTGCCATGACTTCATCTTCAGAAGCATCACCTTCTTTAAAGAACTCGTAAAGTACTTCCGTATCTTCTGCTAGTGTAGTAGCCGTGGCATAATCAGTGGTCCATTGCTTTTTATTACGCAATTCTTTCATTATTAGTTCTGCGGCCTTTGCATCATTCCAGAAATCTGGAGAAAAGGTTTTCTCTTCCAGATTGGTAATCTCGATTTCTTTAGCTTCAATTTGTAAATAATCTTTTAAGGCAATAACACGTTCTTGCAGTGTTTTGAGCTGATCTATTGTGATCATATAAGGGCAATGTTTAAATACAAAAATAGGATTATTAAATGTTTTCTCAGCCATTCTAAGTTTTCTATAATATATAGGAACTTACTAGGATGATATATAGAGCAGTGATTATTTTTATCTCGCTTTCGCGAAAGCGTAATGAAAACAAATATGATAATAGATTTAAGAAGTGATACAGTAACTAAACCTACTGCAGCAATGATGCAAGCAATTTTAAATGCTGAGGTAGGAGATGACGTCTATAAAGAAGATCCAACGGTAAATTTATTAGAACAGCGCATTGCCAATATGTTCGGTATGGAAACAGCATTGTATTTTCCAACAGGAAGTATGGCAAATCAAGCGGCTATAAAATTGCATACTCAACCAGGTGAACAGTTAATTTGTGATAAATATGCGCATGTATATAACTATGAAGGTGGTGGAGTATCTTTTAATAGTGGTGTGTCTTGTAAACTAGTAGATGGTGATCGTGGAATGATTACCGCTCAACAGGTAGAGGAAAATATAAATCCGCCTGATTTTTATCATAGTCCATTAACAACATTAGTATGTTTAGAAAACACGACTAATAAAGGTGGCGGTGCTTGCTATAGCCTAGATACATTTAAAGAAATTAAGTCTATCACCGATGAACATCAATTAGGTTTGCATCTAGATGGAGCACGATTGTGGAATGCACTAGTAGCCACAGGTCAGAACCCTAAAGAATATGGGGAAATATTTGACACCATATCTGTTTGTTTATCTAAAGGACTAGGTGCACCTATGGGGACTGTATTGGTAGGTAATAATGATATAATGAAAAATGCTATAAGAGTACGTAAAGTGCTAGGTGGCGGAATGAGACAAGTAGGCTTTATGGCTGCTGCTGGATTATATGCATTAGATCATCATTTTCCACTGTTACAAGAGGATCATAAAAGGGCACAAGAACTGGCTGTTGCTTTATCCCAGATGGCTATTGTTACTCATGTAGAACCTGTAGAGACGAATATCGTAATATTTAATGTTAGCGATGTAAATTCATTTATAAAGTATTTAAATAATCATCAAATAATTTATAGCGATATGGGGCAAGGAAAATTGAGATTGGTTACCCATTATGACTATACAGCAAAAATGCATGAACAAATGTTGGCGGTTTTAAGAAAATTTTAATATATTTATAGTTGTAGAGTCCTGTTTTTGTGTAGTTAGTCGGATATTTTTATCGTTTTAACAAAGTGTTATCATTTAGCGTTAAAAAAATTCCTGTGTAGCTCTTCAATTGACTGACCTTTGCAACTCAAATTAATTAATTAAACAAATTAACACCTCAAAAATGAAAAGACTAATACTTTCTTTAGTAGCTGTAGCTACTGCGACTGTAGGTTTTGCACAAGACTTACCTTCTAATCCAGAGCCAGGAAAATGTTATGTACGCTGTACTACTCCAGACGTATATGAAAATGAAACTGTATCGATTCAATCTACACCTTCTTATAAGAAATTAAGTGTAGTACCTGCAACTTATGAAACTGTAACTGAAAGAGTTCTTGTAAAAGAAGCTGCTAAACAATTACGTGTAATTCCTGCAACTTATAAGACAGAAACACGTACTTATGTAAAAAAGCAAGCTGGATCTACGATTACTATTTCTCCAGCATCTTTTGGAAAGTCTACTGAGACTATCGAAATTAAGCCTGCATATGCACAGTGGGAAATGAGTTCAGTACCACCAGCAGAGTGTACTTCGTCTAACCCAGACGACTGTCGTTACTGGTGTTATAAAGGTTACCCAGCAGAGTATACTACTGTTTCTGTAACAACTCTTGCAAATGACGCTAGTTTTAACAGAGTTCCTGTTGCTGAGCAGTCTGGTACTTATACTGTACGTGTAGTTGATCAACCAGCTCGTGTTGAAGAAATTGAAATCCCTGCAGAATATGCTAACATCACTCGTACTATTCTTAAGTCTGATGCAGCTACTACTGAGTCTGTAGTTCCTTCTACTCAACAAACGATTACTCGTGAGAAATTAGTTTCTAAAGGTGGTCTTACTGTATGGTCTGAGGTAGATTGTGCTCTTGTTGAAGAGAACAACCTTCAAATCAACTGGGCAACTGGTAGCTCTACATTAACTGCTGCTGATAAAGCTGAGATTGATGCAAAATTACTTTCTGTTCTTAATAACACTCCAGGTTCTAAAGTAGAAGTTGCTTCTCATACTGATTCTAGAGGTTCTAAGACTTCTAACCAAGCTCTTTCTGAAAGACGTGCACAGTCTGTTGCAAACTACCTTATCTCTAAAGGTATCAACAACTCTCGTATCGTTGCAAATGGTTACGGTGAAAATCGTCTTAAAAACCGTTGTGCTGATGGAGTTTCTTGTACTGAGCGTGAGCACAAAGCAAACCGTCGTACTACATTCCGTTTGATCAACAACTAATCATTGATTAGTAGTCGATAGACAATCTAAAATAAAAAAATCCCGTCTAGTTTACTAGACGGGATTTTTGTTTATTATTAATTATGAAACTACATGTTAGCATTAACTTTATTTAAACATGTCCATTCCTGGTATGTTAGGCATACCATCTTTAGCAACAGCGGCCACTTCATTTTCATAAATACCTTCAGCCTTTTGTAAAGCTTTATTCATTACTAGAATTAAATAATCCTCTAGCTGTTCTTTATCTTCTAGTAAAGAATCATCGATTTGGATACTTTTTAAAGTACGACTGGCCGTAACTGTAATTTTTAATAAGTCATCAGAAGATTTTTCGTCTATAAGAACAGTATCCATTCTTTTCTTAGTCTCTTCTACTTTTTGTTGGGTCTCTTTTAATTTACCCATCATTCCCATCATATCTCCAAACATAATTTTAAATTTTAATTGTTTGCAACAAAATTATAACATCCGTTAAACCTCACCTAAATAAGAGGTCTGTTTTATATATTGCACCGTTTTTACTACAAGCACAAATGAAAGAGCATCAAGCACCGATTGCAAAGAAGATACCTCACGTACACGAGGCCCATGGACATCAACGTATTGATAATTATCACTGGATGACACAACGAGATGCACCAGAAGTCGTAGATTATCTGACACAAGAAAATGACTACTATGATAAGATGTCATTGCATACTGAGCAGCTTAAAGTAGATTTATTTGAGGAAATTAAGAGTCGTATTAATGAGGATGATGAATCTGTGCCATATTTCTGGAACGGCTACTGGTATTATACTAAAATGAAAAAAGGAGAAAGTTATCCTTTTTATTACCGTAAAAAGGATTTGCTTTCTAATGTAGAAGAACTTCTTTTTAATGTGAATGAGATGGCTGTAGGTCATGATTTTTTTCAGTTGACAGGAATGAGTGTCTCTCCAGATAATAGGATGGTATCTTATGGTGTCGATACAGTAGGAAGACGTCAGTACACCATTTATGTTAAAAATCTTATCTCAAATGAAGTTTTACCACAGTCTCTAGAGTTAACCACTGGCGGTGCTGTATGGGATGCTGGTAACACAACCTTGTTTTTTGTTAGAAAAGATGAGCAAACTTTGAGAGCTAATCAGATTTTTAAATATAAGTTAGGAGATCATCCAGAGAATGCTTCTATAGTATATCAAGAAGATGATGAAATTTATAACTGCTATGTGTATAAGTCTAAATCAAGAGAATATATAATGATTAAATCTTCATCCACTTTAACAGATGAAGTACGATTTATTAAAGCAGATCAACCGGATAGTGAATTTAAAATTGTCCAACCTCGCACAGATGAGTTGGAATATAGTGTGTTGCACTACGGTGATCATTTTTATATTATGACTAATAAGGATGACGCTACCAATTTTAAAATTATGAAGACTGAGGTCTCTAAACCAGAAATGGAGAATTGGGTTGATTTGATTCCACATCATCCAGATGTTTTACTAGAAGACTTTGAAATATTTAAAAAGTATTTGGTGATTTCTGACCGCTTTAATGGATTAAATAGAATCCGTATTAAATCTTGGGATCATACAGTTGATTACTTTTTACCTTTTGATAATGAAACTTACACAGCATTTACTGGTGGGAATTATGATTTTGATACCGTTAAGTTAAGGTATCAATATAACTCATTAACTACACCACCATCTGTGATAGAGTTTGATATGGATACTAGGGAAGAGGTTGTGCTAAAAACACAAAAAATTCAAGATCCCTTGTTCTCTGCAGATGATTATACCTCAGAACGAGTATGGGCAACTGCAAAAGATGGAGTTAAGGTACCTATCAGTCTAGTCTATAAAAAAGACCTTAAAAGAGAATCCGGAAATCCATTACTATTATATGGTTATGGTAGTTATGGATCAACTATAGATCCTTACTTCTCCATTTCCAGATTAAGCTTATTAAACCGAGGTTTTATTTATGCTATTGCACATATACGTGGTAGTGAGTATCTAGGTAGACCATGGTATGAAGATGGTAAAATGTTTGCAAAACGTAATACATTTACTGACTTTATAGCTTGTAGTGAACATCTTATAAATGAAGGATATACTTCTTCATCACACCTATACGCGAGTGGCGGATCTGCAGGTGGTTTATTAATGGGCGCTGTCATGAATATGGCTCCACAATTATACAATGGTATATTAAGTGCTGTACCATTTGTGGATGTGGTAACGACTATGCTAGATGACTCCATACCATTGACTACTGGAGAATATGATGAATGGGGAAACCCTAATCACAAAGATAGTTACGATTACATGTTAAGTTACTCACCATATGATCAAATAACAGCACAAGAGTATCCAAATTTACTCGTGACAACAGGTTATCACGATTCTCAAGTTCAATATTGGGAACCAGCAAAATGGGTAGCCAGGTTAAGAGAACTTAAAAAAGACAACAATATTTTGTTATTTAAAACAGACATGACTAGCGGTCATAGCGGTGCCTCCGGGCGTTATGATGCGCTAAAAGAGGTTGCTATAGACTTCGCATTTTTGTTAGATTTAGAACAAATCGATAGCTAGCAAAATTTTATGTAAATTTGCTGAGTTTTTGGAATGTTTTGAGCATTCAAAAAATTAAACCCTATTTATGAATAAAGACATAAAAGCTTACGATAGTGTGCTAGATCTTATAGGTGAAACTCCACTTATTAAACTATCCACTACAACAGCTAATTTCACTGGAGAATTTTTTGCAAAAGTTGAAGCATTCAATCCAGGACACTCCTCAAAGGATAGAATAGCACTTCATATAATTGAAGAAGCAGAACGTAAAGGAATATTAAAACCTGGTGATACTATTATCGAAACTACATCTGGTAATACAGGTTTTAGTATAGCAATGGTTAGTCGTATTAAAGGATATGATTGTATTCTAGCGGTAAGTTCTAAGTCTAGCGCAGATAAAATAGATATGCTTAAATCTATGGGTGCAAAGGTTTATGTATGTCCTGCACATGTCAGTGCAGACGATCCACGCAGCTACTATGAAGTTGCAAAGCGTTTACATGAGGAAATTAAAAATAGTATTTATATCAATCAATACTTCAATGAGCTCAATATAGAAGCTCATTATAAGAGTACTGGTCCTGAAATCTGGGAACAAACGGGTGGACAGATTACACACTTAGTAGCTTGTAGCGGTACTGGTGGAACTATATCTGGTACAGCACGTTTTCTTAAAGAGCAAAATCCTGATATTGAAATATTAGGTGTCGATGCATATGGTAGTGTATTAAAGAAATATCACGAAACCAAAGAATTTGATTCTGAAGAAATATATCCATACCGTATTGAAGGACTAGGTAAAAACTTAATTCCTACAGCTACAGATTTTGATAGCATTGACTACTTTGTTAAAGTAAAGGATGAAGATGCCGCACATATGGCTCGCAAAATCTCGCAGACTGAAGGTCTTTTCGTAGGTTACACCAGTGGTGCAGCGATGCAAGCGGTAAAACTTCTCAATGATGAAGGACGTTTTGATGAAAATTCAAAAGTCGTAATCATTTTCCCAGATCATGGTTCTCGATATATGAGTAAGATTTATAACGATCAATGGATGCAAGATCAAGGCTTCTTTGACTCAAAATCTACTGCTACAAAGCAACCTATCGAATATATCAAGTAATCCTTATATAATTTTTTACAACTTAAACTGCTGTCTATTAATTAGATAGCAGTTTTTTTTTATGCTTTCGCGAAAGCGTAAAAACTAACACATGTTAACTATCTATTTATCAACAGGTTATTGTTATAAACTTATTTACTATGCGCGCATAATGAATGGTCAATTTGCAATTAGAATTGTATCTTTGCATGTTTAAAATATTCTTATGAAGGATTTATTTGATAAAATATACAAGGATAAAGGACCGCTAGGTAAATGGGCTTCTGTGGCTGAAGGTTATTTTGTATTTCCGAAGCTAGAAGGACCTATCGCAAATCGCATGCGTTTTAAGGGTAGAGAAGTAATTACCTGGAGTGTGAATGATTATCTAGGACTAGCAAATCATCCTGAAGTACGTAAAGTTGATGCTGAGGCTGGTGCTGAGTATGGTAGTGCCTATCCAATGGGTGCTCGTATGATGAGTGGTCATACTGATTTACATGAGCAATTACAAAATGAGCTTGCTGCATTTGTACAAAAAGAGGCAGCTTATTTATTGAACTTCGGTTACCAAGGTATGGTGTCTACGGTAGATGCATTAGTATCTAAAGATGATGTCATTGTATATGATGTTGATGCACATGCTTGTATCATTGATGGTGTTAGATTACACCATGGTAAGCGTTTTACCTATAAGCACAATGATATTGAAAGCATAGAAAAGAATTTACAACGTGCTACTAAAATTGCAGAACAAACCGGTGGTGGAATTCTTGTAATTTCTGAAGGTGTATTCGGTATGCGTGGTGAGCAAGGTCGCTTAAAAGAAATTGTTGCTCTTAAGAAAAAGTATAATTTCCGTTTATTTGTTGATGATGCACATGGTTTTGGTACCTTAGGTAAAACTGGTGCTGGTGCAGGAGAAGAGCAAGGAGTACAAGATGAAATTGATGTTTATTTTGCAACTTTTGCAAAGTCTTTAGCGAGTACTGGTGCTTTTATAGCAGCTGACAAAGAAATCATTGATTACTTAAAGTATAATTTAAGATCTCAGATGTTTGCAAAATCATTACAATCACAATTGGTTGTAGGTGCTTTAAAGCGTCTAGATATGTTACGTACCATGCCAGAACTTAAAGAAAAGTTATGGGTAAATGTTAACGCACTACAAAACGGATTAAAAGAAAGAGGTTTTGACATAGGGACAACACAATCTTGTGTGACTCCAGTTTATCTTAAAGGTAGTATTCCAGAGGCTATGGCACTGGTTAAGGATTTAAGGGAAAACTTTGGTGTTTTCTGTTCCATAGTGGTGTATCCTGTAATACCCAAAGGATTGATCTTATTAAGACTGATACCTACGGCATCGCATACGTTAGAAGATGTTAATGAAACACTAGATGCATTCTCTGCTATACGTGATCGATTAGAAGGTGGTATTTATAAAAGGTTAAGTGCATCAGTAGCTGCTGCATTTGAATAAATAAAGTTTTATTCGCTTAGGCGAAAAGAACCATTAAAAAAGCTCTAGGAAACTAGAGCTTTTTTTAATGGTTTAATAAAATTTAATAGATCAAAGTGAGACGACCTTACTGTTTATAAAGAACAGCCTTCTGCATCACAGAAAGCGGATAGTTTTTTACAATGGCACTTTCTTCATTACCTGTTATAGACGTATCTTGAACACGAGCCATGGTAATCATAAATTCCATATAATCATCGTGAAATACTTCTGTACAGTTTAATAAGTTGCCCATCACTTCATAGGTGCTGAACAAAGTTTGATCTGCATATGCCGTTTCTAAGACAATACCGTTATTCTCATCAACTAGATATAGATTAGGGTTATGTGTCTTTTTTAAATTGTATGCTCTTTCAGATCGCTCTTCACCATAGAAGATTTTATATTGATAATTTAGACTGTCGGTCGTTTCTAATAAGTGAAACTCCATAGGTATAGATTCTTTACCTCTGCTAGTAGTGATATTAAGTTCACCTTTATATGCACCTAAAAAATCCTGTGGAAATACTTTATCTATAGGTAGCTTGGTTTTTTCGCTATTTATTTGTGCTTCTGACTTATCGTCATCGACTATAGTAATAGTTTCTGTTGTGTCTTTACAAGCGCTTAATATGATAAGTAATAAGAGTAATAGTTGTTTCATGTCTTAAAAATAGGCATAAATGAGGAAATCCCGAGTTGTCATAACGACTTCTCAGGATTTCCTACTAACCAACCAAAAAACTTTATGAATGTAAATTACTCTAATAATTACCTTCATCTATTATATGACAAATTGCGTGCCAAACTATTATGCATGCATAGTTAATTTCTAAACTGACAAGGATATAAAAGAAGAATTCTCAAGAGCAAAATGCGCCTTGAGAATTCTCACTAACCAACCAAAAACTTTATGAAAGAAACTACTCTTACATTTTCTCTTTCAATTACTATAATTCAATTTGCGTGCCAAAAATGGTTCCATTGAATTTACATTTTATACTACATTAGTCTATGACGACTGTAATACCTTACAGTATACATAAGTATTTGAATAGGTAAGATAATTTACATAATTCATTATTATCCACTATATCATCTTGTTAGAACTTCATATAAGATGTTGAATCTGTAAGAAGGTATAATTACAAAAGTTACAACCACTTTTTCCATTTAAAAAAAACGACCAAAGTCACAAAAATACCACCACTCATTATCCAAAAGTATTGATATCCATCTTCCCAACTTAATTCTGGAATATGCTCAAAATTCATCCCATATATACCTGCGAGAAAGGTGAGTGGTATGAAGATGGAGGACATAATGGTTAATACCTGCATGATTTGATTCATCTTATGACTTACACTAGATAAATACATGTCTTTCAGCCCAGTATTTATTTCTCTATAAGATTCAATTGTTTCTGTGATTTGTATGCAATGATCATAAGCATCATGAAAATAAGTTACAATTTTAGGATCTATTAAATCACTTTGCTCTTTTAATAACTTACTGATAGATTCTCTAAGAGGATAGATAGCACGTCTTAAGCTAAGTAATAATCTTTTATTGCGTTGTACTTTATTAAGTGATTCTTTATCTGGTTCTTCAAAAATCTCATCTTCTAGGTCATTTAAATATTCGCCTATTTGTTCTATCGCAATAAAATAATGGTCTATGATACTGTCAATTAAGGCATAAAAGAGATAATCGTTTTTACTAGATCTTATCCTGCCACGGCTTGTTTCTATACGTTCTCTTATGTTTTCAAAAACATCACCTGTTTTTTCTTGAAAAGTTATGACAGCATCTTTTTTAAGGACTATAGAAACCTGCTCTTCATTAAGTTCATGTTCTGTAGCGTCGTAAGATATCATTTTAATACATTGATAAATGCAGTCTTCAAAAAACTCTGTTTTAGGACGTTGAGTCGTATTTGCAATATCTTCAACTAGTAAATGGTGTAAATCAAAATCTTTACCTAATTGTTCTAGCAACTCGATATCATGTACACCTTCAATATTAAACCAGTTCACTTGATCTACTATACCATCCACTAGATGAATGTTCTCATATTTGTGATATAGGTTTTCATCATAACATATCGTTTCTGTAGCTACATTTCCTTCTCGTTCTAATCCTACATAAGAGATTGTTCCAGGTGGTTGGAATACAGAATTTCTGGATTTAGGTGTAGCTTTACGTTTGCGTCTGCGAGCCATATTTATGATATGATGAATAGTAAACTTACTATAAGTTAAGGTAATTTATTTTAAAGTTTCTAAAACTCAATGATTATAAAAATATTTCTAGAATTACGCTTTCGCGAAAGCGATATCCATCACAGCACATGTGCTAAAAATCAAATTAGTTTTTCGGCAATATGAGGCGCGGTAACACTTTCTTTAACAATAGCAACCTCTTCTGGTGTGCCAGCTGCAGATAAATAACCACCATTCATTCCTCCATCTGGACCTAAATCGATGACATAATCTGCACATTTAACTAAATCCATGTTGTGCTCAATAACGATAACAGAATGTCCTTTTTCAATTAAAGCATTAAAACTGTCTAGTAATTTATTGACGTCATGAAAATGTAGGCCTGTTGTAGGTTCATCAAAAATGAATAAGGTCTTATCTGCAGTAGTTCCTTTTACTAAGAAACTCGCGAGTTTAATACGTTGAGCCTCACCACCAGATAGGGTAGAAGAGCTTTGCCCTAATGTCACATAGCCCAAACCGACATCTTGTAATGGTTTTAATTTTCTAGTTATTTTTGAGATTTTAGCTTTTTCAAAAAAGGCAATAGCATCATCAATAGTCATGTTTAAAAGATCATCGATATTCTTATCTCTGAATTGTACTTCTAGCACATCTTTTTTAAAACGTTTTCCATTACATGTTTCACAAGTTAAGGTAACATCTGCCATGAATTGCATCTCGATAGTTACTTCTCCATCTCCTTTACATGTTTCACATCTTCCACCTTCTACATTAAATGAGAAATGTTTAGGTTTATAATTTCTGATTTTTGCAACTTTTTGATCGGCATAGAGATTACGGATGTCATCATATGCTTTTATATAAGTAACAGGATTAGAACGAGAACTGCGCCCTATAGGATTTTGGTCGACAAACTCTACAGTTTTAATATTTTCAAACTTCCCTTCGATACTGGTAAACTGTCCAGCTTTTTTACCATAACCACCTAATTTTTTAAGAATGGCAGGATATAAAATCTGTTTTACTAAGGTGCTTTTTCCACTACCAGAAACACCTGTTACCATTGTTAAAACACCTAGTGGGAAACGGACATCAATATTTTTAAGATTGTTTTGTCTCGCACCATTAATGTCTATGTAATGCTTATAGGATCTTCTTTTTTTAGGTAAAGGTATTTGTAGATTACCATTTAAATATCGAGCGGTGAGACTAGAAGATTCTAAAATTTCTTTTAATGTTCCTGCGGCTACAACCTCGCCACCATGAGTTCCTGCTTCTGGACCTATATCTATAATCATGTCTGCAGCTTGCATGATTTCCTCATCATGTTCCACAACGATAACTGTGTTGCCCAAATCACGCAGATTTTTTAAAACTTTAATCAATCTAGCAGTATCTCTAGGATGCAATCCTATACTGGGTTCATCAAGGATATACATACTACCTACTAGACTACTACCTAAAGATGTAGCGAGGTTGATACGTTGCGACTCTCCACCAGATAATGAATTAGACTTTCTGTTAAGTGTAAGATAATTTAATCCTACATCTGATAAGAAATTAAGTCTACTTTGAATTTCGGCAAGTAGTCTTTTTGCGATATCTAATTCGTTTTGAGATAATTCAATTTTTTCAAAGAATTCCTTGAGGTCTTTAATAGGTTGATTTACTAAATCTGATATAGAAACACCTGCAACTTTTACATAACTGGCTTCTACACGCAGTCGTTTTCCTTTACAAACGCTACACTTCGTTTTTCCCCTATAACGAGAAAGCATAACGCGGTTTTGAATTTTATATGCTTTTGCTTCAAGCTCTGCAAAAAAGTCATTAATACCTTCAAAATGCTTATTTCCAGACCATACAAGATCCTTTTGTGCGTCTGATAATTCAAACCAAGGTCTATGAATAGGAAAATTAAATTTACTTGCATTTTTTATGAGTTGGTTTTTATACCAGCTCATATTATCACCACGCCATGGAAAGACAGCATTTTCATAAATGGAAAGAGCAGTGTTAGGAATCACTAACTCTTCATCAATACCTATTACATCTCCATAACCTTCACAATTAGGGCAGGCACCATAAGGATTATTAAAACTAAACAAGTGTGGATTAGGTTCTAAGAACTCCATACCATCTAGCTCAAACTTATTGCTAAACTCTCGAGTACTACTACCATCCATATGTTCAATCATACAAACTCCTTTACCTTCAAAGAAAGCCGTGTCGATGGCATCTGCAAGTCGATTAAAAAAATCTTCATCATCTCGTTTAATGATACGATCTATCACAATAGAGACTTTATCTGACTTTTTAAAAGTATATTCTAATCCTTCAATACGTTCTACACTATCATTAATTTTAATACGAGTAAAACCTTGTTGGAGTAAAACGTCCAGTTGATCTTGTACTTCACGTTTACCTTTAACGATTAGTCGAGTAAGCAGTAAAAGTTTAGTTCCTTCTTCCTGGCTTTTTACATAGTTCACCACATCGGTAACTGTGTCTTTTTTTACCTCGTTTCCTGAAATAGGTGAATATGTACGTCCTACACGAGCAAAGAAAAGTTTTAAGTAATCATAAATTTCTGTCGTAGTTCCTACCGTACTACGAGGATTAGTAGAATTTACTTTTTGTTCAATAGCGATTGCAGGAGCGATACCTTTAATGTATTCTACTTTAGGTTTATTCAAACGACCTAGAAATTGTCTAGCATAAGAAGAAAGGCTTTCTACATATCTGCGTTGACCTTCTGCATAAAGTGTATCAAATGCTAGTGATGATTTACCACTACCCGATAAACCTGTAATCACGACAAGTTTATTACGAGGAATTACAGCGTTTAAATCTTTTAAGTTATGAAGTCCAGCTCCTTTAATAAGTATATTGTCTTTAGGGCTGAGCTCATCAATGTTTGCAAATAAGGTATCGTGCGTCATATGCACAAAGATAAAACGCTAAACGACCAATAAAAACAATGTATTTCATATAATATGTTAAATTGTTAGGTAGTATTTTGTTGGTTTGGAACAAATGTTGTTATATTTAACCCGTTACTAATTTTAAATAGATTGCGTATAGCTATATAATTACTTTAAATCAGAGATCTTAAACCTTAATTGAGGTCTTAAAGTTTGTTATAGTTATGAAGTTAGAAAACACTACCACAGATGCGGTTCTAGTAACCCAGTACCTCAAAGGTGAGGAGAGCAGTTTAGAAGTGCTTATCACCAGACACAAGCAAAGAATTTACAGTTTTATTTATTCCAAGGTTTTGGACCGTGATGTCACGGAAGATATTTTTCAAGATACATTTATTAAAGTTATACGTACTTTAAGAAGAGGTAAGTATAATGAAGAAGGTAAGTTTTTACCATGGGTTATGCGCATAGCTCATAATTTAGTCATAGACCATTTCCGTAGAAATAAGCGTATGCCTAAATTCTCTTCTAGTAATAGTGACTTTGACATTTTTGATGTAATCAGTAATGGTCAGGAAAGTACAGAGAATGAGATGATTTCTTTACAAGTACAACAAGACGTTAAGAAATTAATTGAAGAATTACCAGATGATCAAAAAGAAGTCTTGATTATGCGCATGTATAAGGACATGTCATTTAAAGAAATAGCCGAAAGTACAGATGTAAGTATCAATACAGCACTAGGTAGAATGCGCTATGCATTGATCAACTTGCGCAAGGTGATTGATAAACACAATATCATATTAACAAATTAAAGGCTTGATTTTATAATAAAGTTTAATATGTCTCGTTTATATTGAAAATAAACGCAACACATGGCAAAACTTTACAATGAATCAATACCTGAAAGAGTGACTCCACTAGGACCAAAAGATGATACGGTGAAATTCCTGCTCAACTTTTCAAAAGCATTGAGTGTTATGAAGATAAAGAACATGACGTTTGAGACACTTAACAATTAATTTTTGTTTTCAGCTTTAAAAACCCATTGAAATCTATGATTTTAATGGGTTTTTTGATTTTCAAAATATTTTAAATTTTAGCAAAGTAACTAACTTAAATTCATTGTCATATATTACAATTTAATTCCTTTTTCATCTATTATTTCGTGAAGTACTATATCGAATTCATGATTTTGCCATTCTTTCTTCCTTAACTTTCTTAACCCGATATTATAAAGTATTTTGTCTTGACTTTCCAATAAATAAATTAGGTATTGAATGAGGTGGCCTTTTTCGTTGTAAGTTTCAAAACTTAATCGAGGAAATTTTCTCTTAAAATAATCTTGTTCTAAGCTTGTAAAGAAAACATCATTTCTATCTTTAAGATGAAAAAAAGCTTGTGAAATATTCATTTCAAAAGCTAATTTTTCAATTCTAGATAAATGTCTACCTTCAAATTGTCTTTTGAAAACTCTGTTGAGAATACGATAATTTAAATCACAGTTTGAATAAATAATTGCACTGTCAATTTTTTCAAAAACTTTTTCACTTACAATAATACTGTCCATCGATGGGTATTTAAGATTAGGGAAATGAGATAAAGTATCTAATGATTTCTTAATTAAATAAGCTTCATACACAATCGAAGCAGTTGTTTGTCTATCTACTAAATCTGCTTCCCAAACCTCTATAGTTTCATTTTTGCTTAATTCGTCTTCAAGTAAGACTAAAATATTACCCTTTCCTCTATTTATTATTCCAATTTTCGCATAGGTTCTAAGAATTGGATTTTTATGTTCAGTAAATTTTAATAATTCTTTATTGGAAAGACTATCAATTAACTCACCAAATTCATTACCCATATTATTATAATCTAATTGCACATGATTAGATTTTAAGATAGTTCCTATTAATTCCGTTTTCGATTGTGAAATGGATAATTTAAATACAAGGAATAATATCAAAGAGATAAAGTATTTCATCTAATTAAAATAGAGTTTTTAAAATAACTACAAATTCAATAAAGTCATATTATTTAAAGATCTATTTCTTCAACTTCTTATAATATTCATCTAATACGGTTTTTCTACCTATGGTTTTAGTAATGATATCCTTTTCTAGATCCCAACCACGCGCAGGACTATATTCACGACCGTACCAAATAATCTGAAGATGTAAATCATTCCATTTTTCTTCTGGGAATAATCGTTTGGCATCTTTTTCGGTCTGTACAACATTCTTACCATTAGTTAAATTCCAGCGGTACATCAATCGATGGATGTGTGTATCTACAGGAAATGCAGGTATGCCAAAGGCTTGCGACAACACCACCGCAGCGGTTTTATGTCCAACAGCAGGCATCGCTTCTAGTTCTTCATAGGTTTGTGGCACAACACCATCGTGCAAATCGATGATCATATGTGAAAGTCCATGGATACCTTTAGCCTTCATAGGTGATAGACCTACTGGTTTGATAATTTCTCTAATTTCATCGATAGACATTCTAATCATGTCATATGGATTATCGGCACGTTCAAAAAGTAGTGGTGTAATTTGATTAACGCGCACGTCCGTACTTTGAGCACTCATTAAAACAGCAATCAATAAAGTATAAGGATCTTTATGATCTAGAGGTATGGGAATTTGTGGATAAAATTCTTCCAATTTATTTATGATAAAATTTACCTTTTCCTCTTTATTCATTTTTTAAATTTATGCTTTCAACAAAAATACAACTATGACGACATTAAAAGTAGGAGATAAAGCTCCAGATTTTTCAGTACTTAATCAAGATGGTAATACAGTTTCATTATCTGATTTTAAAGGTAAAAAGTTAGTGTTGTTTTTCTATCCTAAGGCGAGCACACCTGGTTGCACTGCCGAGGCTTGTAATCTGAGAGATAATGTATTACGCTTTCGCGAAAGCGGATATGAAATATTAGGTGCTAGTGCAGATAGTCCTAAAAGACAATCCAATTTTAAAAATAAATATGAGCTACCGTATGATCTTCTTTCAGATGAAGATCACACTTTACTAAATGCTTTTCAAGTATGGGGACCTAAGAAGTTTATGGGGAAAGAATACGATGGTATTCACCGTACTACTTTTGTAATTGATGAAAATGGTATAATTGAGGATGTTATTACTAAAGTTAAAACTAAAGATCACACCGCGCAAATCTTGTAATGTTTCTCAAATATCTGATCAATAAAAAGACCGCTTATAAAGCGGTCTTTTTTATACTTATAATATGCTGTTATCTATCAAGAAGTACCTATCATATCTGTAGTATTACAACCAAACAGATTTTGTTCATCAATAAGGTCTGCAATTCCAGGTGGTAACATTTCCCTCCAGCCATCTTCACCTGCGGCGATCATGCGCAATACTTCTCTAGAGAAAATATGCATCACTTCTTTATTATAATCTTCGATATCAATTACACGACCGTTGTATTTAAAGAATTTATATAATTCTTTCATACGTGGATGTACTTTAATATTATCACTTGTAGTTAATTCTCCAGTTTCAGAATCAATCATAGGATATAGATAAACTCTTAAATCTTTAAAGAAAAGTTTACCAAAAGCTTCTAAAATACCACCGCTGAGATGTGTGTAGTATTTAGTGTCAAATATATCGACTAAGTTATTGACACCCATAACTAGTCCTATACGCTCTTTGGTATAGTTGTTAAAGTATTCAACCAGTCTGTAGTATTCTTTAAAATTAGAAATCATTACTGTCTGTCCTAATGAACATAACAATTCTGCACGATGCATGAAATCTTCTTCATCAATTTCTCCTTGAGCTTTAAGGTTAGATAAGGTTATCTCAAAAATGGTTTCTAGCTTATCTTCTTTAACCTTTCCAGATTTAATAAACATAGCCTTTGCAGTTTCATACATATCCATGTTTACTTTAGTAACTGGTCTAAAGCTACCTCTTAATGCGAGGACATTCTTTTTGTAAAGAATACGTGCACTTAAAATATTTTTTCCGTCTGGTCCAAACATTACGGCTTCTGTCATATCATTACGTAATAACTGTAATGACATCAAACGATTATCCACTTGTTTAAAGCGTGGACCATCAAAATTAATCATATCTATTTCAATCTTATCCTTATCGATATGATCATATAGATATTTCAATAATTTTTTAGGTTGATCATGTTTATAGAAAGCTCCATAAATTAAATTTACACCTAATATTCCCAAAGTGATTTGTTGCAATCTAGCATCAGTCTCCTTAAAACGTACGTGTAAGATAATTTCTGAATACTCCTCTAATGGTGCTGCTTGAAATTTAATTCCTACCCAACCATGACCTTTATATTTTTTTGCAAAATCAATAGTAGCTACTGTATTTGCATAAGTAAAAAACATCTTTTCGGGATGTTTATCACGGGCGATACGTTCTTCAATAAGGTCAGATTCGTGTTGTAGCATGCGTTTCAGACGCGCTTCAGTCACATAGCGACCATCATCTTGAACTCCATAAACGGCATCAGAAAAATCTTTGTCATAAGCACTCATGGCTTTGGCAATGGTTCCAGATGCTCCACCAGCCCTGAAAAAGTGACGTACCGTTTCTTGTCCAGCACCTATCTCTGCAAATGTACCGTAGATATTACGATTCAAATTAATTCTAAGCGACTTGTTTTTTATTGATGGAACTGATTCGAAATCATTATCTCCAGGTAAGGTAACTCCCATTATGGTGTTGTTATATCGTTTACACAAAGGTAGCAAACCACAACGTAGAACAAAAAAATATAGCTATTTTTAACCTAAAATAGTTTAAGTGAAAATCACCATTTTAGGAACAGGAACATCTCAAGGAATTCCTGTGATAGGAAGTGACCATCCCGTTTGTAGAAGTACTGACTCTCGTGATAAAAGACTAAGAGTAAGTGCGATGATAGAGCATCAAGGTAAACGATTAGTAATAGATTGTGGACCAGACTTTAGACAGCAAATGTTACGACATCAAGTAAATCATTTAGACGCTGTTCTTTTTACGCATGAGCACGCAGATCATACTGCTGGATTAGATGATTTGCGCCCTTTCTTTTTTAGACAAGGTGAGATCAATTGTTATATGACAAAGCGTGTTCACCTTGCCCTACAAGAGCGATTTAGTTATATGTTTGCTACAGTTAATAAATATCCTGGTGTGGCAGACCTTACCGTGCATGAGTTTGATGATCATGCTTTTAAAGTATCTGGAATTGAAGTAACGCCTGTTCTTGCAGATCATGGATTTATTCCTGTACATGGATTTAGAGTTCTTAATTTTGCATACATGACTGATGTAAAGACCATCAATGCAACAGAAAAGCATAAACTTAAAAATCTAGATGTTCTAGTTTTAAATATGTTACGTGAACAGGAACATAAAACACACCTTAATCTCGACGAAGCTCTTGATTTAGTAAGGGAATTACAACCTAAACGTACTTACTTTACACACATAAGCCATCATCTAGGATTCCATGAAGAGGTAGAGAAAAATTTACCCGAAGGAGTCTATTTAGCCTACGATAATTTAGAAATTAATTTATAACATGAAACGTAACCTTTATTTATACCTATTTATTTTTGCCTCTTTAATAGCTTTAATCCTATATGTAAATGGTAGAAATATACAAGAGTCTCAAGATAAAGCGTATAGAACTTTAGAGAAAAAGTTAGAAGCTACTCAAAAACAACTTAATGATGTACAAGCCTCAACAGCTGACGCAGCGATTTTTTCATTAGATAATAATGAAGAGGCGTATAATTACTTTGAGTCATCTGGTCTAGATCGCAATAAAATAGAGTCTGTTTTACAAGACTACCTATTAGAACAAAATCTTAAAGATGGTGGAAATCCATTAGTTGATTACATAGGAGAAGGACGTGGCTATCAAATCAATGATATACAAGTTTTAAATCACAAATGGTTGATTGCTAACTTCACAGATAACACTAATTGGGGAGAAGTATTAATACAATATAACTTTGACAAGGATAATAATCTATCAATGCAAACTTTAAAGTCAGTATTGTATAATAAGTATCGTTAATTAAAGATCACGTTCTAACCAATCTTTCATATCATAAAAATTATCCCTAGCCACACCATGACCTATTGGATAATCTTTAAAGACGTGGTCTACATTTAATTTATTTAGAAATTCCGGAGCTTGTTTTGCCCATGCATAAGGTACAACCTGATCTACAGTTCCATGAGAGATGAAATAGGATGGTTGATTCTCGCTTTCGCGAAAGCGAGCCGCAAGAGCTTCAGGCTTTTCAATCATTTCTTCATTTAAATAACCACTCATACACACTACTTTATCAAAAAGAGAAGGATAGGAAAGGGACAACCCATAAGAGAGAATTGCACCTTGACTAAAGCCTAAAATATTAATCTTTTCCTTTGCTATAGGGTAGTGCGCTTTTAATTCAGTAATGAATTGTAGCAATAAGCCCATACTTTCTTTTGCTTGATTTACATCACTAAACTTTCCACCAGTTGCATCAAAATTGATCGCATACCAAGCGGCACCTTGAGGTACCATATCATACGGTGCTCTAGCACATACGATAAAGAAGTCTTGAGAAATCTCTGGAGTAAAAGAAAATAAATCTTCTTCATTACTGCCATATCCATGCAGTAGTAGAAGTAGAGGTGCGTTTTCTTTATTTGCAGGTCTTATGACGTGCTTAAGGGATAAGTCTGTAATAGTTTTCATTACTTGATAAAATTGAACCATTTCTGGAATAAGGGACCTACAATAGGTAAGGCGTCTGTTTGATTTCTTATAGCACTTACAAGTCCTAAAAGTGCTAAAAGAACAAAAAAGCATATCATTAATAAAGGGATAATCCCAGTAGGTATAGCACTAGCAAATACACTGGCGACAACTACCGCAGCAATAATACCAAACATTTGCCTGAGGTGAAATGTAGCAAACGGTTGGTTTTTACCATTGTTTAATATTATGGCTACACCAAAAATGGCAATACAAACTATTAAATGAAAAAATAAAAATAGGGCACTAGCATAGGCTATTATAGCTATGGACTTACCAGCTGGTTCTTTATCCATTCCAAACTGTTTTTTTGTTATTGATGATACCTAGTGCTTTACCCTTTAATTTCTTTCCTAATAAGGCACTATTCTTAGATGATGAATGAACATCATTTTTCATAAAAGTGTATTTCTCTGTTGGTATAAAAAGGCTCAAGTTAGCCGTTTCGTCTATTTTAATCTTTGGCTTTGGCAATCCAAATACTTGGTAACCACTGGTGAGTACCTCAATAGCCTTTTCAGTATCTAATAGAGATTGTAAAATTCCATAAGCACTTTCTAGTCCGGTACTACCATAACTTGCCTGATCAAATTCAACTGCTTTATGTTCAATATTAAGTGGTATATGATCTGATGTAACGGTATCGATGACGCCATTTTTAAGTCCATTAATTAAGGCACCTTTTTGCTTCTCATCACGCAATGGTGGTTCTAATTTAAAATGGGTATTGAAGTCTGATAAATCATTGGTGTCTAGAAACAAATGATTTGTAGATACACTACAAGAGATATTTGAATATTTCTTTTTAGCTTCTTTAATTAACTGTACGCTAGCCGCAGTGGTTATGGTTGGGATGTGTAACCTTGCACCTGTATAGGCCGCTACTTGAATATCACGTGCGATTTGAACTTCTTCGGCTATGGCAGGCATAGTTTTAATGCCTAGATGAATGGTCGTTTCATCTTCATTTACCATTCCACTACCTGCTAGATGGTTGTCTTGTGGATACGATTGAATGATACCACCAAAAGACTTTACATACTGTAAACCTACTTTAAGTAAGTTTGTGTTTTGTATAGATTTTTTAAAATCATAAAAGGAAACAGCACCAGCTTTTTGCATATCATACAATTCTGCTAGATGTTGTCCATTTTGTTGTAGGGTAAAGTTGCCAACTGGCAGGACTGTTACCGCATTTCCTTCGGTTTTACTTTTTAAATAATTAATACCTGATTCATCCTGTGGATTAGGTTGATTATTTGGATTTAACATGATAGTGGTGAAGCCACTTTTTGCTGCCGTTTCTAATCCATTTTTTAACGTTTGTCTTTCTTCAAAACCAGGTTCTCCAAAACTTACACTACTATCAAACCAGCCTATAGAAACATGTAAGTCTTCTTTCTCTATAATCCTGGCATCTGGCTGTTCAATACTAGTCGTTATTTTAGAGATCTTTCCATTTTTTATGAGAATATCTCTTTTTTTAAGATGTAGCTCGTTGCTAGCATCAACGATAGTAACGTTTTTTAATAAAATCATTTCAGAAACTTTAATATCAATAATTCACAAATCAGAAAGAATAAAGCACCTATTACAAAGTATTTCCATAGACTCAATATTCCATCTTCTTCATTTAGTTTATAAACTAAATCTTCTACTGAATAAGCGATGTTATTATTACCCAATTCTGTAGCAGTAAAATAATTGGATTTATTCTCTTCACGGCTATGATTGAAACTGAGTGTTGTGATAGACTCCTCATCATTCAACACCTTATAATTTCCTGCTTTAGATAATTCATCTTTTACTTCTAACAACACATGAGATTCAAAGGCGCGTTGTTTAGGAATGAATGAATTTCTCTGGCTTCTTAATTCTAATATTTCATCACTAACCATTGTTTCAGTAACAGCGATAGAGTTTTCTTCACCTATCTGGTAATATAGTTGTTGAACAGGTAGGCTCTTTCGGCCCATATTATATAATACCGGAACTATTAAAGGTGAATTTTTAAAATTAGAATTTTGATCATTGAGTGGTGCTGTAAAGCTGTAAACATTACCTTTTTGAAATAGAAAACTACTGCCATCTTCAAACTTTAAAATGGGATTTAAAGCATTTATTAAATTTGTAGTAGCATTAACTTTAGGGTATTGAAAATTAGTGATTTGTTTATTGAATACGCCTTTTAATAATGGGTGATTGAAATTAATTGAAGTAATACGTTTCTCTAGTTCAGAAATATCTTCAGCACTAGTAACATTATTAATAGAACTATAACCTGACTGGTCTAATGCAGGTATAACCACCAGATAGCCTCCATTTCTTAAATATGAATTCAGCTCTTGTGCTAGGTTAATGGATACATTTGCTAATTCATTAAGAATGATTAAATTTTGTTCTTTAAGAAGGTTGTAATTGAGATCTCTTGCTTTGATTGCTGTAAAATCAAATTCATCATTAGTATAAATTCTTTTTAAAAAGTCACCGTTAACCTCATTTATAGCTAGTACTTTAATTTTTCGATCTGTATTTGTACTTATAAATAATTGGTTATCAAATGTGAGACTATTATCATCTAAAAAAATACGGCCTTGTAGCGGTTGACTGGTTTCAAAGTTAAATATTGCGGTATCCTGTAAGTTAGCAAGGTCGACACTAGTTTTAGCTACTAGTATACCGTTGTTTTCTAAGCTTAAAGTTACTGGATTTTCAATTGCATTCTCAGTAGATGCCGTGACACTTATATCTATAGAATTAGTTTCTCTTCTGCTTATAAAAGCCGTATCGATAGTTATATTATTAGACTTTTCAGCTTCAAGAAAAACTAGTTCTCTTTTAAGATCTAATAAGGTATCTGGAAATGTCTCACTCGTTTTTTGAAAATCAGAAATAATGATTAATTCATTTCTCTTGTTTTTGTCATTGAGTAGAGCTTTTGCTTTAAGCTGTATTTGCTCATAGTTTAAAGAATTAGATTGGTAATCTGAATTCAATAAGTCATTTGCTATTTCCTTTTTAGTAGTATTAAGGTATGTGTTATCGTTTGTAAAAAGGGTGAATTTTTGATCGTTCGGTAATCGTTCTAGTAAGTCTGTAACAGCAGTCTTAAAAAGCTCTCCTTTAGGGCCGCTAGATTGCATTGAAAATGAGTTATCTAAATATATTGCCGTTTCTTTATCTTGGTTAGCTACATCACTTCCAGGAATAAATGGTTGGGCAAACGCTAAGACTATACAAGCAATCGCAAACAGACGTGCTAGTAAAGTCAACCATTTTTTGAGTTGTCTACTTTTACGTGTTTGAGTAATAAGAGGTTTTAAAAAAGCAACATTTGTAAAAGGCACTTTAGTAAAACGCCTTAACTGAAATAAATGAACAATAATAGGGACAATCAGAAAAAGGAGTCCGTATAGTATTGAAGGGTTTTTAAATATCATTTAAATCTAGGATTAGTCAAAGATAATATCTTATCTCAGATTCACCTACTTTATTTGGATAGAGTAATAATGAATTCTGTTCCTAAGCCCAACTCCGAATTTACGGTGATCATTCCATTTAACTTATTCACTAATTTTTGTACAGTACTCAAACCTATCCCATTTCCTCGTTTACCATTACGGTCTGGTTGATTAAGAGTTTGAAACATTTTAAAAATGTCTTCTTTTTTATCTTCCGCAATACCTATACCGTTGTCAGCTACTTTAATAATATAATATTCTTCCTTATCGATAATGTCTGTTTTCACTTCGATAGTTTTCTTATCATTATATTTTAAAGCATTACCTATTAAATTAATTAATATTTGTTCTAGCGCACTTTTATTAATTTTTAATTCAATATTATCTTCAGGTAGAATATAGTCTATATCATCTGGTATAGCTAGTATTTCTTGTATATGCTCTAGTAAAGTATAAGCATCAAAGGTTTCTTTTTCTTCTACTAAGAAAGATTCGCTTTCGTAGTGAGCTAGTATTTGTGTCACATAATCTGATAAACCAAAAGCAGCATCTTTAATGTAATTTAAATAATTCTGTCCAGCTTCATCGATATTGTCCCCATACTTTTTAGCAACGATATCTGTAGTTAAAACCATATTAGCCAGTGGCATTTTCATATCATGAGATACAGTATGGGCAAAGCTTTTGAGCATTTCATTATTCTCCTCTAGAATTGCAGTTTGTTTTAATAAATCTGTATTCTTCTTATGCAGTTCTAATTGTCTTTTGGCAAGATCTGCCACCATCAATAATGATGCGCGCTCCTCATCAGTTAATTTATGTGGTTTGTTATCTAGTACACATAAGGTGCCTAAAGGCATACCTTGCTCGCTTTCTAATTTTACACCTGCATAAAATATTAATGGATCTGCAGCATTTACGTAAGGATGATCTTTAAACTCATCAATTTTACGAGCGTCTTCTATGAGGTAGATATCCTCTTCAGAATTGATAGCATGACTACAAAAAGATAATTCTCTAGTACTAGAATTAAGTTCTAAACCTCGTTGAGATTTAAACCAGACTTCATCTTTATCTACGATACTTATAAGAGACCTAGGAATTGAAGTCAGCCGGCAGACTAATTCTGTCAACTCATCAAAAACTTTCTCTCGTTCTTTAGAAATTTCGTATTCCTTAAGAACTTTAAGTCTTTGAATTTCATTCTTATGAGCTATCGCGTTCATTTAAAAATAGGTTAGTTAATACAAAGGTAACCCATACCGATACAGTTTAAACTATATTCCTACAAATCATTAAATACTCCTACACCAAATAATGCGAAATCATACTTTACAGGATCAGTAGCATCTAATTTACGTAAAAAATGATCAAGTTCTGCGACTGCTTTACCGTCATTTTGTTTCCTCTTAAGCATTTTTAATTTTCGAGCGATGTTTCCTGTGTGTACATCTAGCGGTAACGACAGCGCACTCATCGGTATCTGGTCCCAGATTCCAAAATCTACACCTGCATTATCCTTGCGCACCATCCATCTTAAAAACATATTAATACGTTTTGCACTGCTATTTTTTAGAGGATCACTGACATGTTTTTGTGTGCGTTGTAAATGTTCAACTTCAAAGAATATTTCTTTAAATCTGGAAATAGCATATTGCAGTTGCCCTTTTTCTTGATACGCTTTCGCGAAAGCGTTCTCTAAACCGCCATATTGCAGTTCGATATTTTGTAATGACCGTATAAAGGTTTTACAATCTTCACTATTAAAAGTACGATGTACAAATTCATTGAAACGATCGAGATCTGATGGCTCATGATTTAAAATGAAGTCAGATGGAGCGTGATCCATCAATTCCATTAATTTATGAGAGTTATTAATGATGGATTTACGATTTCCCCATGATATGGTTGCTACTAAAAAACCAGCTATTTCAATATCCTTTTTCTCTGTGAAAAGATGCGGGATTTGAATGGGATCGTGTGGTATAAAGTCGGGTGCATTATATTGCTCAACTTTTGCATCCAGATATTCTTTGAGCTGTGCTCTAGTCATTTGATAAAAATCTACCGTCTTGCATGATTAATTTTTTGTCTGCTAGATTTGCCAGTTCTTCATTATGAGTTACTATCACAAAGGTCTGATTTAACTCTGCACGCAATTTAAAAATTAATTCGTGTAAATCATTTGCAGTATTGCTGTCTAGATTTCCCGTAGGTTCGTCTGCATAGATAACTTTGGGATCATTAATTAGTGCTCTAGCTACCGCAACTCTTTGTTGTTCACCACCACTTAATGCGCCAGGCTTATGGTCAAAACGATCTGAGAGTTTTAAATAATCCAGCAATTCTTTAGCTCTTTTAATAGCAAGGTCTTTAGGAGTATTTTTTATAAAGGCTGGTAAGCAAACATTTTCTAACGCACTAAATTCTGGTAGTAATTGATGAAATTGAAATATAAAGCCTAATGATTCATTACGGAAACGGCTCAACATTTTAGAGTTGAGCTTAGTAACATCTGTTCCATCTATAATTAATGAAGTATTAGGGTGATTATCGGGACGTTCTAATGTACCTAGTATATGTAATAACGTAGTTTTACCTGCACCAGAACTACCTACAACGCTCACAATCTCGCCGGTGTTAATCGTAAGATCTACATCTTTAAGGACTTGTAAATCACCAAAGCTTTTATATATATGTCGTGCTTGTATCATGTAAGACAAATGTAGCGAGTTTTAAGCTTTAAACCACTTTCTAGCAGCATTCACATCTAAAAAATAAGTGATGCGCAAGGATAGATTGTGTCTTACAGGTTCCATAAAAAGGTTGTCTAGACTTTCTTCAAATTGGATAGCTCCTTCATTATCAAAATTAGATATAGAATTACGATATAGTAATGAGGCTTCACTTCCTGGTGCAAACCTCCAACGATATGACAAGTCTAGATTCCATACATTAAAATTAGCATCTGGATTAAAATCATCTTCTAATGTGTAATTACTATCCTCTAGAGATCCATCTAACTGTAACTCCTTAAACTCACGGCTAAAAGTTGCTCGTGACCAGAAGTTTCTAAAGGATATACTTAGGGCTTGTTTATTATTAAAATTATAAGTTCCAGTTAACCTATTCTCGACACTATGTGTATCACGTTCACTTAATATAGATGTTGTATCATCATCTGTTAAAGTGACATAACTCATTCTATCATTATTCTTATCCCAGTTTAAGCTATAAATTAGTAAGAATTGATCAGAAAAGCGGTAGCGTGGCGCAACCCTAAAATCGTAATTATGTTCTTTCTCTTGCAATCTTTTAAATCGGCCAGCTCTTATATCGATAGCAAATTTTTTGCGATAATCACTTGAAATAAAACCACCAGTAAAAACTCCTTGACCATATTGAACAACACGATCCTCAATTCTTGATTCAAATTGATCCTTACGGTCCGTATAATAGTTTAAATCTGCACCGAAAGCGAATCTTTCTTTTGTAATAAAAAACGGATTGAGATTTATTTCAGAACCCGTGTGAAAGCCAGGTGAGGCAGCTCTTCTATGCCTAGTACGCAAACTAATTTCATATCTATTAAATATTCCTTTTTGAGTTAATTGTACATAATTTAAATCTGCGGCAAAGGTGTGAAAGTTCGTTTGAAAATTTCTTCCTAAATCATTAGGGTTGTAATTACGATCTTTAAAGAAATGTCCTAATCTAGGGCGCCATTTACCACTCGTTTTTCTCCAGTTAGCTTCAGTAGCAAAACCGGTTTGTGTCCCATCAGGTGTAAAACGATTAGTCATTTTAACTTCTGCACTGATATTATCTGTTGCCGCTTTATTATTGTGATTAAGAACAAGCGCATTTGAATTTGCATCTGTAAAAGAGCCGTTGCGCAAGGTACTCGCATTTACTAATGCTATAGAAGAGTTGTTTCCATATTGCTGGTCTAGAACTAACATATTATAATTAGTTAATGGTTCTGTCTCTACCTCGCGTCGGGTACCATCTATGGTGTTTTCAATAGTGGCGCTAGTCTTTTCTGTAATTGCGTTTAGAATACCTATTCCCAGACCTTTTTCAGTTCGACCGGTGACTTTAATGGCATTTAATAATTGCGAGTTTCTAGGGTTATCAATAATATCTTCATTGTCTAGAACGTCTAGATTTCTAGATCCACTAGGTCGTTGACCTATACGTCTAGAGAAAAATAGATCTCCTTTTCTAAAAAGATCGGTACCTTCAGTAAAGAAAGCTCTATTCTCATTAAAGGTTTGTTCAAATGGCCCCAAATTAAGTACAACCTGATCAAAAGCTACCTGGCCAAAGTCTGGTATTAAGGTAGCGTCTAGTGTAAAGGCATCACTAATACCGTATTTTAAATCCATACCAGCGTTAAAACTAGTCGATTCTATGCCGTCAAAACGATCGTGAATAACTGAAACATATGGATATAAATTAAGACGTAATGGTGGATTGATATTTTCTATTCCTGTAAGTAAGGCATCATACTGCGTATCAGTTCCTGTTGTAACGTCTATATAATTATAGGTGTATTCTTCATTTAGTGATTTAATAATGCGCAATATTTGAAAACTCCAATCTTGAACATTTTGTTCAGGAAAACGTAAAGTCCTATATGGAATCTTCATCTCCACATACCAGCCACGCTCATCAAATGATACTTCAGATAGGAATACGACATTATAACTAAAATCTTGGTTATTCCCTTCGGCAATGGCATCGCCTAGAGCATTTGCACTCGTCGCATAAAATCTAGTCTGATTTATTTGATTGTTATAAGTATTAATAAAGAAGCCAAAAAGATCTGCTTGTTCAAAAACCTGATCACGCTGTGAGAACTGTCTAAGGACAGACTCTGGATTATCGTCATACATAAAACCAGCTACATATATAGCGTCATCATCATAAGCGACTTTAAACTCTGTTTTATGCGTGTCTCTTTCTGCATTACCATTGTTAGGTTGTGCCATTATAAAATTCCCACCAGTTGTTACTCGATCCCATACTTGCTCAAAAGGCTTTCCATCAATTTTAGGTGGATTGGAAATGCGAGTGGCACGATATACTTTTCTAGCAATATGAGTAGTGTCTTGTTGTGTAGTAGTGGCATACGCTTTCGCGAAAGCGAGATTAAAAATCAACAATGTGAAAAGAATAATTCTGGGCATAACTTATTGTGAATTCTCAAAATTAAAAGCTAAAAATCTTAGATTCATTAAACCCATGTTAATTTAACATATGATTTACAAACTGTCCATTAACTTGCTTAAAAAGCAGTAATGGAAATAGCAATTCTTGCAGGTGGATGCTTCTGGTGTACGGAAGCTGTTTTTCAAAGAGTGAAAGGAGTAGTGGAAGTCAAGTCTGGTTTCTGTGGTGGTCATATTAAAAATCCAGCATATAGAGAAGTCGTGACCGAACGTACGGGACATGCAGAGGCTGTTAAAATTACTTATGATCCAGAAATAATAAGTTATAAGGAACTATTAATGGTATTTATGGCTACACACGACCCAACTACTCTTAATAGACAAGGTCATGATGTGGGAACCCATTATCGTAGTGCGATTTTTTATATTGATCAGAAGCAATATATGATTGCAAATTCTTATATCGATGAGCTACAGGACCAAAATGTTTATTCAAATGATATCGTAACTGAGGTTGCTCCAGCAACGGACTTTTATGATGCAGATGATATACACGACGACTATTATAATAATAATCGTTTACAGGGCTATTGTCAGTATGTAATTGATCCTAAGGTGCGTAAACTAATGACTGAGTATGCTGATCTAGCAAAGTAATTATGCGTCGATATCAATAACTTGTTTATCGTCTTCTTTTTTAATGACATACGTGTATATCCAGGTAATTGTAAAAGTAGGGATGATGTCGAGACCTGGAACTAATTCTTCTATTGTGGTAATGATACCAGCTGTTACACCAGTTTTACCTGGATAAAGTTTAGTCATTAAGTATCCGGCAACAGGAGCCCAGCCTATATCTGTAAATTCTCCTATACCAGGTATGATATAGGAAGCCATACCAACAAGGTCAAAGATGATTCCGTAAATAAGTTTAGAGCGTTTTGATTCAAACATGTAATTATAATTTAACTACTTAAAGGTAGTCAAATAACGTTCCAAAAAAATATTTAGTGCAGTTTTGCTGTTATCAGTTTTAAGAACTCGTTACGTGTTTCTACTTTTTCAAACTGACCACGGAAACCACTGGTGGTGGTTACACTATTTTGTTTTTGTACACCACGCATCATCATACACATGTGAGAAGCTTCAATAACAACAGCGACACCTAAAGGTTTTAAAGTGTTGTGTAAACATTCTAGAATATCATGTGTTAATCGTTCCTGAACTTGCAATCTACGTGCAAACACGTCTACAATACGTGGGATTTTTGAAAGTCCTACAATATGTCCATTAGGTATATAAGCGATATGTGCTTTACCAAAGAAAGGTAGCATATGATGTTCACATAAGGAATATAGTTCTATATCTTTAATAATGACCATGTCATTATAGTCCTCGGCAAACATAGCACCTTTTAATATCTCTACAGGATCCTTATCATAACCTGAAGTTAGAAACTGCATAGCTTTTGCGGCACGTTCGGGAGTTTTGATTAATCCTTCTCTTGTAACATCTTCACCTATGTTTTTAATAACTCCTTGATATTGGTTTTTTATATCTTCTGTAACTTCTATATCGTATTCTTCAAAAACTCTGTAGGGCATTAATTCATAATTTTAGTAAAGTTACATCATATTTGTTTAAGTAAATCAATATTTTGTTAAACATTTATATTGAAGTTAATAATTTTATTATTTATAGAATAGGTTGAAAATCGTTGAATAATAGGGTAGTGCGATAGCTAAAGTAGAAACAGATAAAAAAGCTTTCAATTTTTTAAATAAAATAGAGACAGAGGTTGTAAAATATATATATATTTGCAACCGCTTAGAAATTAAGCGAGATTAGGTCGCGTAGCTCAGCTGGATAGAGCATCTGCCTTCTAAGCAGACGGTCACAGGTTCGAATCCTGTCGCGATCACAAGTTCACTAAGTTAAAGTGAATGCTAACAAAAAATCCTGTTCAATTTATTGAATAGGATTTTTTTATTTTAACCGTAATGGATTGTGATTAATGTTACTTATTTATTGATTAGTACATGGTGTTAGGATTTGCAGCAATTTTTGGAATTTGTTGAATAGCATCCCAGTGCTCACATATCTTTCCGTTATCATCAAATCTAAAAAAATCCATCGTTACATATTGATCATCATCTGGCCACGTTTGATGCGTGTGCAATGCAATTAAATCATCTTGGGCTATCGCTCGGACAAACTCAATGGTCTTATCAGGATACTCTGCTTGCATTTTCTCAAAGTAGTCTATAAAACCTTTTGTGCCGTCTGCTACGTCTGGATTGTGTTGTATGTATTCATGACCAACAAATCTGGCAATAGCTTCTCGAGGATTACCTTCAAAAGCCATTTTATAAAATGCTATAGCGTTCAACTTGTTTTTTTCTAACGACATAAGATTTAAGATTAAAGTTTAATACCAAATCTAGCTAACATCTTTTTCTCAAAAGCCCAAAAGAATTCAAATTGACCAAAAAGCCATCCCATGACCACTAATAAAACTTGATATATAGGGAATATAATAAGTAGCCTCAAAGGCCAAAAGAACCATCCAGACATTGAACTTTTATCTAACCCAATAAGATCTAACAAAGGAGCAGATAATCTAGCTGAAGCAGAGCCAGTTATCGCAAAAACGATAAATATGGCAATCATTTCCCAACGATTTTGAACCTTCCATTTCTGTATTAGATTTGGAAAAACCCACATACAAAACCTATAGAAGAGGTAGGCAAGTACTAGTGTGACTAGATAAATAAATAAATACTCATACATAACGTCTTCTATAGTAGAAGGCATGATGCGAGTCGCTACAAAATAACCACAAGCTAGTAAACCAATGATACCTAACAGAGGAAAAATGAGTTGCCAGTTACTGGTTATATCCCAGTTTTTCTTAAATTTTTGCATACTACAAAAATACACTACCGCAACTTCTGTCCATACCGTTTTTCAAAGAAAAGAAAATAATTATAGAGCAAATAATTAACTTCATAACCATAATTGACCTTAGGATCGTAATCAATACGCCACATATATAGGTCTGGACTATATCGTAAAGGGTTATTTACTCTTAAATTATATTCTCTTACGGAGAAATTATTGCGCAGCTCTAATGTGCTCTGTGAATAGAAACCTCGTGGTGGTTGTGTTACCAACCAAGAATTAAATCCAGGTTCTATAATAATTATCTCATACTCTAGACTATCATTTGCTATACGCAAAGTGTCTGATGCTATTGTAGAAGTCGCACTATTATTGCTTACCGTAGGCTGGTATGAGTTACAGCTTATGATTACGGTAAGTAGTGCTATATATAAAAAGGTTGTTTTCATGAGATAAATATATCTACATAAAAACAACCTCGCACGCCATAACTCGCCAACACTAAAGAAGGATGAGTAAAAGGCCTGTTTCATTGAGTGTTATCTTATTTACCAAATAAACCTCCTAGAAGTCCACCGATTCCACCTTTTTTCTTATCACCACCTAATACCATTCCAGCTACATCATCGATAATGCTTCCATCACCGTCTGCATCAAGAATTTGCTCGATGAACGACTGATCATGTGATCCAGACTGTCCTAAAACTGATCCTAGTAAATCACCTATACCGTTTTGATCTACATTAGAGGCTTGTTTTTGCTTACCTAAAACACCCATTAAGATAGGTGCTGCTATTTTTATAATTTGGCTTACAGAATCCATGTCCATTCCACTAGATTTAGAAAGAGCATTTTCTACTTGTGGTTGTTTAGTACCTAAAACATGTCCTAAAATGCCAGCTCCATCTTGTAATAAGTCATCTGGGCTACCAGCACCATCACCAAAAAGACCACCTAACATATCTAGAACTCCACCACTGTGACGTTGGTCACTTAATGCATTGTTTAATGAACTAGCACCTTCTGGTGTAGAGGCATTGCGTTGCATTGCACCTAGAATTAAAGGCATTGCTTGAGAAAGCACGTTTGCCGTTTTATCTGTAGGTTGACCTGTTTTTTGTGCAGCACCATTAATAAGTGTTTGTCCTAAATCTGATTGTAATAAGTCTAATATTGAAGCCATTATTGTTTAATTATTTTATGTTAATAATATGTAAATTACGATATAATATCACTTTTATCGCTTTTTAGAAGGCCTATTTGAATTTGCTTTCGCGTAAGCGTAGTTAAAAGCCGATGAAAAGCACTAATTGAATACACCTAAACCATCTAATGTTTAAGAGATTCTTTAAAAAGTTTTGTTATTATAGATAAATCCATTGTCTCAGAATAAGTATAAAAATACTTCAATTGCCAATTTTGAGTAGTGATAGCCTGTTTGCTAGTGGTGATGTCCCAGATAGGATATACTCTAAAACCTCTTTTCCCGTCTTTACGGCTTGTTGATAAGATACCTTTTGCAATCAATACTGATTTAGGAAATATAAACTGACCAATCTTACCATCCTTTTGAACCTGAATGATCACATAGTCTATACAGTCGTTTTCATTAAAAGGCTCGATCGTGCCAGCCAGGTTCCGTTTCCAAAGAGTCACAAACTGTCCTGTCTTAGTCGGTGTTATTTTTGAAGTTCTATAAAGAATATGAAAGTCATTTAACAGGAAAGTGCATGCGCTATACTCAGTACTTTCTTTATTAATATGAAGTTGTGAAATGGTATATCCTAGTTTAAGATATATTTTTTCATTTATAAAGGATAGCTCTTCGTACATATATCTAAGCTTAACTTCTTAAGGTTTAGTATCATCAGATGGAGTAAGTTTTGAGAATCTTTTTGATATATAAGAATTTTTAGAAAATAGAGCTGAAATACCAAAGCTTGTTAGTAATGCGATACCAGCGATAGTACCTAAAGCACCGCCATAACCACTAAACACATCATCTTTATAAGTGTATATGATACTGAATAGACAACCAGCAAGTATGAGGTGAAAGTAATTTACATTAGTTTTAGTTGAAACCATACCTATAAAAGAAGCTCCAATAAATACCATAGGTATATGAATCGTTAAATAAGAATTACATACAGAAGGAAAGATGTGAAAAAATAAAGCTACTATTAATGATAATAGTGCTGATGCTCTTACGGCTCCTTGTTTTAAATATGTACTAGTATAAAAAGTAAGTACACTACCTGCAACGCCTGTGAGTATAAGGATTAAATCATTCATGATATCATCCAATTTAAAAATGTAATTACTACAACACTAGCAAAAGCGATAGTCCCTAATTTTCCTCCTATACCTAGAAATATATTTTTAGAGAGCAATAAAAATACAGCAGCCAATAGTCCTGTAATTCCAACAAAGCTTAAGGAAGGCAGAATATAGACACTAGACATTCCTACAAAAGTGCCACAGTAAATAGGTACTGGTAATTGTTTTAAATAATTAGATTGCTTATTCAACAATGGTAAATATGATGCCGCAACTCCCACTAAGCCAGCACCAATAATAGGTCCCAGTTTTAAATGAATACTAATTAAATAGCAAAGTACAGCGCCTATTGGAACCCATAGGACTACCGCTATACTCTCATATTCATAATTATCATGGTGTAAATCCAGATATTTATAACCGAATAATAAAAGTATTGCGATACCACTTACAATAATTAAAGCTATGAAGTTGCTGATTTCATAATTCTCTTTTATGATCCATGCTAGAAATAGAAGTTGTAATAACAACACTATTATGACCATAAAAAACCTAATCGCCTTATGTCTCTTCATTAAAGATTTTATCAAAGAGACAAATATAAAGCGATTAGAAAAACAATACGCTTTTGTGTTTATGAACCTTATTAATTGCTTGAATAAGCGCCAGATGAATAGGTCAATTCATAACTATGAGTATAGATTTCAAATACAATCCCAAATGGATCTTCAACATAGCACATTTTAAAGGGTTTGTCTTCTGGGTAATAAGACCTTATAGGCATTCTTTGTTTTCCACCATGTGATACGATAGTTTCTATTAAACCTTCAATATCTGGATCTTGTACAGAAAAGTGAAATAATCCTGTATTAAAAGGTTGAAAAGCCGGAGCTTCTTTTACACCATGTGGGAAAGAGAATAACTCTATTCCTATTCCATCTGATGTTGCAAGATGTGCGATTTTAAATTCTTCCCATTCTTCTCCAAAAACATCAATACACATTTGCCCTATAGCAGTTTCACTTTCTTTTTTAACGGTAGATGGTTCCATAATTACATACCATCCCATTACTTCAGAATAGAATTGGACGGCCTTTTTAATATCTGGTACCGTCAAACCTATATGGGAAAAGGATTTTGGATATTTTTTATCATTTTTCATGAGTCAATAATTTTATTCAAAATTAATTTATATTTGCCTTTAAAGCAACAACTTACTAATAAGTAATATACTATACTAAAAGAGTTATTTGTTGATTTTCAATTTTTTAAGTTATAGTTTTGAATAAAGAAATTACTTGTCCGTTACATTTTACCATGACATTGATAGGTACAAAATGGAAACCTCTCATCTTATTCCACTTATTAGAAGGTGCATTAAGATCAGGAGTGTTACAAAAGCACGTGCCAGAAATATCTAATAAAATGTTTACCCAATCTGTAAGAGAGTTGGAGAAGGATGGTTTAATAAGTAGAAAAATATATCCAGTTGTTCCGCCTAAGGTTGAATATCAATTGACCGATAAAGGATTATCATTAGAATCCATTTTAAGAAGCATGGATAAATGGGGTAATGAGAATATTTAATGTTATTACAAATAAGTAGATTATTTGTACTCGTATGATAGAAATATTACTCTAGGAAAAGACTAATGACACCTCTTCTAATAATTTATTAGTTTCATAAAAATAAGCAACCGCATCCGGAATGAGATTTGATCTCCAGATACGGTTGCTTACTAATTCTTAAAATGCACTTATATTTTAGGCTGACCTTTAATTAACCGAGCAGCAACCAATACACCTATTAATATAGATATAATAAGTCCAGTATAAGGACTTTGATTTGCTTCCCAACTTAAGTCATCCCAGTTCATACGTGAGAGGTGTACACCTATTAAAACCACAACAACTACCAGTAATATATAAGCAAAATTCTTTTTCATTTTCTTTATTTTTTCTCTTCTCTGTTAAAATAAACCAGATAATAATACATCTGTTTTTCCTCATCCCAACCTTTTTCAAGAAATTTCTCTGCACTTTCAGGATTTGTAAAGTCCATTTTAATTTGAACATGTGTATCTAGATTGATAACACTTTTAATTCCTTTACGAGCAGCACTCACGGCAGTATTAGAAATAGGGAAGTTGGACACATCTTCAATACTATATTTGGGCCCTTTTTCAACCTTGTAATTTTTAAACTCTGGTATCAACTCTGGATTGTCCAACGTTTCATTTAAAAAATTACTTTCTTCAAAGTCGTCATTTTTAGCAAAGTAGTTCATGGAACGATTCATAAACATCACCTCTTCTTTTTTATCTTCGGCAGGTAGTACGACTTCTTTTGCAAAGTCCTGGCAAAACTTTAAATACTTCTTGGTAAAAAAGTTCTCATCTTCAAACACATCCACACCTAGGAAACTTTCCAACCAGTATTTTGCATCATAGCGATTTGAATCAACAGATAAAATTTTATAACCTGTTTCTTCTTCAGTATTAAATATTATAGCTCCTTTATCCAGTTTATTGAGGTTAACACCTTGCTGTAATAGGATTCTTAAATCATCTTCACCTTCTTCAAACTGTAGAAAGTCTTGCTTTAATTCACTTTTAAAGATACCTATGGCGTCCACTTTATTATTATCTAGCATGACATTATCGAGATAGCACACATATAATTCTCCACTTCTTATATGTGGATGTACACTCTGCTCATATAAATGTTTAGCGATTTTTTTAGAATTATCTAATAATGATGCAGGTGTATTAAAAATAGATTTTGCAAATGCATACAAATCATGAAATTCTAGATCTTGCTCGTGTGTAAAGCTATAGTAGGTTTCCTCCTTAGACCTAAAAGGTTTTAAAAAGAACTCTTTTAAAAGTGCGTGTAATTCATCATCTAGCGGAGTGGTCACAGAAGATGTTAATAACATCTCTCCTTTATTTTTATTACCTACACGGTGCAGTGCCAGTTGTTCAATACGTGTGTTGAAAAGGTTGATCATAGTGTTTTAGTATAGGTCGTAATCATCAAAGGTTTGTTCGTCATAAAAATCATCATCGCCGTCATCGATATCACCGCGGTATTCTTCATCACCATCAGTCTCGTCTGCAAATCTAGGATCTGCCTCAAATTCTTTATCTGGTGCACTGTCTGGTAACTCACCTATAGAGAATATTACTTGTGGATAAGCGACTCCATCCTGTGGTCCAGCAACTTCTGCTAGTTCAATTAAAAATGTCCACATGCTCAAAAAGTCATAGATATATACCAGTTGTGGTTGTGATTTACTAACCACTTCATCTATGGTAGTTGTAGCCATTGTGCGTGATGCACTGCTGCCTTCACTCATATCAAAAAGACTGAACTCTTCATTTTGGTTCCATTCTTCATCACTAGCATAGAAACTAGCCATCTCATCTCCTGGTAATTGAAAACTTTGTGTTAGCACATTGTGAAAGTCTTCTAAACTAGCTCCTCCATCAATCTCTATATCACGGAAAACGTCTTGTGTCGCATCTAGAATAGCTCTAAATCTGTAAATCATTTTATACTTTTTAAGGTGGACAAAGATACGTTTATCCTACTGTATGTGAAAAATGATGTATGGTAAATATAGATGTTTTTTCCACGCTTTCGCGAAAGCGTATCCAACAAATCTTCCCTAATTCTTATGATAAAAGAACAACATCAATCTTAAGCACGAATGGCCTTTTTTAATCGCATCATTAAATAGAATTGCAGCCCTAAAATGATGGATGCCAGTACTAAATGCGCTGCTTGTGAACCGAATGGAAAATCAACATAATTCATCAATATACCCGTAAAAATAGTGATAAGTAATAAGGCTATTAACCAACCGTAATATGCTCGTGGATGTCCTAACATTTGAATAGCTTTATACACAAACCATACGTGTAAGGCGAGTAATAGTATAGAAAAGGAACGGTGAATTAAAAATACGATAGGAGCACTTTCTTCTAACCATACAGATAGGAAAGGATAACCCATTTCATCAATCATGTGATCTAGGTATTGTCTTACTTGTGTACCTAAAGCTACCTGAATCAGTGTTAAAATAATAAGCACGATCGATAACTTATAAAAAGAACTACTGGATTGATACCTGTGATCTGTAGGTTGTACCTCGTGTAATAAATAAATAAGCAACCCAACGATTAATAAGGCAACGATCATGTGGATAGTTATCAATACTGGTGATAATAAGGTATCTACAACTATTTTACCTATTACTGCTTGAATTAACATCGCTAGTAGTGCGACGATACTTAAGATGGTGATTTTTTTGCGTTCTTTCCAGTATTTTAAAGAAAACACACACATCACCAGAACGACTAATCCACCTAGCGCGCCTATCAGTCTATTGACATATTCTGTCCAGGTATGGTAAACATTAAAAACGGCATAGTTGTGTTTTGTATAAGGTTTCCAGTCTGTAGCATTATAAGTGCTTTGCGCCATAAAATCTGTTATGGCAACTCTCAATTCCTCTTCATGGATAATCACCATACCTTTTTTATAAGGTGTGTCTGGAGAGAATTCTAGCTGACTTTCTTCTGTAGGTGGAATGTAGTATCCAAAACATTTAGGCCAGTCAGGACATCCCATACCAGATCCAGTCATGCGCACCACGGCACCTGCAATAATGATTAGATATATAATAGCAATACTCCATCGTAATGCGACACGATAGTTTCTGTCTGAGAAAAGGGAAGAGGTATTCAATTTTTAACGTGTTATACTGTTGATGTGGTCGTTTGCTTTTTAAAACCTTGCGTTAATGGTACTGTATATTGATGACATATAGATGGCAAAATCTGCAAACGGATTAATGCAAACGATCACCACGCACTTCTAGGTTACCTATAAAGCTCGCTTCATAATCCAGCCAGTAATTCCATCTTTCCATAACGGTATCTTCAGGGAAATGCATTTTTGCTAACTGAAGAAAAAGTTTGTAATGAGAAGCTTCGGCCACCATAAATTTATAATAGAACTCTTGTAATTCTTTATCATCTAGATTTTGCCATAATGTTTTAAAACGCTCACAGCTACGTGCTTCTATCATGGCACAAATCAATAGTTGATCTAGGAAGTATCCATCACGGCTCTGTCCTTTTTTCTTTCCTTTAACCAGCTTTTTAACATACTCGTCCTGTCGTTGTAGACCTAGTTCTAGTCCACGCTTTTGTAACATAGCGATGACCATTCTAAAATGTCCCCATTCTTCAGTAACAACAGGTGAAAGATGTTCTACAATACCTTCACGTTCAGAATATTGTTGGATCAAAGAGATGATGTTACTGGTAGCCTTCTGTTCACAAAAAGCATGATCTGTAAGAATATCTTGTAAGCTGATGGTAGAAATGTCTGCCCATCGTGGATCAGTAGGTAATTTAAGACCTAAAGTAAATTTCTTTTCGGCTGTGATTTTCATAATACAAAGGTCGGTTATGTCTTCTATATGGGCAAGAATCCTTTAATGATTTCATAATCTTTACGATAGCAATTAGTCTTATTAATTTATTTAACTTTAAGCAATCTATAAACTATAAATCATGACTACAGAGCAAGTTGCAAAACAATTAGTGGCCTATTGCCGCAATAATGAAGAATCAAAGGCCTATGAAGAATTGTACAGCCCAGAAATAACCAGCATAGAAATGGAAGAACCTATGAAAAAAGTTCAAGGTTATGAAGGGCTAACTAAAAAAGGCGAGTGGTGGAGAGAAAATTTTGAAGTTCACGCTAGCAAAGTTTCAGAACCGCTAATTGCAGATAATCATTTTACCGTTCGTTTCTGGATGGATACCACTCACAAACCTAGTGGCCAGCGTACACAGATGAATGAGTTAGCTGTTTATCAAGTAAGAGATGGTAAAATATGGAGAGAACAGTTTTTCTATAATACTGGAGAGTAATATAAGATGTAAATAGGTTCTAGATTTTTGAAAGAAATTCTAGGACCTGTTTTACTTGATCATCACTTAGATTTTCTACTAATGAAGATTCTCTTTCATTAATGTCATTATCTAATTTTTCTAGCATTTGTAATCCGTTAGTAGTAATCGTAAGTTCGATCTGTCTGCGATCAGATGGACATTGTTTACGTTTTACAAATCCTTTGCTTATCAGTTTGTCAATTACTCTTGTGGTATTGCTATTTGAATGAATCATGCGACTGCTTACATCTTGTAGACTTGCAACTTCACCTTTTCTTCCTCTTAAAATGCGCAATACATTGAATTGCTGTATTGTTAAACCTTCCCTTTTTACAATTTCACTTACAGATTCTGTCATTTCTGTTCCCTTTTTAATTAGGGTAGTGACTAAACGGCGTGCAATAGGCATCTCAACATCTTTCATACATCTACAATATTTATAAGGTAAATAATTGTCCTAACAAACTTAATATTGTATTTATTAAAATGTGTTAAGGTCTTACAAAAAAGTATACTTTAGTTAACATAAACTTCAACTGTAACAAACGATAGAATAAAGTATCTTTATTGTACGTTTTAAAAGAACTATGAATTTAAAAAATGGAATTATGAAAAAGTTTTTTATTGCTATTGTATTTTTAACAGGTACCATGATGCATGCTCAAGAAGATGGAGGTTTTGGTATCAAGGCTGGATTGAACTATGGTTCTAATGGTGATTTATCTCAAAATGGTCAGACCATTATAGATAATCCAGATGAAAATTTAGGATATCACTTTGGAGTTTTTGGAAAAATCGATTTAGGTCCCATATATGTAAGACCAGAGTTATCTTATACGGTACTGAATAGTGATTATGATAACAACGCTTTTAATAGTTCGCTAGAAGTTAAAAAACTAGATGCACCAGTTTTAGTAGGATTTAAAGTATTAGGACCGCTACATGTTTTTGCTGGGCCATCTTTTCAATATATACTGGATACAGAATTAGAAGATGTTGATTTGGAAGATGTGCAAGAAGAATTTAGTATCGGTATGCAGGTAGGTGTTGGTGTAAACTTGGGTAACCTAGGTATAGACGTACGTTATGAAAGAGGTCTTTCTGAAAATGAGGCCGAGTTCTCTAACTTAGGTCAATTCGGTACTTTGGACACTAGACCAGAGCAAATTATCGTGGGACTGAGTTTAAAATTATAAAAGATTAGTAAGTCGCATTACGCTTTCGCGAAAGCGTAATGCGAACAACTAACTCGTTTTAAAATATACCACAATGACTTTAAGCAACCTCTGTACCTAATGATGCGGTATAAATATCAAACCATTGCTCGAGACTCATAGTAGTTTCTAAAGCAGCTACAGCGGTTTTTAAGCGCTCAATTTTACCAGTTCCTATAACAGGAATAATATGTGAAGGATGCATCAAGGTCCATGCATATATAACCTTAGATAGATCTGTTTCTTCAATTTGCATTGCTACACGTGCAATCGCATCATGTATATTTTTAGATTTTTCATCTTTGGGTTGCAGTAACGATCCACCTGCAAGTGGTGACCACGCCATAGGTGAAACTCTTTTCTCTATCAAATAATCTAGATTACCATTTTCAAAATGCTCAAGCTGCGCTGGCGAGATTTCAATCTGGTTGGTCACTAGTGGTTCATTAAGATAAGATTGAAGTGATTCAAACTGCACTGGTGTAAAATTGGAAACTCCTAGATGATTTACTTTTCCATCAGACTTAAGTTGATCAAATGCAGCTGCAACTTCGTGAGGATTAAAAAACGGCGATGGTCTATGCAATAAAAGCACGTCTATATAATCTGTGTTTAGATTTTTAAGAGATTGTTCTGCCTGCTGTATGATGTATTCTTTACTGTAATCATAGTACTTAACACGACGATCTGGGAATTTTGAGCTTTTCAACTTGATACCGCACTTAGTAATCAATTGCATTTGTGAACGCAATGAAGGTTCTAATTGCAACGCTTTCCCAAAACCAGCCTCACATTCATAATCTCCATAAATATCTGCATGATCAAATGTGGTCACGCCAGCCTCAATAGATTGTTTTAAGTAAGTTAACAATTGCTGGTCTGTCATATTCCAATCTAATAATCTCCATATTCCTAGAACGACTCTAGAAATCTCCAACTGCGATGCTATCTGTACTTTATTCATTTTCTTGATTTTTTAAAAATGCAAAGATAAGAAGTTGTAGGAGTAGAGCTCGTAGGATAAGCTATTATAAAGCCTTGTTAATTACTACTAAACTAGAGTTAAACGACTCGATAAGCTTTGTACAGGCTTAAAACAGTGGTACATTGAAGCATGGAAAATATATTAATAGCAGGTGCCCATGGTACCACAGGAAAAAAAATAGTAAACCTTTTAAATCAATCATCACAGTATCATCCTATCGCAATGGTCAGGAAACAAGAACAAGTTGATTATTTTAAAACTAACGGAATTGATACCGTTCTTGCAGATTTAGAACAAGATGTTTCTCCAGCTTTTAATAAATCAATTGATAAAGTATTATTTGCCGCAGGATCTGGTGGAAAGAAAGTAGTCGAGGTAGATCAAGAAGGAGCAAAAAAACTAGTAGACGCAGCCAAAAATCATGGCATTAAAAAATTTGTCATGCTTAGTTCTCTAGGAGCAGAAAACCCAGAAGAAGCTACAGAGCTAAAAGATTACTTAAAAGCAAAACATAATGCAGATGAGTACCTTAAAAGTAGTGGACTCAATTATACCATCGTTAGACCTGGATCTTTAACTAATGAGTCGCTTACCAATCACATTACACTTGAGAAAAGTCTCAATAAAAGTGGAGAGATAAGTCGTAACGATGTCGCAATGACCTTAACCACGTGCTTAACAGACAACCTAGCCAGCAATCAAACTTTTGAGATTATCAATGGTGATACACTCATTAATGAAGCGTTAGATACATTCTCTGCAACGCACGCATAATCTATTAAGAATATAAATTATTGAAATCCAGTTGTTGTTGATAACAGCTGGATTTTTTTTGTACTCTTATTTTGTACAATCTGCCGCCATATAAAATTGAAAAATCAGCTTAAATCTGCGATATTTACATAAGATGTATTGTTCAAATATATCGAGTGGTAAAATGAGAAATTATGCAAGATCAAAATAGGATAGCCGAGTTTAAAAAATCTGTTCAAAATAAATTCAATATTTATAACAGTCTATTTTTAAACTTGCCTTATAGCAATATAGAAAATGTAGGGATGTTAATTCCATTACTGATGGAACAATCTCAAAAAGGCCTGAAAGAAGGACTTAATCCCAAAGAGATTATAGAAGCATTTTTTAATGGATTTGCAAACTTACATACAGAGCAAGACCGCATCGATTTTATGTTTAGAATCATTCAGTATGTAGAGCGACAGGTAGTTTTATATGATAGTGTAGAAGATGCCGCTTTTCCTAAATTACAACAACATAGCAGCTCACGATCACTCAAGGACTATTTCCAACTAGTAGAAGAAAATAAATCATGGGATGCTATAGAAAAACAGCTTAATAACTTTAGTGCACGTATTGTTTTAACGGCGCATCCTACTCAATTTTATACACCAGCAGTTTTAGATATCATTACTAACCTTAGAACACTTATCAATGATAATAATATTGATGAGATTGATGTCGCACTGCAGCAGTTAGGACTTACATCATTAGTAAATTCTAAAAAACCTACACCACTAGACGAAGCAAAAAATATCATCCACACCTTAAGACATGTCTATTATGATGCGATAGGCGAGATGTATACCCATATTAAATCTAGTGTTGGAAATGCACAATTTGATAATCACGACATTGTAAAACTAGGTTTCTGGCCAGGTGGCGATCGTGATGGAAATCCCTTTGTCACCGCATCCATCACAAAAGAGGTCATGAATGAACTGCGTGTAACATTAATGAAATGCTATTATAACGAGCTTAAAGAATTGCAGCGCAAGCTCAGTTTTAAAGAAATTCAAGAAGCTATAACAGATTTAAAAAACACCCTTTATGAAGCAATGTTTGACACCAGCATTCATGTAACCTATAAAGAAATTATAGCACCATTAATTCATATAAGAGAATTGCTAGTCGCTCAATATCATGGATTGTATTTAAAAGATCTGGATCTGTTTATTGACAAAGTAAAGATTTTTAAAACCCATTTTGCCACCATAGACATACGTCAGGATCACAGTATGCATACAGTAGTAATGCAAGCCGTTCTTAAAAAGTATGGATACATTAAAGAATCTATAGAAGAGCTTACCCAGCTACAGTTGATTGATATCTTACTACAAGAATCAATTTCGCTAGATCCTAATGATTATGAAGAAGACATTGTAAAAGATACCATTGTCAATATCTCGCAGCTGTCCACCATACAAGAAAGTAATGGAGAACAAGGCTGTAACCGTTACATCATTAGTAATTCTGAAGATGTGTACAGCGTTCTATATGTATTTGCACTATTCAGATGGTGTGGATGGGAAAATAGAGACATCACCTTTGACATTATTCCATTATTTGAGACCATGAAAGGAATGGACGATTCTCGATCAACTATGGAGCAGTTATTTGAATTAGATGCCTATAGAAAACATGTAGCTTTTAGAAACAATAAACAAACCATCATGTTAGGATTCTCTGACGGCACAAAAGACGGTGGCTATTTAAAAGCAAACTGGTCCATTTTAAAAACTAAAGAAACCCTATCAGAAGTGTGCAGTGACCATGATGTCGCAGCCATTTTCTTTGATGGTAGAGGTGGACCACCAGCACGTGGTGGTGGTAAAACGCATCGCTTCTATGCCGCGCAAACCAGTAAGGTAGCAAATAACGAGATACAACTTACCATACAAGGGCAGACCATCACCAGCACCTATGGAACAAAAGAGCAGTTCAAGCATAACAGTGAGCAATTATTAACCGCTGGACTTTCTAATTCTATACTGGATAATGAAATTACCATATCTGCTTCTTCTAGATCACTTATAGAAGAGCTGTCAGAAATGAGCTTTAAAAAATACGATGCCCTTAAACACCACGATAAGTTCATGCCATATCTAGAAAATATGAGCACGCTTAAGTATTATACAAAGGCAAACATAGGTAGTCGACCTGGTAAACGTGGTCACAAGGCAAAACTAGAATTAACGGACCTTAGAGCTATATCATTTGTAGGATCGTGGAGCCAGTTAAAGCAGAACGTGCCAGGCTATTTCGGTATCGGTACGGCATTACAAACCATGCAACAGCAAGGTCGTTTTGATGAGGTACAACAACTCTATAAAGACGTACCTTTCTTTAAAGCACTGATGTTAAATAGCATGATGAGTTTATCAAAATGCTATTTTGAACTGACCAGCTACATGAAAGAAAATGAAGAATATGGCGCGTTTTGGCAAATTCTAGAAGATGAATATCTATTGTCTAAACGCATGTTGCTAGAGCTTTCTGGTATGGAAATCCTTATGGAAAAAGAAACAGTTTCAAGAGAATCTATTAAGATTAGAGAAGCGATCGTCCTGCCGTTGTTAGTGATTCAACAATATGCTTTACAAATGATTGCACAGCACAACGAGCATCAACCGCAATATGAAAAAATTGTAACGCGTTCTCTTTATGGTAACATTAATGCGAGTAGAAACTCTGCTTAAAATGTTGATATAGATGGTTATGGATACGCTTTCGCGAAAGCGTAATTAAAAAAAATCGAGAATAATATAATTATAGCAATTTAGGAAATAGCAATGATAGTTATCAATCAGAATCTATAACAATATTGTAGCTAGTAAGTAGACCTTTGATAGTTTCTAGCGTAAATTTTGCACCATTTATTTTATTCATCTCTGGATCGATCATAAAATTAACGGTACTTCTAAAGTCAACTTTTTGTAAGTTACATTGCTTAAAAGTAGCAAGATGTAAATCACAGTCCTTAAATATCGAATTACTGAGATTACATTCTGTAAAATCAACTTCATGAAATTTTGAGGCTGTAAAATTAGTTTTGGGGAGATTTTTTTTGAAAAATGAAGAATAATTTAATAGACATGTATCTATGTTTATTTGAAATCCAAAATCACTGCTTTTATCAAATGACATACCTAACATTTTACAATTCTTAAAGTCTACATTTTGAAAACCTGTTTGTTTAATTAATGCCATACTTAGATTACAATTATCAAAGTAGCAATCAATAAATCGAATACTGGATAAATCAGAATTTGAAAAGTTACAATTTGAGAACTTACAATTTTCGTATTCTCCTTTTTCTAGATACTTATGTGTGAAGTCTTCTTTTTCTAATGATAAGTCTTCAAAAAATGTTTCTTCCATTATGTAATTAAGTACGGTAGGTTATAGGGTTGTTGTGGTACGTTTTTCTTTCTTTATACTATATAGTTGGCATTATTTCAGTTTGTAGTAAACCCAAAAAATAATCGGTTTCCATTAAATATTAAAGTTAAAATATTTCTTGCAATTTTATATTTCTCTTCAATTGAAATTTCATAATATCCTAATTCCCAAGTTAATTCATCAATTCCAGGATTTCCTTCTTCTGCATTGCAGAGAAAGATCAATTTTTCTAATTCTAAATCAATTTTATCGAATTTTGGCATTTCTTTCAAATTGTTGCCAACGTGATTGTGTATGATTTCGTTGCGTATTTAAGCACTAATGTTAGCAAATAAATCACAGATAGAAAGTCCGCGAGGACTTTCGTAAGCAGGCTATAACTAGCAATGAATTAAACACGGTGTTGGCAGTAGTGTTTTATTCTTTTCCATATAAGTTTGTCAACGTTCCATTTAAACTAAACGGAATTACAGACGTATGAGATTCATTTCTGTATATTTTCCAATTCATATCAATATTTTCGTAGTTACTTTTTTTAAGATTTAAACTAAACTTAATCATATTAGACACCATCATTGGACTTTCATTTTCTCCTGTTGAAATAAATACTTTGGTTGGTTCAATATTCCAAGTTTTATAATTTATGAATTTAAAGATAGCTGGCTCCAAGAATATTTCTTCGTTAAGTTGAAATGAAGGACTGTTTATTCCAAATCGAGTAAAGTAATTGTCGGAATTCAAAAAGCAGTATGCTGTAAACAAACCACCAAGAGAATGTCCTGAAATTCCTCTGTCAGAATTAGTTTTATAGTGTTCCTCAATAAATGGGACAATTTCCTTTTTTAAACATTCTAAAAATTTAACAGCTCCACCAGTTTTGATAGTTCCTTTTTCTACATCAAACTTTTTTTCAATTCTTTTGTCAGTTATTGTATCACGATATGCTGTATAGTCATTAAATCTATTAATTTTAGATTTCATTCCATTTACCTTATGACTGATTCCAACTAGAATCACATCTTCTATTTTTTCAGAATCAATGTAAGATGATTCGAAATATCCAAATGTGCTTTTACCATCCAAAACATAAAGTACAGGATATGTTATACTGTCCTGAATTGAATAATTCTTTGGAAAAGACATATGAATTAAATAATCTTTATTTGTAATTTCAGATTTAATTATATGGTCTGGTTTAAAAAAATCGCGTCCTTTTGGGTCTAATTTTTGGCTAAATATAGGATTGCAAAAAATCAAAAAAGAAAATGTTATATATAATAGATTTGGTAGTTTCAAAAGTTCATTTGTTTAATTCAGAGTTCGTTGCTCACATTACTGCCAACGGTCTTGTGTATGGTTAGTTGCGTGTTTAAGCAACTAAGTTAGCAAACAAATCACAGATAGAAAGTTCGCAGGAATATTCGTAAGTAGGCTAGAACTAGCAATAAATTATATATGTTGTTGCCACCAGTTATTTTATTCCGACTACTTTTTCAATCGGTTCATTTTCATAATCAAATTCGACAGTTTTCATTTTGTGAATTGGACTGTCAATTCCTAAAATTAAATTTCCGCTAAATGACCTTAAATCTAAAACTCGAAATTTTTTCTTGTATTTAGTCAGCGTTTGTTTTTTTAAATCTACAATTCCAATTCTTTGAAATGTTCCACTAAAAAATGACTTTTCCCAAATTGGAATAGCTGTTTTTAATCCATTTCTTGTCCAAATTGCTGGTCCACCACAATTATTGTCAATTAAAATACTTTTATTCTGATTTCTCTTTATTCGGCAAATTCCACGTAAAGGTGCTCCCATTCCGATTTCGTTCAAGTTAGAGTATTTTAAAACTGCTTTTTCGTTATTATTCAAACCATTTGAGTTTTCATTCGGAAAATCCCAAGCGTTTGGATATTTCAAAGAATCTATTGAATATCCAATTATTCGGCTTATTGAAATTTTGTCAAATTTTAATGCTTGAAGTATTGTTCGAGCTTTGTATTTGTCCGACTTTTTTGCTTTGTCAAATTCGTCCATTAATCCACTTACAAAAAGGCGTTCGTTTCCTGTCATTCCCTCAATTCCGACAACGCTGTTTGCTTTTTCGTAGATTTCTTCTTTGGTCATTTATCTAATTGGTTGCCAACGGTTTTGTGTAAGATTAGTTGCGTGATTTAAGTACTAAAGTTAGCAAATAAATCACAGATAGAAAGTCCGAGAGGACTTTCGTAAGCAGGCTATAACTAGCAATGAATTATATACGGTAATGGCAACAGTTTTTATTCTTAATCTCCTTTTCCAACTGGAACTATAACAAAAGCCCATTCAGCTTCATCAGGAACTCCGTACTTCTCTAAAAATTCTCCTCCAAGTCCACTAACTTGTGATTTTTTGTCTTCAATTTCAAGTCCATAAGTTTCTCCGAACATAAATTTCACTCCGTTATTTAATTTAAGTGTATCAATATCTTTTAAGTTAAAAATTCGGAACTCATTCGGTTTTATTTTTAGACTTTCGATAATTCCGATTTCGTCAGAAGTTTCATTGTAAATAAAGACTTTGTATATTTTTCCAGTTTTATTGTATTTGGCAGGAATTATAGAAATTTCATTTCCTTTTTCGGTAAAAACGTTTCCATTCGAATCAGTCCATTTTTCCACTTTTTCAGATTTAGTTTTTTGTTCCGATTTCACAATCTTTTCACTCACATTTTCTTGTGTTTTCTTTTCAGTTTCTTTTTGTCCGCAAGCAGATAATGTCAAAAAGATTATAAAAATTCGAATGTATTTCGTCATTTCTTAAATTGTTGCCAATGGTTTTGTGTATGATTAGTGGCGTGTTTAAGCACCTAATTTAGCAAATAAAAACCGAATAGAAAATCCGCGAGGATTTTCGTAAGTAGGCGAGAACCAAGCAATAAATTATATACGGTGTTGGCAATAGTTATTTATTTTCAAATTCCTTTTTTATTTGTTTTGAAAAAAGTTGCTCAATTTCGTTTTGACTTAATTTTCTAATATACTCAACATCATCTTTGTCAATTCTGCTACTAAATATAAATCCATTTCCCTCAACTGTAAAACTTAATATACTGTCCAAAGCAATTCTTGTCGTTTTTTTACTCATTGAATCTACTTTTATAGATGTCAATATTTGAGCATTTTTTCCAGATACTTCAATTCGATAGTTGTCTTGGTTAAACATTCCTTCTTTGTATATATGAAGTTGTGTTCTTACAGATTGTTTGTTGGAATTAACAATTGTCGAAAATTCCGATTTCATTGACAGTTTTTCGTAATGTTTAGGTAAAGAAGTTGCAACAAATGAAAAGCAACTAATTGTAATAATTATTGGTTTTAAAATCCTCTTTGGTTTAAATAATTCTTTAGATTCCGAATTCCAATAGAAATATGAAATAGGAAGAATTAATAAAGCCATTAAATCAGAATAATCAACTGTTCGATTTATTCCAATTCCGTTTGAGTGAGCAAAATCAAATATCGGTTGTGAAAATTCCGATTTCCAAAACACAAATAAAATTCCACTTAAAATGTAAATAGACTTTATCTTTTTCGGAAAGAAAGAACTGAAAAAATATGGAAAGGCAAAAAGTCCGACAAAATCAGAAAGTTTTCCAGTCAGATAATTATGATATTCAAATTTCAGATATAAATCGTTAATCAGCAATAGAAATATTGAGGTAAGAAATAAAATTCGAAAAAGGTGTTTTTCTTTAGTCACGAAGTTTCTTGTTAATTATTGCTAACGTGTTTGTGTATGGTTAGTTGCGTGTTTGAGCAACTAATTTAGCAAACATTCACGAGTCAGAGAAAATTCCGAAGGAATTTTCCGAGTAGACCTGAACCAAGCAATTAATTATACACGTTGTTGGCAACTGGCTTTTTTCCGTTCGTTATTTTCTTAATTATTATTCCACTAATGAAAGTCGAGATTATTGTCAAGAATGAAATCATTCTATAATTCACATTATTTTGATGATATTTTAAAATTCCGTCGTTCATTATTGGATTCGTTATAGTCACTTTAATAAACTGACTTTCAAGAAAGCAAAAGAGACAGTAAAAAAGCGGGATTAAAATCAGATAGCCTAAATTCAGCCATAATATTTTCTTTAAAGAACTGACCTTTCGAGTTGTAAAAAAAAATCCGATTGGAATTAAAGTCAGAATGAAAGCAATATCAGTTTCATAAATTCTCAAATCTTTTCCACCATAAAATCCAAGTTGATAATCGGCAAAATATTTAACCGTTCTACGTGTCAAAATCCGATAGTCCAATTCAAGCCAAACTCCGATAATAAAAGTCAGAATTGCTGTGAGAATTAGTAAAATCAATTTTCGTTTTTCTTTCAGCATCTCGGTTTTTCAGCTTGTTGCCAATGGCAAAGGTATAAGGCGAGTGAGGCGTTTTAGCCGGTACGCGTTGCCCTTTTTGTTGTTGGTTATTGGTTGTGAAGTTACAGATTTTTGGAATAATCACAGCCTCGCTATAAGCCTTTAAAACGTCTCAATCGCCATTATACAACGTTCTTGTTTGTTTCCTAGCGGCTGGCGAGAATTGGGTAAGTACAAGCTGACTATTGCTCAAGAGGTTTTACAGTTTTGCCATTCTAGTCCATTGAGTAGGTTGGGAGACTTGTGATTTATAATTACTAAAGCTGGTTGATCTTTTGCAGTGATATTGCAGTTCTATAGTTTCTAATCCCAAGAGTGTAATTATAAATTACAAAAGCGAAAACCTACGGCCGCAGGCAATGGACTAGAACGGTTTTGTATATGGTTTGTTGCGTGGTTTAAGCAACTAATTTAGTAAACTTTTACGAACCTGTGAATATTCCGAAGGAATATTCGCAAGTAGAGACTAATACAGCAATTAATTATACACGGTGTTGCCAACAGTATTTATTCCAATTTCCCATATAGTTTTTTCGCCTCTATTCGGGAATTCTTAAATATATCATTTCCGAATTTAGCAAAAATCAATTCCGTAATTTTCTTTTTATAACATTTCGAATCTTCAGATACTACACATCCAGCATTGCTAATCAAAATACCATATTTAGTTTTCATATGTTTTTGATAAAATTCGTTAAATTTCTCTTCATCATCAGTTATAAATCTTGCTCCATAAGAAATGTATTTATAAGTTCCATTTTCAGCATCATTTAAGGCACGTTCAGTTCCGCTTTTACAATTACCGAAAAAAATCGAGTCTTTTTTAATTTCGCCTGTTTCTTTTTCCGATTGAGAATAACTCAATCCAAAAGTAAAAATTAATGCTAAAATCAAAATGTTTTTCATTCCGTTCAGTTTTGTCATATTGTTGGCAATGGCAACGGTCTAGTGTATGATTTCGTTGCGTGATTGAGCAACTAATAAAGCAAATACAAACCGGATAGAAAATTCACGAGGATTTTCGTAAGTAGGCTCTAACTAGCAATGAATTATACACATTGTTAGCTACAGTTATTTTTTCGGTTGTTGTTTCTGTTTTATTAACTTCATTAGTTCTTTCTTTTTGTAAGGCATTTTCATAGTTCTTCGATTACTAATAAATCCGTAATCGTTCCACATTAATTCCGCTCCATCTTCGATGTCTTCATAAATCGGCAATAATTCCCCAATGCCAACAAAAATCCATTCCATTTCGATTTTGTCAGTATTCGTAAATTTATATTCTGCTTCTTTTCCAAGCTTTACAGATTTATCAAATGCTTTTTCGGGTGAATCAGCTTTAATTAAATGATGATTTCCCCAAGTTGTCACTCTTCGTAATTCTTGTTTTTCATTTCGTTCAACAGGCTCACATTTTTCGATAATTTCAACGATATACCAATTCCCGTTTTTATTTGAAATTTTTTCTGCGTGTTTCATTATTCCCTCAAATATTTTGAAAATACGTTTGCATAACGGTCGTCAAAACTCAATTTTGTAATATCATCAAAATTATGCTTGGTGTTTTTCTTGTCCAAAATTCCTTGAGCGTTAAAATTCTTTATCGAAATTGACTTTTTATTAATACGTTTTAAATGTCCAATGCAAAAAAAGTTTTGTTTCGGATGCTCACATTCTGATATGATTGTCAATTCCGTTGCTTTAATATCATTTAGAATTGTATTCCAATCAGTTAAATCCACTTTATATTTAGCTTTAACCTCACTTATTAACCCTTCTTCTTTTAGAATGCGGTGGATTGTTTTGTCATTTTTATTAAATCGAACGTGTTTTATTGTTTTAATTGGGATGATTTGGTAACCTAAAACCCTGAATTCATCAGTTTCTTGAAGTAAAATGAAATCAGATGATTTGTCAAGAATAAATCCAGTTGAAATTCCCTCGAAACCACCTTTTTTTCTTGTCAGTCTAACGTAAAGTTTTTCAGAACAATGTTTTTCTAATTTCTCTATTACTTTCTCTTTTTTCACGGTTTGTTTTAATTGTAGCTAATGGCAAAGGTATAAGGCGAGTGAGGCGTTTTAGCCGGTACGCGTTGGCCTTTTGGTTGTTGGTTATTGGTTGTGAAGTTACAGATTTTTGGAATAATCACAGCCTCGCTATAAGCCTTTAAAACGTCTCAATCGCCATTATACAACGTTCTTGTTTGTTTCCTAGCGGCTGGCGTGTAATGGGTAAGTACAAGACGCCAATTGCTCAAGAGGTTTTACAGCTTTGCCATTCTAGTCCATTGAGTAGGTTGGGAGACTTGTGATTTATAATTACTAAAGCTGGTTGATCTTTTGCAGCGTTATTGCAGTTCTATAGTTTCTAATCCCAAGAGTGTAATTATAAATTACAAAAGCGAAAACCTACGGCCGCAGGCAATGGACTAGAACGGTCTTGTATATGAAAAGTAGCGGGTTTTACACACTAATTTTTCGGATTACAACTGACCTTTAATTCATTCATTTTGTTTCTGTTAAGCGATTAAACCGCTATTTTTTATATACGTTGTTAGCGGCTGGCTTTTTTTAGTTCAGACGATATTGATATTTATTTTCTCTCTTTTTAAATGCTTCAAATCCTCCTTCAAGTCCAATCAGAGTTTCACGAGTTTCTTCATTTTCAATTGTCGTGCTTTTAATTAAAGTTGATTGATTTGTCTCATCAATACTTAAAATGTGGATTAATTCAGCATCACCATTCACAACAAAATTTGCATTATGTGTTGCAAATACAATCTGTCTGCTTCTTTTTCTGTCCTTAATGACTTCTACTAGGTAATTCGAAATTAACAAGCTATCAAGGTGTGCTTCTGGTTCGTCAATTATTATTGGGTTATTACCAAGTAATAATAGTATTACAAGAACCGCAGTACACCTTTGACCAAATGAAGACTTCTCAATAGGTCGCCCGTCATATTGAACTTTAACTTTCTTAAAGTCAATGTAATTGAAAAAAGTCATTTTAGTTAAAAGCCTATATGCATTAAAATTAGACTCAACGCTAAATAATTCTATTAAAAAACTTTTCGCATTTGAACTACTTGTATAATTTGTTAGGCTATCTACTAACGCCTCTTTGGTAGTAATGTTCTTAGGTGAAATACAAAAAAGAATTTCTTTTAGGATTCCATCTCCTTTATAATTAGCACGTGCAAGTTGACTCTCAAATAGATTTTTGAAATCAGTAAAAACCTTCTCATTAGCAGCTGACTCATCAAAGTCAAAGTTCAATGATATTGGTTTTACGGAAGTATTATTTAGGTTCTCTAAAATCGAACTAATGGACTTTATTTGAGTTTCAATTTCTGTTTTGTAATCAGAACTTGCCGAAGCTGCTTTACTTTCATCGAACTCATCGATTTCTTTTTGCAAAGCAATAATTGTGTTAGTTCTATTTTGAATTTCCGATTCTAAAGCATTAATCTGAATATTTGCATTAGAAATATCTTTTAAATTCTCTTCTGTAAGACCTTTGTCAGATAGATATTGCCTTAGCTCATCTTTTTTTGCTTTTAGTTCTACCTCTAATGTCGAGATGTTGGCTATTGAGGAAGAAAAATCAGAATTCCCAGTCGCATCAGTTATACTTTTAATCTCTGTAACAATTTTATCTATTTCTAAGGCATATTGATTATTAGGCTCAGCTTGGTTGTATTTACTCTGAATATCAGCTAAAACACTTATTAATTGTTCATATTGCTCTTTAGAGGTTATGAGTTTATTTAACTGTTGTCCTTTATCTTTTAATTCAGCATTGATTCTTTTGTATTCGTCGCTTGAGAATGATTCGACAAGTTTTTTATTGGTGCCTAATTCTTTTCTTTTTTGTTCTAATTCCGTTTTTAATGTTTCAATTCTTCGGACATTAATTATGTGCTTTTTATAATCAATTAAAGCTTGTTTAAGAACTTCCTCTTTGTTTCTAATTAACCCTAATTCATCTCTTTTTATGATACGACCATAAACAGCATTAGTTAGTTTTTGAGTGTCTTGTGCAAAATCTTCAATTTCATTTTGACTTAAAAACTCAATATATTTTTCATCTGCATCATTATCAATCTCCACACCATCCTCAATTGATAAAACATTACCGTTTGCATCACGAATTTTTTTTGTTGAAAAAAACTGATTTTCCCCTGGTTTTAATTTTTCGTGTATTAAATTAAGGATTGTACTTTTTCCTGCTCCTCGACCTCCGATAATACAAGTGAAGTTTGGGCTTAAGTTTATTTCATTTTTACCTGATAAACAAAAACTTTCATTTTCAAATTTTGAATCTACGGGAAAATCTAAAGAAATCTTGTTGATTCTTATTGGTGGTGGAATAGGTGCGTTAGCACCTAAAAACACCCTATATTCAGGTTCAAACAAGATTTGTTTTAAACCATCAAAGCTTGTTTCTGACTTTATCCAAGTGTAACGAGAAAAAAGTTCATCTTCTTTGTGAGCATCACTTCCAACAATACAAGGCTTAAAACTACCTCTTTCCAAAAGAACAAGCTCTCTTTCTTCCTGTTTTTGTTCATTAGTGACACCTTCTGTATCGTCAAGTCTTTTACCAAGAAAATACTTGATATCTTTAGAGTTAGTTGAAAAAATAGCGTTAGATATTTTATAAATAGTTTTTCTAACTCCATCTAAACTTCCTTCATCTCCTTCAAATAAATCATAGTGTTTTTGAATACCAGAATTACCATCTTTATTTGAGTTGCTTACTACTGTAATAGTATTTTCCTTAAAGTTATTATTTTTATCTAATAAGGTCTTTAAGCTTTTTGGGTCAATTGCATAGTTATTTAAACCTTCACGGTATAAAATATTTTCATCAGTAATATGTGGTTTTAAAGACCTTCCATAAGAAATCAAGCCTTGTCGATTCATTTTAAAGCTTTCTTGATTCTCAATAGAACCAAAAAAATCATTGTCCAAATCTGAAACATAACTTGGGTTAAATAGGCAATGGATATTGATAAGTTTTTCAACACCTGTACTTGGAAGCATTCTTAATTCAACATTTGGGAAAATAAAAATCTCTCGAACTGTTGATATTTCCTCTTGTGTAAATAATTTGTTGCCATCTGAGTCAATCTTGTTTTCAATATCATTGACGTATTCAATAGCTTTAAGATAGTTGTCAATTGAAAAATAGTCGGTAATACCTATTCCGCTAATTTGGTTTTCAATTGCCTTTTTAAAGAATAAATGGAAGAAATCATCCATTGTTTCGGAACTAAACTGGTCGTTTTTATTTGTTCCTTTTGTGTGGATATGTAAATCCCATTTCTTCCAAGTATTTCCTTTCATTTCTTTTTTAGTCAGTTTTTGTTCAGCTTGCCGCTAATGGCAAAGGTATAAGGCGAGTGAGGCGTTTTAGCCGGTACGCGTTGCCCTTTTGGTTGTTGGTTAGTGGTTGTGAAGTTACTGATTTTTGGAATAATCACAGCCTCGCTATAAGCCTTTAAAACGTCTCAATCGCCATTATACAACGTTCTTGTACGTTTCCTAGCGGCTGGCGTGTATTGTGTAAGTACAAGCCGACTATTGCTCAAGAGGTTTTACAGCTTTGCCATTCTAGTCCATTGAGTAGGTTGGGAGACTTGTGATTTATAATTACTATGGCTGGTTGATCTTTTGCAGCGTTATTGCAGTTCTATATTTTCTAATCCCAAGTGAGTAATTATAAATTACAAAAGCGAAAACCTACGGCCGCAGGCAATGGACTAGAACGTGTTTGTATATGGTTTGTTGCGTGGTTAAGCAACTAAGTTAACAAATAAAAACCGAATAGAAAATCCGCGAGGATTTTCGTAAGTAGGCTAGAACTAGCAATAAATTATATACGGTGTTGCCAGTAGTATTTTTTATTCGCAAACATTTTTTCTTCCAACTTTTACAATTTCTTCAATTCCGAATTTGTCAAATTTTTCAAGTAAATCACTTGCGCTATTTTGTTTTTTAAATTCAAGTTCTTCTTTGTAAAGTGGAATTAAAGTATAAATGTCAATCACTTTATTATTTTCAAGTTCGATTTCGGTAAAATCAGCGGATAATTCCATTGAGCTTGCTAACATTACTGAATTAAATCCAATTCCTTCTGCAAGTTCATTATCATCTTCGTGTCCGAAAGTGTGTCCAAAACCTAACCAAGTTTTATTCGGATGTGGTAACATCATCAATTCCTTCATTATTCTAATTGGCCAATAATTTCGCTCGTCACTAAAAGACTCATATTCTAAATTCCATTCCTTTGGCAATAATATCATAACTTCTGCAAATTCAGATGATTCAATGTCTTCTGGAATTCTCATTGGTAAAGCACTCATTCCACAACTCAATAAAATGTGATATGGTCTGTCTTCTGTAGCTTTGATGAAAAATATATCTCTGTGAATAATTTCAGATTCTATTTCGTCAAATACAACAATATCTGCGTTTTCATCAAAAAATTGGTCTAAATGACTGTCAACAATTTCAACACTATTAGGCACTTTATCGCTCATATTTTTTTCGGCATTTTGGGAATACGCAATTGTTGAAACAAAAATCAGAAAGATTGTTTTATAGTAAATTATTTTCATTTGATTTCGGTTTCCTCATATTACTGGCAATGGCAAAGGTATAAGGCGAGTGAGGCGTTTTAGCCGGTATGCGTTGACCTTTTGGTTGTTGGTTATTGTTTGTGAAGTTACAGATTTTTGGAATAATCACAGCCTCGCTATAAGCCTTTAAAACGTCTCAATCGCCATTATACAACGTTCTTGTTTGTTTCCTAGCGGCTGGCGTGTATTGTGTAAGTACAAGCTGACTATTGCTCAAGAGGTTTTACAGCTTTGCCATTCTAGTCCATTGAGTAGGTTGGGAGACTTGTGATTTATAATTACTAAAGCTGGTTGATCTTTTGCCGCGTTATTGCAGTTCTATAGTTTCTAATCCCAAGTGAGTAATTATAAATTACAAAAGCGAAAACCTACGGCCGCAGGCAATGGACTAGAACGGTCTAGTGTATGATTTCGTTGCGTGGTTTAAGCACTAAAGTTAGCAAATAAATCACAGATAGAAAGTCCGCGAGGACTTTCGTAAGTCGGCTGGAACTAGCAATGAATTATACACATTGTTGTGCAACGTATTTTTTTATTCGTAATATTCTATTTGTCTTTCCCAAACCATTCCTAATTCTCCATTAGAACTTCTCCTTTTAGAAATCCAATTCCCATTTTTGTCATATACATATTCGAAGGAAGTTTGGTGAGTTTGTTCGTCTTCTTCATTGAACCAATTTTGAACAGTCATATTATTCATTTCGTCGTATTCAGAAACGAACTTCATAAAACTCCCATCAGGATTGAATTTAAATTGTAAATTTTCATTTCCGTCTTTATTGTATGAGTATGTTCGTCTGTCTTTTAGACTACCATCAGGTTTATATCTGAACTGCTCAATTTTTTTGTTGTCAAAATTGTATTTATAATTATATTTCCAACCGCTTTCATTTCCTGGTCTTTTAAGAAGCATCTCAATGTTATTTCCGTTTTCATCGTATTTATTCGATTGGATGTTTGTCAGATTGTTGTCTGAATCATAAGTTTTAACAGCAATCATATTGTCGTTGGAATCGTACTCATAAGTCCAATAGCTTTTTAATTCATCTGATGAATTTTTCTTCATAGCTTTTTGAGCAACTCCATCTTCATTTCTTTCGTAAATAGTTTTCTCGTAAAGCGAACCGTCTCTTTCATATTGTCCGTTTTCTATCACTTTCTCATTTTTATCAAAAATCATATATGAACTTATGTTTGAATCAAACAGATTTTCTCGACTTTTTAATTCGCCATTCTCTGGTTTGTAGATAACTTCTTTAACCATTCTCATTTTTGGTTTCAGGCTATCAGAAGTCGATTGAGCGATAAGATTTGTTCCGGAAAATGAAATCAGAATTCCGAGTAATAATATGTATTTCATAGGTTTGTTCATATGTTGCACAACGTGTTTGTGTATGATTAGTTGCGTGGTTAAGCAACTAATTTAGTAAACAAAAACGAACGCGAGAAAATTCCGAAGGAATTTTCCAAATAAGCAACGACCAAAGCAATTAATTATACACGGTGTTGTGCATAGTATTTTTTCATTCCTCTTCTCCCATAAAATCATTCAATTCATTTTGTAAATAATGACTTTCGCCAATTCCGAATATTTCTTCATTTCTGTTCTTTGGTATTTGTTTGTCATCAATGAAATACTCATATTCGTTAATCGCACTAAAGTCATTTATGTCATTAAAAAAATATTTTATATAGTGACTTGAATTAAAACTTTCAAAATTTAACGGTTCAATTGATTTAATGTATTTAGTAAATTCGTCATTTAAACCGTTTTTATTTAAAAGACTAACTAAAATTTCTCTTTTAAGATTGTTCTCATTTTCAAAAGTAAATTGTTTAGCCATAAAAATCTTAAACGCTTTTGATTCATATCTAATCTCGTAAGTGAAAGTTCCGATTTGTCTGGCTCTTTTGCCAATAATTTCGTAAAAATCACAAACTATTTTACCAATGCATTTGCCTAAAAATTTTTTTACCTGTTTGCTGTTTTCTATGTAATCATAATCTTTATCAATTTCTAAATTTAATTCTTTTGCAATAAATTCTAAAAATTTATACTTATCTGAATTTTTGTGATAGACAGAAGATTTATTAAAGCGTTCGTAACGGTAAGAATTATAGAAGTCTGAGGTTAAATTCAAGAATTTAGTATGAACTTTTCCGAAATTTAGTTTTTCATTCTCTTTAATTCTTCGCAGTAATTCAAGATGATTATGAGTTATCAAATCTTTTTCAAATTGTTCTTGCTCAGTATTTTCGTTGTGTTCAATTAGTATTATTGCAATTTTCTGTATTCTCTCAATTCCTAACGAAACATTGTATAAGAATTCAAAAATATCTTCTTCGTGTCGCAAATACTCAAGTTTGTCAAGAAAATATAATGCATTAAAAATGTGAGTTCCCGAAATTTGTAATTCTGTTCCAAGACGAAAATTTTTCCAAAAAAAATCAGGTTCGTTCATCATAAGTTAGAGTGAGTCAATATTATGCACAACGTGTTTGTGTATGGTTAGTTGCGTGGTTAAGCAACTAAGTTAGCAAACATTCACGAACCTGTGAATATTCCGAAGGAATATTCGCAAGTAAGCTCAATGTAGCAATTAATTATACACGGTGTTACCACACGTTTTTTCTTTCCACGTCATATTTATACGGATTTTCAGAGTCATATTTTCCATTGTGATAGATTAAAAATTCAGCGTGTTCGTCGTCAAGTTTGATTGTCTCAATTTTATTAATTCCAATTAAGCAAAGGTTGTCAATATGAAATACTTCTTTATCAAAAATCCTGAACCTTGTTTGAGTAATATTTATGATTTCACCGCAAGCTAAAAAACCACCTGTCGAAACTGATATTTTGTTTGTTTCGTTAATTTTTTGCTCATAAACAACTCGTCCGAGTATTAGAGTCAGAATGCATAAAGAGATTAATGGCGTTAGTAGAAAAACAGTCAGTATTTTCTTTTTTGTGTTTTTGAATAAAGCAAAAAATAGAATTGTCGAAACAATAAATAACCAGCTAATTATCGAAAAGCTATATAGTCCTTTTAGTTTGTATCCGTTAAACTCAAAAACCATAAATGTCAAAAACAAAATTGTCGCGACGATTAATATTCTTCCGATTAATTTTTCAACTGACGGAAAGGTGTTTTTGGTCAGAAGCGGAATACAATTCAGTCCAATCAGAAGTCCTATGAATATTATTATCGCTGTCATTTTTTAAATGTGTGGTAACGCATTGTATAAGATTAGTAACGGATAAATAAAACGAAAATTATGAATGACAAAAGACTTAAACAAGTACATACTACACTAGCATTTCTAAGAAGTGTTATTATGAGTGGTGAACCAATGACAAATGAAGTTAGAAACGCTATTGATGATGCAATCTATAATCTTTAAGATGCGGATAAGGATATCAAAAATTAGTTATTAATTTTATACGTTGTTGTATGTCTTTTTTAATTGCATACAACGTGTTTGTATATGGTTTGTTGCGTGGTTTAAGCAACTAATTTAGTAAATAATTACCGACCAAGAAAGTCCGAGAGGACTTTCGTAAGTAGGCGAGAAGCCAGCAATAAATTATATACGGTGTTGTAGCCAGTTATTTTTCTTGTAATTTTCTATTATATTTTCAATAAACTGTTCTTTGTTACCTCTTATCATTTCTAACTGTTTTCCTGCATATAAATCGGAATGAAATTCTCGTAGGTTATTATCACTCCAAATTATTAGTTCTACTATTAATGGTGTAAGTGCAATTCCCTTTTCTGTTAATGTGTATATGTTTGTTTTTTTGTTTTCAGGAAGTTTTCCCTTTATTATAATTTTAAATTCCTCAAGCATTTTTAATCTCGAAGACAAAATATTTGTTGCGATAGCTTCTTCACTCTCAATAAAATCTTTAAATGTTTTTTTATTTTCAGTCAGCATTTGCTTAATAATTACTAAAGACCACTTATCTCCAATAATATCAATCGCACTAGTAATTGGGCAGTCGCATCTAAATTTATGTTCCATTTTCAATTTTGTATTACCTTAAAATTATTTTGTAAAAATACATTTTTTTATTTATTACTTGCAAAACAAAAGTAATATATTATCTTTGCTTGCAATTAGCAAGTAATAATTTGATGTAAGTAAAATATAATAAAATGAAAAAAGTATTAGTAACGGGAATTTCAGGATATGTTGGTCTGCACGCAGCGGTGGAATTATTAAAAAATGGATATGCAGTCAAAGGTTCAGTTAGGAATTTATCCAAAAGAGACGAATTAACACGAGCAATTCGTAGAGAAGTTGAGCCCAAAGGTAATTTAGAGTTTTGTGAACTTAATCTTTTAAAAGATGAAGGTTGGAAGGAAGCAATGCAAGATTGTGACTATGTTCTTCATATTGCTTCGCCTTATGTTGCAAGTGAGCCCAAAGATGAAAATGAGATAATAAAGCCTGCTATTGATGGCACACAACGAGCTTTAAAATTTGCTAAAAGTAATGGCGTAAAACGCGTGGTTTTAACTTCTTCTATGGTAGCAATGTTTGGTGATGCAAATAAGTCATTAAACATAGAACAAGATACTTGGACTAATCCAAATGCTAAAAATATGTCCGCCTATGTAAAAAGTAAAACACTTGCAGAAAAAAGTGCTTGGGATTTTATTGAAACTCAAAAAGGTGATAATAAGTTGGAATTGGTTGTTATTAATCCAGGTCCAATTTGGGGACCAACCTTGTCAGATAAACTCTCTGGTGAATCAATGAATATTGTTAAGGATATGATTACTGGTAAAATGCCAATGCTTGCTAAAGTACGCATTAATATGTCAGATGTGAGAGATATTGCCAGTATTCACGTTAAGGCTTTAGAGAATGAGAAGGCTAATGGACAACGATTTGTTGTTGCAACTGAAAATCCATATTCGTTTAAAGAAATGGCTCAAATCTTAAAATCAAATGGAAATGATAAAGTAAGCACTTTAGAAGGTCCAAATTTCTTATTAAAATTTATGTCTAATTTTAATAGCGATTTAAAAGGTATGAAGCCTTTTATTGGAAACACTTATGACGCAGATGTTAGCAAAACAAAGGAAGTGTTTAATTGGAAGCCGATTTCTTTTGAAAAGTCCATTTTAGACACAGTTCAATCAGTAAAACAACGATTGAACAAATAGTTATTTTTCAATTATCACTCGAATTTCAATCAAAGTTCGAGTGATTTTTTAATTGGCTACAATGGCAAAGGTATAAGGCGAGTGAGGCGTTTTAGCCGGTACGCGTTGCCCTTTTGGTTGTTGGTTAATGGTTGTGAAGTTACTGAATTTATGAATGATAACAGCCTCGCTATAAGCCTTTAAAACGTCTCAATCGCCATTATACAACGTTCTTGTTTGTTTCCTAGCGGCTGGCGATAATTGGGTAAGTACAAGTTGACTATTGCTCAAGAGGTTTTACAGCTTTGCCATTGATTGTCTCCGACGAGCACAGCGAGAGGAAGACAGTTGAGTAGGTTGGGAGACTTGTGATTTATAATTACTAAAGCTAGTTGATCTTTCGCAGCGTTATTGCAGTGCTATAGTTTCTAATCCCAAGAGTGTAATTATAAATTACAAAAGCGAAAACCTACGGCCGCAGGCAATGGACTAGAACGTTTAGGCTATGGTTTCGTTGCGGAATCGTCCGTGCGGACTATTCCGAGAAAACCTAGCCTTCATTGCAAAATAAGAATTTCCGAGAAGGAAATTCCGCCGCAATGAACTATAGCCTTTGTTGTGTGCTGTTTTTATCTTAACCTGTAAAAATAGCTTCCTTCAAAATTCTCTTGAACATTTTGATCTGAGTCAAAATCGAATACGACGTTAGGGAATTTATCGAAAGGATAATCATTTCTTTTCAGTCCGCTTAAATATTCAGTTTTGAGGTTTTCAATATCTTTTTTGTTTAATTCCTTTAGTTCATCATTTGTTTTCGTAAATAAATAAACACCCATTCCATCATCCCATTCTTCCCAAGTGATTACATGTTCAATCCTAAAAATTAAAACCCCATTTTTTTTACATGAATTAATAAATTCTTGATCAGTTTTCTTTATGGATTTATTGTAATTGTCTTTCATTAGTATTAATTGCACACAATGGCAAAGGTATAAGGCGAGTGAGGCGTTTTAGCCGGTACGCGTTGCCCTTTTGGTTGTTGGTTAATGGTTGTGAAGTTACAGATTTTTGGAATAATCACAGCCTCGCTATAAGCCTTTAAAACGTCTCAATCGCCATTATACAACGTTCTTGTTTGTTTCCTAGCGGCTGGCGTGTATTGTGTAAGTACAAGCTGACTATTGCTCAAGAGGTTTTACAGCTTTGCCATTGATTGTCTCCGACGAGCGCAGCGAGAGGAAGACAGTTGAGTAGGTTGGGAGACTTGTGATTTATAATTACTATGGCTGGTTGATCTTTTGCAGTGATATTGCAGTTCTATAATTTCTAATCCCAAGAGCGTAATTATAAATTACAAAAGCGAAAACCTACGGCCGCAGGCAATGGACTAGAACGTTTATGTATAAGAATAGTTGCGTGTTTGTAACATCTGATTTTCCTTCGAAAAATCCTCGCATACAAACCCGCAACGACCTTTGATTTAGCACTAAACCGCAATTATTTTTATACGTTGTTGCCCACAGTTGTTTTCCGCTGTTTATTCTTTTTACGGATTATGAAGATGGATAAAATTATAATAATGACATAACCAATAATCAGCAAAGTCAAAAGATAGGATTTGTTACGTTGCATCACGACATAATCTGCAATTCCTGCTTTCCAATAAATCCATTCATCGGCAAGTGAGGAAGCTAAATTTTGATTACCCATCTCTAAAATTATAATCCCATCTTTCGATTGCAGGTCAATTCTTGCCGCAGTATTGACTACAGGACGATTACTACTACCATCGTGTCCAATTATTTTAGAATTTTTATCATTCTGACTGTATAAATGAGGACCTAATCCATAAACTCCTACATCGCTTATGGATGTTTCCGTCGAAGTCATTTGTTTAATTGTTGATTGTGAGAGAACGTTATTATTAGAAACATTTGCCATTAGAAATTTAGATAAATCTGCTGTGCAAGTATATAATGAAGCTGCTGCGAGTGCAGTAAATTTTATGGGTGGAGATATTGTTCCATCATCTTTATATAATTGTGCTAATTTAAGATTTGGTTTTTCAGACAATACAAAAGTTGAGTTTTCCATCTTTAATGGTTCGAAAACATTCTGTGTCATATAATCTTGAAATGACAGACCTGTTACCTCCTCTATAATTAACTGTAAAATAGTGTAACCTGCACCTGAATACATATATCCACTTCCAGGTTCATATCCAATCTTTGCAACTCCTTCAGAATATAATCCATCTGAAGCTTTATTTAATGATTGCTCAATAGTTTGAATTTTTTCGTTAGGTGCAAAGCCTTCATAACCAAGGTCATCAACTAAACCAGAAGAATGAGAAAGTAATCTTCTAATTGTTACTTTACTGTTATCAAATTCGCTTTTTGGAAGTTTCCATCTTGTCAGATAATCGTCAATCGGTTTGTCTAAATCTAATTTTCCTTGTTCAACCAATTTCATAATTCCAAATGAGGTAACCCATTTACTAACAGATGCAACTTGAAAAACGGTATTTTTATCAACTGGTTTGTCAATAGAGTAGAAGAAGTCTTTTGAGATTTTTCCATCTTCAATTATTGTCATTGCAAAATTCCCTACAAATTCATCTGCTATTTTTTCTTTGGCAGCCTCGATAAATGCCTCCGAAGTATTTTTGGAAGTAATTGGTCTTAATAAAAAACCGTCTATAAAACCATAACCAATGAAGGTAGTCCAAATTAGAATTACTAGAATTGTAATTGATATGTACTTAAATTTTCTCATTGTTTCTCAAATTAAAGTTTAAACCTATTTGTAAATGCTTAAAAGTACTTTTATTTAACCTTTACCAAATAATAAAACGACCGATAACAAGATTTTTAAGTGAATTAACAAAATTAGGTCATTGAATAACATATCAATTATCGTTATAGTGAGGTAATATTTTAAAAGCTATCTGTTTTATTCAATTGTGGGCAACGGTCTTGTATATGGCTCGTAGCGTGCAAATTAGCTGTTTCCATTCGGTTGAGCACAAGCCAGATTTTTAAATTTTTCTTTTTATCTTTTTTATTGGAAATCGTCAAATTTAAAAATTTGGCGACTTTCCAAATACGCCTTAACTTTGCCGTAACAACTTATTAGCTATGAGCTATATATGGTGTTGTGCATAGTGCTTTACTCGCTGTATATTCTTTTCAATATTTCAAATCTGTTATTTTGGTTATCGCTAAGTTCGTCAATTTGAGTTTGATTTACTTGTTTCCAACCTAAATAATAATCAAAGAGCCAAACATCGTCATTTGAGGAATTCGTTTGGATATGCACTATTGCTGGTTTCTCGTCAGGTCTATCATAATATATTCCTGAGTTAAACTCTAAGTCTTTTTCGCCATTCGGATAATTTTCCTTTTCGGGCTTTTTAACTACAACCCAATACAACTTGTAATATGCAACTTGCTCTTCTAATTCGATAGGTTGGTCCATTAGAGTTCTGTGAAAGCTATCTAAGATTATTCCGGACATATCATCTGGATGATAAATTTCCATTTTATTGAAGTATCTCGATAATCGAGAACCAGCCCATAAATTCCAGTTATTTCGCATCCATATTCCAGTTCCCATATGATATCTTGCTGAGAAATCATCTTCGGTCATCTTCCGTATTGCCGTTTTCAAAGAGTCGGGAAAGTCTTTGTCAAGTTCGGCTATTGCATCATCCAAATTTTTTGGGATATAAACTCCATCTATTTCAGATTTATATGACTTATTGAATATTCCGCAACCAATTAAGGTTGAAGCTATAATTAGGATGGTTAGTAATTTTTTCATTCGCATTATGCACAATGGCAAAGGTATAAGGCGAATGAGGCGTTTTAGCCGGTACGCGTTGCCCTTTTGGTTGTTGGTTAATGGTTGTGAAGTTACTGATTTTTGGAATAATCACAGCCTCGCTATAAGCCTTTAAAACGTCTCAATCGCCATTATACAAGGTTCTGGTAGGCATTTATTTTAATCGATACCTAGTTTTGTTTTTCTCTCCTGTTTTTTCAAAAAAACCTAGTTCAGCGCCTTTTTTTAAATCTCTACTTGCCGTCGCAGTAGAGATATCTTTAAAAACATTCATGTAATCTTTCCTTGTAAACTCATGGATTTTTAAGGAAACAAAATAAGATAATCGGTCTTTTTCAGTTAACGTTCGATTATTAAAATCTAATAATTCACTAAGCGAATTGTCAATTACCTCTAGCATGTATTCAATAAACTTAGTTGATTTCCCTGATTTATCAGATTCTGCCAATGCTTGATAATACTTCTCTTGATCTCTACTTATTAATGTTTCAAAGGGTAAAAACTCAAAGATTGGATATTTTTCCATTAAAATTAAAGTTTGCCATAACCTTCCTATTCTGCCATTGCCATCCATAAATGGATGTATGAACTCCATTTCATAATGAAAAACACAACTTTTAATTAATTCAATTTCATCAGACTTTTTTAAATATTCAAAAAGGTCTTTCATTAAATAAGGCACATTTTTAAAAGGTGGAGCGAGATGCTCGACTTTTGAGTCTTTTACAATCCCGACACTTTGAATTCTATATTTTCCAGAATTTTCAATTAATCCTTGCATTAAATGCTGGTGCGTTTTTAAAAAGGATTTTTCATCAGTCGGTTTGTATTCTTCTATATTCTCATAGATCTTAATGGCATTTAAAACTTCAAGAACATCTTTTTGAGGACCTATAACTCGCTTATTATCTACAAGCGCTGTTATCTGTTCTTCTGTAAGTGTATTACCTTCTATTTGTAACGAGGAATGAATAGTTTTGATTCTATTCTGCTTTCTTAATTGAGGTGAAGGTTTATTTAATAAATGAGCATTTACTTCTCCTATTTTTTCTGAAATCGAGGTAATTAACGTTAAAATAGAAGATGTTATTTCGTAAGGTGGTTTCATTTATGATACTATCATTTGATATTATCAAATATACTATTGTTTATTTTAATGTATAGGTTCTAAATGCATTCACTCATCGTGCAATTTGGCATAAGGGTAGTGTGATGTTCTAGTCCTTATGCTTGGTTTCATAGGCTGTTGATTTATAGAGATAAAGTGATTAGTTATGGATAAACGCACCATGTAAAACGTCTCATAACTCTTAGACTTTCTATATGTGTAGGGTTGGTCGTGTATTCGCTTTCGCGGAAGCGTATAAAAAAAGCCCTGATACATATCAAGGCTTGTTCTTATAGAATAGAGTAGGTGTTTACATTTTATCAATGTCGCCGCTACCAGTTACTTTTTTATCTACATTTCTAGTCGTTCCCTTATAACGTATGTCGCCGCTACCGGTTACACGTGCTTTAAGATCACCACCGTTAATATAAACGGCTAGATCGCCACTACCAGTTACTGACGCTTCTACATGATTAGCCTTTAATTTATAAGTATTTAAATCACCACTACCGGTAACGCTTACGTCTAGATTTTCGGCACGACCAGCGATGTTCATATCGCCGCTACCAGTAACGGACGCTTTTAGATTTTCGGCCTCTATGGTTAAATTCATATCTCCAGATCCAGATACTTTTAAACGCATGTTGCGTGCTTTAAGTGTCATGTCGCTTTTAATCTCACCACTACCAGACACACTAGCATAGTCTATGGACTTTACCGGTACAGTCACGGTTATAGGTTTTCTAGGGTTGATGTTGGTATTATTTTTAGTACCTATGATTAGTTTGCCACCACTTACTTCAACCTTAAGATGTTCCATGATGTTAGATTCTGCCTCTACTTTTATCTTACCTTCAGTTCCTGGGACTAATACCACATCCATAGAGCCTGCAACTGCAACACCATCATAGTCGCTGGTGTTAAAAGTCTTTGTAGTTAAATCACCGTTGCCTTTTACAGATTTATTGCCAAACCATTGAGCTGTGGCCATTTGTGTGCTGCATATCACAATGCATAATAGAAGTATCTTTTTCATAATTTTTGTTTTAGCTTGTTTCTTGATGGTTCAAATATGACCGATTATTGATTTTTATAAAATATGGTGTGACTGAGTTGTCGTTTTCTATGATTCAGTTGTTTGTAATTAATACTGTTTTTAGCGTTTTAGATGACTACAACAATGATCTTGTTGATTGTTTAATCTATTGCTCTCAACTTTACACCACCATAAGAGGTGCGTATGTTGATGGTATTACCACTGTTTTCTGTACCGTTATATCCAGACTTTAATTTATCAGTATAATCACTGTCTGATCTGGTTATAGTTGCCGCATCACTTATAGAAATACCTGCAAACTCTGTATCTATGGTAAAGTCAAAACGGGCACTAGCATCATACTTAAGGTTTACTCCTGTAAAATCACTACGTATCGTGACTTCTTTAAATCCTGCCTGCAGACGTGCGACACTTATAGATCCATAATCCGTGTTTAAATCTAGCATATGGGTAATGGTACCTATTTTAAAGCTTACATAATCACCACGACCTACAAAGTCTGCCGCTTCACCTATGGTAATGCTACCATAATCTGTATTGATATTAAGATCTGTAACTTTCTTAAACTCGCTGTGTGTATAGTCTGCTTTTAACTCAATCTTTTCAGATTCGCCCAGTGTAAAGCTGCTGTAATCTGCATTGATACTGGCAGATTTTACATAGTCTATGGTAGACTTATTAGTATAATCCATTTTAATATAGTTATCTGCATGCCATAACTCACCGATATCCATTCTACCATAATCGCAATTCAATCGTGCATGACCTAGTAATTTATCTAGGGATAGTGTACCATAATCATTACGAGCATCGAGGTCGTTAGTCACGGGCATTTTAACCACATAGTTAATTTCTACACTCACGTTATTACTAGAGCCAAACCAGCTGCTCCAGCTCCAGTTCTTGCGTCTAGCATCTACCATCGTTTTTGCACTCACACGACTAGCGCTAGATTCAAAGTTGACATCGATCTCACGCAGTTTTTCTTCTACATCTTCTTGATCATCACCAGTAACCTCTACATAAACCTCAATGGATACCGTAGGTTGATCCCAGGTGGTAATGGTCATGCTACCATATTTATTATCTAGTAAAAGCATGGCGTCTTTATTGACCGTGTAGGACTTTTTGAGACTTTTCTTTTTAGTGTATTTACCTTTTACAGGACCAGCGACTACTGCCAGTGGCAATAAAAAAGCTAGTAATAGTATTTTATAATATGGTTGCATCTGTATTCAGTTTAAGTTGTTTAAGAGATTCTATATGTTCTAGTGCTGCTTCCAGCAATGCTATTCTGTTTTGAAAATTCTGTATCATCGCTGCAATTACCTTGCGACTGTTACCACTATTATCTAGGTCTAGTTTTAATTGTTGGTAATCATTTTCTAGTTCTAGTAACTGTACTTTAGTGTCAGCAATTAATCGTTCCGTCTCTGGACTGCTTTCAGACTCTAGTTGCTTTAACTCTTCGGCGATGGTGCTCGAGAAAAAGTCTTGAGCATTGGCCATTTCTGGTGACACACTAGCCAGGTCTGTATCACTACTAGATCCTAGATTAAAACCAGCCAGTCCCATTAATAGCGCTAGTCCTGCGACCAGTGACCATTTAAACCATGGGTTTTTCCTTGCATCTGCATGACCTTCGGCCTTACCATCTCGATCTATAGAGACGACTTTTTCATCTTCTTGAGCCGCTTGTAAACGTTCTAGAAATCTATTGCGGTGACCGCTAGGTAACTCTGTGGTATTAAAGTCTTGCTCTTTAAACCAGTCTTCCATTGATTTACTCATGAGCTTTAATTTTAGTTCTTAAACTTTCCTTGGCACGTGAGATTGTCGTGCGACACATCGCATTTGATATCTTCATGATCTCACATATTTCTTCATTATCCATACCTTCTATAAGATGCAGCGTTAAAATCTGCTTGTAATTATCTTTTAATTCGTTCATGACCAGCAGTACTTTTTTTGCTGTCATTCCAGCATTTTCCATATCGATTTGTTGGTCATCTGCTTGCGATTCTAGATGATAGGCTACATCATCATAGGATACGGTTTCCATTTTTTTAGTCTTGCGCAATCGCGATAGACTGTTATTAATCACAATGCGTTTTAACCAGCTGCCAAAGGTTGCCTCTCTATTCCACTGGCTCATTTTATGAAAAGCCGCAATCATGCTTTCTTGCATGACGTCTTCTGCCTCGCCACTGTCTTTAAGGATGCGCAATGCCACGTGATACATGCCACGTGAGTAGCTGTCATACACTTTCATTTGTGCCCTTTGATCGCCTTGCTCGCACAAGTCGTATACGGATATTTCAGTTTCTGTTAATGTCACTTGGTTAGTGTTACGTCTTAAAGATGCGGCTTTTTTCAACTTGTTACAGTGGACTGGCACTGAATTTGAAAAACTAATGATAGCAATATACTTTGTTTAAAGTACACCAGTACCATAGCCTTGTGTTGTAAGGCGTTTAAAATATTGATTTAAAGTGTTTTAATGCTGGTTATTCCGCTTTCGCGAAAGCGTATCCACAACAATCAATTGCTATTAAATAAAAATAAAATAATTGAAAAGCTGCTGTGTTTTGTGACATAGTGGCGAGAAGAAAGCATATGTTCAATCCAAAGAAGATTAAAATAGACAACTTGTCACTAGGTGATCTTGATCACGAGGCAGAGTTGATTCCATTATTAAGTACCGAAGATGAGGAAGAGATGAATAATGAGTCTGTTCCTGAAGAGTTGCCCATACTACCATTGCGCAACATGGTACTTTTCCCAGGTGTGGTTATTCCTATCACTGCTGGTAGAGATCGCTCTATTAAATTATTACAAGAGGCAAATGCAGCCAATAAAGTCATAGGTGTCGTCGCTCAAAAAGATGAATCTATTGAAGAGCCTGGTGCAAATGACCTGCATAAAACTGGTGTGGTTGCACGCATCTTGCGCATTTTAAAAATGCCTGATGGAAATACGACAGTGATTATACAAGGTAAGAAGCGTTTCCAGATGGGCGAAATTCTGACCGAACAGCCTTATATTACCGCTAAAACCACAGACATACCAGAGGCAAGACCACTGCCAGATAATACAGAGTTTAATGCCATCATTGATAGTATTAAAGAACTGTCTCTAGAGATTATTAAGCAAAGCCCTAATATTCCGAGTGAGGCGAGTTTTGCGATTAAAAATATAGAGTCCAACTCTTTCCTAGTAAATTTTGTGTCGTCTAACATGAATCTTAAGGTGTCAGAAAAGCAACAGTTGCTAGAAATGAATGACCTTAAAGATCGTGCATTAGAGACCTTGCGTTATATGAATATCGAGCAACAAAAACTGGAGCTTAAAAATGATATTCAGTCTAAGGTACACTCAGACATTAATAAGCAGCAGCGTGAGTATTTCTTACACCAGCAAATGAAAACCATACAAGATGAATTAGGTGGTGGCGTGTCTTCTCATCAAGAGCTGGATGAAATGCGCAAACGTGCCAAGTCTAAGAAATGGGACGATAAGGTAAAAGAACACTTTGAGAAAGAGCTTGCAAAAATGCAACGCATGAATCCGCAAGTGGCAGAGTATTCTATACAACGCAACTACCTAGATTTATTTCTAGATCTACCATGGAACGTGTTTTCAAAAGATAATTTTGACCTGAAACGTGCTAAGAAAATCTTGGATCGTGATCACTACGGACTAGATGAAGTAAAGAAACGTATTATTGAATATCTAGCGGTTTTAAAACTGCGTAATGATATGAAATCACCTATTCTATGTCTTTATGGGCCACCAGGAGTAGGGAAGACCTCTCTAGGAAAATCTATGGCCGAGGCACTAGGACGTGAATATGTACGTATCTCGCTAGGTGGATTGCGTGATGAGGCCGAAATCCGTGGACATCGTAAAACCTATATAGGTGCGATGCCAGGTCGTATTATACAAAGTATTAAAAAGGCAAAAACGTCTAATCCGGTTTTTGTACTGGATGAGATTGATAAGCTTAGTTCTTCACATAACGGTGATCCATCCAGTGCGATGCTAGAAGTTCTAGATCCAGAGCAGAATAATGCGTTCTATGATAACTTCCTAGAAATGGGCTTTGACTTAAGTAAAGTCATGTTTGTCGCTACGTGTAACTCTTTAAATACAATTCAGCCAGCATTGCGTGATCGTATGGAGATTATTAATGTGACTGGTTATACCATAGAAGAAAAAGTAGAGATAGGGAAACAACATTTGTTGCCTAAGCAGTTGAAAGAACATGGTCTTACTAAAGAGCATTTAAAAATAGCTAAGCCACAGATAGAAAAAATAGTAGAAGGTTATACTCGCGAGAGTGGTGTGCGTTCGCTAGATAAGCAAATGGCAAAAATGGTGCGTTATGCAGCAAAAAGTATTGCCATGGAAGAGCCTTATGATCTTAAGGTGACTAATGAAACGGTTGTAGAAGTGTTAGGCGCACCACGTATGGAACGTGATAAGTATGAGAATAATGATGTGGCTGGTGTGGTAACCGGACTAGCATGGACTCGTGTAGGTGGTGATATTCTTTTTATTGAATCTATTCTTTCTAAAGGAAAAGGTAGTCTTACCATCACAGGTAACTTAGGTAAAGTGATGAAAGAAAGTGCTACCATTGCGATGGAGTACATTAAAGCAAATGCAGAAGAATTAGGAATACCTACAGAGGTATTTAGTAAATACAATGTTCACATTCACGTACCAGAAGGAGCAACACCTAAAGATGGTCCTAGTGCTGGTATCACCATGTTAACATCGTTAGTTTCTTTATTTACACAACGCAAAGTGAAGAAAAGCATCGCTATGACTGGAGAAATTACCCTGCGTGGTAAAGTACTACCTGTAGGCGGAATCAAAGAAAAGATTCTTGCGGCTAAGCGTGCACGTATTAAAGAAATTTTACTTTGTGAACAAAACAGACGAGATATAGAAGAGATCAAACCAGAATACTTAAAAGGTCTGACTTTCCATTATGTGAGCGATATGAGCGATGTGCTAGAACTAGCGCTTACTAAGCAAAAGGTTAAAAATGCTAAGAAGTTGAGTTAATCTCTATTGCATTTAAAATTTGAAAATCCTCGGTTTGCGCTGAGGATTTTTTGTTTTGAAATGTCAATTAGATTTTGTCGTAATTGGCTTTACTCTATGGAAAACGACTTCGACAAGCTCAGTCTGACATTCGAGCTTTGATAAAAAATAAGACAAGCACTTTTCCTAGGGATAGGAAAGGTGTGCAAAGCGAGTGATAGCGATCAATGGTCGGATGGGTTGAAAACACTAACTCATTTAAAAGACCTTATCTAATAAACAACAATAGATTTTGAGAATGAGCAAGAATATTGGGATCAATTATTGCACTTAGGATTTTTTTATCCTTATCATAAATAAGGACGTCAGGTATCTGAGATTTGATTTTGCGCGTCGGTAGCTTGTTAAGCTTTATATCCACATGAATAGGAGTTTTTAGTTCTTTTTCAGGTTCATTGAATTTAAAATGAAAGTAGTTTTCTCTCTTATTTTGTACAGATGGACCTAATTCTAGTTCATAAGTAAGTTCAAAAGTTGAGGTTGCAGTATTAGTATTACTAAATTCATTTTTGATTTTTAAAATGTACCATGGGTAAAGACCACTTAGGACTTTATTATCAAACTCCTCGGATAATTCAAATTGATTGAATTCTTCTAATTGCTTTCTGTCTGCACTCGAACTACTATTTAGATTTTGTAAAGAATCAATCTTTAAATATTTGTTTCTAAGATTTACAAGACTATCGTGAACGGTAAATTCATATTGAGAAGTTAACTCACGACCATTAATCTTCCAACTAAATTGCTCAAAATCATTGCTGTGGTAACGAGTCCATCCATCATTACGATATGCACTTTTTATCATGCCATTGTTAAAAGCGATATGTGGAATGTGTATTTCAATATATTCTTGACCTTCAATTAGTTTAATCTCTAATGTATTATGAACAACAGCAGTTGATTTACTGAGATCAATTTCTAGATGATATTGTTCTAGACAATTTTCTGCGTTAGGAACAGATAGTAAGCTTCCATAAACTTCTTGTTCTAGAATTATGCCTTGAAGCATTATCAAAGGCATAAATACGGTAAAGAGAAAATTTAAGTTCATAATTTAAAGTTAGCCATCTTACTAAATGTACCAAATTCCTTATTCAATAACTAGCAACACGCTTAAAAATAAATTAAACTTGCAGTCGTTAGATTAGAAGTGAAAAAATCTCAATCCCATATATCGTTGTTATTGGTGCTGATTTTATCTGCTGCTTTCGCGCAAGCGCAAATAGGAGGAAGAACGACATACCAATTTCTCAACCTGCCTGCTGGTACAAAACAAGCGGCGCTAGGTGGACGAGTACTTACCGGTGTGGATTATGATCCTACCTCTGGGATATTTAATCCAGCGACGATTAATCCTAAAATGGATAATCAGTTACAAGTGAATTATGCTAACTATCTAGGTGATGTTAATTATGGTACTGCGGCATATGCTTACACATGGGATCGACATGTGCAGACTTTTCATGTTGGAGTTACCTATTTAGATTACGGAACCTTTGATGGCTATAACGAGCAAGGCGTTGCTACAGGAGAATTTGGTGGTAACGAAGTAGCGATATCTGCTGGATATGCTTATAACATTCCGTTTTCAGATATTTATCTAGGTGCAAATGTAAAAGTCATCTCTTCAAAGCTAGAGCGATATACCTCATTAGGTGGCGCGATAGACTTTGGTGCTTTATACTACAATGAAGATAAAGATATCAGAGTAGCTTTAGTCGTGCGCAACATCGGTACGCAGTTTACACCTTATAATGAGGTTTATGAAAAGCTACCGCTAGAGGTTGCCTTAGGTTTTTCAAATAACATGAGAAATCTGCCTTTACGTCTTCACGTGACTTTAGAAAATTTACAGCAATGGAATATTGCGTTCTCCAATGACGCCAATGCTCAAACAGACCTAGATGGTAATGTCATTGAAGATAAACCTGGATTTTTCAATAATGCACTGCGTCATACCGTATTTGGAGTAGAAATTTTTCCAGAACAAGCCTTTCAGGTGCGACTTGGGTATAATTTTCGCAGGGCACAAGAGTTGAGTATTCAAGACACCAGAGCATTTTCTGGTGTAAGTGCAGGATTCTCTTTGAAAATTAATAAAATGCGATTCAGTTATACACATGCACGATATACACTGGCGTCACATACCAGCCTTTTTGGGGTTAATATAAATTTACAATAATGAGTGATAAGATTACGATAGCGATAGATGGACATTCCAGTACCGGTAAGAGTACTGCTGCAAAACAACTTGCGCAGCGATTAAAGTACATTTATGTAGATACAGGTGCCATGTATAGAGCTATTTCTTATTACGCTTTAAGCGAAAACATCTACCGAGATAATCAACTGCATGCACAAGAACTTATCGATTCCTTAGATAAAATTAAGGTATCATTCCAACGCAATGAAGAAACAGATCGCGCAGATGTTTATTTAAATGGTAAAAACATTGAAAAGCAAATACGCACACTCGAGGTAAGCTCTATAGTAAGTTTAGTAGCATCGGTATCTGAAGTTCGTGCTAAACTGGTTGCACAACAACAAGAAATGGGAAAAGAAAAAGGTGTGGTTATGGATGGTCGTGATATAGGAACCGTTGTTTTCCCAGATGCAGAACTTAAAGTATTTATGACCGCAGCACCAGAAGTGCGTGCGCAGCGACGTTATGAGGAACTTATAGGTCGTGGTGATGAGGTTGTTTATGAAGAAGTTCTTAAGAATGTCATAGAACGTGATCATATCGATTCTACAAGAGAAGATAGTCCGCTAACACAAACAGCAGACGCAAAATTACTGGACACTAGCGAGATGACCAGAGAACAGCAGTTTGAACAACTGGTTCAATGGGCTGAAGAGGCGATGAGGTAGTTTAAAATTTGTCAACTCTTTTCTTAACGTCATTCCGAGAGCAACGAAGGAATCTGTTCGTGTAACCTATTCGATTATTAAAATCTGGTCATTCCGCACTTGCTTGCGCTGAGCTGGTTGAAGTGATGCGGAATCTGCCAGTTCTATAAAAAAGGTCATTTAAATCAACTTTTCAAAAGGATCTGCAGAGACTTTCATATGTGAATATGCAGATTCGGTGTTATCATACTTTTGATCCAGTTCTATGATGTACTTAATAAAGAATATCAAACCAATTATGAAAGCAATACTGCCAATAAACAGGATAAAATTATTAATAGCAAGTAATGGTTTAGGAATTTTATCTTCTTTCCCTTTTTTCATTATTTACTTCTTGATGTTCTCTTCATAAATCCCAATCCATTGATCAACACTCATTTTTGTGCACAACTCAGCAATTAATTCCAGTGGAATATCATTCACCTTTTTAAAACGGATACAGCTTTTCCCCATATCTAGTTTATACTTGGAGTGTTTTGGAAACTCTTCTACAAACCAATCATGTAAAGGTTGATGTGCATAAATTCCAGAATGGTAAAGCGCTATGAAATTCTTCTGTGAAGCAACATTAATAAATGGTAGTGGTGAATAGTCTTTACCTACATGATAGCCTGGTTCATAAACAGATTGAGGTACATAATAACCTAACATACCATATAACATACCTTCTTCTAATTCTGCCGGCATATTTTTAAGAATAACATTTCTCAAGTCAGCAATAGGCTTTTTACGGTCTTCAGGAAGCTGATCGATATATTCTTGTGGAGTAGTGGCTTTAGAGGTCATAGGTGTTGAATATTGTTAGACCAATAATACAATTATTTAAGAATAATAAAAAAACCTCGCAGATAATGAAAAGTACTTTTGGCTTATAAGTCTTCTCATGGTCCAATCTGCGAGGTTACTGAGCATCTGTCGTTAAATTTTCATTTAATAACAAGATGATTAATATTTTTCAATATTTGGGTGGGCGAATGTAAGGTTGAATTTCTGTAAATTCAAATAGGAATGAGTAAAAGATACTATTGATTGAGTCTATGATAGGTAACTGTCTAGACTACAGATATACTTTACGCTTTCGCGAAAGCGAGAACAACAAGCATCACACACAGATCATTAGATCTAAAAAGGGTTATGATTTTATTAAAAAGTATTGTACTTTTGCAAACCCAAATCGAGAATAAGGAAACCGATTGGGAATCAAAACTTTATAAATAATTCTTCTAAAAAAGTTCTATTAGTTTCCACGCCTTTTTAGAATACAAATTTTAATCAGCAAACAAACATGGCTGAAGACAACAAAAAAGTAGCAGAAGTTTCTACTGAAGAAACACAGGCGCACACTGCACCAACCGCTACAGCACAACAAACGAACCCAACTGAATTTTTAGATACGTTTGATTGGGAACGTTACAGCGAAGGAATCGAAAAAGTTGATGAAGATCAATTGAAAGCTTTTGAAAAGCTTGTAGAAGATAACTTTGTAGACACTATCGATAATGATGTAATGACTGGTGTTGTTATCAAGATCACAGATCGCGATGCAATTATCGACATTAACGCAAAGTCTGAAGGTGTTATCTCTTTAAATGAGTTCCGTTACAACCCAAACCTTAAAGAAGGTGATAAAGTTGAGGTTCTTGTAGATGTACGTGAAGATGCGACAGGACAATTAGTTCTTTCTCACCGTAAGGCACGTCTTATCAAGGCTTGGGAACGCGTTAACAATGCACACGATACAGGAGAAATCGTTAACGGTTACGTAAAATGTCGTACTAAAGGTGGTATGATTGTAGACGTATTCGGTATCGAGGCATTCTTACCAGGTTCACAAATTGATGTGAAGCCTATCCGTGATTATGATGCTTATGTTGATAAGACTATGGAATTTAAGGTTGTAAAAATCAACCACGAATTTAAAAACGTAGTAGTATCTCACAAAGCTCTTATTGAAGCAGATATTGAAGAGCAGAAAAAAGAAATTATCTCTCGTCTAGAAAAAGGACAAGTACTAGAAGGTGTTGTGAAAAACATTACGTCTTATGGTGTATTTGTAGATCTAGGTGGTGTAGATGGATTAGTTCACATTACAGACCTTTCTTGGTCACGTATCAACCACCCTAACGAGGTTGTAGAACTAGATCAAACACTTAACGTAGTAATCCTAGACTTTGATGAAGATAAGTCTCGTATCCAGTTAGGTCTTAAGCAATTAGAGCCACACCCATGGGAAGCTCTATCTGACAAGATTAAGCCAGGTGACAACGTAAAAGGTAAAGTAGTCGTTATTGCTGACTATGGTGCTTTTGTTGAAATCGAAGAAGGTGTTGAAGGATTAATCCACGTTTCTGAAATGTCATGGTCTACACACTTAAGAAGTGCTGGTGACTTTGTAAAAGTAGGAGATACGGTTGATGCACAAGTTCTTACTATTGATAGAGAAGATCGTAAGATGTCTCTAGGTATGAAGCAACTTCACCCAGATCCATGGACAGACATTACTACTAAGTATCCTGTAGGTTCTCGTCACACAGGTGTGGTAAGAAACTTCACTAACTTTGGTGTATTTGTTGAGTTAGAAGAAGGAGTAGATGGATTAATCTACATCTCTGACTTATCATGGACTAAGAAGATCAAGCATCCAAGCGAATTCTGCGCAGTTGGAGATAAACTAGATATAGTTGTTCTTGAACTAGATGTAGAAGGACGTAAATTATCACTAGGTCACAAACAAACTATGGATAACCCATGGGATAAGTATGAGGCTGAATTTGGAATAGGAACAACTCACGACGTGACTATTACTGATATGGTTGATAAAGGTGCAGTAGTTGAATTTAATGAAGACATCACTGCTTTCATTCCAACTCGTCACTTAGAAAAAGAAGATGGTACTAAATTGAAGAAAGGTGAGTCTGCTCAAATTCAGATCATCGAATTCAATAAAGAATTTAAGAGAGTAGTTGCTTCTCACATGGTTATCCATAAAGAAGAAGAAGCTAAGATTGTTAAGCAGGCAGCTGCAAAATCTCAAGAGTCAACTGATAAGCCTACACTAGGTGATGCAAACTCTAAGCTTCAAGCTCTTAAAGATCGTATGGAAGGTAAAGTAGCAGCTCCAGCAGCGTCTACTGAAGAAGAGTAATCTTTTACTTCTAGTATATTTAATAAATCCCTTGTCTGTTAGACAAGGGATTTTTTTTATGCTCAAAATGCTGGGATAAGGATTCTGTTTTCAGGATACAATCAATAGGACCATTTTATGTTCCTAGTTTTTCTTTTTAAGTGTATCTTTGCCTTTAAGCAGCAGCAATTAATGAGTCAAAAATTACTTCTCAACGCGCAAGAACTGGATATTATTCTTCACAGACTGGCTTGCCAATTAATTGAAAATCATAATCGTTTTGAAAATACAGCACTTATAGGTCTACAACCTAGAGGTAGATTTTTATTAAATAGATTATCCGTTATGCTACAAGAGCATTATGGTATTAAGGAGTTAAACACAGGTTTACTAGATATTACGTTCTATAGAGATGATTTTCGTCGTGGTGAAGAGCCGCTTAAAGCAAATTCTACAGACATACAATTTTTAGTAGAAGGTAAAAAGGTCGTTATTGTAGATGATGTCCTTTATACTGGTCGCAGTATTAGAGCTGCACTTACCGCATTACAGTCCTTTGGTAGACCAGCGTCTATTGAGTTATTAACTCTTATCGATCGCAGATTCTCAAGGCATTTACCTATACAACCAGATTATAATGGTAGACAAGTAGATGCGATAGGTGATCAAAAGGTAAAAGTAATGTGGACAGAAAATGCTGGTGAAGATGCCGTTTACCTATTAAAAAATGAAAACTAATGAGTGAATTAAGTGTGGACCATTTATTAGGAATTAAAGACCTCACTAAAGAGGATATCCAACTTATTCATACCACTGCAGATCAGTTTAAAGAAGTGATTAATAGGCCTATTAAAAAGGTACCGTCACTTAGAGATATCACAATTGCTAATTTGTTTTTTGAAAACTCTACCAGAACTAAACTATCCTTTGAACTTGCAGAAAAACGTCTCAGCGCAGATGTGATCAACTTTAGCGCAGCACAAAGCTCTGTAAAAAAAGGAGAAACGCTGGTCGACACTGTTAATAATATTCTAGCCATGAAGGTGGATATCGTGGTAATGCGTCACCCTAATCCTGGTGCAGGTGTGTTTTTATCTAAACATGTCGATGCACGTATAGTAAACGCTGGTGATGGTGCCCATGAGCATCCTACACAGGCTTTACTGGATTCTTATAGTATAAGAGAAAAACTAGGTACGTTAGAAGGTAAGAAGGTGGTGATCGTAGGTGATATTTTACACAGTCGTGTAGCACTTTCTAATATTTACTGTCTTCAAAAACTAGGTGCCGAAGTCATGGTATGTGGTCCTGCAACTTTAATCCCTACGCATATAGCCTCGCTAGGCGTTAAGGTAGAGTATAATCTACGCAAGGCGTTAGAATGGTGTGATGTGGCAAATATGTTACGTGTTCAAAACGAGCGTATGGATATATCTTATTTCCCTAGTGTACGTGAGTATGTACAACAATATGGTGTGAATAAAGAGTTGCTGGACAGTCTTAAAAAGAAGATTGTTATCATGCATCCAGGTCCTATAAATAGAGGTGTAGAGATTACCAGTGATGTAGCAGATTCTGACCAGGCTATAATATTAAATCAAGTAGAAAATGGTGTAGCCGTGCGTATGGCTGTACTGTACTTAATTGCTTCAAAAATTCAACGCAATGATTAGTGAAACGCACGATAATTATATATTACTGAGAGATGAGTATGATGACATCAGCGGATTTGCTCAGTTTTTACCTACGATATTTGATCAGTTTGAGGGAAAGAATGTAATCGTAGATTTAATACAATATACAGACGCTACTTTAACAGACTTACTACTATTTCTTGCTTTAAGTAATCAACACAGATCTACAAAACAATCGTTTGTGATGGTGAATGCCGCGTTATCCATCGACGAGATTCCTGAAGAATTAATGGTGGTGCCTACTTTGCAAGAAGCCCAAGACGTGATTGAGATGGAAGAAATTGAACGCGATTTAGGATTTTAAGCATCTAAATATAAAGAACCTTATCTATTGAAGTTAACCATTTTAGGTTGTCATAGTGCAACACCTACCGCATCAACCCGACCTACATCTCAAGTGCTTGAGATAAGAGGTAATCTATTCTTAATAGATTGTGGTGAAGGTACTCAAATGGCAATGCGCACTAGTCGGGTAAAGTTTTCACGCATTAAAAACATCTTTATATCACACCTGCATGGTGATCATTTCTTTGGATTAATAGGTATGATATCCACCTTTTGCTTATTAGGTAGGGATACGCCATTGACGATTTATGGTCCTAAAGGAATCAGAGAAATCATCTTATTACAACTTAAGCTTACTAAGAGCTATACGACTTTTGATTTACGCTTTCGCGAAAGCGAGTCCAAAGAATCCCAACTCATCTATGAAGACGATAAGGTAACGGTGACTACCATACCGCTGGATCATCGTGTGTATACCAATGGTTATCTGTTTGAAGAGAAACCGCTAGATCGTAAATTAGATGTTGTAGCATGTGAAGAATATGGTGTGGATCAAGCCTATTATCGCAAGGTTAAACAAGGTCACGATATTGAATTAGCCAGTGGTGAGGTAATATCTAACGATCTATTAACTTTTAATCCTGTTGCGGCAAAGAGTTATGCTTTTTGTAGTGATACGATGTACAAGCCAGATATTGTACCGATTATTAGAAATGCGACAGTGTTATATCACGAATCTACTTTTTTAAAATCACATGAGAACCTTTGTGAACGTACTAAACATAGCACCGCAGCACAAGCAGCAGATATAGCAAAACAAGCAAATGTAGGAACGCTTATACTAGGTCACTATTCTACACGCTATGGTGACTATGAGTTGTTCAGAAAAGAAGCTTTAGAAATTTTCCCAACTGTAGAGCTCGCAGCAGATGGTAAGGTGTTTGAGTTTTAAATGCTTCTGATTAATTGTCATTCCGACTTTATTTCAGAATCTGATCATTATGAAATTCTATCATTGTTAGATAAGAAGAAGCTGAAATGAATTGATGTTGATTGCATTGCCATTAATTTGACCAAACAAAAAAGCCTAATCTCGTGATTAGGCTTTCAGTTAAATACAATCTTTAGGAGTTTAGATCTTCTTCATTTGCTGTTTCATCATTTTGATTTGATCACCCAGCATATTGTGTTTGTCTAATTTTTTAGCCTCAGTAAGTAGGGTAGTAGCTTCACGTTTTCTACGCTTGGTCATAGCGATACCTGCCAGATTAAGTTTTGCTACAGCAAGATCTTGATCCATACTAAGCCCAAGACTTATGGCCTTCTTAAAATACTTCTCTGCTTTGGTCATGTTTGTTTGTGAGATCATTAAGCCTTGCAAATAGTTATAGTAACCTTGTTGCTTAGTAACTAGTGCAGCCTCAGGATCTTTAATCTTCTCTAGCCATTTCATAGCACCAGGAAAATCTTGTTTTCTAAGCTTTAAAAAAGCTAGTAAGATCATCTCATTTTTAAAATATAAGAAGATGAATATTCCAGCAAGTAGTATCAAGAAGATACCATTCATGATTTCGTTTAAAGTAAATTGATATACGGCAAACGCTACGATTAATACAGCGATGACGATTTTGATGTTTTTGTTAAACATGGTCGTTTTTAATTTGAGATTGCAAAGATATAGATTTAAGCTAGACTAATATCTTCAAGGTCATATTGATTTTTAAGATTGAATTACACGCAACTGATTGAAGTCATCTTGTGTTACCCAAGAAAATAATATTTCTATGATATCATTAGGTTATCAAATCATTATTAGTACAATTTACTTTCATTTTTCGTTTTTTTTTTTTTTCAAGTTTGTGACTCAAAACCATATAAGCTGCAGTAAAATAAAGGTTATTGAAATTAACCATGTTCCTTCTAATGGAACAAAAAAAACTTTAAAAATGAAAAAAATAAGCCTAATTTTAAGCATGTTATTTTTCACCATACTTATCACATCTTGTGAACAAGAAATTATTGCACAAGATAACAATGACTTTCAAAAGTCAGGAACTTTTGATGCTGAAACAACTTACTGGAGTATTCTAGGGAGTACTGAAAGTGGAATGGACCAGTTTGACGCTCTTACTAATGAACAAAAACAAGCCGTATGGGTGTTTAAGTATGATCGATTTATAGCAGATAATGCGCTGACTACGGATCAATTAGCAGTTGTAAATGTTGCTAAAGATTATGTTAACACGGTTGATTTTAGTGCAGAGCCAAATGAATCTAATTTAGATGCTATTGAAAGTCAATTAGCAGCAGAGTTTGATGAGGATACTAAAAACTTCCTCTTTCTTACTTTAGAAAATAGTCCTATTGATATTGGGGCTGCTGGTAATAATAATCAGACGGAAGATTGTTTTTGGTGTTATGATCCAATTGATGAAGCAATTAAGGGTGATTGCATGCCTGAGTACGACAGTGATGGAAATCACACAGGTGGATTTGTAAGAACAACTCAATCAAGACGAAGAAGGTTCTGGATTGGTTGGAGAACAGTAACAATAATGGAAGGTTGTAGTTATGAAGATTGGGATGCTGATGGTCGTCAACTATAATTTTTTAAAAACACTTAAAGCGCTAGCTAAAACAGCTAGTGCTTTAAGTGTTTTATTATTACACTTTAATCTTTCTGCTCAAAAGAGTAAAGGTGAGCATTGTATTGAATTCATTTCTTTAGAAACAGGAAAAAAGATTGAAAACGTTGAATTATATATCTATAAATCTAAAAAAGCTTTAGTCTTACACGATGATAAAGGTGAAATTTGCTTCAATAAAGAAGAAATTAACCTTCCTAGGGTAGACTCCATAATAGTGAAACATAACTTTACTAAAGACAGACTAGATGAGGATAACTTATTTTCTTCACCAATATATCTTTCTACTAGTAATGAATTAGATGTAATTTCGTTATCCGCAAAAAAAGAGAGGAAATTTGGGCCTCATAAAAACAGGAGTATTCCGTATACAATATATTCCAATCAACAAGCAGGAATTGGTTTTGCTATAGATAGTACTATTGCTGGTAAAAGTCTTAGAACCATTTCTTTTAAAGTAAGAGGAAAAGGTCTCTTTATACCAGATCGAAGTTATGGTACTGAATTTAAAGTAGAAGTTTATCATTATAAAGATTCTGTAAATTTAACAGATCCAGCTATATTGTACAAGGAAGAGAATGAATTGCATAAAGTGGATATAAGAGGCAAACATTTTGTTTCAGTTAATACCATAGTTAAGGATATTTATATTCCCGAAACAGGATATATTGTGGTTGTTATAAAGTGTGTAAAAGGTAGTTTGAATTTAATGTGTTACAAAAGAAAATCTAATCCTCAATTTACATCAGCTTCCCAACGTAACTTAAAAAATAAAGAAGGACCAGTTTTTAAGCTTTTTACTGGCTCAGATATACCTCAATTTGAGTTAACATTGTATTAAAATCTAATATTAAAAATTATTTCAAAAAAAAATCACATCACCTATTGTCCGAGTAAAAAGACTTCTTATATTTGCACCCGATTAAAAATGGAGGTTAAAACCTCATTACTATATAGAGTTACAGAATATAAGCTATGGCACAAAAAAGAACATACCAACCGTCAAAGAGAAAAAGAAGAAACAAACATGGTTTCAGAGAGCGTATGGCTTCTGCAAACGGTCGTAAGGTTCTTGCACGTCGTAGAGCTAAAGGACGTAAGAAACTATCTGTATCTACTGAATTAAGACACAAGAGATAATGATTCTCTAATTAATATATATAAGGCGTTACTTTTTATAGAAGTAACGCCTTTTTTTATGTCTCGTCGGGAAATGAGTAACACCTTAGTAATTAGTAGAAAACCTGTTTATTACTTCTCATATCTTACAGCATAACCATAAGTAAAACTGATTTTTATCAACGATATTTAAGCCACCTAAAAAAGCACCTTTATCATGCCTAAAAGAACCGATCTCAAATCCATACTTATCATAGGAAGTGGACCTATTGTTATAGGTCAAGCCTGTGAGTTTGATTATTCTGGAACACAAGCCCTACGTTCCTTAAGAGAAGACGGAATAGAAACAATTTTGATCAACTCAAATCCAGCTACGATCATGACAGATCCTAGCATGGCAGATCATGTTTATCTATTACCCTTAAACACTAATTCCATACGCAAGATTTTAAAAGAACATCCACAAATAGATGCGGTATTACCTACTATGGGTGGTCAGACGGCTCTTAATTTGTGTATAGAAGCTCAAGAAAAAGGAATCTGGGAAGATCATAATGTAGACTTAATAGGTGTTAATATAGACGCTATTAATGTTACAGAAGATCGTGAACAATTTAGAAATCTGATGGGTGAGATAGGCGTAGGGATGGCTCCACAAGCTACTGCTACTTCATTCTTAAAAGGTAAAGAGATTGCACAAGAGTTCGGTTTCCCATTATGTATACGTTCTTCATTTACATTAGGTGGTGCTGGTGCAGCTATCGTTTATAAAGAAGAAGATTATGATGAGTTATTAACTCGTGGTTTAGAAGCTTCTCCTATCCATGAAGTAATGATTGATAAAGCATTACTAGGTTGGAAAGAGTATGAACTAGAGTTATTACGTGATGATAATGATAACGTCGTTATCATTTGTAGTATAGAAAATATGGATCCTATGGGAATCCATACTGGTGATTCTATTACAGTAGCACCAGCTATGACACTATCAGACCGCACGTATCAAAAAATGCGTGATATGGCTATTCATATGATGCGCAGTATCGGTGCCTTTGCTGGTGGATGTAACGTGCAATTTGCGGTTAGTCCAGATGAAAAAGAAGAAATCATCGCTATTGAGATCAATCCGCGTGTAAGTCGTTCTAGTGCACTAGCATCAAAAGCAACAGGTTATCCTATTGCAAAAATTGCAGCAAAACTAGCGATAGGTTATACACTAGATGAACTAGATAACCAGATTACAAAATCTACAAGCGCTCTTTTTGAGCCTACATTAGATTATGTCATTGTAAAAATACCACGATGGAATTTTGACAAGTTTGAAGGTTCTGACCGCACTTTAGGCTTACAAATGAAGTCTGTAGGAGAAGTGATGGGAATAGGACGTTCTTTTCAAGAAGCATTGCACAAAGCAACACAGTCGCTTGAAATCAAGCGTAACGGACTAGGAGCAGATGGTAAAGGTTATAAGGATTACAATCAAGTAATTGACAAACTAACACACGCTAGCTGGGATAGAGTATTTGCTCTATATGATGCCATTGCGATGGGAATTTCTTTAGAGCGCATTCATGAGATCACAAAAATAGATATGTGGTACCTCAAGCAGTTTGAAGAATTACACTCACTAGAAATTGAAATCTCTAAGTTTGATATCAACACGCTTTCGCGAAAGCTACTTCTAGAAGCAAAACAAAAAGGATTTGCAGATCGTCAGATAGCACACATGCTGGGCTGTTTAGAAAGTGAAGTATACACTAAGCGTGACGAATTAAATATCAACCGTGTTTATAAACTAGTTGATACTTGTGCGGCAGAATTTCCTGCGCAAACACCATATTATTACTCGACTTTTGAGGCAGAAATGGAAACCGCAGATGGGAAACGATATGCAGAAAATGAGAGTATCGTATCAGATAAGAAAAAAGTAATCGTACTAGGTTCAGGACCTAACCGTATAGGGCAAGGTATTGAATTTGACTACTGTTGTGTGCATGGTGTTTATGCCGCACAAGAATGTGGTTATGAAACCATCATGATTAACTGTAATCCTGAGACGGTTTCTACAGATTTTGACACAGCAGATAAGTTGTATTTTGAACCAGTATTCTGGGAGCATATTTATGATATTATACGTCATGAAAAGCCTGAAGGTGTTATTGTTCAATTAGGTGGTCAGACAGCCTTAAAGCTTGCAGAAAAATTAGAGCGATACGGTATTAAAATTATGGGAACGAGTTATAAAGCACTGGATCTAGCAGAAGATCGTGGGCTGTTCTCAAAAATGTTACAAGAAAACGATATTCCTTATCCAGAGTTTGCAACGGCGACGACACCAGCTGAGGCACTTCAAGTGGCTGAGCAATTAGACTTTCCTATATTAGTAAGACCTTCCTATGTATTAGGTGGTCAAGGAATGAAAATCGTTATTAATAAAGAAGAATTAGAAGAGCATGTCGTGGACATTCTACGTAAGATTCCTAATAACGTATTATTACTAGATCACTATCTAGATGGTGCCATCGAGGCAGAGGCTGATGCGATTTGTGATGGTGAGAATGTTTACATCATTGGTATCATGGAGCATATAGAACCTTGTGGTGTACATTCTGGAGATTCAAATGCATTGCTACCACCTTTTACTCTAGGTGATTTAGTCATGCAACAAATTAAAGATCATACTAAGAAGATTGCACTAGCACTAGACACTGTAGGTTTAATCAATATACAGTTTGCAATTAAAGATGATAAAGTTTACATCATTGAGGCTAATCCACGTGCATCACGTACGGTTCCTTTTATCGCAAAGGCTTATGGTGAGCCTTATGTAAACTATGCTACTAAGGTCATGTTAGGACACAATAAAGTAACAGATTTTGATTTCAATCCTCAACTAGATGGATATGCAATTAAACAACCGGTGTTCTCTTTTAATAAGTTCCCTAATGTTGATAAACGTTTAGGACCAGAGATGAAGTCTACAGGTGAAAGTATCTTATTTATAGACAGTTTAAAGGATGATGACTTTTATGAACTGTATGCTCGTAGAAGAATGTACTTGAGTAAATAAATACTAGATTCTTAAACATTTTTAAAAACCTTGCTTTATGAAGCAAGGTTTTTTTATTTTAGAATAATTGTTGAAGATTATGGAAAAAGAAAAAGTGAACAAAGTTTTAAAGCACGCTAGAAACCTGAGGATTTTAATTATTCTTTACAGTTTAGTGTACTTGGTGTTTGCCGTTTGGGACATTTATTTGAAGGACTTTTTTTCCACTAATTTCGAATTGAAAATTTATCATATATTGGTTTTAGGACTACCGATTAAAGCATACGCTATATGGTATGTCCTCAATATGGCGCCCAACAGAGAGCAAAACAAAACAAATAATGTATTAGGATTATTATTTTTTGGCGTTATTGGTATGTGGATGACTTATCCACGTGAAAAGAGACTCATCAATAGACTTAAAGCTAATAACTCTATGTTTAGTTTAAAATCTTAACATGTGGCTTCCTATATTTAGGAGGCTTTTTTAGGTTACGCTTTCGCGAAAGCATAACAACCACTATCTTTCTATCACATTAAAATTATTGAAATGAAAAAACTATTCATTCTACTGTTTCTATTTGCAGTAACCACGTCTATAGCACAAGATGTAGACTTAAAAGAACTAGATACCTACATATCAAAAACAGTTAAGGATTGGGGAATTCCTGGTGTGAGCGTAGGAATTGTGAAAGATGGTGAGATTGTTTTTGAAAAAGGATATGGAGTCATGGAAGTAGGCAAGCGCAAATCACCGGACGAGCATACCTTATATGCTATAGCTAGTAATACAAAAGCATTTACAGCGGCTATCATCGCTCAATTAGTAGAAGAAGGAAAGCTGAATTGGGATGATAAAGTACAGCGCCATTTACCTTATTTTGAAGTTTATGATCCTACTATAAGTGGTATGATAACAGTTGAAGATTTATTAAGTCATAACGTTGGATTGGGAACTTTTTCTGGTGATGGAATATGGTATAAGTCTGAGCTAAGTACAGAAGAAGTGGTACGTCGTATTAAGTTTGTACCACAGGCTTATGAATTCAGAGATGGATATGGTTATTCAAATTTAATGTTTATCACTGCCGGTGATTTAATAGAAAAAATTACTGGAAAGTCTTTCAAAGAAAATGTGACCGAACGCTTATTGAATCCTGTAGGTATGGATGATACGGTGGTTAGTGTTCAAGATTTTGGTAATAATAAAAACGTTGCTAGTCCACACGCAATGAATGATAAAAATGAGAATTATGTCATTCCATGGGTAGCCTGGGACAATGTTCAATCTACTGGTGGAATTATTTCTAGTGTTCACGACATGAGTAAATGGATGATTACTAATATGAATCACGGCGTCACTGCGTCAAACGATACTTTATTCACTATTCAAAACCGTAATAATATGTGGAACTTGCATAACAGTTTTGGTGTTAATCAGGTTAAGAGAAATAGTACTGGTTCTCAGTATGCAGGATATGGTCTAGGATGGTTTCTGGGAGATTATCATGGTCATTATAGAGTACGACATGGTGGTGGATATGATGGGATGATTTCAACAGTACAAATGTTGCCTGATGAAAAGCTAGGAGTAGTAGTATTAACTAATGGTCCTAAAGCGCCTACTAATGCTATTGCATATGCTGTTTTTGATCGTTTTTTAAGTAGAGATAAGAAAGACTGGAGTACTGAGATGCTAGAAGGTTATGACAACTGGAAAAAATCAGATACTCGAATTGCAGATCGTAAAGAAAAACAAATAAAAGGAACGCAGCCTACTTTAGAAAGATCTGAAATAGTAGGAACTTATCATGCTGATATTTATGGAAACTTTTATGTAAAGCAACAAGGAAAAGATCTTGTATTAGAATGGGAACACACGCCGCTATTGAATAGCCATCTAACTCATTTTAATTATGATTCTTATGAAATCAATTGGGACGAGCCGCAAGCATGGTATTCTTTTGGAACTGTAACCTTTGAGAAGGACGCCTATGGTACCGTTACAGGAATTTCATTTGATGTACCTAACGATGATTTCTTCTTTTATGAAATGAATGCTAAAAAAGTAGAGTAGAAATCAATAAAAGGGATAAAAAAAGACCTTATAAATGATCATTTATAAGGTCTTTTTTTAGTTCAAAACTGTCTTTATTTTTTGCTCAACATTGCATTTACAGAAACCTGAACTTCTTGTGCTATTTTATTAGAAACCACGGATGGTATTTCGATATTAAAATCAGCTGGTTGCAAGTTAAAATTAGATTCTAACTGTATTTGATCACCAGACTTACTTAATAAAACAGGTATAGATACAACTTCCTTCTTCCCATGTAATTCTAGAGTCCCGTTAAGAATGAAGGTTGAAGAAGTATTTTGAGAGAATCTATTAGCGTCAAAATCCGTAAGGGTTCCTTTAAGAACGGCTTTAGGGTAATCATCACTTTCTATATAGTTTTCATTGAAATGTTCTTGCATTAAGGCAACTGGAAATCTAAACCCTTTAATAAGTGCCAATGCCGCGATATTACCAGTTTTCATATCTAGTACTACTGTGGAACTCTTATTAACCGCCTTAATAGGCTCAAATGTGGGAACAGAAGCTTCAAAGCTTATAGATCCGGTTCTAGTTTGATATCGATCGGTTTGTGTTAAGCTTATAGATGATATACTAACTAAGGCTAAAAATGCAAGACATATAATTTTCATATTAATTTTCTAAATAACCATCAGTTTGCCACTGTATGATTAGGTTAATACTGGTAGGTGGCAATTGACCATTTTGAGGCATGATTAATGGATCGCCCACGTTTCTCGTAATTCTATCAATTAATGAGCCAGTCTCTGTACTCATACGTACATCATCATAGCTTTCTAATACTAATCCGCCAGATTGACTGGTACTATTATGACATTGGATACATTGATTTTGAATAATTATAGCAATGTTATCATTATAGGTAACTAACTCTGTAATAGGCTCATTATCTGTAAGATCATCTGTACTGTCATTAGTACAAGAAATTAACATAAAAGCGGGAATAATATATAACAGATTGTATTTCATGCAGTTAATTTTTGATCTAAATATATACACTTGTGATTTAATTGTTATAAATTTAAACAATATTTGTTTCAACAACTGATGAAAAAATTACTTATTGGGCTTTTATTTGTTGGTATTATAGCGGTGGTAGGATATAATTATTTATATCAAGATCACATTAATGTGGACCAGAGTAAAGCATCTGCATCTTTCACTTCTGTAGAATTATTAACATTATTTATAGATCAAGATTTGCAAAATGATGAGAAAGCTTTAGATCAAGTGATAGAAGTACAAGGTACGATTACAAGTATTGAGAATTATACAATCATATTAGATAATCAGATTTTTATCGAATTGTCCAATGATTATAAATTGAAAGAAAACCAATTAATTTTAATAAAAGGTAGATGCTTAGGTTATGACGATCTTTTAGAAGAGGTGAAAATAGATCAAGCAGTACTTATCAACTAAATAGAGAAGCGATGAAAAAAAATTACTCATTTTACAGTTTATTAACCGCATTACCTATTGCACTACTTGTGCTAGTAGGGTTTACCGGTGGTCAAGGTGGAAATTTCTCTGGTTCGCCAGGAGACTCTAATTCAAATTGTACTTCTTGCCACGCGCCAGGTGCAAATCATGGAGGAACACCGATGTTATCTGGAGTACCTATGAGTTACACTGCTGGAGCTACTTACAATTTGACCTTAGCAATTAATGGTTCATCAGTAAGCAAATTTGGTTTCAATATCACCGCCGAAGATCAAAATGGTGTAAAAGTAGGGAACTGGACTGCTGGAACCGGTAGTCAGTTGCGCAATGGTGGTACTACTGACGGTTTAACACATTCTGCGACTAATAGTCCTTCATGGACTTTTTCATGGAGAGCTCCTAGTATGAGCGTTGGCCCAGTAACTTTTTACTATGCTACCATACAAGCCAATAATGCTTCGGGAAATAATGGTGATCAAATGATTTCTGGAAACTCTATGCCAGTGTTGTCCAATGAAACTGAAGTTACTATTTCTAATTTCGATATGTATCCAACTGTTGCAGTAGATGTTTTAAATATCAATCTCAATCAATTAGATAATGGTCAGCTAGAAATCTATAATATGAATGGAGCACTCGTAAAACAATCTGATTTAGTGCAAGAAAATCAAGTAGATATTGCAAATTTAAAGTCTGGTATATACCTAGCAAATGTGAATGTAAATGGTTTAGTTACTACTGAACGTTTTATAAAAAGATAATTCTTCCCTTTTAATCCGAGCCGCTTTTTAGTAATGAAAAGCGGCTTTTTACCGTTATGAAAAACCTAACCTACCTTTTCTATTTATTACCTATTCTTTTCTATGCTCAGGATGATTTACTAGATGGGCTTGAGCCAGATCAAAGTACTACCGTCACATCTACCTGGAAATCTCTCAAAGTGGTCAATTTTGAAACGACCAAACTGGTTGCCAAAAATGAATTTCAATTAATTATTTCACATCGTTTTGGAAGTGTAGAGAATGGTTTTGATGATCTCTTTGGGTTGGATCAAGCCGTAACCCGTTTTCAATTTGTTTACGGTCTAACAGACTGGATGCATATTGAAGCGAGCCGTAGTTCATTGAATAAAACATACCAACTTGCTGGTAAGTTCAAACTTAAAGAACAAAAAACGACGGGTTTTCCTTTTAGTATATCTGCTTTTACAGCCGTAGATGTTAATACGGGACTAGATAAAGAGATTTTACCTAAGCTAGAATTTGAAAATAGATTGGGATATACAGCACAAATTATAATGGCGCGTAAGATTTCTAAGAAACTATCAGCACAAATAAGCCCAACATTATTTCATGAAAATTTTGTGAGTTATGATCCTCAAGATAACACACAATATGCACTGGGAATTGGAGCTCGCTATAAATTAACTAATAGATGGTCCATTAATGCCGACTATGGATATCACTTAAATAGGGCAGATGGTAGTCCTTTTGTCAACCCATTGAGTATTGGGTTTGATTTAGAGACTGGTGGCCATGTTTTTCAATTACATTTTACAAATTCTCAACCTATGTTAACTAATGGTTTTTTAAGTCAGGGAACTGCAGATTGGACTGATGGTAGGTTTTTCTTTGGATTTAATCTTGTACGTGTATTTTAAAAAAAAGTATTTGTTGTTGATTTTCACTTTTGTCCTAGCGCAATGGTCATCAAATTACTATAACATGGAGACTTATTTAGGTATCATCTAATTATTAATTCCCCAACTTTTTAATTGCCGAAAAAGCCTTGTCTACCGTATCGTTTTCTACAAGTACACTGAACTCGTTTGTGGTAGAAATAACCTCATGCAACGAGATGCCTTCCCATGCAAAACGTTTAAATATTTGATAGTATAATCCAGGCACTTGAGTATTGTTTTCTGGTAAAGCAATACTTATAGCGCTTAAGTTGTCTTGTGTGCTGGTCATAATCTCATCGGTAAATTGAGATTGTATTTTTTCTTTCTCACTCATGGATATAACTAGGTTACTTTCATGAATCCCTTTAGAAAATCCATAAAAAATAGTTGTGTTCATCGACTCTAATATCTTACTATGACTTAAGAATAAAGTGCTAGAATTTTTAAAAGTAAAATCCACAAGATTAGATCGTACCGTTATATCACCTAGATTTTTTAAAATAGACTTTAAGTTATTAGAATGCCTCAAATCTTTGGGCGGATTGTAACGTCTCAATGCCATCATAATGGCACCAGTTTTTACTGGTTTTCTGAGCATACCACTTATAGGCTCTTGTAACTCTTCTGCTAGTGCAGAGAAATTAATGATGCGTTTGGATAATGCCTCTTCTAGAAATGGTTGAGTGACTAAAATCTCTTCTACACAATCTGCTACAGTTTTCATATTGTTAATTATTTAACAGCTTGTGTAAAATTAAACTAATTTTGTTATATTTTTTATATTCGGTTAGGGCTACACGTATTTTTGCCTAAAATTAAATAAAATGCTAGTTTTAAAATTTGGTGGTACTTCAGTAGGTTCTGTAGAAAACATGACTCATGTTAAAAACATCATTAATGATGGTACAAAGAAAGTTGTGGTACTATCTGCCATGTCTGGTACTACAAATGCTTTGGTAGAAATATCTGAACATATACGTTTAAAAGAAAGGGATTCTGCACATGTTCTTATACAGCAACTGGCTAGTAGTTATCAAAATACTATAGAGCAATTATTAAACGATAGTGCTCTTATTAACGAATCTCAAGAATACGTCAATAAAGTTTTTGCAGGCTTAATAGAGCTTGTTAACTCAGAACATACCACATTGATTTATAATCAAATAGTTGCGCAAGGAGAGTTATTGTCTACCTTTCTATTCAGTAGATTTTTAATGCAAGAAGGTATAAACGCTGCATTATTACCTGCCTTAGATTTTATGCGCATCGATAATAATGACGAGCCAGATTCTTTTTATATCAAGCAAAGTCTAAATAGAATTTTAAATGAGAATAGTGAAGCAGATATTTATATTACTCAAGGTTTTATATGTCTAGATGTTCAAGGAAATATATCTAACCTGCAACGTGGCGGTAGTGATTATACAGCTTCTATAGTGGGAGCAGCCATAGAGGCAAATGAAGTGCAAATATGGACAGACATTGATGGTTTTCATAATAATGATCCTCGTTTTGTAGAAAACACGACTGCTATTTCAAATATATCTTTTGATGAAGCGGCAGAGCTTGCTTATTTCGGCGCTAAAATTTTACATCCTCAAACGGTTATACCTGTAAAAGATCTCAATATTCCTGTACGTTTAAAAAATACCATGTCTCCAGATTCTTATGGTACTTTAATAACACATCATGTTCATGGAGAAGGAATCAAGGCTATCGCGGCCAAAGATGGAATCTATGCTATTAAGATAAAATCTGCAAGAATGTTACAGGCGCATGGTTTTCTTAAAAAAGTATTTGAAATTTTTGAGAAGTACGAGACTTCTATAGATATGATCACCACGTCAGAAATAGCTGTTTCTCTTACCATAGATAACCCATTACATCTAGATGTTATAGTAGAAGAACTAGAGAAAGTAGCTAGTGTAGATGTAGATCAAGGTATGAGTATTGTATGTCTGGTAGGTAATAATATTATTTATCATCAAGACACTCCACATTTATTTCAAGTATTACAAGATGTACCTGTACGCATGATCTCTTATGGAGGTAGTAATAATAATATATCATTATTGATCAATACAGATCAAAAATTAAATACTTTACAAAAATTACAGGGCTATGTGTTTGAATCCCAACTTGAAAAAGCTGTTGCCTATTAATGACAAAAAGCAGGAATACAGGAAAAATAGTAATTGAGTAAGTATTCTTTTAAAGAACTATCTCCACATTATAATTCTTTAATTCCTCCTTATAACTAGCGTCAGAGAAATTTGCCTCAGCGATTTCAAGGGCGCTTTTCTTTTTAATTTGTTTTCTTTTTATCGCTCTTGCAAATCGTCGCACATGGGTTTCATTACTTATTTTGAGGCCAGGAACAACGACGTTGTTTCCATCTTCATCTTTGGCCACCATAGTTAAAAAAGAAGAGTTACAGTGTTTTGATTCGCCTGTTTGAATATTTTCGGCATCTACTCGTATTCCTACTACCATAGATGATTTACCTACATAGTTAACAGACGCTTTTAAAGTAACCATTTCGCCCACTTCTATAGGTGCTTTAAAGTCCACTACATCTACACTTGCCGTTACACAATATACACCACTATGTTTAGAAGCGCAGGCAAATGCGATTTGATCAATTAATGAAAGTACATAACCACCGTGAATTTTTCCTGAGAAGTTGGCATGCGATGGTAACATCAATAAGGAAAGCATTACTCTAGATTGCTCTGGCGATTTGAAAAGATCTTTCATAGTGGATATGTTTATGGTTCACGCTTTCGCGAAAGCGGAATCTAAATAATGTTATTTATTAAAATGAGGAGAGTTCTCTAAAGTAGCCTCAGTGATAAAGTACTTAGTATCACCCCAAAAGAAAAAGGTTCCAAATTTCTCTTCGTATTTTAATTTTACATATTTACCTTGATATTCCTGTAGTTTTTCAATCACCTCAGGTTCACTATCCATTACAGAAAAGGAAAAGATTTGTGCGCCGCTGATACCTTGAGAAATTTCTCCTTCCCAAGTTTTTACAAGATAACCTTTGCTAGAAAACTTAATTAATTCTCCAGACCTGTATCCATCTGAGTAACTAGCAAAATACAGGAAACTATACCATAAAACGGCCATTATAAGAATGGTTGCGAGTATTATACCTAAAATCTTTTTCATATCAATAAAGTATTAAAAAGCAAACCAGTAAGGATTGCGATACCAAAACTAAGCAATGTGCCTATTAAAACGTACTCTGTAAGCTTCATATTTTTTGCTTTACTTAAATCACCAAATCTAAAAACAGATTTTGCTGTTAGTAAAAAGCCCACAGCACTGAAGTTGCCAGAGATAATAAAAACAAATACCAGTAGTCTCTCAATCATTCCTATCCATTTACCAGCATTTTTTAAAGAGTCTATTCCAGTATCTTTTTCATTTAATTTCCATCGTGTAAAAAACACTTTGAGCATGATTCCTACTGGACTGGTGAGGAAAATGGAACATAGTATAAATAGCCAGGTGTTTTCTGATAAGGTAATTTCTTCTAGCAAATTGATTTGTTCCATGATAACATACAGGCTCAAGATGACTAGGACATGTAATAATTGATCGATAAGAAATAACCATCGACTGTTCTTTTTTGTAGTTAGCTTTAATTTACCGGCATCAATAATTAAATGGGTGATTGTTATAATTAATGCTGCCCACCACAGTTCTATTTCATTTAAAAAGAGTAGTGCTAATAGACCATGTATGATGGCGTGGATATATAGATGAGGAGATTTGAGTTGGTACTTTTCTTTTTTCTTAGTAAAAGAATTGGTCTGTAATATAAAATCACCTAGAAAATGTGCGATAAGTAGTTTAATGAGTAGTAGCATCGTGGACGTCTTTATAGTATTGTTGAAATAGAAGATGTAATTCTTGAGTTTCTTTCCAGTGTGCTCGATCTAGTCTTCTACTGGCTGTAGCTTGCTTAATACCTAACTGATGACCTAATTCCTCTTGTGTCATGTGAGGTTTTTTTATTATTTGATGAATCACCGCTGCTCCGTTTGCAGTCCAGTTATCTAACGATAAAAGCGCCATTTTTAAGGCTGTATTCATATATAGATCCAAAGAGTGACCGCTTTTAACCATTAGGTTTTGATTTTTTTCCTTTAAAGAATCTAATAGTTCACCAGATCTAGTTAATGCACTTCCTGTAGATAATGCTATATTTTCATCAATTAAATTGACATTGCCTAAACCTATGGCAATACGTACGTCTAGTGTATCCTTTACCTTAAGTGCAGCTTTAATTTGTAAACAGACATATAATGTTAGTTCTGGATTATGGATCCATCCCTGAAAGCTATCACCTCTATATATTTGATACATACCTTCTTTACAGTGTGTTTTAAGAATAGGCTCTATAACACTAAGGTAATCATCTGGGTTATTTCTTTTAGAACCTATAATATCACCTGCAATTACTACTTCCATACCATTGTTTTAAATTATTACCATAGAAGGTAATAATTCAAATGTATTACATTATTACGTAATATTTTATATTATTACATAAAAGTGTAATAATTAAATAATATTACATGAAAGGGTAATAACTACTGGTTCAAACGAGGCTCTTCATCACTACCTTCTAGAAAGTCTGGATCATTGTCTATAGCTCTATTAAGCAGTTTTTCATTAAGGTTTTTATTTGCTTTTGCTCCTAATTTTTTCAAACGTTCTACACGTCCTATTAAATTACCAGATCCTTCTGTTAACTTATTCATGCTAGAAGAATAGCTTTTCTTAACAGTATCTAATTGACTACCTACTTTAATAAGGTCTTCTGTAAGTAATACAAATTTATCATATAATCCACCAGCCGCATTTGCTATATCTAGGGCATTTCTTTGTTGCTTTTCATTTTGCCACATTGTATCAATAGTACGCAGCGTCGCAAGTAGAGTAGTAGGTGTTACAATAACGATATTCTTATCAAATGCCTCACTATATAAATTACTATCTGCGTTGAGCGCCATTGCAAATGCTGGTTCTATAGGTACAAAGAGTAATACAAAGTCTGGACTCTCAATCTGATATAACTCGTGATAATTTTTACCAGATAGATCATTTACGTGTTTTTTAAGAGCGTTAACATGTTCTTTTAAATGACGATCTTGAATTTCTTCATTTTCTTCATTTACAAAACGTTCATAAGCATTCAACGATACTTTAGAATCAATAATCATTTTTTTACCACCAGGTAAATTAATGACAACATCTGGAAAAACAGTCTTTCCTTCTTCTGTTTTAAAACTTTGTTGCACTTCATATTCAGAACCTTTTTCAAGTCCAGATTTTTCAAGAACACGTTCTAATACTAGCTCACCCCAATTACCACGCATTTTAGCATCTCCTTTTAATGCTTTAGTAAGGTTAGTTGTTTCCTTACTCATTTGCTCATTGAGCTCTTTAAGACCTATAATTTGTTGTTTAAGAATACTTTGTCTTTCAATGGTGTCTTTGTGTGTGTCTTCTACTCGTTTCTCAAACATCAATATTTTCTCTTGTAACGGATTTAATATTTGTTCGATATTTTTTTTATTCTGGTCTGTGAATTTGGTGCTTTTCTCATCTAATATTTTATTGGCCAAATTCTCAAATTCTTTAGTGAATTTTTCATTTAGCTTTTCAATCTCTTGCTGTGCTTCGGCGTGTTTTTCATTTGCTTTCTCAAATGAAGTACGTTGTTCTGCAAGTAGTATTTCAAGATTATTTTTTTCACGATTTACCTGGATGTATTGCTTTTCAAGTTTGTCAAGTCGCTGATTTAAGTCTTGCTGTGTTTCAAGTTTAGAAGCTAATTGAGCTTTCAAATTACCAGACTCTAATCGTAACTGGTCTCTTTCAGAAACAGCCAATTTATGCTGCTGTAGTTGCTGTTGTAGCTGAGACTTTTCAGAATCAAGAAGATTTATGGAACCCGAGAAACGAGTCTTCATAAATAACCAAGTTACTACAGCGCCTAGAATGACGCCAAGTAAAACAAATAACAAAACAGAAAGCTCTGAAGACATAAATAAATTGATTTATGTAAAGGTAAAAAGGAAGTATAGAGCTTAAAAATTAAAGAAGAAGAAGTTATTAAAAAGCTTAAATTATCTGATTAAATCATTGCGGTGGAATATCAATAGTATTGTTTTAATATTTTTAAAATTAAGTAGTTGCATGATATTAGTGCTAGAGTCATAAGATATCTCTATCATCTTCTAATTAAACTATATTAATTATAGCTACATAAAATAATATAGTATTTTATCTTTGCTTGCATAAGATATCCATTGGTTAAAGCTTACAATAAATTATGTACTCATTTAAAGGAAAAGAATATCCATGTTGCGCAAGTCTCACCATGGGTGTAATAGGAGGAAAGTGGAAGACAGTAATCATATATCACCTCATTGAAGGTCCGCTACGATACAATCAACTAAGAAAAGAAATGCCTACGGTTACAGAAAGAACTCTTAGTCTACAGCTTAAAACCCTTGAAGAAGATGGGATTGTAGAACGTAAAGTATTTACCACTAAACCACCTCTTAAAGTGGAGTATTCATTAACTGACCTAGGGAAAACATTAATTCCTTTAGTAAAATCAATTGCAGATTGGGGAAATACTGTTACGCAAGCCAAATCCAGTTAATCATCAGTGATTTAATTTAGAAATCTAAAATTTAGAATAGTATCAACATAGCATTCCTATGTTGTAATATTAAATTCATAATAATTACTTCGGGCCTATCAAATCACCCAAGAAACCTATCTAGCTATCATTTGATATTTATCTACTGAGAAGACATTTTATATGGAATTTATTTAAAAGATGGCCTTAATGGTTTTGCCAAATTCAGTATTCTCCACAATATTGTTTATCCTTAATTCTTCTTCTTTCTATAGTTTGCTATATGCTTTGCAATAACTTCGGAAGTAAGTTCATTTCCTGCTAATAATGGATAACCTTCCCATACTACTATACCATCTGGATCAATCAATATAGCATGAGGGATCGCTTTTACTTCTAGTGCTGTTTTCATGCGTTGTTGAGAATCGAGTGCGCTGTAGTATTCTATTTTAGGGTTGCGCTGTCTCAGTACTTTTTCTTTTGATTCATCACTAATGCCAATAACCACTAAATCATCTTTAAATTCTGTTTGAAATTCATTTAAATCAGGTATCGCTCTTTTACATGGTGCACACCAAGTAGCCCAAAAATCAACCAATACAAATTTACCTTCAGTTTCTGGTTGGTTAGAAACCCATTCTTCTACTACCAATTGCGGAGCAGGTTTATGAAGAAAAGATTTTGCCCACATCTTTTTCTTCTGACCATGACACGTAATGCTTAATAAGGTAAATGCTATGATTATAAGATGTTTCATAATGTAAAGGCTTTAGTTGCAGAGAATATTTAAAGATACAAAAATGAGAAGTGTAATAGCTTGATTAATTATTTGAGATGATTAGATTATAATCATTAAACTATTTACGAACGTTTAAGTATTTAAAAGTATAATAACCTATAATTAGCCCAAAAGATATCGTGAATAGTAAATTAATGAGATTAGGCTCGGGATGATGGTTTGAACTAGAACCAAAATCATAAAACAGTTCCATCACGACATTAGGATTATGGAAATGATAATAGCACGGATCTGAAATGAGGACATTGTGTAGCCAGCTGTAATTGAGAACAAACATCAAAACAGTACCTAAAAACAAAAAGCTATATTTTAATACAAACTTTTTCATTCCCAAAATCTCATCACTTTCTTTCTGCTTTTTCAGTATGATTCTTTTTGGTTTCTGATGATGCTCTATTGTCAATAAATTTTAAATCATTAAAGTAATTATTGCCACCTAAAGGAATGACATTTTCATTTAATAACCACTGTTCGACTTCGTTAACAGCTTCAATAATGGAAGGATAAAATTCATTAATAAGTTGATTTTGCTTAAACGTAGTTAATTCGTTAAAATCATAGGCTCTATATTTCCCAAATGGATAGTTCATATAAAAAGAGTAATCATAAGCAAGTTTACTCATAAACGTGTATCCAAAATAATCTAGATTATAAAAATTTTCAATTATTTTGTAATAATCACCTTGTCGCTGTTTTACACAGTCTAATTGAAGTAATAATGACCAAGTTTCAAGCTGACTTATTGATATTTCTTTAGAAATGAGATTCTTTAAATCATGATAAGCTGTTTCACTTTTATAATTCAAGTCTAAAAAATCAAAATAAGCATCTGCAGATAAATACTCCTTTAGTTCCTCAGATTGATAAACCCATTGTTCAAATTCCGCTACAAACGATTCATTCATCCATACTTGGAATAAGCGTTCTTCTATCGAATTAGTGGTGATCGTCATAGATTTTAAAATTACAATTTAATTATGTTTCAGGAATTACCTTTTTAATTAGCAACCTTGATAATCACCTTATCCAAATTCATAAAAAAACACCCCATAAAAAAAGCGCCCAAGAGGCGCTTTTAGTAAATGATGTAGGGACTGACTACCCTAAATATGACTTAAGGATTTTACTTCTTGAGTTTTGACGCAATCTTTTGATTCCTTTTTCTTTAATCTGGCGCACGCGCTCACGAGTTAAATCAAAGGTCTCACCGATTTCTTCTAGGCTCATAGGCTGTTGATTTCCTATACCGAAGTATAACGAAATAACATCTGCCTCTTTTTGCGATAATGTCTCTAGTGCTCGTGTAATCTCAAGTGTAAGAGATTCATGCATCAACTCTCTATCAGGATTAGGCGACTCACCACTACGTACTACGTCGTAAAGGTTAGAAGTTTCTCCTTCTTTAAGAGGTGCATCCATCGATACGTGACGACCTGCGTTTTTAAGAGACTGCTTCACGTCACTTACCGTCATGTCTAACTCTTTAGCTAGCTCTTCTGGTGATGGCGGACGCTCGTGCAATTGCTCAAGATGTGAAAATGCCTTATTAATCTTGTTTATAGATCCAATTTTGTTCAAAGGTAAACGCACGATACGTGACTGCTCTGCTAGTGCCTGAAGAATCGACTGACGGATCCACCATACTGCGTATGAGATAAATTTAAATCCACGAGTTTCATCAAATCTTTTGGCAGCCTTAACAAGACCTGCATTACCTTCATTAATAAGATCTGGAAGTTTAAGCCCTTGATTTTGATACTGCTTAGCCACAGAAACCACAAAACGTAAGTTTGCCGTAGTTAATTTCTCAAGAGCTCTCTGATCACCTTTTTTAATAAGCTGTGCAAGTTCCACTTCTTCCTCTGCAGTGATTAGATCAATTTTAGAGATGTCCTGTAGGTACTTATCTAGCGATTTAGACTCACGGTTAGTAACCTGCTTGGTGATTTTGAGTTGTCTCATTTAATGTAAAAAGATTAAAAAGTTAAATGTGCATGACAGCTTTTGTCATACAAAATAATAGTAGCAATAATCATACCAAACCAGTGTTCTCTGACAGTTATTCAGACCAGTAATAGAGCGAGATACGCTACAAATTATTAGTCGTAATAACGTGATTTTTGTTACAGTTATTGTTTTAAAAATCGCTTTCGCGAAAGCATAATCCTCAACATCTTCAGTCACATAAGGACTTTACAATTGATAATTTATTTAATTTTAATTGTTAGAATCTGGTTAATACCGTGCATAATCAGTAACTAGTTTCTTTTATTTGTGAGTTAAAATAAAATTATGCGTCAGGTTCTTTTTATGTTATTGATGGTTGTGTCAGGTTATCATATGTCAGGTCAGGAAACTATTAGTGATACTGGATTATGGAATCAATATTTTATCAATACTGATATCGGTAGTCGATTAAAACTTGCAGCAGATTTTCAATATCGATCTTATGAAATCCCTGATGATTTTCAACAATTTATAAGTCGTGCCTCCATAGGATTACAGCCTAAAGGGACTCAAATTAAATTATATACAGGATATGGTTACTTCAATAGTGGTACCCGTGGAGATAATGACGCTACTAGTTATGAGCACCGTTTACATCAAGATATATGGTGGGATAGTGCGGTATCTGATTTTTTTGAGATCAAACATCGTGTAAGAATTGAAGAACGTTTTGTTGAGGATCAAGATTTCCGTACCCGATTTAGGTATATATTCTTTGTAAATGTGCCATTTAACAATAAGCAAATTATTGATAACACTTATTATCTAGCCTTATGGAATGAAACTTTTATAAATGGTCAGACTAATACTGGATTAGGAACTGTAGAGTACTTTGATAGAAACTGGTCATATGCTGGTATAGGTTATAAGCTTAATAAATCATTAAAGTTTCAAGCTGGTTACATGTATGAGTTAACGCCTAATATTAAAAAAGGTCAATTAGTATTGAGTGTATTTCAAAATATCTAATACAACAAGAATAAATCAAGAACTAAAATAGCGTTCCATAACAATACTCGCATCCAGTTCAGATTAGTTAACCTATCCAATAATTTTAAATCGGTCGCGTTTTTATCAATGTTGGTATGCATTGGGATAAAAAACACTATAGTTGTTAGCCATGTTAAGGACACTAGGATGGTGTATAATATATTAGGAGCAAACATCACTGGAAAATACATCCAGAAATACAGCATAATAGCGAATTGAGCAATCATCATGGGAGCAACAATAAAAGTGATGTTGCGAGTATAAATACGATGCCAGTTCGATAATCCTGTACTACCAAAATGTTTAAAACTAGGATATATTAAAAGTTGTACCATCCAAATAAGCACAACTAAACCAAAATCTATTGCAAGCCTTATTATTTCTATTCTCATAAAACAAATCTATATAATATAATTGTAGAAAGGAAGTCGTTACGGTGGTTAGAAAATTACCATTTGAGAAACAAAATACGCACGTTTTTAAAAACTGATAATTAGATAAGTTTCTTAATCAAAATCATCCGTCTTTATCATATAATATCTTCTATATTTGATGCCTGAAATAACGTTGTAGTATTCAATAAATAGCGATGTTTTAAGATATGATAGAGACCACTAAAAAGATAGAATCCATAAGTGTTTTTGACATGCTCAAAATAGGTGTAGGACCATCCAGTTCACACACCTTAGGACCATGGCGTGCAGCTAGACGTTTTATAAAAAAGTTGCAAGACACTAATAAAATAGCTTTAGTTAAAGGTATTGAAGTTGATTTATATGGATCCTTATCATTAACAGGTATAGGGCATGCTACAGATATTGCTGTTATAATGGGTTTATTAGACGCAGATCCTGAGACTTGTGAAATTGATCAAATACCGGTAGAAGTTGACTATTTAAAAGAGCATAAAAAGCTACAAATTGATGGTGTGCATTTAGTCGATTTTAATCCTAGCGCCCACATTCATTTCCATAAGAAGTTTTTACCTTATCATCCTAATGGGATGCGTTTCAGAGCTTTTCTAGAAAATGGTAAAACAGTTTCTGAGAAATACTATTCTATTGGTGGTGGTTTTGTAGTGCAAAAAGAACGCAAACGAGCAAAACAAAAGAGACTTGATTTTGAATGTTTCCCTAGACCTATAGAAAAAGCAAAAGACTTACAAGATTATTGTGATAGAGAAGATCGTGCTATATCTGATATCATATTAGAAAACGAACTATATCTACACACAGAAGAAGAAATCGATAAGCGTTTTAGAGAAATCTGGGACGTGATGCTAGACTCCATGTATATAGGTTGTCATACAGAAGGTAAATTACCTGGTGGACTGAATGTAAGGCGACGTGCATATGACACACATTTCAAGCTTAAAAAAGGAGCTGAATATTCTGATAAATATGAATGGATAGATGCGATAAGAGCTACTGAGGTAAAATTTCGTGAAATTTTAAAATGGGTTTCTTGTTTTGCACTAGCGGTAAATGAAGTGAACGCATCACTAGGTCGAGTGGTAACAGCACCTACTAATGGAAGTGCAGGTGTGATTCCAGCTGTAATGATGTATTATATGGTAATTGAAAACCATGATGCAGATTTTGAGGATATTAAAAAGTATTTACTAGTTGCCGGTGCGATAGGTTCATTATTTAAAAAAGGTGCAACCATTAGTGCTGCGATGGGTGGTTGTCAGGCTGAAATAGGTGTAAGTAGTGCTATGGCAGCTGGAGCTCTTACTGAATTAATGGGAGGAACACCAGCACAAGTTCTTATGGCTAGTGAAATTGCTATGGAGCATCATCTAGGGATGACCTGTGATCCTATAGGTGGATTGGTTCAAGTACCGTGTATAGAACGTAATGCTATGGGAGCTATTAAGGCCATTAATGCTTGTGAAATGGCTCTAGATGCTGATGCAGCAAATGCAAAAGTGCCATTAGATAAGGTCATTGAAACCATGTGGCAAACAGCGCAAGACATGAATACTAAATATAAAGAAACTAGTGAAGGTGGATTAGCTGTAAATGTGGGACTGTCAGATTGCTAAAATAGAATTTGTACTTAGATAATGAATTCATTATTTTTAGAAGGAAAATGTTAATATGTAACATTTCTTAAACTTATTAGACTCATGAATTAATATGACTAATGAACAATTATTATCCTATCAATTACCTAAAATAGAACAAAGTAGTTTTGAGAAACATCCTAAACGATTTTTAAACAAAAAATTAGTTGCAAAGTTGTTCTTTTTTATTCCTTCATTAGCAGGAGTACTTATACCTTTTTTTATTGTTGATGATCATTCATGGGTATGGAAAACAACAGGTAGTATCTGGCTAGTGCTTCTAATTCTTACGATTTTTATTTCTTATAAAGAATTCTTCGTGCGTGGTTATGTATTGCGTGAAAATGATATTACTTATAAACGAGGATGGTTATTTCATCATCAAATTACCATACCGTTTAATCGCATTCAACATACTGAAATTAATCATGGTCCCATAGATAGATACTTCAAACTATGTGAACTAGAAATTTATACTGCTGGAGGATCAAGCAGTGATTTGAGTATCTCAGGCTTGGATCCAGAAAAAGCACGTGCCATTAAAGAGTATATCTCAGAAAGGACGGCACAACATGCTTAATATTTCTCAGCCTACTAGACAGAGTAAGTTGTCTATATTGTTTTATTTATTCAAGGGAATAAAAGGTTTAATAGCTTTTGTATTTTTTGCCGCATTTTCTATGCGTTCTTGGAATAGTGCAATGGGAATAGCTGCGGCTTCCTTTTTTGTAGTAATGGTGACATTAGTAGGCCCAATTGTGCAATACTGGTTTTTTAAATTTCATGTAAAAAACAATGAATTATTAATAGAGAAAGGTTGGTTGTTTAAAAAACGTAAAGCGATTCCTTTAGAACGGATTCAATCTATAAATATCACTCAAAATCTTGTACAGCGTCTATTAGGTTTGGTGGCTGTAGAAATTGATACCGCTGGCTCTAAAGCTAAAGAGTTGGAAATACCTGCTCTAGACCGACATTTTGCTGAACAGCTTAAAGCTCTTTTAAGTAAAAAGAAAAGTCATATAACTACGGAGTCTTTGTTGGATAATGTCCATGTGGAGCAAGATCACCATATAGCAGATCATAAAAGCTCAAAAGTGATTCTACAATTAAGTTTTATAGACCTTCTCAAGGTAGGTATTACTCAAAATCATTTGCGCAGTGGTGGCCTTACGATAGGAGTAGTTGTTGGATTTTGGTATAAGATTAAGGATGTGGTTGAAAATTTATTTGGAGATATTTTTGAGTCTGTAGATGTCGATATTGAACAAGCTGTTCAACAACCAGAAGCTTTTGGATCTTCTTTTTTAGTAGTCATTCTAGGTGCAACGGTCGTTTTTATTGTAGCCTCAATTATGGTTAGTTTATTGATGTCTATAAATAAGTTTTATGATTTTAAAATGGAACTTAGAGATGAACACTTAGAAGTGAGAATGGGCTTGTTGAATAAAAAAGAGATAAAGATTCCGCTTTCTAAAATTCAAATACTAGAATTTCATTCTAATCCACTACGTAAGATATTGGATTTTAAAACCGCACGTATATATCAAGCTCAATCACAAAATAATCAAATATCAAGTGTAGAAGTACCAGCTTGTCATGCGCATATACAAGCGCAATTACAATATTTAATCTTTGAAGAATCTATAGAGCAGCCTGAAAAAGAATTGCTAGCGCAGCCATGGTCTCATGCAAGATTAGATATGTATATAGCAAGCACTTTCGCTTTACCACTAGTTGCTATCTCTATATATTTTGAATTCTATTGGTTGACTATTGTACCTATTCTTTTTTTGATATTGATAGGCTTTTTTGGTTATCAGTATGGTAAGCATAGCAAACTTACTAGAGATGATGATTTCATCGTTTTTTATAAAGGATGGCTATTTAATTCGATTATTATATCGCCCGTATATAAAACACAAGCTATTGAAAAATGGCGCAGTATTTTTATAAAACGTAGAGGAGAAGCTCATCTTAAGGTTCACACTGCTGGTGGATCAAGACAGATTAAGTATCTAAAAGAATACGGTATTAATGCTATGCAAAATGACATTAATAATCAGGTGATCCAATCTACTAAAAATTGGATGTAGTTTTATGGATACTGTCTCGTGTCTACAATAGCGGCAATCAACCATTTATCATCAATGTAAAGTAATGTGAAAACATTAGTTCCATTATGAGAAAAACCATCATTTAAATAAAATTCATAACTAGCACTTACGGTCGCCACGTCTATACTATTTGTAGTTTTAATCTGTATTAATCGTTCTTCAAAACTTACGCTATCAGGGATTTGAGCAATACTTTTTAAGAAATCGTCCATAGGTGTTTCAATGACCTTTCTACCTTTACTTTCTGAAATGATAAGGGAATGAAGCGTCGCATTGTTGATCATCATTTTTTTCAGAGAGATCGTATCTTTTTTGTGGAATAACGCAAAAAAATCTTTGACTGCTTCGGCAGGTTTTTGTTTTTCTACCACGGTTTCTATGGATGTAATGCTATCTGTAACAGTAGGTTGTTGTGCATACGCTTTCGCGAAAGCGATTACTATAAAACCTATCAATAATAAAGAGCTTCTCATGTTGTCTTATTTAATGTGGTAATATTAGTATTTTTACTAAATATATATTGCCAAAATTATGTCAACTGCAAAAAAAGAATACAAGAGAATTACAGTAAAGTCTCTTACAGAGATGAAACGTAATAATGAAAAGATATCGATGCTAACTGCATATGATTATACGATGGCGCGTATTATCGATAGTGCTGGAGTAGATGTGATTCTAGTAGGAGATAGTGCTAGTAATGTTATGGCTGGACATGAAACGACTTTACCTATCACATTAGATCAAATGATTTATCATGCTAGTAGTGTGGTGCGTGCGGTAGAGCGATCTTTAGTGGTTGTAGATTTACCTTTTGGTAGTTATCAAAGTGATCCTAAGGAAGCTTTGCGCAGTGCTATACGTATCATGAAGGAAAGTGGTGGACATTCTGTAAAATTAGAAGGTGGAAGTGAGGTAAAAGATTCTATTAAGCGCATATTACATGCAGGAATTCCTGTTATGGGACATTTAGGATTAACACCACAGTCGATATACAAATTTGGAACTTACACGGTTAGAGCAAAAGAAAAAGCCGAAGCTGAAAAATTGAAAGAAGATGCTCTAGCGTTACAGCGTTGGGGTTGTTATGCAATAGTACTAGAAAAAGTACCAGCTGCTCTGGCTCAAGAGGTGGCAGATAGTTTAACTATTCCAGTGATAGGTATAGGAGCTGGTAGTGGTGTAGATGGTCAGGTACTTGTGTCCCACGATATGTTTGGAATGACGCATGAGTTCAATCCACGTTTTTTAAGACGATATTTGAATTTATATGAAGATATGGGAAATGCTGTAGGTCAGTATGTTAAGGATGTTAAAAGTGTAGACTTCCCTAACGATAAGGAGCAGTATTAATTAATCGATAGCACTTTTAAGTATCTCAAGATCCTTAGGGTTTCTAATTTCATTCTCTGCATCTTGCATCATAAGTTCTAGTTGCTGATCTAATGAATTTGCATAGTCATTCTTATAGTGCTTACTTTTTTTTAATCGATTGATCATTTGTATTAAAGACATCATAACTGTGAAATCATGACTGCAATAGTTTCTATATGGAGCGAGAATATTGTGCAGTAATTGATCAAATGATATGCTAGCAATTTTTACAACTGATTTTTCATTGTCTGAAATGATGATTTGATTAGACTTTTGAAGTCTTATCGCAAATAAGTCAGTCAAGAAATTAATAGTATTGATAGCTGTGCCTGGATCGTTGATTCCTGGAGACATAGCTTTGATTCCTATTTCAGTTATTTGTTTGAAGCCTAATGTGTAGTTATCTTTTACAATTTCTGATTCTTGATACAGAAAATTTTTCAGTATTTCTTCAATTTCTTCCTTTTCAAGTTTTTTATTACACTTAAATAATGGGCTGTCGATGATCAAATATTCACCTTTATAAAACAATACTTCCAGTTGCAAATCTTGATCTATACAGTAGCTCTTAAGCCCAGTAGAACTTATATTTTGAATAGTACCTGATTGGATTGAGTTATATGTAGTCCAGTTTTCAGTGTCAGGAAAGTCTGTTTTATCATTATCATTTTGGATTTCAGATTCTAATTGACGTTTTGAATTCTGGTAAATGTTGTTAAGAATATTGTTGATTTGAATACTGGAAGATATGCTATGAATAAAATAGACAAATGCTGCAAGGGCTATTAAAGCAGTTATTATACCTATTAGAACTGAAAACCCAGGAATTTGATAATCTTTACCAGTAGGTTCTATTCCGATAATAGTTATTATGTTGAAAATAATACTAGATAAAAATGCTCCTAGAATAAACTGATGCGTTTTGTTAGAGATTAAACTAGGTAATACTCGAGGAGAATAATTAGTAGCAGCTTGACTTAATAACAGCATCACCATTGAAAATGAGAAAACTAAAATACTGATTCCACCAGCGATGAGAGTAGTCAGTATATTGCGTGCGGTATCAATATCATTTACTACTAATGGAGAAAAAGAATTTTGTAAATATCTAGAAATCCCTAAAGATTCTAACCATTTCATTAAAAACGCAAATAACAATGCGATGACAGCATATAAAGTAGGATAGAAGGCTATACTTCCTGTAATACTATTTATGAAGGACTTAATTCTTAGATAGATAAATTTCATTATCTCAATTTAAGGCTAGAAATTTTATTTACTGGTTAAAAAATTCACAACTGTCTTTTATTTACTTATAACTGGTTGATCCATACGTGATAAAAAGCTAGGAAAGTTGATCTCCATTGCTTTTCATTATGCTCTGCGCCCTTTTCTTCAAGATAGGTTACTGTTGCACCTTTTTTAAGCGTTAGATCATGTACTCGTTTCATATCTACTAGCATATCATCACCTTCTTTTGTTCCTGCTGCAAAAAAATAATGTTGGTGATTTAAATCTTTCTGTACCTCAATTAAACCAAAGGATTCTTCACTCCACCAAAAAGAAGGAGAAAACACGCCTGCTGTTTGAAAGTAATCGGGATGCTGAATGGCAGCGTAATAGGAAAAAAGACCACCTAGAGAACTTCCTGCAATGGCTACTTGGCTGGTATTTATTTGTAATTTGTGTCTAGATACCGTGGTTGGTATTGCATTGTTAATGATCCAAGACAGGAACGTTTCAGCTTTTCCACCACCGTATTTAGTGTTTTTAAAAGGAGTTAGTTCTTCCATACGCAATTCGTTTCCATGATCTACTGCAATAACTATAGCTTGTTTGTTTTCTGGAAAGGAAGCGATACTTTCATCAACATACCATTCTCCAGCATAACTTGTTTGTGCATCAAACAAATTTTGTGCGTCTAACATAATTAACAGAGGTAGTTGTTTTGTTTTATAATGCTCTGGTACATAAAGTCTGACTTTACGATATCCATCATTATATTGAACAGAATCAATAATTACTTGTTGTGCAAACGCAATGTGAGAGTATATAAAACAAAGTACGAAAATGAATTTCATGAGGAATTTTTAAATGAATATGAAGTATTACAAATATAGACTCAAATAAATCTATTAAATTGCTTTATTGAAAACCTTAAGGATGACCTATACTATAGAAGAAAAAAAAGCGATATTAAGTGAGCTCATAATTATGGCGCATGCTGATCAGCATATTAAAAAAGAAGAATTGGCTTTTATTCATGCTATAGGAAAACGACTGGAGTTAGATGAAGAAGAGTTATCATATATGGTGGAACATCCTGAAGAATTAGAAACAACAGTACCTAAGAATTTTGTAAAAAGAGTGGTGCACTTTCATAGATTGATGTTAATGATGCATATTGATGGGCATGTAGATAAGGCAGAATTAGAGTTACTATATCAGACGGCTTTAAGATATGGGATTCGTAAATCAACGGTTGATACATTGCTTAATACGATGGAAAGATATCCGCACGGTGAAATTCCACCGTCAGAATTACTGTCTATTCATCAACGAAACCACAACTAACTGACGGAATGTCTGTTTTAAAGGTAAAAACCACGACATAATGTCGTGGTTTTTGTATTGGTATTGGTTTTGTCTACTTGAAAGCAAGTTCAACTTTAAAAATTAATATTATGAAACTTACACATAGAACAACAAACAACTGGTTACCAACATTAATAGATGAAATGTTTACAAATGATTATTTGGGCGGTACTGCGCCGATTAAATCATGGAATCCTGCGGTTAATATATCTGAGGCAGATGAGAAATTTGAATTAGATATGATCATTCCAGGCTTTAAAAAAGAAAATATTTCTATCGAGGTTGATCAAGATGTATTAACCATCTCTTCTGAAGTAACTAGCGATAAAGAAGAGAAAACAGAGCAATTTACTCGTAAAGAGTTTTCACTTAAATCATTCAAGCGCAGCTTTAATTTGCCAGATACGGTAAATAAAGAAGATATAGCAGCAGATTATAAAGGTGGTATCTTAAGCGTTACACTTCCTAAAAAAGAAGAAGCGTTACCACAGCCTAAGCGCATGATTACCTTAAAGTAATAGCGAATCGAGATGGTGATATGATAAACGCTGTAAAATTAAAAGTTAAGAGGTTTTTTTGGTTAGTTAAAAGTCCTTATTCTTAACGTAAGGCAAAAAAATCCCAGCCGATAGGCTGGGAATTTTTGTTGATTGAATTTTTCTATTAGTTATCTCTTATTGAGATTTAACTAAAATATAAGCACTATTAAATCTAACATCTCCTCCTGTATTGCTTGATGTAAATCCTGTTAATTGAATTAAACTAGGGTCCGTGCTTGGATTCCAGTTAATCCAATTACTTTCAAATAAAGCTCCAAAAGGAAGAGGAGTTGAAACAAAACTTGTATTAGTTATAGTATAATTAGTTCCGTCTGTTACATTATTTGTAGTCAGTTGAAAATTGGCATTTCCTTGTCCAGATGTTACACGAACAATAACTTTTATTTGAAGATTTGCTGATGGATTGATTAATGTAGGGTTAAGTACTGTTTCGCAATTTGATAAATTGAAATCACCAGTGTTTCCTTGAGGAATAACATATTCAGATCCAGCTTGCCATAAACTGTATTGAACAGGAGCTGCAGAATTTGCATCACTCCAACTTGCTGTTCCAGATCCGTCTGTGGTTAAAACTTGACCAGCAGTACCAGATGTAGTAGGCATATCATATCCGTCGGTAGCATCTTGATTTCTTATGGCAAAACTTCTTCCCTGAAACCAACCCGAGTAAGAATTTTGTGAGCCATCATTAATAACTGTACTATGTACACCATATCTTATTCCTGTACTGTTTGTATTTCCTGTTTCAGATTTAATACCATAGGCAGTTCCTGTTGCTGTAGAATTTCCATCAACGATATTATGAATTCCATAATTATCTACAGTACTACTATTATTAACTAAGACTGTATTTTCGATACCTATATGGCTACCTGTTCCGGTACTACTGATACTAAATAGAGCACCAGCTTTCTGTCCGCCTGGTGTACTAGTATTGCTTCCGCTGATTAAAGACGTGTTAGTAGCCATTGCTGTACTCGAATTTCTGTTTTCAAGGTCCAATAACCTTTTATCTCCACCAGCAGGCGTTTCGTTTTCTATACTTACAATTGCAGCATTGGATGAATCTTGTCCAAAAGCTGTGCGTCCTATTCTATATGAATCAGAAGACGTATCAACTGTAACATCAGTTGTTGTACCTCGATCATAAAAGGCTCCTGTACCATTAGCACTCAATATATCAGTTACATTTTGAAAAGAGCTTCCATTACTAAAATAAAACCCAGCATTTGCGCCACCTTCAAGATATAATATAGTACCAGATGGTGCTACTGTTGCTGGTAATGCCGTTACTTTAGGAATTATAATTCCATTAAATTCTCCTGCGGCTAAACTAGGTCTAGCCATAATCTCCAAATCAGCAGTTGGAGCAACGGTTCCTATCCCAACTTGAGCAGATCCTACAATTGAAAGTAGTAGCGCAATGATTAAAATATGTGGTTTGAGCATGGTAAACGTTTTTAAAGTATCTCAATATACTTGAAAACATTTAATTTAAGATACCGCAAATAATTACCATTAAGATTATTAGGTTCTTAATCGTTATAAATATCTATATGTCGAATAAAAACGTTAAAAACCTATTTAATTCGTTGAAAAAAATGAATGGTTCTATAAAATAAATAGTGTTAAGCCTCTTTTACTTTTTCTTGCAGCATTTTTATTTGATCTCTTAATCTAGCCGCTTCCATGAAATCTAATTCTTTTGCAGCTTTTTCCATTTGCTTTCTAGTATCTCTTATTTTTTGCTCTAACTTTTCTTTGCTTAGATATGTTGCTTCTTCTTCGGCAGCAGCTAGATTTAGAGATTTTTCAATTGTATATGTCGCTTCACGTTTTTTGGTTAAAGCTGTTTCTAGAGACTTTTTAATAGCCATAGGTTTTAATCCATGTGTTTCATTATATGCAATTTGTTTTGACCTACGATATTCCGTTTGATCAATAGTCTCTTGCATACTGTTTGTAATTTTATCTGCATAGAGAATGGCTAGCCCATTTACATTACGTGCTGCACGTCCTATGGTTTGGGTTAAAGATCGATTATTTCTCAAAAAACCTTCTTTGTCTGCATCTAGTATGGCTACTAATGAAACTTCAGGCAGGTCTAATCCTTCTCTTAATAAGTTCACACCTATTAGAACATCAAATAATCCACTACGCAAATCATGCATAATGGCAACACGTTCTAATGTGTCCACGTCACTATGAATATATCGACATCGTATAGAAATACGTGATAAGTATTTCGTCAGCTCTTCAGCCATTCTTTTAGTTAGCGTTGTCACCAGTACACGTTCATCTAATTCAACACGTTTATGTATTTCTTCTACTAGGTCATCAATTTGATTTTGACTAGGTCTTACTTCAATGATAGGATCTAATAATCCTGTAGGTCTTATAATTTGCTCCGTGTATACTCCTTCAGTTTTTGCAAGCTCATAATCTGCTGGTGTTGCACTTACATATAAAACTTGATTTTGTAGCATTTCAAACTCTTCAAATTTTAAAGGTCTGTTATCCATGGCAGCAGGCAAACGGAATCCATAATCTACTAAATTCTCTTTACGAGATCGATCACCACCATACATGGCACTGACTTGAGGTACGGTAACATGACTCTCATCAATAACCATCAAAAAATCTTCAGGAAAATAATCCAATAAACAAAACGGTCTCGTACCAGGTAGCCTACCATCTAAATAACGACTGTAGTTTTCAATACCAGAACAATAACCTAGTTCTCTAATCATTTCTAGGTCAAACTCTGTGCGCTCTTGAAGTCGTTTAGCTTCAAGTGGTTTTCCTATTTCTTTAAAATAATCGACTTGTTTTACTAGATCTTCTTGTATACTATGTATGGCGTTTTGTAAGACATCGGGCGATGTTACAAACATATTTGCAGGATAAATGGTGATCTCTTGCCACTGTTCCATCAATCGACCATCGACAGGATTAAAAGTTTCTATTAACTCAATTTCATCGCCAAAAAAATGAATTTTAAAGGCATAATCTGCATAGCTCGGAAACACGTCAATCGTATCACCATTGATTCTAAAATTACCACGATTAAAATCTGCAGTAGTTCTAGAATAAAGGCTTTGAACCAGTTTATGTAATAATTGTGTGCGAGCTATAACTTCATCACGCTTTAACCTAATAACGTTTTTCTGAAACTCAACAGGATTTCCTATACCATACAAGCAAGATACAGAAGCGACTACAATAACATCACGACGACCTGATAATAGGGCAGATGTAGTGCTCAATCGCATCTTTTCAATATCCTCGTTTATAGAAAGGTCTTTTTCAATATAAGTACCGCTACTAGGTATAAATGCTTCTGGCTGGTAATAATCATAGTAAGACACAAAATATTCTACAGCATTATCGGGAAAAAATGCTTTCATCTCAGAATAGAGTTGTGCGGCTAATGTTTTATTATGTGAAAGGATTAATGTAGGACGCTGTGTTTCTTGAATCACATTTGCCGCAGTAAATGTTTTACCACTACCTGTAACACCCAAAAGCGTTTGATATTGATCACCATTATTGATTCCATCAACTAATGACTTAATCGCTTTAGGTTGATCACCTGTGGGCTTAAATTCTGACTGTATCTTAAATTTCATGTGTTGTAAAAATAAGATTTTTTGAATTCCGCTTTCGCGAAAGCGAAGTTAAAAACTTACCTCTTTAAACTAAAATGTCCTCTAAAAAATTGACCATCATTTAGTACCACTTTGAACCAATAATCGGTACTAGGCATTGGGTTCCCATTGTATGTACCATCCCAACCGATACCAGTAGGAGAGAGCTGTTTTAACAATTTACCAAATCTATCAAATATATATATCTGAGCATCCGGTTCTGTTTCAATAGCAATCACTTGCCAGTAATCATGAAATCCATCTTGATTAGGTGTAAAAAAGTTAGGAGCAGCAATTATTGTTGCTGGAACAGTGATGTGGTCACAACCATTTAATGAACGTACTTGTACATCATAGTAACCAGGCAATAAATTAGTAAAAATTGGTGAAGACTGATAGAAAAAATTATCAATACTATATTCCCATGGGCCACTGCCAGATACACTAACTTCTATCCGATTATCTCTTAAAGTAAATTGCCTTACCTCAATATTTGTAATCACTGTGGTGTCATAATTTGTCACGGTGATGTTTTCTGAATCTGTGCAGCCATTACTGTCAGTAACGGTCACCATATAGTCGCCGGCTGTCTGAACATCTATACTGCGAGTTGTTTCACCTGTAGACCAACTATATTGATTAAATCCAGCAGTTGCTGTGATGGTAACCACATCATCGATACATTTAGTTATATCTTCAGGTAACTCGACCTCTGGATGTGGAAAAACAGTAATTTGTATGGGTTCAATTGTGTAACAAACCTGCTGTTGATTATTTTCTAATCGTGCCCATATCATGGTTGTCCCAGAATCGATATTATTAGGTAGTGCATTGATGTTTTGTTCTGCCTCCATCATATTATCGTGATAACTGATGTTGAATGTGGATGGTTGATTTCCTAATACCTGCATGTTTATACTCGATAAATCAAAGGATTCTATACCGTCGTTACTCTCATCATCACACAATTCAAAATTACTTAAAGAAGTAATTACTGGTTGCTGTATAAGACGTAGGGTAAAACTATCAATAGAGAAACATGATGTATTGTCTGTGTTTTCTATTCTTACCCATAATATTTCATTAGCCGAAATGTTGTCATAAAAAGTACTTAGAGGATTAGAATTAGTCACGGCATCATTCATGTTGGTATGATAAGACACATCAAATATAATAGGGTCTTGTGAACCTAAAGCTTGCAAACCGGCAAGACCTAGGTCAAAATTTTCTACATTATCATTATCTATATCGCACGCGTACAAATCGTCTATATTATTAATTATAGGTTGAGGATTGATGATAATATCGAATGCAGCTATGGCATAACAGCCATTTGAAACGCGACTATCTATTCTTGCATAATAAGTGGCAGCGATAGCATCATAATTATCGGGTAAGGAATTAAAATCGTTTTGTGCATCTATGAGCGTCTCGTGTACGGTAACTTGAAATGATGCACTAGATTGTGAGCCTAAAATACTGGATGCTATTGGTGCAAAATCTACTGTTTCTGTACTATCATTGCTAACATCATCACAAACTATGATGTCATTGACTGAGTTTGCAACAGGTTGGGTGACGATAGTAATTTCTTTACTAGTTATATAAATACCTCTGATGGTAGTAATGCTAAGTGTTACATTATATATTCCAGCGGTATTGTAAATATGAGATGGTTCTGGTAACGTTGATGTATTATTCAATCCACTTGATGGATCTCCAAAATCCCATAAAACACTACTACCAGGACAGTTTGCAATATCATCTGCAAAAAACTGACTAGCATCAGTTTCACAAGCTTCTATGAAAGAAAATGAAGGATTAAAAAACGCATTATAAAATGGAGGTAACCCTTCATTAACTTGGGTTCCTGTTACGACCTGGACACCATCCAAAACAAAATTACTAGCCGCTCCAATTTGATTTGGATTATTAATAACACTTAACCATTGTGTAGATTTACGTGAGTAGTATATTTTGTTATCTGGACCTATTTGTAAGGCTCCGCGTGCTACGTCATCTGTGAAATCTGCTGGATCTGTGCTATAAATTGTTAAAGGGCTGTCTGCAAAATTAGTAGCATCTAGGTCATATTGTAATAGAATACGATCTCCAGCATTACCATTACTTTGTATATTAATGTCTACATAGATCTTTCTAGAATCAGGTGAAAATTCTGCACCGTAAGCTTGATGGGTTATTGGAAAATTTAATCTTATAGGATTACTTACTATTCCAGTACTATTATTAAAATCAAAAAGCCATGCACCACGACCTGTCTGTCCTACAGTTCCTGCCGTGACAGGTAATTGAGTCATTATTGCTAGTTTTGTTCCATCTGGAGAGATTCTCAAATAACCTCTGCGATCATCAGCTTGTACATTATTGAAAGTAGAAGTCACAGTGGCACTTAAATCCATACCACTTGTAGTCAACCTGAAGGCGTAAAACGTATTGAAAATACCTGAGCCTATAACTTCTTCTGCATAGGTAACAATCCACGCATCACCATTATTTGTTACAGCAGCAGCTACTTTTTCAGTGCTATCTGCGATTAAATTTATATTTTTTTGAGAAGGAATAATATCACCTAATCCACCATTGAGAGACATATCTACTACACTATAGTTAAGTCCATTTCTAGGGTTAAAATCTCCTACTGTAAAGATGTAGTATAAATTAGAAGTGTCGGGTTGCGGAATTATAAGAGCAGATTGTGAACTTGATGGGTCACCTAATAAATTCATACCATTAGGCATCACCATATGATTTTGATTCCATACTGTTATTCCATCGGTATAGAAGAGTAGTGCACCACAAGAATCTGCTATAGAAGCACAGCCTTCAATGGTACTTAATTGTCCTAAGTTATTAGATATAGGAATACCTGAATTGAAGTCCAAACTTGCATTATTCCCAAAAAACCACCAGTTAGCCTGGTTCTGACTATTCATTATAAATGATAGCAACACAAAACAGATAAATAGTAAAGTCTTTTTCACATCTATAAAAATATGGAATAGTTAGTTAAGATTTATATCGCTTACGCGAAAGCGTGATTTCAAATAGTATTCATAAAAAAAGCGAGCCTGAGCTCGCTTTTGTAATTTAGATAATCCGATTATCTTTTCAGGGCAAAGTGTCCTTTAAAGCTGCGTCCATCGCTTAGTTCTACTAAATACCAGTAGTCACTAGATGGCATCGGGTTACCATTATAAGTTCCATCCCAACCGATTCCTTGTGCATCGATTTGTTTAATTAGTTTACCATAACGGTCAAAGATGTAAATATTAGCATCTGGAACAGTTTCTATAGCAATCACTTGCCATGTATCATGATATCCGTCTTGATTTGGAGTAAAGTAAGGTGGTCCACCTATTATTACAGCATCCATGGATACCGTTCCACAACCATTTTTATCTTTTACATAAATCGTGTAATAACCAGGATATAGATTGTTAAATCTAGGACTGTCTTGGTATACAAAATCATCAAGTGAATATTCATAATCACCGCTACCTGTTACGATTGCTGTAAGTTGATTAGTATTTACTTCAAACTGTCCGATATCGATACGTTCTATGACGGCTACATCAGATTCGATTACAGTGATCGTTGCTGTAGAATCACAACCGTCTGCATTGAAAACAGTCACATCATAATCACCACCTTGATTAACGGTAATGGTTTGTGTCATTTCTCCCGTAGACCATAAGTAGCTGCTATATCCTGCACCTGCGTCCAGTACTTCATCAATTCCTGCACATATAGTGATAGGACCTTGATTTGCGATGACTGGTCTAGCAAATACTTCAATCCCAAATGTAGAAGTATCATAACAATCAGTATTCACATTGTTCTCAATTCTTGCATAAATAGTTTGTGATTGAGATACATTAGTGTAAGGGAAAGTCAGTGCACTTGCACCACTATCTGCATCTGCTTGAGATGTATGATAGGTAACTGTAAAGTCTGCCGCAGACTGTCCATTTAAAATATCTACATCTACATTGCTGAAATCAAATTCCTCAATTCCATCATTGCTTACATCATCACAACCACGTTGATCTAGTGCAACTCCAGCAGTAGGTTGCTCACTTACTGTAAGAGTGAAGCTAGTCGTGTCATAACATTGCGTATTAGTATTACTTTCTATTCTTACATAAATTGTTTCTGGTGTAGTCGTACTACTTGGGTAAGAAGTAGGTAGTGCTGCCGTATTAGCATCAGCATCTGCTTGAGATGGGTGATAAGTAATATTAAAGCTAGCAGCATTTTGTCCGTTAAGTACTTGAGCATCTGCATTGGATAGATCAAAAATTTCTGAACCATCGTTACCAGCATCATCACAGGCAATCATGTTTTGAACAGCATTTGCTGTAGGAGTAGGGCTGATTACAAACTGGAAGCTAGTGGTAGTATAACAGCTGTTGTTATCACCATTATCTATTCTTGCAAATAAGTTAGGTGTTGTTGTACTCACTGTAAACGGACTGGCTAGTGCAGCTGTATCATTATCAGCATCTGCCTGTGATGCATGATAAGAAACGACAAAACTAGGATTAGTTTGCCCATTAAGAATATCTGCATCAAACTGTGCAAGGTTAACATCTTCAACACCATCATTAGATGGATCGTCACAAACAATCACATTTGCTGGTGTACCAGCTATAGGTAATTCATCTACAAAGATGTCAAAGCTTGTAGTGTTGTAACAGTCTGCATTTGCAATAGTTTCAATTCTTACAAAAATGGTGTCGTCACCACTATTATACGGAATTGTCAATGGTGTCGCACCACCTACAGAACCTAAGTCAGCATCTGCTTGTGAAGTAAAGTATTCTATATTAAAGTTAGCAGCTGTTTGAGCTCCTAATACTTCAACATCTTTAGTAGAAAGGTCAAAATCTTCTAAACCATCATTTGATGCATCATCACAAATTCTATATTCTGTTACTGTATTTGCAATGGCTTGTTCATTTAAAATAATATCAAAAGAAACGACCGACGCACAAATTTCATTATCTGAATTATCAATACGAGCATAAACGGTTGTGGTACCTAGGCTTACTTGGTAAACAGCAGGTAGTGGACTCACATCATTATCAGCATCTGCCTGAGAGCCATGATAGCTTATTACAAAAGTAGTTTGTGTCTGACCATTTAACACATCTGCATCAAATTGAGATAAGGTAATATCTTCTATTCCGTCATTTGTAGTATCGTCACATACGACTAAAGTCATCGGTGCCGCGGCAACTGGTATATCATCGACAATCAAGTCAAAAGTAGTTGTCTCATAACATGAAGAATTATTGGCATTTTCAATACGTACGTACATCGTTTGTCCAGCACTACTATAGTTAGGCATTACTGGTGAAGCTCCACCAGCGATACCAGCATCAGCATCTGCTTGAGATACGTAATACATAACATTAAAGTTAGCTGGGTTTTGAGAACCTAATACTTCAATGTCTTTAGTAGATAAATCAAATACTTCAGAACCGTTATTAGAAACATCATCACATAAACGATATTCTGTCACAGCATTTGCAACTGGTTGTGCATCTAAAGTGATTGTAAATGAAGTTGTGTCATAACATGGTTCATTACCAGAATTATCGATACGTACATAGAATGTAGTTGTACCTACCATACTATAAGGAGATCCTATTGCGGCTGTATCAGCATCAGCATCAGCTTGAGTAAGGTGATAGGTTATTACAAAGTTAGGATTAGTCTGTGTACCTAATACATCTGTGTCAAATAATGTTAATGTAACATCTTCAGTATTATCATTACCAGTGTCACAAAGCGCTGAATCTGCAACTACATTAGCCGTAGGAGTATCAAATACGGATATATCAAAATCAGTTGTAGAATTACATCCACCAGGATTCATATCTTCTAATCTTACAAAGATTGTTTCCGGACCATATGCTACTGTATTAATATAACTAGAAGGATTAGGTATACTCGCTGTTCCGTTTTGAGCATCTGTTAATGTAGTGTGATACGTAATGGTGAATTGTGCTGCAGGAAGACCATTTAATACTTCTGTTTCTACAGATGTCAGGTCAAATGTAAAGAAACCATCATTATTATCATCACATGCTATAAGGTCAGTTGGCGCTGTGGCACCAGATCCATTTGCAACAATCACATCAAAGGATGTCGTTTCATAACATTCTCTAGAAGCAGCATTTAAATCATTTGTGATTCTAGCGTAAATAGTAGTAGTACCTACATTAAACGTGTAAGGTAAAGTAATAGCACCTGTATTATTGTCTGCATTGTTTTGAGTTAAATAATATGTGACGGCAAAATCTGGATTTGTTTGTGCACCTATTACTTGTGCTGTTTCAGAAGTTGAAAGATCACGATCTTCCGATCCGTTCATGTCAGAATCACATAAGAACACATTGTTTACTGGATTAGCTACAGGGATTTCATAAATACTTATAACATCTACAGCTGTATTAGAATAGAATCCACTTGTTACAGTAAGTGTTACGGTATAATCACCAGGCGCTGGAAATGTGTGTACTGGATTAAATGTATTATCTGTAGTACCATCGCCAAAATCCCAACTTACCGTTGCTGTGGCACAAAGACCACTACCACTTGAGTCAAATTGAATAGGAGTACCATCACAGAAATCAGTTTCAGGATTATTGTTTCCACCACCAGAACCTTGATTAGCATCAGTAGCTAAGAAAGAAGGCTCAAAGAAAGAAGTAATAAATGGAGGAAGTCCTTCCCTAGAAGTTGTTCCTGCTGCAAGGGCAACACCATCATCCACATAATTAGCACCAGTACCTAAAGAGTTAGGATCTCTAATTACTCCTAGCCAAGGTAAACATGTTCTTGCTTGATAAATTTTACCATCAATTCCTAATTGTAAAGCACCACGACCAGATGCCGTACCTGTAACGTTACCTAAAGCAACTGGAGAAGATTGCCAGCCTGCTGGGCCATTTATATTAAATTGGATCACCTCTCTCACATTAGACGTTCCACAACCATTACCTGAATCTTGACTATTTGCATTTAAATATAATAATTGCGAATTAGGAGAAAATTCAGCTCCATAAAATCTATTTGAAGCACTCGAGCCGTTAGATAAAGTTACTGGGTTACTAACTACACCAGTAGAATTATCAAAATCACATAAAAAAGCACTACCGGCACTACCTATAGAAGTATTTGCGATTTTAGATCCATCAGGTGATAGTCTAATGTAACCTCTGGCATCTGTTAAAGCACCTGTTACTGGAATAGTAGAGCTTACTACACGAGCAGGATTGGTGTCTATTAATCCACCACCAGCTTGATAAGCTGTATAAGTAGGATCATCAAACGTTACGATCCAATATCTATCACCATTGGCATTAAGTGACGCGGTTACTTTTTCTTGAGTATTTGCTTGAATCTGTATATTCTTACGTCCTGGAACAACATCTCCTAAACCACCATCTAAATTCATGTTTACAATACTATATTGTAAACCTGCACCAGCACTAATAGTCACTACAAAATATACATTACTCACTTGTAAGTCAGGAATAATAATTGCAGACTGAGCACTACTAGAGTTCCCAGAAAGACCTGTTCCGTTAGGCATAGTAACGTGATTTCGATTCCATACGGTTGAACCATCAGAATACATTAATAGGTTTCCACATTCATCAGAAATAGTCGAACAACCTTCAAATGTGAAGAGAGATCCAGAACCATTACCTATAGGTACACCAGAATTAAAATCTACACCACCATTGTGGCCAAAGAACCACCAAGAGGCCTCACCTTGGGCATTTGATAAAAGCGGTAGAATAAATAAAAAAGCGAGTAAAATCTTTTTCATAAGAGTAAGTTTTGAGGTCGGGAATTTAAGTTAATTTTGTGAGTTCTACGAACCTATAAAATCATCGTTTAAAGGTATTGTCACTACCTTATTAACAATTCAAAATTCCCATTATTACAATCAGTTAGTTAGTATTTATTAGTCAGATGTGATTAATTGTAAATGGTTGCGTCTACAATCAATTTTTTTCTTAATTATTTTTATGAATCATAAAAATAGTAGGTCTTTTATGTAAATCAGGTACTTGTTTTTTCCATAAGTTTACAGACATCGTTTTTATATATTCAGTAGGTAAGGTGATGTCACAAGCAATACAAACCTCTGTACTGGGATGTAATTGCAGTAACAATTCTTCCATCATTTTGTTGTTTCGGTATGGAGTTTCAATAAATAATTGAGATTGTTGTTCTATAAGTGAACGATTTTCCAGTTCTTTTATTTTCTTACGACGCTCCATTTTATCAATCGGTAAGTAGCCACAAAATGCAAAATTTTGCCCATTTAAGCCACTAGCCATGACAGCCATTAATATAGAACTAGGACCTACTAATGGTACCACTTGTATCCCTTTTTGATGTGCGATTTTTATAACATCTGCTCCAGGATCTGCGACACCTGGTACACCAGCTTCACTCATCACACCCATATCTTTACCTTGTAAACATGGTTCTAGATAAGAAGGAATTTCTGAAGGGTCTGTATATTTATTAATAGGAAATAAAACTAAATCTGGTTGTGGTTTTGATGGTACAACACTTTTGATAAAACGACGTGCTGTTTTTTCATTTTCAACTACGTAGTGATTAATATTTTCTACCACCTTTTTAATAGAAAGAGGTAGGACTTCAAATGGGTTGATGTCTCCTAATGTTACTGGAATAAGGTATAGTTTTCCTTTGTTATCCATAAAGATATTTTTGAATAACGCTTTCGCGAAAGCGTCACATTAATATTCAATAATTTTTTTAACTTTCTTATGTCTTAGATAGCTTTGAACGATATGTCTAATATCCAAATCATCTTTTAAAACTGTAATTACTTTTTTAAGCACTTGCGGATGAGTTACTTGAAATTGTAAATCGACAAAGCCATATCCTAATACAATTCCATTTTCTACCATAATAGCACTACGTTCTGTAGTCTCTCGACCTTTATCAATTATAATTATATTTTTATCGATAAAGTTATGCTGATTGATAACCACCTGAACTTTTGCGTTATAGGATTCAGCGTTCTCAACTTGAATACAGGCACCATGACACTGATCGATTGCATAATTTTCACAATTAGTATCAATTTCTTCTAACCCAACTAATTTTCTACATAGCTGATGTTGAGAAACCATTTTTTCTAAGAAATTTTTTCCGGATTTTAATGAGCTAAAACTTGTTATATATCCCATATCCTTGCCTATAGCCTTTACCTTAAGATTAAGATAGCCGTCATTATCTATAAAGGAATATAGTCCGTGAGAAAAATTCTTTTTTCTTAAGGATTTATTGAATTTAGGTTTGTTTTTTTTGATCTCAATATTTTCCTTGAGTAATGCTATAAGTTCGTTACCCGTCTTTTCAAATGATAAATCTGTTACTAGTTTCTGAATTTTTTTTTGCTTAGCCTGTGAACTAGTAAAAATTTGAGTTACTCTTTTCTTTATGTTTTTGCTTTTACCTAAATGTATCAGTTCGCTATTTTGATTATAGAAATAAAATACACCTGTAGTAGAAACTGATTTTTCAATAAGTTTCTTAAGGTTAGGTTCGACCTTCTTGCGTGTTTCGGATTTAAGACTAGTAGAGATAATAGTTTTATCGCTATCCTTTGCCATTAACATTTTGAAGAGTTTAACTGTAGCGAGTGCATCTCCAGTAGCCCTATGTCTATCAGTAATAGGGATACCTAGCGATCGAGTCAATTTACCTAGACTATAACTTTCTTCTTCTGGCATTAGTTGTTGTGCCAGTTCTACTGTACATAAGGTTTGAGTATGAAACTCATAACCCAACCTTTCAAACTCAATACGTAACATACGGTAATCAAAATTTGCATTATGAGCGACTAATACAGTTCCTTGCATAATTTCAATTATACGTTTTGCGACCTCATAAAATTTGGGTGCTCGAGCAAGCATCTTATTATTGATTCCTGTAAGTTTAACAACGAATGGTTGTATTTCTTTTTCAGGATTTACAAGACTAGCAAATTGGTCTACAATTTCATGTCCATCAAATTTGTAGATGGCAATTTCTGTAATGCCTTCTTCATTAAATTTTCCTCCTGTAGTTTCTACATCTACTATTGCGTACAAATGGATATAATGTTTATGAATTGAAAGTAAAAGAGCTGCACAAGTCGTACAGCTCTATAGAATTAGATTTAGTAATTAGATTTTTGAATTACCATATATCTGGTCGTATAAATCTTTATAACGTGCTTTAATAATACGCCTTTTTAATTTTAAAGTAGGAGTGAGGTGTCCATCTTCTATGGTCCACTCTTCTGGAGTTAATTCAAACTTCTTAATTCTTTCCCAGTTACCGAATTTAGTATTATAAAAGTCAATTTCTTTTTGATAACGGTTAATAATGCGTTCTTGAGAACATAAATCTTTCCAATCGTCATAGACAATACCTTTACGATTAGCCCAATCTGCAAGAAATTCAAAGTTAGGTTGAATGAATGCCGCTGGCATTTTTTCTCCTTCACCTATGACCATGATTTGCTCTATAAAACGACTTTGTTTCATGGTATTCTCTATCAATTGAGGAGCGATATATTTACCACCAGACGTTTTAAACATTTCTTTTTTACGATCTGTAATCTTTAGAAATCCTTCACTATCAATCTCACCTATATCTCCAGTATGGAAATAACCGTTTTCATCTATTGCTTCAGCCGTTTTTTCTGGATCTTTATAATATCCCATCATGCGCTGTGGTCCATTAATGATGATCTCACCATCTTCTGCAATTTGCACATCTGTGTTAGGTAAAATCTTTCCAACAGTTCCTATCTTAAATCCTCCGTCACGTAAGTCATTTACAGATATTACTGGTGATGTTTCTGTCAATCCATAACCTTCCATAACAGGAACACCTGCAGCATTAAAGACTCTCGCTAGTCGAGGTTGTAAAGCGGCACTACCACTGGCTATGGCTTTTAGGTTACCACCTAAAGCCTCCTGCCATTTTGAAAAGATTAATTTCTTGGCCAGACCAAGTTTCTTTTCATACCACCATCCATTTGCACCATAAGGTTCCCATTCTAGACCTAGTTCTACAGCCCAGAAGAATAGTTTCTTTTTAATTCCTGTAAGATCGGTTCCTTTAGCAATGATTTTATCATATACTTTTTCAAGTAATCGAGGCACAGCGCTCATTACTTCTGGTTGAATTTCCTTTAGGTTATCAGAAATGGTCTCGATAGATTCTGCAAAGTAAATACCAGTTCCAGTATAGGTATACATGTACTGCAACATCCGTTCATAAATATGACATACTGGTAAAAAACTTAATGCTTTAGATCTACCTAAATCAATAGGTAATCTTGTAGCACTAGTAATGGCATTACTTGAGATGTTTTTATGTGATAACATTACACCTTTGGGTCTTCCTGTAGTACCTGAAGTATAAATTAATGTGGCAAGATCTTCTTCAGTGATCGCAGCCATTCTTTTTTCTAATTCTGCTTGATGATCTTGAGAAGCACCAAGTTGTTTCACTTCATCCCAGTTTTTACAACCATTAATTTGGTCAAAACTAAATACTTCTAAAAGAGAAGGAACTTGATCTTTAATACTTAGTACTTTGTTTCTAACTTCATCATCAGAGACAAAAACATATTTAGACTCACTATGGTTAAGTACATATTGATAGTCTTCCTCAGATATAGTAGGGTATACAGGTACATCTTGTGCTCCTGTTTGCATAATACCTATATCTACTATATTCCATTCACTTCTATTAACTGTAGAAATAATAGCGACTTTATCATTAGGTTGAATTCCTAATTCTATAAGTCCTCTTGATATTGCGTTTGCTTGATCTATAAAAGATTGGGTGGATGTTTTCTTCCATTCACCGTTATATTTTGTTACCAGGGAATCTTCTCGAGGAAAATTTTTGAGCTGGTATAGGGGAAAGTCAAATAATCTTTTTACCTGCATGTTGTCCATTTATATTTAATCTGGCTAAATATAAGGAATAGGGCGGTTATTAAAATGACATTTTTTAAAATAAAATTAACGATTAATGTAAAAATATCCTGCTAAATCTGATTGTTCTGGTAATTTTAGGACATAATAATAGGTTCCTGCAGCAAGTTGTTTATGATCTTGAACAGTGGCATTTGTATTTGATATACCACTAAAAGTGTTATCATAATTATCTTTCTTATAAACCAATCTTCCCCATCTATTATATATAAAAAGTTGGTTATCAGGTATTCCTTGAATACCTCTAATTATTAAAGTATCATTTAGGCCATCACCATCGGGTGTCATACCATTATAAACGACTACTTCATTTCCTGCTTTTAATATTGACCCAATGGTATAAATTTTATAATCTGCAGAATTAACAATTCTGGAGGTGATAGTTCCATTGTTTAAATCTCCAGTGGTATTTGTATTTCCTAAATCAACCCAAATTTTTTGAATATCATCCCATCCTGCTATTCTTAAATCGGTTAAATTATTTGCAGTTTGAGAAATATTACTTGAATCCGTCCACGTTAGAGTTAGATCTAGATCTTTCTCACCATCAAAATACCAAAATTCGACATTAGAAATTATATCTAAACTAGGTTCAAAACTGTTTGTGTCAAAAGAGTTTAAAAATGTCGTAGGTAAATTGGGATTTTCTTTGAAATAAGCAGCTGAGTATGTGAACGAATTAATAAAATTATCTATAGAAAGTGGTTTGATTTCAAAATCATCACCAATTGGAAAACTAAATTGAAACGAACCATTAAACTGAGCATATCCATCTACATGTTCGTTATTACCTTCTCCATTATAAACATTATCATTCAAAAACTTTAATTTTACTTGTGGATCTATTCTAGGTGTGTTAACTCTACCATTAGTAAAGATCATTTCATCATTTATGCCTATTGAGGTTAATAGGTTTAAATCATTATCAACATCTACTTCAAAATTCTCAAAATTCATTTGATTGATACCACCAAAGCTAAGTGAGTTGTTCTGGTTATAAAAGCCAGCTAGCCCTTCGTTTTCTACAGATTCACCATTATTAATAACATCAATATGAAAACCGATCTGGCCATCGTTATGAACCTTCAGATTTCCAAAATTCGTTAGTGCTGTTTGAGCTAACATTATTGATCCATTTAAAAGCAATGCAATCAATAAAATCCTACTATCGAAATATCTTTTATCTATGAGCTTCATATATTACAACTAAACCGTCGATATAATTATCAACATTAATAATGAATCCATCTGCAGTAAAGCTAGTAACTCTCGCAGTAAGTAAGCCTAAAGAGATTCCATTTTGATTACCATATCTTACACCTATACAATGGTTGCTAGATGCAAACCTAGATATATCATTAATTGAGTTACCACTACCACCTACATAGATAACTTGTTGTGCGATTGTACCATTATCATCTCTTGCAAAACCAGTCATAGAACCAAAAGAATTTCCAATACCAGTTTCATTATCTCTAGTACCATTATCAGAATTAAGATTTGTTGATTCAACATTTGCATAAGCATGAAATGTTACACTAGAAGGAGTGAAATTGAGTCCAGATATGGTAAAGTTACCTGCAGCATTAATTTCAACAACGCCTACACTTTCTACGCTACCACTTACCAGTATTTCTTCCCATCCGTCGTCAGTATATTCTAGAACTCTGTTCAAGTCACTATCATAAACTAATGCTCCTAGTTGTACACCGGTAATAGAGTTGATTTCTATAGTGGAATATTTAGGCAAACCTAATAATGAATTAGGGTCTATTTGCGCTTTCGCGAAAGCGGAACATAATACCAATATTACTATTACAATTACTATTCTCATATCTAAATTTTATGGCAATTTAATTACTGTAAACATAAACTCTAGGTCGATATCTACTTTTGAACTTGCCCCATTATCACTATCTCCAATGTTAACATTAAACCCATTTGCATCATTACCGTAGTAAGATATTCCGGGATCATCATAATTTGAACCACCAGCAGGAGGACAGTTTCCATCACAATCTAATACCGTTAGTTGAATAACATAGGTGCCAGGAATAGGTGTTGCAAAATTAATACGATAATCACCTGTATTAACCCTTACAATACTTGAGGTTCCGAAACTTGATATGGTTCCTCCGTTTCCTGCTACATTTCCTGCAGCGGCAATGGTAGGGCCAGCAAAAAATGCTCCTCCATCAGATCCAACTTGTATATTATTGTTAGCGTCACTACTTACAACTTGTGCTGTGGTGGTGGTACCGCTTTCATTTGTATAAGATATTTCCCCAGTAGCATTAGGGTCACTAGAGGTAGGAGTATCGTTTTGTGAAAATGTGGTTACAGTTTCATTAACAGTTACATCATCACCGTTCTCATCGGTATAAGTAGCGATGGTATTTGCATCACCAGCAGTTACATCCGCATCAGCATTTCCAGCTGCTTGAGCTACTTCAGTCACCGTTTCTTCAATAGCTACAGTTGTATTATCAGCATTGGTAATGGTCGCGATTTGATTAACATCAGTAGCGTTATTATCATCAGTAGCGCTAATTAATCCACCAGCGGTAAAAGTTACATCCGAACCATCATTATTAGTAAAAGTGTAAACACCAGTAGTAGCATCAAAGGTGATATCCGCTTTATCAACTGTAGTATCGTTACCAGCTTCATCCGTATAGGTATAAGTACCATTCGTATTTTCCACAAGCGCAGTAACGGTTTCATTGATATTGAAAGTCATTAAATCTTCATCCGTATAGGTAGCAATCGTATTCGCATCACCAGCAGTTACATCCGTATCTGCATTTCCAGCTGCTTGAGCTACTTCAGTCACCGTTTCTTCAATAGCTACAGTTGTATTATCAGCATTGGTAATGGTCGCGATTTGATTAACATCAGTAGCGTTATTATCATCAGTAGCGCTAATTAATCCACCAGCGGTAAAAGTTACATCCGAACCATCATTATTAGTAAAAGTGTAAACACCAGTAGTAGCATCAAAGGTGATATCCGCTTTATCAACTGTAGTATCGTTACCAGCTTCATCGGTATAGGTATAAGTACCATTCGTATTTTCCACAAGCGCAGTAACGGTTTCATTGATATTGAAAGTCATTAAATCTTCATCCGTATAGGTAGCAATCGTATTCGCATCACCAGCAGTTACATCCGTATCTGCATTTCCAGCTGCTTGAGCTACTTCAGTCACCGTTTCTTCAATAGCGACAGTTGTATTATCAGCATTGGTAATGGTCGCGATTTGATTAACATCAGTAGCGTTATTATCATCAGTAGCGCTGATTAATCCACCAGCGGTAAAAGTTACATCCGAACCATCATTATTAGTAAAAGTGTAAACACCAGTAGTAGCATCAAAGGTGATATCCGCTTTATCAACTGTAGTATCGTTACCAGCTTCATCGGTATAGGTATAAGTACCATTCGTATTTTCCACAAGCGCAGTAACGGTTTCATTAACAGTTACATCATCACCGTTCTCATCGGTATAAGTAGCGATGGTATTTGCATCACCAGCAGTTACATCCGCATCAGCCTTTCCAGCTGCTTGAGCTACTTCAGTCACCGTTTCTTCAATAGCGACAGTTGTATTATCAGCATTGGTAATGGTCGCGATTTGATTAACATCAGTAGCGTAATTATCATCAGTAGCGCTAATTAATCCACCAGCGGTAAAAGTTACATCCGAACCATCATTATTAGTAAAAGTGTAAACACCAGTAGTAGCATCAAAGGTGATATCCGCTTTATCAACTGTAGTATCGTTACCAGCTTCATCGGTATAGGTATAAGTACCATTCGTATTTTCCACAAGCGCAGTAACGGTTTCATTGATATTGAAAGTCATTAAATCTTCATCCGTATAGGTAGCAATCGTATTCGCATCACCAGCAGTTACATCCGTATCAGCATTTCCAGCTGCTTGAGCTACTTCAGTCACCGTTTCTTCAATAGCGACAGTTGTATTATCAGCATTGGTAATGGTCGCGATTTGATTAACATCAGTAGCGTTATTATCATCAGTAGCGCTAATTAATCCACCAGCGGTAAAAGTTACATCCGAACCATCATTATTAGTAAAAGTGTAAACACCAGTAGTAGCATCAAAGGTGATATCCGCTTTATCAACTGTAGTATCGTTACCAGCTTCATCGGTATAGGTATAAGTACCATTCGTATTTTCCACAAGCGCAGTAACGGTTTCATTAACAGTTACATCATCACCGTTCTCATCGGTATAAGTAGCGATGGTATTTGCATCACCAGCAGTTACATCCGCATCAGCCTTTCCAGCTGCTTGAGCTACTTCAGTCACCGTTTCTTCAATAGCTACAGTTGTATTATCAGCATTGGTAATGGTCGCGATTTGATTAACATCAGTAGCGTTATTATCATCAGTAGCGCTGATTAATCCACCAGCGGTAAAAGTTACATCCGAACCATCATTATTAGTAAAAGTGTAAACACCAGTAGTAGCATCAAAGGTGATATCCGCTTTATCAACTGTAGTATCGTTACCAGCTTCATCGGTATAGGTATAAGTACCATTCGTATTTTCCACAAGCGCAGTAACGGTTTCATTAACAGTTACATCATCACCGTTCTCATCGGTATAAGTAGCGATGGTATTTGCATCACCAGCAGTTACATCCGCATCAGCCTTTCCAGCTGCTTGAGCTACTTCAGTCACCGTTTCTTCAATAGCGACAGTTGTATTATCAGCATTGGTAATGGTCGCGATTTGATTAACATCAGTAGCGTAATTATCATCAGTAGCGCTAATTAATCCACCAGCGGTAAAAGTTACATCCGAACCATCATTATTAGTAAAAGTGTAAACACCAGTAGTAGCATCAAAGGTGATATCCGCTTTATCAACTGTAGTATCGTTACCAGCTTCATCGGTATAGGTATAAGTACCATTCGTATTTTCCACAAGCGCAGTAACGGTTTCATTAACAGTTACATCATCACCGTTCTCATCGGTATAAGTAGCGATGGTGTTAGCATCACCAGCAGTTACATCCGCATCAGCATTTCCAGCTGCTTGAGCTACTTCAGTCACCGTTTCTTCAATAGCGACAGTTGTATTATCAGCATTGGTAATGGTCGCGATTTGATTAACATCAGTAGCGTTATTATCATCAGTAGCGCTGATTAATCCACCAGCGGTAAAAGTTACATCCGAACCATCATTATTGGTAAAAGTGTAAACACCAGTAGTAGCATCAAAGGTGATATCCGCTTTATCAACTGTAGTATCGTTACCAGCTTCATCCGTATAGGTAAAGGTACCATCTGTATTTTCAGCAATGGTAGTGAGAGTTTCTAAGTTAGCGACATTAATTACAGTATCGTTACCAGCTTCATCCGTATAGGTAACTGTTCCATCAGTATTTTCAACAAGAGCAGTAACGGTTTCATTGATATTGAAAGTCATTAAATCCTCATCCGTATAGGTAGCAATCGTATTCGCATCACCAGCAGTTACATCCGTATCTGCATTTCCAGCTGCTTGAGCAAGAAGCGTTAGTGTTTCAAGGTTAGAGATATCGATAATCGTAGGATCACCATCTTCATCCGTATAGGTAAAGGTACCATCTGTATTTTCAGCAATGGTAGTGAGAGTTTCTAAGTTAGCGACATTAATTACAGTATCGTTACCAGCTTCATCCGTATAGGTAACTGTTCCATCAGTATTTTCCACAAGAGCAGTAACGGTTTCATTGATATTGAAAGTCATTAAATCCTCATCCGTATAGGTAGCAATCGTATTCGCATCACCAGCAGTTACATCCGTATCAGCATTTCCAGCTGCTTGAGCTACTTCAGTCACCGTTTCTTCAATAGCGACAGTTGTATTATCAGCATTGGTAATGGTCGCGATTTGATTAACATCAGTAGCGTTATTATCATCAGTAGCGCTAATTAATCCACCAGCGGTAAAAGTTACATCCGAACCATCATTATTAGTAAAAGTGTAAACACCAGTAGTAGCATCAAAGGTGATATCCGCTTTATCAACTGTAGTATCGTTACCAGCTTCATCGGTATAGGTATAAGTACCATTCGTATTTTCCACAAGCGCAGTAACGGTTTCATTAACAGTTACATCATCACCGTTCTCATCGGTATAAGTAGCGATGGTATTTGCATCACCAGCAGTTACATCCGTATCAGCATTTCCAGCTGCTTGAGCTACTTCAGTCACCGTTTCTTCAATAGCGACAGTTGTATTATCAGCATTGGTAATGGTCGCGATTTGATTAACATCAGTAGCGTTATTATCATCAGTAGCGCTGATTAATCCACCAGCGGTAAAAGTTACATCCGAACCATCATTATTAGTAAAAGTGTAAACACCAGTAGTAGCATCAAAGGTGATATCCGCTTTATCAACTGTAGTATCGTTACCAGCTTCATCGGTATAGGTATAAGTACCATTCGTATTTTCCACAAGCGCAGTAACGGTTTCATTAACAGTTACATCATCACCGTTCTCATCGGTATAAGTAGCGATGGTATTTGCATCACCAGCAGTTACATCCGTATCAGCATTTCCAGCTGCTTGAGCTACTTCAGTCACCGTTTCTTCAATAGCGACAGTTGTATTATCAGCATTGGTAATGGTCGCGATTTGATTAACATCAGTAGCGTTATTATCATCAGTAGCGCTGATTAATCCACCAGCGGTAAAAGTTACATCCGAACCATCATTATTAGTAAAAGTGTAAACACCAGTAGTAGCATCAAAGGTGATATCCGCTTTATCAACTGTAGTATCGTTACCAGCTTCGTTAGTATAGGTGAAGGTACCATCGGTGTTATCCACTAGAGTCGTGATGGTTTCTAAGTTCTGAACTAGCGCTGTAAAATCTAGCTGAGTCGTTACACCATTTTCATCCGTATAATCTAAGTTGGTATCATCAGCATTCAGGACCAAGGTCGTTAGCGTTTCTGCTGCATTGGTATCAATAATAACCGGCGTTCCAGCTTCGTTAGTATAGGTAAAAGTACCATCAGCATTATCGACTAGAGTAGTGATGGTCTCTAGATTCTGAACTAGCGCTGTAAAATCTAGCTGAGTTGTCACACCATTTTCATCCGTATAATCAAGATTAGTATCATCAGCATTCAGTACTAAAGTTGTTAGCGTTTCTGCTGCATTGGTATCAATAATAACTGGAGTTCCAGCTTCATTAGTATAGGTAAAGGTACCATCGGTGTTATCCACTAGAGTCGTGATGGTTTCTAAGTTTTGAACTAGAGCTGTAAAATCTAGCTGAGTCGTTACACCATTTTCATCCGTATAATCAAGATTAGTATCATCAGCATTCAGTACTAAAGTTGTTAGCGTTTCTGCTGCATTGGTATCAATAATAACCGGCGTTCCAGCTTCGTTAGTATAGGTAAAGGTACCATCGGTGTTATCCACTAGAGTCGTGATGGTTTCTAAGTTTTGAACTAGAGCTGTAAAATCTAGCTGAGTCGTCACACCATCTTCATCCGTATAATCAAGATTAGTATCATCAGCATTCAGTACTAAAGTTGTTAGCGTTTCTGCCGCATTGGTATCAATAATAACCGGCGTTCCAGCTTCGTTAGTATAGGTGAAGGTACCATCGGTGTTATCCACTAGAGTCGTGATGGTTTCTAAGTTCTGAACTAGCGCTGTAAAATCTAGCTGAGTCGTTACACCATTTTCATCCGTATAATCTAAGTTGGTATCATCAGCATTCAGGACCAAGGTCGTTAGCGTTTCTGCGGCATTGGTATCAATAATAACCGGCGTTCCAGCTTCGTTAGTATAGGTAAAAGTTCCATCAGCATTATCTACTAGAGTAGTGATGGTCTCTAGATTCTGAACCAAGGCTGTAAAATCTAGCTGAGTCGTTACACCATTTTCATCCGTATAATCAAGATTAGTGTCATCAGCATTCAAGACCAAGGTCGTTAGCGTTTCTGCAGCATTGGTATCAATAATAACCGGCGTTCCTGCTTCGTTAGTATAGGTAAAGGTACCATCGGTGTTATCCACTAGAGTCGTGATGGTTTCTAAGTTCTGAACTAGCGCTGTAAAATCTAGCTGAGTCGTTACACCATCTTCATCCGTATAATCAAGATTAGTATCATCAGCATTCAGTACTAAAGTTGTTAGCGTTTCTGCTGCATTGGTATCAATAATAACCGGCGTTCCAGCTTCATTAGTATATGTAAAAGTTCCATCAGCATTATCGACTAGAGTAGTGATGGTCTCTAGATTCTGAACTAGCGCTGTAAAATCTAGCTGAGTCGTCACACCATTTTCATCCGTATAATCAAGATTGGTATCATCAGCATTCAGGACCAAGGTCGTTAGCGTTTCTGCGGCATTGGTATCAATAATAACCGGCGTTCCAGCTTCGTTAGTATAGGTGAAGGTACCATCGGTGTTATCCACTAGAGTCGTGATGGTTTCTAAGTTCTGAACTAGCGCTGTAAAATCTAGCTGAGTTGTCACACCATTTTCATCCGTATAATCTAAGTTGGTATCATCAGCATTCAGGACCAAGGTCGTTAGCGTTTCTGCGGCATTGGTATCAATAATAACCGGCGTTCCAGCTTCGTTAGTATAGGTAAAAGTTCCATCAGCATTATCTACTAGAGTAGTGATGGTCTCTAGATTCTGAACCAAGGCTGTAAAATCTAGCTGAGTCGTCACACCATCTTCATCCGTATAATCAAGATTAGTATCATCAGCATTCAGTACTAAAGTTGTTAGCGTTTCTGCCGCATTGGTATCAATAATAACCGGCGTTCCAGCTTCATTAGTATATGTAAAAGTTCCATCAGCATTATCGACTAGAGTAGTGATGGTCTCTAGATTCTGAACTAGCGCTGTAAAATCTAGCTGAGTCGTTACACCATCTTCATCCGTATAATCAAGATTAGTATCATCAGCATTCAGTACTAAAGTTGTTAGCGTTTCTGCTGCATTGGTATCAATAATAACCGGCGTTCCAGCTTCATTAGTATATGTAAAAGTTCCATCAGCATTATCGACTAGAGTAGTGATGGTCTCTAGATTCTGAACTAGCGCTGTAAAATCTAGCTGAGTCGTCACACCATTTTCATCCGTATAATCAAGATTGGTATCATCAGCATTCAGGACCAAGGTCGTTAGCGTTTCTGCGGCATTGGTATCAATAATAACCGGCGTTCCAGCTTCGTTAGTATAGGTGAAGGTACCATCGGTGTTATCCACTAGAGTCGTGATGGTTTCTAAGTTCTGAACTAGCGCTGTAAAATCTAGCTGAGTTGTCACACCATTTTCATCCGTATAATCTAAGTTGGTATCATCAGCATTCAGGACCAAGGTCGTTAGCGTTTCTGCGGCATTGGTATCAATAATAACCGGCGTTCCAGCTTCGTTAGTATAGGTAAAAGTTCCATCAGCATTATCTACTAGAGTAGTGATGGTCTCTAGATTCTGAACCAAGGCTGTAAAATCTAGCTGAGTCGTCACACCATCTTCATCCGTATAATCAAGATTAGTATCATCAGCATTCAGTACTAAAGTTGTTAGCGTTTCTGCCGCATTGGTATCAATAATAACCGGCGTTCCAGCTTCATTAGTATATGTAAAAGTTCCATCAGCATTATCGACTAGAGTAGTGATGGTCTCTAGATTCTGAACTAGCGCTGTAAAATCTAGCTGAGTCGTCACACCATTTTCATCCGTATAATCAAGATTAGTATCATCAGCATTCAGTACTAAAGTTGTTAGCGTTTCTGCTGAATTGGTATCAATAATAACTGGAGTTCCAGCTTCATTAGTATAGGTAAAAGTACCATCGGTGTTATCTACAAGAGTCGTAATCGTTTCAAGGTTCTGAACTACTGAAGTTAAATCTAGTGTTGTTATTATTCCATCTTCATCTGTATATTCTAAAGCCGTTTGAGACGCATTGATCCCTAATGATGTTAGAGATTCCAGAAATGTAGTATCAATTATGGTCTGATTACCTAATTCATCTGTATATGTATAAGTACCATTGGAATTGTCTACTAAAGTAGAGATACTTGTGTCAGCAATAGTGATAGTATTACCAGCAGCATCAGTAAATGTATAAGTTCCGTCCGTATTATCAATTAAAGATACATTAGCAGCTAGCCCATTTAATTCATCAATAGCATCTTGGACATTCATAGCGGCTAGACCTGAGCTCGCATTGTTGTACGGATTAGAAATAGCATTAGTATCTATAGATATAACACCACCGTTATCGTTTGTAAAAGTATATGTACCGTCATTATTATCTACTAGATTACCACCATTACAAAGACTTTCCCAGTTATTATTACGATACTGAAATAAACAATTTTGAGATGTATTATAAATAATGGCACCATTAAGAGGTAAAATCGCAGCCATTTCAGAATCAGTAACCCTTGTTACTACAAGAGCTGTTTCTGTACCTTCTAATTCCAAAATGGAAAAAGGATCAATTGTATTTGGGTTATTTCCTATCTTGACTTGTGCAGTTGTTACCGCGGTCATTAAAAGAAACAGAACACAAATTATATTCAATAATAATTTCATAGTAAAATATTAACTTTAAACAAAAATCATAATAAAATTTCATAAAAGTCATTACTGGTAATCTGCACTTCGTTTTTTGGATTAAACGCGATATTCAACGCTGTAATACATTAATATGAACATTATTGGACTATAGAGCAATAACAATATTGTGTAATATTTTGGTTATTTATTGTCTTAATCTACGTTCAGTTTCGCTTTCGCGAAAGCAGTCTAATTATCATAACAAAAACAGCCTATTCTATGTTGAAGAATAGGCTGCTAACATTTGGTAGAATTTAAAGTTATACCTCTACAGCATCTGTTTCATTCCTGAAAACTATTTGATTCTCAAAGGCATCAATCAATACGATACTCTCTGTAGATATTTCACCTGATAAGATCTGTTTAGATAATTCATTAAGCACATTTTTTTGAATCACTCTTTTAACAGGTCTCGCTCCATACTGTGGATCATAACCTTGTACTGCTAACAGTTCAATGGCTGCTGGTGTAGCATCTATTGTAATTCCTTGAAGAGCTAACATTTTTGTAACACCTTTTAACTGTAAACTTACAATTTGTTGAATTTCATTTTTGGTGAGTGGTGTAAACATCACAATATCATCAATACGATTGATAAATTCTGGTCTGACACGCTGCTTTAACGCTATTAAAACCTCTTTTTTTGTTTCCTCCAATAGAGATTCTGTTACAGTGTTAGCCTTCTCAAAACGATCTTGAATCAAATTTGCGCCCATGTTAGATGTCATAATGATAATAGTGTTTTTGAAATCTGCAACACGACCTTTATTATCAGTTAATCTTCCTTCATCAAGTACTTGTAATAAAATATTAAAAGTGTCTGGATGAGCTTTTTCTATCTCATCTAACAAGACGACACTATATGGTTTTCTTCTAACAGCTTCTGTCAGTTGTCCACCTTCATCATAACCTACATATCCTGGAGGAGCACCTACAAGTCGACTCACACTATGTCGTTCTTGGTATTCACTCATATCGATACGTGTCATGGAGTTTTCGTCATTAAAGAGATAATCTGCTAGAGCTTTTGCGAGTTCTGTTTTACCGACACCTGTAGTACCTAAGAAAAGAAATGAACCTACTGGCTTTTTCTGATCTTGTAATCCAGCGCGACTACGTCTCACGGCATCACTCACTGCAATAATAGCTTCTTGTTGACCTACGACACGTTTGTGTAACTCATCTTCAAGTTTTAATAATTTATCGCGCTCACTTTGAAGCATTTTAGTAACAGGTATACCCGTCCATTTTGCAATCACTTCTGCGATGTCATCATAAGTTACTTCTTCTTGAATTAAAGATTTCCCTGTATCATTAAGCGCAACTTCTTTTTGTAATCGATCTAATTCTTCTTGCGCATCTTTGATTTTACCGTAGCGCAGTTCTGCTACTTGGCCATAATCTCCTTCACGTTCTGCACGTTCTGCCTGTTGTTTATAGTTTTCTATATCACTTTTTGCGTTTTGAATGGCATCTACGATGTCTTTTTCATTCACCCATTGCGCATTAATTTCATTGCGAGACTCTTTAAAATTAGCTAGTTCACTACGTAACGCTTTTAACTTTGATTCGTCTTTCTCACGTTTAATCGCCTCAATCTCGATTTCTAATTGCATAATCTTACGATCTAGAACATCCAACTCTTCAGGCTTTGAATTTATCTCCATACGTAATTTTGCTGCAGCTTCATCCATCAAGTCAATAGCTTTATCTGGTAAAAAACGATTAGTTATATAACGTTGAGATAATTCTACGGCACCTATAATCGCTTCATCCATTATGCGAACTTTATGATGTGTCTCGTATTTATCCTTAATACCACGCAATATAGAGATCGCACTTTCAGTATCAGGTTCGTCCACTAAAACACGTTGGAAACGTCTTTCTAGCGCTTTATCTTTTTCAAAATATTTTTGATACTCATCTAGGGTAGTGGCTCCTATAGCTCGCAATTCACCACGTGCTAAAGCAGGCTTTAAAATATTTGCAGCATCCATGGCTCCTTGTCCGCCACCAGCACCTACTAGAGTATGTATCTCATCTATAAATAATACAATATCTCCTGAGCTTTCTGTGACCTCTTTTATAACCGCTTTTAATCGCTCTTCAAATTCACCTTTATATTTAGCACCAGCGATAAGCGCACCCATATCTAATGAAAAAATTTGTTTATTCTTAAGGTTATCGGGTACATCACCACCTACAATCCTATGGGCAAGACCTTCTGCAATTGCAGTTTTACCTACACCAGGTTCACCTACTAACATAGGGTTGTTTTTAGTACGTCTGGAAAGAATTTGTAAAATACGTCTGATTTCTTCATCTCTACCTATTACAGGATCTAATTTTCCCTGGTCTGCGAGCTGATTGAGATTTTTAGCATATTTATTTAGACTGTTATAAGTCTCCTCGGCGCTGGCACTGGTTACACGACTTCCTTGTCTTAATTCTTCTATCGCCTTTTCTAACTGATTTTTTGAAATTCCTTGATCTTTAAGGATACGTGCCGCTGTTGATTTACTATCAAATAATGATAATAACAAATGCTCTAAACTAACGTATTCATCATCCATTTTTGTAGCGATACTCATGGCACTATTGACCGTTCTAGATGCGTCTCTAGATAATTGAATGTCGCCACCTTCTACTTTAGGAAGAGCAGTAAGACTACTGTCTATAAGTTGAATTACTAGCGTTAGGTTTACATTAAGTTTTTTAAAGATAAATGGTAATACATTTTCATCTATCTGTATCATTCCTTTTAATAAGTGCAGGTTTTCTATAAATTGATGACCCGACTCTTGTGCAAGTTGTTGCGCAGCCTGGAGTGCTTCTTGCGATTTTATGGTAAGTTGATTCATATTCATATCTTTTTCTTTGTTTTCTTTTAGTAGTCAAATGTTGTACCTCTTCTATAAATTGCCAAAAAGGCATATAAAACGCAAATAAATACGACAAACTGTCTGTTGGTAAATCATTAGCCAGATTTAATTGTTACTTCCCTTATCTTTGTAATTTAGTAGTGGAATGAGTAAAATTCCGCTTTCGCTAAAGCGAGATAATAATTAAATATACAGCATGGGATTGTTTGATAAGTTGTTTAAATCACAACGCGATATTGCAAAAGATGAAATTCAAGAAGGTCTACCATGGCAAATGCTCGAGTCTGAAGATCAATTAAATAACTTAATTGTCAATTCAAAAAGAGTACCTAAAGTCATTTTTAAACATAGCACTCGTTGCGGGATTTCAAGAATGGTACTCAAAAATTTTGAAGCTGGTTATTCTTTAAAAGATGAAGATGCTAGTTTTTACTTACTAGACTTGCTTAATCATAGAGAGTTGAGTAATACGATTGCAAGTAAATTGAATGTAATGCATCAATCACCACAAATTATAGTAATTGATAATGAAGAGATCATTCATACAGATTCTCATCATGGGATTGATATCAAGAGAGTAGAACAATTAATAAAAAAAGATAATTAATATGAAGTTTAATAAATTACTGATTCTTACTATAGCAGTAACCTTGTTTTCATGTAAAACAAATGTATTTACCGGTAAGAAGACACTAAATTTTATGTCTAATAGTCAGTTGTTTCCGATGGCTTTTAGTCAATATGGTGAGTTCCTAAACACCAATAAGGTAGTTACGGGTACATCAGACGCTGAAATGATTAATCGAGTAGGTAGTAAGATCAAAGTTGCTGCACAGCGCTGGTTGAATGCATTAGGAGAAGAACAATACTTAAAAGATTATGCATGGGAATATAATTTAGTAGATGATCCTACGGTAAACGCATGGTGTATGCCAGGTGGTAAAATTGTATTTTATACTGGTATTTTACCGATATGTCAAGATGAGACTGGTGTAGCTATTGTAATGGGACATGAGGTAGCCCATGCACTTGCAGATCATGGAGCACAACGTATGAGTGCTGGTCAGATCCAGGCTTTAGGAGCTGTAGGTGTCGCTGTAGGTGGTCAGTTAGGAGGATTAAATGAAGGAACTCAACAAATATTAAACCAAGCATATGGTATAGGTTCTCAGGTAGGAGGAATGCTGCCGTTTTCAAGGTCCCATGAAACTGAGGCTGATAAAATTGGCCTCTACTTATCTGCAATAGCTGGTTATGATCCAGATGAAGGATCTGAGTTATGGAAGCGCATGAAAGCCAATAGCGGTGGAGAAGCGCCACCTGAATTTATGAGTACGCACCCATCAAATGATAGTCGTATTGCTTTTCTAGAAGAGTTAGCGCCACAGGCAAAAGCCGAGGCTCATAAATATGGTGTAACAAGTTTTAAATAAGCGATTGTTTTTACATACTTTTAAAGGGTTCTTATAAGAACCCTTTTTTTATGAAAAATACTTTACCTCGAGGTCACAAAAAACTACTTCATGCCTGGGCATTTTACGACTGGGCAAATTCAGTTTATTCACTAGTAATCACTAGTGCCATATTTCCCATATTCTATTCGGTAGTAAGTAAAACAGCCTATGAAGAAGGTAATGTTCCTACCTTTCTTAAAGATGTCAATAATGAAAATATCATATTTGTAACCACTGCAATTGCTTTCTTAGTAGTTAGTATACTTTCTCCAATTTTATCTGGTATTGCAGATTATTCTGGGCAAAAGAAACGTTTTATGCAATTCTTCTGCTATTTAGGTGGTGTATGTTGCATAGGTTTAGCATTCTTTAGTTTTGATTATTTGTGGTTCAGTCTAACTATGTACTTTTTGGCTCTAATAGGTTTCTGGGGTAGCCTAGTGTTTTATAATAGTTATTTACCTGATGTCGCGTTACCAGAACAACAAGACGCAACAAGTGCCAAAGGATTTTCTTTAGGATATTTAGGTAGTGTTATACTATTAATCTTTTGTCTGGCTATGAATGAATTCGGTCTTTATCCTGAGAGTGGCAAATTATTTGGATTCAGTGCGGTACAAATGTCTTTTATTCTAGTAGGAATATGGTGGATGGGATTTGCTCAATATACCTATGCATACCTGCCATTAGGAAATAAAAAGGATACTAGTAAGGTTAGAAATATTTTTACAAATGGTTTTAAAGAATTACAAAAAATATGGGAGCAACTAGGTGATAATCGACAAATGAAGCGTTATCTAGCTGCATTTTTTGTCTATAGCATGGCCGTGCAAACTGTTATGTTAGTAGCTACATATTTTGGAACTGAAGAGGTAGAATGGGAGGAAGGCGGAGCAACCATGGGACTAATTGTTTCTATATTATTAATACAGATTGTAGCCATCGCTGGTGCATTTATCGCTAGTAAACTATCTAACTCTTTTGGAAACATCAATGTATTAATTGGCATTAATATCATATGGGTTGCGATCTGCATTTATGGTTATTTTGTCTATTCACCGATGCAGTTTTATTTAACAGCAGCAGCTGTAGGATTTGTGATGGGTTCTATTCAATCGCTTTCGCGAAGCACGTTTTCTAAAATGATACCAGAAGGAAATCCAGATACTGCTTCTTATTTTAGTTTCTATGATGTATCAGAAAAAATAGGAATCGTAATAGGGATGACCATTTTTACTTTAGTAACTCAATGGAGCGGTTCAATGCGTGGTAGTATCCTATTTTTGGTAGTATTTTTTGCAATCGGTGTTATTCTCCTATTAAGAGTACCGAGAATTAAAACATCTACCATATCTATTGATGATTGATTATAGTATTACCAATTAATTTTATGGCGTTTTACGAACTCCTTCTAATAAATCTTGATGTAAATGATCTTCGTCATCTGAGCGATGAAGTACGGAAATATCTCCAGTCGATTCTAAGACAACGGCTTCTACTTGATCAAAACTCATCACATTAGCCTCTCTGAGTTTTGCAATTAATTGAGCTTTTTCAATTCTAGCATGTTTTAGATTTTCGTTTAAAATTTCTTCTTTGTCCATTAATAATAATGGCTTATTTGAAGTAACCTTTTTTATAATGGGCATTACTCTTTGAAGAAAAGAGAAAATAAAGGTGAGAATTAGCAATGCTGCAATTGCAGTTACACCATGGACAATAGTTGTGCTAGAAGTAAGCGTTGCAGATATAATACTTCCTATTGCGATAGTAAAAGCAAAATCATATGCAGTAAACTTAGCAAATGATCGTAAGCCTATAAGACGAGTAATAATAATTATTGCAACAAATAATAAAAAGCTACCTATTATAGTTGCTAATATTGGGTCATCTGATTGATAAATCCAGTCCATAATCTGTTTTTTAGTGAATAGTTAATGGTTATTGATTAAAAATAGCAATATGAACATACGATTGAGTGATAATTTTGTTAAATAGCGTTTTATCTTTTACGTATATATACCTTATTAGCTCACTTTTAAAAATGTTTTAACATAGTAGATTTGTCATCTTTTACGTTTGATTATGATCAACTATAATGTCTAACTTGAATGGAATTTAAACGATTATTAGAGAATGTGTTCTCTAATTTTAAAAAAAAGGCTTGTTTCTTACAATTTTGACCGCGTGAAAATTTACCTTTTAATTAGAAGTTATCTATAACTATAAATCATACGGGTCAATTTTATAATTTGTTTTGTTATGTAAAATATTTACCGGATACCTTTTATTAATTGTGCGTAGAGGATTTCAGGGAATTATAGCCTTAAGGTTCTTTTTAACTTAATAGGCAGATACACTACTATTCTTTTTTTATATAGATGTCATTATTAATTTCTATCCAGTAGCCATCAGGATCTTGAAGGTAAACTTGTTGTATACCATCTTTCCTTCTATAGTTCTTATGAGTTGTGCCTAACCAGTCAGAGTAATTAATTTTTAATTGTTTTAACTTAATAATAAATGTTTGGAACTCTATAGTGGATAAAGCAAAATGAATTGCTTTGTTGGTGTTGATTTTGACTTCTGGACGTGGTATTAAATGAAATTGATGATATCCGTCTAATGATAGCCATCTTGTATTTGAACTAGATGCCGTGTTTGCAATTTCTTTAAAGTCAAATAACTGTTGATAAAATGCTATTGAAATAGCTACATCCTTTACAGCTAGGGCAATGTGATTAAATTTAAACATTCCATTATCCTCATGAACATTCATTAATATTCAATTTTATTCTTGCACTTCAGTATAACCAGGTAGTCCGTGCAAACATTTAATTATTTGATTACCGCCAGGTTCTCCTGCGTGATAGTGATATCCTCTCACTTCATCTACGTGTCCGCCACACTGGTCTAAATCAATTGGCAAGTGATTATTTTTATCTAATAAGGAGTAAATTCCAAATCCATCTATCGCATATCCAATGATAGCGGAGTGCACATCTTCCTGGGTTATCTCCTTAGTAGAACCTGTAGCTGCATGATAATGATAGCCACCATGTGGATTAACATGCCCACCATGATCATCTAAAGGAGCGATAGTATGAGCTGCTAATATAGCATCGGTTGGAGCTGGTGGATCATAATTAACACCATTAAAAGCTACTCCTATGCCACCTCTACCAAAACTTTGTGTTGTATTAAGGTAAACTGGTGTTACCGGTATTACAAAAGTCGTTTGTTGATCTTTAAAATATTCCGGTAAGCACTCAACACAATAATTTTGATATGCTTCCTCTACATCAGGCTTTGCTGCAGCTAGACATCCGTCTTTACTGTTTGTATATTTAACAGTGCCATCTTCTCTATATAACAGCCATTTATCATCATTATAAAATTCATCTAGAGTAGCTATGAAGTGACCTGAGACATCATAAACGCTACCATTGTCAAACCAGATTCCACTATTTTCATCGCCGTCAGTAATGTTTCTAGGACACCAAGGACCCATTTCATGCTCAGTTGCTTGAGAATTAGTTGTGAAGACATAGCATAAAGTTTCGATACCATTCAATACCACCATTTTTTCTTCTATTCCATTTATAATATTCTCATTAATAAAATAGTCTGTTTGAACAGGAAGCACTTTTATAGAAGTTTTAATCTCTTTAGATAAATCAGTAACAGAATGGTTGTCGTGTGGACCTCTTTGAGGCTGTTTCTTTTCAGCAGTAGTTAGTTCTTTTATGGTTATAAATCCATCTTTATTACTATCGATTGTGGTAAATTCTTGTGCGATGGGACCATTAACTTCACTTTTTGAGAGTTGACCATCGCCATCCAAATCTAATTCAGTAATCAATTGTGAAGCATTAGGTTTTTGTGCGTTTATTTGAGAATTTGATTCATGATCTTTATTTGATTTACAAGACAATAAAGTCATACTTAATAGCAATATTACAATACCTCTTTTCATATCTATTCTATTATTGATTCAAGCTGCCTTTCGCATTTATATATTTGAAGTTACTGACAATATGGTAAAATTAAAGCTTTATACGTTAATTAATCCGATTACATTTCTACAAACCTAATGGTTTTAAGTTTTTATTCATTCTCGTTAGTATTGTGAGTTTTCAACCATTCTTCACCTTTTTTATCTCTAAAAAAGTCCATCCATACATAGTACATTACCTCGTCTTTTTCTACCGATACAGAATGACTTGAACCTAATGGAATATGCAATACAGAATACTCAGGGAAATCTACTTGTGCATCATCTGCATAGACAGTACAATTATTATCTGAAAGGCCTAAGAACAGTTGTTCTAACATAGGATGTTCATGCGCACCTACACGATCAGGACCAGTTGTTTGAACTGTTCCCATCGCTATTCTAGGAATATATTGATTGGGCAATATTGTTCGGCTTACAGTATTAGGGCTTTTGATAGGCTCAGTATATGATTTGCAGTCCGTAAATTTTGCATAGTACACCTGTTGAGTATTTTCTTTTGGAAATTCCTTCAAGTCCTTAAAATCTTGATCTGTTAAAAGGCTTGATATTTTTAAGTAATGTAAAGTGTCGCGAACGGTATTTTGAATTCTTATAGATGGAATATCATTAGGTAGGAAGATGGTTTCCGGTACAATTTCATAATCCTTACTATCTGCCGTTACGGCACCTTTACCTTTTATAAATAGATAAATGTATTTATAACCATCCACAGACTGATCAATTATAGGTTGACTTCCTGTAATTGAAATATGCTCCACATGTATTCCTTTAATTTCTTGATCTAGAATGGTTTTAGAATAAGGTTGTGAGCTCTCGCTAGTCTCAGTGTCTAGATATTCAATTGGGATTTCGGGTATACAAGATGTAAAGAGTAATAAACTTAAAAATAAACTTTTGATTAAATTACCTTTCATAATTACACTGATTTAAGAATTTTAAAAAAGGTACAATTTTAAATAATTATTCAAGTATTATAAAAGAGTTGTATTGTTCAGATGTCTTTAAATCAGATGGTTAGTCTGATGTCGATAGTGTAATTATATGATCCTCATTACTTAAAACTTATGCTCATCTTTTGAATTAATACTAATTAATAAAGTTTTAAATATGAATTGATTAAGTCTAACAACTTTAAATTCACATCAGATTTCGAATGAGTCAGTAACGAAAATAAAAAAGAAACCCTACGAGCAAAAGCCAGTAGGGTTTTCTTATAAAAGGACTAGAGTAGTGGGCTCTATGCCTAAAATAAACCTTCATTTTTATTATTGAAATAATTAAAATCATGGTTATTTTCAATCTTCAATAAAGATTGATAAATCATTTTAATTACATTTTCTACATCATCTCTATGTACCATTTCCACTGTTGTATGCATGTAACGTAGTGGTAAAGATATAAGTGCACTAGGCACTCCACCATTAGAGTATGCAAATGCATCAGTATCAGTACCGGTAGAACGTGATGTCGCGCGTCTTTGATATGGAATCTCATTAGCATCTGCTGCATCCATAATCAGATTGCGTAGGTTGTTTTGTATCGCTGGAGCATAAGCAAGTACAGGACCTTTACCTATAGCCGCATCACCATTAGATTTTTTATCTATCATAGGTGTAGTGGTATCATGTGTTACATCTGTCACAATTGCAACATTAGGTTTTATAGTTTGTGTAATCATCTCTGCACCACGCAACCCTATTTCTTCTTGTACAGAATTGGTTACATATAAACCAAAGTCTAGTTCTTTCTTATTTTCCTTCAATAGACGAGCCACCTCGGCGATCATAAATCCACCCATACGATTATCTAGTGCACGACAGACAAATTTGTTTCCGTTCAATACAAAAAACTCGTCCGGATATGTAATTACACAACCTACATCTACACCTAGAGCGAGAACTTCTTCTTTAGTCTCACATCCAGTATCAATAAAAATATTATCTGGTTTAGGTGGTTGTTCTTTTGCACGTGACCTAGTATGAATTGCTGGCCAACCGAAAACACCTGTTACAATTCCTTTTTTCGTATGAATATCAACTTTCTTAGAAGGTGCAATTTGGTGATCTGATCCACCATTACGTACTACATATATAAGGCCATCGTCTGTTATATAATTCACATACCATGATATCTCATCTGCATGCCCTTCTATAACCACTTTAAATTTTGCGTCAGGATTAATTACACCTACAGCCGTACCATAATTATCTGTAATAAACTCATCTACATAAGGTGTCAGGTAATCCATCCATACTTTTTGACCATTCCATTCATAGCCAGTAGGAGATGCAGTATTCAGGTATTTTTCTAGAAAATCTAGAGATTTTTTATTTAAAATGCTTTCTTGAGCCATGTGATAAATTTTAGTTTGTGAAGATAATAAAGACCTGCATAAATCGCTATTAATAGAGAGCTTTCTTATTTTTGGAATGCTTTTGGCAATTATCATTTTATGATCAATAAAATAATTTTCATCACAATTTTAATTTGGGTTTCCGCTTTCGCGAAAGCGCAGACAGACCCTATCATTCTGCCTGTAAAAACAGACAGCACTAAAACGCCAGAATATTTTTTTATTGATGGCGATTCATTAAGTGCCATAGAACTAGATCGTGTGATGTTATTGCAGTCCCTAAAATTTGATAGCAGATATGAGAATATACGCTATCAAATCATTAAGCGTAAAGTGAAAAAAGTTTGGCCTTATGCAAAGCTTGCTGCAGAGCGATTAACAGAATTGGACAGAAGACTGGCATCACTAGAATATGAAAGTGATAAAAAAAAGTATACAAAAATAGTCCAGCGATATGTAGAAGAAGAGTTCACAACAGAGCTTAAGAAATTAACGACTACAGAAGGTCAAATCTTAATCAAGCTGTTGCATCGTCAGACCGGTATGACTACGTTTGAATTATTAAAACAATTGCGTAGCGGCTGGAGCGCATTCTGGTTTAAAAATGCAGCAAGTATTTTTGATATCGATTTAAAAGCAGAATATTTACCAGAATCCAATATTGAAGATTTTTATATTGAAGATGTATTGCTTAACGAGTTCAAAAATGAAACACTAGATGAACAAGAGCCTGCCTTAAGTTATGATTATTTTAAAGGCCGTACTGCCTGGAATACTTATGAGGATAATCTTCCTGCAGATTATGATTCTATACAACTTGCAGAACGCGCTAGGATACGTAAGGAATATCTCAAAAAAAAGGCCAAAGAAAACGACAAGAAGCGAAGGAAACTAGAACGTAAAAGAAGACGTGCGAGCAAACGTTAATACGTTAGCATTAAAATAATCTTTTTAAACTTTAAATGTTTTTGATCGACCAAGCCCACCAGATTAGTAATGGGTGAATGACTAACAGTCTCATCCATGCAATCCATGAAGCTATACAAAATGTGCCTGCACAGCTACCTTGTTGTATAATATATATATGAGACATCGTAAAAGCAAGTACCATCGCTATCGTTATATAAGATGCTGTTGATCGAGTAGCTTTAAAGCAGGCGAGAAGTGCTACCAGAATTTCAATCGCACCAGCTAAACCGTTAATAATTGAAGCATCTCCTAACCATTCTGGTATTACCTCGAGATATAAATCTGGTTGTAGAAAGTGTAATATACCAGCTACGGCATACAAAATAATAAAGGTGTAGAGTAGTAATTTATGGATCATGTAAGTTTCCATTTATAATCCGTATGAACTTTTTTGAGAATTAAGAAAAACGGAATCCACCAGAGAAAGTCATTTGTAATTAAAGTATAAATAAATTCAAATGGAACAACATCTTGTAGATAATTAAAGATAAACCCTAATGGTCCAAAAATCTTACCTAAAAAACCTACTGCGACTATAGGCCAATGGCGCATAGGATTGTAGCTAGCCCACCAATATCCTAAACCATAAACACCTATAACCATTCCCATACCTTGCCATATCATAGGATGGTTTAAAGGTTCCATACCTACTAGTTCAAAAAAATGATTGGGCATAAGTATTACCCATGCACCCCAAACAAGGTTATAGATTGCCGCTAATTGTAAGGTAAGTTTCATGATCTTTTTTGTGTAAGTCCGATAGCGAGCAGAATCATTACACAATTTAAACTATGAAATATCTCTTCTGTAGGTACGTCTACGTTTGTGCAATATGGGATCATAGTTTTTCCATGATGCTTGTACCGCAAGATTATCTTCTAGTTCTGGATTAGTCTCGCATAAGGTAATTCCATAGTCGATAAAGTTTTGTGTAACGTTTCTAAACATCATTGCGGTAACACCTTTCCCTTGATATTCTGGATCGATACCTATTAAGTAGAATGCCGCTCTATCATTTTTCTTTTTGGCTTTCAATAAATGTAAAAAACCTAATGGGAAGAGCTTACCATTTGCTTTTTGCAATGCTCTAGAAAATGATGGCATTGTAATAGCAAATCCAATAAGCTTACCATTGTCATCTACGACCAATTCAAGAAAATCTGGATTGATAAACGGTAAATATTTTTCTTTATAAAGATCAATTTGATATTGTTGTATCGGAACAAAAGTGACCAGTTGACTATAAGTCTTATTCAGTAGGTCAAACATGTCATCTACATAAGGTAAAATTTCTTTAGTTGATTTAAACTTAAGTGTTTTCAACTTATAGCGTCTACCTATAATGTTTGCAAACTTGTTAATCTTTTCAGGAATAGGATTAGGTGGTTTAAATTTGAACTCTACCCATTCTGCGGCTTTTTCATAACCTAACTGTTCTAGATGCTCTTTATAATAAGGAGCATTATACCACGTGATCATGGTGCTTAATTCTTCAAAACCTTTTATAAGTAATCCAGCCTTATCCATATTAGAAAAACCTACAGGTCCTTCTACATATTCTAATTCTTTTTCTTTACCAATACGATGTACTTCTTGAAGTAAAGCTTTAGTTACTTCTATATCATCAATCATATCTAGCCAACCAAAACGCATTTTTGATTTTTTTTGCTCATTAATTTCTACATAATTAATGATAGCGGCTATACGTCCTACAATTTCCTTACCACGATAGGCGAGGAAAAGCCAGCAATCTGCGTTTTTAAATACTTGATTCTTTTCAGGATCAAAATTAGCCATTTCATCATTTACGATAGGTGGCACATAATATATGTTGTCTTTATACAGCTCTTGCTGGAATTTGACAAACTTTTTGATATCAGCTTTAGCTGTAATTCTCTTGATTTCAATCATAATAGATTCCTAGAAATCGATTTTTTTCTTTTTTTCTTTTTTGGCTTTTCTACCACTATCATCACCAGTCCCTTTCAGATTCTTCTTCTGGCTGATGGTTTCATCATCTTTATGAAAATCAAAGCGGTATGACATCCCAATATTTGCTTGGAATACGGTAGGAGTATCCTTAAAATTAAATGTTGCACTAGCATCTACTTGCCAGTCTTTAGTAATTAAGTAAGCCAGTCCACCACGTCCTAAATCGTCACTATAAAAGTCTGATTTAAATCCTTGGTATTCTCCAAAGACAGCCCATCGTCCGTTAATACTATGTGTCATGGTTAAAATCCATTCATAAGAAGGATAATCTGTGGTAACACGATCTACAATAAAATTTGTCACAAAAACCCATTGTCCCCAGTTATTTTGAGTAATTAACTCAAATCGTGGTGAAAAAGTTGGATCATTAGGAGGCGTTAATAAATTATTATCTGAAAGATCAATATTTGCTCCTGCATATATAGATATGGCCGGTACAAAGTCTCTCCAATTTAATCTGTTATTTGCTTTCCAGCTTAAAAGATTTACTTTTTTCTCTCCAAAAAATTTAAGTGGATCAAAAACCAAATATTTAGCTCCTATAGTGCTTCTTGAAAAATTTGAAAAGCTACTCTCTACATTACCAAAACCACGATTATCCATTTGATTTACAGAAGCAAAGCTACCAATAAATGAAAACTCAAGTCTTTCCATAAAAGCACCATATCGCAGTTGCATGCTTAAACCCGTATAATCTCTTTCATAACGCTGTAGATCATGTTGTTCTGATCTGTAGAATAAATTTCCTTCTACCTGAGCAACGCCTTTCCCTACAGCAAATGCACCTTGAGATAAACCTGGATTATTAGTATTGATAGTTTCTGTGTATTGAGCTGTTGCCATTATACTTAATAAACAAACAGACACAAATAATAATTTTTGCGTAAAAGCAGTCATAAAATGATTCCTTAAAAGTTCAAATTTAAGATATATTAAAGAGTAATAATAAAATGACTTTTTAATTTTACTTAAAATTACTTCTATTGAAACTTCTACAAGTCATACTTATTGTTTTAGTGATCTACGTTTCGGTGCGTTTGATTCTTAAATATTATGGTTCTAGTATCCTTAAATGGTTAGGTAAAAAAGCTATGCAGCGCATGTCTCGTAGTTTTGAAAAACGCAGTGGCATGTCTACAGACGACTTATTTAATCAACAACAAGATTCTCGTACTAATCAAAAAAAGGTTAATAACCCTAAGGAAAAGAAAACTGTAGGTGAGTATGTGGACTTTGAGGAAATTGATTAATTTTCAACTTTCATCGACTGAATTAACTTCATGACTTTTAATTTTAAGAAATTACTACCACATCTGGCTGTTTTAGCCGTATTTATTATTGCTGCTTTAGCTTATTTTAATCCAGTTTTAAGTGGTAAAAAACTGTATCAGAATGATATAGTTCAATATAAAGGTAATGCCAGACAGCTTATAGAACATCGTGCTGCAACAGGAGAAGAGCTATATTGGACAGATTCTGTTTTTGGAGGAATGCCTACATATCAATTAGGAGCACGATACCCTTATGATTTTATAGATGGATTAGATCGTGCATTGAGGTTCTTACCACGTCCAGCAGATTATCTTTTTCTATATTTTTTCTCTTTCTACATGCTCATGCTTGTGATGCGTGTTAATTGGAAAATAGGGTTATTAGGAGCATTAGCTTTTGGATTTTCGACCTATTTAATTATTATTTTAGGAGTAGGTCATAATGCCAAAGCTCATGCTATTGCTTATTTCCCACTCGTTTTAAGTGGAATAATATTAGTTTTTCAAAAAAGATATTTATTAGGATTTGTGGTAACCGCGCTAGCGATGGCTCTAGAACTACAGGCAAATCATCCACAGATGACTTATTACTTATTGCTTGCGGTCATTATTCTAGGCGTTGCATATCTTATTGATGCAATTCGTAAAAACGTGTTACCACACTATTTCAAATCAATAGGAATAATGGTTGCAGCAGTATTACTAGCATTGGGCACAAATGCTGGAAATCTATTAGCAACTAGTGAGTATTCAAAAGAAAGTACTCGTGGTAAATCTGATTTATCAATTAACGCTCAAGGTGAAGAAATTGTGCCAAAAACAGGATTAGACTATGATTACATTACTCAATATAGTTACGGGTTAAGTGAGAGTTTAAATCTGTTAGTTCCAAGATTTGCTGGTGGTGGTAGTGGTGCTAGACCAGATGAAGATTCTAATGCTGTAAAATATTTAACAGATCAAGGATTACCTAAAGGCGACGTCGTACGTTTTATAAATGATAATGTTCCTTTATATTGGGGTGATCAAATTATAGTCGAAGCTCCACCATATTTAGGTATTGGTGTCGTATTTCTTGCTGTTCTAGGGCTATTTATGATAAAAGGTAGATTAAGATGGTGGACTAGTGCTGTAATTATTATCGCTCTATTATTATCTTATGGTAAAAATGCTGACTGGATTACAAGTTTCTTTATTGACGTTGTGCCTTTATATAATAAATTTCGCGCCGTCACGTCTATTCAAGTTTTAATAGAATTATGTGTACCTATACTTGCTGTAGTTGGCTTATGGCAATTCTTCAATGATAAAAATACAGAAGAAGCTAAAGCAAAGGCTCTAAAATATGCAGGCATTACAATAGGTGGATTATTATTGATATTAATTGCTTTAGGAGGTCAGTTGTTTGATTTTGCAAGTTCCATGGATCAATATTATATGGAAAGCGATCAATTAGGAATCGGGTTTGTGGATGCCCTACGCGAAGATCGTTTTGAAATTATGCGTGCAGACGCCTTACGATCTTTATTAATAGTTGGTGTTATTGCTGTAACATTATTTTTATTATTGAAAAAGAAACTAACAGAAAACATCGTTTTAATCATTGCTGGAGTCGTTATCTTATTTGACATGGTAAGTTTTGACATGAACTATGTAAACAGCGATGATTATGTAACCGCTAGTGAGTATGATAATGCGCACCGTATGACACCAGCAGATGAAATTGCTATGAAAGATGCGCAATCTGGTGATCATTATCGAGTTTATGATTTATTACTCAATCCATTTAATTCTGGAAGAGCACCTTACTTTCACAAGTCTATAGGTGGCTATCATGGTGCAAAACCTAGACGTATTCAAGAATTATCAGAATTCTATCTTTTTGATGAGAATGGTATAGCTCCTATCACTCGAGAGAATATTGAAATTTTGAGTATGTTCAATGTGCGCTATATCATTGATACTGAAGAAACTGGTTATGTGGCTAAGGAAAATCCAATGGCGATGGGTAATGCCTGGTTTGTAGACAGTTTAAAAATAGTTGCAAATGACAATGAAGAGATTACAAGTCTGACAGAACTTAATGGTAATCAGTTAGCTGTTATACAACAAGATCAGAAAGATATGTTGAAACTTACTAGTACTTATGCAGACTCTACAGCCAGTATTCAATTAGTGGATTATGACACGCAACATTTAGTATATAGAAGTAGCAATGCACAGGAATCGTTAGCAGTGTTTAGTGAGATGTATTATCCACATGGTTGGAAAGCAACGATAGATGGTAGCGAGACACCTATTGCAAGAGTAAATTATACTTTAAGAGGAATTAAAGTTCCTGCTGGATCACATGAGATTGTAATGAGTTTTGAACCTCAGGTCGTTACAACAGGAAGTAATATTATGTTAGGTAGTAACATTTTATTAATACTTGTTATGCTGGGTGGATTATTTTATACGTTTAAGAAAAAATCTTAAATGAAAAAACCAGTTCTCATTATTGCATACTACTGGCCACCTGCTGGTGGTCCAGGTGTACAACGCTGGTTAAAATTTGCTACATATTTAAGGCAACACAACTTTGACGTTACCGTAGTTATACCAGATAATCCTGATTATCCAATAATTGATCAATCGCTCATGGATCAAGTTCCTGAAGATATCGACTATATCAAGGTTCATATTAATGAACCTAGTCGTTGGGCGAGTTCGCTTTCGCGAAAGCGAACTAAAAAAATGCAGAAAGGAATATTACCTAAAAGTCCAGGTTTATTACAAAAATTGATGATTTGGGTGCGCGGTAATTTATTTGTGCCAGATGCAAGAGTAGGATGGAAGTCCAGTGTTTTAAAAGCAATACATCCATATTTATTAGAAAATATAAAACCCACAATTATAACCACAGGACCACCACACTCTGTACATTTAATTGGGTTAGACCTCAAGAAAAAATATACTGGTTTTAAATGGCTTGCAGATTTTAGAGATCCATGGACCACGATAGGTTATCACAAGCATTTAAAGATAGGTAATAGTGCTCAAAAAAAGCATGAAAAATTAGAACAAGAAGTGCTGGATAATGCTGACTTAATTATCGTAACTAGTCCACATACAGGTAAAGAGTTTGCATCAAAATCTAAAACACCTATTCAAGTTATTACAAACGGTTTTGATATCCAGTCCAACGCAACAACCCGTCAACCTGATGGTGATTTTACTTTATCACATGTGGGAACTCTTTTATCAGATCGTAACCCTAACGTATTGTGGGAAACTCTATCAGATTTGTGCAAAGAGGACAATAGTTTTAAATCAGATTTACAATTACAACTTGCTGGTAATGTAAGTGATGAAGTTTTATTATCCATTCAACATTATGGTCTCGAAAAAAACTTGAAGCAACTAGGCTACCTTTCTCATCATGAAGCGGTTGAAGTAATGTTTACTTCACAATGTTTATTGCTTATTGAAATCAATAGTGAGGATACAAAAGCTATTATACCAGGTAAGATTTTTGAATATTTTGCGAGTAGTAGACCTATTATTGCTATAGGTCCTGAAAATGCAGATATCGATAATCTAATTCAACACACACGTTCTGGTCAATTTTTTAACTACCTTGAGAAGCAGCAGCTCAAAAAATATATTACAGAAAAGTATAAGCTATATAAAAAAGGTAATAATGAAGGTCAATTAAATGATCATATCTTCAGTTACAAAAGAGAAAATCTAACCAAAACACTGGCTAAAACAATAGATTACACATGGGAATAGTCATTAAACAATCTGGATGGAATCTTGCGATTACTGCAGCTGGGTTTGTGCTAGGTGCTCTTAATGTCTTATTACTGGCGACCACATATCTCGATGACCAATATTATGGATTATGGGGTTATATCTTATCAACGGCGTTCTTATTATTTCCATTGATGTCTTTTGGTATACACAATACATTAGTTAAGTTTTACTCTAGATATGATGATAAAAATGACAGAGATTCTTTTTTAACACAAATGCTATTGTGGCCACTGATTGTTATAATTCCAGTTTTCATTTTAATTTACATTTACTACGACCCTATACGTTTATACATAGCAAATCGCAATCAGATTACAAGTGATTTTGTATGGCCTATAGCCGTGATAGCAGTATTTCAAGCATATTTTGAAATTTTTTATGCATGGACTAAAGTACACATGAAAACCATAGGTGGTAATTTTTTAAAAGAAGTGTTCTATCGTTTTGGAGCTACGGTGATGTTGATTTCACTAGCATTAAATTGGATTACTCAAATCCAATTTATTTATAGCTTGGTCATTATTTATGGATTGAGAGCGTTTATTATGAAAATAGTTGCCTTAAAAACATATTCACCTAAATGGCAATTAGGTAAAATAAAAGCGAGCAAAGATTTAATCAACTATTCGTTATTGATGATAGTTGCGGGATCTGTTAGTACTGCATTACTGGATCTGGATAAGTTTATGATTAATGATTATCTAATCATTGACAACATCTCATGGTATAATGTTGCAGTATTTATTGCAACGGTAATTGCTGTTCCAGCTCGTGGTATGGCTCAAATCATGCATCCACTAACGGCAGGTCATTTTAATAGAGGAGAGATGATAGAGGTAGAGCATCTATATAAACGTAGCTCACTCAACTTAAGTATTATTTCTGGTTTTTTAGTGATCATTATTATTTGTAATGTAAATGAATTTTACGACTTAATGCGTCCAGAATATCGCGTGGGAATACCTATTGTTATGCTTATCGCAATAGTGAAATATGCTGAAAGTTTGCTGGGAAGTAATAATGCAATTTTATATAATTCTGATTTATATCGGGTGACCTTATGGTTGGGTTTACTATTAGCCTTTATAGCTGTGATACTCAATATGTGGCTTATCCCTTTATATGGTTTAATAGGAGCAGCCATATCAACTTGTATAGCTTATGTTTTATACGCTTTCGCGAAAGCGTTTTATGTATATCATAAATTGCATATACATCCATGGACGACTAGAACAAGTTTATCCATTTTTGTAATACTAGCTTTTATAGCGGTTTTTTATTTTTGGGATTTCAGCTGGAATCCAGTGTTAAACATTTTAATTAAGAGCATTATACTATCTATAGCTTACTTATTAGTAATTAGAAAGATGAAGCTATCTGATGAAATTAATGGGTTGGTATCTAAATATCTTCCATAAAAAAGCCAACTCAATTAAGAGTTGACTTTTTAAGAATTAAATATTATTAATTTTAACTTCTTCCAGATCTTCTAGTAGATGTAGAACGCTTACGAGTTGTTGTCGTTTTGCGAGTACTAGGACTAGTTGCTCTAGTATTTGTTCTCACTGACCTACTTCTAGAAGTAGCATTGCTAGATCTTGAACTTCTTGAAGAATTTATGGTCGTATTAGTATTACGACTTGATCTTGCAGGACGACTCACAGCTTGTGATGTTCTTCTATTAGTTCTCGTATTCGAGACTGCAGGTGTTGTTCTACTAGTGCGATTAGATATAGCTGGAGAGCTTGTTCTACTATTACGTGTTGTTGCTGTACTTGATACACTTCTAGACGATCTACTCGTTGTAGTAACTCTAGGTGTTCTAGTTGTTGTGCTAGCGGCTCTTGAGCTTCTAGTATTTCTACTAGATGTAACATTATTATTGCTACGTCTAGATGTTCTAGCTTGTGTGCTACGACTACTGCTAGCTATACGGTTATCATTTCTAGTTACAGTTCTACGTCCTCTAGTGATGGCTTCGCGATCTCTTCTAGCGTCTCTAGTAGCAATTGCACGACCATTGTTATTTCTACGACCTCTTTCAAAACTACGATAGTTAACTCGATCACCTGGTCTATAGAAAGAACGTCTAACATTAGCTCTTGCAAAACGACCATTATAATAGCTAGGTCTATTCCAGTTTGTACGGTGATAGTTCCATGCAAATCTATATGGGTTATAATATAAACGGTAAGGATTGTTCCACACGATACAGTTGTTAACTAATGGAGCTCCATAATACATATGCCATGGTTGATAAACATAATATCTATTGAATCTATTGATAAAACCACTAGTTCTTAAAATCACACCAGGTCGATTATAGTATACACGTAAATTACCTACGCGGTTTACGTAACCATTATTATAGTTGATAAAAACATCACCTGCTTGAATTATGCGACCATAACTGTCATAATATATAGGTGTGTTTTCAATTTGAATTACTGCACCATAAGAATCATATTGAACATAAGCGTCATAATCATAACCTGTATTAAAGGATATGCTCACATTAGGTGTATTGATAACGGCACCGAATTGAGGTCCATCATTAAGATAATTAAAATCAAATTGGCCATCAGGAAAAACTGCAAATTCAATTCCACCTTCATTAAATATAAAACTATTATCATATCCGCGATAACGGTCATCTTCGATTGTGGTTGCATAGCTTATCCCGATTCCCATCAAGAAAACTAATAGTAGGGTAGATAGCTTTTTCATAATTACTAAGTATTACGAGCAGACTTAAATGTCATACTCATCAAAGTAATTACAATCAGCGTGCCAAAAACGCAAACGTTATAGTAAGCAATGGGCTATTGTCATAAGGTATAGAAGTAAAAAAGGTCACTATTTCTAGTGACCTTACTTAATTAGGGGATATTAGGGTTCTATTATTATATTAAAATTGTGATAGGGCATCGACTAATTCTGATTTACGATTTCGACTTAATGGTAGTACCTCACTACCCAATTCTACTGCTTTAGAATTGAATTTTTCAATCTTACGTAAATTAACGATATAAGATTTATGAATACGTAAAAACTCCTCTGAAGGAAGATCGTTTTCAAAACTCTTCATTGTAGATAATACGACTAGGCTATCATCTTCAGTGATTAATTTTACATAATCTCCTAAGGCTTGAATATATTTTAATTCTTTTAAATACACCTTACGTTTTTTAAGATTACTCTTAACAAATATAAACTCACCACGATCCTCAATCATCTCTGTACGCAATTTGTGCGCGAGAAGAGCTCTTTCTACAGCATATAAAAACCTATCTTTCTTAATTGGCTTCTGTAAGTAATCAATAGCTGCATAATCAAATGCTTTAAAAGCATACTTAGTCTGACCTGTTACAAATATTACGCCCGGTTTTTCTGTAATATCATCTAACAAATCAAAACCAGTAAGAATAGGCATTTCTACATCTAAGAAGATTAAATCCACTTTTTGATCCTTAATAGCTGCTTTAGTTTCAATAGCATTACTAAATTCACCAATCAGTTTTAAGTTAGGATGATTCTCAATCATCTTCACTATAGCAAGGCGTTGAATACTTGAATCATCAACTACGTAACAATTTAAAATAGTGTTGTTCATCGTTTAAGTGTTATATTACGGTGACAATGTTAATACATTATCTGATGTAATGCAAATAAATCTGTTGTTTAAACGATTTTATTTTGTTTTTCATCGATTTTATATACATTTATGTTGCACTGAATTATTTTATCTCTATGGTTTAAATGTGTTGCGAGAACAAAAGAAAAGAAGTATTTTTGCAACCGTTTTAAACAATATATTATGAATCAATACGAAACTGTTTTCATTTTGAATCCCGTTTTATCTGATGATCAGGTAAAGGAAGCAGTAAAGAAGTTTGAAAATTTCCTTACTACTCGTGGTGCAAAAATGGTAGCCAAAGAAGATTGGGGCTTAAAGAAATTAGCTTACACAATCGAAAACAAGAAAAGTGGTTTTTACACACTTTTCCAATTTGAAGTACCTGGTGAGGTAATTAACGACTTTGAAGTTGAATTCCGTCGTGATGAGCGTGTAATGCGTTATCTTACTGTAAAACTTGATAAATATGCTATCGAGTGGGCTGCAAAGAGAAGAGATAGAATGTCTAACAAAGCTAAAGCGTAATCCATGGCAACTTTACAACAACAAGCTAAAGGAAAAAAAGATGGTGACATCCGTTACTTATCTCCTTTAAAAATTGAAACTCAACAAAGAAAAAAATACTGTCGTTTTAAGCGTAGTGGTATTAAATACATAGATTATAAGGATCCTGATTTCTTAATGGGCTTTGTAAACGAACAAGGTAAATTGTTACCACGTCGTTTAACAGGTACTTCATTAAAATATCAACGTAAAGTGGCAGTAGCTGTTAAGCGCGCTCGTCACATCGCTATCATGCCTTACGTAGGTGATTTATTAAAATAAAACCAGATTAACGATATGGAACTTATATTAAAGAAAGACGTAGAACATTTAGGTTTTACTGACGATGTAGTAACTGTTAAGCCTGGATATGGTCGTAACTTTTTAATTCCTAACGGTATGGCTATTATGGCTACACCAGGTGCTAAAAAGCAACTAGCTGAAACTATCAAGCAACGTGCTCATAAAGAAGCAAACAATATCAAACTTGCTCAAGAGCAGTCTGATAAGTTAAATGGTCTTGAAGTAAAAATCGCTGCCAAAACTGGTGACGGTGATAAGCTTTTTGGATCAGTAACTACTCAAGATCTTGCTGATGCACTTGCAAAGCAAGGTGTAGAATTAGATAAGAAATTTATCACGATCGCTGGTGGAAACATCAAACGTCTAGGTCAGTATGAAGCAACGTTACGTTTCCACAGAGAAGTAACTACTGCTTTCAGCTTTGACGTTGTAGGTGCTAAAAACTAGTCATTTCAAATTAGAATAATAACTAAGCCGTTCCTTTATTGGAACGGCTTTTTTACATCATATTATGAAGTATAGAAGGTTAACAAAAGAACAATTAGAAGAATTACATCCAGAATTCATCAATTTTCTAGCGACACAAACCATCACAGCTGGAGAATGGGATGATATTAAAGCTAATAAACCTGAAGTAGCAGAACAAGAGATCGATGTTTTCTCTGACCTAGTCTGGGAAGGCGTTCTTACTAATGCTCAATACTTAGAGCATATCTCTCCTCAAACAATGAATTTATTTCATTTACAAGAAATAGAGATTTCCTTAATATCTGTAATGGTAGGTGATGAATTAATTGATATAACTACTAAAGAAGGATACGCCTGGTTGCAAAAAAATCTAATGGATGATACCGTTAAATTATTTACAGCAGTAAAAAAATATAGTGATGACCCTAATGGAGATAAGTTTAAACTTATTGAACAAGGCGCTGTAATCACAAAAGGTGATCTTTTTAATTATTTTGATGATTTAATGGAACTAGGAAAAGAAAAAAACGGATTCTAGAATAAATCTAATTGACCACGGTTTAAAGCTCCTTCTAATTGAAGGAGCTTTTTCTTTGTTGTTAATCCACCAGCATAACCCGTTAATTTCCCATCTGTTGCTATCACTCGATGACAAGGTACTAGTATCGATATAGCATTGGCACCATTTGCACTGGCAACAGCCCTTATCGCTTTCTCCTTTTGAAGCTTTCGCGAAAGCGTTAAGTAAGAAATCGTTTGTCCATAAGGTATGTTTAATAGCTCGTTCCAGACTTCCTTTTGAAAATCAGTACCTGTGAATAATAGCGGAATATTAAAGTGCTTACGCTTTTTTGTAAAATATTCTTCTAGTTGCTCTATGACTATATCGTGTAATTGATGATGTTCAATTATATAAGAAGTTGCTAACAGTTTAGTAACGCGCATATCAATGGCATCACGTTGTTTACGGTACTGCCAGTCTAATATACAAAGTTGATTCTCATAAATTCCTATCAATATATCGCCTAGACTTGATTTATAGGATTTAATAAAGATATTACTCATGTCTTAAGGCTTCAATAGGGTCTAATCTTGCAGCCTTTATCGCAGGTATAACTCCAGAAAATATTGCAATTATAATGGAAATTATAGTGGCCCAAATCACAGGTGTCCATGGCATTAAAAATTCAACTTCTAATAAATTAGATACAATGTATCCTATCAAAATCCCGAATAGTATTCCTAAGATACTACCATACTGACTGATAAGCATAGTTTCTATAAAAAATTGCCAAGAAATAGTAGAGCGTTTTGCTCCTAAAGCTTTTCGTACACCTATTTCTCGTGTACGCTCTGTTACAGATACTAGCATAATGTTCATTAGAGCAATTGAACTACCAAATATGGTAATGATGCTAATGATAAAACCTGCTGCATAAAGCGCTACTTTTATTTCATTTGCAGCTCCTAAAAGTTGGTCGCTTTGTATTACTCCAAAGTTGTTTTCTTCTACAGGAGCAAGGCCTCTAATATTACGGAAAAGAACAATAGCACGATCTTTAGCTCCTTCCATAAATTGATCGTCTTTTACTTTAACACTTAAGTCATAATTGATATTAGGGCTAGTATAAATACTGCGGGCAACATCAATAGGAATTAAAACTCTTAAATCAATATTATTTCCAAAGGTGGATCCTTTTTCTTCTAATAGACCTACAACAGTAAACTTATTACCTCTAATACTCAATACTTGCCCTATAGGATTAAGACCTTGAAAGAGTTCATCTTCCATATCGCTACCTATCACACAAACGCGCCCATTATTTTTAATATCAAAACTTGAAAAACCACGACCTTCATGTATTGTGAGTCCTGCATTTTCTACATAGTTAGCGTTTACACCAGATATGATGACTTTAGGTTTTGTCTTGCGATCTTCACTTTTCACTTCTGCTTGAGAAGTCGCTTGAAAAGACACACCAACTTGTGAGAAAGGATAATCCCATTGATTTTCAAAATCTTTTACCTCGCGATAACTTATAATAGGATTTACTTTCACACGCTCACCACCACCACGACGTTGCATGGTAAATGGATACCGTTGCATACTAAAAGTATTTGCACCGATACCAGAAAATCCGCCACCTATTGTACTTTCTAGTGCTCGTACAGAACTTAGAATACCTACTAACGCGGTGATACCTATAGCTATGATGATGACGGTAAGAGCAGTTCTTAAGAATTGTCCCTTAATACTTTGCTGTGCAATATTGATGTTTTGCCTTAATAATCCTGCCATACGTTGTTAGACTCATTTTTCTACACAATGTTACAAGTTCTATTAAGTAAATCCCATTACTTTAAAATATAATTATGAAGTGTAGCCTGATTGATGTGTTTATATTTGCATCTTTAATTAAAGTTATGGCACAAAAACCTTCTATACCTAAAGGAACTAGAGATTTCAGTCCTGTTGAAGTACAGCGACGTCAATATATTATGAATACCATTAAACATCATTTTGAACATTATGGATTCATGCCTATTGAAACACCTAGTTTTGAGAATAGTGATACTTTACTAGGTAAATATGGTGAAGAAGGTGATCGTCTCATTTTTAAAATTTTGAATAATGGTCAATACCTGAAAAAAGTTAAGGATGAAGATTTACATTCCAAAAACGAACACAAGGTTTCTCCACAAATTAGTAAACGTGCTTTGCGTTATGATTTAACGGTACCTTTTGCTAGATATGTAGTTCAACATCAAAATGATATTGCGTTTCCTTTTAAACGTTATCAAATTCAACCAGTTTGGCGAGCAGATCGTCCACAACATGGTCGCTTTCAAGAATTTTATCAGTGCGATGCAGATGTTGTAGGTAGTAATTCTTTATTACAAGAAGTAGAGCTAGTCAAGTTATATGATGCTGTATTTACGGATCTAAAACTAGATGGTTGCACTATAAAAATTAATAATAGAAAAATTCTAGCTGGTATTGCTCAAATGATAGGTGCAGAAGATCAACTTATTGATTTTACAGTAGCCTTAGATAAACTAGATAAAATAGGAGCAGATAAGGTTAAAGAGGAGATGGTATTAAAGGGTATTTCTGAAACAGCCATTGAAAAGCTTAATCCTGTTTTTAGTCTTCAAGGTGAATTTGCTTCAAAGCTTGATGTAATGCAATCCTTATTATCTGATTCTGAAATAGGGCAGAAGGGAATTGAAGAACTTGAATTTATTAATAAGCAAGTAGTTCAATTAGGATTGAAATCTGCAGTTTTAGACTTAGACATCACTTTAGCACGTGGGCTGAATTATTATACAGGCTGTATTTTTGAAGTAGCAGCACCAGAAGGAGTAAAGATGGGAAGTATAGGTGGTGGTGGTCGCTATGATGATCTTACCAGCATGTTTGGATTAAAAGATGTAAGCGGTGTAGGGATTAGTTTTGGTCTGGATCGTATTTATTTAGTAATTGAAGAATTAGGTTTGTTTCCAGATTCTGTTAGAGCTGGAGTAGATGTGTTGTTTATAAACTTTGGAGAGAAAGAAGCTGCCTATGCTATGGATTTAGTCTTCCGTTTCCGCGATAACGGAATTAAAACAGAATTGTATCCTGAAGCTGCTAAAACCAATAAACAGATGAAGTATGCTGATCGTAATGAAATCCCATACGTAATTTTACTAGGTGAAGATGAAATAGCTGCTGAATCCTTGCTTTTAAAAAATATGAAAACAGGCGAACAGGAATTATTAAAACCTCAAGAGGTCATTGAAAAATTACAGTAAATTGAATTTTTCAAATAAAAAAAGCGCCTCATAGGCGCTTTTTTTATATAATCAATATAAGGTTTTTAATCCTGTGGTAAGATTTCCATTTCAAAAATAAGCTCAGTATTAGGTGGGATAACATTTCCAGCACCACGCTCACCATACCCTAAGTCGGAAGGTACAAAAGCTACAATCTTGTCACCATAATTCATGGTTAAGTATGCATACTTAAATCCAACTGCTCCCATAGGAGTTGCAGGATCATATTTAACAGGAATAGCTTGGTAAGCACCAGCTTGATCCTTACGCTCATTATAGTTTCCATAAGTCTGAGCAATATCTACATCACTCGTATCAAAAAGTTTTCCATTCATAAAAAAACCACTATAATCTATTTTAACTTCAGATCCCATAGCTGGTTTCACACCACTACCTTCAGAAATCTTATATACTAAAACGTCACTGTCTTTTAACTTAGTTGCCTTTTTTTTCCATTCTTTTAATTGTTCTGCCTTTTTTGCTTGCATCGCCGGTGCTTGTGCCATTCTCTTTTGTAAAGCTTCTGCAGCTTCTTGTGCGGCAACTGCTTTTTCTTCTTGAACAGTATTAAAAACCTCTACAGCATCCCATTTTTTAGCATCTTTTCCTTTTCTAATAATGCGTACTGTTTGCATTTTTACTTCGTCAATAGGTCTGTTATTGGCCTGTGCATTTACCGGTACAGCAGCAATAGAATCTATTACAGCAAGCCCTTCAACTACCTTACCAAAAACGTTATACTTTCCATTTAAGAAAGGTGTTTCTTTATGCATAATAAAGAATTGTGTTCCATTTGTATTAGGACCAGCATTTGCCATAGAAAGAATCCCTTTGGCATTGTGATTTAAAGTATCTACAATTTCTTGGTCAAATTTATAACCTACATTTCCAGATCCTGTACCAGTGTAGTCACCACCTTGGATCATAAAGTCTTTCATTACTCTATGAAATAATAATCCATCATAATAAGGTTTTCCTTTTAAGCTATCTACACCTAGTTGTGGATGATTCCCTTCAGCAAGTGCAACATAATTTGCAACAGTTAAAGGAGCTGCTTCGTAATAAAGTTCGGCAAGCATTGTTCCTTTGTCTGTAACAATTTCTGCATAGATACCATCAGGAGCATCAGCATATTTATCCTCACATGATGCAGCTGTAAGAATGACAGCAAGTATTAAAAGTAATCCGTGTACTTTTTTCATTATTCTAATTTTTAATAATTGGGTTGTTATTTTAAATTCTAGTTTGAAACTTGTTTTGTTATTGAGAATTACGCTTTCGCGAAAGCGTAGAACACAAATCCAGCACAATGATAAGAATTATTCCTCGATGTTAATACCTAATAATTTCACATCACTTTTAAAGGGTACATTAGTACCTATACGATCTTGATCACCGTAGTATCCATATCCTGTATAAGAAGGAAAGTAAAAGGTGGCCTCTTCACCAGTTTGCATTAACTTTAAAGCATCACGCATACCACGGAAAATACCGTATTCTTGCTCCATACTTTTAGTAAGAGGTGAAAGCTCTTCTTTACTATAAATCGTATCACCATTAAGCGCTATAACATTGTATTCAAAAGTTACTCGATCGCCAAAGACAGGTGTTTTTCCTTCTATACTATCTTTTTGAGTAAAGGCGTAATAGAACCCATAAGTAGAGCGCTCAAACTTTTGATCTAATCCAGCAATAACCTTCTCAATAGCGGCTTCTTCAGCAGCATATATTTGTTTATTGTTTTCTATAGATAATTCTGTAGTAGAACTGGTAGTGCGACTTATAGGTTTACGAGGCTCTGGTGTTTTACAACCATAGGTAACAAGTACAAATAGTAATAGAATAGCTTTAAATAATGGTATCGCTAAGTGCTTTTTCATAAGAAGGCAATATACTAATTAATTTTTGCTCTGTAGCTTTCATATCTAGGTCTGAACGCCCACCAGCAGCATTTTTATGACCACCACCGTGAAAGTGTTCTCTAGCTAATAGATTAACGTCAAAATCACCTTTAGATCGTAAAGAAATTTTTATAATACCGTCGTCTTTATTCTCAATGAAAATAAGAGCAAACACAATACCTTTTAAACTTAATCCATAGTTTACAAAACCTTCTGTATCACCTTTTTTAAAATTATTATCGTTAAGCTCTTGCTGGGTAAGAGTAATATAAGCTGTTTTAAACTCTGGTAAAATCTGTAAATTATTAAGCGCTACACCTAGTAATTTCATACGCGATGGCGTATTGACATCATATATATTACGATTAATTGCCTCGCTGTCTGCACCTTTATCTTTTAAATGAGCAGCCACTCTTAATGTTGCACTGGTAGTGGATCGGTATTTAAAATTACCAGTATCTGTGATAATACCGGTATACATTGAAGAAGCCATGTCTGCCGTAATAAGGTCTGTATGTCCCATCATATCTATGAAATGATAAATCATCTCGCAAGTAGAACTCATAGAAGTGTCGCTATACATATATGTTGCAAAATCATCTGGTTGCTGGTGATGATCAATCATTACATATGTCGTGTTAGTGGCAGTAAGTATGGTTTCCATATCACCAGCTCTATGAAAAGCATTTTGATCTAGTATAAAAATAAAGTCTGCGTCCTGAATTAATGAATCTGCTATAGTCTTTTGTTTTTCATAAACCATAATCTCATCTGTAAATGGCATCCATTTTAAAAAGTCTGGATAATCATTAGGTGAGATAATAGTACAATGGTGGCCCAATTGCTTCAAGTAACCATATAAAGCAGTGGTAGATCCTATGGCGTCACCATCTGGATTACGATGTGGTACGATTACAATTTTTTGAGGTGTGCTCAAGTGATTTTTGAGCTCTTGAATTTGTGCTGTGTTCATAATTACAAAAGTAATCCATAGTCATTAAAATAGGAGTGTAGCTGGCTGTAAATGCAATGGATTGTAGTTTAAGCAAGCAGTCCTTAAAAAACTAAAGGCTATTGTATTGCCACTGCGACTTTTAATAGTACTTTTGCAGCCTATTTAAAAAAATAAAGATGGCAACTAATAGAACATTTACAATGATTAAGCCTGATGGCGTTGAAAACGGACACATCGGTGCTATACTTGAAAAAATCACAGCAAGCGGTTTTAGAATCGTAGCGTTGAAGAAAACTCAAATGACTAAGGCAGATGCTGAGTCTTTTTATGCTGTGCATAACGAGCGTCCGTTCTTTGGTGAGTTAGTTGAATTTATGACTCGTGGACCTATCGTTGCTGCTATTCTTGAAAAAGAAAATGCAGTTGTAGATTTCCGTACGCTTATAGGTGCTACTAACCCAGCAGATGCTGCAGAAGGTACAATCCGTCAGTTATATGCAACTAGTATGGGAGAAAATGCTGTTCACGGTAGTGATAGCGATGAGAATGCTGCTATAGAAGGCGCGTTCCATTTCTCTGGTCGTGAGATGTTTTAATTAGGAAGCATTTATCATATTATCTGGACTTGTTTCTAGAAAAAAAATCCACCTATCGGTGGATTTTTTTATTTATAAAGATTTGAACTAGATGGCTTTGTTCTGAAAGTCTTGGTCATTGATATCATTATTGAATTTTATATCTGTCCAATTAACATAAATCCAAGGATCATCTGTTACCGTTGCTTGCCAGTCGGATGCTTTATATTTTCGTTTTGTAGGTATTAATAATCCATCAATATTTTCATATTCCATTTGCATCAATGAAGGTTCCATTTTATTGAAGTCTGCAACGGTAAACAAAAATTGGTCAACTAATTTTGTATCGCGATTGATATACAATTGATAAATATCCTTAGGCGAATTATCTGTTGATTCAAATGAAACTTTTATAATATCATAGGTATTATCATTTATAGATTCTTCCTTTATATAGTCATAATTTACACCAGGATCTAATAATTTAGGCATCATGGTGAACCAGTAATAATTTGTAGGCCTATTAAAAGCAACTCTTTTTAATCTTTGTTGATCTAGAATGTTATGGTTGTTATGATTGAGCCAGTAGTTGGTTCCATCATATCCTTGCACAATAGTACCAGTTAAATCAGGGAAAGTACGTTCATGCTTTTGATATGCACCATAAGAAAGCTCGCCTTCAAATTGATACATTTCTGTTGACTGGTCTGTTTTACCATCAGGCGTTTGATAAGTATACGTGTAAATAACGTTATGTTTTTCTAACAGTTGTTTATAGTTGCCCACATTTTGCACCATGTCATAAACTAATTGATGAGCTTGATTTGCAAATTGAACATCTGTTTCTAAGTCAGGTTTTTGATCGTTTGTAGAAACATTGGTTTCCAATTGTTCTTTGCAGCTGGTGGTTATCAAACAGGCGATAAAAGCTATGGTTATTAGTTTTTTCATTTTATTATTAATATAAGTTAGAAAAGTTTACTTTTTATTTTTAATTATGGTGTCTAGCGACCAATTATTATAATTGATGTGCCATAAAAGAAATGCAAAAACGGCTGCATGAATAAGTTGTGAGTTAATCACAGACCAATTCTCAACCATCGTGCTTCCTAGGACTAATAACATCATCGTAATGATGCTACCTATTAATGCTTGTCTTGTAAACAATCCGAGCACTAATAAAACACCTAGTAAAAATTCTGCTATTGTAAGAACATAACCAAAGGGTTCTACTAAAAAGGATGGGATCATAGATTCACTGAATTTTGCCACCATACCGTTGCTAAATGCTACAATTTTAGGTAAACGTACTAATCCATGACCCAGCATACTTATACCTATAATAAGACGCATTAATAAATAGGTAAGGTTTTTATCTTTCATAATTTTAATTTTATTGATTATTAAACGACAGCTCCGTTTGCTAGTATGACCTGTCCAGATATCCACTTTGAATCATCGCTAGCGAGAAATAATACCACCTTTGCGATGTCTATAGGGTCTGCGATTCTATCAAATGCAGACATACCTTTTAGTTTTTCTATAAATTCTTCTGATTTTCCTTCTAAAAAAAGTTCTGTTTCTGTAGGACCAGGCGCAATGGAGTTTACTGAGATTCCACGACCTATTTCTTTTGAAAACACTCTTGTTAGTTGCTCTACAGCTGCTTTAGAGGCAGAGTACACCCCATAAGTAGGCAACATCATTTTTACGGTGCTAGAAGAGAAATTAATGATGTTTCCGTTATCTGCTAATTTTTCATCAGCTTCTTGTAGCCCATTAAAAACACCTTTAAGATTAACATTTATAATGTCTTGAAAATTATCTTCTGTATAATCCTTGACAAGCTTGTTAATCATAATACCAGCATTATTAATAAGAACGTCGACTTTACCATAGGCCTCTATCGTAGTGTCAAATAATCTAGTAAAATCTTCTTTAACACTTACATCTGCTTGAACAGCAATGGCTTTACCACCTAAGTTAAGGATTTCTTCAACTGTCCGATCTGCGGCATCCTTTTTTGAATGATAGTTCACGACTAATTCTGCACCGTTTTGAGCGAGTAGAAGAGCAATTTCTTTACCTATCCCTTTGGAGGAACCTGTTACAATAATCGATTTGTTTTTTAGCTTCATATTATGGTTTATGAACTAAAAAACTAAACAATCGTTTAGTAACGGTATAGCATTTTAACTTTTTAGAAAGTTTAAGTTTGCTTTCGCGAAAGCGTAATTACATTAAGATTGTGTAAATAATTATTGGCTTTCATCTTTTTTCTGGCTCCAGCGTTTACCATGCCTTAATGTAATAAAGCCACTGATAGCTCCTATTAATAGATAAAACAATACCTCTACAGCCCATGGTTTCCATCTAAAAGCTTCTAACTGAAAAGAGATACCTGAAAAGTAAAAAAGTGTCCCCAAAGCAATGGATAGAATGATGATTAATAGAATGACTTTTTTCATTTTATAAACTCTTCAAAAACCCATACACCTTAGGTAATGGCAGTCCCATGACATTATAATAACAACCTTCAAGCCTGGTAACTGCTGCATAGCCTAACCAGTCCTGAATACCGTACGCACCGGCTTTATCCATTGGTTGGTATGTTTTTACGTAATACTCAATCTCTGCAGCTGTTAAATTTGCAAAATGCACTTTAGTACAATCGTTTATCACGGTTTGTTGTGACGTTGAAGTAAAACAAACTGATGTATATACCTCGTGAACATGACCACACATAGAAGTAATCATGTCGATGGCATGCTGATCACTTTTAGGTTTTTCCAGCGGTGCATCATTGAACCAAACGATAGTATCACTTGTGATTAATAGTTGGTCATCTTTTAAATCATTTTTAAAGGCATGAGCTTTAAGAATTGATAGATAATCAGTGATTTGTGCACCTTTTAAATCATTAGAATATACTTCATTTATTGGTCTGGTCTCAATCTTGAAATTGATGTCTAGTCCTTTTAAAAGTTCTTGTCTTCTAGGTGATTGCGACGCTAGAATGATCTCAGTATTCTTGAATTTTTCTTGAAGCATAGTTATACAGTTAGGGAGATGACTGCCATAGAACATATTCCGGCAAATAATACGATTTTAAGAATCATACTCAACAGCGTGAATTGAGCTGTTTTTTCAGAACTCCAAATTCTTAACATCACATACATAAGTGGCGCGATAATAATAAATACAAAGTAGAATAGTGCTATTTGATTTTGATAAATGTAATTGTAGATGTACCACACAAATAAGGCTATCACGCCTAATAAATAGATGCTTATAACTCGTGCAGCTCTTATTCTACCTATGGCAATCGCTAGCGTATTTCTACCACCAGAATGATCTCCATTTATATCCTCGCAATCTTTTACCCATTCACGAGCTAAATTGATCAAAAATGCACCTAAGGCAAAATCAAATAAAATTTTCAACATAACCTGTTGAGCGCCTTGATTCACAGGTGTTATCACTGGATACAATTCAAAGATTCCGGTTATCATTATCACTAATCCAACAAGTAATGAAATTAATAGGTTTCCTATTAGAAGCATACTTTTTAAGGTAGTAGCATATATATAAAGTATAAAAGCTACAAATACAAAAACAGAGGCCATGATAGGTTGACTCAAACTGTTTGATAAAACAAACCCAGCAATAACAGCGATAACCGTAAGTATACCATAGATAGTAAAGGCATTGTTTTCACTGATTGCTTTACCTACAATTACTCTTTCGGGTTTATTGATTTTATCAATCTCTACATCTTGTATATCATTTATCACATTACCACCAGCGGTTAATGCTGCGGTCGACATAACAAGTAAAGCAAGTTGCCACCAATTTAAGGCGAGATCAACACCAGACGGATTTAAAATAGCAAACACGATAACCATTTGTGTGAAAATGGTCATCAACACATTGGGCCAGCGAATTAATTTAAGAAATATAATCATTGTCATTAAAATAGGAGAAAGGTGTGATATCTATTTAAGAAGATTGAATATTCTTCCCACCAGTGACATGCCATTTTCCTTGTACTTTGAGAACTTGCTCTATGACATCACGTACACAACCATCACCACCATGTTTATGTGATATATAATCACTTACAGATTTCACTTCTGCAATGGCATCTTGTGGACATGTTCCTAAACCTACAAACTCGATAGCCTCGACATCTGGCATATCATCACCCATGTAAAGCATTTGTTCGGGTTTTAAATCATGTGCAGCCGCATATTGATGAAGATATTTCATTTTATCGTGAGCATCTAGAAAAACATCCTTAACACCTAATCCTTCTAATCTTGATTTTACTCCAGGATTGCGACCACCTGTAATAATACAAATATTAAATCCTTGCTTTAATGCTGTTTTAATAGCATAACCATCTTTAGCATTCATGGTTCTCAAAAGTTCACCGCTTTCAGAAATTAACATTCTACCATCAGTAAGAACGCCATCAACATCAAAAAAGAAGGTAGTGATCTCGTGTAATAATTCTTTATAACTAGTTGCCATAAGTTTTTTTTATTGATTGTGTAATCGCTTCATACATCTTGCGATCACTAGATTTTAAAGCCTCGAGATGTCTTGATATAGTTTGTATATCATTACGTCTTGCGGGACCTGTTTGTGCCTCATAAGGACTTAATTCTTGCGCTTTGGCAAGTGTCTCATTCATTAATGGATGGAGTAGAGAAGCGTCTATATGGGCATCTTTTAAAATTTCATCTGCTTTGGTGTAACAGTGGTTGACAAAGTTATTCATATAAACGGCAGCGATATGTAAACGTCCACGTTGTTGTGAATTAAGATGTGTTAGTTTATGCGATAATTTATGAGCTAAATTTTCTAAAACTTGTTGAGCCGTATGACTATTGTATTCAATACAAATAGGTAATTCTGTAAAATCCATCTCCCTAGATTGACTAAAGCTTTGTGGAATATAAAAAACTCCATGATGTCGATGGTTTGCAACGGCGACTAGGTCAACACTTCCGCTGGTATGTGCCACTACAGCTTCTGTATTTAATTTTTGACTAACCTCTTTAATATGATCATCTGGTGTAGCGATAATAACTAAGTCTACTTTCGGAAGAGAATCAATAGAATCTAGTAAAGGTGCTTGAAGACTTGAAAGCTGCCTAGCAGATGTGTTATAGTAACCCACTAAATTTATGGTATTTTTAACGTTCTTATTTTTCGCTTTCGCGAAAGCAGAATCATTATCAACATATTGATTTTCAATAGCCTTACATAGGTTAAAACCTAGGTTACCAGTACCGATTACAATTATCTCCATCATGTTGTAAAAATACGAACTGTAGAACGACCTACAAGCTAGGTGAAACGGGTTTTGTAAAGTATCTTTGCACACCGTAAAACAGCGCTATGAAAGACCACTGGATTGTCAAGATACTCTTCTCTACTAGAACCATGACTTTTTTATTATTTGCATTTGCGTTGAGCATGGCAGTAGGGACATGGATTGAGCATATTTATGACACACCTACTTCTAAAAAGTGGATCTACAATGCGTGGTGGTTTAGTGCAATGATGTTCTTATTGGTTCTTAATTTTATAGGTAATATCAAGCGCTATCAGTTATTACAATGGAAAAAATGGGCAACGCTTACTTTACATTTATCTTGGATTCTAATAATTATAGGTGCAGGGATTACTCGTTACATATCTTTTGAAGGGATGATGTTAATCCGTGAAGGAAATACAGAAAATTCGTTTTATTCTGATGAAACCTATATGAGCGTTATCATGCAAGGTATGAGTCCTGATGGACAGGAGATGCAACGAGAGATTAAGGACAAAATGTTAATCACACCATACGATTATGACTATTCTTTAAATGAAGAGTTTTACGATAAAGATGTATCGATAACAATCGACACCTTAATATTTGATGCTGTAGAAGGTTTAATCCCTAGTGAAGACGGGAAAGATAGATATCTTAAAATTGTAGAAGCTGGTCAAGGAACACGTCATGATCATTTATTAAAAGATGGTGAAAAAGCACTGATACACAATACATTATTTGGTGTGAATTTAGATCCAGATCTTGCAGCTGCCGAAGATGTTGTAAACATTGTAGAAAACTGGAACGGTTATACGATACAAACACCATTTGAAGGTCAATACATGCGCATGGCAGATCAAATGGAAGGTGAAGTGATAAAGGATAGTATACAACCATTAATGTTACGTTCTCTATACACATTAGGCAATATGCAGTTTGTAATACCTGAACCTATTACGGCTGGAAATGTAGGGATTATTGAATCACCGGAACCGACAGCTGCAAAAGCTTATGGAATAAAAGCCACAGTAACTTCTGGTAATGACAGTAAACAAGTAGAGATGTTAGGTGGTAAAGGTATTATATCTGATTATGTGGATGTTGAAGTTAACGGAGTAAATCTTTACATTAAGTACGGCTCTATCATGCGTGAATTGCCTTTTTCAATTACTTTGGACGATTTTATAGCAGATAAACATCCTGGGACAGAGAAAGCATATGCTGCATTTGAAAGTAAAGTGCTGGTAAATGATGATAATGGTAGTACTCCAGAACGTATTTATATGAACAATGTATTAGATAAAGAAGGTTATCGTTTTTTTCAAGCAGGTTTTGATCCTGATGAATTAGGAACCCATTTATCTGTTAATTATGATTTTTGGGGTAAAACAATCACTTATGCTGGGTACTATTTGTTGTATTTAGGTTTATTAGCTCTTTTATTTGATCCTAATACTCGATTTGGTGAATTGGGTCGTTTAATTAAACGTGTGAATAAGAGAAAGGCCAAAATGAATATTTCAGCAATATTAATTTTATTGATGTCATCTTTGAGCATGGTTGCCCAAGATGGACATGAAGGTCATGATCATGCACCTGGAGAACATCAAGAGGTTACTGCCACCAGTACTAAGTTAAGGCAAACTCCTGTAAGCAAGTTAGACAGCATTATAGTCGCTAACATGATTCCACAAGAGCAGGCTGATAAATTTGGTGAAGTGATCATACAGGATAATGGTCGTATGAAGCCTATTAGTACTTTAGCTTCAGAATTGCTACGCAAGATATCAGAGCGTGACTATTATGAGGCAACAGTAGGAGATAGTGTTGTAAGACTTTCACCAGAACAGACTTTGTTAAGTATGATGCAATTTGGTAACCTATGGTATGAGGTACCGTTGATTAGACTTAAAAGAGGAAATGATTCTATAAGAGATATTTTAGGTATTGATCGTTCTAGAAAATATGCTGCAGGAATGGACTTTTTTAGGTCTCCTGATGGAGAGTTTATTGCTTTTAAATTAGCTCCATATCTCGATGAAGCAAATCAATCTGATCGTAAAAATGCCTTTCAGAAAAGTTTTATAGATGTTAACTCTAATTTAGGTTTACTAGATCAAGTTGTCTCTAGTTCGATGATTAGAATATTTCCTAAACCTAATGATCCTATTAATAAATGGTATTCATATCCTGAGTTGAATGACGCTGGTTTTAAAGCTACGGACTCTGTATTAACAAAGCAGTTTATACCAGCATATCTTCAAACATTGAGATATGGAAAGGTAAAAGGAGATTATACCGAAGCAGATCAAGTATTAGCTAGTCTCAATCGTTTTCAAAAAGCTTATGGTGGCGAGGTGATGCCTAGCGAGAATAAAATAAAGGCAGAGATATTGTATAATAAATATGATGTTTTTAGAAACTTATACATGTGGTATGCATGGTTTGGTGTGTTCTTAATTTTATTATTGATTTCTGAAATATTAATGGCTAAGCCTTTAAAAGAATTAAGGTACGCGATTCAATTTCATAAAGTAGTCATCGTTGGGCTATTTATAGTGCACATGGCAGGCTTAATCACTAGATGGTACATCAGTGGTCACGCACCGTGGTCTGATGCTTATGAGTCATTGCTGTATGTCGCTTGGGCAATCATGCTATTCGGTTTACTACTAGGTCGTAAGAGTGAATTAACGATGGCCGCGGCTGCGTTTGTAGTTGCGATAGTTTTGTGGGTAGCTCATTTAAACTGGCTGGATCCAGATGTGGCAAATATACAGCCTGTATTAGATAGTTATTGGTTAATGATACATGTCGCGGTAATTGTGGCTAGTTATGGTCCATTTGCCTTAGGAATGATTCTAGGAATTATCACTTTTGTACTTATGATTTTTTCTAATGAAAAGAATAAGAAGCGTATGGACCTTAACATTAAACAACTTACTTATATTAATGAAGCAGCATTAACTATAGGGTTAATAATGTTGACGATAGGAAACTTTCTAGGTGGAATGTGGGCAAATGAAAGTTGGGGACGCTATTGGGGCTGGGACCCTAAAGAAACATGGGCGTTGATTAGTATTTTTGTTTACGCCATTGTACTTCACCTTAGATTAGTACCTGGACTGAAAAGTAGATGGACATTCAATCTATGGTCCATACTATCATTTCTTGCGATTCTAATGACTTATTTTGGTGTTAACTTCTATCTATCTGGATTACATAGTTATGCTAGTGGAGATCAAGTATTATCACTACAATATGTTGGTTACTTTTTAATCTTTGTGGCAGCTTTAGGAATACCAGCCTACATAAAGGAGAAGAAAATTTTTAAAAAGAAGAATAGGGAAGAATAATATCTTTTAACCAATATATACAAAAAGCCTCATAATAATTATGAGGCTTTTTTTATGTTACTTTTTAAAAGAGTTTCGTTTCTCTTCTTTCTCGCGTTGGGTTTTACGCTGTATTTGAAATCCTTTTAAGAATTTACGTAAATATTGATCATTTAAGTATTTATACTTGGCATGAGTCTTTTTTCTAAAAAACGCACTTAGTTCTGTCTCACTAATTTCAACATCTGCTTTTTTCCATATGTAAATAAGCTCATCAGACTTAAAGTTAAAAGCTATTTTGAGTTTACGTAGGATCGTGTTATTATCCAATACCATTTCGGCCTCTGGTGTAACACCATCTTTTTTACCACGATAATTAACGATGACACCATTCAGGAATGTTGCTAGGTTTACATCCACAACTTCCTTAAAATCTTCGTCTTCTTCACGTTTAAGCCAGTCGCTCACTTCGGCACGAGTTACCGGTGCGCCACCTTTAGCATAGGTATCGATCATAGCATCGTCACTTAAATTGAGTATAAATCGCAATCGTCTTAAAATGTCGTTATTGTCCATAGTAAATTATTGGTGTACAAAGATAGGTATAGTAATGGTTGTGTTTACGCTTTCGCGAAAGCGTACTTTTAAAACATAAAAAAACCGAGAATTAGTTCTCGGTTTTCATTCTTTAATATTATTCTAGCCCATTATCTCAATAATCTGATCAGCAAGTTCAGTTCCTATACGATCTTGTGCCTCATTAGTCGCTGCACCGATGTGCGGACTTAAAGATAGATTTGAATTCATAAGTAAGACCATTTCAGGCTGTGGTTCTTTTTCAAAGGTATCAAGTGCCGCAAATGAGATATGCTCAGATTCGAGTGCGTTAACAAGGGCTACTTCATCAATAACACCACCACGAGCAGCATTGATAATTGCAGCGCCTTTTTTCATTTGATTGAACTCGTGCTCGCTAATGACATAGTCTTTTTGTGCAGGTACATGTAAACTCACAAAATCAGATTTTGAAAGTAAATCCTCTTTACTAACTAATGGAATTTCAACAGTAACCGTTTGTCCATCAAATAAATCCCAAGAAATAGTAGGAGCAGTGCTCGCAAATGCATCATGTGCTAGTACATTCATTCCTACACCAGCTGCAATTTTAGCAACTTCTTGACCTATTCTACCTATTCCTATAATACCTAAAGTTTTTCCTCTAAGTTCAGATCCTTTTGCATATTGCTTTTTCAATCCTTTAAAATTAGTATCACCTTCTAATGGCATATTACGATTACTATCATACAAGAATCTCACACCACCATATAGGTGCGCAAAGACCAACTCGGCAACACTAGCGCTACTTGCTGCAGGTGTATTAATAACCTTTAAGCCTTTCTCACGTGCATATTCTACATCAATATTATCCATTCCCACGCCACCACGACCTATTATTTTAAGACCAGGACAATTATCAATTAAATCCTGACGAGCAGTCGTTGCAGATCGCACTAACAGCACAGAAATATCATTTTTATTGATGTAATTTTCTAATTGTGCTTGTGCAACATTTGTAGTGATTACTTCATAACCTGCGGCCGTTAATTTATCTATACCACTTTGTGAAACACCATCGTTTGCTAATACTTTTTTGCTCATGTCTAAATTATTTGTTCAGTTATCAATCAACTGTTTTATTATGTTTATTGTTTCTATCTCGATGTTAATTTAAAGAGATGTCCAAGTGTATTTGTGAGGCTTTTTTAAGTTCTATATCTCGATCGAGTATATCAAACAACATAAAGCGATTATAAAAGGTGCTTTTTATGCTCTGCTCTCTAATTCTTTCATCACATTTACTAATACCTCTACGCTTTCTAGTGGTAAAGCATTGTACATACTAGCCCTGTATCCACCGACTGATCTATGACCATTTAAGCCACTTATATTAGCCTCTTTACACAAATTGTCAAATAGTTCTTTATGACTATCGTTGTTTAATGAAAATGTAGCATTCATGGTAGAACGATCTTCTACAGCTGCAAATCCTTTAAATAAATCGTTACGATCAATTTCATTATAAACTAATGAAGCTTTTTTATTATTTATATTTTCAATTGCATCAATACCGCCATTTGACTTTAACCACTCCAGTGTTAGCATACTAACATAAATAGGGAATACAGGTGGTGTATTAAACATAGAGTCTTTACTGATCTGTGTTTGATAATTAAGCATTGATGGAATGTGCCTAGAAACTTTCCCTAGTATATCTTCTTTAACGACTACTAGTGTAGCTCCAGCTGGACCCATATTTTTTTGTGCACCGGCATAGATTAAATCAAATTGGGTGAAATCTAGTTGACGTGAGAAGATATCACTACTCATATCACAAACTAGAGGAATGTTTACTTGAGGTATTTCTTTTAATTGGGTACCGAAAATCGTGTTGTTACTCGTTATATGGAAATAATCAGCATCTGTAGGAATCTGATAATCTTTAGGTATATAATTATAGTTAGCATCTTTTGAAGAACCAACTTCTACAATTTCACCAAAAGCTTTAGCTTCTTTAATTGCTTTGTCAGACCAGGTACCTGTGTTAAGGTAAGCAGCTTTTTTTTCTAGTAAATTATAAGCTGTCATTAAAAACTGCATACTTGCGCCACCACCTAAAAAGAGTGCTTTATAACCTTTATTACTAAGGCCTAAGTGCTCTAATGCTAAGGTTTGAGCCTTCTCCATAACAGCAACAAAGTCTTTACTACGGTGCGATATCTCAAGAATACTAAGACCGTTAAAGTCTAAAACCGCTTTTGAAGCTTGTTGAAATACGTCTTGTGGTAGAATACATGGTCCTGCCGAAAAATTATGGATTTTCATAATTGAGAATTTACGATATCTACAAAAATGCAAATTATCAACCCAAAGCACGTTAGAAAATCAATAAATGATTAAGATAATGTCAACAAGAAATCAACCGTATCTATACCATCTGCATAATCATTAAGCATTGGGCACTGTGTAGTACCAAAATCTACGACTGACGGAGCTTCCACATCACTTAATTTTGTTTTGATTAATTGGGCAGCTTCTCCTTGTGCAACAATACATTGCAACTTATCGGCATCTTTTTTAATGAGACTTGCTGCGTCATTAATATCATCATAAAATCTGTATCCTAACGAAGCAATAGGAGAGCTATAACTATCATTCTCTTCTTTAATCAGCAGAAATTCATTGTCTAACAAATCAAATTCGCTCATTAGATAAACAGCCTTGTTGTAGTCATAGTTATTGACATACTTTTCGTTTTTAATCAGGTGTTGCTGCTTGAACATTCCGTTAAAGAATAAGTCAAAATTATATCCACGTGGTACCATTAAATGACTTACGCTGCGACATCCCAAACCAAAGTAATTGAATACATCTTCACTCAATGCTTCCATATGCTCTATGGTTTCCTGTCCAGTAAGTACCGCAATACTATTTCTGTTTTTGCGTATTATATTAGGTTTAGAGCCAAAATAATACTCAAAATAACGAGCCGTATTGTCGCTTCCCGTGGCAATTACAGCATCATAGCCTGTAAGCCGACCATCATTATAACTGTAGGATTGTGATAATTCTGGTAAATGATCTGTCGCTAGTTGCAATAACATAGGTGTTAACACATCATCATTACTACTGTTCTTAATCATGGCATGGTGACCTGTAATAATTACAGATAACACATCATGGAATCCAACTAGTGGTAAATTCCCTGCTGTAATAATAGCTACTGTTTTAGGGTCAATATTCTCAAGATGATATGGAGTTGTCCATGTTTCAAGGGAATCTACAGATAGTGCTTGTGACCATTGCTCAAACGAATGGATCAAATTTTCATCTGTAAACCAAGAGTTTTTAGCTTGAGCTCTGTAAAAAGCAGACTCTATAGCAGCAGTTGCTTCTGTAGGTTCCTTTTTTAAATAAGAGGAAAGTAGAGATCCCGCTTTCGCGAAAGCGGAAATTCTATCATTTAACGTGGTATTAATTGCCAGTGAGTTCAATGGGCATTATTTTTGTACAAAAGTAAAGAAAACAGCTATGGCAATCATCATAACAGACGAATGTATTAACTGCGGAGCTTGTGAACCTGAGTGTCCTAATACCGCAATCTATGAAGCAGCAGATGACTGGCGCTATGCAGATGGTACAGATTTAGATGGAAATGTAGTACTTCCTGATGGTAAAGAAGTAGATTCTAATCAAACTCAAGAACCAGTAAGTGACGAGTTTTATTATATCGTACCAGATAAATGTACTGAATGTGTAGGTTTTCATGAAGAGCCGCAATGTGCTGCAGTATGTCCAGTAGATTGTTGTGTACCAGATGATGATCATGTTGAAGATGAAGCCACATTAAGAGCTAAACAAGCTTTTATGCATAAGGAATAGATTATTTTATAATAAAAACATAAGCCACAAGTCTTAGTATTAAAGACTTGTGGCTTTTTTTATAAATTCACGCAACGTTCTACCATTAATGGTATCTTCTATAAAATTGATATGATGAAATATTTAATCTATTCTTGTATTGTAATCTTTCTTTTCTCCTGCGAGGCTAGGATTGATAATAATAAGAGAGCATTGTTTTCTACAACGGTAGTGGATGCAAATGGTACACCACTTGAAAATGTCGAAGTTGTGGTGTATAGTGGCTTTTATTATTATAATTTGCAGTCATACAGCTTCGCAAAATTTAGTGATATCGATGAAGATTTTATTCTAGGTTCTGGAATTACTGATTCTAATGGAGATGTCTCTTTTTTAATGCTTGTTAATACAGATGAGCAAACCAGTTTTAGCCTTACTTCTGAAGATTATCCTAGACGTAATGTAAGTATTAGCGATGTTAATTATGCAAGTACGCTAGAGTATACCTTGCCTACACAAACCTTAAAGCAATCATCACTAGTTAATTTAAATTTTTCAAACATCTCTGGTACGACTGATGTTTATAATGCCATTACTACTTTTGAATCGAAAAATTGTTCGCAGTTTACCGATGAAGGAATTATTACAGGTGTTAGCTGTGAAGATCAAGAATTCTTCCTAATTAATCAATCTACAAGTGATACAATTGTAGAGATAGAAACAGTATATCCATCTATAATGACCGTGGAATATGAAGATGTTACAGGTGCTTTAATTACAGAGCAATTTATGATCACTAATGCAACAGAGAGTTATGTCATTCAATTCTAGATTATTTATAGTTGTAATTATTCTATCTTTTTCTAACATAGTAGTTGCACAAACAGATACGATCAACGATCCAGAAAATAATCGTTTGAGAAGAAATGTTACAGAGCTATTTATACAGCGAGGTTCTCCTACAGGTGATAATTATGCAGGAAACGGATTAAGTGGTGGTTTAGGTTTTGGTATACGTACACAAGCATATCTTTATAAAGGACTTTATATAGGTGCGGGATTATCAAATGATTTTATGAAAGTTAACGATATGAATGTCGTTGGGAATTATGATAGAGCCACAAAATTTAACGCATACCTTTTTGCTGGATATGATTATCGTTTTACTGATTTATGGCATATTACTGGTGACATAGGAATAGGATACAGCCAGAATAAGAATCGTCAAACAACAGCTCAAGGCGGCGCAAAATTTAGAGATAGCGGAACTCTATTCAGATTTACAACGAGTATTGAATATGAGTTTACTCCGGCGATATCTGTATTTGCTAGTCCTAGCTTTGAAATGGTAGATTATAAAATCGCGACAGCACCAGCATTAAGCAATACTTTTAGTAACGGTAACTATTTTAATGTAGCTATAGGAATAAGAATTAGCGATAATATTGCAAGTATCGACCGATTAAAAAGAGATATCGATAGAATAGAGGCGATACCTGAAGATCAACGTGGTGGAGTACAGCGTATCCGTTTAAAGATTTATAAAAAGCGACTCGCTAGAAGATTAGCAAGAAGGAACTAAATTACAGTAAAGTATTAGGCTATTACAATACTTCATGGACCAATAGTAGAATGATTGAGTGATATTTTTTAATATCAAAATAGAATTAATATTCTAAATTAGGGTTTTTAAAATTACTGATACCATGCGATTTTTTTTCTTATTTCTTTTTCTAAACACTTTTATTTTACAAGCTCAAGAATTAACAGGGCAACAATTGCTGGATAAGGCGATTCAACATCACGATCCTAATGGAAATTGGTCTGGTTTTGCAGGTCATTTTCAAGTAACAATGACTACTCCAGACAGGCCAGAACGTGTTAGTGATATTATGATTAATAACTCTCAAAATGTTTTTGAACTAAAGTATAATTTGGGAGATTCCGAATATATATTTAAGACTCATGGTTCCGACTGCGAAAGTTTTCTAAATAGTAAAAAGTTTGAGAGTTCTGAATGTCGGAAAGCTTCTTTTTGGCGTGATTATTATACCTATCTCTACGGCTTACCTATGAAGTTGGAAGATCCTGGAACAATGATAACAGATCAAGTGGAACGTAAAACCTTTAAGGGAAAAGAATACCTAGTCCTTGAAGTAATGTATGATGAAAACGTAGGTAGCGACGTGTGGTACTTTTATTTTGACCCAACTACCTATAAAATGGAAATTTACCAATTCTTCAAACGTGATGCTCAAGGTGATGTCGATACAAATAGTGGTGAATACATTATTCTAACTGAAAATTATGAAACCAGTGGAATCAATATGCCTAAAGTACGCAAGTGGTACTATAATAAAGATGATAAGTTCTTGGGGACTGATGTGATAACGAATTAAAATAAAATACTAACGCTAAAAAGGAACACTAATGCTCCTGCAATAGAAAACACAAAATCTAAGGTTCTAATTTTTCTTCCGTTTTGATTCTGTCCCAAACGATTTCCAGGTCCGGTAATGATTAAATCATCTTTATATATGAATCGATTTAATAGATTAAATAAATGATAAGAAATTAACATGGCTGGTAAGTACAAGAGTGTACTCAAATATGTTCCTCCAATTCTATCAAAAAAGATGGAGTCATTTTTGAAGCTTACATAAATAATAATTTGAATAATAGAAAATACAATAAAGCTTGCTACAATATATGGTTGTTTTAATCTTTTGTAAAAAAATCCATAAATCATAAATGACCATCCGATACCAAATGCAACAAAAAATTTGTGAATGACCGCAATAGGCAAAAGAGCATAAGAATATGTTACAAAAAGTAACAAACCAGATAATAGATAAAGAAGCACTATTATTTTATCCCATATCGTAATAATGGTTCCAAGTCCTTTCAATTTAATCCTCCATCAACAATCCCAAAATATCAATCGCTGCTTCACTAATCTTAGTTCCTGGCCCGAAGACCGCCGCAACTCCAGCATCAAATAAGAACTGGTAATCCTTGCGAGGAATCACGCCACCTACGACAATCATAATATCTTCGCGCCCATATTTTTTAAGTTCATTCATTACTTGAGGAACTAGGGTTTTATGCCCTGCAGCTAAAGAACTTACGCCTAATACGTGCACATCATTTTCTACGGCTTGTTTTGCTGCTTCGGCAGGTGTTTGAAATAGCGGACCTATGTCGACATCAAAGCCTACATCAGCATAACCAGTAGCGACTACTTTTGCTCCACGATCGTGTCCGTCTTGCCCCATTTTGGCAATCATGATTCTAGGACGTCGACCTTCTTTTTGAGCAAATTGGTCGGCTAGTTGTTGCGCTTTCGCGAAAGCAGGATCATTCATAATTTCTTTTTTATAAACACCTTGAACACTTTTAATCTGTGCACGATATCTTCCATAAACGCTCTCCAAAGCATCTGATATTTCACCTAGCGTAGCGCGTTCTTGCGCTGCAATAACAGCAAGTTCTAGTAAGTTGCCATTCTTGCTTCTTGCACAATCTGTAAGGTTTTCAAGTGCTTTCTGAACTTTTTTGGTATTTCGAGAAGCTTTTATCTCTTTTAAACGATTTACTTGTTCAATGCGCACGGCAGCATTATCCACTTCTAGCGTATCAATCAGATCTTCATCTGGACTCGGGTATTTGTTAACGCCTACTATGGTGTCTATACCGCTATCGATACGCGCTTGTTTTTTAGCAGCAGCTTCTTCTATACGCATTTTTGGAATTCCAGCTTCAATCGCTTTGGTCATTCCGCCTAGTTCTTCAACTTCTTCAATAAGTTCCCATGCTTTATGAGCGATTTGATCAGTAAGGGACTCTACATAATAAGAACCAGCCCAAGGATCTACCGTTTTAGTAATTCCTGTTTCTTCTTGTAAGAACAATTGCGTATTACGAGCTATTCGTGCGCTGAAGTCTGTAGGTAAAGCAATAGCTTCATCTAGTGCGTTAGTGTGCAGACTTTGTGTACCACCAAAAGCTGCAGCAGCTGCTTCAATAGTAGTACGTGCCACGTTATTAAAAGGATCTTGTTCTGTAAGTGACCAACCAGATGTCTGGCAATGTGTTCTTAAAGCTAGAGACTTGGTGTTTTTAGGATTAAACTGTTTGATCATTTTTGCCCATAACATGCGTGCAGCACGCATTTTGGCTATTTCCATAAAGTGATTCATTCCTATCGCCCAGAAAAACGATAGTCTAGGAGCGAAGGTATCGATGTCCATTCCCGCTGCAAGCCCTTTACGTACGTATTCTAATCCATCTGCTAGTGTATAGGCTAGTTCAATATCGCTAGTGGCACCAGCTTCATACATGTGATAACCCGATATAGAAATCGAGTTGAATTTAGGCATGTTTTTACTGGTGTATTCAAAGATGTCAGATATAATCTGCATACTAGGCGATGGTGGATAGATATAGGTATTCCTAACCATAAATTCCTTAAGTATATCATTCTGAATAGTACCGCTTAGTAATTTAGGATCTACGCCTTGCTCCATGGCAGCAACAATGTAAAATGCCATAATAGGTAACACCGCACCGTTCATGGTCATGGATACAGACATTTTATCTAATGGTATTCCATCAAATAATACCTTCATATCTTCAACACTATCAATAGCTACACCAGCTTTCCCTACATCACCAACGACGCGATCATGGTCAGAATCATAGCCACGATGTGTTGCAAGATCAAAGGCTACAGATAATCCTTTTTGTCCAGCAGCAAGATTACGCCTATAAAATGCATTAGACTCTGTGGCACTAGAAAAACCAGCATATTGCCTTACAGTCCATGGGCGACGCACATACATTGTAGAGTAGGGACCACGTAAATTAGGCGCAAGTCCAGCTACAAAATTTAAATGTTCTAAATGTTCAGTATCTTCTTTAGAATAGTATTTTTTGATATCAATTCCTTCAGATGTTTCGTAAGCTGGTAAATCAGCTTTTTGAGAAGAAGCAAAATTAAAATCGGCTTTTACTTGAGATATATCTTTTCTTTTCATTACATCTGTGATTTTTCGATAGACTCAGCTAGTCGAGTAGGTACAATAGGAGCTATCAAGGTCTTACGAGGATTTGCTTTTACAAATGGGTATAATTCATATTCCTTCTGTAGTGTTAAATCAGTATTAGGATACTTATTTACACCTACCATGATTTTCTTTTGATCATTTAAATCGTTCAATTCTTGAGTAGCACTTTCTTTAATCTTGCGCTGTATGGTACCTTCAAATAAAGATTGTACAAAACCACCACCATTTTCTATCGTTTTAAAAAGTTCTAGTGCTTTTTCAGTGAGTTGTTTTGTGAGCGTGTCGATATAGTAAGAACCATCGGCTGCATTATTTATTTTTTCTAAATAAGCTTCATCTTTTAAGATACGTAATTGGTTGCGTGCTATACGATCTCCGAACTCGTTTTCTTTGTTAAAGAACGCGTCATAGGATAGATTATAAACGGTATCTGCACCACCTAAAACGGCACTCATACATTCTGTCGTAGTGCGTAATAAGTTAACATTGTAGTCAAGTAAAGATTTATTTCGAAGGCTTGGACTAGCTGTAATATAGCATTTTAAGTCTAAGCCATAGAGGTTCCCTATAGCTTGAGTTATTAAGCGATATGCTCTATACTTTGCAATTTCCATGAAGTAATTATTACCTATGGTGGTATCTATATTGATTCTTTTTTCTGCTTTCGCGAAAGCGTCATAAACATTTGAATCATGCTCTTTAGTGGTATCACAATAGTGATTAAGATATTCATTTAAATGAGCTGCGTAATAAGCTAATTCTTGGGTTACAGTGGCTCCTGCATTTTGATACAAACTCGTGTTTACCGTAAACTGAGAGAAGAATCCAGAATACGCTTTTATAAAATGGGCATAATTCTTATGATCTGTTTCTAAATCAGTGAACCAGTTTCCATCACTAGCTAATTGATGAATTATATCTATATGAATGTAAGCCTTAGGATTAACATCATATACCTGTTTCACATAATCCAAATCCAAAAATTGTGGATGGATTTGAATTCCATATTCCGGTAATCCTTTAAGTAAAACCGTTGGGTCGATGTCTTTATTAGGAATGATGAAAAGTACACCTTCACTACCACGTTTTAAAACGTCTTTTGCTTTCTTATTTGCTGCAGTGGCATTACCTGCAAAGATTCTTTGAGAAATAAACCAGTTATCTGTGGCGCAAGCAGGAATGTTTAATTGTGGAGCACTGTCACTGTGATATATCGGTTTAATGTTAATTCCCGCATTTGTTTTAGTCACTAGTGTCTCATTATAATCAGCACCTTTAAGGTCCATCTGGATTTTTTGTTTCCAAGCAGTTTCTGAGACAGGTTCAAAATCTTCAAACAATCGATTACTCATTAGGGTCTTTTTTTAGGGAATCTGCGTGTTGTATGATAAACACTTCTTCATTCTCTCGCTTCATTAAGTAACGTTCGCGGGCAAATTTCTCAATACCAGCGCTATCCTTTAAAGCTTTAATTTTATTTTGATCTTTCTGGATTCCACGTTTGTAGAAGTCCACATTTTGCTCTTTTTCTGCAATTTGTTGGTCTAGTTCTCTATGGGAAGTAAGCCATGCATTTGCATCTAAAAATAAAATCCATATCAAAAATATGATACTGATAAGTACATACTTATTAGTAAAGATTTTCCAGTATTTGTTCTGTTTTAACTGATTCCACTTCATTATGTGAAATTTAAGAAAATTCAGCCAATCGTTGATCTATTATACCTCTTAAGATTTGAACACCTACTGTATTAAATCGATTAGTAGGTATGATAACATCTGCATAAGCCTTAGTGGGCTCAATAAATTGCTGATGCATGGGTTTTAAGGTGTTTTGATAACGCTCTAGAACTTCTGTCAGATCTCGACCGCGATCTGCGATATCTCGTTTCAACCTGCGTATCAATCGTTCATCACTATCGCAATCTATGTAAACTTTAATATCAAATAGATCTCTAATGCGTGGTTGAGTCAGGATTAAAATCCCTTCTACGATAACAACTTTAGAAGGAGCTGTTTTTACCACTTCACCAGTACGGTTGTGCTCTACAAAAGAGTAAACCGGTTGATCAATTGTTTTACCTTCTTTAAGTTCTAGTAAGTGTTTCTCTAATAATTCAAAGTCTATACTTCCAGGATGATCAAAGTTGATTTTAACACGCTCCTCATAGCTTAAATGAGATGTGTCTTTATAATAGGAGTCTTGCGAAATAACATTCACCTCGTGATCGGGATAGGTATGAACCATTTGGTCCACTACCGTAGTTTTTCCACTTCCTGTACCACCGGCTATTCCTAGTATAAGCATTTGTTCTATTTTATTTGTGCAAAAATAGGGATTTGAACTTGAATTTAGATACCAAGTATAATGCGAACTTTAATTGAATTTAAGACTAAAATTTAAACATTCCTCATAGCCATCATACGTTGATAAAGAGTAGGATGCGAGTAATTAAAAAATACATATGCTGGATGCGGAGTAAGATTACTCAAGCTAGTTTTATTCAATTTTTTTAAGGCTGTAATCAACGGTTCGCCTTCAAATGTGTCTTTGGCATAAGCATCTGCTTCGTATTCAAATTTTCGCGAAAGCGAACTCATCACTATTCCAGTAACTGTAGAAATAGGAGAGTAGAGCAACCCAAATGCTACTAACCCAACGTGAAATGAAGGAGTCATAACGCCTAATGCCTCTGATAAGGTTGCACTATCAACAAATAATGAAAATAACCACAGTGTAAATCCTGTCGTAAGAGTACTTGCTATCAAATTGTAAATGATGTGTTTACGTTTATAATGTCCGACTTCATGAGCGAGCACAGCAACAATTTCATCTTCAGTTAGTTTAGAAATTAAAGTGTCATAGAGTGTCACACGTTTTTCACTTCCAAAACCGCTGAAATATGCATTAGCCTTAGTAGATCGTTTACTACCATCAATTACTAAAATTTTATCTAGTTGAAACCCTACGCCTTTTGCATAGGTTGCAATTGCGGCTTTTAAAGTTCCTTCTTCAAGTGGAGTTTGCTTATTAAATAGCGGTACAAACCATCGCGCATAAAACATGTTCATCAATAGAGAAATCACAAAAATCAAAATCCATACATACCACCAGAAGTTTGCTCCAGCCCAATTATAACAGACGATAACTAAAGACAAGATTCCGCCACCTAAGATTGCAGTAAGTAACCATCCTTTAATTTTATCGATTACAAATGTTTTATGTGTTGTTTTATTAAAACCAAATTTCTCTTCAATCACAAAAGTGGAATAATAGGAAAATGGTAAAGAAATGATCTCGCCAGCTGCTGCAATAACTGTGAAGAACAATAGGCCAACTAGTATATCGTGATTTACTAACGTACGAGCCCAAGTGTCTATCAAAGCAAACCCATCATAGAATAAAAAGATTAAAATAGCAATAAATGAAACACTGCTGCTTAATAGACTGAACCGATAATTGGTCTTTTTATATTCTTGCGATTTAGCATACTCATCGGCATCATAGACATCATTTAACTCTTGAGGTAGCTCATTCGAATACCAAGTATAATTAAGATAACCTAGTAGTTGATCTAAGATAAAGTCAAAAACAAGTATTCCTATAATAAGGTAGAACAATGAAATAGCGTCCATGGATTAATTTTTCACAAATGTAATGGTAAATAAGAAGGTTTACTTACTTAAAATTGCGTTGCCTTTTGGCCTCAAATATCAATATAGCCGCGCTCACTGAAAGATTCATAGAATCTATTGTACCACTCATAGGGATTATAATGTTTTGCATGGCAGCATCTCGCATTTCTTGAGTAAGACCGGTAGCCTCAGTACCTAGTGCAATCGCACTTCCCGAGGTGTAATCCATAGTATCATATCGTTCACTAGATTGTAATGTAGCCGCATATAAGTTGATGTTTTTGGACTTTAAGAAATCCACAACCTCACTGGTCGTTCCTGTTGCTGTAGGAACAGTGAATACACATCCTACACTAGATCTTACCACATTAGGATTAAAAAGATCTGCTACTGGATTTGCAATGATAACGGCATCTACTTTTGCAGCATCTGCAGTTCTTAATATGGCACCTAAATTTCCTGGTTTCTCAGGTGATTCTGCAATAAGGATTAATGGGTTTTTAGACAATTTTAAATCTTGTAGTTGTTGAGATTTCGCTTTCGCGAAAGCGATAACACCTTCTGTTCCTGTCCTGTATGCAAGTTTCTCATATACTTCTTGAGTAATTGATATCACTTCTGGCGTACTATTGATATTTATTTTGTGGTAGACATCACTATCTTGAAAATCTTCAGTACCTAATAGGATAGATCCACAAACTAATAATTGTTGTAGTTCAAAACCACCATGATCACCTAGCATGATCTCGCGTTGTCCTTCTATAAGAAATAAGCCTTCTTTTTTACGTGCTTTACTCTTGCGTTGCAATAATTCTGCATGACGGATAATGGCGTTGTGTGGACTTTTAATGTGTTTCATTGCGACAAAGGTACAAGAACTTCATCTTGAAATCGAATTTTATAATAATCTGATAATCCCAAGGTAATCCTCTTAGTTTTTCCTATTCTATAATTGATTTTGAGTATATCAATATGAAAGAATTTTTGTCTTTTCAGAGTACCTTTATAATAAATTAAAAATTATGAATTTTCACACTAGAAAATGGATCAAACCTGAAGATTTAAATCCTAATGGAACCTTATTCGGAGGCCGATTATTGGAATGGATTGATGAAGAGGCAGCGCTATATGCAATAATCCAAATCGAGAATCAAAAAGTAGTGACTAAATATATGAGTGAGATCAACTTTAGATCTAGTGCAAAACCTGGTGATATCGTTGAGATAGGTCTTGCGGTCAATAAATTTGGTAAATCATCGATTGACCTGAAATGCGAGGTACGTAATAAGATGACCTATGAAACAATTATTACTATTGAAAACATCATCTTAGTTAATCTAGATGAAGACGGTAAACCGCTCGCACATGGTAAGACTGAAGTAGAATACCAATCTGATAGAATGAAGAAAAAAGGCTTTTAAGCTTTTACATGATCATCATTTAAATATTTCTCTTCCATCCAAAACGTGCCAAACGGGACGATAGACATCACTAATACAATAAGTAATGTTTTAAAACTCCATTTATTTAATTGTGCCACTATTATTGCTACTACAATATAAGAAAGGAAAAGGACTCCATGTGCCATTCCTACAATTTTGTTAGGCAAAGGCATTGCTGCTAGATACTTCAATGGCATGGTCACAAAAAGGATTAATAAGAATGAATAACCTTCTGTAATGGCTAGATATTTAAAAAACTTGTTCATAGCAGTGAATTAGTATTGCAAAGATAAGCTCTAGGAATTTTTAAGTCGTTTATTCTAGTCCCAAAAGAAGTAGTTGTTGGTAAAATATTTGTTAAAATAAGAGTAGAATGTATCGTGCTATTATCTTTGCAATCTCAATAAAAAGTAATGGCTCAAAAAGATATAAAAATAAATATTATAGGTGCTGGTGTCAGTGGATTAGCTGCGGCTATTACATTAAAAAAAGTAGGTTATCATGCTCAAATTATTGAGCAGTCTGACGCCGTAGGTGGTCGTGTAAAAACGACTAATCATGATTCCATGAAATTAGATCATGGTTTTCAAGTTTTATTAGATCAATATCCGGCGGCACAAGAGTTCCTAGATTTAGAAGCATTAAGTTTAATAAAATTCAGTCCTGCCTCTATTATTTTTATAGATGGTAAAAAATATGTAATTGGTGACGCACAACGTGATATGAGCTTTGCCTGGAGTACTATGATAGCTGGTGTTGGTAGTGTCAATGATAAATGGAAGGTTTTTACGCTTTCGAGAAAGCTAAAACAAAAAAATCTAACAGATATTTTTAATAGCCCAGAAACAACCGCGCTCAAATATCTTCAAGATTATGGTTTTTCTCAAAAGATGATTGATTGCTTTTTTAAGCCTTTTTATACAGGTATATTTCTAGAAACTCAACTGCAGACGAGTAGTCGTATGTTTGAGTTTGTTTTTAAAATGTTTAGTGAAGGAAACGCAACTATTCCGGCTGGAGGAATCAAAGCAATACCTGAGCAAATGGCTCGTCAATTAGACGGACAAATCCAATTAAATACAGCCGTTAAAGAAATTGTTGCTGACACAATTCAACTAGCAAACGGTGACAATCTAAAGAGTGACTATACTATTATCGCCACTCCTGCAGATGCTTTAGTACCTAACTTACCGAAGTCAGATAGACCATGGCACAGTGTTCAGACTTTATATTTTGATACAGATGATCATGGTTTTGATCAACCTATCATCGGTTTAATTGCTGGTGATGATTGTTTGAGTAATAATTTTCATTTTCTAAATGATGTTTTTGAAAATCATCCAAAGGTGATCAGTGTAAGTGTTGTAGCAAAACATCATCTGACTAAGGATCAACTAGAGGAACGTGTGCGTAAAGAGCTTATAGAGCAAGCAAATATTAAAGCTGGCGATTTGATAAAAATGATGGAAATTAAAAAGGCATTGCCAACTTTTGATAGCATTCAATACGCTATGAACCCTACAGAAACTCAACTTACTCAAAACATCTTCTTAGCTGGTGATCAATTGAGTAATGGATCATTAAATGCAGCAATGCTGAATGGTAAGGCTGCAGCACAAGCGCTAATTAGTAATATCGAGAATGGAATTTTTGTATAACTAATAGTGCGTGACTTCTATAATTTTAGATGTAGAAAAATCAATTTGATATACTTTTTCCATGATTCTGAATAGCTCTTCAATTATTTCGACGGTTGTAATTTCATTTCGATTGTATTCCTTAAAGTAGTTAGATTTATATTCTAGCTCTTTAGAGAAACCGTTTTTTAATAATAGAGAATAATTGGGTGCTATAGATCTGACAACTGTTTTATTGAAATCACCACTTGAAGCCTCGCAATAAATAGGACCTGACTTGAATTTATTTCTGGACCATATAGCATATTGAACATATTCAGCTCCAAAACCTATTACAGCAGTTCTGTTTTTATTTCTGTCTTCTTCTTATAGTTGAAGAAGGTATTGCTGTAATTCTTTTCTTTGAGTCATTAAATCAAATGTATTTATCGTTTCATTTGAAACCATTTGATTTTTAGTGTAATCCTTAAAGAAATTGCTATATACGATGTAAAATAATGCACAAGCAATAGCTAATGTGCCGGCGATATTAAAAGCATAATCGACCATAATTACATTATCTTGCTGTAGGATCAGCTCCTTCATGATTGATGTCAAAAACAGATTCCTTTTTATTCCCTAAAATGCTGACACCTTTTTGCATTAGTAGGTTATTAGGGTAGGTGATAGTCTCGCCATCATTAGTTTTAAGAACCGTGTAAAAACCTTTTATATCTTCTATCACAGCGGTTACCGGTAAATCTTTATCATGTATTCTAATACGATCACCGATTTTAAAAGGGAACGCAAAGTATAAAATGAAACTAGAAGTCAGGTTACTTAAAATACTCCAGTTTGCAAACAAAGCTACACCTATAACTGCAAATGTAGAAGCAAGTGCTGTCCAGAATCCGTCTTTAGAAATTCCCCACACAAATATGATTGTTATGGTTGATAAGGTCCATAGTAGGTAAGCAACATATCTATTAATATACTGACGTCTTAATTTAGAACGATTAAGGTCTTTTGAAAGTTTTGCAGCGCTCCAGGTCACAAAACGATGTATACCTATAGTCAACATCAAGATGACTATGGTAAATATAACCTCAGTACGTGATAGAAAATCGATCATAATTGTAAACTATCTCTTAAAACCTGATACTCATTTCCTTTTTGTGACCAGTATGGCGTGTTTAATGTTTTAATTAACGTACCTGTAGAAACCGCTGGCTTACCATTATCATTATAACGTTCCATCCAAGAAAGGATTTTATAAGGAGCCTCTTTTTGAGTTTTAAAAGCAATAATACGATCTAAGTCTTTATACCTAACACTGTATAAGTAACCATCCTCAATCTCTCTAAAACTTGCCGTTGCTTCATAAGGTTTAGTCTCAACATGCTTTAATCTTAAATACTCAAGACTAGGTATTAATTTTAAATCGCCTGTAGGCATTGAAGTAGGATCTATCCTTAACTGGATCGGAATTTGATTTTCAGTCATGACATGCTCGACTTCAAAATAATCTTCTTGTTCAGACTGGAAATAAGAAAATAAACTCACATCATACACCTTATCGTATTGGTTCAATTGCATATAAGTATGTCCACACCATTCTTGAATACTAGAAGATATCTTAATCGCATTATCCTTCTTATCTAATGGTAAAAAGGTGCTGCTCATAATAGAATAAGGGTAGATACCTGTATTAAAATCTCTAGTCACATTAAGCTTCATAACTGGTCGATTATCTTCTGACGGATTATCAGCTTTTACTTCGTCAACCGTATTGAAAGGTTCTGTTACAAATATCATTACAGCTTTTCCATCGCGCATTTCACCATATCTAGATTGTGATAATTCGTAACTAGAAACTTCAGCCTTACCGCTATACCAATAATCCTTAAATTCTTGGGTTAATGATAAATCTTCTAAAGATTCCAGACGATTTAGGTCTGCGTCACCTTCAGAGTTTTCATTTGTAGAACCCGAATTACAGGATATAAGTAAAGTGCTTAGAGCTATATAAATTAATTTATTCATGGTTTTCAATCTTATAGTAAAGATAGTATATGTCATTTCATTACTGATTTAAAATGGCGTTAAGTATTAATAATGATATAAGATACTTTATGATTTCTCTAGTACCATTACTCAATTAAATTTTTAAATTTTGTACCTACAAATAAAAATAATGAAAGAAGTAAAAGCATATGCTGCATCTGCAAATGATGCGCCTTTAAAAGAAGTTAATATTAACCGCCGTGATTTATTAGATAATGATGTATCCATTGATATCATGTATTGTGGGGTATGTCATAGTGATATACACGCAAAGCTTAACGATTGGGGAAATGCAAAATATCCTATCGTACCTGGACATGAAATTATAGGTAAAGTGACTGCTGTGGGAAGCAATGTTTCTAACCATAAAGTAGGAGATTTAGTAGGAGTAGGTTGTATGGTTGACTCTTGTCAAGAATGTAGTGCTTGTAAAGAAGATCAAGAAATGTGGTGTGAGAATGGTTCTACCAGTACTTATAACAGTAAAGATCCTCATTTAGGTGGTCATACATTAGGTGGATATTCTAAAGTAATAGTGGTAAGAGATGAGTTTGTTCTTAAAGTACCTACTAATCTAGATACTAAAGCTGTTGCTCCATTACTATGTGCAGGTATTACTACTTATTCTCCTTTAAAACATTGGAATGTAAAAAAAGGTGATAAAGTAGGAATTATAGGTTTAGGAGGTTTAGGTCATATGGGAATTAAATTTGCAGCCGCAATGGGTGCAGAAACTGTAATGATAACCACTAGTGAAGAAAAAGCAAAAGATGCCAAAAGGCTAGGAGCAGATCATGTGATTATTTCAAAAGATGAAGATCAAATGAAAGAGCACAAAGATTCTTTTGATTTTATATTGAACACTATACCTGTAGGGCATGATGTAAACCCATATCTAGCCTTACTTAAAAGAGATTGTACCATGTGTCTTGTAGGTGCCATAGAACCTCTAGAAAATGTTCACGGTGCAAATCTTATTTTGAGAAGAAAAAAATTAGCTGGTTCATTGATTGGTGGAATTAAAGAAACTCAAGAAATGTTAGATTTCTGTGGTGAGCACAACATTACATCAGATATTGAAATGATTGACATGCAGGATATTAATAATGCCTTTGAACGTGTTCAGAATAATGACGTTAAGTATCGTTTTGTAATTGATATGGAAACGTTGTAGTATCTCGCTTTCGCGAAAGCGTATAAATGAGAACTCATCAAAACTCAGCATCTATGGTGCTGAGTTTTTTTATATGCCTGATTAAGGTTAGTTTTACCATTCAACTATACATAAATTAATGAATTCATTTACTGCTCAACAGATTTGTGAAGTATTGGACGGTACTCTTATAGGGTCTACTACTCAAGAAATCACAGGAATAGAAGAAATAAGAAAAGCGACCAATAATGATTTAACCTTTATAGGTAATAAGAAATATGCAAAATTTTGGTCTGATTCTAAGGCGTCTATCGCAATCGTCAGTGAAAATATCGAGTTAGAGCCTGGTGATAATCGAGTTTTAATAAAAGTAAAAAATGCAGATCTCGCCATGGCTAATATGCTGGAAGCATTTTTACCACCTACACCAGTGTTTGATACCGACATACATCCTACAGCCGTGGTTCATGAAACGGCAACAATAGGAAATGGAGTTCAAATAGGAGCTCATTGTTATGTAGGTAAAAATGTTACTCTAGGTGATGGAGTAGTGCTATATCATAATGTAAGTGTATTTGATGATTCTACTATTGGACCGCAAACAATTGCGTGGTCTGGAACAGTAATTAGAGAGCGGTCGCAGATAGGTGCACAATGTATATTTCATAATAATGTCAGTATAGGAGCAGATGGTTTTGGGTATCGTCCTGCAGCTGATGGTCGTGGACTCGTAAAAATACCACACATAGGTAATGTGGTCATCGGTAATGGCGTGGAGATAGGAGCTAATTCGTGTGTGGATAGAGCAAAGTTTAATTCTACCATTATAGGTGATGGCTGTAAAATTGATAATTTAGTTCAAATTGCTCACAACTGTGTTCTAGGTAGATCTTGCATCATGGCAGGTCATAGTGGTTTGGCAGGTTCAGTTACATTAGGTGATGGTGTAATTATAGGTGGAAGTGCATCGATTAAAGATCATACAACGATTGAATCTGGTGCAACAGTAGGTGCTGGTAGTGGTGTTATGAATAACGTAGCTGCTGGTAAAACAGTACTGGGCTATCCCGCTACGGACTCTCGAGAGATGCTTAAGCAATGGGTTGCTCTACGCAAGCTTGCTAAATAAAGACGTATTTTAATATTACTATTTGATCATGAATCAGTTTGTGAAGTTATTATCATTACTATTATTTGTAAGTGTTTCAAATGCGCAAACAGATCAATTAAAAGGATTTAAGGATTATTATCCTATTTCCGTGAGACCAGAAGCGTCTATAGGTTTAGGAAATAATCCCTATGAACAAATCCTCTTAGAGGCTACACCAGTAGTATATTATGGTTTTTATAATGATATGCGTCGTTCGTTAAATCAGGATACAATTACCAGCGGTGATGCAGTTTACTTATCTTTTCAGCCTCATTTTAGGATCTACAATGAAGAGTCTAAGCCAGTAAAAACACCTAGTTATAAAGTTCTAATAGGATGGCAACGTATAATTAAAACTGATGATGATAACTTCCTAACGGCAGCTATAGAGACAGGTCATTTCAGCAATGGGCAAGCAGGCAGTGCTTTCAGTACTGATTTTGACGATAATTCTGAAGAAAGTATCGCTATTTACGATAGCATTACAGATGATACTGATCTTGCAGCTTTGCTTAACAGAAGTACAGGTAACTTCTCGACAAATTTGACTCGATTTAGTTTTAATTATAGGTTGAATACGTTTAATGAAGATAACATCCCTCAAAAAATACATTCTATGACGGCTACCTATCAATTGTATCATAATAAATTTATGGGCTTGATTGATTTTGGTGGTTATAATCCACAGGATATCGATATTTATGGTAGACATAAGTTTGAACTAGGTTATGAGTTCACGTCTCATCTTAAAAAAATGCGGTTTACATTAAGTCAGCAGTTTGATTATACCATAGGTTCTCATCCTTCTAGTGTCCCATATCGATCAGTCACAACTGGAATTTTATATCCATGGGACAATGATTTGGGATTTTTTACAAAATTTTCTTTTGGTAGAGATAACTACAATTACCGTTTTGTAGATAATTTTCCTCGCTTTACAGTTGGTGTGACATGGGATTGGTTTACACCATTTGTAATTAAACCTAAAAAATTACAGCTCGATCCTAACGAACTTGAAAATAAAAGTCAAGGCTAGCATATTTAATGTTCATATCGTTATAGAATAGATTACTTTTGCGCGCTATAAAAAAGTAGAAAATGAAGCGTATTAATCAGTACAAGAAGATGTTCAGTGTTGAAAAGAATATTGATCTTAAAGAACTTAAGAAGAGTTACCGCAATCTTGTAAAAGAATGGCATCCAGATAAATTTCAGGATGGTGATGATAAGAAGGAAGAAGCAGAGGTTATGAGTCGTCAGATTATTGATGGTTATCATTTTCTAGTAAGTATTGCTCCAGAAACTAAGGAAGCAAACCTAGAGGCTTATACAGAAACTATTACTAACACTGGTATTGAGGATTTTGATCATAAAGGCCAAGTGTTAGAAGTTACGTTTACAGATGGATCGACTTATGAATATTTTGGAGTTCAAAAACCGATTTTCAGAAAATTGATTAATGCAGACAATCGTTATCGATTTGGAAAGCGTAACATCTTCAGCAATTATCTATACCGTAAGTCAAAGAAAGATCAAGACCAAGATCAAGCATAATTAATTCCTTGTATTTTCGTTTTAATAGTTAGGACCATGGCAGAATCAAATTCATCTCAGCAATCTTTATCTCCAGAAGAGATACAACAGTGTATTGATATTCTTAATAGATTGAATACAGATACTGATGAGATATTTGAAATTCCTATGGAGACGCGTATAGAGCTTATTAAACAAGCAGGAATACTCTCTAGACCTAGTCGTGACGAATATAAAAGACGAAAAAAGGATGCTGTAAAAGCTGCAAAACGCAAAAGAGCAACTAGAGATAAACATGCTCGTAAAGAAACTGGAATACGTAGTGCTCGTGAAGCTAGTGTTTTTGTGGCACCACAAATTTTACTGCAACAACAGCTTGAACAACAAGAGCCTGGAGAATTAAGTACTCCTAGAAACTGTTATGTCTGTAAAACGTTGTTCACAAAGCTGCATCATTTTTATGATCAGATGTGTACGGATTGTGGTGATTTCAATTATGCAAAACGTTTTCAAACTGCTGATGTAAAAGGTCAGGTGGCATTAATAACTGGTTCAAGATTAAAAATTGGATACCATATATCATTGATGTTATTACGTGGTGGCGCTACTGTAATTGCTACCACAAGATTTCCTGCAGATAGTGCATTACGATTTTCAAAAGAATCCGATTATAATGATTGGGCACATAATTTGAAAATTCATGGTTTAGATTTAAGACATATTCCTAGTGTAGAAATCTTTTGTAACTTCATAGAACAACGCTATGAGAAACTAGACATTCTCATTAATAATGCAGCACAAACAGTACGTAGGCCATCAGGTTTTTATGCTCATTTAATGCCAAATGAAAATTTGGACTACAGTGAGTTACCACCTTATGCTCAAGAATTACTTAAGGATCATCAAGATTGCCTTGCAGAGATTAAAGCACTTTCACCAGCAGCCTCATCAAATAAGAACATGCCTGTAACATGGCATGGTCCAGAACCTGGAATAGGATTGAGAGCTAGTGCTCAACTTTCTCAAATTCCTTATAGTTTTGACAAAGCTCTTAGTGCTCCAGAAGTTTTTCCCGAAGGTGAATTAGATGCAGATTTACAACAAGTAGATTTGAGGAAAACAAACAGCTGGAGACTTAAATTAGGGGAAATTGAAACAACCGAGATGATTGAGGTACAGTTAGTAAATTCTGTAGCTCCATTTGTACTTTGTAATCGTCTTGCAGAGTTGATGAAAAAAGAAAATACTGGTAAAAAACATATCATCAATGTTAGCGCCATGGAAGGTAAATTTCATACTTTTTTTAAGGAAGATCGTCATCCGCATACTAATATGGCCAAAGCAGCCCTTAATATGCTTACCCATACTGCTGCAGGCACACTAGCCAAAGATGGTATATACATGAATGCTGTTGATACAGGCTGGGTGACAGATGAAGATCCCGCAGAGCTTTCAAAGCGAAAACAAGAATTACACGATTTTCAGCCACCATTAGATATTGTAGATGGTGCGGCACGAGTTTTAGATCCTTTGTTTGACGGTATCAATACAGGAAAGCATTGGTGTGGTAAGTTCTTAAAAGATTACAGACCTATAAGCTGGTAATGGAAAAGAAACCAGTATTAATCATTCTTTCTTTTTTTGCGGTTTACGTTTTTTGGGGTTCTACATATTTATGGAATAAAATGGCGGTGACAGAACTGCCACCTTTTATGCTAGCTTCAATACGATTTACCACAGCAAGTGCTATTATATTTGTTATTGCAGTGCTGTCGGGTAAAAAACTTACCATCACAAAAAAACAACTCCTCAATACTGTCTTAGCTGGGTTTTTATTTCTAGCTTATGGTAATGGTGTTTTTGTATGGGCGTTAAAATATGTAGATAGTGGTTTTGCTTCTCTATTAGCATCGTTACAACCGTTAGTCTTGTTATTAATGATGCGATTTGTACAACGCAAATCATTAAAGATTAAATCTATAATAGGCGTTTTTCTTGGCCTTTTGGGAATGTATTTATTGGTAAGTCAGAAAGGTTTACAGATGCAAGAAGATAGCTGGATAGGCATTATTATGATTATGAGTTGTATCATAAGTTGGAGTGCTGGTAGCTTATTTGTTGCAAAAGCTGATACTCCATCTAATTTCTTTATAACAACTGGATATCAAATGTTGAGTGCAGGAGTTATTCTAGCCATAGGAAGCTGGGCGTTTGATGAAAGTTGGTCAGAACCATTGAGCTGGCAATTGAACACACAAATTGCTATCATCTGTTTAATTTTATTTGGTAGCATTGCGGCATTTACCGCTTTTAACTATTTACTCAAAGTAGTTAGTACTGAAAAAGTAGCTACATCATCCTATGTTAATCCAATTATTGCCTTATTGTTAGGTTGGTATTTTCTCAATGAAAGCATTACAATGCAATCTATGATTGCAGCAGCAATAATGTTAACAGGTGTATATTTTATTAATTCTCGTAAAGTACGTTGATTTAACAATCCCTAACAGTAATTATTATAGTCTTAAGACATGTATTTCATTAAGTGTAGTACATTGTTAGAAAATTAAGGTCATGAGAATTATTATACTATCTTTTTTAATACTATTTATCTCAACCACGGCTAGTTGTCAGGAGCAGTCTGATAAAGTGCCTCAAGTGGTTCTTAATGCATTTCAAACTAAGTATCCTGGAGAAAATGACCCAGATTTTGAGTTAGATGATCATGGTTATTGGGAAGCTCATTTTAAAAAGGATGGTGAACGTTATCGTGCCGATTTTAATGCAGACGGAACATGGAGAGAAACCGAAAATTCAATTAAAAAATCAGAGATCCCTGAAGCTATACAGGAAGCTATCGAAAGAGAGTTTCCAGACAGGAAAATAACCGAAGTAGAACACGTCATTAGTGCTACTCAAGGTGAGTTTTATGATATAGAATTTAAACAGAAAGGAAAAAACATGGACGTCATGTACCGAAAAGATGGCACTAAAGTTTAAGAGTACGCCATAAATTTTAAAAACGTTGAAGTAAAACTTCAACGTTTTTTTACACCTCTTTTTTAGGAAGAAAAATTTTAAATTCAGTCCATTTTCCTAATTCTGAGCTTACTTCAATTCTACCATTCATGTGTTCTAATAATCTAGCAACGGTAGCAAGACCAATGCCTGTTCCTGGTTTACCATTCTTATCTTCTTGAGTAGCTATATAGAATAACTTAAAAATGGATTGTATCCTATCTGGCGCAATACCCATTCCATTATCTTTGATATGTAATTCATACTCATTAGAATGACTTATTAAAACAACGTCTATAGCTGTTTTTGATTTATCGCTATATTTTACAGCATTAGTAAATAAATTGATTAGAATTTGTTGAAGAGCTATTTCATTAGTTACTAGCGTTGTATCGGTTTCTGGTATGTAAATAACCTCTACGCTATCATCCATTACCGTCATTGAAATAACATCTTCAATTAAATCCACGTAACTTACATTATCATAGTTTTCAGTAACCAATTCTTCACTACGATAGAATTGCAACATGCCGTCTATATAACGGCTCATACTTTTAGTACTATCTTTAAGAATACCTAGATACTCTATAGATTGTGAGGACAAGCTGGTAGAATTTTCTTTAAGTAAATCTGATATCATAAGGATATTGGACAACGGTGCTTTTAAATCATGCGAAACAATACCGGCAAAATCTTTTAATTCGTCATTGCGATCTTTTAATATACTACCAATTCTTTCTAGTTCAAAAGTTTTAAATCGTTCTTCAAAAAGAGACATCACCTGTTTTGCCATTGCCTTCAACGCACTAATTTGATGATTAGTTAATACTCGTGGCTTATGATCATAAACACAAAGGGTCCCTAACTTATAACCATTAACATCAACTAGAGGTACACCTGCATAAAAAATAGCATCTAATCCTTCTACTAAAGGATTGTCTTTAAATCGTTCATCTTCTCTAGCATCTGTGACAATCATTATTTCTTCCTCACTTACAATAGCATGCCCACAGAAAGAAATATCTCGTGGTGATTCACTTAAATCAACACCTTGTCTTGATTTTAAAAAATTCCTGTCTTTATCCACGAGAGTAATCAATGAAATAGGAGCCTCACAAATACTAGAAATAATAGAGGTAATATTATCATAGTTTTCCTCGGGCATCGTGTCTAGTAATTGATACTTTTCTACAGCAGCCTGTCTTTGAATCTCATCTTTAGGAATAGGTGGAGCTATCATTGTTGTCAAATTATAACTGCAAATTAAGAGTATTATCATTGATATGTACTCTGAATATCACTTTTTTAAAGACTATATGATATTACTTGTCATTATTGTTAATACTATAGGGATCATGATAATTGCGCTTTCGCGAAAGCGAGACCTTCAAAAACCTCATAGATTAAAATAAATTATTTAATTCTACACTTTAATTGTTGATGCTTACATTTGCGATTCCTTTAAAACAACAATGGCGTCTTCAAAAAAAGTCAATAAATTCCGTAGGAAAATAATGAAGTCTCTAACTAGGAAGTTAGGGAAAACACACGTTCCACAACTTGGCGATTTAAAAGACCTTAAAGATGTAAAGAGAGTATTGATAGTACGAACTAATCATAGATTAGGAAACTTATTACTTATAACTCCATTAGTTCAGGAGGTAATGCAGACTTTCCCAAATGCAAAAATAGATCTAATAGTTCAAGGTTTTTTAGGACCTAATATCTTTAAAAATTATAAAGCTGTGGAGCATATCATTGTGCTGCCCAAAAAGCCTTTTAAAAATCTCAAACAATATCTTATTAGAGCAAAGTCCATTCGTAGGTATAAATACGATTTTGCTATCAATGCGGTGATAGGTTCATCTTCGGGAAGATTGTATACTAGAATGGCAAATGCCAAGTTTAAGGTCTTTGGAGAAGAAGGTCAAGATTTTAGTAAATCCAATGATGATGGATTGCATATCGCCAAGGAACAAGTGTATGCTTTTAGAGCTTATATGCAACAATTAGGGTTTTTAAATCAACATAAAACGATACCTAATTTAAGTATTAATTTAACTCATGAAGAAATACAAAACGGTTTAGATAAACTTAAGGAGTTAACAGACACTACAAAGAAGACCATATCTATTTTTACATTTGCAACAGGTAGTAAATGTTATTTGCCAGACTGGTGGAACCCTTTTTATAAAAGATTACAGCTAGAATATCCAGATTATAATATTGTAGAGGTATTACCCTATGAAAACGTATCGCAAATTGATTTTAAAGCGCCTTCATTTTACAGTAAAAATATTAGAGAAATTGCTGCTTTTATATCTCATACAGACCTTTGGATTGGAGCAGATTGTGGTATTATGCACTTAGCTAGTGCATCTGGAGTTCCAGTGGTAGGATTGTTTTCTCGTACAAATCAACATGTATATGGGCCTTTTAATGGCAATAGTATATCCTTACATACCAGAGACCTTACTAATGATGATATCATTAATGCCATAGATGGCATAATCAAATAAACACATACAAATATTATTATAATTATGGCTAGACCTAGTGCTACATCGCTTAAAATGAGAATTTTTCACCGTTATCTTGGGTTTTTCCTAGCTGGTATTATGGCTATCTATGCCATAAGTGGTATAGTCCTTATTTTCCGAGATAGTGATGTCATGAAACGTGAAATATCCTATTCAAAGACCATCAACACTCAACTTAATGAAAAAGCCATAGGACAAGCCATAGGTGATAAACGTTTTAAAATTGAGCGTATTGATGGCGACTCTGTTTATTTTAAAAACGGAGCTTATAATAAAACTACAGGTATAGTTAATTATACAAAAATGGAATTGCCATATGTTCTTCAAAAAATGACACATTTACATAAGGCAAAATCTAGCCAACCATTATTTTTCTTAAATATTACGTTTGGTTTAGGACTGTTATTCTTTGTTTTGTCCAGCTTCTGGATGTTTATGCCAGGTTCTTCTATATTTAAAAAAGGAATGTATTATACTGCAGCTGGTGTTATACTGGCACTAGTTTTATTATTTATATAAAGATTTGAAAACATTCACAAAACTTCTCCGCCGCATGCTTTGGACTATACTTGCTATTATTATTTTACTAGTTGTTGCATACATATTGTTTGTAAACTTCTATCCAACTTTTGGTGGAAACGTGAGCTCAGAGAAGCAAAAGATTTATCAATCTTCACCTAACTATGCTCATAAAAAATTTCAAAATTTAGATGCCAGTGTGCCACCAGATATGAGTTTAGGAGAAACCTTAGGTCTAGTCTATAAATTTTTCACCACTAGTGTTCCTAACGGTAGGCCTGCTCAAGACCTTAAGGTGCAAAAACTTACTGAAAAAGAATTAATACTACAGGATTCTACTCAATTGATCTGGTTCGGTCACTCTACATTTTACTTAAAAATGAATGGTAAAAACATTCTCATAGACCCAATGTTCGGTAAAGTAGCTGCTCCACATCCGTGGTTAGGTGCAAATCGTTTTAATAGTGAATTCCCTATTGAAATAGAAGATTTACCGACTGTTGATGCTGTAATTATATCCCATGACCATTATGATCACTTAGATTATGATTCAATTAAAGCATTAAAAGAAAAAGTAAAACATTTTTATGTCCCACTAGGTGTAGGTGTTCATTTAGAAGCTTGGGGAATTAAGCCTCATATGATTACTGAACTGGACTGGTGGCAAGAAGTAATGTTAGACGATATTCAATTAGCTTGTACACCAGCACAACACTTTTCTGGAAGAAAAATAGGAGCAGAACAAAGTACGTTATGGAGCAGCTGGGTAATACAAAGCCCTACAGAAAACTTATTCTTCAGTGGTGATAGTGGATATAGCAATCACTTTACTGCGATAGGAGAGAAGTATGGACCTTTCAATTTAGCATTGATGGAATGTGGGCAATATAATGAGCAATGGTCTGAAATTCATATGATGCCAGAAGAGACAGCTCAGGCAGGAATAGATTTGAATGCACGAGCTATTATGCCTATACATTGGGCAGGTTTTAAGTTAGCACTACATGACTGGCGAGATCCAGTAGAACGTGTCACAAAGGCGAGTAAGCAATTAGACTTACCCGTTATCACGCCTCAAATAGGTGAAGTTATACATCTCAATGACGCAGCATCAGCATTTGATGCATGGTGGAAATAATCATATCTAATTGAAGTATTGTCCCATTATAGTGGTTAGTCTTCGCTTTCGCGAAAGCGAAATATAAAACACTAATCAATTCAAATCATTTTAATTGTTTTAAACCTTCTTTGAGCCATTACCCTTAAAGGAAACGACTACTTTTGCAATATGTCAAGAACAATTAAAAATCAAGCACAGATACTTGCAAAATTAGGAATCAAACAATTGAATCCTATGCAAGAACAGGCGTTATTAACGATACCAGCATATCCTAGTACGATATTACTGTCTCCTACAGGTACAGGGAAAACTCTCGCTTTCTTATTACCTGTACTCAATTTATTAAAACCAAAACTTAAAGAAGTACAACTTCTAATTATTGTACCATCCAGAGAATTAGCTATTCAAATTGAGCAGGTAATAAGGGATATGGGAACAGGTTTTAAGGCAAATGCGGTTTATGGAGGACGTCCGATTTCTAAAGATAAAATAGAATTAGCTCATACACCTGCTATATTAATAGGTACTCCAGGTCGTGTTTTGGACCATTTAGATAGGGAAAGTTTTTTTATCGATGATTTAAATACAATTGTTTTAGATGAATTTGATAAATCTCTTGAGATAGGTTTTGAGCGTGAAATGGGAGATATCATGGATATACTCGTAAACGTTAAAAAACGGGTTTTAACCAGTGCTACCCAAAACATTAAAATACCTGATTTTGCTAGAGTTAAAAATCCTAAAGTGATAGATTATACCGCAGCTAGTATTCAAGAATTAGCTATTAAGAAAGTGATTTCATCAGAAAAGGATAAATTAAAAACTTTAGTAGAGCTCCTTAAACATATAGGGAATCAACCTGGAATCATATTCTGTAATTTTAAGGATACTATTAATTTTGTCAGTGAACATTTGAGTCGTCAGAATATTGAGCATGGTTTATTTTATGGTGGTTTAGAACAACAAGAAAGAGAACGTGCGCTCATTAAATTTAGAAATGGTACACATCAAATTATTATTGCTACAGACCTTGCAGCTCGCGGTTTAGATATACCAGAGTTAAAATATATAATCCATTATCAATTGCCTTTAAAAGCAGAAGAATTTACACATAGAAATGGTAGAACAGCACGTATGAACGCATCTGGTACAGCCTATGTACTACAATGGAATAAAGAAACTGTTCCAGACTTTATCACTACAGACAATGTGCTCATTCCAGAAAATACAACACATAATCTAGAAACAGAATGGGCTACGGTTTTTATTTCTGGCGGTCGTAAGGATAAAATTTCTAAAGGAGATATTGCTGGGCTATTTTTTAAACAAGGTGGATTGAATAAAAATCAATTAGGTGTTATCGAACTTAAACAGGATTGTGCATTTGTAGCAGTACCTAAGAATAAACTTTATGATGTGATTGAAAAAACCAACAATACGCGATTAAAGAAGAAAAAAGTCCGAATTTATGCACTTTAGTTAACCTAATTATCTGAAAAAGAGTTGCTTTTATAGTCTGATTTTAAATATTAATAGCTTGAATGGCTTGTTAATCCTCAATAAATGAAGATATATCATTATTTAAAGGTGAATAGCAATTTAATGGCTCTATCTTTGCAACTTATATTATATAATTTAATTACATTAAGATGAGTAAAGGAACAGTAAAATTTTTCAACGAGACTAAAGGATTTGGTTTTATCACTGAAGAAGGAGTAGACAAAGATCACTTTGTACACATTTCAGGATTGATCGACGAGATCCGTGAAGGTGACGAAGTTGAATTTGACCTTAAAGAAGGTAACAAAGGATTAAATGCCGTGAACGTAAAAGTTCTATAAGACATATATATTCAAGTTTTAAAAAAAGCCTATCCATTGCGATAGGCTTTTTTGTGCTTTAAATATTATAGTCGTATATCATTAGTTGTATCAGAATCACTCACTAATTTGAATCTTTACTATTTACGGCACGAGCTTTGCAAATAGAATAATATTATAAATTTAATTACAATACAATGAATAAAGGAACAGTAAAATTTTTCAACGATACCAAAGGATTTGGATTCATCACTGAAGAAGGAGTAGACAAAGATCACTTTGTACACATCTCAGGATTAATCGATGAGATCCGTGAAGGTGACGAGGTTGAATTTGACCTTAAAGAAGGAAACAAAGGATTAAATGCCGTGAACGTAAGAGTTCTATAGGACATATATTTTAAGTTTTAAAGAAAGCCCATCCGTAGTGATGGGCTTTTTTATGGGCATTAATCTTTGAAATATGTCGAGTAGTAATACTAAAAGCTTGAGATAAGTTTAACAACGGTTCATATCAGTTGTGATATTTAATATTGAAATTTGTCGATAATCATAAGAAAAATAATCATGAAAAAAATCCTACTCATTTGTATGGCAGTTATGGCAATAACCAGCTGTAAAGAAACATCTCGAGAAATTGAAGTTGTAGAAGATGAAACCATAGTAAACGATAAGGTAGATGTAACATCTATTACTCCTTTTACTGCAGCTATAGAAATGGCTCATAAGAAAGATCTATTCTTAGAAAAAGATGCTATACAGTATGACTTTTCAGTAGCGTTCGGTGGTAACACGATATTTGAAGGTGTAGTAACTCAAGAGACTGACGGTTCTATGATCCATATGACTAAAGAAAATGGAAGCGTTATCGTTTTTGATGGAAATCAAGTGTATGCTACGGATGCTGAAGATTTAAAAAATCCTATGACTAGATTTCACATCTTTACGTGGCCATATTTCTTTTCTATCCCATATAAACTCAATGATAAAGGAACTATCTGGGAAGAAGAAGAAATGATGACTTGGGGCGATGCTAGCTTTCCAACTGCACGATTGTCTTTTGAAAATGGAGTAGGAGATACTTCTGAAGATTGGTATGAAGTGTATAAAAATCCAGATAATAATGTTCTTGCTGGTGTTGCATATATAGTAAGTTATGGTAAAGGTGTTGAGGAAGCAGAAAAAGAGCCGCATGCTGCAAAATATAATGAGTTAACAACAATTGATGGAGTACCATTTGCTACAAATTGGTCTTTCCACAATTGGACTTCTCAAGACGGCTATACTGATCAAATAGGTCTAGCAACCATTAAAAACATAAAGTTTGTAAATAAAGAAAAGTCTTTTTATGCACAGCCAGATGGCGCTGGTGTTGTATCGATGCCTGGCGAATAACAATGGTAGTTTATAAATTTAAAAGCCTATCGTATGATAGGCTTTTTTTTATATCTAATATTTAACTCTGTAATGACACATTTGCTTTGCACGCAGGGCAAGACATCGATTTACCTTTTGAAAGGTCTTTAGTATTGAATTGAATTATCGATCCACAATCAGGACATGGAATCATCGTGCTATTTGATCTATTATTTTTAGAAAATAACTTTAATTTTTGAAGTTGTGCCGTGTCTAGATCAGTTGACACATCAATTCCTAAAACATTATCACAATTACCACACGCAAACTTTTCTCCTTTTATATATCGTTCTGTATCTACAGCAATGAGTGTATGACACTTAATACATGGTATGCGATCAATCATCAGTGTTCAGTTTAAGTTGCAAAATTATTCAATTACTATGATCATGCCGTTTATATTCCTGATTATTTCTTGTAATTTAGATATTTACACCTATAGTATACGATGATGTCTTATAACTATCTCTTTATATGTTCTGCTAACAAGGATCGGTCTAAAACTGCTGAAGATTATTTCAGTACTCAATATCCCAATTTAAATTTTGAGTCTGCAGGAACTAATAAAGTGATTTGTGACCAATTAGGAACAAATTACATCACCTTAAAAAAGATTGAAAACGCATATAAGATATTTGTAATGGAGAACAAGCATCGAGATGCTATTCAGAAAACTTTTGGTTATCAACATTATAATAAAATCATTGTTTTAAATATTAAAGATGTTTATCAATATGGTTCAAAAGATTTAATTGATGTGTTGGAAAAAAATGTGCAAATAGATTATTAATTCCATTTTAACATAAAATACTACATATTCAATTAAATTTATTGAAATTACTAGTAAAGTAGTTAAGTCCGCTTTCGCGAAAGCAAAATAAAAAAAACATGGAATATTTTATCATAGCAATTAAGATAATCGTAGCATTAAGTTTACTAAATGTATGGTTGTTACAATTCAATAAATCTACCAAATGGCGCGGTGGTAATGCGAAGAATATGATTGAAGAATTTAGAGCCTATGGATTACCAGCATGGATGTGTTATGTAGTCGGTTTTTTAAAAGTTACCTTATCCTTACTCTTATTAGCTTCTATTATGTATCCAAAATTAGAGAACACGGCGGCTATAGGTCTAGCACTATTGCTATCAGGTTCTATTTCAATGCACATAAGAATAAAGGATCGGATGTTTAAATCTCTTCCTGCAGCAATATTTCTTGCAATGTGTATAGTTATTGCGCTGATATAACTATTTGAGTAATATTAGAAAGCGATAAGCAAGAAAAGCATTCAATAAACCAAATAATAATGCTGGAGCGGATAAGGCAAAGCTATCTTTAATTTTTAATCGTACTCCAAAACCGAGAAACATTAAAAGAGATAGTCCTAAAGAACCTACAAATCCTATTATAGGTAAAACATACAATCCAACAATAATACTCACACCACCCAATATTTGGAGTATTCCAGTAAGCTTACGATACTGAGGTATTCCGAATCGTTCAAATTCTAATACCATGCGTTGAGAAAGTAGACAGCTTACTCCATAAAATAAGAAGCAAGCACCAGAAAAGATAGCAATTACAGTAAAAGAAGTCATAGCGTTATTATTGAAGTAAGATATTCTTAAATCAACGGTGAAACAAATATTATCGCTTTTAAATATTTAATTCCTTACTATAAGTTGTCCTACCTCAAAATTATTAACGGACATACTATTAAATACCTACTATAATTTTTATAGTTATTTTAACTTTATTTAAATAACTGAAAAACAAATAATTAAAAACATTATAAGATCATATTTATACTATCCTTTTTGACCGTTATTGTATGATATGATTACTAAAACTACATTTGGACTATACTTTTGATAGTATCAATTTATTTAAATCATAAAATATAAGTACATGAACTTAAAAGAAACATTAAATTGGAGATATACCACTAAGGAATTTGATGAAACTAAAAAGATATCTGATGAGGATATGGTAAAAGTCAAGAATTTATTAAGGATGAGTCCTTCAAGCGTCAACTTACAACCTTGGCATTTTATAGTTGCAGAGACTACAGAAGGTAAAGCACGTATAGCAAAAGGTACGCAAGGCTTCTTTAGTTTTAATGAGCCTAAGGTTACAAATGCTTCTGCTGTTGTTCTATTTTGTTCTAAAATTGATGCAGATGATGAGTATTACCAACATATCGCAGATACCGAAGATCAGGATGGTAGATTTCCTAACGAAGATATCAAAAATGGTTTTCTAGGTGCTGTCAAAACTTTTGCAGGTATTCACAAGTACGATTTAAAAGACCTACAACATTGGATGGAAAAACAAGTGTATTTAAATGTTGGTAGTTTTTTACTTGGTGTAGCTAGTTTAGGTATAGACGCTACTCCTATGGAAGGAATAGATGTCAAGGCTTTAGATGAAGAATTTGGTCTTAGAGAAAAAGGATACACTTCATTAGTAGCGGTATCATTAGGTTATAGAGCAGATTCTGATTTTAATTCTACAGAGAAAACACCAAAATCAAGATTACCAGAAAGCGAAACTTTCACAATAATATAATTTCAAGATTTTTGTGAGATGAAAGCAATAGGATATAAAGAGAATTTACCAATAGATAATGTAAATTCTTTGCAAGACATAGCATTAGAAACACCAAAAGCAACTGGAAGAGATATTCTTGTTGAAATTAAAGCGATCTCTGTAAACCCAGCAGACTATAAAGTGCGTGCAGGAATGCCTGTTGAAGGTAATAATTGGAAGGTTATTGGTTGGGATGCAACTGGTATTGTAAAAGAAGTTGGCGAAGATGTTACCTTGTTTAATGTTGGAGACGAAGTTTGGTATGCAGGAGATTTTACACGTCAAGGAAGTTATGCAGAATATCAAATTGTAGATGAGCGTATTGTTGGTAAAAAACCTTCAAGCTTATCCTATGCAGAAGCTGCTGCTTTACCATTAACTACACTTACTGCATACGAAATGTTGTTTGATCGATTAGAAGTTTCTAAAGACGATGCCAACAAAACTATTTTAGTAATTGGTGCTGCTGGTGGTGTTGGTTCTATATTGGTTCAATTGGCTAAAAAGCTGACAAAATTAAACATTATTGGTACTGCTTCTCGTGAAGAAACGACATCTTGGTTAAAAGAATTGGGTGCAGATACCGTAATCAATCACAGAAATAAATTAAGTGAAGAGTTTGAAAAGTTCAATCTTCCTGCACCAGAATATGTAGTGAGTTTAAATGCTACAGAGCATCATGTAGATGAAATTGTAAAACTGATTAAACCACAAGGTAAATTTGGATTTATTGACGATCCAAAATCATTAAACGTGATGCCTTTTAAAGGAAAAGCAGTTTCAACGCATATCGAGTTAATGTTTACACGTGCTATGTTTCAAACGGAAGACATGATTGAGCAACACAATATCTTAAACAAAGCTTCCCAATTAATTGATAACGGAACCATTAAAACAACTTTAGGCGAAAATTTCGGAACAATCAATGCTGAAAACCTTAGAAAAGCGCATGCTTTCTTAGAAACAGGAAAAGCTAAAGGTAAAATTGTTTTAGAAGGATTTTAAGGTAAATTATTTAGGGCATTATTAAATAAATAAAAATGAAAAAACATATTCTAATTGCATTAGCAATAGCAACAGTGTCTTTTACAAATGCACAGACGCCAACAACAGATGATATCAAAACTGTTAATGAAGTTGTCACTGCAGAGAATATAGAATGGGGCTGGCTGAATCCTTTACGTGGAGATAAGAGTCCTGCTGCAGGAAAACTATGGGGAGATCGTACAAAAAACGAACCTGCAGGCTTTTTAGTAAAGTTTAAAAAAGGTTTTTCTTCGCCACCACATATTCATAATATCACATATCGTGGTGTTGTTATTCAAGGATTATTGCATAATGATGATGAAAATGCTGAAAAACAATGGTTACCAGCAGGTTCCTATTGGCAGCAACCAGCCGGTGAAGCACATATAACTGCGGCAGATGATGATGAAAACATGGCCTTTTTAGATATTCAAGAAGGTCCATATTTGGTACAACCTACATCTGAAGCATTTGATAATGGCGAGCGTCCTATTAATGTTGATAAAACAAACATTGTCTGGTTAAAAGCAAATGATATTCAATGGATTGCACAAGAAAGTAATGTGCAGACAGCTTTTCTATGGGGTAGTCACCATGAAAATCACTTGCGAGCAACACTCTTAAAAATACCAGCAGGTTTTACGGGTCGTATTAAAAATTTAAGTCCTAATTTTAGAGCAGTGGTTATTTCTGGAGATATTTTACATCAATTCTCAAATGATAAAGATAAAAGTGAATTAACTCCAGGATCTTATTTCGGGTCTGAACTGGATGCTATTTCTTTACTTTCGACTGAAGAAGAAACAGTTCTTTATATAAGGAGTAACGGAGAATTTATAATAGAATAGTTTGTAAGAAAAGTAAATGAGCAATTATTAAAAGTTTAAAATATACGTAAGAGCCACAAATCAATGTGGCTCTTACTTTTTATTATATGTGATTATTAAAATAAGATTATGCCTAGAACTATCATCGAAAATATTGTGATTGCACAATACAAAAGCCAAACATTTTTCGAGTTTTGTAAATACACAACCATTCGTTTTTTTGAAATTGTGTATTTTGAAGAAGGTTCAGGAACCATAAAAATTAATGGTAAAACAGTAAACTACACACCTAATAGCATTTTTGTATTTATTCCAGATGATATTTATATTGTCAATCCAGAAACAGCAACGTCTACAATAGCTATCAAGTTCTTAAAGAGTTTTTTTAGAAATAATAATTCTCAAAATGTAAAGCTTCCGGTAAACGATTGGTTTCGTAAAATAGAAGAAATCTTAAATAGTGAAAGTCATGAACTACGTGAAATGCAGTTTGAAACTGAAGCAGATCGTTCTCATTTAGTCGCTTTAGTAAATATGGTGGCGACTGAATATTTGAATAAGCAATCCTTCGATATCTTCATCATTCAAAATTCATTGTCTGTTATTTTACATCTCATTGCTCGCAATATTCAATTTATAAACACTTCAGATTCTGTCAAAGAAGTAAAATCGTCTAAAATTCAGCAAATCATTAATTATATCCATTCCAATATTTATAATTCAGATTTGTTATCTACTAAAAGTTTAGCAGAAGAATTTCATATGGCTGATAATTACATCAGTGAATATTTTAAAAAACACACCGATGTTTCTTTAAAAAAGTACATCATCAACTACAAATTAAAACTAGTTGAGACTAGATTAAAGTATACCGATTTACAATATTCTGAAATTGCCATAGAACTTGGTTTTACAGATTCTAGTCATTTAAACAAAACATTTCAAAGTTATAAAGGCACCAGCTTAAGTGCTTTTAGAGCAAGTTTAGCCTAAATACGATTAAAAACCTTTTTTTTTACTGATAGCACGTTGTTTCTTACCAAATCAACGCTTGATGTCTAATTTAAATTTGTAGTGTCATTAAAACACACATATCATTTAAAATTAGACATCATGAACTACAAGAACTTTCAAACATTTACAGCAAAACAAGAAGAAGGAATTTTAACCGTAGATATTAACTTCGGACCAGTAAACGTACAAGGACAAGAAATGTTAGCCGATTTAAGCAGTCTTTGCTTACGATTAGAACGCGATAGAAGTGTAAAAGTAGTCGTTTTTGAATCGTCTAATCCAGGATATTGGGTATGTCATTACGATACTGATTTATTAAAAGATTTATCTACAGAAGCAGTTCCAAGAAACGAAATTCAGTTATTAGACTTACAAGCTATTTTAGAAAGATTGAGTAATGTACCTCAAGCAACTATAGCAAAAATTGAAGGTTTTGCACGTGGTGGCGGACACGAAATGGCACTAGCATTAGATATGCGTTTTGCAGCAAGAGGAAAAGCAAAATTCATGCAAATGGAAGTTGGTATGGGTATTTTACCTTGTGGAGGTGGCGCATCTCGTATGGCAAGACAAGCAGGTTTAGGAAAAGCATTAGAAATCATTTTAGGTGCACGAGATTGGGATGCAGATGAAGCTGAAAAATTCGGAACCATAAATAAAGCTTTAGATGCAGATGAAATTGGAGCTTATGTAGATGCTTTAGCACAACGAATCTCTCAATTTCCAGCTGATGCTATTGCAGCTTCTAAACGTGCAGTTTATGCATCCATAGACTTACCAATAAAAGAGGCTTTAAAAGAAGAAGCATACCAATTATTTCAGGCTACCAGTAAAACGCCAGCTGTAAAACGATTCCAATATGCAGATGATAATGGTGCCCAATTTGACCATAACAACCAAAAGAATTGGGAACAAATGGTGATAGATATTCAAGAAGTGAATTAATAAAGAATGAGAATGCTTCTTTTTCAACTTAAGGCATTCTTTTTAACTCTACCTAACAAAAATTATTTTAAATAAGATGAAACACGTATTCAGTATTTTAACATTTATAGTATTGAGTTTAAACATTGGATGTAACAGTAACTCAAAGTTAAAAACCACGGAAACTTCACCTGAAGTAAAAGTAGATACTAAAGAAACTACCTTAATAACACCAAGGTTACTTTTAAACTTACCGGAAATATTTAACTCGCCTGCAAGTGGTGATTTAGATAACGACGGAAATGTCATTTTTACTTCACCTAACTTACATAATGATTTTTTGATTAAAGCAGATGTCATGCAAAAATCTGCAATACCAACTATTGGTAAGATTGACAAGAATAATACACTAAGTACTTGGTACATTTTTAAACCAGAAGATATGGATGCTAAGAGTGGAACTGTAGTTCCATTTGGATTGGACTTTGGTCCTGATGGTAATGCATACGTAATTGATATGCAATTGTGGGCTGGTGGCAATTCTAGAATTATTAAAATCACGGTTGAAAATGGTGACGTTGCTAAACTAGAAACTGTTGTTACCGGTTTGTCTTTCCCAAACGGATTGGTTTGGAAAGGAAACGATTTATTTATCTCTGATACTGTTTTAGGTGAAACTGAAGATGGTAAGCAAATAAGTGGTGTCTATAAAGTTAATATGGATGAGCTAAACGCTAATAATCCATTAAAGATTAATAAGTATGAGGATTCAGAGGTTAAAGACACACACCTTTTTGAAACATTCATTTCTAGTGGTGTTTTAAAATTTGGAGCTAACGGGATTACAATTGCTGGTGACGGTAATTTATACACAGGAATTATGGAAGATGGTTCGGTGTTTAAAACAACTATGGACGCTGATAATAATAAAATAGCAACGTCAGAATTTGCAAAGGGAATGATTGCTACGGATGGTTTAAAATGGGATGCAAAAAGTAATAAGTTTTATATCACAGATTTATTTGCAAATGCTGTTTATAGCATAGATATGCAAGGAAAATTAGAACTGTTGGCAAAAAACGGGAACACTGATGGTGCCGATGGAAATTTAGATGGTCCTGGCGAAGTAATCATTAGAGATAATGAAGCCATTGTTTTAAATTTTGATGCTGCTTTTGGAGCGCCAAATATGGTAAATACTACGCCAGATGCGCCATACACCATTTCAGTTTTAGATTTAAAAGAATAAGAAAAAAACAAATCGTATTTCAAATAAAAAAAGGTTATGAAAACTAATAATAATGTCGTTTGGACTGTAAATGGTAAAATAAAAAATAAAGCCAAGTACGATGAAGCGATGGAAAAAATTACAACAGCTACATATGCTGAAAAAGGATCTTTACATCATGAGTGGTATGTGGCTGCAGATGGAGAAACCATTCATATTTATGAGCGTTACCAAAATCCTGAAGCTGCTCTAGAACATTTAAAAACTTGGGCGCAATTTGCAGATTTATTTCAAGAAGGTGCAACCATGGATACTTTTAATGTGTATGGTGATGTTACTCCAGAATTAGAAGCTGCAGTAGCAGGAGCAACAACAATAATGAAGCGTTATGGCGGATTTGTAAAATAAAAAGAGAACAATTAAATACTAATTATAATAAATAAAAGAAGATAGAATATGAAAGCAATGCTTATAAATAATTACGGAGAAAACGAAAATTTCGAAGTATCAGAAATAGCAAAACCAGAAGTAAAAGCAAATCACGTATTAGTAAAAATAGCAGCATCAAGTGTGAATACTATTGATATGATGATTAAAAATATGGGAACAGATTTACCATTATCACCAGCTGCACCAGCCTTATTAGGTATGGATTTCTCAGGAACAGTAGAAGCTGTTGGCGAAGGCGTTACAGGTTATGCTGTAGGAGACGAAGTGTACGGTTGTGCTGGCGGATTAGCAGATTTACCAGGAACATTAACCGAATATATAGTTGCAGATAGTAACTTAATTGGTCACAAACCAAAAGATTTAACCATGCGTGAAACTGCTGCTTTACCATTAGTTGCAATTACAGCATACGAAGGTTTAACAAGAGCAGGAGTTAAAGCAGGACAAAAAGTATTAGTACATGGTGGTTCTGGTGGTGTTGGTCACTTAGCAGTGCAATTGGCTAAGTATTTTGGAGCAGAAGTTTTTGCTACAGGAACTGGAGATAATCAAAAAGCTACTGTTGAAAAATTTGGGGCTACGTTTATCGATTACATGACTGAAAAAGTAGCAGATTACACTGCAAAATACACAGATGGTGGTTTTGATGTGGTATTTGATACCGTTGGTGGTGCAAACCTTACCAATTCTATTGAAGCTGTTGCCTTAAACGGACACATTTCTACAACGGTTTCTTTATTAGAAATTGACTTAACGCCATTGCATTTTAAAGGTGCATCGTTACACGTAGTGTTTATGCTAATCCCGATGTTACATAATTTTAAGAGAGAAAAACATGCTGAAATTTTAGAAAAATTAGCGGAAATCTCTAACGAAGGACATTTAACACCAGTAGTAGACGATAATCAATTTTTATTAGAACAAGTTGGAGATGCTTATGCGCATTTAGCAAGCGGAAAAGCCATTGGAAAAGTAGTTATTGAGAATTAAAAAGTTTATGGATTTTTAATAAAATCCAGTTAGTTGGTTAGTAGTTTAAAATGCCTCTTAATTGAGGCATTTTTTTTTGTTATTATAAAACAAACCTTGAAAATTACCTAAACAACCATTTTTACTACTAGAAAATTACTGGTGTGTGAAACTACCTTTGTAATCAGATTAGTAATCGTATTTGATTTTAATCAAAAAGCGATTAATAACATTGAAAACAAACCACGATGTATACAAAACCAAAATATCCTATAGCAGTCGTTTTTAAGTGGACTAGACGATATATCTATATTTTCTTTTTTACCGCATTATTTCCTGTGTTGCTCTATGAAGTAGCAGATTGCAAATGGTTAACACTTCCATGGCAACCTATAGGATTAATAGGTACTGCGCTTGCATTCATTACTGGATTTAAAAACAATGCCTCATATGATAGACAATGGGAAGCACGTAAGATATATGGTGGAATTGTTAATGCATCTAGATTATTTGCAACAATGATTAATGACTTCATTTCTAATGAATATGCAGTGAATAAAAAAACAGATGATGAGTTATTCCAGATTAGAAAAATAATGATTCTACGTCATGTGGCTTGGATGACTTCATTAAGACATGCTTTACGCCAAAAGAAAACTTGGGAAACCGCTAAAACAAATAGATCTGATAGGGAACATATGAAAACTATTAAGGTTATGGAGTTTGAAAACACACTTTCTGAAGAATTAGATGGGTATCTTTCAAATACTGAGAAAACGTATGTTTTGAAAAAAACGAATAAACAAACAGCTAGTTTAAATCTTCAATCTAAACACATCGGTTTACTTAAATCTATAGGATTAATAGATGATTTTAGACATGTTGAATTTAAAAATATAATTGGTGAGTTATTTACTTTACAAGGTAAGGCAGAGCGTATTAAAAACTTTCCTTATCCCAGACAGTTTTCAACACTTAACTCTTACTTTATTTGGATCTTTATAATCCTTGTTCCTATTGGATTCATGCGACAATTTGATATGACTGGACAATCTTTAATTGAATCAGGAATTTCAAATACCATTTTCACATTTATTGCAGAACACTTTGTATGGTTCACTATACCATTTAGCATCATAATCTCATGGATATTTTTCACGATGGAACGTGTCGGTGACACTTCTGAAAATCCATTTGAAGGTATGGGAAATGATGTGCCCATCAGTACCATTTCTAGATCTATAGAAATAGATATAAGAGAAATGATAGAAGACGATAAAAATTTAATTCCATCACCATTACCTGAGTATTCTTATACGCAGATGTAATAATTATATAAAAACAAATACATTATGAAAACGACCACAAATACCAATACACTTGCACAAGCTCGCGCACTTACCTTACCAACTCGTGAAGCTTCCCTAAATCGAGAACCTTCTGTTTCACACTTTTGGAATAGTAATAGAAACATTCTAGAAGATGCCTGGGCAGAATGGGAGATTGAAAATAAGGAAAATTTATTAATACCAGATGAATCATTACTAGATCCACGTTTAAGAAAAGCAATTAATGAAGCATGGGAAAATCCAGAGAAAGAAAGTGCTGTGGCAGATTTATGGGAGGAAATTATTCCTGGTGTATACGTTGCTCAATTTTTTGATTTAGAACGTTTAGCAGAATTTCGTAGCTATTTAGAGGATGTTGTCAATTCAGAAATTCCTAGGCGTGCGCCATATGGAATACAATTAAATCGCTACGGTATCATGTTAGATCCACGATCAGAAGGACATCTTGCAGCACCTAATTTTCAATCATTTTATAATACCATTATGGACCGATACATGCGTCCGATTGCACGATTGTTACTGGGAACATATGGTTTTGATAACCAAACTTTTGGGTTTTCCATTCAATACAATCCTGATAAGGATAAAGATTTGCATGCACACACAGATGCATCAGCGGCAACGCTAAATATTAATATTAACTTGCCTGATGAAGAATTTACAGGCTCTCAAGTTGATTTCCATGATAAATCAACGGGAAAAGTCGTTCCTACTATTTTCGAACCTGGTAAAGCTATCATCCATCGAGGAAATGTACCTCACGCAACACATCCCATTACTAGTGGACAACGTAGTAATTTAGTAGTATGGTTATATGGTGATCATATGCAGGTTCCTAGAGGTAGTACAAGTAGTTACGGAAATTTGAATCAGACTAACAATAATATTGCTACATCAGAAAATCTTACAGCTCGCCAGCGATGGAGTACACCTGACGCACCTAAAGATACTATAGCACCGTTTTAAAAAAAAGGACATTAATACAATAATAGAACAACAAAGCATCATGCAAAAATCAATATTAATCACCGGAAGCACCGACGGAATAGGGAAATTAACAGCACTAAAACTTGCAAAGGAAGGCCATAATATATACATCCATGGTAGGAGTGAAGACAAAGTGAACCTAGTGGTTAGTGATATCAAACAAGCTTCAAACAATGAGAACATAAAAGGATACGTTGCTGATTTTTCAAATCTGAAAGCTGTAAAGCAACTCGCTGATTTAATTAATAAAGAGATACCTAGTTTAGATATATTAATCAATAATGCAGGGATTTTCAAAACACCGGTATCAAAAACAGACACCGGATTAGATATCAGAATGTCTGTGAATTATTTGGCTCCTTATCTACTAACTGAAAATATATTACCTGTTTTAGAAAAAGGAACTCATACCAGAATAGTTAATTTAAGCTCTGCCGCACAGTCTACCGTTAAAAAAGGTATACTAACAGGAGATGTTTCTATAAATGCAAGTGATTCCTATGCGCAAAGTAAGTTAGCGCTTACTATGTGGAGTTTTCATTTTGCTCAACAACATTCTAATATAACAACGATTGCGGTAAATCCTGGATCATTATTAAATACTAAAATGGCCAAAGAAGCCTATGGTCAACATTGGTCACCGGCTGAGAAAGGTGTGAATATCCTTTTTGATTTAGCAACCTCAGATGCATATCAAGATGCTACAGGAAAGTATTTTGATAATGATAAAGGAGAAACGATCGGACATTTTGCTACAGCTCATCCAGATGCTTATGATCGAGATAAGATCTTGATGTTAGAAGCCATGACTAATGAGGTTTTATCAGACCTAGGTGAATGAATGGATTGCTAGAGATGGCTTATACAGGTGCTTTTAAAGCACTTATCATATTTAAAATCAAGTGTTTTTTAATGTTATAATTCTCATGGTATGTAATAGTTTAATGACAACATAAGTCATATCTATTTCATACCATTTGACACCAAAGTTTGCTCGACTAGCGTGTTTATGATGGTTATTATGATAACCTTCACCCATCATTAAAAAATCAAATCTGAATAAGTTCTTGCTCGTGTTTTTCATTTTAAAGTTCACATAGCCATATATATGACCAAACCAATTGATAATTACTCCATGAACTGGAGCCATTAAGAATGTCAATGGTAACAACAGCCATTGCCACCAGGCTGTGGCAAACAAGGCAAAGAATAGTACATAACCTGTAATCCATAACAGTCTAGAGAATCTTGAACTAGCAAATTGATCAAATCCATTCCATTGTGGTACATCCTTAGTGAATCGTTGATCTACCTCGATACGCTGCTTATTGATATCTTGATATATAGTTTTAGTTTTCCACATCATGGCAAATAGGTTAGCGTCGTACGAAGGAGAATGTGGATCTTTTTCTGTATCAGTATAAGCGTGATGCATGCGATGCATGATACCATAACCATAAGCACTTAGATAACTGGCACCTTGAAATATCCATGTAAGTATAAAAGTGATGCGCTCCATGGTTTTAGACATGGTAAAAACTTGATGCGCTGCATATCTATGAAGAAAAAATGATTGGAAAAATAATCCACCATACCATAGTACGAGTACAAATATTAAAATAGTCATGTTTTTTTTACAAAGATAAAATCAGGTAAGAAGGTAAACAATGAACCTAAATCAATTAAATGCGCTTTCTTATCCTGCTTAAAGCCTGTGCTGTAACGCCTATATAAGAACTGATGTACTTTAAAGGAATGTCTTTGATAAGCTCAGGACGCTCTTTAAATAACTTCATATAACGTTCTTCGGCTGTTAGATTAAGTAGGTTTTGTTCTCTTTTAGATTTAATTAAAAATAAACGCTCTGCCGTTAATCTACCTATCAGATTTCCTATTTGCGTTATTTGATATACATCTTGTAAATCTTCATAAGTGATACTTAATATAGTGGTGTCTGTTAAAGCTTGCAACTGATAAGCAGATGGTGTTTGAGTTAAAAAAGAATCATAAGCACTTATAAACTGATCTTTAAAACTAAAACCAAAGGTGATTTCCTTATCTGTGTCTTCTTTTGGAATATATAGCCGTACCACTCCAGATTCAATAAATGAAATATGATTTTCTATCTCATTCGATTTGAGAAAAACATCTTTTTTGGCTACAAAACGACGCTGTAACTTTGACATAAAAAATGTCCAATCTTCATCAGATATGGTTGCAATTTGCTCAAGATAAGCTTTGATTTGCTTCACAGAAATAGGGTTATTAACAAAATTCGAAGATAGTTATTCATACCTTTTAATATCTATGACTAATATCATTAAATAAGTTCCTTTATCTCATAAAAAAGCTCTCCTAATTTGGAGAGCTTTTTTATAAGTAAATAACATTGAATTAGCGTGCGGCATCATCACGTTCTAGTTGATTTTGTCGGTCACCACCTTGACTATGTAATTTGTTTTCCTCATCATTTAAGCCGTTAGGTCCATTATTTTTCTGAGCTTCCGTACGACCTGGTATATCAAGACCTTTTCCTGTAAAGTCTACCTTTTCTTCACGGTCTTTTAGCTGTTGATCATCTTGATTGTCACTATGTAAATGGGCATTATCATTACGTAATGCTTGAAGATCTTGATCTGTGACATCGGGATTATACGGTAAGTTGTCTTTTGCTGATTTTCCTTGATTCTTCATGGTATTTTCTTTTTCTTAAATATAAGAAATAAGTAGTGTGCCACTAGTACTATTAACTATTCTACAACAATGATTTACAATAGTTTAGTATTTTATCTTAGTTATGTTAAATTTCATAACATCTTATGGTAAACAATTATATACTGTAATCAATGAAGTCCTGTAATAGATCTTTGTAATACGCTTTCGCGAAAGCGTAAAATGAATACCCTTTATCCAGCATAATCTTTGAAACTAGAATTACTAGGATATTCAAATATTTCAAGATTGAAGTAAGGTACAGCAGCAATGGTATGATCAAATATATCTGCCATGATGTATTCATAATTTTTCCAACGTTTATCACTACTAAAAGCATAAATCTCTATAGGAATCCCGTGAGCAGTAGGAGCGAGCTGTCGTACCATAATCATCATGTCTTTATTCACACCACTATGATTTTCTATGTAGGTCTCTAAGTACTTTCTAAAAACGCCTATATTGGTAAGGTTACGTCCATTTAGTAAGACTTCTTTATTGATATGATTCTCCATATTGTATTGATCAATATCAGATTGTTTGTTTTCTAGATATGAGGATATTAAATCAATATTTTTCAATGTATTAACTTCATCTACAGTTAAATAACTAACACTATCTAATTTTATACTTAAGGATCTTTTAATACGTCTTCCAGCTGCTCTTTCCATACCACGCCAGTTTTTAAAAGAGTCTGAAATCAATGCATAAGTAGGAATGGTAGTTATGGTTTTATCAAAGTTCTGAACCTTTACGGTAGATAAGTTGATCTCAATCACATCACCATCTGCACCGTACTTTTCAAAAGTGATCCAGTCGCCTATACGTACCATATCATTAATGGACACTTGTATGCTGGCTACAAAGCCTAATATGGTATCTCTAAAAACAAGGATTATAATTGCAGACGCTGCACCTAATGTGGTAAAGAATTTAATAAACTCAATACTGGTTATTATCGCAATTGCAGATAATGTACCTATCACCCAAGCAAAGATCATAAACACCTGTATATAACTGTCTATGGGCTTATCCTTAAGTTGTGGTACCGTTTTAAAGTAATCTTTGAGTGCGTTTAATAGGCTGCGGGCGATCCATAGTGACAGGATAATCGCAAAGACCTTAAAGCCTTTTTCTACAATATTCTCAAAATATGGGAAGTCCTGAAAAACGATAGGTATAAATTCTAACCCAAAAATAAGCGGGATGATGTGCGCTATATTTTGAGGTACTTTATTTGATACTAAAAAATTGTCAAAATTAGTTTTAGTCTTAACCGTAAACTGAGTAAATAATTGAATGAAAATCTTTTTAATGATATAGTCTATTAAAAAGGCTATAACCAGCAGCGCTATTAATAGAATAATCATATTCAAATACTTAGCATACACAGTAGACATTCCCGTTTCAATAAGGTAATCGTATATAAAATGCTTTGTATTCATTACTAGATAATTTTAATTAGAATCTGTCCGTTTTTAAACAGCAGCTATGGAGTGGTAAAATTAAGAATCTATATAAGGATAAATGTCTGTTTAACAATCTTTATGACATCACTTATCAATAGCATCATACGGTAGCAGTAGAGTAGGACTTACCTACAAAAATAAAGCCCAACAATTATGGATTATTGTTGGGCTTTATTATGATTATAGTGACATACTATTCTTCTTCATCTGTAGTAGCGAGAACGTCTGCCATTTCTAGATCTTCATCCATGGAGTGGTTTGCCGGTACAGAGTCTTTAAGAGCTACAAAAGCTTTTAACCGTTCCATATCTTCCTCTTCACCAGTAAAGTATGGAAACACATCCATAATAGGCGATTCTGTAATGGCAGGTATGGTATATTCTCCCATCGTATCCTTCATCGTGCTTACCGTATTATCATAGGCTTCTTTTACATCATTTGCCTGTACTAATAGATATAGATTGGTCTTGCGTTCTTTACCACTTTCTTCATCAAATGCGATAAGGGAAACACGAGATTTAAACCATCGATCTGTATTTTCAAATGGGTGAATCTCTGCAAAGTTTGCTACTTTAATATTGGTGATTTTAATCTCTTCACTTTCTGGCAAGTAAGCTGCCATTTCTTGAGTGATTCTACTTTCTGCTTCTGTATAAGAAATGGCATCTACTAGAAACGGTTCTGTTTTAATTTTTTGTGTGCCTGACGCTTCATCAAATTTTCTATATTTCACTTTACATTCGTACCAGGTTGCGCTCATCTTTTTTGTTTTTAGGGTGCCAAATATACCCTAGCAAAACAAGTCAAATCTTCAAAAAAACGAATAGATATTCACAAATTGAAATGGTCGTTTTTAGGTGGTTTAGTCCTAGTGGTTTAGGTCTGTTTTTTTTTAATTATTGGATGATTAGGGTTTCGCTTTCGCGAAAAAGGAAATAAAATCTGGCTTTATTACTGGAAACCTTAAAGATTGGTGGGAATGTTTGTTTAGTTTTATGCGATGAGCTTTTTATCTTTTTAAAAACTTTATAGTTTAAACCATAAATATGAGTATAGTAGCAATTAAGTCAGGTCCTAAGCCTAAGAAAACCGATGGTACTCCAGATTAAAGAATAAGAATAACTCCAGAAAGTAAACCAAAACATCCTAAGTTAATACAACACAAGTATAAACCTAATGATTGATTGTTTAATAGTTTTTAGATAAATTACTCTCTTTACTAAGTATTGATAGGTTAAAGACCTTTACAAAACCTTAGATTATCTTATTTTTGATACAATTAATAAATAGTTATTCCAATTGAAGAAAAGTATTAATTCTACAATAAAAGCAGTCGATTTCTTTTGTGGCGGCGGCGGTATGAGTTATGGTATGCAGACGTCTGGTATACAGGTTCTTGCTGGTATAGATTATGAAGAGAACTGTAGATCTACATATGAAGCAAATATAAATAATGCGAAATTTATTAAAGCTGATGTTTTCGAGTTGAAGGAAGAAGATTTGCAAAACACTCTTAACCTAACACGTAATGATGATGAATTACTCCTTATAGGTTGTAGTCCTTGTCAATTTTGGAGTATTATAAATACAGATAAAAACAAATCTCAAAAATCTAAAAATTTATTAGTTGAGTTTGAAAGGTTTGTTAAATATTTTAATCCTGGCTATGTTGTAGTTGAAAATGTTCCTGGTGTACTTCGAAAAAAAGGGGAAAGCGGTTTGGAATCATTTATAAATTGGCTTGAATCAAATAAATACACAGTTCATTTTAAAGTACATAACACATCTGAATATGGCGTCCCTCAAAACAGAAAAAGGTTTACTTTAATTGCAAATAGAATTACTAATGACGAATTGGAACCTATTAAAGCAAATAAAAAGATAAATGTTAGAGATGTTATTGGTGAAGAAAATGGTTTTGCGAAGATAAAAGCAGGTCACAAAGACGAAACTGATTTTAACCATTCTGTTCCTAATATTAGTGAACTTACATTAAGACGTTTAAAAAGAGTTGAAAAGGATGGTGGTAATCGCCTTAGTTTTGCTAACGATCCAGAACTTCAATTAAATTGTTTTATAGGAAGGGACACTTCTTTTAAAGATACTTTTGGAAGATTATGGTGGGATAAACCTTCACCAACAATTACTACAAAATTTTTTAGTGTTTCTAATGGACGTTTTGTACATCCTGTAGAAAACAGAGCCTTATCTATTAGAGAAGGTGCTGTTTTGCAGTCTTTTCCTAAAGATTATAAGTTTATTGGAACTAGCATGGGAAGTATAGCAAGACTAATTGGAAATGCAGTTCCTCCTGAATATGCAAAAAGAATAGGGCAGGCAATAATACAAAACCACAAGAATGCAGTTTAGAACCAAAGCAAGAGCCGTTGATTTATTAGGTAAAGGACAAATTGCAGATTTACCTACAGCAATTACCGAATTATGGAAGAATGGTTATGATGCTTATGCCGATAACTTAACTGCTGAGATATATTTAGACTCTTATAAAGATGTTGATTCGCCATTGTTTGTGATGACAGATGATGGAAAAGGAATGTCTAAAAACGATATTTTTGAAAAATGGTTAGTTCTTGGTACTGATTCTAAAAGTAGAGCTAAACTTGAAGAAATAGAAAGTGAAGAAACACTATGGAAAAAACCAAGAATCAAAGCAGGAGAAAAAGGCATAGGAAGATTGTCTGTTGCATTTCTTGGTAATCCAATGTTAATGCTTACTAAAAAACAAGGACACCCTTTACAATCTTTGTTTTTTGACTGGAGATTATTAGAAAATTATAACCTATTCTTAGATGATGTGGAAATACCAGTAGAAGAAATTGATAGTATTGCTGACTTCCCTATAAAATTAAAAAAATTAAAAGAATCTTTTCTTAATAATTTTGAAAAAGAAAATGATTTAAATGGTAAACTTGTTTGGGAAGAAGGTAAACAATTAGAATTAAAAAATGATATTAAAAATTCAGTTGAAAACTCTGAATTACCACGTTTTTTATCTGAAAAATTACTTGCTAATTTATTAGATATTGAAAATGGTCACGGAACAAAATTTATTGTTTTTGAACCGATTGAACAAATAGTTGACTTAACTAAAAATGATGAAGACGGTCTGGAAGATAGACAATTTGTAATTTCTAGTTTATCTGGTTTTACTAATGATTTTAAAAAAGATAATAGTATAATAAAAACCTCAATTCCAATTCATAAAGAAATTAATCAGGAGTATGATTTTTTAACTTCAGAAGGAAATTTTTTTACATCTGATGATTATGATTTAGCTGATATAATTATTGAAGGTGAGTTTAATGGAACTGGAAAGTTTGATGGGAAATTAAAGATATATGATGAAATAATAGATTACAGATTTATTAATCCTAGGAAAAATGATTCGAGAAATGATTATGGAAATGTTTCTATCAAGCTAGGTTATAATCAAGGTAAAGAAAACGAATCTATTCAAAATGAAATATCTTATGAAAATATAAAGAAAAAAGTGAAAAATTATGGAGGCCTATATATTTATCGTGATGATTTTAGAGTTCTTCCATACGGTAGACCTAATGCGGATTTTCTAAGATTTGAAGAGAGACGTTCAAAAAGAGCAGGTTCATACTATTTTTCATATAGAAGAATGTTCGGATATTTAGGATTAACCAGGAATGAAAATTTTAAATTAAAAGATAAATCAAGCAGAGAAGGTTTAATTAATAATGGAGCCTATAGAGCCTTTGAAAGTGATTTAATTCATTTCTTCAAAGATTTAGCTAATGAGTATTTTTCCGACAAACCAAAAAACAGTTTGTTTAGAGATAAAATGGCTCAATTAAAAGAACAAAGCGAGGCTATAAAAAAAGATAACAAAAGGGCTACTGAAGAGAAAAAAGCATTTACCAAATCTTTAAGAGAATATCCAGATAGGTTTGAAAAATATCAGATTGAATATCAATCTATTTTAGAACAATTAGAAGAAAAAACAAATGCATCTAATGTATTGTATTCAGATATTGAAAGTTTACTGGATAGATTACACACTCTTGATATAGAATTTAAAAATTTAATACCTAAAGTACCTAAAAGATATAAACCAACTGATATTCAATTAGACCGTTTAGATAAGTATGAAGACAAATTAATAGGCTTCAACGAAACGATTAAGAAAGATAGTGCTCAATTAATGACTAAGGTTCAAGAAAAACTTGAAGTCAAAGAATTGAAAGTTGAGTTTACCAAGAATTATCAAAAATATAATGGTACACTAGAAAAAATTCTAACCGAAAATAGAATTCAATTAAAAACGCAATACGATAGTTTATTAAAAGACTTTTCTTTTCGTTCAAGAAGAGTTATTGATGAATTGAATTTTGAAAAAGATAAAATTGTCAACTCAATAGATTCTAAAGAAAGTGTGCTAATTGAATCTGAAAAATTAGCGTCAAAATTTGAATTATTAAGAAATCAAATAAATAAAGAATTGTCACCACTAGTTGAGCACTTAAGTAAATTAAGTTTTGATATAGATGAAGAATTAGTTCAAGGAGCCTATAAAGCCGAATACGAAACCATCAAGTATAAGTGGGAACAGACTAGAGAAACAGCACAATTAGGTGTTGCTGTTGAAATAATAGACCACGAGTTCAATCAGTTGTATGCTAAAATAAATAGTTCTATTGATAAATTAAGTGAGGTTAATCTTTTTACCGATGTAGAACAATTCAATTTTTTGAAGCAAAATTTCAAACAATTAGAAGATAAGTATGATTTGCTATCTCCATTATACAGGATTTCTGGAGTTTTACCTAAAAATGTTTCAGGATTGGATATAACTAAATATTTAATGAGGTTTTTTGATAGAAGAATTGATGATTACAACATAAATTTTCATTCTACTGACGCATTTAAAAATTTCTCTTTAACAATTAAAGAACCAATTATCCACACGGTATTTATAAACATAATTAACAACGCAATTTACTGGATGCGCAACAGAGAACATCGTGAAATTTTATTGGATTATAATAATGAAACAAACGAAATGGTTATTTGTAATTCAGGATTGAAAATTGAAAATCATCGATTAAATAAAATATTTGATATGTTTTATTCTAATAGACCAAATGGAAGAGGAATAGGTTTATATCTTTCTAAACAAAGTCTAAATGAAAGTAATTTAGATATATATGCTACTAATAATAAAGAATACAATGTGCTTAGTGGCGCTTGTTTTGTTATAAAACCTTTAAGTTAATTATGAGTTACGAGATTAGTGCTAAAACGATTCTAAAGAATTCTATCAAATCAGCTATTTATATTGATGATAAGGCAAGATCATTTTTTGAAGATGTTAGTGAACCACCTGAAATTGAGGAGGAATTAAGCGTGAAATTATATAACAATTTTAGAGAAAATGGAATTTCATTAGAAGTTTTTAAGTATTCAAAAGGAGATGAAACAGATGATAATAAAATCACGTTTATAACCGAAAATAGAGATTTCGTTATTTTAGATTGGAAACTACTTGGAAAAACGGGAGAAGAAGAGTCTTTAAAGTTGTTAAATGAAATTGTGACCGCAAAAAACATTCATTTCGCTACGGTTTATACATCCGAGAATGATTTGGAAGATGTTTTACTAAATATACTTTCTTACTTTTCTGAAAAAGATAAAGATTATTACATTGATATTAAAGAAGAACTTGAATTAGAAGAATATTCAGAAGAAATAATCACTATATTACATCAAATAAATCTAAATAGAAGTAATCCTAACTTAATTAAATCTCTAAGAAGGGAAATTTATCAAATAGATAATAAAATACCTAAAAAGCTAAGAGATATAACTAGAATGGAAGATTTAACTTGTGCTATCATAAAGTCTTCAATAGCGCTATCTGACAAAGAAAAATCCGGCAAAGAATTACTGTGTCCAACTTTAGTTGACAATGAGAATAAAATTGTGGTTATAAATAATACAATAATAACAATTCTTAATAAAAACGAAAACAGCGCAGAAGACCTTTTAGAGAATTTTAAGGTTCATATTATTAACGATGTTGATAGTTTTAATCAATTATTAGGTCTCGATTTATATAATCATCTGTATAGATCTAGTGCAATCACAAACGACTTGGCAATTACTTTTCCAAAGGAAGCATTAATACACCACAGAAAGAACTTAAAGAAGGATGGAATAGGTTATTTCTTTAATTCATTTATGAATGAAATCTTAATGGAGAAACTCTCTATGTCGATTAGAAACGAGGAGTTTTTGTTGCTTAATGATGATTTATTAAATCAATTTGAATCTGAATTGCCAGCAGAATATAATGATACAAAGTCTTTGCATAAGATGAATGTTTTTTATAATTCTTTTTATTTCGATAAAAAAGATCAAATTTTAAATTTTGGAGATGTATTCCAAATTGAGCCTAATGAAAACCATACAAAAAGTCCTAAATATCTTATTTGTTTGACTGCTTTATGTGACTGTTTGAGACCACAGGATAAAATTAAAAGCAATTTTTATTTTGCAGAAGGAAGTAACATCGATGTTAATAAAGCCTTGTCTCTAGGTGATACTGCCTTTATAAGTTTCCTTTCTAATGATATTACAATTAGTTGGACTGAAGTCGCTATGGACGACCTAAAAAAAGCATATGGCCCGGTATATGTAAAGCCCTTACAGTATAAAGTTTTTGATGGTCAAAATAAGATTGATGAAAATAATAAAATTGAAGTTCATTATTTAGATAAGACTGGAGCAACCAAAACTGAAACATTAAATTATATAGGTACAATCAGACCTAACTATGCCCAACGTATTGCTAATCATGCTTTTTCATATCCTGTTAGAGTTGGTGTTGATTTTGTAAAGAAATAATTTTGTAATATATAAAACTCTCTTTTTATCCCTATAAATGAATGTTTCCAAATTACTAACGACTAATCTACTAAACTCTCTAGCGCATAAAACAATCGATTTTTGGCATTATCTTGAGAACCGAAGATAGAACGATAAAGCTCACCAGTTGCGGTGATTAAAAGCCATTGTGGTGTTCCTTCGGCATTAAATTGGTCATAAACTTGATGATGCTGGTCAATGTAAATAGGAAATGGAATCTCACCACTGGTAAATATACTTTTAATGTTTTCTTTTGTGCCTTCGCGATTTGTAAAGTCACTGTGTATAGCGGCAACTTTTATATCAGGATATTGTAATTGAAAATCATAGGCGAGTGGTATCGCACGACCTGTACAACCTAGACAATCATTATTATAAATAAGTAATAGTTGCACCATACCAGCATGTTGCTGGAGTAAGTCAACATCTTTTAGATCGAGATCTTTAACAGCTATGGACGTAATTAATGAATTCATTTTTAAAATTTAAAGTGCTATTGATAATCATTTATACTGGTTAATAGAACTGCGTTAAGGATTGTAACGGCATCCTTTTGCGATGGAGCAAAAGATATAGTGAAAAGCCTGACCCGATAGGGTAACGCCATTATAAGAATTCTAAGTGCTCGCAATAATCTACTTAAAACTATGTCGCATTTCATCTGTTGATGAAGCGCCTAAAAGCTGATTAAATGTCTTGATATGATTGAAATTATCATTGATGGCCTGTGACACCACAAGTCCCGAAATACCGGTTTCTAAGATAGCTTTTACATCAGCTGTATGAATATCACCATAGGCGAGTAGTGGTGTTTCAGTTTTTAAGGAGTCCCTAATAACTGAATAAGCGGTAAGGTCTAGCGGCGATGTGACTGGATCTGTAGTGGACTTAAATGGACCTAATACTATATAATCTACATCGTTATGCAATAACTTTTCGCAATCTGTTATGTGATGCGCCATAGCACCTATAGATTGCCAGCTGTATAATTGTTTGCGCACATGGCTAGGATTAGAATCAATAGGTAAGAGGTATACTCCATCTATTTTAAGATCATAAGCTATCTTATAGAATGACCTAATAATCAATCTAGTTTGAAAATGAGTGGTGATTTTAAGCACCTCTGTCGCTAGTGTCAACCGCTTGTTTTCTGGGATATGCTGTAGATCTAGCTGAATCAATTCCACACCAGAACTACATGCTTTTTGAACATTTTCTAAATGTATGGAAGCGGTTGCTCCTTGAGATATATAATGTAGTTTAGGAATCAAATGTTTTGTTTTAAGGAGTTAAGCTTGTTCTATAGACGTGATCCGTTAATTATTTTTAAATAACTTCTTGATTTCCTTAAGTAAACGATCTTTAATCTGGTCTAATGATTCCACATTTGATGCGGTTACTGTAGTGGTCGCGATAGGTTTATCTTCCGTAGTTTTGTTAATGTCATACACGGCAGCTTCAACAATGTATGTGGTAATTTCTTCGGTTTCTAATTCTACGTCTGATTGATCTGGACCATCGATAATCAATGGCTGCAGACTATTCATGTAGTTATTTAAGGATTTTACAGCTACAGTATCAACAGAAATCGATTTCTTATTAGCAAACAATATTTTGCTAATGTTCTTTTCTTGACAGTCATTTATAAAACTATTAATTTCTTCTTGAGTAATAACTTCCTTATACGTAAGATCTGGAAAAGTAACATGCGTTTGAAGTGATGTAATGCCTTGCTGCGTTAAGTAAGCGGCTGTTTCTTTTTCAAAAGCCATTTGAAGATCACGATCCTCGGTATTTGCAAAAATGAGAATCTTATCAATAGGTTCATTTTTAAAATCATCAGATACCCAATTAGTAGCTGTAATTTTTGAAGAAGAACAACCAACCATAATAAAGATGATGGAAATGAATAGAATCGTTTTTTTCATTCTATAAGGTTTTTATGCAAGTTACTGAAAATGCTAAAATCATTGATAGGTACCACAAATTAAATATTGTGGTTTTGTTTTATAATGCGAGGAATTTCTCTAGTTATAGATTTAAGCGATTATGGCAATCCACGAGAATCGTCTAAAATTTTTAATGACGTACATTTTATCAAATATGCGATTTTTTCATATTGTACAGAAAGCCTAATTATCATCATAGCTTTGACAAGCTTTTAGTAAATGGCTGTACGAGACTATCTGTAATACATAACACTTATAAAGATTTAATAAGTGATCATAAAGATCTCATTACATGAGGTATACATTAGAAAGTATTTAGGATTATATCGATATGATCTTTTGTTCTATAATTTATATTATGTCAAATAGAATATTTGTAAAACACTTCCTCACTCTTGTACATTAGATCATTATTTATAGTGCTAATTCCTTTATCTGCTCCATTTTCCCAGTATATCTAATATTTGCACGATGCGAACTACTGATGTTTACGTTTGCATTACGGTTAGAAAATATTTCAATGGTCACATCAAAGGATTCTGCTTGATTACTGATTTGATATTCGATACGTATTTTTCCTTTTTCATAATCGATATTTTGTCTGTAGTTAACTGGCGTGCCATTATATTCGATTCCGTTATCTTGATTTCCATAACCCGATGATATGCGTCGCTCGCCATAATATGACAATTCTGCTTTAACGGCATCCATACCTAATTCTATATAATCATCGCGATCAGATAAATCAATACGATTAGCACTATCACCATTAGGAATTAAAATACCATTCAACACACTATTTACCGCATTTGTAGTAAGCGGATATGCCGTATTCATAACTATCTGAAAATCATCTTGTTTTACTTTAACAGCAATTTGATCTAACTCTTTCCTTTGTTGCGCGGCATCAGCACTGTTAAGGCTTGATTTACAAGCTGTAAGAGTTACTATTAAGAAGGCAACTAGGGCTATATATTTCATCATTATTTTTTAATAATTATTGCAAAAACAGTACCACTACTTTATTAATCAACATAAAATGGAACGGTAAAACAATACGAAGACTTTACCTGATTCGTAAACCTATTTCTCGTATAAGCATCGATGATATGTCTTCCTTTATGAAGTGTATCGATGGGAATATACGTGATGTAACCTTCTTCTTTTGTTTTATAGTGTTTATAACGATCCCAAATTAAATCCTCATATAAAATATCATCTATTTCTACTTGAAGTAACCTATTAAGTGCAAGTCTATTTAATCTCGCTCTTTCTTGAACATATAGTCGCTTTAAACTATCTGATTGAGGTGGATCATAGGTATCGTATTGTAAACTGTCTTGCACATATTTTAAATACCAGTCGTATTTGCGGTGGTGCACAACAAAAACTTTTAAATGATTATCTGTAATATATGCACTTTGAATACCGCCATTAAAGAACACTTCGTCTTTTGATAATTGATCTTCATACACCTTGTAGTCTACGACATAGTTTTTTGAAGAATCATATGTCTCTCGGTCATCAAACAGATTTATGTTGAAAGTTCCTGCTTGATAAAACTCACCTATTTGATTGATAGAAATAAATAATGCTGTAAGTAAATAAGCGGTACCAAAAGATAACAATATCCAAGTTTTACCATTAGTGCGCAATACTAATAGTTCACGTCTGTAAAAAAATAAGCCACTACCATAATAGTAAATCGTGTACAACCACTCTCCTATTTTAAAAAAGGCACCACGACGATGTTTTTTTCTTAATATGAAATCAAAAATCCCTAGTTGTAATAACAATACAAATATGGCCGATGTATAATTAAATACAGCATTATTAATCAACCAATAAGCTCCAAAAAGCTCGGCCAGTATAAATTGAATCGATAATAACACTATTATAGAACTGAAAACGATAAATGTGAATATGATTGTGATACCAAAGCTAAGATTAGCCCATTTATCTAAATTAAGAAGCCTTGTTTTTGCACTGGCTTGCTCTTGGTGATTTTTTTTCTGATAGAAATTGACATTTATATTTTCATAATTAACATCATGTGGATACCAATACGATATCGCAAAATAAGCAAGCCAGACTGTTCTCAATATTAAGTTGAGACCAAACCCGATGAGTAATACCCTAGTGAGTACATATGTTCCAAAAAATAACAGCACCTGTCCATAATCAAAATTGGAAATGGGATATTTTAATAGAAATAAATGTTTGAAATAATCAGTACTGGTATAAAGAGAAAAAATAATCCCACCAGCAATTAAAAATTCTAATTGCCAGCTTACTGGCGCATAATTTTTATGAGATGTTTTAAGGTGTTCTTTTTTCATCTATCAAATTTCTTATTTGTTTTACTTTACTCTATTTTATTATGGTTGTGAATCATTCTTTTCATACGCTTTCGCGAAAGCGAATACCAACACCTATCTACATTTATCATCTTTTTAAGGTAACATGTCCTGTTAACATCTGATTATTATAATGTAATTTATACCAATAGTCACTACTTGGTAATGGTTGATTGTCATATAAACCATCCCAACCTACCACTAAATTATTAATTTGTTTTAAGAGTTTCCCATGACGATCAAAAATTTCTAATCGTGCACCTGGAAAAGCTTCTATATTGTAAATCTCCCATGTATCGTGATATCCATCGTTATTAGGTGTAAAAAACGCTGGTATTTCAATACGGTCGAAGGTATAAAACGCAATGTCACATCCACTCCTATCTTTCACTCTTACCGTTACTTGCAATAGACCATTAATATCGAAATTAGGAAGATTATAATAATCCAACCCATTAATACTATATTGAAAGTCACCTGTATTTTGCATAATAATTTCTAGATCATCACCAACAACATGAACACCAGTTATGATAGGGACTTCAATAAAATCAACCTGAAAAGATGCGATACTAGTGCATCCTTCTAGATTTGTGACCTCGCAAGTATATGTTCCAGCTGTGTCTACAGTAATGCGATCTGTGTTCTCTCCACTACTCCATCTATAAAAACCTATTGGGAATTGAGTATCTAATAGAGCAACCTCACCTGGACATAATAAAAAATCCTCGCTATGAACTGCAGGAGATGAGCGATTTACAAAGTTTATAGGTACTCTTGAACTACTAGTACAGCCACTAGAGATATCTATGGTTTCCACCCAATAAGTTCCATCTACTTGTGTTGTGTAATCGATAGAGTCATCATGTATTGAGGTTCCACCAGTAGCATTATCGTACCAGAAAGCTGTGGTGCCTGGTGCGACATCTACAATTAAATCAACTAATTCTCCATCGCAGGAGATATATGGATTCTGTCTAGGAATGGCTAGAGGAACTACTACCTTTCTAAACTCAAAAATTTGAGAATAAGAAAAACAGCTCGAGTTAGTCAAATTTACAGGCGCTCCAGCTAGTTTTACTCTATAATAAGTCGTCATACTTAATGGTGGCGTTGTGTAAGAAACATTATTTTCTCCTGGTATATCAGTGAATGTACTGCCGTCTGTACTTTCTTGCCACTGATATGCGGTTAGTGAAGGTGCACCAGTTAGTACAGTTGCATTTAGCTGAATGATCTGTGGTGGATCATTTTCACAGTTAGTAACAACCGTATCTCCTACTGTGGTTGCGATGAGTACATCGTCACCACAAACATTGAAACTTATATCATCTATTGCAAGATCATTTCCACAACCACCAGCACCTACATTGATCATTTTAAGAATAACTCCATTCTGACCTGCACTGGTGGTAAATGTCAGGCCATATTTAATCCATGTAGGACGTTGATCAGCATATTTAGGGTTCATAGCACCATCGGCTAACAATATGGTGTCAGTAGCATCCCATATTTCAAATCGTACTTGAATAGGAATTTCTGAAGAACCACATACATTTTGTACACCATCTAAAACATTCATAATCCAAGCGCTGAATTCATAAGGTGTATTTTCACATAATCCGTTTATTGGAGTTCGATAAAACTGACCTGCGTTAAATCCAGCATTTACAATAAGCATCTTTCCATCTGTATTCCCTGTATGATCAGGAAATGAGAACCAACTACCCAATTGACCAGAATCATTAGATATTGTATACTCGCCATCCTGTGGTGCTGCACTAACGTATTGATATGATGTAACCGTTGTAGAAAGTGCTGGACCATTATTAGAACCAGTACCAAAGTCTTCTGTAAATATCGCTGGCCCTAAAATTCCATCACAGAATTGTAATTGCCCTTTTGCGGAAGCGTACCATAACACTATGATACTTATGAAAACAACCTTTTTAATCATGATGAAAATATAAGGCACAAATTATTGCGTTTTGAGTCATAGATGAATTAATTATTAAAAGATATAGAACACAACAATATGAATATCTACAACATAATTGATCAAATTTTATGAATGCGTCTACAACTTTCATAATTTCTTACTAATTACAAGTTAAAGCTTTTAAAAATTAAAGGTTTTTATCAGTAATAGAATGTAACTTCATAAAAAAAATAAATATGCAAATCCAATTCAATTACCAACATGTTTCCGGTAGTACGGAACTTGAAAATTATACAAAAGAAAAATTGCAAGTTATTGCAGAACGTTATAGCTGGGTAACTCGAGCAGATGTTTTTTACCGAGTTGAAAATACAGAAAGTAAAGAATCTGGTATGATAGCCGAAATACGCTTGAGCGCGCCAGGTCCTAGATTGTTTGCCGAAGAATCTCAGTCTAACTTTCAAGAAGCTATTGCTAAAGTGATCAATCAATTGAAAACACAATGTGAAAAACGTAAATCAGAACTTATAGATCATGCCTAATCAAATGTCAGTACTTAACACAAAAGAAAATTTATTAATTCTACTTTATAATTCTGAAATTAAGAATCATAAGGAAATCCTGGCTTACACAAAAAGTGCAGAAAAGGAATGTCATACCGTAGATATCAGTAAAACTAAAGTTACAGGTACTGTGTGGGCTGAAGTGGCTGAAAAACTATCCATTACTGTGCATGGCTTAATTGACACGGACCATTCTAGTTTTGAAAATAGATATGGTAAAGAAAAGGAATTAAGTGCCGATGACACTATTAAAATTTTGCAGAATGATCCTGAAATGCTGATTTTTCCCATTTTAATAAAAGGTGATAACGCACAAGTGATTAAGAATTATAGCGAAGTTACTCGTTTTCATGACGCAGATAGTATAGGCATAGATAAAACTGAAATAGGAAAAGAGAATAAATATTAATCACTTATTTAAAGTGTAAAAAGGCTTTGGTTTATTTTAATCAAAGCCTTTTTATTTGAAACTATATTAACTTTGAAGTATGATCACCTGGATAACCTTTGTCATTTTTGTAACCATATTACTCGCATTGGACTTATTAGTTTTTAATAGGAATGCGCATATAATTTCAACTAAAGAAGCGACAAAATATACCATACTTTGGGTTTCTATTGCACTAGCATTTACAGGTGCTATTTACTTAATTTATAATGGTGCATACATTGCAAATCCTGAAAACTTATCAGCTAGTAATGCGGCGCTCAAATACATAACGGGCTATCTTATAGAGTTATCGTTAAGCATTGATAATATTTTTGTAATTGCCATTATTTTCAAATCTTTTACGATAGAACAACGCTATCAACATCGTGTATTATTTTGGGGAATTGTAGGAGCCTTGATTTTTAGGGCTATTATGATATTTTTCGGAGTGGCGCTAATTAGAGAAATAGACTGGATGACCTACATTTTTGGTGCGTTCTTACTCTATACGGCTTTTAAAATGTTAGTCAGTAATGATGATCCTTTTGACCCTAAAGAATCAACTATATATAAACTAGCTCGTCGCTGGTTTCCTGTGACAGATCGTATCCAAGGTCAAGAATTATTTATAAGAAAGATGGGAAAGCTGATTGCCACACCTCTATTTCTCGCCCTAATTGTTATAGAATTAACAGATGTTTTATTTGCATTAGACTCTATTCCCGCAATACTAGCCATAACATCAGATCCATTTTTAGTTTTTTCTAGTAATATAATGGCTATCATAGGTTTGCGTAGTATGTACTTTTTCCTGTCCAACCTATTAGATAAATTTAAATACATCCATTATAGCCTGATAGCTATTTTAACTTTTGTAGGTCTTAAAATGATATTAGTACATTACATTCACTTCCCAGAATGGGTCTCTTTAGCCTATATTTTTCTGGCCTTAATGATTGGTGCTGTCGCTTCAAAATTATCGGCAGACAATGCTTAAAATTGATTGATTATCAATCTTATTAGCACAATTAATTTTTTAACATTATTTTGAAAACCATCATATCATATCTCTGCGTATATTATATAAATATGCTCAATGATTACGTATACTTATAAACACACGCAACAAAAACAGCGACTAGAAAAGTTATTTCAACAGGAGTTGTTGCCAGCTCTTTTACAATCTAAAGAAGTAAAACGAGCAGAAGTCAATTTTAAATTAATTATAGATCAAAATGGTCGCACCAAAGAAGCTGCGATTATATATTTAACCTGTAATAAGCAAATGGTGTCTTTTAGAGCATTTAAAGGACGTTTTAAAAAATCAGCAAATATTATTATCGAAGAGGTTAAAAATTATTTGAGTAAAACCGATCACTTTTTATCTGCATAAAAAAAAGCTCCTAAGTTGATTAGGAGCTTTTTGGTAGTTGTAACTTAAAATTAAAGTGATTCTCTCTTTACATAATTACCATTAAACAAAAATTCATTTTGCTTTTTACGTTTACGAGGAGCATTTTCTTCTTTTTTCAAATCTTCATTAAGTTGATCATCGTCACCTCCATAATATCCAGCAGCAATAGCTGTTGCTACATGATATTCATCAGGAAATTCAAATTCCTTTTTAGCTGCTTCAAAATCAACTCCAGCCATTTGGTGAATTGCGATTCCCATACTATGTGCTTGGAGAGCCATATGAGCCGAAAACTGACCTAGGTCATGTAAGGCATGGTAATTTTCTTTTCCATCGGGTGTTTTAGTATTGATAACACCCAACATTAGAACTGGTGCATTAACCGTCCATGATTGGTTAAACTCTACAAGTAAATCCATGATACGATTGTAGGTTTCACTTCCTTTTATGCCCCATACAATATTCCACGGTTGAAAATTATTACTGCTAGCAGCCCATCGTCCAGCTTCAAACATTGATTGTAAATCCGTTTGCGATACAGGCATGTCTGCAAAAACACGTGGACTCCAGCGGTTTTTTATGACATCAATTATAGGATGGTCATTTGGCGTCTCCTTTAATGGTGTATAATCTTTATTCATCTTTTTTTTTAACAAGATAAATTGATTAACCCCATGAATCCTTACCTTTTAAACAGAATTATTATAACATTAATAGTAATTTATGATAATCACCTAAATTTCGATTAACTTTAAGAACTCAGTTTGTTTAATACTATATCCACAGAATCCTTAACGGTTTGCATATCTTCCATATCTTTTTCATCTAAGGTAATGTCAAAAGTATCTTCAACATCTAACGCTATATCTACTAAATGCGCACTATTTATACCCAAGTCTTGCATCAAATGACTACTTAGACTGATTTTACTAGAATTCACATCTTGTGGTAGGTAAACCTTAACAATCTCATGTAATTTGTTCTCAATTTCTTCTCTATTCATCTTCCAATATTTTATTTAACCTTTTGCTCCATCATCGCTATTTGCTCCACTGTTTTAGCACTACCGCTGCATTTACATCTCCAAAACCAAAACTAGCTTTCATTAACACATCGATATTTGAAGGAACTAATTGTGTAGGTATTTTATTTAATGGATAAATTGCGTTGATATCATCATGTAACGTAGTGATATTAAGATTAGGATAAATACATTGATGTTTCATCTGCAATAATGCTCCGACTAATTCAATACTTCCAGCAGCAGCTAGACAATGGCCTATCGTTGATTTAAAGCTATTTAAATATGGGAAATGATCTTTTAACTTCAACCCTTGTACCCAATTATATACTTCATAGGAATCTTTACCAGTAGCGGTAATATGTCCGTTAATAGCATCTATATCATTAAGTTTAATACCTGACTGATCTACTGCCTCTTGAATACATCGTTGTACAGCTTTACCATTAGGAGCAGTCATACTTCCATCACCTCGATGTCCGCCAGAATTAAGAGAGCCACCTATAACTTCAGCATAGATTGTTGCGCCACGCTTTAATGCACTCTCAAGGTCTTCAAGAATCATCGCTCCTGCTCCACTACCAGGTACAAAACCTGAAGCATCATTTGAAAAAGGTCTGCTTGCCTGTTCTGGTTGATCATTATACTTAGTTGGTAATATGCGCATCGCATCAAATCCACCCCAAATATAAGGTCCAGAATCGCTGGTAGAACCTACTAACATTTGTTGGGCTTTACCATAAGCAATTCGTTCATAGCCCATTATAAACGCTTCTGTTCCGGTACAACACGCACTAGAATTACTAGTGACAAGATTACCAGCACCTAATTCTCCAGATAACCATGCACTGATACCACTAGTCATGGTCTGTATAACACTCGTACTACCTAATCTCCTTACTCGTTTATCATCGATTAGATGAATGGCTTCCCTAAACTTCTCTCCGCCGCTTTGACCAGTTCCCATAATAATACCAAAACCTGACAAAGATTCTTTTTTACCTGCAACAGTTAAACCTGCGTCATTAAAAGCATCTTTTCCAGCAATAACACCATAGACTAAACCACTAGCTTTTAATCCTCTAAGTTGTAATGGTGTGAAATATTGAGCAATTTGTTCTTCTGTTAATTGCGGAGTCCCAGATACCTGACAACCAAAATTTAAATTTGCTAACTGTTCATCAAATCTTAATCCTGACTTGCCATGCTTTAGTGCTTCATGAAATTCTGAGACGCTGGTAGCATTAGGCGATACGACACCTAGACCTGTTACTACCACTCTCTTAAGCGCTGGATTTTGCATTTATTTTTCTTCTTCGGATTTCATTATCATTCCGCTTACCCAACCTTCTGCAATTTTTTGTTCATGCTCATCAATCATCTGAACTAAGCATTTCAATTTACCGAATCGAAAATATTCTTTTTTAGCACTTACTATAACTGCTGTTTCTGGTTTTACACTGTGATGAAATACTATATGATTTTCAGTAAAAGCAAATTGCAATCCATTCTTTTTATCAGTCATTAAATAAGTGCCTAAACACGCTAATCCTATCTGTGCCATACACTCTATAAGAATCACGCCTGGCGTAATAGGCTGGTCTATAAAATGATGTTTGTAGAAGTATTCGCTTTCGCGAAAGCGGTACACTCCTATCACATGTTCATCATCCATTTCTAAGATATGATCAACAAATTTAAAACCATCTCCATAGGGAAGATTAGCCACTATTTTTTCAAAAGGATCTAAAATCAAGCGTTAAAGTTTTTATTTACATAAAACATATTAAAATACATTATATCAGATTATTGCAATGACTCACCACCATCAACTTTAATCACATTACCAGTTATCCATTGCGATTCATTGCGAGCTAATAAATATACGGCATTAGCAACATCATCTGGTTGAGTAAGTCGGTGATGCGGATTACGGTTGAGACTGGTCTTTTTTAGTAATTCATAATTAGGAATGCGTTTAAGACTATCTGTGTCGGTCACGCCAGCTTGTATACAATTAGAAGTAATATTATCCGATGCAAATTCTATAGCAATACTTCTATTTATAGCTTCTAGAGTCGCTTTTGAGGCACTTACGGCAGCATAACCACTCATAGGCTTCATGCTACCTTCACTCGTAAAACTAATTACTCTAGCTGGATTTGCAAATAGTGATTCGACATGTAATTTTGATACCCAACTGTAAAGGCTTATTCCCATAGAATTCACAGTTTGTTGAAAGTCACCAGTGGATAATCGATGATCACCAGTCATAGGCTTTAAATTTCCTTTAGAAATACTATGAAGTAATACATCTATTTTATTTCCTCTTAAAAACGGCTGGATTTGAGAAATTGCTTGTATCATTTTTTCCTCACGAGCCGCATCTATATTAAGTGTTAGAAGCTGTATCCCGTAACTTTTTAGTTTATCAAAATCAGATTCAATTTTTGTGGATTGCAATCTAGAGGCACGATATAGTATCACTAGATTCATACCATGTTGTGCTAATTTTATAGCACTAGCATATCCTAAACCACTACTACCTCCTAGAATTATTCCATACTGACCGTCAAATTCTTTTACCATTCTAATAATATACGTTGCGCTGTGAATCCTGGACCAAAGCTAAGCATCAAACCTCGCTCACCAGAAAGTCGCTTTTCATTCATAAATCTTTCTAACACAAACAAAACCGTCGCACTACTCATGTTCCCATATTTTCTTAATACTTCTTTTGTGTCGTCTATATTTTTACCTAATCCTGCAAACAATTCTTCGACGGTTTGAACAATTTTTTTACCACCTGGATGAAATATCAAATGATCGATGTCCACAATAGTCAAACCTTGTTGACTTAGAAATGGATGAATAATCGCTGGAAAATGCCCAGCAATTGTTTCAGGTACCGCTTTATCTAGCACCATTTGCAATCCACTATTTACTAGATCAAAGCCCATCATATGTGTAGCGTCAGGAAAATGATACATCTCGTGTGCTTTCATCACTGGACCATCATCGCTTGCAGCAGATGACAATAAAACGCAAGCACAACCATCACCAAAAATGGCCGCACTTACCATATTAGCCATAGAATAGTCCTCTAATTGAAATGTAGCGGTTGGTGCTTCTATCGCTATTACAGCTGCTCGTTTACCAGGATTTGCGGTAAGAAATTGTTGAGCATAAATTAACCCAGAAACTCCAGCTACACAACCCATCTCTGTTACGGGTAGCCTGTAGATATCCTGCCTCATTCCCATACTATTAATTAAAAAAGCATCGATGGACGGAATCATAATACCAGTACAACTTACAGTTATGATATAATCTAAATCAGTAGCTTGCCAGCAGGCTTTATCTAATGCTTTTTGAACTGCCTTCTCGGCGAGTGGCACAACTTCTCTTTTATAGATGGCATTACGGTCTTCAAAAGATGTTTTTGTAAAAACCTCAATTGGGTCCATAATAGAATATCTTTTATCCACACCAGCACCTTGAAAAATTTTAATCGTTTTACGTCTTAATCGTTCATCTTGATCAGCAAGCCATGTTTCAACAAAAGGTAAAATTTCTTTAGTCTCTTTATAATATTGTGGTAGTTGCGTGGCAACCGCTTTAATTTTTACACTCATAAACTGGTATTAACCATATAAATCGGAATGACCATTTCCATTGAATGGAATCATTTTTAAACGGTATCAATTGCGCATAACGTTTAAAATTAGCACGTTTAAAACCACTAGCAATAGAGATTAATCCATCATGTTTTGATATCTCATTCCTTATAAAAATAAGACAAACAAGTTGAAATAATATAAATGCTACCCTACTTCTATGTAAATCATTAATAATTATAGTATGAGTCGTTATTTCTTTAAACTTCTTTAAAAAATTAATGATCTCAGTATCATTAAAATGATGCATCGTTAATGTACTGATTAATATATCACAATTGATATCTGTCGCATTTATTTTTAAGATATCGCTTTCGCGAAAGCGTATATTATCATATCCCTTACTTTTTTCGATTCCTTTTTGAATAGAGTTAGTACTAAAATCCAAACCTAAAAACTCGACTCTCGAGTCGTTTAAATGGTTAGAAAGGTAGCGCAACATTTCTCCATCACCGCAACCAGCATCAACAATCGTTATGGTACTCTTATTGATTTTTTTAAGTTCTTTTTGAACAGCTTTTAATGTAAATTTAAAGCCACCTAGCCATTTATTAATTCTATTAATATCATTAACAGCATTTTGTAAAGTTTGCTCATCAAGATTAGGATCATCCATCCACTCTGGATCTGTATTACGCTCTTGGTCTTTATAAATCATGGTTGTATGTGCTTACCGTGCGTTTTTTCAATGATAACAGGTAGTATAAAAGGGAACTTTTTTAACAACCAATATGCTATACTGCTTGAACTCTTGTTCAGCAATATTTTTTGTAACCATCTACCATAGCGCAGTCGAGAAGAAAATGTACGTTTCCAATCTTTAGAATAGTTGCTTAGCAATTGGGCTTGATTAATATCTTGATTTAAAAACTGAGTTACATAATGTGATGCTTTTTGCGCACTATGAATGGCCATAGCCATACCATTACCGCATAGAGGATGAATTAATCCTGCTGTATCACCTATCATAATTAACTTACCATGTATGGGCTCTTTTTGTTCAAATGAAATTTGAGAAATAGTTATAGGCTTGTCCCATACAGGAACAGCGGTATTTAAAAATTTACAGAGGACTTTATTCACTTTTAATACTTTATGATTGAAAGTATTGATATTCTTATAGCGTTTAAAGGTCTTATAGTTTACTAAGTAGCATAGATTCACATCACCATTTTCTACTTTTGATAAGCCTGCATAACCACCATGAAAAGCGTGTAACTCTACTAAATCATTAGGCATTTCGTACCGATAATGCATCTTAACAGCTAGCCAAGGTGATTTTTTTTGTATGAATGGTCTTTCTAATTTTTTATCTAGTAGAGATCTTTTACCTGTTGCGATGAGCACTTGCTTTGCTTGCAATTCAAATTCAGTTGTTTGGACCTTATAATAGTTATCAAAGCTTACTACATCAACCACACGATCACAAAGGAAATCTGAATACTCTTTTGCCTTTACATACAATTGATAATCTAAAGAATATCTTGAAATACCGATACCGCCTAGAGGAAGAGATGCTGTCCTTATGGTACGTGAACCTTGAGAGAAACTAAATTTATCGATTTTAGAATCAGATAATTCTAACACATTCACACCTAATGATTGTAGATAATCATCAACTTCTAAACTTAAATACTCTCCACACATTTTATGGCGAGGATAAGCATCTGGATCAATAACTAATACATTAAAGTTTTGAGATAATTCTATAGCAGCAGTAAGTCCCGCAAGACCACCACCAGCAATAATGACATCATAGTTCTTATTCACCTGTTAAAGGTATGAACTTTCATATCATAAAATGATAAGATCTAATTACTGGAATTAGATTTTTCTGTTTCTTTTCTTTTATTGCGCTTGTAATTGTATTTTAATAATAAATACAAACCTAAAAGGGAAGCAAATAGACATAACAATATTTTACCTGTTATACCTAAAGACCCATCGCTAGGACCAAACGCCACTAGAAATGAGAACAAAATGGTTAGAATCCACAACGCATAACGGAAGTTGTGCAATTCATTAAGAATACCTAATAATTTCATTTTTACTTTTATATAGTTATTCAGGGGAACCCAAATTTATTAATTCCTACAAATAAAAACTTAATAATCTAACAATTCTTTTACACAATCTTTAAGTTGACTTGTTGGTAAGTAGTTATTTTCTAATCCTTTCTCAAATGGAATAGGTGTATTTAGGCTTCCAACTCGTCTTACAGGTGCGTCTAAATACTCAAAACATTCTTCACCTATAAACCCAGCAATATCAGCGGCTACACTACCTGTTAAGTTATCTTCAGTTAAAACAATAACTTTACCTGTCTTACGTACTGAGTTGACTATTGATTCAGTGTCCAATGGTGATAATGTACGCAAATCAATTAAATCTATATCATATTGCATTTCATCGATTAGTGACATCGCCCAGTGTACTCCAGCTCCATAGGTAATTATCGATAGTTCCTTCCCAGATTGCACAGTAGCTGCTTTACCAAGTGGTAAATTGTAGTATCCTTGTGGCACATCTCCATAAACACTGCGATACAACGCTTTATGTTCAAAAAACAACACTGGATTAGGATCTTCAATAGATGCGATTAATAACCCTTTTGCATCCATCGGAAACGCTGGATATACAATTTTTAGACCTGGAATAGTATAAAACCAAGATTCATTGGTTTGAGAGTGAAACGGACCAGCACCTACACCTGCGCCACATGGCATTCTCACAACTATATCTGCTCGTTGACTCCATCTGTAATAAGATTTTGCCAGATAATTGACTATTGGGTTAAATCCGCTACTGACAAAATCTGCAAATTGCATCTCAACTACCGCTTTCATTCCAGCGATACTCAAGCCCATTCCAGCTTCTACAATTGCGCTTTCACAAATAGGTGTATTGCGTACGCGTTCCCTTCCATATTTTTCAATAAATCCATCAGTAATCTTAAAGACTCCTCCATATTCGGCAACATCTTGTCCCATAATAACCAGATCGTCATAGCGATCCATTGATTCATCTAAACCATCCTTAATTGCGTCTACTAGTCGAATATTAGTAGTATAATCACTAGATGGAACCTCTACAAAATCATGTGGTGCATATACATCTGCCAGTTCTTGTTGTGGTGTAGATTCAGGTAATGCTTTAGCAAAAGCAATATCTAAACCTTCATTGATATCATTTTTATATTGTGTACTCCAAGACTCTATATCTTCGTTTGATATAATATCTTGCTCTAATAGGTATTGCTCAAAACGAGTTAGAGGATCTCGTTGTTCCCAATATTCTAATAGCTCGTTAGGCACATATTTTGTACCACTAGCCTCTTCATGACCACGCCTTCTAAAGGTTTTAAATTCAATTAGAACTGGTTTAGGATTTTCTCTAATATCATTGAGTATTTCTGAGATTTTTGTGTAGACTTCAACAATATTATTACCATCAATAATATGGGACTCCATTCCATATCCCAGAGCTCGATCTGCTAGATGATCACAGTTATATTGTTCTCTCGTTGGAGTACTTAAACCATAACCATTATTTTCAATACAAAATAAAACAGGCAAACTCCAGACACTTGCAACATTTAAAGCTTCATGAAAATCACCTTCACTAGTACCGCCTTCACCAGTAAATACTGCTGTAGCACGTCCAGTATTTTTTAATTTTTGTGCTAGAGCGATACCATCCGCCACACCTAATTGTGGTCCTAGATGTGATATCATTCCTACTATATTATAATCCTGTGTTCCAAAGTGAAAACTACGATCACGGCCTTTAGTAAATCCTTCTTCTTTACCTTGCCATTGAGCAAATAGCTTCCAAAGTGGAATATCTCGAGAAGTAAATACACCTAAATTACGATGCATAGGTAAAATATATTCCTCTTTTTGCATAGCTGCTGTAACACCTATAGCTATGGCTTCCTGACCTATTCCAGAAAACCATTTAGATATACGTCCCTGACGTAAAAGGATAAGCATCTTCTCTTCTATCATGCGTGGTAAAAGCATGCGTTGATATAGTTGAATTAATCTGTCAACTGGTAGATTACTCTGATATAATTCTGTTAGATTTTGTGGACTGGTTTCTGTCATGATAAATTGCTGTAACCCAAAAGTAGCATAATCATCGATTATACCTAGAAAAGCTATTAAAATGTGTGATGCATTTACTAACTTTGTTATCAACACAATTTTTAATCATGACTAATATACCAAGCGTTGATCTAGCAGACTTCCTAAGTGATGACCCTAGTAGAAAACAAAAATTTATAAATGAAATAGGTAAAGCTTATGAAGATATAGGTTTTGTAGCTCTCAAGAATCATTTTTTATCTGATCAATTAGTTGAGAATCTATATAGTGAAGTTGAGAAATTCTTTAAACTTCCCGTAGAGACAAAAAAAGGATATGAACGTCCAGAAATAGGCGGACAACGTGGTTATGTATCTTTTGGTAAAGAACATGCAAAAGGTAAGAAAGAAGGCGATTTAAAGGAATTTTGGCATTTTGGTCAAGAGGTTGCTCCGGATGCTAACATTGAAGAAGACTATCCTGAAAATGTGATTGTTAATGAATTACCTGATTTTAATAAAACAGGTATGGAAGCATATCGTATGTTAGAGAAAACAGGAATCTATGTTTTAAGAGCTCTTGCTTTACATATAGGAATTGATGAACACTACTTTGACCATTGGGCCAGTAATGGTAATTCTATTTTGAGACCTATACATTATCCACCTATCACTAGTGAACCAGATAATGCTGTGCGCGCTGGTGCACATGGAGATATCAACTTAATTACCTTACTAATGGGTGCAAGTGCCCCAGGTTTGCAAGTTCAGAATCGTCAAGGTGAATGGCTAGACGCCATTGCTCAAGAAGATGAGCTCGTGATTAATGTGGGCGATATGTTACAACGTCATACCAATAATAAATTAAAATCAACCATTCATAGAGTCGTGAATCCACCACGTGAGTTGTGGCACACAAGCCGCTACTCTATTCCGTTCTTTTTACATCCACGTAGTGATATGAAATTGGATTGTCTAGAAGAATGTATTGATGAGAATAATCCAAAACAGCATGATGATATCACGGCTGGAGATTTCTTACATCAGCGATTAGTTGAAATAGGATTAATTAAGAAGTAAGATAATTAAAACTACTAGTTTATTTTTAAATCGTTTTTAGGAAGCTTTCTATTCATTGGGTTTATATTGATTTTCACTCAAATCATTTCTAATTACGTTTTTGAAGATGAACCTCTTAGTTTAGTACAATTATTTTCTTTGAAAAAATGCATTTCTCTTTTAATAGGAGCTCTAGCTGGAGCTTAGTGATGTTTTATTTTCAAAGAAGTAAAGCTTTTAAATCATTAGATAAAAAATAATATTTTGGACTTAAGCGATCAATTAAAAAATTTATTTCCTGAGCACGATTTTAAGGAAGAAGAACAACCTGAAGAAAGTAATGTATGGTTACAAGAAGAACCATTACAGTGCAAATTTGAAAAACGCAAAGGAAAAGTAAATACTGTAATTGCTGGTTACACAGGAGCTACGGCAGATTTTAAAATATTAGCCAAAGAAATAAAGACCATGTTAGGTGTAGGTGGTAGTTTTAAGAATGATGAAATCATCATTCAAGGTGATTATAGAGATCGTATTATGGACTTTTTAAAAGAGAAAGGTTTTAAAGTAAAAAGAGTTGGCGGCTAGACCCGTTTAATTATAAATAAGGAAAGTCCATTTTAGTGATAAAATGGACTTTCCTTATTTTATACTTTACTATAAAACTATTGTATTATAATTAAAAAATACCACAAAAAAACCGTCCAGATATGATCTAAACGGTTTTTACTTTATGATAATCAGGTAATTATGCGTTACCTGTTTCTTGAGCGTTTTTCTTAGCTTCTCTTTTCATTTTCATTTTCTCCATTAACGAACCTGTAATCCAGTATGGAATTACAAATGCTGTTAAGAAAATCATTAACCAGAATCCTATGGTTAATATTCCTAAAAATGCTAAAAATCCTAAGTATTGATCAAATTCAAACATTGTAATTGTATTTGCTGCAAAGATAAAAGCTTTCCGCAAAAAAAAGAAACCATATCAAGGTTTTATTAACACTTAATTGTTAGTAAAGTGTTGCGGTGAACACGCTTTCGCGAAAGCGTTGAAAAAAAGTACCCTAATGCCTTCTAAAAGTGACTTGTTAAACGATTATCAGAAGTTATATTTGCCAAAAATATCAAACCATGGCATATCGTATAGAAAAAGATACTATGGGACAGGTTGAAGTCCCAGCAGATAAATTATGGGGAGCGCAAACACAACGCTCTCGTAACAATTTTAAAATAGGCCCTACCGCAAGTATGCCGTTAGAAATAGTGTATGGATTTGCTTATTTGAAAAAAGCTGCCGCCTACACTAATTGTGAATTAGGAGTGCTAGCAGAAGAAAAAAGAGATTTAATCGCACAAGTGTGTGATGAAATCCTAGACGGTAAACATGATGATCAGTTTCCACTTGTCGTATGGCAAACTGGATCTGGTACACAGTCCAATATGAATGTTAATGAAGTGATTGCAAATCGTGCACATCAATTAGCTGGTAAAACAATAGGTGAAGGAGAAAAAACGATACAACCTAATGATGATGTCAATAAATCACAATCATCTAATGATACATTCCCTACCGGAATGCATATCGCTTGTTATACTAAAATTGTAGAAAATACCATTCCTGGTGTAGAACAACTACGTAACACGTTAAATGCAAAAGCTGAGGCTTTTAAAGACGTTGTAAAGATAGGTCGTACACACTTGATGGATGCTACACCATTAACAATAGGTCAAGAGTTTTCTGGATATGTGTCACAACTAGATCATGGAATTAAGGCTCTTAAGAATACACTGGCTCATTTAAGTGAGCTTGCTTTAGGTGGTACCGCGGTAGGAACAGGTTTAAATACTCCTGCAGGTTATGATGTAAAAGTAGCAGAATATATTGCTCAATTTACTGGTTTACCATTTGTAACAGCCGAAAATAAATTTGAAGCACTTGCTGCACACGATGCACTGGTTGAAACTCATGGAGCACTAAAGCAAATTGCTGTTTCAATTAATAAAATAGCGCATGATATAAGAATGCTTGCGAGTGGTCCACGATCTGGAATAGGTGAATTAATTATCCCTGCAAATGAGCCTGGTAGTTCTATCATGCCTGGAAAAGTAAACCCTACGCAAGCCGAAGCGATTACAATGGTTTGTGCACGTGTCATGGGTAATGACACTACTGTTACTGTAGGTGGAATGCAAGGTCATTTTGAATTGAATGTATTTAAACCAGTAATGGCAGCAGCTGTTCTAGAAAGTGCACAGTTGATAGGAGATTCTTGTAGAAGTTTTGATGAGAATTGTGCTGTAGGTATTGAACCTAATCATGATAAGATTAAATCATTACTGGACAATTCTTTAATGCTTGTAACTGCTTTAAACACTAAAATAGGATATTATAAAGCTGCGGAAATTGCCAATAAAGCTCACGAAGAAGGTTCAACATTAAAAGAAGCTGCGCTTGCCTTAGGTTACGTAACTTCTGAAGAATTTGACGCTTGGGTAAAACCAGAAGATATGGTAGGTCATAAATAAGGTTAAGCTTATTAATTTATTTAAAGCCACTTAATTTAAGTGGCTTTTTTGATACAGCAATGTTTGTTGGCTTTTATTTAAAACAATTCTCATTTAAAATGAAGTTCTTTGTTTCATATAAAACTACTGAACAACAATTTGTTATATTAGTAAAATACAGTACTTAAAAGAATGAATAAATATCTCTCTATAATACTCTTATTTTTTCTCTTCAGTTGTGAAGAGAAAGTTGAAATGAGCTCTATAAATCCAGAAAATTGGAAAAAAAGAAGTGTTACTATTGAACATAAGGATTCATTAGAATATGGGAAGTCTTACCTTTCTATTTATTCTCAAATTTATAGTATATCAGAAAGTCGTACACAAAACCTAACCGGAATGGTAAGCTTGAGAAATACTAGTGATTTAGATACCATTTATTTATTAAAAGCAGAGTACTTTGATACACATGGTAAATCAGTTAGGACATATTTTGATTACCCAATTTATTTAGCTCCACTAGAAACAACTGAGATAATTATTGATGAAAAAGACATTTCTGGTGGTACTGGCTCGAACTTCATTTTTGAATGGCAAAAGACACATGAAGCTCCAGAACCTATTTTTGAAGCTGTCATGACCTCTATACTAGGCCAACAAGGTTTATCCTTCACAACTCAATCTAAAAGAATCCAATAACATGGCCGAAATTTTAACCGCTATATTTTTCTTATTTGCAGTAATAGATCCCATAGGCACGGTACCCGTTTACCTAGAAGCAACTAAAGAGTTTGATAAACTGCACAAACGTAAAGTTGCAGTAAGAGCATCTATTGTTGCGTTTCTTATTCTTTTATTTTTCATTGTTATCGGTCAGATTATTCTAGAAGGAATGGAAATTACTTTAGATGCCTTTCAAATTTCGGGTGGTGTAATTCTCTTCCTATTTGCTCTTACAATGATTTTTGGAAGCGGAAAGCCAGAAAATGAAAAAAGTCATATCTCTGATTATAAACATGTTACTATCTTTCCGGTCGCTATTCCTTCCATAGCTTCACCAGGAGCGATATTAGCCGTTGTGCTATTAACTGATAACCACATTTACTCTATTGAACATCAAGCCATCACCACAGTATTAGTATTGCTTGTAATAGGAATTACATGTGTTACTCTATTACTGGCAAATAATATTCAAAAAGCGATTGGAACTTATGGAATAACTGTTATTTCTAAAGTAATGGGACTTATATTGGCGGCTTATGCAGTGCAAAGCATACTATCAGGTATTGCTGATTATTTTAAATGATGCAAACATTATTACATTACTTTCTACATTTCATAGCACCACTAGGCTTAGCATTTGTGTTTTTCAGAAAAGATTGGAAAACTGCGTATATACTATTTCTGTTGACTATGCTCGTAGATTTAGATCACCTACTCGCCTCTCCTATTTTTCAAGCTAACCGTTGTAGTATCAATTATCACCCATTACATACCTATTATGCCATAATTGTTTATGTAGTGATGCTATTCTTTAAAAAATCAATTCGTATTTTAGGAATTGGTTTGTTATTTCACATGTTGACTGACTATGTGGATTGTTTGATGATGTAAAAGAATATCAAATTAATACTAACTTATCTTTTATTCTTTTCCTCAATCCACTGGCTGAAATACTTTGTACTATTAAATGCTTGTTGTTGTAGCAATTGCCCCATAAAATTTTGCAAACGATGATGTTCTAGATGTATCATCACATCATTAACTTTAGAGATAAATTTATCTTTAAATAATTGTATTCCAAACCTTTTGCGAAGTGTTTGAAAACCTAGTTCTTGTTCTTGCTTCCATAGGTTTTCATGTGAATATAATTTTATGGCTTGTTGAGCAAAATCTGCTGGAGTTTGATTTAAGCTTGACGTTGTTGTTGAATAGATACCTTCAGTCGCTATAGGTGTTCCCACAAATGGCGTTCCGGTTTCCATGGCTGTGAAAAGTTTTCCTTTCAATCCTGCACCATATCTTAAAGGTGCTAGTAAAACTCTACTATTTTCAATTACTTGGTTTGCATCTACTGCTCTACCTTTAATGTAAAATCCATGCTTCTCATTATGTAGTTGAGAAACTTTAGGACTTTCATAAGCACCATAAACATGCATTTCTACTTTAGGATGTTCCTTTCTAATTAACGGCCATATTTCGGTCTTTAAATAAAGAACAGCATCATAATTAGGCTTATGAATGAAATTACCAATAGTAGAAAAATGACTGCGCTCTTGAAAGCTTTTAAAATTGGTTGATTTTAAGATTTTTAGTGTTCCCGAACCAACTAAAAATGGTAAATAATGTATTAACTCTCCAGGAATACGGAATTGACTTTGAAGCAATTCTATCTCATACTCTGAAATGATTAAAGTAACATCACATCTATATATACTTGCGATTTCACGCATTGCTTGCTGGCTGTGTAAATGTTGTAATGCTACATCTTCATTATTCTTTAAAGCCACTTCTCTAGCCTTTCTTAAGAAATGTAAATCTTCTGTATCTAAAATGTTGATACTGTTAGGGCAGCTTTCGCGAAAGCGCCATCCAAACTGCTCTTCAATCATAAAACGATCATACAGTACCGCAGTAAATTGCTCTTCCTTTAACCAGTAATCAAAACTACTATCATTTAAAATAATTTCCTTTTCATCTATACCTAGGTCCATTAAAGGAAAACTATAATCACTACGTGATGCAGCACTAGCAAAGGTTATTGCAAAATCAGCATCTTTAAATAATTCAATTAATTGCAACATGCGCGTTCCGGCAGCTGTACTTTGAGGTTCTGGCCATGTATGACCTATAATTAGGAGTTTATTTTTCACCTTTCAAAGGTACGTAAATAGAGTAAAATTGATATTTATGGCGGGCTGTTTCAACAACCTCTATACAGTTCATGACGATGTAAAACCGATTCAAAAAAATGAAAATACATCACTGTGCTGAATAATTTAATGAACTACCCATCTCTAGTTCAAGATAATGAAATGATATACTTGAATATCGTTAATAAAGTATGAAACAAAGCATAAATTTTAACTGGTAAATTTTTACCTTAGCAGCTTAAATTGATTCGTTGTAAATGGGTAAAATAATAGCAATTGCTAACCAAAAAGGTGGTGTAGGTAAAACAACTACAGCGGTAAATCTAGCGGCATCGTTAGGTGTACTAGAAAAAAAGGTACTTCTTATAGATGCAGATCCACAGGCAAATGCTACTTCGGGTCTAGGAATTGACGTTGAAACTGTTGAAAATGGTACTTATCAATTATTAGAACATACCGTTCCAGCATTAGAACTAGTGGTTAAAACAGAATCTCCTAACCTAGATATCATTCCAGCACATATTGACCTGGTAGCGATAGAGATAGAATTAGTGGATAAAGACCAGCGTGAATACATGATGAGTGAAGCTGTTCAACCTCTTAAAGATGTGTATGACTACATTATAATAGATTGTGCTCCATCATTAGGTCTTTTAACACTTAATGCACTTACAGCCAGTAATTCTGTATTGATACCTATTCAATGTGAATATTTTGCATTAGAAGGTTTAGGTAAATTATTAAATACCATAAAAAGTATTCAAAAAATCCATAACGATCAACTAGACATTGAAGGCTTATTACTAACGATGTACGATAGTCGTTTAAGACTTTCTAACCAAGTAGTCGAAGAAGTGAATAAGCATTTTAAAGCGTTAACCTTTAAAACAATTATACAACGCAATGTGCGTTTAAGTGAAGCACCATCGTATGGTGAAAGTATTATCAATTATGATGCATCGAGTAAAGGTTCTGAAAATTACCTAAGTCTAGCTAACGAATTGATTCAAAAAAATGCCTCTAATTAATTATGGCCAAAGCAACTAAGAAACAAGCCCTAGGTCGTGGTCTTTCTGCATTATTGAAAGATCCTTCTAATGATATCAATAACGCAAACGATAAGAACGCAGATAAGATCGTAGGTAACGTGGTAGATCTTAATCTATCAGATATAGAAATGAACCCATTTCAACCACGTACTAGTTTTAATGAAGAAAACTTGCGAGAGCTAGCTTCTTCTATAAAAGAACTAGGCGTGATACAACCCATTACGGTGCGTAAAATGGGTTTCAACAAGTATGAATTAGTAAGTGGTGAGCGTCGTTGTCGTGCTTCAAAATTATTGGGCCTAGATACGATTCCAGCATACGTGCGTATCGCAAATGATCAAGAGTCATTAGAAATGGCTTTAGTGGAAAATATCCAGCGTCAGGATTTAGACCCTATAGAGATTGCCTTATCTTATCAACGTCTTATTGAAGAAATAGATCTTACTCAAGAGCAAATGAGTGATCGCGTAGGTAAAAGCCGTAGTGCAATAACGAATTATTTAAGGTTACTAAAATTAGATCCTATTATTCAAACGGGAATGCGCGATGGCTTTATATCAATGGGCCATGGACGTGCATTGATAGCAATAGAAAGTTTGGATAAACAACTAGATATTTATCAGCAAATACTAGCTAACGGACTTTCTGTAAGAGATACTGAGGCAATAGTTAAAGCCGCAAAAGGTGGTGGTGATACGCTTCCGCAAAAGCAAACTAAAACAACTAATCTGCCATCAGATTTAGTTGATGCTACTAAAGAATTATCTAATACTCTAGGAGCAAAAGTAATCGCAACACTAGATGCAAAAGGAAAAGGTAAATTGACTATTGCTTTTAAATCACAGAAAGAATTAGAACGTATTATCAAACAATTGAATGCGTAATTATTTATTGTACATATTTATAATTTTTGGAGCTTATCTCACTACTGCTCAGGATGCATCACGTCCTGCAGGAGATTTTAATCTAGTTGCTGTAGATTCTGTAAATACATCTATAGACGCAAACAGACCAGCGAGAGCCGCTTTTTATAGTGCTATATTACCAGGTTTAGGTCAGGCATATAATCGTAAGTATTGGAAAGTACCATTGGTATATGGAGCTTTAGGAACCAGTGTTGCCGTTTATCTTTATAATGAAAATCAATATCAAGAATTGCGTGATGCTTTTAGAATAAGATTAGCCGGTGGTACTAACGATGCCTTCTCTGATGCTGACGGTAACCCTATTATTTCTGATGCTGGTTTAGAAAGGGCACAACGTACAGCACAACGCAATAAAGAATTAACCTTATTGATAACTGCTGGGATATATATACTTCAAATAATAGATGCAAATGTAGATGGACATCTAGATGATTTTAACGTAGATAGGAATTTAAGCCTCGCTCCTACTATTATTAATATTGAACATGTGCCATCTGGCGCAAATGTAGGATTATCACTTATTTACAACTTTTGATATGAAAATAGCTTTATTAGGTTATGGCAAAATGGGACAAACCATTGAACGCGTAGCAATACAACGAGGTCATGATGTCGTGACTCGCATAGGTAGAAATGATTCTATTGAAGATATTCAAAAAGCCGATGTAGTGATCGAGTTTACAGCACCAGATAGTGCTGTGAGCAATATTAAGTTTTGTGCAGATATGGGATTGCCTGTAGTATGTGGTACTACTGGTTGGAACGAGGAATTACAAGAAGTAACAGATTATATAAATGGAAAAAAGGGAACTTTAGTCCATGCCTCTAACTTTAGTCTAGGAGTTAATATTTTCTTTGAACTTAATCGTAAGCTAGCGGCCATGATGGCTCCATATGAAGAATATAGAATAAGTATGGAAGAAATACACCATACAGAGAAAAAAGATGCTCCTAGTGGAACAGCCGTTACTCTAGCACAAGGTATTTCAGAACATACTGATCTGAAAAAGTGGCACTTAGGAACTGATAATGAAAGTGATTCTTTACCTATAGATGCACAGCGTATAAAGGATGTAAAAGGAACACATACTGTACAATATAGTAGTATTATAGATGATATAGAAATAAAACATACCGCTCATAGCCGTGATGGATTTGCGATAGGTGCTGTGATTGCTGCTGAGTGGATAATAAAACACAAAGGGATTTTTACAATGAAAGACGTTTTAAATTTGTCTTAGTAATTATCCATTAACATATAAAGAGTAAATAGATGAGTTGGACAAGTTGGTTAATTTTTTTCTTGGTACTTCAAGTGATACACGGTTTAGGTACTTGGAAAATGTATGTTGCAGCTGGTAATAAGGCATGGGAAGCATTTGTACCTGTTTATAATGCTGTGATCTTCATGAAGATATTAAATAGACCGTGGTGGTATGTTTTCTTATTATTCTTACCTGTTGTAAACCTTATTATGTTTATTGTAATTTGGGTTGAGGCGCTACGATCATTTGGCTACAACAAGGTAAAAGATACAGCTCTCGTAATTATAACTTTAGGGTTATACCTTTATTATGTTAATTATACACAACCTTTAAATTATATTGAAAATCGCAGCCTTCATCCACGCACCAGTGCTGGAGAATGGACCAGTTCTATATTATTTGCTGTAATTGCTGCTACTATTGTACATACCTATGTAATGCAGCCGTTCATCATTCCTTCTCCATCACTAGAAAAAACACTACTCACAGGTGATTTTCTATTTGTGAGTAAAATGCATTACGGTCCACGTATCCCTATGACACCTGTAGCGTTACCTATGGTACATGATACGATACCAGTTTTACATGTTAAAAGTTATCTAGAATCACCTCAAATACCTTACACACGTATTCCAGGTTTTTCTAAAATAAAACGCAATGATATAGTCGTTTTTAACTGGCCTGCAGATACGCTATATGGGTTTCCTTCGATTGATAATTTGCATCACTATAAACCTATTGACAAGAAGTCTAACTATGTGAAAAGATGTGTGGCAATAGCTGGTGATTTATTTTCAATTGTTGACGGTAAAGTACATATTGATGGTGAACCTACTGTATTACCTGAAAGAGCAAGATTACAACATACCTATAAGTCTGTAACCACACCACAACCTATTGATCCTGCAATGCTCAAGGAAGAGTATGATATTACTGATGCCATAGGACATTACTATGATACAGAAAATGACAACGCTCCTACTCTAGCAGTAAGTGCTGCAACGGTAGAAGCTGCTGCTGCTTTACAGGCTAACCCCAATATTTTAGAATTGAATAGAAGGATCGATCAAAAAGGAAGTTGGGATCCTGCTATATTCCCTTATGATTCTAAAATTGCTAATAACAATGATAACTTTGGTCCAATATTAATTCCAGAAAAAGGCGCTACTGTAGATATCAATTATAACAACATAGGTTATTATAAAAGAATTATTGAGGTATATGAAGGTAGTGAGATGAATATCATAAACACTATTGCAGTTAATGGTAAATCAGTTTTATTAAACGGTAAATCTCTGAGTTCTTATACATTTAAGCAAAATTACTACTGGTTAATGGGTGATAATCGTCACAACAGTTACGACAGTCGTGGTTGGGGCTTTGTACCAGAAAATCATGTAGTAGGTAAACCTGTATTTGTATGGATGAGTATGGACTGGAGCGGTAGTTTCCCTTCCCTGAGATTCGACCGTATGTTTACGACTGTAAATGGTTCTGGACAACCTACTTCTTATCTATGGATTTTAATTGTAGGATTGTTGGGATACTTTGGATACAAAAAGTTTATTAAAAAGAAGAGTAATAAATAGTCTATGGATTTAATACTACATCCTAGCTATTTTATTGATGTAGTGAGTTTAGTACACCTTTATCATTCTAATCAAATCATACTAGAGGTCAACGATAACTACGTTAAGCAGACTTATCGTAATCGCTGTTATATTGCTGCTGCAAATGGTAAACTTGCACTCAATATTCCGATAATTCATCAAAAATCAGGTGGTTCTGTTCCATATAAAAGTATAGAAATTAATCGATCTGAAGATTGGGCGACGCAGCATTTAAAAAGCATCAAAAGTGCTTATAACAGCAGTCCGTTTTATGAGTTTTATGAAGCTGACTTGCAAGAATTATTCAGTGATACACCTCAGTTTTTAATGGATTGGAATTTAAAAACACTTCACTGGATCCTTAATCTTCTTAAGATATCAAAACCTATAATAACTTCTGCAAAATATCTAGATGATACCAAGGCTAGACAACTAGTTACTGCAAAACAAACTCCTATTCTACTTACCAGATCATACATTCAAGTTTTTCAAGAAAAGCATGGTTTTTTAAACGCGTTAAGCGCTTTAGATTTAATTTTTAACTTGGGTCCTAGTGCAGGAGTTTTTCTAAAAGATCAGTTGGACTTATTAAAAGAATAAGGTTTGTCAGTAGATCTTTTACATCAACTTAAAGCGTATATTAAGACACCAAGCTTTTGGAATGGATCTCTTGCTGGTATCAAACAATTTTCTTTAAGTGAACTAGACCTCTCTCATTTTAATAATAATTTTGATCACACTGAGTTTCCTGAAATCCCAGCAAATACAATTTTAGGTAAACGTGCTGAGCACTATTTTGAATATTGTATCCAACAATGTTCAAATTATGAACTAATTGCATCAAATATTCAAATCAATGTCGCTAGAATCACTAAAGGTGAATTAGACTTTATCATAAAAGAAATTTGCACCGGTAAAATTCTGCACGTGGAATTAGTAAATAAATTTTATTGTTATGATCCTAATTCTACAGAAAAAAGCGAGCATTTAAATCTGACGGAAAGCTTAGAACTTTCTAAATATGTTGGTCCTAATAAACGTGATAATTTTGTATTTAAATTTGATCGATTAGTGAACCATCAATTACCTCTTTTATTTCAACCAGCGACTTTAGAGACTTTATCTGATTTAAATCTTAACATCGACACTATTGAACAACGAGTCTGTTTTCTAGCACATATCTACATCCCACGTGAGCTGTGGCAGCAGGATTTCAACTATATTAATAAACGTTGTATCGCAGGTTATTATATGAATTTCCACGCTTTCGCGAAAGCGAATACAACAAACCAATATTACCTACCAGAAAAGAGATTATGGATAGGCAACTGTCACATTTTAACTGACTCTTATTCATATGAAGAGGTCGTTTATAAAATAGAAGAAAGTTTACAAAGAGGATTTGCTCCAATGGTATGGATGCAACTAGAAACTAAGCAATTTGAATCCTTTTTTGTTATTGCATAATTAGCAATCAAATAAGTAAATAACTGCATAAATCTCATCTATTTAAGATAACATAAACAGGTTTTAACCTTTTATTCTCATTGACCTAGTCATATCATGATTACCTTTAAATCAAATAAATAATACACGCCATGCAGAAAAAATTTGAGAGAAAAAGTCAAGATCGTCCATTAGGTAGTCTTGGAAAAGTAAATAAGAATAAAGATTTTGATATTAAATCTGAAACATTAACTGAAAAAAACCAACAAAAAGAAAAATAATGAATTACCTCAATTTAGATAAAGATAAAACTGAAAAAACAGTTCAAGAATTAAATATATTATTGTCAGATTATCATGTTTATTACCAGAAGCTTAGAAACTTCCATTGGAATGTAGTTGGTAAGAACTTTTTTGATTTACATATCAAATTTGAAGAAATGTATGATGATGCTAAGTTGAAAATAGATGAAATGGCAGAGAGAATTTTAACTTTAAGATATCAACCTACCTCTAACTTATCCGAATATTTAAAAAAATCAAACTTGCAAGAATCTAAATCAGAGCATACTGATGTAGAAATGGTCAACACATTACTAGATGATCATGGTACACTGATTAAACAAATGCGCAAAGTTGTTGATAAAGCAGATCAAGCAGACGATGAAGGTACTATCGATTTAATAGGTGCATACATTAGAGAGTTAGAAAAAACGAGTTGGATGTTAGATGCTTGGAGAATGAATACTAGCGATAACCATCAATCTGTTTAATATAGTACTATTTTAAAATGCACCGTCTAAGTTAATAATACACTTAGACGGTGTTTTTATTTCCTTACATTATGAAAATAATTCATATTTTATTATTTGCCTTAGTAATTCAAGGTGCTAGTTGTCAGGACTATGGTAAATTAACTTATATAGAGCATTTACCAGATGATTTTGAAGAAGTTAGTGGTATGGAATCGATTCAAGGATCTGATCTATTATATGCTGTTAATGACTCAGGAAACGAATCTATTCTTTATCTCTACGATTTAGATTTAGGTTACTATGAATTGACTTCTCCTCTTTTAGAAAATCATGATTGGGAAGATTTGAGTATATACTTTGATCCTACCACCGGTAAGACGTTTCTATATATAGGAGATCTAGGAAATAATAATAACAAACGTAAAGATCTATCGATTTATGAAATTGATATTACTGATATAAACACAGAAGATCAAAACTTAGATCACATTAGAAAAATACCTTTCACCTATTCCAATCAGAAAAATTTTCCTCCTAAAAAAAAGAAACGAATTTTTGATTGTGAGGCCTTTATAAGAATTGATCAATATTTCTACCTATTCAGTAAAAATAGAAGTAAAGACTTTAATGGTAAAACACAAGTTTATAGAATAGATATCAATGATCTGTCACATACAGCAGAATATCTAACCGATATAGAGATTTGCAATGATTCTAAAGATTGTTTAATCACAAGTGCTGATGTTAATAGTCAAGGCGAAATCGCTTTACTAACTAGTGACAAAGTTTTTATACTAACCAATTATGACGCTGATTTTTCTAATTATGATTTAGAGAGGCATCTTCTTAATCACTATTCTCAAAAAGAATCAATTGTTTATAAGACAGATGAGATATTATGGATAAGTGATGAACAGACTAAAAAAACTGGTGGAAACCTTTATCAACTAAAACTATAAACTAACGTTTCCTGTTTTTCCAGAAGATATAAGCTCCAGCAAGCTCTACCGCTATACCTAGTAAAATCATACCAGTTGCCCCTATAATCTCCATTAAATAGAGCACTATTCCTATAAATACTATTGCACTACCTAGCGCAATAAGCATGACACCACTTTTCTTATCATTCATAGGTTAAAAATACAAAAGGCTCGCATTAACTGCGAGCCTTTACTATTATAAAATAGGTATTTGTTCTAGAAGCTGAACCCAACTTGAAAACTAAACCTTAATCCATCATCACCATGAAAGAAATTGAAGTTAGCACCTATAGCTTCAGCAGAATTCACCCAAAATCCACCTCCGAAATCATTGTGCCACTGATCACTATATTCTCCATCAACCCATACACGACCTACATCTGCTCCAGCAAACAAACCGACTTGCAATGGAATCAATCCTGTTTTAAATTCATCAAAACTATATCGTAAATCACCACTGGCTGCAAAAGAACGCTGACCAGAAAAACGCTGAGTACGATAACCACGTAATCCATTATTTTGTCCTAGTTCTGCAAGTTGGAAGAATTGGTAATTGTTACCTACATTAATTTGCCCTAAAACTGTTGATTTAATAACCCATTTACGATCTCTAGAAATGGCATTGTAAAAACCTAATTTAGGTTTGAAGTATAATAAACTTTGATCCACATCATCAGTTGCAATCGTTCCACCTATTGTCGTTTCAAATATCATTCCTCGTGTAGGATTTAATTTATTATCGTAGCTCTCGTAATTGTAAATAGCTTTGGTATCAACATACCACTTACGATCATAAAATTCTGGATTTGTATCAGGATCTACTAGGTCTGTAATAAAACGTTCGCTTCCTTCTTCTACTTCTATACCTTGTAAATTAGATAACAAAGTAAAGTTAGAACCATACTCACCATTATATTTGATACCTAATCCTACAGTTGCCTCGCTTATACGGACACGATTATAATCAAAATCAAAATCATCTTGTAAATTTTCAGAGTCATTTCCTATACCGAAAAAGTTTTCTGTAAAAGTTGGTCCTGCAAAACGACCATTTACCAGTAAGTTCACTCCATTAAATACTCCGGCAAATTCTCCGGTATAATTGATATCATATCCGTTTGTAGCAAAATAGTATCCTGCTGTTATTTTATGAACACGCGTATGCGGATTACGATTAAAACCATTAACCGTGTAAACATTTTGTATTCCTAATTTAAAACCGTCATCTGGATTAAAACCTATAGCAGGTGTCAAAGCATTACTGGTTAAAATATTCTTACGTGGATTATACAAATTAGTGTCATAATTATCAGATAATCTAACACGTGCTCCATTCTTAGATTTAAATGTATTGTCTTTAGATTTGTGATCATAAATGGAAATTGCTTTACCTTCTTCAATATCATAGATATCATTGTTCTGACCACCTATTACACGAACTTTGATTTTCTTCTTACCTTTACCCATTGCTTTAATGATATCATCATCATCTAAGGCATATATCCATATCTCTTGTGTATCTCTAATATCAAAAACTCTCTGTGCAACTATGTCTGCTTTCTCACCATCCTTATTGCGATAAATCGTCACTTTAGTCTTTCCATCCTCAAAACGATCAATCTCTACAATATCATCTTTATCAGTTCCGGTCATAATCGCTAGACCTGCTAGATAATCGTAATAGTCATTTACTGTTTCTACTAGGTTATCACGACGTTTCTTCATGTTCTCAACAATTACTTGAGTTGATTCATGAGGATATATTTCTGAAGGTAGGTTTTTAAAAGCATTTTCAATTTGCTCGTCGGTTAGGTTCTCTTTAATATATTTTGCCTGGGTTTCCCAAACAAATCGATCACTATTCTGTGCAAATGCTCGGTCTAAATAGTTAGCAGCGGTATTAAACCATTTTACATCTTTAAGTTGTTCATCATAGGTCGCAAATTGATTAGTAATTCCTATCATAGTGCGTAGGGTTGCAAATAATGCTCCATCAAAATTTGAATAAACCTGATCCCTATCACGTGGTATAGCACGGAAAAGATGGGTTCCATCTTCTAATTCAAACTCTGACCAGCGCCATTGATCTTGATGTCTATCCCAATCACCTATGAGCATATCAAAAATACGAGCCTTAATATAGTGAGGTTCATCTACTTTATATTTTTCATCTCTACGCAACCGTTCAAAAACATCTGCTGTACTTTCTATGTCGTCTGGCTTCCCAAAACTTAATAGATCCTTATGATTCTCTTCTGGACGTTCTACTAATAAGTAGAGTTCATCACCATAGTCATTATTATATTTTCCTAATGCTTCTTGCTTGGGTAGATAAAAAATTTCTGGATTGGTATGATAAACGCCCACCGCATCTGCTAGATCAGGAATCGTTAGGGCTGCATATGGATGTGCTGCGGTATAAAAATCAAATAATAAATCTTCAGTAGTAGTATTTTCAAAACCTTCAACAACCTGATTTTCTTTAAAAACAGTCGTTTGTAAAAATTGTACAGCGCTTTTCTTTAATGCTCTGATGTTATACTCCTTACCCGTTTTATCTTTTAACCTTAAAGCTCTGGTTTGATGTCCACCACCAGCTCTAACTACCTCTAGCCCACCATATAATGTATCTAATAAAGCAACTTTAGCATTAACCTCTATACCATATAACTCTCGGTATTTATTTCCCCATACAGATTCGTAAAAACCAGATACATCAGTGCGCTCTTTATCGTAAATACTCGCTTTCGCGAAAGCGGGAAAACTACTAGGCAATTGCTCCATATCAAACTCTTTAGGCTTTTCAATGGCTTGAACTGTATAAATTAACTCAACTTTCCCATTACGTAAAGTGTAATATCTAACCCAACCACTACCATCTTTAAGTACATCAAATCTCGCAAAGCCTTTACCGCCATATGCAAACAATCCATCATAACTTAAAGTAGCATAACTTTGTTTAGAACCACTACCAGATACAATTTGACGTATACCTTCGTTCTCAATATACTGTAATGTGTGCTCATGTCCACTGGCAAATATGATACGATTAGCTTGGGAAGATCTAGCCAGTGTTGTTACTCTGTTTACCATTTCTTGATAACGCTCATTTTGTTTATCCTGAGAGCTTATCCCACCACTGGTACGTACTTGATTTACGAGTGAAGCAATAATAGGAAGCGGTATATTTCTTTGAGTAGGGAATAAATGCTTTGTTGCTGCATACTGCCCACCATGAACACCATTAGTAAATAACGGATGGTGCATAGCCACTAAAATTACTTTATCCTGATTTTTCTTGAATTCACCTTCTAATTCTAAAAACAATTGTGCTCTAGTTTTAATTTGATCACAATCATCATTTATAGTAGGATGCTTATCCCATTGCGCTAGGTACCACTGACTATCTAAGATCAACATTTGTATATCCTTAGAAATCTCGATACTTTCTAATGGACAACCTACCTTAGGTTCCCATATATTTTTATCATTAAGCGCTTCTTCAATATAATCTTTCTCTCTTTCTACATTTTTAAGACCTTGATCATACCAGTCATGATTACCTGGAATAAAAATTGTTTTTCCATCAAAAGATTGAGCAACGGCTATCTGTGCATTTAAATGATTTTCAGCTAGTGGTCTAAAAGAGTCATCCTTTTCAGGCATTCCTACTGGATATATATTATCACCTAAAAAGATTAAATGAGAATCATTAGTGTCTTGACCTTCAATGTATTGCTCTAAGGCAAGTAAACCATCACTTTTACCATTCATAGGGGATTTTCCAGCGTCACCTATCAAGTAAAATGACTTCATAACTTCTGCATTATCTGGAAATGCATTTTGTGTTTCTTCCCTATATTGCTCTTTATAAGAGGCACATCCTACAAGGATGAATATGGCAACAAAAAAAAGAGTAGTATTTTTAATCATAAATTAAGAGGTTTTTATATCATTTTGAGGTATCATTGAGACTATGACAGATAACATTTTTCAAAAAGCAGACGATTTTGTTCTTGAGTTGTTTAAAACACAACTTGATGAAACTTATGTATATCATAACTACATGCATACCGCAAGAGTTGTTAAAAGTACTAAAGAGATAATTGAAAACACCGAAATCGATGTTAAAGAAGAGCAAGCATTAATTATTGCTGCCTGGCTACATGATACCGGTTACATTCACGGTGCAGAAGGTCACGAAGAGCGCAGTGCTAAAATTGCTGAAGAATTTCTTGAAGAAAATAATGTGGATCAATCAATGGTTGATCAAGTTAAAAAGCTGATTCTAGCTACTAAATTTAATGGGACTCCTCAAAACGCTTTAGAAGAGATTTTAAGAGATGCAGATGCTTCCCATTTTGCAAAGGACTATTATGATGAAACCAGCGAGTTATTAAAAAAAGAACTTGAATTACGTGGTATAGCAAAATATACCAATAAGGAGTGGAGAAAAGAAAACATTAAAGTGTTTACCGAAAAACACCGTTATTACTCTGACTATGCTATCAAAAACTGGAATAAGGATAAGAATGAAAACCTTATGAGGTTGTTGAAAAAGAAGAAAAAGAACAAACAAAAAATAAAGAAAGAACAACTTAAAGTAGATCTAAAAAATCAAAGCCCAGAAAGAGCTATTCAAACTCTTTTTAGAACAGCATTACGTAATCATATCAAGTTAAGTGATATAGCAGATACTAAGGCCAATATTTTATTATCTGTAAATGCTATTATTATTTCGCTAGCGTTAGCAAACCTTATACCTAAACTAGAACAAGTAAGTAATAGACATTTATTATGGCCTACTTTAATACTCATCCTGTTCTCTGTAGCTAGTATCGTACTTTCTATCATGTCTACCAGACCTAATGTTACCTCTGGTGAGTTTACTGATGATCAGGTAAGAGATCGTAAGGTCAATTTATTATTCTTTGGTAATTTTCATAAAATGCCGTTGGATAAATACAAGAACTCTGTCATGGATTTACTGGAAGATAAAGAAGAAGTGTATGAGTCTTTAGTAAAAGATTTATATTACCTAGGTGTCGTACTTGCTAGAAAATACAAATTATTACGCCTTACCTATACCATCTTTATGATAGGCATTATAGGTTCAGTATTAGCGTTTGTGGTTGCGTTTGCTCTATTAGACTTTGACTCTATTGCTGATGTAATTCCTGCAACAAATCCTTAAAGGTCAGTCTCTTATTATCTTCTGAATTTCTATTATAAAGTACACCTACACGTATAGCTTTAAGACCTACTACACCTTGTACGTCTCCAAGTTCAAGTAGTTCGACTTCATTATTTAAATATTTCTGGTCTTGCAGGAAAGAAATATATCTGAGGTATTCAAGTTCACTCTCATGATTAGTGTATATGATAGATATTTTGCCTTTTTGAGTAATTCTTTCTTGAGTTCCTTTAATGTTTGCCTTATCGATACGTTTCTTAACAACCTCATACCTTGCGTTGTACGCACCATCAACATCAAAACGTTTTTCATCGATTCTATATCGAATTCCCAAGGTATTACCGAAGACAAGAATCATAGACGCTGCTTCTAATTGCACTGGTAAGCTTTCTTGATATTGATAAAACTTATTCTCCATTTGAATCATGGTTTGTAATTGCCATAATCTCAAATTATATAAGTAGACCGGATTATATGCTTGTCCACGTACAATACTAGAACCTACATATATATTATGCTCTACTCCATCTGTTTTATATCGTTCAAAAAAATGAGGATAAATTTCTTGAGCTTCTTTTTGTTTACGGTCTAGAAAACGTGCTAACCTCTCATTAACAACTTGAACTGTAGTATCATAATTATCTCTATTCGTAAAGATAACACCTGATTCTGGGTTCAAGGTATTTTCATAATCAGTTACTAACTGTTTTAATTTATTGGATAAATCCTTTACGTGATCCATAAAAGGATTGATTTCACCTTCTAGAATCCCTATAATCTCACGTTCTGTATTTGCATTAATACTATTGAATTCAAGCTCTTCCTGAAACTTGTTAATTCTATGAATAATTTGATCATATATAGGTAGTGGCTCATTCGCTTTCGCGAAAGCGAATATCTCACTAACTAACTCTAATTGAGATATTAAATCTATCTTAATAGCCTCATTGCGAGCATCACTACTTCCTACTACATCAATTTGACCATACAATGGACTGACGTCTTCAAAAACCAAGTCTCTAAAACTATCGTCAGAGGATTCTGCTCTTGCACGTATCAGTCGCCTTGCTTCCTGTTCAAACTTCCATTGAACACTTGGATGTATAGATGTACATTCTGTTTGTATTAAAGCTTTTATTGTAGTCTCATATTCCTGTTCAGATCTTATCAATGCCATTTTCAGGTAATCTGTAACATCTTCTAACTTACGAGCGTTAAAAGCGTTGAGAACATATTTTGATGGACTAGCTAATTCTAAAATCCCTAATAACCTGCCTTCATGAGAAATAGGATAAAAAATAGCACTATTAATTCCTGCACTTATTAAATTATCTGCAATGAAGGTATTTTCTAGTGTTTTCCTATAATTTTTTACGTCTGTTATGATTAATGCGGTAAAATCCTCAAGAAGATGTTTATAGGATTCTCTACATAAAGCGTTCATACAGTTTTTCTCATGACTTGCTCCTAATAGATAACTATTAGAATCACTGTAAACCATTGATTCAAAAAGATTATCAATGTTATTATAAACCGTAAATCCAACCTGCAAATCATCCATATTGAACATTTGCTTAAAAATATTTTCGACCTTTTCAGTTTCGTGATTAGATTTTTCTCCTAAATTACCTAATAAAACAGTTTTCAAATCAGAAATTGCGTTATCCATGGTAACATCTGTAAGACTTATAATTCCAAAGCCTTTAAATGTGTAACTATTTTTTGGGAATTTAGATTTCCATAGCTCTTTATCATCTGGATTGCGCAACAATTCTTTTATACATTTATCAGACAATCTATATTTTTCATCCTTAAGCGCTACTTCTACAAAATCTGCATTATAAGTAATTCTGTAGGTTCTTAAGTAGCCCTTTTGATCTGGTAACTGACAATGTAATGGTTTGCTTAAATCAACATTTGCTCCATAAATAGTTTGTAAAATCAAACCGCTAGCCATTGTGAAATAATCAAAATCTGTATTGGATAATAATGAGAATTCTTTACCATCTGCGTGCGATAAAATATTCTCAAAACGCTCCGTTTTATTAAATAAAAAATCAGAAAAAGGTACTGTTGCTGCCTTAATCTCGTTAAGCGTTAGTGCTCGAGGAAAAAGGTCAGAAAGTAAGGTACTTATAGCCTCTTGCTCCACCTTTATTTCTTCCATTTTCAATCCACTCTCGAGTCTAGGATGCTTATCTACATATTCAAGTGTAGCATTAAGAAATGCTATCGCAATAGGGTTCGTCTCTGTTGTAAGACGTTCCCGGTAATGCTCTATTACCTTGTGAAAACTTAAGGTAACTTCCATCATGAAATCTTCAGGTAATTTATCCATAATTACAAAGATAAGATTATTGGTAATAACACTAGAGACGTGCTATTAGTTTTAGAAACATTTAACCTGCTACATAATTCTAAATCTCTTATTTTTGAAAAAAAAACAATGAAATATACTCTATCTCTTATTGCGCTTATCTTATTGATTTCTTGTAAATCAAAAACGAGCAACGAAAGTGTTCATTTTATTGAAGGTGATGCTCCAGGTGTTTATAATGGGATGAGAGTTTATCTCAATAAGCTTAATGCAGCAAATAAGCCTATGGTCATTGACACGGCTATAGTAATGGATGAAAAATTTTATTTTGATCAAGGAGAGAGAACAGATTTTGCCGAGGTAAGATTCTTAACAATGGAAACCGGTAATGATCGTATGATATTTATTGAAGATGATAACCCATTAAAAATCGAACTTAATCAGGATTCATTATGGGCAAGTACTGTTACTGGTAATGAAGAAAATAGAATTCTTTATGATTTTAGAGCTAACCAAGCTGATTATCAAAAAAGAACTAACGAGTTTAAAACTTCTCGAGGTGAGGCCTATAGATCTGGTGACCAACAAAAAGGTGACGACGTAACAAAAGAATGGATGAATGCAGAGGAATCTTATAAAGCTGAAGTTTTTAATACTGTAAAGTCTAATCCTAGTAAATTAGTAAGTAGTATGATTATCGGTGATTTAGTAAATTCTAAATTAATCGATACAGATAAAGCGATGGAATTATTTAATGTTCTAAAAGGTGACGTTAAAAATAGTGCTATAACTAAAAGCCTAGAAAGTTATTTAACTAAGTTTACAACTACTGCTATAGGTGCAAAGGCGCCTTACTTTGAAGGAAAAACACCTGAAGGTGATGTGCTTAAATTAGAAAATGTTTTAGGAAAAGTGACACTTATAGATTTTTGGGCGTCGTGGTGTGGACCATGTAGACGAGAGAATCCTAATGTAGTTAAAGCTTATAAAGAATACCATGATAAAGGCTTTAATATTATCAGTGTATCACTAGATCGTCAGAATGCTGCGGCAGCTTGGAAAGCCGCGATTAAAAAAGACGAAATGGACTGGTATCACATATCTCGTTTAATGCATTGGCAAGACCCTATTGCAAAGCTTTACAATGTTACTAGTATTCCTGCTACATTTTTACTAGATGAAAATGGAGTCATCATTGCTAAAGACCTAAGAGGTCAAGCGCTGCATAACAAACTAGCAGAACTATTATAATTTCCCTAATCGTTTAAGAACAAATAGCGCAACTATAGGTAGTAACATTAGAACTACCGTTAACGTTTGTTCAAAAATGATTTGATAATCATATAAAATAGTAACTACATAACCAGCCACTGCTCCTCCAAAATGAGCATCGTGACCAATGTTATCAGATTTATTTTTCATCCCGTAAATGGAGTAAGCCAGGTATCCTATCCCAAAAACAAATCCTGGAATGATTCCGTAAATATAGATACGAGGTTCTAACAATATTGCAGAATAAATGATTCCCATGACCGCTCCACTCGCTCCTATAGCACTATAATGATATTCATCTTGATGGAACACATAGCTTAAAACTCCACCACCTAATAAACTAGCAAAATAAACTACTAGAAAACCGATGTCGCCTAGATCAACTACCACATAGTGAGCAAAGAAATATAAAGTCAACATATTAAATATAAGATGTTGCATATCTGCATGTAAAAACCCACTGGTTAAAAATCTTAATTGTTCACCACGCTGGATGCCTGCAATGTTAAATTTATACTTATCGAAGAAAAAACGGTCTTGAAAACCCTTAAAACTTACTAATGCACAGGCCACAATTATTACTATGGTAACTATATCTAATCCTTGATTCATATCATTCTTTTACTTCGGAACAAGATAGTATATTTGTCCAAATTCTTTTTATGCAAGCAATTGCTTTTTATTTGTTTTATCCATTACTCTGGATTATATCTAGACTTCCATCGAGATTAACCTACTTATTAAGTGACTTTGCTTTTCTAATCGTTTATTATATAATTGGTTATCGTAAAAAAGTAATAATCAATAACCTTAGAATCGCCTTTCCAGATAAACCACTTAAAGAGTTGGAGTTATTATGTAAAAAAACGACGCAACATTTTTGCGATAGTTTTATAGAAGTGATCATGTCTATGTCCATGAGTCACGAGGAGATGTTATCTAGATTTCAATATACCAATTTAGAACTCATCAATGATTTGAGAGCACAAAACAGACCTATCATAGCTATGTTTGGTCATCAAGCTAGCTATGAATGGACCATGTGTTTAGATGGCCTAGTAGATTATAAGATTATTGCAGTTTACAAACCATTAGCTAATAAGTATTTTAATAAACTTATTGTAGATATCAGACAAAAATTTAATTCTACAATGATCACCATGCGAGAGGCTAGCAATAGTATTTCTCATAGTATTACTAATGGTGATATGGCTATGTATGGACTTGTGGCAGATCAATCTCCAGCAAAATATAGAGCACAACACTTTACGACTTTTTTTAATAAAACCAGTGCGGTTTTTATGGGAAGTGAAAAACTTGCCAAAGCTCATGATACAGCGGTAGTATACCTAGCTGTCGAAAAAATAAAAAGAGGTCATTATAGGGCTACTTTTCAAACCATTACTGAGCATGCTGCGCAGACTAAAGATTGGGAAATAACAGATACATTTTTTAAGCTACTAGAGAGGCAAATAAGAAAGCAACCAGAGTATTACCTCTGGTCGCATAAAAGATGGAAAGCTACACCCGATAATATTAAGCGTACGCCTGTGCTATCGCCTCAAGTTCAGTAATAAAACGGTCAGCTAACTGATCTGCTTCATTTTGAGATGGCGCTTCTGTATAAATTCTGATAATAGGTTCTGTGTTAGATTTACGCATGTGAACCCATTCTGTTGGGAAATCTATTTTAACACCATCTATAGTGGTTAACTCTTCATTTACATATTGAGTAGCAATATCTTTCATGATATCATCTACAGGCATGCCTTTAGTTAATTGCACTTTGTTCTTACTCATGTAATATTCTGGATAACTAGCTCTTAAAGCACTTACCTTCATATTTTTCTCCGTTAACAAGGATAAAAACATTGCTATTCCTACCAGTGCATCACGTCCATAATGTGAATTTGGATATATAATACCACCATTTCCTTCACCACCAATCACAGCATTCATTTCTTTCATTTTAGTAACTACATTAACCTCACCAACAGCAGCAGCATAATAAGTGCCACCGTGAGACTCTGTAACATCTCTCAGTGCACGTGACGAGGATAAATTAGAAACCGTGTTACCTTTA
>CH672374.1:349118-506945 GCA_000153385.1 Flavobacteria bacterium BBFL7
AGATCATCAACCTCTACATAATTAAAATCTTCTGCAGCCGCAGTATCTAGAATTTTCTGTCCTTCTACACCATTTAAAAATTCTCCTTTATTATTTAAGAGTTTAAGGGCATTCCACTGTTTTGGATTATGACTGGCTGTTAAAATAATTCCTCCATCTGCATTTTCAATAGGCACTGCTACTTCTACCGTTGGTGTTGTACTCAAACCTAAATCAATAATGTGACAGCCCATACCAACTAAAGTATTTTGAACTAAAGCTTGAATCATCGCACCACTCAAACGGGCATCTCTACCTATTACCACAGTAGGACTCTTTTTACCAGAAGCTTCTTTAATCCATTTTGCGTAAGCAGATGCAAATTTTACTGCATCTAATGGTGTTAAATTATCACCTGGCTCACCACCAATGGTTCCTCGAATTCCAGAAATAGATTTTATAAGTGTCATAGAAAAAATACTTTACATTTACCACAAAAGTAAGAGTACTCAACGCCATCTACAACTGCAACCATGAATTATCTCGCACATATTTATCTTTCTGGAAATGATACTGAATTACGTATTGGAAACTTTATCGCAGATTCTGTTCGTGGAAAAGATTTTTCAATGTTTCCAGAGCGTGTAGCTCAAGGTATTATTTTACATAGACATATTGATACCTTTACAGATTCACATCCTATTGTAAAACTAAGTAAGAACCTCATACGAGAGGAATACGGTCACTGGAGTAGTGTTATTGTTGATCTCTATTATGACCACTTTCTTGCTGCAAACTGGTCTGATTTCCATAAGGAACCACTTGATATATATGTTGAACAATTTTATTCTGATTTAAAAGAGAATTATAACATACTTCCAGAAAAGGTGCAGAAGTTTTTACCTTACATGGTAGATCAAAATTGGATTAGCAGCTATGCAACTGTAGATGGGATTTCACGCATCTTTCATCAAATGAATCATCGTACAAAAAACCGCAGTAAAATGAACTTTGCGCCTATAGAGCTTGTTAAATACTATAATGAAATGGAGCGTCACTTTAGAGAGTTTTTTGAGGATCTAGAGTTTCATGTGAAGAAGCAGTTAGTTTATATTGATAATGGATAATACGCTTTCGCGAAAGCGTAAAAAAAAGCCTTTGTTGTTAAACAGAGGCTTTTTTAATAGAATATTTTTTTATTTAATCTAGTATAATCTTATGCGATGAAAGTTGATTTGCATCCATAATATTCATAATATAAGTTCCTTTCTTTAAAGTAATAGGTAAATTAATTTTTAACGTATTACCTATAGAGCTAATCGATTGAGGATCAATTTTAATTTCCTGACCAAGCATGTTTGATAATTTAAAGTTTGCTTCATCTTTTAAACCAGAAATATGAATAGTATGATCATCTGTAGGGTTAGGATATACACTAACTTTATTATCTAAATTGAAGTTATCATTTGATAAGGTTACATTAGAAAATTTAATTTGAAAACGATTTTCATGTACACTTTCAGGTATAGATGAATCTATAGTAAAATTATAAGTTGTGGAACCATTTGACGATAAAGCAGTATATGAATTTAAAAATGAATCATATAAATATGCTGGAGTAATAATTCCCTCGATTGAAATATTTAAATCATATTGAGACGATCTATAATTAGTTGCAATTAAATCGATATTATCACCATCTTGTATAGATTGTCTGTTTTCAATACTTAATAATTGACCACCATTTTTAATAGATATGTTTTCATCAATGTTAGTGAATTTTAAAGCATCTCGTGAATTAACTAGATTACTAGAGGTAGCATTAACATTAAGGACCACGGCATCTCTTTCTCTAGATCCTTGTGCATATTCTGTAGATTCAAATAACTGAATCTTTAAACGAGAATTATTAATAGGAACTGAAAAGATATTTAATGCTTGCTGATTTACCTCTTTATTATTTTCTTCAAAAGTCAGGCTTGTTGATCCGTTATTTAAAGTGGTTACAAAAAATGCAGAATTAGGTTGAAGATAATTATTAAAACCACTACTAACATTTGAAGTATTATTACTAATATCAACAGTGACATAAGATCCTCTAGTGTTAATAGTAGGATCCCAGAAATAAACAAAATTTGAATTAAGATTAGTAGAAACTGATAGAACCTCATTTAAATCAACAGGTGCTTGATATGGATTACCAACAAAATTAAATTCACCTGCAATTGAACTTAAATTTGAGACTGTTTCGGTACCTGTTTTTAAACTTCCTGTCGCTCTTAATACTGTGTTAGTTGCAACCGCAGTATTATTGGATAGGTCTGTAGTACGGTCACCTCTGATAAATAATCGATAAGGTGATCCCGCAACAAGAGTCGTTACATCTGTATTTTGAGGAGTTGTCCAAGATTGATTTATATTATCATATCCAAATAAAGAAGGACTACCAGTAGCAGTAATGTCAAAACCATTTGCACCAGTTATTGAACCTGTAATATGAGTTCCAAATGATCCTAAAGTAGATCCGTTTTCTTGCCAATTTTCATAAATACTTCCAGTAGAATTTACAGAAGAAGATATAAACCTGAATGCTCTCTTTGCAGGTATGAAACGCTCTGTTGTGAATAATCCATTTACTACACCAATTACTTCATCAACAAAGGCTGTTCCATTAATACCACTTTTTAAGGTTATAATATTATTGCTGTTGACGGTTAAATCATCTTCAATACTGAGTAATTCTGTAATGTTTAAATTGAGATTAACCGTGGTTTCATTTTCTATTATAAATACATCAATATTAAAATCATTACCATTAACCTGTTGAGGAACTGTTCCCGACATGATGATACTCGTTCCAAGATCTGTTATGGACCCATCATTATAAAGGTTTTCTGTAATAGTTATTCCTCCATTAGACAAAGCTAAATCTGCGCCACTATCGATAGTAACATTTTTAAACAATGTCATATCTGAAATTAAACCAGATCCATTTTGAATTGTTGCATCCGTAGCTTGATAGCTTGATCCACTTGGATCATAAGGTGTCCAACCGTTATCATAAATAAAATTAATATTTTCTCCAGTTCCATCAGTAGTTCATTATAACTTGTGATGCCTTCTATAATCCATTCTGATGCAATCCAGGTATCACTAGCTTGAGATACTGTAATTTTTCTAATTGCTCGAGAATCATTATAATCCCAAGCCTGACCATCTCCATTCTGACCTACTACACCATAAATATCCACAATTTGTGATGTTCCAGTATGTAATATATAAGCATCATTTCCATTACCGTTGATATAACCATAAGCTACAAGATCTGGGTTTGAGGATCCTTCTGCCCTACCAATAGTATAGTATTGACCAGGCTGTAAAATACCTGTTAAACTAACGGAATTGAAATTTGATCCACCGTCGTAAGTTATAGCTAGTTTAAAATCTTCGGACTGTAAATCTACAGGACTACTTCCATAATTAAATATCTCAACGTAGGCGTCATTAACATCTGTGCTTACCACCTCTGATATAATTACAGTTGGCTCTAAAGAAATAGTTGTTGTTGCATTTGCCTCTGGAGCGGCTTGAGTTGTTAGAAAATCAATATCTGATCCAATATTTGCATATGCAGTAATCTGAAAATAGTAAGTCGTATTCTCATCAAGATCATCAAATGTATACGTTTCTAAACCATTATTAACCAATACTAAACCACTACCGTCTGCTATATCTAAATCCTGAGATGGTTGAGTACCATCGATAAAAACAGGAAAATTACCTGATGTAGTACTAATTGCAATAGCATAACCATCTGCAAGATTAGTCCCTATTACATCTGTCCAATTGAGAACTATATCTAGTCCTGCATCAGTAGCAGTAAATCCTGTTACTTGATTAGATGGTTCTGGGAAAACTTGGTATTCAAATTTAAATACTGCACCTGGGTTTTGAATCGTTAAAAAAGAACTTCCAGATGGTCCAGAAGTTGATCCACCACTATCCGTGACTGCATAAATAGTATTACCATCAGGTGAAATTGCGATATCTCTATATCTATCTATTGAAGAATGAAATTCTATTAAATCTGTATTTACAGTATTAGTTGCATCAACACCATATCTATAGATAGCTCCTTTTTTCAAGGTAGGCACAAAGATATTTTTTGAAAAAGGGAAGTTTCCGTTATCTTCATAAATATCAATACTAGAAGGTGCAACAGTAGGCCATGATAAAAAACCTCCTTGAGGAACACTAGATACAGTACTACCATATGTCGCAATAGGTCCTTGAAAATCTACTGGTAAGGTAAAATCCGTTTCCTTATGAGTTACAGAACCTGCTGGACACTCATTATCATTAGTATTACACCCAGGTGCAGAAGCTTTAATACATTGTTCATATCCCTGATCATCCTGCTCACCTACAATTAGTGGCCATCCATAGTTTTTACCTGGTACTATAATATTCACTTCATCATCCACACGATCACCATGTTCTGATTGAAATAATGTTCCATTGCTGTCAAAAATAATACCTTGAGCATTTCTATGACCATAAGTATAGATATGACTTCTTACTTTATCTGAGTCTGGACGATTAGTATCGGCATTATCAGGAAAGGGAGAATTTGAGAATGGATTTGCCATAGAGCCATCAGGGACTTCAAATGGATAAAACTTTGGATTATCAGAAGGTATAGATCCATCTAAATTAATTCTAAGTAATTTTCCTTGATAACTACTCCAATCTTGACTGTTAACTTGAGATTGTGTTGGTAAAGCTTGTGCCTGTACAAGTTTACATTTGTTTGCAAATTGATTATGACCTTGATCACCTACAGTATAATAGATTTTTAAGTCAGGACCAATTTTCATTCTTCCTGAATTATGATCATTACTTGCATTTATTCCTTCAATAAGTACAAATCTTGAAGCTGGAATTAAAGTTGAAGTTGCATTATCATATTCAAAACGAGTTATTCTTAATCTACGTGGTTGTCCTGTCGTATCTGTATTATCATAATATGTATAAGCTAGATATACATAATTATTAACTGTAGTAGTAACATCTGAAAATAAATCCGGATGAATAGCCATTCCCATTAATCCATCTTGACCTGCATCACTATACACCTCATTATGAAGGTCTAACATTATAGTTTTTACACCAGTAGTGGGATTTACTCTAACGACTCTTTCTCCGTATAACGTGCCATCATCATTATTATCATTTGTAGCTCTCTCTGTTATCCAAAGCCAAGCATCAGGTCCATAAGAGATTTCATTAGGATAAGAAACTAACTGATTTGTATTAGCTAATTTGGTCACTGTCCAATTCCTACTATTTGTTTCTGGGTTCTGTGCAAACAAAATGGTAGTACAGCATAGTACTATTAAAAAAATAGATTTTTTCATTTTTTGTAAATAAATTGATTGGTTAGTAAAATAATTATTGAACAGCTAGTTTTACTGTTCTATTAGAGTTATTAGTGCTAAGATTTACCAAATAAATACCCGTTGAGATTTGAGGTATTTTAATACCTGATTGCTCATTAATTAATTCGCTTTCGCGAAAGCTTGAAATTAATTTTCCTGATAGGTCGTAAATGTCTAAACCAGTCAGTGCTTGATTTAATCCTTGAATTGAAATTAACGAACTATCATTATCATAGTACACTAATAAATCATCAATCTCTAGAGAAGAATTAGATAAAGTCGTTGGGTTATAGAAAACAATATCAAATCTATCTTCATCAATACCATCGGTACTAAAATAAAAATGATAATCTGATGCTCTTATATCATGGTATACATTTAACTCATTGTCTTTTAACCAGACCTCTTGAGTTAAATCTATATTAGTAAAGTCAGTTGATGTAATTTTATATAAATTACCCGTGATTCCTTTAACTGCGAGATTTACTACTTTATCATCAGTTATATCATTAAATGATTTTATGACAAATTGTTGGCCTTGAGAAGGTACAAAGAAATCAGTTTCATTCAATGTTCCCGTCAAATAAGCATCATAACCATAATCATAGCCATCAGAAAGTCCACTATCAAAACCAATTGCTATTTGACGACTAGCACCAGTATCTGAAATTAACTCAAGACGAATTAATTTAATATTTAAGTCTTGATAGCTAGACCTATCAGCAGTAGCTTGACTAGAACCAGGAGCTGCTAAAAATATACTTTCATTTAATGCTTCTTGTTTAAATACCCTTTGAGAATTATTAAATTCAATAGATCCATTATTAGTGATAGTCACAAAGAATGCTTGAGATACTGGTAAAAAGAATGTAGGTAATATAGCTGGACCGGCACCACCATTAAGATATCCTAAACCAGGGTATTGCGCTGCTTTAACGGTTGCCATCTTAGTAATTGTAGCATATCCACCTTCATAGTAGGCCAATTGATGATTTGTGCCTCTAAATTGATCCCATAAATAAACAGCTCCATCTATCACACCTGCATTATCATCAATAAATTCTCTTGCATCAAATGCAGATGGGTAAGGATTACCTAATAAAGAAGATGTTATATTTCCACTTATATGAGGTATTGCAGGAATACTAATTAAACCGTTATTGGGTTTACCTTTAAATAAATACTCTTGATATCCTAAAGCATTTCCAGTTCCTTTTTGTGACCATCCATGTCCGGCTGCAATTTGAGTAACTGATGGATCGATTCTACTCCAGTCAGAATATGTAGCACCATTTAGGAAAGTATGTAACCATCTTCCACTAATAGTAACAGGAGATGTTACTGGTGGTGTTCCTACATTGATACCCGTAAATTGCACAGGTCCTACATTATCTTCTAAATTAGATAATTGAAAAGAATTATTATTAGTTGTTGAGTTAATCTCACCCACAGGAGAACTCCAGTAATTATATGAATACACATTTGCTTCTCCTTGCTGCTTTCTAGTAATAAAACCATTACTTGATACATCCAAATCACTACTAATAGTTTGAACTAATTGAGCATCACCTTCTAAATCTATATTCCCATCTAGTAAAACATACCAAGAATTCTCTATATAATTACCATCATTAACATCAATAGACCCAGAAGTTTCAAGCACAATTCCAATAGTTGAAATACTATTGTCTAATACGGTTTCATGAGCTATTCTTACAATGGTGTAATCATAATTAAAAAGATCACTAGCTTCCCATACTGTATTTTGAACAAACGTACTATTTGATGATAACAATCCATCTTGATTGGTTACATAAGGAATAGGTGCTGTTTGAATTACAATTTCCTTTACATTATACATTTTAATGTCTATATTATTGGTAACATCGTGAACAATATCTCCTTCAATACGGGTTATATCATAATAAATTGCTAATTCATTCCACAACATACTAGTGTCTTTAGGTAACACTACTCCTGTCAAATATGAACCGTTAGCTTCAATCTCTTGATACATAATTCTTCTCAAGTCATTGATATCTTGTGCACTATTAAAAACACGTATTTCATCTAGATATCCTCGATAGTAATTAGAATTACCTGCTATTGACGAATTTCCAACTGTAAAAGGATTACCTGATAAGGATGACAACGGTAAGCCTGATGTAGCAATTACGCCTTCTTCTACTCCATTGATATAGAGTGTCATATTTACAGAATCATAACTAGCCGCTATATTCATCCATTTCACATCTGAAATAGTATTTGTGGAAGTAATGGAAAAAACATTTCCTCCGTTATCTAAAGCTTGTAAAACAACATTTCCAGAAGCGTTTAAAACAATATTAAAGTTTTCTTCACCCATAATTACAGCATCAGTCGTGGTATGATCTGCTAAAACCCAGACCATCATAGATGAACTATTCAATCCAGCAGTTATAGGAACATTGGTTTGTAAGTAATCATTACGTCCATCAAAATATATAGATAAGTCATCATTTAGATCAATAGGTGCACCATAAATACCTGTATCAAAATCATTATTACCATCATTAATTCCATCTCTATCTACATCACCCGTATTATCAACTCTTCCATCATTATTCATATCCTGATCAGCATAATAAGAGTTATCTATATCACTTCCGTTAGATAAATCATTTGCAGCATCATTACTATCAATATCTAAATAATCTGGAATTCCATCATTATCTGTATCTAGAGGTAAAATAAAAGATGATGTTCCATGATCATCATCATCAGTATCATCATCATTATTATCTATACCAGATAACAATCCGTCTCCATCAAATTGATCATTAAAAATTCCAGTAGTTGCATCTGTTCCTTCCCCTATACCATCACCATTGACATCTAAATCTCCTAGACCATCGTATTCTAATACATCAAAAACACCATCATTATCACTATCTAAATCTAAATAGTCAGGAACGGTATCACCATCACTATCTTGAGGACTAAACGATTCATAAGCATCGTGCAAACCATCATTATTAAGATCTAACCATGTTGAATCACCAAATGATGTACCATCTAAATTTGTATCTATAATAGCTATTCCCATAGGTTGTCCTATTTCGTAAATATTTGGAATACCATCATTATCATTATCTAAGTCAATAACATCAGCAACTCCATCACCATCTAAATCACATAAAGTTTGGGTAATTTTAATATCGTCTAGTGCTAAGTCATTACCTAAACCACCTGGCGAGTTATTAACCATTTGAATAATAAAATCACTATCTGCTAATGTGATAGTTGTATTAAATTGAATCCATTGTGATAAAGACCCACAACCATTATGAGAACCATCGGTGCAACGTTCTACATCTCCAGGATTGAAAGTGGCAAGAAGTGACGTTTTATCTGAATTAAAAAAATTGACAGTTACATTAGGTAATATCCTAGGTAGTTCACCACTGGAAAAATCAGAATCTTGTCTATCGATATTTAGAGCCCAAAATTCATAAAATATAGGTGCTCCTGGCACCGTACCAACAATTTCTGTTTCATAAAATATACCTGGATCTACATCTGCATTAAAAATAGCCATTCTACCATTAACATCTCCTACAGTATGATCCTCACCGTAATACCAAACTCCTTCTGCCCAATTGGAAACATCTGGGTTAGAAGGCCCGATGTCAGTTACACCATTATTATCACTAATTGAATAATGTACTGTATAATTACCATCACCTAAATTCACTTCGGTATCACATTCGTCTGGACCTTGTACAATTGTACCGTCTTCATAACAATAATCCGTAGTTACACCTGGTGTAGACCCATCAATCGTAACTCTATTTAATCCTGCACCAAAAGTTTCATTTAAGAATATTACGTCAGCTGAAGTGCTTAAAGGACTCATTAAACAAGAATTTTGCTCATCTACATCTCTGACTCCATCATTATCATCATCTACATCTATATTATCAGGAACACCATCACCATCTGTATCTGGGTAAATTTGTGCTCCTTCACCTTGTATTGCGAAGATGAAAGGATTCTCATCTGCATCATCACTAGTTATTTCTATAGTCGCGTTATGTTGCCCTACTGATCTAGGTCTATATCTTACTTGAAAAGTTTCTGATGCGCCTGCATTTATTACCGTACCAGGAGTTGGCACATTTATTAAAGTGAAGGAACTATGCGAACCTGTTCCAAAAATAATTGGACCTATTATACCTAAGGTTAAGTCGGTTGAACCATTATTAGTAATGACAAAAGTGTGATCATCTTCACCCACATTGCTATCTACCACACCAAAATTAGTACCGTCTGCTAAGGATGTTGAAAAGCTATTGTGTGAAATGGCTACAGCATTACCTAAAACCGAGATATTTGCCCCAGCAAGAGGTAATATATCTATGATGTAATCTTCGAATTCCTCAGAATTGCCTGAATCATTTCCACATGATTGAACACTTGCCCAATACCTTCTACTCCCAATTCTCAACACTTTTCGACCTGTCGTAGCCGAAGTAGGTATAGTAATAGTTCTGACAGCGTAAGGTTCTGACTCAGTTCCTCCAGTTCCATTAGTTGCATAGACATTATCTCCTACATCATTAAAACTACCATTTCCATTAAAATCTATATATGCCGCCCAACCGGAGTTATTGTTACCATTATTAAAGACATCTAATTGAATTGTATATGAACCTCCTGGAATCATATCTGCTGGAGGCAAATTAATGTAATTTCCATACCCAAAATCATCTCCAGAGCTATTATCAATTATTTGAGATTCTCCTGAAACCTGTACTCTAGTTATATAATGTACTTCGTTACCCGTTCTCTCATTAGAATTTGAGGTAGGTACACATGCACCAGAATTAACCGAAATATTAACTGACGCAGTATCACAATCACCTAATGCATCACATAATGTATACAAAAATGAATCACCTCCTAAGAAATTCATTGCAGGGATGTATTCAAAAACGCCATCAGTTAATTCAGTTACTGTTCCACCATTTACCGTTGTTAACGGAAGAGCACCTGTTGAAATAGAATAATCATCTAAATCTCCACCATCTGTACCTATAATATCATTTGTACTTACGTCAACTTGCCCGACATTTCCAACATCTAGAAGTAAAGTATCGTCAGAAGCAATAGGATTATCACCAACTGGTACCGTTATTGTATAATCTTCAGCTTCTCCTTTTGCCCAACTAAGATTAGGGCAAGCGCTATTTATATTAGTATATCGTGCTGTTAAAATCCTTAATCTATAATCACCAGGAGATAAGGTAGGCATATTAAAAGAAAGTGTCTGTACAACATTCGAATTTTGATTCGCATTATCTAATTGAGTTTCAAATACAGTATTACCTGATACATCATCTAACCATAATGCGTATCCAAAATTTTCATGGACACTTTGACGAACAACTTCAATTTCTACAGAGTAATCTAAACCAGCAATAAAATTTCCAGAAATAGTAGTGTAATCCGAATTTCCATTTAATCCAGTAGGAGCTCCAGAATTAGTATTACTTATAATTGTGCTATTATTAAGAATATCCTTGATAAACACATTGTTAATATAATGTGTTGAATTATTATTATCAAAAGTTGCAGAGCAAGGTGTCTGCGAATACCCTACATTAGCAATAAATAATAATAACACAAATAATAAGGGTATTTTAATTTTTACTCTATTGGTTATAAACCTAACTGAGAATGTTTTAGGGGAGTACAAATTCTTCATGATAAATAAAAGTAAAAATTATTACACGAATTTATTCAGGAATTGAGTATTCCGTATAAGAGTTATATTACCAAATAATATTATCGATTAAAATCTTTTATTAACGACATAATGCATATATTCTATTAACAAATGTGTATTTAATCGATAGATAACGCTTCTAAATTTTAACAATTAATTAAATAACAAAAAAAATCTGTAAATTAATACAGATTTTTTTGTTAAAATTATAAGGTATGGAAACCTTAATTAAATGAACATGTTAAAATATTACAAATTAGGAATTACTAACTCCTGTCCTGGATGAATCACATCTGGATTAGAAAGTACTCCTGTATTTGCCGCAAAAATTTGCTTATATTTCATAGGATCTTTAAAGTAATGCTTTGCAATAAGACTTAAAGACTCACCACTTTGTACAGTGTGACGTGCATAAACTGAATCATCTTCAACTTTAATGTCTGCCATTAAATCACTAGGGCTTTCTCCACCTACTTTTTTAATTTCATCCCATAATAAGTCTTTGTCATAAGGAGTAGCTGCTGTACCTCTTATTTCAAGACGTTCTCCATTTACTTGAACATCGCCATCTTTAATTGCTAATTTTTCTCCTAAGTCAAGAACGCTTTGATATTTTGCTTTTACCATTGTTGTAGTTTTAATTATTATGTTTAAAGTTAAGAATGATTTATGATAAATTAGATAATCAGAATTGAAATCCTTAGGATTCGATAAAATGCATGATTTCATCTTTAAAATACACTTTCGCGAAAGCGTATCTTTAAGAATGATTACTCCTCATCTTGCATAGTCGTGTATACATTATTCACGTCATCATCCTCATCTAATTTTTCCAACAACTTTTCTACATCTTCGCGTTGCTCTGCAGTCACTTCTTTTTGCATAGTTGGAATATATTCAAAACCAGAACTAAGTATTTCATGACCTAACTCTTCAATCCCTTTCTGAAGCGCTCCATAATTTTGAAACTCTGCATAAATCATAATACCATCTACAGAATTATCATCTTCTTCATCTTTCTCGTCTAGAAATAATTCTTCAGCACCAAAATCAATCAATTCTAATTCTAATTCTTCTAGATCAACATCACCTGCAGGGATTCTAAAATGACATTTATGATCAAACATAAATTCGACCGAACCAGATGTGCTTAAATTCCCATCACATTTAGTAAAATAGCTGCGCACATTGGCGACAGTTCTATTGTTATTATCTGTTGATGTTTCTACTAGTACGGCAATTCCATGTGGCGCATAACCTTCAAAAAGAACCGTTTCATAATTTGCAGTGTCTTTATCTGTTGCCTTTTTAATAGCACGTTCAACGTTTGCCTTAGGCATATTAACGGCCTTTGCATTTTGAATCACCGCACGTAATTTTGCATTAGACTCAGGATCTGGACCACCTTCTTTTACCGCAATGACAATATCCTTACCTATTCTTGTAAATGCTTTAGACATAGCGCTCCATCTCTTCATTTTGCGCGCCTTACGGAATTCAAATGCTCTTCCCATTTATTGTTTTTGTTAATTGTTAAAGTTCAAATTTAAGATTCTGTTGCTATCCTTGCAAGCTGATTAATATACTAATGATATTAAAGACCTGAGATTAAGTCTTGGATATATTTACTAGTCTCAGTAGACCATGACGAATAAGAATCTCTTCTATTAAGATTAAACCAAGTTTTGGCAGTATTGAACGCCTCTGTTTTGGCTATTATATCAGTTCTATCATTAAGAGAAACCGCTTCTAAGTATTCTAATATAGGTCCTGTATGATCCATAAATTTATTACCAAAAGATTGACTAAAGCTGTCATATACTAGTTGTAAAGATTTTATATCTATAGAATTAGATAACTCATGCGATTTCAATTGATTTTCTTTAATCGTTTGGTCTAAATCCGTTAACCTATCACTAAACTCTTGTGGAGAAAGGTTTGTTATGTCTTGCCATAAGTAGGCTTCTGCCATTTTAATTTGTTGTACTAGGAAATTCATCTCATTGTAATGATCATAAATTTTAATGGTTGCTGCCATTCTTTGAGCTAGTTGATTATTATTACTATTTATGATTAAATCATGTTTTGAAGCATAGTCTGTTATAGCGGCATCATAATCCATGCGCAATTGATACATGGCATTTCTAATCCTTCTAAATATAGTATTCTTATCAACCTCAGGTGCGTCTTGAGAATCAACCTTAAGAAGCTGTACATAATCATACTGCACAATAGAAAGGTTATCTTTTAAATATTTCACAGCTGCTTTTTGAAGATTGGCATCAAAAGGAATTTCTTTTTCAATATTACGTATAGCCTTTTTTAATACATTTTCTAATACTTTACGCTGACCTTTACGTTTCTGTAAATTAGGTTCTAAAGAATAACTGTACATGTAATTCCATGTCTGGTTTATGACCTTTTCATGATTACTATCAATAAATTGTAGGTATGAAGATGCCGTATTATATCGCTGAGCATGTACATTCAATCCTAGTAAAATAAAAAACAAAAAATATCGCATAAAAAAACAGCTGCCCTTTTATGGACAGCTGCAATATTACAAAATGAATGCCGCAATTACTCGTCTCCTACAATATGCTCTATAGCTGCAGCTAGTTTAAAGTCATTTTCTGTTAGACCATTTACATCATGCGTACTTAATGTAATCTCTAGCGTATTATACACATTATGCCAGTCTGGATGATGTTCCATCTTTTCAGCAATTAAAGCTATACGTGTCATTACAGAAAAAGCATCCATAAAATTATCAAATTCAAAAGTGGTATGAATAGCATCATCATAGTAATCCCATCCTTCTACGTTTTCTAAATGCTTGTATATCTGATCTTCAGTTAATTTTTCCATTTGTTTTTTATTTATCGTCAAAGGTATTTTTAATTTTTCTTTTAGCCTCACCTAGACCTTCTTTAATTTCACCTTTTACTTGGTCTGATTTACCATCGGCTTCTGTAGATTTATCGTTAGTTATTTTACCAAATTCTTCCTTAGCTTTTCCTTTGGTCTGATCCCATATTCCTTCTAATTCTTTGTCGCTCATGGTTTTTGTTTTTAGATGAGTCTAAATGTAACTACGATCGTTTTAAAAGTACCACAAGAAATTCTTAATCCTTCATTAAATTATTCCCAATACAGTAAGGAACTACTATCTTTAGACCATGAAAAAAATCGCCCTACTCCTATTACTAGTCAGCTCTATTGTATTTTCACAAGATGAACTAAAACAGGTTAAACCAGAGACTGCCGTACATTTAAGAGAAATTCCTAGACATAATTTAGCGTTAGCTTTTGGGGTAGCACAACCATTTGGCGATTACAGCGATGTTGCTAGATCTGGACTCAATGTAGGATTAGACTACACCTATTATACTAATAAGTACCTAGGTCTTAGTGCAGGTTTAAGACATCAATATAATGAATTTGGTTATTTAGATACGGATACTAATCCACAGAATGTCATAAGTTCTAATAATTATATGACAACAAGTATTACCGTAGGTCCAACATTTAGTTACACTAAAAACAGGTTTCAACTAGATGTGATGTTTAAAGGAGGAATGGCCTTCTACAACAATCCAGAAAATGCAGTTATTAATAATGAATTACAAGATGCACCTTCTAGAGTATTATATCAATCTGATGATGCAAATTCAAAATCTGCTAGTGCATTTATTGAAGGTGGTTTAAGGTTCAATTATTACTTCCGCAGATCTGTACAACTATTCTTCTCACCTCAATTAAATACTACATTAGGAAAACCTTATGGCTATAACTTTCTAGATGAAAGCAGTACATCATTTAATCCTGAAGAAGTACGTACTATCAATGCATCAAATTTCACCTTAAATTTTGGGATTAAAATAGCGTTAACACCAGAATATACCAGTGGAGAAGATCGCTATGACGGAGATGAGTAGTCCTCATTAATTAATTTCTCATATTCAATTATATGCTTAAGCTTTATTCTTTAGTCTATACTACGGAAGATAAAAGGCAACATAAAATCGAATCCCATAATTAATTTAACAAACTCTTACTAAAACACATTTGTTTAATGTTTAACTTTATAGTCTAAACAAAATAATGTGAAATTATATCAATTCTCATCACAGCAGAAGTTGCCCATCTCTATCGATGAAGCATGGAAATTTCTAACAGATGCTAATAATTTGAAGTTACTCACTCCACCAGAGCTGGAAATGAAAGTACAGTATGGTACAGAAAGAGGTATGTATCCAGGCCAGTTAATAGAGTATACAGTAAAGCCATTACCACTTTATAGAACTAATTGGGTTACTCATATTACTCAAGTTAAGGACAGAGAATATTTTGTGGATGAGCAAATGTACGGACCTTATGCAACATGGCACCATAAACATTTTATCAGTGAAATTCCTGGTGGCACCTTAATGGAAGATTTAATTCATTATCGATTACCGTTAGGGTTTATAGGCAAGTTAGGAGCACCATTTGTTAAGAAGCAATTAGATGAAATATTCCGCTTTCGCGAAAGCGCACTAATCAAGCATTTTGGTGAATATAAAGAAAATGCTCACACACTAAACGATCTACAAGAAACACAAAAACACGAAATACTAAACTAAAATGTCTAAAAACATATTACTTATAGGCGGCAGCCACGGAATTGGAAATGCAATTGTGCACCATATGCATAGTAATCACAATGTATATGTAGCCTCACGTAATGGTGAAAAATTACCCGAAAATGTTACTCACATACCTTTTGACGCACTAACTGACGAGTTAGATACTGATGATTTACCAGAATCTCTAGATGGTTTTGTTTACTGTCCGGGAAGTATTAATTTAAAACCTTTTAAGATGTTAAAACAAGAGCATTTTGAAGAAGATATGAATATCAACTTCTTTTCAATGCTTAAGGTAACTCGCACAATTTTACCTTTATTGACTAAGGAAGGAACGAGCAGTATGGTCTATTTTTCGACAGTTGCGGTAGGCACAGGAATGCCATTTCATACTAGTGTCGCAGCTGCTAAAGGTGCAATTGAAGGTTTTGCAAAAGCACTTGCAGCAGAGTATGCACCAACTATACGTGTTAATGTGATTGCCCCATCATTAGTCGACACACCACTGGCTGGTAGACTGCTTAATAATGATGCTAAAAAACAAAAAATGGGAGAAATGCATCCTTTAAAACGTGTCGGTACACCAGATGATATTGCAAGTGTTGCTGCGTTTCTACTAGAGCAAAATGCAGGATGGATTACTGGTCAGGTAATAGGTGTTGATGGTGGAAAAGGAACTTTAAACCTGGGATAAACAGTAGTAGAATGTAGCGCAACGCTATGATGTAGTAATTTTGTTTTAATCAGTTTTGATTAATCCATTAATTATTACTTTAAATAATTTAATTAACAGTTCTCTCGATCTAAAAACTAACCTAACAAAATGAGTAAAAAAGTAAATATATTCTGGTTCCGTAGGGATATGAGATTAGATGATAATGTAGGTTTTTTAGAAGCTCTTAAAAGTGATTATCCGGTACTGCCTATTTTCATTTTTGATAAAGAGATTCTGGATCATCTACCAGAAGATGATGCTAGAGTCACATTTATTTATGAGGAATTGCAACGAATGCGTAACAATCTTCAGGAAAATCACGATAGTTCACTAGCTACGTTTTATGGTAAACCATTAAATATATGGCAAGAGATTATTGACAATTATGAAGTTAATGCTGTTTTTACCAATAGAGATTATGAGCCCTATGCACAAGAAAGAGATTTAAAACTCACCTCATTTTTTAATGAACAAAACGTAGCTTTTCATACGTTTAAGGATCAAGTCATTTATGAGAAAGATGACATTGTAAAAGATGATGGTGATCCCTATGTAGTATACACACCATATAAAAATAAATGGCTAGAAAATTTCCGTAAAGATTATGGTAAGGCAGATAATTTGACCATTCATTATACTAACGACTATTTAGATAATTGTATTAAAAACAGTCGTTTACCCAATCTCAATCTCTCTGATATAGGATTTAAAAAATCCTCTATTGAAATTCCAGAATATAACATCACTCCTACTCTCATAGAAGATTATGAAAAAACTAGAAATTATCCAGCGATGGAGAACGGTACTTCTCGTCTCGGTGTTTATCTACGATTTGGTGTCGTTAGTATTCGTAAAATGATGAAAAAGGCAGATCTCGCCAACGAGAAGACCTTTATGAGCGAATTGATTTGGCGTGAGTTTTTTATGACTATTCTGTATCATTTTCCTCATACAGTAGATAACGCCTTTAGATCCAAATATGATCGTATTGAGTGGAGAAATAATGAGTCCGAATTTGAGAAGTGGAAAAATGGACAAACAGGTTATGCTATAGTAGATGCTGGGATGCGAGAATTAAATACCACAGGTTATATGCATAATCGAGTACGTATGCTAGTCGCTAGTTTTTTATGTAAGCATTTATTAATAGACTGGCGTTGGGGCGAGCGGTATTTTGCAGAAAAGCTCCTAGATTTTGATCTCTCTGCAAATGTTGGAAACTGGCAATGGGCTGCTGGTAGCGGTGTAGATGCGGCTCCATATTTTAGAATATTCAACCCTATTACTCAGAAAGATAAATTTGATAAAAATTATAAATATATTAAACAATGGGTGCCAGAGTTTGAGACAGATGATTATGTAGAAAAAATGGTCGATCATAAAGAAGCTCGTGAACGATGTTTAAAAACGTATAAAGAAGCTGTGTCCTGATCTCATTAATTAGAGATTAACCATATCAAAATAGTTCTAGCATATCTTTTTATAAATCGACAAGTAGAAATATTACCAAATACCAAAAAGTAACTATTTTCGTTCTTTAAAATTAAGAATACATATGGCTTCAGGATTTTTTGCATTACTAGATGATATAGCAGTTCTAATGGACGATGTAGCTGCAATGAGTAAAATTGCTACTAAGAAAACTGCAGGGATTTTAGGTGATGATCTCGCTGTAAATGCAGAGAAAGCTTCTGGATTTGTATCTTCTAGAGAAATACCTGTTTTATGGGCTATAACAAAAGGTTCCTTTATTAATAAGTTGATCATCTTACCTCTTGCGTTCTTATTAAGTGCTTTTTTGCCTGTTGCGGTCACTATCATTTTATTGTTGGGAGCTATTTATTTAGCCTATGAAGGTGCCGAAAAGATTTATGAATATGTTTTTCCGCATCATCAGCCTAAAGCTCAATTAGAGGCAAAAGAATTTACTGAGGAAGAGATTCTAGCATTTGAAAAAGATAAAATCAAATCTGCAATATTTACGGACTTTATCCTATCTGTTGAGATTGTAATTATTGCTTTAGGTACAGTTCTAGCAGAAGATATTACGACTCAAATTTTAGTGGTGTCATTTGTTGCAATCGTTGCTACTATTGGAGTATATGGAATCGTTGCACTTATTGTAAGGATGGATGACTTAGGCTATAGATTGATTAAATTGAGTAAAACTGAAAAAAGCTTTACTAAAACAGTAGGCCAAATTCTAGTTAACGCCTTACCTCTTATTATTAAAGGATTAGCAATTGTAGGTACTATTGCCCTACTACTAGTCGCAGGTGGTATTTTTCTACATAACATAGATTATTTACACGACCTATTGCATAATTTGCCTTCTATTCTAGCAGAGTTTTTAGTTGGGCTAGCCGTTGGTTTTATAACACTATTGATTATTAAAAGTTTTAAAAAGGTTTTCTTAAGTAAAAGGTCTTAGAGATTTAATTTAATAACAATCTACGTCTATATTACATCTCACAGAATTGAATCCTTTAATAGATTCAAAACTGCGTTTTACTTTACGTATATAATCTTTTATGGTATTAGGATGGTGCTGTTTACCCATTTTTACCATGACATGTACTTGATATAAATTACGAATACGAGCGACAGCAGGAAATTCTGGGCCTAGTACTTCTACTCCATGTTCTATTTGATTTAATGCATTTACAAACCATTGTCCTGCCTGTAAAGTTGTATTATAATCACGGTTTTTAAACGTTAACCGAATTAACCTTTGATAAGGTGGATATTTAAATTGATAACGATCTTCTAATTGATCTTTAAACATACCGCTATAATCATAGGTACTGACTTGTTGTAATATTTGATGGTCTGGATTATAACTTTGAATCAGCACTTTACCACGTTCTGCGGTGCGTCCTGCTCGACCAGAAACTTGAGTTAAAAGATGAAAACATCTTTCATGTGCTCTAAAATCTGGAAAATTAAGCATGGAGTCAGCACTTAGTACTCCTACAAGACTAACATTTCTAAAATCAAGCCCTTTAGTAAGCATTTGTGTCCCTACAAGACAATGTACTTCTCCAGTATCTATTTGCTCGATAATTTTTGCAATGCTATTTTTTCCTCTAGTTGTATCTAAATCCATCCTAGCAATTTTAAAGTCAGGAAAAATCTCTTTAAACTCTTCTTCAATTTGTTGTGTACCAAAACCTTTAGTATCTAATGAGGTACTAGAACAAGAAGGACATTCTAGAGGCACAACGGTATGATAACCACAATAATGACATCGCAACTGTTTTTTATATTGATGAAAAGTTAAACTCACATCACAATTAGGACATTGCGGTGCGTTACCACAAGTATTACATTCTAAAATCGGTGCGTATCCTCTTCTATTTTGAAATAAAATAACTTGATTATTGTTTTTAAAAGCTTCTTGCATTTGCTCGATAAGACTATCTGAAAAATGACCTTTCATTTTCTTACGCTTATGCTTATCTTTTATATCAATAATCTGAATTTCAGGCATTAAGACCTTTCCATAACGTTCTTTTAATTCCACTAATCCATACTTACCTATAGTTGTATTATAATAGCTTTCTAAAGATGGAGTTGCAGAACCTAGAAGAACATCGGCCTTTTTCATATGACCTAATACCACAGCCGCATCACGAGCATGATAGCGAGGATCTGGATCAAATTGTTTAAAACTGGTCTCGTGTTCTTCATCAACGATGATAAGCTTTACGTTTTGAAAAGGTAATAATAAAGCACTACGAGCACCTATTATAACATAGGGTTGTTTATTCTCAATTACATGATTCCAAACCTCTAATCGTTCATTCAAATTATATCTTGAGTGATATACAAGAACTTGATGTTTAAAATAATGCTTTAAACGAGATATAAGCTGAGTTGTTAATGCAATTTCTGGAAGTAAATACAATACTTGATTACCTAATTCAAGCTGTTCCTGTATTAACCTGACATAAATTTCTGTTTTACCACTAGATGTAACACCATGTAGTAAAGTTGTATTACCAGTAGCAAATTGCTCTCGTATTTCATTAAGAGCAAATTGTTGTGCGGGCTGTAATTCAAAAAGGTCTCTTCCTTGCTCTTTATGATCTAATACACGATCTACTGTTTGTTCTTCTTCAATAAAAATGTTTTTATCTATTAATGCTTTGATAACCGCTCGTGAAACAGCTGCCCGATCTTGTAATAATTTTGTAGTTACTGATTTACTACCTGTTTGTAGCATAAAAAGCGTCATGACTGTATCGCGTTGTTTAGGCGCTCTAGTCATATCATCTAGTAAATTTTTGAGATGTTCTTCATCTTTATACCTAGAATTTAAAGAAATGTACTTAACTGTTTTAGGTTTATAAGTAGAATAAACTTCTTCTTGAAGAATAATCCATTCTAACTCTAACATCTTTTTAAGAATAGGTAAGACAGATTTTCTATCGAGAATTTCCATTACCTCTTTGATCTTCAAGGCTGGTCGATGGTGCAAGGCTTCCATGATTAGAAACTGCTTATCATCTAGCTCATCTTCATTAATATCAGTGTCGGCATTTTTGAGAATAATTGTCTCACTTTCTAACATCAGTGATTTAGGCAAAGCAGCACGCATTACTTGACCTACACTACATACGTAATAAGAGGCAATCCATTCCCAAAACTTTATTTGATCAGGTGTAACGGTAGGTTGTTCATCTACAATAAGTTCTATGTCCTTTACCTCATAATTAAGAGGTGGAGATTGATGTAGATGATGGACAATTGCGGTATAGATTTTTGATTTACCAAAAGGTACAGCGACTCGCATTCCAGGTCGTAAAAAATCCGCCTCGGCAGCAGTAACTCGATAAGCAAAAAGCCTTTCAAGCGGTAACGGTATGATGACATCTATATAATGTGACATAAAAAAATCTACTATGTAAAAATAGTAGATGATTTAAATTGATGAACAATAATTACTCGATATTTATCCAGTACTTATCGCTATTTCAGTCTTAACCAAGTTTGAGTACGGTATAAAAAAAGAATATATCCTCTCACCATTAATAAATCTGGATTATCTTCATTGAGCCAGATTTTGCACTCATAAGACTTGCCATTTTCAGGATCTAATACGGTACCATTTTTATACACTTTGCCTTTTTCTTCAAGATTGTTGATGATTACTAATCCTTCTATAGGTGCATCTTTTAAATTACCATCACAATTGACACACAATGGTATATCTGGCGCAGCTGGATCTAGAACTTTAAGAACCTTACCATAGTATTTACCATCTTTTTCAAAAATTTCGACATGAGATTTAACGATACCAGATTCTTCATCTACGGTTTTCCATACACCTGTTATGTCTTGTGAGTACGCTTTCGCGAAAGCGAATAAAAAAAGTGCAAATGTTATTAATAATCTCATATCTATAAATTAAAAAACCCACGCAAATTTAATTTACGTGGGCAATAATATTCTAAAAGTAATATTAAGACTTACCTAACATTCCTTCTTTTAAATCTTTATCTGCTGGGTCTTCACCTAGCCAGATACCAAATAAAGCTCTCTTAAAATCAAGACCAGCAATGGTACCTAATGCTTTTCCGTTTTTAGAAACCATTGTTCCTTTTCCAGGTACATAAGCGATTTCAAATTCGTCTCCTTTAACGATAGCATCTTTAAAAAAGCCTATAAATCTTTTGATATCATCCTTAATCGCAGCACGTTCTGCATCTGTACAACTATCTTCAAAACCATCTTCTACAGCACCTTTCATTTTTGCTTGAGTCACTTTACTATCAGTGATATCTAAAGTAATAGCCATCGGTAAGTCTGCATCTACTAAGGTAGAACCATCACTTGATTTTACAGTTGTGTACAAAGCACCAACATAAAGATCAAACCATAATTTTTCACGCATTCCTGCGCCGTTAAGCATCAACTCTTGTCCTTCTATGGATAAAGACTTCTCAACCTTTACATCGTTTATAGTTACTTGAGCATCTGCAGTAAATGTAGCTACTAAGGCTACAGCTAATAAAATTAATTTTTTCATTGTGTTTCTTATTTTGGGTTTTTAAAGATAATATTAACTATTCAAATTCTGTGCCTTTAATTTTCTAAGAGAGGCATTTAATTCAAATCCTAGCAGTAATATGTTGGAATTGAGCCATATATAAATCATTAAGATCAATAAAGCACCTATTGATCCATAGATTTCATTATAAGATGTGAAATTATCAATATAAACCCCATAAAGTACTGATAATAAAACTATTAAAACTGTAGTTACCGATGCTCCTATTGAGAAAAACCGAGTCTGACGACCATCTCTAGTTCCAAAATAATAAAGTACCGCAACAAAAATATAAGTCAATATTATTACAATTAAATATCTAACAAAAACTAAGGTTTCTCCTTGACCAGTTTCACTCATGATGTTGGATTTACGTAATTCTTCTAATAAATATTCTACATAACCCGTCACAATCACCATAATTAAAAGGAATATGGTAAGTAAGACTGATACCGCTAATGATATAGCATATTGTCTAAAGAATCCTCTATTAAAATCAGTATGAAACGATCTTTCAAAGCCATTAAACACTGCATTTACACCATTAGACATGAAGATCAAAGAAGAGACAAAAGCTATAGTTAATAAACCTGTATTACCTTGAAGTGCAATTTCTTTAAAGATTTGATCAAAAATACTTACTGCCTGAGCTGGTAGTAATTCAATTACAAATTCAAGAAATTCATTTTGAAAATTCTCTATTGGGATAAAAGGGATAAGGTTTAAGACAAATAATAGAAAAGGAAATATAGCCATAAAAAAGCTATAGCTAATTGCACTAGCTCTGGCAGAAAATGCTCCTTGTGCGATTCCTATTATATACGTCTCTGCAACGTCATATAGCGTCATGCCTTCTAGTCCTGGAATACGTATCTTATTAGCAATGTTTACTGGCCATCGCAAAACAGGAATACGGTCTAGTAGGTCTTTGGTTTTACTCATGGACCGCTTTAAGGCTTAAATCTAAATTATACACGCTATGTGTTAATGCACCACTTGATATAAAGTCTACACCACAAGCAGCGTATTGCGGAGCTGTTTCTAAGGTGATTCCTCCACTACTCTCTGTTAAGCATTGATCACCTATTAACTCAACTGCCTTGCGTGTATCCACATAATTAAAATTATCTATCAATATGCGATATACACCATCATTAGTTAAAATCTCTTTGATTTCTTCTAGATCTCGAGCTTCTACAATAATTTTCAAATCTCGATTGGTTTCTTTTAAGTATTGTTGCGTTTTTTGAATCGCTTTACTTACTCCACCTGCAAAATCGATATGATTATCCTTAAGCATAATAACATCATACAACCCAAATCTATGATTAACTCCACCACCTATTTTAACCGCCCATTTTTCTAAAACTCTTATACCAGGTGTTGTTTTTCTTGTATCTAAAATTTTTGTTTTTGTTCCTTCTAATGCATCGACAAAGGTTCTAGTCTTTGTCGCGATAGCACTCATGCGTTGCATGGCATTTAAAGCTAATCTTTCTGCCTTTAAAATAGATTGTGAGGAACCTGACACATAAAAAGCTTCATCGCCATATTTTACAATACTTCCATCTTCAATTCTCACATCAATTTTTAAGTCTGGATCTACCTCATGAAATACTGCTTTTGCAAATTCTACACCGGCAAGAATACCATTATCTTTAACTAGTAATCGCGCTTTACCAGTTGCAGTAGAAGGAATACAGGATAAACTACTATGATCTCCATCACCAACATCTTCTCTTAAAGCGTTAGTAATAATCCTTTTTATTTCTTCTTTAAATGCTGGGCTTCCGTATTCCATTAGTTTAATTTATAACTCAAAAATAAGCTAAACATCTCTTTTTACATATTGTTAAAATGCAATTAACTTTGCTTCTATGAAAATTATACTTCTCGCCGTAGGCAAAACAGACGATTCTAGAATTGACCAGCTCACTCAAATGTATGTAGACCGTTTGAAACACTATATTAATTTTGAGTTACAAATTATTCCTGACCTAAAAAAGACTAAAAATCTCAGTGAGGAACAACAAAAAAATGAAGAAGGAAAATTGATTTTGAATAAGTTAGAGAAAAGTGATTTCATTACTCTACTAGACGAAAAAGGTAAAAAACTCTCAAGCATGCAATTTGCAGAATTAATCAACAAACGTAGTGTATCAGGTCTCAAACGGTTAGTTTTTATAATCGGTGGTCCTTATGGTTTTTCAGCAGATGTGTACCAACGAGCCAACTCCAAATTATCGTTAAGTGACATGACTTTTTCACATCAAATGGTTCGATTATTTGCTACAGAACAAATTTACCGAGCCTTTACCATTTTAAGAAATGAACCTTATCATCACGAGTAGTTTAAAATACCCCATATAGGGTATGGAATATTTCTCATAATTTTTGTTAATTGCATACTATAAACCAACGAATTATGAAAAATCTCCTATTATTATTGCTTGCTATGCTCTCGATACAAGCTACAGCTCAAATTGAACTAACAGATGAAAATGCACATGAAAAACTTCTGATTAATAATGATAAGCTCATCATTGTAGATTTTTATGCAACCTGGTGTGGACCATGTAAAAGAATGGATCCGATTATTGAAAGGTTAGCAGAAAAGTACGGTGACCGCATTTCAATCTATAAAATTGATGTTGATAAGAATGAAGTTGATGATGCTTTAAGTGTTACCTCTATACCTACTTATTATTTCATTAAAAACCAAACTACTTTAGAGTATATGGAAGGTGCTATGTCTGAAGAGGATTTTGAAGATCTTATCATCGAGCACGGTGGTTTCTCCAGTAATTCTTCAAGCGCTGGTAATTCTGAAGGTACAGAGGATGAATTTAGTCAAGATAATATTGATGCAATCTGGTATGACAGTGATGCTTTAAATTCTAAAGCATGGCATGCCTATTTAGAGCATTCTGAAATAGATGTCTTATTAAAATCAATTAAAATGGTGAAGAGATCAATAGAATTAGATGCTAATTATAACAATACCGATACTTATGCTGCTTTATTATATAAAACGGGTCGATATGATGAAGCATGGAAACAAGCTAAAGCCGCGATTCTTCTCGCTAAAGTAGAAGATGTAAGCTACAGTAGTACACAAGAATTATTATTGAAGATTGTGGATAAAATGTAAATCAGTTACTATTCTAAAAAAAAGCCATTCAGTTAATGAACGGCTTTTTTTTTTTTTAGAACTCTTTTCTACCTCTTAACATTTCACGTTTACCTGGTGGACCTGGCAATCGCTCAATTAAAAAACCGGCTGATTGCATATTTCTACGGGCTTGTCCTTGCGCACAATATGTAGTTAATACTCCATTAGGTTTAAGAACTTTAAACGCTGCTTTAAAAATCTCTTCAGTCCATAAATCAGGCTGCACTCTAGGTCCAAATGCGTCAAAATAGATTATATCAAAACAAGATTCATTATGTATTTGATCAAACTTTTTTTCAACTTTTTTGATCGTAAAAGATTCTGTAAGTTCTATAATCTGATTCCATTCGCAACCATGCAGTTGTTGATACAGCGTGTTGTCATTTAATAAATTACCATAATTCACTTCCATAGCTTCTTCTAGGCTTACGGGATAAGCCTCTACAGCAGTATAATTAATTTTAAATTTAGTAGGATATTGTGCCGTAATCATAGCATTAAGGCCAGTGCCTAATCCATACTCTAAAATAGAAATAGGAGTTGATATATCATGCTTTCGCGAAAGCGTATCTTTAAGTCCCATTTCTATAAAAACATGAAGCGCCTCTTGCAAAGCGCCATGTTTTGAATGATATTGTTCGTTCCACTCTGGCATATGTATGGTTTTAGAACCATCACCAGTAGTGATTATTTCTCTTTTCATCTACTCTTCTGTAGCAGGCTCCATACCTTCTACATCTGGATTTTCAAATTCTTCAACAAGAGCTCCATCTGCCATAAAAGCATAAGTTATTTTGTCTTCAGTAATCTTTGCGATTTCTTCTTCACTTTCTCCAGCGTCTTGTGCATAGTGAATTAATTCATCCTTAGGTGTTACACTTTTATAAGCTTTACCTCTTAATACCACTTCTTTGTCCGTTCCATTTTTAGGCAAGAAGAAACCATAATCTTTAAACTTTACAAAGGCAGATTCTGTATCATTTACTGGTAATTTAATCCAACAACCTTTATTAACACATACTTCTTGTATCATCCCTTTAACCTTTACTTCCATCGTATCTCCTTCTTTCATACTCTCATAAAAGCTACCTAATTTTACAGCATCGATTGCATCTGTAGCATCGATTTTTTCACCATAACTCATGTAAGCCATTTCCTGAACTTGCTCATCATTTACAGCTGGTGTCATGTCTTCTTTTACCTCTTCCTTACATCCTATTACAGCAACTGCTGCAAGTAATGCCAATGCGATTTTTTTCATAATGTTGATAGTTTAATGCAAATTTAAGAATTCGTTTAGGTAAATGATGTATAGATATCCAGTATCTTTGCAAAAAACTTTAACAAGCTATGACTGACGCCTACGAAATCGTTATCGATAAGATTCAAGAATCTAAAATTAGTAGTACTGATTTTGATAATTTGACATTCGGTAAAACATTTACTGACCACATGCTAGAATGTACATGGCGCGATGGTAAATGGGAAACTGCTGTTATAAAACCATATGGTCCTATAATGGTAGAGCCTAGTTGTAAGGTGTTTCATTACGGTCAAGCAATTTTTGAAGGAATGAAAGCCTTTAAAGATGACGCTGGTGATGTGTTTCTTTTTAGACCTGAGGATAACTGGATTAGATTTAATGAAAGTGCAAAAAGACTAGCGATGCCAGAAGTACCTGAAGAGGTCTTTGTAGAAGGGCTTAAAACTCTAGTAAACTTAGATAAGGAATGGGTACGACATGGTGAAGGTTTATCTCTTTACCTCAGGCCATTTATGATTGCTAGTGAGAATGGTGTAGCAGCTGCTCCATCTACAGAATATAAGTTTATGATCGTTATGTCTCCAGCCTTTGCTTATTACAAAGGTGATGTACGTGTAATTATTGCCTCTGATTATTCACGTGCAGCAGATGGTGGTGTAGGATATGCGAAAGCCGCAGGAAATTATGCTGCTAGCTTCTACCCTAACAACCTTGCGCTAGCCGAAGGTTATCAACAAATTATCTGGACAGATGCTGCTTCTCATGAATATTTAGAGGAAGCAGGAACTATGAATATCTTTGTACGTATTGGTGATACATTGTTAACTGCTCCTAATAATGATCGTATTCTTAATGGTGTAACTAGACGCAGTGTTTTACAACTAGCAAAGGACGCTGGTGTAAACATAGAAGAACGCAGAATTAGTGTTAAAGAGCTTAATGATGCTGCCGAAAATGGAACTCTTAAAGAAATATTTGGATCCGGTACCGCAGCGGTAATTGTTCCTATTAAAGGCTATAAGCATAAAGAGTTCAAGTACGAGCTTCCTAATCTGGACGATAGCTATGCAGAAAGATTTAAATCTGCATTAAAGGATATTCAATATAACCGTGCAGATGATGCACATGGTTGGAGAGTAAAGATATAATGATCAACAGAGCATTGAATATAAAAAAAGCCATCAATTAATTGATGGCTTTTTTTATATTCAATATTCTATGAGTTCTTTAATATTTTTTCAAAATTTGGTTTAAAGTAATTAGGACCTTTAAGAACCTTACCATCTTCACGATAGATAGGTTTCCCGTCTGCTCCTAACTTACTCATATTTGATTTTTGTATTTCGTCAAAAACATCTTCAATCACCTCTTGCATACCATGTTCTATAATTGTACCACATAATATATAAAGCATGTCACCTAGCGCATCTGCAACTTCTACTAGATCATTATTTTGTGCGGCTTCAAAATATTCTTCATTTTCTTCTTTCATCAATTCATAGCGCAATGTATTGCGGCGTTCTGTAATATCTCCCTTAGGTTGATGATTCATTCCTAACTGAAATGCTGTATGAAATTCTTCTACGGCTTTAATTTGTTTCTTCATGTACTGTAATTAATAAGATCCTGTTGTAATTTTGTCAAAAATAGTTATTCTATGTTTCATTTATTATTACTTGCAAAAGACCCTATGTTTACTAGTGGTCAGATAACATTTGGAATTGTATTCTTTATTGTATTTGTTATCATTATTTCTTTCATGTATTTAAAAGATAAAGGAATGCATAGAAAAAATTATAAAGGTGTCAAATGGATACTTCTTGGTTTTATAGGTTTTATACTATTACTATTTATAATTAAAATGACTTTAAAAAGCTAATAGATTTATCTAAATATACCCTTTAAAGGGTATTGACTAATTACTGTGATTAGGTTTAATTTTGAGCTTAAACCTAACCAAATGAAATATTTACAATATAGTTTTATAGCTTTTTTTATAAGTTTTCTAAGTCTAGCCCAAAGCTATTCAGGAAAAGAAACCGATAATTATTCTGGTATAACAAGTTTAGCTATTAATCCAGCAAATCTAGCCGACTCAAGATTCAAAACAGATATCAATCTCTTTCAGGTCTCATCAACTACTTCAAATGATTATTATGCCTTTAATTTTTCAGAGCTTTTCAGTGATGCAAGCGGTATAAGCTTTGAAGAATCCGGAATGCGTTTTCCTAGTCAAAACAATAATGTATATCAAAATCTAGACCTATTAGGTCCTTCTTTTTTATTCAACCTTTCTGATAAACATAGTCTCGCTATATCAACACGTGTTAGAGGTTTTTTAAATTTAAGAGAAGTAAATGGTAACCTTTTTGAAACATTACAAGATGGTGACATTCTTAATAAAGATTTCAATATAGACATGGAAAATCTTAACGGTACCGCACATGCATGGGCAGAAGCTGGATTAACCTATGGTTTTGTGATAACAAATAAAAATCATCACTTCCTTAAGGCTGGAATCACAGCAAAATATTTGTTAGGTGCTGGTGGCTTTTTTATGAATTCCAATAGTATTGAAGGATCTTACGATTCTGTAGCCGAAACAATTTCTGCAAATGGCGATTTATCCTACGCTAGTGCTACTTCTACAGATGAAGATGATGATTTCGATTTTGGAAACGGTAGTTCAAGTATAGGTGGCGATATCGGTATCATCTACGAATATCGTCCAGAACTCAATAAAGATACAAAGTTAGATTCCCTTGCTTTAAGAGGTCACAATCAATATAGATTGAAAATAGGTTTAAGTGTAACAGATGTTGGTAATATCACCTATAATGATGTAAGTATTGATACCTATAGTGTTTCAGGTACTGTAAGTGCCTCTGACTTTGATGAAGATTTTGAACAAGGTCTAGAAGACAATTACACTTTTATAACAACGACACAAGATATATCTGTTCAACTACCTACTGCTTTAAGATATGCGATAGATTTACGTGTCGATCGCAACCTTTACCTTGCCGCTACTGGAGCAATAGGATTAAATCAATCAACAGATCCTTATAGTAACAATCAATTGAATTATACAACAATAGTTCCTAGATTTGAATCTCGTTTATTTACTTTATATACCAATATCAGTTTTGTAGAATATGCAGACATGACATGGGGCGCAGGACTACGATTCGGCCCGTTGAGTTTTGGGTCTGGCTCTATTTTAAGTAATTTAATTACTGAAGACTCAAAAGCTGCAGATTTCTATATCGGTCTTAAAATACCATTTCATCATCGATTAAAATCTAAAAAGGAAAAGAACAAATACAAACAACTACTTTAAAAAAGACTTTATTTAAACCTAAATAAAAAGGCTCATAAATAGATAACAAATCTTTTATGAGCCTTTGATTTATAATTAAATGGACAACTAGTCTAGATGGCCATATTTTTCTGAGTACATCAACATTTGATCTGCAAATGTTTCTGGTTGTTCAATTGTGAACGATTTAATCTCATCACCTTCCATTACTGGAGTAATCATAGGATTTACAAAACCTCTATAAGCTGGTGTTTTGAATTGACTATTTCTTTTTAATACTTCACTATGTAAATCTTGATCAACCTTAACACCATAATCTTCTACTAATGCTTGAGCAGCCTCAAAATCACCTTCACTAGTAATACGCTGTGTCTCTCTTAATAACTGACCAAATAGTTCTCTTAACTTTACATAATCTTTAATATCGTAATAGGTATTTCCATCTTTAGTGACTTTTTCTATCACATTATCCTCAAGTCCTTTCTCATATACCCAAGCACTCACCCATTGCCTATTACGCATATGGTCTTCTTCTACATCCTGACCTAATTCAAGTCGTACTAATTGTGATATCAAACCATTTCTTATATACCCATCATAAGCAGCTGTACCTGTTTTTTGCCAGTCTTTTACCAGTCCTAACTCTTCTAATTTAGGATCCATCAAATAGTAAAGACCAAACAAATCTGCACGACCTTCTTCAATAGTCGACTTATAACTTTTTAAAGTTTCCTTAGGAGTCGCGACTCCTTCATTAATTTGACCAGAGGCATGTCCTACCACTTCATGTAAAGCAGTATGCAATTTATCTGCTAGTGCACCATATTCTTTTTCGAGAGCAATTTCTTCCTCATCAAAGGCAAATTCTTCTAACCTACCAGAACTACCTGAACTGCCATAAGCTTCAATAATATTACCTAAAGACACAGATTTACTACCATGCACTTCTCTAATCCATACATTATTAGGCAGGTTCACACCTATAGGAGTTGCTGGACTTGCATCACCAGCCTCACCAGCTACATTAACCGTTTTATAACTTACACCAGTTACTTTTTTCTTTTTATGCTCAGCCATTAATGGAGAATTATCTTCAAACCATTGTGCATTTGCACTTAATACTTCCATTTTGCGTGACATATCAAAGTCCTTGATCTGTACGATAGTTTCATAACTACCTTTATAGGCAATTGGGTCATTATACACCTCAACAAATCCTGTAATCCAGTCTACAGCACCATCAGTAGATTTAGACCATACAATTGCATATTCGTCCCATTTCTGTAAATCTCCGGTCTGATAGTATTCCACAAGTAAACCTAGAGCTTTCGCCTGTTGATCAGTTTCGGCAACTGCTTGTGCTTTTTGAAGCCAGTAAATCATTTGATCCATCGCTGGGCCGTATAATCCACCACTTTTATATGGTTTCTCTACCAGCACACCATTCTCTTTAACCAGTTGAGAATTTAAACCTACTTCTATAGGCTCATTAGGATCTACAGAAATACTTTTGTAATAAGCTCGGGCTTCATCCTCTGTAACATCTGGTCCATAAAAGTTTACCGCACTAGCAAGCACGATATCTTTTCCTTTTGCTTTATCAACTTTTTTAGCATCCTGATCATTGAACATTACCATCCATACCTGTTCATCAATACTTACATCAGTCTGATTCATTAAGTTTTTAAAGTATTGTTCATTAAAACCAGGCTTCATTTTATCCATACTATAATGATGATGAATCCCATTTGCAAACCATACTCGATGTAAATAAATTTCAAATTCTTTCCAATCTACATCATTTTTATCTCCTTGATAATTAGTATAAATAGATTCTAATCCTTTACGCAGTTCTAAATTATGACGGTAATTTTGATCCCATATAATATCCCTACCGCTCAATCCTGCTTGCGTTAAATAATATACCAGTTTTTGTTGTTGAAGATTTAATTCATCCCAACCTGGGATTTTATACCTCAACACACCTATGTCTGCAAATTCTGTAACATCATAGCTAAACTCCGTAACAGGCGCCTCCATTGTTTCAGGCACTTGGTCGTTACAAGAAATCAATGCTGTTGTTGCTAGTACGATACTAGCAATCTTTAAGTATTTCATATAGTTATAATTTAAAGTGAATTATTGGTTGGTATAACGCTTTCGCGAAAGCGTACAACATCACCAAACTTCTTAAAATCAAATTTAAGAAATTAAACAATCTATAAATAATGCTTGAGAATAGATTTTCTAAGAGTTACATTTCTTAACTATAGTTTATTATATTTGAAAGTATATCGTTCCCTACAAAACAAATGATTCAACTCTTTACGCTCAATAATCGATCGATCACTCGATTCGTATACACTATAATTATATTATTAACTACTACACAGCTGGTGGATGCTCAAGTAAAACCACTAGACAGTGTAATGAACTTGTTGAACCGTAATGAGATTCCACAATTGAGGGAAATTGTAAAGAATAATGATGTAAAGCTATTAGATGATAATAATAAAGCACTTTATGTTCTAGCTACAGGTGGTATTAAGTATGCCGTTGATGATTTTGAAAATGCCTATAAAGATTTACAACAAGCAAAGAGTTTATCGTCGAATAAGCGTGTCATTTTTATGGCAAATGATTATATGATGGAACTTAGCAATTCTACATCAGAGTTGCATGTCGCTCCAGAGTCATTAATGGAAGAGAATCTTGCTATCGCGACAGAATTAAATGATCCAGCGCTTTTAATTAAAAGTAAATTCTATTTCATGTTTAAGGATATACAAATGGGTAATTTTAAGAATGCCCAGGATATCTGTTATGAAATGAGAAAAATAAGCATCGAGAACAATCTAAGGCAAGAATTGATCGATACAGAATTTAATCTTGGGACCTTACATTATTACCAATCTCGAAATGATTCTGCTTTATTTTATTACGAAAAGAACCTTGCAGATGTCGTTGCAAAAAAAGACACATTTGATATTGCAGTAAGACTTAACAATCTTGCCATGCTTCAAATGGCGATAGGTGAAAATCAAGCAGCTGTAGATAATTTAATTAAAGCAAAAGTTTTAATCGAGGATAAAAATGACAAAGAACTAAGTGTAGGCCTATTGCGCAACATTGCAGATGCACAAACCGCAGCCGGTAATTATGAGGAAGCTATCAATTATTATAATCAGTTTATTTCTGAAGAAGACTCTTTAGAGCGCACAACCATTGCACAAAATTTAAAAGAGTTACAAACTAAATATGAAACAGCTGAAAAAGATCTAGAGAATGCAGAACTGATCTCAAAAAATCTAACCAGCGAGAATAGGATATACCTTTTACTTTTTATACTAGCCTGTATCATTGGACTAGGTACATTCATTCTTAATAGAATGCGACAAAAACAAAGATTACTTGCCGCGCAAGCTGAAGTCCAAAAGCAAAGAGAAGAAAAATTACTGCGTGATCAAGAGCTAGCTGGTATAGATGCGATGATAACTGGACAAGAAAAAGAACGTAAAAAAATTGCGCAAGATTTACATGATGATATAGGTAGTTCATTAACTACTGCCCGTATGTGTATTGAAAATGTAATAGGTAAAAGTGATCAAGTGGAGAATAAAAAAATTCTAGAGAATGCCTATGATTTATTAAATGACACCTATACCAAAGTGCGTAATATATCACATGCACAAAAAAGTAGTGTACTGAGCTCTCATGGTTTAATAGGAACACTAGAGCAACTGGCTGGTCGTATCAATGCAGGGAAATCTATACAGGTTGAAGTCGTACATCATGGTTTACAAGGAAACTTAAGCAATAGTATGGAATTAGGTCTTTTTAGAATAATTCAAGAATTACTCAATAATACCATTAAACATGCGCAAGCCCAGCACGCAAGTATTATACTAACGGGTTATGAAGACCATGTAAGTATTATGGTAGAAGATGATGGTAAAGGTTTTGTTCAGGGAAATTCAAGTCATACTGGAACCGGACTTGATAGCATTCAAACTAGAGTGCAAAATCTAGATGGTACTATGGAAATAGATACTAAACTAGAACGAGGAACGACTATTAATATAGAAATTCCGTTTGTATGATATTTATAACAATAACTGAAGATCACATCTCTCTTAGTGATGGTCTCAAAGTTTTTCTAGAACAAGATTCTAACATTGAAGTCATAGGAAATGCGCCTAATGGAAAAGAAATGTTAGAAATGCTTAAATATGTAAAACCACAAGTTGTTCTTACAGATATCAATATGCCTATTATGAATGGTGTTGAGTTGTGCAAGGCTATAAAAGCAAAACATCCTAGCATTAAAGTCATTGCTTTAAGCATGTATGATAATCCAGGTGCAATTAAAGAAATGATTGATGCAGGAGCTGATGGATATATACTTAAAATAAGTCCTTTAACTGAGCTTAAGAAAGCGATTGAAAACGTGGCGACTGGTACATCTTATTTTGACGCAGCTATAGACATAAAAGAAGTTCATAAAAAAGATGATATAGATAATGTACAGCCTTTATCACGTAGCGAAACAGAAATTTTAAAGCTTATAGCATTAGGAAAAACATCTGCTGAAATTGCTGAAGAAAGACAAACTGCAGTCAGTACCGTAGTCAAGCACAGAAAGAATATGATTCATAAATTACAATTAGAAGGTAAAAATGAATTGTATAAATATGCTCTGCAGCGTTATGGGCATTATAATCAATAATTATGAAGTCGATTCTCTATTATATCCTACTTCTTTTGATATGTACATCTTGTAAAAATCAATCTCCTACTAACGTATTTACACCTGTCGCTGTAACGAACATGGGCATTTTTGAAATCCAAAACCCAATAGTCCAAGACACTATTCTTTATTACAATAATTTTAAATCTAACTATGTCGATCAACGAAATTTAGAAATATGGTTACCTCAAGGATATCCATTAACTAATGTAGATTATAAATTGCTCTACATGCATGATGGTCAAAATGTATTTAATAAAAGTACTTCCAATTATGGAAAGGCTTGGGAAATAGATGAAAAGATGGATTCATTATCTATCATTAACGCAATCCAACCTACAATAGTAGTAACGACATGGTCACATCCTAAAAAGCGTATGAATGAATACATGCCACAACAACCTAAAGAGTTAACTCAGTCTAAATTTGCAAAATCAGAATTAAAGAAAAAAACTGGTTATGATCAACTATACTCAGATCAGTATTTAAAATTTGTAACAGAAGAGGTTCTCCCTTTTATAAATGCAAATTTTCAAGTATCTGAAGAACCTAAAGATAATATCATTATGGGAAGCAGTATGGGTGGACTTATATCTTTATATGCAATGATAGAATATCCTAATACTTTTGGAAATGCCGGTTGTTTAAGCACACACTGGCCAGTTCCATATTTAGGTGAGGCATTTATAGAAAGTCTACCAGAGACCATACCACAAGCAAAAAATCATCGTATTTACTTTGATTATGGAACAGAAACGTTAGATAAAGAATATGAGCCGTATCAAAAGCGTGTAGACAGTATGTTTTTGCATAAAGGTTATACTGACATTAATTATAAATCACTAAAGTTTGAAGGTCATGAACATGACGAGAACTACTGGAGACGACGTGTTGCTCCTTCTTTAGTCTTTTTACTGAATTAAAAATCCCATTTCAATAAAGACATGAAATGGGATTTAAATTAAAAGGTAAACATTGCACTAAAATTGGTACCTCATTCCTATTTTATAAGTTCTACCTCTAGTTTGATAACCAAAAAGTTCTTGGAAATCAGTATCAGTCACATTATTTATTCCTGCAAAAAAAGTTGCCGGAATATCTTTTAAACCATATGTAAGGTCTAAATCTAGTGTATGATAACTACTCAATACTACAGCATCGTTAGTGAAAGTATTGGAATTAAAAAATGAATCACCTCTATCATCATTATATTGATATCTTAAGGTTACAAAACCTCTAGAAATAGCTTGTACTCTTGCGCTAGCGTTAACTTTATGCTTAGGGATACGACGTAATAAGGATTGATCATTACGCTCTGTAAAACTATAATTTGCGGTAAGCATTAACTTATCAAACAACGTGGTCTGACCACTGACCTCTACACCTTTGGCCGTTAATTCTTCATCTACATTTTGATACTGAGAAATGAAGTTAACAGGATCTATCGTTACAAACTGTACTAGATTATTTTCATCACGCTGGAAAGCACTTACTGTTATAGTACTTTTTCCTTTTGTCCAAGAAATGCCTGCTTCCATAGTAGTGTTTTCTTCTGGATTAAGTTCTTCATTCCCAAAACCAGCTGCATATAGTTGAAACAGTGATGGCGTTATATAAGCCGTACTATAACTTCCGTATACTTTAAAACTTGAACTTCCTACATTGAATCTGTATGATGGATTTAAATTATAAACCAACTGTCCATCATAATTGCTATGCTTATTATACCGAGCACCAGCATTTACATTAAGACCAAAATCACTGATGTACACCACATTTAAATATGGGTCATAAATCTGTGCATTAACATCATCTTTATCAGCATTTTGTTCAAAACTAGAACTACCGAATGGGATACTAAAATCCTCATAACGATCTGTTCTAAAATTAAAACCAACTATCGTTTTCAGTGATGAAGTCTCACTTAAATCAAATGTATACTTATTGTATAAGTCTAACGAATAGCCATCTGCATTATAAAGTGATGGGAAACTACTTCTGTTATCACGACGTGTATGTGTACTTACGTCAGTATATACGATTTCACCTTTTGTACTATATTTCCAGTTCACATTTGTTCCCCATCGTACTTGTCGGCTATAAGTTTCATTATTGGCATCAACTAGTGAGAAATCATCAAATTCAGCAGTGTATTCATCAAATGACACATAACTAGATAGCTTGAAATTTTTCTTATTATCATATCCTATTCTACCTAGTAAATTGACCCTATTAAAGTCGTCAGACTCATTAGGTGAGGCTCCATCTGCAGCTTCGGCAGCACTTATTCCTCCATTAGTAGCTTGATGATTAAAACCTAGACCATAGGTCAAACCATTTTTTGCAGTACCTTGTAATTGTACGCTATTTGTAAATTCATCTGGACCATTATTTGCTTGCTCCACACTTTTGTTAGTACCTATAAATGAGGCAACTGTTACACGCACACCAGTTTCAGGAGACTTGCGCAGTTTTATATTGATAACAGCTGTACTCGCATTAGCGCCATATAAAGTACTTGCCGCACCTTTCAATATTTCTATTTCCTCGATTTGATTAAGGTCTACCAGTCTTATATCAAACTCATTGCTGATGTTACTGGCATCATTAACTTGTGCTCCATTTATTAAAAACGCTACCTGTCTGGTGCTACCACCACGTACAAAATACCCTAGATTTTGCCCAGCATTACTACGTGCTCCATTCATTTCAATACCAGCATATTGATTTAATAAATCTGCAAGACTTGCAGCACTCTGTGCCTCAATATCAGCTCTGGTAATTTTGATAACAGGCTTACCGCTATCTTTTCTAGTTAATTCAAACTTAGAATCTGCACTGATTAGTACCTGATCCAATTTAGTTGCAGTAGAATCTACTTGTGCAATTCCCGACACAGCAGCTACCATCATAGCGCTCATGGCAATGATTTTTTTGTTCATTTTAATGATTTTAAATACGGGAATAAAATAGAGAAATCACTTTAAGCACGAGATTAATGATAATCACATAGAATATGATATTACATTAAAGCACTTAAAAGACTCGCCACCTTTATCCCGAAGGTTAACAATTAGTTTGTGTAAGCTGGCAGGTCTCCTGACTTATTTATTTCTATCGCCTTCCCAAGTCTAAGACTCAGTGACCTATGATAGAAATCTCGATGAGACATCTTCTTTAAAGATGTAAACTTTACAGTTGCGGGAACAGTTCTAGATTCACACTAGATTCCCTTTTAATCCTATAATCTTCATATATCTCGCTTTCGCGAAAGCGTAATCCAACTAGAGAAACCAATTTTACACGGCAAATGTATGCTAATAATAGTATTTTTGAGGCTCTATGAAGAACATATATTTTCTCTTATTTTCATTATTGTTAATCTCATCGTGTAAAAACAATGAAAGCTCAACTACTAAAGAAAAAGTAAAGGTATCTAAAGATGATTACACAAATGTAGAAGTGAAATATGCCACTGGTTTTGTAATCAACTCTACAGAAACTGGATATTACATTTCCATCAATAATCCATGGCCAGAAGCAGATCTTGAATATTCTTTTAAACTAGTTAAGGGTTCATCAACTAGTGAGCGCCTGCCAGAACCTGATGCATCCCAAATCATTAACATACCACTACAAAAAATCATACTGAGCTCTACAACTCACATTCCACCAGTTGTTTTGCTTCAGGAACAGTCTTCTATTATAGGTTTCCCTGGTACAGATTACATCAGTGACTCTAGTGTAAGAGCATTGATAGATGATGGTAAAATTGAAGAACTGGGACAAAATCAGACTATCAGCGTTGAAAAAGTAGTGACCATGCAGCCAGATCTAGTGATGGGATATGGCATTGATGGTGATAATCCAGTTTATGAATCAATTCAAAGAGCTGGAATACCGGTTATATACAATGGTGACTGGATAGAGAAACATCCTTTAGGAAAAGCTGAATGGATTAAATTATTTGGTGTCTTATATGGTAAAGAAAAAGAGGCCAATCGTATTTTTAAAGAAATTGAGAAAGAATATCTTGAGACCAAAAAGCTTGCTCAAGCCTTTGAATCACCTAGTGTAATCGCTGGAGCCACATGGAAAGATACCTGGTATCTACCTTATGGAAACTCGTGGCAAGGAAAAATAATTGCAGATGCACATGGTGATTATGTCTATTCTAATACGACAGGAACTGGTTCTTTATCATATAATGTAGAACGTGTCCTTACAGATGCACACAATGCAGACATATGGATAGCACCTGGACAGTATACCAGCTATAAAGCCATGAAGGAAGATAATAGTGCTTACAGCCAGTTTGATGCCTTTAAAAACAGAAAGGTCTATACCTTTGCACTTAATGTAGGTGCACGTGGTGGTGTTACATATTATGAAGAAGCTTCTATGAGACCTGATTTGGTTTTAAAAGATTTGGTTAAAATATTGCATCCTAATAGCTTACCACAACATCAACTCTATTTTTTTAAGCCACTTAACGATTGAAAAATAAGGTCCTTTTTTTATTAGTCATAGCTGTTGTTGTGCTATTTATAGCAGACATATGCCTGGGCACGGTATTTATTAAACCGCACAAGATTTGGGATGTTTTATTAGGCAATAATACTAACGCTTCAGAAAATTATATCATTACCCAAATGCGCTTACCGCGTGCTGTTATGGCCATTTTAACAGGTGCTGGACTTGCGATTGCTGGATTATTGATGCAAACCCTTTTTAGAAATCCGCTAGCAGGACCTTTTGTTTTGGGAATATCATCTGGTGCAGGATTAGGTGTTGCATTAGTCGTAATGGGAAGTGCTGTATTAGGGATAAGTGCTGTGTCAGGATTAGGACTGGTAACGGCTAGCATTATAGGTAGTGTACTGGTTATGATGCTTATTATAATGATGTCCTTACGTATTAAAGATACCATGGGATTGCTTATTGTAGGATTGATGGTGGGAAGTTTAAGTAGTGCAGTAGTAGGTATCTTATCTTACTTTAGTTCTAGCGAACAGTTAAAACGTTATGTTTTTTGGTCTTTAGGTAGTTTAGGTAATCTTGAATGGGAGAACATTTTAATTCTGGCGTTTATTTTATTGATTTCCAGCTTGCTAGTAATTCTTATATTAAAACCACTCAATGCGATGTTGTTGGGAGAAACCTATGCACGCAGTTTAGGGATTAATATAAAAACTACACGATGGATCATTATTATCATAACTAGTCTACTAGCTGGTAGTATCACTGCATTTGCAGGTCCTATCGCATTTATAGGACTTGCGGTACCTCATCTAGCACGATTATTATTACCTACGGTTAATCATAAAATATTACTACCTACCGCTGTGTTGTTAGGTGCTTCACTCCTATTAGCTTGTGATATCATATCACAATTACCATTTTCTAATTACTCGTTACCCATTAATGCAGTAACCTCACTAATAGGCGCGCCATTAGTAATTTGGCTTATCTTAAGAAAACGTAATTTACATTTCTGATGATACGTTTACAACATATAGAAATAGGTTATGGTCACTGTGTAATAGCACAAAGTGAAGAAGATATCGCTTGCGCGAAAGGTAAATTTATCACCTTATTAGGTGCTAATGGAACAGGTAAATCTACTTTGCTACGTGCTATTTCTAACAATCAACATGTAATTAAAGGCACTATTTACATAAACAACACTAACATAATTAATATTAGTGATTTAGATAAATCAAAATCTATTGCTGTTGTTCTTACGAATCGTGAGTTCAGTCAATTCTTAACTGTTGAAGAAATCTTATATTTAAGTCGTGCACCATACACTAATTTTTTAGGAAAGCTTACACCATCAGATATCGCTTTTGTGGAAGAAATCATGACTGATTTTGAGATCTTAAAAATGAGGTCGCGTAGGCTATCAACGTTAAGTGATGGACAATTACAACGCGTACTTATCGCAAGAGCATTAGTTCAAGACACACCTTATATTTTAATGGATGAGCCTACCAGTCATCTTGATGTACATCACAAAGCAGAAATCTTGCTAAAACTTAGAGACTATTGCCATCAACATCACAAGTGTATCATATTCTCTAGTCATGAGTTGAGTATTGCTTTAGCTCTATCAGACGAAGTGATTGCTATCCATGATTTAAAACTTACACATCAAAGTAAAGACGATTTCATTGCGTCTGATATGCTATTAAAAATGTTCCCGTCACCATTGCTAGATTTTAAAGATGGTTTATTGGGATTGAAAATAAACGATGATAAATCTAAAACATCATAATTCTAAATTTTTGGATCTTTTACAACGACTTTATAAATTCTAGTATATGAAAAAACTAATTACGTTAATAATACTTACCATCACCTTAATAAGCTGTGATAGCATTACAGGAGAAGAAATAGGTAGACTAGCTATTAATGAAGTAAGCACTGGAAAGGATCATAAAATTTTAAAAGAATTTACAATAGACCTGAAAAAAGGTGATGAAATTGGCATATGGTCTGATATGGATATACAATATACTGGTGAGGTTACTTTAACCTTTAAGTTGACGATGTTTAAGAATAGTAAAAGAATCGCCACCATAGATATCGATCCTACTGATAAATACATCACTATAGGAGAAATGCAAAAGAGTATAAACGGTAAAACAGACTGGAGTTTTACAGGAAAAAATACGTCTTTAACTATAGATGATGATGCTACTTACACATTTAAAGGAATTCTAGTAGCAACAAAAAATTCTACATTACAAATTAATCAAGCTGAAGTTATTTTTAAAAGGAGTTAGCATAACATCGAGCTTAATAACGCTTTTAATATTCTTCTAGAGTTTTACGGAACGATAAACAAACTAAGAATGAGTTATGAAGGATTCAGATTGATCTTTACATTTTTAATACTTCTAGTACTCACTAGTTGTAACCTTAATAACTTTAAAGAAAAAGCTAGATAATGGCTATGAACTAGACTTAACCACTGGATGGATAGGTAAACCTAAAGAATTAAGCTATCCAGATAAATTTTGGAAAGGACTCGGATTAGTAAAGTCTAATATGAAAAAGATGTCGCAAGAACAGGTTTTAATTGAACTACAATTCTTTTCAATTTAGAATTTCATTAAATTAGATTCATGAATAGAGACAAAAAACCATTGTATCGAAAAGTCAACACACGAGCAAGAGGTGTTATTCACAATTTTGGAAGTGATTTTAAATATTCTAGAAATAAAAAGCGAGAAACTGTAGAACAGACCAAAGGCTCTATGCACGGTAAAAAAGAAAGAGGACTTGATTACACTCCTTTATTTAGATTTTTACTATCCAAGGTCGGAAAGAACTGGGATGATATATTTAGTGAGGCGAGTTCAAGACTAGATAAGACAGAACCCATATTTTGGATTGTGGCACTAGATGTAAATGAGAAAGAAGAATTTGTAAGAACTGGAGAGTCCTCTTTTTTCTCTGGATTGTATGTGGATGAGGAGAATAAATTGCAATTAACCAATCCAGAATTAATAGCTAAGGATATGATACCTTACTGTAATTGTTGCACGCATACTTTAAATGGAAAAGTATTTGGTACCGAATAAAGCTTTTAAATAAATTATCTCTTGATGTCAATGTCCATTTCTTGACGATTAATCACGTAACAAAATACCCAACCATGAAAGTAACAGCTGAAAAGAATAAGAAAGTAGCCCAAATGATTTTTGGGTCTGTTTATCCACACTACTTGAGTAGAATAGAAAAAAATGGTAGAACTAAGGAAGAATTAGATCAGGTAATAGAATGGCTCACTGGTTATGATGCAAATCGTGTTCAAAACTTGATTGATGAAAAAGCAACCTTTGAAACCTTTTATAAAGAAGCAAACATGCATCCCAACGCTCACTTAATTAAAGGCGTTATTTGTGGATACCGTATTGAGGATATTGAAGATGATTTTCTAATCTATAGACAATGTAGATATTTAGACAAATTAGTGGATGAACTTGCCAAAGGACGCAAAATGGAAAAAATCATGCGTAAATAATTCTATCCATGCTCTATAAAAATATCGTGAAAACCATATTGCTTTGGTTACCTAGTATTCCAGTTATTATCTTCTTTTTGCAAAATGCATTTGAAAAAATTGTAAAGCATGATCAACTAGATAAAATAGGTACAAGCCCTACTCTACTTATTATCACAGGTTTAGTTTTATTGATAGCTACTGGGTTATTTATATTTCATAGAACCTTACTTTATGGGACACTAATTTTAAGCTTTTATATGACAGCTATTGTAGCAATACATATCCATAAAGGAAAAGGCTTTTATCTTACCATGTTGATTATTATTGGAACTCTAGTGGCTGGTTGGTTAAGAAAAACCTATTTACCTATTAAGCCAGAATAACGATAATCCATGACTCATTACCTATTTTAAGCAGTAAATTTGTAATGTAAACCTATTACAACATGTCTATCAACAATCGTATTCTATTTGAAGATAATCACCTTATCGCCGTAAATAAGAAATCTGGTGATCTAGTACAAGGCGATAAAACAGGTGATGTCATTTTACCTGAAATGATTAAAGAGTACATTGCTGTAAAATATGATAAACCTGGAGCTGTCTTTCTAGGTGTTACACATAGACTAGATCGTCCTACTAGTGGTGTGGTGGTTTTTGCTCGCACATCAAAAGCGTTACCACGCATGAACAAGTTATTTGCAAATCACGAGACGCGTAAGACCTATTGGGCTGTTGTAGAAGGTACAACGCCCAAAAAGCAAGATCGATTGATACATCACTTAGTACGCAATACAAAGCAGAATAAAAGTTATGCTCATGACCACGGTGTTCCCAACTCAAAAGAAGCCATTCTTAGCTATACAGTTATTCAAAAATTAGACCGCTACACGTTACTAGAAATAGCATTAGAAACCGGTAGACATCATCAAATACGTGCTCAGTTAAGTAAAATAGGTTGTGTGATTAAAGGTGATTTAAAATATGGTGCAAGACGTAGCAATAAAGATGGTAGTATTCACTTACATGCACGGCAGTTAGAATTTATTCATCCAGTAAAGAAAGAACCAGTAAAGATTATCGCGCCTGTTCCTGATGGTGACGCGATTTGGAAAATTATTGCTAGTTAGCTTAAAGAATTTAAATTTCTAACAATTAATTGGCTACTAAATATTCTACTTAGTCTAATTTAGACCTAACTAGTAAGGTTTTAGAATACAATTATGGTCGATCAACAATACATTAAGCTAACCCATCAATCACATCAAGAGTTTTTTAAATCTCAACAGACTAAGGATGTGAATTATCGTATAACGGCTTTGAAAAAATTAAAAGCAGTTATAGAGCAAAAAGAACAGCAAGTGTACAAGGCTTTAGCCGCAGATTTAGGTAAAAGTGAATTTGAAGCATTTATTACAGAATATCAAGTGATTACTGGCGAACTTGATAAGTACATTAAAAAGACAAAAAAATGGGCAAGTCCAAGAAAGGTGCGACCTTCACTTCTTAACTTTCCATCAAAAGCGCGTCAATATTCTGAACCTTATGGTAATACCTTAATTATATCACCTTGGAATTACCCTTTTCAATTAGCACTTGCTCCTTTGATAGGTGCTGTAGCAGCTGGGAATACAGTGATTCTTAAACCTAGTGAGTTCTCTACCGCTACGTCACAATTACTAGAAGAGATAGTTAATGAATCCTTTGATGCTCAACATGTAAAAGTGATACAAGGTGATGCTGACGTTGCCAAAGAATTGACCAGTCTGAAATGGGATTATATATTCTTTACAGGTAGTCCACCAGTAGGGAAAGCGATTTATCAAGCGGCTGCAAAACATTTAACGCCTGTAACCCTTGAATTAGGTGGTAAAAACCCTTGTGTCATACATGAAAGCGCATCACTTAAGGTGGCTGCACGTAGAATAGTCTGGGGAAAATTTCTCAATGCTGGTCAGACCTGTATTGCACCTGATTATATATTAGTACATAATAGTGTTAAGCTAGAGTTCATAGAACATGTAAAAGCCGAAATCATCAATTTCTTTGGTAAAAATCCTAAAGAAAGTCCAGATTTGCCTAGAATAATCAGAGAACAACATTTTAGAAAACTCATTGAGATGTTAGAAGATCAAAAGATAATTTCTGGTGGTCAACACGATATTAATACTTTATACATCGCTCCTACACTACTAGATGAGCCACAACGAGATAGTAACGTGATGCAAGAGGAAATTTTTGGTCCTATACTTCCAGTAATTAGTTATAAGAATCAAGGTGATATCATCCAGTGGATTGACTCTTATGAAAAATCATTGGGTGCATATATATTTAGTAATAACAATAGGTTTGAGCAATGGTTCATACAGCGATTTTCATATGGTGGTGGCGTTATAAACGACAGTATTGTACAGTTTGTGAATGAGCGATTACCCTTTGGCGGCGTAGGAAATAGCGGTATTGGAAATTATCATGGTAAAAAGACTTTCGAAACTTTTTCACATATGAAAAGTATGGTTCATCGTGGCACTTGGTTAGATATTCCCATAAAATATGCACCATATAGTGGTAAATTGGATATCGTTAAAAGAATAATCCGATGGCTATAATCTTCCTAAAATTCTCATAATGTATCCTTAAGGTGTTGTTATCACGCTTTCGCGAAAGCGATATAACGTCTATCTTTAAAAGAAAAAATGATCAGAGAAGGTAGTAAAGTCTCATGGGAATGGGGCAACGGCACAGCAGAAGGAAAAGTTAAAGAGACCTATTCAGAGTCCATTACAAAATCCATTAACGGTAATGACGTCACCCGTAATGGAGAAAGTGGTAATAAAGCCTTGTATATTGAACAAGAAGATGGAGATATGGTTTTAAAGTTAGAAAGTGAAGTTAAAAAAGCTTAGTTATAAAGTTTTATGATTAACTTTATAAGGAATTTTTATATCATGATTTACAGCACCTTATCAACAGATCTACAACTACTTTTAATGTCATCCACCGACTGGATGATTTTACTGGTTATATCTAGTATTATAGCCGTAGGAACTTTTGTAGCATATCGTTTTTGTAGTGAGGATACAGATAAGACGAAGCGATCAATAATGATTAAGATCGATCGTAATGGTAAACACCGATATGAAATTAAAGAGAATCTAGATAACGGAAAAACGGTATTCTGGATGAAGGTCGTTTTATTCATAATTACCGTAGGCATTCTTTGTATTCCTATTCATAGTTGGTTTTATAAATCATAATATATCATGGCACAATTAGTACGTATATATGAGGACAATCCTAGTCCTAAAGAATTACAGCGTATCGCAAAAGCTATGAGAGATGGCGCTCTTGTGATATATCCTACAGATACCGTTTATGGTCTAGGTTGTGATATCAATCATAAAGGTGCTCTTGAAAAAGTTGCCAAAATACGTGGCGTAAAGCTGGAAAAAGCTAATTTTTCTTTTATATGTGAAAGCTTAAGTAATTTAAGTGAATATGTAAGTCAAATAGATACAGCAACTTTTAAATTATTGAAACGCAATCTACCTGGTCCTTACACTTTTATATTGCCAGGTAACAATAATTTACCATCTGTTTTTAAGAAAAAGAAAACAGTAGGTATTCGTGTACCAGATAATTCAATCGCAATAGGTCTTGTTCAGGCGCTAGGCAATCCTATTATTTCCACTTCTATTAAGGATGAGGATGAGGTAATAGAATATACCACTGACCCTAGTCTTATAGTAGAAAAATGGGATAATCTAGTAGATTATGTTATTGATGGTGGTTATGGAGATAATATTGCTTCTACAGTTATAGATTTAACCGGTGATGAACCTGTACTGGTAAGAGAAGGAAAAGGTAGTGTAGAGTTGTAATTATGCGTGTTGAAAGGTTAGTTTCTTACTTACTTTTTGTAATAGTCGCAATACTAATTTCATCGGCATTTTTTAACCCATTAGATTCACTTGAATTTGCTTATACAGATATCTATTTTAAGGATGCACATCGCGAGGCTCTATTAATTTATGCTGCCTTTATTTCCATTCCTGGTTTTATGTTGTTATTATGGTCTGATAAGAACAACACTTTTATATCTAATATATGTTGGTTGATGCTAGCGGCAACAATTATTATTTGCATGGCTATACTATACTTAACTTATTTTGTCAAACCTTATGACATGGGATTTGAAGAATATACTAATTATAGCTGGTACATTGCTTATGCTTTAATTGCGCTTATTATACTTAATATTATCTATCTAGTTGCAAAATTATTTAAAGTAGGTAAAGAATGAGCTATTATAAAATTGCCATTTTTAAAAACTGACTTTCTAAAAAATATCTTTATTTCTTACAATGAATATTCTTTTAAAAATAGATATTGTTGCAGAGACACCTTTTGATATAAACATCTATGAATCCGACGCTATTGATGATGTAAGTCTATTTAGGATTTAACTCATACTTCAAGCTCCACTCATTTTAATAACAGGTCTATTGTATCTTCTTATTAATCTAATATCTAAGTTTAAACAGATATTAATAAAGTCATAATTCACAATTAATTAATCTCAAGGTTGAACTTGTTTTTTATCTTTAATAAAAATAACAATATGCCATATTTAGAAAAAACGACCGCACAGCACGATGCAGATGTTAGTATATACTTTGAAGATCAAGGAGAAGGACAACCTATAATTCTTATACATGGATGGCCATTAAGTGGTGCTATGTGGGAATATCAAGTACCTGTGTTGATTGAGAATGGGTATCGTGTCATTACATATGATCGACGTGGTTTTGGTAAATCGTCGAGACCGTGGAACGGCTATGATTATCATACCATGGCCGAAGATTTAAATGATTTAATACAGCAATTAGAATTGGAAAATGTAATTCTAGTTGGATTTTCTATGGGTGGTGGTGAATTAGCACAGTATGTAGGCAACTTCGGTACTAGTAAAATTAATAAGCTCATTTTCATGAGTTCTATCGCTCCTTTTCTATTAAAGACAGATGATAATCCTGACGGTACACCAGATGATGCTTTTAAAGGAATGGAAAGTGGTGTTAAAAATGACCGTGCAGGATTTTTGAAAGATTTTGGTCCTGGATTTGTTAATTATGAAGATAATCAAGATCGTATCTCAAAAGCGCAACTGGATTATAATTTTCAAATTGCTATTGATGCAAGTCCTAAAGGAACTTTAGATTGTATTAACGCTTTTGGACGAACTGATTTAAGAGATGCACTTAAAAAAATAGATGTCCCTACCCTATTCATACATGGTGATGCAGATAACATTGTGCCTATTGAGCCCAGTTCAAAACAAGGTCATTCTATTGTAAAAGGCTCTCAACTAGAGGTTATTAATAATGCACCACATGGTCTATATGTTACACATAAAGATGAGGTAAATAAAATATTATTAGACTTTATTAAATAGGTTTTTTAAACATAACGACAGTATTAAGATAGGCTACAATAATCAGTAGCCTATTCTTTTTTCATAATGCTATGGATAATAATTATTTAATAAATCCACGACCACATTATTAAAAAATAGTAGAATTGTCGTACTAATTCTTTATTTTTCAACCTATAAATAACAGGTATGAAAAATATTAATCAAATTTTTGACAACAATAAAGAATGGATCAAGTCTAAGCTGGCTAAAGACAGTACTTACTTTGACAAGTTAGCTTCTGGTCAGGATCCTGAAATTCTTTACATAGGTTGTTCTGATAGCCGTGCAACAGCCGAGGAAATCATGGGATTAGGTCCTGGAGATGTATTTGTACATAGAAATATTGCAAACATGGCCTCTAACCTAGACCTTACCGCTATGGGTGTGATTAATTATGCGGTAGAACACCTTAAAGTAGATCATGTAGTTGTATGTGGACATTATGGTTGTGGTGGTGTTAAAGCTGCTATGCAATCTCAAGATTTAGGTATTCTTAATCCATATTTAAGAAACATACGTGATGTGTATAGAATGCATAAAGAAGAACTTAACGCTATCTCTGATGAAGACCAACGTTACAGACGTCTTATAGAATTAAATGTTCAAGAACAATGTATTAACGTACTTAAAACTAGTGATGTACAAATAGCATTTAAACGTCGTGGTATTACAGTACATGGTTGGGTATTTGATCTAGCCACTGGTGAGCTTATTGACCTCAAAATTGACTTCGCAAAAATTTTAGAAGATATCATGGAAATCTATCATTTAGATTAAATTTTTAGATTCTAGTATTTTAAATGTTAACACGCTTCCGCGAAAGCGTACTTAAACAGCACATATAATACTTAACAATGTACCTTGAATACTACTCACGGTAATCGCTTTAGGTATTATATGTGTTTTATTATTTTATATGAAATTATTTGTTCCTGCACTCCTATTAAGTTTATCACTTCTATTCACGACTCAAGCAAATGCTCAAAAAGATAAACCTACCGCTCAAGAAGTTTCTAAAGCCAAAACTCTTAAAGAAAAATATAAAGATGAGGATGTAGTCATATCAGACAAGAAAACTGAAATCACATTTACTCGCAATAACAAGACCAATAAAGTAGAAGTTAGAGAAGAGATAATTACAACATTCTTTGCTATTGCTTCGAGAGCAGATATAGGTTACAACACAGGTTATGATAATGAATCATCTATTGAAACATTAAGCCTTACAGATAAGAGAAATAAAAGAATTGCATGGAATATTAATGATGAGGCCTACTCTACAGAATCCGTTTTTCATAATGACTACCGTGTGAAGTATGCAAAACTTACCTTTCCTCTTCAAGGTTACCTAAGAACTGTAAAAGAGGTTAAAGAATATAAAGATGTAAAATATTTTACAACAGATTACTTTGTAGAGCCTTATCGAGTAATGAAAGGTACCATGACCATCACTATACCTGATTGGTTAGAAATGGATATTAAAGAATACCATTTTGGTTCTAATGATATAAAGAAAGTAATCAAAAAAGTAGGCGCAGATACGCAAATTACTTTCAAAATAAATAACCTATCTCCTATGAAAAGGGAATACCGTATGCCTGGTAACTCTTACATATATCCTCATGTGCTTTATTTGACCAAGTCATTTAAAGATAACAAAGGTACTGAGGTCACTCTTTTTAAAGAAACTCAAGATTTATACAATTGGTACTCTTCACTAGTTAATGATGTAGATATTCAAACAACTGATATTGCTGTTAAAGTTAAAGAGCTTACTGATGGACTTACCACAGATGATGAGAAAGTAAAAGCGATTTATTATTGGGTACAGGATAATATTAAATACATCGCCTTTGAAGATGGAATTGCAGGTTTTAAACCAGATAGTCCGCAAAATGTTTTTAATAAGAAGTATGGAGATTGTAAAGGCATGGCAATTCTTTTAAAAACGATGTTAGTTGAAGCCGGCTATGATGCCCGATTAGTATGGATAGGTACCGATCATATTTCGTATGACTACTCTACTCCTTCATTAAGCGTGGATAATCATATGATAACTGCTATTATGGTGGATGGAAATCCGATATTTATTGATGGTACAGAAAAGTTTAATTCATACGGAACATTTGCCACTAGAATACAAGGTAAGCAAGCATTAATAGAAAATGGAGAAACCTTCTTACTTAAAAAAGTACCACAGGCAACTCCAGAATTTAATAAAGAAGTATATCAAGGTACTTTTAAGATTGATGGTAATGATCTTGTAGGAACCATAAATAAAGAACTTACAGGAGAGCAAGCTAGTAGTTTCTTATACGGTTTTACAGGCATGGAACAAGATAAACGTCAAGAAGTCATGCTTAAAGTTCTAACTGATGGTAATAACAATGCTACCGTGCAAAACGTAAGTGATTTTGATCCTACAGATAGGGATGCAATTCTTAAACTTAATTACAATCTTAAAGTATCTAATGCTGTAAGTAGCTTTGATGATAATCTTTATCTTGAGCTAGATCCGGTACGTTATCTAGCAGACTGGACTATGGAAGAAGATCGTGAGAATTCTTATAAAATGAGTAATACTCGTGTAGAACAAAAGAATATTTCATTAGAACTACCAGTAGGATATCAAATAGAAACATTACCTGACGCCATTTCAATTGATAACCAATTTCTACAAGTCGAGGCGCGTTACACTTTAAATGGAAATAGCATTGATTATAATTCTCAAATAAAAATTAAAAATCGCTTAATTAAAAAAACAGAATTTAAAACTTGGAACGCTGCTATTCAACAGATTAAAAACTTTTATGACGAACAAATCGTTCTAAAAAAAGTTTAGAAATTAACTCAACTCAAAACCAATCATAACCACTACATCTATTATGAGATTAACCTTATTTACCATTTCCGTGCTTTTCTTGTCTTTTATTGCTCAAGGTCAAAGTAAGTTAGAAAAAGAGCTGCAAGAAAAGTTCTGGAGCAATACTGCCGCTCAAATTAAAGCAATGGATATTCCAGAAAAATGGAATGAAGAAAGTGCGGTAATTCTTAAAGACCATCGTTATATACAATATATCAATAGTGGTAAAGTGGTTTATTTTAAGTCCAATAAGCACCAATTAATTAAAATACAGGATCAAGCATCTCTAGAAGGATTTTCAGAAATATCTTTAAGTAAAGATTCAAAAATATCTTTTGGTTGGACCACAACATCACGTAAAGAGACCACGATAGGAATACGTATTATTAAAAGTGATGGTTCTATAAGTCTTGTGGATATTGAAAAAGAAGAAGTTGAAGAGGATGATAAACGTAAGATTGCAATTCCTAATTTAGAGATAGGAGATATAATTGACATCTACATACAAACCGATCGTAAAGAGCGTGACTATGATGGATTAGATGTTTATGCTGCCGTTGAAACAACCATAAAAGACAACTACCCTATTTTAGATTATCGTATCGCTGTAGAAGTAGAAAACGACTTCTTCTTAAATATGAACACTTATAATGGTGCGCCAGCGGTAAAGGAAGAAGAAACAGAACGTAGCGCTACTAAAATGTATGTTGTCGAGGCACAAAATGTAGATAAGCTAGAAACTAGTAGATGGTATTATCCGCTTGTTGAAGAACCTTCAGTAAAATTACAAGTTGCATTTGCTAGAAAAAGATCTAACGAGTATGCTGCCGAAATTTTTAAAGGTGAAGATGGCGAGCGCAAAGCGAGTGTGGACAAAACTGATGTTCTAGATTATTTTGATCGCAAATTCAATCGTGCCTATAGTTATAGTGCCAAAGAGGTTATCGCTTATATTAAAAAAGGAAAATTTAAATCAAAAGCTGAAAAGCTACAGGCTGGTCTAGAATACATAAGATTCAATAGATACACGCGTTTCTTTGAACCTATTTTTGCTTATCAGGCAGACATCGTGGCAGGAACACCACGGTCTAAGTGTTATGACTTATACTTTGGTATTTATGAATATGATGCTCAAGTTGTAAACGATTTAAGAGCTATTAGTGAAGAGTTCAATATAGACTATGATATTGTTTTAGTGCAACCACGATATGACGGTAAACTAGATGATTTATTAATTAAAGGAAATGCTCGTGTAGGACTAAAATTCAATACACAACCAGAGCTATATTTCTTTGACTTTAATGAGAATATGACTTTAGAGCGTTTTCCAGAACAACTAGAAGGCGCAGAAGCCTATATAGGATCTGTTGTGAAAAAGAAAAACATTTCTTCTATAACACGTACCACTTTAAACTCCTCAACGGCAAGTCAAAATGTGTATCAAGAAATTATAGATTTATCCCTGACAGATGATAAAAAGGGTTTTGAAATGGATAGAGAATTATCTGCTACAGGACATTTTGAAAGTGAATATATATTTTCATGGATCCATTGGACAGATTTTCTTGATGAAGATTATGAAACGTATAAAGATCAAGAACACTTTTATGAATGTGGAAGTAAAAAAGAACTACAACGATATGCAGAACAGTTCACGGCACTAGAAGAAAAGAAAGTTGAAGAATTTAGAGAACGTAGAGAAAAATCAACTGATCGTGAATGGGATGCCGCTACAGTTAAGGATTATACCTCTACCGTCATAGAAACTGGACGATATGGTAACAATTCTCCTTTAAAAGTTAAAGAAACCATGACGTTGAAAGATGGTTATATTAAAAAAGCCGGTAAAAACTTAATTATCGAAATAGGTAAATTTATAGGTGGACAAGTAGAGTTAGATGAAAAAGAAAGAGAACGCTCTGTAGACATTTATTTAGATCATGCAAAAACCTATGTTTATGAGATTAAATTAGAAATCCCAGAAGGTTATACCGTTAAAGGTTTAGATGCTTTAAATAGTTCTGTAGATAATGTAACCGGTAATTTTATAACGACTGCTGTTATGGACGGTAATATGCTTAAGGTGAAAACCATTAAAACCTATAAGAGTAATTACCTTAAAAGTGAACAATGGAATGATATGGCACTTTGGTTAGATGCTGCGTTTGCTTTTAATCAGGCAAAAGTGCTTTTAGAAAAAAAATAACATCAGATTTACTTATAAATTGAAACGCTCTAGAGATTTTTCTAGAGCGTTTATTTTTTGCTCCATTTTATTAAAGAAAATGGAACGCTCTTTTAAAGAACTATCCTTAATAGATGTAGATTGGCGCATCTGATGTTTGAAAAAGTTATTCATTCTATTAAGTATATTACTGCCACTAAATCTGATGTAACCCAACATAGTCATCGTCACAAAACCTGCCACGGGAATACCACTTTTACGCACAACAGCATTATTACTCATCAATAATAATTCGTGATAATAGATATTATAAGAATCGTGCATTAAATCTGTAGCTGTGTTTTTAAGTAATTCTCTTAAATCATTGCATAACACCTTAGCCGTATCATGATCGATATAACCTGCCTCGTGATAAAAATGAATTTGCTGTAAACTACTAGATATAGTAGTGTCATTCCATATTTCTATCCTATTAAACTGCTCAAATAAGGCCTTATTTCTCTTTATTTGTTCCTTAATAGATAAGGGTAAATGAAAATCTGCAAAACGCTTGCCTTCCATAGTATCGTCTAGTAAGTGTAACCAGACGTAAATTTTAAATCTGCCTAACAGAGAATCATTAAAATGATGAAAAACTGGTATATCCTTGGCACTATAAATCCACTCGACATCATCTTTACCAGCAGCTTTTAAGTTAATTTCCATTTCCTTAAAATACTTCTCAAGGCTTTCTATAGAGTTAATGGTATCCGTAGCGGTGCCCAAAGCGGTCAAATCCTGTTGAGCGGTCATAATCTGATCTAACGAGAACTGACCAGCTTTGGCCAACTTCATAGATTCTGCTATATCTAATTTTGCATTTCCTTGTATCCGGCGATAAGCAGCATCATAGCTTATTTCTAGAACATCTGCTAGGTGTTGAATTACAGACTTGGTTTTGGGTACGCTTTCGCGAAAGCGTTCTATAATCATCTCTTGGACAAGTAACATATTTGTGATTTTCGCAAATTAAAGATAATACAAACTTATTATTCACGTTAATAATTGTGAATATGATTATAGATTTGATTAAAAGATTTAATTATGAAAAGGAAACGTTTTACAAATCCAGAAGTCGAAGCTTATATTAAAGATACTTTGAGACAATTAAAATATTTGAGATCCAGATGGTGTTCTACTCAGCAGATAAGGAGTCTAAGTAAAGGTAAAAATCATCTTTAAATTTCACATAAGAATCGCCAGTTGCTTTACCATTAAATCCTGTATGGATACGTCTCACCTTTCCATTTTTATCGATATAAATTGTGGTAGGATAAGATAATATATGGTTGAGCATGGGCAGTTTTTCTTGCGCTATATTCTTATCCACATTACCGTATTGAGCAAGCAAAATGGGATAAGGAATTTGTAATTGTTTTTTCATGCGCTCTATAGATTGAAATGCTTTTTCTTCAGTACGCGCATATTCAAATGCCAGACCGATAACTTGTACATTAGTATCTGGATTAGATTTCAAATAGTCGACATAAAACTGAGTTTCTTCCATACAATTAGGACACCAAGATCCTAATATTTGTACAAGCACCACTTTGTTTTCAAATTGTGAATCACTTAAAGAAATACTTGTACCATCCGAATCTTTAAAACTGAAGTCTAATTGCTCATAGCCTTCTTTAAGATAAGTCAATTCTCGCGCGTCTGGTAATTCATAATCATTATTAAGTTGAGCTGTAAAGGGTTCTTGCCAGTGATTACCACTATAGAAAGTTCCATTAATTGTAGAGTCTGTCACCGTTGCCTTAAATAAAAATGCATGAGCTCCATCAAAAGTAGAAAGCTTTAATTGATTACCTTCAATCACACCATCAAGATAACGATAATCACCTGTTGTGGTTCTAAAAGTTCCAGTCACTCGCTGGCCATTTTGATTAAAAATTCCTAAAGCGATATAACGATCTGCATCATTATCGGGACTGAAAACGGTTTCCCATTTACCAGTAATATTTGCAGACGGCTCTTCTGTACCGACCTTAAATCTATGTGGTTTTCCATATTGCATGTTAAATGGCACTACTCTATCTAGACTAGGTTTTATAAAATGTCCTTTGATGGTTTTATTATCTATAAAAATGCCCTTAAAAATCCCTTCAAAAATGGGTGGTTGAAATGTTATAGAATCTCCTTTAATCTTAACATCATTAACGGTAATGCGTTCTTTATCATTAATAAGAATAATCTGTGATTCTTTTGTAGTTTCTATAAGTACAGGTAGTTCATTATCATTGCCCAGATCAAGCGTTAATCTCCACGCGCCTGCGTTTAATTCCTTATCCACATCAGATTGACAACCAGCAATTAAAATAAAAAGTAATAGATATAAATTTTTCATGTGCAATGTTACCTCATAATTATCACAGAAACTTCATCTATATTAATTCTAACATTACTTTATAATTCTGCATTTTTGCAAGATGCACAGACATTTTTTGATTTATAAACCTTATCGCATGTTGAGTCAGTTTATGACTAACGATAGACATCAAAAAAATAAAAGGTTTTTAGGAGAACTCTATGATTTTCCTGAAAATGCAATGGCTGTAGGAAGACTAGATGAACACTCTGAAGGTTTATTATTAATAACGACAGATGGTCAATTAAGTCATCACATCAATAAATCTGGTATAGTAGATAAAGAATATGCTGCGCTAGTTGATGGATTGATAACAGAACAGGCTATCGAACAGTTGCAAAATGGTGTTACCATTAGTATCAATGGCTCAACCTATGATACAAAGCCATGTCAGGTACAGAAACCAAATCAGATACCAGACTTACCTGAGACGAAGCAAAAAATAAGAGATGAACGTCACGGTCCAACATCATGGGTAAATGTAACCTTGAGTGAAGGGAAATTTAGACAAGTACGTAAAATGACTGGCGTTGTAGGCTTTCCTACATTAAGACTTGCTAGGGTAAGAATCGGACCTTATAATGTCCTCTCATTAAGAAATCAACAGGTTATTGAATTATCTGATCAAGAGATAAGATCATTATTCCTTTATGACAATAAGTAGAGATTTTACACCTGCGTTAATCATGCAAACCTTTTCTTCCATAACATCTCCTTCATCGTCTCTTATTACAATCCCAGAAGTATTAGGTGCAGAATATCCCTGATTTAATGCTTCTATCTCAATTTTATTAAACCCATCTTTTAAATTAATAGGAAAACCTTGAGCGGCATTCAATAAAGTCATGTCCGTAATCAGAATTTCATCATTGAGCCATATACGAACACGATCACCATCTTCAAGTCTTGGATCCCATAAAGTCATATTTAAAACAGCTTTATCTGTCTTTATTTCACCTAGATAAGTATCATTGATAAAATTAACTGGTGGCGCATCACTTTTAAATTTTTGACCTTGAAAACGTACACCTGGATCAAGTAGATCTGTTTTTTGAGTAAGGTCTATGGTAGGCGTCTCACTAGGTCTTACATACTTCTTCTCTTCTGTACTGTTAGGAAAAAGCATAGAACCACTTGTATTAGTACCCGATGGAATTGGTTCAATTGTGCGGCTCGAAGAAGAAGGAATTTCTTGTGCATGAAGCATAGCACCAGAAAGTAAGATAAGTGATATAAAAAACTTGTTCATAATTTAAAACTAGCAAAAGTCTTGCCTAAAACGTTGAATTTTAGACATAATTATGACTTCAACAATAAAAAAAGGTTTAATTACGCTTTCGCGAAAGCGTAATTAAACCCATTTTAAATTTTATTTCTTAAGCTAGACGTTCGATCTTAGCTCCTATTTTTTTCAATCGTGTATCGATATTCTGATATCCGCGATCGATTTGCTCAATGTTATGTATAGTGCTAGTTCCTTTGGCACTTAACGCTGCAATTAATAATGAAATACCTGCACGTATGTCAGGAGAAGTCATAGTTGTTGCTTTTAGACTAGACTGAAAATCATGACCGATAACACTAGCTCTATGTGGATCACAAAGAATAATTTTTGCACCCATATCAATCAACTTATCGACAAAGAACAAACGACTTTCAAACATTTTTTGATGGATTAGAACACTGCCTCTAGCTTGTGTTGCTACCACTAAAATGATACTCAATAGGTCTGGCGTAAAACCTGGCCATGGTGCATCTGAAATAGTTAAAATAGAACCATCTATATAATTTTGAATTTCATAACCATCAGTATGCGCAGGAATGAAAATGTCATCGCCTTTACGTTCTATGGTAATACCTAATTTTCTAAACGTGTCTGGAATGATTCCTAGTTCATCATAAGCAACATTCTTTATAGTTACTTCACTCTTAGTCATTGCAGCCAGTCCTATCCAACTACCTATTTCTATCATATCAGGTAAGATAGTATGTGTAGTTCCACCTAATTTCTTAACTCCATTAATGGTTAACATATTAGAACCTATACCTTTAATATCAGCTCCCATGCGCACTAACATTTTACATAGCTGCTGTAAATATGGTTCACAGGCTGCATTATAGATAGTGGTTTCTCCAGTCGCCATGACTGCTGCCATAACAATATTTGCTGTACCGGTTACAGATGCTTCATCTAGTAGCATATAAGTACCATGAAGCTCATCTGCCTCTACTCCATAGAAATATTCTTCTTTGTTATATCTAAATTTTGCGCCTAGTTTTATAAAACCTTCAAAATGTGTATCTAATCTTCTACGGCCTATTTTATCACCACCTGGACGTGGAATATATCCTTTTCCAAAACGAGCTAGCAAAGGTCCTACTAGCATTATTGAACCTCTTAATCCACGACCTTGTACTTTATACTCTTCAGATTGTAAAAAATCTAAATCGACTTGATCTGCTTGAAATGTATATGATTCAGGTCCATTTTTTGTAACCTTTACACCTAGATTATTTAATAAGGCAATTAATTTATTAACGTCTATAATATCCGGAACGTTATTGATACGTACTGGTTCGTCTGTTAATAATACAGCACAAAGTATCTGCAATGCTTCGTTTTTTGCTCCTTGTGGTTGAATATCACCTTTTAATTGGTGTCCACCTTCTATAATGAATGTTCCCATTTTTGTATCGTATTAATATTTTAAAAATACGAGTATCTATGCGGCTTGAAAAGCTTTATAGGAATAACTATTCATATTTAATTAACAATACTATTAACTAAAAAAGCAGCCCAAAGGCTGCTTTTAAATAGCTATTTATAGAATATATTATCTTGATCGTTTATGATTGCGATTGTTAGATTTATAATTACGTTTATTGTTATTACGACGTGGATTAGTACTATGATCTCTACGACCTACAGTCTTATGTATTAACGACTTAGAATCTAGAAGATCTTCATCCTTTGCAGCTAGATTAATCTCGCCATTGCTCATTTCAAATAGATGTTTGAAAATCACATTATCATCAACAGAATCCTTATTCCAGTTAAGGAAAGATTTTTTCATGTGATTTGCTATAATAAAAGTAAGAGCTTCACGCTTTTCACCTTTTTCCCAGCTTAATGCTACATCAATCATGTTTTGAATATTGTTACCATAGAAACGATATTTAGGTCGTTTTTGAGGATAAGGCATACGTTCTGGTGCAGCAGCAAGTTGCTCTTGATCTGGTAACGGATAAGGAGAATCTGCGTCTAAATCAAAGTCTGCTATAACAAATAGTTGATCCCAAAGCTTATGTTGGAAGTCTGCTACATCTCTTAAATGCGGATTAAGGTTACCCATTACACCTACAATTGCTGTAGCCATTCTATTGCGTTCTTCCTTAGTCTCTAGCGCTTTACAATGTTCAACTAGTTTTTGAATATGTCTTCCATACTCAGGTATATTAAGGTGATTACGCTCTGTGTTGTATTCTAATGATGGTACCAAAATGATTTTTTAATTACTTGTGAAGAGCTGCAAAATAAGCATTTTACCGCAATAATATTACATAAAAATTATAAAGAAATAACACCTTCTATCTTCCCTACTTCTTTGTATTTTTCAATAACAGCTTCGGGAGATGACATCGTTACTTTTATCGAGACGCTCGTATAAGTTCCTTTACTAGAAACTTTGTGTTCAATAATTGCGCCCAATCCATCAAATATCGTAGAGATAGAATCTGTCTTCTCTGGTATAGATGGAACAATAAATTTATACATGTATTTTGCAGGCCAGACACTCGTATCTGCCAGTTGATCTTTCAGTTTTTTATAAAACTCGTCAGAATTATTTGAATCCATAATTTAAATATGTACAAATATAAGTCAACATATAACGTACACTAAAATTGATTTTAGTTATTTTGTAACTATTATGACAGATTGTAAAAGAATATTAATAATCGGTGGACCAGGTTCTGGTAAAACGACCTTAGTAAATTATATAGAGCAACAAGGTAATATTGTACATCATGAAATATCGAGACAAGTTACACTAGAGGCTCAAGAAAAAGGAATCGATCAATTGTTTTTAACAGATCCTTTAGCATTCAGCAACAGTCTTCTAGATGGGAGAATAAATCAATTTAAAAATGCTATATCTGGTATTAATTACTACGATCGTGGTATACCTGATGTACCTGCATATCACATTTTTACAGGAGACCCAATTCCTGATAATTATATTGATGCCTGTAAGAAGTATCAATATGATATCGTATTTCACTTACCACCATGGAAAGATATTTATGAGTCTGATAATGAACGTTATGAAACCTTTGAACAGGCGCAACAGATCAGTGATATTTTAGTCGCTTATTATAAAAAATTTAATTATCAACCTATCGATGTACCACAGGGAACTGTAGAACAACGTTTTCAATTTATCCAAGACCATCTCTCCTATTGAATCCAGAAGCAAAAAGCATATTAAAAAACACCTTTGGCTTTGATGATTTTAGGCCACAACAAGAGGAAATAATAACAGCCGTTATAGATGGTAATGATATTATGGCTCTATTACCTACTGGTGGTGGAAAATCTCTATGCTATCAAATTCCTGGATTAGTGCGCAACGGTATTTGTATAGTTATATCTCCGTTAGTAGCTTTAATTAAAGATCAAGTAAATACGTTAAAACAAAAAGGTATAAAAGCCACTGGAATTACTGGTGGAATAAGCTATAAAGAATTAGATGATATATTAGATAACTGTATTTATGGGCAATACCAATTTTTATATTTAAGTCCAGAAAGGTTACAGCAAAGCCTTGTTCAAGAACGTATATCAAAAATGCGTATTTCTCTTATAGCAGTAGATGAAGCACATTGTATAAGTCAATGGGGACATGATTTCAGACCAGCATATCGAGACATAAGTCTTTTGCGCTCTATACATAAAGAAGTTCCTGTCATCGCAGTTACTGCTACCGCGACTACATCTGTACAAAAAGATATCATAGAAAACTTACAGCTTGAAAATGTAAAAGTGTTTAAAAACAGTTATTTGAGACCTAATATTTCATATCAAATAACCAATACCACAGATAAATCAAATTCATACATTAATTTTTACAGAAACCATGGCGGCAGTTCTGTAACTTATGTACGTAGTAGAAAAAATGCAATTGAATACTCTAGATTACTCACTAGTCATGGGATTTCTTCTGGCTTTTTTCATGGAGGATTACCTAATAAAATTAAGGTAGATACCGCACAACGCTGGATGAAAAACCAAACGCAGGTAATGGTAGCTACTAATGCCTTTGGGATGGGAATAGACAAACCAGATGTACGTACCGTTGTTCACTTGCAGTTACCAGATAGTATAGAAAGTTATTATCAGGAAACAGGTCGTGCCGGACGTGATGGTAAGAATAGTATTGCTCAGTTTTTCTATAATATCAACGATATCAATCATGCGCAAAATCAATTTATCAAGTCCTTACCTTCAGTAGAGAATATCAAATTTGTATACCGTAAACTCAATAACTATCTACGTATTGCAATGAATGAAGGTGAGCACACCACTCATCAATTGAGTTTCTCGGACTTTGCACGGACTTATTCCATTAATGGGATGATGTGTTATAATGCATTACTAACATTAGATCGTTTTAGTGTCATTAGTCTATCACAAAGCTATCATAGAAGATCTAATATACGCTTTCGCGAAAGCGGGAAAAACATCATAAACTTTCTAGGAAATCATAAGGAAATGAATGCCATCGTGCAAGCCATATTACGTACTTATGGCAGTAGCACCTATCAAAATCTAGAAATCAATACCTCTATCATCGCACTGCGCAGTAACACTACTGAACAAAAAGTGATTGAGACATTACAGAAACTTGAAGAACAAGAATATATAGAAGCTAATATCATCGATGCCGATACGCAAATTAACTTTTTAGTACCACGAGATGATGACCGAACTATTAATAGATTTTCAAAAGAGCTCTCGAAACAAAATGAAATTAAAAAGCAGAAGCTCGAACAAATATTCTACTTAATCTCTCAAAATAAACAATGCATTAATATGCTTATTTTGAGATACTTTGGTGAGAAATCAAATCCTTGTGGCAATTGTTCCGTTTGTAGAGATCAAAAGTCTACTGTTCTTTTATTAGATCGCATTAAAGATGTACTTATTAAAAGAGATTTAAATAGTAACGAAATCGCATCTTTGCTTCCTGAAGCAGACAAAAATAATATCGTAGAAACCTTGAAGCTGTTATTAGAGCAGGGAAAAGTTTCAATACATCAAAATCATAAATATCACTGGAATGGATAAATCTTTAAAGATTGTTTTTTTTGGAACACCTGAATTTGCTACAGGAGTTTTAGAAACTTTATATAATTCTAATCATCAGATAGTAGCAGTTGTTACAGCTGTGGATAAACCTGCAGGACGTGGAAGGAAAATTAACGAAAGCCATGTAAAACAATTTGCTCTTAAAAATAATATACCTGTATTACAACCTAGTAATCTTAAGTCATCAGAGTTTATCGATGAATTAAGAAGCTATAATGCAGACTTACAAGTTATTGTAGCCTTTAGAATGCTCCCTAAGGTTGTGTGGAGTATGCCAGCAATGGGAACATTTAATCTACATGCAAGTCTATTACCAGAATATAGAGGTGCTGCACCTATTAATTGGGCAATAATAAATCAAGAAAAAAAATCTGGTGTGACTACATTTTTCATTGATGAAAAAATAGATACCGGAGCGATAATCGACCAGCAAAGTTGTGATATTGAAGAATATGAAACTGTAGGGACTTTATATAAAAAGCTTATGGATTTAGGTAGCACCTTATCCTTAGAAACGGTAAACAATATTGCTGCAGGTAATATCACCACTCAAACACAGCCTATGAGTAAGGAACTTAAAGAGGCTCCTAAACTTAATGCAACAAACACGACTATTAACTGGCATATGAAGACAGCTGCTGTGGACGCCATGGTAAGAGGTTTATATCCGTTTCCAGTAGCAAAAGCCGTATTAGTACAAGATAAGGCTGAAACAATTAAGATATATAGGACTTCTATCCTTTTAGAAAATCATGAAATGATTCCTGGAAGTATTGTGATTGATGGTGATATTTTTAAAGTTGCGTGCTCTGATGGATTTTTGATAATTGATGAGATGCAATTACCTAATAAGAAAAGAATGGATGTAAAAAGTCTTTTAAACGGATATAAGTTCAGCGCTGACGCTAGATTCCACAACGGATTGCTGTAATTTACAGCTAAAAAGACCTAACTTATTAACAATCGGTTACTTTTATAAACAAATTTTATCATTTATCGCTCTAATCCTTGTGTGGTAGCATAATCCGTATAAATTTGTTCCACGTTTTAGTTTAACCAACATTAATTTAATTTCAATTATGAACAAAACAGATTTAATCGAAGGAATGGCAGAGCATGCTGGTATTTCAAAAGCAGCAGCTAAAAAAGCATTAGAATCTTTCTTAGGTAACGTTGAAAAGTGTCTTAAAAAAGGTGATAGAGTTTCTTTAGTAGGATTCGGATCTTTCTCAGTTTCTAAAAGAGCTGCACGTGAAGGTAGAAACCCACAAACTGGAAAAACTATCAAAATCGCTGCTAAAAAAGTAGTGAAATTCAAAGCAGGTAGTGATTTACAGAAAGCTGTAAACTAATAACTACTTTGTTTAAAGTATCAGCCCGATTCTGAAAGGAATCGGGTTTTTTATTATATATACTTTACCTACAAAAAAATTATTAAGGATAGCATGATTGTTTTTAGAATTATTTAATTAAGTTTAATCATAATTAACTTATGAAAACAACAGAAATTCATAAAGGAAGCTTACTTGTATCAGAACCTAATATTATAGGAGATGAATCTTTTTCAAGGTCCGTTGTACTATTGACTGAGTATGATGATAATGGAATCGTCGGTTTTATTTTAAATAAGCCATTACAATATACTCTCAATGATTTAGTACCAGAAATAGAACTAGAACTACCTATTTTTCAAGGTGGTCCTGTTGAAATGGATAATTTATATTTTTTACACTCTATTCCTGATCTTATACCCAACTCTCATCTCATTGCAGATGATATATATTGGGGCGGTGATTTCCAAAGTGTTCATGAGCTTATAAGTAATAATAAGATCAGTGGTGACGAAATTAAATTTTTCTTAGGATATTCTGGATGGCACAAAGAACAGTTGTTACAGGAGATTAATGAGCACTCCTGGATTATTAAACCTAACACTTCTACAGATTTAATCTTATCTGATGAAATTCATGGATTATGGAAAAAGGAAATGTTAGAATTAGGTGGCAGTTATAAATTATGGTCTAATGCACCTGAAAATCCTTCCTATAACTAATTGAAGAATTTATCATTAAAAATCTCTAATAGTTCAGTCGCTAGATCCTTATTAAATTCTTTTTTCCTATACTTATCTATACTTTGTATTCCCTTAATGACATTAGTCGTAAAAATCTCATCAGCACGTTGTAATTCAAACGGAGATAATGTTTCTTCAACAATTTCATAATTCAACATACGTTTTAACTGTTGTATTACTTGTTCTCTCATTAATCCATTAAGACATCCATCTAATATCGGAGGCGTTTTAACTACATTTCCTGTTCTGACAAAAACGTTACCTGAGATACCTTCAGTAATCATTTTCTTCTCATTGACTAGAAACAATTCTTGATAATCGTTATCTAAGGCATATCGCCCAGCGAGAACATTAACGATTTTATTAGTAGATTTAATAGTACTGAGTAAGCCTGATAATACGTAATGATCTTTAAATAATTCGGCTATTCGAGTTGTATTGTTTTGATAATTACCTTCTAATTGTGAGGACTGTATGCTATAATGCACACCATTTTCTAATGGTGCATAAAAGCCTCCTGACTTGCGCCATACTGTAAATCTTATCCTAGCATGTCCTAGGCTCAGATTATTTTGATTGAGTAGGTCAATGATTGATTCTTCAATAAACTCTGGTGTAAATGTATCAGGAATATCCATCCTTAAAATGCGCATACCAGACATAAGTCTGAAATAATGAGCCTCATAAAGTAATGGCGTTCCATTAAAACATCTTATAGTTTCAAAAATACCATCACCATAAAAGGTTCCTCTATTGTCATAAGCAATAGTTGCATAATTACTAGATTTTAACTCACCGTCGATATTAACCATAAAAAAAGCCCTGTTTAATTCAGGGCTCAAAATTAGGTATAGAAATTAGGTTTAACTAGAACCTAGTACTTTTTTTAACTCTCCTATTTGATTTTCCCAAAACATTTTTTGGTCTTCTACTTCATCTTCATCATCACCAAAGTCTGAAATCATTAAAGAAACATCCTTTGTAATTTCATCTACCTGAATACTCATTTCAAAATATTTCTTAGTATCCTCATCATAATCCCATTGAAAACGAGCTCTTTCTCCACTAACTCTCTTTACAATTTTTGCTTTTTCTTCAGATCCATCCCAGATAAATCTAAAATATTCACCTCTACTATTTACATTATCTGCAAACCATTCTGACATTCCAGATGGTGTAGCTATATATTGATATAATAAAGCTGGTGAAACGTGAATAGGAAACTCCAGGTTAAATTTGATTGGTTCTTGCATGAGTTAATTACTTTGTTGGCAATATAGTAGATAAATCCTGAAAAGAAAAAATCAATTTCAGAAAAATATTAAGAGAATTAGATTTGGTTAGAATAAAGAAATAAGTATATATTTGCAGCCGCTTAGGCAAGTTTGCTTAAAATGGCGTGGTAGCTCAGTTGGTTAGAGCGCAGCACTCATAATGCTGAGGTCGGCGGATCGTGCCCGCCCCACGCTACAAAAGTCCTCTTTTTAAAGAGGACTTTTTTATTTTCTAGTAGTTCCTCTTTCTAGTAATGTAGTCTTTAAGGTATGAATACGAGTTACTTGTACCTCATCTTTATTTTTCATTAAGTTAAAAATTCTAGTAAACGTCTTCTTTCCTAATTCTTTAGAATGCTGGTCTACTACAGTTAACTGAGGATAAGAATACTTTGCCATAGTACTATTAGAATAACAAATAATTTGTAAATCTTGTGGTACTTTAATATTCAATTCTTTGGCTTTATTAAGTGTCATGATTCCAGATCGCTGATCAAGAGCTATAACCGCATCTGTTTTATTATTCTTTAAAGTATCTTCCAATTGTTGCATAAAACGTTCATCTTCCTCTTCTAAAACATATTGTAGATTCAATTCTGGACAGTTATCCACCTTTAACTTAATTCCCTGTTCTCTAAGTTGTCCCACACTTAATTTACTTATCGTTGATGCAACGCACAAATTACGATCTCCTTTTTTCTTTAGAAAATCAACTAGTCTTGATCCAGATGCCGCATCATCAACAATAATTTTATCACAATCTAAATCATCAATAACTCTATCAAACATAACTAGTTTAAGATCTGAGTTGAGAATTTCATTATAATGTTCATATTTATTCAATTCTTGTGTCTCCATTGATGCTGCGATTATAAAACCATCTACAGCTCCGTTAGAAAACATTTCTACATAATCTTTCTCTTTAAGGTATGATTCATTTGATATGCATATCACTATCTTATAATTATGTTGAGATGCTTCTTCTTCAATTCCCATTAGAACTTGCCCAAAAAAATCGTTGATGATTTCTGGCAATACAACCGCTATAGTCCTTGTTTCTCTATTTCTAAGAGAAGCTGCCGCAGTATTAGGTCTGTAGCCCATCAGTTTGGCTAGTTCTTTAACACGTACTTTAGTTTCAACACTTATTTCTGCGCTATCCTTTAATGCTTTTGAGACAGTCGATGTGGATAATTGAAGTTTCTCTGCTAATACTTTTAAAGTAGGCTTTTGATTCATAGTGTTTGTTCTAAAAAGTAAAGATAGGATAATACACTATATATTTTTATTACGCTTCCGCGAAAGCATAAATAATGCACTTATGATAATTAACAATTGTTAAGTTATCCGATGAAATACACATAAATCGGGTTATTCAGCGATTTAATAGATGAAATTGTTAATTAGTCCGTTATACTACGTTAATTTTACAGCACCCGAAAATTAATTGTAGACGATTATGAAAAATTTTACCTTCCTAAATTGTAAAAATTTCTTACTTAGCACTTTACTATTTTTAACTGCGCTATTATCAGTAGCACAGACTAGCGAAGTGATTGTTAGTGTTAACTGGCCACAATGGTCTGGAGAAAATTACTTACGTGTATATGACCCTAGTGGGACCACACTTCTAGATTTATGTAATCCTGCTTCTTGTTATACAGGAGCTAACAATAGCTACAGTACATCTGTTAATATGGGTTGTTTATCGGATGCTAATAACTATAGTATTAGAATGTACGATAGGTATGGCGATCAATGGAATGGTACTGGAGCAAATGTTACAATCACATCTGGTGGAAATGTTGTTTTAAGTACAAACCACGGTGGTGGTGGTAGTTCTACAGCAAGTTTTAACGTTTACGGTGGTGGATCTGCTTGTGTTTCTGGTCCTCAAGAAATAGATATTTATGGTAATGGTAGTTTAATTAGCGATAATGATACCACACCAGACACTATTGATGGAACGGATTTAGGTATAATAGAAGGTGCTGGGACACTTAGCTCTGTATTTACTATCACTAATTCTGGTAGTAATGATTTAGTCTTAACAGGATCTCCTAGAGTAGAAATTACCGGTATTAACGCTGCAGATTTTTCTGTTGTAACACAACCTAATGCTACCATCACAGGTGGATCATCTGAAGATGTAACCATTAATTTTAGTAGAACTACGGCCGGAACAAGTAATGCCACAGTTACTATATTAAGTAATGATGGTAATGAAGCGACTTATAATTTTGATATAACAGCTCAATCAGTAGCTCCTCAATATACTATGTATTACGAGAATTTTGATAACGGAGCTTCTGGATGGACATCAAATACAGGCTCTTTTAATTGGACATTAGGAACTACGTTTGAAAAAGGAGAAGGTGATTATTGGTACACTAATAACTTTAATAATTATCCAAATAATGCTGAGGCTTTATTAACCAGTCCTGTAATTTCAACTATCGGATATACTAATTTAAAATTTTGGATAGACTTCAGAACAAATACTGCAGATACTGAAGATGGAATGCGCGTTGAGTATAGTGCAAATGGCGGAACTACTTGGAGTACGCTAGGTGCCGTAGGTAGTGGTGATAACTGGTACAATGGTAACGATGCTGACGGAATTGCTAATAATGCTCACGCATGGGTAGGTGACAATTCTAATTTAGACTCTAGTCTAAGTAGATTTGAAGAGGCATCTCACGTATTACCAGCCACTTTATATAATAATCCTTTAGTACGATTCAGAGTAAGATTTGAATCTGATAATAACGGACAACGTGATGATGGTGTGCTAATTGACAATGTAATTATTACAGGTTCTCCCCTAGCCTTACCAATGGCATCAGATGGACCAGCAGATGTGAGTGATAATTTAACATTATGGCTAAGATCACAAGATATACCACAAACTGATGGTAGTCTATTAACCAACTGGGATGACATGGCTATAGGTAATGATGCTAGTGAAATTGCATCTAGTGCACCAACTTTTGCTAATAACGTAAGTCAAAACATTAATTTTAATCCTACTGTAAACTTTGATCGTTCTCAACAACAACACATGAGAGGTAAAGGTGGATTTAATTCTAATGAGTACTGGATAGTTGTTAGAAGTTCTATAGACATGACTAATTCTCTTGCAGGAGAAACGATGTTGATAGGTGCAAAATACGCTCCTATTAATCCGGCAAAGGACCCATCTGGATTAGGTTGGGGACCAGTATCTGCAAGATATACAAATGAAGTACTTGCCCATAGTATTGGAACTGTTTCTGAAAATGATTCCAATAGTGGTTACGGTAGAGCGTTCTCCGATGCTTCTAGAACTTTTGATGATGTGCATATCATTAACATTAAAAACAATCCAGTTAATAATGAAACTGAAATGTATTTAAACGGTCGTAAAATTGATAATGCAACTGGTAGAACTACTGTAAGTAATCAAACTTTAAATTTTGAAGGTTTTTCTAATAAGCCATTTTACCTAGGAGCTGGAAGATATCAACTAAATGGACTTCCTTTTGAAACACATTTAAATGGACAGATCACTGAAGTTTTCAGCTATAGAGATAAGTTAGATGCTACTGTTCAACAACGTATCTACTCATATTTAGCAATTAAAAATGGGGTGTCTCTACATAATCCTGCGAGCACTTTAGATGACCATAGAGCTGACTGGGATTACTTAAATAGTGATGACAGTGTGATTTGGGATTATAGTACAAATACAAATTATAACTATGATGTAGCAGCGATAGGAAGAGATGATGATTCTGATTTAAATCAAAAGCAATCTAAAAGTGAAAACTCTACATCAATTGTTGCTATAGGTCTAGATAAAGTTGAAGACTTAGGAACTGAGAACAGTAATTCATTCTCAAATGACAAGGATTTTCTAATTTGGGGTCATAATGGACAGGACTTAAATGCCTATGCAACGGTTTTAGATTATGACTTAGGTATTGCTAACGCAGTTGAAACTAATATAACGAGAATCAACCGTATTTGGAAAATAGATGAAGTAGCTACGAATGAGGTTGCTAAAACTGAAGTAAGAATTTCTACGACAGATTTCAGTGGTTTACCTGCTTTAACAGATGACAGTAAATATGTACTGATTGTTGCAGATGATGAAAACTTTACTAATAATTTAGAAACTGCTTTCTTTAAAGAGGATGGAACTTACCAGCGTGCTAAATATGATTTTGATGGAACAAAGTATTTTTCCATAGGAATCACTTATGTAAAGCAAGAAGAGCGTAGTATTTCTTTTGATGGAATTGATGATCACATTGAAATACCAGAATCAGATGGATTAGGTGGTAGATTTACTTGTTCAGTTTGGATCTATAGTGAAGGAGCTAATAATACAAGCTCTAATAAAACAATTGTAGCAAAAAGAACTGGTAATTCTGGATTCCAAATGTACTTAAGACCTGATAATAGAGTTGCTGTATGGTGGAATAATAGCGGTGCACAAGAAATTATTTCTAACACTGCTGTAGCAGACAATGCATGGAGACATATTGCTGTTACCTATAACGGATCTGATGTAACATTATATATAGATGGAGTAATCGATAATACTGCCACTCTAGTGCCTCCTACTGCAGATTCAAATACCCTAAGTATAGGTGCTAGATTTGAAGATGAAAATAATGTTATCGAACACTGGAAAGGTGAATTAGATGAGATCAGAATGTGGAACATACCTTTAACCACTGATCAAATAAGATTTATTATGAATCAAGAGTTAGAAAATAACTCTGATCTAGTAAACGGGACGATAATACCATATACGGTTTCTAAAAACGAAATTGCTTCATTAGACTGGGAAGAACTTAATGCTTACTACAGTATGAATAGCTTCATAGGTACAGCTCTTAATGACGAGTCAGTTAATGATGGATATGGACGTATGGCAAACGACAACTACTTTGAGTTAAAAAATCAAACAGCTCCTTTACCGTATGAATCTAATGGAAATGGAACTTGGGAAGATCAAAGCTCTTGGGAAAATGGAAGTAAGCAATTTACTCCTGGTAGTTACAGGAATATTAATGGTACTACCGTAAAAATTGATTGGAATATAGTAAGATCTAATCATGACCTAAACATTTTAAACACTGATATCGCTTTACTAGGTTTAATGTCACAATCCGGTCAGATTAATGTTGATAATGATCACGGACTTACCATTACGCATTATCTAGAACTTGATGGTGTAATTGATTTAAAAGGTGAATCTCAATTAATACAGACAGAGGACAGTGATTTAGTTGCTACTAGCGCTGGACGTTTAGAAAGAGATCAACAAGGTACTGCAGATAAGTTTAATTACAACTACTGGTCATCTCCTGTGAGTAGAATTAGCAATACAACAAATAATGCTGGCTTTAGTATCGCAGGTGAACTAAAAGACGGTACATATGTAAACAATCCACGTGATCTGAACTTCACTAATTATAATACTCGTGACGGCGCTCCTGGTACAGCAAGTACTGCTGCTACCATTTCATCAAGATGGTTATACAAATATGGTAATCAAACTGGTGGACAATACTCTAACTGGCAATTAGTAGATCAAAACACTAATCTTAATCCAGGTGAAGGATGGACTATGAAAGGTACCGGAGCTGGTGGTACTGCAGATGAGCAAAACTATGTTTTTGTCGGTAAGCCTCATAATGGTGATATTGATTTACCAATAAATAATGGAAATGATTATCTAGTTGGAAATCCTTACCCTAGCGCACTAGATGCTCATGAATTTATCAATGACAATCCTAATATTGATGGAACAGTTTACTTCTGGGAACATTGGGGTGGTAACTCTCACCAGTTACAGCAATATCAAGGTGGTTATGCGATGTATAATTTATCTGGTGGACTAGGTAATGCTACTTATGGTACTTCTCACCCATCTGTTAATCAAGGTGGAATTGCTACTAAAGAGCCAGGACGTTTTATCCCAGTAGCACAAGGATTCTTTGTATCTGGTATATCTAATGGAACGGTAAAATTCCGCAATGATCAACGTCAGTTCGTAAAGGAGTCTTCTGGGAACAGCATCTTTGTTGCAGCTCCTGGTAGTAATGCAAATAACAATCCATATTCAGGATATAATACTCAAGGAGACATGAGACCTAAATTCAGATTTGGATTTGATTCTCCTAGTGTTATTCATAGACAACTATTGTTGACTATAGATCCTAATGCAAGTACTGGATTTGATAGAGGTTTTGATGGGCATCAATATGATACACAGACTGATGATATGTCCTTCCAAATAGGTAATAAAAGTTTAAACATACAAGGTATTGATCAGATTTCTCAAAACACCATATTACCATTAAACGTTAAAATAGGTACTACTGGTGTCGTTACAATCAAAATTGATGAGTTAGAAAACGTAGATCCATCTCAAGGTATATATCTTAAAGACGGTCTTAATAACACTTATCACGATTTAAGAGCTAGTGATTATACTAGTCCTCAATTATGGGCTGGAAATTATAATGATAGATTCTTTATCGTATTTGCTGACCCAACTACTCTTAGTAATAATGATGTAGTATTAAACGAAGATGATTTAGTTATCTACACACCTCAAGGAATGCAAAGCCTTAACATTAAAAAAGGTGTTGAAATGACAATTGACTCTATCACCTTAACAAACATGTTAGGCCAGCAAGTTAAAACTTGGTCTGTTGCAGATCAAAACGGTATCATAGCAGTTCCTACTGATCAAATTGCAAATGGTAATTATATCGTTTCTATGGAAACTAACTTCGGTACTCAATCTAGAAAAGTTATCATCCAGTAATTATAAAAGCATCTCAAATACATGGCTCAAACTATAAGATGTTTGAGTCGTGGAATTTGTTTTAACACGCTTTCGCGAAAGCGTATATCTTAAATCTCCCCATACTTAGAACCTTACAAACATGAAATTAAATTTACTAACACTAATATGCTTGTTATTCATATCAAGTGTTAAAGCAACAGAAAGAAGTTATAGTAGCGATAACATTGAACCTAAAATTTATGCTGCTCCAGATATATCTATTACATCTAATAATATCGAGATTTTAGATGGCACAACAACGACCAGTACGGCTAACAATACAAATTTTGGATCAATAGAAGGACCTGAAAGAATTTATAAGAGATTCACAATTAATAATGTAGGTACAGATCAATTAATAATGACAGGAAGTAATCCGGTTACTTTTTCTGGTACTGGAGGAGCATATTATGACGTGGTTGAACAACCTACAGGAATCATACCTAGTGGTGGTAGTTTAAGCTTTTTTGTATTTGTATCAAGACCTGCACCTGGAACAAGTTTGGCAACATGTACTATATCCTCAAATGATCCAGATGAAGCAACTTATACCTTTGAGGTTACTTCAACTTCGACTACTAAAAGGAATACATTTTTTTATGAGAATTTTGATTCCGGAACGAATGGATGGACCAGTAGTGGAACAAATCTTAAATGGACTTTAGGAACTACGTATGAAAAAGGAGAAGGATTATATTTTTATACAGATAATTTTTATAACTATCCTAGTAATGCAAGAGCTACTTTAGAGAGTCCAACCATTTCCACATTAGGATTCACAGATCTTGAATTTCAATTTGACTTTAGAACTAATACCAACGATGCAAATGACGGTATGAGAGTTGAGTATAGTGCAAACAATGGTATTACCTGGGATGTATTAGGCTCACAAAACTCAGGAGTAAATTGGTATAATGGAAATAATGTAGATGCGCTGTCTATTGATTCACATGGATGGATAGGTGATAATTCTAACCTTAATTCGTCAGATAGTAGATTTGAAAACGCTTCTCATGAGTTGCCAGCTACGCTCAATAATAATGCTTTAGTCAAATTTAGAATAGTTTTTGCTTCAGATGCAGACAATACGAGAGACGCTGGTGTATTAGTAGATAATATAATTTTAAGGGGAATTCCTAATACAATTCCGGTAGCACCTGATGGGCCAGCAGATGTAAAAGATAATTTATCATTGTGGCTTAGAGCTACAGACATTTCAAATACTGACGGTACCCAGATTCTTACTTGGGAAGACATGGCGCTGGACAACGATGCAAAAGAGGCTGCTTCAAATGCTCCTTTCTACGTTAATAACGTAAATAAAAATGTGAATTTCAATCCAGCAATCGATTTTGACAGGACAGCACAGCATCACATGAAAGGTAAAGCAGGTTTTAATTCAAACGATTACTGGATCGTGGTAAAATCTACATTAGACATTAGTAATTCATATGCCGGTGAAACCATGGTGTTAAGTGCTAAAGTATCTGCCATTAATCCAGCTAAAGATCCTTCTGGGTTAGGTTGGGGACCAGTATCTGCACGCTATACAAACGAGGTACTAGCACATAGTGTAGAAACAGTTCCAACTAATTTAACTAATAACTATGAAGGTTATGGTAGAGCATATAGTGATCCATCAAGGACATTTAACGATGTGAACATTATCAATGTAAAGAATAATCCTTTAAATAATAGTACTGAAATTTATATTAATGGTAGAAAGGTAGATAATGCGACGGGAACTACTTCTTCTAGTGGCGAAACCTTATTATTTAATGGTTTCCTAGACAAGCCCTATTATCTAGGCGCAGGAAGATATCAATTAAATGGATTACCATATGAGACACATTTAAATGGTCAGATAACAGAAGTTTTTAGTTATTCTGATCGACTCATCGATAATGAACAACAAAAGGTCTACTCTTATCTAGCTATTAAAAATGGAATTACTCTTCATGCTCCTACGAGTACGTTAGTTGACCATCAAGCAGATTGGGATTATATCGATTCTAGTAATAATATTATATGGGATTATAGCTCTAATACTGGTTATAATTATGACGTTGCAGCAATAGGTAGAGATGATGACTCTGAGTTGAATCAAAAGCAGTCTAAAAGTGAGAACTCTACATCCATTATCGCAATAGGCTTAAATACTGTAGAAAATCTAGGTACAGAAAATAGCAATACATTTGGAACAGATAAGGAGTTTCTTGTTTGGGGACATAATGGTCAGGATACAGATACTAGCCCTAATGCGGTTGAATATGAGATAGGTTCATCAAATACTGTCACCACTACAACTGATAAGATGAATCGTATCTGGAAAATTGAAGAGGTGAATTCTGATATACCTACTGTAGAACTGCGTGTTCACAAAAATGATCTAACAGGTTTGCCTACGGTGACTGAAGACATGGAATATGTACTACTAGTGGCAGATGATGAAAACTTTACTACAAACTTTAAGACTATTTTCTTTAAAAAAGATGGTGATTACTACAGAGCTAAATATGATTTTAACGGAGTTGAATTTTTCAGTTTAGGTACAGCAGCTGTGGTTTACACCTCAAGAGGTCTTGAATTTGATGGAGCAGATGATCATATAAATGTAGAGAATGGTGTAGATCTTAGTACAAGCTTCACTATTTCAGCATGGGTAAATAGTCATGGGAATAATGATCGTAACAACGCCAAAACTATTTTAGCTAAAAGACAAGGTGGCTCTGGATATCACTTCTACCTTAACCGTTCAAATAAATTGATCATGTGGTGGAACAACGGTTCAAACCAAAGTTTATCAAGTAATACAGCATTAACTAATAATGCATGGAGACATGTTGCTGTAACTTATGATGGAGATATTAAGTTATATATAGATGGTGTTTTAGATAGACAAATTGCAAGAACTGCTCCTATTCCTAATTCGCACTTATTTAGCATTGGAGCACGTAGAAATGGTAATGGGAATTTAAATAATGAATGGAAAGGTGGATTAGATGAGCTAAGAATATGGAATCAAGCTTTAACTGAATCTCAGATCAGGTTTATCATGAACCAAGAGATTCAAGAAATCTCTGATCAAGTTGAAGGTGAGATAATACCTTCAACAGTTACAAAAAATGAAGTCGTTTCAATTGATTGGGATCAATTATCTGCCTATTATGATTTGAATAGTTATATAGGGACAGCACTTAATGACCAATCAATAAATAAAGGATATGCACAGTTATATGAAAAAGATCGTTTTGAGATGGAACTGCAAAAGGCTCCACTACCCTACATCTCAACCACTAACAATGATTGGGAAGATATCAATGCATGGGAAAATGGATCTGAACTATTTACTCCTGGAAGCTTCAGAAATATCAATGGTAATACCGTTAAAATAGATTGGAATATTGTAAAAACAAACCATCAATTAGATATTAATAATACTGATGTGACTTTACTTGGTCTTATGGTTGAATCGAATCAAATTAATGTCAATAACGATCATGGGTTAACTGTAACACATCATCTTTTATTGGATGGAACAATTGATTTAAAAGGTGAATCACAATTAGTTCAAAACACAGATAGTGATTTAGTCGCAACCAGTACTGGTAAGATAGAAAGAGATCAACAAGGTACATCTGACCGGTTCAATTACAACTACTGGTCATCTCCTGTTAGTTTGATTAACTCTAGTAATATCAATACAGATTTTTCAATCGATGATGTACTTAAAGACGGAACATTTGTAGACAATCCTAGAGATTTAAATTGGACCTCTACCGCAGTAAGAGATGGATCTGCTGGAAATGCTAGTACAGCAGCCACTATTTCAGGAAGGTGGATATATAAATATTCTAATCTACTGGCAGGGCAATATTCAAACTGGACCTATTTAGGTCCTAATGGGAACTTAAAAGCTGGTGAAGGATGGACGATGAAAGGTACCGGAGCTTCATCAAGTAACCAAAATTATGTTTTTGTTGGTAAACCTAACAATGGAGATATCGACTTAACGGTTTTTGATGGTAATATTTATCTAATTGGTAATCCATATCCTAGCGCCTTGGACGCGCACGAGTTTATTAATGATAATCCAGATCTAGACGGTACAATATATCTTTGGGAACATTGGGGTGGAAACTCACATCAACTTCAACTTTATCAAGGTGGATATGCGATGTATAATTTATCTGGAGGATTAGGTAATGCAACAATTGGAACATCGCATCCGTCAGTAAATCAAGGTGGTATTGCGGTAAAAGAACCTAAAAGGTTTATACCTGTGGCACAAGGTTTCTTTGTAACAGGTATATCAAATGGTAATATCAAATTTAGAAATGATCAAAGGCAATTTGTAACAGAGGCTTCTGGAAATAGCATATTTGTAGCAGCTCCGGGAAGTAATGCAAATAGTAATCCATTTTCAGGTTATAATACTAGTTCAGATTTAAGACCAAAATTTAGATTTGGCCTTGATTCTCCTAACCTAATTCACAGGCAATTATTATTAACTATTGATCCTAATGCAAGTACCGGATTTGATAGAGCATTTGATGGTTATCAATATGACACTCAAATTGACGACATGTCATTTGACTTAAACGATGAAGCTTTAAATATTCAAGCTATTGATCAAGTAGACATTACTACTACTCTACCTCTACAAATAAAAGTAGGAACAGCTGGTTCTATAACTATTAAAATCGATGAATTAGAAAATGTTAATCCTTCTTTAGATATATACTTAAGAGACTCATTGGATAACACATATCACAATTTAAGAAACAATAGTTATGTAAGTGGATCATTAGCTGTAGGTAATTATAATGACCGATTCTCTATTGTCTTTAACGACCCTACTACTCTTAGTAATAGTAGTGCTCAATTAACTGAAAATGACATTATAGTTTTTACGCCTAGCGGACAAGATGCCCTACACATTAAAAAAGGTGTACAGATAGATATTGATACAGTAACATTAACTAACATGTTAGGTCAGCAAATTAAAAGTTGGAATGTAAGCGATCAACAAGGGATTATAAAAGTACCAGTAGATCAAATCGCTACAGGAAACTACATAGTAACTATGCAAACTAGTTATGGAATACAAACAAGGAAGGTAATTATAAAGTAATCGGGACTTTTTATTTCCACAAGAAAGCCCTAACTGGTTAAACAGTTAGGGCTTTTCTTTTCTATTTTAATAACCAGAGTTTACGCTTTTGGTATATCTTTTAAAATATCTAATAGATATTTCCAAAATTTCTGAACAGATGGAATTTCCACATGCTCATCAGGGCTATGTGCTCCTCTAATATTAGGACCAAAGGATATCATATCCAATCCAGGATAACGCTCTCCTAAAATTCCACATTCTAGTCCTGCATGACAGGCTACAACTCTAGGTTCATGATCAAATAAAGTCTCATACTTTGCTTTAGCAATTTCTAAAATAGCACTATCAGTATTAGGCTGCCATCCTGGATAATCTCCAGATAGTGTTACCTTCATTTCTGCGAGTTTCATTACAGCACTAATTGATGATGCTAGATCCGTTTTAGAACTATCCACAGAAGAACGTGTTAAACATGCAATCTGGAGATTACCTTCCTCTAAAGTAACACGAGCAAGATTATTAGATGTTTCTACTAAATCTGAAATGTCCGGACTCATACGGTACACTCCATTGTGAATTCCTAATAAAGTAAAAACTAGGTTGCGACTATCACTTGCACTCAACACTAATTTAGATGCTGTAGTGTCTGTTAAAGAGATATCGAGTTTTGATTCTAATGATTTGTATTCATCATGTATAGCCGCTTTACAACGATTAAATTGATCCATTATCTCATCCGTTTTCATAAAACTAATGATTGTATTGGCTTCACGTGGTATCGCATTACGTAAACTACCTCCATGGATACTTTCTATATGAACATGACCTACTTTTTGCATAGCATCTAGTAAACGAGTCATCATTTTATTTGCATTTCCCAAACCTTTAATGATATCCATACCACTATGTCCACCATTAAGTCCTTTAACACTTAAAACCGCTGTAGTATATTCAACAGGTATGTTCTCGAGGTTATATTCTTTTGTAGCCGTAATATCTACACCACCAGCACATCCTATGTCTATTTCATCATCTTCTTCTGTATCTAAATTTAAAAGTATGGTACCAGATAAAATGGTTTTATCTAATTCTTTTGCACCAGTCATTCCTGTTTCCTCATCGATAGTAAACAATGCTTCTATAGCAGGATGAGCAATATCATTAGATGATAATACAGACATTATTGCCGCGACACCTATTCCATTATCTGCTCCTAGGGTTGTTCCATTTGCTGCAATAATATCGCCTTCTACATACATCTCGATACCTTGACTAAGAAAATCAAAGTCAGTATCGTTGTTTTTTTGATGTACCATGTCTATATGCGATTGCATGATAATTGTTTTACGACTTTCCATTCCTGGACTAGCCGGTTTTTTAATAATCACATTTCCGATGGCATCTTCTATAACCTCAAGACCTAGCTTTCTACCAAAATCTACCATAAAAGCACGTACACGTTCTTCTTTTTTTGAAGGTCGTGGTACAGCATTTAAATCTGCAAAATGATTCCAAAGCACTTGTGGTTCCTGCTTTCTTACTTCTTCTGACATAGCTTTTTATTTTAAAGGGCTAAGATAAGGTAGCATTATGGCTCTACCATTTGAAAGTGGTTTTTTTTCCCTACAATACCTATATTGCCATCATGAATTTAAAACGCAATATTCTTCTCGCCTTAATCGCTAGCCTTACATTAGGTCTGGCTCCATTCAAGCCAGAACCACATATCTGGGGAAAATTAAAATGGATAGCCGGTGGTGCTGATGGGATGGAACTAATGGACTATTGGGATACATTTATTCATGGTGCTCCTTGGGTTGCATTAATCTTATTCCTATTTCTCTTTCTTATAAGAAATTTTAAAAAAACTACAGATTCATAAGATATTTCTAGCTGACAGTCTTCTACTAGATAAAAGTATTAATTCGATTTTCATTTCTTCTTTTTGAATATACTAGTCATCATCTCCATCTACTTCTCTATCACTACAAGTACGACAACCGGTTAGTAGTTAATGTGTGATGCTGTATATGCTTTCGCGAAAGCGAGATCAAATAAGCTTTTCAAATGACAGTTTATCAACATTAATGACATCGTGTCACTATCTGTGTCATGGCACAAACATTGACTTAAGGAAAGTGTAAAAAAATTGAACATTAAAATTAAAATACATTTATAATGAGTAAAATAATTGGAATAGACTTAGGGACAACAAACAGCTGTGTTTCTGTAATGGAAGGAAGCGAGCCTGTAGTAATTCCTAATGCTGAAGGAAAAAGAACTACTCCATCTGTAATCGCCTTTGTTGAAGGTGGTGAGATTAAAGTAGGTGATCCTGCAAAAAGACAAGCGGTAACTAACCCTACTAAAACGGTTGCATCTGTTAAGCGTTTTATGGGTAATAAATTTAGTGAGTCTAGTAAAGAAGCTGCACGTGTACCTTACAATGTAGTTAAAGGTGATAATGATACACCACGTGTAGACATCGATGGTCGTTTATATACACCTCAAGAATTAAGTGCTATGATTCTTCAAAAAATGAAGAAAACAGCAGAAGATTATTTAGGACAAGAAGTAACTGGTGCTGTTATTACTGTACCTGCATACTTTAACGATTCTCAACGTCAGGCAACTAAAGAAGCTGGTGAGATCGCAGGTCTTAAAGTAGAGCGTATCATTAATGAGCCTACTGCTGCGGCACTAGCTTATGGTATGGATAAAAAAGATACAGATCAGAAGATCGTTGTATTTGACTTTGGTGGTGGAACACATGATGTTTCTATATTAGAATTAGGTGATGGTGTATTTGAAGTACTATCTACTGATGGTGATACTCACTTAGGTGGTGATGATGTTGATCAAAAAATCATCGACTGGTTAGCAGACGAGTTTAAGGCTGCCGAAGATATCGATCTTAGACAAGATCCTATGGCTTTACAACGTCTTAAAGAAGCAGCAGAGAAAGCAAAAATTGAACTTTCTTCTAGTGCACAGACTGAAATCAACTTACCATATGTAACGGCTACTGCTAGTGGTCCTAAGCACCTTGTAAAAACTCTTACTAGATCTGCGTTTGAAAAATTAATCAACGACCTAGTAAAAAGAACTATAGAGCCATGTCAAACAGCATTAAAAAATGCAGGTCTTTCAACTGGTGATATTGATGAGATCATCCTTGTAGGTGGATCAACTCGTATTCCTGCAGTACAGGAAGCTGTTGAGAAATTCTTTGGTAAAGCTCCATCAAAAGGTGTGAATCCTGATGAGGTTGTAGCGATTGGTGCTGCAATTCAAGGTGGTGTTTTAACAGGTGATGTTAAGGATGTACTTCTATTAGATGTAACGCCACTTTCTTTAGGTATTGAAACTATGGGTGGTGTAATGACTAAATTGATTGAGTCTAATACAACAATCCCTACTAAAAAATCTCAAGTATTCTCTACAGCAGCAGATAATCAACCTAGTGTTGAAATTCACGTAATCCAAGGAGAGCGTTCTATGGCTGCAGATAATAAAACGATAGGTCGTTTCCATTTATCTGACATTCCACCAGCACGTCGTGGTACTCCACAGATTGAAGTTACTTTTGATATCGATGCAAATGGTATCATCAAAGTAAGTGCTGAAGATAAAGCAACTGGTAAGAAACAAGATATCCGTATCGAAGCTTCTTCTGGACTTAGTGAAGAAGAAATCGAGAAAATGAAGCAGGATGCTGCTGCAAATGCTGATGCTGATGCAAAAGCAAAAGAAACTGCAGATAAGTTGAACGCGGCAGATCAAATGATTTTCCAAACAGAGCAACAGTTAGAAGAATTTGGTGATAAGCTACCTGAAGATAAAAAAGCGCCAATTACTGAGGCACTTACTGAATTGAAAGCAGCTTATGAGACTAAAGACATCGCAGTAATCGATCCTGCTCTAGAAAAATTAAATACAGTTTGGACAGCAGCAAGTGAAGAAATGTATAAAGCTCAAGCAGATGCTCAAGGTGGACAACCTGGACCAGACGCTGGTGCTGATCAAGCTGCAGACAATACAAGTGATGTTGAAGATGTAGATTTTGAAGAAGTTAAATAAGTAAGCTTATTTAAATGAACGGTTAGCATTTAAAAGTTGACTGAATATAATAGAAAATCCTTGAATCGATGGTTCAAGGATTTTTTTATACCATTTATTTTCAATAATAAAATTAAGGCATACTACGTATATATAAACCTATGGAATAACATGCATTCCAGTATGATTACTCTCAAGATCATATAATTTTTTAAAACGCTTCCATTTTTAAGAATTATAAACCACTGCAGGAATCACTTTGATTAATATTTTGATAGATTAAATTTATAGATATTATTTAATGATAGAATTAGATTATAATAAGTTTGCTTTCAAAATATTATCAGATGAAAAATTTATTACTCTACTCTAGTATTACGATTATAGCCTTAGCAGGACTATTTGGCGGATATTATTACACCTTTCACATGAATAAGCCTACTGATGTCGCTACAGCAAGTAAGGCAGAATGTCCACTTGGTTTTGGTAGTACAAAGTCAGCAGGATCAATGACTAAAGGTGAAGGTAAAACTAACCAGCAATGGTATCCTAATTCTTTAGACTTAAGTGTCCTACGTCAAAACAGTGATATGTCCAATCCATTGGGAGAAGAATTTGACTATAAGAAAGAATTTGAAAGCCTAGATTATGATGCGCTTAAGAAAGATATCGAACTAGCCTTAACAGACTCAAAAGATTGGTGGCCTGCAGATTTTGGTAACTATGGTGGACTATTCATTAGAATGGCGTGGCATAGTGCTGGTACTTATAGAACTGGAGATGGTCGTGGTGGTACTCGTGAAGGAAAACAACGTTTTGCACCACAAAATAGCTGGGCAGATAATGCTAACCTTGATAAAGCAAGAAGATTATTATGGCCAGTAAAACAAAAATATGGACAGAAAATCTCTTGGGCAGATCTAATGATACTGGCAGGAAATGTTTCTTTTGAAAACATGGGATTTGAAACATTAGGATACGCTGGTGGTCGTGAAGATACATGGGAACCACAAAATAATGTTTACTGGGGTAGTGAAAGTGAAATGTTAGGCGATGAACGATTTAATGAAGATCGAGAACTAGAAACGCCGCTCGCAGCCTCACAAATGGGATTGATTTATGTGAATCCAGAAGGTCCTAATGGTAATCCAGATCCAGTGTTGGCGGCACACGACATCCGTCAGACTTTTGGTCGTATGGGAATGAATGATGAAGAAACCGTAGCATTAATTGCCGGTGGACATACCTTAGGAAAAACACATGGTGCTTCTAGCGGTGAAAATTTAGGTGCCGCTCCAGAAGGTGCTGCAATTGAAGATCAAGGTATGGGATGGAAAAGTGCTCATAAAAGTGGTAAGGGTGCAGATGCTGTTACCTCTGGTTTAGAAGTTACATGGACCAATACACCTACTCAATGGGGAATCGGATATTTTAAAAGTCTTTTTGAACACGAATGGAAACTAACCAAAAGTCCTGGAGGCGCTCACCAGTTTGAGGCCGTTAATCCAAAAAAAATGTATCCACATGCGTTTGATAAGGATAAGCAAGTGGCACCTACAATGTTAGTGACCGATTTATCTTTGATAAAAGATCCTGCATATTTAAAAATCTCTAAGAGATTTTATGAAAACCCAGAGGAATTTGATGCCGCTTTCGCGAAAGCGTGGTTCAAACTAACTCATAGAGATATGGGACCTAGCTCTACATATTTAGGACCTGAAGTACCGCAAGAACAATTTATCTGGCAAGATCCAATACCAGCAAGAGATTACAAACTAGTCTCTACTAGTGATATCAATACACTGAAAGGTAAAATAAAAGCATCTGGGTTAACGACTAATGAGCTAGTTACAACCGCATGGAACGCTGCATCAACATACCGTCATGGAGACCGTCGTGGTGGTGCAAATGGTGGTAGAATACAGTTAGAGCCACAAGTAAACTGGGATTCAAACAATCCTACACAGTTAAAAAAAGTACTTAATGTATATAGAGATATTAAAAATGATTTTGATACGTCGAGTAGAAAAATTTCCATGGCAGACCTAATCGTACTAGGTGGTAATGTAGCCATTGAAAATGCTGCAAAAAAAGCAGGTTACTCTATTGATGTACCTTTTACACCTGGAAGAACTGATGCCACACAAGATCAAACAGATATTGATGGTACTAACTTATTGAAGCCTATGGCAGATGGATTTACAAACTTCCAGCAAAAAGAATACACTTTAACTGCAGAACAGTTACTGGTAGATAAGGCGCAGCAATTAACATTAAGTGCTCCAGAAATGACTGTGTTGGTAGGTGGAATGCGTGCCCTAGGTGCAAACTATGATGGTTCTAAAACTGGTATCATGACAGAGCAAACGGGAACTTTATCAAATGATTTCTTTAAAAATCTGTTGAGTATGGACTATAGTTGGAAACCAGTAGAGAACAATAAGAATCTATTTGAAATAGTAGAACGTAATACGAATAACAAAAAATGGGATGCGACTCGCGTTGATTTAATATTCGGTTCTAATTCTGAATTAAGAGCACTTTCTGAAGTATACGCAAGTGAAGATGCAAAAGAGCGTTTTGTAAATGATTTTGTGGCAGCATGGACTAAAGTGATGAATCTAGATCGATTTGATTTAAAATAAGATCGATAAATTTTAATATTAAAATCCCCAAACCATATGGTTTGGGGATTTTTTGCATTACGGATAAATTATCTAGATTATAATCTGTGACAGAATTGAGATAGACACACAATCTTTATCTTTGAGGGAATTAGATTATTGATACCGTATGAAAAATATCACCACTGCCCTATTTCTACTTTTATTCTTCCAATTGAGTACTGCGCAAAATGAAACGGTCAACTTGATGAAGAAAAAAGCTTATGAGTTAATTGAAGATGTTAGTGATCGAGAAGCTTTTGGTTTATCAACTTATAAGAGTCATATGGTTTCATTAATTCTTTTAAATAAAGCTGCAGATTCTCCTGAGTTATTAATGAGCGCTGAGGATAAAGCTGTTATCAAAAATGTCTCCAGAACTCGTTATGCAGAATTACTTAAAGAGGATCATGATGCTATTAGAGAAGCCGCTCAAAAGTTCAATATCAACTGGAAGAAGGTTGAATATGTAGATTTACTCTATAAAACACGAGCGATATTTAAATTAGGACAGCCAGGTTATGAAGGCTTATTAATTTTTAAAGATAAATCTCAAAAGGACGTACTCTTCACGTTGCATGTAGACTTTATAATGCTGGGTACAGAGCCATACATCATTGAAATGGTAGATTTGAAAAAGGAAGAGAAATAATTAACACATTAACTTAGATGAATAATGCCATCATATTATTATTTATAATGGTAGTTGTTTTTTCCATTGTGATTTTCTTCTTCTACTATTTATCAATAATAAAAAAGAGAGATGCTAAAACTATAGATGCTGACTGGCATCATTTTCAAGATGCTGCGAAGCATTATCGTATTCAAGCGATAGAGAAATATGGAACTCTACTAATCTGGAATGAGCACATTACGGTAGAACAAGTAAAAGAAATGTCTGCGGTTATGAAAAAGCTAGAAAAAAACCATCCAGAATTAAATGATCTCAAACTAGTGATTTATAATAAACGTAAAGATTGGAGTAAAAAATATCCTAGACATTATGGTGGTAATCCTTACATATAAAGAAGCTCGAGTATTTAATATTTTTTACTAGTAAAGTTGTCGTTTTTTGAAGTTCTTAAGGAATGTTTAAATTACCTTTTCGCTTAAGCGAACTGTATAAATCGCTTTACCTTTACCTTATAAACAATTACCGTGGCGAGAAGAGCACCTGCATCCATAAAAGAACAAAGTAAAAAGGGAAAAACGTTCTCTTTCAGCGCATTAAAGACCTTACCTAGATTTTTTAAAGAAATATGGCGCGCTAGTCCTAAATTGTTTGTGACCAATTTTATGGCTAGATTGCTTACAGCTATTAGTCCTGTAGCACTTTTGTGGGTCGGTAAATTAATCATCGATGAGGTGATTTTACAAATCTCACTGGATCAACAAGACCTGACGCAATTATGGACCTATGTAGGTATTGAATTAGGAATAGCCATTATAGCTGATTTATTGAATCGATTGATCAATTTAACGGACGGACTGATAGGTGATTTATATTCTAATGCATCTTCAGAAAAAATCATTAGAAAAACTAATGAACTCACGCTGGAACAATTAGAAGATCCTGATTTTTATGATAAGCTAGAGCGCGCAAGACAACAAACAAGTGGTCGCGTGGGATTAATGAGCGCTTCTTTGAGTCAGATACAAAGTATTATCTCTATCGGGTCCTTGATTGCAGGTTTAATTTACTTTGAGCCATTATTAATCATCCTGTTAGTATTAAGTATCATTCCATCTTTTATCAATGAGGCAAAATACAGTTCTCATCGATACTCTGTAGCACGCAGCTGGACGGCAGAACGTCGTGAACTAGATTATCTAAGATTTATAGGTGCTAATAATCAGACCGCCAAAGAAGTCAAGCTTTTTGGGTTAACCGATTATATCGCAGCACGTTTTAGAAAGTTATCAGGAGATTATTATGAGATCAATAAAAAACTATCCTTAAAACAGAGTATTTATGGTTCTCTTTTTAATGTATTAGGAATTCTATCTTATTACGGCGCTTACATCTTCATCATTTTTAAAGTAATTTCAGGTACTTTAAGTATTGGTGAATTAACGTTCTTATCTGGTTCGTTTAACAGACTACGTAATAATTTACAAGGCTTCTTTTCTAGATTTACAGCTATTTCAGAAAGTTCTCTATACCTGAGAGATTATTTTGATTTTCTAGATATTGAGGTTACTGATGAAGCGACTGCCTACACTCCTATCCCAGTAGAAATAAAAGAAGGTTTTGAAATCAGAAACGTTCATTTTGGATACGCAGGTAGTGATGTTGAAGTATTAAAAGGAATTAGTTTTAAAATTAAAGCTGGTGAGAAAATAGCTTTTGTGGGACAGAATGGTGCAGGAAAAACGACCTTAATTAAATTGATTTTACGTTTTTATGAACCTACTAAAGGTACAATTTTACTAGACGGAATCAATATCTCAAAGTTTAATAAACAAGAGTATAGAAAACGTTTTGGAGTCATATTTCAAGACTTTTTTAAGTATGAATTTAGCTTACGCGAAAACATCGCTGTCGGAAACATAGATGAATTAACAAATGACCCGATGATACATGACGCTGCAAATCGCAGTCTTGCTAATCAAGTTGTTAAGGTCATGAAAGATGGAATCGATCAACAACTAGGTAGACGATTTGCAAAAGGTCAAGAACTAAGCGGTGGACAATGGCAAAAAGTAGCTCTAGCTAGAGCATACATGAAAGATGCAGATGTGATTGTACTCGATGAACCTACTAGCGCTCTGGATGCCCAAGCAGAATATGATGTTTTTGAGCGATTTATAGGACTTACAAAAGGAAAAACAAGCATCATCATCTCTCATAGATTTTCTACTGTAAGAATGGCAGATCGTATATTAGTTCTAGAAGATGGAACGGTAGCAGAGATAGGGACTCATGAAGAATTGATGTCACATCCTAAATTGTACAAAAAGTTATTCAACTTACAGGCTGCAGGCTATCAATAAAAGATTTTTAAAATAATGAATGAATTAGCACAACTAGGAAGACGCAGAACTATTTTAATTTCTATTAGTATTCTGTTAGTTTCTCTTCATACTATCTATTTCTACCAATCTGCCCTACCAGAAATTAATACTTCAAAACTGATACAGCAAAGTATAAGATTTATACTAACTGTGATTTTATTAATTTTTGTTTTTCAAGCAAAACGATGGGCTCGAATTATAGCCATTATATTATTCTCACTTGCCTTACTTGGTGCTGTTATAGGTTTACTAGCTATCAGTGGTGCGTTTATAAATAAAATACCAATACTAGTAATGATTTTTATCTACGCTATGGCCATTCATCATCTAGGTTTCTCTAATAGTTATAAGGCCTACTTCAATTATAAAAACTCGATAAAATAAGTCTTATACACTTTGAATTATTCACATATCATTAATATAATCTAGATCGCTTTAACCATTCAAAAACTATAATTTAGCCATCTATAAGATATTAGTTGTACTCAAGATATAATTCTACATTGTTTATATATTTTGATCATACACATACTTTAAAACCAAACACATGCAAGATTTAAAAGGTAAAAAAGCAATTATAACTGGTGGTAGTCGTGGTCTAGGAAAAGCTACTGCGATAGCATTTGCAAAGGAAGCAATAGATGTAGCGATTACTGGAAGAAATGAAGAATCCTTAAAAGCTACAGTTACAGAATTAAAAGAACTAGGTATTGAAGCAACATATGCAACGTTTGATGTAAGCAATTATGAAGAAGTACAAACTGGTATAAAATCGTTGATAGAAACTTTAGGATCTATAGATATATTAGTAAATAATGCTGGTATAGCAGCTTTTGGGACTTTAAATGATATGCCTGTAGATCAATGGAGTCAAATAATACAAACTAACGTTATGGGAATGTATTATGTGACTAAAGAAGTACTACCGCATTTGATAGATCAAAATCACGGAGAAATAATAAATGTTTCATCTACAGCAGGATTGAATGGTAATGCCAGCACATCAGCTTATTCTGCATCAAAGTTTGCTGTAATTGGTATGTCAGAATCTTTAATGAAAGAAGTACGTAAGCATAACATTAGAGTTTGTACGCTTACTCCTAGCACTATTGCATCTGATATGTCTATAGATTTAGGAATTGCAAGTAGAGATTCTGAAGACAGCGTTTTACAACCAGAAGATTTTGCAGAATTGATTGTTGCAGGACTTAAATTACCTAAAAGAGCGATGCTTAAGAGTGCTGCATTATGGTCTACTAACCCATAAGAATAATTATTCCTTTTTATAATGTCTACACATAACACCATTATATCTCAAATTTTCAAAGACAGTGTGCTTTCCCAGGTTGAAAGCAGAATGATTGAAGATAAAATGGAACGTATTAATTTAAAAAAAGGAAGCTCTCTATTGCAAGCACAAGACACTGTTTATCATCAATATTATGTTGACCAAGGCTGTTTGCGCACCTATTATATCGATAATGCTGGTAGAGAGCATACTATCCAATTTGCGATTAACGATTGGTGGATTAGTGACTACACGGCTTTCTTCAATACCGGGAATGCAATTATGAATATTGAAACTATTCAGGACACTACTGTTTATAAAATATCCAGGTCTAACATGGAGGAACTATTGCAAGAGATACCGCAATTAGAAACCTTTTTTAGAAAAAAAATGGAAGGTGCTTTTGCGAGTTTTCAAAAAAGAATACTTGCAAGTCTTTCTCAAACTGCTAGAGAACGATATCTATCTTTTATCACTACCTATCCTAATATAGAGCAAAGTGTAAAAAATTATCATATCGCCTCATATTTAGGAATTACCACAGAAAGTTTAAGTAGAATTAGAAAAGAAATTGCACATAGCAGTGTTTCTTAACATACATCAATTTTTAAGGTTTCTATTCATCATAATTTTGTATTAACAATATCAATTATTATAAATGAATAAAATAACTTTAGTCTTTATCGCTACATTATTATTGAGCTCTTGCGGTTCAAAAACACAAGAAAAAGATAATCTAGTAGATAATAAAGACATAACAGAAACAAAAAACACAGCTATGAAAAATGTATTATTTGTATTAACAAGTCATGATGAATTAGGAGACACTGGAGAAAAAACAGGTTTTTGGGTAGAAGAGTTTGCAGCACCTTATTACTTACTTACAGATAAAGGTGTGAACGTGACACTAGCATCACCTAAAGGCGGACAACCACCTATCGACCCTAAAAGTGAGCAACCAGATTTTCAAACTCCTTCCACAGAAAGATATTATAAGGATCAAGAAACTCAAGATAAAGTTTCTAAAACAATGAAACTAAGCGAGGTTTCTCATGCAGACTATGACGCAGTTTTCTATCCTGGTGGTCACGGACCATTATGGGACCTTGCAGAAGATGAAAACTCTATTAAACTGATTGAGTCTTTCTATAACAATAATAAAACGGTTGCAGCCGTATGTCACGCACCAGCTATATTTAAGAACACTAAAAATGCTGACGGTTCTCCATTAGTGCAAGGTAAAAAAGTTACTGGCTTTACAAATGGTGAAGAAGATGCTGTACAGCTTACCGATGTGGTACCTTTTCTTGTAGAAGATATGCTGATAAGCAACGGTGGTATTTATTCTAAAAAAGATGACTGGAATCCGTATGCCGTTGAAGATGGTTTACTGATTACAGGTCAAAATCCTGCATCATCAGAACTTGTTGCCGAGAAATTATTGGAACGATTAAATTAATCAACTAGTAAGCAAATAAAAGCCCAAAGCTGTTGAATAGCTTTGGGCTTTCTTTATACGCTTTCGCGAAAGCGTAATAACCACAATTTATTGCTATTTAAACCTTATGGACGTGTTCATAATTACGTTTCACAAAATCTAATACATTAGCAAGAACGGATCCCATATTACGAGATCTTTTAAACTTTACATCTTTAGTAAAATCATGAAGCTCTCGACCTAATTGTTTGGTCTTTTCAGGAGTACTAACCTTATCTGCTCTCATGCATTTCATGAGACTGCGGTAACGACTTTGAGTATTAATTAAACGTTTAGAAATTAAGGCACGTTCTTCTTTTTTATATTGATCTATACTTTGATTTTTTAATCGTGCCGTTACATTTTGTACCATGGGCAAATTTTCCTTAAAAAACTGTGGCCTATAAACTTTTAATCTACCTTCATAACATTGTTGATCAAAGTCAATCGCTCGTATGGCATAGCTTACCCTATCAAAATCATGTGTAGGAATAACGACATAATTGTACGCTCGCATATCTCCTAACAATCTAATAAAACATCGCTCATTAAATTTTACAAACTCTTTTGCTATCTGTGTGAGTTCTGATTCTGTACAATCCTTGATATAATCGGCGATAAATTCATCACCAGGTATACCTGCAATATGCTCTTCAATAAGTGTGTTATCATAAACCAAAAAGTTAATACGGTGCGGTGACAACAGGTGCTCTAGTTCTAATCCATATACACGAGATGCATCTGCTTTTTTTACATAGAAATAAGTAAAACCATCATTTAAAATATTTCTAATTTTAATACGGAATGGTTTTGTGTTACCAAAAGTGCAATAATCAACAGCGTCCACACTTAAATAATCTAACAGATCATCACTACCATCACTATGCAATATATCATAGACTTTTTTAAGAGCAGCATCTATTATATCACGTTCTGAGTCAGAGTAATAACAGCGCACCCATAAAGTATCTTCTTCATTCTTATCGTATACAGTTATACAACCTTGAAAACGCAATAGATCATCATAGGACACTTGAATGCTAGTTTGCCTATTGTATCTTTTAAGATAAGCATTAAGTGCCTGACTTACAGGATAAGTAGGTTTTTTACGTGAAAGTAATTTTTCTTCTATCATAGATTTGTACCTTTTTACGGTAACAATTTTATTATTTTACAGTCATACATAATAACCAAAAAAAATCGCTTGTGAAAACTATTCTAGAAATAAAAAACCTTTCTAAAAACTACAGCGGTCTCAAAGCTGTAGATAACGTAAGTTTTAAAATAGAAAAAGGTCATGTTTATGGTATCCTAGGACCTAATGGTAGTGGAAAATCAACTACTCTAGGCATGGTATTAAATGTTGTAAATCCTACATCTGGTTCTTATGAATGGTTTGAAGGAACTACCACAAATCATGATGCACTTAAACGTATAGGGGCAATTATTGAAAGACCTAATTTCTATCCTAGCATGACTGCCGTTCAGAACTTAGAATTGGTTTGTAAGATTAAAAATATTCCTAAAGATAAAATTGAAGAAAAACTGACTGTTGTAGACTTGCTTTCGCGCAGGCATAGTCCTTTCAGCACTTATTCTTTAGGTATGAAGCAACGACTGGCTATAGCTAGTGCTCTTTTAAATGATCCAGAGATTCTAATCCTAGATGAGCCTACAAATGGTCTAGATCCACAAGGTATACGTAAGATCAGAGATATTATTCAAGAAATTGCAAAATCAGGTACAACTATTCTCCTTGCTTCTCACCTACTGGATGAAGTTGAGAAAGTATGTACACATGTTATTGTATTGCGACAGGGAAAAACACTTTACTGTGGTGCCGTTGATGAAATGAATCATAATCATGGTGTAGTACATTTAGATTCTGTCAATCGAGATGGCCTTTTTGATTTTTTAAAAGGACAACCATATGCTGTGTCTGTTAAAGAAGAAATGGAAGGATTTAAAGTGGTACTGAATCAACCTGTTGATTTAGGAGCAATTAACGCTGCTGCTTTTGAAAAGAACATTTCACTTAACAAGCTTTTCCTTAAAAAACAAAGTCTTGAAGATCAATTTATTCAACTTACTAACCACAACTAACCATGAAAAGATTACTCGATATAGAATTCCATAAATTTAAATATAGTAAGAGCTCTAAAATTCTCACTATCATTTATTTAGTTATTGTTATTTTATTGATGTTTACTGGATTAATTCAAGTAGACATTAATGGATTTAAAGGTAGCCTATCCGATTTGGGAATTTTTAATTTTCCATATATATGGCATTTAAGTACTTACATGGTAAGTTTCCTAAAAATCTTTATTGCAATTGTAATTGTTTCGCTTACAGCAAATGAATATAGCAATAGAACTCTTAAACAAAATTTAATCGATGGTTTAAGTAAGAAAGAATTGATATTGTCTAAATTATATCTAGCGATCACACTAGCCTTGCTAACTACTATGATTGTGTTTATAGCCTCATTAACATTAGGATTATTTTACTCAGACTATCTAGAAATTGGGATTGTTTTTTCTAAAATGGAATACTTACCAGCATTTTTTATAAGTCATTTGATGTTTTTCTGCTTTTGTTTATTTGCTGGTGTATTAGTTAAACGTAGTGCGTTTGCTTTAGGATTAATAGGTGTTTGGTGGATTCTTGAATTAGTAATAAGAGGTTTAAGTTCTTTTATTGACTTCAAATATGAGCTAGACACTTGGAATGTTATTCAACATATTTTACCGTTAGAATCTGCTAGCTTACTTATAAAAGAACCATTTACTAAGATTTCAATTGTTCAAGGTGGTATAGAACAATTAACTCAAGGTCAATATATTAAAGATTATGGAGTTAGTTTAATAAACGTAGCGACTTCAATGGTTTGGAGCTTTTTGTTTATTTTTTGGTCCTATAAAATCTTAAAAAGTAGAGACCTATAATTAGCATAAAATTGTGATAAGTATGTACTATTTTCGCAACTATGATTTTTATGAAAAAGAAAATAGTTGCGATAGTAGTTTTACTAGTACTCGTTATATCTCAAATATCAACCGCTCAACTCGAAGCTTCTAACTGGTATTTTGGGTTTAATGCTGGTATTACTTTTGATCCTGTTACAGGAGCTGTAACACCTGTAACTAATGGTCAACTGGACACCTTTGAGGGATGTGCATCAATATCAGATAGTAACGGTAATCTACTTTTTTATACAGATGGTATCACTGTATTTGATAGAAATCATTTAATCATGCAAAATGGTCAAGGATTGCGTGGTAATCCATCTAGTACACAAAGTGCCATTATTATTCCTAAACCACAAGATCCAGATATCTATTACATATTAACAGTAGACACCGCAGCAACTGGTGGTCAGGATAGTGGTTTACACTGGTATGAAGTAGATATGACGGCAAATTTTAATCAAGGCGCAGTGGTATCTAGTATCACTAATCCCAATAACTTAATTAATACTTGTTCTGAGAAAATAACAGCTATTAATCATGGTGTTAATGATGAAATTTTAGTTACTGCACTAGCAGAATTTAATGGTGTAGGAACTGCCTTTGACACGTTTTATACATTTACCGTTAGTCCTACAGGTGTTGATCCAGTACCTGTTAAATCTCAAGTTGCGACAACAATCAACAACGGTGGACGCCGTGGTAACCTTAAAATTTCTCCAGATGGTCAGTATATGGTTTCTTGTAATATGGGAACGGGTAGCTTTTTATATGATTATGACCAATTAACTGGAATTGTTAGTAACGAGAGACAGCTTCAATTTACAGGCCAAAACAGAAACGGATATGGGGTAGAGTTTTCTCCAGACAGTAGCCTATTATATGTAACAGCATCAAATGATGCAAATAGTAACGATCCTGCAGCTCACTCTTCTACTCTATTTCAATTTGACATGACCAGTCCTAATCCAGCGTCTTCGACTGTTGTTATTGACACCAGACCTGGTTATAGAGGATCCTTACAACTAGGTATTGATAAAAAAATTTACAGAGCATTATCAGACACATATAACGATGGTCGTAGCTTCTTAGGTGTTATTGATAACCCTAATGTCGCAGGACAAGGTTGTAATTACATTCACGACGCCATTCCTCTAGCCGGTAGATTGTCTGCACAAGGATTACCACCTTTTATTCAAAGCTTTTTTGCCTTAATTGATGTAGAATTTACTTGTTTGGGTGATAATACCACTTTTGAATTTGACTCAGACACACCACCTACTTTAGTGAATTGGGATTTTGGTGATGGGAACAGTTCATCTCTTGAAAATCCAACTCACGTGTATGCAGCACCAGGAGTTTATAATGTTGTTCTTACCTTAACTATTAATGGATCAGTAAGAACCTATCGCAAGAGTGTACAAATATTTGATACGCCAGTAGCAAACACAATCACGAATGTAAATGTTTGTGATATTAATAATGATGGTACAGAATCCTTTGATCTTACCACAACTGCGACTCCACAGGTTTTAGGAGCTCAAGATGCCACTGTTTTTAATGTAGAATATTATTCATCGCAGGCAGATGCCGATTCTGGTACAAACCCATTAACGTTACCATATATTGCAACAACTACAACGCAAACACTTTATGCCCGAGTAGGTAACAATAATAATGCAGATTGTTATGATACAACCAGTTTTGACATTGAGATTTTTGCTCAACCTGTAGCAAATGCTGTAAGTAATTTAGAAGTATGTGATGATGATTTTGATGGATTTCAGACATTCGATTTAAGTATTCAAACTCCTTTGATATTAAATGGTCAATCTAGTACTGACTTTACAGTTAGTTACCATGATTCCCAAAACGATGCTGATTCTGGTAATAATCCTCTAGCTATTAATTATACTAATACGATGGCTTTTAACGAGACGGTTTATGCTAGAGTTGTTAATAATAATGAAAGCTCTTGTGTCGACACCACCAGCTTTGATCTTATAGTCAACCCTAAACCTGTAGCAACTGACACCAATGCTTTTCAATGTGATGAAGATGGTACGTTAGACAGTAGGACCATTTTTAATCTATCTGAGTTTGATGATACCGTTACCGCTAGCGCAACAGGTGTTACCGTAAGCTATCACATCAATCAAAATGATGCAGACAACAATCAGTCACCATTAGATAATACTAGTTATACAAATACAACTCCATTACAAATTGTATATGCGAGAGTTACAGATGATACTACTGGTTGCTACACCACATCTCAAATCACTTTATCGGTTAGTGCTAGTGATGCTCAAGACACCAGTCTTACCGGTTGTGATGATGATGGAGTTACAGATGGAATAACAACATTTAATCTTACAGATGCAGATAGTGCAGTACTTATTACAGCGCCATCTAATGTAACATTGAATTATTACGAAAGTTTAAATGATGCACTAACAGAACAAAACCCTTTACCAACTATTTATGATAATACGACTCCTAATAGCCAGATTGTCTTTGCAAGAGCAGAGTCTCCTGATGGGAACTGTTTTGGTATTAGTGAAGTAGAGCTTGTAGTTAATGATTTACCTGTGATTGAACCGGTAGAACTAATAGACTACTGTGGTAATAATCCACAACCGCTTACTATAGACGCTGGTATCACAACAGGAGTTCCATCTGATTATACCTATCTATGGAGCACCTCAGAGAATACGTTTAGTATCCAAGTGACTACAGGTGGTGATTACACAGTAGCAGTTACTGATGCAAATGGATGTACTAGTAATAGAATAGTTACAGTTATAATAAGTGAGACCGCAACAATAAATAGTATTGATGTCATTCATGCTGGTAACTCTAGTAACGGTACAGCAACCGCAAATGTGAGTGGTTTAGGTGATTATGAATATCGTGTAAGTCTAGAAGAACCATTCCAAGACAGTCCGGTATTTGATGATTTAACACCAGGTTTCTACACCTTATATGTAAGAGATAAAAATGGTTGTGGTACAGTACAACAAGAATTTAGTGTCATAGGATATCCTCGTTATTTCACGCCTAATAATGACAACTATCATGATTACTGGCAATTGATCGGTACCTCTTTCACTTTTGAACCAGGCGCACAGATTTTTATATTTGATCGTTACGGTAAGTTACTCAAACAGATTGCGGCAGATGGTGTTGGATGGGACGGAACCTATAACGGTAACCCTATGCCTTCTAGTGATTACTGGTTTACCGCTACCTTAATGGATGGTACAACTTTTTCCTCACATTTTACTTTAAAAAGATAAATACAAATTGTCTATTTTTACTTTTAGGCAATGAGATATTTTTTAGTAAGCATTATAATTTTAAGTTCCGCTTTCGCGAAAGCGCAACTAGAATCATCCCAGTGGTACTTTGGAGTTACTGCTGGAATCGACTTCTCGTCTGGTACCGCTACGGCTACCGGAGTAGGACAATTAGTTACTGGAGAAGGTTGTGCTACAATTTCTGATGATTTAGGTAATTTATTATTCTATACAGATGGGTCGTTAGTATTTGATTCCACACACACATTAATGCCTAACGGTACAGGACTATTAGGTGATTCCTCAAGTACATCTAGTGCGATCATCGTTCCTAAACCTGGTAATGATGACTTATACTATATTTTTACGGTAGATACCAGCGATCAACAATATCGTATGAATGTAGGTTTCCACTACTCTATTGTGGATATGTCTTTGAATGGTGGAACCGGAGATATTGTTCCTTCACAAAAAAACATTAATCTGTTGCCACTTACGTCAGAAAAACTAACCGCAATTTCTAACGCAACTGGCGATGGTTTCTGGGTACTTACACAGTTTGAGGATAGCTACTATGCATACGAGATCACAGCAGCTGGTCTTAATCTAGCACCAGTGATAAGTGTTGTAGGTCCGTTCATTGAGTTGATTTCTACTCCTATAACTAATGTAGATGTCGCGGCCATGCGAGGTTATATTAAACTCAATGCACGAGGAGATAAATTAGTCGCAGCTCATTTTTCAAACAACACTACGGCCGAATTTTCTGGAATCACTAATGTGCTAGAAGCGCGTAGTCTTGCTTATGCACAAGGTGGCGAGTTGTATTTATATGATTTTGATAATGCTACAGGTGTAGTATCTAATCCACAACCATTAATGACTCGAGCAGATGGTGCTAGTTTTTACGGTGTGGAATTTTCAGGAAATGGAAGATATCTTTATGCTGAGGCTGATTATATGTTACCATCTACAACGGTCATATATGAATTTTTAAGAGGTGAAATTTTACAATATGACCTAACAGCAACAAACATTGCCACTAGTAAAACTGTAGTTCATACAGATATGATTGCCCCTTTTAGAGGTGCGTTACAGTTAGGTCTAGATAATAGGATTTATCATTCTAGAATAAATGAAAACTTTTTAAGTGTTATTAATAATCCTAATAATGCTGGGACCAGTGCAAATTACATCTATAACGACTTTGCTCTAACAGCAGGAGCACAAGCGATTTACGGTTTACCTATTTTTGTTCAATCCTTCTTACTTAATGGCGATATTATCGCAAACGATCATTGCTATGGAACCGCACAACCATTTTCTTTTAGTACTGGTGCACAAGTGGAAAGTATATTATGGGATTTTGGAGACCTAGCTAGTTCAAATAATTTATCGATGGATATAAATCCTGTTCACACTTTTAGTGCGCCAGGAACTTATACAGTCACAGCAAATGTAGAAACACTGGTATCCAGCTTTACAGAGACTATAGAAATTACCGTATTTGAACCAGCGATTATTGATGCAGTTCCTATGGATATAGAGTTATGTGATGAAGGTTTTGATACGGCAAGTTTTGACCTTTCAATTATAGAATCACAGGTCAGCTCTACCTCAAACCAATTAGTTTCAATTCACGAGTCTGAGGATGAAGCCCTTAACAACATCAATCCCATTAACACTAATCTAGTTTATCAAAATTTGAGTGCACCACAAACACTATATGTAAGAGTAAGCAATACAAATTGTTATGAAATTACCTCTTTTAACATAAACGTAAAAAACTGCCCAATAAAAGTTTTCAATGTCCTTACACCTGACGATGATGGGATAAATGATACGTTTATCGTTTCTGGTTTAAGAGACGTATATGATAAACATAAAATTTTTATATTTACCAGATATGGTATGAAGATTTGGGAAGGTGACAATGATACGCCTTCTTGGAATGGTACCAGTAATCGTGGACTAGCGCATAATAAAGGCAAAAGATTACCTACTGGAACCTATTTTTATATCATAGAATTTAATGAGCCTGGCTTAAAACCCATTGCTGGTTATGTATATTTAAATTAAAACTAACAACCCAAAAATAACTATACTCCTAATTTAGTACACTATGAAAAAAGCAATACTCTTATTACTGACATTAGTAATTTCATTTAGCGTCACGGCTCAAGAAGAATCCTCTTGGTGGATTTTTGGTGATGGTGCTGGTGTTGAATTTAATCCTAATCCACAGAATAGATCAAATGATCCTGCCGTAACAACTTCTGGTTACGATACTGATGAAGGTGTGGCTTCTATTTCTGACGAGATGGGGAACCTTTTATTTTTTACAGATGGTTCAACCGTTTGGAACCGTAATGGTGTAGCTATGCCTAACGGAACTGGATTAGATGGTAACTTTTCCTCTACTCAATCTGCTATTGTAATTAAAGCACCAGAAACTGCAGGTGTTTATTTTGTAGCAACTGTAGGTGCTGGAAATTCTTCACCTCTTTCTTACTCTAGAATTGAAATGGCTCTTAATGGTGGATTAGGTGACGTTGTACCAGGTGTTAAGAATGTAACTCTACTTGCTGCTTGTGCTGAGAAAGTAGCTGCAACAATTCAAACAGGTACTAATAACGCTTACATTATGACTTTTGGTAGATCTAACGCAACTAGTGTTTCTACCGGTTCTGGTGATAACAATGCTTTATTTGCTTGGGAAGTAAGAGGAATCGCTGGTCCTAACGTTTCATTTGTACTTCCAGCTCCGATTGCACAATCTGCAAATGGTGGTTTACCATACTTCTCTACTCCACTAGCTGCCACAAATGGAGATCGCGGTATGTTAAGAATTTCACCTGATGGAACTAAACTAGCCATAGGGACTCAAAACTTAACAAATCAAGGTTTATTTTTATATGATTTTAATCCTGGAAATGGACAATTCAGTGGTGCTGGGCTACAATTAGATAACGGTCCTGTTTATGGAGTTGAATTTTCTCCTTCTTCACAATATCTATATCATGATTTAAGTAGTAATTACAGTCCAACTGCTACTTCAAATAAAAGATTAGTACAATATGATCTTTGTGATCAAGCAAACATTGTTGCATCACGTAATGAATTTGCAAATGTTATTGAATCTAGAAGTACCTTACAATTAGGTAGAGATGGAGAAATTTATGTGGCACGTTTTGATCAAAGCTTTTTAGGTAGAATTGAAAATTCTGAAACTCCTACCCCAACTTATAACCCAACTGCCGTAGATATTTCTCCTGGAGTAGGAAAACAAGGTTTACCTGTATTTGTTCAATCTAGTTTTGCTAGTTCGTTTACCGTAAATGATCAATGTCAAGGTGATGCTACAGAATTTATACTTGCTTGTTTACCTCAAGTAGCGGCATCGAATTGGGATTTTGGTGATGGTAATACTTTAATGGTTACTGGACCAGGTGTTGTGACTAATACCTATGCAACAGCAGGTACTTATACTGTGTCTGTAAATGTTACAAATGTTTCTGGTGATGTTAGAGATTTTACTCAAGACATTACAATTTATGAAAATGGAATTGTAGATCCAGTAGATGTAACATTATTAGATTACTGTGATGATGATAACTCAGGTGATGAGATCGTTGATTTATCACAATTCACAACTGATGTGTTAGGTACTCAAGATGCTGCAACTTTTAATATATCTTACTATGCAAACTCTGTTGATGCAGACGCTGGTCAGAATCCATTACCATTAAACTACAATGCTACCTTAGGTTCTAACACTATATGGGTACGTATAGAAAACAATACATCACCTATTAATGATGGTTGTTCTGCAATTGGCTCTTTCGTATTAACTGTGAGTTCAGTACCAACCGTAAGTAACATTCCAGATTATGAAATTTGTGATGATGCAACTCAAGATGGAATTGAAGATTTTGATTTAGCAGGCTTCCTACCTACTATAGCAGCACAAGCTGGTGATCCAGTAGATGTTGACTATACAATTCACGAGTCTCAAGCAGATGCTGATATGAATATGGGAGCTATCGATACAACAGTTCCTTATACTAATACGATGTCTCCACAAGTACTTTATGTAAGACTACAAAACATCAATGATATAGACTGTTATGGTACAGCTCCATTTAACTTAGTTGTTCTAGGAGCTCCTACTTTAGGAACTGTAGCAAACATAGAAGTATGTGATGATGCTCCATTAGATGGAAGTTCTGATTTCACATTATCAGATCAAGACGCAACCGTTGCAAATGGTTCAACGGGTACCGTAACATACCACGCTACACAAGCAGACGCTGAAAGTGGTGCTGCAGCACTTCCTAATATTTATACAGTAAGTGGTACAGAAACAATTTATGCAAGATTTGTGAATGATGCAGGATGTTCTGGTACAACTAGTTTTGATATCACAGTACAAGCTGCTCCTGCTATAGGAAACGCTCCAGATTTAACAAATATCTGTGACGGCTCTGTAGATCTTAATCAAAACCTATTTGAATTATCTGTTCAAGATACAGCAGTTTTAAATGGTCTTAATCCAGCAGACTATACAATAAGCTACTACACAACAGATACAGATGCACAAAACGGTTCTAATGCATTGCCATTGAGCTATACAGTTCCATTCCAGTCTGGTGTAACGACAGATTTATTATTTGCAAGATTAGAGAACAATACAACAGGATGTTTCAACACCTCTCAATTCACAATTATATTTGAGCGTTGTGAGATTGTATTCCCAGAAGGTTTCTCTCCTAATAATGATGGTATCAACGATACGTTCTCTATCCCAGGATTAGCAGAACAGTATAACAACTTTACATTACAAATATTTAACCGTAATGGTTCAGTAGTTTATGAAACTAGCGCTAGTAATTATGAAGAGTTTGCAGGAATCCCTAATAAAGGAGCTCTTGCAGGTGACGGTTTACTACCAGTAGGTACTTACTTCTATGTGATTCAATATAACGATCAAGATGAAGAAGATACAGCTAGTTGGGTTTACATCAATTACTAGTAAACAGTACAATATATAATATAAAGCCTCAGTTTAACTACTGAGGCTTTTTTTATACGCTTTCGCGAAAGCATAATTCTTATTATCTTACAGACACGAAAACGTTGTAAATTTTATCATTTTATTATGCACGCATAGTATTTATTTACTATCTTTGGGTGTAACTTTATTAAATGAGAGATAAAACTATAGATTATATATTAAGAGCGACATGGATGTCCATCTCTAAAATGTATAATGAACAGGCCGCTGTCAAAGGTAGCACCATGGCCACAGGATTTGCATTAATAAGTATTGATCCTATTGAAGGTACACCTAGTACTGCATTGGGACCTAAAATGGGAATGGAAGCCACTTCCCTATCTCGTACGCTCAAGACCATGGAAGAGAAAGGTCTTATTTCAAGAAAAAAAAATCCTGAAGATGGACGTAGTGTTTTAATACACTTAACTGATTTTGGTAAAGAAATGAGAGATTTTTCTAAAACGGTAGTCAAATCATTTGATACAGTTGTTAAACAAAATATTGAACCAGAAAAACTGAATACCTTTCTAGAAGTTGCTTATCAAATCAATGATCTAGTAGGTCAAAAAAATATATTTAAACAAGAAGCCATAGCTGATAAATAATATGGGAAAACGTAGAATTAAACATGTAACCGTAATAGGTTCCGGAATTATGGGAAGCGGTATCGCTTGCCATTTTGCAAACATAGGTTGTGAAGTACTCCTATTAGACATAGTTCCTAGAGAGCTCACTGATAAAGAAAAGGCCAAAGGACTCACGCTAGAGAATAAAGTCGTGCGTAACCGTATGGTTAATGATAATCTAGCAGCCGCTATTAAAAGTAAGCCTGCTCCATTATATGATAAATCATTTGCACGTAGAATTTCTACTGGGAATTTAGAAGATGATTTATCTAAGATAAAAGATACAGACTGGATTATTGAAGTCGTTGTTGAAAGACTAGATATTAAAAAATCAGTTTTTGAACAAATAGAAAAGCACCGTAAACCAGGTACTTTAATCACTTCGAATACTTCAGGTATTCCTATCTCGTTCATGAATGAAGGACGTAGTGAAGATTTCCAGAAGCATTTTGCAGTAACACACTTTTTCAATCCGCCGCGATACTTGAAACTATTTGAAGTGGTACCAGGACCTAATTGTGATCCTGCTGTTACTGACTTTTTGATGGAATATGGCGAGAAGTATTTAGGTAAAACATCAGTACTTGCAAAAGATACTCCTGCTTTTATAGGTAACCGCATCGGTATATTCTCGATACAGAGCTTATTTCATACAGTAAAAGAAATGGGACTTACCGTTTCAGAAGTGGATAAACTTACTGGTCCAGTTATTGGTCGTGCTAAGTCTGCCACATTTAGAACTGTGGATGTAGTAGGATTAGATACTCTTGTACATGTTGCAAATGGTGTGTACGAAAACTGTCCAGAAGACGAACATAAAGACACCTTTAAATTACCGGATTTCATCAATACCATGATGGAAAATAAATGGTTAGGTTCTAAAACTGGTCAAGGTTTTTATAAAAAGAGCGTAACTAAAGAAGGTAAAAAAGAGATCTTAGCATTAGATCTAGACTCTATGGAGTATGTAAAACAGCCTCGTGCAAAGTTTGCTACTCTAGAATTGACTAAAACTATAGATAATGTAGCAGATCGTTTTCCTGTATTAATTAAAGGAAAAGATAAAGCTGGTGATTTTTATAGAAAATCATTTGCTTCACTATTTGCTTACGTACAGCATAGAATTCCTGAAATATCTGATGAATTGTACCGCATTGATGACGCCATGAGCGCAGGTTTTGGATGGGAACACGGACCATATCAAGTTTGGGATGCCGTAGGTGTTGCAAAAGGTGTGGAATTGATGGAAGCTATTGGTAAAAAACCAGCAGCTTGGGTAACTGAAATGCTAGAAAAAGGATTTGAGTCTTTCTACACTGTAAAAGATGGAGCAACATACTACTACTCTATCCCAGATAAAGATTACGTAAAGAAACCAGGTCAGGATGGATTTATCATTCTAGACAACTTACGTGCTAACGCTCCAGTATTTAAAAATTCTGGTGTAACAGTTCACGATATAGGCGATGGAATCTTAAATGTAGAATTCACTTCTAAAATGAATTCTATAGGTGGCGACGTGCTAGCTGGTATGAATAAAGCTATTGATATTGCCGAAGATCGTTTTGATGGTCTTGTTGTAGCAAACAACGGTGCAAACTTCTCTGTAGGAGCAAACATCGGTATGATCTTTATGATGGCTGTAGAGCAGGAATATGATGAGCTTAACATGGCGATCAAACAATTCCAAAACACCGTTATGAGATTGCGTTACAGCAGTATCCCTACAATTGTAGCACCACATCAGATGGCGTTAGGTGGTGGTTGTGAAATGACCATGCACTCTGACGTTGCTGTTGCTAGTGCAGAGACTTACATCGGTCTAGTAGAATTTGGTGTAGGTGTTATCCCTGGTGGTGGTGGATCAAAAGAGATGGCTCTTAGAGCAAGTGATACTTTTGAAAAGAACGATGTAGAATTAAATAGACTACAAGAATACTTCTTAACTGTAGGTATGGCCAAAGTGGCTACTTCAGCTTATGAAGCCTTTGACTTAGGAATATTGAGAAAAGGTGTTGATCAAGTTGTCGTAAATGATAATAGACGTATCGCTTTCGCGAAAGCGCAGGCAAGACTATTAGCTGATAAAGGTTATACTCAACCAGCTATGCGTAATGATATCAAAGTACTAGGTAAACAAGCATTAGGTATGTTCTTAGTAGGAACAGATCAAATGGAAGCTGGAAAATATATCTCAGAGCATGATAAAAAGATTGCCAATAAACTAGCTTATGTGATGGCTGGTGGTGATTTAAGTGCGCCTACTTTAGTATCTGAACAATACTTGTTAGATCTAGAACGTGAAGCATTCTTAAGCTTAACAGGAGAAAGAAAAACATTAGAACGCCTACAGCACATGTTGCAAAAAGGTAAACCACTTAGAAATTAGAAGATGATGAAAACCGCATATATAGTAGCTGCAAAACGTACTGCAGTTGGGAAAGCACCAAAAGGAGTTTTCCGTTTTAAAAGACCTGATGAGCTTGCTGCAGAAACAATTGAGGCAATGCTTAAAGATGTTCCTAATCTAGACAAAACGAGAATAGATGATGTTATTATAGGTAATGCGATGCCTGAAGCAGAGCAAGGACTTAATATGGCGCGTCTTATTTCTTTAATGGGATTAAAAATAGATGATGTTCCTGGAGTAACGGTTAATAGATATTGCGCAAGTGGTGTTGAAACTATTGCGATGGCAACCGCAAAAATTCAATCTGGAATGGCAGATTGTATTATTGCTGGTGGTGCAGAGTCCATGAGCTATATACCAATGGGTGGTTACAAACCAACACCAGATTATCGAGTTGCCAAAGCAGGTAATGAGGATTATTACTGGGGAATGGGATTAACTGCAGAAGCTGTTGCAAATGAATTTAACGTATCACGTGAAGATCAAGATCAATTTGCATACAACTCTCATCAAAAAGCTTTAAAAGCACAAGCTGAAGGTCGTTTTCAAGATCAAATTGTTCCTATCGATGTAGAAGAAACTTTCTTAAATGCCGATGGTAAAAAAGAAACAAGAACTTATACAGTAAATAAGGATGAAGGTCCACGAGCAGATACTAAATTAGAAATACTTGCAAAACTACGACCAGTTTTTGCGGCTGGTGGTTCTGTTACTGCTGGTAACTCATCACAAATGAGTGATGGTGCAGCTATGGTTTTAGTAATGAGTGAAGAAATGGTTAAAGAGTTAAACCTTGAACCTATCGCTCGTATGGTCAACTTTGCTGCCGCTGGTGTTCCTCCTAGAATTATGGGTATAGGTCCAGTCAAAGCTATTCCTAAAGCATTAAAGCAGGCTGGTCTTACTTTAAATGATGTAGATATGATTGAATTAAATGAAGCATTTGCTTCTCAATCACTTGCCGTTATTAGAGAATTAGGACTTAATCCTGATATCATCAATCCTAATGGTGGTGCCATCTCTTTAGGACATCCACTAGGTTGTACCGGAGCAAAATTGAGCGTTCAATTATTTGATGAAATGAGAAAACGCGAAATGAAAAGTAAGTATGGTCTCGTTACTATGTGTGTAGGAACTGGACAAGGTGCTTGTGGAGTATATGAATTTTTGAATTAAATAATAAAAACAATGTCAACAGAAAATAATATAATACGCGGTGGACAATTCATCGTTAAAGAATCAAACCCATCAGATATTTTTACACCAGAAGATTTTTCTGATGAACAAAAAATGATGCGCGAGTCTGTAGCAGAGTTTGTAGATAAAGAAATTGTTCCTCATAAGGAAAGATTTGAAAAAAAGGACTATGCACTTACTGAAGAAGTAATGCGTAAAGCAGGTGAAATGGGATTCTTAGGAATCGCTGTACCTGAAGAATATGATGGTCTAGGTATGGGATTTGTATCCACGATGTTAGTATGTGATTACATATCTGGTGCCACTGGATCTATCGCAACAGCATTTGGTGCCCATACTGGTATAGGTACTATGCCTATTACTTTATACGGTACAGAAGAGCAAAAGAAGAAATACGTTCCTAAACTAGCTACTGGTGAGTGGTTTGGTGCTTATTGTTTAACAGAGCCTGGCGCTGGATCTGATGCTAATTCAGGTAAGACAAAAGCAGAACTTACTGAAGACGGTAAACATTACAAGATTAACGGTCAAAAAATGTGGATCTCAAATGCAGGTTTCTGTAATGTTTTTGTTGTTTTTGCAAGATTAGAAGATGATAAAAATATTACTGGATTTATTGTAGAGAATGACCCTAGTAACGGAATTTCAATGGGTGAAGAAGAGCACAAATTAGGTATCCACTCCTCTTCTACTCGTCAGGTTTTCTTTAATGACTGTTTAGTTCCTGTAGAAAACATGCTTGCTGGTCGTGGAGAAGGATTTAAAATCGCTATGAATGCGTTAAACGTAGGTCGTATCAAGCTAGCCGCAGCTTGTCTAGATGCTCAAAGACGTGTTATCACACTTGCTACTAATTATGCAAATGAGCGTGAGCAATTTAAAACACCTATTGCAAAATTTGGAGCTATTAGAAAGAAGATTGCTGAAATGGCTACTAATGCCTATGTAGGTGAAAGTGCTTCTTATAGAGCTGCAAAAGATATCGAGAATAGAATTCATTTACGTCAGGAAGAAGGAGCCACATTTGCTGAGGCAGAGCTTAAAGGTGTAGAAGAATTTGCAATTGAATGTTCGATTCTTAAGGTTGCTGTCTCTGAAGATATGCAAAACTGTAGTGATGAAGGAATTCAAATTTATGGTGGAATGGGCTTCAGTGCTGATGCACCTATGGAAGCTGCATGGCGTGATGCTCGTATCTCCCGTATCTATGAAGGTACTAATGAGATCAATCGTATGCTAGCAGTAGGAATGCTTGTTAAAAAAGCGATGAAAGGTCATGTAAACCTACTAGAGCCAGCAATGGCTGTAGGAAATGAATTGACTTCTATTCCTTCTTTTGATACTCCAGATTTTTCTGAGCCATTATCTGAAGAAATGGACATGATTAAGAAATTGAAGAAAGTGTTCTTAATGGTGGCTGGAAGTGCTGTTCAAAAATTCGGACCTGCATTAGAAGAAAATCAGCAATTATTACTTGCTGCTTCTGATATTCTCATTGAAATCTATATGGCCGAAAGTGCTATTTTGAGAACACAAAAGAATATTGCACGAACTAGTGTAGAAGAGCAAAAAGAGCAAATTGCAATGTCTCAATTATACCTTTACAGTGCTGTAAAAATTATTCAGAATAGAGCTGAAGAAGGTATCTCAAGCTTTGCTGAAGGTGATGAACAACGTATGATGCTTATGGGACTTAAACGATTTACTAAGTATATAAATCTTCCTAATATTATTGAACTACGTAATGTAGTTGCAGACAAAGTAACAGGAGAAAACAAATATCCGTTTACAATGTCATAATTCGTAATTAAATTAGATTAAGTTGGAGCCGCCATCAGTGTAAATTGATGGTGGTTTTTTTTGTTAATATGGGTCCAAGTATTAACAAATCATAAACAAGGATGGTAAAACGTTATTCTACTTTTGCCTTCTATGAAAGAAATGCTAGAAAACTTCAATTTAGAAAAAGGATTTGAACTTATTCTCGAATATGGTATACCATTAGTAAAGGCAATACTGATATACGTTATCGGTCGGTGGCTTATTAATAAAGTACTGAGAGTCACACAAAAATTTATGCTTCTTAGAAAGTATGACATTACTCTTGAGAAATTTCTATTAAACTTAATTAAATGGGGATTATGGATTCTCTTAATTGTTTCTATAGTAGGAACATTGGGTATACAAACAACAAGTTTTGCTGCTGTCATCGGTGCTGCTGGTCTTGCTATTGGTTTAGCATTACAAGGATCACTATCTAATTTTGCTGGTGGAGTTTTACTACTTCTTTTTAAACCTTTTAAAGTAGGTGACACTATTGAAGCCCAAGGCATTATAGGAACGATTAAAGAAATCGATATTTTACAAACTAAAATCATCACTCCACAACGTAAGCTGGCTATTATTCCTAATGGACCATTATTAAATGGCAACATCATCAATTTTAATTCTGAAGGGATTTTAAGATGTGACACCACTATAGGAGTAAGTTATGATGCTGATATTACTAAAACGATCGAAGCCTTGCGTAAATTAGCCACAGATCATCCTTTAGTTTTAGAAGATCCAGCACCGCAAATTGTTGTAGCTGCAAATGCAGATAGTTCTATTAATATCCATGTAAGACCTTATACTCTTACTGATGATGTCTGGACAGTTCACTGGTATCTACAACAAAACTTTAAACCTACACTAGATGCTATAGGTGTTGATATACCTTATCCACATCAAGTAGAGATTCAAAAACAAGAATAATTATTTTATTCTGAATTGATAAAGCCACTTCAATGAAGTGGCTTTTTAGATTAATAACATATGATAAGAGGTATCATAAATACGATAAAAAACTAAATCATAAAATTCAGATTTCATTTTACGCATACTCATTCATGTAAATTAATTTTGCCTTAAATCAACTTAAAAAGATAAAAAATGATTCAAGAACCAGTAGTAGAAGCAAAAAATGTGGATGTTAATATTGATCCTAGCGGATTCAGCATTGAAAATATTACAGGATATGCCTTAGAATATGGTGTACCATTATTAAAGGCCATTCTTATATATATCATTGGTGCTTTTATTATTAAGAAGCTAGTCAAGTTAGTAAGCAAGTTAATGGATAAAAGAGAATATGATGTAACTCTTAAAAAATTTCTTACCAATTTAATAAAATGGATTCTAACCATTTTATTAATCGTAACCGTTGCAGGTACCTTAGGAATAGAAACTGCTAGTTTTGCAGCTATACTTGCCGCAGCTGGTTTAGCAATTGGACTTGCTTTACAAGGTTCTCTCTCTAATTTTGCAGGTGGTGTGTTAATTTTAATATTCAAACCTTATAAGATAGGTGATTTAATTGAGGCTCAAGGAGAATTAGGTGCCGTTAAAGAAATTGATATTTTAGTTACAAAACTGATAACTCCACAAAATAAACTTGCGATAATTCCTAATGGACCAATGGCAAATGGTAATGTTGTAAACTACTCTGCAGAAGGTAAAATGAGAGTAGATACAACAGTAGGAATTGGTTATGGTGAAAATATGAAACAGGCTAAAGAAGCTTTATTAAGCATGCTTGAATCTAATCCTAAAGTTCTTAAAGATCCAGCTCCATCGGTTAATGTAAGTGAATTAGCAGATAGTTCAGTAAATCTTGCCGTAAGACCATATTGTAAGCCAGAAGATTATTGGGATGTATACTTTTGGACTATAGAAAATACTAAATTAACTCTAGATAAGGAAAATATAGAAATACCTTATCCTCATGCTGTAGAAATACAAAAAGAAGCTTAATCAATTCTTATTTATACGGAAAGCCTCAATTCTTATTGAGGCTTTTTTTATGAGAACGCTTTCGCGAAAGCGGAAAACATCATCATTCCTTTAACAATTTACTAAAAGTTAGTATTGTTCTACGTGTTATCTTAGAGCAAAATTATCTAACATGAAATTATCTCTTTTATCCATCATGCTATTAGGGCTCGTTGTGAATGCTCAAGTACCTAGCAATCATCAACAAGACTTATATCAAATTATAGACGAAGTTAGTGCAGCACGTATTGAAAGTGATGTGAGGAAACTTGCTGGTTTTGGTACAAGAAATACTTTTTCAGATACCTTAAGCGATACTCGCGGTATAGGAGCAGCAAGAAGGTGGATTAAAGCAGAATTTGATAAAATATCAGCAGATTGTGGTGGTTGCCTAGAAGTATTTTATCAAAAAGATTTAGTTACTACAGATATGGGAAGTCGGGTTCCTAAAGATGCTTATGTGGTTAATGTGGTTGCTATACAACGTGGCACTTCAAATCCTAACGACATGGTGATGATGAGTGGTGATATAGACTCTAGAGCTAGCGATACTATGGATTATACTACAGATGCACCAGGTGCAAATGATAACGCAAGTGGAATGGCTGGTACGCTTGAAGCTGCAAGAGTATTAAGCAAGCGTAAGTTTAAAAACAGTATTGTATATGTAGGACTAAGTGGTGAAGAACAAGGCTTATTCGGTGGTAAAGGTCTTGCAGAATATGCCAAGAAAAAACAGTGGAATGTTATCGGTTTCTTGAATAATGATATGATTGGAAATATAGAAGGTGTAGATGGAGTCATAGACAATCGAGAATTCAGGATATTTTCTGAACCTACAGATCCTACAGAAACTGATCGTCAACGTAATGGACGTAGATTTTATGGTGGTGAGGTGGATGGTATCTCTAGACAACTGGCACGATATATTCATAAAGCGGTTAAAACATATATGCCAGAGATGAAGCCTATGATGGTATACCGTTTAGACCGTTTCGGTCGTGGTGGACATCACAGACCTTTTGCAGACTTAGGTTTTCCAGGTATACGCATTATGGAAGCACATGAAAATTATACACAGCAACATCAAGATATTAGATCAGAGAATGGTGTGAATTATGGCGATGTGGTTGAACATGTCAATTTTCCATATGCCCGTAAATTAACTGCTGTAAATGCCATAAATCTGGCACAATTAGCATGGGCTCCTACCCGACCTCAAAATGTGAAAATAGGAGGAATTGTAGAAGCTGATGCCAAATTAAAATGGGATAAGGTAAAAGGTGCTGTAGGGTATAAAATCTACTGGCGAGACACTACTAGTCCAACATGGGATCATTCTAGATATGTAGGTAACGTTACTGAATTTACACTCAAAGAAATTGTAATCGACAATTCATTTTTTGGAGTTGCATCCGTTGGAAAGGATGGAATTGAAAGTATGGTCAGTTTCCCTAGTGGTATTTTTAGATAAATGATGCTTGAAAAATACTAAAAGCCTGTCCTAAAATGACAGGCTTTTTTATGTGATACTTGTTTATTGAACTTAAAATCAGTTACTTTATTAATTGTAATTATAAATACCCTTTATGGGGTATATAATATCATCATATAATCAACCATATTTAACCAACCAAAAACTCAACCCTATGAAAATTAGATTTGCCATTTTATGCTTATGTACTTTTGCCATATTTTCTTGTAAAGATGAAGTAAAAGCAGATAAAGATATTGAAACTAATGAGCCCAAAGAAAAGGTTGCAACTGACGCAGTTTTAAAAACCAATCAAGATCCTTATGATTATTGTAGTATCCTAGAAACTTCTGTTCAATTAGCAAATACAGATATGGAAACCTACCATATTGCAGAAACCGGTATGAATGATAATATAGGTTTATCTGCAATGATTTATATGGACGTCAACACTAAAACCATTACTCAGATTGATTTTGAATCTAAAAATAATTTTAAGAATGTAGAAACTGCTTCATTTGAAAAAGTTGATAACGAATATGTGCTGAAGATAACGCTCTATGAATCACCACAAGCTGGTGATGTATTAACGACTATCACAGCTGCAGTTTTAAACGACGTAAAGCCTAACATGGATTTTAAAACTGTCATTGACATTAACGACGAAAGTTTGACGTGTGGACAAAAAAAAATGGATTTATTTATTCCTCTTAAAAAAGGTCACTCCTTTAAAAGACCTAGTATAAGTCGTGTTAACTAAGTGTTTATATTCTATAAGTATACTTCTATTTTTTTTTCGAATAGGATATACTCAGTCTGTAAATTTAATCGAACTAGAGAATTTAAATAAAAACTCTAGATATGATCAGTCCAAGGCACTCATAGAATCTATAGACACACTTTCTTTTTCTTTGACAGAAAAAGCAAGGTATTACTATGAATGTGCTAGAGTAGCATCTAATACTACATCTGATTTAATCTATCCGTATGAGTTATTGTTAAAAGCAAAAAGAAAGGTGCCGCAAGATTCTCTTGAACTTAGGTTTAAAATAATTGATGAATTAATTTACACCTATTTATCAAGCGTAGAAAACGCGGTGCCTTTTGAAGATTTAGTTCGAGAAAATTGTAATATAGCTCAGCACACTCAAGATGCTACCATGTTGGTCAACTGCCATTTTTATTATATCTATAATGAAGATTATAATAGTAAAGCCAGTATCAATCGTTCCTTAAAGCGCTTGCAGCTTTCCAAGAATATTGCTAGAAAAAACAATTTAATTGATTTAGAAAAAAGCATCGAGTTAAACCTAGGCATTGTACACGATCTTGCTAACCATAAAGATTCTGCTCTACATTACTTCAATATATTAATTCCATATTACGAAAAACAAGAAGATTTTGAGACGCTTAAAGATTTATATAATAGTAAAGGACAAACTCTGAAGCAATCCAATCAATATGATGAAGCTATATATTATTTTGAAAAAGCGTTGAATGACTTCTACCCGATTGAAAATCAAGAAAAAATGGGAATGGTTACTAGAAATCTAGCTGACGCCTATTATCTTAATAAAAACTACCAACAAAGTGCTCGTTTATATCGAGATAAAATTAGAATTTCTGATTCTTTGAAAACGGTAAATGCAGCCAGATCATTAGAAGAGTTGGAAACAAAATTCAAAACAGCTGAAAAAGAAAAGGAAAACCTACAGCTTAAAGCGGAGAAAGAAAGTCAAAAAGCGCAAATTTATTTTCTATCTGGTAGTGCTATGATACTGATTCTATTAGGTCTTTATTTCTATAATAATCAACGTAAAAAGAAACTAATAGCACAAAAGGAGCAAATAATCCAAAAAAGTCGTGCAGATGCCATTCTTAAAAATCAGGAATTAGCTACCATAGATGCTATGATTACAGGACAAGAAAAAGAACGTAAAAGACTTGCGGAAGAATTACATGATGATTTAGGTAGCACATTAACAACTGTTAGACTGTACTTTGAAAATCTTAAAAATCAATTTACAGAAAGTGAGTCTCAAGAAGTGTTTAATCGTACGGAAAAGCTATTAGATGAAGCGTATGAGAAGATTAGGAACATGTCTCACACTAGAAATAGCGGTATCCTAGCAAGTAAAGGTTTAATACCAACACTAGAAACTCTAGCTCATAAAATTACAGACAGTGGCAAAGTGAAAGTTGAGATCATACACCACGGTTTAGATCAATCTTTAGAAAATAGCTTAGAACTTACTATCTTTAGAATATTACAAGAATTATTAAATAATATTATTAAACATGCTCAGGCTGATCATGCCGTTATAAGTCTAACAGCATATAAAGATAGCATCAATATTATGGTGGAAGATGATGGAATAGGTTTTCTAACAGAACATACAAATAAAGATAAAGGCATCGGACTTCATAACATTGAAAAAAGAATTGAAGACCTTAATGGCGCCATGGAAATTGATTCCCGTAAAAACCACGGTACGACGATAAATCTAGATATTCCATTACTATGATAAAATTGTTAATAGCAGAAGATCATCAATCGCTCATAGATGGATTAATACTACTATTTAAAGAGGATTCAGAAATTGAAGTAATAGGAACCGCAAAAGACGGTAAAGAGTTACTTGAAAAATTAGTGTTCAAAAAGCCCAATGTATTACTCACAGACATCAGCATGCCAAGATTAAATGGAGTTGAATTATGTAAAAAAGCATTAACGCTACAGCCAGAACTAAAGGTTATTGCTTTCTCTATGTTTAATGATGAAGATGCTATTAAAGAAATGATTAAAGCCGGTGCTTATGGTTACATTTTAAAGACTAGTAGTTTACAGGAAGTAAAAACAGCAATTATAAAAGCATATCGTGGAGAACGTTATTTTGATGCATCAATAAATATTAAAGAAATTGGACGCACAGAAACATCTAATAAAAAAACCATTTTATCACCTAGTGAGACAAAAATTTTAAAATTGATTGCTCAAGGAAAAACATCTTCAGAGATTGCCGAGATTCGATTTACGGCAGTTAGCACTATTATAAAACATCGTAAAAACATCATCCAAAAATTAGGATTACAAGGTAAAGGAGAATTATTGAGATATGCCTTGCAAAAACACCAGCATTTCAAGTGATTCACATTTGTTAATCAATTTACTACTCATTCCTGTCATTTACACTTAAAAATACCCATTAAAGGGTATTTTATAAAACACCTCTCCTTCTTAACTTTGAATTGTTAAGTTAAAATTGAAAGGAACATTCCTTTTTATAATAATTTTAGGGGGAAGGAAGTCCTGATAAGACTTTCTCATTTACGGTCGGAAATCTTTTCCGACCGTTTTTTTATACATAATTGTATATTTGATAAACAAAATTTCCCTAAATGAAAGTTCTTAAATATCTCTTTTTATTCCTTTTAGTCATAATTGTAGGATCTGCAGTATATTTTTCTTTACAAGATGGCTCCTATTATATTTCCGAAAAGAAAACCATCAAGGCTCCTCCAGAAATGGTTTATGAACAGATTTCAGATTTTAAAAATTGGAATCACTGGAATCCATGGACCAACTCATTAGACGTGACAAATACCCTAGGAGATGTTACAACTGGTATTAATGGGTTTTACACCTTTACAGATGAGTATGGTAATGGCTCTATGACTTTTACAGCTTTAGAACCTCAAAAAAGTATTGAGGCTGACATGGAATATCATACAGATCTTACGGACTCTAACAGTATTGTTACCATGAGTTTAAATCCAGTCCCAGAAGGAACTGAAGTTACCTGGTCTATAAAAGGTGAGGACGGACTTAAGAACAAAGTAATGAACTTTATATTCGGGTTAGATCTAGAGGAAGAGATTAGACCTATGTATAAAAAAGGTCTGAATAACATTGAAGACTATCTACTAGTTGAAATGAAAAAATATGAAATTAGTAATCCTGGTTTAGTAGATTATGGAGGTGGATACATACTTTATAAAACAACCTCAACAACAATGGAGAATTTTTCTGTAGAAATGTCTGATATGTTGCAAGAAATTATGACCTACATGAAAAATGAAAATATTTCTATGCATGGTATGCCTATGAGTATTTATGAAAAGTTTGACTATAATAACAATAGCGTCATATTCTCGGCTGCAATTCCTGTTAGAGATCGTGTTATTCCTGCTACAGATGCAACTGTATTGTGTACCTACATAGAACCTACCAGAGCTGTTAAAGTGACTTTAAAAGGTACATACGATCACTTACAAGAAGCATGGGAAAAAGGACAATTATTTATAGCTCAACAAGGTTATATTACAGGTCTACAGGCTCCTTTTGAAATTTATAAAACAGATCCAGCTCTTACTCCTAACCCAGCAGATAATCTTACAGAAATCTATTTACCTGTTGTAGAAAATGATTAAACAACTCTTATTTGTTTTTATCGGTGGTGGCTTTGGTTGTGTCCTTCGGTTCTTATTCTCGATATGGATGAATACAGATCAAATTAAATGGATACCTACACTTGTAGTGAATGTATTGGGATGTTTTATATTAGGTTACTTTCTTTCTCTTTCCCATAAGAATATTTTAGATAGTCATGGTTATATATTACTAGGTATAGGATTTTGCGGTGGTTTAACAACCTTTTCTACATTTTCTGTAGATCTTTTTAAGCTGACAAATGAATCTAATTATATGGGTGCGTTAACATACTTGCTGCTCACTATAATATTGGGGTTCATTGCAGTATATAGTGCATATTATTTAGGAAAACAATTAAGCTAATTCATGAGGATTTTCAATTTCATCTGTGGTCTGCTTTTACTTATTTCATGTCAAGAAAAGAAAAAGCCTGTTGACCTAAATATTGCTACCACACCATCTACCACACCTGTTTTAATCAAAGATGCCTATAATGTAGGTTTTCTAGTAATGGATGGAACTTTTAATACAGAATTGACTGCTCCATATGATATATTTCAACATACACGCTTTCGCGAAAGCATTAAACCTATGAACACTTTTACTGTTGCACAAACGAATGATATAATCACAACGTTTGAAGGTTTACGGTTACAACCCGATTATAGTTTTGATGATGTGCCACAGATAGACATATTAGTAGTACCTAGTGCCGAGCATCATTTAGATAGCGACCTAAAAAACAAAGAATTGATAAAATGGGTACAACAAACAGGTACAAATGCTACCTATGTCACATCGCATTGTGATGGTGCTTTTATTCTTGCTCAAGCAGGACTTTTAGATGATGTGGTTTCCACCACTTTCCCAAGTGACATTGGAAAAATGAGAAACCAATTTCCACATTTAGACGTAAGGGAAAATGTGTGGTTTGTGCATGATGGTAAGGTGATTACTAGTGCTGGTGGAGCTCGTTCTTTTGAGGCAGCAATGTATTTGTGTGACGTCTTATACGGCCCAGAAATCGCTAATGATCTAGCTGGTGGATTAGTATTAGAATATAAACTGGCTGATTATCCACATTTAATTATTAATGCTAGCGAGTAAAGTTTTTAATCTATTAATTCTTCTCCAGCATTTTGTATTAAATCCGATACATTAAACATGCTTTCTATTCCGGATTTTTTCATCTGCTTTTTAACCAGTTCCCAATCTTCTTTTGACGGTTCTGCTGGACGTTGTTCTGATGCCAGATCAGGTTCAAAGGTTAAAACTGCCCAAGATGGAAAATGATCACTTTCAAAATCGACACCAGTTCCAGCATCTTTTAATCTAAATTCTGGTGATATAAGGATATGATCTAATGGCCAGCGCATTAATGGATATTGTGCATGATAGGTATTAAAGAATCCTCTACCTATTCTTAAATCCAGTAACTTTCCAATTGTTTTAGTAAGTTGTGTACTATCAGACCAGGCTACATCATTAAAATCACCCAATATGATAACCGGTATGTTAGAATCATAACTAGACATCGCAGTTAAAATCAATTCCTGATCACGATCTGTACTCATCGGGTTATGTTGCGGCATGGGTGGCGTAGGATGGATGGCATATAGTTGAAACTGTTTTCCATTTTCCATCATAACTTTAGACTCTATGGATGGAATATTGGGATCAACTTTAAACTTAATCTCAGAATCCGATAATCTTAATTTTGAATAAACTAACATACCATATGTATTATCCTGTGGCTGCTCTATCTTATAAGGATACTCCTTACCTATCTTATTTTTAATTTCATTACTCCAGCGTTCATTAGTTTCTGTAAAGACTATTAAATCTGGTTGTTGCTCTCTTATTTCATTATAAAGCTCTTGACCTTTTTTATTTTTCTGTAAAACATTTGCTGTATAAATATGGATTGTTGAAGCATCACTTATCTGTTGTGAGCTGTCTAAAACCTCAACACTTACAAATGGTGTGTAGTCTATAAACTTGACAAATTGGAATATAAAACAACCTATTAAGATACTGATGTAGGCATAGTCGTTTACCCATTTAGGCCTGAATGTAAAGAAGTAAAGTAAAATAGCCAAAAGAGTAAAGGCCGTAAGCTGTAAATGTGGGAAATCAAATATACGTATCCACCAATAATCTGCAGCTATAAGAGGTAGTAAGCTTAACAATGCGGCAATTAAGCCTATAACCTGAAAAATTTTCCTCCACATAAACGTTTTATGTTAAAGATAAAGAGTATTATCATTTAACCGTTTACAGTTGAGGAAAATTTAAGTTTATTTGTTAATTTTTAAGAATTGCTTAAAATTGATTTTGATTAAAGTCATCATTACCTATTCCTTTAGGATTAGGGCCCCATTGATTAGCTCCGTGCTTACTATCTTCAATCAGCCAGATTAATAAAATAATAGTACCTACAAATGGGATCATAGAGATAAAATAAAACCATCCACTGCGACCAGTATCATGTAATCTCCTTACGATGACAGCTAGTGACGGTATGATTGTCGCTAGAGCATATAATAGAAATAGTATCGCAAAAGGAATCGCGATGGCTTCATTTTCTGTTGCTGCACCTATAATCATAGGTACATACAAAATCAGAAATACAATAAAATTAAATAATTGCCAGTACCAGTATTCTGATCTTCTTGCGCGTCCAGAAAAATCAGTATAGTTATTAAATACTGCTTTAACAGCATCCATCATTCCCATACCGTCAGATTCTGGCATAAAAGGTTCTCTCCCACGTCGTGAGCGTACTTCAGTGTTTTGTGGTTGGTTAGTGTTTTCCATATAAAAAGTTTGAAACAGCAATTTAAGCACTATTTAGTATATAAATAATAGTGAATTATAAGATTTTTTTGATTACGCTTTCGCGAAAGCGTTTTTAAAAACTACAATTATTAAAATGGGTAACCTATAGCAAAATTGAACACAGGATTTTCTACATCAAAATTCCATCGCTCACCAGACGGCATCGATGGATCATGCCAAGGCGCAGCAAGATCAAAACGTATTACAAATCCTTGCACGTCAACTCGCATTCCTAGTCCTGCTCCTATACCAAATTCATTATAGAAATTACTAGAAAATTCACCACCTGGTAAACCATTACCTGCTGTGGTCCACACATTACCAGCATCTACAAATAGGGCTCCTTTAAAATAGCTGTATATAGGAAAACGATATTCAATATTTGCTTCTAGCCTTATATTTCCCGATTGATCAAAAAATGATCGATCGTCTTCATTATCTGGTGTGTAAGTTCCAGGCCCTAAAGATCTTGTTCTGAAAGCACGAACACTGTAGGCTCCACCAGAAAAAAATTGTTTACTAAATGGTAATACATCGCTGTTCCCATATGGTAAACCATAGCCGGCAAAAAAACGTGTTGCGATACGAGAATCTTTGTTTAACAAATAGTGAAATCTAAAATCCACATCGGCTTTTGCATATTGAGCATATTCCAATCCTAGAAATTCATTTTTACCTTCATCGTTTTCCTTGCTTAGTAAACTAATGCTGTTACCAGCTATATCTAAAGTACTATTAACATAAAAAAGAGCTCTTTTACGTTCCTCAATTAGTTCATTATATGTAAAGGAATAAGTAAGACCAGAGATAAATTGCTGCTCAAAACTGTTTTGTAAAAAGGTATTTTCATTTAAAATTTCTTCAAACTCTGTAGATGTATTTAATAAGTTCACATAATTGATAGAAACCGGATTCAACTCGTGTGTAACATATCGATTTGCCTGCCACGTATACCCAAAACTACCTGAAAACGTCAACAAGCTATATAATTGACTTCTATTTAAGATACTTGCACTTAAACTGGTCTTGGTCTTAGGAATTGCATATTCAAAGTAATCACTGTCCACATTGATGGGTGCTATCATGCGAGGAAATATCAGATCTGCTCCTAAATCAAATTCGGTACTGGTCTGACCAGCATCACTATTTCCAGCAATTTGTACCTCATAAGTTCCAGATGCTTTAATGTTAAGAACCTCGCCACCTTTAAAAAGATTACGATTTGTAAAAGTTAGTCCTAGACTAGGTCCTGTAAAATCATTAGACTTTGTCACCGCTTGCAATTCTGCACGGATAGCTCTTTTATTTAATGGTGATAAGTATATTCTAGCTTCTAGCATATTAAGGCTATCATTAGATTCTTCTAACTCCTTATACTCTATATTGACAAATTTATAAGCACCTATCGATCCCAAACGTCTACTAGTAGACCTAGATTTTGATGGATTATACAATTCTCCAGGTTCTAATAAAATGAAGGGATCTAATCGATCTGGTCTAAAGAAATCCGATTCTTGTAAATAATCCTTACCTGCATAACGCACACTATCCATGACCGTAGAATCATTACCAGTAACATTGTATGGGTAAACCTTTACCGCTTTTATTTTGTAAGGTTTTATAGCTTTTGTGGGAACATCTTTTTTAAGCTTAACATATAGATCAAATCTTCTATTATCATATTGATTAGTGTCTGCTTGAAATATTAGAAATCCAGAATTAAAATTATAATATCCTTTAGCTTTCAGATTTGAATCAATACGTTCCCTTTCTTGCGTTAAGGCAGATAAATCAAAACGAGATCCTACCTGAATTGGGGAATCTGTTAATTGATTTTCTAATACTTGATAAAATGGTATGGAGTCCTTATCTACTTGGTAAGTCTTTAGTCTGTATGGATTAGGCAACACAACATTGTAAGTCACCGAGCCTTCTTTTTGATCTTCGTTTTTTACGGTTTTTGAAGTAATGTTACTAAAGAAAAATCCTCTATTTTCTAATCTATTGCGCAATAAATCTTTAGTTGCTTCTTGTTCCACATAAGATAAATATACAGGCTTCTCTCCTATCTTTCTATTCATAAAACGTGCTATAAATCCTCCACTATCTCTTTTAACTTTATAGTGGTAATGTAAACCTGGACGCATCCCAAGAAAGGTACTATTTGGCTGTGGTGATATGGTTAAATCTAGCTGGGCTTTTAGCGCTGCAACATCTTCAATATCTGTCAGAGAATCTAGTTGAATTTCTACAAATGAATCTGTTAGAAGTAATTCATCTTCTGGTATATATTTTTTAACGGCACAAGAAGATATCATTAAGATGAAGCAAGTGATTAAAAAAATGTGTATGTAATGATGTGCTTTCAATTGCTTGATTTACTTATTATTAGTTGGTTCCGCTACATTTTCTTCATCTTGCGGCTCTTCCTCTTCTTCCTTAATTGCTCTCTCGTTTTCTTCTAGAACTGTTTTGGCAAACAAGTTTTTAAACTCATTAAATTCTTTTGTAAAAATTAGTGAAATTCCGCTTATGATTAACTGCCCATCTATAACATTATCATATTGATTTCTACGGAAACCCTTTAATCGCCATTGTCCAGTTTGAGATAATAAGTATTCTATACTTACATTTCCTATGACTGGAGTCTCTTCACCTTCTTGAGCAGAACCTTGAATATCCACTTCACTTCCTACACTTACCACTAATCTATCGTTTAAAAGTTTTTTACTAGCAGTTACATCTAGCTGTGTACGTTCTTGAGAACTTGTACCTTGATAGTCTGTATAGCTATCCACTCCAAAACTAAAATCAATACCAGTCTTTCCTAATAATTTACCACCATACTGATTTAATTGATCGCTTAAAGCTTGATTAAGATTATCTCTGGCAATCGTTGCAGTACCACCATTACTACCATCTGTTCCAGAAGTTGGGAAAAATCGATTTAAAACCAATAGAGAAAACACCTGTTTATTCAACTCTTGATCCTGTGTATTTAATTGTTGTAACCTACCATATACTTGTCCGCCCACGGCACCTTGTTCATCATTAGGTAAATCTATTTTAAAACTGATCTCTGGCTGCATTAATTCGCCATCTACATTTAAATAAACTAAGAATGGTAATTGCTGTCGGAAACTATTCTTTGTACTTAAATCTGCGCCACTAGTCTGACTAGCCATTAAAGCACTTGCACTGGTTTCTACTTTATAAATAGCACTAACATCTAGGGTAGCATCAAAAGGATCACCAGACCAGGTAACACTACCACCTTTGGCTAGATCAAATCTTCTAGATACTATCTCATATAAATTAAGTTGATAGTAACCACTAGCAATTTCATACCGACCTGTTAACGTCATTCTTCCATTAGGTGTCATTCTATATTTAAGATCACCACTTCCCGAAACTTTTAAATTATCTCCTGTACTAGGATCTATTATTATATTCACTATAGCATCATCTCTTACCTTTAAATTTGCGGTAATGTCAAATCCAGTAAGTGTAGCAGACTCTTCTTCGGTTTGAGTTAGAATGGCATCTGGATTTTGCTTATTAACAAATTGGACGATACCATCACGTTGTACCACATCTAACTCTGTTGCAGGTATGACATAAGTAACATCAGTGACATCTTTAACGGTTAAATCAAGGTTGATTTCAGGTATGGTCATATTACCAGTTATGGTAGCGTTAGCATCAAAAGTTGCTTTACCATAATATAAATCATTGTCCTTTTCTGTGCTATTAAGAGCTGTAAAATCTTTTGCTTTTAGTTGTAAATCAAAGGTTGGTACTAATAAATTTTCAGTACCAATAGTTCCATTAACGGTAAAGATATCTCCTTGCGCATCAGCAATGCGTAATTTGTTCATACTTATTTCAGTATTATCTACCGCAATCTTTTCATTTTTTAAAGTAAAACTGGTGTCTAGCATAGATACATTGACACTTGCATTATTGAACCTTAATTCTCCATTATAGACAGGCTCTACCGTGGTTCCAGTAACCTTAAAGTCACCATTGATCGATCCACTACCATTTTTAAGAAAATTGTCTGATAGACCAGCAACTGTTTCCATGTTAACCTGATTGATATTTAAATCAAGATTAAGATTTGCTGCAGTTTCTGTAGCTACATAATCTCCATTCAACTCGATATCCACATCATCGCCTTTAACAGCCAGATTCATATCATAACGTGAGCCATCTAAAGATTTTGCATTAAGACTTAGCTGTCCTAGAGGCACTTCCAGAGCATGTAAATCATTTATTTTTAAATCTGCTAGAATTCCTGTTGCGCCATAGATATTATCTAATATTAACTCTCCATTCACTATTCCTGTTGCCAGTTTCTCATCAGAGTTGAAATAACTTAACAATCCTTGAAGTTTAAAGTTTTCCAGTAATAACGCGATGTGATCCTTATCAGTATCAGGTCGATCACTTCTCAGTTCTATACTTTGGCTTCCATTAGATAATTTAAAATTATTGAATATTAAGCGATTCTCACCAACGGCTATTTCATTAGAATCAGGTATGCGCCATGGTTGCTTATTTAAAATCAAATCATCTATCGATAAATTAAAAATCAAATTCTCGATACCATCGATATCCCGCTTTCGCGAAAGCGTGCTCGCAAAGTGAATTAATTTTTCCTCATCGTCATAAGAAGTAAAATCTACATTTAGTATGTTTTCTGCTACTATACCAGTCAAAGCTGTGCGTTTGATATGAATAGGTCCTGCAGTAATATTATTAAACCCTAATTGAAATTGTAAATTTTGTGCGTCTGATTGTGAGGATATGACTAAACTATCTATTTCACTATCAGCATATTTGACATAATCTACCTTAATATCGCTATTCAATCTACGCTCTTTTTCATTAAAGTCTACGGCAATGTTTATAGTATCTAATGATTGTAATTGCGGTAATATGACATCCCTTAAAATGGGAGCTGGTCTTAGGTCACCTTTAATCTTCATAACGACTGGTTGCACTGTATCCATCTTTTTACTAGTGGTAAGATACCTATCGATATGTCGCTGTAAAGCGGCTGCTAGATTAGATGGATCAACATTAGATCTTAATTCTAAATCCAGCATTTTGTTTTTAAGATCTAATGATGTAGAGTCTGGTGTTACAAAGGCATTAATATTTAAAGCACCTAATAAATAAGATTGCTCATCAAACACAGCAATACCGTCATCTACCGAAGTCTTTATTTGATAATTAGACTCATTCCCTGAATAAGACATTGCTAACTTTCCTGCTGCTTTTACATTTTGAGAGGTAATTCCAAAGGCTCGCAGATCAATCCCGATAATATCTACAACTGCATCTGCAACCGTAAGATTTTGATCTAATTTAAAGTTGGAGTTTAAAGCTATATTAATGTTTTCGTCCTTAAATTTTGAAGTTATCGTCCCTACTCCACGGTCCATATTACCTTGAATAGGAATAGTAGTTAATGGATAGTCGTTATAAGCAAAACTTTCAATGGTTCCGGTAATACTAGCGTCTAGAGTACTTATATCAGAACCGTTACCACTGGTTTGAAGTTGTAAGCTTAAGTTGCCCAATTCTGGCATGGAAAGCATTGTAGACAATTCTAATTCTTCAATACTTAAGTTAGAATCAAATTCAATTTTTTCACCATTTTTGAAATCACCATCGATTGTCATCGAACCATAGCTGGTCATTAGGTTTGCTTTTGCTTGTACTTTATTAACCGTACCTGATACATTTGCTGTTAACTGCGCTTGCTGTGGTAAGGTAATGCCTAGATCTTTTTCATTTATGAATGAAAGCAGCGAAGTTCTATCAGTTACCACTTTAATATTAGATAAATCATACGTTAGTTGATCTACATCGGTAACTTGAGTTAAAGTACCATTTGCAGTTACAGAATTGCGTCCCCAATTTAAATTAAAGCGATCTATTTTTAAATTTTCAGTGCTACCAGTAGCTGTCACTTGTCCTGTTAATGGTTGTAGAGCTATCTGTTTTACATATTCGTTGCTCGATAAATCAGGTTGAAAACGATACAAATCTTTAATATCTACTTTATATAAAGGTATAGAGGCTTTTATTTTTAATAATTCTGGATTGTTGATCAACTGATTAATACCTTGATATCCTAATGCTACTGATCCATTTATGGCGCTATTATTAACTTTTCCGATTAAATTTTGAATACTTAAATCACTATCAGTTACTTTAATAGTTCCGCTTAATTGATTCATCACTATACCAGAATATTCTCTAAGTGAGACATTATCAAGAGTAATGCCTGCAGATTGATTTGCGAGATTAAAATCATGCAGTTCTATATCGATATCTGTTAATAATATTGCGTCTGGAGATAATTGAGTGGTAGATGGCTGCGCACCATTTAGACTATATAAAAAGCTATTGTTTTTAAAATTTAACTGATTTAAAGAAACATTTAAATCTGGCCATTCAACTACTGTAGGTTCATTGTTTAATTGAGTGGATGAATCTGCAATTTCAATCATGGATAACTCTATATCACTATCCTGCAAAGTCACATTATCCACAACATATTGGTTATTCTCAACATCTGCTTTAGGAATTGATGATTCCAATATCCCAAAATGAGTACGTAACACAATACTATCTGGCTCTGAATTGTAATTTAACTCAACATTTGTCAATTGTATATTTTGGGCTGTTAACAATGGTAGTGGAGAATCATTAGCATCGTCTGTAATGGCCTCGGCTAGATTAGTGTCTTGATTAGGAAAATCATCCTTTTCAGCTTTTGCAAAAGAGGTTACAACATCTTGTTCATAATTGATTACAGCATTCTTAAGTGACAGATTTTTAATGTCAACCACCATACGATCTAGATCTAATTCATTCATTTCTAGAATTAACTCATCAAAGATTGCTGTAGCATCCATCTCACCTACTTGATCATTATAGATGACATCAAAATCAGTTAATACGATCTCTCCAATATTAAGGTTAAGAGGTTGACTAGCCGTTGTATCTGGAGCAGTAGCAAACGCATCCATTAAAAATTGATAATTAAAGCCTTCAATAGAATCTTTTCTAACAACTCTAGCTGTAAGACCATTCCATTTAAGATAATCTAAATCTATACCGGTGCCATTTATTATTGGCCATAGTGCCATGTCAGCTTCTAAGCTGCGAGAATACACCAGTGTGTCATTGTTAACATCACCCATATATAAGCCATCAACTTGAATATTACCATCAAAAGTGATAAAGGCACGATCTAATTGGATTTCAGTTCCTGTTTTTCCTTTTACATAATCGATTACCTGTCCTATAATGATACTTTGTCCCCATGGACTGCGTATAAATAGCAGCAATAAAATGAGAAAAATGAGTATTCCTAACATGGTGCGTGCAAATCTGCGCAGCCATCTATATGGTGATTTTTTAGTAGAGGTTTCTTCTTTATTTTGCACTTATTCTATGGGATATGACCTTAAGTTCTTAGTCCACTGCAAAATGATAAAAGTTCAATGATTTAACATAATTAAGCTATGTAAATTATTGTTAACAAAGTATAATTAAATGATAATTCGATAAAAAAGACTATTTGAAAAAATAATACTTGTATAAATTCATAGGAGTTTTTGATTACGCTTTCGCGAAAGCGTATTTCACCAACTATTAATAAACTATAAATTTTATATTAAGCCTTTTTAGTAGGTCGTTCTCCTAAATCATACTTAAACCCAAGGCCGATGACCTGTCTAATTTGAAATCCTCTGGTTGTATTATCATCATATATCGCCTGAAACTCAAAGTTTCCACTGATGTATTTATTTACCTTTAAAAATAGATTAAGGTTATAATCGATATCGATATTTTCAGGATCTGCAAGGTAGTCACTGTAAAGGCTAACTATATTTTCCAACTGAATATTTTTAGCCACTTCAAATTTTGTGTATCCACGGAATGATGCTCCAACTTCCCAACGAGCAGTCTTATTTGCCTCTACCCCAAAAAATGGAGTATAACTATCAACTTCCTCAGGATTATCCATATCTACATCTGTAAAATTTGATGTAACGGTTATCAACCTAGTAGTTGCTGGTGCGATATTGAAATTGAAGTTTTTAGATTTTTTCCATAAAAAACCTAATCCTAGTTGAAAATATGAAGGTGAAAAACCACCTGAGGTTTCTCTACGCATTTGTCTAGTCCTTACGACTCCATCATCACCAGTTTCTTCTTCTATAAAAAATTCATAACCAGATATAAATTGTGACCTGAAATTAAAAATGGTACTATAGTTCCAGTTACTTTGATTTATTTGATTTCCTAAAATACTATTCAATTCTAGACGATCAGTCGTCTTGCGCAAGTAGCGCTGATCTTTTACTTGAGAAAGACCAAAATCACTTATTAATTTAGTATCCCACGACAGCTTTTTGCGCTTGTATTGCATGTCGTAACTGATCCCTAAATTACCTGATATATTAGTCACACCACCACCTTGCCAGTCGTCATTAAAAGCACTTTGATTAAATAAGAAACTTACTCTTCCCCATGAAGCCCAGTTGGAGGTTTTAATATCCGGTATGCTATCTTGAGCAAAGATTATTGAACTGAATAAAGTAAAGAATAAGAGTGAATAAATAGACTTCAAACTATGATTTTAAGGGTAAAAAGCAAATATATAATTACTACCCATTTAAGCATATCAACATCATTACTTTAAGTTTTCTTTAAGTTTTAGAAATCTTCTATTTAAAAAAGATCAATAAACAAAAAAGCCTCTTTTTAACAAGAGGCTTTTTTTAATTTAATATAGAATATAAATTACTCAACAATCAACTTCTCTACCTTTTGTCCTAGGTCACTTTGAATAGTTACAAAATAGATTCCTGAACTTAGATTTTCTAAAGAAACACGTTGATCAGTTGAATTACCAGTAAAGTTGGTTTGCGATAGCATTCTACCATTGATATCTATAATAGTGGCACTTTTTAAACGATTTGCAGCGCTTAAGTTGATAAAACTACTTGCAGGATTAGGATGAACTTTAATACTAGAATCTGTCGTTTCTCCTATGCTTGCCGTGCTCATTACCGTTACCGTTTCGGTATTTGTGATAATAGGGAAATTGAAGTCAAAGAAAATCTCTGCTGTATTATCAAAAGTATCTCCAGCTACCAGAGTATTTAATGTCTTGATTTTAAATAGTACATAACCATCGTTAGTCGCATCATTAAAATCCAGATTAATGTCTTCATGAATAAATTCTACCACATTGATATCTCTCACACGAGTATAATAATCGTGACTACCACCTAGCGGAATCAACGTCGAGATATCAAATTGTGTTAAGTCAATTTCATCTTTAACAACAATGTTAACCGCACTTGCCGTTCCCGTATTCTCAAAACGAATCATGTAGTGAACATATTCTCCAACATCACTCGGATCGATCGTTTCGCCTTCTAGACAAGTTTTATCATTAGGATCATAAGAATTGACTACCGTTTGATCAAATACCATCACATTATCTGCCGGCATGGCGTCTGTTCCAATTCCTGTAACCGTTCCTGTAAAAGTGAGCATATCTCCACCATTTAAAGGATTGACAGTTGCCGTAGGCGTATTCAAAGTCATGGTAAATTCATACTCTTCCATTTGGAAAGGTTGTAGATTACTAAATGACCAACTCAACTGATTGCTTGGAGTATTTCCAGCATTTGGATTAGAGGAAAGTAATGTCATAAAATCTTCTTCAAAATCTAGAGTAACAGAACCACTTGATGTTACATTTCCTTTATTCTTAACAACTACTTTATAGTCTGTATCAAAACCTGGCCTTGCTTGTTCTAATGGTACAACGATTATTTCTAGATCTTCTATAGAACCATTTGCGGTTACACAAAAATCTTGAGTAAATGGACTGGCTTGAGTTGGGAAATCTACCACTACATTTGCTGGAGAGAAGTTCCAGTAGGTTGGATTTTCTGGGTTTGGGGTTATGGTGTGTTGACCGTCAGCGACTGGGACATAATATGCTCCTTGCTGATTTGAAGAAATAGAGCCTGATATTATTCCATCTGTTGCTGTAAAATTAAAGTAGGAAAATACCGGATACGTTGGGTCACAGCCATTGTTATCTGTGTCGATAGAAACTCCTCCTTGAATTTCATTGAAAGTTCCTCCTGGTGTAAAGGAGCAGTAAGAGTTGACCACAACTTGAGTTGATACTAGATTTCGAAAAAAGGGAATATCTTCATCATTAGCACAGATGTAATTCAAATTTGGGTTTTCTAAGCTTGTTCCAAATGATGAAACACCCAAAGAAGCAAATGTCCATCCATTAGATATACTGTCAGAAGTTTTAAATGAAATACTTTCTAATAATAAGTTTCTTGTGATATTAAATTGAATTATATCTCGTTGAGACCCTAAATCTAATGCGATTATTTGAGATTGATCAAGATATATATTTTCCAATTCTAAATTATTGGTCAAGTCGATTGAAGGTAAGGCAACATTCCCTAAACGTAGACCTTCTAAAATTGTATTTTGAGAAAAATCAATTGGAGTTGTAATAATTGAATTATTAGTAAAATTAAACCATTCAAGTTGCTGATTAGCGGTTAAATCAATACTTTGAAGGTTAGGTAAAGAAATCAAATCAATAGCCAATAATGCCATATTTGAAGAAACATCCACAATACTAATCTGGCCTAAATCATTCAAAACCAAATTTTCTAACAATACCATATTGGTTAAATCCAACGAGCTCAAAAAGTTATTATTTTCAAGATTTAACTGCTTTAGATTTGTATTACTTAATAAATTTAGTGAGGATGCTCTAAAATTTGAAATTTGTAGTTCTTCGAGTAAAGAATTAAGAGTTAAATCAATTGAATTCAATAAAGGTAGGTTCGTAAGTTTTAAATCGTTAAGCTGTGGACTATTAGAAAAGTTAAGCGAAGTTATATTTTGATTTGATCCTACTCCAGTAGTATTAATAATAAATTCTTTTAAATTTGAAAGAATTGCCAAAGAACTTGAATCAAACTGTAGAGAAGGAATATTTATTTGCTCCAGTAATGTATTATTATTAACACCTAAAACACCTACAAAATTTCCTTTTAACTCTATTGTTTTGAGCATATTCAAACTACTGATATCAGGAACTGATAAACTTGAATCAGGTTTTATCTTCAGTACAATTAATTGATTTAAAGTATTAAAATTAAATGCGTTGGCACCTAGATTTCCTTCTAAATTTAAGGTTGTCAATGTATTTAATCCACTTAAATTAGAATTAAACACAACAGAATTTGTCTCAATACTTAACTCTAAAAGCGAACCTGAGTTGAAGTTAATTGAAATAGTTTGATTGTTATCCAACTTTAAACGTTCTAAATTTAGTAGTAAACTTAAGTCTCCTCCTACATCAGAAAAGTTGTTCATTGAAAGGTTTAATAAATTTGGAAAATTGCTAAGGTCGTCGATGACTACTGTATTGGGGTAATTTAAAACATTTAAACTAAGAGACGTTATAACTGCAGCCTCACTCACTTGAATAGCTCCATCTGAATTAGTATCTATCAAAGAGTCTGCAACTCCATCTCCGTTGGAATCTACTGTTACTCTATTAACAAGTAAATTAGCTAAAAAAGCATCGCTGAAGGTTATATTTTGGGCAATTGAAGTAGTACAACATAGAATAAACAAACAAAGTATTACTTTTTTCATAATCAAATATTTCCTACAAATAAAAGAAAAAAACTAACTAATTAAGTGAAAAAAATCTAAAGAAATACCGCGTCAAACCCTTTTCATGCATCGCTGTCGCTACTTTATTTTTTTCTAATTAAAAAGAAAACTATATAGTGCTATTAAAAAGATCGAGAGAGGCAATCACCGAATCCGCTATACAGCGGATTGACCACATTTAAAGAGTGGAACAGAAAAACTCCTTTCCTTAGATCTTGCATCCGACAAGCTTTTTAAATCCAAAGAACAAATGTTCCTTTCCTTGGAAAAGGAAAGGTGGTCTCGGCACAGCCGAGATCGGAAAGGATCGATGCGGTGTTGGTTTGAGAGATAGGATAAAATCTATAGAAGTAATCCAGCACCGCATCAACCACTCCGAGATTTCTGCGAAATCCCACCTCGCGTTTTCTAAGGCGAGGAGCTACTTCTTTGATTCCAGGAAGTCTTGAAATTTGCAGTTTAAAAAATTTGGAATTTCCGCAATATGTAAAAGTTGCGTTAGCAAGCTTTTACATGTTACGGCGGTACTGTCCACCTACTTCAAATAACGCATCAGTGATTTGCCCCAAAGTACAAATCTTAGTTGCTTCCATTAAGTGTTCAAAGATGTTGCCTTGTTGTACGGCTGCTTCTTGAATTTTAGAAAGTTGTTCTTGTTGCGCTTTCGCATGAGCGGAATGTAAATTATCCTTAGTAGCAATTTGAGCTTGTTTCTCTTCTTCTGTCGCACGGATCACCTCAGCTGGTAAAACCGTTGGGCTTCCTTTTGAACTCAAGAAGGTGTTCACTCCTATAATAGGAAATTCACCTGTATGTTTCAACATTTCATAGTGCATCGATTCTTCTTGAATCTTACTGCGCTGGTACATGGTTTCCATCGCTCCTAGTACGCCACCACGTTCTGTAATGCGATCAAATTCCTCTAGTACAGCAGCTTCTACAAGATCGGTCAACTCTTCAATGATAAATGCTCCTTGAATAGGGTTCTCATTTTTGGCAAGACCTAATTCTTTGTTAATAATCAACTGAATCGCCATCGCACGTCTTACAGATTCTTCTGTAGGTGTCGTAATCGCCTCATCATAAGCGTTTGTATGCAACGAGTTACAGTTATCATTAATCGCGTAAAGTGCTTGCAATGTCGTACGTATATCGTTGAAATCAATCTCTTGTGCATGTAGAGAACGACCACTAGTCTGAATGTGGTATTTCAACATTTGTGCACGAGAGTTAGCACCGTATTTGTTCTTCATCGCTTTGGCCCAAATCTTTCTTGCCACACGACCAATCACTGAGTATTCTGGATCGATACCGTTTGAGAAGAAGAAACTCAAGTTAGGACCAAATTTATTGATATCCATTCCACGACTTAGGTAGTATTCTACATAAGTGAATCCGTTGGCTAGTGTAAAGGCTAATTGTGTAATAGGATTTGCTCCAGCTTCTGCGATGTGGTATCCTGAAATAGATACACTATAGAAGTTACGTACTTTCTCTTCAATGAAGTACTGCTGTACGTCACCCATTAAACGCAAAGCAAATTCTGTAGAGAAAATACAGGTGTTTTGTGCCTGATCTTCTTTTAAGATATCTGCTTGAACAGTACCACGTACTTGCGCTAAGGTTTCTATCTTGATTCTTTGATAATCTGCTGGATCTAGGATTTGATCTCCAGTTAAACCGAGAAGCATCAAACCTAAACCGTCGTTTCCTTCAGGCAGTTTGCTGGTATCAACCTGTCCGTTTTTAGAATATACTTTTTCGCCTTGAGCGTTTAAATAAGAAGGACGCTCAACGCCATTATCATCATAAACTTCTTTGAGCTTTGCTTCTACTTTATCACCTAAACCATTCTCAGTGATAAATCGTTCACAGTTCTGGTCGATTGCAGCGTTCATAAAGAACCCTAGTAACATAGGTGCTGGACCATTAATAGTCATAGAAACCGAGGTCATGGCGTGTGATAAATCAAATCCAGAATACAATTTCTTTGCATCATCTAGACAGCATATGCTCACACCAGCATTACCAATTTTACCATAAATATCTGGTCGTAATCCTGGATCATTACCGTATAAAGTCACACTATCAAAAGCAGTACTCAAACGTTTTGCAGGCATTCCTAGACTTACATAATGGAAACGCTTGTTAGTACGTTCTGGTCCACCTTCACCGGCAAACATTCTGGTAGGATCTTCTCCAGTTCTTTTAAACGGATACAATCCTGCGGTGTATGGAAATTCTCCTGGTACGTTTTCTTGCAAACACCATTTTAAAATGTCGCCCCAAGCGCTGTACTTAGGTAACGCTACTTTAGGAATCATCTTATGAGAAAGTGATTCGGTATGTGTTTCTATCTTGATGACTTTGTCACGCACTTGAAACTCATAAATAGGCTGCTTGTATTTATTTACTTTATCATCCCAAGTTGTAATGACTTCCCAGTTGTAAGGATCGAGATCCATTTTAACTTTATCAAACTGACCTAACAACATATCTATGATCTGATTATCAGTGTCAGACTGAGCCTGTCGAAGTCCTTCTCCTTCGATTCCAGTCTTCGACAAGCTCAGACTGACATCCGTTAAAGACTCAATAGTTTTATAAATTCCGTAAAGGGTTTGAGCCACTTTAGATTGAGCTGCTGCGGTATTATCATAAGCTCGGTTACTTTCGGCAATCTCACTTAAATAACGTGTTCTTGACGGCGGAATCACAAATATTTTTTCGCTTTGCGCTTTATTAAGTTCATTAGTAGAACTTAAATCCACACCTGTTTTTTCGTTTACTTCGGTCATTAATGCTTCGTACAAAGCATTCATTCCTGGATCGTTAAATTGACTAGCGATGGTACCATGAACTGGTAAAGTTGCAGGATCTGTTTCCCAAAGATTATGGTTGCGCTGGTATTGTTTTTTTACATCACGCAACGCATCGAGTGATCCTCTTTTATCAAATTTGTTGATGGCTACCACATCGGCAAAGTCCAGCATATCGATTTTCTCTAGCTGTGTCGCTGCACCAAATTCTGGTGTCATTACGTATAATGATACATCGCTGTGTTCTAGGATTTCGGTATCGCTCTGCCCTATTCCACTAGTTTCTAAAATGATTAAATCATAGTCTGCTGCTTTTAACACATCAACTGCTTCTTGTACATGTTTAGAAAGTGCTAGATTAGATTGTCTAGTTGCTAGCGATCTCATATAAACGCGATTGTTATTGATAGCATTCATGCGTATTCTATCACCTAATAATGCACCACCAGTTTTACGCTTTGATGGATCTACTGATATGATTCCAATGTTTTTCTCAGGAAAATCGATTAAAAATCTACGAATCAATTCATCTACAAGAGATGATTTACCAGCACCACCAGTTCCTGTAATTCCTAGTACTGGCGTTCCTTCTAGATCTTTTTCGTTAAATTGAAATTCAGATAAAAACTCTTCGTGTCTATTTTCTGCAAGTGAAATTAATCTTGCGATAGTAGGCACGTGTTTTTCTTTTAATAATTCTTTAGTGGAACCATTTTTTCCTTGTTTCGCTTCCGCGAAAGCCGGAACAGGAACATCACATTGCTGTACTAGGTCATTGATCATACCTTGCAATCCCATCTCGCGGCCATCATCTGGAGCATAAATACGAGTGATTCCATAATCCATCAATTCTTTGATTTCAGATGGTAGAATCACGCCACCACCACCACCAAAAATCTTGATGTGACCAGCACCTTTCTCTACAAGCAAATCACGCATGTATTTAAAATACTCGTTATGTCCACCTTGATAAGAAGTCATGGCGATACCATTTGCATCTTCCTGAATAGCAGTGTTTACCACTTCTTCTACACTTCTATCGTGACCTAAGTGAATGACTTCGCAACCGGTAGACTGAATGATACGTCGCATGATATTAATCGCTGCATCGTGACCGTCAAAAAGGCTGGCAGCCGTTACTATTCTTACTTTATGAACTGGAACGTATGGTGTTTGATCTTGCATTATGATAATCTCATTTTATGGTTTGCAAAATTACGAAATCGATAACGTAGTAAGAGGCATTGTTTTTAAACTTTTACATTTATTTATAGTCTTAGCTTAAAGCTTATACTTCTTTACTATTTTAGAGACTTAATTCATCATTATGAAAAGTACCTTTTACCTTTTATGTTTAATCATTTGTTTTTTTACTTCTTGTAGTTCTACTGATGACAGCAGCGATGATATGATTGATGATCCAATAAATTCAACATACTTTCCACCATTAACAGGTGACACATGGGAAACGACTTCTCCCACAGATTTACAATGGGATAGCCAGAAACTTACCGATCTCAATACATTCCTAGAAACTAATGAAACACGAGCGTTTATTGTTCTAGTTGACGGTAAGATTGTAGTAGAAGAATATTGGAATAATGATCTATTAGGTCAGCCGTTTGATAGAAATAGCACTTGGTACTGGGCAAGTGCGGGAAAATCTCTAGCGGCGACAGTTATGGGTATTGCACAGGAAGAAGGTTATTTAAATATAGATGATAAAACTTCTGATTATTTAGGGAATGGTTGGACCAATATGTCACAAGATAAAGAAGACCTCATCACTATTAAAAATCACCTGACTTTCACCACAGGTATCGATTATAATGTGACCGATGAGCAGTGTTATGATTCATCATGTTTGAATTACCTTGTAGATGCTGGAAACGAGTGGTATTATCATAACGGTACCTACCTTATCACTCATGATATTTTACAAGTCGCTACTGGAGTGACAAATAATGAATACACCAGCAGCTCTATTCTTAATAAAATAGGTATGAGTGGGCAATGGACCAATACTGCTTTGTTTACTAACGTATTTTTTAGCGATGCAAGAAGTGCCGCAAGATTTGGTTTACTTACACTAGCCGAAGGTAATTGGGATGGAACAACTATACTAGGTGATAGTGCTTATTTTAATGCCATGACAAATACCTCACAAAGTATCAATGAAGCTTATGGTTATTTATGGTGGTTGAATGGGAAAAGCACTTTAAGATTTCCAGGATCTACCGCAACTATTTCTTCATCTCTTACACCAGCTGGTCCATCTGATATGATTAGTGCACTAGGTAAAAACGGACAATTTATTGATGTCATTCCTAGTCTAGATATGGTTGTTATAAGAATGGGAAATGAACCATCGGGCAGCTTAGTGCCGGTTCTTTTTCATGATGAGATGTGGGAAAAAATGATGGACGCAATGAATGAATAAAGCACTAAAGTTTTGTTAGATACAGTATAGCTATGATTATTCAATATTATTTTTGTTAGAATTAAAATAAATATTGAAAAACTACAGACGATTTGCCAGAATAGGAATTGCTACTAAAGGAGCCGTTTTTTTGTTAATGGGTATTACAGCACTCATTACTGCATTCCAACTTACTTATGCACTTAAAAGTGGTGATGATGTTCTTAAATGGATCTCTCATCTTAGTTTTGGGTGGTTTTTGATTTTATTGATGAGTATAGGTCTAGCAGGTTATATCTTCTCAAGATTCTTTTTAACCTTCAATAAGGGTGATTATGATGGTGATGATGGGAAACCAACTTTCCGTAGAGCAGCATATTTTATAAATGGTATTGGGTATTGTTTGTTGCTATTTAGCTGTTTGAAATTACTTTTTGGAATGCCTGATGACGATGGAAATCCCGGTTGGAAGATTATGATTTTACAATCTGTGTGGGGAAAAATCATCGTGTTTATTATCGCCGTAGGACTTGCTGTAAGTGCCGTAAATGAATGGTGGATCTCATTTTCTACCATGATGGATAAAATGACTCATAAAGAGAATCTTACGGATCATCAATACAAATACTTAATGTTACTAGGTCGTATAGGAAGATTCAGCCGTGGAATTGTATTTGCTGTTTTCTCCTATATTCTTGCTAGATCTGCATATTACAACATGCAAAACTTACCTAAAGGTGCAGACGCTGCATTTGCTTTCATGCATGTCGAGTATGGTGCGATTATAATGGGACTGGTTTCCACTGGCGTCCTATTTTACGGTCTTTTTTTAATACTAAGTTCAAAATACAGGAATATACCTATTAGGTAAGATTATGAAAGATCTCGCACCCAACCATAGAATTAATAAAACATTCTTACCTGTATTGATAACTTCAATAGGTTGTATCATATTAATAATTGCTCTTAAAGATCACTTATTTTTTTTAGGACCGGTTATACTATTGACCATTATTATAGGATATCTATTTGCTAGACAATCTTATAATAACCATGCAAACGCTTTCTATGATTCTGAGTTTTTGTATCTCACCTATCAAAGTGGTACTATCAAAATAAAATTACAAGACATTCAAACTCTAAGGTTGTCTAAAGCCAATGTTAAATTGATGGGTATTCCCTATAACAATTATATGATCACCTATCAAAATGAGGACCGATCAAAAAATTCCTATAGCTTTTTGGTGAACTCTATCAACCACAACATTGAATCATTTGAGAAAATGATCAACTACTATTCACCTAACACTAGAATAGATCGCTATTAGAATATGAATATCTGCTTTCGCAAAAGCGTATATAATCAACTGATAAGATTTATTAAAAAATTGATGTTTCATAGATTATAAATGAGAACATTCTCAAATACGTTTAGATGTGATAAAGAAGTTATAAATCTTCACAAATAATTAAGAATTGAAAATTCTATCTTCACATGCAATATGAAGAAACCAATTTTTACTCTCATTGCGTGGCTATTATTCATAGGTCACGCTACGGCACAAGAAAACAGATTATTCCCTACACAACCTAATACAAGTGAGATTTATCACAACATTGAAAAACTTGGTTTTCTAGGTACCGCACTCTATATCGCAGCGCATCCAGATGATGAAAACACACGTTTAATATCTTGGCTCTCTAATGATAAGATGGCACGTACTGGATACTTATCTCTTACCAGAGGTGATGGTGGTCAAAACCTTATAGGTCCAGAATTGCGTGAGCAGTTAGGAATGATACGTACTCAAGAATTATTAGAAGCCAGGCATCGTGATGGAGGCGAGCAGTTCTTTACACGCGCAAACGATTTTGGCTATTCTAAACATCCAGATGAAACCCTAGAAATATGGAACCAGCAAGAGGTTCTTGAGGACATGGTTCAAATCATAAGAACATTTAAACCAGACGTGATTATTAATCGTTTTAATCATCGTACGCCTGGCACAACGCACGGACACCATACTACGAGTGCAATGTTAAGCATGACTGCTTTTAAAACCGCTGGTATGAAAACAGCCTATGCTAGTCAATTAAGTAAATTAGATACATGGCAACCACAACGCATATTTTTTAATACCAGTTGGTGGTTTTATGGTAGTGAAGAGGCTTTTGAAAAAGCAGATAAAACAAACCTATTAGAAGTCGATGCTGGAACCTATTACCCATGGAACGGATTATCTAATAGTGAAATTGCTGCTTTAAGTCGTAGCGAGCATAAATCACAAGGTTTTGGTAGTAGTGGTTCTCGTGGATCGCAAATAGAATACTTAGAGTACCTCGATGGATCATTCCCTACAGATAAATCAGATCTATTCTCTGGTATTAATACTACATGGACACGAGTATCTGGTGGATCTAAAATTCAAACCCAACTCAATAAAATTCTATCGAGTTATGATTTTAAAAATCCTGAAGCTAGCCTAACAGCACTAGCTGAGTTGCATCAAGCCATTTTAAAACTTAAAGATGAGCACTGGAAAGCCATCAAATTAAGAGAACTTGAAGATATTATTCTACAAATCACAGGTGTATATGTAGAAGCTAGTACAAATAAACAATTTGTTACAGATGGTGCTATGACGCCCATCGAAATTGAAGTTACTAATCGATCTCATCAAAACATTGCTGTTTCTTTTACAAGCAATACAATGCTCGAACTGGATCAAACCGATCTTAATACATCATCTAACACTAGTACAATTGTAAAAGGAACTCTTGCGATACCACAATATTTTCAACCTACATCACCCTATTATCTTAACGAACCAGCAACATTAGGAATGTATACAGTTAAGGCGATGCATGAAAGAGGTCAACCAGAACTGGAGTCACCATTTGCAGTACAAGCCACAATAACTATCGAGAATATAAAAATCTATAGAGATTTAAAAATTCAATACAAATCAACAGATCCTGTTCGTGGTGAGATACATGAGCCATTAAATGTGGTGCCTGTCGTATCAGTAAGTGTTGAGAATCCTGTGTATGTCTTTAATGAAACTTCACAATCTGTACAAGTAAGTATGACCGCACATTCTAATATAGAAGCTGGAACGATTGAGCTATGCGCACCTAATGGTTGGAAAGTGACGCCTTCAGAAATTAACTTTGATACTATCAATTCAGGAACAGTACGCAGTTATCTGTTCCATGTGACGCCACCTAAAACTGCTTCAAAAGGATTCATTTCTGGTCTCGTTAAAATAGGAGAATCAACTTATAGTAAAGAAGTCATTGCTATAGATTACAATCATATTCCAGATCAACAGTTAGTGCGCAATAACGCGGCGCAGGTTGTTAAGCCTAACCTTAAGAATAAAGCAACTACTGTAGCTTATATTAATGGTGCTGGAGATGATGTAGCGACTGCAATAGAGGCTATAGGTTCTAAGGTCTTCCGTTTTGAACCTAGTGAAGTCCCTAGTGATTTATCAAAATATGACGCGGTGGTTGTAGGTATTAGGGCATTTAACGTCGCACCTACACAAATGGCGGCTTTACAAGAACGTATTGATCTCTATGTCAAAAATGGTGGAACATTAATGATGCAGTATAATACAAGCAGGCGGATAGATCCAGATGCACTTGGGCCTTTACCTATTACGCTTTCGCGAAAGCGTGTTACTGATGAAAACGCTGCTGTAACCTTATTAGAGCCTAATCATGCTATCTTAAATCAACCCAATAAAATAACAAGTGTTGATTTTGAAGATTGGGTACAAGAACGTGGATTGTATTTTCCAGAAAAATGGGATCCAGCGTTCACTCCTATTTTAGGTATGAATGATAAGGGCGAAGAGATGACTAATGGAAGTCTTATAGTTGCTAGACATGGAAATGGACATATTATTTACACTGGATTAAGTCTGTTTAGAGAACTACCAGCTGGAGTATCCGGAGCGTATAAATTACTTGCTAATATGATAAGCATAGGTGTTAAGGATCAACCTGTTAAAAAGAAAAGTGATGAAAAGTTCTAAGAAATGGAATCGTATTTACATTCTTGTGATTGTTGCAAACATCATTTTTGCAGCTCTATTTTACTTAATTACTGCCGTTTATGGAAATAATTGATTGGACAATTCTTACATCAACACTAGCCTTTATAGTGTTGTATGGCGTTTATAAAACCCGAGGAAAACAAACTAGCGAAGAGTACATTAAAGGTGGTGATGCAAGATGGTGGACGGTAGGACTATCGGTAATGGCAACACAGGCTAGTGCCATAACGTTTTTAAGTACACCAGGACAGGCTTATACAGATGGTTTAGAATTTGTTCAGTTCTATTTTGGTCTGCCTATAGCGATTATCATAATTTGCGTGACATTCATTCCCATTTATCATAAGCTTAAAGTATATACCGCTTATGAATTTTTAGAAAAGCGATTTGATGTTCAAACCAGATCACTAGCCTCTATCCTATTTCTTATACAACGTGGACTAGCAGCAGGAATTACAATATATGCTCCTGCTATTATACTAAGTGCCGTACTGGATTGGGAACTTAAATATCTAAATATAATCATAGGAATCCTAGTTATAATTTATACTGTATCTGGTGGTACTAAAGCGGTAAACGTTACCCAAAAGCAGCAAATGATTATCATTATGGCCGGTATGATTACCGCATTTGTACTAATTGTTACACAGTTACCTGATAATGTAACCTTTGACAATGCGTTAACCATGGCCGGTAGCGCAGATAAGATGAAGATTTTAGATTTTGACTTTTCATTAAATGATCGTTACAACGTATGGAGCGCCATTTTTGGTGCAAGTTTTTTAATGTTGAGCTATTTTGGGACTGATCAATCGCAAGTACAACGTTACCTGTCTGGTAAATCTATTAAGCAAATGCGTATCGGCTTATTATTTAATGGTTTACTTAAAGTACCGATGCAATTCTTTATCCTTATGGTAGGTGTTATGGTTTTTGTATTCTATCAATTTAATGATACACCTTTGAACTTTAATCCTGCTGCCGAAAAAGCTGTTATGGAAAGTGAATATGCTGCAGATTATAAAGCCTTACAAGAGCGCCACTACTCTATCCTGCATGAAAAGCAAACCATGCAACAGAACTATGCCAAAAAACTGAACAATCAATACATAGCACCTGAAGATAAATTAGAGACACGTCTCGACTATTTCCGCCAGGCAGAAGAAGAAAACAGAGAAGCTGCAAGACAATTAATAGCCAGAGCAGACGATGGAATCGAAACTAACGATAAGGATTTTGTTTTCATTCATTTTATTCTTCACCATTTACCTAAAGGATTAATAGGTCTTTTACTTGCCGTAATTTTAAGTGCTGCAATGAGCTCTACAGCGTCAGAATTAAATGCTTTAAGCTCCACGACTGCTGTAGATATTTATAAACGCTTTAAACATAACGATAGTAAAGATGATGATCATTATGTGCGCATGAGTAAATGGTTTACTCTTATGTGGGGAATCATCGCTATTGTTTTTGCGAGCGTTGTATCGTTATTTGATAACTTAATACAGCTAGTGAACATCATAGGGTCATTATTTTACGGGACTATTTTAGGAATTTTCTTAGTGGCATTTTATTTGAAAAAAGTGCGTGGTCGAGCGATTTTTATTGCGGCGTTGATTTCAGAAGCTATTGTGATTCTAGTTTATTGTTTTACAGAGTTTACACCTATTGGATACATTGAACTGTTAGACTGGATGAGACTACCTTTCTTATGGTTAAATCCATTGGGAGCTTTAATTACTGTTGGGCTGGCTTGGTTGATAGAATCTAGTGGTTCAAAAAATGATAATGATCAAATTACACACATTCAAGACGTTTAAATTTTAAAATCATATGATACATTATTATTACTCTGACGGCATAAATGAGTTCGGCCCGTTTAATTTGAATGAGTTAAAAGAAAAGGCATTACGTCCTGATTTTAAGATTAGAACTGAGAATAAAAGTTTTGTTGCAACTGCATCTAACATTGCAGAATTAGATGTTTTATTTCAAAAGCCTGCTGCAGCTGTTCAAAATGTGACCTTCCATAAGCAAACTAATTTACAACCGGCTACCCAGAAGTCATCAAGCGATAAATTATTGATTGCAACTCTTATTTTGTGGTTATCAACAATGTTGTTAAATGCTATTGTGAGTGCCATTTTTAGTTATAGTTACTCTTCAAATTCTCAATATATCTTTTTGGGATTAGTTAACTTAATTTCGGCTGCATTACCATTATTGATAGCTTTAAGTATTAAGAACAAAACGCTTAAGGTTATTGGAATTATTATCGCTATAATCCTTACTATAAGGTTTATTTTCGGTGCAGTCCAGTTGATGACCTTTTCGTTTTAAATAAAAAAAAGCCACTTAATTTCGTAAGTGGCTTTTTTAATACGCTTTCGCAAAAGCGATGTTATTTACAGATTATTACATCTTAACGCCCCATTCTTTAAGGCTATCTTTATTCATCTTTACATAGTCGGCATTACCAGCAGCAGTAGCTAATGCTAGAGACTGCTTTGCAGATGCAATGGCTGCACTCGTATTGCCCATTTTTGCTTCAATAAGAGATTTTTTACGTAACATCCAAAAGGCTTTAGGGCTCAATACAGTTGCCTTAGTAATCCATTCATGTGCTTTTTCTAAATCTTTACCAGCATCAAGATAAAAAGATGCTGCAGAATAGTAATCGTTTGCACTAGGACCTGCCATTACTTTATCAATACTAGCTTGAGTTTTGGCCTTAGTAGGAACTGTAAATGGTACGGCAACCATAGTATTAGCCCACATGATTTGCAAGTGAGCACCTTCCATGTTAATTTCATTAATTGCCATGGTAAAACTTTCTTGAGAGTTTTTTAGTTTGCTTACCGGTACGGTAACCATAGCAGCTACTTTAGAATCATCCCATTCACTAGGTGTTCCCCAATTACTATGGTCTGTATAGAAGTAAATGTCCCATTCTTTTTTACCAGGCTTTGTAAATACTGCATAAGTTCCAGCTTTTAAATCTTTACCTGCAATCATCACATTATCAGAGAAGGTAATTTTAGAATTAGCATTTGCACCGGTTCTCCACATTTTATCATATGGAACTAAATCTCCAAAAATATCTCTATCTCTCATCGCTGGTCTAGAGTATTCAAGTGTAACTTCCGTAAGACCAACGGTCTGTTTTACCATAGCACTAGGACTAGGTTGTGGTGCTTCTATTTGTGCAGTAAGAGTTGTAGCTACAAATAATGACAAAAATGCAAGTAATGTATATTTCATAATCGGAAAATTGAATTAATTTAAGTGTAAATAAACAGCTTTTCTAGAAAATCTATTGTTAGGATTTTCTTAATAACCTATGCTTTGGCACTAGAGAAGAAAATCATTTTAACGGCAACAATTATTAAGATAACTCCAAAAATCTTTTTCAATAATTGTTGATTAATACTAATCGCTAGTTTAGTACCAAAGTAACCACCAAAAACAAATGCTACTGCAATCACTAAAGCATATCGCCAGTCCAATTCATGGCCATTCTTATGATAGGTATAGGCCGCAAGAAAAGTAACAGGAACAGCTAGTACGGCAAGACTTAATCCTTGAGCTTGATGCTGACTATAGCCTAGAAACCATATCGCTAGTGGCACCATAATAACGCCACCACCTACTCCTACACTACCGCTTAAAAATCCAGCTAATAACCCTAATAGTAATAAGAGTAAAATAATTTCTAATGTCATTTTCTTTTTTGGTTTCATAGTTATAATAAAGGTGCCCACAATCTACAAAAAGACTCTTTAAACTTATTTACTTTATCTCTTTTTATCCACAAATCTAGTAACACCTCTTCGCAATCCTCAAGATCTTTTTGAAATTGATCATTCAGTTCTACAGAGATTTCCTCGTCATAGATTAATGCATTAATCTCAAAATTAATATCAAAACTACGGTAATCCATGTTAGAGGTTCCTATGGTACAAAACATATCATCCACGACCATCGTTTTTGCGTGTAGCATTCCTTTATGATACCAATGCACATAAATACCGCTTTCTAATAAACCTTCAAAATAAGATCGCGATGCATATCGAGCAGCCCAACTATCTCCTTTTTTAGGAACCATTATATGAATCTCTACTCCACTACGTGCAGCACTTTTTAAGCTCGTTAAAATAGCCTCATTAGGGATAAAATATGGTGTGGTAATATAAATGCTTTTCTCGGCTGTATTGATAGCTATAAATAGAGCTTCCATAATATTTGCCCAGTCTGTATCTGGACCACTTGCCGCTATCTGAACCGCTTTATTTTCTGGACAATCAATCTCTGGAAAATAGCTAGATGGTATTTCATAATTTTCATCTTGCCTTTTTACAAAATACCAATTTAATAACCATTGTGCTTGAAGACTTTTTACCGCATGACCTTCAATACGTAAATGTGTGTCGCGCCAGAATTGCCCATTATGATTTACTGGTTCGTTCACATAATCATCGCTTATGTTTACACCACCTATATATCCTATACTGCCGTCTATGATAAATATTTTACGGTGATCACGATAATTTGCTTTACGAGTAAATTTTGAAAACAATACTGGCATAAAAGCCTCATATTCAATACCGGCCGCGGTCATTCTTTTTTTAGTAGCATTAGAAATAGAACTACCTACAGAATCATAAATAATTTTAACTTCAATACCACGTTCTGCAGCATCTATTAGGGCATTAATCACATCAGTACCGATGTGGTCATCACTTAATATAAAATACTCGAGATGAATATGGTTTTTAGCATTCTTGACATCTTTAAAAACTCGGTCAAATTTTGATCTTCCGTTAATCAATATATCTAAATTATTGCGCAGTGTAAGTGGCGCTGCCTGGTTGTGCCTTAAAAGCTTAACCATTTTAAGTCTATCTATAAGAAATGTCTCTTCATACTTATCGAGATCATCATTTGATATGTGTAAACGCTTATTCCAGTTTTGAATAAGTTCATTTGCATTCAAGTCTTTGCGCTTAAATATTTTAGATTTTCGATACTCAAGACCAAAAAAGTAATAAATTCCTAGACCTAAAAATGGCAAGGCTACTAAAAATAATAAAGAAGAAACTGTTTTACGAGGATTCTGGTTACTGCGGATTAAAAAAAATGCGGCACTTAATGCTACCACATAATTTATGATTAGCAAGCTTAAAAACCAATTACTAAGAACCCAGTTTAACATGACTAGTCGTAGTATCCGTTTTCTGGGATTTCTATTTCATATAACTTACCCGACTTATTATTGAGTTTATTTTCTCTTAACCACGGATTGTGGATTTTTAAGATTTTATAGTTGATAGAGTTCGCTTTTGCGAAAGCGGCCAAATCATCAATCTCATAGTCTACTAATATCTTTTTAGTAGGTACCTGATAATAGTACTGCTCTGGCTCTATATTAAAACCAAAACTTTCAGGATTTTTAAGAATTTCTTTTAATGCTAGAATTCTAAATACATATCTACCTGTCTCCTGCCCTAACAATAAATCATAATAAGAAGTTGCTTGTTGTCGCTCTAATTCTCTATTAACACCAGCATTTCCTGCATTATAAGCGGCAGCAGCAAGTGTCCATGTTCCCATTCTCTCTTTACTATCCTTAAGATATTTACAAGCAGCACGTGTCGCTTTCTCTAGGTGATAACGCTCATCTACATTACTATTCACCTCTAGATTCAATTCTTTACCTGTGGCACTCATAATTTGCCAGAAACCACTAGCTCCAGCAGGTGACTTTACATTATCTAAACCACTTTCAATCACTGCTAGATATTTAAAATCGTCAGGAATCCCTTCTTCAGCTAGTATAGGCTCAATAATAGGAAAGTATTTCTTTGATTTTTTGACAAGCATAATACCATTGGATTGCCAATAGGTATTGACTAGAAACTCTCTATCTGCACGTTCTTTAATATCCGGATTGTGTAAAGGAACCGATTCTCCTGCAAAATCTAGAGTCTTAGGCAAATCCAATGCATATACTCCATAATCGCCCACACGTGATGGATCTTTTAACTCTGTAGTCTTCATAGGCTCCATTTCTTGAAGACTGGAGTTTTGTTGCACAGCACTAACTGCTAGCAATAAAACGACTACAATTCCTGCTCCTAATAATATCTTTTTCATGCGTTCTATTTTGGGTTTAAAGATAAGTGAATCCCACTGAGTCTAAAACTGTTATTGTAAAATGATTTGAGGTAAGTTATCATTAAACCAGCGAAATCGATCTATTATCATAATATGAGTGCCATTGGGTACAATAATGGAATCTTCTATATACTTAATGGGAAAAATGGGATCTTTATCGCCATGAATATGAATTACATTTTCAGGCTTCTCATTTTGATCCCAATTGATAATAGTATCTAATGCCCAATCTAAATAACGCCTATCATTTACAGATAAGTATTTTTTATATAAGTCTAATTTTTTAGGTGCGATACCAAAACTGTATTTCATGAGCAACTCTATGTTCTCAAATAAACGGGTAGGCACCATTTTATGGAGCTTAGTCGCCTTACTTAAATGCATACGTCTAGGAAACTCATGGTTGGTTTTTGCACTAGAAATAATAATCGTTTTGCGAACTCTAATTTGTTTAGCGATTTCTTGAACTATAATACCTCCAAATGAGACTCCAACCATTACAGGATTGTCATGTTGGATTTGTTCAATTAATCGGGCTACGTAATTACTTAAAGATTCATTTTTTTCTGGTATTACCCAATGCATGAAATGAATTTCAAATTGATCTGTAGGTAGTTTAATATTCTCAAATATCAAATCAGACGCTGCCATACCAGGCATAAAGTATACTGCAATCATAATTATAAGAATAGATTTAAAATCAATGTTTTAACAGAAGCTATGATTAAGAAATTGTTATTTTAAAGTATCTTTACAAAGTTATAAGAGCAATTTTTACGCTTTCACTAATCAACCACAAAGTTTTAATAAACTTATCCTTTAGTGAATATACCTAATTCTATTAGGAGTTAAAAAGAATGAAAATGGAAACATCTACAACGATTGAGATTACTGACAATACTTTTTTACGTCAGTATGAATGTACCAAAAATGGGGATTTGGCAAAAATTGAATATTCTCAACAAGAACGAAAAATTTTCTTGACTAAATTTATTCTACCAGAATCGCTAGAAGACGATAAAGATTTTAAAAATGAATTTTTAAGAGCTGTATTTCTTAACATTAGAGATGAAAAGAAAATTAAGGTAGTTCCTACTCATCCTACTATTGCTGGTTTTGTACGCCGCAACCGTAATGAGTTTAAGGAAATGCTTCCTGTGGGAATTAGTATTTAATACTTTTAATTATTTTGTATCCATAGTGCTCTTGCGGCTTCTAAGTCTGCAGGAGTATCGATACCTATACTAGCATGGTCAGTAATGATCATGCTTATTTTTTTTCCGTGCTCTAGATATCTTAAACATTCTATCTTTTCCTTTAACTCTAGTGGTGTTGCACTAGAATTATAAAAATCTAACAAAGCCGTCTTTCTAAAAGCATAAATACCTATGTGTTTATAAACGGGTACTGAAACATCTTGAGCTCGATTAAAAGGTATTGGGCTACGAGAAAAATAAATAGCATTACCTGATAAATCAGTAATCACCTTAACATTATTAGGATTTATAATATCCTTTTCCTCTGTTAACTCATGCATTAAAGAAGCTAAAGCAATATTTTTATCTTGATCTTTTTCAAAAACTTCTAATAGCTTTTTGAGATCATCATAATTTGTAAACGGTTCATCACCTTGTACATTGATGATTATATCTGCGTCAAAATGCTCTACAGCTTCTGCAATACGATCACTACCACAATCATGTTCTTTTTTACTCATCACTGCATCACCACCATGATTGGTAATCTCGTCATAAATTATAGAACTATCAGTCGCTACGATTACTTTGTCAAACAAATGAGTTGCCAGTGCGGCCTCATAAGTTCTTACAATAACAGATTTACCGCATAGATCCTGCATCAATTTTGCAGGGAAACGACTCGCTTCATATCGCGCTGGAATTACAGCGATGACTTTTAAACTCATGAATTAAAAATTAAGTGGCAATAAACTAAAATTACTACGATTAACGACTGGTATAGAAGCTTCATTAAAAGATTCTATCACATGATCTACTTCAGATTGATTTAAAGTAATAAGGTTTCTGTAACGTTCACTTTTAAGTTTTATCGTTAGGCGTTTATCGCTTACAGAAAATAAACTTATAGAAATTAATATTTCTATATCTTCTAAAGGAATTGATTTTTGAACTGACGATTTAAAGAGATAATAATAAATTGCAAACAATGCTAAAGCTATAAAACTACCGATTAAAAGTCCGAGCCAAAAGGATGATTTCTCTTTTAACAATATCAATGCACACCCAAACACTGAAGAGATTAACAGCACAATCTGTATAACTCTGTAAGCTCTTAAGTGATCTTCAATAATTAATGTCCGATTTTCCATATCAAATTTTAATACAGAAGATCTTCTACCTTTTAATATAGACATAATGAGTAGATAAGTTTATGAAATCGGCTTTCGCGGAAGCGGTTTTTTCTTAAATAACTTTTTGTACAGTTTTCTAATTGCAATAAAAATCAACACCACAATTACCGCTGCAAAAATAGGTGCTATTAAAGAAAGAAAGCTTAGAATACCACTGAAACCAGCCTCGGCAGTACTGATTACAGGATTTCCTATTCCTCCTGTTGTTGCCGTACTGGTTAAACGTGCTGCACCGGCCGTACTGGCCACACTTGCTGCAGTTCCTCCACCAGCAATAATAGCTAGAGTCCATGTATATACCGGATCTAGATCACCTACGACACTTACCATAACTGCAGTACCGGCAATTGCAGCAAGTGGTACAGTAATCGTATCTAACAAATTATCTACATAAGGTATGTAATAGGCAGTAAGTTCAACAATCGCTGCAACACCTAGTATAAGAACTGCGCTTAAACTACCTGCCCATGCCCAATCTGGATTAAGAGGCACTACACCCATGTAAGCCGCTATACTTAAAAATAAAAGTGGTACAAACACTCTAAATCCTGCACTTGCAGAAAGGCCTATGCCCAAACAAATACTTACAAAAATTTCAAAATTTGATGTTATCCATTCCATGTTTATGATTCTATAAAATAATCTTTATTAAAGCCTATAAGATACAAATTAGTTTTGGCTCGTGTTACTGCAGTGTACAACCAGCGCAAATAATCCTTTGATGGACCATCTGGTAGGTATGGTTGTTCTACAATCACATTTTCCCACTGACCACCTTGCGACTTATGACAGGTTATGGCATAAGAAAACTTAACTTGTAAAGCATTAAAAAATGGGTTTTCCTTAATTTCCTTATACTGCTTCCATTTAGGCAATTTTAAATAATCCATTCTTACCTCTTGATACAACTTATTAGAATCTTCATAAGTTAATGACGGTGATTCTGACTCGAGTGTATCAAGCAATAGTACTGTTTCAAAAGGTTTCTCATCTGGATAATCTACCATACGTACTTTTACCTCTGCAAATCTGAAGCCATAAATATTCTTAAAACTGTAGATTTCGAGTATTTCTATAATATCACCATTTGCAATAAATCCAGCGGCACTACTAGGTTTTAACCAGTGATAATTGTTTTTCACAACCATTAAATAATCCCCAGGAGCTAGTTCGCTTTCGCGAAAAAGTATTCTAGATCTTATTTGTTGATTATATAAATTTGCTCGTTTATTAGATCTTACAATAATTGCTGTTTCTTCGTGTCCCTGAGTATCATATGCTGTTTGAATAGCTTCCATTATCTCATGGCCATCGATAAGTCTATTAATATCAATAAATGGATCTACATTAAACTTAAAATCATTATCGAGCTCTTCAATTTGATTTCTTATACGAGTCGCATTTAACAGAATTCCAGAGTCTTTTTCTTGACGTTTGACTTCATCTAATTCGATACATGTGACCTCTTTTAAAAATCGTTGTTCTAATAAAGTAGGTTCTAGTGCAGGTGAAACGTCCAACTTTACAGGTGGTAATTGTGCCGTGTCTCCTACTAATAATAATATACAACCTACACCAGAATATACATACTCTATTAAATCATCTAGTAAAGACCCATTACCACCGAACATTTTATTTTCACTTGCCACATCAGGTATCATTGACGATTCATCTACAATAAATAAAGAATTGCGATGTTTATTTTGTTTTAAAGTAAACTCAACATTCCCGCCTTTACCTTGTGATTTAGGATAATAAATTTCTCTGTGAATTGTACTAGCATTCTTATTACTGTAACTACTTATTACTTTAGCAGCTCTACCAGTAGGTGCAAGTAGCACACAACTCATTTTTGCCTTCCATATATTTTTTACGATAGCACTAATGATGGTCGTTTTACCTGTTCCCGCATATCCTTTTAATAAAAAAAGTCGGTCCTTGTCTTTTTCAATGATAAAAGAAGACAGCTCTTCTAAAGCTCTATCTTGCTCATCTGTAGGGAGAAAAGGGAAATTAGTGCGTATTATTTTATAGTAATCTGCTGCAGTCATGTAATATTGGTGAAAACCTGATGATAAACTTAACTCAAATTTGAAATGTGACACTAGGATGAGTCAAAAAATATTGTAGATTTGTTAGCTTTGAAACCAAGATAATTATTTAAAAAAATATGACTGCTCTCATTACATCAATCGTATTAGGAATTATAGTATTAGTAGGACTTGCATTTCTAATTAATAAATTGCCTAAGAAATTTCACATTGTAATCATAGTCTTCCTTCTAGCCTTAATCGGGTACTTCGGATATGAATTGTATGATTCGATTGCAGCTCCTGTAAAGTTTGAAAAAGTAAAAGAGGAAAGATATAAAAAGGTAATTGCTCAATTAATCAAACTACGTGAGGCAGAAAATGCTCATAAAACGATTACAGGTAAATATACTGATGATATTAATAAACTTGCACAGTTTGTAGATACAGCGCAATTTGCATTAGTACAAAGAAGAGACAGTTCTGTTGCAGATCGTGAAAAGAATAAACGTTTTGGTCTAAATGCAGACAACGGTGGTTACTATAAAGAAATAGTAGTTACAGATACACTAGGATATAAATCAGTTAAGGATTCATTATTTCAAGATGTTAACATTGCAACATTATTAGATTATTCATTTAAAACTGAAGGTAAAGAAATAGAAACACCAGGTCAAATTTCTCTAGAAACAGGAACTTATTTTGATGATGATAATGCCATCAGTGTATTTGAAGCTCGTGCAAAGAAATCTGATATCTTATTCGACCAGCCAGAAAGATTAGTAGAACAAGAATTAAGAACTAAAGCCGTAGAAGGAGTTACCGGAGAAGAAATAGTAGTAGGAAGCTTATCTGAAGTAACAACAAGCGGAAACTGGCCTAGACAATATGCCACAAGTCCAAAATAATATGCCCACAATGCATAAAAAAATGTCCGTCTTGATTTATCAAGATGGACTTTCTTTTTATATATACTCTTCTACAGGAATCGAGAAAAGAATTTTTAAGAGCTTTAAACATGAGTCTAATCCTATAGAAGTACTTCAAGAGATAGAAAACATATATGATATTGAAGAGGAATTAAATCAATCCTTTGAAGATGTTACTTTAATCTATCACCACTCTATCTTTTCAGGAATTCCAGGAAGTGTCTATACAGAAAATCTAAAGTCAGACTATTTAAAATACAATGTTAGATTACTAGACACGGATATAATCAGTACTGATGAGACCATTGAGACTATAGACTACAAAACAGTCTATATTGCATACAGTAATATAAATAATTATTTCTTTGAGAAATATGGTGATTTTAATTATTACCACTACTCTACTCTTGCTTTAAAAAAACATCTATCTGAAATTGATTTAAGAAAATCAGAAATCATTTTAGACATTAAAACATCTCATTTTTACATCAGCATCTTTGAAAATGGAAAATTAATACTACATAATTGTTATCCTCATCAAGCTGCAGAAGATATATTATACTACACTTTATTTACTGCTCAGCATAACCAACTAGATCCCGAAACAATGGACTTAAAAATTATTGCTGAAACAAAAAATAACACCATATATGATTTACTGTACACTTATGTACGTGAAGTAAGTTATGTAAATGATTCAAATTCTTATATAGAGAACATTTTATGCGTATAATCTCAGGAATACATAAAGGAAGGAGAATACAAGCTCCTAAAAATTTACCTGTACGACCTACCACAGATATGTCTAAGGAAGCCTTATTTAATATTTTGAGGCATCGTAAACATATTCCTGGCATTAAAGTCCTAGAACTCTTTGCTGGAAGTGGTAATATGAGTTATGAATTTGGTAGTCGTGGCGCTGCAAGTATCCTAGCCGTAGATCAACATAAACCATGTCTAGATTTTATTAAAAAAACTGCTACAAGTTTAAACTTGCCTATCGATACTAACAAAGCAGATGCATTTAGTTTTCTCGAAAAACATAAAGGAAGTTATGACTTAATCTTTGCAGATCCACCATACGGATTAGAAGAAGAGCAATTTCACTCTATTGCAACTTTAGTCATGGAAAACGAACTCTTAGTACCTGGTGGTATTTTTATCATGGAGCATTCTAAACATACTGATCTTTCAAATCATCAGTGGCTAGAAAGCTCTAGAAGATATGGTGGTACCGTATTTAGTTTCTTTGAAAATCCTGATGAGGAAGAATAAAATCAAACTAATTTATTTCAATAAGACATTGTTTTATAATGATTAAAGAAGCTCTTCTTAAAGAATTAAACGATTTGCAATCTGAAGTAAATTTGACCGATTTTAATACGCTAGAACGTAAACTTAAATATTTTTTGAGGTTTGAATTAGGTGATAATTTAGAGAACGGAACAAAACAACGCGTTAATCAGGCTACTATTCGAGCATCAGAACTTTTTGAAAGTCATTTTACAGAAGACTCTAAAATCTATATAATTATCTATGATTTCAGCAACAAAACATTTAATAATACCTCAGTCTATATTCATGAAATTCTCAATGATAATGAAATTAAAGGTGAAAGTTATGATGAAAAGTTAGCCCTGCGATATTTTGACTATGAAACAGAAATTGAATGGGTTGAAGGAAAACTATCAATATATTCTGGAAAAAGGAACAAAATTTCTCATGAAAAAATTTTCAACGGAATTGCTAATTATGAAATGGGATTCGAACCTTACATTCATCAATTAATTTACTTTTTTGAGAAGAAAACTCAAAAATGGTTTTGGATGTATGATGATAGAGGATGTCTGATGTATAGTAATGAAACATCGGAATTAAAAGATAACTTCACAAAATTTGACTCTTGGATTGTTGAATCTCAAAGAAATCAAATGAAAGAACAATTTAGGTAATTATTTAATTCGTTATGAGTTTTGAGATTGCTTAAATGATTAAATTATATATTCCTCTTATTAAGTAAAAGATTGAAGTTAATCTTAAGAAATCTAATCCCTACCCCATTAAATTAATATCAGCGATATTTTTAATTCTATTTCTTTCTAAGAATGCATCGATGGTTTCAAAGTGTTCTATCACACGTTGATCTTTAAATTCAAAAACCTTTTCAGACAGTCCTTGCAAGAAATCTCTATCGTGTGACACTAAGATTAAAGTACCGTCATAAGTAGATAAAGCTTCCTTTAAAACATCTTTTGATTTAATATCTAAATGGTTTGTAGGCTCATCTAGAATTAACAAATTCACAGGCTCCAACAATAATTTTACCATAGCTAGCCTGGTCTTTTCTCCTCCAGATAATACGCCAACTTTCTTTTCTAGGTCATCACCACTAAACATGAATCGACCCAAAATATTCTTAAGTTGTGTTCTTACATCTCCTTGCGCAACTTCATCAACAGTTTGCCATATCGTTAAATCATTATCTAACAAAGCGGCTTGATTTTGTGCAAAATATCCAACTTTTACATTGTGACCTAGTTGACAATTACCTTCTACTTCTATCTCGTTAAGGATAGCTTTAATCATCGTTGACTTTCCTTCTCCATTACGACCTACAAAGGACACCTTTTCGCCTCGAGCTATAGACATATTTGCATCTTTAAAAACCACATGATTTCCATAAGATTTTGATACATCCTTAACGGTTACAGGATAATCACCAGATCGTGGAGATGGTGGGAAACTGAGTTTTAATGCAGACGTATCTACCTCGTCAATCTCAATAAGCTGTAATTTTTCAAGCATCTTCTCTCTAGAATTGACTTGATTAGTTTTAGAATAAGTTCCTTTAAATCGTTCTATAAAAGCTTTAGTATCGGCGATAAACTTTTGCTGTTCTTGATATGCTTTAATTTGATGAGAACGACGATCTGCTCTTAACACTAGATAATGAGAGTAAGTGGCTTTATAATCATGGATTTGTCCCATAGTAACTTCAATCGTGCGATTAGTTATGTTATCTATAAATGCTTTATCGTGTGAGATAACCATTACAGCATCAGCTTTATTAACTAAGAAATCTTCTAACCAAATTACAGACTCTATATCAATATGATTAGTAGGCTCATCCAGTAAAATTAAATCTGGTTTTTGTAATAGAATTTTAGCTAGCTCAATACGCATACGCCATCCACCACTGAATTCACTAGTTGGTCTTGTAAAATCTTCTTGTTTAAATCCTAGACCTTTGAGAGCTTTCTCCACTTCGGCATCATAATTTACTTCTTCTAGTGCATAGAATTTTTCTCCTAAATCTGTTACACGTTCAATGATTGCCATATACTCTGCACTTTCATAATCTGTACGAGTCGTTAAAGCCTCATTAAGTTCATCCATTTCCTTTTTCATAGATGTGACGTGTTTAAAAGCTTTGGCTGTTTCTTCAAAAACGGTACAATCATCTGAGGTTAACAAATGTTGTGGTAAGTAAGCAATAACGGTATCTCCTGGTGTTCTCACATGACCACGAGTCGCTTTTTGTTCACCAGCGATAATCTTCATCATAGTAGATTTTCCTGCTCCATTTTTACCCATCAGCGCTATTTTATCTGTTGGATTAATGACAAATGAAACGTCTTTAAAAAGAGTGGTTCCACTAAATTCTACGGCGATATTTTCTACTGTAATCATGTTGAAGTTTTTGCAACGGCAAAAGTATGATTATTCTTTACTTAAATAGAAATCTATGTTTAATTAAAGAGATAGAATCTGTAGATAAAAGTTATAAATAAAAAGCAGGTCTATAAGCCGGATTCTGTTACTTGATTGCTCAAGCACTCTATCATTTATCTAGAATTACAATTACTCGCAATCTCTATCTGTTTACCCTTCAGAATCGCGCGGATCGCGCTCAAGCTCTGATATACGCAACATTTCACCGTATAGAGTTTACCTGGTTTCACTACAGCATTACCTGTACATACTTTCTGTTGCACTTGTCCTATTACGCTTTCGCGAAAGCGTAATGACGGCCATTAACCGTTATACTATCCTATGGTGCCCGGACTTTCCTCTTCATAAGAAGCGATAGAGCGACCTGCTGCCGCAAAATTACTTTAAATATTGACACGGATGTTGATAATTTAATGAAATAAAACAGTAGAAATAATAGCCAAAATTAATGAGGCGTTTATCTTTGAATCGATGGAGCCATTTATAGTATCTGCTAGAAAATACAGACCCGAGACTTTTGAAGATGTCGTAGGACAAAGCGCTATTACTAAAACGCTTGAAAATGCAATTGCGAGTAATCATCTAGCACAAGCTTTGCTATTTACTGGTCCGCGTGGTGTAGGTAAGACAACCTGTGCACGTATTCTTGCCAAAAAAATCAATCAACAAAATGCTGAGGTAGATCCCGATGAGGATTTTGCCTTTAATATTTTCGAACTAGATGCTGCTTCAAACAACTCTGTAGACGATATACGTAGTCTTACAGAGCAAGTACGTATTCCTCCTCAAGTAGGTAATTTTAAAGTCTATATTATTGATGAGGTACACATGCTATCAACAGCTGCTTTTAATGCGTTTCTTAAAACCTTAGAAGAACCGCCAGCACATGCTATATTTATTCTAGCAACTACTGAGAAGCATAAAATTATACCTACCATTTTATCGCGTTGTCAAATTTTTGATTTTAAGCGCATTACAGTGGCAGACATGCGTGGACACTTAAAACGTATCGCAGGTATAGAAGGTATCACCGCAGATGATGAGGCTTTACATATCATCGCTCAAAAAGCTGATGGTGCCTTGAGAGATTCTCTTTCTATATTTGATAGGGTCGTCAGTTTCTCAGGTAAAGACCTAACGGTACAAGCGGTAACTGAGAATTTAAACGTACTTGATAGAGAAACTTATTTTAACATCAGTGACCTTATCATAACTAGTAACATACCACAATTACTGGTAGATTATGATGTGATCATGTCTAAAGGTTTTGATGGCCATCATTTTATCGCTGGCCTTGCTTCCCACTTTAGAGACTTAATGGTATGTAAAGATGAGAGAACTCTTCACTTATTAGATGTATCAGATTCTGTTAAAGTTAAATATGCCGAACAGTCTAGAAAAGTCGATTTAGTATTTTTAAGAGAGGCCATCAACTTAAGTAATGAGGCTGATTTTAAATACCGCAGTAGTCGAAATCCAAGACTACATATTGAATTGTGCCTTATGCAGCTTGCCTCTATCTTAACAGATGGAGAAAAAAAAAATGATGTAAATTACATTATTCCAGCTTCCAATTTTAAGAACCAACCTGTCGCTGCTGAGGCAACTAGCTCTTATCAAACACCTCAACATACTGTAAATAAAATCGATGCAGCACCACCAGTTGCTCAAACTAATCAACCTGTAGAAGTTAAAGAATTAAACAAATCTGATTCCGATAATCATAATCAAGCGGTTGATATTTTAAAAGATAAAAAAGAAATCAATACGCCTATAGGATCCTCAATCGTTTCTAATCAAACGTCTAGACTCGATAAAGTTCCAGCACAGCCAAATTCTAACAAGTCTATTGAGGAAGCTCGTAAAGCTTTATTAGATCGTAATAAGAATAAAGTTAGCGGTCTATCCATACAGGCTATTAATGCCAAAAAAGCGCATGTCGTTAAGAATAATCACGACCAAGTTGATACCGATGCTCTTCCTGAAGAGGAATTTACGGAACTACAAGCTCAGGAAAGCTGGTCGTCATATGCTGCACACTTAAGAGAACGCGGACAGTTGATTCTTGCATCTATCATGGAAGCAGATACTCCTAAACTTAATGGTAATCATCTCGTATTGCGTTATCCTAACCTTTCTATGAAGGAAGATTTAGAAAAGGCTCAAGGTCAGGTGCTGGAACACATTAAAGCATCACTGAAGAATTACACAATAGAACTAGAAATTCACGTTGATAAAGCAGTACAAAAGAAGTATGCTTATACGGATCATGAAAAATTTTTAAAACTGGTAGAAAAAAATCCTGCTATTGATTTACTGCGCCGAAATTTTGATCTAGAATTTTAATACATAAAAAAAAGTCCTCAACATTAGAGGACTTTTTTTTATTTGTGATTTAAAATCTGTTATAATCGATATGCTAGACCTAATTGGAAATATCTATTATTTGCCTCATTAAGCTCACCAAATTCTCTGTCAAAAACATTAGACAAACCGTAACCATATCTCACATCAATCGCAAAACTGTCACTGAAATTGTATCCAACACCACCTACAGCAGCAAAATCATAATTATAATAATCATTATTATCTCTTTGCCCAACATTTACACCTACTTGAGGACCTAATTGTAAAAAGAATTTCTGTCCTAAATGAATTTTAGCAAGAACGCCTACTTGAAGCCAGTTGGTTTTTAACTCTACGTTATCACCAGACTCTAGTCTGATCTCATCAGCCTTTGCACCTAATGCAGAAAGACCTATTTCTGGAACTAAAGATAAATTTGAACTGACCGGAATGTCTGCAAAAAAGTTTGCATGAAAACCAATTCGACTATCTAAATCGATATTATCTCCTTCAAGAGACGAGTAATTTAAACCAGTTCTAAAACCATAACTAGCAGTTGTTTGAGCAACACCTATTACAGGGATAGATATTAACGCAATTAGAAGTATTATTTTTTTCATTGTTAAGTTCTTATGTAAGCAAAGTTAAAAGAAACATTGATTAAGTAATAATAATAATATAAATCTTAACGTCTATCGATTATCTGCATTAAAAATAGATTTTATGATACCGTCTGCCAGACCTATTTTTGGGACATAGATATTCTTTGCGCGGCTCCATTTCATAGCACTTAAATAGATACGACATGCTGGATAATAACATCTGCTCTATCCTGGTTAAGAT
>CH672374.1:507015-673891 GCA_000153385.1 Flavobacteria bacterium BBFL7
GGTTTGGCACCTCGATGTCGGCTCGTCACATCCTGGGGCTGGAGAAGGTCCCAAGGGTTGGGCTGTTCGCCCATTAAAGTGGCACGCGAGCTGGGTTCAGAACGTCGTGAGACAGTTCGGTCTCTATCTGTAGTGGGCGCAAGAAATTTGAGTGAATCTGACTTTAGTACGAGAGGACCGAGTTGGACTGACCGCTGGTGTACCAGTTGTTCCGCCAGGAGCACTGCTGGGTAGCTACGTCGGGAAGGGATAAGCGCTGAAAGCATATAAGCGCGAAACCCATCACAAGATGAGATTTCTTTAAAGGGTCGTGGGAGACTACCACGTTGATAGGTCATAGGTGTAAAGGCAGTAATGTCATAGCCGAGTGATACTAATTACCCGTAAGCTTAGGTATTCTATCCTTTAGCTTTTGTATATAATACTTATTATTATCGTTTTAAATTTCAATATGTCAACATTTACAGTTGATTAACTCAGCTGAACCATTAAGGTGGTTATAGCGATGGGGCTCACCTCTTACCATTCCGAACAGAGAAGTTAAGCCCATTTGCGCAGATGGTACTGCTTTATTGTGGGAGAGTATGTCGCCGCCTTCTTTTAAGTCCTTACTAAGAAATTAGTAAGGACTTTTTTTATGCCTTAAATTTAGCTGCTATTTAAAGTCAAGAGAGTTTATCATCTTGCTTTTATTAATCATTAGAAATAGTGTTAATATAGCGTCTGAGTATAAAAGCTGCATTGTCTTTATAAACGCTTCGCCAAAGAATGAATAAAACAATAATGTCCAATTACCACATAAGGTAATTGGACATTTTTAAGCGTTATAGATTAGATGATTAATTCTTAAATAACGGATAATCTGTGATAAAGTTATTCACGAAATCTTTGCAATTATTTAATGTTTCATCATCTTCAGGATTGGATATAACCATATCTATAAGTTTGACAATTTCAGCCATATCACTTTCAACTAAACCTCGTGTAGTTATAGCAGCTGTACCAATTCTGATACCACTTGTGATAAAAGGAGATTGGTCATCAAATGGCACCATGTTTTTATTTACAGTTATATGAGATTTACCTAATGCTTCTTCAGCTTGTTTACCAGTAATATTTTTATTTCTTAAATCAATCAGCATCATATGATTATCTGTGCCGCCTGAAATAATATGGTAATCTCTTTTAATGAATTCACTAGCCATAGCTTTAGCATTTTTCTTTACTTGTACCATGTAGTGTAAGAAGTTTTCTGATAAAGCTTCTTTAAATGCCACAGCCTTTGCGGCAATAATATGTTCTAATGGGCCACCTTGATTACCTGGGAATACTCCACTATTAAGTAGGGATGACATTTTCTTTAGATTACCATTTTTGAGTTTTTGCCCAAATGGATTTTCAAAATCCTTCCCCATAATTATAATACCGCCTCGAGGACCTCTTAAAGTTTTATGGGTTGTACTTGTACAAATATGTGAAAACTGAACTGCATCTTGTAAAATTCCTTTAGCAATTAAACCTGCAGGATGTGCAATATCGGCCAATAAAATAGCATTTACACTATTTGCGATATCACGAAATTTTTTATAATCAATTTCTCTACTGTAAGCAGAAGCTCCGGCAATAATCAATTTAGGTTTTTCTTGTTCTGCTATAGATTGTATCTTTTCATAATTTAATAAGCCTGTCTCTTTTTCAACACCATAAAATGATGTTTTGTAAAGCTTTCCTGAAAAATTTACAGGTGACCCATGAGTTAAATGACCACCATGCGATAAATCAAATCCTAAAATTTTATCACCTGGTTTAAGACAAGCATGAAATACGGCTGTGTTTGCCTGACTACCAGAGTGGGGCTGGACATTAACATATTCAGCATTAAATAATTCTTTAGCTCGTTCAATTGCGATAGTTTCTATCTCATCAACAACTTCGCAACCTCCATAATACCTTTTTCCAGGATAACCTTCTGCATATTTATTAGTCAAGATAGATCCTGCCGCCGCAAGAACATCATCACTTACATAATTCTCACTCGCTATTAATTCTAATCCTGTTTTTTGTCTTGATTGTTCTTCTTGAATTAAGTCAAAAATCTCCTTATCGTTGTAACTCATAATTTTTATCGTTAAGATTGAAACAAAAATAATTCATTGCGCTTTGCAAACGTTACGAATATGATATATTTGGGTAGTATTTTTTAACAGGATATAAAATTTAATTATGCCACTTCAAACTAACGACCCCAATAGAAAATCATGGATAGGATATAGTAGCGATTCGCACTTTCCAATTCAAAATATACCATTCGGAGTATTCCTAACTCGTGATAATGTAATTACCATAGGAACTCGTATTGGAGACTGGGCTATTGATCTAGGTGCATTACAGGAAATGGGCTATTTTGATGGTGTTCCTCTAACAGACGATATGTTTATGCAGGATACTTTAAATGATTTTATTTCTGATGGAAAAAAAACTTGGCGCCTAGTTCGCAATCGTATAGGAGATATTTTTGATTCTGAAAATCCGCTTCTAAGAGACAATAAAGAGCATCGCAACCGTATTATTTTTAATATGGATGAAGTAGAAATGCAATTACCGGTTTTAATAGGTGATTATACAGATTTTTACAGTAGTAAGGAGCACGCTACAAATGTAGGGACTATGTTTAGAGATCCAGATAATGCATTACTTCCTAATTGGCTTCATTTACCAGTAGCATATCATGGTAGATCTAGTACAATTATTCCTTCAGGAATTCCTATCCATAGACCTCAAGGTCAGACAATGCCAGCTGGTGCAGATCAACCGGTTTTTGGTCCATCTAAATTAGTAGATTTTGAGCTAGAGATGGCATTTATTACTACTGATGCAAATAATATGGGGCAACCTATAAGTGTCGATGAGGCTGAAGATTATATTTTTGGTATGGTTGTATTTAATGATTGGAGTGCTAGAGATATTCAAAAATGGGAATATGTACCACTAGGTCCATTTTTAGCAAAAAACTTTGCAAGTTCTATTTCTCCATGGATTGTAACACTAGACGCTTTAGAGCCATTTAGAACTAATGGTCCAGCAATGGAAAAACCTGTTTTAGATTACTTGAAATCCAGTGATAATAAGACTTATGATATTCATTTAGAAGTTGATATAACTCCACAACAAGGTAAGCCTACGACAATTTGTAAATCTAATTTTAAACATTTGTACTGGAACATGTCACAACAGCTAGCTCACCATACTATTAATGGATGTAGAGTGAATAGTGGTGATATGATGGGTAGTGGAACGATATCTGGTTCAAAACCGGATTCGTATGGTTCGATGTTAGAATTAAGCTGGAGAGGTGAGAAACCTGTGCAATTAAATGATGGAACTGAGCGAAAATTTATTAACGACTTTGACACTGTCACAATGCGAGGTTATTGTAAAAACGGTCCAGTTCGTATAGGGTTCGGTGAGGTTTCAAATCAACTTTTACCAGTATATGAACCTAAATCTAAACACTAGATGAAAGTTCTATTCTCTTTATGCTTTATTTGCATTCTTTCGGCAGGTTGTAGCAGTGTAAAAAAAGCTGAAACAGCAATTAATACTGGTAATTTTGATCAAGCCATCGATATTGCAATTAGTAATTTATCTAGTGATAAGAATGCAAAGCGTAAACAGGAGTACGTGGTATTATTAGAGGACGCTTTCGCGAAAGCGGTACATGAAGATCAAATTGTACTCAATAGATTGCAATCTGATCCTAATCCAGCAGTGTTAGAGTCCATATATGAGACGTTGAGAAATATGGAGGTGAGGCAATCTAAAATAAGAGCTCTCTTACCTTTAAAGGTTTATGATACAGGTGAAGAAGCTGTTTTTCCTATGATAGATTATTCTGGGGAAATTATCACTGCGAGAACATCATTGTCGGATCATTTACTCAATAATGCTAGAAAGTCATTGAGTCAGGCAAATACACTCCAATCGAGAGTTATTTATGATGATTTGACATATTTAAATCAGATTAATCCTAATTATAAGGATACACAACAATTGTTAAATGAGGCGTTAGAAAAAGGAACTGATTATGTAATCGTTTCTTTGAAAAATGATACTCAATTAGTAATACCGGAACGTTTAGAGGATGAATTGCTGAACTTTTCAACCTATGGTTTAAATGACAAGTGGACTCTATATCACAATCGAGCAGTTCAAAATGTCATATATGATTATGGTTTAGATATTAATTTTAGAAATATAAATATTTCTCCCGAGCAAATTTTACAAAAAGAATTACAAAGGGAAAAGCAGGTCAAAGATGGTTTTGAATATGAGTTGGATGAACGAGGAAATGTTAAAAAGGATAGTTTAGGCGATGATATTAAAACAGATAAATACAAACTTGTAAAGGCAACTATTTTACAAAATACTCAATATAAAGAGGTTTCAATCGATGCTAATATTATTGTTACTAATCTAACTTCAGGTCAATTGATTGATCGTTTTCCTGTAGGTAGCGCTTTTATTTTTAATTATATCTACGGTAGTGTTAGTGGGGATAGGCGAGCTATAGATGCTGATTATTTACAAACTTTAAATGCAGAAGCTGTACCATTTCCTTCAAATGAGCAAATGATTTACGATGCTGGAGAAGATTTAAAACTTCATATTAAAGAAGTTCTTATAGGTTTGCAGTTGCGTAGATAATTCTATGAATACCATTCTGTTTTTAAGAACTATTTCACAACTGTAGTTCTATATTTGAACCTATGACTTTAAACAAGCTGACTTATCCTGATTCAAAATATTTTTCTTCCTTGATGGAGGATTACTTGATGGAGAAAGATGATTTGAAAAAAATGTATCATAGATTTCCAAATTTGGAAAATTTTCAAGATCAAATTGTAGAGAAGCAAACAGAGTTTTTGTTAAAACCAGAAACTAGAGATGTTCTAGTGAAGTCTGTACTCAATCAATATAATAATATTGATAATGCTCAAAATTCTCTTAACAATATTACATTGTTAAAGAATGAAAATACATTTACTATAACAACAGGTCATCAACTTAATTTGTTTACAGGACCACTTTACTTTTTATATAAGATTATATCTGTAGTTAATCTTTGTAAAAAATTAAAAACAGCATATCCAAATTATAATTTTGTTCCTATTTATTGGATGGCAACAGAGGATCATGACTTTGAAGAGATTCAATATTTTAAGTTTCAAGGTAAAAAAGTAGTATGGGATAAAGATGCTAGTGGTGGAGTAGGTAGATTAAGTACAGAAGGATTAAAAGATGTCTTAAAGATTTTTCAAAATGAATTGGGTGTAAGTATTAATTCATCTGAAATAATTGAATTATTTAAAACAGCTTATTTAGAGAATGAAGATTTGGCTACCGCTACTCGCATTTTAGCTCATCAGTTGTTTAGAGAGGACGGATTAGTAATTGTAGATGGTGATGATAGGAATCTCAAGAGTTTAATGTCGTCACATTTTAAAGATGAATTGATTAATCGAACTAGTTATTATAAAGTATCAGAGGTTATTGATAAATGGCCTACAGATTACAAAGTACAGGTGACTCCTCGAGAAATCAATTTGTTTTATTTAAAAGATCGTTTACGAGAACGCATCGTTTTCGAAAACGGACAGTATAATGTCGTAAATACAGAAATATCTTTTTCTGAAAAAGAGATCCTAGTTGAATTAGATCAATTTCCAGAGCGTTTTTCTCCTAATGTAATTATGCGTCCTTTATATCAAGAGACCATTTTACCTAATCTATGCTATGTAGGTGGTGGAGGAGAGATGGCCTATTGGTTAGAATTAAAAGAATATTTTAATTCTCAAAAAATTACATTCCCTATTTTATTAATGCGCAATTCAGCATTGATAATATCAAGAAAAGAGCATGAGAAAATTCAAAAGCTAGATCTAGAGATTGATGATCTATTTCTTAAAGATTATGAACTTGATGAGAAGCTGACAAGGAAGCTAAGTGAGATAGATATTGATTTTACAGTTCAAAAAAAACATCTTCAAGATCAATTTAAAGAACTTTACGCTTTAGCTCATAAGACAGATCCTTCTTTTAAAGGAGCCGTTGCAGCACAAGAGCGCAAGCAAATAAAAGGATTGGAGCATCTTGAGAAACGGCTTTTAAAGGCACAAAAACGTAAACTGAGAGATTATCTTTTAAGAGCATCAGATATTCAAAAGCAGTTATTCCCAAACTCTAGTTTACAAGAACGACAAGAAAATTTCTCAAGTTTTTATGTAGAATATGGATTTGAGTTGATTAAAATTCTTAAAGATAATCTGGATCCACTTGATTTAAGATTCTCTGTCATTACTCTTGATTCTTAATTATCTTTAAAACCCGTTAACAAAAGTCTCAATTACAGATTTACTTTAGCTCATAAAAAAGTAAATTTGCGCATGCAACATGATAAGGTTTTAATATTAGATTTTGGATCGCAGTACACACAGCTTATTGCGCGCAGAGTTCGAGAGTTGAACATCTATTCCGAGATACATCCATTTAATAAAGTTCCATCTAATCTTGATGATTATAAAGCAGTCATACTATCAGGTAGTCCGATGTCTGTGCGTTCAGAGAGCGCTTTTCACATAGATCTTAATGAGGTTAGAGGTAAAAAGCCTCTGCTAGGTGTTTGTTATGGTGCACAATACCTTGCACATTTTCATGGTGGAGAAGTAGGAGCCTCGAGCACTCGAGAATATGGTCGTGCAAATCTATCTTATGTAAAGTCTGGTGAGACTTTTCTAGAAGGCATCGCATCTGGTAGTCAGGTTTGGATGAGTCACAGTGATACTATTAAAAAGTTGCCGACTGATGGTGAGTTACTTGCTAGTACACACGATGTAGAAAATGCAGCATATAAAATTAACGGAGAAGATACCTATGCGATACAATTCCATCCAGAGGTTTATCACTCAACAGATGGGAAACAAATTTTAGAAAACTTTCTCATTAAGATAGCAAATGTGAATCCAGACTGGACACCTAATGCATTTGTAGAAGAAACTGTTGAAGCACTGCAAGAAAAAGTTGGAAACGATAAAGTCGTTTTAGGTCTAAGTGGTGGTGTAGACTCATCAGTTGCAGCTATGTTATTGCACAAGGCGATAGGTGAAAATCTCTATTGTATTTTTGTAAATAACGGATTATTGCGCAAAGATGAGTATACTCAAGTTCTCAAGCAATATGAAGGCATGGGTCTGAATGTAAAAGGAGTAGACGCTTCGGCACGATTTATGGATGCTCTTGCTGGGTTAGATGATCCAGAATTAAAACGTAAAGCTATAGGTCGTGTATTTATAGAGGTTTTTGATGATGAAGCAAAAGAGGTACAGAATGTAACATGGTTAGCTCAAGGTACTATTTATCCAGACGTGATAGAAAGTGTAAGTGCTACCGGTGGACCTAGTGCGACTATAAAATCTCATCATAATGTAGGTGGTTTGCCTGACTTTATGAAGTTGAAAATCGTAGAGCCACTTAGGGCATTGTTTAAAGATGAAGTGAGAAGAGTAGGAGCATCGATGGGCATGGCTGCAGAATTGTTAGGCAGGCATCCATTTCCAGGACCTGGACTAGCAATTAGAATATTAGGAGACATAACTCCAGAAAAAGTTGCTATCTTACAAGAGGTAGATGCGGTGTTTATCAATAATCTTAAAAAATGGGATTTATATGATAAGGTGTGGCAAGCAGGTGCTATTTTACTTCCAGTTAATAGTGTAGGTGTAATGGGTGATGAACGAACGTATGAAAAATGTGTAGCCTTAAGAGCCGTAGAAAGTACAGATGGAATGACTGCAGATTGGGTTAATTTACCTTACGAATTTTTGCAAGCGACCAGTAACGAAATAATAAATAAGGTAAAAGGCGTTAATAGAGTGGTATATGACATCAGTTCAAAACCGCCAGCTACCATAGAATGGGAATAATATAATATGAGAAATATAATTTTTATAGTCTTTGTTTTTTTCGCTTTCGCGAAAGCGGACGCAAAAGTTCTTCAGAATTACAAGCAGCATGTAGTTCAAAAAGGTGAGACTGTTTTTAGTATCGTAGGCAAATATCATATCAATGCAAATGAATTGACTCAACTTAATCCGGATATTAAATCAGGATTAAAAGAAGGTTCGGTTCTACTTATTCCTGCTAGTTCAAATGTATTAACACAACGTAAAATTGTCAAATACAAAAAGCACAAAGTACGTCGCAAAGAGACATTATATGGTATTGCAAAAAAATATGAGGTAACTGAATTAGATATTAAAGAGGCTAATAAAGAATTGTATTCTAAAGGTCTAAGAAAAGGAGACCGTATTCAAATTCCTATTTTTGAAGAAGTAATAGTGCCTGTGACTGTAGATAAGCCTATAGATGTTGTTGCAGTAGATACACCTTTAGAAGATGGGAAATATCGTGTGATGGCTAAGGATACTAAATTTGGTATAGCTACTAAACATGGTATTAAAGTTCCGGCTTTAGAAAATCTTAATCCAGGCATGAAAGATCTTCATCCTGGTATGATTATTAATGTTCCTGTTGTGAAAGAAGTAATTAATAATGATCCAGTTTTAAATGAAGGCAACGCAGTTATAAATAAGTTTGTGAACTATGAAGTGCCTGCAAAAATGACCATGTACTCTTTAGAAAACTTAACAGGTATTACTGAAGATTCTTTAATTGCTTTAAATCCACAAATTAAAGATGGATTAAAATTAGGTATGAATATAAAAATACCTAACCCTAATGCTGGACCGGTTAATGTTATGGATTCTAAAATCACGGGATTTGCAAATCTTCTAGATAGCATTGCAAATTATAATCCACAACGATTTGCTGTAATGTTACCGCTTTCGCTTAATAAATTAGGAGTAGAAACATCTGACGATGCTTTATTACGTAAGGAAACAGCTACTCGTATTGCCTTAGATTTCTATAGTGGTATGACTATCGCGAGAGACTCTGCTCAATCATTAGGTTTAATGGTTTCTTATGATGTTTTTGATACTCAAAAAAGTACTAGTAAGGTAAATTCTATTATAAATACCCATGATTTTAATGGTTATGCTGCTGTTGTAGGTCCTTTATTAGCAAAGAATGTGGTAGAAGCTGCTAAAGAATTAAAAAGTGACGGAATACCAGTGGTGTCTCCGTTGACTAATACAGATGTGCGTTTATATAAAAACCTGTTTCAAGCTAGACCTGATCAAGCTTTATTAAAGCAAAAGCTTATGGATTACCTTGTTGCAAATTCAGAAGGTAAAAATATAATCTTAGTTACCGACTCTAAGAAACCAGAGTTGAAGAATGAGTATTTAAGACTCTTTCCTAGTGCTAAGGAATTGAAACCTAACAAGGATAATTATATTTATAAGCAAACTTATGTGAATGCGCTGGATACGCAAAAAGAGAATTGGGTAATTCTTGCTGTAGATAACGAAGGCTTTATAACAGATGCCATATCGCATTATTCCGCAAAAGCAAAATCTCATAATATTACGATGTTCGGATATGAAAATTATGATGAATTTGAGTTGCCACACATGAGGTTAGGAGCTTTGAGGTATACCTATCCTAGTATCAATAGAGATACTGGTAGTGATAATAGTTTTGCAAAAGGTTACTATAAAAAATATAAAATTTCTCCTAATGTATATGCAACGAGAGGTTTTGATGTAGCTATGGACTTGATATTGAGAAACGCAAGTTCTGGAAACTTGTATGACAGTGCGATGAGAAATGGTAGTACAACTCAAGTAGAAAATAAATTTAATTATTCTAAAAAATTTATGGCTGGTTATTATAACGAGTCTGTTTACTTATTACAGTATAGTGAGGATTTGACCATAAAAGAATTAGAATAATGACATCTACTGTTACATATTTAGGAGATTTAAGATGTGAAAGCAAACACTTAAAAAGTGAGGATTCTTTCACGACAGATGCGCCTACAGATAATAATGGTAAAGGTGAAGCTTTCTCACCTACAGACACAGTCGCTACTGGTCTTGCCAGCTGTATGATAACCATGATGGGAATAAAGGCTAGAGATTTAGAAATCGATTTAAAAGGAAGTGTCGCGCAGGTTACTAAAACTATGGCAGCAAATCCAAGACGTATTTCTCAAATAGACGTAGTTCTCAATATGAAGGGTGATTGTGATCAACGAGCACAACTTATCTTAGAGCGCATAGCAAATACTTGCCCAGTACATCAAAGTCTTCATCCAGATATTGTTAAGAATGTAACTATTAACTGGTCTTAAACAATGCGCTGGTCACTTCTTCTTATATCCGTTTTATGGACTACTTTGTTAGTGCCAGAGAAGAAGTTTACATTTCAAGAGAAGCCTGTTTTAACGTGGGAAGACTTTCTAGGAACACCACCAGTAAATGCACATCATGCAGCCAGCGTTAATTCTGGAATAGCTTATGGATATTCGGCAAAAAGAACTCGTGATCAAGTAACCATTGAATTTGATGTGCGTAGTGAATTTTATCCACAGCTTAGTTGGAAGAAAGATTTAAAAGAAGACGATCCTCAATTATTGAGACACGAACAATTACATTGGAATATATCAGAGTTGCACGCTCGTATACTTAAAAGAGCTTTTAATAACTACAAACCTACTCATAATTATAAAGTAGAGATCCTAGGTATTTTCAAAAGAATAGAGTCTAACAGACAAACCATGCAGGCACGTTATGATAAAGAAACCAATCATGGTCTGATTTTATCTAAGCAAAGAGAATGGGAAACCTACATCTCTCAGGAGTTTTTTAAAACTAGTTAAGCATTGGTCTACCACGATATTCCATTTATGCTTTTAACTATCGTTACACAATAAATATTCTGTGTATATCTATTTAAAAGTCTGAAAATACTAACCTTTTTCCTTTCTATAATTCTACATAAAATGACTACTTTTGCAGCTGATTTTAAAAGCTCAGAACACGTTTATGGCACACGCAAAATACATTTTTGTAACCGGTGGAGTTACCTCTTCTTTAGGTAAAGGAATTATAGCCGCATCTCTTGCAAAACTGCTTCAGGCGCGTGGTTTTAGAGTAACTATACAAAAGCTTGATCCCTATATTAATGTAGATCCAGGAACACTTAATCCATATGAACATGGAGAATGTTATGTAACTGAAGATGGCGCAGAAACCGATCTAGATTTAGGTCACTATGAGCGATTTTTAAACGTGAATACCTCTCAGGCTAACAACGTTACCACTGGTAGAATTTATCAAAGCGTTATTCAAAAAGAGCGTCGTGGTGAATTTTTAGGTAAGACCGTTCAGGTTATTCCTCATATCACAGACGAAATCAAACACCGAATCCAGATTTTAGGTAAATCAGGTGAATATGATATCGTGATTACTGAAATAGGTGGTACGGTAGGTGATATTGAATCATTACCATATATAGAAAGTGTAAGACAATTAAGTTGGGAACTAGGAGAACATAACTCTATGGTTATTCACTTAACGCTGATTCCATTCTTAAGCGCAGCTGGGGAATTAAAAACTAAACCTACTCAACACAGTGTAAAAACATTGATGGAAAGTGGAGTACAGGCAGACATATTAGTATGCCGTACAGAGCATGAATTATCTGAAGAAATTAAGACTAAACTAGCACGTTTTTGTAACGTGCGACGTGAGGCAGTCATACAATCTATCGATGTAGAGACTATATATGATGTTCCTAATAAAATGCTGGCGGAAGGTCTAGATAAAGTAGTTCTAGAGGAACTAAATTTAGATATTCAAAAAGCTCCAGACCTTACTAATTGGAATGAATTTGTGCAACGTCACAAAAATCCTAAGAGTGAAGTGACTATTGGATTAATAGGAAAGTATGTAGAGCTTCAGGATTCCTATAAATCTATTTTAGAATCCTTTATTCATGCAGGAGCTGCAAATGAAGTTAAGGTTAATATAGAATCTATTCATAGTGAATTTCTTGAAGTGGATAATATAGACGCCAAGTTGTCGCATCTAGATGGGTTGTTGGTAGCACCAGGTTTTGGAGAACGTGGTATAGAAGGTAAGATAGAGGCAGTACGATATGCTCGAGTAAATAAGATGCCATTCTTTGGAATTTGTTTAGGAATGCAAATGGCTGTTATCGAGTATAGTAGGAATGTGTTAGGACTTCAAGATGCTAATTCTGTTGAGATGGATGAGAAGACCGCAAATCCTGTTATTTCTCTAATGGAAGAGCAAAAAAACATTACCAATATGGGAGGAACCATGCGTCTAGGTGCATGGGATTGTGAGTTAAACGGTGGCAATGTGGCAGATATCTATGGTTCGGGCATGATTTCTGAACGTCACAGACATCGTTATGAGTATAATAATGAATATAAGGAACAGCTAGAAAAAGCTGGATTAAAATCTACAGGTGTTAATCCTAAGACTGGATTAGTTGAGATTATTGAGATAGAAGATCACCCATGGTTTATCGGTGTTCAATATCATCCAGAATATAAAAGTACCGTGGCAAATCCACATCCTTTATTTAAATCATTTGTAGCGGCAGCAGCTGCGAGAAAGTAATAATAGTATAGAGATTACGCTTTCGCGAAAGCGAATAAAAATCAATCAACAGGTTCATTAAATGAACCACAGTACAACCCTTGCGAGGGGAATTTTATGGAACAAAAATCAATCGACTGGAAGTCAATAGTAGGAATGGGACTTATTTTCATAATCCTAATGTACTGGTTCAGTCAGAATCAAGCAGACGTAGAGGCTAATCCAGAAACCACTACCGAGACTAGTGCAGCGACTCAAGATACCACACCACAGTTAACATCTAATAATGAACCGGCAGCTGCTCCAATTAGCAACGGTGTTTTTCAAGCAGGATCAAATGAAGTCATCACTTTTGAAAATGATTTAATTCAATTCAAAATTGATTCTAAAGGAGCTTTGATTCAAGAAGCGTTATTGAAAAGCTACAAAACTTATGACTCTTTACCAGTTTATCTGGCAAAACCTAATGAGAAAGATCACCAGCTAGATTTAGTCTTTGTAACTAATGATGGTCGTAAAATGCATACTAAAGATATGAGTTTTACGCCTTCACAGTCTATGAATGGTGAGAACAAAGTATTGTCTTTTAAAGCAAATGTAGGTCCATCTCAATTTCTTGAATTTAGATATGAGTTACAACCTAAGAATTATATGATGGATTTTACAATCCGTTCTCAAGGTTTATCTCAAACATTTAATACGGCAGACGCTCCACAACTTAACTGGGAAATGCTTGCTTACAAGCGTTCTAAAGGTATGGATAACGAGAACCGTTATACTGAGATTAAATTTGAGTACGGTGATGGTAGTGATGATTATACTGGTCAAGGAGCTGAAGCTGACGAAGAAGAAGACAAGGTTTCTTACATTGCTTATAAACAACATTTCTTCACGTCCATTCTATTAACAGATACACCATTTAAGAAAGCTAAATTAATCTCTGAGAATATCGCTTCTCAAGATGATGAGCAAGATACTTATACTAAAAAATTCAACTCTCAAATTGAGTTAGAATATACTGGTGGTGAACTAGCATACAATATGGACTGGTATTTTGGTCCAACAGATTATGATATTTTAGATGGTTATGAACGTAATCTAGATGAAGTTGTAGATCTAGGTTGGGGAATTTTTGGATGGATTAATGAATTTGTAATACGTCCATTATTCTCGTTACTAACTAAAAATGCTGGTATACCTTATGGAATAGCGATTATTCTTTTAACGATATGTGTTCGCATCATTTTATCTCCTGTATTATATAAGAGTTACATGACTCAGGCAAAAATGAAAATTCTACGTCCAGAATTAAATCGTATTGCCGAGAAGTATAAAGATAACGCAATGAAAAAGCAGCAAGAAACGATGCGTATTCAGAGTGAGGCTGGTGCCAGTCCGTTATCAGGATGTTTGCCAGGTTTGTTACAAATGCCAGTCTTCTTTGCGCTCTTTAAATTTTTCCCTACGGCCTTTGATTTAAGACAGAAAAGCTTCCTATGGGCAGACGATTTATCAAGTTATGATGAAATATTTAAACTTCCATTCAATATACCATTCTATGGTGACCATGTAAGTTTGTTCCCTATTTTGGCTTCAATTGCAATTTTCTTTTACATGCAAATGACTACAGGTCAGACCATGCAAAACACACAGCAGCCTGGTATGCCTAACATGAAGTTCATCATGTATCTATCACCATTGTTCATGCTAGTATTCTTCAATAACTATGCTAGTGGATTGTCATTGTATTACTTTGTATCTAACTTGATTACCATAGGTATCATGCTAGTAATTAAAAACTTTGTAATCAAAGAAGAAAAAGTACTTGCAAAAATTGAAAAGGCAAAAGCAGCTCCTAAAAAGAAGAAAGGACGTTTTGCTTCTAAAATGAGTGAAATCATGGAGCAAGCACAAGCCCAACAAGAAGAACAGAAAAAAGGTAAGAAATAATATCGATGATATCTACGGTCACCATTAGTGGAGACCTTTAAATTAATGTTTTTAAAATCCCATCTAGGTCTCTAGATGGGATTTTTGATTTTGCTTGCTTGTTTTTATTTTTATAAAGTTTTTTAATAACTAAGCTATTATTCCTTTTCTAATCCTACTTTTCATCCCTAAATTGTAACCTAATAAAGGAACCAATAACGATTGTCCGTTTTAGAAAAATACATACCACGACTTGCTGTAATGCCTTTAACTCAATTGCTAGAGATGAATGCCGTTCATCTCAAAATTGTAAATGAACGCAAGACCAGGCATGGTGATTACAGACCATTGCCAGATGGATCTCATCGCATTACCATTAACGCTAACTTAAACCAGTATCGTTTTTTAGTAACATTAGTTCATGAGATTGCTCATTTAGTTGCTTTTAAAAAGTATGGTAGAGCTATTAAACCACATGGAGTAGAGTGGAAGCATACCTTTCAACATTTAATGCTACCTTTTTTAAGACCAGACATTTTCCCCAATGATGTTTTGCCTTTACTGGCCAAACATTTTAAAAATCCAACAGCCAGTAGTGATACTGATGCACATTTAAGTGTAGCTCTTAAAAAGTATGATGCTGCCACTGATAAAAATTATATATTTGAGTTAGTGCAAGGCGCTATTTTTGCGACAGATAATGGACGTAAGTTCCAAAAAGGTAAAAAGTTGCGTAAACGCTATGAATGCTTAGAAATTGAGAGTGGTAAAGTATATCTTTTCCAGCCTAATGTTCAGGTAGAAGTTTTAAAAAGTTGAGAATGAGTAATAAATATGCAGTTATAATGGCCGGTGGAGTTGGTTCCCGATTCTGGCCAGTAAGTAAACAGTCGTTTCCTAAGCAATTCCATGATATGCTAGGATTAGGTAAGTCATTATTACAAATGACCTTTACCAGATTGCAAGCTCAAATACCAGCAAATAACATTCTTATTTTGACTAATGAGGCTTATGTAGATCTTGTTAAAGAGCAATTACCTGAAGTGTTACCTGAGAATATCGTAGCCGAGCCTGCCATGCGCAATACCGCACCATGTATTTTACTAGCAGCATTAAAAATTCAAAAAATGAATCCAGAGGCTAGTATGATTGTTGCGCCCAGCGACCATTATATTGCCGAAGAGGATCTTTTTAATGAAGACCTAGCCACTACATTTGCCTTTTGTGAGCAACATCCACAGGCATTGATGACTCTAGGGATTCAACCTACATCACCTAATACTGGTTATGGATATATTGAGTATAATCACGAGACAACAGCTGTAAAAAAGGTTAATCAATTCCGTGAGAAACCTAATTTAGAAACAGCACAGCAATTTCTAGATGCTGGTAATTTTTTATGGAACGCTGGTATATTCATATGGAGTGTAGATGCTGTGGTTAACGCTTTCGCGAAAGCACAACCTACCATGACCCAACTATTCACCAACGGTATGCAGGTTCTAAATACGGAAGAGGAAGTGTCGTTTTTAGAGAGTGAATATCCAAAAGCAGAGAATATATCAGTAGATTATGCCATTATGGAAAATTCTGAAGAGGTTTATGTGCTTCCAGCTAGATTCTCTTGGAACGATTTAGGAACTTGGGGTTCTTTATATGATAAACTTGATAAGAATGAAGAGTCTAATGCCATTGTCAATGCTAGTGTCACAGCGATAGCATCACATGGTAATATGGTAAGAACAGCACCTGGTAAAAAAGTAATTTTACAAGGTTTAGAAGATTATATCGTGGTTGATCAAGATGATGTATTAATGATTATTCCTAAAAATGCTGAGCAAGAAATTAAAGAAATCCGTAATACTGCCATGGATAAATACGGTGAAGAAATAGGTTAATGGAATCACAAGAGTCACAAAATTCGCAGACTGAAATCGATAACAGTCTTGAAGTTAACCAGCAAAAAATTAGTGGTATTTGGGATAATATCATGGCATTTTTACATGACTTATTAGATATCAGAAAAGACTCTGATAGAGATGAAACCATTGAGTCTGTTAGAAAAGATATTTCTTTTCAAGGCCATAATGCGTGGATTCTAATCTTCTCTATATTCATTGCATCTATAGGACTTAATGCAGACTCAACTGCAGTTGTAATAGGAGCCATGTTAATCTCTCCACTTATGGGACCTATTGTAGGTATGGGATTAGGTACAGCAATTAACGATGATACTATGTTACGCAGGTCGTTAATCAATCTAGGTGTAATGATGGGATTATCTCTTTTAACAGCATCATTGTACTTTTTAATCACTCCTATGAAGGAGATTACCAGTGAATTAGATGCTCGTACATATCCTACAATACTCGATGTTCTTATTGCTATTTTTGGTGGATTAGCATTAATTGTTGCCAAAGCTAAAAAGGGAACTATATCAAATGCCATTGCTGGTGTAGCAATTGCTACTGCATTAATGCCGCCGTTATGTACGGCAGGTTATGGTATTGCCACATGGCAATTAAAAGTTTTTGGAGGTGCGATTTATTTATTCTGTATTAACGCAGTTTTCATCGCCTTATCTACATATTTAGTTTGTAAGCTTCTTGCATTTCCTATGGTTAAATATGCAAATCAGGCTAAACGTAAACGTGTTTCTAGATTAGCTTCTCTAATTGGTTTTTTAGTATTACTACCATCTGTAGTATTGTTCTATCAGTTATTACAAGATCAACTAAGACAAAATGCCGTGAACCAATTTATGAATGAAATTGTTCAATACGATGGCATGAGACCTAACGATGACTGGAATAAGGATACGCAGACCCTAGATATTGTCATGCTAGGTGCGCCAGTTCCACAACTCATCGTTGATGAATGGAAGAAAAAATTTAAATCACAAGAACATCTAGAAGAAGCCAACGTAAGATTTTATCAAGGTAGTACGATGCCTGACGTTAATAATGAAGGTGTAGAAATCGTACAAGAAGAACTTATTGATAAACTGCGCTTGATACAAGATAAGGATGTGCGTATTGCAGCGCTAGAAGATGAATTGCGTCGTGTTAATGAACAAGGTAAGAACTTTGACATTATTAGTGAAGAGGTACGATTGAACTATCCTCAAATCTCCAGTATCAGCTATGCCGAGTCTGTGAATAAGGACTTTATCACACAACTTACAGACACAATTGCAGAGTATAATATCCGTTTTAACGATACGACTTTAACCCAGCAAGATCGCGGTGCGATAAAAACACGCATGGCAAACTGGTTGCAATACCGATTAAAGTCTGAAAAGTTAATCGTGAACGAAGTTAAGCGCAGTGTGACAACCATTATGGATACAACTGTCACAGATCAATAGTAGGCAGATTAATTAAAACCCTTCGTTCTGTGCAATTCTTACTTTCTTAAATAAGTCAGAGCTATACACAAAATCTGTTACGGCCTCATTGTCGGTTTTAAAAATCTCTTTGTTACTTCCTTCCCAAGCAATTAATCCATCTTTAAGAAAAACAATGGTTTCACCTATTTCCATCACAGAGTTCATATCGTGGGAAATAATGACCGTAGTGATATTACGCTCGTGTGTGATTTCTTGAATCAATTGATCGATTACGGTAGCCGTTTTAGGGTCTAATCCACTATTGGGCTCATCACAAAATAAATATTGTGGATTGTTTGCAATAGCTCTACCTAATGCAACACGTTTTTGTTGACCACCAGATATTTCACTAGGCATTTTTTTATTTAAGTTTACTAGATTCACACGCTCTAGAATTTCGTTTGCTCGCTCTCTGCGTTCAGCAAGTTTAATTTTAGAAAACATTCTAAGTGGGAACATGATATTTTCTTCAACCGTCATTGAGTCAAATAGAGCGCTGTGTTGAAATAGCATTCCCATTTCTTTACGCAGGTCACTCTTACGGTCAATATCCATATCTAATAGGGATTCACCAGAATATATGATTTCACCATCATCAGGCTCAAATAAGCCAAGCATATTTTTTAAAAACACAGACTTACCAGATCCACTGGCGCCTATGATCATATTCGTTTTACCTTGCTCAAATTTTGCATCGATGCCTTTTAGGACCATGTCTCCATTAAATCCTTTGTGTAAGTTTTTAATTTCTATCATGTCGTTAAAAGAATTTGAGTAAGAATGTAGTTTGCTACTATGATAGCAACACAAGTCCATACAAAGGATGTTGTAGATGCCTTTCCTACTTCAAGTGCGCCACCTTCCATATAATATCCGTGATAACTAGGAATAGTAGCTAGTAGAATACCAAATACCATCGTTTTAATAAATGCGTAAGCTACATGCCAAGGAATAAACGAGTCCTGTAAACCGACTATAAAATCTTCTAAACTAACTAGGTTACCATAAACACTGGCCAAAAAACCACCGAATATCCCAACAAACATGATGATGGCAATCAAAAATGGATAGAATAAAAGCGCTATAATCTTAGGATATATTAAATAGTTAAGAGGATTTATTCCCATTACTTCTAAGGCGTCAATCTGCTCTGTAACTCGCATTGTACCTATACTGGATGTGATGTACGAACCAACTTTACCAGCCATAATCACAGATATAAATGTAGGAGCAAACTCAAGAATTATGGATTGTCTTGTGGCAAAACCAATTAAACTTTTAGGAATCAATGGATTATCTAAATTTAAGGCTGTTTGCAGTGCTACAACAGCTCCCATAAAAAGAGAAATAAAAGCTGTGATGCCTATTGATCCTATAACTAGATCATCTATTTCCTTAAGTATCAGTTCTCTTAATACAGATGTTTTGGTAGGTCTTTTAAAAATACCTATCAACATCAATATATATTTACCTATGTGTCTTAAAAATCTCATGATTGGTAAAAGTAGATAAAAAATCCATGAAGGGATTTAATGCAATCTTAAACTTTCTGCTTTTCATTATCCTTATTTTTGCTCAAAATTGTTGACATGAAAAACTTTTGCATTGGATTATTTTTTGCAGGCCTATTAGTAAGTTGTGGTTCGCTTTCGCGAAAGCAAGAAACTACTTTACTAGAGACATCTACTAATGATATGGTTAAACCTAAACTGGTAGTAGGTATAGTCGTGGATCAAATGCGTTATGATTATCTAACACGATTCTATAAACGATATGGAGATGGTGGTTTTAAAAGATTAATGAATGATGGTTTTAATCTAACTAACAACCATTTTAACTATGTGCCAACATACACAGCACCTGGTCATGCCTCTATTTACACTGGTACTTCACCAATGAATAATGGAATCATAGGAAATAATTGGTTTGATAAATTTGAAAATAAAACCATTTATAATGCAAGTGATGACAGTGTAGAACCAGTAGGAACAATCAATGCTGAAGGTAAAATGTCACCGAAAAGATTATTAACTACCACAGTAACTGATGAGCTAGAGCTACATACTCAAGGCCGTTCTAAGGTAATAGGCGTTTCTATTAAAGATCGAGGAGCGATATTACCAGCCGGTCATGCTGCAGATGCTGCCTACTGGTATCGAGGTGGAGACGAAGGTATTTTTATATCTTCTACATTTTATATGGATGAGCTACCACAATGGGTTAGTGATTATAACAATAGTAATCCATCTCAATCTTATATGAAAGAATGGAATACGTTATACCCTATGAACACTTATACTGCAAGTGGTCCAGACCTCAATACATTTGAGAAAGCACCTCATGGTAAAGAGCAAGCAACGTTTCCTTATGACTTACCAGCAATTCAAGATGAAAATGGTAAATTCAATCTATTAAAAGCAACACCTTATGGGAATAATTTAGTAGCTGATTTTGCTATTGCAGCATTAGAAAATGAGCAAATGGGTATAGATGAGATACCAGATTTTCTTGCAGTTAGTTTTTCTAGTACAGATTATGTAGGACATCAATATGGTGTCAACGCAGTAGAGCTAGAGGATACTTATTTGAGATTGGATCTCGATATTGAACGCCTATTAACAGCCTTAGACGATCATGTCGGGAACGGTAATTACACCGTTTTTTTAACTGCAGATCATGGTGCTGTGAACAATCCAGCTTATTTACAGTCGCAAGGGATAGCGGCAGGTTACTTTGAAAACGATGCTTTAGAAAAGTTTTTGAAGGAGAAATTAAATCATAAATATGGAAACGATTTACTCATCAAGAAAATTTCTAACAGTCAGGTTTTCTTAGATTATGATCAACTAGAAAGTTCTCAATTGAAAACAGAAGATGTACAGCGCTACTTGAGCTTATTATTAAGTAATTATAACTCTATCGATAAAGTGTTTACTCGCGAGGCACTTACTAATTCAAGCTTTACAAATGGAGTAGGAGCCTTGATACAAAATGGATTTCACCATAAACGTAGTGGAGATGTAGTGTATGTATTAGAACCTGGAGTAATTAGTTATTCAAAAACGGGTAGTACACACGGTAGTTCTCAAAGTTATGATACTCACGTGCCATTATTGTTTTATGGTGCAGGAATAGAAAAAGGTTCTAGTGCACAACGTACGCATATCATTGATATAGCTCCTACAATTTCTAATCTATTGGGCATCAGCTTTCCTAATGGAACTACAGGAAATCCGATTCTAACGGTATTAAAGTAACTTTGGTGAACAATAGAATGGCATAATAATTATATTTGTGCCTTGATAATTAAATAATAACAGATGAAAAAAATATTACTAATTCTAGCTCTTATAGCAACAACTGCTGCAACAGCACAGGTTTACACAGGTAAAGGAGATCAAAAGTTTCAAGTAGGAGCTGATTTTCAATCTGGATCAACAGGTGTTCAAGCTACTTATGATTATGGTGTAGGAGAGAACATTTCTTTTGGTATTACAGCAGCCTATGCTTTAGGAATCGATGATGATGTAAGCGTTGATTTTGATGAAAGAGCAATGTTACGTGTACGTTTTAATGCAAATATCGGTAACGTCATTAATGTTGATCCTAATCTAGATATATATCCAGGATTAGGTTTTAGTACTAAGAATTTTGGTGGTCACCTAGGTGCGCGTTATTTCTTTACTGATGGTTTTGGTTTATATACTGAGGCTGCAGTACCGTTTGCATCTTATAAAACTGAAGACTTAACACCAGCTGAAGATTTATACAATCAGTTTACAATCAGCTTTGGAATGTCTTTTAATTTCTAGAAACCTATTTTAGATTTAATACCGTTCCAACGGTATGACCTTATAAAGCGACCTTGATCTTCTGTCACCAGAGGTTCAAGGTTCTTTTTTTGTGCTAATTTGTAACCTTTTAAGTAATCTAGAATAATTTGAAATTTCCTTTTATTCCAAGACATTTTTGCAGCTGTAATAAAAGTTAACCACCAGCCATAACGCATTTTATAAAACGCTTCGCCTTGAAGGTATTTTGCTTTAGCATTATAGGAGGCACCAGTAGGTTTAAGGTGTTTTACGTGTAAATGAGGTATGGTAACAACTTCCCATCCATAAAACCGAGCGAGCATTTCATCTATTGTATCCCAACCTATAGAGGACTTAAGTCCACCTATTTGTTGAAAACATTCTGTTTGATAAGCTTTTAAAGCACCTCTAATATGATCTTTATTAGTGCCTTTTTCTAGTTCCCAGCGGTCATTTTTTTCTATTGTACAATGTCCAGCAACCATACCTGTTGTTTTGCTTTCGCGAAAGCGTGATACTATATTATCTAAATAGTCTATTGGAAAAATAAGATCAGCATCAAACTTACAGATGATGTCAAAATCAGAAATTTCAATGTAAGAAAGGCCGAAGTTAAATGCGTTAATTACTTTAGAGCCTGGTATATTTTGATCACTAGATTGATAAGTAACAACACTCACTGAGTCATGTTTACTTTGGTAATCGTGCGCGATTTGTAAGGTGCCGTCTGTAGAATTATCATTCACTATTATAATTTTGGCAATGCTAAAAGTTTGCGTCAGCAAACTTTCTAACGTTTTGGAAATAAAACGTTCTTCATTATATGTGGGAATGATTACAGCAATTTTCATAGAATTCTATGAGGAGATTTTTTCACAATAAACAAGATAGTATCGGTCTGTGAAATAACGCAATAACGGTCTTATCCCTAATTTCTTTACAGGATTAGTAAACTTAACAGCATCAACAACTCTCCAGCCTGCTTTTTCTAAAACATAGTCTAGTTGCCATGGCTCAAACTCGTGATAGTGTTGATCTCTAATATCATTTTTATTGCGGTAAGCTCCAGTAAACCAAAGTTTAAGTGGTACACTTATAACGGCTTTATCACAATTAATCGCTTTTAAAGAAGTATATGGACTTACTAAATGTTCAAAAATCTCAAAAGCTGTAACGACATCACCATTAAAACTCTCTATCTCACTCACATCATCATCTAGGTCTAGACCACTGGTATTTTGAATAATATAACCAGCATCTTTCATGATCTTAGAAAACGGATTTTCAACTCCTAAGTCTAAAATTGAAAGATCTTTTGAAATATGCTTTTCTAAAAATTCTAAAGTGATTTTAAATCTTTTATGAGGGAAATTATGTTCGTACACTTTTTTTGATTTTGTAAACTTTTAATGTCAAAAGTAACCTTTCAATTTACTTCTCAACCTATTATCGAGTTGTAAAGGATTATTTAACCTCTACGTCGTTCTAGTAGAATCATCATCATTAAACCTAGCATCACTCTTTCTTTATCATCCTCATCTATATCTGCGTGTTTAGTAAGTTCAAATTCCTTACCTAAAAAAGAAGGCATTTTTTTGAGTTTTACAACCACTTGACCTTGTTTATTGGTGACATTATATGTTGGGTTAAACAGGTAACCAGTAAAGAACCCAAGAATAGGTATCTCGCCTAATAGGTTGTCTAAGAATCGTGTAAAAGCACTTTCTTCTTTTACATTATATTGCAATTGCTGGTTTTGATCGATGATATTATATTCAGCTTTCCACATGCTGCGCCATCCTTTACGGGCAATTTTACCTATCTCGTTATTATTTTCATCCATCATGCTATAAGCAGCACTCCAGTCCAGCCATTTATTTGCAGCGATCGTAAATAGAACTCTTGTTTTAGTTTCATCACTATAAACATTAACAGCTTCCTTAAGCTTGAACATTTTCTGTTTTACATAAGCAATGGTTTGTCCTTGTGCATTGCGTGCCGTAAAATCATTTGAAAGTGTTGTGACTTTAAAATTGAATTTAACTGGATAATCTAGATTATTCATGAGAGGTTGGTTATATGGTTGTAGGTCTAATCAATGACCCAGAATTTATGAAAATAGGTATTTAGATTATAAATGAAATTTATTCGTCGATGACCTCTAGTTTTGCAAAACGCAATAACAATTTCTTCAAACCACCGACTTGGAAGTTGATTTCTGCTTTTTTCTCACCGCCAGCACCTTCAATATTCACGACAGTCCCACGACCAAAACGTCCGTGTGATACAATCATTCCAGGTTCTAAAGTTCCTTCAAAACCTGATGATTTACTATTATTGCTGGAAGAGCTAGGTCTTATTTTACGCAATTTTCTAATTTGATCTTCACTTGGTCTGCTTACGCTAGGTGGTTTACCAGATACAGGCTTGCGTTGTCTTAATTTAGACTTGTCTGGTTCATCCCATAAATGGTCAGTCAAGGCACTTTTATACCTATAATCATCCATAGGAGTAGTGTACTCAAGATACTGATCATCTATCTCAGTAATAAATCGGCTAGGTTCTGCATCGACTAGTTTTCCCCATCGATATCTACTTAAGGTGTAAGTAAGGTATGCTTGATGTTCTGCTCTAGTCAGTGCTACATAAAAAAGGCGTCGTTCTTCTTCTAGTTCTTCACGTGTATTCATACTCATTCCACTAGGGAACAAGTCTTCTTCCATTCCAACAATATATACATATGGAAATTCCAGTCCTTTTGCTAGGTGAATGGTCATTAGTGAAACACGATCATCAGTGTCCTTTTCATTATCTAAATCTGTTGCCAGCGCTACATCTTCTAGAAATTCTGCAAGAGAACCTCTGGCTTCATCAACTTCTTTTTGACCTTCTACAAAGTCTCGCATTCCATTTAGGAGCTCTTCAATGTTTTCAACTTTAGAAATACCTTCTTGACTACCGTCTTTTTTAAGCTCATTGATTAAGGCACTTTTCTTTATTACATATTCTGTAAGTTCAAATACAGATTGCGTCTCTTCCAGAGCTTGAAAGCTCTTAATCATCATAACAAAGTTTTTAAGCTTTGTTTTTGTACTGCTAGCAATGCCTATATCAATGCGATCGATATGCTCAATAACTTCAAAAATACTGCGGTCATAATGCTTTGCCGCAACGATAAGCTTATCCATTGTTGTGGCACCTATACCACGTGCTGGATAATTAATGATACGTTTTAGAGATTCTTCATCCTTAGGATTAACGATAACTCTTAAATAGGCTAGTACATCTTTTACCTCTTTACGTTGGTAAAAACTCAATCCACCATAAATTCTATAGGGTATATCTCTTTTACGTAAAGCGTCTTCCATCGCTCTGGATTGCGCATTAGTCCTATAAAGAATAGCAAACTGATCATTACCCAGTTGCTTTTGCATTTTATTTTCAAAAATAGAACCGGCAACATATCGCCCTTCTTCCGCATCGCTCATTAAACGATGCACGATGATTTTAGGCCCATCATTATTTGCGGTCCATACCACTTTATCAAGCTTGGTTTTATTTTTATCAATAATAGAGTTTGCAGCCTCTACAATGTTTTTTGTAGATCTATAATTCTGTTCTAATCGATAAGCTTTTACACCTTCATAATCGCGCTGAAAATTCAGAATGTTATTAATGTTTGCGCCACGGAATGCATAAATAGATTGCGCATCATCACCTACCACGCATATATTCTGAAATTTATCTGAAAGCGCTTTAACGATTAGATATTGTGAATGATTCGTATCTTGATACTCATCCACAAGTATGTATTGAAAACGATTTTGATATTTGGCAAGTACTTCTGGAAAACGATTTAATAGTTCATTTGTCTTCAATAATAAATCGTCAAAATCCATCGCGCCTGCTTTAAAACAACGCTCCACATATTCCTTATAGATATCTCCAAAACGTGGTCTGCGCGCCATCGCATCTGCCTCTTGCAAGTCTGCATCGTTAAAATAAGCTCTTACGGTAATAAGGCTATTCTTCATGGAAGAGATACGAGAAGCAATTTGTTTGTATTTATAAACATCTTTGTCCAGACCCATTTCTTTTATGATGGCGCTCACTAATCTTTGCGAGTCTTGAGAATCGTAAATAGTGAAATTTGATGGATAACCCAACTTATCTGCTTCCATACGCAGTAAACGCGCAAAAACTGAATGAAAAGTTCCCATCCATAAGTTTTTGGCTTCGCTTTGACCTACAATGTCTGCAATACGTTTTTTCATTTCACGTGCAGCCTTATTAGTAAAGGTTAAGGATAAGATATTAAAAGCATCTACACCTTGTTGCATTAGATAGGCAATGCGCAATGTAAGTACTCGAGTTTTACCAGATCCAGCACCTGCTATAACGATCATAGCACCTTCCTTTTGCAACACTGGTTCACGTTGCGCATCATTTAATTGAGATATGTAATCTTGCACTTTTTTCTTTTTCTAGGGTAGACAATATACGAGTTGAAGGTCGTTTTTTAGTTCATTATTCATATTTTTTATAAACGATTTTTAAAAAAGATAGGATTCATATAAAATGCTTTTAAGATGTAATTCTGTTGTAATTATTTCGCTTTCGCGAAAGCGTAATCATAAATCACATTTATGTATTTTTACCATTCAAATTTTTTTAAATGATTGATTTTATTCTAAATCTAGCTTGGTATTGGTGGTTAGTAATTATAGTAGTTCTCGTAGGTATTTATGATATTTTCAATAAGAAGCATATCATTCTAAGAAATTTTCCTGTCGTTGGACATTTCCGTTACTGGTTAGAAAGTGTTGGTCCAGAATTACGTCAATATATCGTAGCAAACAATAGGGAAGAATTACCTTTTAATAGGATTGAGCGCGGTTGGATTTATGCGAGTGCAAAAAATGAGAATAATTACGAAGGATTTGGTACGGATAGAGATATATATGCGCATCAATATATTTTTATTAATAACTCTATGATGCCTTATAAAGTAGAGAAGGATCATATCTCGCATACCGAGCCTACATTTTTACCATGTGCTAAGGTTATAGGTGCTGCAAAGAAAAGAAGAAGACCGTTCCGTCCAGCAAGCGTTATTAATATTAGTGCTATGAGTTATGGTAGTCTATCTGCCAAAGCTGTAGATGCAATGAATAATGGTGCTAAGCAAGTTCATGCCTATCACAATACAGGTGAAGGTGGTTTATCTCCTTATCACAAACGTGGTGCAGACGTGGTTTTCCATATAGGTACAGGATACTTTGGTGTTAGAGATAAAGATGGAAACTTCTCAATGGACATGTTAAAAAAATTAGTGAAAGATAATCCACAAGTGAGAGCCATTGAGTTGAAGCTTTCTCAAGGAGCAAAACCTGGAAAAGGTGGTGTTTTACCTGGTTCAAAAATAACTAAAGAGATTAGTGAGATTCGTAATGTACCGATGGGAGAAGATGTGTTGTCACCACCGACACATAGTGCTTTTGAAGGGATACAAGGTCTTGTAGATTTTGTTGAAGAAATAGCTCAAGAGACTGGTTTACCTACAGGTATTAAGGCGGCTATAGGTAAGTTAGAACAATGGGAGGAACTAGCAGATATTATGAAAGCTACTGGAAAAGGTCCTGATTTTATCACTGTTGATGGTGGTGAAGGAGGAACTGGTGCTGCGCCTCCTAGTTTTGCAGATCATGTTTCTCTACCATGGGTTTATGGTTTCAAAGATCTTTATCAGGTTTTTCAAAATCGTGAAATGACTGAAGAATTGGTATTTATAGCTTCTGGAAAGTTAGGTTTTCCTGCCAAAGCAGCTATGGCTTTCTCGATGGGAGCAGATGTTGTAAATGTTGCTAGAGAAGCAATGATCTCTATAGGATGTATACAGGCACAAGCCTGTCACAATAATAGCTGTCCAACGGGTATTGCAACGCAAAATAAATGGTTGCAACGTGGTATAGTAGTTCCCGAAAAAGCAGGAAGACTAGCGAGTTACTTTAAAAAATTCAATAAAGAATTACTGGAGATTACTCATGCTGCCGGATATGAACATCCCTGTCAGTTTGATATGCGCGATGTAGATGTGAGTATAGGTGACACTAACATGACACAAACATTAGAGTATACTTATAAATATCAAAAAACTCCTGTACCATTTGAAAGCATGCAGTCTTTAAAAGACTGTGTTCATTTAGGAGGGAAATAATAATAGATTCTTTCTAAAAAGATAAAAATATAGTGAATTTAACTATTCAAATCTATCCATTCTTTTCTTATTCAAGTTTTTAGCATAGAGTAAATCCAAGATCCTTGAAATGGAACTAACATTTTGCCAATTCACAACTTTTTTTTGATCTGATACATTACTTTTGGAATTCTAACGTTATTAGAAAAATACATGACTATGGATGACAAAATTCTTTTAGGTTTTATAGCTGTTTTACCTGCACTAGTAGTAGGTTTAGTGGCGTTTTATTTTTTAACGTCGTTTATGAAAAACGAGGAACGTCGTAGACGATTTCTAACTGTTAGAGAATCTCAAGGTAAAACGTTGCCTACTAGAATGGCTTCTTATGAACGTATGACATTATTCTTAGAGCGTATTAAACCAAATAATCTGGTCGTTAGAACGCTGGCTGGTTCTATGACTAAGTTACAATATGAGCAAACCTTAATTTCTGCTATTGATCAAGAGTTTGAACACAACATCGCACAACAAATTTATGTGAGTGAAGAATGTTGGAATATTATACGTGCTGCAAAAAACACAACAATCCAACAGATACGTCAGGTTGCGATGAGTAGTAAAATACAAAATGGTGAAGACCTCAGACAGGCAATCGTAAATGAATTAATGGATAAACGTGCTCCTAGCGCGGCTGCATTGAGTTATTTAAGATCTGAGGTGAAAGACCTTTTCTAGACTTTAAATAAGTCTCTTATAGCTTTCTGTTTCTCATCAGTCATGGTGGATAGTATTCTGTCTATCAATACTCTAGATTCATCTTTCTTGTAAAGCGCTTCAAATATGTCACGACTGTTCTTATAGAATCTCCTGTTGTGATGAAAACAAGCATTCATTAAGTCACGATAATTTTGTGTTCCCATAGCATCCAGATTAATGAGGTAGTCAAACGCTGCTGTACGTGTCTTTGGGCTATATTCTGGACTTGTATATTTTGAAATACCTTGTAAAAAATCATATTTCTCATTGTTCTTAAAATCACTGGAATTAAGCGCTAGTGCATTCCAAGCCATCTCTAGTGACGGACTCATGCTGTTCCAGTTTTCTCTTGCATTTCTTAAAATATTAGGTCTCTCCATAGGGTTACCTTGCCACAGTAAAAACAAAGCACTTTCTCTAGTTAAGTAAGATTGATCATTAAGCATTGTTCTCAGTAATTTATCTAGTGCAGGATCATATTCTTGTAGACTCAAGGCAATGGCTTGTCTAACCTTAACATTACCAGCTGCTGCAGCTTCCTTATAGAGCTCTATGATTCTGTCATTTTTTTTATGAAGAATTAATTGACTTATCATCTCTTCTACCAGTAATTCATTTATGGGTGATCTTAATGTTTCCTTATAAGAATTAAATGACTCATCAAAGGTAGAGATACTACGTGCCGCTAGTTGAAAATACTGTTCCATGAAAATACTCTTACGCAATAAAACAAGTGCTTCAGCACTTGGGAATTGAGTATTAGTAAGCCATCTGTTTTTAAAATCAGTCATGTCCTTACCACTCGTATTACTCACGATTTTTAAAAAATCATCTGTCGTTACATTTCTACCAGCATATTCCTTTAAATAAGTACGCACACTCAATTTAAAATCTACATCGCCTATTTCTTGCCTTAAGGCATGTAGGGCCCATGCACCATGTTGGTAGAAAGTAAGACTACTTGCTTTAGCATCGAGTAAGGCAGTTCCTTTGCCTGCTTTAGTCTGAGCAATTAATGAATCTGCATTTTCAAATAAAGTAATATAATAATGATCATCACCATAAATTTCACGTTCTGCTAGCATTGAATAATATGTGGCAAAACCTTCTTGAAGCCAGTGATGCTTACTACTCGTTGCAGTAACTAAATCACCAAACCATTGATGCGCCATTTCATGTGCATTTACAGTTACATAATTGCCATCATTAAAAGCAATCTCATCGGTTACAAATTGATCACTAAAAATAGTAGCTGTAGTATTCTCCATTCCAGAATAAAGAAAATCCTTAACCGGTATTTGCTTATATACTTCCCACGGATATTCTATACCTATTTCTCGTTCTAAAAAGTCAAACATTTCTGTAGTATATCGATAAGTAGACTCGACTTTTTGAGCGTCTTCTGGATAATAATACAGTTCTAATTGTTTGCCAGTAGCTGTTGTTTGTAATTCTCTATCATATTCACCTACTACTAGAGCTACTAGGTAACTACTCATAGGTAAATCCATATCAAATAGCCATTTTTTATTTTTATCGATATCTAACGTTTCGACTAATTCACCATTAGAAATAGCACGGTATTGTGAAGGTGCTGTAATGCTTAAGTCCCATACTATTTTATCATTCATATCATCAATACTAGGTAACCAGTTGCTGGTGTATTTACCTTGACCTTGCGTCCATATTTGATCCCATTTGCCATCATTATCTTTATCAATATGATATAACGCTTTATTAGGATTAGTAGAAAAATCTATTGTGATTTGATGAGTTGCGCTTTCGCGAAAGCGTGATTCCACCACAATTTGCTTCTCATTATATGTCGTTTTAATCGGTTTTCCATCTAGCAATACATCGTATCGAGTAATATTTTTTGCATCAATAAATAACGATGGAATATCTTTAAGAATGGTAACCTCATAGTTAACAGTACCAGATATAATTTCTGAATTTTCATTGATAAAAATATCAACTGAGGCAGTTTTAAAGTCTACTATATCTATTTGTGATGGACTATCTTGAGCAATGCATAGTACGGAGCAAAGGCTGGTAATGCACCAGAATAAAAGTGTTTTCATAGGGAAAGCAAAATACAAAAGTCAAGCCAAGCTGACTGGCACTAATTGATAAATTCTAGTTAAGAACGTCGTCTTCTCCAGCTTATTGAAATAAAAAAGTTTTTTAGCATTACTTTAGTAAGGTTACATTTGTATCAAACCAGGAAAGATTGCCCACTAATTTTCTACATACACCTATTGATTATCTAAATGGAGTAGGACCAGCTCGTGCTAAGTTATTAAAGGCAGAGTTAGGTATATCAACTTATGGTGATCTAGCAAATTTATTTCCTAATCGATACATTGATAAAACAAAATATTATAAAATCAATGAATTAGTTCCTGACAGCGCGCATGTTCAAATAGTAGGTAAAGTGACACACCTTAAAACAATGGGTGATGGACGAGCCAGTAGATTGATTGCTACGTTTATAGATGGAACAGGTAGTATGGAGCTGGTTTGGTTTAAAGGTCAAAAGTATTTTAAAGACAATTTAAAATTAAATGAGCCTTATGTTGTGTACGGAAAAGTTTCTAAGTACGGCTCTAAGTATAATATCGCACATCCAGATGTCGAATTATTGAAAGAGCATAGGTCGCGACAACAAAGTGCGATGACGCCCATTTATCCTTCCACAGAGCAGCTTACTAAACGTAATGTGACCAATAAAATGGTTGTGCGCATGATGCAGCAGCTTTTTAGCGAGGTACAAAATTCCTTTACAGAAACTCTATCAGGTCAAATTAGAGCACAACATCAGTTAGTAGATAAAAATACAGCCATGTATAATGCGCATTTCCCTAAAAGTGCTGCGTTATTACAACAGTCCATATACAGGTTGAAGTTTGAAGAGTTGTTTTTTATTCAAATGGAATTGCTACTTCAAAATCGTATTAGAAAATCACGTATTAAAGGTTATGCCTTTGAAAAAGTGGGCGAGCAGTTTAATGATTTTTATTCTAATCATTTACCATTTGAATTAACAGGTGCTCAAAAACGTGTGGTTAAAGAAATACGTGCAGACATGGGGACTGGAGCGCATATGAATCGTTTATTGCAAGGAGATGTAGGGTCTGGTAAAACAATAGTTGCTATTTTAACGTGTTTACTGGCTATAGATAATGGATTTCAAGCTTGTATTATGGCACCTACAGAGATACTAGCACAACAACATTTTCAAGGTGTTTCAGAGTTATTAAAAAATACGGGACTTCAAGTAGCTTTGCTTACAGGATCTGTAAAAACTAAAGCGCGTCGCGTCATTCATTCTGATTTAGAAGATGGTAGTTTGAATATTTTAATAGGTACACATGCACTTATAGAAGATAAAGTCATATTTAAAAACTTAGGTGTCGCAATTGTTGATGAGCAACACAGATTTGGTGTCGCGCAACGTGCAAAATTGTGGAAGAAAAATAACTTGCCACCGCATGTATTAGTAATGACAGCAACACCTATTCCTAGAACACTAGCGATGAGTCTTTATGGCGACTTGGATATATCAGTAATTGATGAATTACCACCAGGAAGAAAAGAGATTAAAACGGTTCATAGATATGACAAGAATAGATTAGGCGTTTTTTCATTTTTAAAAGAAGAGATTACTAAAGGTCGTCAAGTCTATATGGTTTATCCGTTAATAGAAGAGTCTGAAACTTTAGACTATAAAGACCTAATGGATGGTTATGAAAGTGTCGTACGTGAATTTCCCGCACCGCAATATCAAGTTAGTATTGTCCATGGACGTATGAAGCCTGAAGATAAAGATTATGAAATGGAGCGCTTTGTAAAAGGAGAAACTCAAATCATGGTGGCAACAACAGTGATAGAAGTAGGTGTTAATGTGCCTAATGCAAGTGTTATGGTAATTGAAAGTGCAGAGCGTTTTGGTCTATCACAATTACATCAATTACGAGGTAGAGTAGGTCGTGGTGCAGATCAAAGTTTCTGCATACTTATGACTAGTTATAAATTAAGTGCCGAGGCTAAAACTCGAGTAGAAACTATGGTAGCCACCACTGACGGGTTTGAAATTGCTGAGGTGGATTTGAAATTACGAGGTCCTGGAGATATGATGGGAACTAGACAGAGTGGCGTATTGGCTCTACGTGTTGCAGATATAGTTAAGGATAATGATATTCTAGCCATTGCTAGAAATACAGCTATAGATTTACTTCAAAAAGATGCAACTCTTGAATTACCAGAACATGCTAGTATAAAAAAAGTACTTCAGTTTTTACAGTCTAAAAAAGGATTGTGGAAATATATAAGCTAAGAATAAATTGTCTATTATTGTTTTTACTTATTTATTATATCTTTGAACAAACCAAAAACTTAACAATGAAGTCATTTTACATTTCTTTAGTCGCACTATTTCTAGTGACAACAGCAGCACAAGCACAAGATTTTTCTTACGGAATTATAGGTGGATATAACGCCTCTGTTATCGGTAACAATCCAGGTGGTGGATGGGACGATTATAGATCTGGTTATCACATAGGTGCCATTGCAGAATTTCCACAAGGTGATAAATGGTCTTTTGAGGCTGCAGCTTACTTCTCTGAAGAAGGTGAAAACTTTGAAAATAATAATACAACCAGTACAGTTTATTTAAGATTCATTAACGTGCCAGTGCACTTTAAATACTATGTATTTGATAATTTCAGTATTCACGCAGGTCCTCAAGTAGGGTTTTTAATGAATGCAAAACAATCATTTGTTGAAGATGGCGATCGTGTTGAAATCGAAGGAAAAGTAAATAGTTCTTTTGCCGCAACAGCAGGTCTAGGGTATGACTTTGATAACGGACTTTTTATTAAGGCTACTTATGCACACGGTATTACAGACCTTTTCGATAACGTAGATTTCTCTAAAGATGAACGTACTCGAGTAGCACACTTTTCAGTAGGTTATAAGTTCTAACCATACTTCTTTATCAATTAAAAAGCCTGTTTCTTAATGGAAACAGGCTTTTTTTTGTCCATGAATGTAGAGGTAATACAGCTCTTCGTAAGGTTTAGGATTATATACGGATAATCTTTTTAAATAAATGAATCCCAGTTGATGAGTAAGGATATCTTCCCGATTATAATTGAATTAGTTTAATTCATCAATTATTTAGAATAAGCAAAGCTGATTGATTTAGGAACTCGAAGAGTCTATACTTCCATACGCTTCAATTCTTCATAATTGTTTTTTAAACGCTTTAAAAGAATACCATAGATCAACATATAGATCAAGTATATGAATCCTAAGAATATAATGTAGATAACCGTCAATATTAAAAAGGTTAGTACATAAAACATGGTTTCATGACCTTCCATTTTACCACTTTCCATTAATTCATTTATCAATGGGTGATTATTAAGCATATAAATAGTAGTAACCATTCCAGAGATAAATCCTCCTATAATATTATACCAGATATACCACTTCATGGTTTTCCTAGTTTTAATGATGTTTTTCATTAAACTACGTGTCGGTTGTGTTGCAGATATGTTTTTGTAATTCTTATAAAATAGATAAATGAAGTATATGATTGCTATAATGTGAATTGCCCATGAAATTTTCATAAAATTTGAATCCATAAGTTCTCTAGTAAATTCATCCGGACTGCCTAGAAATGAATAGAGAAAGTTAATACTAGACATTACAGTAAATTCTATAATAGCAATTATGAGCAACCATTTTACAATACTGGTTGATTTTTGAGCCAGCATTTTTTTAATATGATCTGCACTTACTCGTGGATATTCCTTATCCTGAGTATTCCACTTTTCTTTAAGTATATCTAATTGATCCATCATTTATGGATTTATAATGTTAGTTAATTTTGTTTTCACTCGGTTCATTTTCACTCTAGCATTTACTTCACTTATTCCCAGTGTTTCTGAAATTTCTTTATAATTCTTATCTTCTAAATACAGAAAAACAAGAGCCTTTTCAATATCGTTAAGTTGTTTCACCGCGCCGTATAATAATGTTAACTGCTCTGCAGTTTCATCATCTTCTTGTAAATCAGTTATTTTAAACTGGACATTTTCATAGTCTGTCGTTTTAACACGTCTAGTGGATTTGCGATACAATGTGATAGCAGTATTAAGAGCTACACGATACATCCATGTAGAGAATTTTGCGTCTCCTCTAAATTTTGGATATGCTTTCCATAGTTGTATAGTCACCTCTTGAAAAAGATCATTGTGCGCATCTTGATCATTAGTATACAGTCTACATATTTTGTGGACTATATTCTGGTTTTCTTCCAGTTGTTTAATAAATTCTGCTTCGAGTTGTTGACTCACATGTATTGATTAGGTTATTGTATAAGTGTCGTCCAGATAGGTAATGTTACAAATAGATGGTAAAATAATTGATTTTGTGAACACGCTTTCGCGAAAGCGTACAAATTACTACCCTAATTAATACCCAAAATCAAAGTCTATCCATCGAGCCTTTCTTATCTTTGAATTATAATTGAAACCATTAAATTCTCAATATGAGTACATACGATGTAGCAATAATAGGATCAGGTCCTGGAGGATACGTAGCAGCAATACGTTGCGCACAACTAGGTATGAAAACTGCCATTATTGAAAAATATAACACACTAGGAGGAACCTGTCTTAACGTAGGATGTATTCCTTCAAAAGCATTATTAGATTCATCTCATCACTATGACGATGCGATGAAACATTTTGAAGATCATGGAATAGAAATTCCTGGAGATATCAAAATCAATTTTGAAAAAATGATAGCTCGTAAAGCGCAGGTTGTAAAACAAACTTGTGATGGAGTTTCTTTTTTAATGAAGAAAAATGATATCGACGTCTATACGGGAATGGGATCTTTTAAAGATGCTACTCATATCAATATTGATGGTGAAGATGGAACTCAAACTATCGAGGCAAAAAATACTATCATCGCTACAGGATCAAAACCTGGTAGTTTACCATTCATATCGTTAGATAAAGAAAGAGTAATCACCTCTACTGAAGCGCTTACTCTCAAAGAAATTCCTAAACACATGATTGTTATAGGTGGTGGAGTTATAGGACTTGAACTAGGTCAGGTGTATCGCAGACTAGGTGCAGAGGTAACTGTAATTGAATATATGGATCGTATTACTCCTGTAATGGATAAGATGCTTTCTAAAGAGTTGATGAAAGTTCTTAAAAAGCAAAAGATTAAATTTCATTTATCGCATGCTGTAAATAAGGTAGAGCGCAATGGAGATGAAGTAACGGTCACTGCAAAAAATAAAAAAGGTGAAGAGGTTACATTTACAGGTGATTACTGTCTAGTATCTGTAGGTAGAAGACCTTATACCGATAAATTAAATGCTACAGCCGCTGGAGTTAAAATTAACGAGCGTGGACAGGTAGAAACTAATGAACATTTACAGACTAATGTATCAAACATTTATGCTATAGGTGATGTAGTGAAAGGAGCTATGCTCGCACACAAGGCCGAAGAAGAAGGTACATTTGTAGCAGAGACTATTGCAGGTCAAAAACCACATATCAATTATAACTTAATTCCTAATGTAATTTATACCTGGCCAGAAGTGGCAAGTGTAGGAAAGACTGAAGAAGAATTGAAGGAAGCTGGAACTGCAATTAAAGTAGGGCAGTTTCCTATGAGAGCTCTAGGTAGAGCAAGAGCAAGTGGAGACATAGACGGTATGGTTAAAATCATCGCAGATGAGAAAACTGACGAAGTACTAGGTGTTCATATGATAGGTGCACGTGTCGCTGATTTAATAGCCGAAGCGGTAACCGCAATGGAGTTCCGTGCGAGTGCTGAAGATATCGCGCGTATGTCACATGCACATCCTACCTATGCCGAAGCGGTTAAGGAAGCCGCACTAGCGGCAACTGCAGATAGAGCGTTGCACGTTTAATAACAATAAACTTTTTTATATCATAAAGCCGATTCATTTTTTGAATCGGCTTTATTTTAACATAACTTTTAAAACTGAGATAAATGGTTTTAACGTAACTGATACAACTAACAACCATTTTAATTTATCATGTCCTATCACTCCCGTATTACTTCGTTACTAACATTATTTTTATTTTTAACCAGCTTAATGACTTTTGCCCATACCATTACTGGTTATGTAACAGATGAAAATGGACGTCCCATTAAAGATCTTTACATTCTTCAAAAAGGAACAGAAAATCATACGCATACTAATAGTCAAGGTTTTTTTAGCATTGAAAATGTAGATAAGAATCAGGTTCTATTGTTTACTCATGTAGGATATGAGTCTTCTGAAGTTGTTATAGATGATCCTGCAGTTGTACTACAAATTATAATGAATACAACATCTGTAGATTTAGATGCGGTAGTGATCAGTAATAATGTAGATACATTTAATACACTAGCATTATTAGATTTACAAATCAATCCTGTAAATTCTTCACAGGAAATTTTACAAACGGTTCCAGGATTGTTTATCGGTCAGCATGCTGGTGGAGGAAAGGCAGAGCAATTGTTTCTAAGAGGTTTTGATATAGACCATGGTACAGATGTCGCTATAGGTGTTGATGGTATGCCTGTTAATATGGTATCTCATGCCCATGGACAAGGCTATGCAGATTTACATTTTTTGATACCAGAAACGATTAACTCTATAGATTATGGAAAAGGTAGTTATGATGCTAGCAAAGGTAATTTTGCTACAGCGGGACATGTAAACTTGAATACTAAAGAGTTCTTGCAACGCAACTTAATTCAAACAGAAATAGGAGATTTTAATTACCAACGTTTATTAAGTATGTTTAATGTGGTTGATAATTCAAATACCAGTGCCTATGTTGCCACTGAATACATCACTTTTGACGGGCCTTTTGATAGTCCGCAAAATTTTGATCGATTTAATATCTTTTCTAAATTAAACCATAGAACAAAAACTGGTGGTGAATTTAATTTAACAGCATCCTACTTTACAAGCGAATGGGATGCTAGTGGTCAGATTCCAGAACGTGCAGTAGCTAGCGGTTTAATTGGTAGATTTGGTGCTATTGATGATACTGAAGGAGGAAGCACCTCTAGAACTAATCTCAATTTGACCTACAACTTCAATTTAAGCGATACTGAACAGCTTAAGACACAAGCATACTATACTCATTATAATTTTGAGTTATTCTCTAATTTCACTTTTTTCTTAGAAGATCCTTTAAATGGTGATCAGATTAAACAACAAGAAAGTAGAGACCTGGTAGGTATTAATGCTTTTTATAATAAAGAGTATATCATTGGCGATAATAATCTCGATTGGTACACTGGTATTAGTTTACGTAACGATAGAACAGATGGAAGTTCATTAGCAAGAACTCTAAACAGAAGAACAACTTTAGAGCAAATACAATTGGGTGATATTAATGAGACCAATTCATCTTTATGGACAGGTTTAGAATACATTACAGGTAATTGGAATATAGATGCTGGAATAAGATTAGAGCATTTCAAATTTGTTTATCGTGATGGATTAGATAATAGTTTTCATACTCTATCACAAGAAGCTACGGCGTTATTACCAAAACTTAATTTGGCTTATCAGGCTAGTAGTAATTGGCAATTATATTTAAAAAACGGAATAGGATTACATAGTAATGATACACGAGTTGTGATACAGAATGAAGCAGATAAAATCCTGCCTAAATCATATGGATCTGATTTAGGAACTATTTTCAAACCTACAAATCGTCTAGTTGTTAATACCGCATTATGGTATTTATATCTAGAGCAAGAATTTGTTTATGTTGGAGATGCAGGAGTAGTGGAGCCTAGTGGTAAAACAGAACGCTTTGGTTTTGATTTGGGAATCAACTATCAACTTACAGATTATTTATTTTTAGATTCAAATCTTAACTATGCTCATGCTAGAGCTATTGAAGAGACTGATGGAGAAGATTATATACCATTAGCTCCAGAATGGACCAGCACAGGTGGTTTAAGTCTTAAAAACTATAAAGGTTGGAATGCATCCTTAAGATATCGTTACATCGCAGATCGTGCTGCAAATGAAGATAAAAGTATTATCGCTCAAGGTTACTTTGTAAATGAGCTTAATGTAAACTATGACTTTAGCAAGCGTTTAAATGTAGGTTTCACAATAGAAAACCTATTTGATGTAGAGTGGAATGAAACACAATTTGCTACTGAGACAAGATTACAAAACGAAACGGCATCTGTAGAAGAGATTCATTTTACACCAGGAACGCCATTCTTCATTAAAGGCAGATTAGTTTATTCTTTTTAATAGTTTGATGTCGATATTGTGGTATCATAGATAACTTCCAGTTATTTTTACCATGTGAGAAAAACAAGAGCTACATACCGCTTTAAAATTGATCAAGTTTCTACTATAAAAAATCAATTATTAAGTTTTTATAGTGCAGATAAATATTTGATGCTTCTAGATAGCAATCATGGCGGAACAGGTCATGATACTTATCATACTTTACTCGCCGTAGGATGTATCGATTCTTTATCGTGTTCTTATGTTGATGCTTTTTGTAAACTAGAACAGTTTCATAAGGAATACCAAGACTGGATTTTTGGCTATCTAGGATATGATTTAAAAAATGATTTAGAACATTTAGAGAGTGCAAATCCCGATGGTATTCAATTTCCGGATTTATATTTTTATGTTCCCGAATTAATTTTTGAATTATCTGATGATTATTTATACATTCATAGTTATCACGCTAGTGAAATCGATTCCAAAAAGTTGTTGGATAGAATTCAAGCACATCGGGTAAAGCAAGCTAAAACTGTTTTTGAGCCTAGTAGATTAATTGCTAAAGACACCAAAACAAGTTATCTTGAAAAAGCCCAAGAATTTCTCAGTCATATCTATCGTGGAGATATTTATGAAGCCAATTTTTGTACAGAGTTCTATGCAGAAAATGTTTCACTAGACACTTTAAAGGCATTCAAAGAATTGAATGAAATTAGTGAACCACCTTTTGCAGTATATGCTCGATTGAATTCATATCATGTGATGAGCGCAAGCCCAGAGCGGTATCTCAAAAAAATAGGCAATCAACTTATTTCTCAACCTATTAAAGGAACTGCAAAACGATCATTAGATATAGTAGAGGATGAGTTCTTAAAGTCAGAATTGTTTAATGACCCTAAAGAACGATCTGAAAATGTTATGATTGTAGATCTAGTACGTAATGATTTATCTAGAATTGCTGCAAAGGGTAGTGTTGAGGTAAAAGAATTGTATGGAATCTACAGCTTTAAACAGGTACATCAAATGATCAGTACGGTTACCGCTACCATAAAACAAGGGCTTAGTTTTATAGATGTTTTAAAAGCCACTTTTCCCATGGGAAGTATGACAGGTGCGCCTAAGATAAGCGCCATGAACATCATCGAAAATAATGAATCATTTAAAAGAGGTCTCTACAGTGGTGCTATCGGTTATATTAAGCCAGATGGTGATTTTGATTTTAATGTAGTTATACGCAGTATTTTATATAATCAAGATAATAAATACCTTTCATTTGGAGTAGGTAGTGCTATTACCGCAGCAGCTCAACCAGAGAAAGAATATCAAGAATGTTTGTTAAAAGCAAAGGCAATGATTGAAGTATTGAATCATCAAGGAATTTCTTTTGATTAAATTTGTGTTATGCTCGCAGCGTTTCAAGAACACCTACATCTTCATTTTTCAAACCTTAAAGAAAATCGATTATTGATTGCCATTAGTGGTGGATTAGATAGTGTTGTGCTCACACATTTATTATTTAACGCTGGTTATGATATTACACTTGCTCATTGCAATTTTAACCTTAGAGATTCTGAAAGTGATCAAGATGAGCAATTTGTGAGAGAATTAGCAGACCGCTTCAAGATAGATTGTCATGTAACTCAATTTGAAACTAGTCAATACGCTAGTGATCATGGAGTTTCAACTCAAATGGCTGCTCGAGAATTACGGTATGATTTCTTTAATGATTTATGTAAAGATCATAACTATGATTTTATACTTACTGCCCATCACTTAGACGATCAGATAGAAACATTTTTTATTAATCTCAATCGTGGTGCAGGTTTAAAAGGATTACAAGGGATTCCTCAATTAAACGGAAATGTGATCAGACCGTTATTACCATTTTCTAGAGAACAGATTATGGAATATGCTATGAATTCTCAGGTATTGTGGAGAGAAGATTCTAGTAATCGCAGTAATAAATATCAACGTAATCAATTGCGAAATCAAATTTTGCCATTATTACATAAAGCTTTACCGCAATTAAAAACGCATTTTGCACAATCTCTAGATTATCTAAAAGGATCTCAAGATCTGGTAGATGATGCTGTAGCACGCTTTCGCGAAAGCGTAATTAAAACCACTACTACAGGAATTAACATCAATATCAGTCAGCTCGAGAAATTTACTAATGTACAGGCGTATTTATATGAAGTTGTAAAAGACTATGGATTTCACAACATGATTGATGTTATGAATGTAGTGGAAGGACAGTCAGGCAAAAGAATTGAGACAGATAAGTATATCTTATTTAAAAATAGAGGTACTATATTTATTGAAGAAAAGACATCTTTAAAATCTATAAAACTATCAATTAATCAAAAAAATACAACATATCATTTTTATGAGACAAGTATCGAGATAGAAGAATTGATAGTAGACAATGCCTTAGATATAGCTATTCAAAATAATGATAAAAATGTTTTATTTCTAGATGCGGCAAAGGTGAATTATCCATTAAGACTGCGCAATTGGAAAAAAGGAGATCGTATTCAACCATTAGGTATGAATGGTAGCAAATTAATTAGTGATGTGTTAACTGATAGCAAAGTTTCTTTCATAGCTAAAGAAAAAATAGTAGTATTGACATGGAAAGAGGAAATACTATGGATTGTAGGAATACGTTCTAGTAGACAAGGTAAAGTAACTTCTTCAACTAACAGATTATTAAAAATAACTTATTCAATATGAGAAAGCTCTTTATAGCTTTAACAGCACTCATCAGTTTACAACTTACAGCCCAAGTTGAAGACCCTACAGATTGGACGACTAGCGTAGAAAAAATTTCAGATACCGAGTATATTTTGATTACTGAGGCTAATATAGAGCCTGGATGGCACGTGTATTCTCAAGCAAAAGGCGAGAAAGATGAAGGTCCGGTTGCTACAGAATTCAACTTCTTTGGTACTAAGGACTTTGAATTGATCGGTATTAATAAGGAAACCGGTACGTATGCAGAGTATGTAGAGATTTGGGGAATGGATGTGTATCAATTTGCTAATTATGCAAGGTTTGAGCAAAGAGTAAGGCTTAAAAATCCTGATGCAAAATATATTGCTGTAGAAACTTATTTTATGGTATGTGACGACACGCAATGCTTACCACCATCACCAGAATCTCTTATTTTTGAATTAGATGATAGTGTTGATGTCATTCCAGATGACATTATCAATGCCTTCTATGATGCTGGTGAGGAACCTATAAAAGCCAAAGGTCCAGAAGCGAGTTCCATAAAAAAAAAAGGAGATAAGCACGAGAAGAAGGATGTAAATAGTGATGAAGATGATGAAGAGGAAAATAAGAGTTTATGGACTATTTTCTTCGGTTGTCTCGTGGCTGGTATTTTAACCCTTGCGACACCATGTGTTTTTCCTATGATACCTATGACGGTATCTTTCTTTACAAAACAAGCTGGTGGTAAATTACAAGGTGTCCTTTATGGTGTTTTTATCTTATTAATTTACGTGTTATTCAGTCTGCCGTTTCATTTATTTGAATCGGTATCACCAGATATTTTCAATGAATTTAGCACAAATCCATGGTTAAACATCTTCTTCTTTGTGGTGTTTATCATTTTTGCGATAAGCTTTTTTGGTGCGTTTGAAATCACCATGCCTAATTCTTTAATCAACAAAGTAGATAAGGCCTCAAATGTTGGTGGACTTATAGGTGTTTTCTTTATGGCACTTACTTTAGTTCTAGTTTCTTTTTCCTGTACAGGTCCAGTAATAGGAGCTGTGCTGGGCAGCGTGCTTTCTACAGACGGTGGAGCAACTGCATTAACAGCAGGAATGGCTGGATTTGGTTTTGGTCTGGGAATACCATTTGCGTTATTTGCTATTTTCCCTAGTTGGATGAATTCGCTACCTAAGTCAGGTGGATGGTTAAATACGGTAAAAGTATTTCTAGGATTCTTAGAATTAGCGTTTGCATTTAAATTCCTTTCTAATGCAGATTTAGTAATGCAATGGCACTGGATTGAAAGAGAAATATTTATTGCTATATGGGTAGCGGTATTTGGTGCATTAGCACTTTACTTATTTGGTAAAATTAAATTACCACATGATGGACCTGATCAAAACATTTCTGTAGGGCGCATGCTATTAGGTTTATGTTCTCTAGTGTTTTCTTTATATCTATTACCTGGTATTTGGGGTGCGCCCTTAAAGTTAATAAGTGGTTTCCCGCCACCATCAACGTATAGTGAGTCACCATATGGAGTAGGGTATAAAAAGGCTGGAGGCGCTACTGCAGCTATAGAGTTGCCTGAGCATGCTCATTTTGCCGTACATGATATCATTGCCTTTGATAATTATGAAGAAGGATTGGCTTATGCTAAGGAAGTTAAGAAGCCAGTATTAATCGATTTTACGGGATGGGCTTGTGTTAATTGCCGAAAAATGGAGGAACGAGTTTGGGCAGAGCCGCAGATTTTAAGTATCCTAAAAAATGATGTGGTGTTAATTTCATTATATGTGGATGAGAAAAAAGCGCTTCCCAAGGAAGATCAATACACTTCTGAAGTGACACAAAAACGTATTCGCAGTGTTGGTAATAAATGGAGTGATTTACAAATCAGCAGGTACCAAGTAAATGCGCAGCCATATTATGCACTTGTAGATGAAAATGGGAATGACCTTAATGGAGTAGAGCAGATTGGATACACTCCAGATGTGGATGAATATGAAAAGTGGTTAAAAAAAGGAGTTAAGAGTTACAAATAGAAGTGTTTATTAGACTATAGTAATAAAAAAAAAGCGGCTGTAAGCCGCTTTTTTTATTTATAGAATAATCTAATAGCTATTAATTTATAATAGCTTAAATGCCTTGTAGTGAAACAAGTTATAATTGTATTAATATTTATGGTAGCCAATTGCTACAATCAATTATATAACAACATAAGCATTGTCGTTACTAATATGAGATAGCTTTACATAGATATCATCTAGAATAATTTTCTATTGTTAAACCATTTCGAAAGGTCTACGATGATACAACTCTGCTTTAATCTTGAATCTAGTGGTCCCATCAAGTAAATCTTAATTTATTATTCTTGATTAACAGATTAAAAATAGAGCATAAAAAAAGGGTCGCGATTTGCGACCCTTTTTAATATTATAATGTGAGAATTAGTTAACTCTAAAAGTAACTCTTCTTACTAATTGTCTAGCTTCAGAAGAATTCTTGTCAACAGAAGCATCTTCACCATCACCATTGTGAGATAATCTAGAAGCATCTACACCAGATGCTACTAATACATCATGTACCATCTTAGCACGACGATCAGATAAGTTTTTGTTGTAAGCTGGGCTTCCTAATTCATCAGCATAACCAGTTAAAGTAGCTGTAGCATTTGGATTGTCTTTCATGTAAGTAACTAAAGTATTGATAGCACCTAAAGAATAAAGAGCAGGCTTAGTACTGTTAAACTGGAAGTAAACATTTACGTATCCTTCGTTGATCAATTTCTTGATAACACCTTTATCAGACATACCGTTAGCACCATTAGCACCTGGCTTCATGTTAGCTAAGTCAGCTTTAGAAGCATAACGTCCATCAAGAGCGCTTTCCATATCATCTGGAATGCTGTTGTTATTTAAATCAATCGCTCTACCTTTATTATCTACACGTACACCGCTTTCAGTTGTGTTATCTCTGTCGATATAATTTGGTACACCATCTTTATCATCGTCAGCATAATCTGTTGCCATTTTTTCAACATCAGCAGTAAGGTTGTCAATTTTCTCTTGTACATCATAAGTGTACCAGTCAGAATGAACATCGCCATTACCTAAATAGATATTTAAACCTACAGAAGCATTAACTAACATACCATCAAAACCTCTTGTGTTTGCTCTACCTAAACCATCAAAAGTGATATCTTGTCTTACATGACCTAATACAGATAAATCTCCAAATAAAGCAACACTATTGCTTAATCTGATTTGTGGCGTAATACCGGCTTGGAAGTTTAACATCCAATCGTCACCAGTTTCAACTGGATCAGTTCCTTTTAGATTAGAAACACCCATACCACCATGTAAAAGAAGACCTAATCTGTCATGTAATTTATGTAAACCTACTATGTGACCTGCATTTACTACTCCTTCTAGGGTTACTCTATAATATCTAGAGTCAAAATCACGACTATTCTCATCGCTAGAAAAATTGTTGTACCCGAAATCTGCATTAAAACCAAATTTGTCGTTAACCATATATCTAACACCCAAATCGGCTTGGAAAAGTGATGGAGTATTAGTGTATGCACCAGAACTTACAGGACGTACTGGTTTAGTTACACCAGCGCCCACGTCGATAGACCATTTGTTGTAATCAGATTTTACTTCTTCCGTATCAGTTTGTGCAAAACCTATCAGGCCACACAAAGCAAATGATAATGTAATAATTTTTTTCATAAGATTTATTCTTGCTTTCAACTTGCAAATATAAAAATATTGTACTTGACAACTAGTAATTTTTAGTTTTTTTAACCTATTCATTTGAAAATCGTATACTTTAATTTTATTTCGTTTGATTAGATTTTTTAATTCTGTTAAACTATAGTTCACTTGTAAAAGAAAATCGAACAAGTAAATATTATTACATTTGCATTTTATTTGGGTATTATCACCTAAATAATTTCGTAACTATTTAAGATAAACTAATTGACAAAAAACACTAAGATATTAATCACTGGTGCAGCCGGTTTTATAGGCAGTAATTTAAGTGAATATTTTGTTGGTGCCGGGTATGACGTCATCGGATTGGATAACTTATCTACGGGTCATTTAAGTAATATCTCTCACTTACAAGAAAAGGATAACTTTCATTTCGTGGAAGGTGATATTAGAGATGTTGAAACTTGTAGCTCAGTAGTAATTGGTTGTGACTATGTACTTCATCAAGCAGCATTAGGTAGTGTTCCTCGTTCTATAAAAGACCCTATTACCTCGAATGATGTGAATGTAGGAGGTTTTTTAAATATGTTGGTTGCTTCTAAAGAAGCTGGAGTTAAAAAAATGGTCTATGCAGCGAGTTCTTCTACTTATGGTGATTCCAAAGCATTACCTAAAGTTGAAGAGCATATTGGGAAGCCATTGTCTCCTTACGCGATAACTAAATATGTGAATGAATTGTATGCTGATGTTTTTTATAAAACTTATGGTTTAAACACAATAGGTTTACGTTATTTCAATGTGTTTGGTCGTAAACAAGACCCTAATGGAGCTTATGCTGCTGTTATACCGTTGTTTACAAAACAATTAATGAATAAACAATCGCCGACTATTAATGGTGATGGAACTTATTCAAGAGATTTTACCTACATAGATAACGTCATTCAGGCTAATGAAAAAGCGATGCTTACTGACCATCCTGAAGCTGTAAATACCGTTTTTAATGTAGCTTATGGTGATCGTACGGATTTAAATCTATTAGTAGATTTATTAAAAAAGTCATTGTCTAAATACGATTCTGAAATTTTAAATGTAGATACGATTTACGGTCCGCTCAGAGCAGGTGATGTACCTCATTCTTTGGCTTCCATTTATAAAGCAAAACGCCTTTTAAATTATAATCCGCAGTTTGATCTCAAAGCTGGTCTTGATGAAGCTGTAGATTGGTATTGGGCTAATTTATAAGAAATAATAACGCTTTCGCGAAAGCGTAATAAAATTAACAATCTTCATTAAATATGAATAAGAAAATAACAGTAATAGGTTTAGGTTATGTAGGATTGCCTCTTGCACGATTATTTGCTACTAAATATAATGTAGTAGGTTTTGATATTAATAAACCAAGAGTAGAAGAATTAAACACTGGTGTAGATGGTACTTTAGAGGTGGAGAATGATGTGCTAACTGCAGTATTAAAGACATCACAAAATGATGGCAATGGTTTATTTTGTACTACTGAAAGTGATGATATAGCAGACTCTAATGTTTATATAGTGACTGTACCTACACCAGTAGATAAGAATAATCGTCCTATTCTAACTCCTTTATATAAAGCTAGTGAGACCGTAGGTAAGGTATTGAAAAAAGGAGATATAGTTGTCTATGAATCTACTGTTTATCCTGGCGCTACTGAAGAAGAATGTGTTCCTGTTTTAGAAAAGATTAGTGGACTTACCTTTAATAAGGATTTTTATGTAGGCTACTCTCCTGAACGTATTAATCCAGGAGATAAAAAGCATACGGTAGAAAAAATTCTTAAGGTGACCTCTGGTAGTACTCCTGAGATAGGTAAAGTAGTAGATCAACTTTATAATGATGTGATTACTGCCGGAACCCATCTAGCGCCTACTATAAAAGTTGCAGAAGCAGCAAAGGTAATCGAAAATTCACAACGTGATATTAATATTGCTTTTGTGAATGAACTTGCAAAAATCTTTAATAGACTAGAAATAAATACAAGTGACGTACTTGCTGCAGCAAGTACAAAATGGAATTTCCTTCCGTTTTCACCAGGTTTGGTAGGAGGACATTGTATAGGAGTTGATCCTTATTATCTCGCGCAAAAAGCTCAAGAAGTAGGATATCATCCAGAAATTATACTGGCTGGTAGACGCATGAATGATGGGATGGGAAGTTATGTTGCTGGGGAAGTAGTTAAATTGATGCTGTCAAAGGATATAACTGTAAAAAATTCAAACTTACTTATGTTAGGGATTACCTTTAAAGAGAACTGTCCTGATGTTAGGAATACTAAGGTTATAGACGTGGTGTCTAATCTAAAAGAGTTTGGTATTAACGTGACTATATTTGATCCGTTAGCAAATCCTGATGAAGTAGAACATGAGTATGGTGTGCGTAACCTTAGAGAGTTAGGTAGTGAGAAGTTTGATTCTATTGTGCTAGCTGTTTCTCATAAAGAATTTTTAGAATTAGATCTTGAAACTGTTTCAAATGATAAGGTAGCTATTTATGATGTAAAAGGTATTCTTGGAGATAAAGCTGATAAAAGATTGTAAATGAAATTAATAAAGAATATTTGCTGTATCGGAGCAGGATATGTAGGTGGACCTACAATGACCATGATTGCTGCAAAATGTCCACATATAGAAGTTAATGTAGTCGATATCAATGCCGAAAGAATTGCTGCTTGGAACGATATTAATGTCGATAACATTCCGATATATGAACCTGGGTTATCTGAACTAGTAGCTCAAACTAGAGGGAAAAACTTATTTTTTTCTACAGAGGTAGATAAGGCTATACAGGCTGCAGATATGATTTTTATATCTGTTAATACACCCACCAAAACTTATGGGGTTGGTAAAGGGATGGCTGCTGATTTGAAGTATATTGAGTTATGTGCACGACAGATTGCTGCTGTGGCTACCACTGATAAAATTATAGTTGAAAAATCGACCCTACCTGTTCGTACAGCTGAGGCTTTGAAAAGGATATTAGATAATACAGGTAATGGGGTGAATTTTGAAATTTTATCTAATCCTGAATTTCTAGCTGAAGGTACTGCTGTTGCTGATTTGTTAAGCCCAGATAGGGTTTTAATAGGTGGTGAGGAAACAGAAAGAGGAAAGTTAGCACAAAAAGCATTAGTCGATGTTTATGCTAATTGGGTGCCAAAAGATCGTATACTGACCACTAATGTTTGGTCTTCTGAGCTTTCTAAGCTAACAGCAAATGCCTTTTTAGCGCAACGAGTAAGTAGTATCAATGCAATTTCTGAATTATGTGAGGTTACTGAAGCTGATGTTAGTGAGGTCGCCCGAGCCATTGGAGCCGATAGTAGGATTGGATCTAAGTTTTTAAAGGCTTCTGTTGGTTTTGGAGGTTCTTGTTTCCAAAAGGATATTTTAAATTTAGTCTACATAGCACAATCCTATGGTCTTCATGAAGTAGCAGATTATTGGGAACAAGTAATTGTCATGAACGATCATCAAAAAAGACGTTTTGCTAAGAAAATAGTAAAGACCTTATTCAATACGGTTTCTGGTAAAAAAATTGTGATTCTTGGTTGGGCATTTAAGAAAGATACAAACGATACAAGAGAGTCTGCAGCTATTCATGTAGTCGATTATCTTTTGAGTGAGCAGGCAGAAATAGTAATATATGATCCTAAAGTTAGTGCTGAAAGAATCTTTGCAGATCTTGAGTATTTGAATACTAGAACTGATAAAGAAAACAGAGACTTAGCAACTGTGGTTGAAAATCCTTTGTCAGCTTTTGCGGATTCCCATGCAGCGGTAGTGTTAACAGAGTGGGACGAATTTAAGAGTTATGACTGGAAACAGATTTATGCAGATATGCTTAAACCTGCTTTCTTATTTGATGGAAGAATGTTACTGAATCACAATCAACTTGTTGATATTGGATTTCAAACTTTTACAATTGGTAAAGGCCAATAAATAACGTTATAATTGCATTGTGCTATCAAATGAAACTTTAAACAAATGAATATTCTTAATTTAATAGGGCGTGATCATCTTCTTTTCGAAAAAGATATCAAGCGTAATGAAAACGTTTTATCTCAGAGAGTTAGATCTAGCTCATTCCTTGTTCTCGGTGGAGCAGGTTCTATAGGTCAAGCTGTTGTAAAAGAAATATTTAAAAGAGATCCGCAAAAACTACATGTAGTTGATATTAGTGAGAATAATCTAGTAGAGCTCGTAAGAGATATTAGAAGTTCTTATGGTTATATAGATGGTGATTTTCAGACTTTTGCTTTAGATATCGGGAGTTTGGAATATGATGCTTTTATAAATTCTGATGGCAAATATGATTACGTGTTAAATTTGAGTGCATTAAAGCACGTAAGGAGTGAAAAAGATCCTTTCACACTTATGCGTATGATTGATGTGAATATATTTAATACTTATAAATCCATCCAGCAATCTGTCGAAAAAGGTGTTAAAAAATATTTTTGCGTATCAACTGATAAAGCCGCTAACCCTGTAAATATGATGGGTGCCTCTAAACGTATCATGGAGATGTTCATTATGAAGTCTAGTCAACAAATGAACATTTCCACAGCAAGATTTGCGAATGTTGCATTTTCTGACGGATCCCTATTGCACGGATTTAATAAAAGAATAGAAAAACTGCAACCAATTGTAGCACCAACTGACGTTACAAGGTATTTTGTTGTGCCTCAAGAAGCAGGAGAATTATGTTTGATGTCTTGCTTATTAGGAGAAAATCGTGATATTTTCTTTCCAAATCTTGATCATGGTCTAGATTTAATATCTTTTGCAGATATAGCAGAAAATTATTTAAAGCAAAAAGGTTACGAGCCACATATGTGTTCAACAGAACAAGAAGCTAGGGATTTAATGAATACGCTCCCTCAAAAAGGAAAATGGCCATGTTACTTTACGGTTTCAGACACTACTGGAGAAAAATCATTTGAGGAATTTTATACAAATAATGAGACTATAGATCTTAACCGTTTTGAAAATCTGGGTATTATAAAAAATGAGTACATTCAAAATGATGATAAAATATCTCATTTTGAAGAGAAGATCAATGAAATGAAGAGCAATAGAGAGTGGGAGAAATCTGAAATTGTAGATTTATTCAAACAGATTTTACCAAATTTTAGTCATGAAGAAAAAGGTAAGTTTCTAGATAGTAAAATGTAATAAAATGAGCAATTTTAATAATGTCATTGAAAAAATAAGAGAATTGTTCCATGAACCTAAAGAGTTTATTCCTCTACATGTACCTCACTTTTCTGGAAATGAAAAAAAATATGTTTCTGAGTGTATTGATTCTACTTTTGTTTCAAGTGTTGGTCAGTTTGTAAATGATTTTGAGAAATCTATTGCTGAGTTTACAGGTGCTAAGAGATGTGTGGTTTGTGTAAATGGAACTAATGCTTTACACCTTGCTATGATCGCAAGTGGTGTAAAAGAAAATGAGGAGGTTATTACACAGCCTTTAACATTTATTGCTACGGTCAATGCAATTTCCTATGCTCATGCAGTTCCTGTTTTTGTAGATGTTGATAAGGATACAATGGGTATGTCTCCAAAGTCATTGAAGGGTTTCTTGGAGGAGAATACTGAGATTAAGGATGGTGTCTGTATAAATAAGCTATCAGGTCGTAAAATTAGTGCGTGTTTACCTATGCATACTTTCGGCCACGCGGCTCGCATAGAAGAAATTAAAGAAATTTGTGATGATTATCATATCACTTTGATTGAAGATGCTGCTGAGGCTATGGGAAGTATCTATCAAGGTAAACATCTGGGAACCTTTGGGTTGTTGGGAACTTTCAGTTTTAATGGTAATAAAACGATTACTACCGGTGGTGGTGGTGCAATAATCACAAATGATGAAGCATTAGCGGACAAATTAAAACATTTAAGTACACAGGCTAAAATCCCTCACAAATGGCGCTACGAGCACAATGAAATAGGTTACAATTATAGAATGCCTAATATTAATGCGGCTCTAGGACTCGCACAAATTGAGAATTTAGATTATATTCTTAAGCAAAAAAGAAAACTTGCAAACTCTTATGAAAAATTCTTTGCATCACTTGATATTGATGTATTTACAGAAAGAGAGGATGAAAGTTCAAATTATTGGTTAAATGCAGTAATTTTAAAAGATAAAGAACAGCAGCAACTTTTTCTTACAGAGCTAAATGAAGCAGGAGTTATGTCTAGACCAATCTGGGAACTAATGACTGAAATGGTGATGTTTAAAGATTGCCTAAAAACTAATCTTGATAATGCGACTTGGTTATCACAGCGTGTTGTTAATATACCTAGTAGTGTTGTCAAATAAGAATTTTTACATACTAGGCTATTCAGGTCATTCTTACGTTATTTTAGATTCGCTAACAAAACTAAACACGACAGTGTTAGGTTATTTTGATTTTAAAAAATGCAAAGATTCTTTAAATTATTATAATTTAGACTATCTAGGAGATGAAAGACTCGTTGATCTAGATAACATTTCAAGTTCAAATTTCGTTTTTCCAAGTATAGGTGATAATTTAATTAGGAAAAATCTAGTTCAATTTATTGAAGAAAATAAACTTACTCAAACATCTATAATAGATCCACAAGCGATAGTATCTAATAAGGCTATCATAGAATCTAGTGTATATGTAGCTCCTGGTGCAATAATTAATAGTCGCGCCTTAATTAAAAAAGGTAGCATTGTTAACAGCGGTGCAACTGTAGAGCATGAGTGTCAAATAGGAGAATTCAGTCATGTTGCTCCTAATGCTGTTTTGACAGGTAATGTGATAATTGGAAAAAATACTTTAGTGGGTGCTAATGCCGTAATTACACCAGGTGTTACTATAGGAAATAATGTAATAATTGGAGCTGGATCAGTTGTTACTAAGGATTTACCAGATAATAGCAAATGGGTTGGAAACCCTTTAAGAATGTTATGAAAAAAATAATTATTATAGCTGAGGCTGGTGTGAACCACAATGGCGATATAGAAACGGCAAAAGAACTTATTGATGTGGCAGCAGCTGCAAATGTAGATTATGTAAAGTTCCAAACCTTTAAAGCAAATAAATTAGTTACTCAAAACTCTAAAAAAGCAGATTATCAAGTAGAGAATACTAATGATAATAATAGTCAGTTTGATATGCTTAAAAAGCTGGAGCTAACTAAGCAAATGCATTTAGATTTAATTGCACATTGTAAAAAAAGGAAAGTGAAGTTCTTATCTACTGGATTTGATATAGACAGTCTTCTTTTTCTTAAAGAAATAGGAATAGAACTAGCTAAAGTCCCTTCAGGAGAACTAACTAACTTGCCTTATTTAAGGGCTATGGCTCAAAATTTCAAGGAAATTATTGTAAGTACTGGAATGGCTTCTATGGAAGAAGTTGTAGCGGCTGTAAATGTTATTCTTGAATGCGGTGTTTTAAAAGAGAACATTACTGTTTTACATTGTAATACAGAGTATCCTACACCTATGAAGGATGTAAATTTACTAGCTATGCTAGACATCAGGAAAAAATTAGGTGTTGATATAGGTTATTCTGATCATACTTTGGGAATTGAGGTGCCGGTGGCGGCTACTGCTTTAGGTGCTACTGTTATTGAAAAACACTTTACTTTAGATAGGACATTACCTGGTCCAGATCATCGAGCATCCTTAGAGCCTGATGAGCTTAAAGATATGGTTCAATCCATAAGAAATATTGAACTTGCAATAAGTGGTTCTGGCATAAAAGAGCCTTCACCATCAGAGTTGAAAAATAAGCCAGTTGCTAGAAAAAGCATTGTAGCATTAACCTCAATTAAAAAAGGTGAAGAACTTACTGAGTATAATATAGGTATTAAAAGACCTGGTACAGGAATAAGTCCTATGAAATGGGATGAAGTTCTAGGGACAGTAGCTGGAAAGAGTTATAATGTCGATGAATTAATAGAACTGTAATGAAAATAGCTGTAGCTACCGGTACAAGAGCAGATTTTGGCTTGCTTAGACCTTTAATGCAAGAATTAAAAGATGATAGTTTCTTTAAACTATCTGTTTGGGTTACGGCTATGCATTTATCTGATCGATTTGATAATACAATTAATGAAATTACAAATGCAGGATTTGAAATCGATCATAAAATTCCTTGTTTGGAAGATGATGACGATAGTGTTGCGATAAGTAAAACTATCTCTAATGCTATAGACGGTTTTGCAGAAGTAATAGAAGAGGAAAAGCCAGACTTCCTTGTTATTTTAGGTGATAGAACAGAAATGCTAGGAGCGGCCATCGCTGCTACTGTTGCAACCATTCCTATTATTCATATTCATGGAGGAGAAACCACTATAGGAGCATACGATGAAAGTATAAGGCATAGCATTACTAAAATGAGCTACCTACATTTTACAGCTGCAACTGATTATAGCAATAGAGTGATACAGCTAGGAGAGCATCCTAGCCGTGTATTTAATGTGGGTGCTATAGGCATAGATTCCATTAAAAACCTACCTTTATTAAGTAAAGAAGAATTAGAAGAAAATTTAAAATTTAAATTTAGAAAAAGAAATATATTAATAACGTTTCATCCGGTAACATTAGAATCATCAAGCGCTGAGGAGCAATTTGAAACAATTTTAAAAGCACTAGATGAACTTGAAGATACTTATTTGATTTTCACACATGCAAACTCTGATAAAAACGGAAAGGTTATTAATGAAATGATAGAAGAGTACACCGCATCGAATAAAGACAAATCTTTAAGTGTTATATCTTTAGGTCAGGTGCGGTATTTCAGTATGTTGAAGTTTGTAGACATTGTTTTAGGTAATAGTTCTAGTGGTATTCTAGAAGTACCTTATTTTAATATACCTACCATAAACATAGGCGATCGTCAGACTGGACGATTAATGTCTCAAAGTGTTATTCAGTGTTCAAATAAATATGAGGATATCCAAAAAGCTTTAAATTTGAGTTTAGATTCCGCTTTCGCGAAAGCGATACAAAAGCAACCACTTATTTACGGTAATGGCACCGCTACGCAACAAATCATAAAGGTTTTAAAGAATTATACAAAAGCATCATTAAAGAAACCATTTTATGATTTACCAAAATAATAATTTATGGATTTGAATCAAATCACAATAGAGTCAAAAGCGACCATATTAGACGCGCTTAACAAGCTTAATCAAGTAAGGAAAGTGAGTAGGCTCATCCTATTTGTTAAAAATGAGAATGGTAAAATTATAGGTTCAGTTACAGATGGAGATATAAGAAGATCACTAGCTCTCGATCAAGATCTTAATAAGTCTGTTGAAGAAGTGTGTTTTAAACAGTTTGTGCATCATATAGAAAATGGAGATTTTATAGATCTTTCTGTTTATAGAGAACAAAATATTAAAATATTACCTGTTCTTAATAATGATAAAACTTTATCTAGAATATTAGATCTAGAAATCACTAAGTCTACTCTACCTCTTGAGTGTATGATTATGGCTGGTGGAAGAGGAAAAAGATTAAGCCCATTAACAGATAGTATACCTAAACCCATGTTACCACTAGGTGATAAGCCTATAATCGAGCATAATATAGACCGCTTGATAAGTTTTGGGATTCAAAAAATCTATATATCTGTAAAATACCTAGGAGAGCAGCTTGAGGCTTATTTTGGCGATGGCTCTTCAAAGGGAATACAAATTGAATACATTTGGGAAGATGAACCTCTGGGAACGGCAGGAGCTTTGAAACTGGTTGATAAATTTAATACAGACTATGTGCTGTTAATGAATAGTGATTTGTTTACTAGTGTTAACTTTGAAGAGATGTACCTACAATTACTTCAAGAAAATGCAGACATGGTAGTTGCTTCTACAGAATATAAAGTTGATGTGCCTTATGCTGTTTTTGAAACAGATGGTAACAAGGTAAAAGCTTTTAAAGAAAAGCCTTCATACATTTATCAATCTAATGCTGGTATATATATCTTAAAAAGATCATTGATTGATCAAATGACTAAAAATGAATACTGTGACATTACCGATGTAATGGAAAAGTTAGTTCAAGATGGTGGTAAATTAGTTTATGATCCCATCTTAGGATTTTGGATAGATATAGGTAAACCGTCTGATTATAAACAAGCTCAAGAATTTATTAAACATTTTAAGTAAATTATAAATTTAATTAAGTTAGAGACTAAATATGAATATATTAATTACTTTATGCGCAAGAGGTGGTTCTAAGGGAATTCCTGATAAAAATATAAAATTGATGGTAGGTAGGCCCTTGATTTATTATTCTTTAAAAACAGCTCACAATTTTGCTTACAAACATAAGGCAGATATAATTTTGTCAACAGATTCTGACAGGATAAAGAATAAAGTTGTTAGTTTAGGTCTAGATAGTATTGATGTAAGTTATTCAAGGCCAGATTTTCTAGCAACGGATAATGCTGGCAAAATTGATGTCATTGTAGATGTCAAAAATTATGCTGAACGAACTCAAAATAAATTATATGATTATGTAATAGATTTAGATGTAACATCGCCTTTAAGAACTCTTGAAGATTTGGAACAAGCATTACTGTTATTAAAAAATTCAAATGCTCATAACATTTTTTCAGTTAATGTGGCTGAAAGAAATCCTTATTTTAACATGGTGGAGAAAAATCAAGATGGATACTATGGGTTGTCTAAGCAAGCCAATTACTCCACTAGACAGTCAGCTCCACATGTTTATGATATGAACGCTTCGTTTTATATCTATTCAAAATCATTTTTCGACAATAAATGTAAATCAGCTATAACTGACCAGAGTTTAATATTTGAAATGAATCATATTTGTTTTGATTTAGATCACCCTAAGGATTTTGATTACATGGAGTACTTGTTGTCTAATAATAAATTAGATTTTAAACTAGATTAATGCGAGTATTAATAATAGGGTTAGGTTCTATAGCTAAAAAGCATATCACTGCTTTGAGAATTATTAATTCTTCAGTTGAAATATATGCGTTAAAAAGATCTGAATCTGAAGAAAAAGATGGGATAAAGAACATCTATTCGTTGACGGATATTCAAGAATTATCATTTCAATTTATAATTATTTCTAATCCTACAAATATTCATTTTAAAACGCTTAAAGAGGTATATCAATATAATATTCCTTTGTTTATAGAAAAACCTTTGTTTAGTGTAAAGGGAAAAGAAGAGAAACAACTGGTTGAGTTAATTGAAGATAATAATTCAACTTATGTAGCTTGTAATTTGAGATTTCACAAAGGGATAAAGAAAATAAGAGAATTACTTAATGACTGTCGTATTGAAGAAGTAAATAGCTATTGTGGTTCATATTTACCGGACTGGAGACCTGGAGTTGATCTCAAGAATGTATACAGTGCTAATAAAGAACAAGGTGGTGGTGTACATATAGATTTAATACATGAGTTGGATTATATTTATTGGATTTTTGGATTGCCTATTAGTAAAAAGTGCTTTTTTAGTAATAATTCATCTCTGAATATCACGGCATATGACTACGCTAATTATCTATTTAATTATGATAGTTTTAATGTCAATATCGTTTTGAACTATTATAGAAGAGATGCTAAGAGAACCTTTGAAGTTATAACAAATAATGGGACTTATCTACTGAATTTACTCGAAAACAAAATTTTATTTAATAATGAAGTTATATATTCTGAAGATCAAGAAGTAATGGATATGTATGTAGATCAAATGAATTTCTTTATTAAAAATGCGTTAAACAAAAAAAATACTTTTAACACAATCCAAGAAGGATATAAAGTTTTAGACTTATGCTTTTAAATGATAAAATAATTGTAATTACTGGAGGAGCTGGTTTATTAGGGGCTGACTTTTGTCAGAAGGTCGTTGAAAATGGCGGTATAGCAATCATGGCTGAGTACAACACTGAACTTGCAAATGAAGTGAAAAATAAAATAGCTAGTGATAGGTTATTTGTGGAAGAGATGGATATAACGTCCAAAAATTCTATTCAAGAATTGATTAATAAATTACATTCAAGACATGGTAGAATAGATGCTCTAGTTAATAGTGCATACCCCAGAAATGAAAATTACGGTAAACATTTCTTTGATGTAGATTATTCTGATTTCTGCGATAATTTAGGAATGAATTTAGGGGGCTATTTTTTATCATCTCAATTATTTTCAAAATATTTTTATGGGCAAGGTAGCGGTAATATTGTGAATATTTCTTCAATTTATGGAGTAGTGGCTCCACGATTTGAGGTATATGATAATACTCCTATGACAATGCCGGTAGAATACGCGGCCATAAAATCGGGCTTGATTCATCTTACTAAATATATGGCAAAATATTTTAAAGGTAAAAATATTAGAGTCAATTCTATTTCTTTAGGTGGTTTAGTTGATGGTCAACCGACTGAATTTCTAACTTCATATAAACAGTTCTGTTTAAATAAAGGGATGCTGGATGCAAAGGATATTTCAGGAACTTTATTGTTTTTATTATCTGAATTATCAGAGTATATTAATGGTCAGAATGTAATAATTGATGATGGATTTACTCTTTAAACAATATCGTAAACGACATATATTTATTATATCAATATTTTCTTGTTTTATCTCTTGTAAACCTGTAGATGTACAAACTACTTTTAAGGGCTCATCTAGAGCAACCGCTTATCACGATAGTGATAAAATGGTGAATACAAAGGATTACTTATTTGTGACTTACCTTCAACATACAGTAGGAGATGAGCTTGTAATTGTTAAAAGGTATAATAAGTCTTCAAAGACATGGGATCAATCATCTACTTTGGGTATTGCAAAAGATGATCACGGAGGTGGCGCACTAATTATAGATTCTCAAGGTTATCTTCATATTGTTTATGGATCTCATAATTCACCTTTATATTATAAAAAATCTCAATCAGCATATGATGTTAAATCATGGTCTACAGCTCTTGAGATTTCAGGTAACTTAACGTATCCTAGTTTAGTCATTAATAAAAATGATGATTTGTTCCTAGCGGCTCGAAATGATATTAAAGGAGGCTCTTGGTCTGTCAGATTATTTAAAAAATCTAACCACGGTAAATCTTGGGACAAAGGAAAGGATATAGTTACTTCCGATTTTTTGAAATGGAAAAAGTCCTATGGAAAAAGCTCTATGTCTATTTCAAATGGATATGTGAAATTTGGTAAATACTTATCTGTAAATGATAAAAATGAATTACATCTCACATTTCATTATTTTGAATATGTCCCTAAAATTGTAAAAACCTATTTTAATAATAAGGTGAATTCAAGTACTCATTTTGTTGCACATACTTTTTCAAAAGACCTTGGACACTCTTGGTCTGATGAAAATGGTAACTTTAGTACAGAGTCCATAAACTTAAAAGATATCTCGATTATAAGCGGTAATAATGATCCTTCTAAAGTAGATTGTAATTATAGTGCGGGACAGCATTTTTTTAAAGATGATAAAATTTTATTCTATTATAGTAAACACTATGGAATCGAGACTACCTTGCATCTTGCATCTTCATCGTTCCCTTATAAAATTTGGGAAGAAGTAGAGATATTGAACGACGATTACTATTTAAGGGCTCCTGTAGCTGCGTCGCAAGGTACAAGAACTATATTTGCTGTGAATGCGATTCCTAAAGATGTTTATGTAAATGGACGTCCACCCGCAAATTTGCCTTTAAAATCTAAGATTATCATAGGCGAATTAGATTTAACTTCTTTAAATGTAAAATGGAATGATAATAATATTGTCGTTAATCCTAGCTGGTTACCGCAATTATCAAATGAGTATGAAGGTGATATATGGTATATGGTAACTCAAGGAGCTAGAGAATCTAATGATACTAAGGTTATTATAAATAAAGTCAAGTGATTAAAGATAAAATAGAGGCAAGTCATAATGTTCTAGAAGTATCGTGGAATAAGGCGCACTTATGGCCACTATTCAAACCCTATTTATATAATAGTATTAATACGTATAGCTCTGTTGCTCCTAGTAAAAGTTTAGGGCTGTTGAAAAGTGTTTTTAGTAAGTTTTTAATCAGTGTAAAATCGATAATAAAAATAAAAAAAACCGAAGCTTTTATACTATCTAATAGTAATCGCAGGATTACTATAAATGGGCAATCATTTGCTCGTATCTCGCAAGGTGTTTATGACCATTTTAATGGGAAAGCTGTTTTTATTGAGAGCAATATTAATGTTGCCCATGATGATATAGAAAGAGGAACTAATTTCATTAATGAAACACTTATACTACCCTTACAAGCGCTGTTGATATTATGGTTTAAATTGGTTCAACCTAAGTTTCAAGGTAAATCAATTCTTGTTGATATTCTTAATGAATATAAAGTGAATGTAAATATAGATTTTAGATTCTACAAGTTTTTAGCAAGATACTATACTTTTAAGTGGTTACTTAGAATACATAAACCAGAATATGTTTTTGTAGAATGTTATTATGATTATTGTGGGTATATAAAGGCTTGTAAAGATCAAAATGTACAAGTTATTGAATTGCAGCATGGAATGATTGCAGAAAGTCATAGGTCTTATAATTATAGCGTTCCCGTAAACAATCATTTGTTACCTGATAAATTGTTGACTTTTGGCTTTCGCGAAAGCGAACTCTACAACAACGCAGATATTAACTTTATTGATAAAGAATGTGTACTACCTACTGGTTTTTATTTATTTGACTTATTTAGAAAAGGAGAGGTTCAATCTCCTAAAGAATTATCAATGGTAATAGATGCTGACAGACCTAGTTTTATAATCTCTGGACAGGACTTGATAGAGGAGAAATCCATTCCCTTTATCAATCAACTAGCAATGTTGAGACAAGATTGCGATTTTATTTATGTCCCGAGGACTAAGACAACTAGCTATGAAACACTCTTTACTCAATCAAATATTAAAGTAGTAAGCGAGTTCCCTATTTATCAAGTTATTAATGCTACTACGGCGCATATTACGGCATTTTCTACTACAGCACTAGAGTCTCTTGCTATGGGAAAAGTAAACGTGTTTATGAATATTGACGGTTTAAGTGAGAAACATTTTGAGAATTATTTAAGCTTTAAAGGTGTTTATATGATCAATTCTCCAGAAGACTTTACCATACAAATGACAGATCAATTTAAAAACCATAAACCAGAAGAATTAAGTGATCTTATGAAGGAAGAGTATCTTTCTAATTACTTAAATAACTTGAATGACCACTTGATTGGTAATGAATAGTATGATGTTAAAATTAATTAATTTGATAAAGGGTAAACTCTTCCAGAATCTGGGAATGTATACTCTTGTTAATTTTATAAATAGTGCCATTCCATTTTTATTATTACCTATTCTTACTAGTAATTTAAGTGAGGCTGAGTACGGTATAGTAGATATATTTAACAACCTTTCTTTTATATTCATTCCTATAATAGGATTGAATATAGTTTCTTGTGTGCTCAGGTTTTACTATGATGACAATATAGATTTTAATAAATTTTTATCTACTGTTACTACAACATTGTTAATTTGTGGTACTATAATTATACTAGCGGTAGCAGCATTTATTTATTCTACAGATGTTCATATAATTAACGAAGAAATACCAAATAGTGTACTATTATTAGCTTTGTTATTTGCTTTCTCTAGTCAGATTATAGAAATAATACTAGGGATTTTTAGGGCGACAGAACGCCCTTTGAACTATGGGCTTGTAAGAATTGTAAAAACAGGCTTAGATTTATCTTTATCTATTTATTGTGTTGTAGTTTTAAAATTAGGTTGGGAAGGAAGAATCTATCCTGCGGTCGGTGTAGGACTACTAATTGCATTATTAATTTTACTCTACTTATTCTATGCATATAATGTTAGACTTGTTATTAAAAAAGATTATTTAAGAATAGCTTTTAAATACAGTACTCCACTTATTTTTCATAGTCTTGCAGGTTATATCATCAGCTTTTCTGACCGCTTTATTATTCTGGAGTATATGAGTGCTGATGATGTTGGACTGTATGCAGTGGCATATCAAGTAGGTATGATCATGTCTTTTGTTAATAATAGTTTTAATCAAGCTTGGACACCTTATGTGTTTTCAATATTAAAAGGTGGAGACTTGTCTAAAATTAAACAGCTCTCTAAATTTAATTACTATTATTTTTTATTAATGATTGTAATGGCGCTAGGGATATTCCTTATGGTGCCATTAATTTATGAATGGTTTATTGATGGAAAATTTGAAGTGGATTATCAAATAGTATTCTGGGTGCTATTAGGTTATGCATTCAATGGGATGTATAAAATCTTAGTGAATTACTTGTTCTACTATAAAAAAACTCAAAAACTCTCATACATCACTATATTCTCAGCAGTATTAAATATAGGATTATGTCTTTATTTAGTTCCTAGAATGGGTATTCTAGGAGCAGCAATAAGTACTACGATTGCTTTTCTAAGTATGTTTATCTTTGTAGCTATAGATTATTATAAATTAAAGAATATTGAAAAAACTTATTAAACGTTTAATGGTTGCGTTTTTTACTTTTATTGCCAGACGCAGTCTAGGTGATAAGTGCGCTGGTATTAAGGTAAATCGATTTAGCTATTTTACAAAACGTACTACTGTAGGGAAGAATCTTCATTTTAATGGATTTAGAGTATATGGAGAAGGGAAATGCCATATAGGCTCTAATTTTCATTCTGGTTTTGGTTGTTCAGTTTTAACAAGTAACCATAATTTTAATGGTACTGCAATACCTTATGATAATACACATGTTATTAAAGATGTAATGATCGAAGATAACGTTTGGTTTGGTATTAACGTAATTGTATGTCCTGGTGTTACTATAGGAGAAGGTTCTATTATTCAAGCAGGAAGTGTAGTTGTAAAAAGCATTCCACCATTAAGTATTGCTGGCGGTGCACCTGCAAATGTTTTTTCTCAAAGAGATGAAGAACATTATTTTAGATTAAAAGAACAAGCTAAGTTCAACTAGCCACTATGTTTGAAATTGATATTGCACAATTCTCATTATTATTAGCTGCGTTCTGCATTTGGCTACTTGTAGTTATTAATAATGGATTTAGGTCCTTGTATACTTTGTACTATTTTTTAAATCTCACTATTTTCTTAGGACCTGTTTTATATTATAAAATAGGCTTTATTGCTTATTATACAGTGGTTTCTAATGATTCGATGTCTGAGTATATGTACATAGGGATAACCATTGCGGTACTTAATATAATATTTGTCAAGACACTAGGTAAGTCGAGTGCGTCGCTGTTTTCAAAAGCTATACAGGAATTAGGAAGAGTTTTTAAGCCCAATAGGCTTATTAATAATTACTTTCTAGCTGTTGTTGTAGTTTGTCTAGCTTACATCGTTATTTACTTTAAATCCTTACCACTATATAAATTAGTTTTAACAGGTGAAATAGGGGAAAGGTTGGACTTAACAGGTTCAATACCGCTTTACATTACGGTCTCCTCAATTTTCATGATTGTAGTGCCTTCTGCTTTCTTTTACTTTAAAGAAACTAGCACAAATAAAGTTGTTATTTTTCTATTATTTGTTTTTTCTTTAATCGCACTAACCGCTGGAGGAAATAAAGGAATTGTGTCATTTTTTATTTTGTTTTATCTATTAATTTACGTAAAGAAATTAGGGGTTTTAAAACCATTACTAGGAGGAATTGCTGTTATATTTATTTATGCAGTTTCTAAAGGAAGAACTACCTTAGATACAGAGTCTATTAACTATCTCATAGAGTCTCCATTTAGAAGGTTATTTGCGACACAAGGAGTCGGTTTTATAGGTCGTATTAAAATGGTAACTGAAAATAAATTTAATTTACAGTCAGACTATAATATAAAACAGCAATTGTATTCTGAAATGTATAATATGCCGCTAGGTACTGGTTCAGGTCCTACGCACTTCTTAGGTGATATTTATGTAGGTTATGGAACATTAATGATGTGGCTGGCTTACGTTATATTTTTATTAGTTTTAATTCCACTAATCTATTCGGCAGACAAGTTTTTGTTAAGAAGAAAGCATTCCTTTATTCTTTGGAATATATTTATATTCATATTCCTATTTAACATGTCTGATATAAGTATTGCAAATATGTTAAGGTCCTCAATTATAATTACTAATCTTTTTATAGTTTACAAATTGTCAAAAGTAAAACTTAATTAATCTTATGACTAAAGTTTCAATTATAACTCCAGTTTACAATGCATCTCGATTTCTAGAAGAAACAGCTGGTTGTGTTCTAGCACAAACACTTCAGGATTGGGAATGGATTCTTGTGGATGATCAATCTAAAGATAATTCTAGAGAGATTATGGAGAGGTTAGCAAAAAAAGATGATAGAATAAAGATCTTTTTTTTAGCAAAAAATCAAGGCTCAGGACCAGCACGTAATAAGGCAATTCAAGAAGCTCAAGGGAAATACATCGCTTTTTTAGATAGTGACGATTTCTGGTCACCAGATAAGTTGAAGAAGCACGTCGATTTTATGGTAGAACATAATGCCGTTTTCTCTCATACCTCATACGGTTTTACAAATGAGCAAGGAGAAGTCATAAGAGAGACTTACCATGTTAGCGATGTGCCTGTTACTTATTCTATGTTACTTAAAAAGACTGAAATTAGCTGTTTGACAGCTATGTATGATCAAGAAAGAATAGGTAAATACTTTATGCCAGATCTAAGACGTAAACAGGACTATGCTCTATGGTTAAGTATTTTAAAAGATGGTCATCATTCCATACCACTAGATGAAGAACTTGCTATGTACCGCCAAGTATCCGGATCTGCTACAAATAATAAGTTCAAACTTATTATTAAACACCTCAAGTTTCTCATGGAAGTAGAAAAATTATCTTTTTTCAAATCCCTGTACTATTCATTTCATTGGGGAATTAATGGTTTGAAAAAATATTATTTCTAAAGGTCCATATACTCCATGCATATGTATAATTACTTAATAGTCTCATTATTATTAATAATATCTTCTTTACTATATATTCCTATAGCAAAACGATTTAACATTGTTGATAAGCCTAATCATAGAAGCAGTCATACTAAGGTTACCATTAGAGGTGGTGGAATTATTTTTTTTATAGGAGCATTGTTTTTCTTCTTAACCACAGGGCTTCAATATCCCTTTTTTTTTGCTGGATTAACCATTCTAGCAGTTGTCAGTTTTATAGATGATTTAATTTCATTGTCAGCATTACTTAGGTTCTCTGCTCAAGTAATAGCTTGTTTATTATTGATTTATCAATCAGTTTATGAATATAATTTAATATTCCTTTTGTTTTTATTGATTGCCGCTATTGCTTTTGTAAATGCATATAATTTCATGGATGGAATTAATGGTATTACAGGTATTTATTCCATAGGTGTTTTGTCTAGTTTGATTTATATCGACCTTTATATCTATGATTTCATAGAAGAAGATTTATTAATATACACGCTTATTTCCGTAATTATTTTTGGATATTTTAATTTTAGAAAAAAAGCTATTTTTTTCGCAGGTGATATAGGTAGTGTAACACTTGCCTTTATTTTAGTTTTTGCGGCTTATCAACTATTAATTGCTACCGACTCTCCATATGTTCTTTTGCTATTTATTGTCTATGGTACAGATAGTCTAATGACTATTTTAAAACGTTTTTATTTAAAAGAAAAGTTGTCAGAACCACATAGGCATCATATCTATCAACAATTAACAGATGTAAAAAAAATTGGACATATAAAGATTTCAATTCTATATTTAGTTTTACAATTAATTGTTTCCAGTGTTGTTATCACTACTTTTTCTTATGACCTATCTATACAATGGGTAATAACGATTCTCACTTTAATCATATTTGCAGGGATTTATATGACATTAAATAAAATGTTAATGAGGTTAATTCAAAAAGAGGGATAAAAAATGTTTAAGCAAACAGATGCAGGTCTCTTTTTTTATCAAAATCGACAACATCTGCTTGACATCTTAATCGTTTCAAACTTTATGTTTGCAACGTATTTACATATTCCCAATTATATATTACTTCCTACCTTATTACTCTCTATATGGTGGTTATTCGATTTTAAGAAAAGTATTAAATCGTTATTAGGATTAGGAGTACTAACATTATTTTCGTGCATATCATTTTACTGTTTCCGTTTTGATTTAAGTCAACTCAATCGGATTGATGATTTTGTGCCTGTTAGTGCCTTATTCTTCTTAAGTATAAGCTTAGCGATCTCGCCTTTTATAAAAGGATCTACGATCAAGTTGTTTTGTTATTTTTTCTTTTTCGAAATAATATTAGCGATTATATTATTTTTTTCTGGAAACAAGGATTTACAAGCCTTGTGGTTTAATTTAAAAAATCCAATTAGCTATAATTTTATTCTACCACTTGAAGGAATTAACGCGTTGAGTGATAGCTCGATTGTTTTCGGATTAAATTCTTTCCTTTTACTAATTTTATCTTTTCAATTTTTCAAAGAAAACAATTTTTTTAAAATTTTTCTTTTAGCTGGAACAATAGGAGTAGTATTGTCCGGTAGTAAATACATGATTTTCCTTCTCTTACCTTTTTATCTGTATCAATATTTAATTTGGAAAAAATATAGTATGACTATTGTAACATCTATAATAGTTTCTACTTTGTTATTATTTGGTTGTGGTTTAATTCTTTTAACTTCTATTTCCTACATAAATGACCTTACATCGCAACGTTTAAAAATATTTTACAATTTTTATATTTTTATTAATGATCATTTATGGTTAGGAAATAACTCAAAAGATTATCGTTGGATTTCAGCCTCTGGAAAACAATATCACGCACACAATAGTATTATTCAATTATTGGCGACTCATGGATTAATCTATTCAGCTGTTTTAGCGGTAATTATATTTAGAAAAATAAATAAGTTTAATTTTTCAAGTATTTTCTTTTTTCTATTACTTTGCCTTTTCAATCATGTTATATTTTGGGGATTCTATCATGTAGATCTCATTTTTGGATTTATTATTTTTTTAGATATTCCAAATAATAAATATAATTTATAAGCTAGTATGATAATATTTTCGCTTTCGCGAAAGAGTATAATCAACAATCTATAGATTTAGAAAAGTCGTTAACACTTAACCAGTGCTATCGACTTTTTTATGGGTAACCATAACTATAGCATTTAACGAGACTTATCCATTCCTTTAGGTATCGGATAAGCCTGCTCATCACTTATAATCAACAGAAGGGATCATTCAGTTATCAAATAAAACTTAATAACTTAACCTACGCTTAATATAAATCCATTATGAATTTGTAGTAATAACGATATTTTTGTAATTCTATAAAATCGTACAAATGAAAAAAATATTACTATTTGGTTTACTGTTGGTTGGAAACTATTTAATGGCTCAAACAGTAGTCTACACTCAAGACTTTGAGATAGAGAATTCAGGATATTCTACTTCAGCTACTGAAGGCTCATCATCATCGTTTATAGATATTTTTAATAGATCCCAACCTAATATAGGTGGTAATAGCACCTTTTTATTTGCTATAGAAGATACTAATGTCACACCAGCGACTATAAATCTTAGTAATATTGATGTCTCAAATCTATCGGATTTTACCTTTTCTATTGATTTATTAGCTCATCATTATCAGGATTGGGATTCTACAGATGAAGTTTTGATCACATATAGTTTAGATGGTGGAGTTTTTCAAAATCTAATGTCAATACAACATGTGCCTAATGACGCTTCAAATGAGCCTGCAGCATTGGATACCAACTTTGATGGAGATGGTGAGTGTACTCCTACAACTTTATTACCGTCATTAACTACTGGTACGTCTAATGGTTGTGTTGTGCCAAATAACGACAATCAATTTAGAAATTTTAGTTCAGATACTATTTTACTCAATGGAAATAGTTCGCTAACAATTTTATTTACAGTGAATGGATTAACGGCAACAGATGAAGGAGTTTATTTTGACAATATTAGCATACAAGGTAATCCTGCTGGTCCGTTAACAACTTCTATTCAATTTGATCCTAATTCGTTAACAGTAAATGAAGATGCTGGAACAGTTGATCTTACGGTTGCTATTTCTAATGAATCAGCTACAACCGCTACTACAGCAGATGTTGTACTAACCTCTGGTACGGCAAGTAATATAGGAAACTACATGACTCAGTCTCTTATTTTTCCAGCTGGTTCTTCAACCAGTCAAACGGTAACCGTTTCTGTAACTGATGATATGCTTGCAGAAATGGATGAGGATTTTGTGTTTGAATTACAAAATATACTAGGTGGAGATATGGCTGCTGCTGGATTAAACAGTCAGTTTACCTTAACTGTTTTGGAGGACGATGTAGCACCTATATCACTACCTTATACAGAATCATTTGATGATTGTGCCAATAATGCATGGGTAGCTTTTGATGAGGCTGGTGATGATGAATGGATTTGTGGTTCTGGTTCATATACAATGAATGGTTTTGGAGGTACGGAAGACATCGATTGGTTGATTACTGAAGCACCTGTTTCATTTCCTGCGATGGCAAGTATCAATCAAATTGAAGTGACCACATCAGAACGTTTTGGAAATGCTATAAATGAAAGCGGAGAGTTTTTATTAAGATATTCTACAGATTATGATGGTTCAGGAGATCCTACTACGGCGATATGGACAGATTTAACTTTTGATCCTAATAATACTTCTTCTAATAACTCTTATTCCGCTTCTTCTAGTACTGTGGTAGATGCTTCTGTTATTCAAGGTGAAGCGTATATTGCCTTTCTATATGATAATACAGGTTTAGGTGCAGAAGAATGGGTACTCGAAGAGATTGAAATTACTACATTACCTGCTAATACAAATCTGGCACCATCAGTAACTAATATTTCGAACAGTCCATTAGTACCAGCTTCTACTGAAACAGTAACTATCAATGCAGATGTTACAGATGCAGATGGTCTTGCTAGTGTGGTATTGGAATATGGGTTTGCTACAGGTGTTTATGATCAGCCTTCATTAACGATGACTTTAAGTAGTGGTGATACTTATACAGCTAGTATACCAGCGTCAGCTGATGGTACTACAGTGTATTATCAGATAGTTGCTACAGATGCTAACGCGGCACCAGAAACCACAACGAGTACCGAACAATCTTATACGGTAACAGATCCGCAACCACAAGGATTGCAAGTGGATATGGTAGATACAAACTATCTTATCGATTTTGATAATACAGTAGTTAATGTCAACAATGGTGCGTTTGATGGTTCTGGTTTTGCTAAGGTGCCTGTTGCAGGACAGTTAGATGCTGATGCTTTTGCTATAACAGGTTTACAAGATGGAACTACCGCTTTTGGAGATGAGCAATCTGGCAATGATTTTGGTAAAGGAACTTCTGATGGTGGCGTGAGTAGCGGTGGAATTTATGCTTTTGAAATAGCTGCAGGTGATTTTGCACTAGGTGTGCAGCCTACAGGAAGTGATTTTACTCCAGGAACTATCCATTTTCAATTTACAAACAATACCGGAGTAACGATTACAGATTTATCTGTAGCTTATGATTTTTATGTATTGGATAACGAAAATAGAGCAAATGATTTCAGGTTCTCCCATGGATCAGATGTCAACTCACTTACTGAAATAACTGATGTTGCTCTTACATCTATGTTAGGTCAAGATGTGATTGAAGAATGGAAACGTAATTTGATAGCTCTGGATTTGACAGGTTTAAATATAGCTAGCGGTGCGACTTATGTTCTAGCATGGTCCTCTGCAGATAGTGGAAGTAATTCTTCTGATGAAATAGCTTTAGATAATATACAGATTTTGGCTAATCCTAGCTCAGAAACTATTGTAGCCGAAGGTATTTATGAATCGATGACTTTGTTGAGTTCAGTATCTTTAATAGATGAAACTGAATTGAATAGTCATTTAAAGTTAGTTTCAGGAAATCTAATAACTAATGATCAGCTGACTTTTAATTCCATTGATGGTAAAAGCGCGGTTATAGAAGAGGTGATTTCTGGTTCTATAACAGGTGATGTAACCGTTGAACAGTTTTACCCAGCAAAACGTGCGTTTAGGTTTGTAAGTTCACCAGTAGATATGACGGGAACAATTTTTGATAATTGGCAGCAAGGTGGATTGAATCCTGGCGATGCAGGATATCAAGCAGGAATAGGAACACAAATTACGGGTGGAACATCTGGTGGTTTTGATGTTTCCGGTTCTAATAATCCATCTGCATTTGCTTTTAGCAATGATGGAATGCAAGCTTGGCAAGCTCCAGTTGCTACCGATGATATGAATGCTTCTTTAAGCGCAGGAACACCTTACCGATTATTCATTAGAGGTGATCGTTCTATAGATTTAACAATCAGCGATATGCCTAATGATACTAAACTAACCACCACAGGTCAATTAAAGCTTAATGATGCCATTCAAACTTTTGATGCTAGTTTGTCGACGGGTGATTTTGTGTTTGTCGGTAATCCTTATCAAGCAAAGGTGGATGTAGGAGCCATGATTTTTAATAATATGACCAGTACTCAAGAAGACATGAATCCTAACTTTATGTATGTGTGGAATCCACAAGCTGGTGAAAGAGGAGCCTATCGAGCTTATGATTTCTCAACTGATTCAAGTACACCTACAGATACAGAAGTTAATGGTGAGTTACAACCTGGTCAATCTATGTTTTTACAAGTATTAGATGATGCAGATTCAGATGTACCTAGTGTAACTTTTAAAGAAAGCTACAAAGTATCTGGTTCTAACTTGACATCTACATTTAGTCAACCTCAAGGGTTTTTAACTTTAGATGTATATAATTCTAACTCTACTGCATTAGATGGCTTTAAATTGAATTTTGATTTGAATGGGATAGATGGGTTAGATTCGTTTGACCTTTTAAAGATTGAAAATTTAGATGAGAATATTTCTATTGTTAGTAATCCTAACAGGTTAGCCATAGAGAGTCGTTCTAATCCTAGTGATGGAAATATAATCCCTTTAGAAATCAAGCGATTTAACGATGGGAACTATGAGTTCAAAACAAGATTATCTGGTGTAAATATTTTAAATACCTATTTGTTTGATGCTTATACTAATCAGTATCATCTTATAGCTGCTGACGTATTGACTACAATGTCATTTAATTTTGATACCACAGTTCCTTCCACAGTTGCATTAGATAGATTTTCTATTCACTTCTCAAATGTTACTTTAAGTGAGTTAGATGTGGTTAGAACTGATTCTATTTCATTGTATCCAAATCCGGTAATAGATGGATCATTACAAATTACTGGTTTGAGTAACGATGCTGAGTCCATAGTAGAAATACACAATTTATCGGGACAATTGTTAGTTCGTCGATATTTTGATATGTCCAATGGGCAAGTCATCTTGACTAATTTGGATAGTTTAAATATGGGTGTATATTTGTTAACCATTCAGCAAGGAGATAAAAGCCACGTTGAAAAAATTGTTATTAAATAAAATAAAGCTTATTTAATCTGGTATTTACATAATAAAAATATTTTAGATTAAAGTAAGGTTTGATTTTCATATATAAGAATTAAAAAGGGTAATGGTTTCATTACCCTTTTTTAAACCAATAAATATACCTAAAATGACTTGGGATTATTTTAAAAAACGATTGTCGCATGTTTTACTCAACGGCGATAATGATCTAAAGTTCAGAAATATATCGTACCTGCCACGCTGGGCTGTCGTAGCAATAGATTCATTCATCGTCATTTTATCATTTATAATAAGCTATTTATTAGTTGAAAACCTGTCGGTTTCTTTTTATCCATCATTGACCATATTGCAGCAGGGTTTTGTGGTTTGTTTGGTTCAGTTTTCTTTCTTTTTTGTCTTTAGTACTTATGCTGGTTTGATTAGGCACAGTACAACCGTAGATATTTTAAAAATTGCCTTAGCAGCTATATCTGCAGCTGTTGCTTTGATGATGATTAGTTATGGTTATCATTTTCTTTTTGATAAAAAACTTTTCTTAATACCTTTTTTGGCCATTTTTGCTACAGTTACATTTGGTTTAATGTTGTTATTCAGAGTAACAGTAAAGTCTATTTATCACTTGTTCATCAATCTTAATACTAAAGAGAAAAAAAGAGTTCTCTTGTTAGGAGTAAATGATGATACGATATCAGTTGGTGAAGCCATGACCATCTCAAGAAATCAGGATTTTGATTTAGCTGGTTTTGTTTCTTTTACTAAATCTCATTCTAAGATTAAAATATTAGGTAAACCTATTTTTAAGTATAGTAAAGATTTGTATGAAAACCTACAACCATATGATATAGATGGAGTTGTTATTGTAGGAGATACGATATCTAATAAGCAAAAGAATAATATTGTAGATGAATGTCTGAACTATGGAATTCAGATATATAATGCTCCTATTATTAAAGAATGGAGTGATTCGGAGAGTATTCAAGGAAATATAAAAGAAATTCAAATTGAAGATTTATTAGAACGTAATCCAATTGTACTAGATGATTCGTTAATTAATGAATATCTTAATAATAGAATTATTCTTGTAACTGGTGGGGCAGGTTCTATAGGTAGTGAGATTGTAAGACAAGTATCTCAGTTCAACCCTAAGAAATTAATTATACTGGATCAGGCCGAGTCACCGTTACATGAATTAGAGCTGGAATTGAGATCAAAGTTTTGTAATGTTGATTTTGAATTTGTTTTGGCAGATGTTGGGAATTTAAAACGATTAACAAACCTGTTTAACAAAGAGAATATTTCAGTCGTGTTTCATGCTGCAGCTTATAAGCATGTGCCACTTATTGAAAACAACCCATCTGAAGCGGTTTTTGTCAATATTATTGGAACAATGCATCTTGCCAACCTTAGTACTCAATTTGGTGTGGATCGTTTTGTAATGGTTTCAACCGATAAAGCGGTGAATCCTACTAATGTAATGGGTGCATCAAAGCGTGCTGCTGAAATATATGTACAAGCGTTGCAAGCTAAGGAATCTAAAACATGTTTTATAACTACTCGATTTGGAAATGTATTAGGCTCTAATGGCTCTGTAATTCCCCATTTTAAAAAGCAAATTGCCGCTGGTGGTCCGGTAACAGTGACCCATCAAGATATTATTAGATATTTTATGACGATACCTGAGGCATGTCAACTAGTGTTACAAGCTGGAACTATGGGGCAAGGTGGAGAAGTTTTTGTTTTTGATATGGGTAAACCTGTTCGAATCATGGATTTGGCCGAAAAAATGATAAAACTATCTGGATTTATTCCTTATGAACAAATAGAAATAAAAGTCATCGGTTTGAGACCTGGAGAAAAGTTGTTTGAAGAATTATTAAATGATAAAGCAAAAACACTACAAACTCATCATAAGAAAATAATGCGAGCAAAGGATCAAGTACTTTGCATGGATGAAGTTAATAATTTTATTATTGATATAGCTGCAGCTGCAGAACAACAAGATAATATTCAGGTGGTTAAGAAGTTGAAGGATTTAATTCCAGAGTTTTTGAGTCAAAATAGTATTTATGAGGAGTTGGATAAAGATGTCAAAGTAAGAACCTAAAATCTTATATTTGCAAAATGGGAAAAATCACACTTATTAAAATTAGTTTTATTGCTTTAGTAATAGCAATATGTACAACTTCTTGTGTTTCTAAAAAAGACATTATTTATGTTCAAGATATTGATACAGCTTTATCTGACTCTCAATCATCAAAATACGACGCCGTTATAACGAGTGACGACATTCTAAAGATTATCGTGACGAGCGAAAATATGGAAAGTGTTCAACCTTTTAATCAAGTGGTAAGTCCTGTTGTAAATCAAGAACTTTCTATTCGTTCACAAGAAACGTTGCAAAGTTATTTAGTGGATGATGAAGGGTTCATTAATTATCCCTTACTAGGTAAAATAAAGGCTAGTGGATATACTCGAATTGAACTTCAAGATTATTTAAAGAATGAAATGCTTAAATATGTTAAGGATGCGGTTGTAGATGTGCGAATTCTTAATTATAAAATAACATTGTTAGGAGAAGTAAATCGACCTGGTACGTACAAGGTGGATGATAATAGAATTACATTATTACAAGCGCTTGGTTTAGCAGGTGATTTAACCGTTTACGGGCGCAGAGACAATATTCTTGTATTGAGAGATATGAACGGTATCCAGACTTCTACTAGAGTTGATTTAACGAGTGCAGATTTTATTTACTCACCATTTTATTATCTAAACCAGAACGATACAATAATCGTAGAACCTAATGGAGCTCAAATACAAGCTTCTGGATTTAATAGAAATATTTCCGTTTATGTTTCAATTGCCTCGTTGTTACTAACAACTGTGGTGGTGTTTTCAAATTTGAATAAATAATTAATGAATAATCAAGATAATAAGACAAACGAACAATCCTTAAGGGATCAGCTGAAACCGTTTATAAAAGCTTGGCCTTGGGTCATCCTATCCGTTTTGTTTTGTATAGTAGCCTCTCAATTATATTTGAGATATGCCACAAAAAAGTATCAAGCTACAGCATCGATTATCATTAAAGACACTCAAATGGGTGGTGGCTTGTCTGAAACAGGTGTGCTTGGTGATATGGGGTTATTTGGGAGTAATTTTAATAGTGTAGAGAATGAGATTGAAATTCTTAAATCCAAAAGGTTACTGTCCAATGTCATAGATCAATTTAACTTAACAACGACCTATTCTAGAAAAGGTAATGTAAAGGAAAGTGATGTATATACCAATCGCTTTTTGGATGTTAATATTCTAAAAAAAGACTCTTTAATTCAATTTACAAAACCGATTACATTTTATGTGAAAGAAGTTAGTGATTCTTTATTCGGATTAAGATTGAATTCAGATTCAAAATGGTTGACTAAAGAATATGGGGAAATTATCAATATCGAAGATTTATCATTGATATTTTCACCTCTTTCATTTGAAGTAACTCAAGATGATACTCAGGAGCTGTCTGATTTAAAAATTGTTATAAGTCCTAAAGAGTTAGTAGTACAAAATTATCACTCTAGATTAAATGTCAATACGTCTGGTAAAAGAGGTAGTGTCGTCAATTTATCTATTACTGATGTGGTAGGTGAACGTGCTGAGGATGTATTGAATCAGCTCATTGAAGAATACAACAAGGACGCCATAAATGATAAAAATATCGTTGCACTTAATACTGCTGAGTTTATTGAGGAACGCCTTAATGACATCACTAAAGATTTAGATAGTGTAGAAACTGGCATTGAATCTTTTAAAACCAATAAAGGACTTACCGATATTGGTGTGGAGACCTCACTTGATTTACAAAAAGTGAATGAAATTGAATCTGAACTTTTAAAAGTAGAGACTCAATTATCTATAGGTAGGTCCTTGAAAGAATTTATGATAACCGATATTGAGAAGAGTGTTACGACTTCTGGTTTAGGATTAAATGAACCTCAATTAATTGCTTTAATCAATAATTACAACGAAGTGTTGACCACATATCAAAGAATTGGACAAACATCTACTCAAGAGAGTCCAGTGATGGTAAGATTATCAAACGAGTTAAGTTCTTTAAAACGCGGGATTTTTAGTTCCTTAGATAGCTACATTAATGGGTTGAAGGTTGAACAAAATAGCCTTTTAAGAAAGTCTAATCAAATTAATGCTAACATTTCTCAAGTTCCTAACAATGAGAAAACAAGTCGTAGCGTAGAACGAAATCGTGAAGTGGTTGAGGCAATTTATTTACTATTAAGAGAAAAGCAGGAAACAACTGCAATTTCTTTGGCCGTAACAGCACCTAAAGCTAAAATTGTTGATTCAGGTTATGCACCTGATGTACCGGTATCACCAAAACCAAAAATTATTTTATTAGCGGCATTAGTACTAGGTGTACTCATTCCATTAGGACTAGTTTACTTAAAGCAGATTTTCTATAATAAAATAGAGTCTAGAAAAGATTTAGAAAGAGACTTACCTCAAGTATCTATATTAGGAGAAGTACCAAAGTTAGAAAGTGATGCTAAGGATAGAATAATACCTAATGACCGTAGTGTTCTCGCGGAATCTTTTAGAATTATTAGAACTAACTTACAATATAAACTTGGAGCTTTAAACCATGATGACACTAAGGTTGTTTTGGTAACCTCTACTGTAAAAGGTGAAGGTAAAACAACTACCGCATTTAACTTGGCAAGTACTTTTGCTTATAGTGGTAAAAAGGTATTACTTATAGGTGGAGATATCCGTAATCCACAACTTCATAGATTTTTTGATGCTAGTTTAAAGCGTAAAAAAGGAGTCACAGAATACTTGGTAAATTCAGATTTAAAGTTAGAAAATCTTGTGGTTCCAGTTGATGATAACAGTAATCTTTATATGCTTTTATCAGGATCTATTCCTCCTAACCCAGCAGAGTTATGGATGCAGAGTAGAACTAAAGAAATGGTAGAAGAAGCTAAAGGAATGTTCGATTTAGTGATCATTGATTCTGCTCCTACAATTGTGGTAACTGATACTTTCCTTATTAACAAATTTGCTGATGTAACGGTATATGTGACTAGAGCAAATTATACAGATCGTGGTCTGTTAGAGTTTATTTCTGATACGATTCAGGATGGTAAATTAACCAATGTAGCCGCTGTAATTAACAGTGTTAAGTTGACTAATTTTGGATATGGTAATAAATATGGATATTCTTACTCGGCAGATAAGAAAACTTTCATGGAAAAATTAAAGGCTAAGCTTAACTTTTAGTTTTAAAAGTTAAGCTTACTATTTTCTATTACAGGTAGAAGGTTATTTAATAGTTTAGACTTAAGTTGTATTTCTTTAATCTTACTTAAATGTTCAGGTTTGTGAGCATCTGTTCCTATGAAGTCATATAATTGATGTTCTAATAAGAGCATTGCTTTTTTCTGAGCATCCTTACCATAATGTCCTTCTATAGAAAGTAGATTAAGTTGGAACAAGAATCCTCTATCTTTTAAGTCTTTATATTCTTCTATTCCTTTTATGTATCGATAACGCTCAGGATGGGCTAGGATAGGAGTAATGTCTTTCTGAATCATATTAAAGATGACCTCATTGACATATTCTGGCTTTTGGAAGTATGAAAACTCTGTAAGTAATAATCGATCTTTTAAGAACAGGACGTTTTCAGTATCAATTAATTTTTCAAATGCACTATCCATCATATATTCAGAAGAAGCATTTAAAATGAACTCATTTGCTGTAGACAATTTTAGATTTGTAATTGTCTCTTGATAATTGGAAAGGATTCTCGTTGTATCATTTCCATAATAATCCTCCATTGTATGAGGCGTTGCAATACAGCCTTTATAACCTATTTCTTTATATAGGTCAATCATTTTTAAAGTTGTTTCAATATCTGGTGACCCATCATCAATATTGGGTAAAATATGGTTATGAATATCTACTAGCCCTTCTAGCTGATCTATCAGGAACGTTTTCTTTGAGAAAAATAGCATGGGTATCGTTTACGTAATGATAAGTTGAACTTCATCCATTTTTAAGATGTCTGGAAATAGTTCTTCTATAATAATAAAAAATTCAGGATCATTTTTAAAAGCATTTTGCAAATGAAATCTACCTTTCATATTGTTGTGCAGTTTAAAATAAGCTCCGGCAAGTCTATATTCAAGCTCAGCATCATCTGGATAGAATTCTAAGCCATATTCTAGATTAGAAACTAATCCATCTATCTCGCCTAATTGTAACAGTATGTCAGATCGCTGTAACCAAGTTTCTAATTCATAATTACCTAGATCTATCGCCTTGCGGTAACCATACTCTGCTTCTTCAAAAAAGTTTAATTTCTTATTCAATTTTGCATACCTAATCCAGTATAAGGCATTTTCACTATCTATTTCAGTTGCTTTTTCAATATAGCTCAGTGCTTTTTGAAAGTTTAACTGTTTTGTATAAAAGTCAACGAGTGCAATCCATCCTTTATCAAGTAATGGATCTTCTTTTACTGTTTTTTTAAAATATTTAACCGCTAGATCATATGCTCCTAATTTTTGATAACATTTACCAAGCCTTAAATAGGCAAACGAAGTAGGGTCATCTAATTCTAAGGTTATTTGATAATTTTCAATAGCTTGATTATACTGACCTAATTTCTCTAAAACTTTTCCTTTTTCTAGATAAGCACCAACAAATAACTCATCGGATATAATAGCAAAATCAAAAGCAGCTAAGGCTTTTTGATACATTTTTAAATCAAAGTATTGTTTTCCAACTTGGTGCCACGCCACTTCGCTATATGGGTTGTTGTTTAAAAAATTATTTAAAAACTCAATGGCTTCTTTATTTTCTTTTAAGAAATCAAAGCAGTAAATAATATTATATAAAGCAGAATAATCAGACTCATCTAGCTCTAGACATTTTATAAAATTGGTCTTGGCAAGCTTATAATTTTCAATAAACAAATATTCCATACCTATAAGATTATAAACATCAGATTGATCTTCAGTTAAATCTAGGGCTTGGTTTAAAAGATCAATCGCTTTTTCATGATCATCTGTCTTTGAATAGATATTTGCTTTTTGAATGTATATCTCTGAGTTATGAGGTTGTAATTCATAAAGCGTATTTAATAATTCGTGAGCTTGTTCAAATTCATTATCAAATACTAGAATTTCTGCCTGCAACAATCTTATCTCTACAGAGCTAGGATGTTGAGACAGGCCTAGTTGCACTGCCTTGCGAGCCATAATCATCTTACCAGCTTCAAGATAGTATTCTACTATTTGCTCAAATTCTTCACTATCAAAAAATCCAACCTCGTTAGATTTAAGCATTAATTCAAACTTTTTAATGCTCATAAAGCCATCACTATTAAGTTCAAAATGCATATATGGTTTTTAAGAATTGTACTCTTACTAAGTTCAAAATATTTGCCATTGTTTCAATGAGAGTTGAAAATCTGTTATAAACATTTTATAAACAGGTTCAAACTCTTGTTTTAATTGTAAAATTTGGAGATTACTTCATTGAGAATATAACAAGCTTTATCAATCTCATCTTGCGATATAGTCAGTGGTGGCGTGATTCTGATAGCTTTTTTTTCAAATAGCAAAAGAAAGAATAAAACACCTCGATTTCTACATTCATCGACTATTGCGGCTGTATGTTGTTCGTCTGCCAGTATGACGGCAAGCATGAGTCCAACGCCTCTTATTTCCTTTATGTGTTTGTTAATTAAGCTTTCGCGAAAGCGTAATTCTTTCATTTTTACCGCATTAATAAGATCACCTTTTTCTAGTTCAGTCATTGTGGCAAGTGCAGCTGATGCAATGACTGGATTACCGCCAAATGTGGTGATATGACCTAGCATAGGCGCTTCTTTAAACATATTTAAATGCATAGAGCTTGCTGTTATTGCTCCTATAGGTAATCCACCGGCTAAGCCTTTTCCAGTAATAACCATATCTGGTATGATGTCATGTTGCGTAAAATAGAACATAGATCCAGTGCGGCCCATTCCTGGTTGTATTTCATCTATAATCAATAAAGCGCCAGTCTGTTGACATTTCTCTTTTAGCGCCTTTAACCACGATGTATGTGGCACGATAAAACCGGCGCCACCTTGAATGGATTCTATAATGACGGCTGCAGTTTTATCTGTAATAATATTTAACTGTGATTGACAATTAAATTTAATATGTTTTACCTGTGGTAATAGTGGTCTAAAAGGAGCTTTACGTTCTTCATAATCCATCAAACTTAATGATCCCATGGTATTACCATGATAAGCCTTTTGCATAGAGATCAATTCACTTCTACCGGTTACTCTGCGAGCTAATTTTATAGCTGCTTCCATTGCTTCTGTACCGCTATTAACCAGATAGGTCATTTGAAGTGGTGCCGGCATATGCTGTGCTATTTTTTTACAAAGCTGGACCGCTGGTTCTTGTGCGTATTCACCATAGACCATGACATGCATGTATAAGTCAACTTGTTTTTTAATAGCACTAGTGACTGCGGGATGGCAATGCCCTAAAGGTAATGCACTGACACCAGCGACACAGTCTAGATATTCATTACCATGAATGTCATAAATGTAGTTGCCACTAGCATGCGAGACCTCAAGAGCTGGAGCAAATGGAGTAGTAGGAGCTTGATATTGAAAAAAGTCTTGCTTCAAGTCTAGTTCTTTTTACCTATTAATTGCTGATCTTCTTTCTTATCGATTAACTTCTTATCCTTTAATCGTGAGTTTTCGTTAATTTGAGAAGAGTTGTTCTCGTCAAAGAAATCTTCTTCTTGTAAAGGCAGTGGTAGCCCTTGGATTTTAGTAAGTACAGGTTTAGGTTTCCCCATAAATAGGTCATCTACAGAGTTGAGCTGTTCTTCACCTCGCCAGTTAAAGCCTCTTAGTCTTCTTGCATTCTCAGGTAATTCATCTGGCGGAATGGTTTCATCCTTAGGATTACCAATAGGTTTTATAATGGCAATATCACCATTATTAAAGGTGATTTCTAACTTACTACTGGTTCCCTTGTTGATCCCAACTAGCTCATCAGATTCATTAGAAACATAAAGTAAGTTTTCAACGTTTTTATCAATTTTCACTTTATTTAGTTCATTATCTTTAAATAACCCTATGAGCTCTTTTCCTTTTATCTGATTATAACCATCATGAATGGTATCCTTATCTACTATAAAGGCATTATAAAACACTCTTAAAGAATCTAGTTTTTCTGTTTCTACATTGCTTTGTAGATGAATAGAATCTCCTGTGATTTGACTTTTACCACTCCATAAAACTGGTTTTTTAATCATTTTAGTAAGTCCGGTAGATTGCCTAGTATGAATAGAATCACATCGACCGCTTAAATCACTTTTAAAAAGTCTTACGTCTCTAAAACCTCGTACAATGCGATTATCTTCTGGACCTGTCACCATTAGAGTATCTGCATGAATGTATACAGAATCTGCCTCTTGCAAGGAGATAGCTACAGCTCTTTCAGTAATAAAAACAGAATCTTTGTCTCTAAAGACTTCGGCATAATGGCCTTTTATTATCGAATTGTTTATCGTGTCTGTTACGACTATATTATTTGTCGCGCTAGCAAAATTAGTAACTCTATTAAAGTAGAGACTGTCACCGGTAACGGTTCTATTATTATAGTCTATTCGAGATTTTTTTACAAAATGGCCATAATCATTGCGTGTATCATAAAAACCACGTTCACAATAGACGGTACTGGCTTTACCTTTTATGGTCGATGGGCCATATAAATAAGCATGTCCCGTTTCAGTATAAAAATTAACCTGACTAGAATTAATAGTGTAGTCCGGATTAACGATAACCACATCATCAATAAATTGATATTTTTTTTCTTGCATAAAAAATCGGCCAACACGACTAGTAAGTGTGCTAGCAGTATCTCTTACAGTTCCACCGCTTCTATAATAGGCCTGTTGTTTATTGCGATCAAAGTATAAGGTGTCTGTGGATAAAGTAGTCTCTGGACTGCGCATATTCACTTTACCAGCAGCAAATGCTAGTTGAGTATTCCCATTGTATTCTGCATATTTTGAATTCATAAGAACGCTATCACCTTGATTCATACGTACAGAACCTAGTGCTCTTAAGAAATTGTCTTTTTTGTAAAAAACGGCTTGGTCACACCACATTTTAATTCCTTGATGCACTACATAAACTTGTTGTGCATCAGATTTTGCATAAATGATGGCGTCCGGATAATTTTCTTCATCAATGAATTGGTATTCTGAAATGACATTGATAATAGAATCATTCTCAGTAGAAGTGATGTCAGCATTTTCCAATTGAAGATCCTGACTATAAGAAAGGATGGTCATGAAAAATAGGATTATACTAATGATAATTTTCAATAGATTCTAATTTAATTACAAAGTTACTAAAACGATGCCATGATTATTAAATTAACGGATAATCTTGACTTATTATTATTAAAAAAAAGAGCAAAAAAAAAGCGCTCCATATGGAGCGCTTTATATAATAAGTATGTTCTAGTTATCTTGAACTTCACCACAATCGTCTTGACAAAATGTGTTAGACTTTGCTGTGTCGCTTAACCCTAATTGATCACCATCTACCCATACACCTACACAACGATCTATACGACCGTTATCCTTCAAAGTGTACATCACTACATAAGCAGCAAGGCAAGTACAGTCAGGCAAACAGTTGTCTCTAAATCTATAAGTAACACCTGTACGTCTTCCGTTAAAACAATTTCTTATGTTAAAAGCACAAACATCAGGAATTCCATTCACTAATGGAGTTAAATTACAATCACTTACCACGTTCATAGAGATAGAAGCGATGTACCATCCTGGAGCTGCAGTATACTTAAAGTCAAATTTTGTGTCAACGTCATCATCATCGTCATCACTATCATTAAAACTCTTTACTTCAAAGTGACCTACAGTACCAGTACCTGGTAAATTAATATCTCTTACTAAACAAGCTCCGAAATCTGGATCTTCAATAAGAAACTTTTCTTCACCTATAGTAGTGATAGACTCAATTGGTAAAGGGTAAACTGACTCTTCTGGATTAAGTTCACTAGGTAAAACATCTCTACTAATAGCGATATTTTGCATGAAGTCTATAAAATCAGCTTCAGTCATCTTATCGATGTTCTGAGTTTCATATTGATCAACATTTGCATCTTCACTAGAACAAGAAGCTGCTATAATTCCTAAAATAAAAAGTGTAAATATTTTTTTCATGATCCTATTAATTGGGTAGGACAAAACTAATTCTAATTAGGAGGATTTCTCAACATTGTGTTAAGTTTTCGCTATGCAGACCTTTAAAGTCGTTAACAAACACTTATCATTTTAAAACGTTGTTAGATAGTGTTTTAAATAAACTGTTAAACGGCTTAAATGACTTATTGTCGACCTTTGAGATTAAGGCAGTTGAAAGTAATGCCAGTTTATTTCATTTTTATAATTTCCTTCGGTGGTAAACGCAGATTTCATTACTTGTAAATCTCCTTTAGAGTCTTTTTCGATGTTACTCACTGAATACTTGACGATATTCCATCCTTCATTTAAAGTGACATGGTATTCTCTTTTTGATTCTTTTATGACCATACCAGACTCATCTACTTCTACAGGTGAACTATTAGTACCATTAATACTAGTAACGCTATCGCTATATAGCCACATGTAAAAATGACCTACCACAGGATCATACTTTTCTGGGTTCATATTATATGTAATAAACTCTTTTGAGGAGCCAGGAAATATACGACCGGTTCTATTACCGTTTTCATAAGTCTCAAAGCCATAATATTTTCCAGCTAGAGCAATCTTGGTATCTGGGTTGGATATGGTTAGATTTTCTAGAGGACTAAAAATATCTTCTAGGCCTATGGCACTTAATTCATAACCTGCATCACTTGAAGAATTATACTTATCAAAAGCAGCCTGAGATGTTGAGATAAATTGATTAGGGAAGTTTATCTTAAGTACTCCGTTAGTATTAACTTCACCCTTAAATAATGGATCTACAAAAAAGCCCATGATGTTAAGCTGTGCTGCGTTACCATCATAATCCATTACATTTCCCGTTATACTATTAGAATATTCAAGTGTGGTCTCGGCCTTCTCTTTACAAGAATTAGAAAATAGTAAAAGTGCTATTAATAGGGAAGTATAAATATATTTGATCATTAGGTTGGTGTGTTAACGCTTTCGCGAAAGCAGAATTTAAATATCTATTGCAACGTAAAAAATAAAGAGATTATTATCTTCTTTTATCTGTTTTAAACATAGAATCTAATATGGTATTGATTCCTTGAAAAATAAATACAACGGCTAAAATACAGAAAGCAATACCAGGCATTAAAAATATAATAGGATGATCACTGCCTGCACCTAAATATGTTAAAATAGGTCCTGCAATTAAAAATGGTATAGCGGTTAAAAGTCTAGTAATCCCTTTACTTAACACTTCTTTATCTGTAGATGGTTGCTGTTGTTCCATTAACAAGTTCCTATATGATCTATTGCAGACCTCACACTTCCATATTCTAAAAGAGCTCTATGAGCGTTTTCATAGTTAATTCCCGTTTGCTCCATGATCATTCTGGTGCCGCGGTCCACTAACTTATCGTTACTTAGTTGCATGTCAACCATTTTATTCCCTTTTATATGACCTAATTGAATCATCACTGAAGTGCTAATCATATTAAGAATCATTTTTTGAGCAGTACCTGCCTTCATACGGCTACTGCCAGTTACAAATTCTGGTCCCACAATAGGAGTGATGGGGAATTGTGATTCTTTTGCGATAGGGCTATTTACATTACAAGTGATAGAACCTGTCGTGATATTTAATAGGTTACAACTTTTTAATCCACCTAGGACATAAGGTGTTGTACCACTAGCTGCTATACCGATAACGGTATCGTTTTTATTTATCGAATGAGCTTGTAAATCTTTAATCGCTTGTAAGGTATCATCCTCAGCATTTTCTACAGCATGTCTTATGGCAGTATCACCACCAGCAATAAGGCCAATGATTTTATCTGGTGAAACACCAAAGGTAGGAGGACATTCACTAGCATCTAGAATTCCTAGCCGACCACTAGTTCCTGCGCCTATGTAAAATAAACGACCACCAGATTGCATCTTTTGTACTATATGGTCCACCAAAGATTCAATTTGAGGAATCACTTGCTGTACGGCCAGAGCAACTTTTTGATCTTCACGATTAATATTGTTAAGCAAGTCTACGGTGGACATATTTTCTAGTCCGTCATATAATGAATCCTGCTCAGTAGTTTTAGTAAACATGTTTTAGTAGCTTATGGTTTCCGTGATCTCTAAACCATAGCCTATCATTCCTATACGCTTGCTTTGCTCGCTGTTCGTCAATAATTTTAATTTGGAGATTTTTAAATCGTGTAAGATTTGAGCTCCAATTCCATAATCTCTATTGTCTAGATTTTTACGTGGCGCTTTAACCTCACCATTTTCTTGTAATTCTTTTAATTGTTCTAATCTGCTCAACATATTTTCTGGTTGAAACTGTTGATTGATAAAAACAATTGCTCCTTTTCCTTCTTTATTCAAACGTTCAAACATGGCGTCTAATTTTCTATCAGCTTCAGAAGTCAAAGTGCTGAAAAGGTCATTATTTACTTGAGTAGAGTTCATACGTGTTAGTATTTCCTCTTCTTCATCCCAATCACCTAAGGTTAAGGCTAGGTGAATTTGTTGATTTGTAGTTTGTTGATAGGCTCTTAATCGATATTCTCCAAAACGAGTACGCAGATTAAAGTCTTCTTTCTTTAAAATTAGGCTATCATTTTTCATACGATAAGCCACAAGATCCTCAATAGAAACTAATTTTACATCAAACTTTTTTGCTACTTCAATTAATTGAGGTAGTCTAGCCATGGTTCCATCCTCATTCATGATTTCTACAATGACACCGGCAGGTTCGTGACCAGCTAATCGCGCAAAATCAATCGCCGCTTCTGTATGACCTGTTCTTCTTAAAACACCGCCATCACGTGCTCTTAATGGAAAAATATGTCCTGGTTTACTTAAGTCATGACCTCTAGTATCTTTGTGGATCATCGCTTGAATTGTTTTAGCTCTATCGCTTGCACTAATTCCAGTAGTTACACCATGACCTCTTAAGTCTACAGAAACAGTAAAGGCGGTTTCCATAGGATCAGAATTATTAGTCACCATCATGTCTAATTCCAATTCCTGACAGCGAGACTCAGTAATAGGCATACATATTAAGCCACGACCATGCGTGGCCATAAAGTTGATCATTTCTGGAGTAACAGATTGTGCAGAGGCTAAAAAATCACCTTCATTTTCCCTATTCTCATCATCCACAACAATTATTACCTTACCGTTTTTGATATCTTCAATAGCGTCTTCAATAGAGTCTAGTTGAAATGATGTATTTTTTTTAATTGCAGTACTAGCAGTCATGGGGCTTTTATCTTTTGCACAAAGATAAGAATTAGACAGCTGTGCTAGGATTCTTTGGCTTTTTTTTAAATTTCGATACTAGGGTTTCAACTGCACCACCTAAATCAAAAAATCCTTGATCTGTCGTTGCTCGATAGGTGAGCAGTATTCCTAGTGGGAAAATGATAAGAGTACCCATCCATGCACCTAACCAAGTAGGGAAAGCACCTTCAACAGCAGATTTTTCTGCAAAAATATTGATAAAATGATACGTCAAAAAGAATAAAGTAGCTATAACTAAAGGCAATCCCATACCACCTTTTCTTATAATGGCACCTAGTGGTGCACCTATGAAAAATAGAATGATACAAGCAGCACCTAATACAAATTTCTTCTGTATCTCGATCTCATGCTTTGCAATACGTTTTGACTCCTCACTTAATTGAAATAACCTATTATTTAAGGCAGATCGTTGTTGCTTCAGTTTATTGATTGTATTTTCAATCGTGCGTCTCTGGTCGTAGATCTTTAATTCACTTATAAAATTATCTGTAATATTACCAGGAGTAATGGTATCTGTTATTCTAGATTTCATTAATTCTGGAGCCCATTTTTTATGTTGGCCTTTATGATAAAATGAAAGATTATCATTAAACTTTGTGGTAAAAGAATCGATACTAGTCTGTAGTTCGTGAATTTTAAGCATACGATGATTGTCTGTAACATCAGCTTTGTTGAGGTCAGTATTATTTAAACCTGACACATCAACGTTAAGCGTATAGGTGTCAAAATAACTACGTACAAACGGAGAGCTTCTTCTTTTTTGAGCATTTTCAGGGAATAAGTCATCATAATAATTTCCGTCTGTCAATACTAATTGAATAATATTTGATTTTAAGGAACTTTTTAATTCACCCTTTTTACTTTTAATGACCGTGTAATTCCCGTTGCGTTTGGGATTTTTTTTATGAATTAAAACGTTATCTAAATACTGACCACGATCGCCTGTTTTTTGATCTACCTTTATGTTGATATCACCTAGTTGGTTAAAATTACCAACTCCTATAGCCATGGCTGGTTTACTATTAACGATGTTACGTCTTAGATTTCCCTGCTTAAAGTGTCCCCAAGGTATCACTGTGTTTGCAAAGAAAAAAGAGGTTACTCCTAAGGTTCCTACAACAATCATTAAAGAACGCATAGCGCGTTGTAGAGATATACCATTAGATTTCATCGCTGCAAACTCATAATTTTCGGCCATATTTCCGAAAACCATAATCGAAGCTAAAATGATACTTAAGGGTAAGGCTAGAGGTACAATTACTGGAATGGTATACATCATAAATTTAGCTATGGTAATCATATCTAAATCTTTTCCTGCTAGATCTTTAATGTATAACCAAATCGCTTGTAGGATAAGAATAAACATAATGACAATAAAGACGCTTAAAAACGTCTTTATAAATGAAGTCAATATGTATCGATCCAGTATTTTCAACTTAATCTAAATTCTCTATATCCCAACCATCATAGTCTTTAGAATCAAAATAGAAACACTTTTTAGAAAGTGGTTGATTGGTTTTAAGGGATAATAATGTGAATGTAGCTTTAGTACCACTTACTTCAGTGACAATGGCATTGTAGATATGCTTTGTATTGATGTCTATACCTAATAGTACTTGTTTGTACTCAGAGTCTGATTTTATAGGTGTTAACTTGATGTATTGAATTTTACGTCCACGAACATTTTGTTCTATATCCCATTCTGCACGATAACCTTTTTCATAAAAAGTTAATATGTTAGTAGGAGAGATCAGTCCATCTTCATTATCTGACTGTGTAGAAATAGTTACTTGCTCATCTTCACGATTGATGACGTATAGTTTATCACCGTTAAAAACATAGGTGCTACCTAAAAATTCAACGTTATAATTGTCACCACTCAATGTTGCTTCACCTTGTACATCCATGTTCAATTGTGACTTTGAATTTTGTAAATTACCTTTATAGGTAAATACTACATTCTCATAACTCTTAAACTTTGTCGCTACTTCTTTTAATAGCTGATCTGCTTTTGATGATTGCGCATTGCTTATAGAAGCAACGGATAATAGTAATAAAATGAAAATCTTTTTCATGGTCTTAACCTTTGTTTTTTTCTTCGTTTAAAAATACCTCAAGAGAAGCAAGGTCTGGAATTAAAACCTGTCTGGCTTTACTACCTTCAAAACCACCTACTATACCGGCAGCCTCTAGTTGATCAATAATACGACCAGCTCTATTGTAACCTAACTTTAATTTACGTTGCAATAATGAGGCGCTACCTTGTTGTGCAATGACTAACACTTCTGCAGCTTCTCGGAACTTACTATCTCTCTCGTCTATGCTTATATCAAGACTTGTGCCACCTTCTTCACCTACATATTCCGGTAATAAATAAGCATCTGGATAGGCCTTTTGTGAGCCTATGAAATCTGTGATTTTTTCAACTTCTGGAGTGTCCACAAATGCACATTGGATTCTTATGATTTCATTACCCGATGTGTAAAGCATATCTCCGCGACCTATCAGTTGGTCTGCGCCACCACTATCTAGTATCGTTCTAGAATCTACTTTCTGTTGTACTCTAAAGGATACACGAGCAGGGAAGTTTGCTTTAATCATACCTGTAATAACATTTACAGATGGTCGTTGTGTTGCAATAATTAAATGAATACCTATCGCACGTGCTAACTGTGCTAGTCTAGCAATAGGAGTTTCTACCTCTTTACCAGCAGTCATTATAAGATCTGCAAACTCATCAACAACTAATACAATATATGGCAAGAATTTATGACCATTAGCTGGATTTAATTTTCTTGCTTTAAACTTTGCATTGTACTCTTTAATATTACGACACATCGCTTCTTTAAGGATGTCATAACGTTGATCCATTTCAATACATAGACTATTAAGTGTATTGATAACTAATGAATTGTCTGTGATAATAGCCTCGCCGCTATCTGGTAATTTTGCCAAATAATGACGTTCAATTTTATTGAATAACGTTAATTCTACTTTTTTAGGATCTACCAGTACAAATTTTACCTCTGCAGGATGCTTAGAGTAGAGTAGGGAAGTCAGTACGGCATTAAGTCCTACAGATTTACCTTGACCTGTCGCACCAGCCATAAGAAGGTGAGGCATCTTTGCAAGATCCACCACAAATGTTTCATTACTAATTGTCTTTCCAAAAGCGATAGGTAGTTCCATTTCGGCTTTTTGGAACTTAGGTGATGCAATCACAGATCGCATGGATACGATAGAAGGATTTTGATTAGGTACTTCAATACCTATTGTTCCTTTTCCAGGTATAGGCGCGATAATACGTATACCTAATGCTGCTAGAGATAATGCAATATCATCTTCTAAGTTTTTGATTTTTGAGATACGAACTCCAGCTTCAGGAACAATTTCATATAGTGTTACAGTAGGACCTATGGTCGCTGTAATTTTTGCAATTCCAATTTTATAATTGTTAAGCGTTTCAACAATTTTTAATTTGTTGGCTTGTAGTTCTTCTTCATTAATGGTTATCGTTTTACCTTGAGAATAATCTTTAAGTAACTCTAGAGGAGGAAATTTAAAATTACTCAGCTCAAGAGTTGGATCAAACTCGCCAAAGTCTTCTACAATCTTTTCTGCCTTGCTATTAATATCCTCATCTTCATCGATCACCGCATTGATTTCAACATCAACATCGTCGTCATCTGTTTTAGGAATGGTTTTTAAGACAGGTTCAGGTATTACTTCTGGCTGTGGAATAATCTCTGGTTCTGAGATTGTAACTTCCATTTCATCAGATTCAGATAGAGTAGGAGTTAAGTTTTTATCTGTTACTTGCTGTCCTTCTACCGTTGCTTTTTCCCAGTCTTGTTCTTCATCAGAAGCGACTAAGTCTGGTTCAAAACTGTCTTTAACTTCACTAGCTTTCTTAGAAAAATAAGCGCTAACTTTTTCCGGAGTAATATTTAAACGCAGTACCATATAGATAATGGCAAGTATAATCATCACTACAACAGTTCCTAGTAATCCTATATAATCTTGTAAAAAGTCATTAAGTTCCATTCCAACTTTACCACCTAATAATGGATTAGAGGCATGAAAAAAGCCCATCGTCATAGACAACCATAACATTAATAACAATCCCCAAAACCATAGATTTAGGATACGCTTTCGCGAAAGCGTAAACACATCTTTCTTTGCAGCAAATAAAAATATACCTGTGATGATGATTAATATAGGAATAGATAGTGCGGCGATACCGAAGCCATCATAAATAAAAAAGTCACTTAAACCAGCGCCTATTTTACTAAGCCAGTTTTGTGCTACAACCTCGCGATCAGAAATATTACCTAGTATACTTTGATCTTCACGCCAGGTAAAAAAGAAAGATATAAATGAAAATAAAAGGATGACACCTAATCCCATTAGTAATAAACCTATAATCACCTCTTGCACTCTGCTTAATGTAAAGCTAGGTATCAGTGGTTTTTTAGGAGATTTGGATTTGGTAGTTTTCTTTTTTGCCATATACTAAGGTGAACGTACAAAAATAACAATATTGTACTCTTATCAATAGATAGTTATCAGTTAATAATCAACGAAGATATTAATAGAATTAAAAAACTAGAAGGTAAAGGTGTAATAGTCTGTTATGTAGTAGATTAAGAAAGGATAAGCACCTTGATATAAGGTATATAGATAATCAAACCTATGATAACCGCTGTAATTGCTGTTATAAAGACGGCTCCAGCTGCAATATCCTTTATATGACCTATTTTAATATGAAAATCTGGATGGATAAAGTCTGCAATTGCTTCTACAGCAGTATTCATACCTTCTAGACTCATAATTAACCCTATGGATATGATTTGAATCATCCACTCTGTAGAGCTAATTTCAAAGTAAAATCCTGCAATGGTCATTACTACCGCTATAAAAGCTTGTACTTGTATACTAGCCTCAGTTTTTAATAAGGTTACGGCGCCTTTAAAAGCATAGCCGCAACCTTTTAATCTTTTATATAAAAATGTACCTAGTGCCAATTATAGTAATGTCTTTAAGGCTGCAAGATAGTTAGGTTCATCTGCAATTTCAGGAACTTGTTCATTATAAATCACTTTTCCATCTTCATTAAGAACCACAACAGCTCTAGAGTGGAAACCTGCCAGTGGTCCAGAAGTCATCGTGAGACCATAATCCTTTCCAAATGTTCCATCAATAACATCGCTAAGATTTACGACATTTTCTAATCCTTCATCACTAGCAAATCGTTTTTGAGCAAATGGTGTATCTCTAGAAATACATAGCACTGCAGTATTGTCCAGTTCTGTTGCTCTTTTATTAAAATTCTTTACTGAGGTAGCACATACATCAGTATCAACACTAGGGAAAATATTTAAGATCACTCTTTTACCTTTATAGTCATTGAGAGTAGCTTCAGATAAATCTGCTTTTTTAAGTTTAAAATCTGGTGCTTGTGATCCTACCTCTGGAAGTGTACCGCTAGTAGAAATTTCATTACCACCTATCGTTATGGTTGCCATAATATTAAAATTTAAGTTGTGTTTTAATGTCTTCTATTTTATTGAATAATATTGTTTTTAATTCTGAATCTGTAATACCTTCTACATCATTAAAATTAGATGTGAAATTAGGTAAACTGTATGTTTCTATAACCTCACCATCATTAAAAGGTAATCTAGCTTGTGCTATTTCTAAAACGCTAGCACCACCACGACCACCAGGTGAAGCAGCCATTAAAAATATAGGTTTATTGTGAAAACCTTTAGTACCATCCACACGAGATAACCAGTCAAAGAGATTTTTAAAAACCGCTGCATAAGCACCATTATGTTCGGCTAGAGAGATGATTAAAAAATCAGATTCTTTTATAAGATCAGAGAATTCTAGTACCTCTTGAGGAACTCCTTTCTCTAATTCGAGGTCCGTTCCATAAAATGGGATTTGATAATCATTAAGATCTAATATGGTTGTGTCCGGTTGCTTAAACAATGATGCTACATAAGTAACCAGTCTTTTATTAATTGATGCCTTACTATTACTACCGGCAAAAGCTGTGATTTTCATAAAATTAAAATAATAGGTTAAAAATAAATGTACCTACAGCAATAATGAGTTGGTAAAATGTTAATTTATCTTTTTAGACGTTGCATCGTGATAGAGTTCTATTCTCAGCTCAATGGTGGCCATATATTATTCTCTTTAGGGTTTTTAGGATTAAAGACAACCCATAAATGTTCGCCAGCTGGTCTGCGCAGGTTCGTTTCATCCCATACATTAACATAGTCTGTAATGGTTCCATCTGGTGTATCAAATTCATAATCGATACGTACCGGATTTCTATGGTTGATATGTTGATCCATGTCTATAAATACATCTAGTATAACACCACGTGTCGGGACACCTGACTTAAGCGCATTTAATTTGTGCTTGGATTTTTTTAAACTCCATAGTAATATAAATACACCTATAAGTGGAAAAATCAAAATAGGCCACAAACACATTCCTGGAATAATGAAAAAGATAAAAATAGCACCTACTATAAAAGATGGGTTTTTGCGATACCGTACTCTATTCTCATAACCTGGTGCTAGAAATCGAGGCGCTACTGGTGGTTCTGGTAATCTAGGTGTGCCAGGTATATGTGGTAATTCACCACCACAACTTTTACAATTTGTAGTTAAATCACGCCTGTTAGAAGAGCTGCACCAGCCACATTGTAATACCCAAGGTTCTAAAACAGCAATAGGTCCACCGCACTTGGTACACTGTAAATCTTCATTATTACATTCAGTAAGGCACCATTCACAGGCAGTTATTCCATGTTTCATTATAGGTAGAAATCGGCATAGGCAAGTATCGCATCGATATCTTCATGCGATAATTGTTGAAATGCATTCATATTAGTCTGATTGAAGTCGTTGTAAATTTGAAGCGCTGCGGCATCTCCACTTGCTATTTTTGCTTGTGGATCCTCAATCCATGAATAAATCCATTCCCTATCATATTTGTTAGACACACCAGCAAGTGCTGGTCCTACGGCTCGTTTATTAGGCTTATGACATGAAGCACAATTTGCTTTAAATAAGTTTTGCCCCAATAACTGTTGTTCGGTAAATTGTGATTTAGGAGGCACTAACTGACCAGATTGTTCTGCAAATTTTGTTGAACTAGTTACTATATTTTGATCAATATAGAGTACAACACCTGCACAAATTCCGACTGCAAGAATCATAAATGTGAATGTGTAAGCAATTATTTTAGTTAATGGTTCTAGTATGTTTTTAATTGTTGAGCTGTCTTGGTTTAAAGCTTTCAACATTTTATTAAACTCGATGTGAGTGTTTTATCACGCTTTCGCGAAAGCGTATGAAAAAAGCCATTTAAAAATACGACCCAAACGTTAAATAGACCAGAAAAAAGGAAGTTTTTACAATAGAGAAATCACATAGGATCGTTTATTTTTGTTTAAAATATCTATAATGACTATTACACAATTAAAGTACGTTCTTGCTGTCGCACAATATCAAAATTTTACAAAAGCGGCAGAGAAGGTTTTTGTCACGCAACCTACCTTAAGTATGCAGATTCAAAAACTGGAGGACGAACTGGATATCCAGATATTTGACCGTTCAAAAAAGCCTATCGAACTTACCGATACAGGTAAAAAAATTGTAAGTCAGGCGCGTAATATTGTGAACGAAAGTGATCGTATACAGGATATTGTTGATCAAGAAAAAGGTTTTATAGGTGGTGAATTTAAAATAGGAGTGATTCCTACGGTAATGCCTACGTTATTACCTATGTTCTTACGCAATTTTGTCAACAAATATCCTAAGGTAAAATTGCGTATTGAAGAATTAACTACTGATAGTATTATGGATGCTTTACAAGATGGTAGTATCGATGCAGCCATTGCCGCGACGCCTCTAAATAATGAGATGATTAAAGAGCGCATTTTATACTATGAACCGTTTGTAGTGTATGATCCTAGATATGCTGGTCAAGAGAAATCTAAAATTAAAGTAGAAGATCTTAATGCAGATGAGCTCCTTTTATTAGAGGATGGACATTGTTTTAAGGATAGTGTATTGAATTTATGTCGCAATACCCGAGATACAGATGATGAGCATTTCATGCTTGAAAGCGGAAGTTTTGAAACCTTAATAAAACTCGCAGATGAAGGTCTAGGAATGACCTTACTGCCATATTTAAACACTATGGATTTAAATGACCGAAAGAAAGAAAATCTACGCTTTTTTGAGGATCCATCACCAGCTCGAGAGGTTAGTCTTATCTATCATCAAAGCGAATTAAAACTACATATTATTGAAGCGTTGCAAAATGTTATTTCAGGTGTAATAAAAGGTGCCATTGCATTTTCTAATGTGCAAATTGTAAGTCCTATTTCAAAAAAATAGAGCAATCTGTAGGATTAGAATTAATCTTTCTTAGCCGATAGGGAAGTGTTGCTAAAAAAAAATAAACCGGATATTCTATTTAGAATATCCGGTTTATTTTTATACCTCATGATGAAAAGTAAGAATGTTTTATTTCTTTTTTACCAGTTCTACTTTTTCTTCAGATATGGTGATTAATTTTTGCTTATAAAGATGTCCTAAGGCTTTTTTATAAGCTTTTTTACTCATGTTGAGGTGATAGCGTATATGGTCTGGCGGACTTTTATCTGTTAAGAGTAAGTAACCATAAGGGCTCTCGTTGAGCAACGACATCACTTTATCTACATCACTATCGATTACATTAAGGAAGCCTTGAGGTCTTAGAGAAACATCTATTTTACCATCTTCTCTTATATTTTTGATATAGCCTGTGTGCTTAGAATTATCTTCTAATTCTACATAAACCTCGTTTCTATATAGTAATCCTTCATGGACGCCATCTATCATTACCGTGTAACCTAGAGGTGTTTCATTAACGACTATAAGGTTTACTTGATCTCCTACATTAAAATCCATAGCGCTGTGTTTTTCAAGCCGTGAAATTATTTAAAAATGATGACTTTTCAGTCGTTTTATGTAATTGATGTGAAGAGTCCTCAACTATCTTCAAGGGTTATCATCCACTTTAATAAAGAAGATTCATTTTTATCTTATAGATTAAATTCTGTAGTCTCTTCACTGGTATTAAAAATATGCGGATAATGTTCTTTTATATTCTCCTTCATAAATTCTAATGGGACATCTTCAAAATGCCCGTAATCATCTGTATACTCCATAAATAGAGTTCCGTGGCTGTTGTATTTTTGTAAAAAAGAGTCGTTTTCTCCATCAAATTCTAAGGGCTCAACATTTAATCTTGTACAAAGGGTTGTATTAAAAGCTGGCGACATCTTTAACCATTTATCATTAAGAAATACGTTGACCATACCATGTGGTGTCAATTCATTAGAACCAAATTTTTCTGTTAAGCGTTCTACAGCGATATGATTTTTTACCTTTCCTAGATGCAATCTTGCTGGAATATTTAACGCACGTAGACATGATATTAATAGAATAGACTTTTCAATACAATTTCCAGATTGTTTTTGGGCAATATGGCTAGACTGGTATTTATCTTTTAAAAGACTAATCTGATATGGATCATATCTCCACTGATCACGTACTCTAGTGTAGATCGCAATTGTTTTGTGTTGATTAGAAATAGCTTCGGATTTTAAATCAGATATTAAATTTTGAATCACCTCTTTTTCAAAATCAAAAAAATATGTGGATTTTAAATAGTTCATATCAGTTAAAATTATTTTTAAGATAAAATAGTAACCAAACGATAGCTATCATGCTATAGTACATTTTTGTTTTATTCTTTCTAGAGCTATAGGAAATGTAGATTTCATAAATTCTAGATGTTCATCTAGTACATCGATTTCTACGACTAGTGTATGATGTGTTGCATGGTCCATTAGTGTATAGGTTTCCCGTGCACCAGACCATTTTTTAGTTTCCTCATCGATGTCTTGCTCGATGCCATTTATTACATTACCGATGTGCTTAAACCTCATGATTTTATTAGGAATATGCTTTTCTATCATACTATATATTCCGTTTTGATCAGGTCCTAAAAATAATACCTGACTCTTCTCTTTCCATTGATCTGTAACAACATAGGAACCTTCAAAAAATACACTGACCCAATCTCTATAAGAATGATCGTCCCATAGCACATCCCATATCTGACTTTTTGAAGCATTAATATCTATTGAAAACTGTAATCGATGTATCATTTTAAATAATTGTCATTAGTAATAGAATAAAGAATAAAATGGAGCTTGTCATGTCCGATTTATCATTCATAAATAATCAGTACACAAAACTACAGAAATAGTATGTTTTGTAACAGTTCATCATTTAACGGTTATAGATAATAATCTAATTTTCTAGTATGGTTCTACGCTGTGATGTTGACCTGTATTGATCTTTAGGTGCTATCTCATTAATAGCTGTTTCAGAATAATTTTTGTACTCAGGATTGCTCATATAATCCAATTGATATGCGATCATTTTTTCAAATGGAACGAGAAACTTACTCGTTTCGCAATTTTCTAAATCACCAGCTTTAAGTAAGTTCAACACGGTGTAAACAGATTCTATGGTACTTAAACATAAAGATTCTGGTTGTTGTTTGATTATAAACTTGGACTTAATAGTATTGTCAAAGCTTACTCTTTTAAGCTGTTGTAAGTTCTTACTTAGTTTAAGCATTTTACGGGCACATGGCCAGGTACCATCTAGAATAAATAGATACGGACGCTGTCCCATAAATACATTCATCTCTGTACCATTACTGGTGGATAAATTAAAACTATCTTTACCGGGATAGAGTAGGAAAGAAGCGTTATTTTGATCTGCCAGAATTTCATTAACGCGTTGATGCTTATTGAAATCTACACCTACGATAATCTCTGCATTCTCCAGTTGTAGGTTAGTCATGTGACCGGTACCGTTTTTTTGTTTCTTATACTCTTTAGGATGCATTAAAATAACAAACCTGGTATTAGTTTGCAACGGTTTGATATGTTTACAAACGCATGTGCTTACAGGCCTCATACAAGTGTAACATTGATTTCGATACTGTTTTAATTCTTCTTGCAAGGTGTTTTTTATCGTTTGCTATCTGGTTGCAAATTTAGATGATTAGATCTAGGTCCATAGTAAGATGCTATCTTTAATTAAGCCAATAATCATATGTGTTTTAAGTTCAAAGATGATCCATTTTAATCCATCATCACTAATTTCTGATATTGCTTAGTTCGCTTTCTAGCGTTGCTTTTGCTGAATTTTCAGTTGGTGATAAAGTTCCATTCAGTAAATTAACCTGTTCATAGGGATCATTAGATAGATGGTAAAACTCTTCATTTCCATTGGCGTTTTTAAATAGTTTATAATTACCATCACTAATCACCCATATACTATTAGTACCATCATCTTTTTCTGAATATTGAAAGTTTCTAATGGTCTCAGATTGCGACAATAGGTTTTTAAAACTTTTACTGTCATTAATCTCGCTTGAAGAAACACCTGCCACTTGTGCGATGGTAGAAAATAAGTCACTACTCGTTATTAAGTTTTCATCGATACCAGATCGTGTAACGCCATTACCCGATATAAACATCGGGACATTAATTCCTCCTTGATGCAACGATCCTTTTGCAGTACTAAAGTTAAACGGTGATTGTACCACTTCATTAGGTGTTCCATTATCTCCTATAAAAATGATGATTGTATTATTTCTTTCGGCTTCTGTCATGTTTTCAAGTAGTTGACCTATTTGATAATCCATTGCCTCAATCGCTGCCATATAATAAGGCGTTTCATCCATACCACTAGAAAACGGAGCTAAATTTCCTTGAGAATGCATCTCACTAGGTGGCACATGAAAAGGTGTATGAGGTGCATTGTAAGCTAACCACAAAAACCACGGTTTCTCTTGTTGATCAATCCATTGTGTCGCTATATCTGTAAATTTAGTAGTAGCATATTCTGTCTCGATAGTACCAGCACCATCTTCTGTAAGCAACCAGTTATAATAGCTTTGCGCTTCGCCTCTTATAAGACCAGCATAGTAGTCAATTCCCATGACCTCTGGATTGAACGTACTGCTATTACCAGATAAATGCCATTTACCTACTATTGCTGTGGCATACTTATCATTAGTTTCTTCATTGATGTATTGCTGTAAACTTTTCTCGGATATATTGATTTCATCACTTGCCCATTTTACACCAGTTCTATAGCCATATTTCCCTGTTAAAATCGACGCTCTCGTAGGCGAGCAAGTTGGATAGGACCAGAAGTTAGTAAATGATAGACCTGTGTTTCTTATGGCGTCTATGTTAGGCGTACTAGGTTTTATGCTTCCCTCAGAAAATCCGTTTGCAGCATCTTTTCCTAAATCATCTGCAATAATTAATAAGATATTAGGAGAACTTGAACTAGGGTTTACGTCATCTGTAGTGCTTAAGTCGTTACTTTCTGTACATGCGGTTAGCAAGATGGTGATCAGTAGTAATAATTTAAATTTCATAGGTTGTAGTTTTCACGCTTTCGCGAAAGCGTAAATGGAACAGCTCATCGGTAAGATATATTTAATCAAAAGGATTGCTATACTTTACATCATTAATCATTTGATCATCGGTAAGCGTTTTTAAAAAGGCGACTAGCGCCTCTTTCTCTGCTTGTGTAAAATTAAATTGACCAACTTGCCCGCTGGAATTTACCAAAGGTGAAATGAGACTAGAATGATTTTGAATCCCATTACTATAGTGATTTACCACTTCTTCTAACGATGTAAACCTACCATCGTGCATGTATGGCGAGCGTATGGCTATATTTTTTAAAGATGGTACTTTAAATTTACCGATATCGTTAGGGTTACCGGTTGCCTCATTAACACCTAGATCTATGGTAGAAGTAGTGTCTAATCCATTGCTAGTGGCAAAGGTTGAAAGCGGAATGTTAGTTACAGGAAAAGGTCCTACAAAAGCCTCAGTCTGGTGACAGCCCACGCAGTTACCCATAACTCCATTAGTAAGTTGTCGTGGTGCATAAAAAAGTTGCTTTCCCTGATTTTCTTGTGCTGTAAATCCTGGAAAAGAAGCAACTGGTGATGAAACGGCACTTCTTGCTTGATCATATTTAGACGTTGTACTTACCATACTTCTCACAAACTGGGCAAGTGCTTTAGAGATTCTATCGCTGGTGATGGTTTCATCGCCAAAGGCATCGTTGAATAAAGTAGGGTAGTAGCTTTGATCGTTTACAATTTGAACTAATTGAGTTAAGGTTAATCCCATTTCTACATCATCTTGAAAAGGCATCAATACTTGCTCTTCAAGTGTTGCTGCTCGTTCATCCCAGAAAAACTGTCCGCCGGCATAGAATCTCGCATTAACTAGTCCCATAGAATGTCTTCTCGTTAAATCGCCGTCAAAACCTATACTTTGAATATTTGGGTCAGAAAAACCATGCTCAGCCTGGTGACAGGACGCACAAGAAACGGACCCATTAGCACTTAACTTTTGATCATAAAATAATACTCTACCTAGTGTAGCACCAGCATCAGTGATTTGATTATCGGCAGGTGTATTATCGTAAGCAGTAACGGCTCGAAATTGAAATTGAGACGGAAACTCGCTCGTGGTATAATAATTAGGCAATGTGATGTTTGCATAATTGTAATAATCGTCGGGTAGATTTAATCCTGCAAGTACATCATTTTGTACTGGGCTATATCCATCATCATTACTATCGCAAGAAGAACATAGTACTATGGTAATTAGTGATAAGAAAAAAGCATTTTTCATATAATCAAAATGAGTTGGTCATAAGTCTTGGACTGCCATTCTTTAAAAAGGTTTAATAGAAATGTTAAATTTTGTTAATTTCTAATAGATTGAGCTGATTATACTCTTTATAACAAATTAAAACAACCCAAATAGCTATTAGGTTCTAGTGGATTTTATCGGGATCTCTATGTCATCCAACCTACCTTTTTTTTCCACGCTCGTATTTCTTCTTTCCGTTTTTCAAGATCTGTTGGTGATGATTGGTTTTCTTCTTTAGCTCGTTTTCTGATGATTTGTGTTTGCTCTTCTAAAGTATGAAGACCTAATGCTTTTCTTCTTTCATTTACTTTGATGAGGTCATCAAATGCCTGTGGTGATAATTCTCCGTTTTCATCCCAGTCAAACTGAGTACCATATAATTGCTGTTTTTCTTCAAAAATCGCAATGCGATCTGTTAAGTAAGCTAAATTTAATTTTACATTATCGTTATGATCTGTATGTTCTAACAGCTGTACACACTTTTTCATAAAGTCTGGTTTGCTAATCGCGTGTTGTATGATAAGCCAGGCCGCATTACTGGCTTCTTGTCCTACTTTTTCAATGGTAGGATAGCCGATCAGTTTGATGATTTCATCTAATTGTTCAGCATTTTTAATATGTAACTGCTCCATATCTGTATCATAACCGTTACTGAGTTGGCCTTTTTGAATAAGCTCATCACGCAAGGCTAGATCTGCGTCTTTTAATTGGATGATTTTATGAGCTATTTCTGGATAGTTCATTATTTACATATTCTATTAGTTTCATTTATTTAAAATGGTCTTGTATGTATATAGCAGAATCAAATTTCACTAGTTATTGGTTCATAAACAAGGCAATCATTAAAATCTATATCCAATTCTTATATGCAAATTAACAGCAACATCACTTTCATTTATTAAGATTACGTTATCCTCTTTAAAGTAGTGAACATAGCCTATTCCTATACCAGTTTCATAATTAAAATGATTGCCAATATTACGTCGTATTCCCCAAGTAGGTACGATTGATATATCACTAATAAAATTGATGTTATCTTGATTAGAAATCACAAACCAATCTGGATGGTAAGTGGTTTTAATAGAAATAAAATTTCCGCTATTTCCATCAATTCTTTTGGATTTACTTACCCTTTTGTTCAAGTTATAATACCAACGAGGTTCTGCCGTGATTGTAGGTACAATGATATGTCCGTTAGCGTCATATACGTCACTGCCAAATATCCCAGTGTCTAATCCTAGTTCACTTCTTAAAACAATTTGATTTGATAATTTAGACTCATTATGTGCCCAAATTCCTAAAAATCCAGTTTGGATTCCATAAGTAGATTCTTCTACACTTGCGTTTTGTGATGTTGCAATTAAAGAAAGTCCGCAGCACATTAGAGTTAGTAAAATTCGTTTCATTTGGTAAAGTTTTCTAAGGTTAATTAATGGTAGGAAATCCACCATGAATCATGCCGTGTATACATCAGTGGATAAAATATAATCGTATTCCATATGCAAAGAATTATATTAAATAAATAAAGGCAAGTGTTATTGTTACCAGACTTTTATGGTGCTTTAATGTTTAGGAGCTAAATTCAACAAGAGGAAAGTATGGTTTCCATACTGTACCTAATTGTTCTTTGTGATCTGCAAAGCCTATATCTGTAATTTGAGATTGCTCTAATTTATTTTTTAATCTTTCAGAAATGTAAATTCCCCAAGAATATAGAGGGATTTTAAATAAATCAATTTCAGTATCAAACTGTTGATTGAAAACGATTTTTCTTGTTTCGATAGAATAACTTAATTCAGAATCAGATTTATTTTCTTTAATCATATCCAAAACTTGCTGATGCGATGTGATTTTTAATTTTTGTTGAGAGTTGTCCGTTGCAGATACGTCACTCTTTTCAAAATCAATCCAATCATAACAATAAGCTGCATTTTGATCAGGAAAAGTTAATTCATAATAGTTATAAGATGTATACCTTTTTAAAAAACCTAATACTTTTTCTTTTCGTAAAACTTTTGCATTTCTCAATTCGTAGGGAATGGTTTTACAGTCCTTAAATATGTTTAATGCTCTTTCATTAAGGATATAGTCATTTATAGACTGTAAGATATCATTCAGGTTATTAAACTCTTCATCATCGTACATTTTACAAACAGGAATCTTTTGCCCATTCACTATTTTCTCATCTATATCTTCAATAGCTCCGGAATCATCGATGTGGAAGGTGTAATAGGTCATATGAGTTAGTTCAAGTTTTAGGAAAGGTATGAAGCGAGTACGACTTAAAGCCAGAACAAGCAGATTTTTGAATTGATAATGGTAGTGAAGTTACTTAATTCAGGATGAATCACAGCCTCGCAATAAGTGTTAAGTTTTTATAACTAACCTTTTCAATTTTCTATCGAACAATTTCTCAAGGCTGATTCTTACCTTTTTTACGGAGTTTGTTTCTCGTTAAAATCTATTTGATTACAGTATTTTATCAACTTTTCTCGGTATTTCCATGGTTTTGTTTTGGCTGGTAGACGACTTAACCAGTGACCATTGGGACCTTTACTTCCTGGTCTTTTACTGGAAAGCTCTATAGTCGTAGGAAGTAGTTTTCTAGCCATAATCGTTTTAAATTCTTCAAACTGAGCTTCACTAGTAAACGAAAATCTAAATCCATCTAATTCAATAGTCAAATAAGGATAGCCTAAACTGCCGTGACGAACTGGTGCTGGTGGATCAAATTTTTCAGATGTGTACCAATTCTTATCATCTGCCTCGATATGAACCCAATAGGCCATGTGACTCGTTTTCCAATCTTCTGTATATCCAAAAGTTTTGTTTTTCATTTTTTAAAATAATAGACTAATAAAATTAGCCTTTAATTATTAGTCTATTAAAATCTATTTGCTATACTCTTTATTAAAAAAATGATAATTGAAATAAAACAAAAATCTAAAGTCCTTTTTATCTAAGAATTTAAACTAGGGATCATAATGAAATACCGGTAAGATCAGTTTTAATTACATCCGTTAATTTTTTCATCTATTTGACTCATTAAAGCCCATAGGTAAATGTGATAATCTTTAGTGTGGTAACCCCAATTAGAATAATTAACATTATTTTGTTCAATTCCTAATTCATCAGGTCGTAAATCATTTAAAATAGAATTATGCTGTAAACTAAGTGCTACTTTTAATGGACCTTCTCTCTTTTGCCGTACGTCATATAAACCATTAAAGGCTATAAAGTTTGCCCCATTACCCAAATTATAGCTTGTATTCGGAGTTATGTAATTCTTTAATGCTACCGTATTAGTTCCATAATAACTAAAGTCTTGTGCAAACCAATCTTCATTCATATCAAACTTTCTATAAACGAGTCCGCTATTGAGCAGGTATGGATTAAACATAGGTAGGCTATAATTAATGTCTATGATATTTTGTTGTTCATCAAAAGAAGCCCAATTATGAATACATCCACATTGATCTGTTGTGGTGCATAAGGGTATATTCTCCCACCAACCACCACGATATAGGTTCTCTTTGGCATATACATAACCCATACCACCTAAAGAGGCTGTGAGGAGCTTGCTTCTCAATAAAGAGTCATTATCAAATAAGTCTCTTAATAGCATAGCTATCAAATAGGAACCTTGAGAATGTCCTGCTAAGATAATTTTATTACCATTGTTGTGATTATTTAAATAATTAAGAAAAGCTGTTTTTACATCGCTGTATGATGTTGCTATATAATTAGCTTGAACCTCTTTGTCAATATTTTCATCTAGATAAACAAGCCCTGTAGATTGTCGATACCTAGGAGCATACATTCTACCATATTTAGATAACAATCCACCTTGCGCTATTATGGTAAGTGAAATGAGGACACCAGGTTGATCTGATATCTCCACATTACCTGCAAATGAATTATCTGTAATTTGAGTAGGGTGTACCCAAAAAACATCAATTCCAGTGTTAGTACTTGAATTATTAGTTATCGGTATGATCTGTTCTACTTGTAAATTTTGATCAATTACTTCTATGTCTAAATTATAATTAGTTAAAATACTGGTTTTATCAGGATGAAAAACCCAATTATTTAAAGAATTATAATCAACAGTAGAAACAGGTATATCAATATCCTCAGTGATCTCATTATTTTGCTGATTCAAATTGTCACTGTTTGAACATGAAAACAAAGTGAATATTAAAGGTGCTAATAAGATATACCTCATAGAAATAGACTTTATTTAAAATTAAAAAAAATGTTTAACAAGTATCTTTTAGTTTTTTGCTGTGATCAATTTAAGTAAATTTTAATAAAATAAAACTATGTCCATTTTTCAATGCAGTTAAAATAATAATCATGGCTAATAAGAAAATAACGGCCGTTATCGTATTAGATTTTATGCTCTAAAACCTTTACTAGTCAATTTTTGCTTTGCTTGGTTTTTCACCTTTTTGGTGACTCCATTTTCTGCGAACTTTAATAGTATTTCTCGTGTTAGATCTTTATGATTTAAGATGTAACCTTGCAGTTGAGCGCTGCCGTTTTCTAGTATATCATTGATGATGTCTGTAGAGATACCGTTTTCTGTAATTTTCAAACGGTATGATTCTGAAAGTTCATCGATAACACCTCTTCTTTCTATCATTCTTGGATCTTCAAAAACAGGTAGCGTTCGTAATAAGTCTTCTAGTTTTTCAACAAGTACTAACCTAGACTTGGTAGCAAAATTTAAAACTGGACATTCCCAATTAGGTTCTGTATCGAATTCGTTAGTGATTGGGTTAAAATTCTCTACAAAATTTAAAACTTGTAATTGATATTCACCATTCAGATCTAGTTCTGGTCGCCATTGTAGGTCTATCATTTTTAATCTCGCATTATTACGCAACATCAATAAACTAGAACCTTCAAAATACGACTCATAACCTGGTATGGGATCCACTTCATAAAATTGGTTGTAGGTCACTTGCCAACCAGCTTCAATTCTTAAGGGTTGCAAATTCATTTATTATTCTTTTAAAATACAATAATTTTAAAAAATACCTATGCGATTGTGTTAGCATCTAGTTGTACGTTTATTATTAACATAGTAACCGATATTTTTTAATTTTTTACTTTTCTTTTCAGATTTCCATTGATGTCATAATATTTCCAAACTCCTTTTTTTTTGCCACTATTATACTGACTTGTGCTATAATATTTTCCTTCAGATTCCTTTTTCCCATTTTTATAATAATAAATCCATTTACCATCTTTTGCTGTTGTTTTATAGTGCTTAGATTCTTTACTGAATTTACCTTCTGCTTTCAACTGCCCGTTATCATAATATGAATAAAATTCACCTATCAAATCATTTTCAAATCCACTGTAATGTCCGATTTCTGCTATTTCTCCGTTGTCATGAAATATTTTATGTTCTCCATAATTATTTGAGCGATATTTGTTTTGAACAAAATTGTAAAAGTGTTTATTGTTACCATTTGCATAATAACTTTGAGAAGTTCCTTTTTCATTATCACGTATTAAAAGCGTATTACCATTTAAATCTATTATTTTAATTCGTATCGGTATTCGATATGATGCTGATAGTTCATGGTTTAGTTTTTTAACTTCATCCGGATCGTAAAATTTTAATTGAAAGTTTTTATCGAAAATCTTTATCTTTTTATAATTGTTCCATTTTTCAACAATAATATGTTCACCAACAGGGAATCCCTCACTATCAAAATTTTCGCTTGTAATTACTTCACCACTATCATCAAATGTTTTACGGGTTCTTATGCCATTTTTTATACTTAATTGTTCTGAAATTTTATTGTTCCAAGAATATTTAGTTTCAATAATTAATCCTATACTATTATTTCTAGATTCAGATTCCTCTTCAAAACTGGGCTTGTAATTTTCAAAATCTTCATCTACAAAAATTAAATTTGATTGGTTTTTATCTCCTTTTACATAATAAGAATAGAATTTTTTGCCAGGATTACTTTTGAAATAATTCATAGCGTTGTTATAATAAAAAGTTCTGTCGTTATAAATTCTTGTAATTAACTGATAAGGTAGATTATCATCACCCGTATACTTAAAGATTTTGTTACTTCCATTACAGACTGGGCAGTCATTTTTATTGAAATTTATCTCAGATATTGCTCCTGTTCCTAAACACTTTGTACAACTCATAAAATTTTTAGCACCATTTAGATAGCCACCGCCATTACCGTGGTTATGAATATTTTTTTTTCCATCACATTGATTACATCTTATTTCGTCGAGAAACATAGCGTTTTGTAAACCATTCTCACATCTTGGATTTGGGCAATTATGGTATTCAATTAATTTAAAAGCATTCTTTTCTATTTCGTTCTTCTTTTCTGTTGAATAATTGTCATAGATAGCTTTATTTTTTTCATCAAACTTCTCCATCAAATTTATTAACACCTTTTCTCGGTATTCTAATTGTAAATGTTTATAATATGTTTTTTGAATTTCAATTTCTCTTTTTTTAGAATATTTGATATTTTCTTCTCTATCTTCTAAACTGATACGGTCTGCTCTAGCGCTTATCAAACCTCCTACAGCATTGGTCAGCGTACTAGTAAAATTGTCTATAGATTCTTTAGTGTCATTTATCTGTCTGTAGGTCTTATTTAATTCTGAATTAGTGGTGTTTTCATTAATATAACTAGGATTGTCATAATATTGATGTCTTGGGATATTAAGAGCTTGTTCTGTTATACGCATTTGCTTAATTAAGTCTTTATAATCCTTTGAATTTGAATCCATGTTTTGGGCTCTCGATAACATTGAATCATATTGATTCATAAGTAGGAAATATATTTCTTGGGTATTTTTCTTTTTATCTTCCTCTTCTTTTATCTTTTCAAAATCATCTTTCTCCTTTTCTTTTTCCTCTTTTTTTGTTTCAACCGTTAAGCCGACGTTCTCAATAACTTTAGCAGAACTTTCTTCATTCTCTATTTCTTCTTTTGCCAGAATTCGCATTTTTTCCTCAACGCTTTCTATTTCTGATGAATAGTTGTTATCATCATCTAATTCAGCTAGTTGATTGTAAATTGATTTCTTTTCTAATAAACTATTTTTATTATCATTAGGTAATGAATTAGCTTTTCGAATTAAGTTAGAAATTCTATCATCTATCCTTAATTTTTGGTCTATGGCGTTATTAATTTCTAAAATTAAATTTGAAGCGCCTAAATCTTCTAACTTAACGTTTTTAGCTTTTATTTTAAGTGCTTTTGCTTTGTTTAAGGCATCACAAGTGATACAATCCCTTTCACTTGGATCTATATTAAATTTTCTAAATAAACCATCTTTAGCTGCGTCTGATAAGTATGCTGGAAAATTAGTTTCTGGGTCTAAATTATAGGCTGTGTAGGTAGAAGTACCCTTATAAAAGTTAATATCTACATAAGCCTTATTAGTAAATCTATTTACAGAAATGGGATATGAATAACCAACTGTTGATGCGTCAATACCTTTGTAGTTGTAAGAAGTTATTTGATAGTTATTGACCTTATCATATAGTTTTATATCACCTAGTAAGCCTTCAATTTTAACGGTGAACGTAACGTCTGCTTTATAAGAATAAGTGGCGTTCATACTACTTGCGCTGCCGGTTACCGTAACATTGTCCGTTTGCTGACAAAAACCGTTAGTAGAATATATGAAAAGTAATAGAGCGAATAGTTTTTTCATTTCAGAATATATTTTATCTGTCAAAAAAAGACTTTTTCAAAAAAAACCACAATACCCCAAAAAGGGTATATTTCTGAATCTAATGAGTTTAAAAAAGGCTCCAGAATCAATGAACAGATTCTAGAGCCTTTATCTATTAGTATCTCAAATTATCGAAGATACAGTATTGTTTTTAACTCAATTCTTTGTTGGCAGTCGTTTATATTCTAGTCTTTTTTATGAAATCACCATTTACGTTGTATTTTAATCTAATACGTGAGTTTTCTTCATTAGGATCTTTGCAGAGAAAAAATGTGCCGCGTCTCTCATTGGTTATTTGAATATCAGAATAAGATACTGGAACAATATTTTTTTTGGTTTCGATATTTATAACGCCTTTAAATTGGTTTTCATTCTCGACTAGAATTAAATTCGGTTCTATTGATTCTATATTTAAGTATGAAATAGGAATAATTTCCTCGTTAGTATTAATATCAATAACACCTTTTAAGTTTATTTGATTCTCTACAATAAAGTAAGTATCCTTCACATAATTTAATGTTTTAAATTTTGGTTCAACTAGGTTGATTTTTTGATTAATAATTAGCTGATTAGATAATTCATCTATTTTGTAACTTTCTATTAATTGGATGTAACCTAATAAACTATCTGAATCATAAGTTTTATAAAAAGCTTTGTTTATATTACCTTCTTTACCATCATCATCTATGCGAAAATTTTCAATATCATCATAAAATTCAGTCGTAAAATCCTTTTCTAAAAAATACATTGATTCTTTATCATCTTTTTTTAATGACAAACAATGTATACCTATATATCTATCATAATTTGAGACATTTTTAATAGTTAAATTAGGTGATACAAATACCATGTTTTTTTTATTCTCGGTAGTTATAATATAATGAGTGTCTTTAAATAATTCTTCGATATTGGTATAAATAAAATTATCTATTTCTCCAGCTCTATTGCTGATTTCTACTTGCGGATTGTTATTAACAACTTTAATCCAGGCTATTGTATTTTTATTAAGTACAACCAAATTATCATATTCAATTTTTATTAATTTATTGTTTTTTTCATCAATCATTCCTATCTTTTTGTCTGTTCTTTGAACTATAGCTGAACCATCAATCATATCACTAGCAAATAAATATTGATGATCTATTATCACATTATTATTTGAATCTATAAAGCCAAACAAACCGTCATTTTCATCAGCGATCAGACTATTATCTGATTTGTAATTTGAGAAAAACTTCTTTTGTTTCTCATCTTCACTCAAAGATATCAAGTTTAGAGAGCGGTCGATTAACTTACCGCCTGGTAATTCAACGCTTTCTATTTCAGTGTTTTCAATAAAAAACTGTTTCGCTTTGACATATAAGACTATCTCTTCTCTATATTTCTTTTTAAATTCGTTCAGAAAGGAAGTTGAATAACTAGAATTACCAACATAATTTAAATTGTTTTTGTAGTTACCATTACAAACTGTGCAATAACTTTCTTTAGTTTTTTGAATTATACCACTGCCGTTACATTTTTCGTGTTTTTCTTTACCATCGTTGGGGTGTGCAGTTTGACCAATTGGAATGAATGCACCAACTTCAACATATCCTTTACCATTACAGCCATCTAGTCTAGAGTCACATAATGTCAATTTAGTATCTTTCACATAACCATTCTCACAATGTTTATTTGTACAATAACCTATTTCAAAAGATTTTTGAATTTCAATTATTAGTTTGGCATTTTCAGGGTTTTCACTAAAATCTTTAAAAAAACTTATTTCGCTTATTCTTTCTTCTTCTAGTGCTTGTTGATATGCTTCGTATTCTTTATCATAATTTGAGATAAACGCTTTATTTTCATCGTATTTATTTCTAATAATTGCCTCATTCGATCTGTCTTTACTAAAGACGGAAGAAATAATGTTATTCAGATTATTACCAAATTGTTCGGAGTTAGCTTTAACTCTAGCTACATTATTCTGAGTTTCTCGTGTTATTTGTTCACCACGTTCTCTATCTAACCTTTTAATTCGTTCTTCACTCGTTTCTATATTTGATGAATTTGTTCTTTCAGTATTATAGCTTGTGCTCGTTGAATTTGAGTTACTACTATCACTTGAAGAATTCCCGCTTGAATTGCTCCCTTTTTTCTCTAATAATTCATTGGCATAATCGTAGAATCTTTGCCAATAGCCCATGGCGTTTTCATACGCAGCTGATTTACGTGGATATGTTCTTTTGTAATCATCTCTGATTTTACACCAATCCATGGTATGGTCAGAGTTTGCTGTTTTTACCGCTCCATAGGTTGTGCATAGCTTGTCGTTATAAGCATGAAAGTTATCAACTCTACTTAATGCCAACTCTAACGGTCCATTTGGTGCTTCCCATTTTGCTTTTACCTGATCTAAATCTTTGATATAAGCTCTCAATTCATCAGCCGTCATATTCTCACGAAATCCCCATCGATCTGGCTGGTCGAAAATATCATGAAACAATAGTTGACCATCTTTTTCGTAGTAAGCACTTCTGGCCAAGTCTTCAAGCCTTTCTTGCTCCTTGGTTATTTCTTGTATATTTTCTTGAGAAAAGGAATAATTACTAATTAATATTAGTATAAAAAATAAAATATGTTTCATGGGAATTAAAATTTAGAAACAAATAACCAATTATTAGTAATCAACCACAATACCCCAAAAAGGGTATATTTCTGAATTTAATGAGTTTAAAAAAAGCTCCAGAATCAATGAACAGATTCTAGAGCCTTTATCTATTAGTATCTCAAATTATCGAAGATACAGTATTGTTTTTACCTCAGTTCTTTGTTAGCAATAGTTTTTATTCGCGATATATCTTCATTACTTCTTTGCAAAGTTCAGCGTAATTCTTTCCATCATAAACATCAGGACTGTTTCTCGTTACAACGTGATATTTTTCGTCAATCAAAACTTCTAAAATCCATTCTTCGCCATCTAAAATCATATTAGGGTCGTGAGTTTGAATTTCCCAAAAAGTGCTGTCAATTTTATTTACCAATAAATTCCAGTTAGAAATATTCAATTCTTTTTCTTCGTGCTTTATTCTTCTTCCGGCATCATATCCGCCAAGTCCTTTCGTTCTATTATATGTTCCAGTTATTCTTCCGTTCGAGTTTTCAATTCGAAATGAATAAGGTTGAGACCAAGTTCCCAAGTGTGTAAAGCGCACAATCTTTTTTTCATTATCAATTTGATTATACAAAATAGGCTCTTTTAAACTTTTTAGATGTGTTGAATACCACTCGTTAACAAAATCTCCTAATGTGTCATTAGGTTTAGCAAAATCACAAGGGAAGTTTTCCAAACGCATACATTCCGCTTGTCTTTCTTTGAATTCTGTACTTATCGGCGGAAAGTAATATTCATCAGAACTTTTAGGTTGGTATTTTAGACTTGGATTAAACATTCCGCAACCAGAAATAATGAAAATCAACGATATGTAAAATATTATTCTGCGGTTCATTTAAATTATTGCTAATGGCAAAGGTATAAGACGAGTAAAGCTTTTAAGCCGGTACGCGTTGTCCTTTTGGTTGTTGAAAGTGGAAGTGAAGTTACAGAAATTTCAATAGATATTAATTACGTTTAATTTCAAGATTAATGAAATTAGAACATAAAAAAAGACTCCAGAATCAATGAACAGATTCTATGAGAATAGGAGAGAAGAAGCTACTTGTAATAGCAGTATATCACTTTCTAATACTGAAACATTTCCAATGCATCAAAGTCTTTGATCTGTGATAATTGGATGAGGTGATCGATCTCAATATCACTCCAGGTTTCTTCAAAGATTTCATCGCCACCTTCAGAGTCTTCATTGGTGTTTACTTTGATGAGCTTCTTTTTAGTTAAGAAATTGATACTGGTTTCTCTTAAAGTCACTGGTCCACGATTACTGCTAGAATCATAACCTATTAACTTAAAGTTGGCGTTTTGAAAACGGAACGTATAGTCCCAATAACCATAACGACCATGACCGTAATGTACATGCAATTTGTTGTCTTTAATATTAATCCATAAATCTGGCGGAAAGTAAATGCCACCATCTTCATTTTCTGAAGAGAAGCAATCTAGGTTTTGATCTGCGAGCTGATAACCGTTCTCGTTTTTAAAAAGCACAATGATACCACGTCTATTACGATCTACCTTTTTATCATATTGATTGACCACAATTTGAGTAGTATCTACCTTTTTAATAATCAACACACAATCTTCTAGACCATCTTTATTAAGGTCTCCATAAATGGTTTCAAATTCCTTAAAATCGCTTAGTATAAAATCAGAAGGCGCTCGATGTTGCGCCTGACAACCCAACACCATCAACAAACCCAACACCGATAGTTTAAAAAGGATATTCATGGATGTTGATTTTAGGGTTATTTAGTTTGAGTGGTGCGAAGTAGTGTTGTTTTTTAACTTAGTTCTTTGTTGTACATAGTGCTTACACGCTATAGTTAAAATAAGCACTTTCTCCATAATCATAAAGAGAAATAGAATTTCCGTTTACAGTTCCATTAAAGTGACAAGAAGAGCCATAATCATAACCGCTAAATTTATTTCCTTCTATTTTTAGATTGATGTGATGACTATCTCCATAATGATAAAGTGAAAAATCTCCATTATTTCCATTGCCAGAAATATGGCAACTTTGGTCATAGTCATATACGTTTATATGGTCTAATCGTAAATCTCCACTTATACTCAGATGTTTACTTTGTGAATAGTCATAAACAGATGAAGATTGTTTTTTAGAAATCAAGCTTCCTGCTATGAACGCTATTCCAGCTCTTGGATTTGGTTTCATAATTTATTTACTATTTATTACTTCTGCAACTTCCGTTGCAATTTCTTCTACGGTAAATGAGGATGTATTTCTTGCTAATTTGTCCGCCAGAGATGGGCTATAATCAATAACTTCTTTTTTAGTTAGGTTGTGCCATATTGGTAGCATTACTTGTTCATCCGAAACTGATTTTGTTACTATTCCGTCAAGCTCATAATTTGTCCAGCCTTTTCGAATAAAATCTTTTGATAAAACAACTATTCCAAATCGACTATTCGCTAATCCTTTGTCGATTTTTCTCCTTAATGAGTCTCCAATCTTTAATTCAAATTCGTCATACCAAACTCTCAATCCTTCTGATTTTAATGCCATTGCTAATGGTCTTACTACTTCGTCCTTGTCTTCTGAAGCGTGAGAAATGAATACATCATATTCTCTATCTTCATTATCATATTCTGGCGGTTTTTCTCGGTCTTGTACTAAAGATGGAACTGTGGAAAGTGAAGGCTGACGCATTTCAGGTAATGCACTTGGCATCATTCTGATTGAGCTTCTTGTAGTTCCTCTTAATCCTTGCATATCAACAGTCACATACCAATGTCCAGAATTTGGTATTTGTAGTCTCACAGGCGACCTTTTTACTAAACCTCCAATATAACTGTGTCTTCTTCCATTGCGATAACTCTGAAAATTAGAAGAATTCATAAGTCGAACATTTGCAGCACTACCTTGTAATGTTATTTCAACAACATCTCCTCTTTTTTTATTTCCTAAATCATATTTCGTAAATTTCATTCTATTCGCAATGTTTTTTTGGCATTATGTACAACGGTTCCGTATATGAAAAGTAGCGCTGTAAATAAGATGTTACTTTCCGGATTAGCACAAGCCATAATTTTAAATTTTACTATTTATCTTTTTATTTGATATCGTCAAATTTAAAAACTTGGCGACCTCAAAAAGTGCCCGAACCTCTGTGTTTGCAAATTTTTGGCAATTTTTATATACATTGTTAGCAATAGTTTTATTCGCCGTCGGTAAAATCAATAACATCATCCTCAGTAATATCTTCAAAATCGTGAAAGCTTTCCATTTGTTCATATTCTTCATCTAAAATTTTAGATTCCTTTTTGGTTAAAATGAATTCCTTAAGATTTAATATTTCTCTCGCTTGGTTTACGGAATGCAAACTGTCATAATCTATAAGACAGTTAATGTTATCTTCTTCTCCAGTATTCATTTCGGAAAAACTGCTTATTTTCTCTTTAAATTCTAAAAACTTTTTACTTTCTTTTAAAGCTAAAATAACTTGCTCCAGTGTAACATCATGAATCATAGTTAAATGATTGATGTAACTATTTTTTGAAAGTTTTTGTTTAAGCTGAAATTCTTGAAGTCTTTGTTTTTCTTTTAAAATAATTTCGGATGAATGTGCTCCATTTACACTTTCAAGAACATTTTCCAGATAGGTTTTAAGCGTATCTGAAACTTCATTTAATTCATTAACCTTTGAAGAAATATTTTCATATTCACTTCTTTTTTGAGTTTGAGAAAGAAGGTCTTTTACTAAACCAGCCCATTGCTCTCTTAAAAAGTTAATTATATCTTGGGCGGTTTCAAAAGAGTGGATAACATTATTTTTCGGTAATCCATAAATCTCTTCAATAAATTTGTAAATTCTTACATCGTCAGCATATCTATATTTAGTTTTAGAATTATCTTTATTAATCAGATAAGTCTCATATTCTGAGTGTACATTTTTGTCAATAAATAAGTAAACGTTTTTGTTTTGCTCTAAAGCAGTCTTAATTTCTGTTTGAGTAACAGAATAATCTCCGCTACTAGATTTACTTCCAAATCTTCCTCCAATTATTCCAACTAAGATGTCGATTCCACTGATTTCCTTATAGCAGTAATCTTCAAGTTTTAGATCTTTACCATATGGTATTGCTCCAGTTTCGTTTCTAACAGATTCATAACCCATCTCTTTAATAAAACGGTCAAGGTCTGCTCTTACCTGTCTTAAATCAAAAAATGTTGAGCTGATAAAAATTCTTGGTTTTGCCATAGTTTGTTTTTTAAATTAATGCCGACAGTTATATATCCAAACCTACGCAAATTCCTACTGATCCATAAAGTCCCAAAAGAATAAAAATGAATACTTTATCAACATAACTGTGGATAATTCCTTCAAAATAATGGGTAACAAAAAAATCCCATTAAAGATCTACTTCAATGGGATTTCTTTCTTAAAATGTCAAATTTAAAAATTTGGAGACCTTGTAAAAGTGCTCGAACAATTCGGTTTTGCTACAATTGCCCTATTATTTTTATACGTTGTTAGCCTTTGTTATTTTCAGCCATCATTGTCTGAACTATCACTTTTTTTACATTTTCTAAAGTATATTTCACGCCTGACGGTTCCTTGCTTGATAATATGTTTATTAATATCTTTTGCTTTAATACTGGGTTCATTTTACCTTTACCACCCAATTTTATATGTAATTCATCAAGAATTTCAGCATATTTATTCATTCGTATACTTGCTCCGTGATTAACAAATTTTTGAATTATTTCTTTCAATTCGACATCTTTAACTGAATAAATATTCTCCTTTGTAAACGGTGTATTATATTCCGCTATTTTATTCAAGGTTTCCGAACCATAAAAAGTGCAGGTCATTCCTTTCAAGTATGAAGTTTTAAAGTAAAATGATAAAATGAATTCATCAATCATTATCGAATATGGTCGATTGTTGAATGGTGAGCAATGAAGAAAAGTACTCGCTTCTTCTTTGTCTTTTTTATATTCAGGCGACCTTAGTAATTTATACCCAATATTTTTTAAATCCTCATCAATAATATTTAAGTCAAAATCTTTTAGATATCTATTTAAAATTCTTCTTAATTTTTTTTCTTCTTTCGGTTTTAGTGTAATTCCACTTGCGTTTGATATTGATAATCTCCACAATATAGAAGTCCAAAATAAAAACCCAACTCCTTCTTCATCAACGCTTATATATTTTGTATCATAGTCCGAATAATTTTTAAGACTCAAAGAATACTGACTTTCTAAATCTCCTAAATTTTTCTCACACGTTGAACAGAAAATGTAATCTTCAATAAATGAAATGTTATTGTTTTCAATTAGTTCGTCATTTACTTCTCCATAAATTTCCTCTAATTTTTCAGGAAGTATATCTCGTCCAAAATAACTCTTCGTGTCAAGTTTTCCAATTACGAAACCTAACTCTTTATCTCTGCCTTTCGAACCGTCTAAATTATCAATCCGTTTCATTAAAAAATGAGGAACGATGTGAGAACCAGTTTTGTCAGCCTCACTTTCTTGACATAATATGCATTTTTTCATAATAAAGGCCAACGGTCTTGTATATGGCTCGTAGCGTGCAAAATAGCTATAACTATTCGGTTTAGCACAAGCCAGTTTTTTAAATTTTACTATTTATCTTTTTTATTGGAAATCGTCAAATTTAAAAATTTGGCGACTTTCCAAATATGCCTTTACTTCGATTAAGTAACTAATTAGCTATGATAGATATACGGTGTTACTAACAGTTATTTGTACTTTTCAATAAGCTCTTCAACTGCACTTATCAAGCTTTCTAAATTTGGTATTAATCTTTCTAATTCTATTTTTTTCTTCGCTTTGTTTCTTTCAATTACTCTAGTCTTTTCTTCTTCGGTAATACCATTAAACACCATATTTTCTCTATCCATTGGATATTTTCGGGAAATCTGTAAAGGTGTATGTTTGAATATGAAATTTACCCTACTGTAAATGTTGATTAGAGTTTTCAGGTCAGAATTATCTTTGTTAAAAATCAGATTGTAATCCGTTAAATTATTCGCTAAATATACTTTGTCGTTAAATTCAACGTGGTCAGTACTTACTTTGATTCCATCATCGTTTAACTTATCAAGACAATCTTTTGTTTCCGGAATAATAGCTTCTGCATTTGGTTTAATTCTATTTTCTAAATCATATAGAATTAAATTTCTTATCCTTTTCAATCTTTCGATATCTTTGTTTTTTTCAAAGTCAACTTGTGATTTTAAAAGGATATTTGCATTTCGTTGCTCTTTAAATGCTAAAAAGATCAAAATAGCATTTAAGACATTAATAAATGGTGCTGTGATTCCACCTAAAGTATCTCCAATTTCTCCAGTTTTAGTAAAATCTATCCAGCCTAAATTTCTTGTAAATAACCAAGGCGATATTATTATTACTAAAATATTCAGTAAGATAATTATAAAAGCATTTTCTCTAAAGAATATATAAATTTTGTCTTTATTCAATTTTTCTTGTCTGTTATAGTTAATTGTTAGCACGGTGGCATATCCAAACCTAAGCAAATTCTTACTCATACATCATATCCCAAAAGAATTAAAATGAACACTTTATAAACATTAACTAAGGATAATTCTTTCAAAAAAATGGGTAACAAAAAAATCCCATTAAAGATCTACTTCAATGGGATTTCTTTCTTAAAATGTCAAATTTCTATTTGGGTAGTAACGGTACGCAGGTTGCTAGCTCTGGATGCTGCAACAACATAGGTTTCATCCATATCATCAATTCTTCGATTTCAAATGGTAATAAACGTTCTACAGCCTTATGTAATTCTTTACAAAAGAGTGTAGGATTAAAACTAACCTTTTCTAGTACCGTTTTAGTGTACTCAAACATAGCTCTAGCCATAACAATTCAGGATTTAGTTAAAGTAAAGTATATTCAGATTCTCTGCGTTTTAAATTCAGCTCTAATTTAGAACATAATCCCAAATCCATGGTTAACATTTGTTAAAACAGAGTGTTAAGCAAAAGTTATTATTTGTCCGTTTCCCATTAATCAACTGAAAAACAAAACGTTAATCTGTTGATAAGATGATTAACTAACGATCCATACCGATAGCACAGATAATACTGCAAAGGCAAAAGTCGATAGCGCGACCTTTTTTAATTCTGGATCGAGTAGGGCTGGTTCTTTGTTTAATTCTACCACTTTTAAATGTAAAAATAGCGGTAGAAAAGCGAGTAGTGGTAAGAACATCAACAAAGATGGCTGTGTCATGTTTTCATCCATTACTTCTTTATAATATAAGGTGATAAAGAATAAGGAAGCGGTCACTAGTGCTATGGTGATTAAGGTGTAATGAAACAGCTTGGCTTTCATTAATCCCATTTTTACCACGATGGTGTTTTTACCAGCTTTTTTATCGCTCTCGATATCGCGCATGTTATTGAGATTCAATACAGCAACACTTAGCAATCCTATGGTGATGGATGGCAAGATCATATTCCAGTCCACAGCTTTTGTAATCAGGTAAAAAATACCCATTACACTTACAGGACCAAAGAAGATAAAGACAAACACATCGCCCAGACCGCGATACCCATAAGCATTATCACCTACGGTATACTTAATCGCTGCCCAAATGGCGGCAATTCCCAATACCAAAAAGAAGAGCGAAATCAATAACTGTTCTATACCTAGACTGACATAGATCAATGCTATCGCACTTATTAAAGTTAGTACAGCAGTGATGATCATCGCACGTTTCATCTCGTGTGCGAGAATGATACCACTTTGCAGCGCACGCATAGGTCCTACACGATCATCATTATCAGTTCCCTTCACACCATCGCCATAATCGTTTGCAAAATTAGACAACACTTGAAAACCTAATGTGGTGATGAGTGCTAGAATAGGAATCCAATAATTAAAACCATTCCCAAAAGCTTGAACCAAATCAGATAATCCACCTATTTTAGGCTGTTGCTGCAATAAAGAATAATTGTTCTCTAACCTATAAAACGCATAAGCACTTCCCACTAGAATTCCGCTGATACTTAATGGCAAGGTTCTTAATCGTGCGGCACTGATCCAGGCTTTAAATTTAGTAGACATTATGGATACATGATATTAACGATCAACTCTTGTAGTAAATCGTGTTGTTGTGGTTTATTAGTTCCTACACCTTTAGACTTCATGTCTATATCGCGTATGATCTTGATCGCATGACTGCAATGCTTCATAGAATAATGCTTGGCCGCTGTAAAATACTCTTGTACAAAAAACGGACTTACACCTATCTGTCTTGCGACTGTTTGTGGATTGCGGTCGGTCATTGCGTGCAGTTTTAATAACTGTACAAAAAAGCTGTGCAATTGCCCTATGGTCACGACCAGTGGATTATCCTTAGGATTCTCGGCAAAATAGTTGATAATGCGATTCACCTTTACTGTATCTCGAGATCCCAGCGCTTTGCGCAATTCAAAGTTGTTATAATCTTTTGAGATTCCTATATTTTCTTCAATCAGCTGTGGTGTGATCATCGTTCCCGCAGGTACGATAATCATTAATTTATCCAGTTCGTTTTTAATTTTGGCAATCTCAGTTCCTAGAAACTCAATCAGCATCTGTCCAGCTTTGGGCTCAATGTTATAGCCATTACTCTTTAAATGACTATTGATCCATGGCAGGACTTTATTCTCGTACAGCGGTTTGCTTTCAAAGAAGACCGCATTTTTTGCCATTTCTTTAAATACCTTTTTGCGCTTGTCTGGTGTTTTGTATTTATAATTAAAGACTAGAATTGTGGTAGGTTGAGGCTGTTTTGCATAAGATTCAAACTTATCCCAGTGACGTGCTAGATCTTGTGCCTCTTTAACGATGATCACCTGATAGTCTGCCATCATCGGGAAACGCTTTGCATTTTCAACCAGCTCGCCCATGTCTATATCACGACCATACAGCACCATCTGGTTAAAGCCTTTCTCGCCTTCGTCCAGTACATTTGCAGCAATGTAATCGCTTATCTCATCTATAAAATAAGGTTCATTACCATATAAAAAGTAAATAGGCGCAAGTTTCCTATTCTTTATATCTTCTATAATTTTTTTGGTATCACTCATAAAGAGCCGTAGTGGTTTTTGTAATATTGCGGTATGACGCCATTACGACTACCGGCAGGAAATTTCAGGGTTAAAAGTACTGAAAAAGGTCGGTTGATTTTTGACCAGATACGTAAAAAATTTGTCCATCTCACACCAGAGGAATGGGTGAGGCAGCATGTGGTGTTTTGGCTGCTTTCGCGAAAGCGTATACCACACAGTCTAATTAATGTAGAAAAACAGCTCCATGTCGCAGGAACAAAGAAGCGATATGACATCCTCATTTTTAATAAAGATGGTTCTATATATGCGGTGATTGAGTGTAAAGCGCCGCAAATAAAAATAGATCAATCGGTGTTTGACCAGATCGCGCGATACAATCTCGCACTAGAATCTGAGTATTTAATGGTCACTAATGGAATGGAACATTACTTTTGCACTATGGATTATGAGGCGCAACGCTATCAATTTATCCAGGATTTACCAGCATATACATGAAAATAGGAATCGTTATCTTAAACTGGAATGGTCTAGCGCTATTGCAACGCTATTTACCCAGCGTCGTATTATATAGTCAAGAGCATACCGTTTATGTGGCAGATAATGCCTCTACAGACACATCGCTATCATGGGTAAAAGAGCAGTATCCATCTGTAAAGATCATAGCGATGGATGAAAATCGCGGTTATGCCGGTGGCTATAATGTCGCCCTACAATCTGTCGATGAAGAAATCATATGTTTATTAAATAATGATATAGAGGTTACTGAGAACTGGCTGGCACCTATCACCACACTTTTTAAGTCTGATGACACGATAGCAGCAGCACAACCATTACTGCTGGATGATAAACGACGCACCCATTTTGAATATGCAGGTGCGGCAGGTGGCTATCTGGATAGACTGGCATATCCCTATTGTAGAGGTCGCATTTTTGATCAAGTAGAAGAGAACCGTCAACAGTATAGAGACAGTACACAATTAGATTGGGCTAGTGGAGCAGCTTTATTAGTAAAGAAGAACGCTTTTCTAGAAGTAGGCGCACTAGATGAGGCTTATTTTGCCCATCAAGAAGAGATCGATCTGTGCTGGCGATTGCGTCATGCCGGTTATAAAATAGCGATCGCCACAGATGCTACCGTATATCATTTAGGTGGCGGAACACTTGCCGCACTCAATCCACGTAAGACTTATTACAATTTTAGAAATAGTTTATTCAACATTGTGAAGAACGACCATAGTGCTAACTGGTTGGGCATCTTATTCTTGCGCATGGTGCTGGATGGGATTGCTGGTTTGCAGTTTCTCTTTAAGGCAAAACCAGCGCATTTTATGGCAATATTAAAAGCGCACGCATCGTTTTATGCTGGACTATTAGACATGCTTCAAAAAAGACAAGAAGTAAAACGATATGCTAAGAAAACATCAACTAAGCCTGCGGTATTCTCTATAGTTTATCAGTTTTTTGTTAAAAAACGTTCAAATTATCAATCTGTAAAATAATAATTGATAAATGTCTGTTAAGTATTAACACAAGAATTGTCAATTTCTTATTTTTGAGTTCAAATTAAACTATAACAATGAAAAAAATAATCATAGCGATTTTGTGTGCAGGAACACTGTTTTCTTGTGCATCAAAAAAAGACCTCGAAGCAGCACTTGCTAAACAGCAATCTACTCAAGAACTTTTAGATACCGCAACCGTTAAACTTAACGCCTGTCTGTCTGATGAGAAAGCTGCACAAGCAAAATTAAGCGCTTTACAAAGTGAAATTCAAAACCTGAGAGAAAGCAATGCTTCCTTATTGAATAATGTAGGTGATCTAGCAACTCTTTCTAAAAAGGATGCCGAGATTTTAGAAACTTCACTAGAAAGAATAAGAGAGAAAGATTTACAAATCCGTTCTTTAAATGATGCACTAACTAAAAAGGATAGTGTAACAATTGCTTTAGTAACCAGTATAAAGAGCTCACTAGGTAACGTTAATGATGAAGATATCAACGTGAACGTAGAAAAAGGTGTGGTGTTTATTTCTATTAACGATAAGTTATTGTTTGCGAGCGGAAGCGATCAAATCAATAGCAATGCTTATACGGTATTAGGTAAAGTAGGTACGATCCTTAAAGATAAAGCAAACATGGAAGTAATGATTGAAGGTCACACAGACAGTCAGCCTATTGCGTCTGCAAACTTTAAAGATAACTGGGATTTAAGTACAGCTCGTGCGGCGGCTATTACTCGTTATTTACAAGAGAAAGAACAAATCGATCCTGCAAGAATGACGGCAGCTGGACGTTCTTATTATGTGCCTATTGCCAGTAACGACACTGCAGAAGGTAGAGCAAAGAACCGTAGAACTAGAATCATCATCCTTCCTAAACTAGATCAATTCTTTGATATGATCGAGTCAGGAATGGAACAAGCAAAACTAGATGCTAAAAAGCAGTAAGTAGTTTTAATATTTAGAATTAAGAAAACGCTTCAAGAAATTGAAGCGTTTTTTTTGTGTATCATTTAAAACCTGTCATGCTAAATTTATTTCAGCATCTGCAAGTGATGGAAAAGTAGGTGTGTAACACCTGAATCGTCTAACTACTAAATATTAAAAATTACACTACCTGAAAAATAGCCGCACCATAAATCGCAAAACGCACAAAACGCAATAAACCAATGATAAGCCACCATTTAAAATCATACTTCAACATACCTGCCACCAGGCTAGAAATAGAAAAAGGTAATGGCAGTAAGGCACCGACAGCGATAAGAATACCACCCCATTTTCTCGCCATTACTAATTGTTTTGCCATTCTTACCTCAAGGTAATAATGTATACTAGGAATTTTAAGTGCTCTGCGGCCTAAAAAGTAAGCCGTCATTCCACCTAGATAGGAGAGAAGAGCGATTAGAAATAGATTCCATACCGGTGTTGCTGTTTTACCAGCCCAAGCAATAAACAATTCTGGCGGAATCAATCCTAGAATGGTTTCAGAAACATAGAAAAATGCTAAAACTCCATAGTCTGGTAATTTCTCTACCGCTAGTTCTAGCATGGTAGGAATATCCATAACCCAAAAATGAATAGCCGCTAAAATACCTACTACCACTAATACAGGTGGCATGGATTTTTTAATGCTTTCCATGACAAAAGAATAAAACCCAGTAAGCTTATAATAACGATGGGCTCTATTGAATTTGAACTTGCTTTTATGTCTTTTTGCTGTTTCTGACACGATGTATTGAATAAGACTACAAAACTAATGATTTTAAGTCGTGTTCGTTGTTAATATAATGGCAAGAAAAAATTATTCGTTAAACCTAGAAAAATGGGCTGCTAAAAGTATTTAAAAGCGCTATTTTTGCAAATCTCAAAATCTAAAGAAAGCCATTGATGACCTCTAATCCTGTTACTAAAGTAAAGTCGCTGTATGATTACCAAAAACGTGACCTAGCTGAGATTTTTGACCGAATCGATAACAAATCAGATGACTATAATCTTCTATATCAGCTGCCTACAGGTGGTGGAAAGACCGTTATCTTTTCAGAAATTGTAAGAAAATATCTTAAAGAAAAGCAGAAAAAGGTTGTAATTCTGACGCACCGTATAGAATTATGTAAGCAAACGTCTAAAATGCTAAATGGCTTTGACGTGAAGAATAAAGTCATCAACTCTAAAGTAAAAGAGCTCGATGATCAAAATGAGTACGAGTGTTTTGTGGCAATGGTAGAAACATTGAACAATAGATTACAAGATGATAAACTAGAATTAGAAGATATAGGACTGGTTATTATTGATGAAGCACACTACAATAGTTTTAGAAAATTATTCAAGTATTTTGAGCACTGTTTTATACTAGGTGTGACCGCTACACCACTAAGCTCTAACTTTAAGTTACCGATGAAGGATAACTATAAAGAGCTTATCGTAGGAGATAGTATCTCATCTCTAGTAAATCAAGGATTCCTAGCACAAGCAGTAACACACACCTATGATGTAGGTCTTAGTGGACTAACTATAGGTATGAATGGTGATTATACGGTAAAGTCCAGTGAGAAGCTGTATATCGACTCGTCGATGCAAGAGAAGTTACTACAATCTTACAATGACGTATGTAAAGGTAAGAAGACCTTAATCTTTAATAACGGTATCCGAACTTCGATAGAGGTAGAAGAGACTTTTAAAAGAGCAGGAATAGAAGTAAGACATTTAGATAATACCAATACGAAAGAAGAGCGTAAAGAGATTCTTAAGTGGTTTAAAAATAAGCCAGATGCGGTACTTACGTCGGTAAGTATCTTAACAACCGGTTTTGATGAGCCTAGTGTAGAGTGTATTATACTTAACAGAGCGACAAAATCATTGACGTTGTATTATCAAATGATCGGTCGTGGTTCTCGTATTCTTAAAGATAAGAAGGAGTTTCATATCGTGGACTTAGGTAACAACGTGGCTCGTTTTGGACTTTGGAATGAACCTGTGGACTGGCAACAAGTATTCAGGTCTCCAGATTTTTATGTAGAAAACATTGTGTCTGATGAAGAGATCGAACGTAATTTTGTATACAGAATGCCAGTAGATGTAAAAGCAGAGTTTCCTAACACTACTGATTTTACTTTTGATGTAAAAGGAGCTTACAAGCGCATTACTAAAGAGAATCGCAAATCTAAAGAAGTGCTGGATGAATCTATTGCACAGCACGTACAATGGTGTGTAGAGAATAGTGAAGATGTTTTTGATGCACGTATTCTAGCAAAACTGCTTAAAGAAGATATTAAGGATAGAATCCGTCGTTACTCGTATTGTATTATCAATAATACTAATAATTATAAGGATTGGTTAGAAGAAGATTACTACCGTAGACTGCGCCTGGCTATCCAACAAGAGTTTGCTGGTGTAGATGCTTAATTAGTTCGCTTTCGCGAAAGCGAGATACCATCAATCATAGTATAAAAAAAAGCAGCTTTCTCATTTAGAAAGCTGCTTTTTAATTATGTATAGAAAAGATCTACTTTAGAGTAGGTCGGTTTTCACTGTTTGCCAGTTCCCATGCGGTAACAAATACCAATTGAGTTCTTTTTTGATAAAGTTCGTACTCAATTTTATCAGCTGTATCTCCTGCACGGTGATAGTCTTCATGAGTACCGTTAAAATAGAAAATTACAGGAACGTCATTTTTTGCAAAGTTATAGTGGTCAGAGCGATAGTAAAAACGATTAGGATCATCTTTACCGTTATATGTGTAATCTAGATCCAGCTTCATGTATTTTTCATTGGCCATTTCAGAGATGTCATGTAAGTCTTGACTTAACATATCGCTACCTATCAGATAGATATAATCCGTTTTTGCTTCTCTTTTAGGATCGATACGACCTATCATGTCTATGTTAAGATTTGCAATCGTATTTTCCATTTCATATACTGGATGTTCTGAGTAATACTTACTTCCGTAAAGTCCTATTTCCTCACCAGTAACATGTAAGAATAGAATAGAGCGTTTAGGTCCATATCCATCTTGTGCCGCTTTCTTAAAAGCTTCGGCAATCTCGATAAGTGCAATCGTACCACTACCATCATCATCAGCACCATTAAATACGACACCGTTTTTAGTACCGATATGATCTAGGTGAGCAGATATGACAAGTACTTCTTCAGGCTTTTCAGTTCCTTTAATGAATCCTAACACATTCTCTGAGGTAAGATCTGGTTTGTTGAAATAACTTCCAGGAACCGTTTGAAAATAGGTTCCGTCTAGGTTTCCACCTGCAACGCCCATTTTTTCATAAAGAGACTTCAAGTATTCAACAGCTTTTTTCTGTCCAGGAGAACCGGTATAGCGACCTTCCATTTCATCACTGGCATAGAAATAGAGTTGATCTCTCAGCTCATCTAATGTTATTGTGTTAGCATATTTCATAGCATCTACATCTGCATAAGCATTAGTAGACACCATTTCTTTTTGATCCGTTTCCTCGTTGGATTTTTTCTTGCTAGAACAAGATGCGATAAGAGCAACGGCGCTTAAAGCAAGTATGGAGTGTTTTAAATTCAAGATATATTAGTTTAGTGTTGGTTTATTTTAATTGCGTTTCAGGACTTTGTATTCTTCATAACACTCACTTATAGCGTCTAGTATTTGAAGATCATTTGCGGTTTCAATAAAAGATTTAGAGTACTGGCAATTACGTAAGATAGCGTCAATGCTGACTTTATCCATCTGTAATAGGTTCATTAAGGTCTCTCGGTCATACTTACTTTGCAATAAATTACGGATTTCATCCTGTTCTTTAATTTGCCTTAGCTTACGCATAGAGGTCCCTTTTTTACCAAATACATTGTAGAGAAAGTCTGCTGGATTAAATATAGATCCTAGCACTTTAGTAACTGCTCCAGGCTCGTCATTTCCGGCTTCATATGCTTTAGGTAAACCGCTAATACTGTAACGTCTATTATTGTAAATAGGAGCCTTGCGTGCATCGATTTCTAAAAAACCGGTTAGCGCAACAGCTTTAATATCTATCTCTTCTAGTGCAATACCTTTTTCGGTCATGGAAATGGTTACATCACCAAATTTGAGCCAGTCCTCAGTAACTTTAATGGTAATGGTTTCAAATCCTATATAAGAAAAGAATAAGGTGTCATTTACTCTTGCAGGAATTTTAAAAGATCCAGAATCTGTTGAAATCGTTCCTTTAACCTGGTTGAGGTTGACAATATTTACATTGCTTAGAATGCTGTCATTTTTTGCGTTGAGAACTTTTCCAAAAACAGATGGGCTTTTAGAATTATCGTTTTGTGCCATATCTTCTTGTGCAATGCTTGCGCTTGCTATAAAAAGTGATAGGAGTAGGGTAAGTTGTTGTAATGCTTTCATTCTATGGGCTAAAATAATGTAACGAGTTGGCTTTTAAAGGGCTTTATTAATAAATTAACTACCTTAAGTTAAATATGCAATGAGTTTTTTCAACGCGATACCTCTGTGACTTATTTCACCTTTCTCCATTAAGCTTATTTGTGCAAAGGTCTTGTCATAGCCATTAGGCATAAAGATAGGGTCATACCCAAAGCCTTTATCGCCGAGATATTCCTCAGTTATTGCTCCTTCACAAACACCTTCAAAAAGAGTTTGGCAGCGGTCCATATCAAGTGCAAAAACGGTTACAAATCTAGCGCTGCGGTCTCTTTTTCCTTCTAGATTTTTTAAGAGCAGCTCCATATTGTCTATACTGCTTTTGTGTTCTCCAGCATATCGAGCGCTATAAACACCAGGCTCATTGTTAAGTGCTAGAACTTCTAGGCCTGTATCATCTGCAAAAACAGGCATGTCATAACGTTGTCTTATAAACTGAACTTTTTGAGCAGCGTTACCTGAAATGGTGGCTGAGGTTTCTGGAATCTCATCATGCATGCCTATATCATCCAGACTTAAAAGTTTGATATGTTCAGGCATCATTATTTGAACCTCTTTGAGTTTATTTTGATTATGTGTAGCAAATATGATTTCCATAATTAAAGGGTATTTGAAATATCCACTAATAAATCTGTGTCTACTTCATGTTTGATATCTGGTCTGTGTAACTCACATTCCGTGCCGAAAAGCATCTCAATTTTCTTATTCTCTCGCTGGATTAACTCAGCAGTGACATATTCATCTTTTGTACCTGAAATGTGAATATTTTTATCTGATAAATGACGGAATTTCTCACCATCTAACTCATTGAATTCGTTAGGAATAGAGCCGCTGTGCATCACTAAAGCTTTAACAGGAGTATTGTAATGTAATAAGTATCGTGTTGCAATTGAAACTCCTTGAGAATAGCCCATAAATACAATTCTGCTGTCGTTATGTAACTGCTCTTCTTTCATTACAGCATCGATGTAGTTGAGGTTGTTTTTCATCTCTTGATCAGTATCTAATCGGGTGAGCCAGCTGGAGCCAACGTGTTTAAATGTATCGCCTAGATAATATTTTGACGGCGCTTGCAACACAATGACTGCATTTTTTGAAGGGTCTAGTTTTGTAAAGTATCTTTTAAAGAATCTAGCTAGATATCCTAAACCGTGAAAACAAACCCATATATTCTCAGTAGTATCTACAATAGGATTGAGAATTTCATAGGAATTAGTGTGTTGATAAGAGATTGTTTTCACCATAGTTTGTCGTCTGTTGCTTATTTTTGGTAAATATATGGACAAAGAACAGATACTTGCTCGTTGCAATCAGATATGTAGCAACACGCTCATGGAAACCTTAGACATTGAGTTTATAGATGTCGGCGATGATTTTTTAACTGCTCGCATGCCTGTAACACCTAAAGTGCATCAACCAGATGGAGTATTGCATGGTGGTGCAAGTGTAGCTCTTGCAGAGTCAGTAGGTAGTGCTGCGAGTTATCTATTTCTTAATACTAAAGAATTTGCTATACGTGGATTAGAGATTAGTGCAAATCATACTAAATCTAAAAAAGAAGGTGATGTGTTTGCTACAGCTCGTTTTTTACATAAAGGACGCACAACGCAACTATGGGAGATTAAAATAGTGGATGAAGAAGATAGGTTGATATCGATTTGTAAACTCACCACAATAGCTCTTAAAAAAGATTCTTAAACCTTTTAAATTAATACCGCTTGCGCGAAAAGTTATTCCAATATCTAAGCTTTCTTATTGAGCAAAACCTTCCGTTTTTGGCGCTTAAAATGGCAGATTCAAATGAGGTGAAAATCGTTGCTCAAAATGATCAAACATGGCATAAAACAGCACCTGACAAAGTGGCTTATGCTGTTTTTTCAAAATTTCAAAGCAATGAAAATCAGGTGTATATTACTGCTGATAAGACCTTAAACTTTAGGTATAGCGCTCCTACATCTCAACCTAAAATTAACCAGTCAAAAATTCCAGAAGATGGTAAAAAAGACTACTTAGAGCTGTTTGAAAAAGCAATGTCGCGTTTAGAAAAACAGCAATTGAGTAAGGTGGTCCTTTCTAGAAAACAAGAGTTTCCTTTACAGGATTCTGATCTTGAAATTTTTGAAAGATTGTTAGATAACTATACAACCGCAAATGGATATTTTTTCTATCATCCACAGGTTGGTAAATGGTTGGGTGCCACTCCAGAATTATTGATGGATGCTCAAAGTGACGGTTTATATACAGCACAATCGAGAACAGATGCCATACCTCTTCGTGTTTCTACTATGTCACTAGCAGGTACAGCAGTTGATGATGGTAGTTTAAATCATGTATGGGGCGATAAAGAAAAAGAAGAACAGCAATTAGTAACCGATTTTATCATTTCTCAATTTAAAGAGTCTGGTGCTATAGATATGAAACAATCGCCAGTGGAAACAGTTCAAGCTGGTCATCTAATACACTTACGAACTTTTATACAAGCTCGCTCTAGTACAAATCAGATAGAGCGTTTATTAGGTGCTTTGCATCCTACACCAGCAGTTTGTGGATTACCTAGAGATGAATCTATGGAGTTTATTGTTAATAACGAAAACTATGATCGAAGTTATTATACAGGTTATTTAGGGATTGTAAATGGTGCTTCACACCATTACTTCGTTAATTTAAGATGTATGCAGCTGGTAGATACAAAGGCCATTATTTATGTAGGTGGTGGCGTTACTGCAAAAAGTGATGCTTTGCTAGAGTATCAAGAGACTAGGGCAAAGATGCAAACAATGCATCGATTATTATAAAATACTTCTGAAAGCGGTCTTGAGTAAAGCACCTCGCATTTTTTGTGGAGCAGTCGCTCTTGTAGTCTGGGCTCTTGATTGTGATATTGTACTGGTAAATAAATTCTTAACCTTTGTAGCTGCATTGCTTACAAATAGTACCGATTCATATAATCCTATAAAGGTGTAGAAAATTACAAATTTGAATATTCTCATAGGTTGGTCAGTTTAAGAGAACTAAAGATGATGATTTTATTTTGAATAGCAAAGCGCAATTTTTTGAAATTGACATTTTCATTGCCAAATGGTTCGTATAAACCGTTAAGTTATTACGTATTGTCAAAAATAATTGTAATTCATTTAGCAATTCATATTTGAAGATTGTTAAAGCCTGGTTTACCTTTGCTATAATGTTATCAGATATACTACACGCGCAACAAGTCTTACTTCTCTTTAAAAAGAAAGGAGTACAACATATAGTTATTTCTCCAGGTTCTAGAAATGCACCGCTTACCATAGGGTTTACTAACGATTCTTATTTTAAGTGTTATAGTATTGTCGATGAGCGATGTGCATCACATTTTGCTATGGGAATAGCGCAACAGTTGAAACAACCTGTAGCAGTAGTTTGTACTAGTGGTAGTGCATTACTTAATTACTATCCTGCTGTAACAGAAGCTTTCTATAGTGAAATACCATTAATAGTCCTTAGCGCAGATCGTCCACCACATAAAATAGATATAGGTGATGGACAAACTATAAGACAGCAAAATGTATATGCCAACCATATTCTTTATGATACACATCTAGAGATGATTGATGATCAAGATGATCTTGAGACAATAGCTACTAATGAAAGGTTGATCAATAAAGCAATCAATGTTGCGATAACACATCATGGACCTGTTCATGTCAATATACCTTTTGAGGAACCACTATATAATACCGTACAGCAACCTCAAGTGGACCCGAAGGTTCTTGAACCTCATATTCAGATTGAAACAAGTATACCAGCACTTTTTACAGATCGATGGAATAAAGCAAATCGTAAGTTAGTCATCCTATCTACTTTAAATCCTCAAGTCTTTTCACAAAAGCAATTGGATGTATTAACCAGTGACCCTACGGTACTGGTCATGAGTGAGGTGAGTTCTAACATCAGACACAGAAATATAATTTGGGGAATTGATACTTTAATAGCTCCTATAGAAAACGATCAAGAAGCCATAAGTCATTTACAACCAGATATGGTCGTAACAATAGGAGGAATGATAGTTTCTAAAAAGATCAAACAATATCTGCGTAGGTTTGAAACACAACATCATTACCATATAGGGAATCGTCGTGCATATGATACATTTTTCAAATTAGCTGGTCATATAAAAACAGCTCCATCTAATTGGGTGGATTTAATGAGTAATGTTTCTATAGATGGAAATTATAGAGACTACTGGTTATCTTTTTTCAAAGATTATTTAAAGAAGAGAGAAGATTATTTAAAATCCATCCCATGGAGCGATTTTAAAGCCTTTGATTTAATATTTGATAGTCTACCTAATAATATTGTTTTGCAGTTAGGTAATAGCAGCACAATTAGATATGCACAGCTTTTCCCTATGAACCCGACGCACACCATATTCTCTAATCGAGGAACTAGTGGTATCGATGGTTCTACGAGTTCGGCGATAGGTGCTGCAGTTGCTCAAGATAAATTTACTGTATGTATCACAGGTGATTTAAGCTTTTTGTATGATAGTAACGCCTTATGGAATAATTACACGCCAGCAAATTTTAAAATAATCGTTATCAATAATAGTGGTGGTGGGATTTTCCGTATTCTTCCTGGTGAAAAAGATAATCACACCTTTGACACTTATTTTGAAACGACACACCAGTTAGACGCGAGTCATTTATGTAAAATGTATGATGTTAATTATCATAGGGTTGATGGAGAAGACGCTTTCGCGAAAGCGTATGAAAAATTCCTAAATGATAATTCAAGGCCACAATTACTTGAAATATTTACACCTAGACTTGAAAATGATACCGTTCTTCTAGACTACTTTAAATTTCTAAAATAGAATTTCATCATATCTTATTAATTCTTACATTTAAAGTCTTAACTAATAAACGTAAAATACAATGAGTAAATTTGATGAAAGAGTAGAGAAGTATACCAAAGCTTACAAAGAAAAAGTAGGTGGTAAACTAGATGAAGAGTTATTAAGAAAAGTAACTAAAGGATTAGGGCCATCTATCTATAACAAAGATGCTGAAACTGTAAGTGCTGAAAAAAGCGAGATGGAACGTGTGGTGACTAACTACCTGAAGAAAAAATTAGGTCTTTCAGGTGATAATTTAATGGAGTCTGTAGAGGCTGTTATTGAAAAGTATGGTAAGAGTGAGCGTGCAAAGTATCGCGCTTGTATCTATTACATGCTTTGTGTACACCACGGAAAAGAATCTGTATATAACTAGAAATTAACTAGTAATCATATAAAATCCCGATGCGTGAGCATCGGGATTTATTAATTAATTAATTTTCTTTGTATTCATCATTGAGAATTAAATTTACAACATACTGAACAGCTTCGACTTCAGTTCTAAAATAAGCCAACGTTTCTTTTTTTCCTCGCTCTGTATAATACCACTGAAAAAGTTCTCCATTCTTTTCCATTCCATAACCTTCATTTATGAAATTGTCAGTAATACTATAGCCAAGAAATGAGTAATTATTGATATTTATCCATTCCTCTAAATCTTGTAATGTGAGTAATTCTCTTTTTAGGGTCATTTCTCTACCGCTTCAACTTCTTCTAGTGTCACGATATCACCACTGTTCCAAGTTTGGATGGTATAATTCATAACATCTACAACCTCATCATTTTCTAAGCCTAATGACAGCATAATGTTATCATATGATTGTCCATTAACTTCAATAGGTCCTTTAAGACCATATTTTACAGCATGGATACTTTCCGTTCGTTTTTCAGTCAGCCAGTTGGATGGATTCAGTGGTGGAAATGCACCTGGAACACCTTTTCCACTGGTCATATGACAGGTGACGCAATTCTCTCTATAAATTTCTCTACCTCTTGCAACACTGGCTTCTAGTGGTGTTTTTTTGATCTCCTTTTTTGGTATAGGAGTAGTAGCTTTCGTTTCCTTTTTAGAATCGCCACAACTGGTTAAAACCACTAGAGCTACAAGAGTAATAATGTATTTCATATTATTTTTTTTCAATTTTAAATATTCCTTTTCCTTCTACAGCAATATATATTAATCCATCTGGACCTATTTTTACATTGCGCAAGCGACCTATTTTATCAGCTATCTTTTCTCTTTTAGTCACGCGATTACCGTCCATGTGCAGCATTTCAAGGTACTGAAACTTTAACGCACCTACTAGAAAGTTACCATTCCATTCTTGATAAGCTGGATTATTAATAATGGCAAAACCACTGGGCGCAATACTAGGAACCCAATAGTAAATAGGTTGTTCCATGCCTTCTTTTTCTGTAATTTCGGTAAATGTTGTACCGCTATAATTAATACCATAGCTTATCACTGGCCAGCCATAATTCTTTCCAGATTCTATGATGTTGATTTCATCGCCACCTTGTGGACCATGCTCATGTGCTATTATCTTCCCAGTAACCGGATGCGTCGTCATTCCTTGCGGATTTCTATTACCATAACTGTAGATAGCGGTTTTTGCGCCTGCGATATCTACAAAAGGATTATCGACAGGTATGCTACCATCATCATTAATACGGTAGATTTTACCACAATCTCGATAAATATCCTGCGGATTCACATCTCGGTTACCTCGATCACCTATAGAGAAATATAAATGACCTTCGCGATCCCATGTAAATCTACTACCGAAGTGTTGCCCTTTTTTAGAGTTGGGCATCGCTTTATAAAGGACTTCTAGGTCTTCTAACTTATCGTTTTTAAGTACAGCTCTTGCAATAGTGGTGTTACCACCATCGCCGCCACCGATTTTTGAAGCATAAGAGATGTAGATGAAGTTGTTTTTTTCAAATTGTGGATGGATGGTCACATCTAATAAGCCACCTTGACCGCGCAGATATACTTCAGGAATACCATTAATTTCTATGCTTTTTGTGCCATTGAATTTGTATAGTTGTCCTTCTTTCTCTGTATAAATCAAATCACCATTAGGCAACCAGGTCATTCCCCAAGGTATATCGAGATCCTCAACGATAGGAATTATACTGTAATTTTTTTGATCATCTATTAAGGGAACATCGTCTACTTGTGGAGCATCACTATTTTCTGCAACTTCATTTGAAGTTGTGGTAGAAGCCATTTCATTATTTTTTGAAGATTCTTTACAAGAACTCAAAATCAATAAAGAAAAAATAAGAGAATAATAGAGTTTCATGACCAAGTTTATTTCTTTAAAAATACTACAGCTTCTTCTTATTAAAGTTAAAAGCATAAAAAAATCTCTTTTCAAATAGCGAAAAGAGATTTTCCAGTTGATGGCTAGTTATCATTTATACGATAGGCGAGTGAAGGCTAATTCAAACTAAATCCTAAATAATAAATGGATATAGAGTATTATGCTTTATAAGGCGAAATTCCCCAATCGTCAGTAGCATTTCCTGTTCTAGGTGTGATTCTGTTACGTGATAACATCGGAAAATCAGAATCAGAGTCGATAAATCTATTAGTAATACGCATGATAGTAAGTTTTATGTGGTTATAATATTAGAGTAGTTGATAGCATGTATTATGCTAGTCTGTAACGTCTTTTTGCATTCCAGTTATCGCTGTAAGTTCTGTCTGGACGGAATCTTTTGTTCGTTAATTCAGTGATGGTTTTAAAGGTGTCGCTCGCTTTCATAATAGTTGTTTTTTGTTGTTATGCTTATATGACGACACTTTTTTTAAAATGTTACACTACTTTGTAAAACATAGTAGTTAAAAATTTATAAAACACTGTTTTTTAGACGATTGTGTTGCTAATTATTTTAGCATTATTTAAGAAAAGAGAAATTTATTATCGTCTAATTCACTTTAAAGAGGTGAATTTTACATTTGTTATAATACTTTTAGAGTATGATATTGATAATACTTTTATTCTGGATGAGTTGTATTTGGTTTTATCGTAAGACAAAACCTTATAAGAGAAGAAAAGAATTGATTGCTTTTTGGGTAATGGTCTTTATCCCTGGAATAGGGATGATGTATCACTGGAGAAGTCGATCCTCTTTTAAGAAACGTTTGAAATTGAGAAAATGAAAGAGTTAGACTTCTTCCCAAAGCTTTTCACTCGACAAGCGATAAGTACCTACAAAATCCCAATTACATTCTTGTGGTGCAATGACAGATAGGAAATGTCTGCCGTCTTTACCTAAATAAAGATGATAAATCTCGCCCACTATAGGTTCAAAAGAAAATTTTGCTCCATATACCAGTTGATTATCCTCATATTTTTTAACCATCGCATCATACTCTGCTTTAAGTTGGTCAAATTGGGATTTGATCTCGTGATTTACCTTATTAATATTAGTCTGTTTCCACGAGGTAATATCTGGAGTTGTAATTTTAGGAGCTGCAACGCCGCTAGAATAGGGAAGAAGAGAAGCATTGTAGGTGCCCGTTTTTTCATCATATACTACATAATCTGGTTTTTTTTCCTCGCTCATATAGCAAATTTACAACACGATGCTGTGTTTTGTGTAAGATTAACATGATTTTCTTAAACAAGAAATCGAGATAGATGCGCCTATCCCGATTTTAATAATTCATCAATCCCCTAAAATTGTTGAATCACTTGGCTAATGTATTGACTTTCAGGTATAAATTACTATTCAAAATGATATTATGTTCATCTCATCCTATGAAACATCGGTTTGACTTGATGAAACAATCTCGCTTTCGCGAAAGCGTATTTCATTAACTTACTTTTTCACAAATTTTAATGATTGCCATATCTCATTATTTTTAATAGCAATAAAGTATATTCCTGATTTAAATTTGCTACTATCGATTCCTTTATTGATATCATAATTTCCATTCATAACTATTCTACCATTTAAATCATAAATTGTAAATGGACTGTTTACTATTGAATTACCTTGTATATAAAATTGATTAAATGTAGGGTTAGGATACAGTTTTAAAGAAACTTGTTGAGCTGAAACTTCTTGAACAGATAAAGTTGTACAATTACCACAATTGTTTTGTTCATAGTAGAAAAACTTGCGCTGACATGGATTATAACTTATGGCGATAGGGCAACCATTAGAAAAATAGTCTACGATTCTAGTAATTACCCAATCACATCTTAAGTCATTTACTCCTGATGCGGTATCATTGAGCCCGAATTGATTACCAATTCCGGTTGTGTTGACATTTGGGAAAGTGCCGGTTGTAAATGCTCCATTATTTTCGTGGTAATACATTCTTCCTCCAGAACTATTAGGTAAAAGCGGATCACTCACTTAGTAATAAATCTATATCGCCATCACAATCTGCGTCATAGAGTTCTGGAGTAGGATAGCTACCACTGTTTTCAGAAATGAATGGGTTAGTTATTCCATTACCAAATGAGGTATAGTTTTGTGGATTAACTAAATTAAAAAACGGATATGAAGTTGAACCATTATTCTCAAAGTAAACAGTTCCAGGGAAATTCACACTCTGCGAGGATAGTAAAATATCTGGCAATCCATCATTATTAATATCTCCTACGGCAAGTAATGCTGGTCCATATCGATAATCTATGTTATCAAATAATATTTGTACTCCTAAACTAAAATTACCAGAACAGTCATTATAGCATACTATAGTAGATGTGTTAACACCATATACTACGATGTCTAAACATCCATTATTATTCCAGTCGTATAATCTGTAGGAAAGAGCATTTTGAATATTCATGTTCACTGGCGGCATGTTAAAAACAGGAGTACTATTCGTACCAGCTGTATTTTCTAACCAGTGTAAAACTGGGAAGCCAGTAGAACTATCTATTTTAGCATATAGGATGTCTGTATCGCCATCATTATCCACATCGCCATATTCTTTGTCTAAAGTGCCAAAGCGATCAGTATCTAGTTCTTGTTCAATAGCTATTGGAAATAAATTACCAGCTGCGGTTTGATATGGCAAGAAATCAAGCGGTTCACATTGATCAATAGGCGAGTCAATGGAAAGTTCAACCAGATTACTAGGAATTATAATACCTGTTCCTGCATCACAATTAACGAGATAAGCACTGTTTGATACAATAGAATTTGTTCCTGCATTAATAGAAGGAAAACTAGCGTTTAAATCGATCGTGAAACTACTACCTGGATTAAGAATAGTATTGTTTTCATATAAGACTGTTTGAGTGTTGTTGGAAGAATTACTACTACCTGTTGATACTGTATTACAATTAAAATTATTTGAAGACGTAGTATTTGATGGAGTGGTATTGAGATAAGACACATTAAAATCAGGAGCAATAGATGAAATATTTACCATGGAGAAACTACTATTCCTAGGTAAAACTGTTGGAAAATAAACATCACCTGCAGCAGGTAATTCATCAATAATTTGGAATTGATTTAACGCTTTGTTTCCAAAATTTTCAACAATCATTCTATAATACACATCAATATTACATGTAGGATCATAAATTATAGGTCCATCTTGAAAAGTAATATTATCGTCAGATATTTGTTTTTTTAAGGATATGACTACAGATTCTATGACATTAACTTTTGCAAAATCAGTGGTTACAGATAAGTTATTTGAGCTATCTGTTATAGTCGCGACATTATCTATATTCCCTGGTACTGTATATGGTTTTACTCTTACTTTAACTACAGCACAAAAGAATTGATTTGCAGTATTTATACAGGTATTTGCAGCAAAGAAGCTGGAGCAATTTTCAACTAAATTTAAAGAGTTCCAAGACAGGTTTTGACCACTTTGAGTAAAAGTAGTTCCAGCAGGCATATTAGAATTATCTACAGAAATAAATTCATATTTAGAGTCCAAAACATCAGTAAGAACACCATTGAAGTTAAGGCTACCGTTGTTTTGAACACATATTTCAAACTCCAATTCATCAGTAGGAACTATGTTTGTGATACTGGTTTGATAGGGATCACCGGTATTAGCTTTGCGTACTTTTTTAACAGCACATAGTTTTACTTCTTCGGCAGCTACACTAAATGATGCGCAACTGTTATTAGCGAATGCAATATTTGTCACAGGAGCTTCAAGTAATATTTCTCCTTGAAAATCTGAGCAATTTGTAACTACAGTACCAATCGTTAAAGCGGGATCAATTGTAAATATGATGGTAATATTTAATTGATCACCAGGAAAAAGAATTGTATTATTCTGTGCGCTCAACTGTAAGCTATTACCTGTTATTACAGGAGTAAAAACACCATTATAGCCAGTACTAAGGTCCACAGGAATAGCAGGATTTCCATTCAGGATGAGATCAAAGTTTGTATTTTGTGAAGCACTATTTATAAGACCACTTATTTGCACAGTTTGTGGTATGATATCAATAGGTAAATTATCAATGATATCGACCATTGCAACAGGTCTATTATCAGTATTTGAATACAAAATATCATATACACCTTGACAGCCTGCCACTGGATTAGTTATAAAAATATTCTTTACCATTGAACTACCTAAAGTAGGCGGTGGTAAATTATCTACAGCCGTTACAGTTGCCGTATCACTTGCTATAGCTGTTATAGGAGCACCACCTACCGGTGTACCATTTAATTCAACAGTGTTTGAGATAACCTGTCCATTTGTAAATGCTGGACAATTGCTATAATCTACCTCGACAATAAATTGAACATTCTCAAATGGATTAGAACCTATTAGATTATTATTAAGAGTTATAATGTTTGTTACCGGATCTAGTGTTCCAGGACCACTTATTAACGTCGCAGTAGCACATGGTGGTGATACTATTTCTGAAATAGTTGGATTTTGAAGATTAAGCATACCGAATGATATTCCTTGATAGCTAGGATCCTTTTCTACGATAATATTAAATTGAGCTTTTCCTCCAGTAGTCGGAATAAAGAAATCTCCATTTTGATTAGTTACAGCTGGGAATAAAGGCGTTTTAGAAATTTTTCCCCAAGGATTGATAGCGCTTGCAGTACTTGTTATACCATTCGTAGGTCCAAAATTTTCTGTTCCTGTCGTTGTCGTATAATCTGCAGTTATATTATTTGTTGCGGTAAACCCGTCAGGAGTATCACCGGCGCAGAAAGTTACATTAATGGTAAAAGAACCACGTTGTATATTATTAGGAATACTGAATACTACGGCAGGTAAAGAACTTGTGTCTATCAATCCAGTAATTGAACTCGATACCGGATTACCATTAAAATCTACAAAAGTATTATCTGCTGTTATATCACTAGCCGTGTAACATAAACCAGCTGGTAATAAGTCTGTAATAGTTAATGTGTTTGCTGGATTTAAATTTTGAAAATTTATTTTATAGGCAAATGGTTCACCTGTTGCTATACTGGCAACTTGTGGTGTAGATTTTTGAATTGTTGCTTCACCCGTTTGACTACTGGCACTAATTGTTTGTGCCTGCAACTGAATTGACAATATTAAAAAGGTAAATAATGGGATGAAATTTTTCATAAATTAAATTTTAATTCGAGTGCATTTACTCAAAAAACTTATGGTTAATAATTCTAAATTTGCTTGTGCACAAATCCGAAAATGAAACCATTAAACGATTGTGTTACAAATGATGGACTTGCGTCTAGATTAAATTCTATGATTTCACTAATATCCTGCCCACCAGATGAAGGACTTCCTGGGAAATTAGTAACGATGTGCAATCTCTTTCCGCAATCTTTCCACTCTATACTTACAGAATCCATATTGATATTTAGATTATCTTCTAACACGGTTACTGAATAGTTATTAGCACCATTGATCTTAATTTCTAATAAATCGATGCTTCCTTGATTATCCGTCACAGCATAGAATACATCTTTATCGGCGTTGTATTCTAATCCAGTGGTAAAGCCTCCAATTCCATTAATACTTCTATAATCTGTTATTATTCCACTTATAGGGTTGAAATAGATAATATCATTTCCTACTCTAAAGTAAATAGTATCTACATCATTAGTTGTACTAGTGGCAAACGTAAAAGAGCCATCGGCTACTAACGTTCCCGGATTAAATAACACTCGTCCTAAAGATGGACCTATGCTACCATTAGAAGGATTCATTATATGAATATCAAATCGAGGTGCGGCTGGGTTAGCATCAAAATCTAGAACATATAAAACGCCTTGAAAAAATACTGGTGCTGTAAATCTACCTAGATTAGTCTGTGCAGTTCCTGGTAAACTAAAGTTGTTCAAGGTATTAGATGTCTCATCATAAACAAACCCATCTACTCCTTCTTCTTGATCAAACCATACAAACCTTTTATTTATTTTATCCCATGCACTAGGATGATTACGTAACGTATTACCTGCACTTAAACTACTATTCATAGTAAATGAACTTGTTGTTATATTAAAAGTTGTATTTTGAATAACATCTATACTACCACCAGGATTACTCATATTATTGGCTCTTAAAGCATAGTAAGTGTTATCTGTACAAGTAATAGTTGTAGTGGTTCCGTCATCCTCAGTACAGGAAATTGAAACAATAATCAGGATTAAGAGTAAAATTTTGATTTTCATGATTGAAGTATTTAAAGTAAAGTTGATAGGAAAAACAGGTTGATTCTAGAGTGAATTCAGCAACGGTTATTTTGAGTTGAGGAACGGTAAACCTTTAATGTAAAATGTTGATGATTTGATCTCGCTTTCGCGAAAGCGTAACAATTACATCTTATCTACTACTAATCAAATATGACAAACGAAATCAACTATATAGACTTTGAACCAAAGGTGATCAACAAGAGCTTTTGGTCTGGAAATGATTATGAAACTACTGCGGTAGTTTTAGAGCGCGTTAATGAATGGATCCGTAAGAATTACAATTTTAAAATTATTAACGTAGAAACCTTATTAGTTCCTACAATGAGCTACACAAAAAAGAAAACAAACACTAAAAAATTGAATATGGGTGGCGGCTATGTTTATATGATTGAGGTGGTGAGAGTATGGTATCAATAGGATAGGACTTATATTTGTAATCTAAAAATAAATATATGTCCATCAACTGGAAGACTGCCATAGAATTTGAAGATATCACCTATAAAAAAAGTAACGGTATCGCTCGTATAGCCTTTAATAGGCCAGAGGTGCGCAACGCCTTTAGACCTAAAACAGTTGCCGAATTGATTAAAGCATTCTATGATGCACAAGAAGATCTATCTATAGGAGTGGTTATTTTAACAGGTGAAGGACCGTCTAAAAAAGATGGTGGCTGGGCTTTTTGTAGCGGTGGAGATCAAAATGCCCGTGGTCATGATGGTTATAAGGATGATTCTGGTACTGGAAGGTTGAATATTCTAGAAGTGCAACGCATGATCCGTTTTATGCCTAAGGTTGTGATATGTGCCGTACCTGGATGGGCTGTAGGTGGCGGACATAGTTTACATGTGGTTTGCGACATGACTATAGCTAGTAAGGAGCATGGTGTTTTTAAACAAACTGATACTGATGTGGCCAGTGTAGATGCTGGTTACGGTAGTGCATATCTCGCAAAAATGGTAGGTCAGAAAAAGGCACGTGAGATTTTCTTTTTAGGTAGAACCTATAGCGCTCAAGAAGCGATGGAAATGGGAATGGTGAATGCTGTGGTACCACATGATGAACTGGACCAGACAGCCTATGATTGGGGACAAGAAATCCTTAAAAAATCACCTATAGCAATTAAAATGGCAAAATTTGCTATGAATGCAACAGACGACGGCATGGTAGGCCAGCAAGTATTTGCAGGAGAAATGACACGTCTTATCTATATGACTGATGAAGCTCAAGAAGGTCGTGAGGCTTTCTTAGAAAAACGCGAACCTAATTGGGGAACAGATCGATACATTCCATAATGATCAGAATATGATGTAAATCTATTTTAATCGTAATAATTTAAAAATAATAGGTCATCTTTTTTAAAAAAGGTGGCCTATTTTTATTTCAAATAGAAATGGTTTGCTTTTGTTTATGATAGGATATTTTAATCATCTATTGATTTAGATGAGTTCAACAATATCTTTGGTGAGCAGCATCTACCATTCTCTTTTTATTAAATTAGCAGTTGATATTTAGCAATATATCTCCTACAAGAATTCCGTTATGGCAAATCATCAAGAGACAATTAAGCAATTAATTGAACAAATAGGAATACTCTCTAGAAAGCAAGAAGCTTTTAAGTATGAGATTATTGAATTAAAAAATAAACTAAATCAATTACAATCTACAATTGATACAGCTGATGAGGTTGAAAACACAAACTTTAATCAAACTGAAGATATTGTTGCACCTATAAGGGATTTACAGAAGGAATGGATAGATAAGAGTTTTCAAGATGATAAAGAGATAGAACGACCAGTTTTCACAGATCAAGAAAATTTTAATTCTTATGATACTCATACAGCTTCTCAGAAGTCTAAGAAGCCTTCATCATTTAGAAAAAGCAATCTTGAAAAGTTTATAGGTGAGAATCTATTAAATAAAATTGGGATCTTAATTTTAGTGATAGGAATAGGGATAGGAGCAAAGTATTCCATTGAAAATGAATTAATAAGTCCTTTAACGAGAATAGTTTTAGGTTATTTATCTGCTATTGGGTTATTAGGATTTGGAATAAAATTAAAGAATAAGTATGAATCATATAGTGCAGTTTTAGTAAGTGGTGCCATAGTCATATTATATTTTATCACCTTTTTTGCTTATAGTTTTTATGAATTAATACCACAGACAATAGCATTTGCTTTGATGGTCTTATTTACGGTATTTACTATAGTGGCCTCTTTAAATTATAATCGACAGATTATAGCACATTTAGGTTTAGTAGGAGCTTATGCAGTCCCATTTTTATTAAGTAATGAGTCTGGTAAAATTGAAATCTTATACAGTTATATTTCAATTATCAATATTGGAATTTTAATATTAGCTTTTAAAAAGTACTGGAAACCATTGTATTATTCGGCATTTGGGTTGACCTGGTTGATATATTTAACATGGTTTGTCTTGGACTATAAAACGGAAGCTCACTTTACACTAGCTTTAGGTTTTCTACTACTTTTTTATTTTATATTTTATTTGACTTTTCTATCATATAAATTAATTAGAAGAGAAGAGTTTGAGACAGCTGATATTGTACTATTGCTATTGAATTCATTTATATTTTATGGATTGGGATATACGATTCTAAGTAGTCATGGAACTGGCGAGAATTATTTAGGACTATTTACTTTAGGTAATGCGATCATTCATTTTATTGTAGCTGCTATCATTTACAAAAAGCAATTGAGTGATAAGAAATTATTTTATCTAGCCACGGCGTTAGTTCTAGCATTTATTTCCATAGCGATACCAGTACAACTAGATGGTAATTGGGTTACTTTATTATGGACAGTACAAGCTGCGCTATTATTTTGGTTGGGTACTACAAAAAAGATTTCTATTTATGAGAAGCTATCTTACCCGTTAATGCTACTAGCTTTTATTAGTTTGATTCACGACTGGTCTTATAACTATAATAGTTATTACTCTGTAGAGGATACTTTTATCACACCACTTTTCAATACAAGTTTTTTAACTTCTATTCTTTTTACAAGTGCCATAGGCTTTGTTTTATTCTTGCAACAGAAACATGACTTTCTATCGAATTTAAAAAAAGATAGTACTTGGCTCAATATAGTCTCTTATGCTGTTCCTATTCTGTTTTTGTTCAGTTTGTACTATTCCTTTAGATTAGAGATAGAAGCTTATTGGGATCAATTGTTTTCTTTTTCACAATTAGAGAATAAAAATTTAAATGATTATTCTATTACAATACAAGATTACAGTTTAAGAGATTTTAAAATTGTTTGGGTAATTAATTATTCCCTATTGTTTCTAGGTATTCTAGGCTATTTTAACCATCGAAGAATTAAAAATATAGTTCTAGAAAATTCAATCTTGGTATTGACAATTATAAGTGTTGTTGTATTTCTAACTCAAGGATTATATGCATTAAGTGAACTAAGAGATGCTTATCTAGAATTATCAGATTATTATAATAGAGGTTTATTCTATATAATCATACGTTATATCTCATTTAGTTTTTTAGGCTTTGCTATGATGAATTTGTATGGTTACATCAAGAAAGAAGGTGTCCTTAACGGTTTTAAAATAGCATACGATTTTATACTACATGTATCTATTGTATGGGTGCTGAGCAGCGAGTTGATTCATTGGTTAGATATGGCAGGTGCTCGAGATGCATACAAATTAGGTTTAAGTATTCTATGGGGCGTTTATTCATTTCTATTAATTGGATTTGGGATATGGAAAAATAAGCCATATTTAAGAATAGGAGGAATGGTGTTATTTGCAATTACATTAATTAAGTTATTCTTCTATGATATTGCTCATTTAAATACCATCTCCAAAACAATAGTCTTTGTTTCATTAGGTATATTATTGTTAATTATATCCTTCCTGTACAACAAGAATAAAAATAAAATCAATTATCACACGGGCTCTCCAGAAACGGATTTCAAAAAAACAGATGATGAAACCCTTCATTCTACTGATGAATTCGATGATAGTAATGATATTTAAATATGAAAATTATGAAACTTAATTTTTGCGCAACCATATTCTTATTGATTGGTGGTTATGTTACTGCACAAATATCTGATTACCAATATGAAAGTTCACTTGATGAAATTGTAAATGACTGGCATAGTATAACAATTCCTGACGGAGTTTATGGTAAGGTAGACCCATCTTTAAAAGATATAAGAATATATGGAGTTACTAAGTCTCAAGACACGATTGAAGTGCCATACCTATGGAATATTAAAAAAGACAATGTAAAAACTAAGAAACAGTCCGGTAAAATTATAAACGCTTCTAAAACCGATCAAGGTTACTATTATACCATAAAGCTTAATAGAAAATCAACTATATGCCATATGAAATTGCTTTTTTCAAATTCTAATTATGATTGGAAAGTTGATCTGGAAGCTAGTCAAGATCAAAAAGAGTGGTTCACAATATTGGAGAATAGTAGAATTTTAGATATTGAAAACGCAGTTACGGATTATAGTTATACAGACCTTCACTTTCCAACGTCAGATTATCAGTACTATCGTATACTAGTAAAGAGTAATGAACAACCTAAGTTAACATCTGTAGATATGGCTATGGAAGAAGAAGTAGCTGGCGAAATAATAAATTACGAGGTTAAAAAAATGATGGTTTCTGAGAACAAACCAATGAAATATACAGAGGTCGAGCTAGAGCTTGAGAATGCTGTGCCCGTAAGTTCTTTACAAATTAATATAAATGCAGACTACGATTATTTTAGACCTATGAACATACGTTTTCTATCTGATAGCGTAAAGACCGAAAAGGGATACCTTTATAACTATACTACTATTAAAAGAGTAACTTTAACCTCTTTAGATAATAATCAATTTAAATTTAAAAGCACTGTTGCAAAAAAGTTTAAGATTGTAATTTCTAATAGCGATAACCAACCGCTTAATATCCAGTCTGCTATGATTAATGGATTTAAGCATGAATTAATTGCCCGATTTACAGAACCGGCCAGTTACAAACTTGTATATGGTAATCCATCTGCTCATCGACCACAGTATGATATTACCAATTTTAAAGATCATATTCCGGCAAATCTTAAAGACCTAGAAATAGGATCACAAAATCAAATATTGAACAATGATGATAGTCGTAAAACATCGTTATTTAAAAGTGAATTATGGCTTTGGGTGATTATGGGTATTATCATCATTATCTTAGGAGGCTTTACGTATAAGATGATTGGAGAAAATGTAACGAAAAAATAGTTTTATTTCGCTTTCGCGAAAGCGAAATATTAAATAACCACACAACTATTAATTACATCTTCTATAGTAAGTTGTAAATGTTTAGGTAACATATTATCCTTAGGTAAAACAGAAAGTTGTCGATCTTCATTACTATTAAAAACCTGTTTCAATAAGGGATGTGAATAACCTAATACTTGACATATCTCGCGTATTAAATCAATATGATGTATCAAGTCCATACTGCCCAGATGAAATACACCACGACGACGTTTATTAATTAAATAATGAATTTGTTGTGTCAATTTATTGATATGAGTAGCATTAATTACCACGTTAGGAAATACTTCAATAGCTTCTTTGTCCTGTAACTGCTGTTTCAAATCATCTACACGAGGTGTATTGTTACCAAAAATCATAGGGATTCTACAAATCACATATTTAGACGGATGCAATCTTAAAAGCGCGTTCTCAATTTTTATTTTAAACCTTCCGTAGATACTTTCAGAAAATGTTTTATCATACTCATAACTGGGGAAATTTGTAAATCGATCAAAAACATTTGCGCTAGACATAAAAATAATTCGAGAATCGTTTTTAAGAACCCAATCTATCAGACGCATATGTAAGTGTACCTGAGAGTTAACGTTACCACGTACAGCACTGACAATAAAATTAGGCTTTAAAGAATCTAATAATCCATGCACGTCTTCTAACTCCATATCCAACTGGTGGAAATGGTGATTTTTATCATAATCTTTATGATCTGTTTTATAAGTAGCGTGTACATCATAATAGGGTGCAAGCTCTTTGTAGAGTGCGTTACCTATAAAGCCACTACCGCCTAAAATTAAAATACGATTCAAATAGTTACTTTTTATAGAATGGTAACTTAATAACGGTTGCAGGTACTAACTTCTTACGTATCTGGATGTGAATTTTACTTCCAGGAGTTGCAAAAATAGGTGGTACATATCCCATACCTATTCCTATGCCCATAGATGGCGACATCGTTCCACTAGTAACGATTCCTAGATCTTTTTGACTACTGTCTTTAATCTCATAGCCACCACGTGGTATAGCACGCTCATCCATCTCAAAGGCTATTAATTTTCTATCCACACCTTTTTCTTTGTGCTCTAGTAATTGTTCGTGATTCACAAATTCTTTAGTGAATTTAGTAACCCATCCTAGTCCAGCCTCGTATGGTGATGTTGTATCATCTATATCGTTACCATATAAACAATAACCCATTTCTAGTCGCAGTGTATCGCGAGCAGCAAGACCTATAGGTTTAATTCCAAAGTCTGCTCCAGCCTCAAATACTTTATTCCAGATTTGTTCTACCTCACTATTTTTACAGTAAATCTCAAAACCTCCTGAACCTGTATAACCTGTTGCACTAATTATTACATTCTCTATACCTGCAAATTCTGCAACTTCAAAATGATAAAATTTTATAGCACTTAAATCTACAGGTGTTAAAGATTGCATAGCTTCAACAGCTTTAGGACCTTGAATAGCCAGTAAAGAGTAATCATCTGACAGGTTTCTCATATCTGCACTCATCGTGTTGTGCTTTGTAATATGATCCCAGTCTTTATCGATATTGGAAGCATTAACAACAAGTAAATATTGATCTTCTTTAATTTTATAAACGATCATATCATCTACAATACCACCAGTTTCATTCGGTAAATAAGCATATTGTGCTCTACCTACGGTAAGTTTTGAAGCATCATTAGACGATACTTTTTGAACTAAATTTAAAGCCTCTGGTCCTGAAATTAAAAATTCACCCATATGAGAAACATCAAAAACACCTACATTATCACGTACGGTCTGATGTTCAATATTCACTCCTTCATATTGAACAGGCATATTAAAACCTGCAAAAGGAACCATTTTTGCGCTTAGCGCTTCGTGTACTGCTGTTAGTGCTGTATTTTTCATGAGGTGATTTTTTCAGTGCAGCAAATGTATGGATTTAAGCTCTTAATTTTAAGTATCCACATCATAGAAAAATGTGAAATACTATCCTATCCTTTAAAAGAATCATCCTTCATTTGTTAAATTGCAGTCAGATAAAATATATACTTTGAAAATACTAAGCGCACAGCAGCTCGCAGAGGCTGACCAGTCTACAATAGATAAAAATCAGATTACTAGTAACGATTTAATGGAGCATATAGCAAAGCTCATTTTTGACCGTATTCATCAGCGATTACAAGGTTCTCCTGTGCCTATTAAAATATTTTGTGGAATAGGAAAAAATGGTGGTGATGGACTAGCGCTTTCTAGACACATGATTCAGCATGGTTACCATGTTACAACTTATGTAACTAATTATAGTAAGAAACGTGCACCAGAGTTTTTATTTCATTATGATAAAATTAAAGAGGTTACAAAGGACTGGCCTATTTTGCTTTCTAGTGAAAAAGACTTTCCTGAATTACATCCACAGGATATTATCATTGATGCAATTTTTGGCACGGGAATTAATAGACCAATAGATGGTTGGATGGCACAATTAGTCCATTATCTGAATAAAACACCTGCGTTTAAACTTGCGATAGACATGCCCAGTGGACTGTATGCAAATAATTCACAAGATATAGATTCACCGATTATTCAAGCGCAGCACACTTTTTCGTTTGAAACACCTAAGCTTAGTTTCTTTTTACCAGAAACAGGTCACTATGCGGGAACGTTTGAAGTGGTACCTATAGGACTGGATCCAGAATATATGATGAAGGCAGAGCCGCTAGCACAAATCATCTCTTCAGATGCGGCAAAAAGTATGTATAAACCACGTAAGAAGTTTAGCCATAAAGGCGATTTTGGACATGTACTGACTATGGCTGGAAGTAAAGGTAAAATAGGAGCAGCCGTTTTAGCAACTGGAGCCGCTGTGAATATGGGTGCAGGCAAGGTAACCGCATATATACCTGAACATGCTAATTCGATTTTACAAAGCAGCATTCCAGAAGTGATGACCATTTCATCAAAAAGCAAAGATTATATTACAGATTTTGATCATGATTTAAAGGATATTACATTGTGTGTAGGGCCAGGTTTAAGCACTGGTGATGATGTAAAGCATGCTTTCGCGAAAGCGTTATCTCAACAAACTCAACCAGTAATAATTGATGCAGATGGGTTAAACATTCTATCTGATAATTCTGATTATTGGAAATTAATTCCCAAAAACTCCATTTTAACGCCACATGATGGTGAGCTAGAAAAACTGATAGGGCAGTGGAATGATGATTATGATCGTTTAGAGAAAGCTAAAAAACTTTCTATTGATAAAGACGTGATCTTAGTTTTAAAAGGCGCACACACAATCATCATATCTGGTAAAAATCTTTATATCAATGACACAGGTAATCCGGGAATGGCGACAGCTGGTAGTGGTGATGTTTTATCTGGCATGATCGCAGGATTACTAGCGCAGCATTATGATGCTCTTACGGCGGCTGTTTTTGGAGTTTTTATACATGGGCGTGCTGGTGATATCGCTAGTCAGACTTATGCACATGAAGGTTTAAAAGCTAGTATTATCTCTAATTTTGTGGGAGCTGCTATATTAGATTTGTTTAGACCAGAACCACAACAGCAGCCGCAACAACAATAAATATCGTATTAAGTTTAACAATACTTTACTTATCATTGCAAATCCATAAACAGCCCTTATAAATGGAACATCAAATATCGTCTAAGTTATTATCTCTAGAGCAGTTATATAACATCATAGAACAACCTATAAAACTATCATTATCAACCGATGCTGTTGAGCGCATTGAAAAATGTAGAGCATATTTAGATAATCGTTTTGGCGGTAAAGATGCAGCAGCAACTTATGGTATTAATACTGGTTTTGGGTCTCTATGTAATACACATATAGGTTCTGGAGAACTACAGCAATTACAACACAATCTGTTGATGTCTCACGCTTGTGGAACTGGAGAAGAGGTCTCTCAGGAAATTGTACGCATGATGTTGTTTCTTAAAATACAAAGTTTAAGTTATGGACATAGTGGTGTAAGTAGAGCAGTAGTAGAGCGTCTTATTGCTTTTTTTAATAACGAAGTATATCCTGTAGTATATGAGCAAGGATCACTAGGTGCAAGTGGTGATCTGGCACCGCTGGCTCACCTTGCGATACCATTAATAGGAAAAGGAGAAGTCTATTATCAAGGGAAAAGGATGGAAGCTTCTGATCTTAACCATTTAATGGGTTGGGAACCTTTAAAACTGCAGTCTAAAGAAGGTCTTGCTTTAATAAATGGTACTCAATTTATGCTTGCATTTTCCGTTTGTAACTTAATTAAATCTCATCAATTATGGTATTGGGCACATCTAACGGGTGCCATGTCTATTGATGCATTTGATTGTAATCTTTCTCCATTTGATAAACGTATTCATTTAATAAGACCTCATACTGGTCAGTTGCGCAGTGCAGATTTAATACTTTCTCTATTAGAGGATAGTGAGATTGCTATAGGGGAAAAAACTAATGTACAAGACCCATACAGCTTTAGATGCATACCACAAGTGCATGGCGCTACGTGGAATACACTTGAATTTGTTAAGAAAACGGTCATGACTGAGGTGAATGCTGTGACGGATAATCCAAACATTTTCCCAGAGTCAGACGCTATAATCTCTGGTGGAAATTTTCATGGACAGCCGCTAGCCTTAGCTTTAGATTATTTAGGTATTGCTATGGCCGAAATAGCCAGTATTAGTGAACGCAGAACTTTTCAATTGATGAGCGGTACACGTGGTTTACCAGCATTTCTAGTTAATAACCCAGGTTTAAATAGTGGTATGATGATCTTACAATACACAGCAGCGAGTATTGTAAGTCAGAATAAGCAATATGCTACACCAGCTAGTGTAGATAGTATTGTATCTTCAAATGGTCAGGAAGATCATGTAAGCATGGGAGCAAATGCTGCTACAAAAACAAATCGAATTGTTAAGAATGTAGAAACTGTTTTGGCGATTGAATTTTTAGCTGCAGCACAAGGTATTGAAGAAAGAGAGCCTAAAAAGTCATCTACATTTATAGAGCAATTAAAAACAGGATTGAGAGAGAGCGTACCATCTTTAGATACAGATCGTGTATTACATGACGATATTGTAAAGGCCAAACAATTAATGACTCAGGTCAAGCTGGATGCAGATGTGATTTTTTAATTAAGAGATAAGCCGGCTCTTACAAGAGTTAATTTTTCAGAGGTTTCTTTATTAGACCATACGATGGCATCTTCAATATCTTGAAATGCAATTAATTTTCCTGGCTTAAAAAATTTGCTTTCAAGATTTGCAGTACTATTACCTTGAACTCTTTTTTCTACTATGGCGATTCCACACAGGTTTTTGAATTTAGAATTTCTAGTATGAACTAAGGGATCAATACTATAATCATTTTCTCGTATGCTAATATAAGAGACTGGCATTTCAGTACCATAATAATCTGTGGCTACTTGAACGAGTTCTTTATTTTTGGCCATATCAAAATGGATACCTTCCTTAATTTTACCAATAATAACCTCTGGGTAAAACTGAAATTCACCAAATTGTAGCTCCACTGTTTTCATAAACCTAGTTTTAAAAAGCATGCAAAACTAGTTTTTTCTTACGATGCAGAAAACGTAAAACTCATAAAATCAACAATTTTCGATGAATTAATTAAAAAATATAAATTTCAAACGTTTTCGTCCTTTGAGCTCATTAGATGAACGGTCTTCATTTATAGTAATGAGCTAAATATGAAGTTACTTTCTTGAATAAAAAATCAAAATAAATTGGACTTGTTATTCAATTTCTGTTTAAAAGGTTCGAAATATAGCTGATTGATTTAGGTTGTTAATGCTAGCCAACTCAAGGTTTCTCAGAGCTACTTGATGATTTGCCCATAAGATAGCATCAGTTACCGATTGAAATTTACAAAATTTCCCAGGTTTAAAGAACTTACTTTCGATGGACACGGTACTCCTAGTATTAGCATTTCTCTCTACAATTGCAATACTGCACAAATTTTCAAACTTTTTATTGTGTGCGTGCACCATAGGATCTATACTATATGACTTATCTCTAATACAGATATATGATAATGGTTTGATCTTACCGTAATACTGATCAATTAATTTAATAAGTGCTTTATTTTTAAAAATATCATAGTGAATCCCTTCGTTCATATTACCTATAACAATTTGAGGATGAAGCTCAAATACACCAAAATTTAAATCTACCTTTTTCATAGTCCAACACTTTTACAATACAAACTTATAAAAGTGTGTTATTAAAACTAAAAGTGATGAATCCTGCCAGAGACAAATCGATGAACTAACTTTTCTATCTGATAAAGCGATAGCTTTTGTTGATTGTATAATTCGTATGTTCTTATTTATGAGTTGTATAGAGATAAAAAAATGCCTTAGACTTCTCTAAGGCATTTTTAAATTTATTATAATTCAAGAGAACTATTCCGTTTCAGAATCTGTAGTTGTGTCAGAAGTGGACTCTGATGTTGCTTCTGGTTCATCCAATTCCTGTGGCTTTTCAATTTTAATCTTTAGTTCATTAGATTCTTTATCTAAATCCATAAAAATGGAATCACCTTCTTGTAATTCACTATTAACTATAGCTTCGGCTAATGCATCTTCAATGTATTTTTGAATCGCTCTATTAAGCGGTCTTGCTCCATATTGTTTATCAAAACCTTTATCTGCAATATAATCCTTAGCGGCTTCACTTAAGGTTAAGTCGTATCCTAGACCTTTAATGCGATCAAATAATTTGACTAATTCAATGTCAATAATTTTATGGATATCATCTCTTTCTAGCGCGTTAAATACAATAACGTCATCAATACGATTTAAAAATTCTGGCGCAAAGGTCTTTTTCAAAGCACCTTCAATAATCCCACGGGCATTATCATCCTCTGCACTTTTGCGGGCAGCAGTACCAAATCCTACTCCAGATCCAAAATCTTTTAATTTACGAGCACCGACATTTGAAGTCATAATGATAATCGTATTTCTAAAGTCTATTTTGCGACCTAAACTATCAGTTAAGTACCCATCATCTAATACTTGTAATAACATATTGAATACATCAGGATGTGCTTTCTCAATTTCATCTAATAGAATTACAGCATAAGGTTTGCGTCTTACTTTTTCAGTAAGCTGTCCACCTTCTTCATATCCTACATATCCTGGAGGCGCACCTATCAATCTTGATATTGCAAACTTTTCCATGTATTCACTCATATCTATACGAATCAGTGAATTTGATGAGTCAAAAAGTTCACTAGCAATTACTTTTGCTAATTGTGTTTTTCCTACACCAGTTTGTCCTAAAAAGATAAATGAACCAATAGGTTTATTAGGGTCTTTAAGTCCTGCGCGGTTACGTTGTATCGCTTTTACAACTTGCTTTACCGCTTTATCTTGTCCTATGACTTTATCTTTAATAGAGTCACTTAAATTAAACAGTTTCTTCATCTCCTTAGTAGCAATACGATTAACAGGTATACCTGTCATCATGCTAACTACTTCAGCAACATTTTCTTCAGTAACGGTATCTTTATGCAGCTTAGAAGTTTCTTCCCATGTTTCTTGAGCTTCTGTAAGAGCCTTTTCTAACTTTTTCTCGTCATCACGTAACTTTGCAGCTTGCTCATACTTTTGTTTCTTAACAACTGCGGTTTTCTCTTCTTTAACGTCTTCTAGTTGTTTTTCAAGATCAAGAATTTGTTGGGGCACCTCAATATTAGTAATATGGATACGAGAACCAGCTTCATCAAGTGCGTCAATAGCCTTGTCTGGAAGAAAACGATCGGTCATATATCTATTTGTGAGCTTTACACAAGCTTCAATAGCACCGTCTGTATATGACACATTATGGTGTTCTTCATATTTCTCCTTTATATTATTAAGGATAGTAATCGTTTCCTCTACACTTGTAGGTTCTACCATCACTTTTTGAAAACGTCTTTCTAAAGCACCGTCTTTTTCAATACTATTGCGATATTCATCTAGAGTAGTAGCTCCTATACATTGAATTTCACCTCGAGCTAGTGCAGGCTTAAACATATTACTAGCATCTAGTGATCCAGCAGCACCACCAGCACCTACGATTGTATGAATTTCATCAATGAAAAGAATGATATCCTTATTCTTTTCTAATTCATTCATAACCGCTTTCATGCGCTCTTCAAACTGGCCTCTATATTTTGTTCCTGCAACTAGGCTAGCTAGGTCTAATGTTATTACTCTTTTATCATATAAAATACGAGACACCTTGCGTTCTACGATGCGTAGGGCGAGACCTTCTGCAATTGCACTTTTCCCAACACCAGCTTCACCTATCAATAGTGGATTATTCTTTTTACGACGACTTAAAATTTGAGATACACGCTGTATTTCTTCCACACGTCCTACTACAGGATCTAGTTTTCCATCTTCGGCAGCTTTGGTTAAATCTCTACCAAAGTTATCTAAAACAGGTGTTTTACTCTTTTTACCGCCTTTGGAAGAACTGCTCTGCGAGAATAAATTTTCTTTTTCTTCTCCAGAATTATCCGTGTTAGAGTCATTGTCATCGCTAAAGGCACCTTCTATAGGTTCTTCAGTGTAACCATCTTCTTGCGATAATAAAGATTTAAATTCTTCCTTTACACTATCATAGTCAACCTTAAGTTTATTAAGCAACTTAGTTGTTGGATCATTTTCATTGCGCAAAATGCATAGTAATAAATGTGCAGTGTTAATAGATGAGCTTTGAAATAATTTAGCCTCTAGAAAAGTTGTTTTTAAAGCACGTTCTGCTTGTCTAGTTAGATGTAAATTCTTTTTTTCATTTGCTGCGATGTGAGTATTAGGATTTGCAGGGCTTAGTATTTCTACCTTACGGCGCAAATGATCTAGGTCCACCGTTAAACTATTTAATATATCAATAGCCTTACCATCTCCATCTCTTAAAAGACCTAGCATTAAATGTTCTGTTCCTATAAAATCGTGACCTAACCTAAGCGCTTCTTCTTTGCTGTAGGCAATCACGTCTTTGACTCTTGGTGAAAAATTATCGTCCATATTGCTACTTTGAGTTAAATGTAATGAATTCTGTTAGTTCAATATGTATACCAATTTGTTAAATGATGATTTTAATGACTACGCTTTCGCGAAAGCGTGACACAAAAGCCTTAAAAACAGCCTAATTATTAAATAGTTAAACTTATCCACATTAAAGTAAATAGTATGTTAATAAAAATAGTGGTTATCATGGTGTAAAGCCTTATTAAGACTAGGTTTTTCATTAAATTGCTTGCTTAATAATAAAAGTATTAATTAAACGGTTTTTTAAATGGCAGATGGAGAAAAGTTAATCCCGATTAACATCGAGGATGAAATGAAATCAGCATACATCGATTACTCGATGTCAGTCATAGTGTCACGAGCACTGCCAGATGTGCGAGATGGATTAAAACCAGTACACAGACGTGTCCTTTATGGAATGTATGAGCTAGGTGTACTGTCTAATAGAGGATATAAAAAGAGTGCGAGAATAGTAGGAGAAGTATTAGGTAAGTATCACCCACATGGTGATACGTCTGTATATGATACTATGGTACGTATGGCTCAAGAATGGTCATTACGTTATATGTTAGTGGATGGTCAAGGTAACTTTGGTAGTGTAGATGGTGATCCACCTGCAGCAATGCGTTATACGGAAGCTAGAATGCGTAAGATTTCTGAAGAAATCCTTGCAGATATAGACAAAGAAACAGTGGACACTCAACTTAATTTTGATGATACGCTGAATGAGCCTACCGTAATGCCTACTCGTATACCTAACTTATTAGTGAATGGTGCGTCTGGTATCGCCGTAGGTATGGCTACAAACATGCCACCACATAACTTAACTGAAGTTATAGATGGTACTGTAGCATATATCGATAATAATGATATCGAAATTGATGAACTTATTACTCATGTTAAAGCTCCTGATTTTCCTACTGGTGGAATTATTTATGGATATGATGGTGTAAAAGACGCAATGCATACCGGTCGTGGTCGTGTAAAAATACGTGGTCGCGTTAGGCTAGAAGAAGTGAAAGGTCGTGAGTGTATCATCGTTGATGAATTACCATATCAAGTGAATAAAGCTGATATGATTAAGAAAACGGCAGACCTTATTAATGAGAAGAAGTTAGAAGGTATCTCGATGATTAGAGATGAGTCTGACCGTAATGGTATGCGTATCGTTTATATATTAAAACGCGATGCTATTCCTAATATCGTTATCAATAAATTATATAAGCACACCGCTTTACAATCATCTTTCAGTGTAAATAATATCGCTTTAGTAAAAGGTCGTCCTCAATTACTTAATGTAAAGGAGATGATTCACTACTTTGTAGAACACAGACATGATGTTGTTGTAAGACGTACAGAGTTTGAATTACGTAAGGCAGAAGAAAGAGCGCATATTCTTGAAGGTTTAATAATCGCATCAGACAATATTGATGAGGTAATTGCTTTAATAAGAAGTAGTAGTAATGGAGAAGAAGCTCGTGAAAAGTTAATCAAACGTTTTGAATTGTCAGAGATTCAAGCACGTGCCATCGTAGAAATGCGTTTGAGACAGCTTACCGGTCTTGAACAAGATAAACTACGTAATGAGTATAATGATTTAATAGCGACTATTACCGATTTAAAAGACATTCTTGCTAGAAAAGAACGTCGTATGGATATTATTAAAGAGGAATTAATTGAGATTAAAGAAAAGTATGGTGATGAACGTCGTTCACAGATAGAATATGCTGGTGGAGACCTTTCTATAGAAGATATGATTGCAGATGAGCAAGTAGTCATCACTATATCTCATGCTGGTTATATTAAAAGAACACCGATTACTGAATATAAAACTCAAAATCGTGGTGGAGTAGGTCAAAAGGCTAGTACCACAAGAGATGAGGATTTCTTGGAAGATATTTTTGTAGGTACTAATCACCAATACATGTTATTCTTTACTGAGAAAGGAAAGTGTTTCTGGATGAGAGTTTATGAGATACCAGAAGGTAGTCGTACTTCTAAAGGTAGAGCGATTCAAAATCTGATTAATATTGAACAAGACGATAATGTAAAAGCTGTCATCTGTACTCAAGATATTAAAGATGAAGAATACATTAATAGTCATTATGTGATTATGTGTACTAAAAAAGGTGTGGTGAAGAAAACATCTTTAGAACAGTATTCTAGACCACGAACTAATGGTATTAATGCGATAACTATACGTGAAGGAGATACATTATTAGAGGCTAAGCTTACAACTGGTGATAGTCATGTGATGTTAGGTCTTAAAAGTGGTAAGGCCATCAGATTTGATGAGGCAAAAACACGTGCCATGGGTAGAAATGCAAGTGGTGTACGTGGAATAAGGCTTGCAGATGATAATGATGAGGTAATCGGAATGGTGGCTGTAAATGATATGGATTCTAATATCTTGGTAGTATCTGAAAAAGGATATGGTAAAAGGTCTAGTCTAGATGATTATAGAGAAACCAATCGTGGTGGAAAAGGAGTGAAAACGATCTCTGTTACTGAAAAAACAGGAGGATTGGTAGCTCTTAAGAATGTAACGGACGATGATGGTCTTATGATCATTAATAAGTCAGGAGTTGCTATTCGTATTGATGTCAAAAACCTGAGAGTAATGGGACGTGCAACTCAAGGAGTACGTTTAATTAATTTAAAAGGAAACGATTCAATTGCCGCTGTCGCGAAAGTTGCTCAAGAAGAAGACTCTGAAATCAATGAAGATGGTAGTGTCGCTGATTTGAATACTGATGGCATGACTGTTGCAAAAGATGATAGCGAAGAATAATTAAAAATATTAGATAATGAAAATTAGATTAACAATATTGCTTTTAGCCTTTGTAACTATTGGTTTTGCGCAAAAACGTGAATTTAGAAAAATAGAGAATGCAATTACTAAAGGTGATATCTCTAATGCGATTGAGATTTTTAATACTATTGAGAAATCCGAAGTAGAAGATCAGTTTAAAGGACAATATAATTTTTATAATGCTGCTGCACTCATTGATGTGACGGGTAAAACGAAGCCTACATTAGAAAAAGCTTATGAAGCCCTAGATGCATTGAAGATGGCCGAAAGTTTAGGTTATACTAATCCGGTATTGATGAGTCAAGTTAAGTCGTATATTAATGATAGCCTTTTAGAGATTGCTAATACTAAATTAAAAGCTAAAGATAATAGCGGTGCTTTAGAGATAGTTAATAGACTATCTGACGAAGCTCCAAATGATTTAAATATGCTTTATAATGCTGCAAACTTGGCATATCAGGTAGGTGAATTTGAACAGGCTGAGAAACAATATGCTGAATTATTTTCAAAAGGTTACACTGGGCAAACTGTTACTTATACAGCTGTGAATGCTCAGACCAAAGTAGAAGAGGTTTTTCCTAATATCACTTTGAGAGACGTATCTATTAAGACAGGAACTCACATTTCTCCTTCAGAATCTACTTCTCCATCTCAATTAGGACGTATAGTGACTAATTTAGTTTGGTTGCAAAAAAACAATGACGATATCGATGCTGCTAAAGCAACTTTTAATAAAGCGATAACTAAATACGGTGATGATAAATCTGTTAATATTTCAAAAGCAGATAATTATTTAACCTTAGGTATGATGAAAGAATATGAGGAGGCAAATAAGGCATTATCTGAAGAGGTGAAAGATCCTAAAGTTTATGATAATCTTGCTTTAGCAGCAATTAATGCCAAGGAGTATGATCAAGCTATCAAGTATTATGAAATGAGCATCTCTTTAAAACCAGATAATTTTGTTTCTTTGTCTAACTTAGGTGTTGCATTTGTTCAGAAAGGTAATTTGGAATCTACCAGTGCAGCTGATCAGGAGATTTTATACAAAAAAGCAATCTCTGTTTATGAAAAAGCCCATAAACTGGATACTAGCAATAAGAATGTAATTAATACATTAGTCAGTCTTTATGGTGTGTTTTCAATGGATGACAAAGTTACCGCAATGAAGGCTAAACTTTAATTTCTATAACTCTAAATCATTTAATAAAAAAAGCCTGCTGTAAAGCAGGCTTTTTTTATTAAATGATTTTTTTTATAACTCTCAACTTGTGAGTATGTAGATGTCGTTCAACATTAAAAATTCCGCTTTGATCTAATCGATCAATACGAACTTTTCCATGAGCATGTATGATGTAATTATCACGCATAATTAAGCCTACATGTGTAATGTGCCCTTCATTATTGTCAAAAAAAGCTAAATCACCTTCTTCAGCCTCTTCTATAAAGCTTAAAACTTCTCCTTGTTTAGCTTGTTGACTTGCGTCTCGATTTAATTTAAATCCACATAGTCTGTAAATTAATTGAGTAAAACCACTACAGTCAATTCCTAAAGGAGTTCTTCCTCCCCATAAATAAGGAGCGTTCAATAATAACAACGCATTATTTATTATATCTAATTTATTAGTGCCTGAGGTGCTTTCTAATTGATATGTATCTGCTAGGTATTTTGAAGTAGAAATTTGAGCGCCAATGGTAATGGTGCTTAATGATTCGTTGTGGTGCGTGATGTGGCTAATGAGATCTTTAGCAAAATCATGTGGAGACTTGTCAATTTCGTGATATGTTTCAGCTTCGATTTCGGTAATTTGCTTGATATCCACCCAACCTTCATAAGAGTCATGAGCTAATCTAATTTTAACCCATTTTTTTCTTTCTTCAATTATTTTAAAGTACTCGCCATAAAGAACTTGAGACACCATTTCACTGGTGTCTTTTGCTTCCAGACGCAACGGCGCAACCGAAATAGGGCAGATCCCGTACTTCATTTCTTAATTATCCTTTTTTAATTACCATAGCACTAGCACCACCACCACCATTACAAATAGCTGCGGCACCTATCGATCCGTTCTCTTGTTTTAAAACGCTCAATAGTGTTGTGATAATACGCGCACCACTACATCCTAGTGGATGACCTAATGAAACAGCTCCACCATAGACATTTACATTTGAATCTTTTAAACCTAAAATTTTCATATTAGCAAGACCGACTACCGCAAATGCTTCATTAAATTCATAAAAATCTACTTCATCCTTTGTAATGCCAGCTTTGTCCAATGCAATAGGCAATGCTTTAGCAGGAGCAGTTGTGAACCACTTTGGTTCTTGAGCAGCATCTGCATAGCTTAAAATTGTTGCAAGAGGTGTTAAACCTAAGGATTTAGCCTTAGCTTCACTCATTAAAATTAATGCAGCAGCACCATCATTAATAGTCGAAGCATTAGCAGCAGTAACTGTACCTTCTTTTGTAAAGGCAGCTCTTAATGCTGGGATCTTTTCCATTTTTACATTTGTATATTCCTCATCATGATCAACAATTATATCATCACCTCGACGCTGAGGAACATTAACTGGAACAACTTCATCATTAAACTTTCCTTCTTTCCATGCTTTGGCAGATCTATTATATGATTGAACAGCAAAATCATCCTGGTCAGATCTTGAAAAACCATGTTCTTCTGCACATAGATCAGCACAAACACCCATAGCATTTTGATCATAAGCATCTACTAATCCATCTTTTTGCATACCATCAATTAAAGAAGCTGGGCCAAATTTTTGACCAGTTCTCATGTGAACATAGTGAGGAATCATGCTCATATTTTCCATTCCTCCTGCGACCACAATCTCTTTATCTCCACAAGCAATTGCTTGTGCAGCCATCATTACAGTTTTCATTCCGCTGGCACATACTTTATTGACAGTAGTACAAGGAACTTCATTAGATAATCCAGCAGCTAAGGCTGCCTGTCTCGCAGGTGCTTGCCCTGTACCGGCTTGAACTACATTACCCATGATAACTTCTTCAACTAATGAAGCGTCTAGTTTAATTTTGTCTAAAGCACCCTTTATTGCAATACTACCTAATTGAGTAGCTGGTACTGTAGATAATTTACCCATAAAGCTACCTATTGGTGTTCTAGCATATGAAACGATAACAACTTTATTCATAATATTCTCTTTTGGTGCGAAAATAAACAATATTCATAGGATTAAAAGTGAAGTTTATACTTTAATAAACTTATAAGGAATACTTTTTAGAAAGCTTTTTGTCAGAACTCCAAACTAAATTGTTTATTTGTATACGATGAAAAAAAATAGCTCTAGTTTTTATAAATATCAGGATACGTTAATTCGCATTGCTATAGTTGTCATAGCTACTATACTCACGATTTACTTTTTTCCAAAAAACGATAGGTTTAAATATGATTTTAAAAAAGGTGAACCATGGCAATATGAAACGTTATATGCTCCATTTTCCTTTCCTGTAAAAAAAAGTGAAGAGGCAATTAAACGAGAGATTGAATTAATTAAAACTAATACTCCAAAATATTTTGACCATCAAAATGATATATCTAATACTGTTACTAGTCTAATTAAAAAAGAATACAATAAGAGACATACAGATTCATTAGAATTTCAAAATTCAGAAGAAGCGATTAATCAAATAGGAGATATTGTAACTATTTTCTATTCCAACTATTACTTAGAAAAACCATTAGATACTGATAGTAAGTATGTAATTATTCAGTCAGATAGTGGATTTAAAGAAGTGTTGTATGCTGATATAATTAAGCCAAAAGATTTAAGTATTGAAATTAATAACCTTCTGGATGATAGTAGTTTTAAAGATAAAAAATGGTTAGCAAATTCACTTTTGAAAAATGCAAACTCTAATATTATATTTAATAAAGACTTGTCAGAGCAAATTATTGAGGACGAAGTCAGTAAAGTGCTTCCAACAAGAGGTGTAGTACCATCAAATTCTCGAATAATAGCTCAAGGAGAAATCGTTGAAGGTGAGAAATATCAAATACTTAGGACGTTAAATGAAACTTATCAAGCTCAAACTTGGTCCGAATCTCAATACTTCTGGAGGTTACTAGGTTATATCATTTTAGTTGCCTTAACGTATATAATTCTTATGCTGTTTTTTTATAATTATCGACCGGATATTTATAACAGTTCTAGAAAATTACTATTTATATTTTTCAATGTATTAACGATAATTCTGTTAACTACAATGGTCGTTAATTTGAATTCAATCTTTGTGTACGTAGTGCCAATTTGTATTCTTCCTTTAATCTTAAAATCATTTTTTGATGCAAGAGTCGGATTATTTACCCATGTCTTAACTGTTTTAATACTTAGCTTTATAGTACCTAACGGTGAAGAGTTTTTGTTTTTACAAATAGTAGCTGGAATTGTAACTATTTTGTCTAGTTCAGAAATATATAAAAGAGCAAATCTTTTTATTACAATCGGTCAAATTGTTATCGTCTATGTGAGTTCATATTTTGCTTTTTATGCTATTAATCAAGGCGGCGTGACTGGTTGGGAATGGTATAAAGTGACTTATTTTGTGCTTTGTGGTTTAGCAATGTTATTTGTATGGCCGCTCATCTATATTTATGAAAAGTTATTTGGGTTAGTGAGTGATGTATCTCTTTTAGAGTTATCGGATACAAACTCTAAACTCTTAAAAGAATTATCAAACAAAGCACCTGGAACTTTTCATCACTCTTTAAATGTTGCTAACATAGCTGAATCGGCTGCAGATGCGATACAAGCAAATGCCATGTTAACTAGAGTAGGAGCTCTATATCATGATATTGGTAAAATGATGAATCCTACTTATTTTTCAGAAAATCAAGGTAGTGGAATCAATCCTCACGATGATTTAGATCCCGAAGAAAGCGCTCAAATTATAATAAATCATACAATTAATGGGATTGAAATAGCCAAAAAATATAAAATTCCAGATCGAATAATTGATTTTATTAGAACTCATCATGGGGATTCAACAGTATATTATTTTTATAAAAAAGCGTTAGTTAATAACCCTGATCTTGATATTAATGAATATCAATATCCTGGACCAAAACCATTTAGTCCAGAAACAGCTATTTTAATGATTGCAGATAGTGTTGAGGCTGCTTCAAAAAGTTTGAAAAATCCAACTTCCACTAGTATCAATGATTTAGTTGATAATATTATTAATAAACAAGTTGAAGAAAAACAATTTATTAATGCAGATATAACATTTAAGCAAATTGAAACGATCAAATCAGTGATTAAAAAGAAGTTAGCTAATATCTATCATTTACGAATAGAATATCCAGAATAATTTTTGCAAAAAACTTTAAAAAATGCTTGCAGGAACTATAATATGAATTACCTTTGCAACCGCTTTTGGAAACAATCGCAAGTTCTTTTTATTTAGGAGAGGTGCCAGAGTGGTAATGGAGCAGATTGCTAATCTGTCGACGGGCAACCGTCGCCAGGGTTCGAGTCCCTGTCTCTCCGCAATTTTCTAAATAATTGATGATCATTTCGGGGTGTAGCGTAGCCCGGTCATCGCGCCTCGTTTGGGACGAGGAGGTCGCAGGTTCGAATCCTGCCACCCCGACAAAAAGCCTTTTAATCTAACGATTTTAAGGCTTTTTTTATTTCTTAAATTTGAGACATGAAAATAGGATTAGCTCTTTCAGGTGGTGGTGCAAAAGGAATCGCGCATGCCGGTGTTCTCAAAGTATTAAAGGAACGAGAAATCGAAATACATAAAGTCTCGGGTACGAGTTCTGGAGCTTTGATAGGGGCTTTATTTGCAGCGGATTTAGATATAGAATCTATTTATGAATTTTTTAGGAGCTCAAACCTATTTCATCCTAGTAAATTTGCTTTCGGTCAGCCAGGATTTATAAAATCCAATGTGTTTATTGACCATATAAGTTCTTACATACCTCTGGATTCTTTTGAATCTTTAAAGTTGCCCTTAATTGTGGCAGCGACAGATCTTAATAAAGCTAAACTTAAAGTATTTGATTCTGGAGAGTTATACATGGCAATTTTAGCAAGTGCTGCTTTTCCGGGTGTTTTTACTCCTATAACTATAGATGATAACGTTTATATTGATGGCGGCGTAATTAATAATTTCCCTATTGATTTATTGGATGATTGTGATATTAAATTAGGAAGTTACGTGAATAAGTTAGAGCCTTTAAATAAAAAAATGAAACACTCTTATGATGTTGCTGGTAGAGCTTATTCTATAGGTCAATATCACAGGGATTCATCTAAATTTTATCAAGCCGATATTTTGTTTGAACCTGAAGAACTTTATTCTTATGGTTTGTTTAGTTTCAGGTCATTACGCAAAATGTTTGACATCGGCTATGAAAATGCAAGTAGACAGCTAGACAAATCACCTCTTTTTAAATAAGTTTACTACGTTCAAGCTAAACTAAATATCACATAGTTTTAATAGGTACAATTATATTGTAAGATCAGATTTATGTAAATTGCGGTAAAGCAATTTTCATGCAAAGAGATCTTCAAGACCTAAGAAAAAACTATAGTAAAGGTGCTTTAGTGGAAGATAATGTTCCTGATAATCCTTATCTGTTATTTGATATATGGTTTACTGAGGCAAAGTCACATATGTCAGTCGACGAAGTAAATGCTATGAGTCTTAATACGTTAGGGATCGATGGATTTCCTAAATCTCGTATTGTTTTACTTAAAGAAGTTTCTGAAGGTAAATTTATTTTTTATTCAAATTATAAGTCAGAGAAGGCTTTATCAATGGAGCAACATTCCAAGGTTTCTATTCATTTCTTTTGGCCATCACTAGAAAGACAAATTATTATTAAAGGTGACGTTAAAAAAGTTTCTAAGGATAAATCTTTAACCTATTTTCAAACGAGACCAAGAGGTAGCCAACTTGGTGCATGGGCAAGTAATCAAAGTACAGTCGTAAAATCTAGAGAGGATCTTGAAAATCAGTTAGAAAACTTTAAGGATAAATTTCAAGATCAGGATATTCCATTACCTGATAATTGGGGTGGCTATTCCATCACACCTGTATCATTTGAGTTTTGGCAAGGTAGACCTAATAGATTACATGATCGGATCCTTTACTCTTTAATTGATTCTAACTGGATTTACAATAGGTTAGCTCCTTAAAATGATATGAAAAAACTTATTTTAATAAGACATGGAAAGTCTAGTTGGGAATTAAATGTTAGAGATCATGATCGTGTTTTACTTGAGCGAGGTATAAATGACGCACATCTGATAGGTAATCACCTTAAAAATTCGTTTAAAAATCCTGACCAGATTTGGAGTAGTACAGCTGCGAGAGCTCTTCAAACAGCTACAATTGTCAGTGAATATATCGATTATAATCTCAATTCATTTCAATTAAAAAGAGAGCTCTATACATTTGACAGTTATGAATTAATTGATCATATCAAAACATGCTCAAATGAAATTAATACACTTATGATATTTTCACACAACCATGGTCTTACTGATTCTGCTAATATCTTAGGTTCACAGTATTTTGATAATATACCAACTACCGGAGTAGTGATTATTGAGTTTAATACAGATAGTTGGTCTCAAATCAAAAAAGGTCAAACCATTGCATATTTATTTCCTAAAAATTTAAGATGAGCCCAAGATATTTCAACAGAGAGTTAAGTTGGTTAAAATTTAATAATCGTGTACTTCAGGAAGCTGCGGATACGAATGTGCCGTTGATTGAACGATTAAGGTTCTTAGGAATTTTTTCAAATAACTTAGATGAGTTTTTTAGGGTTCGATATGCCACTATACAACGTATTTTAAGGGCTGGTAAGAATGCGACAAAGTCTCTAGGTGGAGTTACAGCAGCAGACTTATTAGAAAAAATAACAACTGAAGTTATAAAAGATCAAGCAAAGAGTTTTGAAATTTTAAATCAACTTGAAGAAGAGTTGAAAAATGAAAATATTATACTAGTTGATGAAACAGAGATTCTTCCCGATCATCAGGATTTTATTAGGTCGTATTTCAACAATTATGTGAGTCCAGCTCTAGCCACAATAATGGTAAGTAATGAGTCTGAATTTCCGACGCTTAGAGATGGTTTAGGTTACCTAGCAGTTAGAATGGTGATGAAGGATAATACATTACCTGTTAGGTATGCTCTTTTAGAGATTCCTAAATCTCTTAATCGCTTTATAGAATTACCAGCCATTGAAGGTGATGATAAACAATATATAATTCTGTTAGATGATTTAATTAGAGATCGAATGCATTATATATTTAATATTTTTGATTATAATCACCTAGAGGCTCATATGATTAAGGTAACACTGGATGCAGAAATTGATATCGATATTGATCTCAAAAAGAGTCTTATTGAAAAAATAAGTCGTGGTGTAAAGGATCGTAAAGATGGTGATCCCGTAAGATTTGTCTATGATAAATCAATTCATCCAGAGACCTTAGACTTTATTATGAGTAAGGTAAAGATTGATGATAACGATTCTATCATCCCAGGTGGTCGATATCATAATAGAAGGGATTATTTGAAATTCCCTTCCCTAGGGCGAACTGATTTGTTGTATGAGAAAAAAACACCATTACCTATTAAAGGCGTTTCCATGCGTGGTAGTCTATTAGAGAAGATTTCTCAGAGAGATATTTTGCAATATGCACCTTATCACACCTTTTCTAATACTATTAAATTTCTAAGAGAAGCAGCTTTAGATCCCAAAGTTATTAATATAAAAATTACAATTTATAGACTGGCAGAGGTTTCACAAATCGCCGCCTCACTAATTAATGCCGCAAAAAACGGTAAAGAAGTCACTGTATCAATAGAGCTTCAAGCGCGTTTTGATGAACAAGCAAATATTAACTATGCAGAATTAATGCAGGAAGAAGGTGTTAAACTAATCTTTGGCGTTCCTGGTCTTAAGGTACATTGCAAGGCATGTGTCATAAATAGAGAGGAAAATGGAAAAATTGTAAGATATGGTTTCATTTCTACTGGTAATTTTAATGAAGCTACAGCTGGTATTTACACAGATTATACCGTATTTACCGCAAATAAAAAACTTCTTAAAGAGGTAGATAAAGTCTTTGATTTTTTTGAAGTTAATTATAAGCTATATAGATACAAGCATCTTTTAGTTTCTCCACATTCTCTCAGAAATAATATAGAGAAGAAAGTTCGTCGAGAAATCGCTTACGCGAAGGCAGGAAAAAAAGCACATTTAAGAATGAAATTAAATAGTTTTTCTGACTTTAAAATGATAGAGCTATTTTATGAGGCTTCTAATGCTGGAGTGCAAATAGATTTAATCATAAGAGGTATATGCTGTTTAATTCCTGGAATAGAAGGAATGAGTGAGAATATTAAGGTCATAAGTGTTGTAGATAAATATCTTGAACATCCTAGGGTTTACCAGTTTCATAATAATGGAGAAATAGAAGTTTATATTTCTAGTGCAGATATGATGGGTCGTAATTTGGATAATCGTGTAGAAATAGCTTGTCCTATATATGATGAATCTGTAAAGAGAGAAATTTTAGATACTTTAGATATTTGCTGGAATGATAATGTGAAAGCTAGAGAAATTTGTTTGCAACAACTTAATCATTATGTAGAACAAGAAGAGAAACCGATTCGTTCTCAGTTTGCAACTTATGATTACTATAAAAATCAATTATTTTAAATGAGTTTTAGAATTCGTAAATATGCTGCTATTGATATAGGCTCTAACGCGATTAGACTGTTAATAGCTTCTGTCACATTATTTGATGATGAACCACCAGTATTTAAAAAAGTAAGCTTGGTTCGTGTTCCTATTCGTTTAGGACAAGATGTTTTTACAACTAAAGAAATAGGTGACGTCAATTTAAATAGAATGGTAAAGAGTATGGAATCATATGCTTTACTAATGGATGTTCATAAAGTAGAAACTTACAAAGCTTATGCTACTAGTGCAATGCGTGAAGCTGAAAATGGAGAAGAGGTAGCAAGGTTGATAAAGAGTAAGACCGGAATCAATATTGAAATCATAGATGGTTCACACGAGGCCGCCATCATCGCTATGACTGATCTTCACTCTATGATACATGATAATAAAGTGTATCTATATGTGGATGTAGGTGGTGGAAGTACAGAATTTACCCTTTTTGCAGGAGGAGAATCAAAAGCATCTAGATCATTTAAAATAGGTACAGTACGGTTACTTAATGACATGGTGACTAAAAAATTATGGTCGGAAGCAGAAGAGTGGATAAAAGAAATATGCCAACCTTACTCTAAGGTAGAGCTATTAGGATCTGGTGGGAATATCAATAATATTTATAAATCTAGCGAGAAATCTTCAGGGAAACCGTTGTCCTATTTATATCTTTCTAGTTAT
>CH672374.1:684679-695503 GCA_000153385.1 Flavobacteria bacterium BBFL7
AAAACCATGCGATTCTATAATACTATGAGGTATTCATCCAAATTTCTTCGGGCTATCCCTCAGTGATAGGCAGATTGTATACGCGTTACGCACCCGTGCGCCGGTCGTCAGCAAAGAGCAAGCTCTCTCTGTTACCCCTCGACTTGCATGTGTTAGGCCTGCCGCTAGCGTTCATCCTGAGCCAGGATCAAACTCTTCATCGTAGAATCTTTTAAAGATCATTGTATGACCTATATAATCAATACTACTTAATTAGCGTAATTGTGTTTATTTACATTAAATCTTACCAGAAAATATTTTAAATATTTCCTTATTATTTTTGTGCTGTCAATCAAAATCTCAATGAACTACTTCAAATTATAAAATCAAAACTTTGACAATCCTCTCCCGATTCTTGAACTAGTATTTTAACCTTCTTTGAAGAACTATCGCCTTACTTAAGACATCATGTCTGCTGCAAAGCGGGTGCAAATATACTCACCTTTTTTCCCACCAACCAAACTTTTTAATGAAAAAAAAATAAAAATATTACAACACACTATATTACAATTGATTAAAGATCATTATTTCTTAATTATAATACCAATCAAATAACGATAACGCAAATACATCAGCACGCTAGACACACTTAACCCCAACAACAAACCTATCCATATACCTTGACCGCCATATGAATCAACAACACCTAAATAGTATGAAAAAGGAAATCCGATCAACCAATAGGATATAAAACATATGAAACTAGGTACCCACACATCTTGTAATCCACGTAAGGCTCCTAAAAAAACTACTTGCAAGCCATCACTAACTTGAAAAAAGGCCGCTACTATCAACAAACTAGACGCAATATCTACAACCTCATAATCTTGAATATAAATCCAAGGAAGTTGATCCCTAAATAAAAAGAAAATTATAGCGAAAATAATATCAAAAAGAAATGTCAGTAAGAATATTGACCTGGCAATTCTCTTTAACTCTATAATATTCTCCTTACCTAACTGGTTCCCTACCCGAATAGTTGCTGTTACACTAAGACCAACTCCAACCATAAATGTCATTGCAGATAAGTTAAGTGCAATTTGATTGGCCGCTTGGTTCTTAGTTCCTAAAACACCACTAAGAATAATCGCTGCTGTAAAAAGACTCACTTCAAAGAACATCTGTAACGCAGTTGGAAATCCTAAGTTCAATAATCTTTTAAAAATATTAATTGAGAAGGATTCTATAGAATTGAAGTATTTTTTGAGTTCCACTTTTCGCGAAAGCAAAAAAATTAATATCGGAACCATTAGAATCCTTGCTGCCAAAGTACCATAGGCCGCACCTTCTACCTCTAACCTTGGAAACCCAAATTCACCATAAATCAAAAAATAATTTAGAATAATATTTACCACATTTGCTACTATCGTGGCCTGCATTGCATAAACAGTTTTAGAAAGTCCGTCTGAAAACTGTTTTATAGATTGAAAAATCATTAAAGGAACCATGGAAAGAGCAACTATTCTCATATATGGAATAGCTAGTACTATCACCTCATCTGGTTGGTCCAAATAATAAAGTATGGGTTCTGATAAAAAAAGGAGAATACATAAAAGAAGTCCATTAATTGTAGACACTAATACTCCGTTATGAAATATACTTTTCACTTTATGAAAATCCCCTTTAGCATCTGCTTCTGCAACTAATGGAGTTATAGCAAAAGAAAAACCTATCCCTATACTAAGAGCTATAAAAATTAATGTATTCCCTAAAGAAACTGCAGCTAATTGAGCGTCACCCAATTTACCAACCATGACATTATCTGCAAAAGCTACAAAAAGATGGGCAATTTGCCCAGCCATTATAGGATAAGCGATTTTTAAATTCTTACCGAATTCTCGAGTGTAATTTATCAAAGCCATTCTTATTATAAAAGTGGCCAAAGATAATGACAAAGGGTTGCCGAAACGATATAAATAAAATCTTTAAAACTTAAGACTTAATTCATATCGCAAAGAAAATTCACTATTCGTTTTCCAGAATATCAATATAACTATCAATTTTACCTACTGCTGTATCATCTAATTTGGGCATGACAATATCAGCTTTAGATTCTAAAGACTCTAATAATATATCGCAAACGATTTTACGAGCCATCGGTTTATCATCAGAAGGTATGATATACCATGGCGCTAGATCTGTTGACGTATTTGAAATTGCTTCTTGATAACAGCTCATGTATTTATCCCAAAGAGCTCTTTCTTTTAAATCTCCTCCTGAAAATTTCCAGTTTTTTTCAGGTAGATGCAACCTTCTTAAAAGTCTATTTTTCTGCTCTGCTTTAGATATATTTAAAAAGAACTTAAAAATAAAGGTTCCATTTTGAGAAAGCTCCTTTTCAAAATTATTAATTTGTTCAAATCGCATATCCCAAAACTCTTGATTAACATCTTTTGGGTTATATATACCAGGAAGATTTTCAGCCATTAAGTATTCTGGGTGAACACGTGTCACCAATACGTTTTCATAATGGGTACGGTTGAATATCCCGAAATGACCTTTAGAAGGTAATGCAATATAGTGTCTCCATAAGTACCCATGAGATAATTCTTTCTCTGTAGGCACTTTAAAACTATGCTGTACAACACCTCGAACATTAAAATCTTTAAAAACCTCTCTAACTAAACTATCCTTCCCTGCAGTATCCATACCTTGAAAACATACTAAGACAGCATGACGGTTATGAGCATATAATTTCTCTTGAAATTGTGCTAAAGCACGACGGGATTTTGCTAGTTCTGATTTTGCTTGTTTTTTGCTCAACACTTCTTTAGGTAAAGTATCGAGCATTTTTAAATTAACATTTTCAGTAGCCAGGTAATCTAAAGGATTCGTTTTCATAAGATTTTATTTACTTGCAAACGAATTAACGTCTGACTCGCTTATCTCTTCACTACCTAAGATAATTAAACGCTCAACTACGTTACGCAACTCTCTTATATTTCCTGTCCAGTCATAATTTTGTAATTTACCGACAGCTTTATTAGAAAATTCCTTAGTAGTTCCACCTTGCTCTTTGGCTATTTTTGCAGCAAAATGCTTTATTAGAAGTGGAATATCTTCACGTCTATCATTAAGAGAAGGCACATTAATTAATATAACAGCAAGTCTGTGGTATAAATCCTCTCTAAATTTATTTTCTGATATTTCTTTTTTAAGATCCTTGTTGGTTGCCGCAAGTATACGCACATCGACCTTTATATCCTTATCGCTTCCTACTCTCTGTATTTTATTTTCCTGCAACGCACGCAATACTTTTGCTTGAGCATTAAGACTCATATCACCTATTTCATCTAAAAAAATAGTACCACCATTTGCTGCTTCAAATTTACCGGCGCGATCCTTATTAGCTCCTGTAAAACTACCTTTCACATGTCCAAAAAGTTCGCTCTCAATTAACTCACCTGGAATCGCTGCACAATTGACCTCTATAAAAGGTGCTGCAGATCGCTGGCTTTTTTCATGTAACCAGTGAGCCACTAATTCTTTACCGGTACCATTACCACCTGTTATTAGTACTCTAGCGTCAGTAGGCGCTACTTTTTCTATGATATTTTTGATAATGACTATTAACTCACTATCGCCTATCATTTCATAGTTTTTACTAACTTTCTTTTTAAGTCGTTTATTCTCAACTACTAGACTTTTGCGATCTAATGCGTTACGTACAGTATTCAATAATCTATTTAAATCTGGCGGCTTAGAAATGTAGTCAAACGCACCTAAACGCATTGTGTTTACAGCTGTATCTAAATCGCCATGCCCAGAAATCATTACCACTGGTATCTCTGGTTTAATCTTTTTCATGGCTTCTAGCACCTCTACTCCATCCATCTTGGGCATCTTAATATCACAAAGGACCAGATCATAATCTTCTTTCTTTATGTATTCAATCCCTTCTAATCCATCTACTGCTTCTGTAACAGTATAATTTTTATTCTCTTCAGATAAGATTTTACTTAGTACACGCCTGATTGCTGCCTCATCTTCTATTAATAGAATATTTGCCATTTATATTTTAAATTTTATACCTGCTCTAGAATAGAACGTATTACTATCATTTACATTTTTAACATCATCGCCACTTGCATCCCTTAACCTAATATCGTTAAAGATAGTATATCCTGTATATACATATACAGAAATATGTTTTGTGAAATTATATTGATATCCTGGACCAGCCATTGCAGTGGTCATAGAGACATTATCTGCAACACCATTGGAAGTCCCTATATTATTTTGAATATTTCCATAAAAACCGTCCAATCTCGCATATAATTGCACCATGTTTTTATCATTAAATCGATAAACCAGATTCATTTTAGGAGCACCTAATGTAAAACTCCAGTTAGGAGCAAATTCTCTGTAATAATTTAGGTATGGTAGTGGAAAAGGTCGCCCTGCCGTAGTTGAATATTGGACACCAACGACTAATCGCCACGGCTTTCCTCCATCATCTCTTTTTGTCATACTTTTAATAAAGTAAGCACTTGCCGTTAAAAAATAGTCATCACTGATGGCTTTTCCCGCATCAAAGTTAGAAGCCGCTAACACTCCTAATCTAGAACCAAATCTCCAATTATTTTTTAAAGGTGTAGTATATCCTAATGCTACCTCATAACTCTCGTATCGATCTGTACCAAATTGCCTAAAGTCTTCAGAATCTTTAACTAAAAAATGAACATTTCTATACTCTAAATAAGGGACTAAATAAGTTCCTTCTCCTACTTTGAGAGGAACATTTACAAATGTTCTAAATCTCCTAAAGCTATTATCTGAATTGCGTTGAGGAAAATAAGTATACTCTGTACGGAACAAGTCTGTACCTTGGGAATACGCTTTCGCGAAAGCGAGTATAAAAAAGCAAATAAGAAGTCTATTGAACATTAAATGGTATTATCTTTTGATTGAAAAATATGAACATCGCGCTGTGGAAATGGTATGGTAATATCATGAGCTCTAAAACTCTTATCAATGGCAAAACGTAATTCACTTTTTATACGAGGATCCACAAAGCTATCTCTAACAAAAAAGTAAAGCGCAAACTCTAACGCACTATCTCCAAAATTATTGAATAATACAAAAGGTTGTGGACTTTTTAAAACTCCACTTTGATTTGCAGCACATTCTAATAAAAGCTTCTTCACCTTATCTGTATCACTTCCATATGCGACACCAACTTGTATATTTTCTCTAGTTTTAGGGTGGTTTTGAGTGTAATTATAAATAGTTTGTTGTAAAAATAAATGATTAGGAATCACCAAAACCTTATCATCTCTAGTTATAGCTCTGGTTGTACGTAGTCGTATTTCAAATACACGACCTACTTTACCTTCCATCTCAATGATATCATTTACTAACAGAGATTTATCAACTAGTATTGTTATTCCCGCAATAATATCTTTGAAAAAGTCTTGCAGCGCAAAACCAATACCTACAAATAAGGCTGCACTAGCTGTTAAAATTGCCGTGAGATCTACACCAGAACTATTCAATACTATTATAAGAACGATTATATAGACTATATAATTAAAGAACTTAAAGATACTATCAAACTTAAGTTTGTCCGTATCATCCATTTTACGAGTTAGTAATCTTTTAATTCCTCTTAAAAGAAGAGAAGCGATTACAATCGCAACTACAGCTAGAATGATATGTCCAAAGTCTAAGTGGAAATCACCAGGTTTATCTGCACTGATGATTTCATAATCAAAGAAATCTTTAACCTTTTTCCAAAGTTCCTTCATTAGTACTTAAGCCATTTATAGAGTTCTTTCCAGTTGGTTTTCTTTCCATACATTAAAATTCCAACTCGATATATTTTGGCTGCAAACCAAGCTACACCAAATATACTTACATATAACAATAACATACTAAGTCCTATTTCCCAATATGCAATTTCTCCAAAAGGTATACGCATTAACATAACTATAGGAGAAGTTAATGGAATATATGAAAAGATGACCGCAACAGTACCATGTGGATTATCCATTACTGAGAAAAACCCAACATATATAGAAAGTATGAGAGGCAATATTACAGGCAGCATAAATTGTTGCGTGTCCGTTTCATTATCTACCGCAGCACCTATAGCGGTATAAATTGCCGCATATAAAAAGTAACCGCCTATGAAATATATAAAAAAACAAATTACCAATTTGAGTAAAGGCAGTTGCATAATATCATTAACAATAAGCTGCATCTTATCCATATTCTCTAGTTGAGACATAGCCATATCATTACCTGGACTTTGTACCGCGTCTGGTCCTAGAAAAGTACCTGCAATGGTAAAAAGAATTCCACCTAGTATTACCCAAATGATGAACTGTGTTATTCCTGCAAGTGAAGTTCCTGTAATTTTTCCTATCATTAAATAAATAGGCTTTACAGAGCTTATAATTATTTCTATGATACGATTAGTTTTCTCTTCAATGACTGATCGCATTACCATATTACCATAGATAATAATAAACATCATAAGTAAATAGCCTGCACCACCACCGAAAGCCATTTTTATCCATCCATTTGCCTTACTAGTTTGAACACCTGTATAACTTTGTAATTGTAAGTCTGCAGTAATTTTGGATTCTTGAATCGTCTCAAGATCAAAGCCTCTCGCGACTAATTGATCTTCTGTCGCTTTCTTACTAATTTTATCTTCTATCGTATTAATAAAACCTAATGAAGGAGAATCATCAGAGTACAGAGTAACAGCACCCAATTGATTATTTATTTTACTAATATGAATTAATCCATAATAATCTGCTGCCTTACTAGCATCTATTGCAGCTTGAAGGTTCTCATTTTCTATGAATATATAATCAGTACGATCAGAATCTTTAAATAGAGGAGCATATATACCAGTATCATCTAGAATTGCGATTTTTCTAGTCGTGTCGTTATTGAGACTGGTTAAAAAACCTACTAGCAAAGCTACACCTACAAATATCAAAGGACTCACAAAAGTCATGATGATAAATGTCTTATTTCTTACCTTATTCAGGTATTCTCTTTTAATTATAAGCCACAATTTATCCATCTTGCTTCACTGTTTTAATAAAGATATCATTCACACTAGGTATAATTTCACTAAAATGTGTCAACTCTCCTAGGCCAGTTAAATCATTTAGGGATTGAGCTATTGTTACATTCTCTGGTAATCTAATTTTAAAATCTAAGGTATTATCCAAACCTGACAATTCTATAGTTTGAGCATTATAGATTTTTGGAATGGTCTGCAAAGCTTGTGCATTATCTGCCGTTATAAGTGAAACTGCATATTCACGATTACGGAATTGTTGTTTCACCTCATTAAGTTTGCCACTTAAAACCATATTTGATTTATTGATAAGCGCTATATGATCGCACATTTCTTCTACACTTTCCATACGGTGTGTAGAGAATATAATGGTTGCTCCTTGATCTCTTAATTGTAGAATTTCATCTTTTATGAGATTAGCATTTACAGGATCAAATCCAGAAAATGGTTCGTCAAAGATTAACAAATCAGGCTCGTGCATCACTGTTACTATAAATTGCACTTTTTGCGCCATTCCTTTGGATAACTCTTGCAATTTTTTATTCCACCAGCCTTGCATTCCTAATCGATCAAACCAGTATTCTAATTTTGCCTTTGCCTCAGATTTACTCAGCCCTTTAAGCATGGCTAGATAAATACATTGCTCGCCTACTTTCATGGTCTTATAAAGACCTCTTTCTTCTGGCATATAGCCTATTTGGGATATATGTTTAGGTTTTAACGACTCTCCATTAAGAAGTATCTCGCCGCCATCTGGCATTGTGATTTGATTAATAATTCTTATTAAAGATGTTTTACCAGCACCATTAGGTCCTAGTAGCCCATAAACACTTCCTTTAGGTACTGCAATATTTACATCATTGAGCGCAGTATAGTCTCCATAACGTTTTACAATGTGTCTTGCTTCGAGCGTGTTCTCCATATTTTATCTAAAGCTTGCTAATTTAAAAATATCTCGCTGCATCTAGCGAGCATTTACATTTATTTAGGTTACAAATAACAAAAAACCCACCTTCCTAAATAATAGAAAGGTGGGAAAAATTGCTATGAAAAAGAAAAATAACATTTGGTTGGTTAACCAATTGTTAAACCAAATATATAATTAAATTTTCAATTATTTAAGATTATATTAAGAAAACATGTCCTTTACTTTCTCAAAAAAAGACTTATCTCCTTTTTCAGGTGCTGGTTCAAAATGAGAGTCTGCCATCATGGATTCAAAAAACTCTTTTTGATCTCTAGATAAATTACGTGGTGTCCACACATTTACATGTACTAATAAATCACCTGTAGCATACCCGTTTACACTAGGCATACCTTTACCTCTCAACCTCAGAATTTTACCACTTTGAATTCCAGCTTCAATTGGTATACGCACTTTACCTGTTACAGTTTGTATTTCTTTAGTAGTCCCTAGCACAGCTTCTGGCACACTTACATATAAATCATAATGAAGATTATTACCTTCTCGCTGTAGTTCAGCATGTTCCTTAACTTCTATATCTACTAATAGATCACCAGAAACTCCATTTCCAGGCGCTTCGTTTCCTTTTCCACTGACCTTCAACCTCATGTCCGTTTCCACACCAGCAGGTATTTTAATAGATACAGTCTCTTCATCTATGATGAGACCTTGTGCATCTGCTCCAGCAGGTTTTTTATCCATGGTCTGTCCAGCACCACCACACACATTACAAGGCGCACTAGTTTGCATACGACCTAATATGGTATTCTGAATACGAGTAACCTGTCCCGATCCACCACAAGTAGTACATGTTTTATAAGTAACTCCAGGCGCTTGCTTTTTACGCTTCACCTTTACTTTTTTCTCAACTCCTACTGCTGCCTCTTCTAGTGTTAAAGAAACTCTTATACGCAAGTCCTTACCTTTAACTCTACGACGTCCGCCGCCGCCAAAGCCGCCGCCACCGCCGAAACCAGAAAATCCACCACCGCCGAAAATGTCTCCGAACTGACTGAATATGTCATCCATATCCATACCGCCGAAACCGCCGCCGCCGAAACCACCAGCTCCACCAGACGTATAAGCTTGATGACCTAACTGGTCATAACGTGCCTTCTTCTGTGGATCACTTAAGGTTTCATAAGCCTCTGCAGCTTTCTTAAAATTCTCCTCAGCTGTAGCGTCACCTGGATTTTTATCTGGGTGAAACTCAATTGCTTTTTTACGGTAAGCTTTTTTAATTTCTGCAGCTGTGGCACCTTTTGAGATGCCTAATATGTCATAAAAATCTGTCATGTTATTGTCCTATAACTACTTTAGGGTAACGTATAATCTTGTCGCCCAGTTTATAACCTTTTTCAATTACGTCAATTATTTTACCTTTCATCTCATCACTAGGAGCAGGAATTTGAGTAATTGCTTCATGATAGTCTGCATTAAAAGCATCGCCAGCTCTTACTTCCATTTGTTCTAGTCCTTTACCATTTAAGGTATTGCGCAACTTATTGGATATAAGCGTCACACCTTCAATAAGGTTTTTATCATCGGACTTGTTGATTTCAATCATTGCTCTGTCAAAATCGTCAATCACTGGCAACATGTCTTTTAAAACACCTTCTCCAGCTGTTTTAAATAACTCGATACGCTCTTTTGCTGTACGTCTTTTAAAATTTTCAAACTCTGCAAACAATCTGATAAATTTATCCTTTTCTTGTTGCAATTGTTCTTCTAGTTCTACTATCGGATCTTTTTGTTCTTGCTCGTCATCTACTGCGACTTCATCTACATTATCCTGTTGATCAATAGTTTGCGCCTCTTGATCTTTTAATTCTTGTTCTTCTTTTTTATTCTTTGCCATAACTGGTCTCCTACTTTTTATTAGGATTTAATGGTTAACATATTACTATTGATTATGATGATTACGCTTTCGCGAAAGCAACACAACAACAGCCTTTTTGCTCATTCTACATCCTATGCTCAAAAGTACTGCCATATAAAAATCAATGTCAAAATGTCACAGAAACATTAATATACTTTTAACGAGTTTAATTGTAGGTACATTTAATTTTACAGTCTTAATTAAAAAAAATCAAAAACTATGAACACAACATCTTTAAAATTAATGGGAATGGCTGCTGTAGTAGCGTTTACAATGTCTTGTAAAGAAGCACAGAATGAAGTAGAAGCTACTGCTGCTGAGGCTGAAGCACAAGCTACAATTGAATCTGTAACGTACAAAGTAGATACTGCTGCATCTAACATCGCATGGGTAGGTTCAAAGCCTACTGCAGATCACACAGGAAATATTTCTTTAACTAGTGGAATGGTAACTGTAAATGGAGAATCCCTAGAAAGTGGTGAATTTACTATCGATATGAATAGTATTGAAGTTACTGACATAGAAGGTGAAGGAGCTATGAAGTTAAAAAATCACTTATCTGGTACTGTTGAGGGAACTGAAACTGATTTCTTTAATGTAAATAAATACCCTACTGCAAAATTTGTAGTAACTGGCATAGAAGGTAACATGTTATCTGGTAACCTAACTTTAAAAGAAGTAACTAAGAATGTTTCTTTTCCAGTAACAGTTGCTTATGACGGTGATAAAATGATGTTGAATAGTGAGACTTTCACTATCAATCGTACAGACTGGGGAATTAAATATGGTTCACAGACTTTCAGTGATAAAGTGTTAGATAGCGCTATCGCAGACGATATTAAACTTACTGTAAATCTAGTTGCTACTAAGTAATTAAGATTTGAGTGTAGATTGAAAGAAAAA
>CH672374.1:695609-828943 GCA_000153385.1 Flavobacteria bacterium BBFL7
TGATATCCAGCTTCTTCTATTCTCTCGCTACTTACATGCTGACTCGATAATACTACCGCAGCCATCTCACCTAGCATCACTTTCATTACAAATTTAGGTACATTAGGTAAAAATACCGGTTTGCCCATCGCTTTCCCTATAGCTTCCATCATCGGTCTGTTACGAACAGGATGCGGAGCTACTCCATTGTAAACACCTTCTAACCTATTTTGAGCAATGTGGTAAAATATTCCAACTAGATCGTCAACGGCAATCCAGCTTTGCCACATCTTACCATTACCAAATCCTGCACCAGCATAATACTTCACCGGTTGTGCCATTTGTTCTAAGGCGCCACCTTGTGCAGCCAGGACAATTCCTATTCTTACAATTGATAATTGAACACCAGTTTCTCTAAATTGTTGAGCAATACTTTCCCAAGCAATACAGACTTCGGCAAGATAATTATTTGCATATGGTGGAATGTCGTTCTCTTTAAAAGCTTCAGCTTCTTGATCATCTGGATAAATTCCTATCGCACTTGCTGTGATAACCTGTTGAACTTGGTGATCATTATCTTTTAATAGATTTATCAATAATTGAGTACTATCGATACGACTAGACATTATACTTTCCTTGGCCTCTTCTGTCCAACGTTGAAAAACGGATTCTCCAGCGAGATGAATGATGGTATCTACTCCAGTTATACAACTAGAATCTATAGTCATATTTTTTACATCCCATAAAAACCCTTTGTAATGTTTTTCATTTTTGATCGCGTTAGAACGAGTTGTTAGATAATGAACCGTATGTCCTTTTGAAATAAATAAATCTGCTATTTGCGAGCCTACTAGACCTGTTGCACCTGTTATCAATACTTTCATATAGGTAAAGTTAATTGCTAGCCGCTAGTAAGTATTATGCTTTTGTATAGAATTAACTTTTAACGTACAGGTTATCAAACTTTAATCAAGCAAATTATGACAGCAACCTTTATAAAATAGAGTCTCTACATAACATATAATGATTTTCAACTATGGATCATAAATGTTTAAATAAAAAAACTCATTACTGATATGCTGTCAGTAATGAGCTTATGTATATGCGATAGAGATTATAATCTAATCTTTAGTTCTGTGTCTTCATTTAAAGTAAATTTTGCGTCGCCAAATACTGGTGGTCCAAAACTCATCTGTCCACCACTGACATTATAATTTTCGGCTGGCATACCATCTTTAAAGTCCATTCTTTGATTACCATTTAAATCGTGTAAAACGATAACAGCATATTCACCTTGCTCTAAATTTTCAAAAGTTGCTGTCGCAACACCATCTTTAATGACAACTGCAGCACTCGCCACAGGAGCCGTTTTCATAAAGGTCTCTTCAGTATTTAACGAGAATACCATTTCTCCTTTATCGCTGGTAGCATTAGGAACTGTAACTGTTAATGTAATGGTATCGTCTTGTGCAAAACTTAATGCAGATAATAATAGTGTAATAATTGTGATAATAGTTTTCATAATAAATAGTTTTTGTTGATTGATGAGACAAATATGCAACACGCTTTCGCGAAAGCGAATTCTAAATCACCCAACTGTTATAAATGACTACCGAATTGTATTTTCAAGTGCCTTGCTTTTCAAACTCCTTTAAAATTACAACTAATTTATTGATATCAGCATCACGTAAATGAGTAATCGAGAAAGAATCTACACGATTAATGCGACGTATGGATAAACATTGATCTTCTATCCAGACCTGTGAAATAAACTTAATGTCTATGTCTAAAGTCTTACCGTTTATCCTAAGTTTTACTTGATTATCTCTTTTCCAACTTAAGGCATTTTTACGAGTTGCTAACCATATTAAATAGGCTAATCCTATTAAATATAGTACCACACCTGGAATTCCAAACCAAAGATCAGGAACGATAAATTGTGGAAATACAATCAGTATCCCAATAGCAATAGAAAGACACCATTGAACCCATCTAGGATAGGCACTCCAACTGGTATTAAAAAATAAAACTTTTTAGCAATCTTCATTTGTAAGATTATAAAAGACCTCTTGCTTTAATCTCAAGATATTTATTAATAGTATTTACTGTAAGGTGTTGCGGTTCTGTTAGAATAGTTTGAATACCAAATTTATTTAGCTCATTAACGATGAGTTTCTTTTCATAGACAAATTTCTCTGCGATGGTTTTATCAAATATCTCACGAGTCGTATCTACTTCTTCTATAAGCATCTCTTTAAGCTCTGTATTTTCAAAAAATATGACTACTAGTAAATGGCTTTTTGCAATAGCCTGCAGGTACGGCAACTGTCTATGTAATGCATCGAGTGTTTCAAAATTAGTATATAGTAATAGTAAACTTCTGTTAGTTATTTTTCGTTTTATATCTATATACAATCTAGAAAAGTCACTTTCTTTAAAATCAGTATCAACATTATAAAGAGTTTCGAGAATGAGATTCATTTGCGAGGCTCTTTTTTGAGCAACTACCTGATTAGATATGCGATCTGAGAAACCAAACATACCAGCTTTATCACCTTTTTTTAAAGCTATATTACTAATCACTAAAGTGGCGTTAATAGCATAATCAATCAATTTCATACCTTGAAATGGCATTTTCATGACACGACCTTTATCAATTACAGAGTAAACCGGTTGAGATTTTTCATCTTGATATTGATTGAGCATCAATTGTCCACGTTTTGCGCTCGCTTTCCAGTTGATGTTACGTACATCATCACCTGGAACGTAGTCTTTAATCTGTTCAAACTCCATGGTGTGACCTATCCTACGTATTTTCTTAAGACCGTAATCTTTTAATTTATTAGTAAAAGCCATCAATTCATACTTACGCATTTGTAGAAAAGATGGGTATGTTGGTGTCATGTCATCCTCATCAAACAAATAGCGTCGCTGTATAAATCCTAAAAAGCTAGAAACATAAATATTTAGGGAACCAAAATGATATTCACCACGTTCTACAGGTCTTACCGTATAATTGAATTCGCTAGACTTTCCAGATTCTATCATTGCATCAATAACAAAATCTCGTTTTTGGAATTGAACTGGTAATTCATCAATAATTTTAATCGCGATTTTATAAGGGTACTGATTTGCAATGGCGATATTGATAGGGTTATTGTCTCCATTAGATAATTTATCTGGAATATTACGTCGAGCCTTAACACCATTCTTTAATCTATACACTAAAAAGATATCGACTATAGATAATGCTATCAATAAATAAAACGCAAACTTCAAATAGCCAAAGATGGCAGGAAATAAAAACGATACAATAAGTAATACCACAAGTGCAATAAGCACTTGAAAGAAGCGCTTTGAAAAGTATATACTTTTATAAAATTTATGAAGTTTCTTTTTCACTATCTAGGAATCTCTATAGTTTCTAGAATTTGTGCCACAGCACGATCTGCAGTAAATCCTTCCATCTCACGTTCTGGTGTTAAAATAATTCTGTGTCGCATCACAGATTTTGCGATATACTTAATATCATCTGGTGTCACAAAATCACGTCCCATTAATGCAGCATAAGCCTTAGATCCGTTCATTATAGCAATGGATGCTCGTGGTGATGCACCTAAATATAGGTTAGCATTATTACGCGTGTTTAAAACAATCTCTGCTATATACTTAATCAAATTATCTTCAATGATAATGTCTTTGATAATGGTTTGATATTTTTTAATTGATGCTGCTGTTAAAACGCCTTCTATAAGAGTCTCTGGATCTTCATTCTTTCTTGCGTGATTGCCTTCTAGAATTTTAATTTCTTCATCTAGACTAGGATAATCTACGTTTATTTTAAATAAGAAACGATCTAGTTGTGCTTCTGGTAATCTATAGGTTCCTTCTTGTTCCACTGGATTTTGAGTAGCAAATACTAAGAATGGTGCATCTAGATTGTATTCATGACCATCGATAGTTACCTGACGTTCTGCCATGGCTTCAAATAATGCGGCTTGAGTTTTAGCTGGTGCACGATTGATCTCGTCTATAAGTATGATATTTGAGAATATGGGTCCGGCTTTAAATTCAAACTCATTATTCTTCATACTAAAAACGCTTGTACCTAATATATCACTAGGCATTAAGTCTGGTGTGAATTGAATACGAGAAAAACCTATTTGCATGGTTTTGGCAAGTAATTTTGCTGTTACCGTTTTTGCAACACCAGGTACACCTTCAATTAAAGAATGACCATTTGCCAGAATTGAAACTATTAATAAATCAATCATCTCCTCTTGACCTACAATCACTTTTCCTAATTGTTCTTTAATTTTAACAACTGCAGCTGACAGTTCTGTTAGATCAAGTCTATTTTTAAAAGCTAATCCATCTGTTTGTACGTGTTCATCTGATTGAGCATGGTCAGAAACAAATTCAGAAGATTCAGTTTCTGAAGTTGGAGATTGAACAAACTGCTCTTGTGCAGCCTCATGTACTGGTTGAGAGCTGCTGTCTTGATCTGATTGCGACTGATTATCTTGTGGCTGGAGTTGATCTTTATTTTCTTCCATAATTATTTATTCCTTTAAAAAGGCTTCGATCCTTTTATTAAGTTGTTTTAGTTCATATTCATTGTGTACTGATTTAGCACGCAACTTATTGATGTAAAGAATAACATCTTCTGTAAAATTCTGAGATCTACCAGATTTAACTGCTAGTCTTTTTATAAATGTGTTATCTAATTTTTGAGTATCTACAAAATATTTAGAACGCAATCGTTCTAGAAAGTAGTTGATCTTTTTATCGATAATGCTGGAATAGTCACCCGTTTGATAATAAAGGCTACCTATGGTTTTTGTAAACTCGACAGTGCTATTTTCTAGCGGTTTAACAATAGGTATAATGCGCTGGCGGCGTTTACTTGCAAAAACCATATAAATAATTATTCCTAAAATAGCTATGTAATATGCCCATTTTAATGCTGGTTGCGATAATACAAATCGCATAGGCGATGTAATTACTTTACGTCCAGACTTACCATAATCATCAAAGAAAACTGGTCCATCATTCATATAACTCAACGACTCTACCGCATATTGATGCTTTCCATCTTTAAGCATATAATAGTTTGTAAATGATATAGGATTAAGGTTAAAATAGAAAGCTCCTTCTCCAACTTTTACCTCTACAAAATTTACCTGAGGTGTTTCTCTTGTTAGTCGTTTCTCTTCTTGATCTGTTTCATTTATTTCAATCTCATCATCATCGAGATCTTCCTCCTCAACAGTTTCTTGAATATAATCTGCGATGTATCCTTTAGAAGGCTCAAAGGCTAGAACTTCTCCTAGAACTTTAGTAGTTAACGTATCGTAAACTTCAAAATATTTGTAATCAGCTCCTTTTTCATAAACATAGCTTCTATCTTTTAATGATTTATTAACTAGTCTAGTACGTATCGTATCTCTTCTCGAGTATGTATAATAAGAAGATGAATTAGTTTCTAATCCTAAAGTATCTGCCAGAGACCCATAAGCGCCATTACTAGCAATAAAAACCTTATTTCCTCTTGCAACAAAATCCATTAAATAATCACTTTCTACACTATCAAAACTGAGATAATCATTGATAAAAATGTAGTTAGCATTGGTAATAGAATCTTTTTCAATTAAAAAATCAACAGGTACTTGATCAATAGAACTTATACTTTGATCATTAAAAATCTCATCTAACTGGTCATATAATACAAACGCCCCAAATGGAATCTTATCTCCACTTGTGAAACTTTTTTGCCAGTTTAAAGGTCTAGGTCTACTGCTCTCAAATAAGAACAACATTACTACAACGCCCAGTAGAATATACAAGATCATTTTTGCTCTCTTATCTATCATATCGCTTGATTTTTAAGAGATTCAAATTCTGTCCTGGCATCATTAAAACTATCTTCATTGAGCTCAAACTCGCCATACCATACATAATCATAGAGGTAAGAAAGTTTTTTAAATTGCTCTTTCAATACTGGTTCTTTAAGTTCTTTATAATAGTCTGAATTTGTTTTTTGAAAATCCCATTCAATTTTTTCAGTTGTACTCAACCATTTTAACGAATCTAGATATAAATAACGTACGGCATTTCTATAATTCCCAATAGCTACACTATCTTTAATTAGTTGACTTAAATCTATTTGCTCGATATGGGTTTCTTCCATATTTACACTAGCAGCAACGCGATTGTTTCTTACAAGCAGTGATTGAGCTCCTTCTTTAGACAATAATCTTACTAAAAAGTAAATCCCAACGGCAGCCATAATTACAAATATGAGAATCTTTAAAACATCTGCCCAGAAAGGATTAATATCAACTCCAAACACATCTCCTATCCAATTGAAAATTCCATTAAGGAATCTCGTGAAAAAGTTATCTCCTTCGTCAGACACCTCATAATAGTAGAAGTCATTACCTGTATATTGATCTCTTAAATCATTACCTAGATCTTTAACATCTAGACTACGATTGTCATAATCTCGATTTAAAGTATCTGTGATTTCACGAGGACGTTCCTCTATTTTAGGAATAAGATCTTGTAGAGATTGCGCTTTCGCGAAAGCGGACCACAAAACAATCCATAAGAATATTAATTTTCTCATGCGTTCTCCCCTATTTTTTCGATACGAGAACGTAAATAAGTATTGTTTTTAAATTCATGTAGATTGAAGTAAACAAAGGCATTAATTGTTTGTGACAGCAACTGTATAAACATTAACATTAAACAGAAAAGAGTGATAACCACTACCAGTAATATCTGACCAAAAACACTCTCATCAAGGCTAGTTCCTGATTCTACCGTATGGAAAATATATACACCTACAAGTATCGCAGGTAGTAAGTTTAGAGCCATTAAGGCTATTTGGATGATTAATCCTAACACAAAGTTCACTCCTATCGCTTTCCAGAAATTACTGAAAAGTAAATCCCATGCTTCACCAAATGCCCCAAAAACTGTAGAATCTTCATTATGAACATAACTGAATATAGTGAGACTGATCCATGCATTAAATCCTAATCCAATAAAAATGCTGAGAATGGATCCTAAAAAGGGTATGAATGCAAGTATGACTTGGACAATTATATAAACTATATAAAGTCCAACAGCTACTAGAGCAACTAGAAAAATCCCTCCAAGATGACGTTTTGCTTTTACCCAAGCATCCTTGCGTGGTATATTATTGACCTTGCGCTCCTCATATAAACTGACATAAGCACTTGATAAAGTATAGTTTAATAAAGTAGCGATTAATAGGACCAGTATTAATAATATCACACCTATTCCCGTCATCATCGCGGCAGACTCTTCTGCATTTGATCCACCTATAGAATAGCTGTTTTGCGCTATAGCAATAGCAACTATACCGGTGATCATTAGATAAACGCTAATCAAAATAAAAATGACAAATATGCCATTGTACCCCACAAACATATTAATGATTTCTTTAAAGTTTCCTTTCAAAAAATCAAAATATGCAGATATTATTCCTCCAAAATCTCTACGTAATCTGGGCTCTATGTATTTCCTCATTTTTTCTTTTTAGGTAATTAGGATAAACAATGTAATATCCTACAATAATAATAGAACTTAACAACAAAATGGCATATTTAAGGACAGATGGCATAAAAGCATATCGCGTCACAAATCCTTCTATAAAACCTGCTACTATAAATAATGGTATTGTACTGATAAGGACTTTAAGACCTTGTTTAGCACCTTTTACAAAAGACACACGTCTAGAGTAAGTGCCCGGAAATAATATTGAATTCCCCATTATCATACCTGCTGCACCACATATCACAATTACTGACAGTTCTATCGTACCATGTAACATAATCACACTCCATGCCTCTACAGCAACATCTTCATTTGAGAACATGGCAAAAAATGTTCCTACCATAATGCCATTGTTAAATAAAATATAGCCAGAGCCTATAGATGTTAAGAGTCCAGCTGCAAAACATAACATCCCAACTTGTATGTTGTTTTTAGTAATCCTTAAAAACATTCCTAGCGCGCCATCATCTTGATATATACCGGTAGGATTACCATTTCTTATATTTTCTAAAGTTTCATTTACATATCGATCACCTAGAATTAAACGTGTAAAAGAATCATCATAAATAGTACTAATCGCACCTATGGCAACAGCTACCATAAATATCGCAAAAGCATAGAACAAGGTACGTTGATGATTTGCAAAAAATAACGGAAATTCCGTTTTCCAAAAATCGATAATGCGATTACCACTTTCTTTTTTATTGATATAAATCTTCTGATGCGCTTGACTAGCTAAAGAATTTAAATACAGTAAAGTTTTACTTTTTTTGTAATAAGTTTGGGCAAATGATAAATCGTTAGTCAATTGTATATAGAGCTCTGCAAGATAATCTGGATCAATTTTAGAATTAGAGTCAAGAGCCTTTTCAAATGCCACCCATTTTTCCTTATTTTGCTTCACAAAAGCTGCTTCACGCATAGCACGTTTTTTGGCTAAGATAAAAACTAATTCCAGCATGTCCAACACAAATGTAAATACAGCTCAAAATGTTAACATCAACTATCAGGTATCTAGTTTAGGACATCGTATAGTCGCTTTTATCATTGATCTTTTAATAATGGCAGTTTATTTAATTATCATAGATTACATTGGTCTAGGCCTCAGGGATATATTAGATAACAATACATATTTTGGATTATCAGAATTACTGTTTCTTCCTGTAGCATTTTATAGTTTATTTTTTAACATCACATTTGGTGGGCGTACTCCAGGTAAGTTTATTATGAAAATGAGAGTCGTAAAAATAGATGGATCACCAGCACGATGGTCTGATTATTTAACAACATGGATTATCAGACTTATTGATATCTGGTCTACAAATGGTGGTGTAGGGATTATCGCCATCATATTTACTGAAAAAAATCAACGATTAGGTGACTCTGCATCAGATACTATTGTGATCGACTCACGCAAGAAAACTAAAATTAGTCATACTATATTAGAAGATGTAGATCAAAGTTATACACCTACCTTTATGATGGTTAATAATTTAAGTGATAACGATGTTAATGAGATTAAAGAAATATATAGACTTGCGGCAGAAAGTCGCGATTTTAAAGCACTGCACCAACTGCGTCTTAAAGTAGAGCAACTACTACAGACTAATTCTGAATTAAGAGATGGTATTTTTATAAGAACAGTTCTCAAAGATTATACATACCTCACACAAGGACGCTAGATGGATTTTATACAAGTAATTGATTTAATGGGAACGGTAGCTTTTGCTATCTCTGGTGCTCTTGCCGCTTATAATAAAAAGTTAGACGCATTTGGAATCATCATTATCGCATTTGTTACTGCCGCTGGTGGTGGAACTATAAGAGACATTCTACTAGGTGTAAGTCCAGTTTCATGGATGACTAATATGAATCTAGTTTATACCATTCTTGTATGTGTATTGGTTACTTTTATATTCAGTCAGAAGTTACTCAAACTGCGCAAAACACTTTTCTTTTTTGATACGATAGGTATCGGTTTATATACTGTTGTAGGGCTAGAAATGGGAATTACCGCAGGATTACATCCCTTTATATGTGTAACCTTAGGTTGCATTACGGCCTGTTTTGGTGGAGTAATAAGAGATATTCTAGTAAATGAGATTCCAGTAATTTTCCGTAAAAACATCTATGCCACAGCCTGTATCGCTGGTGGTGTTATTTACTTTATCCTTAGAAAGTTTGAGGCGCCAGAAAATATTACGTTCATCGTTTCTGGTATTTCAGTAATCGTTATACGTATGCTTGCGGTAAGATTTAAATGGCAGCTACCACGACCTTATAAAGATTAAATGATAGAATTTATACGCTTTCGCGAAAGCGTATCTTAACAAGAAATTGCTTAATCCTTACCTGCTTTAAACAAAAAATCTTTCTCTGCTTTACTAAGGCTTTCATAACCACTTGCAGATATTTTATCTAAAATAGCGTCTATTTTCACTTGTTGTGTAGACTTCTCTTTAGAATTTGCCTTAGTAGATTTTTTATTGCGATAAACCGTTTTCATGGGTGCCTTTTTTTGTCTTTTAGTTCTAGGCTTAAAAAAAGACATTAATTGATCTCCTATAGAAGAGAGCCCTTTTAAAATATCATTTCCTTCACGCATTTTAAGGGCGGCATAAAACCCGATAGCTATACCACCTAAATGAGCAAGGTTTCCACCTACATTATCAGGTGCAAAAATACCGGCAATGGTCATCACTAATAAGAAATAACCGATGTACTTCAATTTTAAGTTAAAGAAAATCAATCGCACCTCAGTTTCTGGCTGATAAGTACAAACAAATAAAGCTACTGCATAAACTCCTGCACTTGCCCCAACTAATCCAGCAGAATTCACATAGGTAGAAAACAAGCTTTCACCCAGTAGGTAAAAAGCAGCTCCACTTAAAACACCAGCAAAGAATAAAGTGATTAATTGACGACTTTTAAATAAGTTAAGCATCATCTGTCCAAAGCTGAACAGAATCAACATATTCCAAAATAAATGGAAAATACCTGAGTGTAAAAAGGCGTATGTAAGAATAGACCATGGTTGTAATAAGGTTTCCCATAAACCTGGCGGTAATCTGAACCAGTAATATGAAGGCGCATATACATATTGTAATAACCACGACACTAAAGTTAACGCTACAATGACAACAATTAACTGACCTAATGCTGTTTGCTGCGCATACTTACTTTTTAAATCATCTATGAAATTCATTAATCCCAACGGTATTTGTCCATGCTATTTCTTTTCCAGTACCAGGTTATTATAAACCCTACAATTGCACCACCTACGTGTGCGGCATGGCCTATATTATCTTGTACACCTGTAATGCCTAAGGTAGCTATAGTCTCATAAGCAAAATAGGCACCTATCAACCATTTTGCCGCTATAGGAAATGGTATGAATAGTATTTGTAATTTAACATTAGGATATAAAAATGCAAAACCTGCTAGTACTCCAAAGGTACATCCACTTGCTCCTACCATAACACCCCAAAAGTTGGGATCACTAATTGTACCAAAGAGTTGCTGATCTACAACAGCTTGTGTTACTCCTGCTTCTATCGCTTCATTAGTCCAAGTTATGTAGTCGTAATAATCAATTCCAGTGGTTAACAGATAAGCCCCTATACCCGAACTCAAATAGAAAAAAATAAATTTATTATTTCCCATCCATCTTTCCAACGGCGGACCAAAAATAGCGAGTACATACATATTCATTAAAATATGTAAGAAATTTGCAGAATCATGCATGAACATGTGCGTTATAGGTTGCCATATTTGAAACCTAGGATCTTCAAAAAAATGAAGAGCAAATGTGTCATATAATCCTGGAGCAATAAAAACAGTCCCTATATAAAAAACGACATTAAGAATAATAATGCCCTTTACTACAGGCGTCATGTTACTAAACATACTAGTTAAACTTTAAATTTAGGCTTTCGCCCGTGATATTTATGAACACCTTTTTTCCTTGAGCGGTAAGTTCTGACTCTTTACAAGCAAATAATTCATCTACAAGATTCTCCATGGCTTCTTGACTCATAGATTCTCCGCTTCTTATGGCCATTCCTCGAGCCATGGTAGCTGCTAGACGATCTGATTGAGAAAAACTTTCCTTTGGTAAGTCTAATTCACTATCTCTAATGATCGTTTCTAGAACCTCTGGAACATGTTTTTCTTTCAACTGGATAGGCAATCCAACAATTTCAACAACATTATTTGCTAATGTTTTAAAGATAAAACCTGTCTGCTCTAACTGGTCTTGTAATTGTGTTAAAATAGAAACTTCATCTACAGGTAAATTAAGCCTTAACGGAAATAATAATTGTTGACTTGTACCTCTTTGTACCGTTATATGTTTTAATAATTGTTCATAGAGCACACGTTCGTGAGCACGATTTTGATGAATGACTAACATACCACTCTTCAAAGTGCTGATGATAAATTTGCGCTGTAATTGAAAAATATTGCGTGTTACTTTTTCATCCTCAAACATCGATGTAGTCATTGATACTTCTTCCGTCTCGTCGACTAAGGTGGATGCTTCATCTAATCCTGCATATAGCGATTCCCATGCCTGTGGCGCAGGTTTACTGTAAGATGGTGTTGATTTATTGGTGCTAAAACTGCCGGTATTTGAAAAAGGATTGAAATCTGGATTGACTTCTATTTTAGGTGAACTGGTATTTTTCTTAGTATACTCATAAGGGACCTCATATTGAGGTTCTTTATCAAAATCAATCGCATTAATACTGAACTGTCCTAACGCATGTTTTACACTAGCCCTAACAATTGCGTACAAGCTGTGCTCATCATCAAATTTAACTTCAGTTTTTGTAGGGTGAATATTGATATCTACACTATCCTTGGGCACATCTAGAAATAAAAAATATGTTGGATTATTTTTCTCTTTCAGTAAGCCTTCAAAAGCACTCGTAACAGCATGATGTAAGTAGTTGTGCTTGATAAATCGATCATTAACAAAAAAGTACTGTAATCCTTTAGTTTTACGAGCAAACTCTGGTTTACCCACAAAACCAGAAATTTTAACTAGTTCAGTTTCTTCTTCAACAGGCACTAATTTTTCATTAGTCTTTGCTCCCATTATATTTACAATACGCTGTCGGTAATTACTAATTGGTAAATTAAATAACTCTGTATCATTACTAGAGAATTTAAGTCCTACTTGAGGATGTGCCATGGCCACGCGATGAAACTCATCAGTGATATTACGCAGCTCAACGTTATCAGATTTTAAAAATTTACGTCGTGCAGGCACATTATAAAATAAATTGCGCACACTAATCATGGTGCCTTTAGTAGTAACTACAGGCTCTTGATTAACCACTTTACTGCCTTCTATTTCAAGAAAAGTCCCTAAATCATCTTCTTCTCTTTTTGTTTTTAGCGATACATGTGCAATCGCCGCTACAGAAGCTAGTGCTTCACCTCGAAAACCCTTTGTATGCAAATCAAAAAGATCATTTGCATTAGTGATTTTAGAAGTAGCATGCCTTTCAAATGCCATACGAGCATCTGTCATACTCATTCCTTTCCCATCATCAATGACCTGCACAAGTGTCTTACCAGCATCTTTAATAATTAAAGAAATTTGTGTGGCTCCAGCATCAATAGCATTTTCTAATAATTCTTTAACAACACTTGCTGGACGTTGCACAACTTCTCCAGCCGCGATCTGGTTAGCCACATGATCGGGCAATAATCTTATAATGTCTGACATGAAGTCAATCTAAAATTTAAATATGGATAAATCAAAATCAATTAACCATAGAAAGACCAATACCAGCACTGCAATTATGATATATAAGCGTCTTTTAACAGCAGCATCTACACCTTGCTTATAATCGCTCATCGCTGTATTGAACCTATTCTTTAAGCCACCAGTATCAATAGTTGATCGGTGCTCATCAAATTTATGTTTAATTTCAAACGGTCGTGTTCCTTCCTCCTGCTTGTAAAAGCGAGGTTCGTAACTGTACTTCTTATTTTTGCGACGTGTTAGAATTCCCATGACTATGGTTTATTACAAAGTTAATAAATATGCTCTACTACATACGTCAAACACCGTACCGACTATCAACAATGTGATGAATAAATGAATAATATTGACATAGTAACCATTTATGTCTATAGATTACGCTTTCGCGAAAGCGTAACAATCAACAAAACAAGCTATTCTATTCAATTTTATCTTTTTGTGATTTTTACGTTTTATATTTAAGGATTCCTTAAAAGACATTAATTATATGACTCTAACCAACTACCTCACCCATACTTATACTTTACTAGTTACTTTTTTATTTATTACCTATAGTTCTTTAGCCTTTTCTCAAGACTCATATCCCATAGATTTTCAAGGAGATATTATCGATATGAACTCTAATATCGATAGTTTTCAATGGTCGGATTATCCATCAAAGAGCATCCTAAAAAACCATTATACAGGTTGGATTCAATTTGCACAGACTCCGACTTATACCACACAGCAAGAATTAAACGCTGCAGGAATAACACTTGAATCCTATCTACCGCATAGAACTTATGCTTTTACAACGTCGCAAGAAGTAAATCCTTTATTTCTACAACAAAAAGGTGTCATTTCTATTTTGCCTTATGATAATCGCATGAAATTATCTCATGACCTCAAAAATCAAACAATTGGTGATTGGGCAGTTCAAGGAAATAAGACACTGATACAGATCCAATATTTTAAATTAATTACTGTAGAAGATATTAATGTGATTTTAAAAAATGATCATATTGAAATTGTAGAAGTTTATAGTACTGGTCATACCGCAATAATAGCGTTAGAAAATGATCGAATTGATACTATTGCATCACGCAATTATATCCAATATATGGATGTTATAATGCCTCCATCGATAAAAGAAGATACAGATGGTAGAGGATTACATCGATCTAATAGTTTAGACACACAACAGACCGGTGGACGCAACTACACCGGCGCGGGAATAGGTGTATTAGTAAGAGATGATGGAATTGTGGGACCACACATAGATTTTGAAGGTCGTATAGATAATACCCAAGCTACTGGTACTGGTCAAACACATGGTGATGGTGTTGCAGGAATTCTAGCTGGTGCAGGAAATCTTAATCCCGAAAACAGAGGAATGGCTGCTGGATCTAATGTTTATGTCTCTAACTATGCTTCATCCTTTTTAGATGGAACCACGACTTCTCTTATTGCAAATGGAAACGTTCAAATTACTAATTCCTCATATGGAAATGGCTGTAATGCTGGTTACACTATAACGGCAAATACAGTTGATTCGCAAATTAATAATACACCAACCTTATTACATGTATTTTCTGCAGGGAATTCAAATGGGTCTGATTGTGGATATGGCGCTGGTGGCCAATGGGGAAATATAACAGGTGGACACAAACAAGGTAAAAATGTAATTGCGACAGCAAATGTCAATGATGACGGAAGCCTAGCAGGCAGCAGTAGTAATGGCCCAGCTACAGATGGACGTATTAAACCAGACATCACTGCGCATGGACAAGGCCACATTTCAACAGATGAGGATAATGGATACCTTTCTTTTGGTGGTACATCCGGTGCTGCTCCAGGTGTTGCTGGTGTAGCAGCACAATTATATGACGCATATCAAACACTTGCTAATGGTAATTTACCTGAATCTGCTTTAATCAAAGCTATCATGCTTAATACTGCAAATGATGTAGGAAATACAGGTCCAGATTTTCAATATGGATGGGGAATTGTCAATGGACTAAGAGCCGTAAAAACAATAGAAAACAGAAGTTTTTATAGCAGAACTGTTTCTCAAGGAACCGTTCAAAATAGAGTAATTCCTGTACCGCAAAATGCATCTCAATTAAGAATTATGCTATACTGGAATGATCCAGCTGCCGCTACAGGTGCAACAACAGCTCTTGTCAACGATTTAGATTTAATAGTTACAGATCCTGCAGGTGCTAACTATAATCCTTGGGTACTTAACAGCAGTCCTAATGCAGCAACGCTCAATTCACCAGCAACTACTGGAGTAGACAGACTTAATAATATGGAACAAGTGGTTATTGATAATCCGCTAGCAGGTGATTTTACTGTAAATGTTTCAGGTTTTAATATTCCTATGGGAATTCAACAATTCTATGTGGTATATGAAGTCATTGAAGAAGAACTAGCAATTACTTATCCCGATGGTGGCGAATTTCTAACACCTGGAACTACTGAATTTATCCAATGGGATGCTACTAATTCTAGCGGAAATCTTTCATTAGAATATAGTTCTGATGATGGAACTAGCTGGAATACCATTACCACGTTGAGTAATAATAGTATTTTATATGAATGGACTATACCTAATGATATATCTGGAAAATGTCTTGTGAGAATTACAGATAGTAATGGTAATACGGATACCAGCAATAGCACATTTTCTATTGCAGATAGAGTTACAGGACTTGCGATTACACAAGTTTGCCCTACTTATATTAATGTGTCTTGGAATGCAGTTCCTGGAGCCACATCATATGACATATTTACATTAGGGCAACAGTTTATGGAGTTGAATGGTAGTAGTACTACATTGAGCTATAGCATACCCATTACAAATTTGAACGATGCGCAGTGGATTGCAGTGCGCGCAACAGGTGGAAATGGCTGGACTAGTCTTAGATCTAACGCGATTAAATGTGATGGCAGTGGTCTATTTAACTGCTCCTTAAGTAATGATTTAACTATTGATAGCATATTAAATACCACAGCAGATTTTCAAACATTATGTAATCCGGGACCTATTATAATATCTGCAAGTGTAGAAAACTTAGGGTCACAAGATCAATCCAATTTCTTCATTTCCTATCAAATAGATAACCATGCAGCGGTACAAGAAACTTACAATAATACTCTTATCGCTGGTTCTTCAATTGTTTATAATTTTACAACTCCAGCAGCGGTAAGTACAAATGGTGCGGGAATTTTAAGAGTTTGGGTAAATTCGACTAATGATGAACAAATTACAAATGATGAAAAAACGTTAGATTATTTTGCTACAGCAGTAAGTGAAACATTAGATATTACTGAACCATTTGATATCAGCGGAGTGTTTCCTACTGGATGGTTACTGGACAATCCAGATAATGCTATATCATGGAGTGAAGAATTGAATGTCATAGGTAGTGATGGTAATCCTACCACTGCTGCATATGTAGATGGGGCAAATTATAATGCGCGTGGACAAAACGACACTTTTACTACAAATTATTACAATTTGAACTTTAACGGTACAGCAACATTAACATTTGACATTGCAAAAGCACAATGGTCCTCTTCCTATAATGATGGTCTAAGAGTAGAATTATCTACAGATTGTGGTAATACTTTTAATCAAATCTATTTTAAAGACGGCTTATCGCTTGCCACTGTGCCGTACACAAACACAACCTGGTCACCTAGCAGTGCAGCAGACTGGCGACAAGAAACTGTAGATATTAGCTCTTACATAGGTAATGATATCATATTAAGATTCGTCAATTTAAATGACTACAGTAACAGTACTTACATAGATAACATTTCACTTAACAGTACCTTATCAAATGATGACAATCAATTAGCTAATGGTATCAATCTGTTTCCAAATCCAGCTAGCTCAACCGTCATAATAGAATTTGATTCCTCTATTATAGAGCCTGCAGAAATTCAAATCATAAATAACCTAGGTCAGGTCGTTCAGCAGAGTTATAAAGCATTTGATACTAACAGGTTGAGACTAGATATTAGTCACTACAGTACAGGATTATATTTTATATCAATTAAATCTAGATCACTACAAACAACAAAAAAGCTGATTATAAAATAATCAGCTTTTGAAATGTAAATTATAAATTTTGGATAGTTTAATGGTCGTTTTTTATAGCGGCCATTTTTATTGCAGCTATAGCTGCTTCAGATCCTTTATTCCCATGGATACCACCGCTGCGTGCTACAGATTGTGCATGAGTATCATCAGTAAGTACACAAAAAATTACTGGTATACGTGTTTTATTTAAATTAAGGTCTTTAATTCCTTGAGTCACTCCTTGACAAACAAAGTCAAAATGGGCTGTCTCACCACGTATCACATTACCTATCGCAATAATTGCGTCTAATGGTTTCTTAGTTCTTCTATTAACCACAGGATAAGATCTATGTTGCATCATTTTACATCCATAAATCAGCTCAAAAGATCCTGGAACATCCATTCTGTGAACGTTGAATTGATCCACACCACAATCCATTAAAGTCTCTACAGCGCCTTTATAAAGGTTTTCTGTAATATCATCATTCCATTCAGAAACAACAATCCCGATACGCATTGCTGCAGCATCGGGTAATTTGCTTTTATCGTAATGTGATAAGTCTTTTCCTTGAGTCGCCATGGAATTAGTTTCCTGTAGCTTGAGCTTGACCTAGAAGTACTTTTGCAGTACTAGCTTCATCAGCATCGGCATACATAGATTCAATTTTTTCTAAAGCATCAATAGCAGTAGAGTTATCACCAGTAGCTAGTGCAGCATTTGCAGCCTTCAGTAAATACTTAGGAGACGTAAAATCGTTAGGATTGGTCTCGGCTGCTTGCATGTAGTAAGAAACGGCATCTGCAGTTTGATTAACTTGTACAAGAGCATCTCCTATTCCAGCAAGAGATATAGACTCTAATACAGAGTCACCACCTTTATAAGCCGTTAAATGGTCAATTGCCTTTTGATAATTTGTACCACCTAAATTTAAATAAGCCATACCAGCCTGATAGTTAGCTAAATTAGCTGCATCAGTCCCAGAATATTCTTCAATAATTCTAGTAAGACCAAATTTACCATTTCCACCTTCTAGTGCTAGTGTGTATAAAGAGTCTTGTGCATCACCTGTTGCATTAATAGCATCATTGTAATAAATGTTAGCTTGGGTCATCTCTGCAACAGCTTCCTCAGATTTTGGACCTAAGATAAATTGAGTATAAGCCCACCATAATAATGCAATTACAGCAAGACCACCTATAACGTATAATATAGTATTTTGATTTCTACTAACCCATTCTTCTGTTTTATTTGCTCCTTCATCTAAGGTGCTAAAAACTTCTGCTGTAGTAGATTCAGATTCTAGAACTTCTTCTACAACTTCTTTCTCTTTCTTAGTTTTAGGTTTGTATCCTCGTTTATTATAGGTTGCCATAGTTTATTTATTGAACGCGCAAAAATATAATATTTATCCATAATTAAAAATGTGTTTAAAGCTTTATTCTTCTTAGATTCAAACCATACCTTTGCAAATGGTTAAAAAGTGTGTTGTAAATCACGCTTTCGCGAAAGCGAAACAATGACAAACCTTTGCTATTCAAAACATTAACAATTATATATGCATCTCGATTTTTTGAGCTTAGTCAATTATAAAAGTTTTTCATCTGCAGAATTTGAGCTGGATGAGAAGATTAATTGTTTTGTAGGCAACAATGGAGTAGGAAAAACCAACGTTCTTGATGCTATTTATCACCTAGCTTTTGCTAAAAGTTACTTTAACCCAATCACAGTCCAAAATATTAAACACGACCAAGACTTTTTTGTAATTAATGGTAATTTTCAGAAAAAGGAAAATCAAGAAAAGGTAGTTGTCAGTGCAAAGAGAGGTCATAAACGTGTTGTAAAGCGCAACGGTAAAGCTTATGAAAAACTAAGTGAACATATAGGTCTCATACCACTAGTAATTATATCACCAGCAGATCGTGATTTAATCATAGAAGGCAGTGATACCAGACGGCGTTTTATGGATAGTGTTATATCATTAGACAATCAGGATTACCTTAACCAACTGGTTACCTATAATAAATTGATACAGCAGCGCAATGCTCTCTTAAAATATTTTCAGGCAAATCGGACTTTTGATAGAGCTGGATTAGAGGTGTATGATGAACAGTTAATTGTGCTCGCTACTTTCATTCATAAAACGAGAGTACAATTTCTAGAATCCTTCACGCCTATTTTTAAAAAGTATTATGCCTACATATCACAAAGTGAGGAAGATGTAAATATTTATTATAAGTCTGATCTTAATGATACTGCTGCCAAAGAAGTGTTTGAAAGCGCACTACAAAAAGACATGCAGTTGCAGTATAGTAGCGCAGGAACACATAAAGACGATTTATACTTTTTACTTAACGGGCATGCTGTTAAAAAGTATGGAAGTCAAGGACAACAAAAAAGCTTTCTTACCGCTTTAAAACTAGCGCAGTTTGAATTTATTAAATCGCAAAGTGGTACTGTTCCTATTTTATTGCTTGATGACATTTTTGATAAACTGGATGAAAATCGTGTATCTCAAATTATAAACATGGTAAATGATGAACAGTTTGGTCAATTATTTATAAGTGATACACATCCCGAAAGGACAGAGCAAGTCGTTAAAGAGATCCATCAATCCTATAAAATTTTTAAGTTATGAGAAATTTACTTTTATTATTTATAATTATTAGCATTACCGCTTGTAGTAATAACAAGAAAGAAATGGTTAATGCGATGGAAGGCTATTGGAACATAGAAACGGTTACTTTACCTGATGGTAGTGAGAGAGAATTTCCTTTTTCTAATCATATGGATCATTTTGAAATTGAAGGTACTAACGGAATAAAAAATAGAGTAAGCCCTACGTATGATGGTGGCTTTGTTAACTATGGAAGTCCAGCGGCTTTTACATGGGAAGTTGTTGATAAAGATGTTGTCTTAACCTTCAAAGACGGTGAAAGTCGTTACCAACAGACCTTGAAAAAATGTGATGGGTCCACATTAATTTTACTACACGATAACGGTACAGAATATATTTATAAAGCTCACGAGAATGCGCAAGAATAAAAAAGACGACTTCTTAAATATGACCGAAGCCTTAAATGATTTTAAGGCTCAAAATAAGCTGCAGAAGGGATTTGCCCGCGTGGATGTAGAAACTGCATGGAAAGAAGTCATGGGTAATGGTATCATGACTTATACGACACAAATTAAATATAGTGGCACCACTCTTTTTATAAGTTTATCCTCGTCTGTTTTAAGAGAAGAATTACTTTACGGACGTACTAAAATCATGGAAAATCTCAATAAACACTTAGGTAGTGATATGATTGAAAAGCTAGTATTAAGATAATCGTGGTAACGTTGATGCAAACGAATTAAGACAGCTAGTCCTTAAAGTCTACAGGTCCTTTGTTTAAAGATGTAGAAGTCGGTTGTTTAGGCGATTGTTTTTCAATTTCCATTTTCTTATTGAAGATCTTTTGATATAACTCTTTTAAGGTATCAAAATCTACAGACCATGATAAACCAATTCCTTGGGCATATCCACTTATATCACCTATTTGTTGAAGATTATCTTCTCTATTAAAAATCTTAAGCCTTAATGAGCCATCTTCATTAAGTAAGAATTCGATTTCTACATTACCTATAACAGCGCGTTCTGTCGCACTTGTGCTACCTACTGGAACTCCTAGTTTACCGTTGATTAATACACGATCTGTGATTTGAGTCGTGACTGTTACACCAAAACGATCTGATCGCTGTAAATCACTATTAGGGTTACGTTCAGACGCTTCATAATTCACACCAAATTGTATGTCACCATCGCGATTACCTACTAAATCATTCACTATACCAGATAAACTTTCAACTAAGTTACCGGTAACCGCATTTTGACCAATACTATTGGGATTATAAAATGTTCCTCCTGTAATTAATGACATGGCTTGTAAATATCGCTGTGCCTTATCTTCTAAACGGTACTGCAGCTCAGAGCTTACCACAGAATTAGCGTTAGGGAATTTGATTTCAAACTCTGGATCAAAGTAAGATAAATTACCTTCTAATTTAGTAATCACCTCAACTGGTATTTGTGAATTAATGTTAGGATTATCTAATAGTATAGCTGGATTTGCTTGCGTTTTATAGGTTGCACTTACATCTATATTGGCCTCTGTAGGACTACCGTTCCAGTCCACCGTACCACCAGGTTGAATTGTAAATTCTTTATTAACTATCCCTGCATATTTAAAGTTATATATACCATCATAAACAATAAAATCACCATACATATTAAACTTTCCTAAGGTATTGATCTCAAGCAATAGATTTCCTGCACCACTACCTCTTAAATAACTGCCGTTTTCCTGATCAACAGTAATTTCAACCTCAGCTTCTGGAGTTACTTTAAGATTAAATCGCAATTCTAATCCAGAGATATCTTCAATTTCAATATCTTCACCTGATACACGAGCTTCTTTTTCTTCAGGACTTAAAAAGTAAATAACAGAATTATCACCGATACTTTCTGCATCATTTAAGGGTACTTTAAAAATAGTATCCTCGCCAGTCGTTGCATTAACATCTATAAACAATTTATCTGTTGGACCGGTAATACTAGCAGTACCATCTATAAAAGCTGTTCCATAATATAAAGACTCAGGTGTTAAACCGGTATCAAGAACTAATAATCTATCAGAACTGAGGTTTAATCCTAATTCCCAAAAACCAAAATTCTTATGTTTTATAACTCCTGACAATGTTCCTTTAGTCCCATACTTAGTATCTGTAAGTTCAATAGTGTTGAAATCAAATAGGTCTGTACTAACTGTAATTTCACTGTTTTGGGCGAGGTCAAAATCGGTATTGAGATACGGGATATTAAGACCACCATCCTTGATCACTAGTCCACCACTAAGATTAGGTTCCACTAATAATCCAGTTAGACCTATTTCTCCCGTGGCAAAGCCTCTCATATTATCCAGTACTTCTCCACCTAATGGACTTAAAGCAACTAAATTGAACTCATTAAAATTGACATCTACATTAATTTTGGACTGTGCTCCAGAAGTATTCACAGTTCCATTTGCCCATAAAGTACGCTGTATATCATCTTTTAACTGAGCATTTACTTTATATTGAGTTAAATCATCATTACCAGCAATGACCAATTCAAAATCTCCTAAAGGTGTATCATTAACTTCAAAATCTGAGACCGTAAAATCACTGGTAGGCGCATATTTCCCATCTTTTTGATTGAGTTCTAATGAACCATTAATAAGGCCTTTCATTTTCAAACTATCAATAGGTGATGTTAAACTAGAAATACGGACATCTTTAAAATCCAAGTGTAAATCTTTTTGCTCCTTACCACTAATATCACCTGCTAGAGTGATATATTCTTGAGAGTGCTTGAACACTAAAGTGTCTAGACTGAAGTTTTTAAATTCGTGATCAAAAGTCAATTGTACTTTTTTATCATCATTATTTAAAAACCACTTCTTACCTTGGAATTTAATATCACTTTTCCTTATTCCTACCACAGATTGACTACTATCATTTACCGTATGATAAAAACTTAGGTTGTATTTATCTGATTCCCTTTGTTCACTAGCAAATTCAGTTCTAAAAAATAACGTGTCTTTATTGGTCACATTAATCAGTTTGAAGTCGTTGACATCATACACACCATTTTTAACATTATTTATTTTTATATAAGTATTGAATAAAGGGTTTTGATTGTTTATTTGAACATTAACCTTATCTAATTTTATATCATCAAATAGTTTTATTTCAGGTGTTCTAAAAGTCATTTTAAATTGAGCTTCATTTGATGCCACTTGACCTTTTAATGTTGTGTTTTCGCCTAGAGCGATATCTGGAAAAACAAGATCTACAATTTTATCATAGATCTGGAATTCATAATCTAGATATTGATCTTTAGTAACTGTTTCTGATCGATAATTGGTGTATACGTTACCAATAGCATTTTTAAAAAGCTCTGGTATTTCTTCTAATTTAAATTTACCAGACAATTCTCCTTCAATAATATCTGGACTATTAATGGTTATCTTACGTACATCTTCATCAAAAGAGGATACCACTTTAAAATCTTCAAATACATATTCTTTATTATCATTTTTATAACTGGCATCTTTAAATTCAACGAACCCAAAGGCATCATTAATTGTTGTGCCTTGCATCGCCATGACTATATCGCCCTTTAATATTGCTGTAGAATCTCTTTTAAATATATTAATTGCATTAAGGTCTGCATAAGCTATGCTAGCCTTAAAATCATACTTATTAATTTCTTGAGATAAGTCTGCTAGGCCATCAAAGGTCATTTTTATATTAGGATCATTAATAGACAACCTTCCATCAAATAATGGTTTTTTAAGTGTACCATTGACTTTTATGTTGCGATATACATAGCCGTTGTATTCTAGATTTATAACACCACCATTAATATTAGTATTTAATTGATCTGGATTAAAGCCTTTACCGTCGACGATTAAATTAAGTGTAGTCTTTCCTAATGATGGTATACTTAATAACGCACCTATATCTAAGTCAGTTACTTTGATTTTCCCTTTATATCCTGGTTGTGCACTTTGTATATTTGTAAGTACTAAGTCTGTATCAAATGCACCTTTACGAGATGTGCCACTTAATCTAGATACAACTGTATTTGCATCTACTGAGGCATATCCTTGAGCATTAATACTTCCTAACTCGTCAATCTCTACAGGTAAAGACTTGCCTAAAATATTAGGTAAAAAAGTTTTAAGATCTTTATTGCTAACCATTAACTGATTAAAGGTTCCTTCAATAAAGAAATCATCTAGGTTATCTACCACATTAACAAAATGCATATCTCCATCGATGGAGATATCATTAAGAGTAGAGGCTTTCATCTGATTTACTTTAAAATCATTCAGATTACCCGTCATATGACCACTTAATGAAACTGTTTCATTTTTAACGAGTTCATTATAAAACAATCGTAATTCATTAGTAGCTATGACGCTTTCATCTATTTGAAAGTCCCAATCCACTTTATTAGTGAAATCAGAAAAATTATTATCCTGGTAATTCAGCTTTAAATCTCCTTCTAGTTTTGATCCTGCTGTTTCTATATATAAGTCGTCTATGTGAATTTGAGAACTTGTATAAGTAAAATCGGATTTAAGGTTTTTTACAATTAGATCCGTGACACCATTTTCTTCTTTCATAACGCCTGTATGCATTAAGAAATTAGAGTTTTCAATATTAGCGGTAATCACACCACCATCTATCTTAAAATCACTAGCAACCATATTAAGGTTCCTAGCATTGAATGATTCGGGATATTTAATGGTTTCATCATAAACGATGACATGTGAGTTAGTGACATTCAACTCACTCGCTTCAAGGATAAAAGGTGCACTATTAGAACTATTACTACTGCCAAACTTATCAATAAACAGACTCAAATTATCTCTCGCGTCTTCTTTATATCTATGGATGTTTAGATATAATCCATCTAAATCTACAGACCCCAAATCAGGCTGACCATTAAATAAATCGCCAAAACTTATAATTGAGGTTTCCAATTGATTAATAAAAATAACAGTGTCTTGTCTATGATCTAAGGCAAGTGCATTCTCTAATGATACATTTCCTGAATAACTGACATGGATTTTTTCAATAAATATATCGGTATCATAACTATCGTTGAGATAAGAAGTAGTCCATTGGGCTGCTTTAGTTTGTACCGACGGAAAGCTAAATGCAATCACTACAATTAAAAATAGTACTAGTAGAACTAGTAGTATCCTGAGTAATATTTTTAAAATCCGTTTAATAATAGTAGATGATTTACTTTTGCAAATGTCACCAATTTTTATGCCTTAGTATCATAATGCACACACAAAATACATACATTCTTGCAATTGAGTCTTCATGTGATGACACAGCTTGTGCAATATTAGAAAACGACCGTGTTTTATCTAATGTTGTCGCTAATCAAAAAATACACGAACAATACGGTGGTGTAGTACCAGAACTCGCTTCTAGAGCACATCAATCTAATATTATTCCTGTAGTTGATGAAGCTCTCAAGCAGGCACAAATTGATAAGTCACAATTAGATGCGATTGCTTTTACTAAAGGTCCAGGATTAATGGGTAGTCTTTTAGTAGGTACCAGTTTTGCAAAGTCTTTGGCTTTATCACTTGATATTCCTCTACTAGATGTGCATCACATGCATGGCCATATACTTGCACATTTTATAGATGATGGTCAAGAAAAACCTAGCTTTCCTTTTTTAGCACTCACGATAAGTGGTGGACATACTCAAATCGTACGTGTTAACAGTGCAAGCGATCTTGTCGTGTTAGGAACGACACAAGATGATGCTGTAGGTGAAGCTTTTGATAAATCAGGTAAAATTTTAGGATTGGGTTACCCAGCAGGACCTCAGATTGATCGATTAGCTCAATCTGGTGATCCTAGAAAATTTGTTTTTCCAGTTCCTAAAGCTCCAGATCTTAACTATAGCTTTAGTGGTTTTAAAACTGCAGTTTTATACTTTCTTCAACGAGAAACTAAGAAAAATGAAAGCTTTATAAAAGAAAATCTGGAAGATATTTGTGCCAGTATCCAATATACTTTAATTAAAATTTTATTTAAAAAATTAGAAAAAGCTGTCATTCAAACAGGTATAAAACAAGTTGCTATAGGTGGTGGCGTTAGTGCAAACTCTGGTATTAGACAACATCTTAAATCGATGGAAGCAAAAGGTTGGAAAACTTTTATTCCACCATTTGAGTATACTACAGATAATGCAGCCATGATAGGAATTGCAGGATATTTTAAGTTCTTAGAAAAAGATTATGCAGGTTTAGATACCACAGCCTCACCTAGAATACATATGTAATGCAGTTATTTTATAATTCTCAATTAGATACTCATTCCACATCCTTTACATTGGATCGTGAAGAAAGCAAACATGTATTTAAAGTATTGCGTAAAAACATTGGTGATATTATCAACATTACTGATGGTAGAGGGAACTTATATCATGGAACCATTAATCATATAACTAGTAATAGATGTGATTTAGATATCGCTTTCGCGGAAGCGTATCCAACACATGACTATTATTTACACATCGCCATCGCTCCTACTAAAATGAACGATCGCATGGAGTGGTTTCTTGAAAAAGCTACAGAAATGGGCATTTCCAGAATAACTCCTATATTAAGTCAACATAGTGAACGTCAAAAAATAAATTTGGACAGATTTAATCGCATTATAGTAAGTGCGATGAAACAATCTTTACAATTCCATAAACCAGAATTAGACGCACTCACAAACTTTGAAGATTTTATAAATGCAAAGAATGTCAGTGATAAATTTATCGCACACTGTGAAGACGGCGATAAAAACCACCTTAAAAACCTTATTCATAAAGGAAACTCCACGACTGTACTTATAGGACCAGAAGGTGATTTTACTCCACAAGAAATTGAAATGGCTTTAAAAAATGACTTCAAGCCAGTAAGTCTAGGATCAACTAGATTACGTACAGAAACAGCAGGTGTTTACACAGCTGCTACTTTGAATATATTCAATGATTAACTTATCCTAATTCTTCAATAAGTAAAACATCTTCTTGATCAACATGTTGTTGAGCTTCCATTTTAATGATGTTTTCTTGTTGTTCTTTTTTTGAAAAATCCTCAATGCTTTGAAAAGCAACGGTTCCTAATGCGAGTAACATAGAACATGTGGGAATTATGATTCTTAGTGAGGTGTTAATTTGCATGATAAATGATTTAAGGGGATTTAAATATATATAATTAAACGATATGATTTAACCTTAATATTACTTTTATCTAACAATTATTTATTAACAATGTGTACAAGCTTATAAAGTTTGTCAGATATTTGAATCTATGAAGACACTTATTCTACTCTTTTTCTGCTCTACATATATTGTGATAGCACAGGATGTCGCTGTACTTAAGTACAATGGTGGTGGCGATTGGTATTCTAATCCTACAGCTTTACCTAACTTAGTATCTTATTGTAATGAAGAGATAGGCACTACACTTTCTACAGACGTGGCCACTGTTGAAGCTAACAGTATTGACATATTTCAGTATCCATTTATTCATATGACTGGCCATGGCAATGTAGTATTTAGTGAAGATGACTTATCTAATCTCAAAAACTATCTTTTAAGCGGTGGTTTTTTACACATAGATGATAATTATGGTATGAAACCATATCTAGAAAAGGAATTACTTAAACTATTTCCAGATAAATCATTAATAGAATTACCTGCAAATCACGAGATTTTTAATAATCACGTTTCATTTCCTAAGGGCTTACCTAAAATACATGAACATGATGGTGAGCGACCTCAAGCTCTAGGTATGTACCACGATGGTAGACTGGTCTTATTATTTACCTTTGAATCTGATCTAGGTGATGGATGGGAAAGTCCAGAAGTTCACAACGATCCACCAGCTGTGCGCAAAAAAGCGCTAGACATGGGAGCTAATATTATAAAATACGTTTTCACTAATTAATCTATGTCTACACCGATACTTAACTCAAAATCCATAGCATATGGTATATTAAGAGCGCTACTGATTATAGGCGGTGTTTTTGTATTACTATGGTTTATATGGAAAATACAATCTGTTCTACTCTACATAGGGATTGCAGCCGTTATTTCTCTTATTGGTAGACCTATTGTGGTCTTTTTAAGAGATAGGTTAAAGCTGCATAACACTCTTGCTGTTATCATCACTATATTATTTATACTCATTATACTCACTGGTGTAACTTACATGATTATTCCTATTATGCTAGAACAAGGTGAAAACCTTAGCCGAATTGATATCGAAGAAGTTAAAGGCAATCTAGAGGTTCTTAATATAGAAATCAGTGAATACTTTGGGATTAAACGTGTTAATATTTTTGAACGTATTCAAGGATTAGAATATGTACAAAACTTTGATGTAGAACTCATTCCACAATTTGTGAATGGAATATTTGGCACATTAGGGAATATTATGATTGGGCTCTTTTCAGTCGTCTTTATAGCCTTCTTTTTACTTAAAGACAGTAGATTGTTAGTGGAAGGTGTTCTAGTCTTTTCTAAAAAAGGTACTGAAGGTCAGTTTTTGAGAGCGTTCAATAAAATTAAAAAACTACTATCTAGATACTTCATAGGTCTTGTATTTCAGGTATTTGTACTTTTTGTTTTGTATAGTATTATCCTACTTATTGTAGGAGTAGAAAATGCATTAATCATTGCTTTTTTCTGTGCACTACTTAATTTAATTCCTTACTTAGGTCCAGCCATAGGATCTATACTTATGATGGGTTTTGTAATTAGCGATAATTTAGGTGCAGATTTTACAGAAACAATATTACCTAAGCTCATCATCGTTGCTATAGGTTACTCTATCGTTCAATTAATAGATAACTTTATTAATCAGCCACTTATATTTGGAAAGAGTGTTAAGTCACATCCGCTGGAAATTTTCATTATAATATTGATTGCAGGATTACTATTTGGGATTTTAGGATTAGTACTCGCTATCCCTACTTATACTGCACTCAAGGTGATTTCTAAAGAGTTTTTGAGCGAGTACAAGATTGTGCAAAAATTGACACGCAACTTATAGATGAATTTAAAGCTGTTACAGCCAGTAGTGCGAGAATATCTGTTGGAACATCTCCATGTTAATGCTGCATCTTTTCTCTTAAAGAAACATCCTTTTGAAGATATCAGTGCGCAAGAACTTGCACAGCAACTCAAAGGTTTACAAAAAGCACGTATAAAATTAGAACCGTACTTTAACAATTCACAAATTATATATCCGCCCAAAGTAAATCTGGAGCAAACTAGTTCTTGGTCAACTGCATCTTATAAGGCAAACCTATTTAATGGTGAGAAAATGATTGATCTTACTGGTGGATTTGGTATTGATATTTCCGCTTTCGCGAAAGCGTACAACAACACCACACATATAGAACTGCATACGGACTTACAAAAACTTGCTGAACAATCTTTTAAAGCTCAAGGATTAACCACCAAAAGTTATGCTAGTGATGGGATGCAATATCTCGCTAAAAGTACATCTATCTATGGTTTAATCTATATAGATCCTAGTCGCAAAACTGCTACAACGAGTAAAGCCATTCAGTTAGAAGACTATGAACCTAATGTTATTGAAAATCTAGATCTACTACTTTCTAAAGGAAAGATAGTGATGATTAAAACTTCACCCATGCTAGATATAACAGCTGGATTAAAGCAACTTAAAAATGTTTGCGCAATCCATATAGTAGCAGTAAAAAATGAAGTTAAAGAATTACTATGGATTTTAGAGAATGAAGCAACTGATGTTGTTGTTCATTGCATCAACCTAGAGAGTTCACAACCAGACCTTTGCTTTAAACATGATCATAAAGCAAATATTGATTTAAGTGAACCACTCACCTATCTCTATGAACCTAATGCCGCTATAATGAAATCACAAGCATTTGGTCACCTGTGTGAAAAGTATGGAGTTTCAAAAATCGATCAAGACGCACATCTTTTTACTAGTAAAAAAAACATCGATTTCCCTGGCAGAACCTTTATCATAGAAGAGATAAAAGCATATAAACCCAAAGATATTAAGCGCACATATGCCAAAAGTCATCGGGCTGTTGTGACCAGAAACTTTCGCGAAAGCGTCCACCAACTGCGTACAAAATTCCAACTCAAAGAACACGAGACTGATTATCTTTTCTTTACCAGTTCTATGGGAAAACCTATTGTAATACAAGCAAAGAAATTATAACTTGTATGCATGAAAAACTTAGTTGTATTAACAGGCGCTGGAGTAAGTGCAGAAAGTGGTATTTCAACCTTTAGAGATTCTGGTGGATTATGGGAAGGACATGATGTGATGGAAGTAGCATCACCACAAGGTTTTGCCGCAAATCCTGAGCTTGTTTTAAATTTTTATAACCTGCGTAGAGCACAATTGAAAGAGGTCGAACCCAATCTAGCACACCATTGTATTGCCGGAATGGAACGTAATTTTAATGTGCACGTGATTACACAAAACGTAGATGATTTGCATGAGCGTGCAGGATCTAATAACGTACTTCACTTGCATGGAGAGTTATGTAAAGTGCGCAGTAGCAAGAATTACCATGACCAGCAACACTGGGTAGATGATTTACATTTAGGAGATATATGTGAAGCTGGTTCACAATTACGGCCGCATATTGTTTGGTTTGGTGAAGAAGTTCCCGCTATGGAACAAGCGATAGAAATTACCGCAAAAGCAGACGTGTTACTCATTGTAGGCACCTCATTACAAGTTTATCCAGCTGCTGGATTAAAAGATTATGCTTCTGACCACTGCCCTATTTATTTTGTAGATCCTAATCCTTCATTAGATAGTAATGGAAGATTAAAAGTATTTGCTGAGAATGCGAGTACTGGTGTGCAAAAGGTGGCTGATTTGTTAAGCTTATATTGAACTATGAAACAGATTTTTCTTTTATTGATTTTGATTATAAACTTTTCATGTAAACGAGAAACAGCAAAACCACCTGTAGCAGAATACAATATTGAGAGTAAACAGCTCAATATGGTAAATTATAAAGACATGCTAGAAAATTGCAGGTATGCATTTGAAGTAACTGTCGATAGCAGTTATTTTTACAACCATCGCAATAATGGATTTGTCTACAATCGACATTTAGCAAATTCAACTTATAAAAAAATAGATTCAGTTTTAAAGTCTGTAGAATCTAATATCGTAACTCAGAAATCCTTCTTTCTAAATACAGATATTTCAATTGATAATTCTGGAGTTTTACGAGGGCGATTGCATGAATATACATTTGATAACAATGAGATTGCAAGTGATAGCTACAAACAATTAGAGCGTATTGCCTATGAAGACATGAATAGCTTTGAAGAAGTCTTCAGCTGGGACAATCCATCCAGATTGATACTCAAAAACAATCATTTGTACCATATAGTAATGGGTGGTAAAAATATGGATGGGATTCAGTTAGAACTGGCAGCGTTGCTCTTTCCTGAAAATTCAATACCGTGATGAAAAACATTTTTTATTTATTGATAATACTTTTTTCTATTAACTCAATCAGTTCCTGTAAAACAGTTGAGATAAAACAATTTGAAAGAGAACGAGCAGCAATCATTCATGAAGTCCTCTCGTTTTATATAAAAGAAAATCCAGAATTTATGGAAATTCAAAAAGCCAATAATATCCCTTCTATTTATTTATCTAAAACTTTTCGATTGAACAGCTCCATGTTTGATATAGGAATGCCTATGGCAACGATTCCTTCTAAATTTAAAAAATCTAATATCCCAAATGATATTCATGGTGAAAGAATAGTTCTATTTACGGATCAAAAAATAAATAAACTAGAAAAAAAGGGAGACGATTTTCAATATTTATTTATTTCTGAATTATTCTACAATGAAAATAGAATAGAGTTTGAGTTAAAGAGATATGTTTTTTCTAATAAAAAGATAGAATACATTACCCGAGAAATAAGAATAACACGGTCATCTATTTCACGTAATTAATGAAACAAATCTTATCCATATTAATGACCATGCTTTTAACACACTGTAATGAAATGAAGAACGAAACTTCTATTCCAGAAGAAAAAACCGATTTCATTACTCAAAAAGCAGAATCAATTATTGAAGAAAAAACAGTTCCTGAAATAGTTTTTCAAGACACCACTTCTCATATGGAGATTTATCAAATTAAATTAGAGAATTCTAAGTATAATTTTATTGTAAAAAACTTAGATGATATAGAATTCTCAAGAATAAACCTATTAGGAACTGATGAGCGCTTTCATTATAAACAAAAAGAACTCAAAAATGAAATCCTTAAAATTTGTAATCATGTACAACAAATAAATAGTTTTAAATTTAAAGGACAAGTAGAAATAAGTCGTAACACCTTTCCAAGAGGAACCTTAACCGAATATATTTTTCCTAACGAAATACTTGCGTCGCAGGCTTTTCAAAATCTAAAAGATTTTAAAAGGAGAAACCGAAGCTATTGGGAAATGAAAGTTGATGTAAAATGTCCTTCAACAATGATCTTACAAGACAATCGTCTTTATCATATTATCACCGGTGGCTGGTTTATGATGGGAATGGAAAAGGAAATCGCAGCCGTAATGTTTGAAAAAAATAAAGAAGGATAACTTGACCGCAAACCAACTCAAAACAGAACTTCAAAACCTCAAAGCCTATAAAGACGAGCGCGTAAGATTAGGTGTCGCTGCAGTAGAAAGTAATTTACTATCAGAACTAATCGACTTATGTAAACCTGAAAGTGGCGTTTCTCATCAAGCCTGCTGGTCGCTTGAACAATCATTCTTACTTCACGAAGAATCTTGTTATCCTTACCTCAAAGAAATAGGAACGTTATATGAAATGCCCATCAACTCCTCGGGAATGCGAGCACTTTGTAAAATATCAAGCATCTTATCTAAAACATATTATAGTAAAAAAGAAAGCATTGTAAAATCCTTATTGACTCAAACCATACGTGAGCAAATGGTAGAAGGCTGTTTTCAGGTATTAATCACTACAGACAAAACCGCAAATATGGCCTATGCCGTGTATTCTTTATTTGAATTTGGAAAAGAATTTGACTGGATCTATCCAGAGCTTAAACCTATTTTACTTCAAAAACTAGACGAAAATTACGGCAATGGTTTCAAGTCTAGCGCCAGACGCATCATTGCAAAATTAGATTCCTAATTAGAGATAAATCAGCTTTTAAAATTGTAATTTAGCACGCTTTAAAGATAGAACTTATGCCTACTGCTTTACAAGCTATTTCTCCTATAGACGGTCGTTACCGTTCAAAAGTCGACACACTTGCTCCTTTCTTTTCAGAATCTGCTTTGATACGTTATCGTGTCCTGGTTGAGATTGAATATTTTATCGCTTTAAGCGAAAGCGGAATCCAACAACTTCAACCTTTTCCTGAAGATACTCAAGAGCAGTTAAGAAACTTGTATCGCAACTTTACAGATGAACATGCACAAGCAATTAAAGACATCGAGAAAGTAACTAACCATGATGTGAAAGCCGTTGAGTATTTTATTAAAGAACAGTTTGATCAACTAGGTTTACAAGCTCATAAAGAATTCATCCATTTTGGACTGACTTCTCAAGATATTAATAATACAGCCATACCACTTTCCATAAAAGATGCTGTAGAAGAAATTTACCGACCTGAGATAGAGTCCTTAAAAGAAACTCTAGAGAAATTATCTGTTGAATGGGCAAATATTCCAATGCTCGCTCGTACACACGGGCAGCCAGCTTCTCCTACTCGATTAGGTAAAGAATTTTATGTATTTGCAGTACGACTAGATGAGCAATTAAACATGCTTGACCAAGTACAACATGCAGCAAAATTTGGTGGAGCTACAGGAAACTATAATGCACATCATGTTGCTTTTACACAAATAGATTGGAGAAATTTTGGTGAAGATTTTGTAGAAAGCAGATTAGGTTTAACGCACAGTTTTCCAACTACTCAAATAGAGCACTATGATCACATGGCTTCGCTATTTGATACTTTAAAACGAATCAATACTATTTTAATAGACTTAGACAGAGATATATGGACTTATATATCGATGGACTACTTCAAGCAAAAAATTAAGAAAGGTGAAGTTGGTTCTAGCGCCATGCCTCATAAAGTCAATCCTATTGACTTTGAGAATAGTGAAGGAAACCTAGGGCTCGCAAATGCTATTTTTGAGCATCTTGCTGCAAAGTTACCTATCTCTAGATTGCAACGTGACTTAACAGATTCAACTGTATTACGTAATGTAGGTGTACCATTTGCACATACTATTATTGCTATAAAAGCAACTATGAAAGGTTTAGGAAAATTACTTCTTAATGAGGCTAAGATTGCTCAAGATCTTGAAAACAATTGGGCAGTAGTTGCAGAAGCGATACAGACCATATTGAGACGTGAGGCATATCCTAATCCTTATGAAGCTCTTAAAGAATTGACACGTACTAATGAGAAAATCACAGGCGATAGTATTGCTAGGTTTATCGATGGATTAGATGTGAGTGAAAGTATTAAAAGTGAAATGAAAGATATAACACCAGCCACGTTCACTGGTATATAAGTTTAGATTTATCAATCTATAATAAGCACTTCTATATGAGGTGCTTTTTTATTTATAAAACTTTTAAGTTGCTCTAATTGATCATCAGTCCAATTGTATTGATAAAGTCGGTCTACCTTACCATAAATTGATTTCATACTAATCATTTCTTTACTCAATCGTATTTCTTGAAAATCAGTTTTAGACTCATAGTAAATGACTGAATTCATAACAAATTTTAAATGAGATCCTTGAAAATATATTTGTATCGATGGTATAGGTGGTGTAAAAGCATTAACCGCTATTACTATAAATGGTAACAGGTAATAAAGACCTTTAAAAGGGTTAAAATCTTCACTTATCCAAGTCAGGAATGCGTTGTAAAAAAAATAACCAATGAAACATGTTGAAACTGCAATCCCGAAAAGGTTTTTCAATTTATTATACCAACTCAACGACTCATTATTTATAGGTATAAACGCATCGATATCACGAGGTTCTTCATAGTTCAATTTTTGAAAAATCATCAATGAGGATTGAACACCTACCCAAATCAATATGATTTTAAAGAAATCTATAGATTCCCAATCCCAATAAATGAGAATAACTAAACCTATCATTATAATCATACTTACTAAAAATAGGTAACCAGACGATTGCTGTTTTTCTTTCAATAAAAAATAGCGATTTTGGGCAAATAGATCTAAATTCTTTAAGTATTTAAGAAGCATATAAGAGTTGTGAATTTAGGATACTAGGCAAGTATTAATTTTACTAATGTAAAAAGATTCATAAAATCTTACAAAATAGCACACTATTAAACCCTATTAATAGACCGTTAAGCTTAATTACTGCTTTTTATATCAAATTTAACATCAAATAGCCTGTGTTAAATTTACTTTTGTAGGAAAAAGCAATGAGCACATTAACAATTATCTTAAACGTTTTAGCACCGCCAGTAAGTGTATTCTTAAAAAGAGGTGTTCACAATGATTTTGCAATCAGCCTATTGTTAACCTTATTCTTTTTTGTTCCTGGGATATTGCATGCTTTTTATATTACTAATCAAAAGAATAGAGTTTTATAAAAAGTAATGTTTAAATACTTGCTGACCTTGTAATCCACTAATTTTAATAATATAAAATGTTTTAGGTTGCATGGTTAAAATCTCGAGATAGTCATCTTCCATTCTCCTATTGATTTTCAATACCATTCGACCAGTAAGGTCATACAATTCAATCTCATAGAATTCTTGCTTACTAAAAAGCAATACGTTTTTTACAGCTTTAACACCTAAATCTTTATTGGCTACCTTATTACTTAATGTAGCTGCTTGCCATCCATAATCAGAACCTTTTAAGTCAGCGCTTTGTCTAGATAGATCAGTCGTAGCGATAATAAAATACCAATCATTTACAACTGTATTAGCTGGCAAGTTCACCACGTTTAAACTTGGTTCTTCTTGATACATTCTACCAGCCACATCTATTTGTGCAACATAGGCATTTAAGGTAGTATCAAAATTAAAAACAACAAATGTATTGGTATCACTAAAGTCATCGTGATAATCCCATGTTAACGGATCAGCATCTGTTTGTAAGCCAGTATACAGCAATAAATTAGGATCGCCTAATGGATCAAATAATGAATAATCACCTTGTGATCCATAAGTAATTGTAATAATTCCCGAGTTGATATCTACAGGATTAGGACTTATTACAATTTGAGCATTTAAAAATAGGCTTACATTTAAGAAGCAAAAAAGTATAAAATGTTTCATATCTGTGGTTTACAGTGCCTAAAATAGAAAAATTATATTTTAAATTATGACAATACAACCATTATATGAAACAATAAAAACAATGTTTACTTCTTAACAGCAAAGGCATTTTTTATCAGTCTTTTTGGTTAAATCTTTATCAATTTCGTATTTTTTAAGAAAAATCACTTTAAAATCACATAAATTTGATTAAATCAAAAAACATTAACCATGAGTATTCTTACTATCATTTTAAACATATTTATTCCGCCAGTAGGTGTTGCACTTGCAAAAGGAATAGGAAAAGATTTTATCATCAATCTTATATTGACACTTTTATTTTTTATTCCAGGTGTCATTCATGCATTCTATGTAACGGCAAAGTAGTAAACGATATATTATATAAAAAAGCCAGCTTTTGTAAGCTGGCTTTTTATTTATTGGGTTTTAGCTTCATTCCAGTACACATCCATCTCTGACAGTGTCATATCACTCAGTTCCTTTCCTATTTCTTTAGCTTTAGATTCTAGATATTGGAATCGTTTGATAAATTTTTTATTAGTCCTTTCTAAGGCATCTTCAGGATTTACTCCTAGATGTTTTCCGTAATTTACTAAAGAAAATAGTACATCACCAAATTCGGCTTCAATCTTATCTTGATCTCCTTTATCAACCTCAACTTGTAATTCTGCTAGTTCTTCTTCTAACTTTTCTTTTACCTGTTCTGGTTTTTCCCAGTCAAAGCCTACACCTGCCACTTTATCTTGGATACGTGAGCTCTTTACCAGTGCTGGCAACGACTTTGGGACACCTTCTAGAACGCTCTTTTTACCTTCCTTAAGTTTTAAAGCTTCCCAATTTTTCTTTACTTCTTCTTCGTCTGCTACCTCAACATCTGCATAGATGTGTGGATGTCTAGAAATTAATTTATCACAAATTCCATTTGCCACCGTGCCTATATCCCATTCATCAGTCTCTGATCCTATTTTGGAATAAAAAACAATATGCAGTAGTAAATCACCCAGCTCTTTAGGAATCTCTGCTCTATCATTATCTAAAATTGCATCACCTAACTCATAGGTTTCTTCAATGGTTAAATGACGTAAAGATTGCAATGTCTGCTTGCGATCCCATGGACAACCTTCACGCAACTCATCCATAATGGTTAATAATCTGTCTAGTGCTGCTAGTTGTTCTTTTCTATTATTCATATGTATGAGGACTATGGTAAATGTTTTCTATTAATCAATTGTGCGCTATAGGGATTATATTTGTTACGCTTTCGCGAAAGCGTAATCAATCATATCCGACTGCCACAATAAAGATGGCATAAAATTAGTTCCTATTATATCAAACAATCCAATATGAGACAGATACTTTTAAGCTTTTTTGCACTTGTTATTACCATTCCAGCGCTAGCCCAAAATTGGGTTACTGATGACTCTATGGAAGAAACGGTAATGCTAGAAGATGACCAGCTTAAGGTACTTTATTTTACTGCATCTTGGTGTGGTCCATGTCGTTATATGAAACCTATCATGCAAGATATTAACGATGATGATACTGTAGATACGACAGTATATTTTATGGATACCGACAGTAATATTGCCGACGATATTTTAAAAGTAAATTCAATACCTGCCTACTTTTTTATTAAAAACGGTCGTGTGTTAGGCCGTACCGGTAGCGCCGTTAAACGTGAAGATATGGTTGATATGATAGAAAGACACGATGCCATGACTATTGAAGGTAATCTACTCGCCTACCGCGGTAAACCATCAAAGTATGAATTAATCGCAGGAGCAAATCCTAAACTTACCGTAGAGAATCTAGAAACAATATGGTATGATGCGCACCAGCTTAATGCACTATCATGGAAGATTTATCAAAAACTTACTGATCCACAAGATATAGCTTGCGCACTTATTTTAATTCAACGCTCAATTGAGCTTGAAGAGTTTACTTCTAACCTAGAGACCTATGCGCACTTACTCGCTAAAAATGGTGAGGATAGAAAAGCTCTTAAAATGGCTAAAAAAGCAAAAAGAAAAGCCGAAAAGAATAATGAGTTTACCGGGATTATTGAGGAGTTGATTACAAAATTAGAGGCTTAAGTCTCAAATAGTAGGTTTTCTAGTTCAATGAAACATTCTATATATCGTTCTTCGTCTTCATTATCCAGTCCATCAATAACACATTGATATAATAGTTTACTTTGTCGATTAGGTGAAATGGATTGCATGTTTTTAAGCTCCTTTTTGTAAGTGTCAATATCGATATATTCTGACAGTCTTAATCTAGAGGCGGCATATTTTTGAACATTCTTATGTTTATCATCGATGGAGTCCAATAATTGATATGCTTTTTTGAAATCACCTTGATTCATGTGCGATTCTGCTTCTAGATAGATATTATGTGCCTCCATGAGGCCATTTAAAAAAATCATCGAATTAGATCCATATCTACTGGCAAATTGATTTACATTTTGGCCTAGACTTAATCCATTGTAAACACTGTAAACATTGGCTATTTCATAATCTCCATGCTCATTAGGAGTGACATAGAAAACGAAATAATTATAAAAGGTATCTTTATTTTCTAAAATGTAAGTTAGCCTTACCACATCGTCTTTCTTATGAATGTGTAACAGCTCTAATTTTACCGCATTAGCTTTTAACTGCTCAAATAGACTACTATTGAACTGTTCAAACATCTGTAGAATCATGTCCAATAAAACTTCAGGTGGTTTTTCTCCTGGTCTCAATTGAGGAATTCTTACTCTTTTGGAGAATTCAAAAGCATCGAAATAATTCAATAAAACAGCTGCCTTGTCATGGTTATAAGCATCTTGAATAATATTAGCTAGTTCTTCTGCTTTTAGTCTCTCCTTTTCTGTCATTTCTTGAAGTTGCACTTCATCAGCACAACTCCACAGAAATAACGGTATGATGAATAATAGTAATCTTTTCAAAAGTTATTATTTTAAATCCCTTTAATAAAACTACTATATAAATCATTAAATTGATATCCTTCAGTAAATCGTTTTTTACTCAATTTATCAAATTCTACTAAAGACCATAAAATAAACTCTTTCAAGAAATAACGATCTTCCATAGGGAATTCTGGCTGGTATTTTTCAACTAGGTCTGTTAATGGCGTTACCTGATCTAATAATGCTTTATAATCTGCATCATTAAGCTCGTCTAGTAATTCTAAGCCATCATTATTAAAAAACCATTCTAGAAGCTTGTCATAAGGTGTTTCTTCATCCGATTTTTGAAGTTTCTTAATTTCAGGAAAATATTCTGGGAACAATTTCTTTGTCGCATCTCCTATTAATTCATTTGCAACAAAGGCAGCACCTTCTTGCTCTCCTTCATAGACCAACTCTATTTTACCAGTAATAGAAGGAATGACACCAGTGAAGTCTGAGAAGCGTAATGAGGTCGAATCGTCTCCATTCATTAGCGCACGACGTTCTGCAGTACTCAATAAGTTTTCATAAGCAGTGATGCTCATACGTGCACTTACACCACTCTTTTCATCTACATATTCACTATCACGTGCACAAAAACTAATTTGTTCTAACAAGTCTTTTGCTAGTTCTGGAACAATTACTGTATTTTCAGTACGTTCATCCTTACGTGCCTCTTGTTGTGTAATGGTTTTGGCAATTTCTATAGTTTCTGGATAATGTGTTAAGATTTGTGAACCTATACGGTCTTTAAGCGGTGTAACGATACTTCCTCGATTGGTATAATCCTCAGGATTTGCCGTGAATAGAAATTGCATATCGAGCTCTAATCGCAACTTAAAACCACGTATTTGAATATCGCCTTCTTGCAAAATATTGAATAATGCTACTTGAATACGTGCTTGTAAATCTGGTAATTCATTGATAACAAAAATACAGCGGTTGGCACGTGGTATCATTCCATAGTGGATCACTCGGTCGTCTGCATAGCTTAGTTTAAGGTTTGCTGCTTTTATAGGATCTATATCACCTATTAAATCTGCCACAGTAACATCTGGTGTTGCGAGTTTTTCATAGAAACGATCATCTCTGTGTAACCAGGAAATAGGCGTTTTATCACCATGTTCTTTAATTAATTCTAATGCAGTCCTAGATAATGGTGCTAGTGGATCATCGTGAATTTCACTTTCTGTTACATATGGAATGTATTCATCCAGTAAACCTGTCATAAGTCTCGCCAGTCTGGTTTTTGCCTGACCGCGCAATCCTAAAAGATTGATATTATGTCTGGATAAAATGGCACGTTCTAATTCTGGAATTACGGTGTTTTCATAACCATGAACCCCTGTAAAAGAATCGACTCCATTTTTGATATTTTCTCTTAGGTTATCTCTTAGTTCATCTTTTATATGTCTCGATTTCCATCCTGACTTTTTAAGTTGACCTAAAGTTCTTATTTTATCTATGTTCATATTTTTTATTCTCTGTTTACAATAGGCAGTTTACAGTTTGTATTAACTGGTATGGTTAGTTAAAACATAGCCTTCCACAAGCTCTGACTGACATTGTATATTATTTTATGATTTTTCTGTTTAATTTTACTTCAATCGTTTCTTCCTATTAGCTTCATAGTCTGTAAAGATCATTTCACCTAGACCTTGCAGTCCGGTAAAAAATGCTTTTCCTTGATTAGCCTCAGTAAACTCGTCTACAAAGCGTTGTAGATATGGATCGTTGGCTATCATAAATGTGGTAATGGGAATATGCAATCTTCTTGCTTGTGCTGCCATGGTGTAACACTTCTCCACGATGTATTCATCCAGCCCATTACTATTTTTATAATAACGTCCATCTTTTAATCGCAAGCAACTCGGTTTCCCATCTGTGATCATAAAAATTTGCTTATTGGTATTACGCTTGCGACGCAGTATATCCATGGCAAGTTGTAAACCAGCAACCGTGTTGGTGTGATATGGACCTACTTTGAGGTAAGGCAAATCAGCTATCTTAATAGGCCACGCATCATTTCCAAAAACGATTATATCCAGCGTGTCTTTAGGATAACGAGTCGTTATTAACTCGGCCAGTGCCATCGCTACTTTTTTTGCAGGTGTAATGCGATCTTCTCCATATAATATCATGGAGTGCGATATGTCTATCATCAACACGGTAGACATTTGTGCTTTAAACTGTGTGTCTTCTACCACTAGATCATCTTCAGTCAGGTTAAAGTTGCCCATGCCATGATTGATCTGTGCATTGCGCAAACTCTCTGTCATAGAAATACGATCCAGTCCATCGCCAAAACGATAAGCTCTATAATCTCCACTGTGTTCATCACCTTGGCCTAGTTTACCTGTTTTATGGTTTCCGCTATTTCCTTTACGCATGTTACCAAAGATTTGTTCTAGGGCATGCTTGCGTAATAGTTGTTCTGTCTTTGCAGTAATCGTAAAACCAGCTGGGTTTTCATCATCACCACTTCCATCACCGCCGGCATTGGGATCTATTTCTTGCTTTATAAATCCACGTTCTAGTAGATCATTAATAAAATCATCAACAGTGTAATCTGGTGTGGTAAGTTTATATTCCTTATCAAGCTCACGCAGCCAGTCAATGGCCTCATCAAAATCACCTGAAGTGTGTGTAATAAGTTCTTTAAAAATCCCAAATAGTTTATCAAATGGGTCAACATCTTTAGGGTTAAAAAGTTCAAATTTAAATCCTGCTCTTTCTTGCATCATAGGTTAAAGATAGTCGTGAAAAATGGCAATTCCTTCCTTCTCGTTTCAATTTAACATGGGTTTAAAGTTTAGAAATGAGTAAAAAAGTATGTTTTAGGTATAAAGAGTACGTTTTTACCGATAAGTTAATCAGAAAATGCTTTCGCGAAAGCGTAAACCATACTACTTTTGCAGCCTTGAAAAACAGAGAACTATGAGACAACATCCATGGCATGATGTAAGTTATGGCGAAGATGCGCCAGAAAAAGTAATGGGAATTATTGAAATCCCTAAGAATACAAGAGCAAAATATGAATTAGATAAAGATTCTGGTATGTTGATACTAGATAGAGTTATCTATTCTTCCATGTATTATCCAACAAACTATGGTTTTATCCCACAAACCTATTGTGATGATGAAGATCCACTAGATATCCTAGTATTATCTCAGATTGAGATTGTACCTATGTGTTTAGTTGAGGCTAAAGTTATAGGTGTCATGCAAATGTTAGATGGTGGCGAGATGGACGATAAGATTATCGCTGTTGCTGCAAATGATATGTCTGTTGCTCACTTTAATGATGTAAGTGAATTACCTGAATACTGGAAAAAAGAAATGCGCAATTTCTTCCAAGATTATAAAAAATTAGAAAACAAAACTGTAGAGGTTGAAGAGTTTCAAGGTCGTGAAAAAGCGATGGAAATTGTAAAACAATCTATCGAAGATTATAAAAAGAAGTTTCCAAAAAACTAGTTTTTATCCTACATATTGAACCTATATGTTCATCTAAAAAAATCCAGCTCGATGAGCTGGATTTTTTTATTGATAATTCAATCAATTGCTATAAATAACTACAAGCATATTATTTCTTGCCGCTCCCTTTAAACTGCTGTTCTTTACTAGCAAATAATACATTAAATGTCGTTAAGCTACCATATATTCTAGTAATGTACTGTTGTAAGTCGACTTTAGATTGGTCATCTAGATTAGAGCTATTAATTTTTTGCTCCATCACTCGCAGCCTATCACGTAGCATCACGATTTTATGCCAAAAGGTATTTATCGGTATTTCTTTTTCTGATAGGTTAGAATCTGCTGGTTTTAAAATCAAAGTTCCGTTTTTATATTTATCTGCAAGAGGTACAATTTGAGTTACGTCAGAGAATCGTTCTAATATCTCTCTTAAGCTTTTCTCTACTTCATAAAAACTTACCGTATCTACATCATCTTCACAAGCTTCTATGACCTCAAAATCTTCATCAAGTTCTAAAGTTTCTAATCCATCTTTCTGAAAAGTAACCCAATAATGTTTTGCAGTAACATTAGTAACGACACCAAAACCATATGATGCATGATTAATTCTTGAGCCTATTCCTAGTAATTTCATTTGTTATATTATTATGTCCATTATCTTTAACCCGAAATTGCACAAAAACAATCAGCTTTGAAAAAAATCGGAAGAATTTTATTAAAAATCGTTCTAGGGTTACTTGCTTTACTTTTAGTCATATTTATCGTTTTAAAAATAGTTTTTAATGACGATGTACCGCAAGGAGAAAAAGGTCCTGCAGCAGATGCGCTAGGATATGCTATACTTGAGTCTATTAACCATAAAGAATTTACACAGGTAAAGGAAATTCATTGGACTTTCAAAGGTGTCAATAAATATGTGTGGAAAGTCCAGCAAAATGCGGTTGATGTTTACTGGGATGATTATAAAGTTGCTTATGCTACTCAATATCCACAAATAAGTTTTGCATGGAAAGCTGATCAAAAATTGAGTGGTAAAGAACTTGAAGATGCTATTGCCTATGCATCAAAGAATTTTAATAACGATAGTTTTTGGGTTGTTGCGCCTCATAAAATATTTGATATAGGGACCGAGCGAGAACTGATTGAAGAAAATGGCAAAAAGAAACTACTCGTACGTTATAAGTCTGGTGGTACAACACCAGGAGATGTTTACTTATGGGAAGTTGATGAAAACAATATTCCTGTAGCATTTAAAATGTGGGTAAGTATCATTCCTTTTGATGGTATCGAGGCAAAATGGAACGACTGGAAGATGACTGATGGCGATTTCCCTTTACCTACTTCACGCAGTCTTTACGGAATTGAAATACCTATAAATGACGTAAAGGTGATTAAATAATCACTCATCACTTTCTTCTAACTCAAAAACGTCTTCAACGGTTACTTTGAACAATCTAGCAATTTTCAAAGCCAGTACAGTTGATGGTACATACCTATTTTTTTCAATAGAGCTTATCGTTTGTCTAGAAACTCCTATCGCTTCAGCTAATTCTGTTTGATTCATCTGATGAATCGCACGTTGTACATGAACTGTATTTTTCATTACAGCTGCTTTTTAAAAATCTGAAAGTACATCAGATAATAAAATAGAAAAGAAGAAATTATAAAAAAGAAGCTTTGATCCTGTTCCCATTCTAATGGTGTTCTATCATTTATGCTATCTAAAATCATTGCCGCAAATGGCATTAAAAGCAACATAAATGTTCCTAAAACAAAAGCAAATCCAAAGGCACGATATCTTAATTGTAATGTACGTTCGTCTTCATTTTTATCACGAGATAAGGTAATGATAAATAGACCTATAAGAATAAAATGCATGAATAGATTCTTATAAAAATCTACCGGATTCTCAAATTGAAAATGAACTAATAACAAACCCAAGATGGACAGGAGACATACAGTGAGACCTACCCAAATAAAATAAGCTGGCAATAATGGGAACACACCACCTTTTTTCTCAAACTCGCAAAATTTCTTTAAAATGGAACTTTTCATAATGTAAAGTTATATTGTTATAATGACAAATATACTTTACATTTTGTAAAGAACACTAATAAATATTAAATTATTTGCGTTTTTATTTTAATGATTCATATTCTATATAATCTTGAGTTTCTATAAGATCATGCTCTTGATATACTTGCCATAATTGATAATAATCTACAGATAACCTGTTGTAATATAAATTACTAACTAAAATAACTTTTGCAACTATTAGGTAAGTATGCCATAATGCTCCTTGAAAATCACCATTGAAATGTAAAAAAGCTGTAACTATTATTCCTAGTAAGATGGACCATCTTAAACAAACTGAAGTATACAAACCAGTTAAAATAAGTACACCTATAAACAGTTCAATAAATGGTAAAAAAGGCGAAATCATACCTAACATACTTTGATAACCTGAATCATTGGTATAATTAATGCTATCTAGATAAAAGGCATCAAAATCAAACAAGTTTAAGCTAGCATGATAGATCAAATAAGCACCTAATAAGATTCTTACAATTAAATATAAGATTGAAAATTGATCAGTTTGAGTCTGGTATAAATGCTTCATAAAAACGTGTTTAGATTATTGATTACTATTATAGACGAGTTTATGAATCAGATGGTTTTAAAAACAGGTGCCTTTTGGACGAGTTTCCTTTTTTTCTGTTTAACGGTAATTACTATTACTAACACAAAGGATGAACAGTTTTATTAATTAGGTGAAACACACTAACGGTTAGGACACATTAACATATAACTTTAAGTAGACTTTAATCTCTATTTTAAAGCGCTTTAAGTAACTTCGCAAGATTGCAAAAAACTATGGCGAGACCTCAAGAATTTATTGAAGTAAAAGGTGCACGAGCACATAATCTTAAAAATATCGATATTGATATACCACGTGAGCAATTAGTTGTTATCACTGGTCTGTCAGGCTCTGGAAAATCATCACTTGCCTTTGACACTATATATGCTGAAGGTCAACGACGTTATATAGAAACCTTCAGCGCATATGCTCGACAATTTTTAGGTGGTTTAGAACGTCCAGATGTTGATAAAATTGATGGACTTTCTCCAGTTATTGCCATTGAACAAAAGACAACTAGTAAAAGTCCACGTAGTACCGTAGGAACGATTACAGAAATTTATGACTTTTTAAGACTTCTTTTTGCTAGAGCTAGTGATGCATACTCCTATAATACGGGTAAGAAAATGGTAAGCTATAGTGATGAGCAAATACGTAATTTAATTATCGAAGAATATAAAGGTGATCGCATCAATATTCTTGCTCCGGTTATTAACTCACGTAAAGGACATTATCGCGAGTTATTTGAATCCATTGCAAAGCAAGGTTTTGTAAAAGTGCGTGTGGATGGCGTTATACTAGACATTCAAAAAGGGATGAAACTAGATCGTTATAAGACACATGACATAGAAATAGTTATAGATCGTATCGTACCTGGCGATAGTGAAGAAGATATTAAAAGATTAGACGCTTCTATTAATACGGCAATGTATCATGGTAACGACATACTTATGCTGGTAAAAGCTGGTGACAAGGAAGGACGTTATTTTTCAAGAACATTGATGTGTCCAGAAACAGGCATCTCATATCCAGAACCTGAGCCTAACAATTTTTCTTTTAACTCACCTAAAGGTGCCTGCCCTAAGTGCAATGGAATAGGTAAATTATACCAGGTTAATCCAGATAAAATATTACCAGATCACAATCTTTCCATTTCTAAAGGTGGTCTTGCACCTTATCCTAAAATGAAAAAAGATTGGATTTTTAAACAACTGGATTTAATTGCACAAAAATTTAATTTTAAACTTACAGATTCCATAAATAAAATCCCTGAAGAAGCGATTCAAATGATTCTTTACGGTGGTAATGAATCTTTAGAAATAAATTCGAAAGATTTAGGTGTAAAACGTAAATACAAGATAGATTTTGAAGGTATTGCAAACTTCATTGATCAGACATTTACTAATAATGATAGTACTTCCCTACAACGCTGGGCAAAGGAATTTATGGATCATGTAGACTGCCCATCCTGTGAAGGAGCAAGACTGCGTAAAGAATCGCTCTATTTCAAAGTTAATGAGATGAACATCGCGCAATTAGCAAATATGGACATCGCAGAACTGGTAGAATGGTTTGATGGTTTAGGAAGTACGCTTTCGCGAAAGCAAGAACAAATTGCTACAGAGCTCTTAAAAGAAATACGTGTAAGGTTGCAGTTTTTGCTCGATGTAGGATTAGATTATTTATCACTAAATCGTAGTGCCAAATCACTATCTGGTGGAGAGGCACAACGCATCAGGCTGGCTACACAAATAGGTTCACAACTAGTAGGAGTTTTATATATACTTGATGAACCTAGTATAGGATTACATCAAAGAGATAATGAAAAACTAATCAATTCTTTAGAATCATTGCGAGACACTGGTAATAGTGTTGTCGTCGTGGAGCATGACAAAGATATGATTGAACGAGCAGACTATGTTATAGATATAGGACCACGCGCAGGAAAATATGGTGGTGAAATTATATCTAAAGGCACACCTACAGAAATTTTAAGGCATGATACACTTACCGCACAATATATGAACGGTAAACTGGAGATAGAAGTGCCTAAAAAGAGACGTAAAGGTAATGGTGAGAAGATATCTCTTAAAGGTTGTACTGGTAACAATCTTAAAAATGTATCTATAGATCTACCACTAGGTAAAATGATTGTGGTTACTGGTGTATCGGGAAGTGGAAAATCTACTATGATTAATGAGACGCTCTACCCTATCATGAACGCTCACTTTTTTAATGGAGTTAAAATCCCAAAGCCGTATAAAAGTATTAAAAACCTAGATGCAGTTGATAAGGTTATAGATATCAATCAAAGCCCTATAGGGAGAACTCCACGTTCTAATCCAGCTACTTATACTAAAACATTTGATGAGATAAGAAGCCTTTTTGCAAAAACACCTGAGGCCTTAATACGTGGTTATAAACCTGGTAGATTTAGCTTTAATGTTGTTGGTGGACGTTGTGAAACCTGTAAAGGTGGTGGCTTAAGAGTAATAGAGATGAACTTTTTACCAGATGTATATGTCACTTGTGAGACGTGCCAAGGAAAAAGATTTAATCGGGAAACGTTAGAAATACGTTATAAAGGTAAATCTATAAGTGATGTTCTCAATATGACGATTAATGAAGCGACAGACTTTTTTGAACCTATTCCTAAAATTTATCGCAAATTAAAAACGATAAAAGATGTAGGTCTAGGTTATATTACTTTAGGACAACAGTCCACTACTCTATCTGGTGGAGAAGCTCAACGTATTAAGTTAGCTAGTGAATTATCAAAAAGAGATACTGGGAATACTTTTTATATTCTAGATGAACCTACAACTGGATTGCATTTTGAAGATATTAGAGTATTATTGCTAGTTCTTAATAAACTAGTCGATAAAGGAAACACTGTTCTCATTATTGAGCATAATATGGATGTGATTAAAATTGCTGATCATATTATAGACGTAGGTCCAGAAGGTGGTCGTGGCGGTGGAGAAATATTAGCTACTGGAACACCAGAAAAGGTTGCAAAACATAAAACGAGTCATACGGCTAGGTTTTTAAAAAAAGAATTAGGAATTAAATAAAAACATTAAAGATCTGCCCAAGTTCATACTAGGCAAATTAAAAATAACAAACGTATATCGCACTCTGACATGCAAAGTGTGACAAAAATTAAATTATTCATGAGAAAAGAAGCAAGAGAAAAAGGATGGAATGAAAAGAAGACTAACGACAGTTGGGCTACTTTTAAAATATTATCTGAATTTGTAATGGGATTTGAACGTATGAGCCGCATCGGTCCATGTGTGTCCATATTCGGAAGTGCGAGATTAAAACCAGATAACAAATACTATCAACTTGCTACAGAGATTGCAGGTAAAATTGTCGATAACGGTTATGGAGTGATTACAGGTGGTGGACCAGGTATTATGGAAGCTGGTAATAAAGGAGCGCATCTTAATGGTGGTACATCTGTAGGTTTAAATATTGCTTTACCATTTGAACAACACGATAACCCTTATATAGACCATGATAAGAGTTTAGACTTTGACTATTTCTTTGCTAGAAAAGTAATGTTTGTAAAATACTCACAAGGTTTTGTAGTCATGCCAGGTGGATTCGGGACCTTAGATGAATTATTTGAAGCAATTACCTTAATTCAAACTAATAAAATTGGAAAATTCCCTATTATCTTAGTTGGTTCAGATTTCTGGAGTGGTTTATTAGATTGGATCAAAGGTACACTTGATAAAAAGTTTTTTACCATTAGTCCAGAAGATATAGACCTACTACACGTAGTGGATACATCAGACGAAGCTGTAGCGATTATCAATGAATTCTACCAGAAGTATGATTTAAGTCCTAACTTCTAGTATATAAAACTATACCTGTATTTTATTCGTTAATATACTGTTGATTGCTAACCGCCAAAGCAAAAACCATAACGATTTGAAAAAACTTACGTTTATTTTGCTTTTGATGTTGTCTTGTATTTCACAAGCACAGCATTCCCATCATATTATTGCCGTTTTAGAACCTGAGTCCGATGTGATTCATGTTAAAGATTCTATGACTGTGTATAATGACAGTCCTGTAGGCTGGAATAAAATAGTAATGCTGGATTGGGCTCATGCTTTTAGTTCTAAAGAAACACCACTGGCAAATCGATTTGCTGAAGATTTTAAAAATAAATTTCAATTTGCCCCAGATGATCATCGCGGCAAAACAGTGTTCAAGTCTTCAACAGTAAATTTAGATTACACGATAAAAAGAATACCACATCAAGTAGATGTGATAGAATTGCAGTTAGACCAACCTTTACTACCAGGATCTTCTAAAACTATAGTTTGGGAATATGACGTTGTGATTCCAGAAGATGATTTTACTGGTTATGGTAAAAGTAGTTCAGGTAACTATGCTTTAAGATATTGGTATATAACACCAGCTGTTTTTGATCAAGGTAGCTGGCAATATTTCTCACACAAAGCAATTAATGACTATTATCCTGCGCTAGCAAATTATTCCATATCGTTGCACCTACCTACTTCCCATCAAGTAGTAACTAATGCGCCGATACTGACATCTGCATTAACAGAACAGAGAAATAGTTATTATATTAAAGGAGATTACCTGACACATGTAGAATTACACTTAGAACAAAGCTTAGATCATTTTAAGAATTTTGGCGTACCACAATTGAGTGTAACAACTGATATTGAAGATGGCGATGTGCCGTCAGAAATGAAAGCCTTATTTATTGATCGCATCTCTGGATTTTTAAATGAAAAATTAGGATCCTATGCATATCCTAACATGCTCATCACAGATCGTTACTATAGAGAAGATCCAGTATATGGTTTGAGTTCTTTACCAGATTTTATCAATCCTTTTCCAGCAGGATTTACTTATGAGATTAAGGTATTTAAAGCCATGACTAGAAAGTGGTTAGAAACCGGCGCTCGATTACACTCTAGAAACGAAAACTGGTTGCAAGATGGAATGATGGTATATCTTTTAAAACAGTACCATGACAGATACTATCCAGATTTAAAGATTTCTGGTAAGCTCAGTAAAATATGGGGAATTAGAGGTTTTAATATTACTCAACTAGATTTTAATGATCAATATGCCTTTTTATATTTAAATACAGCAAGATTAAATCTAGACCAAAGCATAACGACGCCATCTGACTCACTCGTTAAATACAACCAGCAATTGGGAATCATCAATAAGACAGCAATTGGGTTGGAATATTTACAGGATTATTCAGGTAATGAATCTGTAGATCAAACCATTAAAGAGTTTTACCAAAAGAATAAATTGAAACTATCACACGTCAGTGATTTCAAAACCATTCTGGACAGTAAAAATTCTAAAAATATTGATTGGTTTTTTGAGGATTACATCACAAAAAACACACGTATGGATTGGAAAATTAAACGTGTAAAAAAAACAAAAGATTCTGTAAAAGTATATCTTAAAAATAAATCAGATAGAGATCTTCCGGTTGCTCTATACAGTCTTGATAACGATAGTATAGTTAGTAAAACATGGATTGACCATGTGGTAAATGATACTGTAATTACGCTTTCGCGAAAGCGTGCTAACCGAATCTCTCTAAATTATGAGCAGCTCATACCAGAGTTTACCATGCATGATAACTATAAAACCTTAAAAGGGTTTGCTCAAAATAGACCCATAGAATTTAGATTATTTAAAGATATTGAAGATCCCGAAAAAGCTCAAGTATTTTTAATGCCAGACATAGGATTTAATGTTTATGATGGTCTAACACTAGGTGCTCGTTTTTCAAATGGGACCTTACTTCCTAAACCTTTTAGATACACCGTTAAACCTACATATGGTTTGAACTCTAATAAAGTGGTAGGTTCTATAGGGTTATCATATACTCACAACTTAGAGAAAAAGAACGAGAGCATTTATTATGTAAGATATGGTGTATCTGCAAATCGTTTTTCTTATGCAAACGATTTACTTTATCGTCGTGCGAGTACGTGGCTCAACTTAGGCTTTAGACCTAAAGATTTAAGGAGTAATAAACGGTCATTTCTTACTTTTAGAAATGTACTAGTTGATAGAGATAGAGATCCTGCAAATCCGGTAAATGAACCTGATTACAATGTTTTTTCTATCAATTATAATAATCAAGATCGTAACTTTAAGAGATATTTTAGCTATAACGCAGGTGTAGAAGTGTCTAATAGGTTCAGTAAAGCAACTTTCAGAACTCAATGGAGAAAACTCTTTAAAGACAATAGACAATTAAACATTAGATTATTTACTGGAGCCTTTTTACATAATAATACTCAAAATGACGGGAACTTTTTCTCATTTGCATTAGACCGACCTACCGATTATCTTTTTGATTACAACTATTATGGGCGATCAGATGAAAGTGGTTTCTTTTCACAACAACTTATCATTGCCGAAGGTGGATTTAAATCTCAACTAGAAACACCATATGCAAATCAGTTTATAGGAACAATAAACACATCATACAGTATTTGGAAATATGTGTTTGCTTATGCAGATGTAGGTGTGGTTAAAAATCGAAATATACCTTTAGCAGGCGTATATGATTCTGGTTTAAGGTTAAATTTATTACAAGATTATTTTGAAGTCTACTTACCTATTTATAGTAGTAATGGCTGGGAAGTAGGTCAAGGCGATTATGACCAGCGAGTAAGATTTATACTCACACTAGATTTAAACACTCTTACTGGATTGTTTACGAGACGCTGGTATTAGAAAGTCTATTGCATCTCGACTACGTAATCATTACCTTTGCAATATTAGAAAAAGCACTATGCAAACAGAAGAAATCCAAGAACAAAAACTAGTAAAATCTGACTTCAAACAAGAAGTGATTAAAGATTACAAGATTGCGGTAACTAGCCGTGAATGTAGCCTTTTAGGACGTCGTGAAGTGCTTACTGGTAAAGCAAAATTTGGAATATTTGGTGACGGAAAAGAAATTCCTCAATTAGCATGGGCACGTGCTTTTGAAAATGGTGATTTCCGTAGTGGATATTATCGTGATCAAACTTTTATGATGGCAATAGGCGAATTAACTATAGAACAGTTTTTTGCCGGTCTTTATGCAAATACAGATATCAAAGAAGAACCTATGAGCGCTGGTCGTCAAATGGGTGGACACTTTGCAACGCATAGTTTAAATGAAGATGGAAGCTGGAAAAGGTTGATCGACCAGAAAAACTCAAGTGCAGATATCTCTCCTACTGCCGGACAGATGCCTAGACTTCTGGGGCTTGCTCAAGCTTCTAAGGTTTACAGACATAATGACTTAATTCCTGAAGATAACGGCTTTTCAAATAAAGGTAATGAAGTAGCCTGGGGAACGATAGGTAACGCAAGTACTAGTGAAGGACATTTCTGGGAAAGTTTTAATGCCGCAGGTGTTTTACAAGTACCTATGGTTATAAGTGTATGGGATGATGAATATGGAATCTCTGTTCACGCAAGACATCAGACAACAAAAGAAAGCATTTCTAAAATACAAGCTGGTTTCCAGCGTGATCATGAAGATGCAGGTTTTGAAATCATGACGGTTAAAGGTTGGGATTATGTAGAACTAGTAGAAACCTATGAAAAAGCAAGCAAAATTGCTCGCGAAGAACATGTACCAGTACTGATTCACGTACAAGAATTAACACAGCCACAAGGACATAGTACTAGTGGATCTCACGAACGTTATAAGAATGAAGATCGTCTAGACTGGGAACGTACTTATGATTGTAATGTACAGTTCCGTAAATGGTTATTAGATAATGAGTTTGCGACTGATGATGAGTTATCAGCAATTGAAAAGGATATTAAAAAGCAAGTAAGAGATGGAAAGAAAGCGGCATGGTCTGCTTTTATCAATCCTATTGTACAAGAGCGTGATGCCGTACTTCCTTTATTAGAAAATGTAGCGAGTCAGTCTGCAGATGGTGTTTTTATCAAACCAATGATTGAAAACCTTAAATCTACTAAAGAACCTATTCGTAAAGAAATTCTTGAAACAGTGCGTAAAACATTACGCTATACCTTAAAAGAAAATAACGAAGCAATCACTGCTCTTAATCAATGGTTAAATAGTTATAGTCGAGAAATTCAAAACAAATATAGCAGCCACTTATATAGTGAATCTGCTCAAGCAGCTACAAAGATAGAAGCAGTTGCACCACAATACGATGAGAGTTCAGAAGAGGTAGATGCTCGTTTGATAATGAGAGATAACTTTGATGCCATTTTTGCGTCTCAACCAAACACCATGATTTTTGGTGAAGATGCTGGTGAGATAGGCGATGTAAATCAAGGTCTAGAAGGTATGCAAGAAAAGTATGGTGAGTTGCGTGTATCAGACACAGGTATACGTGAAGCAACTATATTAGGACAAGGAATAGGTCTGGCTATGCGTGGACTACGTCCTATAGCTGAGATTCAATACTTAGATTACCTACTTTACTGTTTACAAATAATGAGTGATGATCTTGCTACCGTACAGTATAGAACTGCAGGTAGACAAAAAGCTCCACTTATCATTAGAACTCGAGGTCACAGACTAGAAGGTATATGGCACAGTGGATCACCTATGGGTGGAATTATTAATTCTGTTAGAGGTATACATGTACTTGTTCCTCGTAACATGACACAAGCAGCTGGTTTTTATAACACCATGTTAGAAAGTGATGAGCCTGCTCTTATTGTAGAGTGTTTAAATGGTTATAGACTTAAAGAAAAATTACCGGTCAACTTAGGTGAATTTAAAACTCCAATTGGGAAAATAGAAATTCTTAAGGAAGGTAAGGACATCACTGTCGTTTCATATGGTTCTACTTTAAGACTTATAGAAGAAGCTGCCATTGAATTAGAAAGAGCTGGAATAGATATAGAAATTATTGATGTTCAATCTTTATTACCTTTTGATTTAGATCAAGAAATAAAGGATAGCGTCGCAAAGACAAATCGTTTACTAGTAGTTGATGAAGATGTACCTGGTGGTGCAAGTGCCTTTATTTTACAAAAAATAGTTGACGATCAAAACGCTTGGAGATATTTAGATAGCAAACCACAAGCCCTTGCTGCCAAAGCGCATAGGCCAGCATATAGTACAGATGGTGACTATTTCTCAAAACCTAGTGTTGATGATATATTTGATAAAGTGTATGACATCATGAATGAGTCTCAACCAGCTAAATACCCTAAAAACAATTAATGCATAATACGACTTCTTCACCAGTCTGGAAACGTAAGATTCATGAAATAATTTATGAAGCAGACACTCCTGCTGGTAAGTGGTTTGACGTTATATTATTAGTGCTTATTGTTATCAGTCTAATACTGGTTATGCTAGAAAGCATACCTGGACTAGGTGAAAAATATGCATTTGAGTTCATTACAGCCGAGTGGATTGTGACTATATTTTTTAGTATCGAATATATACTGAGAATTATTTCTATCAATAAACCAACAAAGTATATTTTCAGCTTTTATGGTATCATTGATTTCTTATCCACGATTCCATTATATCTTACTTTTTTCTTTGGTGGTTTCAGTGCATTACTAGCGGTGCGTTCTCTAAGATTATTACGAGTTTTTAGAATTTTAAAAATTACTAGATATATCGGTGAGGCAGATAAATTAAGTAGAGCTATAAAGGCTAGTGGTCCTAAAATTGCTGTTTTTCTATTTGCTGTAATGGTTGTTTCAATCATCTTTGGTACATTAATGTATCTGGTAGAAGGACCAGAACATGGTTTTGACAGCATTCCTAAATCTATCTATTGGTGCATCGTTACTTTAACAACGGTTGGATTTGGTGACATTGCTCCAGAAACACCATTAGGTCAATTTCTAGCTACTCTAATTATGATTATGGGTTATGGAATCATTGCTGTACCTACCGGTATTGTTAGTGCTGAATATGCTCAGGACTTAAAGAAGAATAATGAAACCAACAGGTCTAAAGAATCAAATTACAGACATGTAAACACACAAGTTTGTCAAAATTGTCTAGCCAAAAAGCATCAAGATGCTGCTCAATTCTGTCACAAATGTGGCTATCCATTACATGACTAAAAAAAATCTTATCGTAATCGTTGGGCCTACCGCTGTAGGGAAAACTTCTTTAAGTATCGCTTTCGCGAAAGCGTATCAAACTGAAATAATTTCATGCGATTCCAGACAATTCTTTAAAGAAATGACAGTAGGAACTGCCGTACCATCTAAAGAAGAACTTACCGAAGCACCACATCATTTTATTCAAAACTTAAGTATCCATGACTCATATTCTGTAGGAGATTTTGAAAGAGATGCTGTTAGTTTAATAGAAAAATTATTTTTATCCCATGACACCATAATCATGGTTGGTGGTAGTGCTTTATATGAGAAAGCAGTAACTCACGGTCTAGATCCACTACCTGAGGTTCCAGAAGATATCAACAATGCAATCGAAGCGTTATATAAAAAAAACGGCATTGAAGTTTTGCAAATGGAATTAAAAGAAAAAGATCCTGATTATTATAACCAGGTAGATTTACAAAACCCTAGAAGATTAATGCGCGCATTGGGAATTTGTAGAGCTACAGGAAATACTTTTACTCAATATCGATCTGGTGATAAACAACAAAGAGATTTTAATATTATTAAAGTTGGATTAGAAGCTCCTAGAGAGGAGTTATATGACCGCATCAATAAAAGAGTTGATGTAATGTTGGAACAAGGGTTATTAAATGAAGCCAAAGCATTGCTTCCTTACCAACATCTTACTTCTTTAAAAACGGTGGGCTATCAAGAATTGATGGGCGTTTTTGAGAATAATTACGATCTTAATGAAGGCATTAGGCTAGTAAAAAGAAACTCACGCAGATTTGCAAAGAGACAGATGACCTGGTATCGTAAAGACACCAGTGTAAATTGGTTTCACTACAAAACTCGCCACACAGATATTGTGCAGCGAGTAAGTGAAAAACTTATGGAATCTAATCTCTAAAAATCTACTTGATCCTTAACTAAAAGACGGAATCCTTCACCGTGAATATTCACGATTTCTACATTCTCATCTGATTTTAAGTACTTACGTAGTTTTGCAATATATACATCCATACTACGAGAGGTGAAGTAGTTATCATCCCTCCATATTTTTGTAAGAGCTAATTCACGAGGCATCAAATCATTAAGGTGTAATGCTAGTAAACGTAGTAATTCGTTTTCTTTAGGTGATAATTTTATAGGCTCTTTATCATTCAACGTTAAGAATCTAAGTTTAGAATTTAAATGGAAGTTCCCTATTTGAAATTCAAATTCTTTTGAATCTGCCAGACTATCAGCACCTTTACGTTGGATAATTGCTTTAATTTTCATGAGCAATACTTCACTATCAAAAGGTTTATTTAAATAGTCGTCTGCTCCTACTTTATAACCTCTTAAAACATCTTCTTTCATCGCTTTGGCAGTTAAGAAAATGATAGGTACTTCTTCATTTTTTTCTCTAATCTCTTTAGCTAGTGTAAAACCATCTTTATATGGCATCATTACATCTAGGATACAAAGGTCATAGTTATCTTTTTTAAATTTTTCAAAACCTTCCATGCCGTTCTTTGCGTGCACCACGTCAAAGTCATTCATCATGAGGTAATCTTTCAATACTGTCCCAAAGTTGGGATCGTCTTCAACAAGAAGAATCTTTTTGTCTACAGTTTCCATAAGTTTAAGTTATTAAAGGTAAATTAATTATAAATGTGCTTCCCTGGCCTTTCTCACTTTCTACATAAATTTCGCCATGATGATCATTCACTATGCGTTGAGCATATGCTAGACCTAATCCGTGACCTTTAACATTATGTATATCACCAGTGTGTTCTCTAAAGAATTTTTGAAATACTTTACGTTGAGCTGATTTACTCATCCCAATTCCTTGATCTCTTATCTTAATTACAATTTTATCTCTAACGTTCTCTGTATAAACGTCAATTATAGGCGCCTCAGTTTCATCAGTATATTTAATTGCATTTTCTAATACATTCACAAATACATTAGTTAAATGACTCTCATTTGCTAAGACGGACGTACGTAAAGCACCAAAATGACGATGCAGAGATCCACCACGCTGTTCTAAAATTAGTGCTATGTGAGATATACTATCTTCTAATAAATCACTAAGATCTAAATTCTCTTTCTGAATATCTAAATCATTTTTCTCTAGTTTAGATATTCTTAAAACATTTTCCACTTGAGAATGCATCCTCTTATTTTCCTCTCTAATCATTCTCAAATAGTTAGCTACTTTCTCAGGATCAGAGCTTATTTTAGGATGTTTAAGAGAATCTAATGCTAAATTGATTGTCGCAATCGGTGTTTTAAATTCATGCGTCATATTATTAATAAAGTCAGTTTTGATTTGTGAAATCTGACGTTGCTGAAATAATTGTGAGATAGCACTAGAATATGCGATTACAATAATTAAGGTAAATACTAATGATAAACCAGCCATTCCTAAAACAGATGACAGTATAAATTTTTGCCTTCCAGGCAAGTTGATTAAAAGCTTATAGGATTGATTATTTGCACTATCTGTACTGAAAACAGGAATTCCCCAAGTAAAATAGGTGTCAATATCAAAATTTGGTGATTGGATTCTCGTAGGGAAATTATCTTGATGAATAGCAAATTCAAAATTGGAATTGATTTGTCTATCTTTTAGTTCTTTACTAAGTAGGTCATGTACTTGTTTATTAGTAACTCTTTGTGTGATTGGTAAACTAGAGGACTGATCTGCGATAGACTCCATAAACATCTTCTTACTCAACATATCCCATTGATATAATTTTTCATAGGATTCTTCAGAATTTACTGGAGCACCATCTAATGAAGCATTACGCTTTATGGTAGTAACACGACGATTTAATAGTTTAGTAAACATTACACTATCCATTTCAATATCTAGGATAGGAGCATTAAGCTTATAACTTTCGCCTTGAATACTATTTGAATAAGTTATCGCTTCATCTACATTTGCATCTCTAATACGCATCAATAAAGAACTCATGTTCATAGAGTTAGGAGCGATATCTAAACTATCTATAGCACGATTTACGGCTCTATAGTAATACTCAACTTCTTGATCCTCTATTTCCTTAGCGACATTTACTAAGGATTGTCTTACCGCAAATGAGAATTGTTCATTTCTACCATTGATACTATCAACTATCCAATAAATTTGAACAGCAATAATACCAGCCAAAGAAAGGCTCATTAAAGCAATTAGTGTATAAAGTAGTTTCTGTTGCACGCACAAATTTAACACTATCGTAAAGTGTTAAAAAGCGTTTAACCAAATGTTAACATCTCTAATAAAAATAAGAATAATCAATCATTTAACATAAATTGATGTACTAATCTAACTTTATTAGCTATTAAATCAATATTATCATTAATTATTACTAAATCTGCTAAGTCCAATTTTGCTTTTTGCGACCATTGATTTTTCATTCTTGCAACAACATCCTCTTTTGAAATCTGGTCTCTACTCATAACTCGGGTAAGACGTTCATTAAGTGATGCAGTAACTAGAATTGTTTTATCGCATCTTTCGTTTCCTTTAGTTTCAAATAATATAGCTGCTTCATAGAGGATGTATTCTGCATTATAATATTCATCACAAAATTTATCAAAATCATTACGTACTGCTGGATGTAGAATATTATTAAGCCTTTCTAATAAACCTTTATTATTAAAAACCTTGCTCGCTATAAATGCTCTATCAGGAAACCATTCTCCATCATTTTCTAAATATGCCTTATCACCTATCAGATTCTTGACCTTTTCTATAACTACTGCATCGTTAGCTAGTATATATTTAGAACGATCATCTGCTATATATATAGGCACATTATATTTAGTAAACTCTTTAGCAACCGTTGTTTTACCACTACCTATTCCTCCTGTAAGTCCTACTATTTTCATCTCATTACCAATATTTGAATTTGTTGAGGCGTGTAACGAATTGAAGATATCTTGTCGTTAAGCACCTTAACATCAGTAGAGATTAAATTATAGTCTTCCTTAAGACTCTCATAGTCAATAACAGCACTAAAATCAGTTTCACTAATTTCATTATAATCCTGTAATCTACAGTTAAAAACTACCTCAATTTCTGAAGGAATAACTTTTACCGTAAATCCTTCCTTATTATTCACGACGTTCACCGGCACCATAAAAGAGCCTTCAGTCATAACAGCACTCTTCACTATATAATCTACAGTAGAAGGCTCTATTTTAATATCAGGAAATTGATTACTTAAATCAATCTGTTCAATAAGTAGTGTGTCCTGAATTTCTAAATCACCAAGATTGACTTTTAAAGAACCTAACCGCTCTATGAAAGAATCATTACCTGTTACCACCACTGAATCAGGTACAAAATACGGATCAGTAATGGGAAGATAATTATCTTGATAAGTAACTTTAATAACAGATTGAAGTTTTACCTTTTTAGCAATAAACTCATCAACCTCGATAGTCATTAATTCTTCAGAAACATAACCTACCTTATAGCCATAAGAAAGTTGATTTTTCAAACTTCCTAGTATCGACGTAGGATTAAAATAATAGCGATTATCTTTATAAACATACTTTTGAAAATCAAGTTCAACTTGTGGCGCAACATAACTCGCTTTAAGAAGGTTGAAACCATTACCCGTTAATTCTACATCTAATTGATACGATAGACCATCTTTAAGTTGCACATTATTAGGTACATTAACCCATAAAATATCTACAGCAACATGTTGTGTATAAACTTCTTTATACTTAAAGAAAAACCATAATAAGCCAGCGATGAAAACAAACGTAGAAAAGGTTAACCATTTCCTGTACTCTAGGCTCATAAAATTTTATTTAAAAAATAATTGAGGGAACTGTCTTTTCTCTTCCTTCTTCAGGATATTTATAAAAAAGAAAGATTTTAAAAATCCATATCCATACCCTAAAAACTGTATGAATACAGCATAAACAGAAAGAGCACCGATTTTTAACCCATTTTTAATTGAACTATCTATAAAGATAAATGAAAAATAAAGCAAACTTAAATAAAGTGGCCATTCAAACCCCAAAACAAATAAAACCAAGGACGAGATTAAACCGATAATAAATAAACTAGGTAACCAGTAAATCAATTTAGAAGTTTCAGGATACCATTTATTTAATATAATCCTGACCATACCAAATTTATTGACTTGTTTATAAAATAACTTCCAGGATATCCGTCTTTCATGATAGACATAAGCTTCTTTGATTAACCTTGTACGATAACCAGCTTTCCATAACCTTATACTTAAATCAGGATCCTCACCAGGATGAATTTTACCGAAACCGTCAGTAATTTCAAAAGCTTCTTTACTTATTCCCATATTGAAACTCCGTGGCTGGAATTTATCAATTTGCTCACTACCACCTCTAATCCCACCAGTGGTAAAGAACGATGTCATACTGTAGTTAATAGCTTTTTGTAATGATGTAAAACTTTCATGTGCAGCATCAGGACCTCCGTAACAATCTACATAATCTAATCTTAGTGCCTTTTCAGCAGCTAGTAAATAATTTTCTGGCAAGATGCAATCACTATCTAATATTATAAAATAATTGCCATTAGCTCTTCGCATCCCATAATTACGAGATTCACCAGGTCCAGAATTTGATTTAAAAAAATAAGAAATGTTTACGCTTTCGCGAAAGCGAGAACATACGGCCTCACAAGTAATAGAAGAGCCATCTTCTACAATAACCACTTCAAAATCTTTATTATATTTTAATCGAGAAATACTTAATAATAATTTCTCAACCTCTTCTGGGCGATTATATACTGGTACTACAAAGGAAAAATTGAGTTCTTTCACGTGGTAAAAATAGGGAATAAAAAAAGGCTGTTCAATTAAGAACAGCCTTTCTAAAGAAGTTATGTAAAATTTACTCTTTTACTACTCGTATCGTAGATGTACGACCATCGGTAGCTACTTGTACTAGATATATTCCAGCACTAAGAGTAGACATATCAATTTGTGCATTAGTCACGCCCGGCGTAACAGTCATTACTTGTTGACCTAACATATTCATTACTGTCGCACTGTCGATGTCTTGAATTCCATTAATATTCAATACATCTTTTACAGGATTAGGATAGAATGTAAAGCCTAATTCTTCTACGCTTGTAGCACTTGCCGTTGCATCAATGGTAAAGTTATCTACAAAGAAGTCTGTATCATTAGCTCCAGCTCCTACACCATTAGAACCCCAGAATGCTAATTGTACAATTCCTGTGTAAGGACTAAGATCAACGATTTCATTTTGTCCTGTATTAGAAACTGTTGTTGTAGCATCCCACGTCCTTAAGGTAGTCCAAGTCATACCAGCATCATCTGTTATAACTAATTGAACTTGCTGATCTGTATCAAATTGCCCTGCATTAGTATTACCAAAGTCAGTATGAGCGATATCAAAAATCGCTTCAAAACTACCTGTAGTACCTAGATCAAATTCTGGTGTTACTAACCAGTCATTAATCGCTGCAGTTGTCCAAATGTTAATTTTGGCAGCTTGACCATTACTACTTGTCAAATCATTACCAAAGTCATCTGTTCCCCATGCGCCATCTACACCATTAGGTCCAGCAGCAACAGCTGTATCATCACCTTCTGACCAACAAACTCCTGGGAAGCTTGTAAAATCATTTCCTGGTGCACCGGCAACTACACCACCATATGGTGCAATGAATGGAGCACAACTTGTTTGATAAGTTACAGGTCCAATCCAATCACTATAGTTACCCATACCACAATCTGCTCTCACATAAACTTCAAAACTAGTTGAAGAGGCAAGCGAAGAAAGTGATTCGGCAGTATTCATTGTAGAAATACCAGCTGCTGTAGGTAAACCAGTTCCCGCAGGTTGATTCACATATTCCCATACCGTTTCACTACCACCTGCTGCCCATGATACATCTGCACTACTAGAAGTAATATTTGTAACCATTAGGTTTGATGGAGGAAGACAACCTGTAAACGAATCTACTGCTACATCATCTATAGACATATCACTTTCAAAACCATTACCTCGTTCTCCTCTAAATCGTACTTGGATAGTTGATCCTGCAAATGCACCAAGTCCTACGTTTGTAGTCACCCATGGATCAGCTTGTACTGGCTGTTGTTGACCAACAAAAGACGCTACATCATTAGTCCATCCAGTACCATCATTAACATCTATATGTAACGTTCCCATATTAACACCATGCATATGATAAGAGAAAGTTAACGCTGGATTTGTTAATGCCGACATATCAATAAGCGGAGAAAGTAATTCAGTTTCTGCTCCTAAAACACCTGAACTCGCTTCTGTAAAGAAGAAATTAGTTCCTGTAGCAGCAGCAAGTGGACCTGTTCCTGTAGAACCTGTTCCTGCACCACTAACATCCCAAGTATAGCCTGTAGTTTGTGGCGTACTCCAACAATTTTCTTCTACAAATGATGTAGACACTGTAAATGTTTCAAAACCTTCTGTATAAGGTGCCACAAATGCAGCACATGCAGTTTCAAAAGAGAAAGGTCCAACAACATTACTAAAGGCTCCACCACCACAATCTGAAGTTACATAGAATTCATAACAAGTTTGAGAAGATAAACCAGAAATAGATAATGGATTCATCGCGGTTCCAGTAACTAACACTGCTGCTGGATCCATTGTTCCTGGAGTAAATCCACAAGGACCGTATTCAATATTCCATAAAGTTGACATACCATTTTCTGTCCAACCTAAGTCAGCTGTGGAATCAGTAATATTTGAAGCCATTAGAATACTAGGATTAGGACATGCTGGCAATTCATCAACTTTAAAGTCATCCAAACTTATATCTCCTTCAAAACTACCATTACTAGTAGCTATAAATCTAAATTGAACTGTTGCACCTGCATAAGCAGATAAATCACTTATCTGAGATATCCATGGATCAGCTTGAGCTAACTGTATCTGACCAGGACCTAAGGTTACTACATTAACCCAACCAGTACCATCATTAATCTCTAGATCTAAAGAACCTATTTGACCACCAAACATATGATAGAAAAATTCTACTGATGGATTTGTCAAAGGAGTTAAGTCAATCAATGGACTTACTAAAGTCGCTACATCTCCTGTACCAGCTCCTGAAGCTTCAGTGTAAAAATAATTCACTCCACTATTTGCTGCTAGAGGACCTGTATTAGAAGAAGGTGTGCTACCTGCCCCATCAACATTCCAATCAAAACTAGCCGTCGCAGATGCCGACCAACATTCATCTTCTACAAAAGTTGTACTAGTTGCAAAATTTTCAAAGTTTTCAGAATAAGGAGCTGTAAACGCAGCACAGGCAGTTGTAAATGAGAATGGACCTATATAAATACTAGCATCACCAGGTCCGCATACAGCTCTTACATAATATTCGTAATCTGTATTTGGCATCAAGCCTGTAATCATTGTATCAGGCGTTGGTGTTATTCCCAAGTCTGTTACCGCCGCAGTCATAGTGTCAGGAGTAAATCCAGGCAAGCCGACTTCAACATCCCATTCTGTTTCTGTTCCTCCAGCTGTCCAAGCGAGATCTGCTGTAGTGTCTGTCACTGTAGGAGCGGTTAATGCTGAAGGAGCCGCACAAGTAGGAGGCGCAGCACAAGTAACTGTTGCCGACCAACCTGGTCTTTGTACAGATCCATCTGACTCAAACACAAACGTTAAACATCCTGAAGTTGTAGTCGCTAATAATAACTGCCCTACTAAATCACCAGTACCGCTATTATTTGCAGGATCCCAACACCATTCGGTTCCTCCTGTTGGAGTATTAATAGTAGGGAAAGTGTTATCTGGTCCATCATAGATAGTTAAACCATCAAAACATCCAGTTCCACTATCTTCCATATCGTTAAAAGTAAAATTCACATAAACGACATCTCCAGGATTATCTGGACAAATATTATATGTAATATTTTCACTATTCTGATAATCACCTGAAGCTCCTCCAGAATCAACAAAAGCATCACCAGAGCAATAATCTGGAGATGTAGAAGCATTAGTACAGACTTGTTGTGAAATATCTCCAGGTCCACAGATTGCAGACACACAAAGTTCATAATCCGTACCACTGCTTAAGCCAGTAACAATTACAGTAGGTGTCGTAGGATTAGGTGTTATAGCAGTAAATGCTGTTACGCCTACTTCTCTATATTCAACAATCCATTCTACTTCCGTTCCACCAGCTGTCCAGTTTAACTCAATACTACTAGAATTAACGACACCTGTAGACAACATTGACACATTAGGACACGTAGGTATATCATCAATTCTAAAATCATCAATAGAGATATCACCAGCAAAAGTTCCATTAGCTTCAGCTCTTAGTCTTACTTGTATGATATTACTGGTAAGTGCTACAGGAGCTAAGTCAATAATCGCGTCCAACCAATCATCTGCTTGAGCAGTTTGCTGTTGTCCAATTATCATGTCCACATCATTAATCCAACCTGCACCATCATTAACATCTACATGTAGCGTACCTATTTGCGCACCAAACATGTGATATTTAAATTGTATCGATGGCGCTGTTAATGCAGTTATATCCACCAAAGGAGAAACTAATCTCGCTTCATCGCCAGCAGTACCACTCGATGCTTCTGTATAAAAATAATTACTTCCACTAAATGCAGCTAATGGACCAGTACCTGTTGATGGTGTGGATCCACTATTATCCACGTTCCAATCATAAGCCGAATCAGAATCGGCAGCCCAACAGTTTTCTTCAACAAAAGCAGTACTAGCTGTAAAGGCTTCAAACGTATCTAGAAAAGGTGCTATAAATGCGGCGCACTCAGTGGTAAAGGTTCCAGGTCCAGAAACAGCGCTAAGCGTTCCCATTCCACAATCCGCGGTAATATAGTAATCATAACAAGTAAAAGATGACAAGCCTGATATTGTGAAAGGATTAGTAGTAGCAGCGACTGTCGTTGAAGTTCCATCACCAGGCACAAATCCACATGGACCATATTCAATACTCCAAGCTGTAGCACTACCATTCTCATTCCAAATCATTTCTGCACTCACATCAGTAACAACACCAACAGATAATGCAGAAGGTTGTGGACAAACAGGAATTTCATCAAAAACCACATCGTCAATAGCTATATCAGAAGTACCCGTAAAAGCAGTTTCCGTTCTTTCAGCTCTAAATCTTACTTGAACAGTACCATTCGAATTATAAGGTAGTAAATCAACAACTTGAATATCCCAAGCAGATGCTCCACTTGTTTGTTGTTGTCCCGTTAATAGTAATACATCATTCACAAAACCAGTACCATCATTTACATCAACGTGTAATATACCTGTTGCAGCTCCAAACATGTGAGATGCAAATTGCATAGAAGGAGCAGATAATCCAGAAATATCAACTATTGGAGCCAATAAAATAGCCTCATTACCTGCCACACCACCATTTCCTTCAACATAAAAGTAGTTACTTCCACTATTTGCACCATCAGGTCCGGTATTTGTGGTAGGTGTACTTCCAGCTCCATCAATATTCCAATTCCATTCTGTAAAAGAAGTTGAGTTCCATGATCCTTCCCAACAATTAGCAGCCACAAAATCAACACCAGCTGTAAACATCTCAAAATCTTCAGTATATGCTGCTATAATAGGAGAACACTTAGTAGTAAATGTAAATGGCCCAACCCAAGCACTATAGCCGTCTGTACCACAATTTGATCGCACATAATAATCATATGTAGTCTCTGCCATTAAGCCAGAAGCAGTTTCTGGATTACTTGCAGTTAAATTTTCATAAATAGCACCTGCAGTACCTTGAGCCACACCAGTAGGTTGTACTTCCACTTCCCAAGAAGTGGCAAGACCATTTTCAGACCATTCTAGTACAGCACTTGTATCTAGGACACCATTAGTAGTCAATAAATTTGGGTCAGGACATGGAGGCAATTCGCCAACTAGGATATCATCAAGAGATATATCACCTTCAAATGTCCCTGCAGAGACTGCTCTAAATCTAATTTGAATCGTTTGACCTGTATAGGCACTTAAATTTACAATTTGTAACAACCAAGCGTCACCTTGTGCAGCTTGCTGTGCACCTGAAATAGTGTTCACCGCTGTCCATCCAGTTCCAGACAAATCATCTACCTCAAGGATCAAATCTCCTATTTGACCTCCAAACATATGGTAATAGAATTGTACTGAGGGATTAGTTAATCCTGAGAGATCAAATTGTGGCCCAATTAATATAGCTTCACTAGTACCTGCAGATCCAGAACTCGCTTCAGTATAAAAATAATTCGAACCAGAAAACGCTGCTAAAGGACCTGTGTTGGATGAAGGTGTTGATCCAGCACCATCTACATTCCAGTCGTAAGCATCTACCGAAGTCGCTGACCAACACAGTTCTTCAACAAAAGCTGTAGTGGTGGCAAAAGTTTCAAAATCTTGTAAATAAGGCATTGCTGACGTAGGAGCAAATGGCAGACATAAAGTCGTAGCATTGAACAAGGTAGCAGAACTATAATCAGGCGCAACTGGATCACAAACAGCTCTTACATAAATATCATATGCAGTAGCATCAGATAGACCTGTTAAGCTTGTAGAAGGCATGGTCATTACATTAACTATTGTACCTTGAGCAGGAGTAGAAAATGGTGCAGAAATTGTGCCTACCGGAGCATATTCTAGCTCCCATTCAGTTTCAGTTGAGCCGGCTGCCCAATCTACGTCCATACTATTAAAAGAAATATTAGTAGCTTGAATAGTCGTAACCACTGGACAAGAAATCGCAGTTTGTGCAGTGTATGGTCCAGCCCAAAGACTAAAGTCACCCATACCACAATCAATTCTAACATAGAAATCATATGATGTATCTGAAGCTAATCCCGTAACATCTGCAAAAGGAGCAGTGAACTGTTGGACAACAGTTCCTCCACTACCTTGAGTATAAGGAGATGGTCCATACTCCACTTCAAAAGTTGGATTAGGATTCCCATTTGCATCCCATACAAATGAAACACTATTTGCTGTTTGAGTTACTGGAGCAAAATTTGAAGGAGTTGGACACGATTCTGTCGTAGTTATTTGAATTGGTCCTTGACAAGCACTTTGGTCCATTACTCCACATACAGCGATAACATACACATCATATGTTGTTATTGAGCTTAGACCAGATATCGTAAATGGATTTGTTGTGGCAGTTACCTGAGTTCCACCTGAACCGCAACTGTAAGGAGATACTCCATACTCAATTATCCATTCTATTTCAGTACCACCTGCAGTCCATCCAATTTCAGCAGAGTCCGAAACTACATTACTAGAGGTAATATTTGAGACTGCTGGACATGTAGGACATGACGCCAGACCGTTAAAGTAGTTTCCAGTAGTCGGTGAGAATCCAGAATTAACTACAATAATACCTTCAGAGTCATATAACGTAAATTCATTATCCCCAGGCGTCACAGAATCGGCGATGTAATCTAAAGATAAAGTATCTCCATCGTTAACAGTGATGGAAACTGTATTCATATTTCCTGGAGGATTAGGAACGGTATAAACTTGAGGTGTACCAGCATTGATAGTCACAGAAATTTGTGCTCCATTGTTCCACCCATCTCCAAAGTTATCTATCATTTCTAAAGAATAGTTACATTGGGCAACCATTATAGAAACGGTAAACAAAGCTAAAAGCGTAGCGTAAAAGTGTTTCATAATAAGATTTTAGTTAAAAAATTAGTATATGAAAGTAACTATTAAGATTTAATTAACAATCTGTACATCTATAAATATCGTTAAAAAGCTTAAAATATAGTTAAATAAACACGTTATATGTCAGTAATTATTACAATACAAGTAGTATCCTACACGCAAATATGTTAAAAACTAACATATTTCATAATTCATTACTATAAGAAAGGTTTTTTAATACTCGCTTTCGCGAAAGCAATCTTCTAAGAAAATTTGCGAAAATATAGAATAAAAAAAAGGCTGTTCAATTAAGAACAGCCTTTCTAAAGAAGTTATATAATTTTACTCTTTTACTACTCGTATCGTAGATGTACGACCGTCGGTAGCTACTTGTACTAGATATACTCCAACACTAAGAGTAGACATATCAATTTGAGCATTAGTTACACCAGGTGATACTTTCATAACCTGTTGTCCTAACATATTCATAACAGATGCGCTATCAATATTTTGCAATCCATTAATATTTAGTACGTCTTTGACAGGATTTGGATAGAAAGTAAATCCTAACTCCTCGATAGACGCATTACTTTGTGTTGCATCTATAGTGAAGTTATCTACAAAAAACTCTGAGTCAGTTCCAGCTCCAGTAACACCATTAGTACCCCAGAATGCTAATTGCACAATTCCAGTATAACTACCAAGGCTTACAGTTTCTAATTGACCTGTGTTAGAAATTGCAGGTGATGTAGCGTCCCAAGTTTGAATAGCTGTCCAAGTTAAACCTGCATCATCAGTAATTAACAATTGTATTTGTTGATCACCAGTAAAAGCAGTTGCACCAGTCGCAGCAAATGTAGTATGAGCGATATCAAAAATCGCTTCAAAATTACCAGCTGTTCCTAAATCAAATTCCGGTGTTACTAACCAGTCATTGATTGCAGCAGTATTCCAAATATTAATCTTAGCTGCCTGCCCATTAGAACTAGCAGTATCATTAGCAAAATCATCAGATGCCCAAGCACCATCTACACCATTAGGTCCAGCAGCAACAGCTGTATCATCACCTTCTGACCAACAAACTCCTGGGAAGCTTGTAAAATCATTTCCAGGTGTACCTATTGCCGTACCGTAAGGTGCTACTATAGGAGCACAATCCGTCGCAAAATTAAGAGGTCCAACCCATGAACTAAAGTTACCCATACCACAATCTGCTCTTACGTAAACTTCAAAACTTGACGAGGAAGCTAAACCAGAAACAGTTTCCATAGTATTAATAGTTGATGTTCCAGCACCAGTAGGAGCTCCAGAACCAATAGGCAATACAGCATACTCCCATACGGTTTCAGATCCACCAGCAGACCATGAAATATCAACTGAAGTCGCAGTAATATTATTAGTTGCTAAATTAGTTGGTGTTAAGCACCCGTTGAAGTCATCTACAACAACATCGTCAATTGAAATATCACCTCCAAAAGAAGCACCACGAGTACCTCTGAATCGAATTTGAACCGTAGCCCCAGTATAAGCTCCAAGTCCTACAATGGCAGTCTGCCATGCATCTGCTTGAGCAGCTTGTTGTTGTCCTACAAGAGTAAATACATCTGGCGTCCATCCTGTACCGTCATTAACATCAATATGTAGAGTATCAAAATCTGGTCCCCACATATGGTAAGCAAATGAAAGCGCTGGATTAGTCAGTGCAGACATATCTATTAACGGAGATAAAAGCTCAGCTTCATCACCAGCAGATCCAGAAGATGCTTCAGTAAAGAAATAATTTGATCCAGTAGCTGCTGAAGTTGGTCCAGTATTAGTAGAACCTGTACCATTAGTACTAACATCCCAAGTATATCCAGTTGTTTGAGGAGTATTCCAACAATTTTGTTCAGTAAATGCAGTAGTTACGGTAAACATCTCAAAACCTTCTGTATAAGGAGCAACAACAGCTGAACATTCAGTTGTAAAAGTTGCTGGTCCAGCAGTACCACTTAAAGTACTCATACCACAGTCTGCTGTCACATAAAAGTCATAACAAGTTTCTGAAGTTAATCCAGTTATCATAAATCCAGAATTAGTAGTAGCGACCACAGTCATACCTGTTCCTGGTGTGAATCCACAAGGTCCATATTCTACATTCCAAGATGCAGCCATACCATTTTCATTCCATGACAAATCTGCGGTAGTATCTGTAATATTCGTAGAAGATAATATTGATGGTTGCGCACAAGCTGGCAATTCATCAAATACAACATTATCTATCGATATATCACCCAAAGTATTGGTACCTGTTTTTTCAGCTCTAAATCTTACCTGAACAGTCGTTCCAGTGAATGCAGCTAAATCAATAACACTTAATTCCCATGGAGAAGCACCAGAAGTTTGTTGTTGCCCTTGTATAAGAACAACGTCATTAACATAGCCAGAACCATCATTGATATCAACATGTAAATCACCTATTCCAACACCGAACATATGATAATTGAATTGAACAGAAGGATTTGTTAATGCAGAAACATCTACTAAAGGAGATAAAAGAGTTGCCTCGTTTCCGGTAGTACCTCCATTCCCCTCAACGTAAAAGTAATTAGTACCATTAAATGCTGCATCAGGACCTGTGTTAGTTGAAGGTGTGCTACCAGCATTGTCAACATTCCAATCATAATCAGTGAAACTCGTTGAATCAAAACTTCCTTTCCAACAATTTTCCTCTGTATAGTCTAAACTAGCAGTGAAAAGTTCAAAGTCCTCAATATAAGGAGCGGCAATAGGAGAACATTCAGTTTTAAATGTAAATGGACCAAACCATGCACTAGTTCCATCAGTACCACAATCTGACTGAACGTAAAAATCGTATAATGTATCTGCAACTAAACCTGTAGCTGTTACAGGATTGGTCGACATATTATTTGCATAAACCGCTGGTGATGTTCCTTGCGCAATACCTTGAGGCTGCACTTCTACAGACCAAACCGTTGCAAGACCATTTTCCGTCCATAATAAATCGGCAGATGTATCTGTAACGTTCATAACGTTTAACATACTTGGGTCAGGACAAGCTGGTAATTCATCGACTAACAAATCATCAATACTGATATCACCTTCAAAAGTACCGTTTGAGGTTGCTACAAATTTGATTACAACAGTTTGACCTGCGTAAGCAGATAAATTTGTAATTTGAAGTAACCATGGATCTGCTTGAGCTAATTGTTGCGCTCCAGGTCCTATTGAACCAACGCTAACGAATCCACCACCTAATTGATCATCTACCTGAATATCTAAAGTACCAATTTGATTACCAAACATATGATACCAAAACTGAACTGACGGAGTCGTTAGAGGAGAAAGATCTATAGTAGGCATGATTAACTCTGCTGTTTGACCTACACCACCACTACTTGCCTCTGTAAACATAAAGTTTGAACCACTTTGCGCCATTAAAGGACCAGTTCCTGTAGAACCAGTTGTTCCTGTACCAGACACATCCCAACTAAAAGTACCTGATGCATTAGTTGTAAAACATGCATCTTCTACAAATGCAGTAGTTGGAGTAAAACCTTCAAAGTTTTGGAAGTACGGTGCTGGAACTACATCACAAAGCGTTTGGAAGCTTACTGGTCCAACCCATACCGATGTATCAGTTGCTCCACAAATAGCTCTCACGTAAAAATCATACTGAGTACTTCCTTGCAGACCAGTAACAGTATATGGCTTAGTCACTGCTGTAGCAGATCCACCTAATGGAGCTGCTGGCGGCATACCTTGAGTATAACCAACTGGTCCCCATTCAACATCATATGTTGTAGCTGTACCATTTTCAGTCCAATCAATGGTTGCATCAGTAATTGTAATTGACGTATCATCAACCATTAATGCAGATGGTGCTGGACAAGTTGGTATTTCATCTACTCTAAAGTCGTCAATAGAAATATCACCTGCAAAAGAACCATTCGACTCGGCTCTTAATCTCACAGATAATTCTGTACCTGTTAGTCCAGTGATAGCGCTTATGTCGACAATTCTCTGTACCCAATCATCAGCTTGTGCTGTTTGTTGTGCACCAACAATCATATCAACATCATTAATCCAACCTGTACCATCATTAACATCAACGTGAAGAGTACCTATTTGTGCTCCAAACATATGGTAATAGAATTGTATAGATGGAGTAGTCAACGTAGAATAGTCAATTATTGGAGAGACAAGTCTAGCTTCTGCTCCAGTAGATGAAGCTTCAGTATAGAAATAGTTCGTACCACTGAATGCACCTAAAGGACCGGTACCAGTACTAGGAGTAGAACCATTATTATCTACATTCCAATCATATGTCCCGTCTGAATCTGCAGACCAACAATTTTCTTCAACAAAATTTGTTGTAGCCGTAAATGCTTCAAAATTATCAAAGTACGGTGCAGTAAATACGGCACATGCTGTCTGGAAAGTAACAGGTCCTGACCACACAGAGAATCCAGCAGCTCCCATACAATCAGTTCTTACATAAACATCATAATTGGTAAAAGCAGTTAAACCTGTCCAGTTATATGGACTAGCTGTTGCAGTTTGCTGAATCCCTGTAGTTGTAGCATCTGGCGCTGGATCTCCTGCAGGTTGAACTAACACCTCAAAGCTAGTTGCAGCTGTAGCGTTAGTATCCGCAAATTCTACATCTACAGTTGTATCTGTAATATTATTTGCCATTAACATACTAGGAGGAGAACAAAAAGCTCCACAAGTTTCTACTCTCAACAAATCGATAGCGATATCGGCTGTAAAACCATTCGTAGCACTTTCTTTTCCTGTGATTTGTAAATAAATCACTTGACCTATATATGCATCTAGATTTACTCCTACTGGAGCCCAAGGATCACTACCTGCAGTTTGAAGTTGACCAATTGCTGTAAATTCATTAGTCCATGGTCCTGTAGGAGATGTTCCAACGTTTACTGTAAATTCATCAATCTCTGCTCCGTAAGCAAAATAATAGAAACTTAATTCTGCACCATCCGTAGCGAAACTTAAATCTATTGCTGGAGAAACTATTTCAGCAGGTGTTATTACCGTACCTGAAGTTTCTAAATAAGCAAATCCACCACCACTAAACGGTGCATCTGGACCTGTGTTTGTTGATCCTGGAGAAATCGCTCTATTGAAGTTCCAAAGTGCGGCAGTAGTAGTCCCTACTCCTATGTCTCCAGTCCAACCATTATCATTGGTTTCAAATTCTTCTTGAAAAACAAACACATTATCCATACCAGGACAACTAACACCTTGTGGAGGCAAGAATGCAGTTGTAAAAGTTTCAGGACCCTTTTGTGCACTTAAAGTACTCATACCACAATCTGCAGTTACATAAAAGTCATAAGTAGAATTAGGATCTAATCCAGTAATTAAATAAGGATTAGTAGTTACCGAAACTTCAAATACATCAGGATCTGTTGCAGATGTACCAGGTACAAATCCAACAGGACCATACTCTACCAACCAAGTAGTTTCAGAACCTTGAGACTGCCAAGTTACCTCAGCATCCGTAGCATTAAGAACTCCAGTATCTAACAATGCAACAGGAGCACAAGCTGGTGCTTCATCAACTGTAAAATCATCAATAGCCATATCACCAGTAGTAGCACCCGTTCTAGTCGATACAAATCTTACTTGAATATCTCCTGTATAACCAGCTAAATTGATGATTGCTTGCTCAAAAGGATCACTTCCTGCTGTTTGAACTTGTCCAGAGCTTGTAAACAATCCTACTTGCCATGTAGTACCATCATAAACATCTACACTCAAATCTCCCATATTAACACCAAAAAGGTGGTAATAAAATTGCACAGATGGCTCAGTAAGTCCATCTACATTAATTATAGGAGAAAATAATGTAGCGGTATCACCTACATTACCTAAAGTTTCAATATACATGTAATTTGTACCAGAATTTGCTGCATCTGCTCCAGTATTATTTGTAGGAGTCGTACCAGTTGTTGTTACGTTCCAATCGTATTCACTGAAATTATTTGTACCATTAAAGGTTGCAGACCAACAATTATCTCGCTCAAAATCTACATCTGCTGCAAATGTTTCAAAATCCTCAACGTATGGCATAGCTGTAGTCGCTGCCAATGGAAGACATTGTGTGGCTATAGAAATGTTTTGCCATGAACTATAATCTGGTAAAGCAGGATCACACACTGCTCTTACATAAATATCATAAGAAGTATCATCTGTTAAACCAGTCAACTGATGCATAGGGTTAGTAGAAACATTAACCGTTGTACCTTGACCAGTACCTGGTGCTGTAATAACTCCAGCAAGAGCCCATTCTAATTCCCATTCCGTTTCAGTCTGGCCTGGATTCCATGAAATATCAGCTAAATCTGAACCGACAAAATCAGCTTGCAAATCACTTATTGGGAAACAAGAAATTAACGTTTGTGCGGTATAAGGACCTACCCATAAGCTATAATCACCCATACCACAATCAATACGGATATAGAAATCATAAGATGTATCAGATGCTAAACCTGTTACATCTGCAAAAGGTGCAGTAAATTGCTGTACACTTGTTCCTCCAGTTCCTTGAGTATACGGAGAAGGACCATATTCAATTTCAACAGTTGGATTAGGATTTCCATTTGCATCCCATACAAAAGAAATACTATTAGAAGTTTGCGTTACTGGAGCAAAATTCGAAGGACTCGGACAAGATTCTGTCGTAGTTAATTGAATCGGCCCTTGACAAGCACTTTGATCCATTGCTCCACAAACAGCTATAACATAAACATCGTAAGTCGTTATAGAACTTAAACCTGTAATCGTAAATGGATTTGATGTAGCAGTAACCTGAGTACCACCAGAACCACAAGTATATGGTGCAACACCATATTCTATAATCCATTGTGTCTCTGCGCCACCATTAATCCAACTAATCTCTGCAGAATCTGCTACTACATTGTTAGATGTAATATTAGAAACCGCTGGACATGTAGGACAGGTTACAGTATTATTAAAGAAATTACCAGTTGCAGGTGAGAAACCTGAAGTCACCACTACAATTCCTTCGGAATCATATAAAGTAAATTCATTATCTCCTGGTGTTACAGAATCGGCAACATAATCTAATGATAGTGTATCACCATCGTTAACAGCAATCGATACTGTATTAATGTTTCCTGGAGGATTAGGAACGGTATACACCTGCGGTGTACCACCATTAATGGTCACAGATATCTGCGCACCATTACCCCATCCATCGCCAAAGTTATCTAGCATTTCTAAAGAATAGTTACACTGGGCAACCATCATAGAAACGGTAAACAACGCTAAAAGAGTAGCATAAAAATGTTTCATAGTAAATTTTATAGGTTATTTTAAAGCTGAAAATAACACTTAATAATATCATAAAATAAAAGAAAAGGTTTTAATCGATAAACTGATGAATATCTAGACAAAAAAAGAGTTGCCTTTCGGCAACTCTTTAACAATTACGAAGTAGTAATAATTACTTTTTAACTACTCTCAATGTAGAAGTTTTAGAACCTGATTTTATTTCAAACAGATACAGACCAGTTGCCAAATCTGAAATATCCACAACTGCTCTCTCATCATTAACAAGAACTGTTTTCAATTGTTGACCTAATAGATTAGTAACTGACACACTATCAATATTCAAACTACTATTTATATTCACTAATCCAGTAGATGGATTAGGATATAGTTTAAGATCTGCTTTCGCGAAAGCGTCTCCATTACTAGCTGTTGCATCAATTGTAAAGTTATCTACAAAGAAGTCATTATCCTCTGCATCCGGAGCTGTACCGTTAGTTCCCCAGAAGGCCATTCTAACTATACCGGAGTAAGCTGATAGATTAACTTCGATGTTCTGTCCAGTAGGTGATATCACAGAACTACTGTCCCAAACCTGAAGAGCGTTCCAAGTTATACCACCATCATCAGATATTAAGAATTGAATTTGATCATCAGAACCTAAACTAGTCTGAATTCCAGTATCGTCACCAAACTCCGTTAAAGCTATATCAAATATAGCACTCATATTATGACCCGTTGCTCCTAAGTCAAAGTCTGGTGTCACTAACCAATCATTAATCGGTGCAGTGTTCCAAATATTAATTTTAGCAGAGTCACCATTAGGACCTGCTACTACATTTGCATAATCATCAGATTGCCAATCTCCATTATTTCCGTCAGGTCCAGTCACTACATCAGTACTATTACCTTCTCCCCAACATGATCCTGGGAATGCAGTAAAGTCATTTCCTGCTGCACCGGTAGTTGAACCATAAGGAGTAGGGAAAACATCACAAGGTGTTGTAAAGTTAAGTGGCCCAACCCAATCACTTAAATTACCCATTCCACAATCTGCTCTTACATATATTTCATAAGGAGTTACAGAAGTCAATCCAGACTCCATTGCATTGGTTACCGTTACAGCAGTACCTGCCGCAGTAGGTACTCCAGTACCAGCTGCTTGCACAACATATTCCCAATCAGATTCTGTTCCACCAGCATTCCATCCAAAATCAACACTAGTTGCAGTAACTGAGTTGACCATAAGAGAATTAGGAGCTAAACATCCTGTAAATTCCTCAATAATAAAATTATCAATTGCCATATCTGATTCAAAACCAGCACCTCGCTCACCTCTAAATCTAATCTGCACTGTTCCTCCTCCAAATGGAGTTAGACCTAATGTTGAAGTCAGGTAAGCATCACCTTCAGCAGTTTGCTGTTGACCATTAATAACAAGAACATCATTTACAAAACCGGTTCCGTCATTCACATCTACATGTAGATTACCCATATTAACACCAAACATGTGATAAGAGAATGTCAACGCTGGATTTGTTAACGCAGAGATATCTACAATAGGAGCATATAATTCTGCTATATCACCAAGATTACCACTTGACGTTTCAACATACATATAGTTACCCGTGTTTATCGCTGGTGCAGGACCTGTACCACCAGATGCAGTTAGTGTTGAAGGCGCCGCTACCCAACCTAGGTCAGTAGTATTTACAGCAGACCAACAATTTTCTATCGTAAAGAAATCTGCATTACCAGGGAAACCACTTGTGGTGGTAGTGAACATTTCAAAATCTTCAGTATACGGTGCCGTTAAAGGGTTACATACCGTGGTGAATGATCTAACATCCGATGCAACACTAGCCGCACCAGAACAATCAAATGTTACATAAACATCATAACAAGTATTATCTGTTAATCCGGTTATTGTAAAAGGATTTCCAGTCGCTACAACTGTTGTTCCTGATCCTGGCATAAATCCACAAGGACCATACTCAACATTTACCGCTGTTGCAAGAGGCTCTGCCGTCCATGAAACCGTAGCAGAATCATTCGTAAATGAATCTATCGCAACCATTAATGGATCTGGACAAGCTGGTTGATCTTCAACAACAACATCATCTATATACATTCTCCATCCATCAGTTGTAGAAGGTGGAATTCTAAATGCTATATAAACTGGTCCAGAATATGCAGATAAATCAATAATCTCTTCAACGTATGAAGTATTACTAAATAGAGCAACCGGCAGCAAAGTATTTGTAAAATCTGCTGCATTTGAACCTGTTGTAGAAAGCAATACTTCCATATTATTAGGCTCTCCAGCACTTTGAACTCTATATTGATATTTTAACCTTTGAGCACCTGTTAAGTTTAATTGTGGAGATATTAAATAGTCGTCATCTGCTCCACCATTAAAATCTGTGGAAATCGCAGCTACCTGATCTCCTTCAAAAGGATTAAAAGCATAGTTGATATCCCATTGATCACCATCACCATTTGCATCTAACACTGTCCAACACTGCTCTGTCGTACTAGCTGTATTAAATCCTTCTTGGAAAGGGACGTTAAATGCCACACATGCGGTACAAAAAGTTCCAGTTATAGACCAAGGACTAAATCCACCAGTACCACAGTCAGACCTTACATAGAAATCATAACATTGATTAGGAACTAATCCTGTTAATACATATGGATTCACTGTAGCAGCAACTGCAGTTCCAGCACCAGTTCCAGGCAAGAAACCTACTGGACCGTACTCTATCTCCCAAGCTGTAGAAGCTCCTTGTTCTGTCCATGAAAGATCTGCTGAAGTTGTAGTTATACTTGACGCATCTAACATTAATGGCTCATCACAATCAGGTATCGTCTCAAATCTTACGTTATCAATATACATCCTCCATCCGTCAGTTGTTCCTGGCGGTATCCTCCAAGCTATATATACATCACCAGTGTAAGCTGACAAGTCAATAGACTCTGTCATATAAGTTACATTAGCAAAATTTGTTACAGGTAATACTTGCGTAGTAAAATCAGCAAGAGCATTTGTTCCTGTCGAGATTAAAACTTCCATATCATTAGGTTCTCCTGTACTTTGTACTCGATAATCGTAGCGAACTCTCTCATTACCAGTTAAAGTAATAGCTGGCGAAATTAAATAATCATCATCTGCACCACCGTTAAAATCTGTTGAGATTGCCGCTACTTCATCACCTTCACTTGTGTTGAATGCATAATTCATATCCCAAGCATCTCCATCACCATTTGCATCAACTACAGTCCAACAGTCTTGAGTTGAACTAGTTGAATTGAATCCTTCTGAAAAAGGAATTGCAAATGCTAAACACGTTGTTCTACCTGACAAAGGTCCAACCTGAGCACTCACATTAGTCGCACTACAATTTCCTGTAATATAAAAGTCATATTCTGTATTATCTGTCAAACCAGATACAGCATATGGGTTAGTCGTAACAGTTATAACAGTTCCTGTACCAGGTGTAAACCCAACTGGTCCGTACTCGATATCCCATTCTGTTTCTGTAGATCCTACTGTCCATGATAAATTAACAGTATCACTTGTAGAAGAATCTACTGCGAATGCACTAGGAACTGGACACGCTGGTGGAGCGGCACAAGTTACTGCAGCCTCCCATCCATCTTCTTGAACAGAACCATCAGAAGTAAATACAAAAGTTATACATCCTGAAGGTAACGACCCTATCAACATAACCTGAGTTAAATCACCAGTTCCTTGAAACGCTGCTGTAGTATTAGGATCCCAACACCATACATCTCCAACTCCATTAGGAGGACTAATTACTGGGAAAGTATCGTCTGGACCTGCATAAATAGTTAATCCATCATAACAATCATTAGAAAACCCGCGTTCTTCAGTATCAAATGCTGTAAAATCAACATAAACTACATCACCTGCATTATCTGGACAAATTGAATATGTTGTATTCTCACTAGGATCATAACCAGAAGTTGTTCCTCCTACATCAGTAAAAGCATCTCCTGCACAATAATCCTTTGTAGTAGAACCAGAAATCAAAACTGGAATCGACTCATCTCCAGGTCCACATAAAGCAGTTATATAAATGTCATAAGATGTATCACTAGTTAATCCAGTAATTGATGTACTTGCCATCGTAGGATTAGGAGTCACAACAGTCCCTGCACCAATAGCAAAACCAGGAGCTCCATATTCAACTCTCCATTCTGTTTCTGTTCCTCCTGCTGTCCATGATAAATCCAGTGAAGTTGCAGAAGATAAATCAATCATTTGATCAAAAACAACTGGACATGTCGGCGGAGCCGCACAAGTTACAGCAGCTTCAAATCCTGCTCTTTGCCCACCACCATCTGATTCAAATACAAATGTCAAACAACCAGAAGGTAATTTACCTATCAATAATTCTTGAACTAAATCACCAGTTCCAGAACCTGCATCCCAACACCATTCTGTTCCACCACCGGGCGGATTAATCGTAGGAGACATCGTGTCTGGTCCATCATAAACCGTTAGACTATCCCAACATCCAGCAAAAGATGTTTCAAGTTCAAATGCCGTAAAATCAACATAAACTACATCACCAGCATTATCTGGACATACCGTATACGTGAAATTCTCGCTTGCGCCATAATCACCTGCTACTCCACCTGAATCCACTAATAAATCTCCTGCACAATAGTCTGCTGGAGTTAGAACACTAGAACATACAGGAGTCGACAGATCCATAGGACCACAAACTGCTGTCACACAAACATCATAATTGACACCAGATGACAATCCTGTAAGAGTGAAAGGGTTATTAGTCATCGAAGTAACGATAGTACCAGTTCCAGCAACAAATCCAGCTGGACCATATTCAATACTCCATTCTGTTTCTGTTCCACCAGCAGTCCAAGCCACATCTACTGATGTTTGACTAACATTAGAAAATGTAATACCAGAAATATCTGGACATGATTGAGCTGTCGTCGCAGTATAAGGTCCAGCCCATAAACTAAGGTCACCCATACCACAATCGATACGCACATAAAAATCATAAGTTGTATTTGCAGCAAGACCTGTTACATCTGCAAAAGGCGCTGTAAATTGTTGCACAATAGTACCTGAACCTTGAGTGAAACCAGTTGGACCATATTCGATATCTACAATCGTATTAGGATTTCCATTTGCATCCCATATAAACGATACACCTGTAGCTGTTTGTGTAACTGGGGCAAAATTAGAAGGTGTTGGACAAGACTCTGTTGTTGTAAAACTAGCAGGTCCTTGAGAATTACTTAAGTCTGTAGCAGAACATTTTGCTCTTACATAAACATCGTAATTCGTAATTGCACTTAAACCGTTAACTGTTGCAGGGTTAGTAGTCGCTGTAGTAACCACACCAGAACCTACTGTAAAACCAGTTGGCCCTACTTCAATTTCCCATTCTATTTCTGTACCTACTTGTGTCCATCCTATTTCTGCCGCATCTGCTACGACATTATTAACAGTAATATTTGTAACTGCAGGACATGTAGGACATGAAGCTGTCCCATTAAAGTAATTACCTGTTGCCGGAGAAAATCCAGAATCTACCACAATTATCCCTTCAGAATCGAAAAGAGTAAATTCATTATCTCCAGGTGTTACCGCATCAGCGATATAATCTAGAATTAATGTATCACCATCATTAACTGTAAGGGAAACTGTATTTTGATCTCCTGGAGGATCAGGCACTGTATACACTGAAGGCGTACCATTAATCGTAACCGTCATTTGTGCACCATTTCCCCAACCATCACCGAATGCGTCTCTCATTTCCAGAGAGTAATTACATTGCGCTGACACCAAAGCAACAGCAAAAAACAATGTAATTGAAAGTAGTTTTTTTAACATGAGTTAGTAGTTTTTTATATATGAAGTCGAATATAAGATTTTACAATCAATTAACATTGTTAAATTTTAAATGTTGTAAGAAAGCTCACTATTGAATTGTTTTCACTTTCGCAAAAGCGAAATAAAAAAGCCCCTGTAAAAACAGAGGCTTAATATTATATTAGAAATTTATTCTTAAAACTTCTCGATGACTTCCTGACTTACACCTGTATTAGAAAAGCCTCCATCATGGAAAAGATTTTGCATTGTTACCTTTTTAGTATAATCTGAGAATAAAGTAATAGAGTATTCTGCACATTCTTGCGCCGTAGCATTACCTAAAGGACTCATTTTTTCTGCATAGCTTATAAATCCATCAAAACCCTTTACACCTTGTCCTGCTGTTGTAGGTGTAGGCGATTGCGAGATTGTATTCACACGAACCTTTTTATCCTTTCCAAAGAAATATCCAAAACTTCTAGCGATAGACTCTAGATATGCTTTATTATCTGCCATATCGTTATAATCTGGAAATGTTCTTTGAGCCGCCATATAAGTAAGCGCAAGAATACTACCCCATTCACTCATTGCATCCTGCTTATATAGAGTCTGCATTACTTTATGAAATGAAACAGCACTTACATCCCAACCTTTTTGAGTCCAGTCATAATTCTGATTTGTATAGGCTTTTCCTTTTCTTACGTTTACAGACATTCCAATAGAATGTAGAACGAAATCTAATTTCCCGCCTAATATTTCAACTGATTGAGATATTAAATTCTCAAGATCTTCAAGACTTGTTGCGTCTGCCGGTATAATTTGACTACCTGTCTTTTCTGCAAGTTCATTTATAGTACCCATACGCATTGCAATAGGTGCATTAGTAAGTACGAAAGTTGCACCTTCGGCATGAGCAAGCTCTGCAGTTTTCCACGCAATAGAATTCTCATCTAGTGCACCGAATATAATTCCTCTTTTTCCTTTTAGTAAGTTGTATGACATATCTTAAATATAAGTGACAAATATAAAATTCTTATTGAAGTAATACACGTGCATTTTCTCTTGCAGCATCAGATATTTTTCCACCGCTCAACATTTGTGCTATTTCCTCTACTCTTTCTTCTTGATTTAACCTGTAAATATTTGAAATTGTTTGCTCTTCTTTCACTGCTTTTCTGACAACTAGGTGATCATTACCAGCACTTGCTATCTGTGGTAAATGAGTAATTGTAATAACCTGTAAGCTGGAACTCATTTGCTGCATAATAATAGCCATCTTCTCAGCAATCGCACCACTTACACCGGTATCAATTTCATCAAAAATAATAGTCGGCAAATTTTTATAGTTAGACAATAGCGCTTTAATAGAAAGCATCAATCTCGACAATTCACCACCGGACGCAGCTTTATTGAGTGGTAATAACGCAGTTCCTTTATTTGCGGTGAATCTAAACTCTACCTCATCCATTCCATAAGAATTAAAACTACTCTGTTTTTCTATATGAACTTTAAAAGAAGCGTCGGGCATCCCTAGATTTTTAATAGTAATAAGAACTTCTTCTTCTAATAAATTAGATTGTTGAACTCGTTGCTGATGAATCTTATCGCCTAATTGCTCTAAACTCTTATGGACTTCATCTAGTTGAACTCTTACCTGCTTAATCTTTTTAGAGATATTTTGAGTAGTAAAAACCTTATCTGCTAATTCATCTCTTAACACGATAAGTCCTTCAACATCTTCTTGATGATGTTTCTTAAGTAACTGTTCAACCAAGTTAAGTCTTTGATTAATCAGTTCAAGTCTTTCTGGATTAGCCTCAACACTATCAGCCTTACGAGACACCTCTTCACTTAAATCTTCTAGTTCTAGAAGCGTTGTATTGAGTCGATCTCCTGCTTTTTCAAAATGAACATCATAATTTGCAATTTGAGAAAATCTATTTTTCAATAATCTAATCTGATCTAGCAAACCATTTTCATCTTGATCCATTACAGATTGAAATTCTTGCAATACTAGTTGTATTTCTTCTACATTACTTAGCTGCTCGTTTTCTTGCTCTAGTCCGACTACATCTAAATTATCAAGTTCTGCCTGATCCAGTTCCTCTAGTAAAAAATTATTATAATCTGCTTCTTTTGATAAGGTACGCTCTTCTTCTACCCATTGATTGAGCTGGGTTTTTAAAGATTTGTATAAACTCCACTTTACCCTAAAAGAGTCTAGTAAATATGAAGCTGACTCTTTTTCCTTTTCAGTTCGTTTATTTACAAATGATTGTAAAACATCAATTTGAAAATCATCAGAAGCAAGCTGTAAAGTCTGATGTTGAGAATGAATATCAATCAATTGATTACCTATCGCACTCATTGTCGTTAGTGTGACTGGTGTATCATTAATAAAAGCACGACTTTTCCCTGATGGTAATATCTCTCTTCTTAAAAAACATACCGGATCAACATCTAGATCATATGACTCTAATAATTCATCTAATGATAAATAAGTCATATCTATTTGAGCTTCTACAACACATTTGCGCGTCGTATCTCTTACTGCACTTAAATCTGCTCTTTTTCCTTGTACTAGCCCTAATGCACCTAGTAAAATAGATTTACCAGCACCAGTCTCACCGGTTATCATGGTAAGCCCATTGTTTAAGTCCAAATCGAGACTGTCGATTAGAGCAAAATTCTCAATGTGTATATGTTTAAGCAATTGATTTTAAGACATTAAACAGTACATATCGCGTACTGCGTTACAATGTTTAAATCTAGATAATTTATAACATCTTACCAAAGCACTAGACCTTAATATTACGCCATTTTGAAGATTGATTAGGCGCTAGTTGTTGTAAAGCATTTTTAAGATCTCTAACATCAACCGCTGGTCCACCAGAAAAGATACTGACTATCTCATCTGCCTTAGCGTCAAAAAATAATCTTTGTATTAAACTATTAGGCCTACGACTGTTAAGAGCTTTGAGTTTTAAAACCTCAGTACTGATAAGTAGCTTAGCTTTCTTTTGATCATCAGCAAATGTATCCATGCCTTTACTGTGATATCCATACAACACTTCTCTATACTCTTTAAAAGTTTGAGAAAGCATGTCATCATTTAGTTGAAAACGAGTTCCCTGACCATCTGTAGCTTTCCACCCAACTGAGTTACTTTGTTGTGCCAGACTAACAATACGTTGAGCCTCTATATGATGTTGTTGACCACCATTAAGAGCAAATGTATCTCCATCAATTCCCAACATAGTATAGATGTAAAATGAAATTAATGAAGTTAAATTATTCTCATATTGATTTGCATTATAAAAAAACGGTGCATATTCTAGATATTCAAATTCTATATTAGAATCTTTAAAATTGAATATAGGTGATGAATATGAAGAGTTAAACACAGGTCTAGAAAGAGAAATTTGAACATTTCCTTTAAAACGATCGTTGTCATAATCTGTTATTACAAAAACGATGGAACAATTAATTTTTTCTTCTTCTCTATAATCTTGATCTGTCCACTCAGTATTATTAATAAACTCTTGCATAGAAGTCTCTAGAGTCCTGAAGATAGTCTGATTAGGCTGCGCAACATTCTGCGCATTAACCTGTACCACAGCGTTAAACTCTTGCGCATGAGCAGTTCCCATAAATAGCAAGGTCAGTAACGGTATAACTTTAAAGAGCTCTTTTAATAATTTCATTAACGATATCTTTTGCCACTTCAGTTTTAGGTTTTGTATCAAAAACAATTGTATTTTGATCCCTATCAATCAGTGTGATTTTATTAGTGTCTTTACCAAATCCTGCACCTTTATCACGTGTAGAATTCAATACGAGTAAATCTGTATTTTTCTTTTCCGCTTTCGCGAAAGCGTGCTTTAACTCATTTTCTGTTTCCAACGCAAACCCCACTAAAAACGGACGTTTACTCATCGCACCGACGCTAGCTAATATATCTGGGTTCTTAACCAGTTCTACGGTTAACGTATCGGACTTCTTTTTTATTTTCTGATCTGCTGGATTTACAGGTTTATAATCTGCAACTGCAGCACTAAATATAGCATAATCTACTTGATCAATATACTCATGAACCTGATCATACATTTCTTGCGCTGTTTTTACATTAACTCTTTGAATCAAATGATGATTTGTACTTACATGGCTAGGTCCCATAACGAGAATCACTTGTGCACCTTGAGAAGCCATTTCCATTGCTAGGGCAGCACCCATTTTACCACTACTGTGATTACCTATGAATCTTACTGGATCGATAGGCTCATAAGTAGGGCCAGCCGTAATAAGACACATTTTTCCTTTTAATGGCAGCTGAGACTCGATATCCTTTTCAATAAAGGAAACGATTTCTTCTGGCTCAGCCATGCGTCCTTCTCCGCTCAATCCACTGGCAAGTTCACCAGTCCCAGCAGGTATCATTTTATTACCATAACTAGAAAGTTGATCAAAATTATGTTGAGTAGATGGATGCTTGAACATGTCTAAATCCATCGCCGGAGCGAAATACACAGGGCATTTTGCACTGCAGTATACCGCCATCAAAAAATTATCAATATTTCCCGATACCATTTTACTCATGGTATTTGCGGTTGCAGGTGCAATAATCATATAATCTGCCCAAAGACCTAGATCGACATGATTATTCCAGATATCATTTTCATCATCTTCATTAGTAAAAGAAGATAAAACAGGATTTTTAGATAAAGTAGAAAGAGTTAAAGGAGTGACAAACTCTTTAGAAGATGGAGTCATCACTACCCTAACAGTAGCGCCTGCTTTAATAAGCAGGCGCACAAGGTAAGTTGTTTTATAAGCAGCAATACCACCGGTAATACCTAGTAATACGTTTTTACCGCTTAAAACCGACATCATTAGATTACTCTTCTGATTTAGAAGTATCTCTAAAATAAATTTTGCCATCTAACCATTCTTGAACAGCTATCTGGTGAGGCTTAGGTAAACGCTCATAAAATTTAGAAACTTCAATTTGCTCTTTATTCTCAAAAACTTCTTCTAGAGAATCATTATACGTTGCAAATTCCTCTAACTTTTCAATAAGCTCTTCCTTTACATCGGTATTAATTTGTTCAGCACGCTTTGCTATGATTGAAATAGCCTCGTACATATTACCTGTAGGATTAGTTAAGTTATCCCTATTGTAAGTAATAGTACTTGCAGGCGCTTTTATGTTTTTAGTATCCATAACTGAAATTAGATGTTATTCTTTAATTTGTAATCGTTGATGTTTTCCATGATCTCATCTGCATCCTCACGGTACTCACTAGCAGGAAAACGAGAGACAAAGGTATTATAATATTTGGTAGCAGCTTCTAACCTTTCTGGGACTAGCTCTTCTCTACTTTTAATAGCATATAAATATTGTGAATCTATCAAATAAAATTGAGCGTCATCCATAAAATCAGAACCTGGATGTTGAATAATAAAATTCTCAAAACTCTTTATAGCTGGTATATATCTACTACGATGGTGATAATTTTTTGCAATTTCATAAGCTTTGCGATCTAACTTATAACGCAACTCAGATACTAAATCATTTGCCTCTTCTACATATTCACCATCTGGATAAAGATTGATATAGTCTTGTAATTTGGCAAGAGCTCTGTCCGTATTAACCTGACTTTTTGAATATACAGCAGACATGTGGTAGTGACTCTTTGCTCCCATATAAGCGGCAAACTCTCTATCCTCACTAGCAGGATGAGACTGAACAAAGCGTTCGTACTGGTATGCACTATTAGGATAATCCTTCGTTTCATACAACGCTTTAGCATACTTTATAGATAATGCCTCTGCCTTATCAGTACCTCTATACTGAGGAATGATCTGATCAAAAAGATTTACAGCTTTCCCATACTTCTCTCGATTAAGAAGCGTATCAATCATCGCTAGCTTCACTTCATTATCAGTAGACTTTAACGCTGTCTGATAAGGTCCGCAGCTTACTGCCATAATCGCTAAAAGAAGTAAAACAATATAGTTTTTCATACTTAATTTTAAATGGTTTGCAAAAGTACAATTTTTATACATATTTTCTCAATTGTCTAGGCAACTAACGTATATAATTGTACTGTGGTATAATACTTAAGAGAATTTAGACATCTTTAAGCATCATATTGCTTAATGAATAGTTTTATCCTGGACCTTAAATCATCATTAATAGGAACTAGAGGCAATCTTAAATATTCATTGATAAGACCTATTTCAGCAAGCATAGCCTTAATACCACCAGGATTACCTTGTTCAAAAATCATATCGATACTTGCAGCAATTTTATAATGCAATTCAAACGCCTCTTCAACATCACCATTAAGACCGTAACGTACCATGTCACTAAATCCTTGAGGTAATCCTTGACCTATAACAGATATCACTCCAGCTCCACCAGCTAACACCATAGATAGAGTAATCATATCATCTCCAGATATGACTAGAAAATCCTTTGGAGTATATTGAATTAACTTCATAGCTTGAACGATATCTCCAGCAGCTTCTTTAATCCCAATAATATTATCAAAATCATGAGCCAGACGCACAACAGTCTCTACATCCATGTTTGATGCTGTTCTTCCAGGCACATTATATAAAATTATTGGTTTATCTGTTGCAGTTGCCACAGCCTTAAAATGCTGATATACACCTTCTTGAGTTGGTTTATTATAAGCCGGAGAAACTGACAAAACAGCGATATAATCAGTAAGATCTGTAGTTTTTAATTCATTTACAACAGCAGCCGTATTGCTACCACCTATACCCAATACCATAGGCAATCTTCCAGCATTTGCTTTAGTTATCGTTGATTTTACAGCCTCTTTTTCTTCAAGAGTTAAAGTTGCACTCTCTCCGGTAGTACCTAATACTACTAAATAATCAATTCCATTATCAATTTGATAATTCACCACTTGCTCTAATGCGCTGTGATCTACCTCACCAGCGGCAGTAAAAGGTGTAATCAATGCTACACCAGTTCCTATTAAATCTTGCATTTTATTGAGTTAATATTTTTAAATACTTTTTTAATTCTGTTATCAATCCACTATAATCTTTAAGATCCACTCCTATAGAAAGATCAAAAATTGATTCATTATCACTACCATAAGCAACTTTTAAAACTGATGGCAACGCTAGACTTACATATTCTAACAACTCATTTTCTATGTTAAAATAATTCACTTGCAAATCAAAGGGCTGTTGTAACAACTCTTTAGTTTCGACATTTGTAATACCACCAGACCACTTAATTAATTTACGATCAATTAAATGAACGTTTTTTAATGTGGATTTCTTCTTGTCATTTACATAAGCTATTAGAGTAACTGCTTCCTTTTCTATACTCAACTCTTCTGCCCATTTATAAAACGGTTCTACATTTGTAGTGAGCTGACCATCATAAATCACCACCATAGATTGAGGCCATTTTATAGATGGCCTATCTTGGTCATTTTGCAGTTTCTGTAGCGCTTTGCGCAACCATCTGCGCTTAATTCCGTTAAAAATCATGTACTTTTACTAACTGTACAAATGTAGCACAATAGGACATGAAATCATCTATTTATAAGCGTCTGGGCAAGGCTTTTTTATATCTCGCTTTCGCGAAAGCGTTATTAATCACAACCTCTTGCAAATCAGATTACTTACAACTCACCAAAGTAACCAGTTCACAAACACATATAGACAGCACGCTACAAAGTGTAGAACAGATTGAAAATTATATTGCTCCTTTTAAAAAATCATTGGATGCTCAAATGGATGAACAACTAAGCTTCAATCCAGTATCCATGAATAAAAATGATTATAAATACAATACTCCTATCGGCAATATGCTAGCAACGATCGTACGTGAGCAAGGCGAACCTATTTATACATCAAGAACTGGTAAAAGCATAGATATCGTTTTACTTAATCACGGTGGCATTAGAGCTGGATTACCTGCTGGACCAGTAACCATGAGAAGAGCTTATGAAATCATGCCGTTTGATAACGAGATCACTATCGCTGAACTATCTGGTGATCAAATGAATGAATTAATTAATTATCTTATTGATCGCAAAAGAGCACATCCATTTGATGGAATGAAAATTATTTTAAATGCAGATGATAGTATAAATGAGATAACCATTCAAAATCAACCGTTAGATAAAGACAGAACCTATATCGTGGCTACTAATGACTATCTCTATAATGGTGGAGATGACATGAGTTTTTTCAAAGGCGCTGCAATGATGAAGATTGATTATAAAATACGTAACGCTGTCATTGATTACTTTAAGAAAGTGGACACCATAAAATTTGAACGAGATAACCGATTTGAGGTTTTAGATTAATAAGCAAGAAAATGGAAAGAAGAAAATTTATACGCAATACAAGTGCTGGAATGGTAGCTGGTGCGGCATTATGGTCTAACTGTGCTCTTGCTAATGGTATTTTTACAGGACCAAAATTAGAGCCTGGAACTAAGAAAATCACCATATTACATACTAACGACACACACTCTCACATCGAACCTATTTCTGGTGGCCGTAATGATGGACGTGGTGGTGTTGCTCGTAGAGCAGCTATCATAAATAAGGTGCGCTCAGAAAATCCTAATACTCTATTACTGGATTGTGGTGATATCTTTCAAGGCACGCCTTACTTTAATTTTTATGGCGGCGAGCTTGAGATTAAATTGATGTCTATGATGGGTTATGATGCTGCCACTATAGGAAATCATGATTTTGATAACAGCATTGAAGGTCTGTATAAACAACTACCTCACGCAGATTTTGACTTTGTCATTTCCAATTACGACTTCTCAAATACCATCATGGATGGACACACTAAACCCTATAAAGTTATGGTAAAGGATGGCGTGCGCATAGGGCTATTTGGTGTAGGAATACAACTAGACGGATTAGTAGACCCAAAAATGTACAAGGAAACCGTTTACAATGACCCTATAGAAGTTGCAAAGGATCAAATTAAAACACTGCGTGAAACAGAAAAATGTGATCTAGTAATTTGCATGTCGCATTTAGGCTATTCTTATAGAGTCGATAGAGTATCTGACTTATCCCTTGCAGCAGCAACATCTGGTATAGACCTTATCATAGGTGGACACACGCATACTTTTCTTGATGCACCAGAGGTTGTAAAAAACGCTTCAGGAAAAGATGTTATGGTGAATCAAGTAGGTTGCTATGGAATCAACTTAGGCCGTATTGATTTTTACTTAAAAGAAGGAAAGATCGATAAAGGAGTTGACGTGGTTTATGAGATTTAATTTAATCAAATTATAAAATAATATGACCAAATCAACTATTACTAAAGGATTCATACTTTCAGGAATTATAAACACGTTAGGGATTCTTTTTTTCACAAAAGGTTTTACCAATGAGGTTATTCCAGAAACAGACCCAGTAGTGATGTCCTATTTTGGACTACTTATGATTATGGTTTGGGGACTTGCTTTCATTGCTGTAGCTAAAGTTTTTGAGAATGTAAAATGGCTTGTTGCTGTATTTGCACTTGAAAAATTTTGCTATGTCATTGCTTATGGATACTGGTTTGCTAATAATAGTGTTCAAGAAGTATATGATAGAGATTTGATAGCTGGAGTTTTTTACTCCATCTATGGTTTAAACGACTTCCTCTTCATGCTTTTTTTTGGGTATGTTTTCATCAAACTCATGAAATCCAAATAAAACCACTAAAAGACTCAAGTGTAATTTTTAACGCAACACCCCAAAAATATTGCCGTAATAATATCATTTATTGCATTCCATAAGTAATCTACCCTATTTTTTATAGGGTATACTAATAAATTACATTCATTTTTAAATCACTTACGCTATATTTGAAAAACAATCCAAAATTTTTCAAATGGGCAAGAAGGTTAATTTTATAGTTTTAGCTGTTTTAGTACTTATCAGTTTAACGTTTAGTAATCCATATACAGAAAACGGTGACATGAGTGCCATCGATAGTGGCGATACGGCATGGATGTTAATCGCATCAGCATTTGTATTATTAATGACGCCTGGACTTGCCTTTTTCTATGGCGGTATGGTGAATAAAAAATCGATGATTTCTACCATGTTGCAAAGTTTTGTTGCTCTTGGTGTTGTTAGTATACTTTGGGTAATCGTAGGTTTCTCACTTGCCTTTGGAGAAAGCTATTATGGCATCATAGGAAATCCAATGACTTATTTCAATTTTAAAGATGTAGGTCTTGCTCCTAATCCAGATTTTGCAGGAACCGTACCTTTTTTAGTATTTGCTCTTTTCCAGCTTAAGTTTGCCATCATCACACCAGCCTTAATCACAGGTAGTTTTGCAGAACGTGTCCGTTTCAGAAGCTATATCTTATTCATGGTATTGTTTACTATATTCATATACACGCCATTAGCACATATGACTTGGCATCCAGACGGATTATTGCGCAACCTAGGAGTACTTGATTTCGCTGGTGGAACAGTTGTTCACATGAGTGCAGGATTTGCAGCACTTGCAGGAGCAGTTTATTTAGGGAAACGTAAAAAAATAACACACGACCCAGCAAACGTACCTTATATCATTTTAGGAACTGGATTGCTATGGTTTGGATGGTTTGGTTTTAATGCCGGTAGTGCGCTAGCCGCAAATGCAGATGCCGCCATAGCCTTTGCCAATACAAATATCGCCAGTGCCACCGCCATGATCACATGGATGTTTTACGAACGTTTCTCTAATCGTAAAATGAGCGCTGTTGGTGCATGTATCGGTGCAATCGTCGGATTGGTTGCCATTACTCCTGCTGCAGGTTTTGTTACTATTTCACAAAGTATATTTATAGGATTTGCTACTGCCATTACTAGTAATATCGCTATTTCATTATTTTCTAAAACCGGTATTGACGATACACTAGACGTTTTCCCTAGTCATGGAGTTGGTGGAATTGTAGGTATGATCCTGACAGCTGTATTTGCAAAAGATGTGGGACTTGTACATGGCGAGACAGAGACCTTTATGTGGCATATCATAGCACTTATAGGTGTTTCTGTATTTACCTTCGGTGGTAGTTTATTATTTTACAAACTGGTTGATATATTAATACCTATAAGAGTAAGAGATGATCAAGAAGAACGTGGACTAGATGCTAGTCAACACGGTGAAGAAGTCAATTAATTAGATCGTGTAAAACCTTTTTCTGGAAAAGCTGCGTCGTAAGTTATGGCAGTCTCATCTATTTCAACATAACAACTTGCTACCTTGGCTTGATCACTATATATCAACCGATTATTATCATCAAGCCTTAGATATAATATGTGAATTTCCTCGCCACCACCACACATTCCGCGACCATTTCCACCAGGTTTAGACGGTACCGAAACTTCTAATAGTAAATGACTGATATCTTCAACATTTTTATAACCTAAAACCTCGACATCATAAGCATATTCAAAATCTAAGACTCCTAGATCTAATATAATTTGCTCATCCCTGGTTAGGTAAACCTTTTGACTTCCTAGTTCCCAGAATTGATCTTGTGGATCGCCTTCAAACCAGACATTCATCAACTTATCAGAATCTTTTATGCGCCATTTTAGGTCATTAAAGTTTCCATTCTCAGCTGTTGTTTCAAAAACCTCATCATAACTTAGTACTTGACAAAAATAATCCTCATTTACTTCTGTCTCAAATTCGCCATCATATTTGGCATAAATTCTAAAAGGCTCTTCTTCAGGATATGGAGAATAGAAAAATACTATTGGAATGGATTCGGCACTATTGTCATATTTATACCAGCCTGTAAATTTCTGTTCATATTCGCAAAAACCTACGTTTTCGATGTACATCGTTATAGGGTATTCATCAATGTACCCACGTAATAACATGGTATCATTCGGGATGATTTTTGAAGAATAGGTTTGCGCTTTCGCGAAAGCGAAACTCAACAACACCACAAATATCAATACCTTTTTCATATTTTATATCATTGCCAGAAATTCCTGCTCGCTGATCATGGTTATACCTAATTTCTCTGCTTTTTCAAGTTTAGATGGTCCCATTTTATCACCACGGATCAGATAGTCAGTCTTACTAGAAATAGAACTCGAGTTTTTACCACCATTATCTTCCACAAGTTTCTTTAAATCATTTCTAGACATTTCAAAAACACCTGAAATCACAAAGCTTTTACCTGCTAATTTATCAGTCTGACCTTCTAATTGCTCTTCACTCAATGCAAATTGTAGACCAGTATTTTTTAAGCGTTCTATAATCGCCATTTGATCCTCATTCTGGATGAATTCCACTAGAGATTGAGCAATACTTTCTCCTATTTCAGGGACAGCTGTCAATTCTTCCATCTTCTTATCTGCAGCGCTCGATACATCAGCAAATAAGTCAATAGAACTCTTATCAGGCTCTGCCGGCATATTTAATAACGCGTCGACATTTTTATAATGTTTAGCTAGTTTTTTAGCTACTGTTTCCCCTACGTATCTTATCCCTAAGCCGAACAACACACGTTCAAAAGGTACTTGTTTACTAGCTTCAATTCCATTAATCATATTCTCGGCACTTTTTTGTGCCATACGCTCTAGTGGTAAAACCTGCTCCACCGTTAGATCGTACAAATCTGCATAGTTGTTGATGAAACCTGCGTCCACTAACTGACCTACAGTCTCTGCTCCTATTCCGTCGATATCCATCGCTTTGCGAGAAATAAAGTGCTCAATCCTACCTTTCACTTGTGGTGGACAGGCCATATCATTAGGACAGTAATGCTTTGCATCTCCTTCGGTACGAACCAACTCTGTATGACATTCTGGACAGTGCGTGGCATAAACCGTAGGAGTGGAATTATCTGGTCGTTTAGTTAACTCTACAGCGACTATTTTAGGGATGATCTCACCACCTTTTTCTACATATACCTCATCGCCTACTCTTATATCCAGCTTTTCAATCTGATCTGCATTGTGAAGGCTTGCACGTCTCACAGTAGTACCAGATATCTCTACAGGTTCTAGATTTGCTACAGGCGTGATAGAACCAGTACGACCTACTTGATAGGTAATTTCTTCAAGTCTAGTAGAAACTTGCTCTGCTGCAAACTTATAAGCCATTGCCCATTTGGGCGCTTTGGCAGTAAAACCTAGCTCGTCTTGTTGATCCAGCGAATTCACCTTTATCACAACACCATCGGTTTCATATGGCAACTCCTTACGAGCTACATCCCAATGATTGATAAATTCAAACACTTCTTCTATAGAATGGACTAATTTACTCTCTTGAGGTGCTTTAAAACCCCATTTTCGCGCAAGCGTTAAAGAGTCAAACTGACTTTTTACTGGTAGATTTTCACCAGCAAGTTGATATAGCAAACAATCTAATGGTCTTTTTGCAACCTCGGCACTATCCTGTAGTTTCAAACTACCACTAGCCGTGTTACGCGGATTGCGGTATAAATCCAGTCCTTGATCGGCACGTTCTTCATTCATTTTATGAAATCCATCCCATGGCAATACGATTTCACCACGTATTTCAAATTTGGCTGGTACATCATCACCTTTTAATTGCAATGGCACTGATTTTATAGTGCGCACATTTGCCGTGACCTCATCACCTTGATTTCCATCTCCACGAGTTACTGCTTGAACAAACTTGCCGTTTTCATAATGTAAACTTATGCTTGCACCATCATATTTGAGCTCACAAGTGTACTGTATCTCACCATCTACTATTTTCTTAATACGCTTTTCCCAATCGCGCAAATCCTCTATGGAATAAGAATTATCCAACGAGTACATACGGTTGATATGCTTAATGGTATTGAAGTTTTTAGTCACCTCACCACCTACACGCACAGATGGACTGGTCGCGTCATAGAACTCAGGATGAGCAGCTTCTAGCGTTTTTAATTGTTCCAGTTTCTTATCAAACTCAAAGTCTGAAATAGTAGGATTATCATTAACGTAGTAATTATAATTGTGCTCGCGCAACTCATCACGCAAGGATTGTATTTGTTCTTTTGGACTCATAGAAAATGTGCTATCTTCTGCTCAAATTTTAAGATTCTAAAATACAATAATGAGCGCTAGATTTCTAATTCTTTGTAGTTTGATATTAACACTGTTTTCATGTACAAAACCTCAGGTAGAATTATTAAGTCCATCTATTATTCCAGCGCCTCAATTGTTGCAAGTAAATCCCGGGCACTTCACTATTAATGAAGAAACTACGTTGAGTAATAACGACGATTTTACAGCCTGCTATAACTTCCTTAACAACTTTCTAGAACACGCAACAGATCGCGATTGGGATATAAAATACAGTGATAACAATGCCATTGTACTAGAGTATGATTCCTCCATCACTTCAAAAGAAGGTTATCGCATCGTCAGTACAGATCGTAATATTACTATAAAAGCCAGTACTGATGCAGGCGCTTTCTACGCAGTACAATCTCTCATACAATTAATGCCTGTCGATATAGCCGACCGCACAGAAATTCACATACCAGCAATTACTATAAAGGATGAGCCACGTTTTAAATATCGTGGAATGCACCTCGATGTGTCACGACATATGTTTGATGTAGAATTTATCAAGAAATACATCGACGCCATGGCCATGCTCAAAATGAACAACTTTCACTGGCACCTTACAGACGATCAAGGCTGGCGCATTGAGATCAAAAAGTATCCTAAATTACAAGAAGTAGCAGCATATCGTGATTCGACACTAGTTGGGCATTACAACGACACACCGCATCAATATGATGGTAAAAAGTACGGCGGTTATTATACACAGGAAGAAGTTCGTGAGGTGATCGCTTTCGCGAAAGCGAGACATATCAACGTCATCCCAGAAATAGAAATGCCTGGTCATGCTCAAGCCGCTATCGCTGCCTATCCAGAATTGGGTTGCACAAGTGATAATATCCAAGTTGCGATGAAATGGGGCGTTTTTGAAGACATCTACTGCCCTAGCGAAGAAACCTTTACATTCCTAGAAAATGTACTGGACGAAGTGATAGAACTATTCCCGTCAAAATACATTCACATAGGTGGCGATGAAGCACCTAAAACCCAATGGAAAACCAGTGATATCGCGCAACGAGTGATCAAAGAAAATGGATTAAAAGACGAGTTTGAGTTACAATCCTATTTTATCCAGCGCATGGAAAAATACTTGAATTCTAAAGGTCGTCAAATCATAGGTTGGGATGAAATTCTAGAAGGTGGACTCGCACCTAACGCAACGGTAATGAGCTGGCGTGGCACCAAAGGAGCTATCGACGCTGCAAAAGCTGGTCATGATGTGATCATGACGCCTACATCGCACGCTTATTTTGACTATTATCAAAGTGAAAACGAAAACGAACCGCTCGCCATTGGCGGATTTTTACCGCTTGAAAAAGTCTATCATTTCAATCCAATACCAGAAGAACTGACTGAGAAAGAAGCAAAATTTATTCTCGGTGTTCAGGGAAATATCTGGACAGAATATATGACGACCAGTGACCAAGTAGAATACATGGCGTTTCCGCGCATGCTGGCGATGAGCGAGGTTGCTTGGACTCGTGAAGAAAACAAAAATTACACTGGATTTTCAAACAGACTTGAAGCTTTCCATCAACGATTAGATGTGATGGATATCAACTATGCCAACCATTTATATGAAATTGAAGGAGTCTTAAATGAAAATCAAGCATATGAGTTAAGCACCAAAACTATTGGAAAAGAAATCAGATTTACCACTAATGGAACTGAACCAACCGCAACTTCTACTCTATATGAATCACCTATTCCTTTTACGGCAGATATGACTTTAAAAGCGGCCGTTTTTAAAGACAACGAACAACTTGGTTCAGTATTTATTCAAGAATTTATCTTCCATAAAGGTGTAGGCGCAACAATTAGCATCAATAAAGAATCTCATAAATCTTATCCTGGTAGCGGCGCAGCAGGACTAATTAATGGAATTAAAGGAAGTGATTCTCGTTATGGTGATCGAGAATGGTTGGGGTTTTGGGGAGAAGATATTGAGATTGAAATTACTTTTAAAGAACCTATAGAAATAGAAACTATTGATTTGAGATTCTATAATGCGCCTGGACAGTGGATATATTCCCCAAAACAAATTGAATTATTCCTGACTCTTGAACTAGACGATACTGTTTATGATATAATAGATGTTGATTCAAACAACCAAAGTATTTTGAATATCAACTATGAATTGTATAAACCCAAATCCTTAACTCCAAAATATAAAAATCTTAAGTTAAGAATCCCTAACTACGGCATCATTCCGGACGGTAATCAAGGCGCTGGAAACAAAGCCTGGACTTTTATAGACGAAATCATCATCAAATAATATGTTACTAGAAATCTGCGCATCCAATTATCAAAGTGCTCTCAACGCTCAGAAAGCTGGCGCACATCGTATAGAATTATGTAGCGAGCTAGCAGTAGGTGGCATCACTCCTAGTTACGGATTGCTTAAAAAAGTAATAGAAGAACTCACCATTCCAGTAATGGTGTTGATACGTCCAAGATCTGGGAATTTTGTGTACAGCAATGCCGATTTTGACATTATGAAACGTGATATAGAGCTATGTAAAGAACTAGGTTGTGCTGGAATAGTTTCTGGTGTTCTCACAGCAGATTTTAAAATAGACATCAGACGTACGAGTGAATTGATAGAACTTGCCAGACCATTGCCTTTTACCTTTCACAGAGCTTTTGATCATATCACAAATCCAGAACAAGCAGTTGTAGATTTAGTGAATTTAGGCGCAAAACGCATTCTGACTTCTGGACAGCATTCTAAAGCCATAGACGGAATAGAAAACTTAAAGCGATATCAAGAAATTGCAAGTAATGAGTTAATCATTATGCCTGGTGGTGGAATTAATGGTGGTAATTGTAACGCTTTCGCGGAAGCAGAATTCCAAGAAATTCATGCTAGTGCAACAGAAATCATCCAACAAACAAAAGAAGAAAAAGTTCCTATGAATTCGCCTAAATTTCTTGAAGAAAACATAGAAGTTATTTCTAATTCAGAGAATATTATGACCATTCTTAAAAACCTTGAAAATGAGGATTAGTTTACTATTAGTTTTAGTGATATTCATAAGCTCTTGTAAAGAAGAACGTCCTAATGTAGAACGCCAGTATTTAAAAAGCAATTGGTCCCTTTATCAAGACGATCACCACATGATCGCTGATACTTTAACCATTCCTTCAACTGTCCACAGCGCTTACTTACCTCAACTTAATCATCCTTTTGTAGGCAACAATGAAGATAGTCTGCAATGGATGACTGAATTAGATTGGACTTACGAGAACTCGTTTAAAGTAGATAAAACCAGACTTGACAAAGAAAACATCATTTTGAATTTTGAAGGAATAGATACATATTCCTCTATACTATTAAATGATGTCGAAATTCTAAAAACCGATAATGCATTTTTACATTGGGAAGTAGATGTAAAGTCTATTTTAAAAAAAGAAAACAAACTAGTAGTAAAAATAAAATCACTAGTTGAAATTGAAGAGCAAAAAGCCGAAGCAAATCCATACACCTTACCTGAAGGCAACCGAGTTTACACGCGTAAAGCACAATATCAATACGGTTGGGATTGGGGACCAAAACTCAACACCATGGGAATATGGAAACCGGTTTATTTAGAAGCTCATGATGATTTTAAAATTGAAGACCTTTACATCAAACAAAATTTTGTAAAAGATTCTATAGCAAACCTTACCGCAAAAATTAAGCTCTCTGATAAACGCACAGAATTACTACATTATAAAATTAAAGTAAACGATAGTCTTTACTGGGAACAAGATTACCAGCCCAAGGCTCAAGAAGATGAGTTTGAAATTCATTTTGAAATTCCACAAGTACAACTATGGTGGCCGCACAACATCGGCGAACCTTATTTGTACGATATAGAAGTTTCGGTTTCTAAAGAAGGAAAGCATATCGATTCTCAAAAATTGAAAACTGGAATACGTACCATAGAGCTTGTGAACGAGCCCGACGAACATGGAACTAGTTTCTTTTTTAAGGTCAATGACGTTCCTATTTACATGAAAGGTGCTAATTATATTCCGCAGAACTCGATGCAGGATCTGGTTACTGATGATCATTATGAAAAGTTGCTGAGTGATGTCAAGGAAGCTAACATGAACATGCTACGCGTTTGGGGCGGCGGGATTTATGAGAATGATATCTTCTATGAGAAATGCGATGAAAAAGGAATCTTAGTATGGCAAGACTTTATGTTTGCTTGTGCGATGTATCCTGGAGATACACGCTTTCGCGAAAGCGTAACTAACGAGATCACTCAGCAAATCACTAGGTTGAGAAATCACAGTAGTATTGCGCTGTGGTGTGGAAATAACGAAACCAGTGAGGCGTGGCGCAATTGGGGCTGGCAAGAAGGAAGATCGCAACCAGAGCGCGATAGTATTTGGGAAGATTATAGGTCGGTTTTTCAAATTGCAATGCCTAAATACGTGAGCGAACTTACCAAAGAACCTTATTGGGAAAGTTCGCCAGAATACGGTCGTGGTAATCCTAAATACGAATTTGAAGGTGATGCGCACGACTGGCGCGTGTGGCATGATGCGTATCCATTTGAGCATTTTGAAGAGCACGTGCCGCGATTTATGAGTGAGTTTGGTTTTCAATCCCATCCTTCTTATGAGGCAATACGATTTATCAATAAAGTTGGAACGGTTAATATCCAATCAGAGGATTATGCATCGCATCAAAAACACGCTCGTGGAAATGAATTGATAAGAGAATATATGGAACGTGATTTCCCTGTTCCAACTAATGATGAAGATTATGTCTACGTTAGTCAATTACTGCAAGCCTATGGAATATCTAAAGGAATCCAAGCGCATCGCAGAGCAAGGCCGTATAATATGGGAACACTCTACTGGCAACTCAACGACTGCTGGCCAGCAGTGAGCTGGTCCAGTATTGATTATTTAGGTAACTGGAAAGCCTTGCATTATCAAGTGAAGCGTGATTTTGAGAATGTATTGATTAGTAATGTTGTGGAGAATGATACGTTGAAAACTTATGTTGTTAATGATCGTCTTGAGACACTACAAAAAGATTTAGAGATTATCATTAAAGATTTCAACGGTAATGTTTTAGTTAATCATAGAATTGAAAGTCTTCATTCCACTGCCCTAGCTGCATCAAGTAGAGAAATTAGCTTTATAGCTTTAAAGACTTTAAATATTGATAAGAGCGATGTTTATGTAGTGTCTAAATTTGGTGAAAGTGAAGTGATTTCAATTCTAGAAAGACCTAAAAACTTAAATCTTCCCTATACAAAAATATCTATAGACTCAAAGAAGGAAAACGGACAATTCATACTTACATTAGAATCTCATGTTTTTGCAAAAGACGTATTTCTTTATACAGACGTTAAAGGTCATTTCAATGATAACTTTTTTAACCTTGAACCGAATACTAAAAAGACCATCCTCTTTGAAACAGAAAGTGATGAAGAGCCTGATTTTAGGTATAAGACTTTGAATGGGTTGATGAAGAATTAAGCCAATGCTAAGTTCCGTCTTGCGCAACTGACATTACCAAAAACTTGTCATTCTGAACTTGTTTCAGAATCTGACGGTAATGAAAACCTAAGACTTGTATGAACTAATAGCCTTATACCGCTGTAATTAGGAGACGCTGAAATAAATTCAGCGTGACAACTTTTAATTAAGGTCCATTTTCAAATTCAAGTTGAAGTTCATTCTCTCCAACACTTCATCATTCTATAATTCCCATTCAAATCTTTATAAACTTCAGATTCAAAACCTAGCTCTGTAGCTAGCGCTTTCATTTCTTCAGGTAAGTATTGATTGATTTCAAAGTATAATATTCCGTTAGGTTGTAAAGCGATTTTAGCCAGTTCCATGATTTTACGATAGAAAACCAATGCGTTATCATCCTCTACAAACAGCGCGAGATGTGGTTCATTTTCTAATACATTATCATGTATCTCTTTCTTCTCTAAATTCCTTACATATGGCGGATTACTCACAATGATATCATACTTCTCAGGCAATTCGTCTAAAGCCAAGACATCTTGCAGAATTGTCTTTACTGGAGTTTTTAAATGATTTGCATTTGATTGCGCAGTGGCGAGCGCTTCTTCAGAAACATCCATAAGTGTGACTATACAATCTGGCTTTGCGGCTTTAAGGGACAATCCTATGCATCCAGTTCCCGTTCCTATGTCGATGATATTCAAATAAGATTCGGTTTTATGATCCTTGATGATCATATCGACCAGTTCTTCTGTTTCCTGACGCGGAATCAACGTATGTTCATTAACAACAATCTCATGCCCGTAGAAATGTGCTTTTCCGGTGATGTATTGAATTGGTTTTGAAGTACGTAGTTCTCGTAGGGACTTTTGCAATATTTCTTCTTGAAGATGACTAAGTTCTTCTCGATCCTTGATCATAAAATCAGAGCGTGACCAGTTGAGCAGGTCTTCACAAACAATTTGTAGAATGCTATGAATCTCATTTTCTGGATATATTGGAGCTAGTTGTTCTTGAAAAAGGAGTTTTATTTTATTAAGGGTCATGCGGCAAAGGTACTTATGAAATCTTACATTAATACAATCTTTGTGCACATTGAATAGCTCTGTTCATTTTTGCCATTGCCGCAAAAACGAACCAAAAAAGTCTAGGCTGTGGAACACCTGTCTAAAAATTTCAATATGATTGCTAAAGAAAATATCAAGATCTAAGCTCTTAAACAATCTTGATTTGTGACAGTCATTCAGTTGTCAACTATTATTAAGATTTTCTTTTCTTTTGACGCTTCACATATTTTCATTTTTTTTACGACAGACTTTCCTATGCCGTTATTAATGCCAGCTTTTGTAATTAAATTAATTAAAATTTTAAAAGCATTTGCACCGGACAAGAGAAGTGACCAGTATCACCTAATGGCCCATCGAGTAATTTAAAACCTACGTGTTTGTACAAGCCTTGGGCATCGTACATATTATCCATAGTCTCTAGGTAAACGCTTTCAAATTTGAATTCTTTGGCGCGTTCTAGGCAAGTTATCATCAATTTCTTACCGTAACCTTTACCACGTGCTTGTGGTTTAAAGTACATCTTTTGAAGTTCGCTCACATTACCGTTGTAATTATCTAGTGGTGCGATTCCTGCGCCACCTACCACTACTCCATCAACTTCTATCACGTAGTAAGTTCTGCGAGGTTTTTGGTATTGTTCATACATCGCTTGCGTTGCCGCATCGCTATATGCAGTTCCTATTTTGGGTGCACCATGTTCTAAAATAGAGGCTTGAATAATCTCTTTGATAGCTTGATTATCTTTAGGAAGAATTTTGCGAATTTTCATGGAGCGAAGTTAAATATAAAATCACTCAAGTTATAAAAACGTTCTCGACTCTCGCTCGAACTGACACCTTAATTTATTTTTAATTTTACTTTGATTTTGATTTTGATTTTATCTGGTCAGTCTTCAAGAAGCTCTGACTTCGATTCAATACTAAAAGTCTTGTTTTAAATTTAAGTTTAGATTTAAATTTAAGTTTTTTAAGGTCTTACCTTTGCTATAGATGACTACAGAAGATAAATACATGCAACGCTGCTTGCAACTGGCACAAAATGGATTGGGGACAACCTATCCTAATCCGCTAGTAGGAAGTGTGATTGTGTCTGAAAATGATGAAATTATAGGTGAAGGATGGCATCTGAAATCTGGAGAACCGCATGCTGAGGTAAACGCTGTACGCGATGCAGAAAAAAAGGGTTATGATGGAGACGCTTTCGCGAAAGCGACAATATACGTCAATCTAGAACCATGTTCACACACTGGTAAAACACCACCATGTGCATCGATGATCGTCCAAAAAGGCTTTAAAAAAGTAGTCGTAGGAACACTAGATCCTCACGATAAGGTCGCCGGAAAAGGGATTACAATTATAGAAAAAGCTGGAATTGAAGTCGTAGTAGGTATCTTAGAAAAAGAATGTAACGAACTCAACAAGCGATTCTTCACATTTCACAGAAGACAACGTCCTTATGTCATCTTAAAATGGGCCGAAACCTCTGATGGTTTTATTGCGCCAGCGACTAAAAATGAGCAACAACCTGTCTGGATTACCAATAAGTACTCGCGACAATTATCACATCAACTTAGAGCCGAAGAAGATGCCATTTTAGTAGGTGCAAAAACGGTAATCGATGACAATCCATCACTAACCTGCCGTGACTGGTCAGGCAAAAATCCTACTAGAGTGATACTAGACTCTAGAAACAGCATCACATCTGACTATCAAGTAATGGATGATGCTGCGCCCACTTTAAAACTTCAACTAAGTTCTTCTAACACACTAGAGATTCTCAATAGTCTTTATCAAAATAACGTTCAATCTGTTATTATAGAAGGAGGAACCACAACCATTCAATCATTTATTGATACTGGTTTATGGGATGAAGCTTATCAATTTATGGGAACTGAAGTCTTATTCCATGAAGGTTTACAAGCACCTGTTTTAAAAGGTGATTACTCTATGCTTTATAGAAAAATGATAGCAAACGATGTGCTTAAAATATATAGAAAAAAATGATTTGGCTCGTTTTAAGCATTACTGTTTCCAGCTTTTTATATGTCATTTTTAAATACTTTGAAGTATTTAAGATCAATACATTACATGCTATAATTATTAATTATATCGTGGCTTGCATTACTGGTTTTGTCTCCTACGGTAGTGTTCCCAGTTTAGAAGAAATTTTAAAATCAGACTGGTTATACTACGCTTTATTTTTAGGTGCTCTATTCATATTTATTTTTAACATTATGGCGCTTACCAGTCAGAAAAACGGCCTTTCTGTTGCAGCGGTCGCTGGTAAAATGTCGTTAGTGATACCAGTTATAGCAGGAATATGGCTCTATGATGAATCCATAGGCTGGATGAAGATTACCGGGATTTTACTGGCATTAGTATCGGTTTATCTTACTTCCTTAAGAACAAAAGATGGTATTCATCTGGATAAAAAGCTTCTTATTTTTCCTGTCATTTTATTTTTAGGAAGTGGTATAATAGATACTACGTTGAAGTATGCAGAAAAGATGCATGTTCCTAATGGTGAAGAACCACTTTTCAGTGCTATGTGTTTTGCAATGGCGTTTCTATTAGGGATTGTAATTTTAATTTATGAAGCGACACAAAAACGATTGTTATCTTGGCGTAGTATTATCGCTGGATTAGCTTTAGGAATTCCTAATTACTTCTCGATTTATTTTATCATTAAAACACTTAAGAACGGTATGGAAAGTAGCGTGGTTTATCCCATTAACCACGTAGGGACAGTTTTGTTCACATCTTTGTTGGGTATACTCTTATTTAAAGAAAAACTGATACCTAAAAACTACATCGGTATTGTGGTGGCCATTATTGCTATTGTGATGATCGCTTTCGCGAAAGCGTAATAAAAAAGCTTCCCTTATAAGAGAAGCTTTTAGTAATATAAAATATGGTATTGCTTACTGTCTTACAAAATCTGCGAAACCATCAATTAAGATCTCGATAGAGCCACCACCAGCTGTTTGAGTGGATAACCCATTAATATCGATAGATAAATCTGTACTATTTAATGTAGTAATAGTAAGTGTAGTTGTATCATCAAAAGGCGTAACGTTATTAGGTGATGCACTATTTAATGTTAAAATATCACCGGTAACAGTATAGGTTCCTACATCATTAAATGTATTAGTCTGATTACCTTGAGAAACTCCTTGATTTATCACTTCAAACTCTAGATCACCTGTTATAGCATAAGTACCATCTACATTAAAGGTCATTATAGCATTTGAACTTACAAAGTCTACAGATGCTGTTATCGACACAGGTGTACCAGAAACAGTAGTAGTCGTTGTTGTATTAGTTTCCACATCTGTATATAACCAGTCACCAACTAACAATGCCGCATCTACATTACCGCCACCAGTTCCACCAGTAGTAGGATTTAATCCAGGATCCAGCGCTTCTGTTTCACAACTAGTTAGGGCTAAGACAGAAATTAAGATGACAAATAACTTTTTCATTTTTTGGTTTTTAGGTTACATTGCAAATGAAATAGATTATCGTGATAAAAAGCATATACATTAACTCTTTACCATAATTTTAACATTGGCAGATTCTTACAAAACCATCATTCAACCAACAGAAGAAGTTCTTTTAAAGGAAAAAGGCAGTAAATTTTATGGATACGCTTTCCCTTTAACAAGCGATATGGATGTCAATAACCTAATCACACCATTACGCAATCGACATCCTAAGGCTGGACATCATTGTTATGCATGGAAACTAGGAGCAGATGATCACAACTATCGAGCAAATGATGATGGCGAACCTAGTCATAGTGCTGGAGATCCAATTTTAGGTCAGATTAATTCTTATGAACTAAGTGATATTTTAGTGGTGGTTTCAAGAATCTTTGGTGGTACAAAATTAGGTGTAGGCGGATTAATTAGCGCATACAGAGAGACTGCAAAACTTGCTCTAGAAACAGCAGACATAAGATTGCGCACCATAACAGCAAGGATAGCAATTAAGTTTGAATATCCACAAATGAGTCAGGTGATGAGGTTTATTGATGATGGAAATTACCAAATCATTAAGCAAGATTTAACTACGAGCTGTAGCATAACAATTGCAGTACCACAATCACAACAGGAATCTATCACAGCAATTATAAATAACATGTATCCTATTAAAGCAAAAGCCTTAGATTAAGAAACTAACCACTGCCCATTCCATTTATTCTCCTTTTTAAACACAGCTCTTAAATGGTTAGACTTTTTGAGTTGTTATACTTCTCAATGATCTGGCATCAATCTTAGAGCTACGAAATGATTTTCATTGCGTTCTCTATAATCAACATGGTCTGGATTTAAGATAGATGTAAAATGAGCTTGTATGGTCGTATAGTCTTTAATGGTTTTTTCACAAACTTTATGAAATAGCCTTTTAGTTTCAATGGGATCTTCTATCAGCAGATACAGTTTACCATTGAGTTTTAGTTACATTTTTGTTTAGGATGATAAACGAGAAAACTAGCATATGAATTCTCATTTAACTGTTTTAATTTATCAGTGCGTGAGTCTGTAAGAATGATGCAACCCTAATTATCATGTATCTCTCAAAACAACCGTTTTGGATTTCGTTTTAAAATTACTATCAATTGTTGATAACATCATGTATTTGAAAAGATGATTGCGTTTTGAGAGAGCACTTTTAAAAATATCTATGATTTCTTTGAAAAAGCTTTCTTACATAATAGTAAAATTTAAATACTGATTTGTAAAACGACAGTTATTCTACAAACAATAATTTACAAGCTTCTAGAAAATCAGGAAGAGGTTTCATTGGTCTAAAGTTTATAGCATTTGTAAAAACTAAAGTTAGGTCTGCTGTGGCACAAATAATTCCTTTTTTATTAATAATTTCATACTCAAATTCCACTCTCGTTGTAGGAATCCTCTTAAGGGTTGTTTTCACCATAATTTCCTCTCCAAATTTCATCGGATTTTTATACTTGATATCGATTTGATAAACCGGTAATAGCACTTTATTTTCTTCCATTCGTTTATAGGAGAAACCTAGAGTATCTAACCAATCCAGCCTAGCTTGCTCCATGTAAATCAAATAGTTAGAATGATGTATGATACCCATTTGATCAGTTTCTACGTAACGAGTAATAATTTTTGTAAGAGTACTCTTCATTATATTAATTATAATTATTGTATATTCAGTGAGAAGGAAAAAGAGTGATTTACTTGCAACAATATTTTAAATAAATCAAACACTTTTCTAGTTTTTTTTAAGGTTTTTTATTCACATATTTGTCATCGATTAGAAAGAAGTATTTTGTCCTCATTTTCCACATTTTTAATCTCCACAACCTTAATCTTTAAAAGTAATTTATTTTATGGCATCGACGGCAGCATCGGTATGGGAAAATTGCCTACTATTTATAAAAGATAATATAAATCCTCAAGCCTATAAAACATGGTTTGAACCTATAAAACCTGTAAAATTAACAGAGACTGCATTAAGTATACAGGTTCCTAGTCGTTTTTTCTATGAATGGTTAGAAGAACATTACATTAAATTATTAAAAACAGCTCTTACTCGTGAGCTAGGTGAAGGCGCAAAATTAATTTATGCGATAAAAATGGAAAATACTTTAAAAGGTATGGAGCCATTTACTGAAAAAATCCCTAGTAGTAATCGCTCTATACAGTCATCCCAATCTGTAGATGCGCCAGTAAGAAGTAAAAGTCCAGAATTAAAGAATCCATTTATTATTCCTGGAATAAGAAATGTGAAAATAGAATCTCAATTAAATCCATCTTACAACTTTGATAGTTTCCTAGAAGGTGACTCCAACAGACTTGCACGTAGTGCTGGTATGGCAGTTGCTAATAAACCTGGAGGAACTTCTTTTAATCCATTGCTTATTTTTGGTGGTGTAGGATTAGGTAAAACGCACCTTGCTCATGCAATCGGTGTAGGAATTAAAGAAAATTATCCGGACAAAACAGCGCTTTATATCAGTGCTGAAAAGTTCACACAACAATATATCGAATCTGTTCGTAAGAATAATAGAAACGATTTCATACACTTCTATCAGATTGTAGATGTGCTGATCGTTGACGACATACAGTTCTTTGCTGGAAAAGCGAGTACTCAAGATGTTTTCTTCCATATTTTCAATCATTTACATCAAAATGGTAAACAGGTCATTCTTACTAGTGATAAGAAACCTGTGGACATGCAGGATATTGAGCAGCGTTTGCTTTCTCGTTTCAAATGGGGACTTAGTGCAGAGCTTAATCATCCAGATTATGAAACTAGAGTTTCTATTATCAAGAACAAATTATATCGCGATGGTGTAGAAATGGATGATGATATTATTCATTACCTAGCTGACAATATAAAAACTAACATACGCGAATTAGAAGGCGCAATTATATCTTTAATTGCTCACTCTTCATTTAACCGTAAGGATATTACTATTGATCTTGCTCGTAAAATTGTAGAGAACTACGTAAAGAATACTAAACGTGAGATTTCTATAGATCAAATCCAGCAAGTTGTAAGTGACTATTTCCAAATGGATGTTGAAACGCTACAGTCTAAAACACGTAAGCGCCATATTGTTCAGGCTAGACAGTTGGCTATGTACTTCTCTAAGAAAATGACTAAAGCTTCACTAGCTAGCATAGGTTCTCAAATAGGGAAACGTGATCACGCTACAGTACTTCACGCTTGTAAAACCGTAGACAACCTTGCCTCTACTGATAAGCAATTCAACAAGTATGTTGAAGACTTAAGTAAAAAGCTGACCAACTAAGAACTAGTAATGAGTAAGACGTCCATTTTAATGGTATGCTTGGGTAACATTTGCAGATCTCCACTTGCAGAAGGTATCATGCGTTCTAAACTGAACTTTACTAAGTTCAATATTGATAGCGCCGGAACTAGTGGTAGCCATCGTGGACAAGCTCCAGATAAAAGATCTATAGCCGTTGCAAAAAAGAATGGCCTAGATATTTCTAGCCAAGCTAGTCGCAAGTTAGTTGTTGAAGATTTGGTTAAATTTGATTACATCTTTGTAATGGATAATTCTAACTATAGAGATGTCATAGCTCTTGCTGAAAACGACGAGCAACGGGCTAAAGTTCATAAAATAATGGATTGGGCTTTTCCTAATGAAGATTTAGACGTACCAGATCCATATTATGGAGGAGATAGCGGTTTTGAAAACGTTTATCGTATGCTCGATCATGTGAGTAATGTTATTGCTAAGAAGTTAGATTCTTTAACAAACCTCTAAAGAACAATATTTCGGAATTGCGTTAAAAGATTTTGCATAGCTTCCTTGGCATCATTTTCTCTTTGTGTTTTTTCTTCGATTCTTCTATTTTTACTAATAACACTTGGTGATTTTATTGGAATCATAAGTTGTCTTGGCTTTTCAATATTTGAAGAAATTCCACATTCATTAACCTCAAATATTTGAGAATGATTTCCAAATAAAAGCCACGATCCACCTCTATCTATATAAGGGTAACATGATCTTAAATTTTTACCTAAAATTATTTGTCCAGACTTCAAATCTCCCTTGAAAACTTCACATACTTCAATAGTAAATTTGTTTTTATCATTAGAAAACGATTTCACGTCACCAACAAATACTACCTCTGAATATTCATATTCAATAGAAGCTGCTTTTTCCCAATGTCTTGGAGGTGGACAAGTACAATAATCTGACTCAAAAGGCAAAACAAGAAATAACAGTATTAGTTTGTAATAATTCATTCCTAGATAATTGCAAAAATTTACTTCCTAAACAAACGCTCTAACGTAGATCGTTTATCCACTTTTTTAGTGTGTGTTTCTTCAAAAGAGTTGATAAAATAGACCTCTTTCGGTATTTCATATTTATCTAATGCCGTAAAAGCCTGTTGTACATCAGACTCCTTACCTTCTACGATCAAGATGACTTTTTCACCTAAGTCTTCATCATTCATTCCAGTGATAAAAAAGCGTTGTGCAATTTGTGCTGCAAGCTTCTGCTCCACCATATCTGGATGAATTTTAATTCCACCAGTATTGATGACATCATCAATACGGCCCAGTATTTTAAATTTATGCTCATCAATCAATTCAACAATATCATTAGTAACCAAATTATCAGTTCCTAACGATGGTGCATTAATCACTAAACAATCTCTATTATCTTTTGCAAAACTAATATCACCTACTGCGGTATAATCGTTCTCAAATTTTGGATACAACTGTTTAATCGCTACATGTGAAGCTGTCTCTGTCATCCCATAAGAATGGTAAGCCTTAGTATGTTTGTGTTGTAAGTCTTCTACAAGTTTTGATCTAATAGCAGCGCCACCTATTAAAACCATTTTAGTCTTATGAATATTTTTCAATGATTTAGTCACCTGCATCGGTGTCATAGCCGTAAAATCATAACGCTTTTCTGCTTTTTTGAGAGGTTTAGAACTAGGTTTTACTAAATCAATATCCCATCCTAACATTAATGCACGTACCATCATCATCTTACCAGCGATATAACTTAATGGTAAGCAGCATAATGCCTGTGTCCCAGGACCTAGATCAAAGTGCTCACCAGTCATCAGTGCACTATTAATCATGTGTTGTTTATTTAACTTATATTGTTTAGGTGAACCTGTAGAACCGCTTGTAAACACAGTCATCACATCAAAATCATCCAACCAATTTAATAAAAAATCACCTACTTCTTTCTCCCATTCTGTGCCTTCTTTTACATAGGAATAAGCTACTATCATAACGCCTTGACGATCTAATCGACGACCATTAAGTTTAAAGGTAGGATGTATTTTTGGAATCATTTAAGATGCATTTAAATTATCAAATTCTTTTTTAGAAAGCACTTTACCAAAAAGCTTTTCTTTCCAGTTAGACCATTTATAAATCCTAGCTAAAATCAATAAAATAATTGGATAACCTATAACGATCGGTAACATATCTGCAATTCCAAAACTGGGTTCAGATATATCTAAGAAAACAGAGTCTGTCTGTATCGCTGTCCAAGTTGATGTTACCATAAGTGCCGCAGTAATGTTATTTGCAGCATGAAAACCTAAAGCAAGCTCTAGACCTTCATCCATCAATGTCATCGCTCCTAATAGTAAACCTGTACCGATGTAAAAAACCATCACTTCCATTCCTAATTTCTCTACCTCTGGATTTGCAGCGTGCATCACCCCAAAAAGAACTGAAGTAAAAATAAAAGGCACCCATCGCGTTTTAGTAAGAATTCCTAATCCTTGCATCAACTGACCGCGGAATAAATACTCCTCAAAACTGGTTTGAAATGGAAATAATAAAAATGAGACGATTACTAAAGGTATAAATTGTGACCAATTTAAGTTATATTCAAAATTCTCTGGCGCACTATAAACGCTCAATAACATGGTTGCGACAGAGATGGTTGCCCAAAAAACAAACATAAAGCCAATACGCTTCCAATCTATTTTTTTTCTGCTCGTTGTTAACGATGTTATTGATTGTTGATGTATATATTTAACCCAAACAAATATAGAGACTAAACCAACTACAAAAGTCAATAGGTTCACAATAAGAAAAGGCATTTTCCCCATCATTTCTATCATTTGCGCCATGATCTCTTCTACAGATTGACCTTGCTCTTCCACAAGCATTTGAGTAGAAAAATAATTAAACACCATAAACAGCATGAAGCCTACCGGAATTAAAAAGAAATTCCACACGCCTAGATTGCCTTTGTATCCTTGTTCTATATACATTCTTATAATTTTAAACTCTTAGTATCCCATATTGAGATATCGTTACATTTTAAAGTACCATTTTTTATTTCTAATGGCGCTTCAATATTATTAGTAAACAATCCACCAGTCCCTAATCCTTGCGGCATCAAATTACCTAAAGTATAAGTAAATTGAGCGATGGCATTAAGCCCTACATTAGATTCTAGTGCACTGGTCATCCACCAGCCAGCATTATTATTTCCAGCTATATTGATCCATTCTCTACAGCTTTGAAATCCACCTACTAGCGCTGGTTTTAAAATGATATACTGTGGTTTTATGGTTTCTAAACAGCGTTGTTTTTCTTCGATATGATATAAACCTATAAGCTCTTCATCTAGGGCTATATCTATAGGTGATTGTCGACAAAGCGACGCCATCTCTTGCCATTGTCCCTGCTTTATAGGCTGTTCAATACTATGCACTTGATACTTAGCAAGTGCATCTAATTTTCCCATAGCATTTTCAGGTGTAAAGGCTCCATTTGCATCTACTCTTATAGTTATCTCGCTTTCGCGAAAGCGAGAACGCACAGCATCCAGCAATTCTAGTTCTTTATTAAAATCTATGGCTCCTATCTTAAATTTTATACAGTTAAAACCACTAGCTAACTTTTCTTCAAGCTGTCGCATCATAAAACCTTGATCGCCCATCCATACTAATCCATTAATATTTATGGTATCCATACCTTCTGTAAATAGCGATGGAAAAAGTGTAAATACGTCTGATGATTGCAGCGATTTGAGCGCCATTTCATAACCAAATAAAATGGATGGCCATTCCATTAATGCAACATATAAATCTGCCGGATTTAATTGTATGTTATCACATAACCACTGCAATTTATCTTCATAACCAGGTCGATCATCTATAGATAATCCTTTAAATAAATTACATTCTCCGATGCCATATTTATCGCCATTTGATAGATACAAAAAATAGGTTTCTTTAATACGTAAAACACCTCGAGAAGTACCGGCTGGACGCCTAAATTCTAATGTGTATTTTTCAAATTGAGCTTGCATAAGCGCAATATAATCATCATAATATGGAGTTACATAGAGCTTTGATAAAATTTAATACTATAATTAATGATTATTATCACGCAACCTATTGAGGTCTTATGCATCTATTTGATAACCAATCAAAAAAGCCATGATCAAAAAACTACTCGTCATTTTAATAGGATGTATTGCTACCGTTGCGATAGCTCAATGTCCTACCAGTATTATTGTACTAGAAACACAAGCAGATGTGGATGCTTTTCAATTAACATATCCTAACTGTACTCAAATATTAAATGGGTTACAAATAGGTCCTGCTACTGGAAGTTCAGATATTAATAATCTTAATAATTTACAAGGATTAGTGCAACTAGATGGTGGATTAAACATCCTTAACAATCCGCTACTGAATGATCTCACCGCTTTTTCAACGCTTACTCAGCTAGAAGATATCTATCTATTCAATAATCCTGGTATCACCAGTTTCAATGGTTTTCAAGGAATAACGAGTATTAATGATATTAAACTAGAACAATCTTCTGTAACAGATTTTAGTGGTTTATCAAATATCGACGATGTACATAAGCTATGGATTGTAGATGATACGGTTCTCAATGATTTATCAGGATTAAATCAATTAGTCATTCTTAATTTTTTAGAATTAGATAATACTCGATTAACAAGTATCAACTCCTTTGACCTTGTAGATCAAGTAGAATGGATGATTATTAAGGATAATGACTTCCTGACTTCTATAGACGGTTTTGGTACGATGACAATGATTGATAACCTATCCATTTTACGTAATTCTCAACTATCGACAATATCGCAATCTTTTCAATCGCTGAGATTCATACAAAATAACCTTATTATTAAAGGTAACATCAACTTAAGTGACATAAGCGGCTTTAATTCAATACAATCCGTTGATACCATTCAATTAGATCAAATGATAGGCTCTCAAGATTTATCATTTTTCAACACCATCATACAATTAAGAATATTGCGTGTAACACGAGTAGATTCTATAACTAGTTTAAATGGATTACAAAACGCGCTTGCCTTAACTTACATCAGTATTGAAAACAATCCTTTATTAACTGATATAAACGCCATCGGTGGTAGCGATGCTAATTTTCTAACAGGCATGCGTATTGTAGGAAATCCAATGCTAGCCATTTGTGATATACCAGTTGTTTGTAATTACTTGAGTGGTCCTACCTCTACAGCTACTATTAATGGAAATGCAACTGGATGTGCTTCAGAACAAGAAATAGCAAATGAATGTGAACTTAATGTAATAAGTGGTACTATTTACTATGACACTAATGGTAGTGGTGATTATTCACCAGCTACAGATGCAGTAGTTCCATACTATAAAGTATTTAGCACACACAGTACGGGAACTAGCACAACCTTTTCTAAAGCGTATGGCGATTATTCAAATTATGTAGGCACTGGTAATATCAATACTGATGTAGAAGATCTACCCATGTTTGCTTTTACACCAGCAAATGGATTTAATAATAACTTTACAGGATACGGTAATGTAGCTAGTGGTGATTTTGAAGCACAGACTACCAATACGGTTCAAGATGTCTCTATAGATTTAATCGCAACTATTGCTACTAGACCTGGATTTACAGCAGGCTATAAACTCATAGCCATTAACAAAGGATCTTTACCGGTATCTGGAACCATTGAATTACCATATAACAGTAATCTTTTCACTTATCAAACTAGTGTACCAGCAGCCAGTACAGTATCCACGGGTATGTTGAACTGGTCATATAATTTAGGGCCATTTGAAAGATTACGTATTGATGTAGAATTTCTAGTAGCTCAACCACCTGTTTTAATAGGTGGAGAAACAGAAGCATGGACAGCGACAATTAACCCAATACCTGGTGACGCAAATCCACAAGACAATGTTTTCTATTATAATAACAATATTGTTAACTCTTATGACCCTAATGATAAAACCGTTTTTGAAGGCGCAGAAATATTACCTACAGAGTTAGATGAATACTTACATTATAGAATTCGTTTTCAAAACACAGGTTCTGCTAGTGCGATAAATGTTACTGTTAAAGATACACTGTCTGATAACCTAGACTGGGACACCTTTGAACCTATAGACATGAGTCATGATGTAGGAGAGATTCATATTGAGAACAAGAGATTCATCGACTTTGATTTTCCTAATATCAACTTACCAGATAGTACTACCAATGAGCCATTAAGTCATGGCTACATTTATTACCGCATTAAGCCTAAACAAAATTTAGTCATTGGTGACTTTATAGATAATACTGCTCATATATATTTTGATTTTAATGAAGCTATTATAACCAATACCGCTACAACGACCATTGTACAAACACTTTCTAATAGCGATCGAGAACTTCTAAATATCAGTCTCTACCCTAATCCTGTAGCAGACCTGGTACAATTACAAACGTCAGAAAAAATTGATTTTGCTGTAATTATGAATCTTCAAGGACAGTTGTTAATAGAAACAACTGATAAAGATATTAATGTAAGCAACTTAAATACTGGAGTATATTTTATTAGAGTTACTTCTGGTAATAAATCTCAAGTTTTAAAATTCATTAAAAAGTAATTACTCCTTTACTTTAACTACTATAAACCTGTCTCACCATTTAATAAGATTAAAATATCTTAATTAAATACTATGAGACAGGTTTAATTATGACTTCTTTTTAACGGTCCATTCAAATCTGAATTGGCTTACCTCTACTCCATCCTGGTTCACACCACGAGATTCCATCCATACCGTTTGTCCTTCACCTGTGACTACTGTTTTGTCTATCGCTTGTTGAATAGCTTTACCATCATTACATGTAAAGGTGATAATACCCGTAGCTTTTTTAGTAAAGACGGCTTCATTACGGGCTACTAACATTGAAACTCTTGCATCGCTTTTTTGAATAAATGACATCACCAATGCTCCTGTAGAAAGTTCGGCAGCCATTGCTTGAGTAGCAAAATACATACTCTTGAATGGATTCTGGTTGAACCACTTGTGACGCACTTTAACCGTGCAAGATTCCTCACTTATAGTCTTACATCGTACACCTGCCCACCATGCACTAGGTAGTTTTAAGAAGGTAAATGCATTTATTTTCTTAGGAGTTATCATTTTTAACATTTTGTACAAATGTAATCAAAAGGCGCGTTGTTGTTACGCTTTCGCGAAAGCGAAATAGAAAATATCTCACAAAAATAAAAATATATGGTACTTTGTATTGCATAATACTATCTTTTAGATATATATTTGCATAAGAAAATAATATGCCATGGAGAATACTTTACAAAATAATCATCGAAACTTAGCGACTTGTTTACACCTGTTGAGCTTTGGGAAATGGTTATTTCCTTTAGGGAATTTCATTTTACCCATTTTATTATGGATGATGAATTCAAAGAAATCTGACTTTGTCGATCATCACGGCAAGCAAGTCATCAACTTTCAATTAAGCATGACGCTTTACTCAATAGCTCTAGCGGTAATCGCAACGATTATTCTAGTAGTTGCATTTGCATCTGGTGGGATTGAATTTTTAGAAGGTCTGGATAGAATGGACGGCGATGAATGGATGCACGGTGAACATATGGGGATTTTTGCTACTATGATAGGTGTAGGAATCCTTTTCGGCGGTGCACTTTTACTCATTGGTATAGTCGATCTAGTCTACACTATTAAAGGTGCGATGCAAGCAAATGATGGGGTGCTTTTTAAATACCCTTTAACGATTCCGTTTTTAAGCACCAAAACAGAATCTAATAACACAACAACATGAAGATAGAAAACACAAAAGCGCAAATGCGTAAAGGAGTACTCGAGTACTGCATTCTATCCATCCTCAAGGAAGAAGATGCTTATGTAGCAGAGATTCTCGATACACTTAAGGATGCAAAGTTACTGGTGGTAGAAGGAACAATCTACCCATTACTAACTCGATTAAAAAATGCAGGTTTACTCAATTACAGATGGGAAGAAAGTACTAGTGGTCCACCACGTAAATACTATGGACTGACAGAAACTGGGAAGATTTTCCTTAAAGAATTATCCAGTACCTGGGATGATCTTAAAAACGCCGTTAATCTGGTAACCACCACAAAAACTAAGAAATCATGAACAAGACCATAAATATAAACCTCGCAGGGCTGTTCTTCCACATCGATGAAGATGCCTACAATAAATTACAAAAATATCTAGCCGCTGTACGTCGTTCTTTTAGCGGTATGCAAGGATCTGAAGAGATCATGGCAGATATAGAATCTCGTGTAGCTGAACTTTTTCTAGAAAAAAGAGCTAACGAACAACAAGTCATTTCCATCACTCATGTAGAAGAAGTAATTTCCATAATGGGACAGCCTGAAGACTATGAGGTAGATGAAGAAATCTTTGAAGGCGAGAGAAGATCAACTGCTCAAGAGATGAAAACACGTTTCAGCAGACCGTTGTTTAGAGATACCTTAAACGGTTATATAGGTGGTGTTTGTGCTGGTCTAGGACATTTTCTAGGTATAGACGCCATATGGGTGCGTATCTTTTTTGTAGTAGTATCATTTATATCATTCCCGTTTAACGTACTGGCTTACGTCATCTTCTGGATTGTTGCTAAGGATGCTGTTACTACAAACCAACGTCTAGCGATGATGGGTAAAGAAGTAAATATCTCAAACATAGGTGAAAACTTTAAGTCGGGTTTTGATGATGTAGTCGATGGGCAGACCGACGCCGACTACCGAATTGTAGGTCAAAAGGGAAAGCGTGGAACGGTACGTTTCTTTAGCTTTTTAGGACGTTTTATAAAAGGAATATTTAAAGCCATTGCAAAAATAATAGGGCTATTTATGTTCTTATTGGGTGCTACGGGATTAATCGCATTATTCTTTAGCTTGATAGGAATAGGTACAGCACAATTGCAAAGTGACGACTTCATGTTATTAATGAACATGAGCATTCCTTCTAATCTTTCAACTTGGTGGATATATTTAACGGCTTTTTTCCTAATAGGTATTCCATTTTTTATCATTGCTGTTCTAGGATTGCGATTGTTAGTGTCTAACCTAGCTTCCATAGGTCGTACGGCTAAAGTTATTATAGGATTACTTTGGGTAGCATCTGTAATTGGACTGTGTGTGATTATCGCAACCATAGGAACATCACAAGCTTTTGATAGTAATGTGAATAGTGTCGAAAAGTTTCCTGTAAATAAGGAAAAGGTTTTTCAACTCAATATGGAAGACAGTACGCTAGAAGGCTACGATAATATATATGTAAACGGTTCACATTTTAGTATAGGAGAATTTGACGGAGCAAAGGAAATACGCTTAATGGGAATAAAAACAGCAGTTGCTGCTACCACAGATAGTGTCGCATCAGTTAACGTTAGATTTAAGGCTAAAGGATCATCGATCCAGGAAGCAAAAGAAAAAGCTTCTCAAATAGAGTACAATTATATAATTACTGATTCTACAATTACACTAGACGATTTCTTTAAAATTAATAGTGGCAGTTTAAATAATCACAAAATTGAAATTATTGTTAATCTTCCTGAAGGGACCAAAGCAAGAATGAATGACGAGTTTGCAAATCATTACAGAGATTATATTAGTAATGACGCCTTCTCATTAGGTAGCAACGATTCTTATACCTACCAGGTGAAAGATGGTAAAGCAGTATGTTTAGACTGTCCTGTCGTTGAGGAAGTTATCGATGAAATAGATATAGAGACCGACAGCGCTCCTATCAATTCAAATGATGATAATGAGTGGAAATATGAAGATGAGGATGAAAATGAAGCAGCTCAAACAACCACTATTAAAACATCAATAGACCTAGGACCTGTAGAAATAGAAACAGAAGAAAGTTTCTAATACAAAGATTCATGTGATCGTCAACTGTATTTTAAGAGATTCTTGTTGACTAGAAATCCGCTTCATTCATTTGGAGCGGTTTTTGTTTTACCTTTGTTAAACAAATTATCTTTCAAATGAAAAAATTATTACTAGTAATCCTAATTCTTACAGCCGCTTTTTCTCAAGCGCAAGAAAAAGTAAAAGGAAACCGCGAACCTAGTACTGTTATTACTGATGTTGACCCTTTTTCTATAATCGAAATAGGTGGTGATTATGAAGTAGCGATTGTAGAAGGTGTTGTTCCTCAAGTTGAAATCACCACAGATTCTAATTTACATCAGTTTTTAGAAGTCTCCGTAAATGACGGTAATTTAAGCATTACCTCTACCGCAAACATCCGTTCTAAAAAGGTAATGACCATACGCCTGATTTATCCAGCTGGACTTACTAAGATTATAGCAAAGGATAAAGCAGAAATAAGTGCCATTACTGAACTTAACATGGAAAAGTTAGAAATTGAAGTAAGAGATGATGCAAAGTTGTTTATTACTGCAAATATTGGTAACCTCACTCTCAATCTGAAAGGAGATTCTAGATCAGAACTAAACCTAAGAGGAAATGAGGCCAAAATTAATTTTGATGATAAAGCCAACGCCAAAGCTTTATTAAAATTTCAGGATTTAAATCTTACGATGAATGGTCGTACGGTAGCAAAATTAGAAGGTGATATCAAATCAGGAACTTTACTTCTAGAAAATAAAGCAAGTTATCAAGGTGATAATTTAGTATTTGATAACTTAAATATGAAAGCTTCTCAAAACACAGATTGTGAGGTAAATGTAAAAGATGAATTAACTCTTGCCGCGACAGATAATTCTAAGGTTGAATTATATAATTCACCTAAAGTCATTCTTGAAAAATTTACAGGAAAAACACAGTTGATCAAAAAGTAATTTTTGATTGTATCTGTTCAATTAATGAGTAAATAGCTTAATTATAAGTACAAAAAAGCCTCGCGATGCGAGGCTTTTTTGTACTTATAATTTTTGTTATTCAATAGAATAATCTCCTGCAATGACCTCTTCAACTATACCTACCTCAGCAAGGTAGCGTTCAGCATCTAGTGCCGCCATACAACCAGTACCTGCAGCAGTAATTGCCTGTCTATAAATTTTATCTTGAACATCTCCACTAGCAAACACTCCTGGCATATTGGTATAAGTAGATCCAGCCTTAGTCTTTAAATAACCAGCTTCATCCATGTCTAATTGTCCTTTAAAAATATCTGTATTGGGCTTATGGCCTATAGCAATAAACAAACCAGTAATCGCGATATCATGCTTCTCATTAGTTTGATTATTTACAATACGTAAACCATCTACAACTTGATCACCTAGCACCTCATCAACTTCTGAGTTAAATAAAACCTCAATATTTTCTGTTTGAGCAACACGATGTTGCATCGCTTTAGAAGCTCGCATTTCTCCTTTACGTACTAACATGGTCACCTTAGAACAAATGTTTGCTAGATAAGTAGCTTCTTCAGCAGCAGTATCTCCAGCACCTACTATAGCCACATCTTGTCCTCTATAGAAAAATCCATCACACACTGCACAAGCACTTACACCACCACCACGTAGTCGTTGCTCACTAGGTAGGCCTAGGTATTTTGCCGTTGCACCTGTAGAAATGATGACCGTATGAGCCTCAATTTTAGTTTTACCATCAACAATTGCGGTATGTATGCCACCTTGCTCGCTGGCAAAATTAACTTCAGTGACCATACCTATACGTACCTCAGTACCGAAACGCTCTGCTTGTTTCTGTAAATCCACCATCATGGTAGGTCCATCGATACCTTCTGGATATCCTGGGAAGTTATCAACCTCAGTAGTGGTTGTTAACTGTCCACCTGGTTCCATACCTGTATAAAGTAATGGTTTCATATCTGCACGTGCCGCATATATTGCAGCTGTATATCCTGCTGGTCCTGATCCTATGATCAAACACTTAACTCTTTCTATTTGTTCTGACATTGTATAAACTTTGGTATGTAAAAATAATCAATCTACAAGCTAATATTCAAAAGCATCTATCACTATTTATTATCACTTTATTAAAGAAAACCATATCAACCTGTTTATTTTTACTCCATGGGCCATACCTACCTCAATCCTGTTACAAAAGAACGTGCAACTATACTTAAGACTAGTGCTCAAACTAATGGAGCCTACACTTATATAGAGGTAGAGTTACAGCCTGGTGGCGGTAATCCTATCCACTATCATCAATACTTTACAGAACAGTTTGAACCTATTGAAGGTACCTTAGGTGTGCATCATTTAGGTAAAGAAATACGTTTAAAACCTGGGCAAATATTTAAAGTGCCACTAATCGATAATCATCGTTTTTATAATCCAGGTGACCAACCTATTGTCTTTAGAGCAAAACTAGAACCTGGCCAGCCTGGATTTGAAAATTTCATGGCAGCACTTTTTGGACTGGTAAGTGATGGAAAAACAATTGGTAAAAATCAGATACCGATCAATCCATTCTATGCTATCATATTACTTAAATGGGGCGATACTCAGGTAGATAGCTTATTCTTCAAGTTATTTAAACCTGTTTTGATGTTGTTATATACGCTTTCGCGAAAGCTGGGATACGAAAAGAAATTGCTCCACAAATATGTCATAGGTTAAGGCAGTACTTGCAAACGCGTTTTCAAAATCGTAACATTACACTCAATAATCCCGATACATGGAAAGTCAAAATATCAACCAAGAGGACGAAAAAATCATCATTAATCAAGAATTAAACATTTGGGAAGCGCTAATTCCAGTAAAAGCATTAGTTGGACTATTAGCATATAATGTATTCGTTTTTGGTGATAGCGCTTTAGGTGGTTCTAACCAATTTATATTAATTATAGGAGCAGCTATTGCAGCTATCGTAGGCTTTAAAAACAAAGTTTCTTATAAATCCATGGTTGAGGAAGTTGCTCAAAATTTAAAATCTACTACTGGCGCTATTCTTATCCTATTAATGGTAGGTGCGCTTGCAGGAACCTGGCTGGTCAGTGGCATCATACCTACCATGATTTATTATGGACTAGATATTTTAAACCCAACAATTTTTTTGGCTGCATGTGTTATTATTTGTGCTGTGATTTCTGTCGCAACCGGTAGTAGCTGGACTACTAGTGCAACAGTAGGTATCGCACTTATAGGTATTGCAGGCGCATTAGGGATAAGTCCAGGAATGACTGCTGGTGCGGTTTTGAGTGGTGCCTATTTTGGTGATAAATTAAGTCCTTTAAGTGATACTACTAATCTTGCTCCTGCTATGGCTGGTACTGATTTATTTACTCATATTAGATATATGACTTACACAACAGTACCTACTATCATTGTAACACTATTATTCTTTATTATACTAGGATTTACTAATGATACGACTGGTGCAGCAGATGTTTCTCAATATCAAGGCGCTATAGATGCCACTTTTAATACTTCTCCTTGGCTATTTCTAGTACCTATAGCTGTAATAGCTATGATTGTTAAAAAAATATCGCCTTTAATCGCTTTACTGGCTGGTACGTTACTAGCAGCTGTATTTGCATTGATTTTTCAACCCGATCTTGTTCTAGCAGTTTCAGGAATGAAAGAATGGAGTTTTGAAGCTGGTTATAAAGGAATCATGAATGCCATCACTGTAAAGACCACTGTCAATCCGGTATCTGACAATCCTAAAATTGTTGAAGAACTAGCAGGACTATTTGAAGGAAAAGGAATGGAATCGATGTTAGGTACTATATGGTTGATAATTTGTGCCATGGTCTTTGGTGGTGTTATGGATGCTATAGGTGCATTAAGCAGAATTTCAAAAAGTCTACTGAATTTATTCAGTAGTGTTTTTGGATTATTCTTTAGTACAGTTGCTAGTTGTATCGCAATTAATTTTACTGCAAGTGATCAATATCTAGCACTGGTAGTACCTGGTAAAATGTATGAGAAAGCTTATCGTGAAAAAGGACTCGCACCAGAGAATTTATCGAGAACACTAGAAGACTCAGGAACAGTTACATCTGTATTAATACCTTGGAATACCTGTGGTGCTTACCACAGTGGTACTTTAGGTGTAAGTGTATTGGATTATGCTATCTATGCTATGTTTAGCTGGTTGTCTCCTATCATGACGCTTATTTTTGCCGCGTTTAGCATTAAGATTAAACAATTAGTTACTAAAACACCTACTCTAGATACAATAGGTGAAGAATAATATCAATACATCAACAATGAAAAATATATTATTTGTATTTGCTCTTTTAAGTATCCTTAATACTGGTGCACAAGACCGATTTGCAAAAGTTCAAATTACATCTACTGAGGTAAGCGAAAACACTTTTATGCTTACTGGAGCTGGCGGTAATATCATGATTGCCATTGACAAAGAAAAGGTAGTGATGATAGATGATCAATTTGCACCATTAAGCGATAAAATTAAAGATGCTATTGCAGGCATTACAGACTATCCCATTGCTTACTTAATTAATACTCATCACCATGGAGATCATACAGGTGGTAATGGAAATTTCAATTCTAAAGAAACCATAATCGTTGCTCACGTGAACGTAAAAGAACGCTTAATTGCTGAAGGTAAAGAAGAGAACTTTATACCTGAAATGACTTTAGAGGAAGAGTTAGAATTACAATTACCTACTCAAACCTGTTTATTAATTCATGTGCACAACGCCCATACTGATGGTGATACATTTATCTTTTTTGTTCAGGAAAATGTAGTACATATGGGTGATGTATTCTTTAACGCAAAATATCCATATATCGATTTAAAATCCGGCGGATCTATAGATGGGTATATCGCTGCACAAGAAAGAGTTCTATCTACCATTAATGAAGAGACTAAGATTATACCTGGTCATGGCACATTAGCCAGTTATGAGGATCTAAGAAACAACATTGAAATGTTAGTAGATATTAAAGAAAACATCGCTTCAAAAATTAAGAAAGGTGTTTCTAAAGAAGATATTATTGCAGACAAGACTATAACAGCAGCATATGATGCAAAAGGTTATGGAGATGGCTTTATTAATGCAGAGCGTTTTAGAACTACCGTTTACGAAAGCATCACAGGTCAATAAATAGTTTTACAATTTAAACAATGAGAGCATTAGTCATATCTGGCGGTGGTAGTAAAGGTGCATTTGCCGGTGGCGTTGCTCAATACCTCATTGAAGAAAAAAAACTAGACTATGATATTTATATAGGGACCTCTACAGGCAGTCTTCTTATTTCGCATCTAGCACTTCATAAAATAGAAAAGATTAAAGAGGTCTATACCAATGTAAATCAAAAGTCAATTTTCAGCAATTGCCCATTTATAATTAAGAGAAGTAAATATGGTGTTGAGGAAATAAAAATCAATCATTGGAATGTTCTACGTAATTTTTTAAATGGTAATAAAACCTTTGGTGAAAGCAAAAATCTCAGAAAACTAATCAAAAAGATTTTTACCATTGAAGAATTTAACGAGTTAAAGGCGACGCAAAAAGAAGTCATCGTTACTGTATCGAACCTATCACTTAATGAAACCGAATATAAATCGATTCAAGAAGTGAGTTATGAGGACTTTTGTGACTGGATATGGATTTCTTGTAACTATATCCCTTTTATGAGCATGGTTAAGAAAGATAATTGCGAGTATGCAGATGGTGGCTATGGTAGTATGGTACCTATTAAAGAGGCTATAGAACGTGGCGCTACAACAGTCGATGTTATTGTATTAGAAACAGAAGCTACTTACTATAATAGCTTGCCATCGACTAATGTCTTTTCACTACTTACCAGCCTTCATGGTTTTATGATGGATCGTATTGAAAAACAAAATATAGCAATAGGTAAATTTACTGCAAACCATCACGATGCTATTCTTAATTTCTATTACACACCTACGGTATTAACGACTAATTCGCTCATTTTTAATAAATCAAAGATGATGAATTGGTGGAATAGCGGATTTAAATATGCCGCAAGCACCACAGAAAAAACGAGTGAAATCAAGCCTCAAGAAGAATAAAGCAAATTATTTCATTACTCTACTACTCCATCTTTTATAAAAGAAATATGCTGTAATAAAAAGCAATAGTAATGGCCAGATATTTACTAGAATTAAGAGTAAAGTGGTTACAATAGACCATTCATTTTTAAAAACATTTAAAGCGTTGTCTTTGCAGTGATTTCATAAATCATAGAATTGATCATCTAAATCAATTTTTAAAAGATTTAAAGAACTCTATATTTCTTGAATTACTGAATTGAATGAACACAACATAAAATGAATAACGTTTTACTATTACAAGTTTTACACACTATAATCATTACCTATAACACTATTATGTTATAAGATTGTAAAACACATTAAAAAACCGTCGCTCTGAACTACTTTTGCAGCCTGAAAAACAACACAATTTAAAACTATTAACAATGGCTATAGTAGGAAGACAATTTCCAAGTATCGATGTAGATGCAATGAATGAAATGGGAGATACGTTTAAATTAAACGTATTTGAAGAAGCAAAAAACAAGAACAAGAAAGTTTTACTTTTTTGGTATCCTAAAGATTTCACTTTTGTATGTCCAACAGAATTACACGCTTTTCAAGCAGCTCTAGAAGAATTTGAAAAAAGAAATACGGTTGTTATAGGCGCTTCATGTGATACTCCAGAGGTACACTTTGCATGGTTAAACACAGCAAAAGATGATGGAGGAATTGAAGGTGTAACTTATCCTATTCTTGCAGATTCTAACCGTAATCTTGCAAACATGCTTGATATTTTAGACGTAGAACAAGAATACAATGATGATCTTGAAGGTTACATCCTTAAAGGTGACAACGTAACTTTCCGTGCTACATACCTTATTGATGAAGAAGGTACTGTATTTCACGAAGGTGTTAACCATATGCCAGTAGGTCGTAACGTAAATGAGTTCTTAAGAATGATAGATGCATATACTCACGTTCAAAAGAATGGTGAAGTATGTCCTGCAAACTGGGAAGAAGGAAAAGATGCAATGAGTGCTGACCGTAAAAGTACTGCTGCTTACCTTTCTCAAAACTAATTTTATTTAATTGACATAACACAACAGGTGAATTTTCAAACATCTGTTGTGTTATTTATAACATAGTATCTTATGCAAACTTTAGATCAAGATAACCTACAGGAAATCGTTGCAAACAACGATACTGTAGTTGTACAATATATGGCTAGCTGGTGTGGTAACTGCCGCTTAATGAAGCCTAAATTTAAAAAATTAGCTGCTGAAAATGAGAATACTACATTCTTATTAGTTGACGCAGAAAAATTTCCAGAATCACGTAAAATGGCTACTGTAGATAACCTACCTACATTTGCTACATTTAAAGGTGGTTCATTTGTAAATCAAGTACAGACTAATAAATTTGATAACCTTAAAGACTTAGTTCATGAAGTTACCAATAATTAGACACCTTCAAAAAGGTACAACACCAGACCAGTTAGAGGCAACTCTAGAGGTATTAGAACATTTTTCAGAACACAGATCTGTATCAGAAGAAGAAATGGACGTGGTAGGTGAACTAATCACAAATATATGTGGTGCACTAGAAGTACACGCCAATGTTGCACAAGGTATGAGCGGTATAGAAGCTGCCAATGCGTTTGCTCAAAAAGTTATGGGATCTATTGATCAATAAACCATAACTCGTTTTAAGTTATTAAAGCCTAAAATCGCAAGTCGGTTTTAGGCTTTAATATTTTTGTACCTATACTATCCGTTTCATATTTAGGATAAGTGGCATCAATAAATTCATAGTCATCAGACTCTATAAGAAAGAAAATATAGTACCAGTCATACTGACCTTGTAATAATATTAAGTTTCCATCCATATCATTACCTATTGCAGTGCGATTCTCTCCAGACCATAAGAAAAAAGGTATAGGAATAAAGTTTGCTCTTGCGTTAATATGAAAATAAAATTTATCTGCTTTTCCTTTTAACACCATTTGATCTAGCTCTTGACCTTCAGAGCATAATTGAACTTGTAAAGTCTCCCCATCAATCATTTTTAAATCGACGTAAGTATCAACTGTCGCGACTTTCTTTTGAAAATGAGTTTTATTTGCTTTAAGATCTCTCCACAATCCTATGTAGGGATCGTCATGAACTCCATTTTCATATTGTCCCTGTAGAACTGAGTAATCAAGTAATGCTGCAGATTGAACGGTATTACTGGCTAGTTCTTGTTGAGAACTACAACCAATTAATAAAAGAAAGACCGTAACTATAAAAAAGGATTGTTTCATGGTAGATTTTTGGTTGTTCATCTTCAATCAAATATCATGCTAAACTAATAATGATTAAAAAACACCTTACTGAACATTAATTTTATCTTTGTAAAAAATATAAAAATGAAAAAAATCATCATCCTTCTTACCATTGCAATTAGCTTTAATAGTTGTGGTAGCTTAAATGAAATCGTAAACAGTATCCCACAAGGTAGTGGTGGCGTTTTATCTCAGGCAGACATCGGTAACGGTCTTAGACAAGCACTTGATCAGGGAATTGATAAAGAAGTATCTAAATTAATGGCTACTGATGGTTTTTATAGAAATGAATTAGTTAAAATATTATTGCCCGCAGAACTACAAAAGGTAGATGATGGTTTACGTAAAATAGGATTATCTAATGTGGCAGACGAAGGTCTTAAGCTATTAAATCGTGCTGCTGAAGATGCTACAAAAGAAGCCCTTCCTATTTTTGTTGATGCGGTTAAAGGAATCTCTTTTAATGATGCTAAACAAATTCTATTAGGAGATCAACGTGCTGCAACTTCTTATTTAGAAAATGCCACACAAGATGCTTTATATGCAAAATTCAGCCCGATTATTAATAATAAATTGGGCGAAGTAGGTGCAACAGAATTATGGTCTGGTGCCATTAATAAATACAACGCTTTACCTTTAACCAGCGATGTAAATCCAGACTTAACTGATTATGTAACCCAAAAAGCATTAGAAGGAGTATATAAAATGATTGCACAAGAAGAAATTGAAATACGCAATAAGGTGTCTTCTCGTGGTACAGATTTATTACAACGCGTTTTTGCATTGCAAGATTAAAAGTAACAGACGCTTTACAATCAGTTAACCCGTGTAGAAAGAACATTATTGAAATTTGCACAGCTGTTTAAGCGTTATTATGGGTTAGTTAAAAAGAAGCCGTCCTTGTGGACGGCTTTTTTATTTTTTAATAACTGACGCAACCTTTCAATTACATCTGCATCTTATGAGTACATGTGTCAACATGATTAAGGGAATTTTAAAGGCTGTTTCTATGAAGCAGTCTTTTTTTTATGGCTAAAAATGTGAACAAATTCACAATTGATAATTCATTAACCGTTATTAACTTTAAATGGGGAACAAATTAGACGTACTACATTTAATTTTGTCATCTAAATGGAATTATTAAAATGAGTGATCAAACATTAGATCTATATAAAAAAGAGCGATTATACTGTTCTATGATTAGAAAATCTTTTGATATCGCATTAAAAGATAGAGATCGTAGTCAAGCAATTCTTAAAAAGGCTGAGAAACTTAAAGCTGAAATTATACTACTTAAAAAGTCCCTTTTTAGTTAGAGTGTAATTGCCTAAAGTAGGCAGGTGTATCTTTTAAGCGACTACCATACCACGAAAAATAAGTGCCATCTACGGTAATTAATTTAGGAGCTGTTAATTCCGCTTTCGCGAAAGCGTCTTCAATTTCCTTTTTATCTAATTCACTAAAACTATAAGGCTCTGACGAGAATAGAATCACTTCAGGATTTAAGTTTATGATATTTTGTAATGTCAATTCTGGATAACGACTCGCACCATCCATTATATTCTTATACTTACCACGTTCCATGATATCATGGATAAATGTATCACTACCTACAGTCATGTAAGGATTTTTCCATATTAAATATAGTGCGTTGACCGCATTGTGTGACTCTTTATCAAAATGATTGAAGTTGATTTTGATAGTATTTACTAACGATTTAGCTTTAAAACTAGTTCCAGTCATCTTTCCTATGTCTGCAATCATTTCCGTAGCATCGTCTAGATTACTGATATCTGAAACATATGTAGGCGCAATTTCCTGACAGGCCAGAACAATCTCTTGTGTGTTCTCTTCTTTATTGCAAATTATGAGATCAGGCTGTGCTTCCCAAATGCGAGACATTACCACTTTCTTAGTGCCTCCTACTACCCTAATTCTATCTAACAATCCTGTAGGATGTTCACAAAACCTAGTAATGCCTACCAGCTGTTCTTCGAGCCCTAAATCTATTAAAAGCTCAGTTTGAGAAGGAACTAGGGAAACAATTCTTAATGGTCGTTGAGGAAGTTCAACAGTACGATAACATTGATCAGTAATAGATATAAACATTAGTCCAGTGCGTTTTTAGTTACCCATAATTTATAACCGAAGATCATCATTTGCCATTTACTGGCTGTGCTTAAATCTAATCGACGTTTTGTAAAGCTGGGTAAAACGGCTTTATTCACTCGGGCTAATATTTTAAAGAGCTTTTTTCTCATACTGCAAAGGTATCTTATTATATATAAGTAAAATTCTCTTTATTTAAAAAAGCCTGTCTTTAATTAAGACAGGCTTTTTAGGCTAATTATTATTTTGATTATTGATAAGTGATCATACCATCTCTATTATTAATATGAATTATAATTTCTTCAATACCATCGCTATCGCTCACTTTATAATTGCGACCATTCATATTAAAGCTCAATTTATAAAGTTGACCAATCGAATTTCTTTTTACTGTTTTGAATTCAAAATCGATCCCTAATTTTTTCATTCTGTTCTCATAAGCTTTTAATTGAGAGTCTGGTGTATCGACATTAATATGTATTCGATCATAATAATCGATAGATAATTCTTCTGACTCCTTTCCTGGAATGGTATATAAAATCTTTACTGCATCTAATGAATGGTACTTTACCCTATTCATAATTTTATATTCACCATTGTATTGTGGCTTTGAGGCAAATCTAAACTCTCTTATTTCACTATTGCGACGGTTGTTAATTTCTTGTCTCTTTTCATCTCTGCGTTGTAATAGTTCTTGTCTTCTAGACTCTGCTTGGTCCCTTCTAATAGAACTTAAAGAATCTATTCTTACCCTTCTATCTACCATGATTTGCTGTTTACGCAGTTCTAACTCACTTCTTCTTGTGCTGCGCAATGAATCCATTTCTATACGTTTCTTATCGAGTAACATTCTTCGTTCATCTGTATTGGATAATTTGTTGAGTCCTTTTCCATCTTTAGTAATTATGATAACGGCACCATCTTTGGCTTTTACTCCATACTGTTCTGTTGCACTTTCACCTTTAAGCACATTCATAGAATCAATATTACTCATATCCATATTCCCATTTAAAAAAGATCTGTCAGACTCTTTACCATCTATAATAACCAATGGATTTTCATCATTAGAATTATTCATAACGATGTAACTACCAGAACTTAAATTACCATTAATCATTCCTTGAATGTGAGAATTTGAATTAATGTGAATTATTGAATCTTCAATTTGAGATTGTATTGAATCTATATCCATATTATTAAATTGCATCTGAACTTGACGTTGAATAGAATCCATGTTTATACTCTGAAATTGTATTTGAGCAGTATTTATCAATGAATCAATATTTACATTGCTAAGTTCTATCTGTTGCATGATACTATCGACATTCATCTTTGAAATTTCATAGTACTCTTCAGGTGATAAGTTCATATACTTCACATCACCTAGTTGATATGTAGTAGGCGGTGCTTCTTCACAATTGTTGAGCTTCCAGTTTTTGTGATCTCCTTGGATAGTACCATTTATACATATATTAGGAATTGCGGTATCATTTTTATATGTCTGTGATATTCTGGTACCATCATTATCATCCAGCTCTATTTTAATAGATACTAGCTTTCCATCTCTATATTTTAGTTTGCTATATTTAAAGTCTACATTGTGAGATTCTTTTAAAAATTTCTTATGTTTCTCGAGTGTTTCTTTAGTAGATGTAGGCGTAATTTTGACATAGATCTTCACCTCTTTAGAATTAACTTGACTCCATTTAAAGTCTTCATCTTGTTCAATTTCCATTGAACCATAAGTCCAGTCTTCCATTTCAACATGAACGCCTTCATTATTTACAAATAAGGTTTCTTTTGAGCTGTTGTCATTTATCCATAATTTATCTTTTCCAGCTCTGATTAATAATAACTCAAATGGTTCTGTACCTATGGTCATATTCTTATCCCAATGTTTCCCAGGAAACTTTGTAGAAATACTTAATCTTTTCAACCCATTATTTGCACCACGTTCTTGATCGCTAAACTTTACCTGATAATTTGCGTGGTTATTGATTTGAGATGCATACTGTCTTAAATCATCATCAGTAGTTTGTGCTGTAATATCATAAGTTAATTCCTCTATGATATGTGGTGTAGCATTTACCATAGGATAGCCAACTCTAGTAGTTAAAACAGGCACATCTGTTTCAATATTATTGTTATAAGCTTTTACTGGATTCTCTTTAACAGTATCTATATACTCAACCTCTGTCACAACGTTAAAACTGTAAAGAAAAACAACAATTACCGGTAATATCAATGCATACTTATATGCGTTCCAGCGTGCACTGGCTTCTTTTTGTAACATCATAATTCGTTTTTTAATAAATGGAGTGAAAAAATTATTTGCTAGTGATGGTTGTAAGTGAAAAGCGGCACTACTCAATAAAGTACGCTCATAACTTATACCAGATTTAATTTGAGTTTTTGCCTCAGCATCTGCGATAAATTCAAGGTTCTCACCTATTTGCTTTTTCAACCACCATGCTAGTGGATTGATCCAAAATATTGCTCTGTATAAATGACTTAATAAAACATCTAGACTATGCCACTGCCTAGAATGCACTTTTTCGTGGTCTAAAATCACATTTAGTGCAGCACTAGGCTGTTCTGTATCACTATAACATATATAATTAAAAAAGCTAAATGGAGTCAGCTTTCGCGAAAGCGTAACCATTACAAATTTTCCGTTCTTAACCGCTCGCCCACTACGTATTAATCTATATAATGAACTGAGCTCAACAACCATCTTACCGATAAAAAAAACAACAATTGCTAAATATAAAAAGCTCAATAATTTCCAATAATCAAATGGAGTTTCTACTGGAGCACTAGACTGATCTAATATCAATGCCATAGGTGTAGCTAGTTGTTGTGGAGTATAGAGATAAGTTTCTATAGGTTGCTCTACATAAACAGTTTGGGTAATTTCAATAAGAGGAAAAGTGACTGAGGCGATAATCCCTAACCATAGGAACCACCTATTTGCCTGAAAAAAAGTAAGTCTGCGTAATAATAAATGATACACTAAGACAAAGATGCTCAACACGCCTGCACTCTTTAAAAAATATTCTAAAACCGTTTCCATATTATTTTTCTTTAGATTCTATCATTTCTAAAATCTCTCTTAAGTCCGATGCAGTTATCTTTTCTTCACGAGCAAAAAAAGAAACCATATTCTTATAACTATCATTAAAATAACGTGTCATAGCACTATTAACAAAAGTGTTACGATAGGCTTCTTTATCAATTACCGGATAATAACGATGTGTTTTTCCAAAAGCCTCATAAGCCACATAACCTTTTTCCTCGAGTTTACGCACAATGGTTGAAACAGTGTTATAGTGATTTGAACCAGATAATTGTGGCACAATCTCTTTTACAAATGCTTTTTTTAACTGCCATAGCGCTTGCATGACTTCTTCTTCTTTTTGAGTGAGCTTTTCCATAAATTTCAGTTTATACGATATTCTCTAATCGACATTCAAACATATAACTATTTTTATAGTTATCAAACTAAAAACGCAGTTATCTAACTATAATTATAGTTTTACCGCAAAAAAAATCCCGTACTTGTTATAAGCACGGGATTTTTAAGAAGTTGATTTTATTGAGACTAGTAAGCCGTTTGAACTCTTGCTCTATGGTGGATTTCATCTAATTGAATTAATAAGACTGGTATTCCTTCTAAACCTTCAAAGCTGTAAATCTTATCATCGATTTTAAAAGAGATACTAGTAATCACATTATTGGTATTACTAATGTTTTCAAGGATACTAAAGTTGAATTCTTTTTGCTCAACCTCAGAAGCAAGGTTTTGTACATCTAAAGATTTTGAGTTTTTTGTAATAACGAACTCTTCAGTTAATTGAAAAGTCACTATGGCAACTTCATCATCAAATGATGTCGTCGGATTAAGTAAACTGCCTTCTTTATTGATAAGCATTCCATCAGAGTCTTTTACAACTAAGGATAAACCATCATACTCAAAATTATATGTCTCACCATTAAGAATAGCATATCCGCTTTCGGGTGTACTAGATAATGGTTTGTTCAATACCATCATTCTTGTAGCAGATGTATCGTAAATATAAGTTTTATCAGAAAAAACGGTGTAGTTGCATAACTCA
>CH672374.1:828992-880898 GCA_000153385.1 Flavobacteria bacterium BBFL7
TAACTCACCTGAAAAGAAAATGGAATTCTTATCCACCTCTTCTTCATCCCACATGTTGTTTCATGGCGTTTAAAACATCTGCAGTGTTTTGTTCGTCTTCTATTATATAACTCCTATCTTCAATGATACCATCTGATACATCTGTCTCGTTGTTGGAATCTTTAGTATCATTTGCAGATTCAGACACGATAATCACCATAGGTTGTTTAACCTTATTCTCACGTGGCAATTGACTTTCTTGTAATGCTCGTGCTTTCTTTAAAGAATCTTTTCTTCGTTTAGTTTGTAAGGCAACTTCTTGTGCCCTCAACCTTTCTAACTCTAGTTTTTGCTCTTTAACCTTTTTTAAAGAATCTTTACGTTTATTGTAATCTTTATTAACAGCATCTGACATTGTGGTATAACCACCTGTAGACTGATTGAGTCTAGCACGTCTAGAGTTTTTACGTGCTTTATGCGCGGCTTGTTTTTGAGTATCGGCAACATCATCATATTCTACCGTGATATCTTCTTTTTCAAAGATATCTTTAATACGCTGTTTATATTGCTTCAGTTTTTCTACTCGAGCGTTATAAATCTTTAATTCTTTAGCCTCTTGAACTGGATCACGATATAATATAGAAGGTCCATCTTCATCACATGAACCGGCATAACTAACAATCTTAGTCACGTTATTAATCACAATACACAAATCGTCTATTTCAGATTTACCTTTAATAACAAATTTTGTAGAACGTTGAGTTTTCTCTTGAAAAGCAATTCCCAACACCATCACCTTACCATTACGAGATTGATATGAAATAAGTTGGGCGTCGATTTCAAAAGACTCTTTTAAAGTATCAAAAAACAAGAAAAGATCCTCTTTGCTACTATCACTATCTAATTTAAAAATCGTTTGACTCGAATCGTCAATGTTTTCAATAGAAACAGAACTTGCTTGCATATAATTACTTAATAACAAGACAACTGAAAGTAGGACTACTAATAACCTAGAATGCATTTTCACTTATATTTATTGGGGTTGTAAAAATACATACTCATTTAATTATATGATTATTAGAACTAAACTGGCAAGCGTAAATTCTATTAAATACATAAGATATAAGGTAAACGGCATCTATTTTTACATTTCACTGACCTTTACTCGATTATTGCGCTCGTCAATTTCAATTAAAATAAGCAAAACAGAGTCTAACATATTGAAAACAAATGATTCATCATCTATTCTAAAGACCATTTGATTCACATTTCCATTATCTGAATATTCTAATTCCAGTAATTCAGTGTCAAATTGATATTGGGCAATTTGTTGTAGGACATTTTTGATTTCGCTCGTAGAATAATTAGTCTCTATTTTAAAACTGTGCGTCACTTTGAACTCTTGTCCGTTGAGCTCATCACTATTGATTCCAGCTCCTACTACTTTACCTTCTTCATCAATAAGTTGACCTTCTAAATTTTTAATGATAAGAAGGTTTTCAGTAAACTCATAAGTTGCCTCTATTTTATTGACAATCACTTTCCCACTTTGTGGAGCATCAATAAGCTCATCTTCAATCGTTAGTATTTTATTTCCAAAAGCATCATAAATAAATGTGCGGCCCATGTAAACTTTAAAACTACACTGTTCTGCATTAAATATAAGATAACCTTGTTCTATGATTCGATCTTCAAGAGCGACATAATCTAGCTCGTTTGCATTAAGCATTAACTGTTTGCGAGAGTCAGATTGATCGAGTTCTTCCAGATAACGTTCTCGCTCATCAATCAATTGTTGTTCTTCTTTTAATCTTGCTGCTCTTCTCTTTTCCTCTTCAATTAATCGTTCCCTTTCTAATTGGGCATTAAGTTCATCTTGTAGAGCCTGACGCTCCATTGCTAATTTTTCAAGCTCTAATTCCCTTTCTAATTTTCTTAATTCTAGAGCTTCTTTTTCTTTTTTTACACGAGCGTTTTCTGCTTTTACTTGTTCTAATCGTTCAGCTTCTAATCTTTTACGAACTCTTATCACCTCTCGCGCACGTTCTTTTTCTTCCTCTTTTAAACGTTGTGCTTCTTGCCTATCTAACTCTTCTTGAAGACGTCGTTGTTCTTGTCGCATTTGTGCAGCAAGTCGTTCCTTTTCAAGCAAGGCTAATTGATGGCGTTCTTCTTGAGCTAGAGAATCTAGTCTAGCTGTTTCTAACGCTATTTGCTTTTTTTCTTCTTCTAATTTTGCAATACGAGCAGCTTCTTCTTTTTGTCTTCTAGCCAGCTGTCGATCACTTACCTCTTTCAGTTGTTGTTCTCTTTTTAAAGCTCTTTCTGCAATTAACTGTTCGTTCTTTAATTTATTCTCTTGTTGTTGGGCTTCTAATTTCTGTTTCCTGGCAAGTACATCAATTCTACGCTGCTCTTGTTGTTGTTTAACTCTTAGTCTAGCAGCTTCTATTTCTTTTTCAGCTTTTGCTTTACGTGCTGCAATTACCTCTTGAGCAGTCTGTCTGGAACTCACCTTTTCCTTTTCTTGTTTTTGAACCTTTTGCTCTTCTACGTCAGTAGAGTCTACCAATGCGCTATCATAAACTTGATTATATTGAGAGGCTTTTACTGGAGTTACTGCTTTAACAGCTTGTTCACAAGGCGCAAACTCAATTATACTATTTAAAGCAGGATTAAGAGTTAAACATATTTGATCGATACCATCTTTATTTTGTAGATGTAATGGGAATGCGGTTCCATTTTGATCTGTCAATGTTAGTTCTAATAACACTATTATTCCACCATGACGTTTATATCCGTTCAACTTTGCTTTAACACCATGGTTTAAAAAAAGCTCTTTAAAAAGATCAAAAATTTCTGTTCTTGTCGAACTTTTATCTATGCTGAAGGTAGCAATTTCTGTACTGGAGTGGATAGTACGTACTATGTGTGCCGGTGTTTCCGCTTTCGCGAAAGCGTAAAACCCAACAAATAACACGATTACTAACAACTTCCATTTCCCTACAAATGAAGTCATTGTCGTTTAATTTATGACTCCTAAAGTAAACAATTAATTAAAAGGATTACCAATACTGTTTTTAAATTAGAAGAATCTACACAAATAGGCGCTAAATGACATTAAAATAATATTGTCATTCCTATAAAGCGATTAACTTTGCAAGTTCATATTTTGTAGTTATGATTAAAATTACATTGCCAGATGGCAGTATAAAAGAAATGGAAAACGGCACCACACCTATGGATGTCGCGATGAGCATATCACAAGGACTTGCTCGCAATGTCATAAGCGCTAGCTTTAACGGGATTAAGGTAGAGACTAAAACACCACTTACAGAAGATGGTAGTTTAGTTCTCTTTACTTTTAGTAATCCTGAAGGTAAAGAAGCTTTCTGGCACTCAACATCTCACATCATGGCTCAGGCTATTGAAGAGTTGTTTCCTGGTGTTAGTTTAACAATTGGTCCTGCTATTGATAATGGGTTTTATTATGATATAGATTTTAAGGAACATTCTATATCAGAAAGTGATATCCCAAAGATAGAAGCGCGAATGCTTGAAATAGCACGTGGCAAACATGAGTTTACCATGCGCAGTGTTTCAAAGGCTGATGCTCTACAGTTTTATAAAGACCAGAACAATCCATATAAAGTAGAATTAATTGAAAACTTAACAGATGGTGAGATCACTTTCTGTGATCATGATACTTTTACAGATTTATGTCGTGGTGGTCATATACCTAACACAGGAATAATTAAAGCAGTAAAAATTATGAGTATCGCTGGTGCATACTGGCGTGGTGATGAAAACAATCCACAACTTACTCGTATGTACGGTACTTCTTTTCCTAAACAAAAGGATCTTAAAGAATACCTAGAATTGCTAGAAGAGGCAAAAAAGCGTGACCATAGAAAATTAGGTAAAGAATTACAATTATTTACTTTTTCTCAACGTGTAGGGCAAGGTCTACCATTATGGTTACCTAAAGGAGCTGCATTACGTGAGCGATTAGAAGACTTTTTAAAGAAGGCACAAAAGAAAGCTGGATATGAAATGGTGGTTAGTCCACACATAGGTTCTAAAGAACTTTATGTTACATCTGGTCATTATGAGAAGTATGGAGCAGATTCTTTTCAACCTATAAAGACGCCAAGTGATGATGAGGAGTTTTTATTAAAACCTATGAACTGTCCACATCACTGTGAAATTTATAAAAGTTCTCAATGGTCATACAGAGACTTACCAAAGCGGTTTGCAGAGTTTGGTACCGTTTATCGATATGAACAAAGTGGAGAATTGCATGGACTAACACGTGTTAGAGGATTTACTCAAGATGATGCGCACATTTTTTGTATGCCAGAACAACTGGATAAAGAATTTAAAGCAGTTATAGATTTAGTACTCTATGTATTTGGCTCTTTAGGGTTTGAAAACTTTACAGCACAAGTAAGTATCCGTGATCCTAAGAAACCAGAAAAGTACATAGGTGACACTAAAAACTGGGAAATTGCAGAAAACGCGATTATTAGTGCGGCAAAAGATAAAGGTCTTGATTATGTAATTGAAGAAGGTGAAGCAGCCTTTTATGGTCCTAAATTAGACTTTATGGTTAAAGATGCCCTAGGTCGCAGCTGGCAATTAGGAACTATACAAGTTGATTATAATTTACCAGAACGTTTTGACCTATGGTACAAAGGAGCTGATAATGAATCACATAGACCAGTAATGATCCATAGAGCACCATTTGGTAGTATGGAACGTTTTATAGCCATTTTATTAGAACATACAGGTGGAAACTTCCCATTATGGTTGATGCCAGAGCAGTGTACTATTCTGTCTCTCAGTGAGAAATATGAAAATTATGCTAAACAAGTGGCAAATTCGCTAGAAAATAACGAAATTCGCACAACGATTGATAATCGTGCCGAAACCATGGGTAAGAAAATCCGTGAAGCAGAAATGAATAAGTTGCCTTACATGTTGATTGTAGGAGAACAAGAAGAAAAAGACGGCACAATTTCTGTACGTAAACATGGTGGAGACGATTTAGGAAGCATGAGTGTTGAAACATTCAGCCAACTCATAAAAGATGAAATCGCCTCTACAATAAAAACATTTGAAGTTTAATTAAAATTATATAGCCATAGCAATAAGAAGACGCAGAAGCCGCGGACCGGCTCGAATTATCAAAGAAGACAAGCACGCAATTAATGAAAAAATTCGTGCTAGAAAAGTACGCCTAGTAGGTGAAGGAGTTGAACCTCAAGTTTTAGACACCAGAGATGCGCTTGCAAAAGCACGTGAGATGGAGTTAGACCTTGTTGAAATTTCGCCTAAAGCAGATCCGCCGGTAGCAAAAATCATGGACTACAAAAAGTTTGTCTATGAGCAAAAGAAACGTGAAAAGGTGATGAAGGCAAATGCCTCAAAAGTTGTCATCAAAGAAATCCGTTTTGGACCTAATACAGATGATCACGATTACGAGTTTAAAAGAAAACACGCTGAGAAGTTCCTTAAGGAAGGAGCTAAATTAAAAGCATATGTATTCTTTAAAGGTCGTTCTATTATCTATAAAGATCAAGGTGAAATTCTATTATTAAGACTTGCTCGTGACCTAGAAGAACTAGGAAAAGTTGAGCAAATGCCTAAACTAGAAGGAAAACGTATGAATATGTTTCTTGCACCTAAGAAAAAGTAGGTAAATATCAATAAAAATACTATTTTTGCAGTCCTCAAAATGAGGGCTGTTTTATTTAAACAGCTTTCGGGCTGAGAATGCGAGAATTAAAAAAGGAAATTATGCCTAAAATGAAAACAAAATCTAGTGCTAAGAAGCGTTTCAAGCTTACTGGTACTGGTAAGATCAAAAGAAAACACGCTTTTAAGAGTCACATCCTTACAAAGAAAAGTAAGAAGCGTAAACTAGCTTTAACGCACGATGGACTTGTGCACAAAGCAGATGAAGACAATATCAAGTTACAGTTACGTCTTAAATAAGACCTCATTGTAAACCTTGATGGTTTATTAATTAATAAATAACCCAGTAGAAAGGCTTACCAAGAATTCTTTATGAATCGCCTCCTACTAAAAAATTAAAATTATGCCTAGAGCTAAAAATAGAGTAGCGAGCAGAGCTCGCAGAAAAAGAGTGCTTAAACAAGCAAAAGGTTACTTCGGACGTCGTAAAAACGTATGGACAGTAGCAAAAAACGCAGTAGAGAAGGCAATGTCTTACTCTTACCGTGATAGAAGAAATAAGAAAAGAACTTTCCGCGCATTATGGATTACACGTATCAACGCTGGTGCACGTATGCATGGAATGAGCTACTCACAGTTTATGGGAGCTGTTAAGAAGAATGATATCGAGTTAAATCGTAAAGTTCTTGCTGACTTAGCAATGAATCACCCAGAAGCTTTTGAAGCTGTTGTAAACAAAGTAAAATAATTTAGGTTTAACAACCTCTCGCAAATAAAAAATCCCATCAGCAATGATGGGATTTTTTTTATCTTTAAATAATAACTATTAATAGTATTACTTGTTCTCAGAAATGGTGTTCAACTCATCGATTTCCTTATTATACTTTTCCTGAGCTTTATGGTAATTACCTTTTTCAATTTCATCCTTACGCGCCTTGTGAGCTTCTTCTAAAGTTTCAATATACTCCATTGTCACTTCTTTAAGCTCTTCACGCAAATCTTCATATTGCTCTGTTAATTCTTCAAGATCTTCCTTAAATTCTTTTTGATCGGTATCTCGTGCAATTAATTCTTTGTATTCCTTTTGAACATCTGCGACATCTTCTCTGATCTCCTCAGTATTTACCCATGATGGCATAGTGTCGTCAAGTAACATGATATTTCGACCCATTTTAGAAACCAACATTTTAGTCTGTTCTAGATTTGCACCTTCTAATAAATACATATGATTAGATAGCGTATTGAAACTGGTCCAGTTACTAACGCCTACAACACCTTCGTTATCTAGATCATCTGCAATTCCGTTAACATTGGTTTTAGCTCCTTGATTAATTCCTGGTAAAGGCTCATAAGACTGGGCATTTACTGCATTAATTGATAATAATCCTGCTATAGCTAGTGTGCTTAAAATTCTCTTCTTCATTAGTCTAAATCTTTATATTAGTTATACATTGTTTATAAAACAAAGATAAAAGCCAGACCATATTATATAAAGTCAAGAAAACTAAGATTAATATAAAATAAAGTACTTTATTAACAAAAAAGCCATCAATATTAACCTATAAATACTTTTTTACTATAATATTCTTAAAATATTAAAAGTTGCGATTTTATTTTAATCAGTTTAGATGATAGATACCTCCGATATTTAAGTTTATAAAATCTCCAGCACTCAATTGAGAGCTCAAATCCCAATTATTAAAATGATATGTAGCTCCTAAGTCCACTTTATAGCTATGCTGCGTTTCACTTAGAATACTGAGAACATCGTTTAAGGTTTGTAGAAAAATACCATCATCTCCACTTAATTCATAATCTATCCAGCTGCGATTATAAGCGACACCAGAACTAAATGTCCAATCGTTATAATCTTTACTACCTATTAATTGAAACAACACAGCATGAGCATCAACTAAAGACCCATCAATTACTGCTAGTGGTGATGAATTATCATCTGATCGTAATTCATATGGATTGAACGATAAATTTAAATCAAATAAAGAATAACTGGTTAAAAATGCCAACTCAACAGGACGTTCATCCTTGAATAAATATTGTGATAAATTATGTTTTACACCAATTCCATAAATTGCATAATCAGATTTATCAATTTTTATATTAGGTGAATATCTTAACAGAAGTTCTGTTTCTTGCCACAACCCTACTCCTACTTGTAAGAATGGGTATGCTAGAAATCCCGTATCGATACCTTCAAAAGCCTGAAATTCATATAGGTCACCATCAATTGTAAAATCAAAAAAGGTACGTTGCTCACCACCTAATGTAGTAGGTATAGTTGTGGACTCGTCACCTCGTATGGTTAAATTCAATAATTCATCATTATTGATATCAAAATTCTGTTTACTCGATGGAAAAACTAATGCATTAGCATGTAATGCAACGGTAATCTTATATTTATCTAAAGAATTTGCGCTATGATACCAACCAGCACTAGATTGCATCACAGAAGCTTCTGCCGCTGGCTGCACATATCGATCAGAGATTAGAAGCAAATCGGTAAGCACATTTCCCAAGTCATTATTTTGGGATTTAGAAAATTCCGCTTTCGCGAAAGCGAAAACACAACAAAGAATAGTAACTTTAAATTTCATAAGGCTGATAATAAGCCCGTGAAAATAAATAAAAACAAATTATGATAGTTTCAACAACTGATTTTATACCTGGAAAAGAAATAGAAGCCATTTTAGGAGTCGCTAGAGGCAGCACTGTTAGAGCCAGAAATGTAGGAAGTGATATTTTTGCAGGATTGAAAAATCTAGTTGGTGGCGAAATTGATGAATACACGAAACTACAAGCGCATAGTAGAGATCAGGCCATGCAGCGAATGGTAGATGACGCTAGAAACCTAGGTGCAGATGCAATTATCAACGTACGCCTTACATCTTCAATGGTAATGCAAGGCGCTAGTGAAATACTAGCTTATGGAACTGCAGTTAAAATAAAATAACATGGCAACATTGTTTATAATGTTACTGTATTTATTAGGACTTGCTGCCTGTATAGGTATCGTTATTTATCTGATTATAAAAAGAATCGAGAATAAGGGTAATGAAGGTTTTGAAGAGCGCGACTGGTAATATAGAATCATTTAAAGAGCTATCATTTAATAAACCTATTTTTGCATTTTAAAATTTGCTACTGTGCGCATAGATATCATTACCGTTTTACCAGAATTAATTAAAAGTCCATTTGAAGCTTCTATTCTTAAAAGAGCCATTGAGAAAGGGCTTGTAGAAGTACACATGCATGACTTAAGAAAATATGGCTTAAATAAATATAATCAAGTAGATGATTACCAATATGGTGGTGGTGCTGGCATGGTGATGATGATTGAACCATTAGATAAAATCATCACAGACCTAAAGAAAGAACGACAGTATGACGAAATCATATACATGACGCCAGATGGAGAAACTCTTAATCAAGGAATAGCAAATCACATTTCACTTAAAGAAAACTTAATGATTATCTGTGGACATTATAAAGGTATAGACCAAAGAGTACGTGATATGTTTATCACAAAAGAAATTTCTATAGGTGATTATGTCCTAAGTGGTGGCGAATTAGGAGCAGCGGTTTTATGTGATTCGATCATAAGATTAATTCCTGGCGTGATTAGTGATGAGACTAGTGCATTAACAGATAGTTTTCAAGATGGCCTTCTTGCTCCGCCAGTTTACACAAGACCAGCAGAATATAAAGGTCACAAAGTTCCAGACATTTTGTTGAGTGGTAATTTACCAGCAATAGATCAATGGAGAGAAGACCAAGCTATACAACGTACAAAGGATAGACGCCCAGATCTTTTAAGCGATATTTAACGTTTATTATTTCATAAAATGTTGTAGCTTTACTTTAATATGTAGACAAACATGAAACAACTTTTACTTTTTATATTTCTAATAGTATTTATGAGCCCTGTTTTTACAGCATCGGCCACTGTAGATAATATTGTTGTTTCTAATCATTTTATAGACACTATTGAAGACGAGTTTACCTTATTAACAAATCCTGTAAAAAACGGAGTTCTTAAATTAAGAGTGAATCGCACTACGACAAAAAGTGTAGGCATCACTATTATTAATTCTTTAGGAGAACAGGTTTATAATGCAAAAAGTGGCTTAGATAAACAAGTGCTAGACTTTGATGTATCTAAACTAGCTGCAGGAATTTATTTCTTACGTATACAGAGCGACTCACATAGTACAGTTAAAAAACTAATTATACAGTAAATCGTTACGACTCATTTTTTTCCACAAAAACATTTGTAACAGTAAAAGAAGTTTGTACTTTTGCAGCTCGTAAAAATTAACCTCTGACGATCTTCGTGAATGTTACTCTTTACATAAACATATTAATTCCCATTCAACATGGAACATTTAGTTAAGTTCGTACAAGACGAATTCATTGAAAAAAAAGACTTCCCTAAATTTGGTGCCGGTGATACAATCACTGTGTATTATGAAATTAAAGAAGGTGATAAAAGCCGTACACAGTTTTTCCGTGGTGTTGTAATCCAAGTAAGAGGAACAGGTGCTACAAAAACTTTTACAATTAGAAAAATGAGTGGTAACATTGGTGTTGAGCGTATCTTCCCAATAAACCTTCCAGCAATTCAAAAAATCGAATTGAACAAAGCAGGAGCTGTACGTAGAAAGCGTATTTATTACTTCCGTGAGCTTACTGGTAAGAAAGCACGTATCAAAGAAGCACGTAGAAAATAATCTACTGCACTTTATTATATTGAAAAGCTGTCCTATGGATAGCTTTTTTTTTTACAAATACTTTTAGTTTTTACTCCTTTTTTAGATTCCTTTAGAATCTTTAGATATGAAGTAATGAAAAAGATAGTTTTAACAACTAAGCTTATGATAATAAGGTTTTAAATAAGCCGACTAACTATTATATTTGCGAGACGTCTCAAAATCGATATTTGAGAATTATTACTAATTAAAAAATTACACTAAATGTCCAAGACACCTACTATAATTTACACTAAAACTGATGAAGCACCAGCGCTAGCTACAGCATCTTTTTTACCTATTGTAAAAAAATTCATTGCTCCAGCAGGAATTAACATAGAAACCAAGGACATTTCTCTTGCAGCACGTATACTTGCTGTGTTTGCTGACCGACTAGACGCAAGTCAACAGGAGGAAAATGCACTAGCAGAACTGGGCGAATTAGTTAAACAACCAGAAGCTAATGTTATTAAACTTCCTAACATTAGCGCATCTGTACCACAGCTTAACGACGCTATTGAAGAATTACAAGCTAAAGGATACAATCTACCTGATTATCCAGAAGATCCACAGACAGATGAAGAGAAGGACTTTAAGCAACGCTATGATAAAATAAAAGGTAGTGCTGTTAATCCAGTATTAAGAGAAGGAAACTCGGATCGTAGAGCTCCTAAGCCTGTAAAGATGTATGCTCGCAATAACCCACATAGTATGGGTGCATGGAGTAAAGATTCAAAATCACATGTTTCTACAATGGAACAAGGCGATTTTGCTCATAACGAGAAAAGCTTTACAGCTAGTAAGGACACCACTGTGACTATTCAACTTATTGATAAAGCAGACAGAACTCATATTCTTAAAAAGGATCTTTCTTTATTGAAAGGTGAGATTCTAGATGCTACTTATATGAGTAAGGCTGCATTACTAGATTTCTTAGAAGAACAAATTGATGATGCTCTTGAGAAAGATGTATTATTTTCTTTACACATGAAAGCAACGATGATGAAGGTTTCTGACCCAATCATTTTTGGCCATGCAGTTGAGGTGTTCTTTAAACCATTATTTGAGAAATATTCTACTGTTTTCAACAAAATAGGTGTGGATGTAAATAATGGTTTTGGAGATTTACTGAGTAAGCTTCATGAATTACCTGAGTCTGAAAAGGAAGAAATCCAGGATGAAATACGCAATGTACTAGAGTATAGACCATCACTTGCTATGGTTAATAGTGATCATGGTATTACTAACCTACACGTACCTAGTGATGTTATTATCGATGCATCAATGCCAGCTATGATTAGAAACTCTGGTCAGATGTGGAACAAGGATGGTGAATCACAAGACACTAAAGCTGTTATACCAGATAGTTCATATGCTGGAATTTATGCCGCTACTATAGACTTTTGTAAAGAAAATGGCGCATTCGATCCTAAAACTATGGGAACTGTGCCTAATGTAGGGCTCATGGCTCAAAAAGCTGAAGAATATGGATCTCATGATAAAACTTTTGAAGTTGCTTACGGCGGAAAGGTACAAGTTGTTGATGCAGATGGAACAGTTTATCTAGAGCATGAAGTAGAAGCTGGAGATATCTGGAGAGCTTGTCAGACTAAAGATGCACCGATACAAGATTGGGTAAAACTAGCTGTTACTCGCGCACGTGCAAGTCAAACTCCTGCCATTTTCTGGTTAGATAAAAATCGTGCCCATGATGCACAGATTATAGAAAAAGTAAATCTGTATTTAAAAGATCATGACACTACAGGATTAGACATCTCTATCGCGTCACCTATTGAAGCAACAGAGCGTACATTGCGTCGTATGAAAGATGGTGAAGACACTATATCTGTAACAGGGAATGTTTTACGTGATTACAATACTGACCTCTTCCCTATTCTAGAAGTAGGTACAAGTGCAAAAATGTTATCCATAGTTCCATTAATGAATGGTGGTGGATTATTTGAAACTGGCGCTGGTGGAAGTGCTCCAAAGCACGTTCAACAATTTGAACAAGAAAACCACCTAAGATGGGACTCTTTAGGAGAGTTTCTTGCCCTTGCCGTATCACTAGAGCACTTTGCTGTAAAGTATGATAACAATAAAGCTCAGGTGATAGCAGACGCATTAGATGCTGCAACGGAGAAATTCTTATTAAACCGTAAGTCTCCATCTCGTAAAGTAAATGAATTAGACAATCGTGGTTCTCACTATTATCTAGCTTTATACTGGGCTCAAGAACTTGCAGGACAGTCTAAAGATGCTGAGTTAGCAACAGAATTTGCTGATCTAGCAAAGCAACTTACAGAAAACGAATCTAAAATTAATGAGGAGTTAATAGCTGTACAAGGAAAACCTATGGATATAGGTGGATATTATAAAGCAGATCCTGCTAAAGAAGAAAAAGCAATGCGCCCTAGCAATACATTAAATTCTATTATCGGATAACTTCATTTATATATTATTATTAAGTCCTGGTTGAATATCAATCAGGACTTTTTTTATACCTGTATTTTGAAACAATTGAGAACTTAAAACTGACAGTTCAGTAATTATTAATGCATCATTAGATCTTACCTATCTATCTTTAATAAAAACAAAACCTATGTTACTTTTTACCAGTTCTTATAATTTTCTAATGTATTTACACTTAAGTACTGTCGTTCCCTGTATATTTTTAGGAGCATACTTACTCTTTTTTAGGAAAGGAAATACACTACATAAAGTTTTAGGTAAAATTTATATGACCTTAATGATGATTACTGCGATCGTTTCTCTGTTTTTACCAGCATTGGTAGGACCACAATTTTTAAATCATTTTGGATGGATTCATTTGTTTAGTTTTTTGACACTTTACTCTATCCCTACTGCACTAATTGCGATAAAAAAGGGCAAAGTGCGCAAGCATAAAATTAAGATGATCATGCTTTATGTAGGTGCCATAATGATCGCAGGCGGTTTTACTTTAGTACCTGGCAGATACTTACATGGTGTATTCTTTGGATGATTGTTTTATATCGCTTTCGCGAAAGCGTCATTAAAAATACTGACCTATTCCAAAAACAAATCCTTGAGTTGAACCAGGCGTGATACCTATTCCATAATCAATACGGAGAATCGCATTAAAGATACGTTTATGCATGAATCGCACACCTAATCCTGGATAAACACGCACATTATTGGAATTAGTAAAATCTCTAAAAGAACCTCCTGGATTGCGCCATGTTCCAGCGTCTATAAAGGCATTTCCTTGTAATACAAACCAATCCTTATCGATAATGCTATGTCTGTATTCTGTATTTATGACAACAGATCCTGTTCCACGATCGATTAAATTTCCAACACCACGCACATTTAAATTATTATCCACCGCAAATGGTGCAAATGGTGACTCATCATTTGTAGCCAGACCTAATGTTAATCTAGTAGCCCAATTTCCTCGTTTCTTTATTCTTTTAAAATAAGTTAAATCATTTCTAACGATTAAAAAACTAGGTAGGGTTCTATTCGTACTTTCTACATATTGTGCGTTGAACATATTTCTAAAACCTTCACTGTATTGATAATAAAAATCTACACCATTAAATTCGTAAATAAACTTTAATAAATGCTTATCAACATCGAGGTTTAATGGTGCTTGATTACTGATAGCACCAGATTTATAATCATATTTTTCTGTGAATAGACTAAAGCCTAATTCTACTCTATTTTTAAGGTTGAATTGGTAAAGACCAGAAAGCTCAATAGAATTATTATTATACCTATATAAAGCAGTGCCTTCATTAAAAAATACGGGCTCTTCAGTAGTCAAGTTTTGATAATTAACAGCTAGACCTATATGTTTATTGAATAAATAAGGTGCTCGTATTCCTGCGCCATAAGAATCATAAATGTCTCTTAGGTAATGGCCACCTATAGAAATACCACGTCCTAAGGCATTAAATTCTGCCAGACCGATACGATAAGCCACTTCATCATCATTTGTGGTATAAAAATTAAAAGATGGTATGATGGTGAAATTTTCTTCTACGCCATAGACTATCTTATATCCTTGATTAGTTTGATGAACTTGATAATATGCATGGGCAATTCCTGCTTCTCGTTTAAGGCGCAAGACATCACTCTTAAGTGTAAGGCTATCTAATGATTGCCCTATTTTAAGATCAATTAGTGATGTAATATAGCCTGTTTTAGTCCTTTTATTATCTTGAATAACGATCTCGCTTATCACTTGTGATAAAGCATAGGGTGCTATGATCAGTAATAAAAACAAAGTGGTCAGTTGTGTCCTCATATTTACTTTACAAATCGCAGACCTATATTAAAGGTTTGGCCTAGTCCTGTATCATTACCTCTTATAAAATTAGTGTATAAGGATTCGATATTAAGTTCATCTGTCAGTTGATACTTAACTCCAGTCCCTATGGCGGTAAAATCTTGAGTAAAGTTATTCCCTAAATCAATACGCTGTGAATGTTGTGCCAGTGCAAGTACTGTAAATTTAGAAGATGGGAAATAACTTAGAAACACGCCAGGAGTAAGATTTAAACTGTTATTGGCAAAGCTCTTATCTTCATCACCAAAGTTGAATTCAGAGTTAAGTTCTCCGAAGATTTGCCATTTATTACCGTCAAAAGTGTAATCATAAAAAAGTCTATTTTGCCAAGTAAAACCATTTTGATCTAAAAAGACTCCATTATTATTATTGACAGGAGCAAAATCTTCTGACTCATTATCTACAAGCGGAATGAAAAGGGAGCTTTGAATCGAGAAATTATTAAGTCTTGAAAAAGGCACAAATTTTACGGATGGTGCAATAGAGGTAAGACCTGATCGAGCAGTACCATATTCACCATCAAATGAGAAAACGTCCAGAGCAGACCTATCTGCAACCACGTTACTGCGTGCTTCCAGAATCAATCCTATATTCCATCTTTTATTTTCACCAATACCTGTATAAGCTTCTAAGGTTGATGTAAAAAAGGTTTGTCTATTTTCTCTTCCATTAGAAAATGTACTTCTAATTTGAGTATATAAATTATTAAACCACTTAATATCATACTGTCCTTTACCTATTAATTTTGAAGGTGTTAATGTTTGAATAACCGAGCCTTTAGGCTCATCATTCATATTCTCTTGCGCCGAAGTTGCTAATCCTAATATTAAGGCTACTAGAACAAAAATGGGATGGATTGATTTCATGGGAATAGATACTTTTATGTTTGATTAATTATTGTTTATTTACTTTCCAGTTATAGGTATAAAAAGAAAGTTTGGCGTTTTCTGGAAGAGCTTGCTTCCTGTATTTCGATATAAATTCTAGTATGCTTTTTCCTGAAGCTGTAAAGTCTTCTTGATACCATTCAAAGATTTGTGATACTGCTACCCTATTTTTCTTAATTTGTATAAATTGATCGTCATTTAAAGCTTTAATAGTTTGCTGTTCTAATTGCTTTTCTAATGTCGCCGGACGATATACCTGATTGATTAAAGGTGGACAACCTAGGGCACCACAAACTAATACAAAATGAAAACGTGCATCATGGAATGTGGCTCTAAGCTTTTTATTTTCTATATCATTCAATGTCAATGACTCTCCTGCTACCTTGCGCTTTATAAAATCAAAAAAACCATTCTTGTCAAGTGGTGACGACAGTTTATCATCTACAATACCTTTTATTACATATAGATTGTAAGCATTAATATAAAAGGCTTGATAATCTAAAGAATTTGATTGATCAACTTGTGCGTCTTCAATCATGCCTATCAATTTATTTAGTTGAGATGGCTCTTTTGATATTGATTCATAATCAACTAAACCATTTTTCACATGAGTGTGCAAAAACATGTTGGCCTCATTATAAAAATTATCATTCCCTTTACTTGTGGCAGATATTGTTAAACTAATAAAGAATAGTATGGTGAGTATTTTTCTCATAACAGATTTATTATTAAATATTTATATATCAAATGTAAATCGCGGTTTAGGCTTGTAATTTTATGATAGTGCCTAATTGGTGTTATATTATTCCCGATAGGTATGGGACATTTATCCCGATATATAATGACAAACTTATGAGTCTAAGATTTCAATAAAGTTTCAAACTGTTAACTAAAGTATCACGGTACTAACTTCATCGAATTAGCTCATAAAAAAAGCGACCCGATTGGGTCGCTTATATCAATTGATGTAAATTTTTATTCTATATCCTTCTCTAAGTGATGATCTTGATAACCATCTTTAAAAGTTAGAGTTGTAGAATAATCATCTCTTAGTACCAAATAAACAGATACGATTAAAGAAGCCTGACCTAATACTACTAATGAAAATATCCATTTAAAAGTTACATTAAAAGATGATAAAATCGTTACTAGGACTAAAAATGCAGTGGTAAAAATCACCCAATGTATTGCTTTGTTTTTCATGCTATTTAATTTGTTTAAAATTAAATAGTTACCTGTAAAACGCTTGTTAATGTTTAACTAATTTATTAATAAATTAAACAAAACTAGTTTAGATACCACTCCAATTGATTCACTTGTATATCGCTATTTCCTGTATTCACTAATTTTTTAAACTTAATCACATCAGCTTTACCTTCAGTTCCTCTATAGTGATAAGGATAAACTTCAACTGGTGCAAAGTCAAGAACAGCGTCTGCTGCACTTTCTACCGTCATAGTGTATGGTAAGTTCATACAAACAAAGGCTTTATCAATTCCTTGAAGCGCTCTCATCTCAGGAATATCTTCTGTATCACCAGATATGTACACTTTATAATCATTTTTTTCAATTACATATCCGTTACCTCTTCCTTTTTCATGAAACTTAAGACGTTCTTCTGTGAGGTTATACATAGGTATTGCAGTCACTTTAAAACCGTCGAAACTTGTAGATTGATCATTATGTATCACCTCAGCATCACTTTGATCTTCTTTTATTTTTTCATTAACGGCTTCAGGCACGATTAATAAAGACCCTTCACTTCTTATTCCATTTAATGTTTCTAAATTGAGATGATCACTATGTATGTCTGTTATTAATATAACATCTTCTTCTGGCATGTTTTTAAAAGCTTCTATTCCTCCTACTGGATCAATATAAAATACTTTATCATCCCATTTCATCGCAAAGGTCGCATGAGAAATTGGCATTATTTCTATTTTAGGTTGGTAACTCTCAGTAGAAACAACCTCATTTGGCACTATTGATTCTACTTCTTTGGTGGTTTCGTTTTTACAGCTTACCAGCAGAGCAATAAGACTGATCGATAGTATAATATTTTTCATAAATACAATTGTTTTAAGGTTTAAATTTCGCGAAAGCGATATCCATTACCAACCAATTAAGATGGATTTATCACAATCAATTTAAGACAGATTAAATAGAGATAGTAAAATTTTAACCTTAAGTTAAAATATAAATACATCTTTTAGCTCATTGGTTATGAATCAATTAAACAACTCAATAAACATTTAATTAAAACTCTTAACCATTGAGTAACGAGCAGGTCTATATAGATTACAAACGCTTAAAGATTCATTGATTTAGATTTTTAAATATTGCTGAACGGTCCAATTACTTTTGACGTAACTATAAAACTCTACTTCATGAAAACAAAATACTTACTTTTTACAGCTTCCTTAATGACTCTATTGACTAGTTGTAACAATGATGATGACAACGCAACAAATGGTGCTCAAGGAAAGGATATTGTATTACAATCTCACTCTACAACACCTAACTTTCTTAAGACAACATCTTCTTTTAGCAATGTAGATGTCTATCCTATTCTCTCTAGTGCAGATCAATTACCAGACACTCCTAATTTTATCTATGGATCAATGGCAGACGGAGCTGGTTTAATGTACAATCAACAAGATGATAATTTTATGTTGATCAATAACATAGAGGCAGATTATTCTATTGCTCGTATCACGTTAGACAAAACATTTAAGCCTATTGCAGGAGAATATATTCTTAATTCAGACGCCACTGCAGCTACAGCACAATGTTCAGGTTCTTTAATTACACAAGAAGAGCATGGTTTTGGCCCATTATATTTATCTGGTGGTGAATGGGGCGGCGCATCTAAAGGTGTTTTTGTGACTGAACCTTTCAAGCCTAGTTCTTCTCGTACTACTCCAGAGATTCTTACAGCAATGGGACAATGGAGTACAGAAAATGCTGTCGCTATAGGAAAGGATGCTTATGATGATCAAACAGTAGTTTTTATAGGTGATGATCATTCAGATAACAGCACTCCATCAGGCCAACTTGGTATGTACGTAGGTGATCGTGGTGATTTATATAGTGGTAAACTATATGGATTAAAAGTAAATACCGCTGGAATCAACTTTGAAGTAGATATGGTAGAAGGACAAACATATGATGCAGAATTTGTAGAACTGAATCAAAGAAATATCGATTTACTTGATGCTGAAGCAAAACAAAAAGGAGTTATGGGATTCTCTAGATTAGAAGACATCGACTGGAGAAGAGGTAGCGACGACAATCAAAGAGAAATATATTTTGCAGTTACAGGACGACTTAAAGCAGATTTAGTAGGTAAAGGATCTCTTTATGGTAGAATTTATAAAGTAGAACTTAATGAAAACGACCCTACAGGTCCTGCAAAAATCACTTGTGTATTAGATGGTGATAAGCAAGGCGGAAAAGCATGGGGCTTTCATAGTCCAGACAACATTTTAGTAACTGAAAACTATGCTTATATCCAAGAAGATCCTAATGGGTATTTTGATGATGCTGCAAGAACACACTATGCTAGATTATATCAATATAATTTAAATACAGGAGAATTAAAGACTGTGTTAGAATGTGATCAAGTAGCTGCAGCTGCAGCTGGTATAGGTACAGAAAACAGTATTTGGGAAATTACAGGTATGATAGACATATCAGAAACGATAGGAGTTGATAACACTTTTTTAATCATCACTCAAAACCATGGATGGGAACCAGCAGATGGCAGTGCCTTTACAGATCCTACTGCGGTAACTGATGTTGCATCAAGCCGCAAAGAAGGTAGTATGATGTATGTAATATCTGGTTTAGAAAGATAATATGAATATATCTAATATACACATCAATAAGACCTGCCTCATAGCAGGTCTTATTTTGTTATTAAGCTCATGTAAGCAAAGTCAGAAATATAATAGTCCTAAACCTTTAAATGTAAATCAAACTTTACAGGACTTATATCTTCAAGACTTAAAAGAATGTAAACAATATGTACTACAACTTTCATCAACTAGTCACCATGACTCTTTAGAACACTATTATAGCGAAGCGAGAAATTCGTTTAAAAGGATTGAGCCTTTACTATCTTTTCAAGACCTTAATAATTATAACTTTTTAAATGCACCTAATATTCTTAAAGTAGAAGAAGAAGATTTAACAGATATTAAAATAAATGAGCCACATAGTTTTCAAACTTTAGAAGAATTAATATTTACAGATCAACTAGATATCAAGTCCATTCATAAAACCTCTAATATCATTGCATCTAGATTAGAATTATTAAGTAAAAACACAGACTTAAGTCACTATCAACCATATCATATTTTATGGATAGTCCGTAAACAAATTGTCCGTACAGCAACAACTGGCGTTACTGGATTTGATTCACCAGTATTAGAAAGCAGTTTACAGGATGCGGTTATCGCTCTTGCGAAAACGGAACAAATACTATCTTTATACTCCTCAAATTTCAAGGAAAATGAATTAAAAGAATCTTGGAAACATCACTTTCAAAAAGCGTATCTTTCTTTACAATCAACTGATTTTAATAACTTCAATAGATATCAATTCATCACAGATCATATTGATCCTATGTTGAAATTATGGAAGGCAACAACAAAAGATTGGGATGTTCATTTCCCTTTAGAATTAGCTTTGAAAAATAATGCTAGTAGTTTATTTTCAAAAGAAACTTTATCAATAAGCTATTTTTCAAACACAACTAATCGTTCTATAGATAATTCACAAATCGAACTAGGTAAAAGACTATTTCATGACACAAACTTATCTACCGGTGGAGCAATTAGTTGTGCGACATGTCATATTGAAAAACTAGCATTTACAGATGGTAAAGTAAAGCCTAATGGACTGACTCGTAATAGTCCTACCTTAACTTACAGTGCTTATCAGCAAGGATTTTTTTATGACAAAAGATCTGGTAGTTTAGAAGGACAAATTGTCTCTGTCATTAATAATACTAATGAATTTCATTCAGACTTAGAGAACTTCACTAAAACTATTGAAACAGATTCTAGTTATGTAAATCAATTTACAGCTTCTTATCAACAACCCATAAATCAACAATCTGTAAGAAGAGCTATTGCAGATTATGTAAGGTCGTTAAACGAATGGGATTCTAAATGGGATAAAAATATTAATGGTGAACTAGATAATCTTACAGCATCAGAGATCAATGGATTCAATCTTTTCAATGGTAAAGCAAAATGCGCCACTTGTCATTTTGCGCCAGTTTTTAATGGTACCGTGCCACCAGATTATATCAATACCGAAATGGAACATCTAGGTGTTCCAGAAATAGCCGTAATTTCTAATGGTCGTATCGATCCAGATTTAGGAAGGTTTGACGTTTTCAAAACAGAGAATAGAAAACACTTTTTTAAAACTCCTACTATACGTAATATTGAACTAACCGCTCCATATATGCATAATGGTGTGTATCAAACTTTAGAAGAAGTTGTTGATTTTTATAACCGTGGTGGTGGTTATGGAATCGGTATTATTGATCAAGAATATCAAACACTACCTACTGAACCATTAAACTTATCACAAGAAGAGATGGATGACATCATTAATTTTATGAAGACGCTTACTGATGCTCGGTTTATCGATTAGTTTATAATTAAGGCAAATCATTGACAAAGTTAGCAAGTGCTTTACCTACTTGATTAGGGTAACCGTAAATAGGAGCTGCCTCGCAAATATGGATATATCGAGGCATCTCATCACTTACTTCTAGTATTTCTTTAACCGTTTTGCGCAATCTTTCTATTGAAAACCCAATAGGAGATTGTGCACTAGACGGAAAATTAGCAACCACATCCATATCTATTTCAAGACCATAATTAGTAGAATCTATATGATCCAAGGCAAGTTGAATATCTTCGGCTATATTCATATAATCATACTGGTATGCTGTATAGGATAGTCTTAGATCATCATGTAAAATATCTCGCATTGGTTTACTCAAGTAATTCTCTTGTAAACCGATCATAAAATAATTACGCAAATAACCGTATTCTAATGCATGAGAAAAGCCATTACCGCTGTGTCTTCCATTAGCAACTCTTAAATCGGTATGTGCGTCGATGTTAATGACATCTATACCATTAAAAGCTTTTAAAATAGGATAACAGTTATTGTGTCCACCACCTATTACGATAGGTAATTTCCCTAAGTCTTTTATCTCTTTGACAATAGTTGAGACGCGTTGATCTATCATTTGAACTGCCTCACTTAGTTGAATTCTTTCTGTGTGATTATTTGCATTGAGTGATTGACACTCATCCATTAAATCATTTAAGATCACATGGCCTAAAACACAAAAACGACCAGCGTCATTATTTGAATGATGTTGCAAATTGAGGAAAGAAGATAAAAAGGCATCCCAAGCCTGTGCGGCTCCTGCCCTACCTAAGTTAGCTCGCACACCTATATCTTCTGGGATTCCTATAATGACATAATCTGATGGAGATTGTTTTAATTCAGCTAGACTGGTACAACTATCTACAGCTTGTGCAAATGTAGTTGAATCATCTTCTGACTCAACACCAGTAAAATCAATAATAGAAGCTCTTTTACTGTTATAAGAAAGAAGTTCTTCTCTCGTCGCAAAGTGAAAATAATTCATCATAACTATTACTTTAATTAATTCTCCATGGTGGATTAAGTCTATTCTCGCCAGCATGATAAAGAATGATCAAATTCCCATCCATATCTTTTAATCTAGCTTCTCGCCATAACCACGGTTGGTCTTTAGGTTTCATGTAAAACTCTATTCCTAATTCAATTAGATCTTCAACTTTCTGATCAAGGTCTTCACATTCAAAATAAACATAAATACCTGCACCTTTAGGCAATTCATCCGTTAAATGAATAGAAAAAGTTGACTTACCATCTGGACATTCAAATCTTGCATAATGTGGTAAAGACTTAACAATAAGTTTTAATCCTAACTTTTCATAAAAAGGAATAGATCTTTCTAAATCTAACGACGGAACAGTGACCTGATTTAAATTCATCTTTAATCCTGTATGTGATGTCCATTTACTAATACCTTATCTATAATTGAGTGACCAAAATGATATGGAACTGCTGCAATCGAATCTATATCTTTAAAAAATAATAAATGAGCTTTTTTACCTCTTGATATACTACCTAGCTCATTTTGTAATCCCATGGCATGTGCTGCATTAACAGTCATTGCATTAAATGCACGTTGAGGCGTCATTTTCATTTTTATACAAGCGAGAGAAAACACAAAATTCATGTTCCCAGATGGTGTACTACCTGGGTTATAATCTGTTGCTAGTGCTACGGCTATATTTTTTTCAATCATCTCATTAACCGGTGCATAATCTAGTCCTAAGAAAAAAGAACAGCTAGGTAATGCTGTCGCGATTGTATTTGAATCAGCAAGGGATTCATAATCTGCAGTCGTCATTACTTCTAGATGGTCGACACTTACTGCTCCAGCCTGAACAGCAGCCTCTATCGCTCCTATCGCATTAAATTGATTCACATGCACTTTAGCCTTTAATCCATATGCACTTCCTGCTTCAATGACGCGCAACATTTCATCTACTGTAAAATAATTTTTCTCACAAAAGACGTCGATGTAATCGGCTAGATTTTCTTTACCTATCACAGGCAACATTTCATTTACAATTAAATCTAGGTAGCCTTTTCTATCTTCTTTATATGCAACCGGAATAGCATGCGCACCCAGAAATGTTGCTTTAATCGGTATATAATTTTCACTTTTCAGTCTCTTGATGACACGCAAAATTTTAAGTTCGCTTTCTACATTTAAGCCATAACCACTTTTAATTTCAACAGCTGTCGTACCCATCGAAATCAATTGGTCCAGACGATTTTGAGCTTGTTCGTAAAGAATTTCTTCACTCATGTCTGCGAGTTTTGCAGCGCTATTTAAAATTCCACCACCACGTGCAGCAATTTCTTCATAAGATAATCCATGAATACGATCTTCAAACTCTTTCTCACGAGTCGCTGCAAATACTAGATGTGTATGAGAATCCACATAACCAGGCGCGATAATTTGATTTTCACAATTGTATACTTCTTCTGCTGGATGTGGATGTAAATTATCCATAGAGCCATAGTCGACTATACGACCATCTTCAACATATAAATAAGCATTTTTAATAGAAGGCAGCTCATCCATGGCAGCACCTCTTAATGGCTCATTTGTATGCTCTCGCACTTGAACCAGTTCTTTAATGTAAGTAAATAATATAGACATAACGTGAAGATAGTATTTTTAATAAGCTCTTTAAAAACTATATACAAAGGTGGTAAAACTTGAGAAAAACTTAACACAATTATTCGGTAACTTGGACTGCTTAAAAAAACAGATATGAGCTCAAAAAAAAGACCCGTTAATACTATTTGTGTTCACGCAGGAAATTTAGAAGATGAAAAATATGGTGGCGCTACATCACCTATTTATACATCAACGGCTTACGATTACCGTGGCGAAGGCACTAATCTATATCCACGATACTTCAATACACCTAATCAAGTTGCCTTAGGTCAAAAGATAGCTGCTCTAGAAAACTGTGAGGCTGGACTTATTTTCGGTAGTGGTATGGCAGCCATCAGTGCTGTGTTTATGGCGTTCTTAAAAACGGGCGACCATATTATTTTACAACGTGCCATCTATGGTGGCACCTCTCATTTTGTAGATGCTGAATTTTCAAATTTAGGTATTGAATATTCCTTTGTAGAACAAATTAATAGTGAATCACTTAAAGCTCATCTCAAAGAAAATACTAAGATGATTTACATAGAAACTCCTAGCAATCCACTATTAGAAGTAGTAGATATGACGGTGGTTTCCGCTTTCGCGAAAGCGAACTCTCTAATAAGCGTTATCGATAATACATTTGCTTCACCTATTAACCAGAATCCTGCAGATTTTGGTATCGACATCATCGTACACAGTGCGACAAAATATCTAGGTGGTCACAGTGATATTTGTGCTGGTACCGTAAGTAGTTCACAAAAACACATGGATCAAATATGGAAAACGGCCAAAAATTATGGTGGTAGTTTAAGTGATCAAACCGTGTGGTTATTAGAACGCAGTATAAAAACACTAGGTCTAAGAGTTAAACGACAAAATCGCAACGCAAAAAAACTAGCTCGGTTTCTAGAGAAACATCCATCTATTAAAAAAGTGAATTATCCTGGTCTGAAATCGCATCCGGATTATAAAATTGCCAAAGCGCAAATGCATGGATATGGCGGTATGTTGTCATTTGAATTTAAAGAATCGATTAATCACAATCGTTTCTTAGAAGAATTACAGGTTATTAAAGTAGCATTAAGTTTAGCTGGTGTAGAAAGTACTATTCTCGCTCCTACTGAGACTTCACATTCACTATTAACACCTCAACAACGCAAGGATCAAGGTATCACAGATCAGTTATTACGTTTCTCTGTAGGTATTGAAGAAGTAAGCAGTCTTATAGAAGATATTGAGCGCGCCATGGAGAAAAGCCGTAAAATTGCAAAATGATGAATAACTTAAAACTCGACATACTCGCTATAGGCGCACATCCTGACGATGTAGAATTAAGCTGTGCAGGCGTTCTTGCAAAAGAGGCAGCAAACGGTAAGATAACCGGAATACTGGATCTTACACGTGGTGAATTAGGCACGCGTGGTACTGCAGACATACGTGATCAAGAAGCTGCGGCAGCCGCAAAAATATTAGGAGTATCTGTAAGAGAGAATCTAGGTTTCCGTGATGGATTCTTTGTTAATGATGAACAGCACCAGTTACAGATTATTAAAATCATACGAAAGTACAGACCCGAAATTGTGTTGTGTAATGCCATTTATGATCGTCATCCGGATCATGGAATGGGATCGGAACTGACAAGTAAGAGCTGTTTTTTATCTGGACTACGTAAAATCGAAACAAAACTAGAAGGACAAATTCAAGAAGCCTGGAGACCTAAACACGTCTATCATTATATACAATGGCAAGATATGGAACCAGATATCCTAATCGATATAACGGGTCATCTAGACACAAAAATAAAATCTGTAGCAGCTTATAGCTCACAGTTTTACGACCCTAATTCTAAAGAACCTGAGACACCGATAAGTAATAAAAATTTCTTTGATTCTATAAAATATAGAGCTGCAAATTTAGGTCGCTATCTAGGCACAGAACACGCCGAAGGATTTAAGTCAGAACGCTATCCTGGAGTAAATAGCATATTTGATCTAAAATAATTTTTATAAAGTGTTTTGAATATTCAGAAATGTATTAAATTTGCATCCGCTTAACGGCGCAGTGGTTGAATTCTTGAGATCCACTTTAATAAAACTCACATTGATATGGTGGTTGTAGCTCAGTTGGTTAGAGCGCTGGTTTGTGGTGCCGGAAGTCGCGGGTTCGAATCCCGTCTTCCACCCTTAAAAGGTCTTAGTTTTACTAAGACCTTTTTTTATGCCTTAATTTTTAATAGTGAAGTACTGATGCGATCTTATAATCTTTAATTTTTTCGCGGCCATTAATAAAGTCTAGTTCAATAACAAAGTTAAAACCTTCTACTTTCCCACCAGCTTTTTGAATGATTTGAGCTGCGGCTATTGCAGTGCCGCCAGTAGCCAACACATCATCGTGTATCAATACACAATCACCAGGTGAAATTGCATTTTCCTGTAGTTCTAGAGTATCTGTACCATATTCTAGCTCATACTTTTGTGAAATAATGGCTCCAGGTAATTTGCCAGGCTTACGCAACATTACAAATTTTGCGTTGAGTGCATCTGCTAGTAGCATTCCAAAAAGAAAGCCTCTAGATTCAATACCTACTACCACATCAATAGTTTGACCTCTAAAGTCTCTAACGAGTAGTTCTGTGGTGATGGATCTCGCTTTCGCGGAAGCGAGTAATGGAGAAATATCCTTAAAAACAATTCCTTCTTTAGGGAAATCTGGGATGTCGTGTATGTGGGATTCTATAAATTCATTATTCATTTTCTAAAAGTAAGAAGTTACTTTTATTTTATCTTTAAATTTGAGTCAAACATTTCACTATGAGAATTCTTTTTATCACCATACTGCTTTCCTCATTTTTAGTCCATAGTCAGGATTTAAAAACAGCATCTACTATTAATGAAGTTACCTTATACCTACAAGGTGCTCGTATAGAACGTACTGCTAGTATAGAATTGAAAAAAGGCACCCATGAGATTAAATTAAGTGATTTATCACCCGACATTGATGAGGCCAGTATCAATATTACAGATCTAGACGGAATGAGACTTAACGGACTTTCTTACAGCGCTACTGCATTAGAAAAGAAAGAAACTAGCAATAATATTAAAGCACTAGACGCTCAAATTGCAGAGGTAAAAGATGAGATAGGTAAATTAAATGCACTTAATAGTGGTCTGGACCAGGAGAGATTACTATTAGAAAGCAATCGCAGTCTTAACAGTAAAGATACCGGATTGAGCCTTGCACAAATTAAAGAATTTGGTTCTTATTACCGTACCAGATTTGCTGCTATTATTAATGAGCGCAATGCAAATAATGAGGCTATTACTAAAGCGAGCGAGCAACTGAATAAGTTGAATATCGAAAAGCAGAAGCTTAATCCTGAGGCTAATGAACGTCGAGGAACAATAACGTTAAAAGTCATCACACCATCAACACGTCGCTACTCGATTAACTTTAGTTATAATGTATATAGCGCTGGATGGGTACCTATTTATGATATCACGGCACAAGGCACTGATGACAAAATAAATCTCGCTTTTAAAGCCCAAGCTTATCAAGCTACTGGTACAGACTGGAATAATGTAAAATTAAAGATATCAACTGGTGATCCTCAAATGGATAACCAGATGCCGCAACTAGAAACAAAACGTCTAGGTTTTGTAAGTAGGAACTACAACGCAAGAGCAACGGGTAGAAGTAATAAACGATATAATCCATTAGTCAAAACTATAAATGGTAAAGTGACTGATAATTCTGGCGAACCTGTATTGGGAGCAACGGTATTAATAAAAGGAACCTCTATAGCAACAACTACCGATTTTGATGGTAATTATAGTATTAATGCAGAGGATGGCGAAGTACTAGTGATTAGTTATGCTGGCTATACACCTCAAGAAACACCTATATATGCTTCCAACATCAATGTAACTATGGAAGAATCATTAGATGCAGTTGTAGTTTCAGCCTATCGTACTGTAAAGAAAAGTAGATTTGATTATGATGCTGAAGAGGTTGAAGTAGATGATTATGTACCAGCTGTAGTTGAAGACATTGAAGAGAATATAGCATCGCGCACCTTTAATTTATCACAGCTTTACTCAATACCTAGTACGGGAGAATCTACAGATATAGAAATATCAAATAATAATGTTGATGCTGCATATGCTTATTATGCTGCTCCAGTAATTAATGAAAATGTGTTTCTGACCGCTACTCTTTCTAATTGGGAATCATTGAATTTAATACCTGGAGAAGCAAATGTTTATTTTGAAGATGCATTTATAGGTAAAATATATTTTGACACTGATACCACTAAAGAAGAGTTGGTAGTAGGCTTAGGTGTTGATCCACAGATAAGCGTTAAGCGCGAAGATAAACGAGATTTCAAAGCAAAATCTTTCTTTGGCAACAACCGTATCGTTTCTAAAAATTATGAAATTATTTTAAAAAATAATCGTAATAAAACAGTGATGGTTAAACTGCAAGATCGTGTACCAATAAGTGGCAATAGTGAGATTAAAGTAGATGAAGTGGAAACGGGAACGGCACAAGTCGATAAAGAAACTCAAATTTTAACTTGGGAAATCAACTTAGGTAGTGGTAGTCAGGTTCAAGAACGTTTTTCTTATCGCGTTAAGTATCCTAAAAGGAGGCGAATCAATCTAGAGTAAAATTTAATTAAATTATTATTGATTCTGCTTTGCTGCAATTGAACAAAAAGTATATATTTGCAGCCGCTAAGGCGTTAAGCTGGACGTGATACTAGGCCTCGTGGCGCAACTGAATAGCGCACTTGATTACGGCTCAAGAGGTTACAGGTTTGAATCCTGTCGAGGTCACTAGATATAACAAGGGTTTCAAGAAATTGAGACCCTTTTTTATGCTCTAAATTTTAGCATAATTAATAAAAAATGGAATCATCACAAATTGTAACAATCCCATTTCAAGGTTTTGCAGTTATTATTTTAAAAATCAATGACTATCTCCATCCACCACCAAGAGCTTCATATAAATCTACAATAGAAACTAGCTGCTGTAATTGGCTGTCTATAATATTAAGTTCGGCATTTAAAGCGCTTTCTCTTGCTGTTAATAAGTCTAAGTAGTTAGCGTAACCATTTTTAAGTAACTCGTTAGAATTGGCTTCGGCTGTACGTAAAGCTTCCACTTCATTTTTTCTAAAGTCGAACTTTTTAGTTTCAGCTTTATAAGTATATAACGCATTTGATACTTCACTTCCTGCTACTAACAAAGTCTTTTTAAACTCGAGTAAAGCTTGTTCTTGTTGTGCAAGCGCTACTTCTTTTTGAGTTTTAATTTTTCTTTGATTAAAAATAGGTTGCGTTAATCCGCCAATAAGATTAGCAAATAATGAATTCGCATTCAATAATTTATCTAATTCTAAGCTTTGAAATCCTCCTGAGGCTGTTAGAGTTAACGACGGATAAAAATTACTTCTAGCCACATTAGTCAACTCAAAAGAATTTATTAAACCATACTCTGCAGCCATAACATCTGGTCTGTTACTTAATAATGTTGCAGGAACACCTAAAACAATATCTTGATCTATATTTTGAATATCTAAACTGCTTCTTTCAAAAGTTTGAGGTGATTTTCCTAATAAAATACTTAGCGTATTTTCAGTTTTAAAAATAGCAACTTCAATATCTACTTGTAAAGCTCGTGCACTGTTGTATTGTGCGATATTTTGGTCTACTGCAACTTGTGTTACTTGTCCAGCATCTTTTAAAGCTTTAATTGTCGTAACACTACTATCTCTAGTTACAATAGTTTGTTTAGTTACTTCTAATTGCGCATCTAAAGCTAATAAATTGTAATAGGTATTTGCAATGCTAGATACCAGCTGCGTTTTTACTGCTTGATGTCCTGCGACACTTTGCAAATAAGCTGCTCGTGTTGCACGTTTATTGCTTCTAATTTTCCCCCAAATATCTGCTTCCCAAGATAAATCTGCAGTAATATCGTAAGTATCTAAACCACCACTAAAAATTGAACCAAATTGGCTGTTTTCAGAAAACTCTTGACGTGTATAATTAGCTCCAACGTTTACAGATGGTAAATAACCTGCTTTACCTTGCTTTGCATAAGCTTGTGCTGCTAAAATTTGCTGCAAAGCAATACGTACATCCATATTATTCTGAAGACCTTCTTCTATATATTGTTGAAGGTATTGGTCTGTAAATAAATTTTTCCAAGACACATCTGCAATAGATATGCTATCTGTAGGTAAATTATCGGTTCTGTAAAGTGCTTGCGTTTCAGCATCTATATCTGGTCTCACATAATCTTGAGCTACAAAACAACTTTGTAGTGTTAATGCAACAACTAGTATTAATGCGCCTTTACTAAAGTTTCTATGTTTTAATATTGATTTCATTGTTTTAGTCTTCAATAGTTTGTACTGCTGGTTTACCCGAAACTTTTTCTTGTAACCATTGGAATAATATAAATAAGATTGGAATAACAAATACTCCTAGAATAGTACCAATTAACATTCCTCCTGCTGCTCCAGAACCAATCGAGTTGTTTCCTTCAGATCCAACACCTTTTGCTAATGCTAATGGCATTAAACCTAAAATAAAAGCGAACGAAGTCATTAAAATTGGACGCAAACGCGATTTGGCTCCATGGATTGCTGCATCTACAATACTCTCGCCATTTTTTCGTCTGGCTAAGGCAAACTCGACAATAAGTATGGCATTTTTGGCCAATAGACCAATAAGCATGATTAAGGCAATTTGGAAATATATGTTGTTTTCTAGTCCTAAAAACTTAGTCGATATATAAGCTCCAAAGACACCAAATGGTAATGAGAATATTACAGCAAATGGTAATAAGTAACTTTCGTATTGTGCACTTAATAAAAAGTATACAAACAGAATACTAAGTATAAATATAAACGTCGTTTGGTTTCCTGCATTAACTTCTTCACGTGTTAAACCAGAATAAGCCACTGTATAATTACTAGGTAATTTTGCAACTTCTTCTTCAATAACTCTAATGGCATCACCTGTACTAAAACCTTCGTTTGTAGCACCAGAAATCATAGTAGAATTAAATAAGTTGAAACGCGTTACCGACTGTGGTCCATACACACGCTCTAAGGTTACAAACTGTGTAATTGGCGTCATCTCGCCAGAATCTGTTCTTACATACATGCTATTTAAAGCGTTTTCATCTGCTCTATCTTCTGGTAAAGCTTGAATGTATACTCTAAATTGTTTTCCGAATCTAGAGAAATCCGAAGCATAAATTCCACCTATATAACCTTGTAATGTTGAAAATATACTACTTACAGATACACCTTTTTCTTTAGCTAATGGCACATTGACTTCCATTTCATATTGCGGATAACTTGTACTAAAAGATGATGTTGCATATTTAATTTCTGGATGACTCATTAAAGCCATAGAAAAATCTTTATTGGCTTGATCTAAATCTGTAAACTCACCACCGAACTTATCTAATAAGTTAATTTCAAAACCTGCTGAGTTACCAAAACCACGTATACTTGGAGGCGAAAAGAATATAATATTGGCATCAGGTATTCCTGCTGCTACACCAAATAGCTTTCCTGTTATCGCTTCCGCGGAAAGTGAAGCTTCTTCACGTTCATCCCAGTTTTTAAGTTTTATAATACCAAAACTATAATTACTACCTGCACCACTAATTAAACTTCTACCTTTAATAAAGTTTACAGCTTCAATACCTTCAATATTTTCAATTTGAGCGTATAGTTTTCTTGATACAGCATCTGTTCTATCTAACGATGCTCCAGGAGGTAATTCGATATTAGCAAATACAATTCCTCTATCTTCATTAGGTACAAAACCTGTTGGAGTTGTTGTTGAAGCCCAGTAAATACCAACTACTGCAATGATTAATAGTAATACCGAAACAAACTTTCTTTTGTATAAAAACTGAAGTGATTTTCCATACTTTTCAATAGTTGCATTAAAGCCACGATTAAATAATGTATAAAAACGTTTTAATGGTCCTTTTCCTTTTAACTCTTCATCATCTTTATGTTCTTTTAATAATAAAGCACATAATGCTGGACTTAAGGTTAAGGCATTTACTGCCGAAATTAAAATGGCAATAATTAAGGTCACACCAAATTGCTCGTAAAATACTCCTGTTGGTCCAGTTACAAAGGTCACAGGAATAAATACTGCTGCCATAACTAATGTAATAGAAATAATGGCACCAGAAATTTCATTCATGGCAGTAATGGTTGCCTTTTTCGGGTTGTGTTCGCCTTCATCCATTTTAGCATGGACAGCTTCCACGACAACTATGGCATCATCTACTACAATACCAATAGCAAGTACTAAGGCAAATAGCGTTAATAAGTTAATAGAATACCCAAAAACATTCAAGAAAAAGAAGGTACCAATAATAGATACTGGTACTGCAATTGCAGGAATTAATGTAGAACGGAAATCTTGTAAAAATATAAATACTACTAAGAATACCAGTAAAAAGGCTTCTAATAAAGTAGTTATTACTTTATCTATCGACGCATTTAAGAATAAACTTGTGTCGTATGGTACAAATATGTCTAAGCCTTCTGGAAGATCTGCTTTTACATCTTCTAAAGTAGACTTAATATTTTCAATAATTTCTTGTGCGTTAGATCCTTTAGTTTGGAAGATTCCCATAAAAACTGCAGGATTACCCATACTCATGGCATTGGATGCGTAAGATTGTGCATCTAACTCGATAGTTGCGACATCTTTTAAACGTAAAAACTCTCCGTTTCCTAGGGCTTTTATAACAATATCACTGTATTGCGCTTCGTCTTTAAAACGACCACTATAGGTTAAAGCATATGAAAATGATTCTCCATTATTCTCACCTAAGGATCCAGCAGCTGCTTCTAAGTTTTGTTCAGCTAAAGCTGCAGTTATATCTGAAGGAATTAAGTTATAAGACGCTAATTTCTCTGGATTTAACCAAATACGCATCGCGTAATCTTGTTGCGAGAATACACTAACATCTCCAACACCACTAATACGTTGCATTGCTGGAATAACGTTAATTTTTAAGTAATTTTGAATGAATGTAGCGTCGTAATTTTCACTTTCAGAATACATGGAAATAAACATCAACGCACTGGTTTCTTGCTTTTGTGTTACAACTCCTGTTTGGGTTACCTCTGATGGTAATAATGGTGTCGCTCTAGCCACACGGTTTTGAACGTTTACTGCAGCAATATCTGCATCTGTTTCTTGATCAAAATATACTGTAATTTCTGCTGTACCTGTATTTGACGCTGTAGAGGTAATGTACGTCATACCTTCAACACCATTAATTTGCTCTTCAATAGGTACAATAACACTCTCTAAAACGGTTTCTGCATTGGCACCTGTATAGTTTGCAGTTACTTTAATTGTTGGTGGCGCAATATCTGGATATTCCTCTATTGGTAAGGTAGTTATACTAATAACACCTAGCATAACTATGATAATAGAGATTACTGTCGAAAGCACTGGTCTTTCAATAAATGTTTTTAACATGATAAATATGTTTGGTGGTTATTTAATTTCTAAATAATGTTGCAACCGGTTTAATAGCTTCTTCAAAAGAAGTGTCTTGAGGCGCAATTGCCATTCCGTTTTTTAATTTTCCGATACCTGAGATTACAATTTTATCGCTAGGCTCTAAACCAGACTCTACAACATATAAATTATCGACTGTGCCTTGCACTTTTAAAATAGAAGTTTCCACTTTATTGTCTGCTCCTAACTTAAAAATCATAATATTACCTTGCTGCTCGAAAGTTGCAGTTTGTGGCACAACAATAGCGTCTTTATATTCTATTGGGAATTTAATTTTACCACTGTTTCCGTTGGTTAAAATTTCGTTTGGATTATCAAAAGCAGCTCTAATTTGAATCGTTCCAGTGCTTTGGTTAATTTGTCCTGTACTGGTTTGAATACGACCTTTTTCAGAATACTCTTTTCCGTTAGCTAAAACTAAAGTTAAGTCAGGCGAATTCTTGATACGCTCTGCTTTATTTTGACCTTTAGAGCGTTGTAAATGATCTATATATTGTGCTTCGTTAAAACTAAAAAAAGCATATACCTCATCTATTTGACTCACTGTTGTTAATGGTGTAGCATCACTAGGGCTTATTAAAGCGCCTTCTCTAAAATTAATAGCGCCAACAAAACCATCTATTGGACTTTTAATTGTCGCGTAACCAATATTTGCAGTTACTCCACTATAATTAGCTTTAGCTTGAGCTAAATTGGCTTTAGCAGTTTCTAATTGTACTGGACTAATAATATTTTTTTCTACTAAAGGAATTAGTTTATCAACCTCAACTTGTGCCACATTTACTTGCGCTTTTGCTGCACCTGCATCTTGGCTTAACGATTGTGTTTCTAGTTTAAATAAGGTTTGTCCTTTACGTACTTTTTGTCCTTCGTCTACATAAACTTTTTCTACATATCCCGAAGTTTTTGCTCTTACATCACTATTAACTTTACCTTCTATAGTTGTAGGATACTCCGTAAAACCAGTAACGGTTTTACTTTGTAATTGTACTACAGGATAAGGTGATGGAGCAGCCTCAGAAAGAGTCTTTGGTTGTGCCTTATCACCACAACTTAATACTCCTATAGATATGCTAAGTATGATAACTGTGTTTCTTATTCTCTTCATCATTTTGGTTTGATTATTTAAAAATCGAATTTTTGGTCTTTTATTTTTTTTCTTATATCCTTCATAGAGTCAGTAGCTCCGTCAATGAACTTGATGTAATCATCATGAAAAGTTAAATCGAACTTCTCTTCTGTTTTTTTTCCTTTGTGATCATTGATAGACTCTTTGTAACTTTTGATCTCAAGATGCAATTCCCTAACTTCTTGCCACTCATTAATTAAATCATCAATATGTTGCATAACTGAACCTTTGTTAATCACAAAATATTTTTTGCGATCTCCAGTTTTAGTGAAATACTCAATCTTATTAAGATCTTGTAAATGATTTAAATGAGTAGAAATAGTACTTTTACTTGCACAAAGTATTGTTACCATTTCATCAAACGTAGTTCCCTTTTTCCCAGTCAAAATCACATAAGCTAAAATACGTGCGGCAACCGGAGCTAATTGCTCTCTATTTTCTAAATGAACACCTAGTTTTTCCACTAGTCTCATTTTCTCATTACATATTTCTTCCATAATTTATTTCTATTACAAGAATTTGTGATATCACTATTCATGTGATTACACCATGCAAATATACAAGTAGTTCGGAACCAACCGAACTTAACGAAGTTAAAAATTGTTAAAGAAATTTATTTTCATTTTGCCGACATATAATCTTCAAAATTGAAGATTATAATTATCAAATTAATACTGATCATATAGCAATATTGACAATATGATATCTTCTTAAGTCAGTAAAACCAGTGAATCGGGATATTTTTCCCCCTAATACTGTACTATCTATGATTAATTTGAAAATAAAAAATCAACTATTTAAGGTAATTTCATATTCTAAATCAGTCATATGAAAAAGTTACTTCTTATTCTACTTATAATTTTAAACTTCAGCTGCAATGAAGAACAAAATAATGTTTCGGACACAGTTGTTAAGAATATAGAAGATTTACAAAACGCGATCGAAAATGCTCAACCTGGAGATGAGATCATTTTATCAAATGGCGTATGGAAAAATTCACAAATTAAATTTCATGCAACAGGAACTGAAGAAGAACCTATAACTTTAAGAGCAGAAACACCAGGAAAAGTGACTTTAGAAGGTGAATCTGTGTTAAAAATAAGTGGTGAACATCTAGTTGTAAAGAATCTTTATTTCAAAAATGGCTACACACCAGATGAGGCCGTAATCATTTTTAGAAATAGTCCAGATTCAATTGCTTACAACTGTCGTGTTACGGGAACAGTAATTGAAGATTTCACACAGTTAGACAGACATAGGAAGGATCATTGGGTAGAGTTTTATGGACAACATAATGAATTAGACCATTCTTATATCGCTGGAAAATCAAATGAAGGCCCAACCGTAAAAGTTTATTTAAATGATAATAGGCATATTAATAACTATCATAAAATTCACGATAATTATTTCGGACCACGTCCTAGAAAAGGTGGCCCTAAGGCAGAGACTATGCAATTAGGAGCTAGTATGACTTCTATGACGCCTTCCTATACTCAGGTAACTAACAACCTTTTTGAAAAATGTAATGGTGAGGTTGAAATCATATCTAGCAAGTCTAATTTCAACAACTTCAGTAACAATGTATTTTTAGAAAGTGAAGGATCTGTAGTCACGCGTCATGGCAATTATGCTACTATTAGTGGTAATTTATTCATTGCAAATGATAATCCATACGTAGGCGGAATTAGAGTTATTAACACTGGTCACTGGATTACCAATAATTATTTCTATGGATTGAAAGGTCAGGAATTCCGTGCTGCACTTGCTGTGATGAACGGTATCCCTAAATCACCACTAAATAGATACAATCAAGTTACGGATGCGGTAATAGCCCACAATAGTTGGATCAATTGTGAGCAACCTATTCACTTTTCTGTAGGTGTTAACCTTGATCAGGCAGAGGTGTTGCCTCCATCTGAAATAAGATCGGCTAGACCTGAAAGAGTCATTTTCGCAAATAACTTTGTGTATAATGACAAGTTCACGTCCTACCCAATCAAGGCTTATGATAAAATCGACGGTATTAAATTCAAGAGCAACTTGATGGTAAGTAATCAGACTATGGATTCTGATAGAAATGATTTTAAATTACAATCAGTAGCTGACTTTATAGGTGATGAAATGTTTTTTGCACCAAATTATGATGGTAAGCTTTATCAAGGTTTTAACTTTGAGTCCATCGATACGGACTTACTAGGTAAAAGTAGAGCTGAAAATCAAAATCATGTTGGAGCTATTATTCCGCCGGTGGATCCTACAGTAGCGAAAGTAGATTTTGCTAAATATGGAGCTTCTTGGTTTACTCCTTATAAAGGAAATCAAGATATCCAAACCCACGTTGTTTCTAACTCTAGCGAACTTATCGCCGCTATTGAAAAAGCAAATTCTGAGGATATTATTACCATCAATGCCGGAACCTATCTCATCGACAAAACCATACCTCTATCAAAAGAACTTACCTTACGTGGAGCAAATGATAAAGCAACAATTCAATTTGATGCCTTAGAAACTGGTTTCTTAATGCAACCTAAAGGAATATTACGTATAGAAAAATTGAATATTTTGGGAACGCCAGAACAAGACCTTTTCAATACGCTAGATGAGAACATGTCTATGGCTTATGGAATACATTTAAAAAATGTTAGTGTTTCAAATTTTAAATCAGTTATAGATGCCTCAAAAAGCTCATTTGCAGATGAGATTATAATTAATAACTCTCAATTTAAGGATTGTATAAATGGTTTTTTACTCGATAAAGAAACAGATGATAAAGGAGATTACAATGTAGAATTTTTGACGGTTACTAATTCAGTTTTTGAAAATATATCCAATGAAGTGATTGATTTCTATCGTGGTGGTTATGATGAATCTACGATAGGTGGAGTTTTACATTTTGCAGATAATTCTGTTACTAACTCAGGTGCCCAAGATAGTGATGAGATACTAATCAACACTCGTGGTATTATCAATGTAACCATGCAAGGCAATCAATTCAAAAACAATAAGACAAAGCTCACGGCAGTACTTTGGGGTGCCAAAGGACAACAACCTATTAATAATACCATTATCAATTCCGGAGATATTAAAGTAGTTGAAAATATAGCTTTAAAACTAGTTTATTAAATACTCACATTCCGACATAAAAAAAACCTGATATCTCTATCAGGTTTTTTATTTGTAAATAGGCTAATTCATTGACTAGCTAAAAGCTAATCCACCATTAATATCAATGTTAGTACCTGTAATATATGCACTTTTATCAGTAGCTAGATAGACTACTAAATCTGCAACATCTTCTGCATATCCTTGACGTCTTAAAGGAGCCATACCAGCTACTTTAGTACGTACCTCATCTGGAGTAAAATCATCGTGAAATTTTGTTGCGATCATACCAGGTGCAACTGCATTTACACGTATTCCATCTGGACCAAATTCTTTTGCCCAGCCTCTTGTAAGAGTCATGATAGCACCTTTGGCCGCTGCATAAAGTGTAGCACCACCACCACCACCATCGCGGCCAGCAAGTGAAGATAGATTGATGATAGAACCGCCATCACCCATTAAAGGTCTAATAGCTTGAGTTACAAAAAATGTAGATTTGTAATTAAGATTTACTAATAGATCAAAGAATTCTTCATCTACCTCTTCTGTTTTCTTTCTAGCTACTAATCCTCCAGTATTGTTAACTAAAACATGTACCTCATCACCATAGGCAGCAACGGTAGCATCCTTAAGTTTATGAACACCAGCCATGGTTGTTAAATCTGCTTGTACGATCGTGCATGATCCACCAGCATCTTCAATCATTTTTTTAGTTTCCTCTGCTTTACTAGCACTGCTGTTGTAATTGATTACAACCTTAGCACCTTCGGCAGCTAGCTCTATTGATATAGATCGCCCTATATCACGTGCACCACCAGTAACTACAGCAACCTTATCCTTAAGTTTACTCATTTTATGATAGTTATTATATTAAATACCTAATGCCTGTCCACCACCTATCTGAATCGTTTCAGCAGTAATGAATGATGCATCTTTACTAGCTAGAAATGATACAACACCGGCAACATCTTCTGGCTGACCTAGTCTACCTAATAAAATATTATTTGCCCATGAAGCAAAGACCTCTGGTTTAGTAGATTTAATTTGTGAATGGAAAGGAGTATCTATCGTTCCTGGAGATACCGCATTAACTCTGATTCCATATTCTGCTAGATCTTTTGCAAGAGCTCTAGTAATCGCATGAACACCAGCCTTAGAAGTTCCATAAATACCAGCACCAGGTCCACCTGCATTCCAAGCAGCATTTGACGTATAGTTTATAATAGAAGGATGCTCTCCACTTTTAAGAAATGGAATAGCTGCTCTAGAGGCAAAAAACACTGAATCTAAATTTAGCGCCATTACTTTTCTATAAAACTCAGTTGTCATTTCTTCAAAACGAGATCTTCCACCTAGTCCACCAGCATTATTTACAAGTGTATCAATTCTACCATATTTTTCTCCTATAGCAGTGATATTTTTTGAAACAGCATTTTCATCCGTAACATCAAACCCCATATACTCAGCATCAACGCCAGCTTCCTTAAGCTCTGCCACTCTTGCTGCACCAGCATCGTTATCGATACCGTTTAATACAACAGTGTAACCATCGTGTCCTAATCTTTTTGCTACTTCAAAGCCTATTCCACCAGTTGCACCAGTTATAACAGCTACTTTACCTTTATTACTCATATTATTAATTATTTACTATTTATGATTTTATTTATCTTCTTTATCTCCAAAATATGAAACGCCACTACCGTCTAGAAAATCTTCTCGTACCGGTGCAAATACATCTATTAACATTCCTTCTTCTAGACATACTGCGCTATGCATTAAATTAGGTTCCATGTAAACACCATCGCCAGCTTTAACGATTTGTTTAACACCATCAATTTCAAATTCAAATTTACCTGCCGCAACATATGTTGTTTGAGTATGAAAATGTTGATGTGGTGCACCTTCCGCACCTTTTTCAAACTTAACCTGGACCATCATGATCTGGTTGTCATAGCCTAAAAATTTACGAGATACGCCACCTCCTAAATTTTCCCATTCCATTGGCTCTGTTAAAATGTATTTTTCGCTAAATCTTTTCATGTTATAATTTAATTAATTGGTGTGGTCCTTCCCAACTATAGGATTTTCCGTTAAATGTTATACTATGATTTTTGTTATCACGCTTTCGCGAAAGCGTGTATAAATAAGTGTCTTCTCCTACTTTAAAACTTAACACATCATAATCGCCTTGTTGCTCATGCGTCAATTCTGAAAAGGCAGATTTAGGAAAAGTTACCGTTTCCTGTATAGGGTTGAAGTAACCGTGAGGTTCTATTATGTTTACAAAAGTGTGGCTATTACTACCTGCAGGTTGTCTGATTAAGTACTGACGCTGCAGATTAAGGTTAAACTCTGGATCATTTGCACCAGTTTGAGTGATGAACAATTCTGTAGAAGGATCTGTAACGCTAGTGATACTATAAAATCGCTGAGCTTGTAAGAAGGTAAATTGAGAGTTTGTGCTGTTAGATTTAGGAGAACCTTTTGCAAGAACTTCTAGGTGATTGTACCCATTATCAGTTCCTAAAACAGTTTTATTACCTGGCCTATTATAATCAAATTGTGTGTCGATGATATCACCGAAAAATGGATAGTTTAAATCCATTTGATGGCCAGTATTAGAATCCACATGATACAAATCAATTATAAATGGTCTATTTGTGATATCAGCATCATTAACCATGGTGATTGATCTCGATAATTTTGAACCATCATATGCCATAGTATCTGCCGCTATAGTCACCTGTAAACGGTCAGTACTCATATCATTTTTCACTAGTTGAGATACGTGCTTTTCTGAGTATTTTACTTTACCTCTATATTGTGATTTTTCATCCAGTACAAGAGCACCATGTGCAATAGTGTGTTGTGCATAGGTTTTATTTTCTGGCAGATATCTTCCACCTCTTTTAGTTTCTATATTCAAAAACCTTGCTGCACCATAATCCGGTATAATTTCATTCCCATGATCATAAACAGATAAACTTAATCTATCAAAGTGTCCATGTCCCATTCCTTGAGTAGAAAATTTAAGAACTGCTTGTAACTGACCTGCTGTATTTTGCGGGCTGCGCATTAATGATAGGCCACCACTATTACCTTCTACACCATCTGCAATAAACATACTAGGTCTTTCATAAAAATCTTCAGTACTATCATCAATCGCATTTGCAGCAATGGCACCAGCATCAGTTAATGATATTTTATTCATCATTTTAATTACTGGTAGCAATGAAGCGTCTTTATACTGTTTATAAGCGATATTAGTTGCAAAAACTACCTCATCACTTTCCCAAGTTTTACTCTTAATGGCATCATTGATAGGATAAAAACGACCTTGCTCATCTGTAAGTTGTAATAATGTGGTAACTGCCTTTTTCAAAATACCATCACGATGCTCAAAAATTTTCACATCTGGACGATTATTCTCAATCGCCTCTGCAAATGCTATAAAAGGTAAAATAGCATAACGATGATAGTAAGGTCCTTCACTATAAAACCCATCGCTAGAGAATAAATGATCTAATTGCGCTATAAAACCTGTTTTACCATCTTTATTACTTCCGTAAATAGAACGGTCTATCATATCGTCATCACCCAAAACCATCCCAGTCATTCCTACCGCAGCAACAGACCATGTCCCGTGATTGTGAATCTTATTAAAGACATCATAACTATCGACGCTTAAGAACTTTGCCATAGGGCGCAATAAGTCGTTTTCAATTTTCACACGCTCATTGTCAGTCATATATTCACGTGTCATGTCATAGGCTTGTATCATGTAAAAAAGCGTTACCGCTTCATTAAGGCCTTGCCAGTATAATTTACCACCTGGATGATTCTCTTTATCCTTAGGATGCATTCCTAAGGTAGGATACATATTAGCATATCCATCAAACATTTCTTTAATGTAGGATAATTTTTTATCCGTTGGATTTATGTTATATGAAATTGCAACTCGATATAATTCTGCATAATTTCTCTTATGCTTTTCATGTGAGTATCCACCACCAGCATCTACTGGTTGAGGTATAACTACCGGTTCATTTAGTATGGCTTCAACTTTACTCTCTAAATCTTCTGTAGCTAGATTTACAATCTCATTATCTGAATTTTTAAATGAGTCTATTCCCGAAGCTGACAATAGCAGCTTGCTAGTTGAATTTGAAGAGTCTACAGTTGTTTGCTTTTGCTCACAAGCTGTAAAAGTGATAATTAATACGGCAAGAAATATAATTCTTTGAAGCATAAATCCATTAAGTTTAAAAGATAAAACGATAGAAATCAGCCTTATCATAAATTGGTTAACCAATCTGGTTGCCCAAATTAAAGGATTTCACAGTGGAATTGCAAATCAATAGCCTGTTTTGTTTGAACAATCTGATAAATAAGGTAGTATTTTTAAGAATATGCTTTCGCGAAAGCGTAAAATGGATTCTCTAAGAGCTCTGTTTAGACTTGTATAAAATATTAAGTACTAAACCAGTAATTACTAATGCAATTCCTAATACCGACCAAAGAGTATACACCTCTAAGAACCATAAAACACCAATGATTACAGTAAATATGACCTCTAAATATTTTAATGGTGCTACTTGATTAGTCGATGCTATTTGAAATGATTTGGTCATAAATAACTGACCTATAAAGCCCACTACACCTAATCCTAACAATAAAAGCCACTCATTGCCTACCGGTGTTTTCCAATCGTTAAGGGCTAGTATTCCTCCTAAAATAGTCCCAATAATCATAAAATAATTGATGATGACCATAGGATGATCTTGTTTCCCAATTTTAGAGATCACAACGAATACCAGTCCCATACACAATGCCGATGTTAGAACTAATAATAATCCTATAACACTCGATGTGCCATCAAAACCTTGCAGTACAAAAACTCCTGCTAGCGCCATGAGAAAGAACATCCATTGCCATGGTTTTATAGTTTCTTTGAGCCATATTACTGCAAATATTGCTGCAAATACTGGTGACATATATCTTAATGTCACCGCTGTACCAACTGGTAAATATTTTAATGACATAAAAAATAAAATAAGAGAAACGGCTCCTATAACGCCACGTGCAATTAGTAAGGTGCGTTTATTACCTAGTAATGGTATCTTTTTAAAGATTAAATAAGGCATGGTAAATATTAAAGTACCTAGTGATCGAAAAAATACTTTTACATAAGCACTAAATCCATCAAGATATTTAACAACTCCATTCATTACTGCAAAAGCTAGAGTGCTTAACAGCATGAAAATAATAGCTTTTTTAAGGTCTGCCTTCATATAGAATTGCAAAGATGAGTTTTTACTTTAAGAAACAATAAATCCTAACCAATAATACTTAGGTTGAATATAATTATCTATAACAATTTCTAGTCGATTACTAAATATGTTCCTTTAAAACTCTGATTCAACACCATTACCTCTAGAGGTGCACCGCTAGTATCTCTTATTGCTTCTATAGAGGCTCGACCGTTTGCCATTCTAATTGATTCACTTCCTGTAGGAGTTCCTAAACTTTTCATGGTTGCACCACCAGACAAAGCTTGAAAGTACACGCGATCTTCATAATCTAAACAACGTAAACCATCGCTATCTTTTGCTATAGCTGTGATCAAATAATTACCATTATCAAGTTTTTTAGATTCTAGAATTAGTTTTTTGGCTTTACCATTTTTTGTAAATCTATAATTCACTTCTAATTCATCTATAACTTCTTTACCCTTTGCAGTTTTTCCTACTGCTATCATAGAATTTTTTCCTTCTTTAAAATCCACCAACCATGTTAATCCAGATGCGGGAAATTTTGAAATATCTTTACTCTTTGTTCCCAGAGATTTACCGTTCATGAAAAACTCAACCTCTGGTGCGTTAGAATATACGCTGATTTCTCTTTTAGTTCCTTTAGGACCTTGACGTTCTGTCCAGGTATGTGATTCTATCCATGCAAATGGTTCATTACTCCAGTAACTTTTAAAGACATAATAAGCATCTTTGGGATTATTATCACGATCTACTAATCCTTTCTGGTTGATATATGGAATGTCATTTTCTGGTCGTAGTGGTGTCCCAAAATCTTTAAATGCCCATTGTGCATTACCTATAAAGGTAGAATCCGTTTCTGAGATTCTTAAATGCCAGTCAAATAAATCGACCATATAGTTCTCACTCCAGTCGCCTATTTGAGCAATATTTGCGACATCTGTCTGTACAATGGCTTCTTCCCAACCATCGGCTTTAATTTCTCCTTCACCAGTGATTGGGTTTTCTGTATGACGGCCTAAATGACTGCTACCACCATATTCTGTATGGATAAAATGCTTGTATTGCGCTTTATATTGATCAATAGCTTTTTGGTAGCTTTTATAACTTCCAGAATACCATCCAGACCAAATAGAAGGAGAAAACACATCTACTATATCTGCTCCTTCGTAATACTTTCTGATAGCGGTTACTCGTGACGGATCCATTTCGTGTGCTAAATCATTAAGTGATTGTAAATACTTGTTCATATTTACTGTATTATCACCATCTTCAAAATCTGGTAACCAATACATTTCATTTCCTAATGACCAAAAAACTATACTGGGATGATTATAGTTTTGATTGATGATTTCTTTCATCATGTTTGTTGTGTTCTTTTTCCAGGTATCATTACCTAAACCACCACGGCACCATGGCAATTCATCCCAAACTATTAGTCCTAGCTCATCACAAGCTTTATAAACTTCTGGATCTTGTGGATAATGTGCTAGTCTTACAAAATTAGTTCCCATGCCTTTTATAAGTTCTATATCTGCACGGTGCTGTTCATTACTCATGGCCGCTCCTACTCCAGCGTGTTCTTCATGTCTGTGAGTTCCTCTTAATAATAGACGTTCTCCATTTAAATAAAACGCGCCATGATCTTTAAATTCAAACCAGCGTAATCCCACTTTTTCCTCGGTTTGATCAATGATTTTATCGCCGTTTTTAATAGTTGTAGTTAAGGTATAAAGGTTAGGAGTTTTGGTACTCCAAAGCTCTGGGAATGCGATATTTTCAAATGATAGACTCGTGAATTTATCAGTTCCAACGGCTTCAGTCATTTTAACCGATTTACCTGTCGGTGATGTTAGTTCACAATCTACTATAAACTCTTTTGGAAGCGCTGAAGTTTCCACATTAATAAGTACGCTAGCATTTTCTGCAGAAACTGTTGGTGTAACTTTTACTCTATCAATATGTGTTTCAGGTAAAGTTAATAACCATACATCTCTTGTGATACCACCATAAATAAAGAAATCACTTTTTTGAGAAGGAATCACTTCTGGATCATAGCTGTTATCTGCTCTAACTAATACTTCATTACTTCCTGCTTTTACTACATCTGTAATATCTACTGTAAAACCTATGTAACCACCTATATGACCACCTACCTTTGTTCCGTTCACATATACTTCAGAAACGATGTTTACTCCTTCAAAATAAAGTTCATAAACGGCATTATCAGCAATAGTTTCTATATTCAAATCTTTCTTATACCAGCTAGAACTACGTCTATAACCTGGATTTAAATCTGTCGCATCCAGCGCATTCCATGTATGTGGTAGGTTTATAGAATGCCATCCTTCCATTAATATGGCTTCATTCAAATCTTGTGTAGGATGCTCTAGATATTGCCAGTCTTGATTAATATTAGTCTTAGACCTTTCAACTTTAGCGGTTGATATCCTTGACATATCTGAGTCACAGCTGGCTGTAATCACAAATATGAGTACCCAAAGTTTCAAAAAATGATTCATAAAGTAGTTTTAAAATGAAAATTATTGATTCAGTTCTTGTAAGCGCAACATCAATTCAAGGAAATAATAGTCTCCATAAATGATAGGTTCATCCATTTCTGATCTTTTGGACCAATCACCAGAGCTGTGTTGAAGTATAAAAGGAATCTCTAGGTCAACTGGTAGGATATATTCCTCAGACTTTAAACTATTCAATACTTTCCTACTATAATTAATGTAATCTTGCTTATCCGTGTAACCATAAAGCTCTACCAAAGCCGATGCCACTATAGCAGCTGCTGATACATCTCTGGGTTCTTCTGGAATACGTGGAGCATCAAAATCCCAATATGGTATACCGTCTGCAGGTAAATTTTTATGATTAATAAAGAAGTTTGCAGTTGCCTGTGCTTGTTTTAAATAATCTTGGTTTTTGGTATATCGATAAGCCATAGTATATCCATAAATGGCCCAACCTTGTCCACGAGCCCATGCAGACTCATTGCTATAACCTTGGTGAGTTACACGATCTTTGACATTACCATTAATCGTGTCATATACCACCACATGTACCGTACTGTCGTCTGGTCTAAAATGATTTCTTAATGTAGTATTAGCATGTTTTACTGCTAATTTATGAAAGGTAGAATCGCCCGATAATTTAGTCGCTTCAAAAAGTAGTTCAAGATTCATCATATTATCTATAATGACTGGAAATTCCCATTCGTCTGCCCTAAAATCCCAAGATCTTATAGATTGTACATTAGGATTAAATCGTGTAGCTAGGGTTCGGGCACTTTCTATTAGAATATTTTTATACTTCTCGTTTCCTGTACGATTGTATCCTAAACCAAAACTGTTGTAGACTTTGAAACCCATGTCGTGAGTTCCATCGTTATACTTTTCCTTCTCAATAAAGGCTGTCCATTTTATGGCGCTTTCGCGAAAGCGAGATTCTCCAGTAACATCACTTAACATCCACAAGTTTCCAGCATAAAATCCACTAGTCCAATCTTTGGATGGTTTCTTAAGTATCTGTTTAGTTTCTTGATTGTAGCTTCTAGGGAAAGATAAAGAGTCTATTGGGTATTTGTGTATCTCTTCATACCGTTGTGTGAGCAAATATTCTGTTTTAGAAGTGCTATTCTCATTAGCTGTATTACATGATAGTACGATTATTAAAAGCCCTAAAGCAATGAGAAATCTATTAATTAAATACATAGATGAATTCCTTTTTATAAATGATAAGAATAGTTTTAAAATAGGACTGTCATAAGTGCCTATTCTCAGTTACTTAAATGTACTACAATCAAAATATTTCAAGATTCAAATATAGGTATACAAAAATCCCAGCAACTTAAAGTTACTGGGATTAAAGCAGTTGGCTATTTCAACTTTTTAATATCCTGGATTCTGAGGCAATAAATTTGGATTTCTATCTAATTCATCTGCCGGTAATGGCATCAAATAATCAGTAGGGGAAAAGTCAGCCTTTGCACCTTCTAATCCTGATGCGCCAAATACAGAAGTTCCTAATTCTCTACGTACGATATCATACCATCTTTTACCTTCAAAAGCTAGTTCAAATCTACGTTCTTCTAATACGTCTGCTGCAGTTACCACATAGTTCATAGGTAAATCTGCAGGCTCAGCGCTAGGAGCCACGGTAGTTGTTACACCAGCAACCAGAGTAGTTCCTCCCATTCTTGCTCTAGTTCTAACGCGATTCATATAATTTAATGCAGCAGTATTATTACTTATTTCTACAGCTGCTTCTGCAGCAATTAAAAGTACCTCTGCATAACGTAACATAGAATAATTATGGCTAGTTGCTCTAGCATTACCACGAGCAAAAGGTCCTGGATAACGAGTATACTTTGCTATATAAGGTCTGTTTTTTGCAAACTGGTGTCCACTTGCTGTGAAATTAGTATAGAACTCCAAGTTACCATTGATACTTGCTCCATCATCCATACTTACTGCACGTCTATAATCTAAAGCTTCCCATGTATCATAAACCGCAAAAGAAGGTACAGCTACAGACCAGCCACCACCAGAATTTCTATCATCTCCTCTAATACCTGTCATAGGTGCGATTTGATCATAAGCATTATTAGGTGCTTCAAAATTATTATAATCTAAAGCAAATATTGGCTCTGGTGAAGCATCTATAACATCTGCATTAAATAAATTTTGAAAGTCAGTATCTAAATCATATCCATATAAACCTTCATTCATAATTACTTCTGATGCTTCATCAAAAGCTTTTTGGAACATAGCTGTATCATTATTACCTGCCATTGTTAAATAAACTAAAGCTAAATAAGAACTTGCTGCTCCTTTAGATGGTATAGAACGTGTAACTTGAGTATCTGGCAACCATTCTTTTGCGTACTCTAAGTCTGCTATAATATTCTCATAAACTTGAGAAGCTGCAGTTTTACCGATCGTAGCATCAGCTGTCGTTGCTGGTTGATCTAAATATGGCACATCACCAAATTGTCTCACTAAATGAAAGTAATAGAAAGCTCTTATAAAACGAGCTTGTGCTATTATCGGGTTTTTAATATCCTCATCTGCTGCAACATCATTAGCTCCAACAATAGCTTGATTTGCTGCAGCAATTCCTTGATAGGTTTTAGGCCAAAACTCACTAATCATCCCGTTGTTTCCAAGGGTAGTTAATTCATTCATTTCCATTCTTCTAGTTTCATTAGAAGCAAGGTCCACCATATCTGAACGTAACATTAGCGCTACAGAAAGTTTTCTTCCCCAGAACTTTTCGTTAATGGCATGAGTGTAAGCTCCATTAACAGCAGTTTGAATATCTTGAGGAGACTGGAAGAAACCATCTGGAGACAATCGCCCTACAGGATCCTCTTCTAAGTCCGAACATCCCATTATTGATACTCCTATCAACAACAGTAATAATTTATATGTTTTCATAGTTATATAGTTTACGATTATTATTTTTTATTAAAATGTTGCACTAAGGCTAAATGTTACCGTACGAGAAGTTGGATAATTACCAAAATCAAAACCTCTAATAGTATTTCTCTTAGCGTTATTCACACCACCACCACCAAAGTAGCTTGCTTCAGGATCTAAACCAGAATAATCTGTAATAGTTAGTAAGTTTTGTGCACTTACAGATAGTCTTAAACGCTCTAAACGAAGTTTAGTTAAAAAGTCAGCAGGAACATTATAACCTAAGGCTACGTTTTTAAGTCTTATATAACTACCGTCCTCTACAAAACGAGAGGATATTTCTCTATTACTATTATTACCAACACGTGGCACATTAGTTTCGGTGTTGGAAGGAGTCCAAGCATTGTTAAAATTATCAACCGTTGTATTTGCGTCTCCATTAACAAGTTGAACATTAGTTAAGTTAAAAATATCTCCACCTTGTGATCCTTGGAAGAAAATACTTAAATCAAAGTCTTTATAACTAAAGTTATTTGTAAATCCAAAAGTATAATCTGGATTAGGATTACCTATCGTCGTTCTATCTTCTTCTGTAATATCACCACTATTATCGATATCTCTAAATAAAGGATCTCCTGCTACACCACCAGCCAATGTTGCTGTACCAGCAGGTAAAGCTCCACCTTGGTAAACACCTGCATAATCATAACCCCAGAAAAGACCAACTTCTTCACCTACTCTTAGGATAGTACTTTGATCATGACTAAAATAACTAGGTGTTCCATCTGCAAAAACGTCTGCATCATTAATCAATGCAACAACTTTGTTCTTATTGAATGAGATATTAAAATTAGTCGTCCAAGAGAAATTTTCATTACTAATGTTTCTCGAAGTTAATGCTAATTCAAAACCTTTGTTATTAACCTCACCTAAATTAGTTAAGATACCATCATTCAAATAACCAAAATATTCAGGTATACCATTGTTTGCTAGAATTATATCCTTAGTATCAATATTATAGTAATCTAATGAAAGAATAAACCTATTCTTTAATAAACCAACATCAAGTCCGATATTAGTTTGATAAGATGATTCCCATTTCAAATCTGGATTTGCAGGTTGATCAGGAGTCGCCGCACTAACAGTCTGTCCATTACTAGCTGCATACAAATCAGCATAACTAGATAATGATTGATATGGGCTTATAGAAGGATTACCAGTAACACCATAACTAGCTCTAAGCTTCATGTTAGATATTGCGTCCACATTCTTTAAGAAATCTTCATTTGAGATTTTCCATCCAATAGCTGCAGATGGGAAAATAGCATACTTTTCATTTTTTGCAAAGTTCGAGGCTCCATCTCTTCTTACAGTTGCAGTCAATAAATATTTATCATCCCAGTCAAAATTTGCTCTACCAAATTGAGATTGAATCTCAACCTCTGATAATGAAGAGCTAGAAGGTAATATAGTTAGAGCATTTCCTAAATTATAAAATGAGAAAGAATCTGATAAGAATCCATTACCCGAAGCTGAAAAAGCTTCAGTCGTTGTTTTTTGATAAGATATACCACCTAATAAAGTAAGGTTACCTTTTCCTATTTCTCTTTTGTAAGTTAAATAGTTTTCATTTAAAAAACTTCTTTGTCTTGCATTTGTAATTGCTGCTCTACCACCAACAGCTCCAGCAGTAACTTCTAAAATTGAAGGGCTAAAGGTTCCTCGTTTATTTGTTTCACTACTTAATCCTACGGTAGTTTTGAATTCTAATCCTTTTACAATTTCATAATTACCATAAAAGTTTGCTCTGAAATTATCCTCTTTAGTTTCGTCCACACGCTCTGTAGCAATAGCAAATGGATTGTCTACTAAATCCCCTACTGTGTTTCCAGAATTATATGTTCCATCATCATTAAAAACAGGCTGATCTGGAGCATAGCGCATTGCTAAAGAAATAACATCATCTCCACCACCACCGATACCACCAGATCCAGTAGATTGTGTCGAAACACCATTTTTAGTTCCTAAGCTACCAAATAAGTTTAAACCCAATTTAAGTTTGTCACTTACCTGTGCATCAATATTTGATAGGAATGTAATTCTTTCAAAATCTGAGTTAATTACTATACCTTCTTGATCAAAGTAATTTGCTGAAGCATAGAAGTTAATTTTATCCGATCCACCGGAAAAAGAAAATTGATGTGTTTTTGTACTTCCAGTAGTATAAATTAAATCTTGCCAATCCGTATTTGCAGTACCTTGAGGATAAGGAGTTGTGTTCCCGTTATTAGCTCTAATTTGCGTTTGATAAGCTGCAAATTGATCTGCATTTAACAAATCCAATTCATTGGTTGTATTTTGAATCGAGTAATTAGTATTGTATTCAACGACCAGCTTCCCATTTCTACCTTTCTTAGTAGTTACCAAGACAACACCATTAGAACCTCGAGATCCATATATGGCAGTTGCTGAAGCATCCTTTAATATTTCCATAGATTCAATATCTGCAGCCTGAGGCATGGTTGCTCCCATAAATCCATCAACTACAATTAATGGAGAACTACTAGCATTAATAGAGGTATTACCTCTTATCTGAATACTAATTGGAGCTCCAGGTTCTCCACCATTATTAGATTGTACTACAACACCAGCTGCTCTACCTTGTAAAGCTTGGGCTGCATCTAATACAGGAAATGCACTTAACTCTTTGCTAGAGACAGAAGAAACAGAACCTGTAATATCACTTTTCTTCACACCACCATAACCTACAACTACAATTTGATCTAATAAGGCAAGGTCCTCCTTTAAAGTTACATTAATTACGGATTGATTATTAACGGGCATCTCAATGGTTGCATAACCTACATAACTATATACAATAGTGGCAGCGGCTGCATCAGCAACATTAATAGTGTAATTACCATCAATATCAGTAGTTGTTGCACTAGAGCTTCCTTTAATAAGAACTGTCACTCCTAAAAGTGGCTCGGTTTGTTCATCGACCACCTTTCCTGTAACTGTTGTTTGCGCATATGAAAACATGGCAAATAACATACAGCCTAAAAAGGTGCTGATATTTAAAAACTTGTTGGGGTTAGTTTTTTGCATAAGAGAAAAATTAGAAAATTAGTTTAAAGTTATACACCTGAAAAAACAGCTAAATCGTTTTCGAAAACTTGAACACGAATATATCGATATTTCAGATTGTTAAAATTAGCTTAACACTAACAACTAAAAATTCAAAAAAGGGTATAAAAAAATCCCGAATTCATTAAAAACGGGACTTTCAAAGGGTAATTTGTTAAAATAAGATTCTAGACAGAGAATTTTTTAGAATAAACTGAAGGTGTCTCACCATACACTTTTTGGAAGCATTTACTAAAATATTTCGGGTTTCTAAATCCAACTTTATAGCTTAC
>CH672374.1:880957-1088883 GCA_000153385.1 Flavobacteria bacterium BBFL7
AATAACATTGTTCTACTCACTCCTAAATCTGAACAAAATGTGGGAATATCAAATTGATCATTTGATATGTTATCTTCAACGATTTGAATCGCTTTTTTCATTAATTGGTCATCTACAGAAGATACACTTACCTCTTCAGGCGTAAATAAATCATTAGAACCAAATTTCTCTTTTAATCGATCTTTGTAGATTAATAGGTTTTTGACACGCAATTGTAGTTCATTAATATCAAATGGTTTGCTTAAATAATCATCTGCGCCACTCTCCAGTCCTTCTAATTTATATATAAGTGATGATCTAGACGTCAATAACACTACTGGTATATGGCTAGTTCTAACATCTTTTTTAATTTTTGAACATAATTCTGTTCCTGCCATTTTAGGCATAACGACGTCACTAACAATGATATCTGGATTATTATTCACAGCCATTTTAAATGCATCTTCTCCATTATCGGCTTCTATGACGTTATAAAAACGTTTTAATAACTGAGCCATGAATGATCTTAAAGAATTATTATCCTCTACAATCAAAACGGTAGGCTTATCCTCATCATTAGTAAAATCAAGACTTAATGGTTCGTCGATGTATAATTTACCATCTAATTGCTCTGTGTACTGGCTTAAATCATCACTAAACTTAAAGTCAGTTATAATTTGCTTATCAGTTAAATGCTCCTTACCTAATTTTAAGCTAACTAGGAATGATGAACCATTATCGGGTACACTTTTCACAGTCACATTACCATGGTGCAATTGCACAATATTTTTTACAATATTCAAACCTATACCAGTTCCTTGACTATATATACTTGCATTTTCCTTTTGAGACTCTACTTCATAAAAGCGATCAAATACTTTATCCTGTTTCTCATCATCTATCCCTATCCCATTATCTTTAACCTTAATATATATGTGTTCATCATCCTTAGTGATCTTAATTTTAATTTTACCACCTTTAGGAGTGAACTTAAATGCATTTGAGATGAGGTTAAAGAAAACTCTTTCTAATTTCTGACGATCATAATAGACCAAAATTTTATCATCACTAGTTTTAAAATCATAATCGTACTCACCTAGTTTTGCATGTTCTTTAAAGCTTAAATAGATTTCTTTTAAAAATTTAACGATATTTCCTTCTGCTGCCTGTAGTTCAAATTGATTCTTTTCCAATTTTCTAAAATCCATCAGACGGTTGATTAACTGTAGTAACTGCTGTGCATTACTTTCAATAATCAACAACTTTTTGTACATCTTATTACTTCCCTTATAATCAGACAACAATTGCTGTAATGGACCTAAAATTAAGGTTAGAGGAGTCCTGAATTCATGTGAGATATTTGTGAAAAACTGCAGTTTTGCTTCATTAATACCTCTATTGCGTTGTAATTGAATTTGTTCATATTTCAGCTCTTCTTGTAATCTAGTTCGAGACTTAAGAATCGTCAACAAAATATATGATCCTGCTATAACCACTAGTGCATATAATAAAAATGCCCACCAACTATACCATGGGGCAGGTTTTGCAGTTATATTTAAAGTAGTTATTTCACTCTTTATTCCATCTCCATTGACGCCTCGTACCTCAAAAGTATAGTCTCCTGCATTTTGAATTGCATACGTAGCCTTATTTTCAACAGTAGTATTCCATTCCTTTTCTATGCCATTTAATTTATATTCATAGGTTTTACTAGTTAAGTTATGATAGCTAGGCATCGTGAATTCGATAGTGAAATTACGTTGATTGTGATTAATCTTTAACGCTTTCGCGAAAGCGATATTTTCAACCTCATCATTATCATCATTTAGTTGAAGTAACTCATCACCGGTCGACCTAAAATTAGTAATAAGTACGTCTGGCGCATATGTGTCCGTACGAATTTTAGTAGTATTAAAAGATGAAATTCCGGACACACTTCCAAAAACGAGCTGGTCTTGAGGAAGTTTTAAAACAGCATTATCACTAAACTCATTTCCTACAAGACCGTCTTTTTGCTGGTTAAGAGATAAAATTTGTTGTGTAGTCTTATTTAATTTTATGATTCCCTGATTACTACTCATCCACAACATACCATTACCGTCCTCTATAATGGAATGTATTGTAGTAATTTCTTTATTAGCCCATTGAAGTGACACCTTGATAAATTGATCGCCTACTTTTTTAAATAGCCCTTGAGATTTAGTTCCTGCCCAGATGACATTTTTACTATCCTCAAATAGATGTAAGACATCAAATCCAGCGTCTTGGTCTTTGTTAAAAAGATAATTGACAATACGGTTATGATCAACTACCTTATTTAATCCGTTTTGAGTTCCTACCCAAAGTGCACCTTGATTATCAAATAATAACGATCTCACTAAATCACTAGTAAGACCATCTTTACGGTTTAAAATGGTAACTTTCCCTGTAGCATCTTGGGAAACCACACCTTTACCAAAAGTTCCATAATAATAATGATTTCCAGATTTTATAATAGAATAAACACCTACATCGTTAAGAGTGGTACGTAACGGGCCATTTAAGAATTGATTGTTTTCAATATCATATACTTCAACACCATTACTGAAAGTACCTATAACCAAAAGATTTTGATCTAGAAATAAGGACTTAATATTATTCTCAACTAAGTCACTATTTACACTAGTCAAATATTTAAAATTTTTATTTTTAATATCTAGGATATTGATTCCTCCTTGCTCAGTACCTATATAAAGCAAATTGTCCTTGTACTGTAAAGAACTAACTACTGGATAGTTAAGACCTTTTTCAGTTCCGTTTTGTACATAATTTTGAAAATTACTATTGGCTTCGTTCCATATATTGGCTCCACCATAATACGTACCTACCCATATAGAACCACTAGCATCTTCATAAAGTGCTTTTACAGAATTTTTTTCAAGGCTGTATGGATCATTTAAATTATTAGTTAAATGAGTTACTTCACCATTATCATATATATATATACCATTATAACTACCTATCCACAATCGATCATCTTTATCTAATCGTAGTTTTCGGATATCATTAATTTTTAAATCTTCATTAATCTCAAATGATTCTAATTCCTTTGATAGACTATCATACATTAAGACACCAGAGGATTTAGTCCCAATGAAATATCTATTTTTTCCAGCTGGCACAATATCAGTAATATCATCATCTTGATAAGAATCAAACCTGGAAACTATATAATCACCATCATTTTTATTTTTAATTACAGACCACAATCCTAAATTAGTACCTATCAAATATGATAATGGTGATAGTTCAATAACACTGTATACAACTACCTCTTGCTGGACTCCTTCAAATATCTCATTATAATAAGAATCTTTACTAGGATTATAAATAGATAATCCTTTAGAAGTACCTATCCACATATTACCATCACTGGTTGCATACACTTCTTGTACTATATTACTAGCCAAAGAGTTTTTATCGTTGGTTTTCAAAAAACGAGTAAATGTATCAGTCTTAGGATTATATCTATTTAGACCATTATATGTCCCTATCCATATCTGACCATTTTGATCCTTTTCCAGCGATAAAATATCACTACTACTTAAAGAATTTACATTTTCACCATTAGATTTAAATACCGTAATTCTATGACCATCATATACGTTTAAGCCATCACGAGTACCGATCCACATCTGGCCCAGTTCATCTTGCTCAATAGCTATCGCACTACTTTGAGAAAGACCATGTGCAGTAGAGAGGTGTTGGAACTGAAAACTACTAACTTGTGCGTTTCCAGCAATCGATAATAATAAAAACAGTAAGGCCGAAATTCTATACATGAATTAAAAAAACTTTTGGGCTTTAAATGTAGTTAATATGATTGATTATAATCGCTTTTTATGCTACTTGTAAAACTCCTGCTTTTATACAAACGGATAGATTCCTGTTTTTCAATGAAATCCCAATCACAATTAAGCATAAGCTAATAGCTTAATAAGCTTAACCTAGCTCATAATATTTTATCTAAGCTGCAATATGGTAATTTTGTTCCTCTTTTAAATATCTTGAAATTTTTCAACTAGAAATGTTTGCGATTAATGAAACTTAAAGGATAATTATCATACAAATAACAATTACACACATTACACAATTGTACCCAATTGTTTACAGCTTAAAGGTCCATTTTATCATTAAGTCATTGCAACGCAGTGATTTGTACACAATTCTCCCTATTCTGAATAATTGCCGATATATATTTACAAAGGAATAGAAGATAATTTCTCATATTTGGTCAACCAATTTTGAAAGATTCTAAAAAAACAAACCTAATTATGGCAAAAACAATAGTTTTAACAGGAGCCGGCGGTGTTTTGTGCAGTACCATGGCAATAGCTCTTGCCAAACAAGGACATCAAATTGCCGTATTAGATTTAAGGAAAGAAGCTGCAGATGTTGTCGCTCTAGAAATTAATAATAACGGTGGAACAGCTATAGGTGTTGCCGCAAATGTATTAGAAAAAGATTCTCTCATAATTGCCAAAAAAGAAATCAATGACCAATTAGGTAAAGTAGATATACTTATCAATGGCGCTGGTGGAAATCATCCTAAAGGGACAACTAGCAATCCATTTTTTCAAATGGAAGATTTAGAAAATACATCTGACGGTTTTAAAACTTTTTTTGATTTAGATCCTAAAGGAATTGAGTTCACCTTTAATCTTAACTTTTTAGGAACCTTAATTCCTACTCAAGTATTTGCAACAGATATGGTAGGTCGTAACGGTTGTAGTGTAGTCAATATTTCTTCCATGAATGCATTTACTCCATTGACTAAAATACCAGCATACAGCGGTGCAAAAGCTGCTGTATCTAATTTCACACAGTGGCTAGCAGTGCATTTTTCAAAAGTAGGTATACGTGTAAATGCTATCGCACCAGGATTTTTCCTTACTGACCAGAATCGTGAGCTGTTGACTAATAAAGATGGATCTGCAACGCCGCGTGGCAAGCAAATTATCGATCAGACGCCTATGGGACGTTACGGCACGCCACACGATTTGGTGAGCACCGTGAACTGGTTATGCGATGATGGCGCTGCATTTATTACGGGAATTGTGGTTCCTATAGATGGTGGATTTAGCGCTTATAGTGGTGTTTAAATAAAAATAATGATCACGCTTGCTTTTATTTCGCTTTCGCGAAAGCGAAATAAAAAAAGTTTATACCGCATTTATTGCAGTACAAAACCAACTAATAACAAAAAATGAGTCTAGAACAAACATGGAGATGGTATGGTCCTAAAGATCCTGTGACGCTTACCGATATCAAACAAGCTGGTGCTACAGGTGTTGTTAGTGCCTTGCATCATATACCTAATGGTCAAGAATGGTCTGTGGAAGAAATCACTAAACGTAAAGATGAGATAGAAGCCGCTGGATTAACTTGGTCTGTAGTAGAAAGTGTTCCTATCCATGAGAGTATTAAAACTAAATCTGGAGACTATAAAACCTATATTAATAATTATAAGAATACGCTGACTAATCTAGGTCAATGCGATATCGACATCGTATGTTACAATTTCATGCCGGTATTAGATTGGACACGCACAAATTTAGATTATGAAGTAGCTGATGGTTCTACAGCGTTACGATTTGAAGCAGCAGCATTTGCAGCGTTTGAATTGTTTCTTTTAAAACGACCTGGCGCTGAAAACGATTATACCGAAAAACAAAAAGAAGACGCTGCAAACTATTTGAAAAACTCTAGTGTCGAAGAGCAAGAAAAATTAATACGCAATATCATCGCTGGATTACCAGGTGCTGAGGAAGGTTATACACTAGAAGAGTTTAACCAGATTCTAGCGACATATCAAAACATAGGTCCTGCAGAATTAAAAGCAAATCTATTTTATTTCTTATCTGAAATAATTCCTGCGGCTGAGAAAGCTGGAGTTTTAATGTGCATACATCCAGACGACCCACCATTTCCAATTCTAGGTTTACCACGTGTGGTCAGTACAGAAAAAGATATTGTAGATTTATATACCGCAGTAGACAGTCCTAATAATGGATTGACATTTTGTACTGGGTCATTTGGCGTTAGAGCAGATAATGATCTTGCGGGAATGGTAGAACGATTAGGTGATCGCATTCACTTTATCCATTTACGTGCTACTAAAAGAGATGAAGCTGGAAACTTCCATGAAGCAGATCATCTCGATGGCGATGTAGATATGTATGCGGTTATGAAGGCTCTAATTCTGGAACAAGAAAAACGTAAAAAAGCCGGTCGTGCAGATTTGCGCATGCCGTTCCGTCCAGATCATGGACATAAAATGTTAGACGATTTGAAGAAAAAGACCAATCCTGGTTACTCTGGAATAGGTCGTTTGCGTGGTCTTGCAGAGTTACGCGGACTTGAATTAGGAATTAAAAGATCACTGGCTTAAAAATAAAAACTAACGGCTTGAATTTTTACTCAAGCATAAAACCATTAACATGTCTACAAAATTTGAAACACGTTATGCTAATAGCCCTGAAACGGTAAAAACTTATAACACTACACAACTAAGAGATGAATTTTTAATTGACAAGCCTATGGTTGAAGGAGAAATCAATCTGGTTTATACACATTATGATAGATATATCGCTGGTGGAGCAGTTCCTACTCAACCTCTAAAACTCGAATCTATAGATCCTTTAAAAGCAGAGAACTTTCTAGATCGTCGTGAGATGGGAATTATTAATGTAGGTGGTGCTGGAACAGTAGACGTTGATGGAACTAAATATGAACTAGCTCATAAAGATGCTTTATATATAGGAATGGGTACAAAAGACGTTGTTTTCCACAGTGCAGATTCTAAAAATCCTGCAAAGTATTATATCAATAGCGCACCAGCACATCAATCCTATCCTACTCAAAAAACTAGTCTTGCTGAGGCTAATAAAATAGAATTAGGTAGTTTAGAAACGGCAAATCACAGAACAGTTTCTCAAATGATTATAGGTGGTATTATCACTACCTGCCAGTTACAAATGGGAATGACAGAATTAAAAGTAGGAAGTGTATGGAACACCATGCCTGCTCACGTTCATGATCGTAGAATGGAAGTTTATTTTTACCTTGATGTACCTCAAGATCAGGCAGTATGTCACTTTATGGGACAACCACAAGAGACACGTCACATATGGATGCATAATCATCAAGCAGTAATATCACCGCCATGGTCTATTCATTCTGGATCTGGTACTTCTAACTATACCTTTATATGGGGAATGGCAGGAGAAAATCTAGATTATAATGACATGGACGTGGCAAAAATTACTGACCTTAAATAAATAACTATGAACCTATTTGACATCAAAGGTAAAGTGGCTCTGGTCACTGGTAGCACTCATGGACTAGGCATGTCTATGGCACATGGGTTAGGGCTTGCCGGTGCAACGATTGTAGTAAACGGTAATTCTTCTCAGCAAAAAATTGATGATGCTGTTGCTCAATATAAAGAAGCAGGAATACATGCGGTAGGTTACAAATTTGATGTCTCAAATGAAGCTGCCGTAGAATCGGCTATTGAAAAAATCGAAAAGGAAGTCGGTCCTATAGACATTCTTATCAATAACGCAGGAATCATAAAAAGAGTTCCGCTGGTTGATATGGATGTGGAAGAATTTAAACAAGTCGTAAATATCGATTTAGTAAGTCCTTTTATAGTTTCTAAACACGTAGTAAAAGGTATGATGCAGCGCAAGGCTGGGAAAATCATTAATATTTGTTCTATGATGAGCCAGTTAGGTAGAAATACAGTTGGTGCTTATGCTGCTGCAAAAGGTGGATTGGTCATGCTCACTAAAAATATGGCGACCGAATGGGCAAAACATAACATACAGGTAAATGGAATAGGTCCAGGATATTTTGCTACATCACAAACGGCTCCTATACGTGTGGATGGTCATCCATTTAATGATTTTATTGTGAACCGTACTCCAGCAGCAAAATGGGGCGATCCAGATGATCTTGCTGGCGCGGCGATTTTCCTTTCGTCTAAGGCGAGTGATTTTGTAAATGGTCACATTCTGTATGTAGATGGTGGGATACTAGCCACTATAGGTAAACCATACAATGAAGAATAAATGAGACAACTGAACTTAATATTATTAGCATTTTCTATTCTTATCATCAGTTGTGATGATAAGGATAAAGATGCTTTTTTTATGCTTCATAACGAAATCGATATCGCCAGAACTGAGGTTGTAGTATTGACTAAAAAGCAAATTCAGGAGAAAATTCCGCAGTTTGATGAAAGTCACATTTTGCTTCTTAAGGATTCTATGGGAATTGAAATACCATATCAATTAGATGACATAGATCAAGATGGAACTTGGGATGAAGTGGCGTTAGCTATTCCATTTAATGCAAAGCAACTTAAAAAAATATTCATTACATCAAATAAAACTAATGTTGGCTTATCTTATGAGTCTAATGAAATGTCTTCATATCATCATTACACAGACGTACATTTTGGAGTTGGAAAAGCCAAGCCTGACGCTAGCGAAGTTCAATTATATACCAGAAGTTATGACCCGAGAGAAACAGATTCTTTGTTTTTCCAGATGGAAGGACCAGCATGGGAAAATGACAAAGTAGGTTTTAGGATGTACTTTGATCCTAGAAATGGAATAGATATTTTCGGCAAAACGACCAGCGAACCGACCTTACACAAACAAGGACTGACCACTAACTACCATGAAAAAGCAGATTGGGGAATGGATATCCTTAAAGTAGGAAATTCTCTAGGTGCTGGATCACTCGCTTTTAAACATCAAGATTCTTTGTATAGACTTACTGGCTGGAATGGCGCTCGATTTGAGACTATAACTGAAGGTCCTGCGAGAGCCATTTTTAAAATGACCTATCTAGATGAATTTATAGGAGATAAATCCTATCATATTGTTCATACCATTACTATTGAAAAAGGCGACTGGTTTTATAATAGTGATGTGGAGATCCATGGAGTAACCGATGAAATAGAACTGTTTACGGGAATTGTAGATTTGAAGGATAATAAGAAGAATTTTTATCAAACTAAAGAAGGAAATCAAGTATTGCTATCCTTTGGAAAACAATCTGAAAACGACGATCATCTAGGAATGGCAATTATAACAACGGGCCTGAGTCCAAGCATAATAAATAGTGAAGCTCCAAAAGATGGAGATGGAATTACTAATACCCATTTACTTAATTTAGGTAATAATAAAAATCTTAGCTTTTACTTTCTAAGCGGTTGGGAAGCTAGTGATAATCAGTTTACATCAGAATTAGATTTTAGAGAAGTAGTAGCTAAAGCTTCTGCTATGATCAACTCACCTATTACAATTCAATAAACAATTTTATATGAAAATTAAACATATCATATTTTTATTTCTACCAGCTATTCTAATTAATAGCTGTGCTGAAATACAATCAACAAAAACCCTAAGACTTGCTCATAGTGTAGACACACAACATCCTGTTCATAATGGTATGGTCGTGTTAGGAGAAAGTCTGGAACGAATATCTGAAGGTAAATTAAAAGTTCAACTTTATCCTAATGGTCAATTAGGTGGAGAACGTGAGAGCATAGAATTACTACAGATAGGAAGTCTAGATATTGCCAAGGTAAGTGCTGGTGTACTAGAAAATTTTATTCCAGAATACAAAGTATTTAGTATTCCATACCTATTCAGAGATAAAAATCATATGCACGATATATATGATGGTAAAGTAGGTAAAGGAATTTTATCCCAAGGTAATAAGTACAATCTAGAAGGACTTACTTTTTATGACGCTGGTAGTCGTAGTTTTTATACTAAATCGACTCCTATCAACTCACCAGATGATATTAAAGACATGAAAATACGTGTGATGAAAAGCAACATGGCTATTGCTATGATTAATGACTTAGGTGGTGCTCCTACTCCTATTTCTTACGGAGAACTTTATACAGCATTACAGCAAGGTGTAGTAAGCGGTGCCGAAAACAATATACCAAGTTACTTTACCTCTAAGCACTACGAAGTTTGTAAATTTCTAAGTTTGGATGAACATACTTCTGTACCAGATGTTTTAGTGATAGGAACAGAAACCTTAAAACGATTAAGTGATGAAGAAAAAAAATGGTTGAATCAGGCTGTTGAAGAATCTAAAATTGCACAACGTAAATTATGGGAAGAATCAGAAAAGGAATGTCTTGAAAAAGCAGTAGAAAGTGGCGTTCAAGTATTTTATCCCGATAAAAAACCTTTCCAAGAAGCTACAGTAGAACTGGTAAATGAGTTTAAAAAAGATCCTTTACTAGGCACATTAATTCAATCGATTCAAAACAATTAATCATGAGAAAAACGATAGATTCAATTTTAGGCAAATTATGCCTTTTACTGCTCACTATAATGTTATTTGCCGTAGTGTGGCAGGTAATTGCTAGATTCATATTGCAATCACCTAGTACCATTACTGATGAAATTTCTAGTTACTCACTTATTTGGGTAGGTTTATTAGGTGCAGCTTATGCTACAGGACAACATTTACATCTAGCCATAGACCTGATTCCTGAAAAACTAGTAGAAAATAATGTAAGAATTTTTGATGGTTTTGTGCATTTATGTGTTTTCTCTTTTGGCTTTTTTGTAATGATTATTGGTGGCTGGAGATTATGCCAACTTAGCTTTCAATTCGAGCAAAAGTCTGCTTCACTAGGAATTCCTCTAGGTTTTGTTTATCTGGTCGTGCCCTTGGCTGGTATGTTGATTTGCTATTTCAGCATCGATACATTTTTCAAAAAAGTAATCTCTTCTAAAGCTTAAGTTATGAATTATATAGAAATATTAATATTAGTATTGAGCTTTTTAGTGTTTTTGTCCTTGCGTGTACCTATTGCCTATGCTATAGGTCTTGCTGGTTTTATAACACTGGTTTATTCCATGCCATTTCTCCCATCAGTGACCACTATGGCGCAACGTATGGCGACATCATTAGACAGTTTTACCTTAAGTGCTATACCATTCTTTATCCTCGCAGGCCAGATCATGAATCGCGGTGGTATTGCTGTGCGGTTGATCAACTTTGCCAAAGCCATCGTAGGACCATTACCTGGCGGACTGGCCTTTGTAAATATTATTTCTTGTATGCTTTTTGGAGCAATCTCAGGAAGCGCCGTTGCAGCAGCTAGTGCCATTGGTGGATTTATGAATCCTATGATGGAAAAAGATGGCTATAGTAAGCCTTTTAGCGCCGCAGTAAATATTACTAGCGCAACTACTGGATTGATTATTCCACCTAGTAATGTGTTGATTGTTTATTCTCTTGCTAGTGGTGGAGTTTCAATTGCTGCACTATTTATAGCAGGTTATGTGCCTGGATTATTATTAGGACTTGCCTTAATGATTGTAGCGGCTGTGTATTCTATTATCAAAAAATATCCAACTGATAAGCTAGTAAGTGTAAAGGTGTTTATTAAAAGATTTTTTGATGCACTACCTAGTTTAATGTTACTTGTAGTGGTGATAGGTGGAATCGTAGGCGGAATATTCACTGCGACTGAAGCAAGTGGAGTTGCCGTGATTTATACTCTTGTGCTAGGTTTTGTATATAAAGAGATTAGATTAAAGGACTTATCACCTATTCTACTAGAAACCATAAAAACCAGCTCGATTGTATTGTTATTAATTGCGACTTCTATAGCGATGAGTTGGGTCATGTCTTATGAAAATATCCCACAAGAAATTAGTGATGCACTTTTAGGAATCAGTGATAATCCTATCATTATCTTGATCTTGATCAATCTTATTTTATTATTTGTAGGGATTTTTATGGACATGACGCCTGCAGTCCTCATCTTCACTCCTATTTTCTTACCTATCGTAACAGCAATGGGAATGGATCCTATTCACTTTGGAGTTATAATGATTATGAACCTGTGTATAGGATTATGTACGCCACCAGTAGGATCTGTACTCTTTGTAGGATGTAGTGTTGCAGATCTCAAAATACAGAAAGTCATACGTCCTATGCTACCATTATTTGTAGCCATGATAGCTGTTCTTGTAATGGTGACTTATTTTGAAGATATTACCTTATGGTTACCTAGAGCATTCGATTTAATGGACTAATCAATCATCTTCAAAGGGATTATAAAAAAAGCTGCTATTGTTTTATAGCAGCTTTTTTATGATGTTACGCTTTCGCGAAAGCGTATTATTTATCAAACTCAAAATAATTCACGGCATTGTGATAACAAATATCACTAACAATTTTACCTAGCCACTGCTCGTCTGCGGGAAGTTCTCCATTGACAACATCATTGCCTAGCAGGTTACAAAGAATACGACGGAAATACTCATGACGTGGAAAGCTTAAGAAGCTACGTGAGTCTGTCAACATACCGACAAATGTGCTTAAAACACCGAGACTAGAAAGTGTATTCAATTGTTTTTCCATGCCATCTTTTTGATCTAAAAACCACCATGCTGCACCATATTGCACTTTACCTCTTATTGTACCATCATTAAAATTACCGACCATGGTAGCAATCATTTCATTATCTGCAGGATTGAGATTGTAGATTATGGTTTTAGCTAGTTGATCAGTACTGTCCAGTTCATTCAAATAACCACTTATTGCCACTGCATGAGAAAAATCACCTATGGAATCAAATCCAGTGTCAGGACCTAATTGTGATAACAATCTTTTATTATTGTTTCTTATCGCACCAACGTGAAACTGTTGTGTCCAGCCACGTTTATGGTACATTTTACTTAATTCTAACATCACCTTACCTACAAAGTATTGTACTTGTGCAACTGATAATTGCTTGCCGTTTCTTACTTCTTGAAACAAAGTATCCAGATTGAAATCTGTCGTTGTGCTGTGGTAGATTTGCTCTAGGCCATAATCTGCAAGACGGCAACCATTCTGGTGGAAATAGTCAACTCTATTTTCTAGTGCGACTAATAGTGCATCGTAATCATTAATACTGTTACCAGTTACTTCTTCTAGTTGATTTAGGTAGGCATTATAACTCACGGCATCTCCTACTCCAAAGGATTTATCTGGCCTAAATGTAGGCAGGACTTTAGGTGATAATGCTTGAGATTTAATACTGTTGTGATATTCTAGACTATCGATAGGATCATCAGTAGTACATAATAACTCTACGTTTTGCTGTTGTAATAAGCTTACAGTAGAATGTGATGGTTTGTTTAATAGGTCATTTGACATTTCATAAACCGCTGTGGCATTTTTTTCTGTAAGTAAATCAGATATGCCAAAATAGCGCTGCAATTCCAAATGCGTCCAGTGATATAGTGGATTCCTAAGCGTGTAAGGAACTGCAGTAGCCCATTTATGGAATTTCTCTTCGTCAGTTGCGTTTCCAGTTATGTACTTTTCATTAATCCCTAGTGCTCGCATCGCACGCCATTTATAATGATCACCAGCTAGCCACACTTGAGTACAATTTTCAAATTGACGATTAGAGGCAATATCTTCTGGAGACAAATGATTGTGATAATCTATAATAGATAATTCCTTTGCAAAATTGTGATAAAGACGTTTTGCAAAATCACTCTGCAATAAAAAATCATCATGAATAAAGGCGCTCATATATGTAAATTATAGAAACAAATATGACTTTTATAAATAGCAATTCCAACCTGTAAGAGGTTGGAATTGTCCGTAAAGGTTCTTTAAAAGTTTAGGAAATAAGCACTATTGATAATAAGTACTGTATCTCTTACTTAATGGTGTATTTGCGTAATGCTATAAAGTGAGTATTTAATGCTTCTAGAGCATCATCACTTTTTTTATTTTTTATGGCTTCAATGATTTCCGTATGTTCACTTATCAATTTAATGGCTTGTGTACGATCACAGATATCTTCTTTATTAAAGTGCCCAATAATGTCAGGAACTATTATTTTCATTAAACCATATAAAACGGAATTCTCACTGGCCTTTACAATGGCCAAGTGAAATTTCATATCTTCTATTAATGATGGTAATCCGTTAGTAATGCAGTCCACAAAGTTTTGATGTGCAATTTCTAATTTCTTCAATGATTCTGGAGTACATCGAGATGCAGCTAATTGTACGGCCTTCGATTCTATAATAACACGAGTCTCTACTAAAGCATTAAAATCAGGAGTTTCTAGATCGAGAACGTCATTCATCATCGTATTCATGGAAGGTACACCTATACCTGTAATAATTGAACCACTTTGTGGAAGTGTCTCAATAATACCATAAAATTCTAATTTTTGAATTCCAGCTCTAATCTGATTACGACTTACACCTAGTTTTTCTGATAGTTTTCTTTCAGATGGTAATTTATCACCAGCTTCAAGATTATGTTTTTTAATCAGCGCACGTATTTCACTAACCACATCATTCTCTTGAGTAACGATGTTTTCAGTATCATCAGTAGTAACTAATTTGAGACCATGCTCTATCATAAAATCGTGCTTATACTAATTGGTTTACCAATCTGGAAAACCAAATTAAAGAGATATCAAAGATATTTCCAAGAAATACGGCTGTTTAATTTACAAACCCATTGTTTTTCAAGTCAAATAGTGCTTATTAAGCAATCAAGAGATTTGTGTTTAAAGTGCTGATGCAGTCTGAACAGCTATTTTAATATCTTGTTCTAAACCATTAAAATCTCCATTCTTGATTTTAAGTTTATCAAATAATTGACTTCCCATTCCTACGCAATTAACTCCAGCTTTAAACCATTCACTCAATCCGTCTTTGGTTGGGTTAATTCCACCAGTAGGCATAATGGCTAGTTGCGGTAGGACTGATTTAACCGCTTTCGCGAAAGCGGAACCTATAACATTTGCAGGAAATATTTTAATCATCTCACAGCCCAAATGCATTGCGGTAGTAGCCTCAGTAATAGTAGCTATTCCAGGAATATAAGCGATATTGTTTTGTACACAATAGTTAGCTAGTTCAGGAACTAAACCTGGCGATACAATAAATTGAGCTCCAGCTTCAACAAATTGAGTCGCTGTTTTTGAGTCATATATGGTTCCTACACCAATTATTAAATCTTCATATTTCTTAAAATGAGGTTTTAAGACCTTAAAAGTTTCAAGACCATTGTGCCCACGATTGACAAATTCAAATATGCGTACTCCACCTTTATAAGATGCTTCAATGGTATTGATCACTACATTTGCATCCTGATGGAAAAACACCGGAACAATTTTGTGCGATTCTGTTTGTTTAATAAATTGAGTAATATCCATTATCTTAAAAGTCTACCTACGTTATCACCTTTTACCAGTTCTTCTACTTCTTCCTTACTGCTTAAATTCACATCACCTATAGTACTGTGTTTAAGAACAGATGCAGCGACGCCAAATTCTACTGTATCTTGAGGTTCCAGATTTAAAAAACCATAGATTAATCCAGCCATAAAAGCGTCTCCACCGCCTATACGATCGACGATGTTTTTCATGTCATAGTTCTTAGACGTGTACAATGTGCCGTTAGTATATAATAAACCTGATAATTCATTACGTGATGCAGTCATGGCATTACGTACGGTTTTTGAGAATGCTTTAATATGAGGATATTTTTGAAGCACTTTATCACAGTTAGCTTGCCAGTCTTCATCTTGTATTCCTAAACAATTTTCTAGATCTACTCTTCCACCTATAACCACATCAGTTAATTCTACTAATCCTGGCATGATATCTAAAGGTTGCTTGCCATATTGCCACAAGTTACGTCTGTAGTTGATATCTCCACTTGTGGTTACACCTCTTTTCCTAGCTTCCTTAAGAGCTCTAAGTGTGATGTCTGCAGCGTTTTGAGATATGGCTGGCGTGATACCGCTATAATGAAACCATGATGCATCTTTAAAAACTACATCCCAATTAATTTCATCTTCTTTAAGATGTACAAAGGTGCTATCAAAACGATCATAAACAATACGCGATGGACGCTGCATAGCGCCTGTTTCTAGATAGTATACACCTAGACGACCTTCTTTGCGCACGATACCTTCACCGCTTACACCATTAAGTTTTAAAAACCGCTCTACACGTTCCCCTAAATTATGATCTGGCAAAGCTGTAATGTGAGTACAGTCTAAACCAAAGTGAGCTAAGGAAACTCCAACATTTGCTTCAGAACCACCGAAGGTAACATCAAAATTTACTGTTTGAAATAATCTCTTATAATCAGGAACTGTAAGTCTCATCAAGACTTCTCCTATAGTAACTACCTTTTGCTTCATAATGATATCAATGCTAAACTTTAATTAAAACAAACTTAAGCCTATACTGGTTATAATCTAAATAATAGAACTATCGTTTACCCTTTTCGGAATGATAATACCACTATAAATATAGTGTTATCGTGGCTTTTATAAATTTTAAATAGTTTTTAATACTTATGATTTATATTAGTAAGGTGAATAGAGAAAATCCTACTTAATCCATAGACATGATTAAACCATGAGCAAGAAAAACAGATTTGAAAATAGTATTACAAAGTTGTATGAAGCTTTTCACAAAGGCACCTTACATCCAGAGTGTGCTTGTCAATGTGCTGTAGGTAATATTTGCGATAATAAAGATTTCTGGAAACACCTATCGGATGATCACGGTTCTGTAAAGCTTAATTATGTAGGCTTAGTCAATGAGAAATTAGGAAAACGTTTTAGTGGTTATTTACCATCAGAGTTATTGCGTATTGAACAAGCTTTTTTGCAAGGTTGTGGCTATCAATTACCTTTAAGATATGATCATTTTAAACCTAAGAACCCAAAGAGTCAGACGATACAATTTGAAGGATTATGTGCTGCCATTACAATATTATGTAAATTAGAAGGTATCGAAGATGTATCAGATTACTCCAAACTTTTTGAGACTGATAATCATCAACCAGTTTATTCACTAGACTTAGTTTTTTAGTTATATAAACTATAATCTTAAGAAACTTGTTAAACTCAAAGTCTCCCGACTATTAAATGTCCTCTTCAATATTCTAAAATGGTTGTTCTTCTAATTGCATAAACATTAAGAAAGGATTTATTCTCTTCGATAATTATTAGCTATATTTTTCAATGATACGATCCATACAGTTAATACCATCTATTGCTGCACTTATAATTCCGCCGGCATAGCCAGCGCCTTCTGCACATGGATATAAACCCTTAATTTCAATATGCTCTAGAGATATATCATCCCTAGGTATTTTAACTGGTGATGATGTCCTACTTTCAGGAGCGTGTAACACAGCTTCGGTAGTTAAATATCCTTTCATCTTATGACCGAAAGCTACAAAAGCTTTTCTTAATCTACTCGCCAGCATATCTGGCAAAACTTCATTTAAATCGACAGCGGTTAAACCTGGTTGATAAGATGTTTTAGGAAAATCAGTAGAAACCTTACCGGCTATAAAATCGGTCATGCGTTGTGCCGGAACCTTTTGTGTTTTACCAGCAGCGACCCAACAATCATATTCTACTTTCTTTTGAAAGTCCAAACAGACAAATGGATCATTCTCTTTGTAATTAGGTAAATCTTTAGGTGATACACTTACTACAATACCACTATTAGAATAAGGGTTATTACGTTTACTAGGACTCCATCCATTAGTGACAACCTCTTCCACATCAGTAGCACACGGCGCAATAATTCCACCAGGACACATACAGAAAGAGTACACACCTAACCCATCAACTTGTTCTACTAGACTATAACTGGCAGGTGGTAAATATGGATTTTGATCATCGCCATGATATTGAATCTGATCTATTAAGGATTGTGAGTGCTCAATACGCACACCTATTGCAAACGGTTTTGCTTCTACTTTAATACCACGATTATGCAATAAGTAAAAAATATCTCTAGCACTATGGCCAGTTGCTAGTATTACATGATTATAATCATACCAGACACTATCATTTATCTGTATCGAGGTAATCTGTCCCTTCTCATGTTTTATATCTGTGAGTTTCTCATTAAAACGCACTTCGCCGCCAGCTTCTATGATAGCCTCACGCATTGCGGTAATAATTTGAGGCAATTTATTAGTTCCTATATGTGGATGAGCATCAACTAGAATGTCTGGAGTTGCACCAAAATCTACAAACCATTCCATCGCTTTCAATACATTACCACGTTTTTTAGATCGGGTATACAACTTACCATCACTGTAGGTTCCTGCGCCACCTTCACCAAAGCAGTAATTAGATTCTGGATTAACAATATGCTCTTTATTAATTGCTGCTAGATCTCTACGTCTAGAGCGTACATCTTTACCTCTTTCATAGAGAATAGGCTTTAGTCCACCTTCTATGGCGCGTAACGCAGCATATATCCCAGCAGGTCCAGCACCTATTATTGCTATACTAGGCTTTTCACTAACATTGGTTATCTGATAAGGCTTACGTTGCGGCTTTTCTTCTCCATTTAACCACAATTCAATTTGTAAATTATACAACACACGACGTTGTCTAGCATCTATACTACGCTTTCTAATGGACCATTGTGAAACGTTATCCATTGAAAAATCAACCTTTTGGAAAACCTTTTCCAGTATGTGATCTTCATCTTCTAAATGATGTGGTAAAACTTGAATCTGAACCAGTGTACTCATAGGTGGCAAAGGTAATAGGTCTTTGGATAATATGCTTTAGTTATAAGCTCTTGTAGGATGATGTGGTTGACGCTTGTGCAAAAGCGAAATTTTAAACTTCCTTATGATGTAAAAAGCCTCTTATCAAATATGACAAAAGGCTTTTGCAATTCATTTTTATATCAATTAAGAATAACGTTCGAGATTCTTCTTTTGCATCTCTATCGCATCTTTAAATTCAATCTTCATACGATCAATTAAATCTGCAGCTGGTACAGTATCCTTTATTGTCGCAGATCCTTGTCCAGCGCTCCATATAGTTTTCCAAGCTTTTGCCTCTGTATCCATTTCTTTACCAAAATCTATTTTTCCAGTAGCTTTAAGCTGCTCTTCAGTAATTCCAGCAGCATTTAAACTAGCCCCTAAAAAATTGGCGCTTACACCAGATATTGCAGCAGTATAAACGATGTCACTAGATCCAGCGTCAATAATCATATCACGATACTCATCAGTGGCTTTAGATTCATCGGTATTGATAAATCGAGTACCCATATAGGCATAGTCTGCTCCCATTTGTAATGCGCTCGCTACATCTTGCCCACTACTCATCGCTCCAGACAGTAATATCGTTCCATTAAAGAAACTACGTACTTCTCTAATAAACGGCATAGGATTTAAAGTACCTGCATGACCACCAGCACCGGCACAAACTAATATTAAACCATCCACACCGGCCTCAGCAGCTTTTTCGGCATGGCGTTTTTTAATTACATCATGAAAGACCAAGCCACCATAAGAATGTACAGCATCTACTAAATCTTTTACAGCACCTAAAGAGGTAATAATTAACGGCACTTTATGCTTCATGCATACCATTAAGTCTGCTTGCACACGTGGATTACTGCCGTGAACTATTAAGTTAACGCCAAAAGGAGCCGCTTTTTTTCCTGTTTCTTTCTCCCATTCTTCTAACTCAGTTTTAATCTGTACTACCCATTCTTCAAAACCTTCTGTTGTTCGTTGGTTTAAAGCAGGAAACGTCCCTACAATACCATTTTTACAACAAGCGATTACTAATTCTGGTCCAGAAATTAAAAACATGGGTGCCGCCACTACAGGCAGCTTTATATTTTGAGAAAAGTCAGTGTTATTCATTACTTGTGTTTACTACAAATTTACAATTATAGCGCAAATCACAGCATAAGAAATCCATTTAATATTGCCGTTAAGATGTCGTTAATTAAAGTCATACCATATCGATTCCTCATAAATTTGTAACAAATCTATCTATTGTCCGTTACTTAGAAAGACTAGAATATATCATATGATTCAAAGATTATTAGTTGCATTAATTCTATTGAATTTCGCTTTCGCGAAAGCGCAATCCGAAAAATATACGTTATCAGGTACGATCAGTGAAGTAAGTAATGGCGAGACCATGATAGGAGTGAACATACTCATCCCTGAACTATCTGCAGGGACTTCTAGTAATGAATACGGCTTCTACTCCATTACATTACCGGCCGGAACATATCAAGTGGTTTACAGTTTTATAGGATATAAAAATATTGTCAAGGAAATTGTATTAAACAGTGATACACAGATTAATATTGAAATGGCAGACTCTGACGAGCAGCTGGACGCCATTGTGATTAAAGCAGATATAGAGCGTTTAAGCACGAAGTCGCCACAAATGAGTACGAATGCACTTTCTATTGAAACTATTAAAAAAATACCAGTCGTACTGGGCGAGACAGATATTGTAAAGTCATTAGTTCTATTACCTGGTGTGACTAATGCTGGTGAAGGTGCATCTGGATTTAATGTACGTGGTGGTGCCGCAGATCAAAATTTAGTTTTACTAGATGAGGCAACACTATATGGTAGTGATCACTTGTTTGGCTTCTTTTCAGTTTTCAACCCAGATGCTATAAAAGACTTAAAATTATATAAAGGTGGTATACCGGCGCGATATGGCGGACGTATATCTAGCGTACTGGACATTTATCAACGTGATGGAAATAAAAATAAGCTGAGTGCAACTGGCGGTGTTGGCCTAGTGGCTAGTAGATTACTGCTAGAAGGTCCTATTGAGAAAGGTAAGTCATCATTCCTTATAGGTGGACGTAGTAGTTATGCACATCTTTTTTTACCTCTTTTTGATATCGATAACAAAGCATATTTCTATGATTTAAATGCAAAACTAAGTTTCACACTGAACGACAATAATAGACTTTATGTTTCCTCCTACTTTGGTAGAGATGTGTTTAAGGTTAATAATCTATTCGGTAACACCTTTGGAAACTCTTTTGTTAACGCCAGATGGAATCACACTTTTAATAACAAGTGGTTTGCAAATGCTTCTTTAATTTATTCAGATTATAATTATGGTCTTGAGTTAGACTTTGTAGAATTTGAATTCAGTAGCGGAATTACCAATCTTAATGCAAAATATGATTTGACTCATTATGTTAATGATAAAACTAAAATGAGATACGGCATTAATTCTATCTATTACGAATTTGATCCAGGACTTATCACACCTACTACTGCTACAAGTCCTATAAATGAGAGACAGCTTACTAAAAAATATGCTTGGGAAAACGGTGTATACGTCGATGGAGAATTTGAAATCACTGATAATATCAATATTAATGCAGGATTAAGATTAAGTACCTTTAACCGTCTAGGTCAGGATAAAATTAATATCTATGAAAACAATCAGCCTATTGTTTTTAATGAAGAATTACAGATTTACGAATCTGTAGACCCTATTGAAACGACCAGCGCGAGTAGAGGCACTACATTAAAAACCTATGCAAATTTAGAACCTAGGGTTTCTATAGCCTATTCTTTAAATAGTAGTACTAGTTTCAAAGCGAGCTATCAGCGTATTAATCAATACATACATCTTATTTCTAATACTAATGCTCCTACTCCATTTGATCTATATGCTCCTAGCGGTACTTTTATTGAGCCTCAAAAAGGGAATCAAATTGCTGCTGGATTCTTCAAAAATATGGGTGATTATTCTCTAGAAACTGAAATGTTTTATAAAACAGTCGATAATCGACTAGATTATATAGATGGTGCAGATCTGATTGCTAACGATGCTGTAGAACAAATTTTATTAAAGGGTGAAGCGAGAGCTTACGGTCTAGAGGTATTGTTTAGAAAAAACAAAGGCAAGTTACAAGGCTGGATTGCCTATACTCTATCACGTAGTGAACAACGCACACCAGGCCGCACACCAGAAGAAACTGGAATCAATAATGGTGAATGGTATAATGCCGCGTGGGATAAAACCCATGATCTAACGATTACTGGTAATTATGATTGGAGTGAAAAATGGAGTTTCGGCGCAAACTTCACCTTACAATCTGGTCAACCTATTACTTATCCTAATGGACAATATGAATTTGATGGACTATTCATACCAACTTATGAAGCTCGCAATAGCAGTCGATTACCAATCGTTCATCGATTAGACTTGAGTGCAACCTATGTCCCTAAACCAGAGAAAACAAAAGGATGGCAAGGCAGTTGGGTTTTTAGTATTTACAATGCCTATAATAGAAGAAATGCAGCCAGTATTAGTTTTGCACAAAACGAAGATACTAATCGTAATGAAGCAACGAGATTATCCATTTTTGGGTTAGTTCCTGCCGTCACTTATAATTTTAAATTTTAAGAATATGAAGAAGATATTTACCATTCTAATCCTAATAGGAAGTCTTATTTCATGTGAAGATGTTATTGAGTTGGACCTTAATAATACTGAACCTAAATTAGTGATAGACGCAGCTCTGGAATTGCAAGAAGACGGTTTTACTGACGCTAGCGTTCTACTTACACGTAGTAGTGCTTTTTATCAAGAGGAAATCATATATGTGGATGATGCTAATGTTATAGTAACAGATCCATCAGGAATCAACCATAATTTCACACTTACAGATCCAGGATTATATAAAAACGTGACTTTAAATATTCAAGATGGAGAAACCTATATACTGACTATTATAGATGGTAATGATGTTTATACAGCGTCGCAAGAGTTTGTTAGTACCGTACCTTATACAAGAGTAGAGCAATCTGAGATTACGGGTTTTGGTGACTTTACAGAAATATCTGGATATTTTAATGATCCAGCTGGCGAACAAAATTATTACTTATTTGAATACTTAGATGAATACAATACTGAAATAGATATTTCAGATGATGAATTCTCTGATGGCAATGAAGCGCTTACAGCTTTTTTTATGGAAGATTTACCCGTAGGAACTGCCATTACATTAACCATTAAAGGAATAGACCGTAGAGGTTTCACTTTTTATGACACTCTTATTCAACAAACGGCAGATGGCGGTGGTGGCCCATTCGACACGCAACCAGCAACCGTAAGAGGAAATATAATCAACACAGTAAATGCCGAAAACTTCCCATATGGATATTTTAGGGTTTCTGAAAAATTTGAAATTGAATATACTGTGGTGGAGAATCCGTAAGTAGTTTTAATTAAAGCCCAAAAAGCCTTTCATTATTATCCATAAACTCCCAATAGTATTGTGGATCTGGAAAGCTGTAACGCTCCATTCTATTACGCTCTCGTCCATTATGATCTAATGCAAGTAATGTTGGAAATTTGCTAACTCTCAACTTTTTTTGCATGTCTTTATTAATTTGCTTTTGCTCTATAGTTATGATATCATCTCTATATGGTATATCTAACATCACCACAATATAGTCTTCAGAAGCTTCAGCAAATTGAGGTGTATTGAAAAAATCTTTCTTAAGCTTCACACATGGTTTACACCAGTCACTACCTGTAAAATAAACTAGCATTGGTTTGCTTTGCTTTTTGGCAGCAGCTTTAGCAGTTTTAAAATCTGTAAACCAATTGATTTCTACCTCTTCTATCACTTCAACATCTTGAACATTTTCTTCAAAAGATTCTTGAGCATTTACCATTCCACAGAACATAAGAATCAATAAAAGGGAATACATTTTCATAACAACTAGGTTTATATTATCAAAAATAAAAAGATTATTTACACTAGGTCAACAATCTTGCCATAATCTAAACGTATTGAACCATTTCTTGTTGTGGTCGTCGTACTTTTTCCATTTTAGAAAACATATCATCCTGCGCACGATGTCCTACTGGTAATAATAAAACAGATTTTAGACCTTGAGAAGTCAAGCCTAGCAGTTCATCGATTTGCTTAGGTAAAAAGCCTTCCATTGGACATGAATCAATACGCTCTTGCGCGCAAACAGTCATTAAATTACCCAATATGATATAAGCTTGATTTTTAGACCATTGCTCCACCTCATCTCTTTTCTTTTCTGAAAAAGATTGTGTGAGTTGGTTTTTAAATGGTGCGATGATCTCGTCTGGAGTGTTACGTATTTTCTTTACCAGTTCAAAATACTCATTTACATAATCAACATCTATTGTTTTAGTGCATAAGACTAATACTGCACTAGCATCTGCGACTTGCCTCTGACCAAAAGCTTTTTCAACCATCGCATTTTTTATTTCTTGATTTTGCACCACTATTAATCTGCATGGTTGTAAACCATAAGAAGTTGCAGTTAAGTTAAAAGCCTGAGTAAGTGTATCTAACTGATCAGTAGTTAATGATCTATTGTTATCAAACTTCTTTGTGGCATAGCGCCATTGCAAATTATCTATACTTTTCATAGGTAGGAAACGTTATCTTTGTAAGGTAGTCGAGAACTGATGGATACGCCTTCGCGAAAGCAAAATATCAACAGTCCTTTTTAGACAAAACAAAGGTAAGACCATCAATCTTTTAGCACGTTAATATTTCAATAAAGGAAATTTATGACAGATATAGAAAATCGTATTAACGATTCTGAAACAAGAATTTTCAAAGCCGTTTTTCCCAATACTACTAATCATTACGATACTCTTTTTGGTGGGACTGCTTTACATATGATGGATGAAGCCTCATTCATTTGTGCTACAAGGTTTTCACGAAAGAAAGTGGTCACGATAAGCACAGACCAAATTGATTTTAAAAAACCAATTCCACAAGGCTCAATTGTAGAACTTATTGCTCGTATTAGTCGTGTAGGGAATACTAGTTGTAATGTCGAAGTGAGTATGTTTATGGAAGACATGTATAGTTATAAAAGGGAAAAAGTCGTAACAGGAAATTTTACCTTTGTGGCAATAGATGATAATAAAAATCCAACTCCTATTTACTAAATGCGTAAATTTTTAAACTTTACTGTCTTTACCTTATTAGGTCTCGTATTACTTGTCATAATATTGCAATTCCATATTAAAAGATCCAGTCGCGATGTTATTTTTAAAAATGCAAGTGAGTTAGAACCTGCATATGTAGGGCTCGTTCTAGGTGCCAGTGTAAGGCCTGATAAAAGCCTGTCTCCTATTTTACAAGACCGTGTTGACAAAGCTTATGAATTATATGATAAGGGAATTATCAAAAAGTTTTTACTAAGTGGTGATCATGGTCAGGAAGATTATGATGAGGTTAATGCGATGCGACGGTATTTAAATGATAAAGGTGTTCCCAACCAGGATATCTTTTTAGATCATGCTGGTTTTGATACCTATGACAGTATGTTCAGAGCACGAGAAGTTTTTCAGGTAGAAGAATTAATAGTAATTACACAAGAATTTCATTTACCACGAGCTATATATGTAGGTAAAAAAATGGGATTAAAGTTACAAGGCTTTATTGCTGACAATAGAGAATATCCAGGAAATGCATATTTTACTCGTAGAGAGTGGCTGGCAAATATCAAAGCCTGGATTGAATTAAATATCGAAAAGAGCCCTACTTATAGTGGTAAGCCTATTCCAATAACCGGCAGCAGTCTCCCAAGTCATGATAAAATAATTAACTAATGTTATTATTTACTCTTAACTTTTCAATAAAACGAGATCTTAATCGTTAAAGCTTGTTAAGTTCTTTGCTTAAGATTTAGTTAATCTTTATCTTAAAATAAAAAATGGAAACACCAAAGCCAGAGAAAACAAGTAAAAAAGAGCAAGCCATTAATTTAGAAGAAACACATGGCAAGAAAATTAATCATCAGGTAAAAGATAAAAAAGAACATCATCAACCTAGAGATGAGTTAAAAACACAATCTTAACGCGCTTATAAAATCTACTTAAAAAAAATAGATTTTTTTTGTGTCAAATTTTCATTAAACAAAGAATAAGTATATATTTGCAACCGCTTAAGCAAAAACAAATTTGCTAATCGACCGGAGAAGTGGCAGAGTGGTCGAATGCACTGGTCTTGAAAACCAGCGAGGGTCACACCTCCAGGGGTTCGAATCCCTTCTTCTCCGCAAAAACCCTGATAATCTTTTGATTGTCAGGGTTTTATTTTTACAATTTGTTGAATCCTTAAATACTTTTTTACTAATCTGTATTAAGAATTAAAATATTTTGACTTTCTAAAGTCCACATTAACATATTACTGTAATCCTTAATTGCTTTCTTTTCACTATCCAGCTTATTTACATTTATAGAAGCTCGCCATACAACTTGTCTATCTTTATCAGGACATATACAGTATAAAACACTTTCGGCATGATAAACAACATAACTTTCTTCATGCTCCTTTTGATCAAATAAGCCTTGATTAGAGTAATAATCTTCATTGAAGGTTTCAAATGTTTTATTAAAATTTTGATAGGATTTAACGAGTGTTACTTTATCCTCTGCACCTATTACTTTAGTAACAAGAATAGCATCGTAGCCTTCTTGTAGCAAGAAATTCTCAATAGCCTTTACATCTTCTTCCGTTTGAGGTCGTTTAGTGAAGCTATCATTAAAAAAAGAATCACTTACAATTGCATTGACTCCTTTATTATTCAGTTGGTTTACCACTCGGTTTTCAAAAAAACGTCTGTTTTCAACATCATTTGAGATGGCTAGTACCAGAACCTTTTGTGATTTAAATAAATCAAAATCTGGATTCTTCCAGTTTTCAATTAATTCAGAATCTGAACAACTGGCAACCCAAACAAGTGTAATAATTAGAAAATGAAATGATTTTCTCATGACGGATTTTTAAAGTGATTATGCGGTATTCCTCCTCAAGAGCCATAGATAGTGTTTATTAATGATTTAAATCGTGTAACACTAATAATGGTACCTTACTAAACATCCCTAATTCTTTCACCATAGGAGTAGAAAATATAGTATCTAAAAAAGAATGTTTTCTATTAATAAAAGAAACCATATCACTGCCTCTACTCTCTACAAATCGTTTCACGCTACTGTTCACATCTGTTCCACCTATGTGATGTAAACTAAAAGATGCTCCTTCTAGACATTCCTCTAAAAACTGTTTATTTTCCTCTTGTTCCATAGACAGCTCTGGATGATCATTAACATGTAATACACAAATATTAGCATCCTGTGACTGTGCTATTTCTACTAGATGTACTAGTTCTCTACGTTTGTAATGTGTCTTAAAACTGGTAGGAAAAACAATTTCTTTGATACGTATCAATCGAGCATCTAAAGGAATTCCTAGTATTGGAGAACTACGTAAGTTCTCCATCACATTTATTGTATTACTACCAAAAAGTTTATTCTCATAATTACTAGCACCTTTGGTCCCCATTATGACTAATTCAATATCTTTCTTCTCAATAGCCATTTGAATAGCACTCAAAGGATCATCTTGCACTGATAAAACATGGTATTCGTGTTTATCATTTAATCCTCTGAATTCCAACATTTCTTGAATTTTTTCAAGACCGCTAGCCGATTTGTTTTTCTCAGTTTCAAACGAAAGCATTTCTGCTTTATCCTTCATTAATTTCCCTCTACTATGCATTGTGGCATTATATGCATTAAGTAAGAAGAAACTACATTCTGTGTTCTGAAAAAGATCTGAGGCATATGTGATCGCATTCCAGGCATTTTTAGAAAAGTCAGTTGGAATTAAAATTTTCTTTTTCATAGCATTTCATTTAGTTTACACGATAAATTTAAATCTATTCATAAATCTTAACTATGATATTTATCAGCTACCTTCTGGAAAAATAAGTAATGGTAAGTCAGTATGAAAACTTAATTTCTCAACAGTTGATGTTTTAACTAGACCTTTTAAAAAACTGTATTTATGATACATTAAAGTCACTAAATCAATATGTTGTGTTTCGCAAAATTGCTTAAGATTACTCTCAATAGAATCTTCACTTGAAATCCAATGAGTCACAAACTCAACATCATTTAAATGCGATTTCAAGTGACTAAACTGTGATTCAACATCGTTTTGAATATCTGATTGTTTATGGAAATGTACCAGCTGTAATTTTGAATTGTGTTCTTTGATTATCATTTTTAAAAAAGTAACATTCTGTAATTGATCATCTTTTTTAAAGTCCGTGGCATATGCAATACTCTTAGGACTTAAATTATTAGAATCCTTTGGCACTAGGAAAAGTGGTATCGGGCTTATATTTTTAATTACATCTACCGCCTGACTGCCTATAAAAACTTCTTTTAATCCTGTTGCTCCTTTAGTACCCATAACAACAAAATGTATATCTAAATTCTCAATTAAATCATTGATGATATCATTAAGTGGTAGTGCCGCATACATCAATTCTACATTCAATTGTTGTCCAGCACAATCTAATTTAATACGATGAGATTGTTCTTCTAATTTATTATGAACACGTGTTCTTAACTGTGCAGTTATACCTTCATTAGCAACAGGATCCATTTTACTAATTGAGTCATTTAAAGTTGCCTCATATGAATGAACTAAATAAATATGGCTTTCCTCATTAGGAAACAATTGTGTTGCATAAAATAATGCATTATATGCATTCTCAGAAAAGTCAGTAGGTACTATAATTGATGCCATGATTATAAATTTAGAAGTTAAAACTAAAGCATGGGTAAGCAAGCACCTATGATAAAAATCAGTTCTATGCAGGTAATATTAAAAATGGTACACTCGAGCGGTGAACAACTCTCTTTACCACCGGTTTAAATAATAGATTTTCAAAAAAGTTATGATGATTATGCACTAGAACGAGCAAATCAATACCATGTCTAGATTGAAAATCTTCCATTGCCTCTAACACATCCATGCCTTTGGCTATTTGGGTAAGATGAGCGTCACGTTTAAAGAAGGCATCTAGCGCATTCATATTTTTAACTTGCTGTGGTGTTAGACTATTGCCTTCATAAGCATTTAAAAATATTAATCTTGAAATATTTGAATTGCAAATCTCTTCAAGCAATTCAATACCAGCATGTTCTTCATTTGTTTTATAGTCTGTAGTAAATAAAATCTCCTTAGGTTGTTTATAACTATAATTTTGAGGAACACCTATTACAGGAACTTTGGCATTCTTAATAACGTGCATTGTTTGTGAGCCTATAAAAACCTCTTTAAGACCAGACGCTCCATTAGTTCCCATAACAATGAGATCTATTTCATAATCTTTAACCAATTCATTCACCTCTATACTTAACATATTGAAGGTAGAAATCCCTTGGAATGTATGACGTGCATTGTTATATTTTAATTGTACCTCATCAATAACCTTTTTAACATGTTCCTTAGATTTCTTTTTAAATAATTCTCCTATTTCTAGGTCTAAACCTGGATCATTACCATAGGTTGTAGATGTATATAGAGCTACTGGCTCATAAGTATTGAGAACATAGAAATGACAATCATCGTTTTTAAACAGTTGTACAGCATATTCTATAGCGTTGACAGAAGCAATAGAAAAATCTGTCGGCAAAAGTATTTTTTTCATAGCATGTGATATTAACGTTCAATATTTTGAAGAATTAAAAATGGAATTTTTAGATGCAATCCTAATGCGTCAATCGTCGGCGTTTTCAAATAAGACTCTAGAAAAGAGTGCTTAGAATTAGCTAACACTAGTAAATCAATCGCATGTTTATTTATAAAATTATTAATTACAGTCGTGCCTTCTCCTTTATCGTGACGGGTGTATTGTATTTCGCTTTCGCGAAAGCGTGATTCCCATAGTCCTTTAACTTCAACCTGTCGTCTTGATAATTGATCAAACTGTGCTATATGTAATAAATGAACTAAAGAACGATGCTGTAGCGCAAGCATACTTATTAAGTCTAGTTCCCTTTCTTTAAAAGGAACCTGCAATCCAGATGGGAATAGAATACGCTCAGGACTCTTAAATTCTAATTCCAGAGGTATGGCTAGAACGGGACAACTCACATTTTTTATAACTTGTAATGTATTGCTACCAAAACTTCTTCTGCGATCTGCTGTTTTACCTTGTGTCCCCATCACAATTAGGTCTGCATTCTCCTGATCTACTAATTGATTGAGCTGCGTTATAAATATTCCAGGCTTTACACAAGTCTCAAAACTATGATGTGGATTATAAGTAAGGTATTCTACACGTTCTAATAAATGATCTAGTTGGTCATCACATGATTGTTGTCCTTCATGAAGTGACTGATCAGGACTATGGAGAATGATAAACCTAGCTTCTTCTACATCAAAATATTGAATAGCACATTGTAAAGCGTTGAAGGCATTCTCTGAAAAATCTGTTGGAACGATAATGACTCTCATAATAAAATAGTATTGATTATCATAAATCTATGACCTTCAACACATATAAACTATGACATTAATCAGCTCAACATTACTCGTGTATGATTAAAAAAGGTAGTTGCTTACGGTAAGTTAGTGAATTGTCATGCGATGAAGTGAATAGGATATTTTCTAAAAAATTGATGTTCTTTGCAAAAAGAATCACTAATTCCACACGATGTATACGTACAAATAACTGCAGCGCATTATCCATCGTTTTATCAATAACAGAGTGAAAACTGCATGAAAAACGATCTAGTGCATTTTTAAGAAAAGATTTGTTTTCCATCTGGCTATGCGATAATACAGCACTACTAGTCTGTAATTGTAATATATTAAGATGCGTTTGAGAACGATTCATAAACGCCGTTAACGTATTAGTTGCTTTTGAACGGTGAGTAAAATTAAAGTCTGATAATAAGACAACCTGTTCTAAAGGTTTACACTTAAATTTAAGAGGAACTAGTAGAATAGGGCATTTAATACGTGTAATTATAGCTTTAATATGAGTAGCATCAATTTGTCCATCGCAAGTGGATGGGAAAACGTCGGTACACACGATTAAATCAATATCATTTAATTGAACAGCTTGTTTAACTTGTGTGATAAAACGACCATCTAATGAGAGCTCGACTATTTTTTGATGTGCTGCAATAAGCTGCTCTAGCGCTTTTAATCTAGTCTTTAAAGAACTTTTACTTGATTCGAGTAAGTCAGGATGTAATTTACTAGCAGTGGGAAAAGTTTTTACCGGTAATAGATAAAAGCACATACCAGGATCACGATACATAGATATAGCACACTGAGCAGCGTTCCATGATGGATCTGTATTATCTACTGGTATAAGAATATGCTTCATTGCAAACTACTTTGAGCTCACAAAAATATCGGCATTGTAATTATCAAATAATGATAAAAGTCAGTTTTAGAAAAATTATTCTACTTTTTCTAAACCGCTCAAATTAATGATTTTAATACTGCGCCCTTCTATCTCTATAAGGCCATCTTTTTTAAACCCAGATAAGGTTCTAATTAAGCTTTCAGTTGCGATACCAGCCACACTGGCTAAATCATTACGTGTTATGCTTATATCTTCTTGTGCATCTTTATTATAAACACTAGCAAACTGAAGTATGGTTTGAGCCGTTTTTTTACGTACTGAGCTATAAGCCATTTGTAATAATTGTGATTTTACATGGGCCACATTATGAGATAATAGTTGCAATAATTCCATTGAGAGGTTATTGTTGTTATCTAATATATCCTTTAGTACAGATTTAGAAACACCTACTAATTTTACATCCTCAAGCGCCTCTGCTGACTCCTCATAGGCAACGTTATCTAAAATTGAAGTAAATCCTAAGAACTCATCCTCCTTAAATAAGGATGTAATGAGCTCCTTTCCACTTTTATCAATTTGATATGTTTTAACGACGCCTCTAGTGATTAAATAAATTCTGAAAGACCGTGAACCTTCTTGATAAATCACTTCTCCTTTTTTAAAACTTAGCTCTTCACCATTGTCATCAAAGAAGTTTTTTAACTCATTTAGGTTGCGCAATTGATCTTCATCACTAGAAGATTGTGGTATGTTATTCAATAAGGTTTTAAAAACCCCTGCTTTGGCTAATCGAGTTTCGATAGCTTTTAAAAGTTCTTCTTCCTCAAACGGTTTAGTTAAATAATCATCTGCGCCCAGATCCATACCTTTACGTACCTCTTTATGATCTGTACGAGCAGATAAAAAGATAAAAGGAATTTGGTTTGTACTTGTATCCAACGATAATGCTTCTAAAACGCCATAACCATCTACCTCTGGCATCATGATATCACATACCACAACATCAGGTTTATTCTTTTTGGCTAGCTCGATTCCTGCACGACCATTAGGTGCGGTGATGACCTCATAATCTGATAGTTCAAGCAACTCTGCCGTGTTTTCTCTTAATGCAGTATCATCTTCTATGATTAAGACTTTTTTCATTACCATTTTATTTACTTGTAGGAATACTTATAATAAATGTAGAACCTTCATTTTCTTTACTCTGAAAGACAATTGAACTACCTAGATTTTTCAAATGATTTTGAACAATGTTAAGACCTATTCCTGTACCAGGATTAAGCAATACATTTTCTGCTCTGAAATATCGATCAAAAACAAAACGCTGTTCATGTTCTGGAATACCTATTCCTTGATCTATAATGGATATCTCTATATCATCTTCCTTTCCAATTATTCTTATATCAACCGTCGTTCCTTCTCCAGAATATTTAACGGCATTATGTATCAGGTTACTCAAAGATAGTTCTAGAATCTTCTCATCAAACTCTAAAGTAAAATCATCAGCATTGCGAGGATAATTGATTGTTTGACCATCTTTAAGGTGCACATTTGCATCATAGATCACTTCATTAAGTACTTTACTCAATGGGAATGAGGTAATTTTATAATTCGTCTTACCGGTATCTAATCTCTCAATAGATAAAAAGTCATCGATAATCGTATTAAGATACTTCACTTTACTCTTAATGGTGTTAAGGTGTTTAACCCTTTTTTCTTGATGTTCCTCTTTAGTATACTTTGCCGCTAGTGTAGCAGATGTTAAAATACCACTTATAGGTGTTTTAAACTCATGAGATACTAATGATAAAAATTTAGTCTTCAACTCATTAAGCTCCTTTTCTTTTTGCAGGGCTTCATTGGCACTTCTTTCTGCCTCTTTTCTTAGGGCGACCTCTTCTTGTAAGGACTTAACCGCTTTATTTAAAGAGTCAGTTCGTTCTTCAATTTTTTCTTCTAGATGGTAATTTAGTTCCTCTATATGTTGCTCTTGTGCTTTACGCACAGTTATATCTGTCACAAGTGCCATTACGTAATGATGATCGTGCAATGAAAAAGGATTCAATCCAGCTTCTACAGGAAATTGAGAGCCATCCTTGCGTACTCCATAAAGCACACGACCTTTTCCCATTTCTCTCTTCTGACTATGTTTCATAAAGCCATTGAAATGAGAATGATGCTCTTTATGATAAGAAGATGGAATTAATGCATGTAAGTGTTGCCCTTCTAGCTCCTTAGGTTTATAACCGAATATTGCTCTGGCCGATGCATTAGTAGCGACAATAAATTGTTCTGAATTAACCACAACAATTCCTTCTGATGCGCCCTCAAATAAAATACGAAATGCTTCTTCTACACTATCTTCAAAAAAATTCATATCTCAAAAATACAATTAATGTACTGTTATTTGATATCTCATTAATCATTTAGATTAACTATAAAATGTAAAGAATACTGCATGATGCAATTAATATATAAACGTATTGGTCATGATAATAATCATAGTTCCCTTTTACACCAGTATTTAAATTTGGTTAAAACTACAGATTATGATTCCAGATATAAAAACTACACCACTATTTTATCATCATCTAGGAAAACTGTTCTATGCGGTAGCATTTAGTGATAAAAAAATAGCTCCAGAAGAATTTTTAAAACTACAAGAGTACATTGAAAAGTTCTGGGTGCAGTATGATAGTCTAACTGATATTTTTGAAAGTGATGCCGCGCATCTTATAGAAGTCGTTTTTGAAGGCGCTCAATTTTTTAAAGAAAGTCCAGATGATATGTTTCAATCATTTATCTCCTATAAACGCAAACATGAAAACCTTTTTAATAGTCAAGTTAGGCTACTTATACTGGAAACAGCAAGAGCTATCGCGCACTCTTATGCACAGATTAATAAGTCTGAGTTGATAATGCTGAGTACATTGGAAATAGAATTCAATAAATGACATCTAAAAATTGTGACTCTATAAAGTATTAGTTCATCCCATATAATTAAATTTAAATGATAAATTCAAACACAGAACAACTTACCGCGTTATGGAAAGAATCTCGCACTAGATTAGAGAATCAACTTAGTTCTATAAGCGCATTTGATTTAAGAAAAAAACTAGCTCCTTCTCCTAATAGTTTAGGTTTTTTATTGCGCCATATTGTTGAAGTTGAGCTACTTTTTGCAAAAAATGTTTTTGGTGCAAAAGACACAAAAATAATTGCAAAAACCATCATTGCTCAACATGACACAGGTGAATGGACTGATCTAGAAAAATTAATGATGATGCTTGATAACTCAAGGGATATATTAATGGATATTATTCAAAAACAAGAGGTTAGTGATTGGGATGTAGAAATAACGACCAAAGAATTTGGCATCAAGACTAAAGCACAAGCTCTAGGCCGTATCATCTCACACACAGCCTATCATGCAGGACAGATAGGTATTATTCTTAAATATGGAACCGTATTTAATTAAATGATGAATATTGCAAAATCCTACCATTATTAGCTCATATTAATACATATACTCAACATGAATTCCATCAACACTTTTATAGACCATACACAACTTAAAGCCACGTCCACAATAGACGATATTGCCGTATTATGTAAAGAAGCTATAGAGCACCGTTTTTATGCCGTATGCGTTAATGGCTGTTATACCGCTTTCGCGAAAGCGGAATTGAAAAACACCTCAATAAAAATAGCAACCGTTGTCGGGTTTCCTTTAGGCGCTGTCAGTACTCAAACTAAAGTTTTTGAAACTAAAGAAGCTATAGCGCACGGTGCTGATGAAATCGACATGGTGCTTCAAATAGGAGCTTTAATAAATAATGATCTTGAAACAGTGAAAAAAGATATTCTTGCGGTGCGAGAAGCTTCAAAAGGAAAAGTCCTTAAAGTCATTTTTGAGAACTGTTACCTCAATGATAGTCAAATTAAAAATGCCTGTGACATATGCCTAGAGGCAAATGTAGATTTTATTAAAACATCAACTGGTTTTGGCACTAGTGGCGCTACCCTTGAAAACATTCGATTAATGAAAGAAACAGTAAGAAATCAAATTAAAATTAAAGCTTCTGGAGGCATTAGAGATAAAGAAACGGCTCTAAAATATATAGCGCTAGGTGTGGATAGAATAGGAACTTCATCTGGTATTAAAATAGTAGAAGCATAATTAAATAAGACCCATATTATGAGTACACATATAGAAGCCAAAAAAGGAGAAATTGCGGACACAGTTCTACTTCCTGGAGATCCTATGCGAGCAAAATGGATAGCTGAAACCTTTCTGGATAACGCAATTTGTTATAATGATGTACGAGGCATGTTGGGCTATACGGGAAGCTATAAAGGTAAGCCTGTATCTGTACAAGGAACCGGTATGGGAATACCGTCTGCACTTATCTACTGTCATGAATTAATTAATGATTATGGAGTAAAGAATTTGATACGTGTAGGATCTGCTGGCTCTTATCAAAAGGATGTAGCGATAAGAGATATTGTGATTGCAATGGCGGCCAGTACGACATCTGGAATTAATAATTCAAGATTTAAGAATGCCGACTACTCGCCTACTGCAAATTTTGATTTATTTCTTAAAGCATGCCTTTATGCCAAAGATAAAAATATACCTATAAAAGCTGGGAATATCCTATCTGCAGATGAGTTCTATGAAGACGATTTTGAGAACTATAAACAATGGGCAGACTATGGTGTATTATGTGTAGAAATGGAAACTGCTGGACTATATACTATCGCAGCAAAACACAATGTAAAGGCACTTTCCATACTTACGATATCAGATTCACTAGTTACTGGAGAACACACCACGTCTGAAGAAAGAGAAACAACATTTCAAAAAATGATTGAGATAGCACTAGCCACGTTAGAGTGATTTACATTTTTATGTAATCAGAAAAAACACTGGCGATACCTATAATCAATATTAATACGAGTACTAAAGTTCTAAATTGTTCTTGAGAAAAATAAGCTAGTATTCGCTTGCCGATCCATGTACCTAAAATAGCAACTATTAATAATAGTCCAACTATATAGAGATGATCATAGTGCATGTAACCATTGTAGTAATAAATAACAGCTCTACTAGCATCTACACCAAAATCAATAGCTGCAGATGTCGCAATAAAGGTAGCTTTATCCATTTTAAAAGCAGCCATAGTAATACCTCTTATCGCACCACCAGTGCCTAATAACCCAGCACTTAGACCAGATAAAACTCCACCTGTAATAGCATTTTTATTGCTGTCTTTAACCACTAAATTCTTAAAAATTAAAAACATAAGACTAAGTACGATTAGGAATACACCTAATATAAGTCCCAACATACTAGGATTAATATATTTACTTAAAAAGGCGCCGATAGAAACAAATATAATTGCTGGTATACCTAGATAGAACAACAGCCTTTTATCCAAACCTTTTCTGAAGAAGGCGATCTTAGTCACATTACTGGATAAATGAAATAATGCTGTAATTCCTAGTACAGATTGAAAGTCAAAATAGAAATTTGCAACTGGCACAAAAAATACTGAAGAACCAAAACCACCAACGGTTCCTAAAACTTCTGCCAGTAAAGCTAGTATTAAAAAGACAGGTAGGTATCTACTAAGCATCTAGGAATTACAATCTCTTAATACTAGAAGCGGTAAAGTAGCTGCATTCACTATCTCAGAAATATGTGATTCAGATATCATTCGTTCTAGAAAAGATTGAGACTTTACAGATATTGCTTGTAATTGATAATTTCTAGAGCTCAGAGATTTTTTAATAATCTTTAATGGTTCTTGATCTTTATGGAGTTCATAAATCACTGGACTAGGCATACAAAAGTTGATAAAGGATTCTCGTTCTTCTCTATAATTTATGGGCTCTAATTGAAATCCATGATTAAAACGTATAACATTAATCGTAGAAGCAAACTTGGTAACTATTTCCAAAAAAAGTTCCTTTCCGCAAACCTTAAAAACATCATCATAATCTAATACATATTGTACGGCTGTAGGTTTATGAAATTGATAGGCTTCTGGAATAGTAAGTATTGGACAATCAGTGTTTCTGATAACTCTTAAAGTATGTGAGCTAAATATATATTCAATGATACCATTTTTACCATCGGTACCACATATGATAAGATCAATTTGATACTTTTTTACCGCATCATTTACGGCACTGGTAAAAACATCGTAGTCTACCATAGTTTGAAAACTAAATTTTTCACCTTTAGACCTTACAACTAATGCTTCTTTAACTTTTTGTAAGTCACTTTTATTATCATTTAATAAAGCACTTGCAATGTCGTCTTTAGGGTTTGCAACCATCAAATCATCCATGGTGTACTCCCAAAACTTTTGCACGCTCAAAAGATGAAAATCACATGATTGCCCAGTAAAAAGCTGAAGAGCATAATCAATAGCATTTTCAGATTTACTTGTAAAGTCTGTCAGTAATAGAATATTTTTCATGATAATATCTTTTATCTAACCAAATATAAATGTTAGATCAAGAGAAAACTATGATATAAATCAACTCAGAAATTGATTCAAACAATTATTCTACATGATTATCTGATTACAAAAATTATAGTCGTTAATAAAGAAATTTATTATTGTATTAATTTAATAATCCTTAAAATTGAGAATGGAAAATAAAGACTACGACCTTATATGTGTTGGCGCTGGTATCATGACCGCTACTCTAGCCCTTATTACTAAAATACTTCAACCAGAAATGCGCATTCTGATTTTAGAACGATTAGATCAAGTTGCTCAAGAAAGTAGTGCTGCATGGAATAATGCTGGAACTGGTCATAGTGCTTTGTGTGAACTTAATTATTGCCCTCAAAAAAATGATCAGGTTGATATTAGTAAGGCAATAAACATCTGTACACAATTTGAAATGTCTAAACAATTCTGGAGTTACCTGGTAGCTCAAAATCTAATCAAAGAACCTAACTCTTTTATAAATCCGGTACCTCATAATAGCTGGGTTTATGGAGCAGATAATGTTGATTATCTAGAGCGACGCTTTCACGCAATGAAAGAACATTTCATGTTTGATTCTATCGAATTCACAAGATCTATAGAGAAAATGAAGGAATGGTTTCCGTTAATCATGGAAGATCGTGATGAGAGCGATCATATGGCTGGCTCTAGAATCAATCGTGGAGCCGAAATGAACTTCGGGTCTCTAACAGAACAGCTATTTCATATCCTAGAATCAGAATATAACGTCACCGTTTCATTTAATGAAGAGGTTCAAGATGTAGATCCAGATAAGGATATAGAATGGGACGTCATTACAAAAAATAAGATCAGTGGTGATACTAGAACTTTAAGTGCACACCATGTCTTTATAGGTGCTGGAGGCGGTAGTTTGTTACTGTTACAAAAAGTAGAAATAGACGAAAAAGAAGGCTATGGCGGATTTCCTGTAAGTGGCGCGTGGCTGGTTTGTAAAAACCAAGAGATCATTGACCAGCATTACGGCAAGGTTTATTCTAAAGCTGGACCTAATGATCCACCTATGAGCACGCCACATCTAGATACGAGATTTATTAATGGAAAACGCGAATTACTATTTGGTCCTTTTGCCAATTTTAGCCCTAAGTTTTTAAAAGAAGGTTCTTACCTCGATCTTTTTAAATCCATAAAGAGCGATAATATCAAACCTATGCTGGAGACCTTTTGGGATAATCTACCACTAACTCAATACTTAGTAAACCAAGTCACCATGTCCTTTGATGACCGCATGAATGACTTGCGCAAGTTCTATAAAAATGCAAAGAATGAAGACTGGGAATACCTAGTTGCTGGACAACGCGTTCAAATCATTAAAAAAGATGAGTTTGAAGGCGGACAACTGCAGTTTGGCACTGAAGTCATTGCCAGTAAAGATGGTAGCATTACATGCTTACTAGGCGCTTCTCCTGGAGCATCTACCGCTGTAAAAATAATGCTAGACGTGATTGAAAAAGCTTTTCCAGAACTGGTCGAAAATTCTGAAACCTTAAACAAACTACAAAAAATGATTCCTTTTTATAAAACTGAGGTTACTAAAGAATTGTTTGAAAAGGAATTGAAGAAATCTAAGGAGTTGCTGGAGTTGTAGTATTATGAATAAAAATCTCTTATTGAATGTCGCGCACGTTTGCAGCGCGAGCGACGTGGTTAGTAATTTACTTACGTTATCAAATATTTCCTCTCCAAATCTCCAACACTTCTGAAGTATTCTTGTTCAATACTACATTGTAAGTTTTACAACGCGCGCGTTTTTCGTTTTTATTACACGTTGAAAGTTGAACTAACCAAACTCGATCCTCGTTTAGAGATTTTATTGTGAAATTCTCAAATTCAGACAAATCATATTTATAACGAATCTCCCAAATTAATAAGGCCATTTTTTTAGCACTTTCTTCAGTCGGGAGAATATCAGTATTATACCTAGTAATTATCTCAACTTTTTCGTCAAATCGGTTTCTATGATGCAAAAAATTTTGAGAACTACAAGCAACAAAAATGTAACAAATTGAACATACGATAATCACAAATCTTAATCTCAACACTTTTGACTGTTTTATTGTTTTTGAATTTTAAAAAAAGTTAACACCACTATAGCAAAAACACTAACCAATATAAAATCAAACACTTGTAAATATAGAATTAAGAACAAACCAGATATAATAAACATGATAATGTAATTATCAATTACTAATTTATGGGTAGAATTCAAATTAATGAAAGTTATTCTATCGTCAAAAAAAGTTGAATATTTCATAATTCTGTACATCAGTAATATGATAAAAAAGATTCCTACACCATAATATAAAAACGACTCATTCATACAAAGTAATCCTTTAATCAAGTCTTCTGCTTCTTCTTTCTAGCTGCTGGGAATAATACGTTGTTTAATATCAAACGATATCCTGGCGAGTTAGGATGCAGGCTCAACTCTGTAGGTGGATCTCCTACTCTATGCTGGTAATCTTCTGGATCGTGACCACCGTAAAAGGTAAAGAATCCTTTACCTCGTATACCATGAATGTATTTTGCTTCTTTGTTAGATCTATTTTCTCCTAGAACGAGAACATTTTTCTTCACCTCATCACGATCGTAACTAGTCGTTTGTCCCATAAATCCTTTTACGAGACTGGTGTGATTTTGATTCAACATCGTTGGGATAGGATCCCATTTTGCGCTGAAATCCATTAAAGAAAAGTAATCCAATTCTTTTTTAATACCGCGCTTTTGCGTCATGTCTATAGAGCTGAATTCATACACATTAGGTGAACGTTCTAAGGTAAAATCTGTAAAAGCAAAGGTCTTTGTGTAATCAATTTTAGTTTGATATGCCGCTTCACTAGCATCACCGTCAAACATAGGCTCAGCGATATCAACACCTTCGGCGGCAAGTGCAATATCAAAGCTGTCTGTAGCACTACACATCGCAAACATAAAGCCACCACCGACTACATAATCACGTATTTTAAGTGCTACGTCACGTTTTGCCTCACTTACTTTATCGTATCCCAGTTTTGCAGCGCGCTCTTCGGCTTCCTTTTTTTCTTGAATGTACCAGGCTGCTGTTTTAAAGCTTCTGTAAAATTTACCATATTGACCTGTAAAATCTTCATGGTGCAAGTGCAGCCAGTCGTAAAGTAATAGCTCGTCTGCCAGGACTTCTTCATCATAGACCTTTGTATAAGGAATCTCTGCATAGGTAAGTACCATCGTTACCGCATCATCCCATGGCAACTTTCCGGTAGGTGTATACACGGCTATTTTAGGTGCTTTTTCTAGCAATACTTCTTGCATGTTTTGAGATGGACTAGCAATAAGAGCAAGTATATCGCTCACTTCACTTTCTGTCATTTCTTCATAACTCACGCCGCGTACGATTAATTCTTTCTTTATTTCATCAACATTGGGCATTAAAAAAGAGCCACCACGATAGTTCAATAACCATTTTACTTTGGTCCCTCGACTGAGTACCCAATAGGAAACTCCATAGGCTTTTAAGTGATCGTTTTGCGTGTCTGCATCCATAGGAACAAATAAATATTGTCCCATTGCCATTGGTGCCCATAGTGCTAGAAAAGCGTATAATAGAAATTTCTTAAACATAAACATGTGTTCTTTTGAGCTGTGAGATGGTTCATTACGCTTTCGCGAAAGCGTAAACCCAATCATCAACATCATAAAAAATGCCATACTATGGCTCGATGGCTAAGATAGCAAAGAACGCAGTAGTTATAGAAAAAAGTATATGCTTTTTAAAGATGACCTAGAAAGGCACCTCATCATCTGGACTCGCAGGAAAATCACCAAAGGCGTCTTGAGCACTAGGTAAACTTCTAGGATCAAGTCCATCTGGTCTGTTAGTATCATCGTTTGCCGCATTCATCTTAGAACCAAATTCATATGGCGTCGAGAAATCATCAAGATTATCAAACTTACCAAACTGCCCAAGAAATTTAAGACGTATCGCATCTGTCGCACCATTACGGTGTTTTGCAACGATAAATTCGGCTTGATTTGCGGTTGGGCTGCGATCATCATCATCCCATTCTTCAAGGTTATAATACTCTGGTCTATAGATAAAGGATACAATATCTGCATCTTGCTCGATTGCTCCAGATTCACGCAGGTCAGACAGTAAAGGTCTTTTACTACCACCACGAGTCTCTACCGCACGCGATAGCTGTGATAGTGCAATTACAGGAACACTCAGTTCTTTTGCCAGTGCTTTAAGATTACGAGAAATGGTGGATATTTCCTGTTCACGGTTACCACCTTTTGCACCTGTCTGTGCAGTCATTAACTGTAAGTAATCAATCATGATTAACTTAATACCATGCTGTGAAGCCAGACGTCTACACTTTGCACGCAAGTCAAAAATGGATAATGATGGTGTATCATCTATGAAAATAGGTGCTCGCTCTAGATCTTTTACTTTAACGTTAAGCTGTTCCCATTCAAAGGGCTCAAGCTTACCGGTTCTTAACTTTTCACTACTCAATCCGGTTTCTGAAGATATCAAACGAGTGATCAATTGTACAGAACTCATCTCTAGTGAGAAGAATGCTACTGGTATATTAGATCCTACAGCCACGTTACGTGCCATAGAAAGTGTAAAAGCCGTTTTTCCCATACCAGGACGTGCAGCGATAATAATTAAATCACTAGGCTGCCATCCAGATGTTAAACGATCAAGATCTGTAAATCCAGTAGGGATACCACTTAATCCATCACGGTTTGCGATATCTTCAATACGCTGCTTTGCCTGTTTTACCAGATCCATTGCAGACTCTGTACTCTTTCTAATATTTCCTTGAGTTACCTCATACAGTTTAGATTCTGCCTTATCTAGTAGGTCAAAAACGTCTGTCGACTCTTCATAGGAATCTGAAATAATCTCTGTGGATAGTTTAATCAAACTACGCTGAATAAACTTTTGCTGTATAATTCTAGCGTGAAATTCTATGTGTGCCGTTGAACTTACTAGCTGTGACAATTGGACAAGATAATGGTCACCACCAGCGGCTTCACTTTTCTCATCTTTACGCAATTGAGCACTAACGGTTAATAAGTCGACTGGACTACCGCTTTTAAACAGTTTATCAATAGCATCAAAGATGTATTGATGGGATTTTTGATAGAAAACCTCAGGTGTTAACAGGTCAATAACCTCATCTACACCTTTACCATCAATCATCAACGCTCCTAGAACAACTTTCTCTAAATCAATAGCTTGTGGCGGTATCTTTCCTCTCTCAAGAGGAACGACCATGCTATTGTCTGTTTTAGATGCGGCTAATGACTGAATTTTTTCCATAGGTTCAAAAGTAGTGCTTTAAAGGTGTTTATTACGTATAGGGATGTCACACGGTAGTTAACAAATTAACTATTTGTTATGATGACAACATGTTGATAACTGTGATTTTTTTTTGATTGTATTGTAAATCAATAGGCGACAAAAATCGCGCCTAAATTTGAAACAAAAATAAGGTCGTTGATAAGTTTTACCTCGCGATTTCCCCTACTTTTTCAAAGAAATTTCTTTGTTGCCTGAGGATAAACTAGATGTAAAAAAAATTAGTTAAAAGCACTAACAAGCAATAAAAAATCCCTAGACCTATTGGTTTAGGGATTTTAAATATATAATGTTAATAGGCTTACTCTTTGTAAACACCCATATTACAATATTTATCCATACGTTGTTCTACAAGCTCAGGAGCTTCTAAAACTTTTAATTCTTCATAATGACGCAATATACATGCACTTACTGCTTTAAAAGTATCAGGTCTATTGGTATGCGCGCCACCTACTGGTTCTTTGAGGATCTCATCAACCAGTTTCATTTTCTTCATATCAGTTGCAGTAAGCTTTAACGCATCTGCAGCTTGTTCTTTAAATTCCCAGCTGCGCCACAAAATAGAAGAACAAGATTCTGGTGAAATCACAGAGTACCAAGTGTTTTCAAGCATAATTACTCGATCACCTACACCTATACCTAGTGCTCCACCACTTGCTCCTTCACCTATGATCATTACAATGATAGGCACTTTTAAACGAGTCATTTCTAGAATATTACGAGCAATAGCTTCACCTTGTCCACGTTCTTCAGCTTCTAGTCCTGGATATGCACCTGGTGTGTCAATAAGACATACTACAGGAACACCAAATTTCTCGGCACTTTTCATAAGACGTAAAGCCTTACGATATCCCTCAGGATTTGCCATACCAAAATTGCGATACTGACGTGTCTTTGTATTAAATCCTTTTTGCTGACCGATGAACATAAAGCTCTGGTCGCCTATTTTACCTAGTCCACCTATCATCGCTTTATCATCCTTTACTCCACGATCACCGTGCAGCTCTAGCCATGTGTCACCACAAATTGCTTTGATATAATCTAATGTATAAGGACGAGCAGGATGACGTGACATTTGCACACGTTGCCATGGCGTTAAATTGCCATAAATCTCTTTGCGAGTCGCTTTTAATTTTTTCTCTATTTGTTTACAGGTTGCGGTAACGTCTACTTCGCTATCACTTCCTATAGCCAGCGTTTGCTGGTATTTTTCTTCAAGTTCCTTGATAGGTAATTCAAAATCAAGATATTCCATAAACTTAGGGTTGTTCTTGTTAGGAAGACAAATATAATAGATTCTTTTAAGCGATAGCACCTCAATAGTATAAGATATTAAGAGGTTTTATTTTATTCCCTTTCGCGAAAGCGAGATGAAACAGCTCTTTAACTTTTAAAATAATTATTGAGCTATTAATGCTTCTACTATTTGCGCTGTAAACGTGTCTTTATAAAGCCATTAAGTACTATAACCACTAGAATAACAACAGCACCTATGTAGAACTGTGGCGTCATTTGTTCTGCATCACCCAATATGAAAAACGCTAATAATATTCCATATACAGGTTCTAGATTTGTGGTAAGCATGACGGTATAGGCACTTAAGTACTTCATCACTTTTACACTAGCGATAAAAGCATAAGCAGTACATACAGATGCTAATATTCCCATCCACAACCAGTCATCACCAGTCAATTGTTGTGGTCCAACAAAGTCAAATTGTGGGAGCGCAAAAAATAAGGATAGTAATACTACACCACTTAATAATTCATAAAACGATATCATTGATGGTGGATGCTCTTTTGCAAAAGTGACATTCATGATCGAGAATGTAGCGCTCAAAAAAGCACTGATTAATCCTAGCACCATTCCCATAATATATTCTGTCTCTACTTGAAAAATATAATACAAGGCACCTATAATCACCATACCAAATACGAGTTCATACCACACCAATTTTTTAGGCGTGAACAGCGGTTCTAGTAAGGCTGTGAAGAAAGCTCCTGTACTCATCATCGCAAGAGTAACAGACACATTAGACGCTTTTATCGCTCCAAAAAATGTAATCCAGTGCAAGGCGATAACCATACCTGCAAGACAAATGGATAATACACGCTTGCGCGGTAACTTATGAACTCCCGTAAATTGAAACGGAATCTTTTTCACCTTCATGTAGATCACAATCATAATGACAGCTAGCACCATGCGCCACCAAACTAGCGGCACAGATTCTATCGAAATGAGTGCACCTAATACAGCGGTAAAACCCCAAATGAAAACTATAAAATGAAGATGGAGATAATTAAATAATCTATCGTCGCGCATTTCTAATCAGTAATAAAGCTACTATTCCAAAGAAAATGTTAGGTGCCCAAACGGCAATCCATGGTTCAAAAGAGGTACTCTTCTCTGCAATTGTCCCAAATACTTTATCTAAGAACATATAACTCATGGCGATTCCTAATCCTATGGCAAGATTCACACCCATTCCACCACGCTTTTTAACAGACGATACTGCAACGGCTATAATGGTAAATATCAAAGCACTTACTGGTATGGAAGTTCGTTTGTGCTTTTCTACGTAATAAACATTCATATTACCATTTCCACGACTTTCTTCTGTCTCAATAAAATCAAGAAGCTTTTGATAGGATAAGGTTTCTGCCACATAGGATGAAGGTGTTAATTCATCAATGTCAAAATTAAGAATGGTATCTAATTTTGCCTTAGTAGTTAAGATCTCTCCATTTTCTTGTAATACACGTTTTTTATAACGACTCAATGTATATACACTGTCCTTAAAAGCAATACGTTCTGCATATATTTTATACTCAAGTTCATTTCCATTAAAATGCTCTAAGGTAAAATCATATCCTGTTTTCCTTCCAGAATTGTAGTTACTCACATAAACATAATCGTCATCTGATATACGCCGGAAAACATTATTGGTTTGCCGTTCTTTTTCTGACTTAAAGTATTTAAACTGAAACTCATTAAATCCTGCGGCGGCATCTGGCACAAATACTGTACTAAATACTAAAGCAGTAACGCACACTAATACTGCTCCTATAATATATGGTCGTAAGAATCTATTATAAGATACTCCAGAGCTCAGGAAGGCAACAATCTCTGTATTATTTGCCAGTTTTGATGTAAAAAACATGGTAGAAATAAAGAGAAAAATAGGAAAAAGGAAATTTGAAAAATAGATAGTAAAGTCCAGTAGATACATCATCACCTCAGTAAAAGGGATGTCCTTACTTAAAATCTTTCCTATTTTTTCAGCTATATGAACCGTAATCATAATTGGTATGAAAAGGCACAAAAGCAATAAAAAAGCTCCTAAGTACTGTCTTAATATGTATCGATCTAAAATTTTAAGCACTAAAGTCTATTATCCATTTGTTTAACCATTTTATCCTTCCATGTTCTAAAGTCACCTGCTAGAATGTGCTTGCGAGCTTCTCTCATTAACCATAAATAGAAAGATAAATTGTGTATCGTACAAATTTGTCTACCCAACATTTCATTTACAGTAAATAGATGCCTTACATAAGCTTTAGAATATGCAGTATCTACCCAAGCATAATCTGCTGGATCTAATGGTGAAAAATCTGTTTCCCATTTCTTATTCTTCATATTCATGGTACCGTGAGCTGTAAATATCATCCCATTACGCCCATTACGTGTAGGCATTACACAGTCAAACATATCAACACCCAATGCTACATTTTCTAATAAATTAATAGGTGTTCCCACACCCATAAGATATCGCGGTTTATCTTTAGGCAATACAGCAGTAACCACATCTGTCATTGCATACATTTCCTCAGCTGGCTCACCAACTGATAGTCCACCTATCGCATTTGCAGGCATATCACAATTTGCAATAAACTCTGCACTTTGCTCTCTTAAATCTTTATAAGTACTACCTTGAATAATCGGAAATAAAGTTTGATTAAAACCATATTTATTAGGAGTATTATTAAAGTGTTCAATACACCTCTTCAACCATCGGTGAGTCATGTGCATACTGCGACGTGCATAATTATATTCACATGGGTATGGAGTACACTCATCAAATGCCATAATAATATCTGCACCTATACTGCGCTGGATATCCATAGCACGTTCTGGAGTAAAAAAGTGATAAGAACCATCTATATGTGATTTAAATTTCACACCTTCTTCTTTAATCTTACGATTTGCACTTAGAGAATACACTTGATATCCACCTGAGTCAGTAAGAATAGGACGATCCCAATTCATAAATTTATGTAATCCGCCAGCTTTTTCCAGCACATCTATACCTGGTCGCAGGTAAAGGTGGTAAGTATTTGCCAGAATAATATCAGGATTAACTTCCTCTTCTAGCTCTCGCTGGTGAACACCTTTAACAGTACCTACAGTACCTACAGGCATAAATATAGGAGTCTCTATAGCTCCGTGGTCCGTGTGCACAACGCCTGCTCTCGCCTGGCTCTGTGAATCAGTTTGTAATAAATCAAATTTCATGAGCCGCAAAGATACTTTATGTACTTGAATTAACACTTCAAATTGAATTCTCAAAAACGATTAACTACACAATTCAGTATTATTGATAGGAGTGGTTTTTTATATTTTGCTTTCGCGAAAACGTAATTATGACAACTCTAACGGCACTTATAAATAAACTAGTTCTCCACTATTTTTTAATTTGTTTACAAAACATGGTTTTTAGTTAATAAGTGGTTGGTATTTCACTCTTTAAAAAAATGAGAATCGTTCTAACTTTGAACCATCATCAAAAAAAACCAAAATGGCTGATACACAGCACTTAAAAGATTTAGTAACGCAAGTACGTCGCGATATAGTTAGACAAGTACATGCGGTAAGTAGCGGACATCCTGGAGGCTCTCTAGGTTGTACAGAATTTCTTGTTACCTTATATAATGAAGTAATGGATCATGATCCTAGCTTTAACATGGATGGAATAAATGAAGATTTATTCTTTCTATCTAATGGTCACATCTCACCTGTTTTTTATAGTGTCCTTGCTCGTGCTGGATATTTCCCAGTATCTGAGTTAAGTACTTTTAGAAAACTAAACACAAGACTACAAGGTCACCCAACAACTCATGAAGGCTTACCAGGAGTGCGCATTGCAAGTGGTTCATTAGGACAAGGAATGAGTGTTGCCATAGGTGCAGCACAAGTCAAAAAGTTAAACGGAGATGATAAAACGGTTTTCACTCTTCATGGAGATGGTGAATTACAAGAAGGACAGATCTGGGAAGCTGCCATGTATGCGTCTGCAAATAAGGTTGATAATTTAATATCAACGATTGATGTGAATGGGCAACAGATTGACGGTAGTACAGAACAGGTACTTGCATTAGGTGATTTGCGCAATAAATTTGAAGCTTTTGGCTGGGATGTTATCACGGTTGAGAAAGGAAATGATGTGGACGCAATTATCACTGGTATGAAAGAAGCAATGAATCTTACTAGAAAAGGTAAGCCAGTTTGTATCCTGCTTCATACTGAAATGGGTAATGGTATCGACTTTATGATGGGATCTCATGCATGGCATGGTATTGCTCCTAATGATGAGCAACTTGCTGAGGCATTAAGACAGAATCCAGAAACCTTAGGTGATTATTAATTAAAACACGCTGTATCAACAGCATGAGTATATGAAAATTTACGAAAATACAGGAAGTAAGGACACAAGATCAGGTTTTGGTGACGGACTTACAGAACTAGGAAAAAAGAATGAGAATGTTGTCGCACTATGTGCTGACTTAACAGGCTCTCTAAAAATGAATGCATTTGCAGACAATCATCCAGAGCGTTTCTTTCAAGTAGGAATTGCTGAGGCTAACATGATGGGAATTGCGGCAGGTATGACTGTAGGTGGAAAAATTCCTTTTACAGGAACGTTTGCCAACTTTTCTACAGGTCGTGTTTATGACCAGATCAGACAAAGTATCGCATACTCTGACAAGAATGTGAAAATCTGCGCATCGCATTCAGGCCTTACTCTAGGTGAAGATGGTGCTACACACCAGATTCTAGAAGACATAGGATTAATGAAAATGTTACCAGGTATGACTGTAATCAACACGTGTGACTACAATCAAACTAAAGCAGCTACACTAGCTATAGCTGATCATCACGGACCTGTTTATTTAAGATTCGGTCGTCCTAAAGTAGCTAACTTCACTCCTGAAAATGGAGCGTTCGAAATAGGAAAAGCAGTGATGTTACAAGAAGGTACTGATGTTACTATCATAGCTACTGGTCATTTAGTTTGGGAAGCTTTAGAAGCGGCTAAAACTCTTAATGAAAAAGGAATCAGCGCAGAGGTCATTAATATTCATACAATTAAACCACTTGATGAAGCTGCTATCATCGCATCAGCTAAAAAAACTGGTTGTGTTGTTACTGCCGAAGAACACAATTATTTAGGCGGTTTAGGAGAAAGTGTTGCTCGTACATTAGCGATGCACCACCCAACGGCACAAGAATTTGTTGCTACACAAGATACCTTTGGTGAAAGTGGAACACCAGCGCAGTTATTAGAAAAATATGGCTTAAACGCAGAGAATATTGCATTAAAAGCCGAAAAAGTAATAAGCAGAAAGTAATCTTTCAACTTATTCAAATTAAAAAATCCTTTAAGCTGAGCTTAAAGGATTTTTTTTTGTTTTCTATTTGCCGTCAACTACTTAAAAGCGATAAGCTATCTTAGGAAGTATGGAAAAAGAGTTCAAATCTTTAGTCGCGCCTCGCTCCATTTTGAATGGTGTATACTGCATGTCAAATGAAATTTGAATAATTGATTTATCTTTAAAACTAAAGGTATATGATAATCCTGGCGCTACTAGAAAAGAGTTTATGTTATCATAATCTAAAACAGCATCTCCAGCCCTAGTTACCGGATCAAGAAATATTGACGAAATACCTAATCCGAAAGTTAGTTCTAAGCGATTTCTATCTTTTTCCCAAATGTATTTATTAAGCTTTAAATAAGCATTTAATATTGTAGTCGCCTCAATTTGATAATCCTCATTATTATCTCTTAATAGAAAGAAATTTTCTTGTTGAGGAATAACAAGTTGAACTCCTAACTCAAAACTCCTACTATAAGAATCATCTGGTATTACAATTCCTAATTCAAAAAAAGGTGCGTTATTTAAAAAATGCGATAGTTTGCTGGTAGGAATCCAATAACCTGCACCTATTTTCACATAAGGTATATTTTGATTAATATCTATTTCTGCAGATGATGTAGCCCCATTACTTTGTGCTACACAATTTAGTGATAAGATTAAAGTGATGATAAAAATTACAATTGTTTTCATGATCTTGTTTTTAAATTCAAGACAATATTATTGTGTTAATCACTATTAAACTTGCATTATTAATCAATCGATAGTTTTATAATTGTGATAATCGCAAAGAGATGCTAATAATAAAAGCCTCGATTGAGGCTCTTATTATCAGCAATATATGGGTAAATATCCTAAGTTGTTACTGCAATAGCCGTATCAGCATCTAAGTAATCTGGAATACCATCGCCATCTGTATCTAAGGCATCACTTGGATCTCCATCTCCATTAGGATCTGCATTTTCATCTATTGTGTCAACACCATCATTATCATCATCTGCATCTATATAGTTAAACGCACCTATGGTATCTTCATCTGTATTATCAACATCATCAGATGATCTTAAATTGCGATCTCCATCTAAATCTTCAAATTTCGAAAAAATACCATCTCCATCATGATCCGTAATTTTAACCGCTCTAAGCTGAAAAGTAAATACTAATGGTGAATAAGCCGGAATGCTAGAAACCGAACTAGAGAAATAACCTAGCCCTGACGGCATAAAAACAGCGCCAATTCCACCATTTTCATATAACAATGTTCCGTCAGGCTGTGGAGTTATAGATGTAGCTTCATTAAACTGAGTAACACCTTCCATAAAACCACTTACTACTTGCGGTAAATCAAACCAAATTGCATTTGTTGAAGAATCAAAAACAATTTGTTGATAAGAACCATCATCATTCATTTCTTTATTTAATTGATAACCTTTATAACTCACCAAAGTACTATCTGCAAATGATGGAGACTTTGCACCACCACCTTGTCTAACATTCAGTGTGTAGACCGTGTAATCTATATCTTCTCTTCTCAAAGTAGAAGTTGTTACTTGTTGAGATAACGGAATTTTATTTGCATTAACACCAACCAAAGAATCAAATTTAATTTCAAAATCGCTACCCGTAGGATTATTAGCGTAATCTTCATAATTCCAGAAATGAGTATCTAGATAATCTTGTAATTCTAATTGATCTTCAAGATCAACTTCTTGACGATCTCTAACTGCAACTGTAGTTGAATCATCATCTGGATTACATGCAATTACTATAAATATAAACAGACAACTGGTTACAATGTATTTAAGGTTTTTCATCTTCATTTTTTTAAGCGCTCAAAGATAGTATTTTCTAGTACTTTTGTAGAGAGAACGCTTAATTAAAGGATCTCTTATGCGAGTTGACAAATATTTATGGGCTACTAGATACTTCAAAACCAGAAGCAAAGCTACAGATGCCGCAAAAAAAGGACGAATTAGAATAGGTGATTCGATAGTAAAACCATCTAGAGACGTGTATCCTGGAGATATAATTAACGTTAGAAAAGATCAAATCGATTATATTATAGAAGTACTTGATTTACCAGAGAGTCGAGTAGGAAATAAACTAGTCAATTTATATAGGTTAGATCGTACTCCACAGGAAAATTTTGAAGCTCGTAAAATGATTGAATTAAATCAAGACTATTATAGACGAAAAGGTGAAGGACGCCCAACAAAAAAAGACCGTAGAGACTTGAGCGATTTATTAGGGCAGCAAGAAGAAGAATGATGCCATTAAATAAACAATACTGGGAAGATAGGTATAAAAATAACTCTACAGGATGGGATCTTGGCATTATCTCAACACCAATAAAAGAATACGTTAATCAACTCGAAAATAAAAATTCTAAAATTTTGATTCCTGGAGCAGGAAATGCTCATGAAGCCACTTACCTAGTAAAAAATGGTTTCAAGAATATTTTTATATTAGATATTGCGCTATCACCATTAAAATTTGCTAAACAAAGAAGTAAATTACCAGAAGAACACTTAATTCAACAAGATTTTTTTGATCACAAAGGTTCCTACGATTTAATCATTGAACAAACTTTTTTTTGTGCTCTAGAACCACGCTTTCGCGAAAGCTATGTCAAGAAAATTCATATGCTTTTAAGAGACCAAGGATGTTTGATTGGTGTATTGTTTAATTTTGAAAACAATTTAAGCAGTCCACCATTTGGTGGTTCCATAAACGAATACCTTAATCTTTTCGAACCCTATTTTGAAATTGTTACTATGGAACCTTGCAACAATTCGGTAATTGAAAGACAAGGCAAAGAAATATTTATTAAATTAAAGAAAAAGAAATAATGGAAACTAGAATTTTGGACCATGATCAAGTTAAAAATAAAATTAGACGTATCGCTTATCAAATCGCTGAAGTATACCTGAACCATGATGAGATAATTTTAGCTGGCATCAGCGACGGTGGTTATATATTTGCAAAAAAACTCAAATCCTCTTTATCCAAAATAGTTTCGAGCAAAATAGTACTTTGCAAAGTTGAAATAGATAAAAAAAAACCTCTAAATCCTATTAAAACATCCATTAAATCGGAAGATTATCAAAACAAAGGTGTTATACTATGTGATGATGTGTTAAATAGTGGCACAACACTTATCTATGGAGTAAAGCACTTTTTAAATGTACCATTGGACCGGTTTAAGACAGCCGTTCTAGTTAATCGAAATCATAAAAAATATCCTGTTAAAGCAGATTTTAAAGGGATTTCTTTATCCACTACCATGCAAGAGCATATTGAAGTTCATATCAATGCCGAACCATATAGCGTTTTATTAAAATAAGGTACTTATTACTTCTTTTGAAATTTCAATCGGGCATTTATCGTCCACATTGATAATATGGTGTGAACGTTGATAAAATGGTCTTCGTTCAAAAAGATGCTTCCCAATAAATTCAAGTAACTCATCTTCTTCTTGAATTCCAGCAATTAATGGTCGATTTACTTTTTCATTCCACAACCGTTGAGCTAAGGTTTTTATACCTGCATTTAAATAAAAACTATTTATAAAACTCTTAGCTAACAATAATTCCATGTTATCATAATAACAAGGAGTACCACCTCCGAGACTCAAAATAACATCTCGATCTTCTCTAATTAGCTCTCTTAAATAGTAGTTTTCAGTTTTCCTAAAATAAACAGCACCCTTTTTTTGAAAAATTTCAGAAATTCTTAATCCCTCCTGCTGCTCTATATAATTGTCTAAATCTATAAATTCAAAATCAATAATTTCACTAACCACCTGTCCTACAACAGTTTTACCACTCCCCATATATCCTAAAAAAACAATCATATAAATATAAATTTATGTCTGTAAAATGACACAATTAAAAAAAACAAAATTAATTCAAAAAAACTTGTTGAGATTTAAAAAGAGGTTATATATTTGCACCCGCAATTAAGCAATACCGATCTGGTAGCTCAGTTGGCAGAGCATCTCCCTTTTAAGGAGAGGGTCCTGGGTTCGAGCCCCAGCCAGATCACAAGATTATTTTAATCTCTAAAAGTCCTTAAGTTTTAAGGACTTTTTTTATACCCGAGTGCTGGAATTGGTAGACAGGCACGGTTGAGGGCCGTGTGTGCTAGTCACGTGTGGGTTCAAGTCCCATCTCGGGTACTTTAAAAATCAGGTTTAACCTGATTTTTTTTTATTTCTACAAATAACTATCTCCCATTAGCGCATCATTTGTTAAATAAAATGCAAATTGTAGAAGTTTTTCACTAAATGCTCAAACACTTTCCGATTTTGTTTAACTTTACTTCTGTAAAAGTAAAACAAAAATATTTTGATTAAAAGCAAGTTTAGTATAAAGGACCTAGAAAACCTTAGCGGTATAAAGGCACATACCATTAGAATTTGGGAAAAAAGGTATGGCTTACTCACACCGGATCGAACTGACACTAACATTAGAACCTATGATTTAGAAGCTCTCCAGAAAATATTAAACATATCTTACTTAAAAAATGCTGGAATTAAAATTTCAGCAATTGCTGAACTAAGCTCTGAAGATATAGAAGTTCAAGTCAGAAATTTTGCTGAAAGAAATAATAAGAATGATCATGCTATTCAAGAATTAAAACTCGCGATGGTTAACTTCGACCAGCAAATGTTTCAAAGAGTCTATCAAAGTTCCTTAGATGAGTTTGGTTTTTCTGGCGTCTTTTACAATTTATTCGTACCATTTCTTGAGGAGTTAGGCTACTTATGGCAATCTAAAACTATCAATTTAGCACATGAACACTTTATCAGCCATTTAATAAAACAAAAGGTGCTGATCAATTTAGAAAAGCTTCAATATGAACAACCTCAAAATCAAGAACAAGTCTATATTTTATTCCTACCCGAGAATGAAATGCACGAATTAGGATTGCTCTTTCTGAATTACGAATTGTTAAAGCGAGGATGTAATACAATTTACCTTGGGGCTAGTATGATGTTAGAATCACTTCCCTTTTTTAAGAATAAAGAAGCTATTCCCACATTTATAACGTATGTGACCGTTCAACCAACAGAAAAGCAACTTCCCGCCTTTTTGAAACAATTTGACAAAAAAGTTGCTAATGGAGACGATATAGAACTTTGGGTTTTAGGTCAATTAGCTCAAAAGATTAAGGAGAAAGACCTTAAACCTAACCAACTTGTATTTAAAGGTATATCTGATGTGATAGGTCAAATTCCAGATTTAGTAAAATCATGAGTAAAAAAATAGCAATTATCGGTTCAGGCTTTGCGTCTCTTTCCGCAGCCAGTTATTTAGCTCAAGCAGGTAATGATGTTACCATCTTTGAAAAAAATGAAACCGTTGGTGGTAGAGCAAGAAGGTTAAATAAAAAGGGATTTAGCTTTGACATAGGCCCATCTTGGTATTGGATGCCAGATATATTTGAACGTTTCTTCGCTGATTTTGATAAAAAGCCTTCAGATTATTATCAACTTGATAAATTGAGTCCAGCTTATACAGTAGTATTTAAAGATGAATCTATTGAGATTGGTGATAATATTGAATCCATAAAAAATACATTTGAAAAAATTGAAAAAGGAAGTTCAAAACCTTTACAAGATTTTATTGATAATGCTAAAGAAAACTATAACATCGCAATTAAGAAACTAGTTTATAGACCAGGAGAATCGGCTCTAGAACTTGTTACTCCGCAAACGGTCAAAAAGCTTGGGGCTTTTATTAGTAATGTTTCTAGAGATGTCCGTAAGAAGTTTTCTAATCATAAACTGGTTTCTATATTAGAATTCCCAGTCTTGTTCTTAGGAGCCACACCAGGGAATACTCCTAGCTTTTATAACTTCATGAATTATGCAGATTTTGGTTTAGGGACATGGCACCCTAAAGGAGGTATGTATGAAGTTATTTTAGCAATGGAAAAATTAGCTAAAGAACAAGGTGCTCAAATAAAAACTAGATCACCCGTCAAAGAAATTCTAGTAAATAATAAAAACCAAGCGTACGGTATTAGCGTAAATGATGAGAAACTGATGTTCGACACAATTCTTTCCGGTGCAGATTATCATCACTCAGAAACGCTTTTACCAAAAAAGTATAGGCAATATTCTGAAGCCTATTGGGAGAAAAAAACCTTTGCTCCTAGTTCATTAATTTTCTATGTCGGTTTTGATAAGAAATTAAAAAACATTGAACATCATAATTTGTTCTTTGACACAGATTTTGAAAAACATGCTCATGAAATTTATGAAAAACCACAATGGCCTGAAGATCCGCTATTCTATGCAAATTTCACCTCTGTAACAGATAAAAGTACAGCTCCGGAAGGTTGCGAAAATGGTTTTTTCCTAATTCCTCTTGCTCCAGGTTTAGATGACACGCCTGAACTTCGGGAAAAATATTTCAATATTATTATAAAACGTTTTGAAGAGAGAACTCAGCAAAACATTACGAATCACATTATATTTAAAGAATCATTTTGCGTTAATGATTTTAAATCAGAATATAATAGTTATAAAGGAAACGCTTATGGCATGGCTAACACCTTATTACAAACAGCTTTTTTACGACCTAATTTAAAAAGTAAGAAAGTAAAAAATTTATATTTCACTGGTCAACTTACTGTTCCTGGACCTGGTGTACCACCATCACTCATCTCTGGAAAACTAGCGGCAGACCTTATTAAAAAATATTCATAATTATGAAAAGCTTATTCGATAAAGTATCCCGTCAGTGCAGTAAGGCTGTTACTAATAATTATAGCACCTCTTTCTCTTTAGCCAGTAAAATGTTAGGCCCCACGATTAGACAAGACATTCATAATATATATGGATTTGTAAGATTTGCAGATGAAATAGTCGACTCTTTTCATGATTATGATAAAAGAACCTTATTAGATCGATTTGAATTAGATCTTAAATATGCCATTGAAGAAAAAATAAGTTTAAACCCTATTTTAAATTCATTTCAAGAAACCGTAAATAAATACAATATCACTCCTGACATGTATGGCGCATTTATAAATAGTATGCGATTAGATCTTGATAAATCTGTTTACTTAACTGACGAAGAGTATAAAAACTACATATATGGAAGTGCAGACGTTGTAGGTTTAATGTCTTTAAAAGTATTTGTAAAGGGCGATCAAGAAAAATATAATGAATTGAAAGATGATGCAATGAGATTAGGAAGTGCTTTTCAAAAAGTAAACTTCCTACGTGATTTAAAAGCTGATCTCGATGTCCTAGAAAGAAGTTATTTTCCCAATACAGATTTACAAGATCTATCAGAAAGTGACAAAGCAAGGCTTATACAAGAAATTAAAGAGGATTTTGATGCTGGGCTTAAAGGTATCCAGCGATTGCCAGTAGAAGCTAAATTAGGTGTATATACAGCCTATGTCTATTATCGCAGACTACTTACTCGATTAGAGCGTACTCCATCTAAAGAAATCAGAAATGCTCGTATTCGTGTTCCTAATTATGAAAAAATAGGTTTATTAGCAAAAGGTTACGTAAGCTATCGTTTAAATTTGATCTAATGGAAATACTTTTTTGGACGACTATCTTTCTCGCAACTTTTTGCATTATGGAATTTAATGCCTGGTGGATGCACAAATACGTGATGCATGGATTTTTATGGAATTTACATGAAGATCACCATCACAAAAAACATGATAGCTGGTTTGAAAAAAACGACTTCTTTTTTGTCTTTTATGCCGCCATTAGTATAGGTCTTAAAGTAGCACATAGTGAATTTGATTTATGGTGGGCATTACCTATGAGCGCAGGAATATTTGCTTATGGAGTAGCTTACTTTATTGTTCATGATATTTTTATTCACCAACGATTCAAATGGTTACGTAAAGCAAATAATGTCTATGCACGAGGTGTAAGAAGGGCTCATAAAATCCATCATAAACATATTGGTAAGGAAAAAGGTGAAAACTTTGGAATGCTTATCGTACCTCTTAAATATTTTAAATAAATGGCTCATGCCATAATAATTGGATCTGGACTAGGTGGGCTCGCAATCGCACTGAGGTTGCGTCATAAAGGCTATCAAGTCACAGTAATAGAACAAAATGATTATGCTGGTGGTAAACTACACGCCATTCAACAGGATGGTTATAGATTTGATTTAGGTCCTTCATTATTCACACTTCCGCATTTAGTAGATGAATTACATAATCTTTTTCCAGAGATTGATAATTCCTTTACCTATATTAAAAAAGATATTGGTTGTCATTATTTCTGGGAAGACGGAACCACTTTTAAAGCCTATAGTAATAAAGAAGACTTTGTTAACCACGCAAGTGAAGTCTTCACAGAATCTAAATCAACAATTAATAAATATCTCAAAACTAGTAAGTCACGCTACAATCTTACAAAATCACTTTTTCTAGAAAAATCACTTCATAAGTGGAGTACCTATTTTTCAAAAAACACCTTAAAAGCTATTTTAAACACTCCTTTTTTAGGGCTCTTCAATACGCTTAACAAAGAGAATAAGGTCTTTAAAAACCCAAAACTCACCCAACTTTTCAACCGCTATGCCACCTATAATGGATCTTCACCATATCAAACACCTGGAATTATGTCTATGATCCCACATTTAGAAATGGGAATAGGCACATTCTATCCAAATAATGGCATGCACCGTATTTCTCAATCATTATATGAGCTTGCGGTAAAAGTTGGTGTAGAATTTCGCTTTTGCGAAAGCGTAACAAAAATTAATTATATACATAAAAAAGCTACTAGTGTAAACACGTCCAAAGATGTATATAAAGGTGATATCGTCGTTTCAAATATGGATATTTACCCTACATATAAAAAACTACTCAGTAACTATCCAGCACCTTTAAAAACTCTAAACCAAGAACGCAGTAGTAGCGCTTTGATTTTTTATTGGGGCATCAACCGTGAATTTTCCTATCTAGACCTACATAATATTTTATTCAGCGAGAACTACCCTTTAGAATTTGAGCATATTTTTGATAAAAAAACGCTTTCAAGTGATCCTACAGTTTACATTAACATTACGAGTAAAGAAACCGTAAAAGACGCACCTATAGGTTGTGAAAATTGGTTTGTAATGATTAATGCTCCAGGAGATTACGGTCAGAACTGGGAAGAAATGATTTCTATAGCACGCAAAAATATTATTACTAAGATCAATAAATGTCTTGATACAGATATTGCGCAACATATCACTACAGAGTATATTTTAGATCCACGTGGAATTGAAAAAAACACTAGCAGTTATAGAGGTGCCTTATATGGAGCCGCTAGTAATAATAAGTTTGCCGCTTTTTTAAGACATGCTAACTTTAACAAAGGACTCAATAATCTTTATCACGTAGGCGGATCTGTACATCCTGGTGGTGGAATACCATTATGTTTATTAAGTGCTCAAATAACGGCCGACTTAATTCCTGATGTGTCATGATTAGAAAAGCATTAATTATATTTTTATGGATTCTTCATTTATCTGCACTTATAGGCCTGGCACTAGATTACAAAGATTTTTTTTTAACTAAATCACCGTTTACTCTTCTCTATCTAGCTATAGTATTATGGATATGTTTTCCTATTCAATCCTTAAAAAAAATAGGCTTGTTTATAATTTGTTTTACCGTAGGAATGTTGACTGAATGGATAGGCGTTCATACAGGAAGTTTATTTGGTGATTATTACTATGGTGAAAATCTAGGACCTAAATTGGATGGCATTCCTTATTTAATAGGTGTTAACTGGGCCATTCTAGCATTTATTAGTCACGCTATAGCTCAAAACTTTATAAAGAATGTTACTGTTAAAACTTTCACTGCTGCAGGATTAATGGTTATTCTAGATTTTTTTCTAGAACAAATCTGCGACTATGCTGGTTATTGGCATTTTAACGGTGGCGCTGGCTGGTGGAATTATGTATGCTGGTTCCTTATTGCTGCTGTACTTCATACTGTACTCGCATTTTTTAAATTACAAGGTGACCGAAATAGTTCATTACATTTGTATGCTGCACAACTCATTTTTGCAATAGGTTTATGGATCATCATTACGATATAGCAATTATAGGTTTAGGATGTGCTGGTAGCCATGTAGCTATAGAACTGATAAAACAGCGTCCAGACATTAAAATAGTAGTAATTGATAATGCTGCTGCTATCTTGCATAAGAAATGGTCTTTTTGGGAAAAAGGCGTTGGTAAATGGGACCATATAATTTTAAAAGAATGGAGTCGCGGTCTTTTTAAAACAGATCTGGACAGTATAAATCTAGACATGAATCCTTATGTCTATAAATCTATCAATAGTGTTGATTTTATCGCTTTCGCGAAAGCGAAATTAAAAGAGAGTAATCATTCTACATTCATCAATTCTACAGTAATAGACATCGATGAAACAGATAGTGAATTACACGCCATTAATCATTCAGACGGAACTGTACATGCTAAACTTGTACTAGACAGTCGGATCGATCATCAATTCTTTAAAGACCAAAAGGCGATCACTATACAACAACACTTTAAAGGTTGGACTATTGAAACGACTAAGGACACTTTCAATCCAGAGTGTTTCACTATGATGGATTACAGCTTGAAAGATCAAGGTACTACTAGCTTTACTTACATTTTACCATATAGTTCTCGAAAAGCGCTCATCGAATTCACATATTTCTCACCTGATCTAGTTGAGGATACAGTCTATGATACATTTTTAAAGCGCTATATAACTGAGCAATTAAATATTACAGATTATAAAATTGTTGAAGTAGAGAAAGGTATTATCCCTATGACAACCTATGATTTCAATCAGCACCATTCACATAATCGTTATAAGATAGGTACTGCTGGTGGCTGGGTAAAACCGTCGACTGGTTACTCTTTTAAAATGACAGAGAAAAAAGCGGCCATTTTGGTACGTAATTACGTTAATGGATTACCACTACTAACTGATTTATTTACAAAACGATTTAGTATTTACGATAGCAGTATGTTGTCTGTCCTTCGTGATTTTAATAAGGATGGCCCAATGTTTTTTCATCGATTATATAAAAATAATGCCATCCATAACTTGTTTAAATTCTTAGATGAGGAAACAACTCTTTCTGAAGAAATTTCGATAATGAAAAGCATGACGTCGCTGCGCATGATAAAGGCTTTTTTTAAAAGCCTATTTTAAGCTTATTGGGATTTTAAAATCAAGCCACGAACCGGTTATCCGATAAGGTTGAAATCTAGTAAACATTTCTTCTTTATACCACTGTAATGCTTGAGTTTGTTGCACAGCATGTCTATGATTTTGACTACGATAAGCAAACTTTTTTAAAGCTCGAGCATCATTCCAAAGACTGAAAGTGGCCATTTGTGTTACTGGTCGTTCTCCTACTCCAGCAGTAAATAATAGATTAGGATTATCGACTAAATCTATTTGGGAAGTAGGTACATAGTCCCAAAATTTCTTAAGCATTGTAAGTTTAATAGTTGCTCTTGTTATTACTGAAATAAAAGCGTTATTCTCATCCAAAGAATCACTAGGTTCAAATGGATTTTTCTTAGACCACTGTCCGTGAGCTTTAAGGCACTTCATGTAGAAAGTAAGCTGTCGCTCGCTGCGATTCTTATAACGATTATATAATACAGAGTGCTCAAAAAAATTCTTTGCTGCCTCTTCATGATCCCAAACTTGCAATAATCCATAAACACTCCAGTCTGGTTTAGGGTCAAAATTCTCTTTTCCAGAACCTAACAATTTATAAAACCGCAAGCCATTTACTTTTTTCATGGGTTGATGCGCAAATTGCATCATCCCAAAAGCCCAAAGCTTTTCTTTTACAGTAGCATATTTAAAAAAAGTAAGTGTAGTGATTTGTTGTGACATGTTTTACAAAGATAGATGCTACTCAATTTTAAAAATCATAAAATAATAACATATCCTTTAAGTACTTGTTTAATGAATAAATTTAATAATAGAATATATAAAAATGCCTCTTGGAATCCCAAGAGGCATTTTAAATATAATTCAAAAAACGCATTTAATTATGCTGCGTTATCTTCTTTAATTTTGTTCAAAGCACTTCCTTTATGGAACCACTCAATTTGAGCAGCGTTATAAGTGTGATTTGCCTTAATGGTATCCTTGGAACCATCTGCATGAGTGATCTCAATAGTTAATGGCACATCTGGAGTAAAGTTAGCAAGATCAACAAAGTTGAACGTATCATCTTCTTGTATTAAATCATAGTCTGCTTCATTTGCAAATGTAAGACCCAACATCCCTTGTTTCTTAAGGTTAGTTTCATGTATACGTGCAAATGACTTTACAATTACCGCGACAACACCTAAATGACGTGGTTCCATTGCTGCATGTTCACGTGAAGAACCTTCACCATAGTTATGATCTCCTACTACTACTGACGGTACACCTGCTGCTTTATAGGCTCTAGCTGTTGCTGGAACAGCTCCATACTCACCATCTAACTGATTTTTAACAAGATTGGTTTGCTTATTATAGGCATTAACCGCTCCTATTAAACAGTTATTTGAGATGTTATCTAAGTGACCTCTATAACGTAACCATGGTCCAGCCATAGAAATATGATCTGTTGTACATTTACCAAAAGCCTTTATTAATAATTTTGCATTATTCACATTAGTACCTATAGGAGTAAAAGGTTCTAGCAATTGCAATCTTTCAGAGTCTTCTGCAACATTTACAACAACACCGCTTCCATCTTCTTGTGGAGCTAAATAACCATCATCTTTTACTTCAAAACCTTTAGGTGGTAATTCCCATCCTGTAGGCTCATCTAACATCACTTCTTCTCCATCTTCATTAATTAACTTATCAGTGATAGGATTAAAGTCTAGTCTACCGGCGATAGCTATAGCAGCCACCATCTCTGGAGAAGCTACAAAGGCATGAGTGTTAGGGTTCCCATCGGCACGTTTTGCAAAGTTTCTATTAAATGAATGGATAATAGAGTTCTTAGGTGCATTTTTAGGATCTTCATAACGTGCCCATTGACCTATACATGGTCCACAAGCATTGGTAAAGATTTTTGCATCTAATTCTTCAAATATTCCTAGTATTCCGTCACGCTCTGTAGTATAACGTACTTTTTCAGATCCAGGATTGATTCCGAATTCTGCTTTAGTTTTTAATTTTTTATCAATAGCCTGCTGCGCAATAGAACTTGCACGAGAAAGATCTTCATAAGAAGAGTTAGTACAAGAACCTATAAGTCCCCATTCTACTTTAAGAGGCCAATCGTTCTCAGTAGCCTTTGCATTCATTGAACCTACTTCAGTAGCTAAATCTGGAGTAAATGGTCCATTTAAGTGAGGCATTAAAGTATCAAGATTAATTTCAATAACTTGATCAAAATATTGTTCTGGATTAGCATATACTTCATCATCACCAGTAAGGTATTCTTTCACATCATTTGCAGCATCTGCAATATCTGAACGATCTGTCGCACGAAGATAACGTTCCATAGAGGCGTCATATCCAAAAGTAGATGTCGTTGCACCTATTTCTGCTCCCATGTTACAGATAGTTCCCTTTCCAGTACAAGAAAGGTTAGCAGCACCATCACCAAAATATTCTACAATTGCTCCGGTTCCACCTTTAACAGTTAGAATTTCAGCAACTTTAAGAATTACATCCTTAGGAGCTGTCCAACCAGATAACTTACCTGTTAATTTAACACCAATAAGCTTAGGGAATTTCAATTCCCAAGCCATACCAGCCATCACATCTACAGCATCTGCTCCACCTACACCTATAGCAACCATTCCTAATCCACCTGCATTAACAGTATGGGAATCAGTTCCTATCATCATTCCTCCAGGGAATGCATAGTTTTCAAGAACTACTTGGTGAATAATACCAGCACCAGGTTTCCAAAACCCAATACCATATTTATCAGATACTGATTCTAAGAAATTGAAAACTTCGTTAGAAGTATTTAATGCATTTTGAAGGTCAGAACTAGCTCCATTTTTTGCTTGAATCAAGTGATCACAATGAACTGTTGTAGGAACTGCTACTTCAGTCTTACCAGCTTGCATAAATTGAAGTAAAGCCATTTGAGCCGTAGCATCTTGACATGCGATACGATCTGGTGCAAAGTCTACATAGTCTTTACCTCTAGTAAAAGGTTTACCAGGTGTTCCATCCCAAAGGTGAGAATATAAAATTTTCTCAGCTAGTGTAAGAGGTTTACCAGTAATCTCACGCGCTTTATTTACGCGAGCTGGCATCTCAGCATACACCTTTTTAATCATATCAATATCAAAAGCCATATATCTTTTTTTAATTATCGTTTTTAAGGATTGCGAAGTTACAAAAATGAGGCGTGAAATGAAAGCCTAACTGCGCTACCACAGTAGTTTAGACAATATCAAAATAGCGAGACTAGGCAAGGCTTTTAATTATCAAATTAATAATTAAACCTCCTTAAATTATCGATTTGACAATTATATCTGTAAAGATTACTAAACTAATAAAACACGATATTGAATCAACGCCTCAAATTTACTTCTTAGCCACTGTTTTAATGATGTAATAAATAGCTGCGAGATCAGCAGCGTATCCTAAAACCATAATACTGTAACTAAAAATGGGATAGATGTCAATATAAAATGCTCCAGCACCGACTAAAATACCACCAATAAGAAAGAGGTATAAACTAGCTGCATATTTATGCATGAGTTACAAAATTTTTGCAATAATACTGTCCTCAGTATAACCTTCTGCCTCGGCCTTATAATTTTTAATAATACGATGTCTTAAGATTCCTGTAGCAACGGCTTTTACATCTTCTATATCTGGGCTGTACTTACCATTTACCGCTGCATGAGTTTTAGCTGCTAAAATGAGGTTTTGAGAGGCTCGAGGACCTGCACCCCAATCGATGTATTCTTTTACAATCTCCGGAGCCGCATCAGATTTAGGTCTTGTTTTACCTACTAAAGCTACAGCATATTCGATCACATTATCTGCCACGGGAATGCGTCTTACTAATTGCTGGAAATCAATAATTTCTTGAGCATTAAATAAAGCATTAACTTGTGGTTTACTATTACTAGTAGTCGCCTTTACTACGTTTACCTCTTCCTCAAAAGATGGATACTCTAGATTAATAGCAAACATAAATCGGTCTAACTGAGCTTCTGGTAAGGGATAAGTCCCTTCTTGTTCAATAGGATTTTGAGTTGCCAGGACAAAGTATGGTGCGTCCAACTTATAATTATGTCCTGCAACCGTAACCGTTTTCTCTTGCATCGCTTCTAGTAAAGCTGCTTGAGTTTTAGGTGGCGTTCGATTAATCTCATCTGCTAGGATGATATTAGAAAAAATAGGGCCTTTGATAAATTTAAAGGTTCTACTTTCATCTAGTATTTCACTACCTAAAATATCACTAGGCATTAAATCTGGTGTAAACTGTATACGCTTGAATTGTAGTCCTAAAGCTTGAGAAATTGTGTTGACCATTAATGTTTTGGCAAGACCTGGCACACCAACTAATAAGGCATGACCACCTGCAAAAATAGAAATGAGAATCTGGTCTATGACTTCATCTTGTCCTATTATAATTTTAGCAATTTCTTTCTTAAGCTCTTGGTGTTTTTTAACCAAGTTATCTATAGCAGTTACATCTGACATGTGATCTGTTTATTATTTATTCCATTCATTTTCAAAATCACAATCTTTAAACTCTGCACCTATCTTTATATATGTGTCTTTCAGTTTTTCTGATTGCCATTTTCTAATGGCTTTTACTTGTTTATCTCTTAATGCGATATCTTTAATCTTTAAATAGTCTAAAGCATAGTCTGCCTTGTGATCTTTAATCTTATTAATCACATAAATTATTTTAAATGTAGCACGTCCTACCTGATCTTTCTCATCGATGATACCACTTACATCTCCTTTTTCAAGAAAGATGATTTGTCTCGTTAAATCTTCAGATAGCCTGGTAAGATCTAATCGAGCTTCACCAGTATTAGGGTTGATTAACTTACCGCCATTCTTTGCCGTTTCTTTTTCATCACTCATCTCTCGTGCCGCTTGATCAAAAGTAATCTCACCTAATATGATACGGTCTCTCATTTCATCTAGCTTTTGCTTTGCATCATTAACTTGTGCAACAGAGATGTATGGGTATAATAATATATGACGCACATCACGTACTTGTCCTTTTACCTTTTCTACTTTAAGAATATGCCACCCAAAAACTGTTTCAAATGGTTCACTTACTTCACCTTCTGTTAAAGAGAATGCAGCTTCTTTAAATTCTTTCACAAAAGGATCTCCTCTTTTTAAAGAGATGATTCCACCTTGACGTTCTGTAGCCACATCTTCAGAAAACAAAGCTGCTTTTGCAGCAAAGCTGGCACCATTTTCTAAAACATCTGTACGATATTCATTAAGTTTATCTACCACATCTTTTATGGCATCTTCACTAGGTTTAGGTTTCACTACGATTTGTGCCATCTCTACTTCAGTATTAAATAGAGGACGCTCATCTTCTGGTAAATCATAGAAAAACTCTCGCACTTCTTCTGGTGTGATTTCCACTTCTTCAGTAATACGTTGCTGCATGCGTTGTGCCAGTTTCATATCTCTAGTGATACGATTTAAAGCAGATCTCAATTCAGGCATGCTGCTTTTTTGATACTTTTTCAATACTGCTTCATCACTACCTAATATACCTTTAAAGTATGCGATACGCTGGTCAGTCTCTGCCTCTACTTCTTGATCACTTACTGTTATACTATCTTGCACAGCATGATGAGCAAACATTTTTTCCCTTAAAATACTCTCAATTAATTGACAGTCTGACAATTCTCCTAAATCTTGATCTCCTTGAATTTCTAGTATTTGTTTTTTGATATCTGAGTTCAGGATGACATAATCACCGACAACACCAGACACACCATCGATCAGTTCTCTTACCTGAACTACTGGAGCTGGTTTTACAGAGTCGATTTTACGCATAGCTAACAATACTTCTTCTTTTACCTGATCATCAGACATTTGAATAGTATCTGTTTGTGCCAGAGACGCTTTCGCGAAAGCGAGACCTAAAACAACCAGTAGGTATTTATGACTTAATTTGAAATTTCTTACTCTTGATAGCATCATCTAATAAATCTTTTTCTAATTTTTTAATGTAATTAAGTTTGCGCCTGTTAAGCAATACTTGTTTTATAGTAGGTTTTACGTAAGATAGTGGTGCATTATCACCGCGGCGCAGTACATTATTGAATCGCACCAAATATACGCCAACGCTATCTTCTAATTTCCAATATTTTTTATCTTTTATATATCGTTCTTCATTCGATGGATTGATGGCACTTACTCTGTCAAAAACAATCTTTTTTTGAACCCATATACTATCATTTAAAAAATGACTTTTAAAACCTAACGATAGACTGTCTAATTTTCTATAAGCATCTTCAGTGCCACTTTTAAATAACTTATCAATCGAACCTACATCTGTATATAAAGGATCTAATTGTATATATCTAAATTGCACTAAATCTTCATTGAGTTTGAAATCCTTTTGATGCTCTTCAAAATACTTATCAACGGCAGCAGGTTTAATAACTGTATCGAGATTTTGTTTAGTAAGTTCTTGCTTATAGGCTTGTGAATAAAGCTCAAAACGATATTTTTCAATAAGTTTATCTAGCTGTTCTTGCTGCGATAGCGATATATTTTTGCGTGCATTTTGCATTAACAACCGCTCTGTAGCCCAATTATTAATATAACTAGAAACTATTATAGCGCTATCCTCTTTAGTATACTGGTCTGGCAATAAATTTTTAATATCATCTTGAGAGAGGTAAGCGTCTCCTACCATAACAACCGCGTCCACAGGTTGAGCTTGCTGAAAATATTCACAAGAACTTAGAAACAATAAAAAAGCTATGTAATAGAATAGTTTATACATTCTTTGCTATTGCTTTTTTAACTTTTTTAAATACCTTTTTATTCACTTTAATATTTCTACCATTGCGTAAAGAAGACATCCAGTCTTTTTCTAATTGCTGCTGGTAGTCATTTATCACGGCACCACGTGCCTCTTCTAATGTTTTTTGTGTAGGCTCTAGAATCTCTTTTACAAGAATAACTTTATAGAATCCTGTTTTTTCATCATAATATATTGAAGAAACACCTTCTTTTATTTCAAAATTGTCTGGCAGTCGATTATATGTTTCTTCCACCACACCATTAGACATCATCACTTTTGTACGACCATCAATATTAAAACGTTCTTTAATCTCTTCTCTAGAAGTACCTTTCATTAATAATTGCTGCACCTGTGTTGCTACCTCTTCTGTCGTGTTTTGAGTTAAGATGATATCTACTCTACGTTTCCATTGATATTTATCTGTATGTAAATCATAATAAGCTTGTTGACCTAGAGAATCTTCTTTTGCTTTATTCCATATTTTAGTCTCGAGCAAATCAAATAACAATAAACCTTCTTTATATTCATCATATATAAAGGCAAAGTCTTTATTTTCATTTACTAAATTTCTATCATAGTAGGCAGCAATGGATTTATCTATAAAGTCGTAATAGATTTTTTTAATTTTATCTTCTCTACTAGCATAGTTTGTAAAATCTTTTTTCTGACGGTTCACAACATCTTTATAGAAATCTGCATAGGTGATATCTTTATCATTAATACTGAACATTTTTAAACCAGCTGTCTTAATAGATGGATCAAACTGCCAGCTATTAGTTAAGATAGAATCTGTAATTGTTTCATTGAGGACTTTAAGTACCTCTTCAGATCGTTTTACATTATATTTTTCTCGCAACCCTTTATTAAAAGAATCTGTAATCTTGCGAGCACGAGGCGATTTTCTGATTTTTTCTTTCAGTGATGGTGCCAGCTCTTCATAAGAACCTACGGGATGTTTTTCTATTAATTTTACAATATGCCATCCAAATTTAGATTTAAACGGTGCTGAGTAAGAACCTTTTTCTTCTAAACCGAACGCAATGTCCTCAAATACTGGTGCATTTAAACCACCTGTTCCAAAACGATCTAGCTTACCGCCACGAGAGGCTGAGCTCATATCGTCAGAGAATTCTCTTGCCAGCTCTTCAAACTTACCTGACTCTTGTAATTGTTTATACACATCTTGAATGCGTTTTGCTGCCGTTTTCTCACTAGCATCTCGTGCGTCAAAAGTCATAATATGAGAAACAGTAACCTCACCTCTTGCAGGCCTATCTTCAAAGACCTTTACAATATGATAGCCAAAGTCTGTTCTAAAAATATCTGAATGTTTACCTACTGGAGTATTAAATGCAGCATTTTCAAAGGGATATACCATTCTAAAAACACTAAACCAACCTAACTTCCCTTCATTTCCAGCGCTAGGACCTTCGCTTTTTGTGCGTGCGAGTTGAGAAAAGTCTGCTCCATTATCAAGTTCATTCTTAATAGAATTAATTTTATTCCACGCTTTTAAAGTATCATGTGGTGTATCGCCTGGTCCTACTTTAACTAATATATGACTAGCATTTACTTCTCTTTTTTTACGATCATATGCTTCTCTAACTAAAGATTCTGTGACCTCTGTATCTGTCAGGTAAGCTTGTGCTAGACTTTGTCTATAATTATTAAGTTCTTTTTTATACGACTCTTTATTATCAAGGCCTAATTCATAAGCTTGCATTAACTTAAGCCTATAGTCTATGTACAAATCGAGATAATTCTCTATATCCTTTTGAGAATCATCCTGTACAATATCTAGATTTTTGAGATAAACTCTCATAAATGTTCCCGCGTCATAGGAATTGCCATCTATCGTTAGTAAAGTTTTATCTTCTAGTTCTTGAGCGACTGCTATCGAACTTATAAAAAGTAATAGTATCGTAAAAAAACGTTTTGTAAAAATCATATTTATTCTCTTTCAAGGCTAGCAAAAATAACCATATTTTGACCCTATACAAAACGCTTCTCATGTAGACCTAGTATATCTTATACCCATCAATTTTTATGAGCTATTTCTGAACGCTAATCTCGTTAGTTTTATAACACCATTGCGACCTAAAATAAATGATTAAAAGCACACATCAAGTGACCATACCACTACCTATCGATAAGGTTATGGGACTTTTTAAAAATCAAGATTATTTTAAAGGATGGCAAAAAGGATTAGTAAGTTTTGAAAATCTTACACCTACCATAGGGCAACCAGGTAGTAAGCGCAGTATGAAAATAAAAGCAGCAGGCACCACCATCACCATGGTAGAACAAATCACTGCAATAGACCTTCCACATTTATGGGAAGCTACATATCGAACTAAAGGTGTTCTTAATAAACAAAGCAACTTCTTTGAGGAAAAAGTCATAAAAAAAGATAATCAAACCTATAAAGTTACCGTATGGAAAAGCACGGCCACATTCTCATTTACTGGTATGATGCGTATTATTGCCAGAGGTAGACCTCAAATTTTTACCACTCAAACACACCAGCACATGGAAGATTTTAAGACCTTTGCTAGTACAATGTAAAGATCATGAATAGAGAGCTTAAATTAATATGGGACTTTAAAGGTCCTGATGCGCAACGCACTGCACAGCATCATGTTATTCACTTAGATGAGTTTATCGAGAGAGACAAAATTGAATCATTAGGTACTGGTGTAGAAAAAATAAGCAATAGTCACTTCATCGCTTTTATGGGAATTGCAGAAGAAGCCATGCCACCAGTACGTGATGCCCTAAAACCACATCGTGGGCAATTGTGGATGGTTTAATCACGCTTTCGCGAAAGCGTAAATTCAATATCTGATCTTATTAATATTTAATTAAAACGTCACAGCACAGGACAGATGTTTAATAATTGCTTAATTTTAAGTACTAAATCGCAGCTATGGAAACGAACCACCTAATGTGGAGTAAAAACGAATTTCAAACTTACTTATTACTCTACTGTGCTAGTGCAGACCTATCTCAAGGTGCTGAAGAATTGCATTTTATAAAAGAGCATGTAGAGAAATCAGATTTCAGAACAATTCATAGAGTTTTTAATAATGATACGGACTACCAAAGTCTGAAAAGAGTTCAAGAATATGTAAAACATCATAATTTATCTGAGCCTGAACTTACTGATACGTTTAAAGAAGTTAAAACGCTTTTTAAAATTGATGGTGAGTATGATTCAATGGAAAAGCATTTGTTAAAAATGCTTAAATCTATTCTTGCATAATGAGTGTTACTCTTTTTGATAAGATTCTAGATTGTTCTCAAATTATAAGCGGTAAGGATCTTGAGACACGTTATCATCATATATGGCATATGGACCAGCCATTAAATGCTATGTGTTTACTTATGCCTGCAAGCACTCAAGAGGTAAGCAGTATTATGAAAATTTGTTTTAAAAATGATTTACCTGTTGTAGTTCATGGTGGCTTAACAAATCTAGTAGGCAGTACTGAAACTACTGGAAACGAAGTAGTCATATCTACAGAACGATTGAATAAAATAGAAGAGATTGATAGTTCTAGCCGTACGATGACGGTCCAATCTGGAGTAATACTGGAACATGTCCATGACGCTGCTGCGAGTGTAGATTTATTATTTCCGCTCAACTTTGGTGCTAAAGGTAGTGCTCAAATAGGTGGTGTGATTTCTACTAATGCTGGTGGTTTAAGAGTGCTCAAATATGGTATGACTCGACAACTGATTCTAGGTATAGAAGCCGTGACGGCAGATGGCACGATTATATCGTCCATGAAAAAAATCATTAAGGACAATAGTGCTTATGATATAAAGCAACTTTTCATAGGGTCTGAAGGCACATTAGGAATCGTCACAAAAGCGATTTTAAAATTAGAAGAAGCTCCTAGCAGTCGTAATGCCGCATATATAGGATTTAACCACTATGACAATGTAGTTTCTTTTCTTAAATATATGGATGGCCATCTAGCTGGAAAGTTAAGTGGTTTTGAACTAATATGGCGTAATAGTTATGAGCAAATGACGAGCGTAAGTCATGCTGTAAGACCACCATTACCTTATGATTATAACTATTATGTACTTATTGAAGCACTAGGCAGTCATCCACAGAATGACCATGCAGAATTCCAAATTTTACTGGAAAAAGCTCTTGAAAAGGAACAGATACTTGATGCTGTTATGGCACAATCACCTAGTGACGTGGAATGGTTTTTTAGAATCAGGGAAGATGTCAACAACCTAGTTGACTTTATGAAACATGACCAACATTTTGACATCAGTTTACCTATACCTTTAATTGGTGATTATATTGGTGATCGTTATGAATCGCTCGCTCAAATAGAAGGCGTAGAACAGATCTATGCTTTCGGTCATGTTGCAGATGGCAATATTCACTTTATGATAGGAAAGACTCATTTAGGTCTAGATTTAAAAAAAGAAATAGATCATTGTATCTATGATGGACTTAAGGAAATAGGCGGATCTGTAAGTGCCGAGCATGGTATAGGTACTCATAAGAAGGATTACCTTAATTTATGTCGTACACCTGAAGAAATAATTTTAATGAAATCTCTTAAATCTTCTATGGATCCTAGAGGTTTATTAAATCCAGGTAAAATTTTCTAATCCACATAATCCTGAGAAAGCTCTTCATTATTTTCTATATAGCAAAATCGCGTTAAAATATAGAGTCCAAATAGACAGCTACCTCTTTCAATAAAATAGAATCGAAGCGGAAATAGCTCATAATAATAAGCTACCATCGCGGCAAAATCTGCAAATACAAATGCAAATGTAGCATACATAAGATATGCAGAATTAAATGTACTTCTCGTGGCGTTTGAGAAGCCTACTAAAAGGCAAGTGGTAATTCCTATAACACCAGTTATTAATATTAAAGAATTCTCTACCGGACCTTGTATTTTGTGATCAAAATTATTGACATTGTAAAAGTGAAAAGCAATATGCATTACATATATAAACAGAAAGGTAATGTACTCGTACTTTTTTATCAACCTCCATTCAATACTCCTAATTACCCATGTAACAATTATTAAATAGACCAATATTGTTGCCACTAAATACAAGGCTTTCCCATAAAGAAAATCGTAATAATAAAAACCTATACTTGAAAGAATAAGTAATCCATATATAACATATAACCATTTACTATAATGACCTACAACGATAAGGAAATACAACGCAACTGCTAGTGTAGATGCTATTCTAGCAATTCTTATATACCCAACATCACCTATTGACAAAATCACAATGTTAATGGCTATAAATACAGCACTCAGAACTAACATTTGAGTTCTTATGGAAAGACGGGTAAACCAATTCAACTGAGGCATATTCTATATATCATTAATATTCACTTTCGAATATTATACATACCCTTAATATAAACTATATCTTATAAATATCCGAATTTTTCATAATCATAGAATTAACCTAGAACTAATTATTGTCTATCTAACCTTATCTCAAAAGAGAGAAATGTCCGCTATAGGTATTGCCATTTTGACGTTTTATAACAAACCAGTAATCACTAGAAGGTAACGGCTCACCATTATAGGTTCCATCCCATCCTATTCCATCGGCACTAATTTGTTTAAGAAGTTTACCAAACCTGTCATAAATAAATATTTTATTATCAGGCTCATAACGACTATTTATTATTTGCCAGAAATCATGATATCCATCTCCATTAGGTGTGAAATAACGTGGATGATATAACATAAATATATCTTGAGAAACCGTAGCACATCCTTCAAGATCACGAACATAAACAGTGTACTTATCAATAGTTAGGTCAGTAAAAGTATTTGAGCTTTGAAAATTTAATCCATCAATAGAATATTCAAAATTACCTTCACCACTCACTTCAATGGTAATAGAATTACTATTAAGAGTCCAATCCTCTACAACCACATCGGTAATTTGAACATCTGTATTAAGTACATCAAAAGTATAGTCAGCTTCACATCTAGTTGTACCTTGAATATTAGAAACAATTACACTGTAAGTACCAGGCGTATCGATAGTAATCATAGAAGACATTTCTCCTGTGGACCATAAATAATCATCATATCCATTCCCTGCATCAATTGTAAAAGGCTGATTATCGCATAGATAATATTCAGACTCCAGTAATAATTGCGGACTTTCTATAAGTTGAAGTTCAAAAGAAGTTGTATCTGAGCATATCTCACTTCCCACAACACTAACGCGTGCAATTATTTCTTGATTAATTGCAGTATTCATGTAGTTTAATGGGTTACTTATAGGTAAGTCTGCATTTAAGTCTGCAACGGATTCATAATAATCAACTCGCAAGCCGTTAGGACCTTGTCCATTTAGAATAACTGTATTTTGAACCGTTAGATCAAAAATTTCTGAACCATTAGCATCATTATCACATTGAACTAAATCATTAACCCCATATGCGATTGGACTATCATAAATTGTTACAACACGATTCTCAACAAAAACTTGCCCAGTAACTGCCTCAGTAACACTTAAGCTCACACTATAATCTCCAGAAACAGTATAACTATGTACTGGGTTTTCTAAATTTGAAGTTGTTCCATCTCCTAAATCCCATAAGATTGTTGAATATGATTGAGATAAATTTGCTGTAAACTGAGTACTATCTCCTAAACAAATATTCTCAACAATAAAACCAATATCAAAATACGATTGCACAAATGGAGGCAATCCTAGTCGAGATAGTTTATTATTTAATGTAACACCATTTGAGGAATATCCTGACAAAGAACCTGGTTCATCAGGATCAGTAATAACACCTAGCCTATCATATCCATCTTGTGCTATATAGATTCTTCCATCCTGCGCTAATTGCAGAGAGTTATTAGAACCTGTAACAGTATTTGAAGATTGCGCACCCAAAAAAAATTTAGAATTATCAACGTCTACAGCATTAAAGTTTAGCAAATCAAATTGAAATACGCCTTCAAAACTTTCTGTTACATATAAGTATCTACTGCGTGGACTAAATTCAACACCATAGATTTTAGAATTATTAGTTCCCATGTTAGTCCCAAAAGAAGTCAATTGAAACGAATTACTAAGTATCCCTGTAGTAGTATCAAAATCCAGTAACTCTAAGATTTCAGACTCATTATAAACAACAGCTACTTTAGTACCATCAGGCGATGCTTTCATTTGACCTATAGTATCTGCAAGTACATTTACATTATTACCTACAGCGCTAATCACAGGATTCATATTGATCCCATTAACATCTACTAGATAAGATGTAAACTCATTAGAGTCGTATTTATGAGCAATTACCCAAACATCTGTACCATTTGAATGACTTACCGCCGTGATTTTCTCTGTAGTTGGATCATGTAAAAGTATATTTTTATCAGTAGTCACTGCGCCTAATCCGGTATCAAGTGACATATCTACAACACTATACCTTAGACCACCAGGAGCCGCTAGAGACTGCAAGGTGAAAATATAATACAGATTAGTATTCCCAGGATGCGGTACTATTAAACCAGATTGTGTACTAGACGAATTACCTTGTAGTTGTGAGCCATTAGGCATCACTAAATGGTCCCTATTATAAACACTTCTACCATCTGTATAAAACCTAAGGTTTCCTTGAGAATCTGATATAGCCGCACAACCTTCGGCGGTATTTAGATTTCCATTTATTAAAGCTATAGGAAAACCACCGTTAAAAGTTAATCCTGCATTTTCACCAAAATACCAATTGCTCGCCTCACCTTGCCCATGTAAAAAGTTAAATGAAAATAACAATAAGGCTATGTATAGGTATGATAATCTCAAGTTTATAGTAATTTAGAGATGCAATTTAATTGGTTATTCGCTTTCGCGAAAGCAAATCATCAAAAACATAAACATAAAAAAAGGCTACTCCTAGAAGTAACCTTTTTGAAAAGATTGAAACTGTATATCAATTTTTAGACAATTTAATATTTTGGACGCCTTCAACTGAAGTGAAACCATTCAGTATAAAATACGATAATAAGCAAATGGCATCTAGAATTATAAATCAACTAAAATGTGTGAAATAAAAGGTTTTACGATACTATTTATTAAAACCTCTTAACTTTATAGCTGTTAGCACTTTCTTTGTATATAAAGGAAAATCTGCATTTTGAATCCAACTGTAATAACCTGGCTCTTTTTCTAATACATCCACTACCTTTTTCCCTTTATGTTTTCCAAAGTTGAAGCATTCTTCTCCTTGATCATTAAAAGCTAACATTCCTGCAAAATCAACCGGTTTACGTCGCGTTGAAAATTCTGCGAGTGCATTCATATCATTTTCAAGATCTGGATAACGATCCAATTGACCTTTGAGAACTTCATAAGTAGCAATTGTATCTGCCTCGGCACTATGGGCATTTGTCAAATCTTTATCGCAATAAAATTTATACGCCGCGACTAGAGTACGTTGCTCCATTTTATGGAAAATATTTTGCACATCAATAGCATTACGATTTCCCATTTCAAAATCAACACCAGCTCTCAGCATTTCTTCAGCAAGTAATGGTATATCAAATCTATTTGAGTTAAAACCTGCCAGATCAGAATCTTTAATAATATTATGGATTTCGTGAGCCAACTCCTTAAACGTGGGCTCATCCTTTACCATATCGTCCGTTATACCATGTACAGCAGTAGTTGCGGCTGGTATAGGAACAGTAGGATTTACTCTATAAGTATATGTTTTTTCAGTACCATCAGGCAAGACTTTATGTATAGCTATTTCTACAATACGATCCTTTGAAATATTAACTCCGGTTGTTTCAAGATCAAAAAAACAAATAGGTCTACGTAAATTGAGTTGCATATGGATAATTTTTAATTTTAAAAGCTTTGAGAAAAACGCTTTCGCAAAAGCGTATCCTAACAAGATTTAAGTATTGAAACTTCATTATTTTTACAAAGATAGCCGGTACAGGTTTCAAGGCATGAAATTTGTAAAATAACTTTTGAAAAGATAATATTTCTAATATTTCAAGAACAACCTAAAATGAACGGATTTAAATTAGTTACAGCATTATTTTTATTTATAGTAGCAATACCATTACAACAACAACCGGAAGGTGTTTTAATTACTGTAGAAAAAGGTCATAAGAAAATTACCTATTATGCAGAGAATGTAACCGAAAATGATATTGATCTATTCTTTAAGGTTAATAGTACTGGTTTCCGTCGCAGTGCAGATAGACCAATGATTGAAACCATACCTGCCAAAACTAAAAAAGCACTTATTACACTTATTCCACTAAAAGGCAAAGACACTACACATACTTATATTGCTGTAGTTACTAAAAAAGAAAATAATATTGAATTACGTAAAACAGATACGATTATAAAAGACGTGATGCGCATAGACCCTAGAAAGAAGAAGAACTAAAAACCTCTTTTCTTAATAATAGTAAAATTATCATTAGGTACACCACATAATTGAAGAGATGTGCCATCAAAATACCTTCTACACCATAAAACGGCAATAACCACTTGCTAAATAGATAAAAACTTAGAACACTTAGCACCTCTGCTATTAGATACTTTTTAATGTCATTGCGCGCAATAAACTGAAAAGCAAGAACGGTTGATACAATTTTGACAAAGTCACCTATCAACTGCCATTTAAATAAAGGCCTCATACCATTAAACTCTGCATTAAACATATAATGGATAATCAAATCTTTAGAAAAATAGACAGCTATTAACCCTACGATTAAAAAAGGTAAAATGGACTTGTAAAAATGCATTACTGTAGATTTAAAATGAGCAGAGCTGTCATTTTGACTCAATTTAGGCAAGACATACATACTTATTAAGCTAGTCGCAAAAAGTATGTAATAACTTGAAATTCTTATTATTCCTTCCCACCAGCCTGCCTCAACATCGCCTACTTTTACTCGTACATCATTACGAACTAATATAGCCACTAATGGAAGTAAAAATGCACTAACCAGTGCCATTATACTATATGATAAAAATTTTTTGGCAATTGCTGCATCCCATGTAAAACCAATAAGTTTAAAAAAAGAAACTTTTTTATCCAGAGTGTTTTTGAGAAAAACAATCCCGATAAAGCATTGTATGAACGGTACAATAACGATACCATACAAAGCACCTGTGAGGTTGTAATTATATATCAAATAAGCTGATATTAAAAATAAGATCAGACTCACAACAATCTGTAATACAATGTACTTTTTAAATATCTCAAAGCCTTGTAGCATAGAAGTTATAAAGACAAAAACCACATAAAATGGTAAGGATATCGCAAATACTCTGAACGCGTTTGCAAAAGAAACATCTGCAGCAATAAGATAGTCATCTAACCATGGTGCGGCGATAAAAATAGTAATAGCTAGAATACAACTAGAAAAAATAGAAAGCAACCATGCCGTCTTATAATACTTTTTCAACTGGATGTAATCCTTACGATATGCTGCTGCATATTTAACCAGACCATGCTCTATACCTAAAATCGCAAACGTCTGTATACCTTGAGTAAAATTGCGCAAATTCCCCATGATCGCCATTCCGGCGGCTCCAGCATAGTCAGCGATAATACGAGACATAATAGCACCTATAGCTATTTTAATAAGAATATAAACACCGTTGAAACTTGCTACTTTGAGCAATACATTTTTTGTAAAAAAACCTATGAGAGACCTCATTAATAATTATTTACAACCTTCACTACATATTCCATTTCTGTAAGTGACATTAATGGATGACAAGGTAAACTTACCTCTGTACGATGTAAGCGTTCTGCCTGCGGGAAGTTTAAATCATTTAATTCTTTAAAAGCTTCTTGTTGATGTGGCGGCACAGGATAGTGAACATTTGTTTCAATACCATTTTCTAGCATATAATTTTGAAAATGTTCTCGATCTGCGACAAAAACGGGAAACACATGCCAAGCGTTATGATTTAAAAATTCACGATCTGCAAGTGTGACATGATCATTTTTAAAATGATGATAATAAAACTGAGCAACCAGTAATCTTTTATTGTTATCGCTATCCAACTGCGCTAATCGATTACTTAAAAAGGCCGCTTGTAATGGATCTAATCTACTATTTACACCTTTTGCTGAGTTTAGAAATCGATTATCACGACCATAGTTAGCAAGTTTGCGAGCCATAGCCGCTAGTAAATGATCTTTTGTTGTGATTGCACCACCGTCACCTAAAGCACCTAGATTTTTTGTCGGATAGAATGAAAATGCACTTGCTCTTGCAATACTTCCAGATCGATTACCACTACTACTTATTGCACCATGTGATTGTGCACTATCACAATAGATTGGTTTTTGTTCCGCTTTCGCGAAAGCGTATACCTCATCACCTACCAATTTCCCATACAAATCCACTGCTATCACAGCATCTACTTTAGCAATTTGCGACTTTAAGTCCTTAACTGAAAGTACAAGATTATTAACATCTACCGGTACTGGTTGCATTCCTGCATGAACAATACTTAAGAATGTGGCAATATATGTATGTGCTGGCACAAGTACTTTAGCATTAGGAGGAAGATTACCTAGTTCTTTTTCGGCTAGTAGGATTAAAGTCAGTGCATCTAAACCATTTCCCGTACTTACTACCTTATCGACACCACAATAGTTCCCAAATTGTTGTTCAAATCGTTCTACATACTTACCACCTATATACTGACCAGAATCACTAACTGCAGTGAATGATTGCTGATCTAAATGAAAAAAACGAGCATTGAGCTCTCGTAATGGTAAGTAAGAAATTTTCAATTTTATATGGTTGATATTGTTTAAACGATTCTAAAAATAAGAAAGTATTGAACAGTATAATTATTATATTGTTCTAGTATAGTATTGAAAAATAAAAAAGCTAGCTAATCCTATAAATAATAGGATGTTAATCCAAAAAGCAATTTTCTGACGTTTTGTTTTTTCTTCTCTTAAACTTAAAACTGAGCAAGTAAAACCAATTAAGATACTCATATATTGAAAAGTGATTAAGTAGGCAATAATCATATCAAACTGAGTACTGTTATCACGGTTTAACTGCGATAGAATTAAAAAAACCGATAACAAGATAACTGAAATCCATGCAAAATGTAGGGAACGCTTACTGTACTTCATAATTAAATTTTACTCCATTGTGAACTAAACACTGGCTGATTAATAGCTCCTAACTCTTCTTTAAAACGTTGTAAACCTCTATTAATCGTACCATCAATTTCATTCACATGACCATAATCGATGTATTGATAATTTTGATCTTTAAAGTCTTTAGTCATTTCTATATATAAATAGTCTAATGCGCTAGTTTTCATACCTTTTATTGTAGCTGCTGCATATTGCGATTTTACAATATTACCTTTAATAAAAAATGTTACTCCGGCTATTAATTCATCATCTTGATAAACTAATGATTGTTTAATCTGGTTCGGAAATCTAGAAGCTAACAATTCTATTTCTTCAATACTGTGAACAGGATGAGCTTGATGTCTAGCTTTTAATTGAGGCTGCAAAACGGCATTCCAAAATGCAGAGAAATCATTATTAATCTTGAGAGTTAAATGATCAAATTTACCATTGCGATAGCCGCTCGTTTTTTTTGAAGAAATTTTTATTTCAGATTTTAAATCTACATGTAAATTATGCAAGGCATGTACAGTATTAAAACCTAAAATATTGAATTGTTCTATAGTACTTACATGGTGTGAATTGTAAATTTCTGGTTGCCATTTTATTTGTATTGCGAGGTATTGACTCTTGAGATAAAAGACAACATCTGTAACAATTGCTTTTAAAAGCTCTATTGATAAATCAACCTTCATAAAAATACCACCATAAGTCAAACCTTGATGACTATAAAAATGGTCGCCAACCTCATTTCCAGGAACACAGGCTACTAACAAATCATTGTCATAAACCATCAAGCTAGCGTCTTCAAAACGGTCTTGATGATAATCCATAAAATTTCTATTTAATAAAAAAGTACCATTGCAAGAATGCCTTATAAAGGTGTTCCATGCAATGGCGTTTTTTGGATAGTATTTTTGAATGGTAATATTCAATGGAAAATATTCAGTGTGCTAAGATAGCAGAATAATTAATCCATATTAAGGAATATCATATGTTGTAATTACTATTTATAATTGTGCTACAAGGTTTATAGCTATTTAAGTAGTTCAATGATTTCCCTTGCTTTACTAGAATTGTATAAATTCTCTTTTTCAATTTTATTAAAAATTAAAAGTGCGTTAGCTTCATCACCTTTCTTAAGATATAAAAGCCCCTTGTACCAATAACCTTTTTCCGCATCCAGAAAATTACTGGATATTAATTGATCATAAGTTTTAATAGCTTCTTCATAGGATCCCATTTCCATTAATGAGATACCTTTTAGAAGATAAAAAGTAGGTAGATTATCTTGTGATGTGTTCATTGAGTTCTCAATTATAGGCATCGCCTCGCCATATTTTTCATTGAGAAATAAAGCGGTCGCTTCATCCAAAGAACTCTGGCTATTTCCATCTCTTACAATCGAGTAAGTAAGTTGATTTTTATCTAGATAAGTAGCATATACATGCTCTGGACTCGTACTGGTTCCATTAAATTGAGAAATACTAATAATTATAACAACAGAGGCCGCGGCTGCATATATTAAATGTTTCCATCTGAAATCATATCTAGACTTAAGAGGTTCACTTACGTGATTCATATTCTTAAGTGTTGCTTTAAGATTAACAATTTCTTCATCATTAAATAAATCTTGATACTCCTCTACAACAGTTTGGTCAACATTATTTGCAAAGCTCCATCCAGCATTATTGAATGTATCGTGTAATTGTTTTTCTAAAATTAACTGCTCTACAAAAGCTGAATCTTTTTTCCTTAAATCAAATTGAACTTGATCCTCTTTTGATAAGGAGTTTCTAAAAAACTTTTCTAATAAAATGTTGTCTGGCGTGGTCATAACTCTTTTAAGGCGTTAAATCTAGAGCTGTTTTGAATAAGCTCAATAAGTTTTTTCTTGCATTTAAAGACACGTTGTCTTGCGACTGTTTCAGAACTATAGCCCAGATCTTTAACCATCTCGGCATATGGCACATCATTAAAAAACATTTCAAGAATAGATTTACAATTTTCAGAACTCAGGTCCAATGCTGCCTGAAATAATTCAAATCGTTCTTGCTCTAATAAAACATATGCATCTTCAAATTTTTCATAAACCTGTTCCTCTTCAACATCTTTTGTTACCCATTGTGAAGATTTATTTAATTCTCTTCTCCAAAGATTTTTGCATGCGGTAAACAAAAATGCCTTAAAACTGGTGTTGATTGAGAAGGGATTTTTTTTGTATCGAACTGCGATTTGTACAAGTGCTTTTTGAAAAATATCCTCGGCGTCTTGTATAGACCCTTTATTTTGAACCACAAATTTTTTCACTTTAGGTAAAGTTAGTTGATACAGTTCTGAAATCACGGCAGAGTCGCTCGTAAGTAGGGCTCTAAGGTATTTTAAATCATCTGCCATTGAAGCAAATATAGAAGTAAATTGTAAAGAGTTTATTTTTATGGGTAACAAAAACCGACTCTTGGTAACAGTAGGGTAACATCCTAAATTATAAAACCCTACTTTTTATGAAAAATTTATTTTTAAAATTGCTTTTATGCTCGACAATCGCTTTATCAATCACTTCTTGTAGTGTTAATTCTCTGGAAGAAGATGATTTAACAACCAATAACAAAAGCTTAAATTTATTAAACGAGTTAATCAAGATAGACCTTTATGTAAGCTGGGAACCTGAGGCTACTGAAGATCAAAAAATACAATTAAGAGAAGAATTAATGCATTCTAATTCATTGATTGCACTACATTCTTATCATATAGATGAAACAATTCATAGTGGTGAAATCTGGCAATTATCTGTACAACTGTTAGAATCAGACTCTACTGATCCAGTTCTTTGGATAGAAGACGAAACTGTTATCGATATAGCAAGCTTTGAACCTTTTTAATTATTAATGCGTAAATTAGATTTCATAATTTTTTGTTTTGAAATCTAGTTTTAACTGTTTTATATTTTGGCTACTTGTAGTTTGTGCGAGCAATACTACAAGTAGCCAAACTTTTCATGAACTGTTTGATTCATTAGAGAAAAATAAAGGTATTGAATTATTACAACCTCAACTTGATAGCGTTTTAAACCTTACTACTGATCAAGTTATTTACCGAGAAATGGCACATGATTTTTCTGTAAAGTATTTCCGCCTTAGAGACTATGATGCCGCTATAAAATACGCTCAAACTGAAGTTAATTCATTTGAAAAAAATCAAATCATTGATGAAAAATATGCCAAAGCTCTTTACCAACTAGGTTTTTTTTATGAGCTAACGGCACAGCTAGAAATAGCCATACAGTACTACAATAAAGTTACAGCGGTAGAGCCTAAGACTTTTAGAAATGTTCAATCCTATGGAAAATTAGGTGACTGTCATTTTAAAATAGGTGATTATTATCGAGCAGAGGTATATTACCTTAAAGCTATCTCAGATTTAGATAATTATAATGCTTCGGGCTATTTGGCATCCCAATATTTAAATCTATCTAGAGTATATCACACATTAGACACTCAAGAATCAAGACAAAAAGAGCTTAAAACCTTAAAGAAAGTCTTAGAAATCAATAATAAAACGCAACTCAATGACCGTAGGTTATCTATTCTATATAATAATCTAGCTAACTATTATAATAATGAAAAGTCGTATGATTTTAATAAAGCTAAATTATACTATCAAAAGTTACTGAAGCACTCCATCAAAAATTCCGACTCTACGTCCATGGGCATAGGCTACGGGAATTTGGGAAATCTATACATCAAACAAGGTATTGATAGCGCAAAATATTACTTAAACAAAAGCTTAGATTATTCATTATCTGTTGAATCTAAAGATCGAGTATTTAAAAATATCGCTGATTTTGAATTGAAAAATGGAAAGAGAAAAAATGCATTATTGTTTCTAGACAAAGCAATTTCTATTAATTACACGGACCAAATAATTGATTTAAATCATCCTAAATTAATCACTTTAAAAAACGCTATTGACCCTATAGGAGTAATCAACTCACTATCTAAAAAGGCTGAAGTTTTATTACTGCAATATGAAGATTCAAAGAACAATGTTTTCGTAGAAGAAGCATTTAAAAATCTACAAACCGCAGACTCGCTGATTGATTATATTCAGAACACTAATAGTGAAGAAAGCTCTAAAATGTACTGGCGCAAAGAGGCCTCAAAAGTTTACCACTATGCCGTTCATTGTTCATATATATTAAATGATGTAAAGCTGGCATTTAAGTATAGTGAAAAAAACAAGGCTGTTTTGCTCACAGAAAACATTATTCAAAACTCACTAGACATACCAGTTTCTATCAAAAACAGAAGGCATTTTTTAAATAATAAACTGATTGAGTATGAAAATAAAATTCAAGAAAAAGAAGATTCAATTTCTATAAAATTTTACAACAAAGCCATTCTTAACCAGCGCCTTAAAATAAAGAAATACGATGATTCCATTAACAATAATTATCCAAAAGGCTTAAATAAAACATACCTAAATCAATTAACTAATTTAACCGAAGTTCAAAAGGACCTAGAGAAAAATGAAATAGTCATTGCGTATGTATGGAATGAAGAGGTACAATGTAAAGATCATCTTATGTCTATTGTCATAACTAAGACTGACGCTCAAATATTTGAATTAGATGATGCAAAAAAGTTAAGTGATGAAATCTCTCAATTTATAAAGTTGCTTTCAAAACCTTTTAATACAGAAAAGGACATCAATAACTATGCAATTAAAGCACATTCTATTTACAACAAGCTTTTCCCGACAGAAATCCAAAGTCAATTAAAAGCAAAAAAAATAACAATTATTGCAGATGGTCAACTACAAAACATACCTTTTGATGCACTTATAACAGATATAGACCGTCATAATTATTTAATAAATGATTGTCAAGTAAATTATGTCTATTCCCTATCGTTCTCTAAAAGCAATGCTGCAATTAATAGAAATGCTACTAAATCACTGATAAGCTTTTCCCCTACCACATTTGATATATTAGGACTACCTAAACTATACAATACTAATGATGAGGTGTTTTCTATTAATAAATATATAGAAGGTGATAATTACATTAATGATCAAGCTACTAAAAGTAATTTTAAAGATTTAGTTAGTGATTACAAGATTATTCATCTAGCAACACATGCCAGTTCTGGTGAAAATCCATTTATAGCATTTTACGATAGTAAGTTAACTATTAAAGAACTCTACTCACTAGATAACAATGCTCAATTAGTATTTCTAAGTGCCTGCGACACCTCAATAGGTGAAATTATACAAGGTGAAGGAACCTTAACCATCGCAAGAGGTTTTTTCTATACAGGATCTCAAGCCGTCATTGCTTCATTATGGAAAACCAGTGACAAGTCAACATCGTATATAGTAGAAGATTTTTACCAAAATATCGACAATGAACTTGGAGTTTCTACAGCACTACATAATGCAAAGCTTAAATACCTAAAAGAACATAGCTTATCAAACGCATCTCCATATTACTGGGCATCCCTAAAAGTAATGGGCGATGACCAACCTATTAAATTAAACGATTACAGTCTTTATTTCTGGCTTCTAGGTATCATTATTATCATTCTATTGATAATTCTTTATAAGAAGTTACTCAAGAATTAATTCTACCACAACCTTTCTTTAGGTTACGCTTTCGCGAAAGCGTAAAAACATAAACATTTCTCTTTATTACGACCATTGGTCTAATTTATCCGTTTAAAAACCAAGTTTTGGGTAACAAAGCTTTCATGAATAGAACAATCATTTGAATGCATTCTGGGAATTTATCCGAAAACCCATCAAACAAAGTAGGAGCTAACCAAATCTATTATCATGAAAAAACTATATTCAATAGTACTCATACTATTAATGAGTAGTAGTGTTTTACTAAACGCACAAGAATTAAATGAGAATGACCGCCATCAAAAGCAACTTAAAATTGAGCAAAGGATAGCATCGTTTATCCAAGAAAACATAGATAATACAGTACCAGAAAGGCATTTATACAATTATATTGAAAAACTGCGAAGTGCAGATGAACATACCATAGAAGAGTTAACCACAACACCTTTTGAAGAGCTTCTAATCGTCTATAAAAAAGATTATTTAAGAAGTCTATATTTTGCAGAAAACCCTATGGATGCAAACATTTTTAAAGCTATAGCAGCACCAGTTTGTACCAACGGAGATTTTGAATCAGGTATTTTTGACAATTCACTTGCTGGAGAAACGGGCATATACAATCTAGGAGAATGTGATGCCATACCACTAGTTGGAGCTTCAAACATTTTCTTTAGCCCAGAAGCATTTGGTAACCCAAATCATTTCAATATTACAAATATAGGTCTAGATCCAATCGTTGCTTATGGCGGTGGATCCTTACAAATGGTTAATAATGGAAATCATGCCGTACGCATTAACGCACCATTAATATGTAATACCAGTACAGGAAATCCCAACGGTGGAATTAATAAATTAATTAAATCCATTACCCTGCAAGATGATGGAGTCCAAGAAATCAATTTTAGCTATGCTCTAGTTGCTGACTACCCAAACCATCCTAATGAAAATCCTTTTTTTATGGCTAGGGCATTAGACGCTGGCAATAACACCTTGGACCGTTTTTGTATAGTTTCAAATCCAGATCCTACAGTAAATCCATTTATCAACAGTTTTGCAGACTATCCTGGCTGTGCTACTAATCAGGTAGTATGGCAAGACTGGACTTGTGGCTCTTTAACTGTTAATGGTAACGCTGGTGACATCATTACATTAGAATTTATCGTTTCAGATTGTGGTCAAACGGCTCATTTTGGATACGCCTACATAGATGATATTTGTGCAACAAGTTGCGCTGGAAATGGTCAAGGATCTATTCAATTAACACCTATGGACCCATGTCAGGACACACCATTACAAGTATGTGGTACTTATACTTTACCCAATTTTAATGGTACTACGGGCTCAGTAAACTCCATAGAATTAGACATCCTTCAAAACGGAAATGTAATAAACACTTTGACAACGTCTAATAATGGAGCTGGTAATTTTTGTTTCACTGTTAATAGTACAGATATGCTAGGACAATCTGGCGGTTATGATTTCCAAGCTAATGTTATCTTTAATATAGGCTCAGGTACGCAACCAGCAACAGATTCACAAACTAATCCAGGCCAGAATAATGATTATATATTTGATAATCCAGATTGTTGTCCGACAGATGCGTCATTCAATGCATTTATAGATACTAGTGGCTTGCTAGCGATATCTAGCTTTACAGATTATAGTGCATTTAACCCTAGTCATGAATGGTATGTTTTATCGAGCCCTAATAGTTCAGGTGGTCCTTACACACCGGTTTATAGCATTCAAGATAATGGTCCAGCAACTATTAATTTGATACCTAATGCACAGCCAGGTTTATACTATACCATAATCCATATTCTAAAATCTGACGATTGTGCAGATATCTGTGAAAGTAAAGTGTTGTACTACAACAATGGTAGTAAACGTGGTGAAGAGTTAGATTATCGCTCTAATCAAGATTGTTGCCTTGCATTACAATTTTGGGCGAATGGTCCAGGTCAGACCAGTAATCTAACTGGTGATTTTCAGGTTGGTGTTGATTTTAATGGTACTATAACTACAAATGTTCTTAACCCATATAATAATCATCCAGGTATCACTCATAGTTGGGAACTATATTCAAGCCCTAATCCTACTGGAGGACCTTATACTTTAATAGATTCACAAACAGGCCTGAATTATAGTTATAGTTCAATAAATGACGGTATATACTATTTTGTTTTGCATAAAGTAGAAACGGATTGCGGTCAGGTTTGTTATGTCCAAGATATTTGCAGAAATTGTGCACAACGTGGTGGTAATAGCCTCGCAGGAGAGATAGATTGTGACTTTTTCGATGACACCACTGTAAACTGTACTGAAACGGAGAAACATGAATATAGTTGTAAGACCAGTACACTAGAATGGGCTAGCGTTCCAGGAGCTTTAGGCTATGTTATTGAGGTGAACTATAATGATCCAGATTGTTGCCCTAGATCTACTACATTACCAACGAGTCAACGATTTGAAGTTGGTCCAGATATCACGACTCTGGTTATACCCATAAACAGAACCGGATGTTTTAGCTACAGAATGGGGACTAGATGCTTAGACTCTAGATTACCTAAATGGACTGCAAAAGAATGCGTCTCTTGTAATGATATCATTCAGCCTGTGTGTGCAGCACCTACAAGTACAAACTTTAATTGCGAGCGCGGTATAATATCTTGGACTGGCTCATCTTCATTTAATGAGTATGTAGTTGAATATACTTATAATGATCCCGATTGCTGTCTTAGTAATCAAAGACCAATTACGACCAGAGTGAATGTTACAGGTACTAGTTTACAAATCTTAATTCCGACTACTGCTTATTGTTTAAGTTATCGTGTAGGAACAATATGTCCGGATATAAGAGAGCCTAGATGGACAGCAAAGGTGTGTCAATCTTGTCGCGGCATGGTTATGAATCCTAAAAATGAAGAATATGGTAAAACATCAGTTGCACCCAACCCTAGTAATGGATTATCATCATTCTCTTTCCAATCTGAAACAACTAAGCTCAATACAATCAACATTTATAACTTGAACGGTGTTATCATAGATTCAATCAACATTTCAGATTATGAAGAATCTATTTATAGTACTCTTTGGGATGGTAGAGATTTGGTGAGTAAAGGTATATACCTAATTAGCTTTGAAACTGACAAGGGAAAAATGGTTGAGAAATTGATTATTGATTAAATCCGATGTTACCCTATTTAGCACTTATTTACAAAATTAATACTGAAAATAACTTGAGTTAAAACACTAAAAATCAGTAACATGTATTGAAAAGTAAAAAAAAGTAAAAAAAATGATTTTTTAAGGGTAACAAAACTAAACTTTAAGGAACATTATAATAGTTAAGCAGTTTAAAGCTTAAAAAGTTTAGAAAAGAGTAAGAATAATAAACCAGTCATAGTCTCATTATAAAGCTAATTTATTAAAGACACTGTGTATCCCTATAAGCAGGACTGGTTATTAGAAATTAAAATAATAGTTGGAATAGTTAAGTATACTATTTCATTAATAAATAAAAGATTAGAAGGTGGTGATTATTAGGTTCTACTATTAATTGGGGAGACCATTTTTTAAAAGAAGGCAGGAAATTTTTCCTGCCTTTTTTAATATATCAAAATCAATAATAGAGACAAAAAAAAAGCAGATTCAAATGAATCTGCTTTTTTAATATAATTAATCTTAATGTAATAAGTTTAAGAAAGTTCCTTAGCCTTACGCTTACGCTCATTCTCATCTAGATATATCTTACGTATTCTCAAGTAATTAGGAGTTACCTCTACATACTCATCTTTTTGGATATATTCTAGTGCCTCTTCAAGAGTAAACTTGATAGGTGGTGCTATTTTAACTTTATCATCATTACCAGCACTACGTACGTTAGAAAGCTTTTTAGTTTTGGTAAGGTTAATAGCTAGATCATCTGGTCTAGAGTTCTCACCTACTACCTGACCTCCATAAATCTCTTCACCTGGGTGAATAAAGAATTTACCACGATCTTGTAACTTATCCATTGAATAAGGAATAGATGTACCAGTCTCCATAGATATCATAGATCCATTAATACGACCTGCTATTTCCCCTTTATAAGGTTCAAAACCTACAAAACGGTGATTCATTATAGCCTCACCAGCAGTAGCTGTAATTAATTGATTACGTAATCCTATAATACCACGAGAAGGGATTTTAAATTCACAAACCATACGCTCACCTTTAGGTGCCATACTAGTCATTTCTCCTTTTCTTAAAGTAACCATTTCAACAGCTTTACCACTTACCGTTTCTGGTAAATCGATTGTAAGCTCTTCAATAGGCTCACACTTAACACCATCTATTTCTTTAATGATTACCTGTGGTTGACCTATTTGTAATTCATAACCTTCACGACGCATCGTTTCAATTAATACAGAAAGGTGTAATACACCACGTCCGAAAACCATAAATTTATCTGCACTACCAGTATCATGTACTTGTAAAGCAAGATTCTTTTCTAGCTCCTTAGTTAAACGATCATTAATGTGACGAGATGTTACAAACTTTCCGTCCTTTCCAAAGAATGGGGAATCGTTAATAGTAAATAACATACTCATTGTAGGTTCATCAATTGCAATAGTTTCCATTGCTTCTGGGTTTTCAAAATCAGCAACACTGTCACCAATTTCAAAACCTTCTAAACCAACGATTGCACAAATATCACCAGCCATTACTTCTTGAGCTTTGGCTTTACCCATACCATCAAAGACATAAACTTCTTTAACCTTAGTCTTAGTCATAGAACCGTCACGCTTACAAAGCGTCACGTTTTGACCTTCTTTAATAGATCCTCTTTTAATACGACCTATCGCAATACGACCTGTATAGTTAGAGAAATCTAATGAAGTAATTAACAATTGAGTCGTTCCTTCTTCAACCTTTGGAGCAGGAACATGCTCGATAACCATATCTAATAACGGCTCGATATTAGTTGTTTCATTTTGCCAGTCGTCAGACATCCAGTTATTCTTTGCACTACCATATACCGTAGGGAAATCTAACTGCCACTCTTCTGCACCTAGTTCAAACATTAAATCAAATACAGATTCATGTACCTCATCTGGTGTACAATTCTCTTTATCTACTTTATTGACAACTACACAAGGTTTAAGACCTAGGTCTATTGCTTTCTGCAATACAAAACGAGTTTGAGGCATTGGTCCTTCAAATGCATCTACTAAAAGTAGAACACCATCTGCCATATTCAATACACGTTCCACCTCTCCACCAAAATCGGCGTGACCAGGTGTGTCGATGATATTAATTTTAGTTCCTTTATACATAACAGAAACGTTCTTTGCAAGGATAGTAATCCCACGTTCACGTTCAATGTCATTGTTATCAAGGATTAATTCTCCCGTCGTCTCGTTCTCACGGAAAATTTCACAGTGATGTAAAATCTTGTCTACTAACGTAGTCTTACCGTGGTCTACGTGAGCAATAATCGCAATGTTTCTAATGTCTTTCATAAAAATAACGCTTGTTAGCGGCTGCAAAAATAGGCTTATTTATTGGTTTTTAGCGGTTTATTGAAATATTTGCACAGCTTCTTTCAAATACTTGATTTTCAACAGCATTAAATCTAATTGATATTTCGCTTTCGCGAAAGCGAATCATTAAACGATAACCGTTTATTAATTCATCCATTCGATAAATATATTTTACTCCTAACCGTTAAGTCTTTCTTAATCATAAGGAATAAAGTTGCGTTTCATTTTATTAGGCATTTGTAAATCATACCTTTGCCGCTGATACAAAAATATCAATTTTTATGAGTCAAGTTAAAGCAAATGACACTGTAAAGGTGCATTACACAGGTAAATTGAAAGCAACAGGACAGGTCTTTGATACATCTGCAGACAGAGAGCCATTAGAAGCTCAATTAGGTCAAGGAATGTTAATCCCTGGATTTGAAAATGGCCTTATAGACATGAAGGTTAATGAAAAGAAAACTATTGAAATACCTAAGGAAGAAGCTTATGGTGAGGTAATGGATGAACTTTTCCATAAAGTAGATAGAGCACAATTACCGCAAGAAGTACAACCAGAAGTAGGAATGGGATTAATATCTCAAAATCCTGACGGATCTGAACGTCAATTGCGTGTTGCAGAGGTTCAAGAAGATCACATCGTTGTTGATGCTAACCATCCACTGGCTGGGCAAGACCTTGTTTTTGAACTAGAATTAGTAGGAATCAACTAAAGTTATTTAATTGATTAATAAAAAGCCTGTTGATTTCAATCAACAGGCTTTTTTTGTTATTATTTCATTTAAAGAAAAACTTAATCGATCACTACTGCTCTTGATATAGGAGTATCGCTTTTCACAACAACAAATGTAGATATCGGGTAAAAAGAATTATCCGTAGTCGTATTAGTCCAGTTTTCAAAACCATATTCAAAGGTAAAAGTCGTCCCTGCCATACTGGTTGTAAATGAGTCAATTCTAGTAGGCACTTCCATTCCCGGACACCAACCTGCTCGATCTGGTGTCCAATTTCCAGGCGCTTGATTGCTAACTGGGTTCGAAGCACATCCTAAAGGTCCTAGATTATGTTGAAACATATTTGCGCCGTTGATACTCACATTATGTGTTCTGTAACACCATTCAGCACAAGTACGACCGTCTGGATCGCCAGATGCTGCTTGTCCCCATCCAGATATTATAGTACGCAAATGTGTACTTTGGGCATTTGAAGGAATGTTGATTGAGCGTGTCAAATCAAAGGTATGTGCGACACCATATGGCACACCTGCTTGTGAACCATTATCATAATTGAGCACCCTAGTAATACCATAATATTGATAATCCGGTATTCCTTCGAGATAATCAAAGTCTACACTAACCTCATATCCTTTTGCATTCCAGCACTCAGTTCTTATTCTCAATTCAACATTACCGGTTAACATTGATTTAAAATCAGTGACATCAAATTCAAATCCTCTAGGTAACTGACTATTATCATTCCAGTAAGGTGTTATAAATCTAGCCATTTCATAACGTTCTCCCGATATAGGATCTGTTACCTTTACATTTGCATAAACATCCCACTCATCACATCCACCCGATGGACAAGTAAGTTTTACATACATTTTAACTGCCTCTATATTACTTAGGTCATTATGGAGATTAAAATTTTGCACAGATGTTTGACTAAAACCTCCTCCGAATGCAACTCGTGTTCTATTAAAAGTTTGATAATTGTGTATGATTGGTGTACCTGTACCACTAAGAGCTATTACTACGTCGTCTGCTATATCAATATTTTGTATTAAAATAGTTCCTTGAATAGTATTTACTTCATCTGGAATAAATCTGACAAAAATTAAGCTTGATGTAGTTAAAACTGGCAAGCTGAGTTGAGTACTAAAAGTGGAACCATCGATTGATAATTCATAGGAGTTCGTTGCTGTGATATTAATATCGCCACTCAAATTTGAATAATTCAAAGTAAAAGATTTTAATTGTGAGTTATCTCCTACTTGAGTGTTTTCAAATAAAATTTGGCTCACAGAAGCTGATAAAGTTGCCGTGTCTTCAGAACCATTCGAACTTGTATCATCATTTTCTTCAGAACTACATTGAATAAAAACTAAAGCAAATAAAAAAACAGTGATATTTATAATGACTTTTAAAGTGTTATTCATCTCGTAAAGTTTATGTTTCGTGCAATTTAAAACAAAATTCTAAGAGTACTCAAGGTTAGTTTTATACTTTTTTAAATATGAACAAATCTAATTTAATAAGGTAGAATATTGAGAACAAAAGCTTTATAATAACTTGAACTTAAAGCGCCTAAATGGTATCTTTGCAATCTTCAAAAAATGAGTCAAGAATATGTTTGATAATTTAACTGACAAACTCGATAAAGCCATGCACGTCCTTAAAGGACATGGAAGCATTACCGAAGTAAACGTTGCAGATACTCTTAAGGAAATACGTCGCGCCCTAGTGGATGCAGATGTAAATTATAAAATTGCCAAAGAATTTACCTCACGTGCAAAAGAAAAAGCACTAGGTCAAGGTGTACTTACAACTCTTAAACCAGGTCAACTTCTTACTAAAATTGTAAAAGATGAACTTACTGAGTTAATGGGTGGTGATGTTACTGGACTTAACTTAACTGGTAATCCTACGGTTATTTTAATGTCTGGTTTACAAGGTTCTGGTAAAACTACCTTTTCTGGTAAACTTGCTAATTTCTTAAAAACTAAAAAGAGTAAAAGACCTCTTTTAGTGGCTTGTGATATTTATCGTCCTGCGGCAATCGATCAATTACACGTTGTTGGAGAAAGTGTAGGTGTTGAAGTATTCTCTAATCGAGATGAGAAAGATCCTGTAAAGATTTCTGAGGCTGCCATTGCTCATGCCAAACAAAATGGCTTTAATGTCGTAATCATTGATACAGCAGGTCGTCTTGCTGTTGACGAAGAAATGATGACTGAGATTGCAAACGTGCATGCTGCAGTGAAACCACAAGAAACTCTTTTTGTTGTGGACTCCATGACAGGTCAGGATGCTGTTAATACTGCCAAAGCTTTTAATGAACGATTAAACTTTGATGGTGTAATACTTACTAAACTAGATGGAGACACACGCGGTGGTGCTGCTTTATCTATTAAATCTGTGGTTGACAAGCCTATTAAATTCATAGGTACTGGTGAGAAGATGGAAGCGATTGATGTTTTCTATCCATCACGTATGGCAGATCGTATTCTAGGGATGGGTGATGTAGTCTCTCTGGTAGAACGTGCCCAAGAACAGTTTGACGAAGAGCAAGCTCGTAAACTGAGTAAAAAAATTGCCAAGAATCAATTTGGTTTTGATGATTTCTTATCTCAAATACAGCAAATTAAGAAAATGGGTAATATGAAGGACCTTATGGGAATGATTCCTGGTGCCGGAAAAATGCTAAAAGATGTTGATATAGATGATGATGCTTTTAAAGGTATAGAAGCTATAATTCATTCCATGACTGTAGAAGAAAGAACACGTCCACAAGTAATCAACGGCTCTCGTAAAAAAAGAATCGCAAAAGGAAGTGGTACTACAGTTACTGAAGTTAATCAACTGCTCAAGCAATTTGATCAGATGAGCAAAATGATGAAAATGATGCAAGGTGGAAAAGGTAAAGCCATGATGAATGCTCTTGGTAAAATGAGATAACCATTTTTATATTTTAGATATTTGAAAGTCCTAAGTTTACACTTAGGACTTTTTTTTGTTCCACATTTACTTGTACGCAATCCTTTTCGTTAACAAATAGATAATAAGTGTACGCATTAAAATTTTATATTTTGATACTTATAACTCAATTTTACAACATCATTAACCAGCACACATAACTATGATCATCCTAGACGGAAAAAAAACCAGTAATGATATCAAGAACGAGATTACTGAAATCGTTCAAGAAATGAAAAATAATGGTGAGAAAGTACCTCATCTAGCAGCAGTAATCGTTGGAAATGATGGCGCTAGTCTGACTTATGTAGGTTCTAAAGTGCGTGCATGTGAACGTGTAGGTTTTGAAAGCACCATGGTACGTATGCCTAACACTACAAGCGAAACAGAACTCTTAAGAGAAATTGACAAGCTCAATAACAATTCAGATATTGATGGTTTTATAGTTCAGTTACCATTACCTAAACAAATTGATACGCAAAAAGTATTGATGGCAGTGGATCCAGATAAGGATGTAGACGGCTTCCACCCTACTAACTTCGGTAGAATGGCATTAGATATGAGTACTTTTATCCCTGCTACTCCTTTCGGAATTTTAGAATTATTAGACCGTTATAATGTAGACACTCAAGGTAAACATACTGTTGTTATAGGAAGATCACATATTGTAGGTAGACCTATGAGTATTCTAATGGGAAGAAAAGGCTTTCCAGGTAATTCTACCGTTACATTAACTCATAGTCACACAAAAAACATTACACAAATTACCTCTCAAGCAGATATTATTATAACTGCCCTAGGAGTACCGGGATTTTTAAAGGCTGAAATGGTAAAAGATGATGCCGTAATAATTGATGTAGGTATTACTCGAGTACCTGATGAAACTCGAGAGCGTGGTTATTATATTACTGGTGATGTAGACTATGAAAATGTTGCCAAAAAAGCTAGCCACATAACACCTGTTCCTGGTGGTGTAGGTCCTATGACCATTGCGATGCTTTTAAAAAATACATTGCTAGCAAGAGAACGACACAGAGCTGCCAACAGATAATAGTTTAAAAAAACCTGCTTTAATTTAAAGCAGGTTTTTTTAAACTATTAATCGTATTTACTTGCCTCCATTTGCTTGCAAGTCTGCAATGCATTGAGTATCTAACTGGGCAACACCAGAACCCATTATATTCATCATATCTAATGGATTAAATGTTTCTAATTGAGCACTCATTAAACAGCCATCTACATCACAATGCGCACTATTTGAATTATCTTCATGATTAGTCTGTAACGCTGTCCCTATATTCACTAATCCCATGATGTGAGCAAACTCATGTTCATACACCGCAGTTTCTACATTTACTCTACTAGGTTCATTTAAACCACCGCTTAATTCTTCGATAGTCTTTTGAAACATGACTAATGAAGTGTTTCGATAAGCAGTACCTAATATTACACTATTGCCCGAATCATTTTCATTAGACTGTTCTGCAAAAAGGACAAAAATGGTAAGTGTATCGCCTGCACTAAACTGGGTTCTTACATCATCTTCTAATTGACGTACCTCGGCAATAGAATAAGTTCCTAATCCTTGTGCTGGAATATCTCTTTCAATTATAGATATACCGCCTGGTTTATGAAGTCTATTATTTAAAAATGCTATTAGATTATTGAGAGATGCCTGTTCTGGTTTATAACCATCTACATATACTGCTTCAATAATAATTTTTGTAAATTGAGAATCACTCAATAAATCATTTGCACTAGCACCAGTATTGAGTGTATAAGAAAACGGATCACCACTACTTCCGTTTTCTTGATCTTTATCTGAACTACATGCATTTAAACCGATGAGTAGGATTAAAAGGCATAATAATTGAATTATCTTATACATATCTTATATTTTCACCCAAAATAAAATTAAATAATGAAACATTCTATTAAACTGTTCCTAACACTTCTTGTTTTTTCCGCTTTCGCGAAAGCGCAATCTGGAGAATCTTATCAATCTTTAATGATGAAATATTTTGAAGTGAGTGGTATAGATACTGAATATAACGCAGCATATGAAGGTATGATGCAAATGTTTAAAGATGCATATCAAACACAAGATGTTCCTGAGTCTGTCTGGCAAAAATATGACTCTAATAAATCAGCGTCTGTTGCAAAATTAAAAGGTATACTGGCAAGTGAATACCGCAGTATATTTGATGATAAGCAAGATTTAATTAACTTAATAAACTTTTATACATCAAATGCTGGAAAGCAGTTAAAATCTAATCCTAATGCGATGAGTGAAGATGATAAAAAAGCCTATGAAGCATTTAGAATATCCAATACAGGCACTAAACTTTTCGGCCGTATGGACCGTATTAATAAAGCTAAGGAAAATGCAAGTATTTACTGGTCACGCGAACTATTCTGTCAAGTAACTGGTGAAATGAAAGAGTTAGGATATACCAGCTCAATGCCAATGGGTAGTTGTAACTAATGGAGGATTTTTTAAAGTCGCTTCCTCAAATCGCTGCACAGAAAAAAAAGGAAAACCAAGCATATTTTAAAAAGCTTAAAAAAAAAGCTCCTAAAAATTTAGACAGTCGCATGCAAGAATTGCATGATGAAACTTTTGAAGAAATAGATTGTCTAAGCTGTGCAAATTGCTGTAAGACTACAGGTCCTTTATTCACAAATAAAGATATTGATAGGATAGCAAAGCATTTCAGAATGAAGCCCAGTGATTTTATCGATCAATTTCTACGTGTTGATGAGGATAAAGATTATGTACTGCAGCAAGTACCATGTCATTTCCTAGGTGCAGATAATTACTGCTCGATATATGATGTACGTCCTAAAGCATGTCGTGAATATCCGCATACAGATAGACGTAAAATCTATCAAATCGGTAATCTAACCGTAAAGAATACTACAATTTGTCCTGCGACTTATAAAATTGTAGAAAAAATGAAAGCCTCAATTCCTATGAATTAAGGCTTTTTTGAGTTGGCACAAATTAACAAGCAAATGCTAATCATCGTTAAAATAGACTAAGAATTAATACTCCTTATTTATATTTGAATTAATGAAAAATTATTTACCCTTAATTTTGTTACTCATTGTAGCATCATGTAGTAAACCTGAGCCTCAAAAAGCTGATGTGATAGGTATAGAAGATATCGCATATTTAACAGGTGATTATCCTGAGAAGATACAAGTTATCAATTTTTGGGCTACCTGGTGCAAGCCTTGTGTAGATGAGTTACCAGCTTTTGAAAAGTTGAAATCAACTTATGGTGATAAGATTGAAGTAATATTGATTTCTTTAGATGATGTTGAAAATCTAGAATCTAAAGTAAATCCTTTTCTAGAGAAGCATAACATTCAATCACAAGTAAAATTGTTAGATTATCCATATGCTGCGGAATATATCCCTATGGTAGATCCGCACTGGGATGGGGCTATTCCTGTAACATTAATAAAATATAAGAAAGAACATAAATTTTTTAATCAAAGTTTTGAATTCAAAGAATTAGACTTTGAAGTTTCTACTCTTTTAGAATAACTATATAATTATGAAAACACTGAAAATCTTAACCGTAGTTGCCGTTATTGCTTTAGTAGGTATATTGGCTAGTGGTATCCTTAACGTGGATTCCTTAAATATGGAGAATAATGAAATTGAAAGCGCAATAAATGACTCTCAAAACACTGATAAGGCTCCTATTAGAAAAGGATACGACATCGGAGACACAGCCACTGACTTTAGTCTAAAAAATATAGATGGCCGCATGGTTTCTCTTAAAAATTATGAAGAAGCAAAAGGTTTCATCGTTATCTTCACTTGTAATCATTGCCCTTATTCCGTTGCATATGAAGATAGAATTATTGCTTTAGACAAAGAATTTAAAAGTCAAGGATATCCTGTCATTGCAATTAACCCTAATAATCCTGAGGCATACCCAGAAGATAGTTATGACAACATGAAGATTAGAGCAAAAGAAAAAGGATTTACATTCCCATATCTATTTGATGCAGGACAAACAATTTATCCTCAATATGGAGCCACTAAAACACCACATGTGTTTTTATTACAAAAGGTTGATAAAAATAATATAGTTAAATATATAGGAGCGATAGACGATAATCACAAAGATGCAACTGCTATTAAAAATGATTATTTAAGAGATGCCGTTACCAATTTAATAAATGGTGAGGAAATAAAAATGACCAAAACAGTAGCGATAGGCTGCTCTATTAAAAGTTAGTAGCTATAAATTTTATTGATATAGGACCCGTGTTTATACATGGGTTTTCTTATTTAGTAAACTGTCAAAATCGTATTTTTGCAAAAAGAATAGATTCCCAAACATGATTTTAGAACAACATTACACAAAATGTCTGGCACAAGGCGCGTATTATATTGCATCTGCTGGAGAAGCTGTTATCATAGATCCTTTAAGAGAAGTACAACAATATATAGACCGTGCAGCACAGGATAATGTGACGATTAAATATGTGTTTCTGACTCATTTTCATGCAGACTTTGTATCTGGTCATGTGGATCTAGCAGATAAAACTGGAGCCACTATTGTGTTAGGTCCAAATGCAGAGACTAGTTACGCTTTCGCGAAAGCAGAACACAGAGAAGTCTTTAAAGTAGGCGATGTTACTTTCACTCTTCTACATACTCCAGGACATACCATGGAATCTTCTTGTTATTTATTAAAGGACGAAGATGGAAAAGAGAAAGCACTATTTACTGGTGACACGCTATTTATAGGTGATGTAGGACGACCAGACCTTGCTGCAAAATCAGATTTAAGCACAGAAGATCTAGCAGGTTATTTATATGACTCGCTACGTTCTGAAATCATGCCGCTACACGATGACATTATTGTTTATCCGGCGCATGGTGCAGGAAGTGCGTGTGGGAAAAGCATGAGTAAAGAAACTTTTGATACGCTAGGTAATCAAAAGAAAACAAATTATGCTCTTGCGACAGATTTAAGCAAAGAAGATTTTATAAAAGAATTGACTACTGGTATCGCGCCTCCACCAGCCTATTTTCCAAAAAATGTCTGGATGAATAAAGGAGTCAATTCTAGTATTGATGAAATTATCGCGAGAGGAAATACACCTATTAACGCTGCTTCTTTTAAAGCACTAGTGGTAGATAGTGACTATTTAGTTTTAGATGTAAGGTCTCCTCAAGAATACACAGCTGGCAGTATTCCAGGTTCATGGTTCATAGGTCTGGACGGACAATTTGCACCATGGATAGGTTCATTAATTGAAGATATAGACCAAAAAATTATTTTTATTGCTCCTGAAGGTCGAGAAGAAGAAACAGTCACCAGACTGGCTCGTGTAGGTTATGATAACGCTTTAGGATTTCTAGATGGCGGAATAGATGCGTGGATAGAGGCTGGCTATGAGACCCAGAAAGTTAAAAATATTACCGCACAACAATTTATAGATGGTTTATCTGATCATAGCATTTCTAATCCTATTGACTCTCGTAAACCAGGCGAATACAATACTGCCCATGTAGATGGCGTTCCATTGTACACTTTAGATAATATACATAATGAAGTTAATTCACTTGATACAAATACAACATATCATGTTTATTGTGGTGGTGGATATCGTTCAGTAATATTTGCAAGTATAGCAGCCGCAAATGGCATAAAAAATGTGGTAAATGTTGAAGGTGGCTTTGGAGCCATTAAAAAGACTAATTTAGGAACTCAAAAAATTACAGAAACACAAAGTTGTTCACTATAATATGAAAGATATAACCAAACAAGAGTGGAAAGAACTTACTGCAAATGATGAGAATGCAGTAATAATAGATGTACGAACTGCAGATGAAGTTGCAGAAGGCATGATTCCAAATTCATTACATCACGATATTTTTAAGCCTCAAGAACTAATGGCTGCTCTTGAAAAAATGGATAAGTCAAAGAATTATTACATATACTGCCGTAGCGGTGGTCGTAGTGGTCAAGCTTGTCAAATCATGAATCAAATGGGTTTTGAAACAACTTATAATTTATTAGGTGGTTTCGGTGAATGGGATGGCGATACTGCCTAATCTTTTAAGTATGAAAAAATTAATTCTCTTGTTAGTCCTCATCATAACTTTATCTATAACTCAAAGTTGTGTTGAAGCTCAAGCTGGCACTGTAGAAATAGTCAGTTCTGATGAAGCGGCTGCTATTATTAAAACACAATCTGCACAATTAGTAGATGTACGCAGTAAAGACCAGTTCGATGCTGGGCATATATCAGGTGCTATAAATATACCTGTAGATAGTGAAAATTTAAATGAAATTATCGCCGGTCTTAATGATAAAGAGCCTGTTCTAGTTTACTGTAATGGTGGTAGAGAAAGTGCACAATGTGCTAAGATTTTAGAAGACAAAGGATTTACTAAAATATTTGATCTCGATGGTGGTTTAAGTAAATGGACTACCAGTGGTAGAGAGGTCGTATTAAAAACTAAAGAATAAAAAATGCAATTATCTGACATTCCACAAATTAAGCATGTAGATGCTGACAATTTCTTTTTACTTGCTGGCCCATGTGCTATAGAAGGAGAAGATATGGCATTGCGCATCGCAGAAAAAGTGGTGAAAATTACGGATGAACTGAAAATACCTTATGTTTTTAAAGGTAGCTTTAAAAAGGCGAATAGAAGTCGTATAGACAGTTTTACAGGTATAGGTGATGAGAAAGCGCTTAAAATTTTACGCAAGGTCTCTGAAACTTTTCATGTACCTACTGTTACAGATATACACGAGGTAAGTGATGCAGCAAAAGCTGCAGAATATGTTGATATCCTACAAATACCAGCCTTTCTAGTAAGACAAACTGATCTAGTAGTAGCTGCGGCACAAACTGGCAAAGTGGTAAATCTCAAGAAAGGACAATTTATGTCTCCGGAGGCTATGAAACATGCCGTTCAGAAAGTTAAGGATTCTGGTAGTGATAAAGCATGGATTACAGATCGCGGAACGATGTTCGGTTATCAAGATATGATTGTAGACTTTAGAGGTATTCCTACGATGCGTGAGTTTGCGCCTACAGTATTAGATGTTACACATAGTTTACAACAGCCTAATCAAACCAGTGGTGTTACAGGTGGAAGACCAGATATGATAGAAACTATTGCCCGTGCGGGAATAGTAAACCATGTAGACGGTCTGTTTATTGAAACTCATTTTGATCCTGCAAATGCCAAAAGTGATGGAGCCAATATGTTAGACTTACAGTATTTAGAAGGCCTGTTAACTCGATTAGTAACTATCAGAAAAACAATTCAATCTTTCTAAAATAATTTATTGATTTTGAAAAGCCTGCAAATAATTAATTTGCAGGCTTTTTTGTTGAATTAATTATCATTTGTGAAGCAAAAGTGTTAAACATTTCCCATTCTGTAACAATGTAAAAATAGTGGAGTCCTATTTTATATACATCTAACTACTAAAACTTTACATTATGAAAAATTACATTTTTATCGCAACCTTCTTTATGGCATTTATAGGATTTGCACAGACCACCATCATGGAAGTAGATTCCTTTTCAAAAATCAAAATTGATGCAGATGCACAAGTTGAAATCGTCTACTCACCAAAAGATCAAGTTATTTTTAATGTTAATGAAGATCAACTTAAAAACTTTACCATTTCATCTGACAATGGCTCGTTATCAATCCAGCAAAATGGAACTGCTATATCGGGATTAAAAATACGTATCTATACTAACCAGCTTAAAGGTATGGCAGTTAATGGTAGCGGTAATGTTACATTAACAAAGTTTAATAGCATGCAAAGTTTATATCTATCAATGAAAGGCTCTTATACTGTTAACACTGGTACCGCTAAGATCAAAAACTTTACCATATCACGTGATGCAAATAGTAAAGCAATCCATGAAAACACAGTTGAAGTTAAAGAAAGTGTAAATGGTTCTTTACTTGTAACTAACTAGTCATTTAAATTGATTTTTTTTATAAGCCCTTTCTTAATAGAAAGGGCTTATTATTTTCAATCGATTTATTTTAAACTTTGTAATACATTAGTAGTCATAAAGAAAAAATTATGAGATTCCAGTTTTACTTTCTTTTTTTTATTGCTACGATCACAATCTCATGTCAGAATGAAAAAGATGATTATATTCCTACAGACCAGGTAATATTGTCTAACGCATTTGGAAATAAAATCAATTTAAACCAACTCGAAAGCTATCAAAATAATAACATTCCATCTTATATAAGATTTTCTAATCAAGGAAATGCCATAGAGAATGATAAGGCGACATTAGGTAGAATTCTTTTCTATGATACAAAACTATCTACTAATAATAGTATCTCTTGTGCCAGCTGTCACCAGCAAGAACACGCTTTTAGCGATACTAGTATAGCTAGCACTGGTGTAAATGGCACAACGTCGCGCCACAGCATGAGATTAGTTAATGTTGGATTTCAATCTGGAACTAACTTCTTCTGGAATGAACGTGTAAACTCTCTAGAAAGCCAGGTAACAGAACCCATTAAAGACCATGCTGAAATGGGTTTTAGTGGTCTCAATGGCGCTCCAACTTTTGACGAATTATTGATTAAGTTATCTGATATAGATTATTATCAAGTCTTGTTTAATCATATTTATGGTGATGAAATAATAACCGAAGAGCGACTACAGGAATGTCTTTCTCAATTTGTATTAAGCATACAATCCTTTGACTCAAGGTATGACGACGGATTGCAATTAACAGGTAATCCAGGACCAGCTTTTCCCAATTATACTATGTCAGAAAATCGTGGGAAATTTTTATTTACTACGACTCCAGATAATGGTGGTGCTGGTTGTGTAAGCTGTCATGCTCCACCAGAGTTTGCTATTCGAGACAACATACACAATAACGGTGTTATCGCAACTATTGCTGACCCAAACATTTTTGACCATAATAATACTAGATCGCCTAGTTTGAGAGATCTCCAAAATCCAGAAGGCCTACTCAATGGACCACTCATGCACAACGGATCCTTCAGCACTTTATCAGAAATGGTAGAACATTACAATGCTATAGATATGACCAATCAACAACTCTTAGACCCTATTTTATTCGATGGTGTTGGGCCAGATGGTCCTATAGGTCAACAATTACAACTTACAGATAATGATAAAATAGCTCTTATCAATTTTCTTAAAACACTTACCGGAAACGATATGTACACTAATCCCAAATGGAGCAACCCTTTTATAAATTAAGAATTTAAGGAACAAGCAAGGCCTCAAAATCATGTTGTGAACCTTGAAATACATTTCCATCCACTAAGGTTTTAATGCCATCTACTGGAAAACGATCGCTATATTGCCAGAAATCCCATGCAATACGTGGTGCATTAACTCGATTGTAATTTGCAATCCACACTCTAGGATATTCATCAAAATAAGAATCTGGCATAAGGATATCCCTGTAGAAAGCTTCACCACTATATATAATGGGTTTCACACCATAATGATCCTCAATAATTGCAATCCAATTCTTAAGACCTTTTCTTAAAGAAGCTTTATTCTGCACATTTGAAATATCTTCAATGTCTAGTACTGGCGGTAAGTCACCTTGATTTAATACAACCTGATCTATGAAAATCGCCGCTTGTTTTGCACTGTTTACATTACTCCAGTAATAATGGTAAGCACCTTTTCTAATTTTGGATTTTGTAGCACCTGTCCAGTTTTCTTTGAATCGCTTATCTTTTTCTGTTCCCACAACTGCTCTTATAAAAACAAAATCGATTTGCTTTGTACTGTCTGGATGTTAAATGACATCCCATTCAATAGCACCTTGATGATGTGACACATCTATACCATGTATAGCATATTGTTTAATATGATCACTTTTATAAACCATTGAGGCATCGTACTTATTCAAATTATAATACCAGCGATATATAGGCCTTTTATATTGGAATAATAGAATAGATATAATGCCAATCATTAAGAATATGAACCACCATTTTTTATAATTCATTTCTTCTTTTTATGGTTAATACGTATCTCTTTAAGTTCTAATAAGGTTTCAATAACCATCTGATCATCAATCTCTTCTAAGGTTTCAAATCGCAATGATCGCAACATTTTTCTTCCTTCACCGGCGATCAATTTACCATGTTGATTAGTCAATTCATTACCATAGGACATTCCTAGATCAACAAATATTTTCCTGAAATTAAAAAAACAAAACATCGTTTTATCGTCAAGATAATAAAATGGTAAATGCCATTTATATTTCAGTTGTGCCTCAGGAATAGTCGACTCTACCAGTAATTGTAGATGCAGCATTATCGAGCGATAAGGCTCTGGAGAACGGTTGATATAATCGTGTGCAGGATTCATGCTATAAAGCTATTTCTTTTTACGCTTTCGCGAAAGCGTAATCAACACCACTTCTCTACCCTAATAAAATAATCAATAAAAAATATGATTAATTCAGTAAAATACATTTACTTTGTATTTCAAAGTACTTTTATTATGACTAAAGATAAAGTTCTAGACGACTTAAAAGAAATCCGATCCATCATGGACAAGTCGACACGTTTTATATCGCTTTCTGGTATGAGTGGTGTCATGGCTGGTATCTATGCACTCCTAGGAAGTGTCGTAGGCTATTTTGTTATTGAAAAGGCGCGCCGCAGTGGTTATACCGATACGTTAGACAGTTTATTAAGTACACCATGGGAGCGTAATCCATCACTTCAAATACTAGTTATTGCCGGTATTGTTTTATTTATGGCAGTTGTAACGGCCTTTTTCTTAACTAAAATTAAAGCAGCCAAATACAAGCAAAAAATATGGAATAAACAATCTATAAGATTAGTTCTTAATTTTTTAGCGCCTCTTTCCATAGGCGGACTATTTACTCTAGCGTTGTTACAATACGGCCTCTTATTTTTAGTAGCACCAGCTATGTTAGTCTTTTATGGAATAGCCTGTATGAACGCAGCAAAATACACTTTAGGAACCGTCAAATATCTAGGATTAAGTTGTGCTATACTAGGTCTAATTAACACACAGTTTATAGGTTATGGATTGTACTTTTGGGCAGCCGGATTTGGGCTATGTCATATTATTTACGGAGCTGTCATGTACTATAAATATGATCGATAGGTTGAGTAGGTATTAGGCAAAAAAATGCGGTCTAATCTTGCACAATTAAGAACAGATTATAAAACAACAAAGTCATTAAAAATATAATTCCATTTAGAATAATGAAACAAGTTTTTAAAATCACATTACTAATAGTTACATTAACTCTAATAACAACTTCATGTGATACTGAGCGCAAACCTCAAGTTGTTATCGATGAGAATACCGTTGCAGAGGATTTTGTGATACAAGAAGATACCACGATGGTTAAAGTTTTAAGTCTTCCTGTTTACATCGATAGCACTCAATACATTTACCACCCTACAAAGTTATTAAGCAATCGAACCAAAAATGATAGCCGAAGGTTTTCAATGAGTAAAAACTCTTACGAATCAGGGAATAGTAATAGTAAATACTCTCATTATAGATTCAATGGTCAGTATGCTGGCTTTGCAGTTGAAAATATAAAAACAGGTGAAATTATTAAAATCACTGATCAAGAAATTAACTTTTCTAACGTCAAGATTTATAACAAGCTAGAGTACAATCCTAGAGTAGAATTTGTACTCTACGAAGGTCATGATCTGGATACCAACAAAGATGAAAGATTAAATTACCGTGACGTTTCAGCTTTGTTCATTAGTAATTTAGATGGAAGTAAATTCAAGAAGCTAAGTGTTGACTTTGAACAATATTTATCATATTCCTTTCTTGTAGCAAACGATAATCTTTATTTTCAAACTGTAAAAGATTTAGATGGAGATGGAAAGTATGAAAATGATGATGAGTTTCACAATTACGTAGTGGACCTGACTAAAGAAGACAAACAAGCGATACGTTATGACACTGAACCAGCATTCAAACAGAACCAATAATTAAAAACCCATAACTCTCTCAATGAGTCTTATTAATAAATTAAATAAAGCATTTGATCATCGCATTAGACTAGGCATTATGTCTGTTCTCGTAGTGAACGATCATGCCGATTTTAAAGAACTTAAAGAGTTGCTAGACGTTACGGATGGTAATCTTGCTAGTCATGCCAAAGCTCTTGAAAAACAAGACTATATAAGAGTTGAAAAAAGTTTTATAGGTCGTAAACCTAATACTAAATATATCGCAACAGATCTGGGCAAGCTAGAATTTAAAAAACATATCGCCGCCCTAGAAAAATTATTAGGTGGATAACATACTTGCCTAAAATCCTATCAACGCTGTAACACAACTAATAATGAAAAAAATGAAAATCACACTGTCAATTTATTGCTCGCTCTAAGCCTATATATTATGAAATCTATTTTTTTATCCTTTTACTTTGAAATACAAAGTACTTTAAAACACCTAAGAGAACTTTTAGTGAGTTTAGGGTTTACTATTTCTAGCAAAATGTATGTCTTTTTTAAAAAGGGAACATCATGGCATCTTCAGACTAATCAGCTACTGTCCTACCCTAAGCATAGTTTAGGATTTCATCTAGGTTGCTTTTTATTAAAACACAAATTTGAACCTCAACCACGTTGTGAGGATCATGACGTTTTTCATGTTCTTACCGGTTATAAAGTAGATACAGCACAAGAAATTGCGATGCAGTTTTGGTTATGGGGCAACGGCAAACGCAGTCCATTTGTAGCTCTCGCGATGCTAGTAGGATTACTACTTTATTTGGACTGTTATGACAGTTTTACTAGAGCATATTTAAAAGGTCAATATTCTAAAGCCATACACCATATTGATTTCAGCCAACATCTGTCATCACCTATATCAAATTTTAAAACTCACTATAACACAACCCTATCATGAAAAAGACCATCGTTATTATCCTAGGCGGCATCACATTTGCCACTTTATTTTACAACCACTTTTTAGGTTTAAACACCGCAATTTATGCTCTATTCCTTATTATAGCGCTAGCGATACTGAATACCAAATCACTTCTTAAGCCTTCCATAATTGCTAGTGCAGCTGGAATGATTGCCTCTTCCATTGCTATTATGATGCATGGATCTAGCATGGCAATAATGTGTTACTTCTTATCTGTATTTTTATTTATAGGAATGGTTGCTAGCTCTCAAGCGAGTATTTACACGAGCTGGTTTAATGGATTATATAATCTGTTTTTTGGAATGTTCCATGACTTTATTTTCAATATCCAAAAAATTAAAGAAGAGCCTACATCTACTTATGCAGTAAGTCAGATTATAAAAATTACTGTCATTCCTATACTCTTAATTATTTTATTCTCTTATCTCTATAGTCTAGCAAATCCTGTATTTGCAGATTGGCTCACATTTATAGATCTCAGCTTTATAGATGGATTATGGTTTTTTACAGCTATACTAGGCGGCTTTATCATGGGAAATATTGCACAGCCTAATGCTATTGATCCTTTAACTGAAAATGATATCAAAACTGATAACTTTTTAAAATCTAAAGAACTAGAAAATCCAGAAATAGAAAAAGCTAAAAATGAATTGCAGCTAGGTACATTTTCCATCAGTGCTCTTAATATTCTTCTAGTCATCGTATTGATTACAGAGCTTATGTTTATCTCTAACATTAAAGACTTTGCTGCTTCAGAATTAAGCAATGCAGTTCACTCTGGTGTATATGCTAGTATTGTAAGTATTATTCTGGCCGTAGTGATTATTGCCATATTTTTTCGCGGAAGCATCAATTTTATACGAGAGAATGGGACTCTTAAAACACTCACTTTTATATGGATAGGACTTAATTCTCTATTAATCGCCAGCATATTTACAAAGACTTATTTATACATCGATCAATATGGTTTATCCATGAAGCGCATAGGTGTTGTGGTGTATCTTACCTTATGTTTAATAGGACTATTTACTACTTTCTTGAAAGTACAACACAGACTTAATTTTGTGTATCTATGGCGTCGTAATCTAGCGGTAGGTTTTGTGATAATTTCAATCTTTTCTTTATTCAATTGGTCTGCTATTGTTACAGATTACAATCTCAATAATGATTTTGTAGATCATAAACAGTTAGAACGATTGCTTCCCCAAAATGCTTTAATCCTTAAAAAGCATGGATTATATGACGATGCACAACAGCTCAATAATAATTTCGGATATAGTTCTGCACGATACTGGGAAGAGCATTTTACAAATCGTCAATGGCAAGATTTTAATTATATCGCTTATCAAATTCAAAATGAAAATAATAACGATGATAAGAGTGATACACCATAGACTTAGCTTATTTAAAAGGACTAATTATTTTGCAATCAAGACAGCCTTACTGACGTTTCTCTACATGTGTATTGTAGGACCTATCTATATCTTAACGCATTTAGACTTTTTAGTATCTTTTATCTTACTAGGTTTTTTACTAGGTATTTTTATAAATAGTATTGTCATACTAGTAGTCCTCATTCAGTTCATAAATAGATTGAATCGTATAGTTGAAACTCTTTTTACACTTTACATGTTACTACTTAATATACCTATCGCCTTTCTTTTATTACTTCTCTATAATTACTCAAACCATCATATCTACCTATGACATATTTACAAGAATTAACACCTATTAATCGATTTGCACACTGGAACGCACTCGCTAGTTTTAGCTTAGGGACATTATCCCTATTATCCTACCTAATATTTAAACAAAGTGATTTAATAGAAATAGGTATAGTATACACAATCGTGGCTGTCGTGTGGAACAGCATTGTTTTAGTAATGATTTTATTTGCGGCGCTAGGTCAGAAAACATCATTTAAAGAAACGACTTCCACTATCGGTATCCTGCTTATTAATTTACCTATCGCCTTCCTATATTTTATCATTATTATTGAATATGCTATATGAAAACATTAATCCTTAATCGTTATAAAGAACTGAGCATTTTACTCATACTCAGTTTTACAAGTATAATGTTACTAGCCGTGCGTATGAAAATTACTCACGACTTTTATATGTTATTTCTAGTCTGGAATCTTTTTCTAGCATTACTACCTTATGGTATTAGTTTATGGTTTGAAACCAGTATAGCTAGTGCATGCTCAACGGTAAGTATCCGGTGGTTTACGGTGCCCGTTTTTATAATATGGTTACTAGTCTTACCTAATGCACCATACATTATAACTGACTTGATACACATTAGAAATGCTAGTGGTGCTTTTCTGATTTATGATAGTATTCTCATCGCCAGTTTTGCCATTACTGGTTGCTGGGCAGGATTTAAGAGCATATATCAAATGATTAAAAGTTTAAGTTCCATATATAGATTTAAAAAGAATCTCTTTAAAATAATTATAGAATATATGATATTGATTCTATGCGCTGTAGGCATCTATTTAGGTCGTGATTTAAGATGGAATAGTTGGGATATTATCCAGCATCCAGATCAATTATTTATTGATACATTGTCTATTTTCATTTATCCATTATCACATCAAACGGCATGGCTACAAATCATGCCCATGAGTATATTTTTAATAGTTCTCTATAAATTATTTCTTCAATATGAAACCAAGGTCTAAAATCCAGTATGGTATCCTAGCGGTCATCCTCTTTATTATAGAAGTAATAATAGCTCTCTATATTAATGATTCATTTATTCGTCCATTTTTAGGGGACGTGCTGGTCATAGGATTGATTTACTGTACCGTTATGGCTATTTGCCCATTTCGTGTTATTACGGTAGCAATAGGTACTTTAATTTTCAGTTATCTTGTAGAAACTGCTCAATATTTTCAAATTATCGAGGTATTAGGTTTACAAGAATTTCGCTGGGCCAGAGTTATCATAGGCACTAGTTTTTCTTGGTGGGATATGGTGTGTTATACCTTAGGGTTTATAATCATATTACTTATTGAGAAAAAGAAAATACTTTTGAGAGAGTAATAGCACTTTCTCAAAAGTATATTTAAAACACCTTCATAAAAAAAGCGAGCTTAGGCTCGCTTTTTTTATGTGTATAATTTTTGCTTACTCCTTACCGTCCACAAAATCTTGTAAATAAGAGAACCGCTCTGTTAATTTACCTTCACTAGTGGTCATTTGTGCGCGTTCTAATATTCCGTTTTTATCACCATTAAAAAATGCAGGAATCACGTGCTTTTCAAACATCTCACCAAAACCTTCACTCGCATCTTTAGGCAATTCACAAGGTAGATTATCTACAGCCATAACAGTTATAGCGCCGGCAGTTTTAAATGGCACCTCTTTTTCGGTAGAAGCATCATAGGCATAAATAGGATCTGCAATGGTACTAGGTCTAATGGTACAAGCAATAGGACCATCAATATCACAACTTACGTCTGCAACTAGATTAATATTAAAATCGTCAGACTTCATATCTTCTCGAGTAAAGAAGTATGGAGCACCATTTCCATAGAAGTGACCTGTAATCAACATATCTGTGACATGAGCATATTTCATAAAATCGCTCTTCAACAACTCTGGATTATTATAACATTCTGTTTTTGTAGGCTTATATCCATCTTTCCGAGTATAATAATCTACTACGTCTAACTGCGTATACACGGTTTGCACATTATTAAACTGCCCTAATTGTAAATATTCTTTAGGCTTTAAAGCATGTATATGTAATTCTTCCAGCACTTCTATAATACCACCGGCTACTTTTCCCACTCCAGTCATCGCGATGTTAATAGGTGGTAAATCGCATTTAATACGTTTTAACTCTGCTTTAAGCGCTTTATAATCTGGTAAAGATTCTACCTTAGGTAATTCAAACAGTCCATCGCGCAATCCTAGTGCACGGAAACCGTTATAAGCTCCTACAATACCAGCATATCTACCGAAACCTATCAATCTTGCTCCGTTTTTCTTTACGATAGTTTCATGATCATAAAGCTCTATTTTTTTATCTAAAATTGTTCTTAACAATTCTCTATTATAAGGTTGCTTTTTAATCGTATGGGAGAAGAAGAAATATTTTTTTTGAGGTATGAGAGCATCCATAGGTACTTCTTTTACACCTATCATCACATCTGCACTGCTTACATCTTCTTGAACATCAATGCCACTAGCGGCATATTGTGCGTCACTAAAAATTCTAATAGGAGAAGACTCTACTGTGAATTGCGCTTTCGCGAAAGCGTGATTTAAACGACCTAACTGCTCTGGAGTAAACACTACTCTCCTATCTGGCGGATTCTTTCTCTCTCTAATTATGGCAAATTTCATGGTGGATTTTTAAAGTAGCAATATAAGGAAATCAGGCAGAACCCTATTATGGGAATTATAGTTAATGAGTCGGGAAATATGATTCAAATTTGAAGGATGACACCGGTGCATCTTTGTCATATAATAAAACATAACCGCCTAAACACAAGGCATAAAAAACAATATCATGAAAAAAATAATCGCATTTTTAACCATTGCACTAGCATTTACAGCAACTTCTCAAGCGCAACACAGCATGAAGAAAGATAAGATGATGGATGCTCCTGTAAAGACAATTGCATTAGAACAAGTAGCTGGCGAATTTGTACAAAAAGAAATCAAAGTAAATCCTGGAACTTATGTATTTACCGTCACTAACAATGAAGTAGGACACGATGTAGGATTTGTACTGGTAAAGAAAGGAGATGATATTTCTAACCCAAAGAATCATATTCAAACCGCATATGTAACGCAGGCTGTAGCCACTGGTCAGACGCAATCATCACAGGCAACAACATTGAGCGCAGGATCTTACTATTACTTTTGTCCATTAAACCCTACTGCAACAGATAATTTATTAATTGTTGAGTAACTCTAGGTCATTCCCCATAGATATAGAGTTCACTCTTGATCCCAACTCGCTGCTGAGTTGGGATTTTTTTAATTCTTTTGGCATAGTTTTTACTACTGTTACAGTGGCTAATAATTATATTTGCAGTCGCTTTGGTTTTGAGTCCTGGACTTAAAAAAGAAGTATAGACAATTTGGGGTCGACTGGTTTTGACAGCGAGACCGAGTTAATTGTAAGCATGTAGAGCGCTGGGAAACAGCTCTTAAATCTCATTTTTCATCTTTTTTAAACGGCGAGAATAACTACGCCCTAGCTGCATAATCTGAATTATAGTAAGATAGTGCCTCGGTCTACTAGGTAGACAAGCAGGAAATCTCTCAGCAGCCTTGATTTACGGCGACTGATTATGGGATTTCGTAAAAGTAAATCTATCCTCATCAGGGCTTTGATGTTGAGGAGAAACTCGATTGAAGACAAGCGTTACTTTGGTAGTTTCTAACCGGTGTAACGACTGAAATTAAATGGAAACTAAACATGTAGAAGGCCGTTAAATCGCTCGTTTGGACGAGAGTTCGATTCTCTCCGACTCCACAATTAGCCTCATAATTAATTGATTATGAGGCTTTTGTATTTTAAGGGGCGTATTAAGGGGCACAAAGTGTTGCTTAAAAAACTTAAATTATGAATGTTCTTATTAATATTTCTTGATTATTATTATCATCTAAACACACAAACTTATTATTTCACATCTTAACAGCCGAATCTGTATATCAAATAGCTAAAGAGTTATCTGATAAGGAAATGTTATTACTTCATAAAAAAGATAACCGCAGATGTGAATTTATATCAATCTCTTAAAAAGGTAAAAAAGAAGCATACAACAATAATGTCTAAAATAGAAATGCGTAATCTTTTATTGCAAAACGTGTTTCATGTTAAAATCTAATTGCGCTTATCTATACTGAACTGCTTTCTTCAAATCAGCCTTTAAATAATAGATTTTATTTCCTAACCTACAAGATTTTAAAACACCCTTATTAGTCCAACTCCATAAGGTAGTTAAAGATATGCTGAAGTATTGAGCTGCTTCTTCTCTTGTTAAGTAAGTATCATGATCTTTACTTTCTTCAACTTGATCTAAATACAGTTTTATCTTAGGCATAAGTTTTTCAGATATAGCTTCAGCTAATTCCCCTACAGTAACGTCTTGAATTTGTATAAATTTAGTCTCCATGGCATTAAAGTTTTAATTAATTTAATTCCAATAAAATTAATTAATTCCTAAAACCATTTCTATTATCTCGTGCCCTAGCATATCATTAAGGTTATTATCTCTCTGTAAAACGCTAACAAACCCCATTTTACACTGATGATCTATTTCAGAAGTTTCATCATTATCTTGTTTTGAGTAATCATCTGTTAGATAAGACATGAACTTGTTTTCAGTGTAATCACCTGGGTATAACAACATGGCCTTCTCGGCATCCCAAAAACGGCAATAAGTATACATTTGTCTTAGGTCATTTACAGATGCAGTACTTTTATTAGGTCGTTTCCATTTAGTATCGATTATATAGGTCTTTCCGCTTTTGCGTAGTACAATATCTGGACGCAAACTATTGTTAGCCCAAAACGATTTAGATTCTTGTCCTGAAACTTCAATTTCAAAACCTATGCTGGCTTTTTGTAGTTGCTTCAAGATATACGTTTCCCACAGTTCATTCATATCAAAAAGTAAAGACAACATTTTTTCTTTACCACTAGAAATGTCAGGTGAATAATTAAGAATAATCAGTCTAGCTAATTCTAGCGCGTTCTTGTAACTTAACGTTTTTCGATTTAAGCTCATCTCATTTAGGTGCTTTGCAGTAATTGCTTTGTTGTCCACTTCTGGAAAATTTAACTGTACCCGACTTGCTAAATCTTGTAATCTAGATCCGTTGGTGAACTGGCCAACAATAGCCAATGCTTTACTTAAAACTTGGTGTAAAAAATGATTACTATCATAAACTTGGTGTGTTGTGTAAAAACGTTCTTTATGGACGATGTTACTTTTAATATGACCTGCAAACTCTAGCTTTCCTTTTAATGCTTTGGTATTTTTAGTCTGCTTTCTATATTGTTTAATCAGGCCTTTGCGTACCAAACTTTCCAGTTCTTGCAAATACAATTCAAAATAAACTTCCAACAAATTAAGGTGCTGTCTTTTTACATTAGCCGCCCCTGAAGAATCCGCTTTCAGCTTGCCACAAGCTTGTAACATTTTTAATAGGACACCTTTCCACTTATTATCGTCGTCGTCTTTATCTGCTTTAGGATGAATCTCTATAACTAATCCATCTACCTGAATCACCCCAACATATTGATTGAACTTGATACCTTTTGCTATAGGTTCAAAGTAATTCCCATCATGGTATTCATTAAGTTTTAGCAATGCGTTTAAATGCGTGGTTCTAAAACCATGCTCGCCTACATAGAGTCGTTGATGTTCAAAAACAGATATGGTTTTAAGATGTTTCAATTAATCGCCAGCTTCGATATCGTTTTTACCTAACAAAAGAATTACAGCGTCTATGATAGAATCACTATCAACTGATTTTAATATAAAACTTGGAGTTTTAAAATCTTCAGAGTTATCGTATTTAAAGTCCGCAAAACTAATTTGTTTATTCTCCTTTTTCTCAACAAAACCTTTTCCAAGTACTAAACCAATTTTACCATAATCGCCGTAGAAATATTCTTGTAGTAACGGCACTATTTTATTATTGAAAGCATTTGCTAACTTCTCTACGGTATCTACACCTACAAAGTACGAATGTCCTATGGTATGGTCTCTATCGATGAGTAATTCTATTCGCTCATTGATTGTTTCTAAAACTTCAGAAAGTTTAATGTCATTGACCTTCTCATTTTCTATTACGTTATAATTTGGCATCATTTCTTTAAACTCAAAACGTCGTCTTAATGCGGTATCTAGTGCTTCTACGCTCCTATCTGCAGTATTCATAGTACCGTAAATATCTAGGTTTGATGGAACACTAAATTCTTTTTTTGAATATGGTAACTTTATAGCAAGTTCATTTTTACAACCTTTACGCTTATCAGTTTCTATTAGTGTTATCAACTCTCCAAAAATTGCAGATACATTTCCTCTATTAATTTCATCAATAAAAATGGCATAGCGATTTTCAGAATCGTTCTTAGCTCGTATACAAAGTTCTTTAAAAACTCCATTTTCAATTTTGTAGCCTAAATCAGTAGTTTCTTCACCTTCATCTGGTGAGATAGGTTTTATTCCTTCTATAAAATCTTCGTAAGCAAATGATTGGTGAAAAGTTACAAAATCATAGTTCTTAATTACTTTTTGAGGATTGCTTTTAAAGTTGTTTACATCGTCTAAAACATCAAAGATTTCTGGGCTTTGTTCTTTTACCTCCTCATTTAATAATTGCCAAGTCTTATCATTAGTTTTATCAAAAATCAAAGGGTTCTGACGTTGTTTATAGGCTACATTTTCAGATTCTTGAATGGTATGCATTTGCAAAGTACCCCAGATAGTAGCTCTTACGTTTTTAGATTCTGACAGCTCAGCTTTAGTAGCAACCCATCTGTTTTCTAAAATGTCATTAACCTTAGAAGTACCTATCTCGTTTAATGCTAAAGCTATTACTTGCCACCAAGTCAAACCTGTTATTATTTCTTCAAAGTATTTTTCTTCTGTTATAGCTTCTTCTTTTAAAGTGTACTTATCAAACAGTTGTTCCTTTAAATAATACGTTTTACCTGTTCCTGGAGGACCATAAAAGATTTGGTTGAGTGCTCTGTTATGTTTAGCCTTAGACATATTTTCATTTTCAAAATATTCAGAACTAATAGTGGTTATTTTCGTTCTATAGTAAGGTTCTAGTATTAGTTGATTCGCAAGGACGTATTCATTTTTAGGAATTTGATCAAAAGTACTATTATTATTAGGCGTCCACCATTTACTTATGCCGTTGTACTTTTCTTGTTTAATAGGTTTAGCTATTGTATTAAATTTTCTATACTTCCAGCCATCATCTTTAGAAGCTTTAAACTCTGGGCCAGTATCAAGCACGGCAGATGTAATTCTACCTAAAAGACCCATTTTCTCATTGCTATAGCATACATAAATGTAGTCTCCTTCTTTTAATTCATTTTTAAATAAAAGATATTGTGACCCAGCTCCGCGTCCTTTACCACTCGTCTTTTCATGCATCGCAACATATCCTTGCTCCATGAAGTGATCAAAATCATTAACTAAAAAGAACTCTTGCCCTAATGAAATTTTATAGATGTGGTTTTTGGATAAATTAATACCTTTATTATTACTTTCAAGAAAAGTTTTCAACGCCCTTACTGACGCCGAATAAAATCCATTTTTACCATAAGACGGGGCTTTATCATAATAATAATCGCCTTGAACATTTTTCTGCTTTAGAATTAAGTCGTCGTATAAATATTGAAGATTTTCAAGATTTTCTTCTAAATAGAGATCGTCATCCAAAATTTCATTTAAAATGTCTATTGCTCTTAGATAAGAACTAATTTTATTACTATTCTCTTTTCCTTTCAACCAATCTGAGAACTCTTTTTTAAGGCCTTTAATTTCCATTGTAGCTATTTTCCAGAGTTCACTTGTATAGTTAAAATAATCTTGTTCTGGTTTCTTCTTTTCTAAAATCGCTTTATGGTAATCTGAGGCATAGATCAAATTTTCCAAAGGAAGATCAAGATGGTTTCCAATTGTTTTCAAAACTTTCTCTTTGAAAATATTTAAGGAATTGAAGTCGCCATATAGAAAAGCTATTTTCCACTTATATCCATATCCTAAGTCTACATCATCAATCACCTTTAAGTCATTGCGCTGGGCAGCTAGAGCTATTTTAATGATAATGCTTTTAACAGTTCCAAATGCTTCCTCTTTGGTCTTTTTCCCATACTTTTTGAACCATGCATAATCACCATCAGTAGTGCGATTACTTTCCCCTTTAACTTCACTTTTACTGTTGCGCTTATATATTCCAAACTTATATGAACTACCACCAACTATACTTCCTAATTCTCGAGTAACATGTTCGACCTCATAACAAAAAGAGTTCTTGTCTAAATTTGTGTATTCTGTTAATGCCATATTCTCCAACCGATCCAATGGCCATGTTTCAAGGAATCTCTTTTTAAGTTCGTATAATTTTTTATTAGGTTCTTTTCTTAATTTTTCAATTATCTCAAAACCATTTCTTTCTAATGCTTTGAAGCAATCCTTATTTAGTCCTCCTTTAAAGTAGTTATCAACAGCTCGACCAGTTGCATGATAGTTAGCATAAGCCATAATAGCTTTTGGTGGATATAATTTTCCTTCATGATGAACGTCATAAGTGGAAGAAGGGCCAAAACCGTCTGGGTATCCTTTTTCCTCGTAATCTTTGATTCCTTGCTTTATGTGTTGCGCTGTTACTTTATCAAATTCCATAATTATTGAGGTGTATTTGCTTCCTTTTGAAATGTTAATCTAGGTAGTACGATTTTATATTGCTTATCATCTTCTTTATTGTACCAAAACACAACATATTCTACACGAGCAGAAGCAAGTTTATATCCATGCTTTAAAATCCGATTATACTTATTTTCAATAAAGCTATTTGAATACAATAATAAATTGCCTCTTTGAGATTTTTTAAGACCTGGCTTTTTAATACTACCTATATCCATTTCGTCTTCTTGTAGTAGTTCCCCTGTTTTAATATTCTGTAGTATTCTTAGTGCATTTGAATAATTTTGAGAACCTAGCCGGACATCTTTATGACTTAAAATAATATCAAATTGGTTAGGAGGTTCAAGTTTACCAGTATATTCTAATTTGGAAATGTAATCTGCATTGCTGGCATCATAAAAAGGCACATTTGAATGAATATGCAAGGTTTTTTTAGCTCTTGAACTTGCGACATATAGTAATCGTTTAGATTCGTCACTGGAATAATTATAGTCCTTGAGAACGATAAATACATGGTCAAACTCCTTACCCTTCGCTTTATGCATAGTGGACACAATTATTTTATCAGAATCAGGCAAAATTGCATCTTCCATATTAATTTCTCTGCTATATTCTCTCCAATCAACTAATAGTTTCTTTTCAGGATTTACGTAGTCGAATTTTTTAATTAAATCCAAACATGTATTATAATGCAATGAGTCATGAAAATGTCGTTTAAACCAAGAAATAGCCTCTTCCCAATTTGATTCTAATATTATGCCTGATTCACCAATCGATTGCTTCAATCGATTGTCAAAAGAATTAATTTCAAAAAGATCCGATACACGGAACCCTTCAAAACCAGCTATTAATCTTGTTGCTACTCCAATTTTATTCAACAAAGAACTAATTAATAAAGCCTCCATATTAGTTCTAGTCAAAATGGCTTTTGTTCCAGGTAATTTAGTATTGGCAATGTATTCAGCTGTAGGTTGTTCTATAAACTTCCCATTATATTTTGTTACATGAACACTACCACCACTTCTACTCTTCCCTGCAATTAACAATTGAGATTTAAGTCTGTTTTTTAAATAAAAAAGAACTTTGTTATTGAAATCAACTATTTCAGGGAAGCTCCTATAGTTTTTTGGTAATGTGTAAAGAGTTGCTCCATAATGTTTTCTGAACTTACTCATGAAAGCATTTGAAGATCCTCTAAAACTATAAATGTTCTGATCATCATCTCCTACTGCAATTACCCTAGGATTTTCAGCTTTTTGTATTATCAAATCAATTAAATCCCATTCATCCTTATTTATGTCTTGAAACTCATCAAACATCAATATGCTTTTATTTTCAATTTGTGATATATCAATATCTCCATTTCTTATGGCTTTGATACAATCCTTAATGACATTTTGGGATTTATAAAGATCACCTAATTGACCTAATAGTTGAAAGCAAAAGCCATGAAAGGTATTTATATTTATTAATCCTGAATATTCAGGGATTAGTTTCCTAACACGTTGTTTAAATTCTAATGCCGCAGCTTTTGAAAAAGTAAGCATCAAAAACTGTTCTGGTTTAATATCCTCAATTAATAATAAACTCGCAATCTTGTGCACTAATACCTTAGTCTTACCACTTCCAGGACCAGCATACACTAAAATTTTATCTGATTTGTTATCATTGATTACTTGAGTTTGATCAGTGTCTAAATCCCCAATAATTTCAATAAACCGCTTTGGTGTTATTGATCGTTGAATTTCCCTTTTCTTCCTTGGGAAATATCTTGCCAAAAACTCTTCATAATCGAGCGTAAAATAGTCATTGACGTAAGTTAAAGCTGATTCATAATTTTCAACACATTTTTTTGCATACTCTCCTACTATGTGAATTTGTTCCGTACGGTGGAGATAAAATTCTTTCATTTCTTCATAGTCCTTAACCGTAAAAGTTATCCTTTGAGTATCAACCTCAGATATGTTAAGCTTATTATAGGAAACCATAAAGCCACCTTCTAATTTAATTGCTTTAATATCATTTAAGTATAATAAACATAGCTCATACTTTTTAGTATTTTCTTCAATGAGCTTTCCCATAAACTGGTTAGACTCTTTTAGCTCGATTAAGCTAAATGATACAGGTACTTCTTCTTTCTTTCCTTGGTGTTGGGCGTTAGTCTTTGCTAGATTCTCTAAATAATCAAATGTTGACAAAGTGAGCGCATGCCTCCATTTTATATCTTCAAGTAAGCGATCTTTATTATAAATGTTTATTTCATAAATATCTTTTTCCTTATCTTTTCTACTTTTCTTTACGAATCTATTCTTGTCCCAATAGGTTAAAATCAACCTGATATGTTCAACATTTGATTCTATTACACCATCATCTAAAAGCCTTTGATTGAGCTCCCTTAAGGGAATAGTAATTTTGTTAGATTTGATTTGGGATAATAAGGCTTTCTCAATTTTTGTAACTCTCTCCAGTATTTTAGCTGAACTATTTTTAGATTGAAGAATATTTAAAAAGGCTGTCAAATCTTTAGCATCACCCAAAATTGCATGATCTCTTAATATGCGAATAACATCTTGTATCCTGTGTGCGTTGAGTTGTGTAATGTCTGCCAGATAATCTACTCTTGTTTCGCGGTCTGTAATGATTCTTTTAAGTACCGTTGCGCAGTCCTTCTTATCTTCTTCTGTAATTCGTTTACTACTTCGTAAAATATCTTGTCCACTACCAAAACTTTTTACTAGCAGACTATCTGCAAAAACTCTAGGTGTATTTAAGGACCGAGTTAAAAACCCTTGGTTTTCGAGAGCTGAAATGGCTGTCTTTACTTTTGTTTCGAGATCTAACATCTCAGAATCCCAACCAGACTTCTTTGCAATCTCTAAAGCGGACTGACTTATCTTACTTCTATATTTTGCTTTACCTTTTATAGCGCGCCATATATCTTTAATTTCTTTGTGATTCAGCTTGGTTTGTTGCAACAAGCTGAAATGTTTATTTAAATCTTCATCACTAAATAAAATGTAACACTTCGCCTGAATACGTTCGTCTCTACCTGCTCGCCCAGCCTCTTGAACATAATTTTCTAAAGAGTCTGAGATGTTGTAGTGAATAACCGTCTTGACATTATCCTTATCTACTCCCATACCAAAAGCAGATGTTGCTACTATTATTTCCTTGGCCTCTCTCATGAAGAGATCCATGTTTTCTTTCTTTTGGTCCTTATCTAATTTGCCATGAAAAAAGGTAGCATCAAAACCAGCTTCATTTATCAGTAAAGCAATTTCTTCTACACGTTTGGTTCTTGAAGCATAAATAATTACTGGTTTTTCACAAGTTTCAAGAATAGGTAACAAATGAGCCATTTTTCTATCAGCATCTTCAACGTTAACTACTTCATAGGATAAGTTGGTTCTTCCCTTGCTAGTGATGTATTCATTTAACTCTAACCCTAATCGATCTTCAAAATAAAATTTGATATCTGTGATAACCTGAGGTTTAGCAGTAGCCGTAAAACAGGAAACAGGTATTTGAAAAACATTTTTCTCTTTTTCGATTTTCTTGATGAAATCTGCAATAAAGAGATAGTCCACTCTGAAGTCTTGTCCCCAACTGGAAAAACAATGTGCTTCATCTATAACAAATCTTCCTATAGATCTAGAATGTATCAAACGATAAATCGATGGAGATCTTAGAGACTCTGGCGATAGATACAACAAATCTGCTCTACCATCAGATACCATTTCAAAAGCTTCTTGACGTTCTAAAGGTGATAATAAACCATTAATCGCAACAGCTCTAGTGATACCAAAACGATCTCTTAAATTATCAACTTGATCTTTCATTAAAGAAATTAATGGAGAAATAACTACTGTCAGGTGCCTCGTGCTCGAGCCTCGCATTAAGGCTGGTAATTGAAATGTCAAAGACTTACCGCCACCAGTAGGAAATACGGCTACAAATGACTCTCTAGTTAATCCAGCTCTTACCGCTTGTTCTTGCAAGCTAATCACTCGATTTTCTTCAAATTTTCTAAAATCAGAATAGTTAAAGTATTCTTGTAAGGCTTTTTTAGGGTTTAATTGATTTTGACAATAGCTACAATTTGTATCATCACATGCATTAAACCTAATTTGATTAAGTATGCGTTCTGCCTCTGGAAATTTGTGCTGCACCCATGGTGGTAATACAGCATCTTTATCGCCTAATTTTAATAATGTAAAGACGTACGATAATTCGACAGAGTTCTTTTCACTAAAGCGTTCTAATTGAATATTACAGCAAACAGTCTTTCGTAGTAATTCATCGATGCTGGTTTTTTCTACATCATTGTCACTGAAACCAACCAAATCAAAAAATGCATTAAATGAAGATTGATCTTTTAATAATTTATAATAGACACTTTTCTCAGGATCACTTAAATCATTAAACCTGTTGAGTTCTTTGATTAAATAATCCTCTGTGAGCTTACAATCTGAAAGTGGATTATTAACTTCTGATGGATTTATAATCCTATACCCTTTGGTAAGTTTGTGATTAGGGCGCTTTACAAAGAGCAATGGTGACCATAATAAGGTGTCTACATATTTTTTGTTTTGAAAAATGGAATCACCTAGCTGCTTTTTGAGCTCAGGAATGTCGTGCGCTATGATATTATGACCACAGATATACGTTGCCTCTTTGATCCACTGCTCCAATTTAGCTGTATTTCTTGCATGTAATTCTTGCCCATTAAAAACAGCGCCATAATCGACGCTTTTGCTTTTAGGGTTGGTTTCTATATCAAGAAAAAGAATATCTTTCATAATTTACCTTCTTCAAAAATCAGTAAGAATATCTATGCTTTGAGTAATTTTATATCGATCCTTTCTTCCTTGAGGTTTATTTATTCGTATGCACTAGTGATTCATTCCTCTATTTATTACTTTTCTTTTCTCCTGTCCCAATATGTTTTGGACATAGAAGTCCAGCTGAAAGAGCTTCCAAAAGTGAACGTTCTCTGGCATCAGCTATTTCTATAAATTGAAATTTACCCCAACCTCTTAATGCAATTTTATTTAACTGCATATACAATTTAGAGAAAGAAGACCTATTACAAACATGATCTTGTAATCTTTGGTTTAATCCATTTCGAGCACCATTAGTTTTTCCAACATGTAAAACAATATTATTATTATCATAAACAATATAAACTCCCTGATTAAGACTAACATTTACTTTACCAATATAAGGAAAGACGTAACATTGAGATTGCAATAATTCATGATGTAGTCGTAATATTTTTTGTTGTTCATCTTCTTTCAACTTTGTTAATTTATTTAATCAATTTTCATTTTTAATTCTTCTAGTATATCACGTTTCATTTTACTTAAAGGACGTTTATGAAAATCTTTCTCATCTGGGTATACACCAAATGCTAATCTATATAGCTCTTTTACCGTAATTCTTTCTTTCGTCGGATTTAATATCTTCCGCAAATTCAATAGGTAATTCAACGAATATCTTTTCTTAAGTAAGATTAAATCATCGAGCTCATCTTCATGAGTTTTATATATTTCTTCTAGCTTAAATGCATTAATTGTCTGATCTTCTTCTGAACCTATAACTCTATTTATTTTAAACTCTTGTTTCGCATAGGAATTTAACCTGTAAGAAAATTTCATTTTAATATCAGAATGAATGTATGGATGAATCATAGTATCAATATTGAAATCGACATCACCTTTTAAACTACTATTACAAATATTGCAACTAGGTATTAAGTTAAAGAAAGAAAGTGCCAACATAGGATAACGTGATTTGGGAAACCAGTGATCAAATTGAGGTCTTGTGGTTTTATGAGGCTTTGTTACAGTCTTAGTATATATCCTATTACAATAGACACAAGTTTGGATATCCAAATTGTCCGCAAGATGATATGCACTATATTTTTTAATTGTTTTTGCAGTAAACTTAGAGGACTCAATAGAATGGGAATACCTAAATATCAAATTTAATTGCCTTTCTAACAGTTGATACTTATCAAACAATGCTATCTCTGCGGGATTATCTCTAGTTCTCTTTTTTAGTAATAGATATTGGTTCCATTCTGCAAAGGAATGACTTGGAATATCATTTAAAAAATTTTCATTTAAATCGATTAAATCTCTAGGCTCTGAAATTAATAACTTAAGTATTCTATCATCTGTAAAAAAGTCTCTAATTTCAATTGGAACTGAAGCATGAGATTTGAATTGATTAATTCGAACAAGCATATCTCTCTTATGAATATCAAGAGCATGTAATATTTTATGAGAGTTTTTATCTAAAAATATCATATCTATCTTTTTAATAATCTCTGCAAATACTCGGTTTCTTTCTCAATCATCGCCTGAATAAACTGATTATCTGGCTTAACTTCATATAGCATTTCCATAAGTTTCCTCTTGAGGACCGGTTCTTCTATAATTGCGATAATATTTTTATAATGCTCGTAGTCTTCTATAACAATATCTCCTTTTTTATTGACATTACTATTTATCCATTTGATTGTTTCATTAATTTTAGATAAAGCAAAATCGCCTATTAATTCATCATCAAGGAAGAACGAATCAGCCAATAAATCCGAAACATTCGCTGCAAACGATTTTTCTGGTCTATCACCTGCTTCAAGAACAAACGTTTTTCCTTTGTTTCTATTAAGATAAAGTATGTTATAATTTGGAATATCACTTAAACTGATTGGGTCATGAGTAGAAAAAATGATCTGAGCTGTACAGTCATTTTTCTTAAAAAAGTCTTTGCTAAACTCAATTAATGTAGCAACGAATGATTTTTTCCAAGCGGGATGGTACCCCATGTCCACTTCATCTAGAAATAAAATGTAATGAGATTTTTTAATTAATGATTTATTTCTGGAAAGATTTGTATTGAAAAAATCATACAGTTTGCTGTAAAACGATAACATTGCGGTTTCTCCAGAGCTCAAAGCTCTCTCAGCAAAAATTGGATTGACAAAAGTTTGTAGATGAGAATATGATTGAACAATAGTATCTTGTTCATCATTTACTTTTAGAAAGTAATTTGGTATTGCTGCCAGGAGTTCTTCGTTCAAATCAAGTAACTCATTTAGCGCCTTTTCTTTAAAAAACAAAGAGTAAGAATTCCAATTAAGCACATTTCCTTCATCCTTTGTAAAATCGTCAGACTCTATGTAATTAAATAGAAATTCCAAAATGTTTTTAATTTCTTTATTTGGCAGAACATTTTTGTCAATAGTTAAAAACGAATGATTTTCTAGAAAATATAAGAATTTCATATAAGGAGAAAGGTCTGATACTTCTATATGCTTAGCTTTTCCACTATCATCCATTCGACCGTAATCCTTTTTGAAAGAATGAGTTTCTAAAAGAGTTACTATTAAACAGAAAGCATCCATTAATAGAAAATTTTTAAATTTTTTCTTATCCTCATTATATCCAGTGGGTCCTCCTAAACTTATTTTACTAAAAGAATCGTATTCTCTACGTATATCTAAGAATATGGAATTTAACAAACTTCGAAAATCTCTAGGTGTATTTTTAAAACTTATACCTTGAGTCGTTGCATTAATTTTATGTCTTGTAAATACAACTTTAAACAATTTATCACTAAGAAGGCTATATCTTTTATTTATAGAGGTGGCAACGGAACTTCTTTGAAAATTAATAAATCTCTTATAGTTTTCTCTTTTCAACCTTTCCGATATAATCACTTTTTTATTAGCATCATACGTAGAATCTATATTTACAAGATCTTGTGACAAGTATCTATCAGCACTTATATCAATACCTGCCATTGGTAATTTATGATCCAAATAAGGTGAGTAATAAATTGACTCAAAGCTTAAATCTGGTTCAACTTTATAGGAAAAATTCACACAATTAGGTCTAGTGTTCCAATTATAATTGTGGATAATAACTTTATGTCCCTTTTCGAAAATTAAAAATCCAGATTTATATCTATCGTTTAAAAATTCTATTATGTTTTTGATAAGTGTCGTTTTACCACAACCATTTTTCCCAACAATAGCCGATATTTCAGTAATAACTTTTCCTTGATCAAAAAAATTCTTAATATAATTTTGTTTTAGAAACCTTATTATCTCAACAGGACCATTTCCAAATCTGGTTTTATAATTATATTTTCCTCCAAGATTATAGGTTATGCCTGAACCAGTAGTTTCTTCATCCTCAATAAATACCGCTGCTAAAATCATTCAATTATTATTTATAATTCTTTTTATATTCCAATTCTCGCTAAGTAACCTTACCTAACTCACCTTATTCTTGCACATAACCACTCTCGACTGCGCTCGAACTGACATTTATTTTATTCTTAAATTTCGACTTTGATTTTGATTTTGCCTTTGATTTTTTATTCAAGTTCGAGTTCGATTTCAAGTTCTTTATTTGTTCCAACAACTCCACCGCACTACCATCACTATCCAGCTGCTCCACAAGTTCCCCTTTAAAGGCTTTGTGTAAAATGGCTTGCGGTAAACTGTCTATTTGTAATTTTAACTGCTCATAACGCTGCTCTATAGCCGTAGCTTTTTCAAACAGACTTTCTACACGGCGAACGATTTCTTGTTGTTCTGGAACACTAGGTAATGGAATAGTTGCTTTCTTAATTTTTTTAAGTACCACACGCTTAATTGCTGTTCCTGTCATTTTACCTGTAAACTCCGAAAAACCAATTGAGCTTTGAATAAAATATTTCAAGTAAGCAGGAATTAATTTTTTCTTATCAGTCTTAATTAAACAAACACTTGATAGTAAACTAATCGGCTCATCAAATTCATTCAATGTTACATTACCAGTGCTTGCGCCATCTTTTGTCAAAAGAACATCCCCAAATTCTGGGCTACATCTTGGGTAAATTGTATTATGAAAATCTTCATTTACATAAGTCAAAGTATCCAGTTTCATATAGTCATTCCTAATGTTTTTAGAAGTGACATATGGAAACATATTTTTTTCTCTTATAGGAGAAACGTATTTAGGTGAATGATGTGCTCCATCTTGAATTTTATGACAACAATCTTCCAAAGCAACTCTTTCAATATTTCTTTCAAAAGATTGATTCAACACTTGCTGCCTGAAATCTTTTAAAAGTTGTGGAATACGCTCCATCGCTTGCTGTATCGCAGCGTGTTGCGCCATTAACGCATCTACTTTTGCCACGATACGGTCTTGCTCTGCTCGTGGTGGTAGTGGAAATGGAATTTTATCTAGGTTTCTTCTTGATATACGTTTACGAGTACTACCTGATGCTAATTCACTTATATTTTTATGAAATACGGGACTATTTATCCAATGAGATAACCATTTATAATTAATATGTTTTTTACTAGGTCTAATAATTGCCACATCAACTACTGTAACGTTTTCTCCTTTAAGTGGAAATAGACAAGATCGTCCAATTGGATCTGGCATTCTAGCCACTAAAATGTCATTTTGTTCAAGAAAATTACAGTTGAGTCTTTCAGCGGTTTCTTGATTTAAAAATCTTTGAGATTTATCCCTAAAATTTCCCAATCCTATATCTGCTAACTGTATTAGCCTGACATTTCCGTTAGGATCTTGGTCTTTTGATTCCACCCAATCTCCATCCTTAAACAATCCTGTATCATCTACTAATGATGAAATATTCGTTTCCACCCAACCTTTTGGTAATTCCTTTTCCATTAGCCTAATTCTTTTATCATCGCTTTCAGTTGTTTTTGAATGGCGCTGAGTTCGTTAAGGGCTTCGGTGGCTATTTCTACAGGTTCGCCCAGGTCTTCGGCTTTGCTTACGCTGTCGTCTGCGATCAGGCCTAGGTCTAAGCTGTCGTTTTTAGAAGCGATTACTTCTCTAGTAATGTAGTTCCATCTGGAATCGTTCTCGACTGCTCCTTCGACAGGCTCAGGATGACCATCTTGTGGTCGATTAGCTATAGAACCGTCGTAGTTTTTTTCTAGATCTGCGATAGTTTTGCCGCCTGTGTAGGCTTTTACAAAATCTGCGAAAGCGGTTCTGGTAAACGGCGTGCGTTTTCCATAGTTAGGAACGTTGGTTCTCATGTCATAGAACCAGATTCCTTTGGTGTTGTTTTTCTCTGTTTTCCCTCTGGTAAAAAAGAGCACATTGGTCTTTACGCCTGCGGCATAAAAGATTCCTGTAGGTAATCTAAGAATGGTATGTAAATCGCATTTATCCATAAGATCGCGACGTATCTTCTGTCCATCGCCATCTTCAAAAAGAACGTTATCTGGCAATACTACCGCTGCTCTTGCCTTGCCGTCTTTTTTTAAACTTCTATAGATGTGTTGTAAAAAATTGAGTTGCTTGTTACTCGTAGGAAAGGTAAAATCGTCCCTGGTAGGTTTCTCGCCGCCTTTTTTAGTGCCAAAAGGTGGATTTGCCAGCACGCCATCATAACCGTTTAGGTTTTTACCCATTTCAGTAAGCGTGTCGCCCAGAATGATCTCGCTTTCCATACCGTGCAATCGCGCATTCATTAATGCCAATCTATGCGCATCGCCTACCAGTTCTACACCGCTAAAGGCTTGCTCTTTCTGGAACTTGCGGTCTTTATCTCTTAGTGCATAATAATTCTCATACTTGCTGCGCAAATACTCGTCCGCAGCGATCATAAAGCCAAAAGTTCCAGCCGCAGGATCGTTCCATCGCTCGCCCAACTTTGGAGCAAGCAATTGCGTCATGATATTGATCAGCGGTCGTGGTGTAAAATACTGTCCAGCACCACTCTTTTTCTCGCCCGCATTTTTCTCTAGCAAGCTCTCATAAATATCGCCCATCACATCGCGATCGTTCTCTTCATACCAGTCCAGTTTTTCTATGGACTGCACCAGCGTATTAAAGTTCACCGGTTTACGTAAACTCGTACTCGCATTATTATAAATCTCTTTAATACTAGGACTGGTCGTCACACCAGATATACTTACCAGGAATTTCTTGTAACGTTCAAAAGCCTCGTTATTATCGTGCTCTTCTACAAAACCACGCCAGCGGTATTCCGCTGGTATATGTTCTTCAAAATCCTTAACCTCAGTCAGTTTTAAAAACAAAATGTATGTCAACTCATTAAGATACTGGTGATACGTCACACCATCATCTCTCAAGACATTACATAGGTTCCATAATTTATTAGCAATTTCATCTGCACTCATATCTTTCCTTTGTCATGCTGAACTTGATTCAGCATCTTGATTGTTTTATCTATTGTTGTGTTCTCGCTTTCTTTTTGTCTCGCTTTCGCGAAAGCGTAATTAAATCAAAGTAGTGGTTCACAATATTGTTTGTTCACTACACGATCTCTCAGTTTCTGTTTATCATTAAAGTTTCTAGTAATATTGCGTACAATATCGCTATAATTATCACTTCCATCCTTTTTTAGATGATAATAAGGTTTAATAGAAACGCAGTTATCATGTTCAAATAAGGTGTTGAGTAAAGTCCTGTCTGAATTACCACAAGAATGCCCCATAATTACCACCTGATATTGATCACTATTCACAAATTCCAGCAGCCTTTTATAATTATCACGATCAAGATATTTTACGGACTTAATGTTTTCTAAGTAGCGGTTGTCATCTAGCTTCTCTATATCCAGGTAATCATCATCCAACTCATCACCATAGCCAAAAATGATTGGGTTGTCATCTTCTTCATGAATAGAACCATGGATGTGAATAGGCTTAATATATGCTGGTTTTTCCTTTGGAAAACTTACATAAACATCCGAATGCTGATAAAAATTTGTGGTAGCAGTATAATTGAAACTGAGTAATAACGATTGTTTTACTGGAACATATTTAACGCCATTCATATCCTCACTAAGAAGATAATTACGAATCCCATTTATTGAAAAATCACCTCTCAAATCAGCAATAAAAATTTGATCAGTTTCCTCTAAATCTGAAATTTCAATTTTCCCTGATTTTAAACCTTCGAATGTTACTTTAAATCGATTAAATTTTTCTACCGCACGTTGATTGATGTAGTTTTCAGCAAAGTCTTTTAGCCTTGCTCGTTTATATATTTTAGAACCTATAGATTTTCTATGTTTCCAAAATTCAGGATTTTCATCTTTATACTTTTCTTTAAACTTTTCTTCAATAGAAATTAAATATTGATTTAATTTATTCTTAATTACCTTAAAATCAGCATTCAATTGATCAATTTGTTTTTTACTAGCTTCAGTTTGCTGCTGTTGATCAATTTTATAGCATTCTGTAAGTGTTACATAATATTCCTTTTCAATATCTACCCAGCTATTGACGTATTGTCTCTTTACAACTTTTTCAAAAAATTTATTTTTATAATGAATAGTTGAGAAATGTCGCTCGACTTTTCTTTTTGCAGACTCATTGCTATCAATATCCTCCCAAAACCCATGGAAATTTGAAACTGAAACTAACTCATTCTGATAACCAGCCACACCATTTTGATAAGCCTTTCCTAAAACTTCTCTCCATAGATAATCTAAAAAGTCATTATACGACGTTTTCATCCCATGTGCGAGATCAAATCCATTCCCTATTAATACGATTCTATTCAACGTCTTATGCGGTATATAAATGGTTATTAATGGAATCTATGACTTGCTCTACTTCCTCCTGAAACTGCTTGTTAATTCTTTTAAATCCGCCATCACTTTTAAAAGGTTCTTTGTCTAAATCTTCTTTGGTAAGAACCGTTTCGGCTAGCATTTGGGCTTCAAAACGTGTCAACCATTTTAATTGTAACGCATTAAAGTTTTTACTTTGTTTCACTTTCGCGAAAGCGGACTTAATACGGTCCTCATGGGCAACCAGTGCTTCTCCTAGAGCAGCGGTTCTTATATAACTTACAATATCTGCTGCAATGTCCTCATTTTTGGACTGTCGCCATGCCGCGTTTAAATAACGCTCGTTAAATCCATCTTGGTCCAGCATCATCTTCAACTCCTTAAGCGATGTACGGTCTAGGGAATTAGGACTGGTCAATATGGTTTTAATAGCCAGTACCTTATTGCGATGTGTTGCGATATAATGATTGAAACTCTCAATATAATCTCCAGGCTTTTGCGCCTCACCAAATTTCTGTTCCATGGCTATGAACTCGTCTTCTTGATCTGCCACCATTTGCATGCCTGGTCTAGTAAACTTTTGATCTAGAAATTTCCATAAACTGCCGTACTCTTCTATAATCGTTGCCACCTCGCTGCCTTGTGCATTCTTGAAGATATTCAGTAGTTCATCTGCTGTTTTACCTTGGGCATTGTATTGCAGCTCTTCATTGCGGTCTACTTTTTCAATTTGGCGTTTTTTCACTTGAAATTTTGCAATGATTTTTTGCATCTGGCGTTGTGCGCGATCATCATTATCAATATGTTCCATCTCTTGCGCTAGTTGCTGGAACGATATACGTGGATCTGACACAGGACGTATTTGTATAAAATCTTCTAATGCTTCATACAATCGTACGGCATCATAAATTTTAAATACCTCTTTATTGATCTCGTCACATTTTCTAGTCGCACGACCTACCATTTGTTCATACAAAATACGTGAGCGTACTCGTCTTAAGAAAACAAGGTTGGTAATTTTAGGAACGTCTATTCCTGTAGTTAATAAATCTACCGTCACCGCAATCGTTGGAAATTTTTCGTTCTTGAATTGCGTAGTTAACTCCTGCGGATTATAAGATTTACCTGTAATTTTTTCAATAGTTCCTTGCTCTACTCTACATCCTATTGCGTCAAATTCTTCCTTGAATATTTTCACAATCAAATCTGCATGTTCATCTCTAGCTGCAAATATTAATGTCTTTTCTTCACTTTCAGGATCGATGATTTGCACCAGTTGTTTGATAACGGCACGGTTAAAAGGCTCGGTAATCACCAATTTATTAAACTGGTCTATTTCAAATTTCAACTCATCGTCTAGTGCTGCCAGTTCTTCAATCTTACCAGTTTCTGGATTATAGGCTTTAGGACGTTCTCCTTTTTTCCAAACGATTCCTTCAGAATTGAGTTTAGTTTTAATATTATATGGTGGCTCATAATCAATCAAGTGACCATCAAGAACTGCCTGTCTATAAGAATAACTAAACACAGGTTCTCCAAAAATTTGAGTAGTATGTAACGCTGGCGTTGCAGTTAAGCCTATGATATAAGCATTAAAATACTCTATCACTTTTTTATACTGACTCACATAATCGTCCTGATCTTTAAAGCTCAAGTCGTCCTCATCAATTTCTTTATCTAGGTTATAACCTCTGTGTGCTTCATCAATGATGATACAGTCATAACTATCTATAGGTAAAGGATCTTCATTATAAAATAATCGTTTTACCATACTTTGCACGGTAGCAAAATGCAATCGAGTCTCGCCATCTGGTGTGGTGTCTTTTAATTCTTCTAGTTGGTAAACATCTGCAAACGTATTGAGGTTTTCAATCTTGTTATCTTGATAGTTTCCTATCGCTTGTGTCGCGAGCATTCTTCTATCTGTCAAGAATAGAATGCGTTTAAAACGATCTGACTTTATAAGTCTGTATGACAAACCTATTACCGTTCTGGTTTTACCTGTACCAGTTGCCATGACTAATAAAGAACGTTGTTCTTCTGGTCGTTCTATAATTTTTTTCTCGACCTTTTTAATAGCGTCTATTTGATAATCACGTAGTGAAAGTCCTGTTTTATCTGCTAAGTAATCATAATCGCTTTTCTCTAATCGATCGTTAGATTCATCTATATCGCGCTCGTATAATTCTACAAGACCTTGCGGAGAAAACCATCCTTTTAAAGCAGCTGCATGATTGTCTTTTTTTCTAATATCTAGATACCATATCCCGCTTTTAGTTTTGAGTTGTTCTAAAAATTCTCTACCGTTTGTACTGAAAAGAAATGGAACTTTATAGCCATGCCAATTACCTAACCGCTCAATATCTTGTGCATCTGTAACGCGTTCTGCATATATTTTAGACTGACGTAAATCAGTAGAAATATCACTGCGGTATCTTTTAGCTTCTACAATTCCGTAAAGTGTGGTTCCAACAAACAAAGCATAATCTGCCCATTTGCCATCGCAATACCATTCGGCTATCGCCATGTTGCGACCTTTTTCAGGAAGTGTTTTATGCGTTTTATAATTCAGTAAATCAGTATCTACTTCCCAACCTGCTTTTTTAAGAGCTGGATCAATTAAAAGTATTCTCGTGTCGTGCTCGTTAAGATCAATATTACGCGCACTTTTATTGGATCGTGATTTACGAGTCTCCTGAACTTCCTTAGAACTATTGAGTTTTTCAATTTTTGCTTTGTAATCTTGTAACTGCTGTTCTAAAAAATCTAGTTGACCTTGTAATTCGTGAGCACGTTCATCAACCACTACTGGTAACTCATATGCTGGTAACTCAAGAAAATCATTTTCATAGGTTTCATAAAACCATTTGGAAAGCTTGAATGTCTTTTTAAGAATAAACTTGGCTTGATCAAAAGAACCTGTCCCATAATGACTTGCCTGATTTCCAGATTTTCTGATGGTATGGAATATACCTTCAATAACCTCAGGCAAGATATTAGAATAAGCCAATCTATTAAGCCTATCCAATTGAGTGCCATTGAAATCTCCCATTTGCTCAAAATCCCAAATCAATTGAGACATCTTTTCAGCCAGCAAACGAGTCTTAGACAAAGATGAACTAGGATCTACATGAATGAGCTGTTCAGATAATTCGGCTATCACAAAAAGTGTAGGATAATCATCTTTAAGAAAATTGAAATGGCTCATCTAGAATTTAATGTTTAATAATAAAAAACCCTAAAACGCACTTATCCAATGATGTAGGAAAATTTGTGTTTTAGGGGAATGTGAATATATGAAATCAAATTGTAATTATTCAAAATTAGAGGCAAATCGGTTGAGTAGAAGTCATCATATAATGTATAAAATTGAACCAGATTAATTATCGATTAAAATTTGACAAACGATATTTTCATTGCTTTTAACTTGCACTCATAATGGTGAAGGAGCTACCAGTAAATGCTCATTTTAAAATCAATAATTTATGTCAGCTTTTAAAGAAGGCTATGAGCCTACACAAGATGATCTAGACAATAGATCTGACCAACTTAACCCTAATAACGATGAGTATAAAGGGAATAACGATTAAATTTTAATCACAATTTATTTAAATTTATCCCGCTGTAAAAGGCGGGATATATATTTATTATGAAAGCCATACTTCCACATTTTTTTGAATTTTTAAATTCCAAGATGCCTGAATATATAGGTGTACTTGAAGAATTGGCTATTCAAAAAAGTGGTTCCAAAGAAAAATTAAAAAAAGAACTTGCTGCTCGTATCCAAAATGATGGAGAAACTAAGGCATTTCTAGATGTATTAATGCCTATTCGAGAATGGCAAGAGAATGATTTAGTACATATCGAAAGTATCGAAGAAATGCAAGGCTTCAATGATTTCATTGATGGTATAGTTAGCACTGATTTAGGGAAGGTGATCATAGATTTTGAGGGGATTTCTAAAACCGTAAATCCATTAGGAATAGCTCTGACCACAATAGGTATTTTTGAGTGGTTGGACACAAAAGTGATGTCCATGGATTCCTTAGAGTATGATATAGACATGAGTAAAAATACACGTCGTACTTGGCTCAATTTCTTCTTTGAAAATACTATTTACCATTCTAATAAATCTCAAAAAGAGTATCGCTTTTACAATGTTCGTAAAATCACACCAAGAGATTATGTTGAAATATGGATAAAGTTTGTATTGGTTGATATTTCTAACTTTAAACCGAAGATAAAAAGAACTGTAAAAGCCCTAAGAAATGGTTGGGTAGTCTCTAAAGAAGATTTAAAAAAAGCTTATAACAAGAGACCTGAACATATCAAAGCGGCTTTATTAGATGCTGTTGATCAACCTGATTATCCAGATTCTTGGCCTAAAGTGATTCCTGATAAGGATAAATTTCCTTATAGTGTTTCTTTGTTTATTGCCCGTGAACTAAGCATTAGTTAGGTGACTAATTAAGAACCACTTCTGTTCCGCTTTCGCGAAAGCGAGATAAATAAACTTTTAAAATAAATAAGACCTTATAGGAAATCAAAATTGTCATACAGTTGCAGGTTGCAAGGGTTTTCAATCCACTATAATGATAAAAACCTGTCTGTCAATTAATTAAATATTTGTATTACTGTCACTTAACCTATTTGTCACACAACTAATAAGAACTAATTAATACAATGTCACTCATCTTGTCACACATAAAAGACCCAGAATAATAATCTATATTATGCTGTTGTCATACAAAATAGGCGAAGTCCTTTAAAAGCAACTGGCAACTAGCAACTTTGGCTATAAACACTTTAAGTACTTAAATATCATATGTTTAAGTATTAAATTGATACAGTTGCGAGTTGTCGGTTGCTATGATGCATATTTATTCCATTTTTTAGAAATTGTTCCTTTATGTAGACCTGTAATTTCTGCAACAGCTTTTTGCGATGCATTGTTTTTGATTGCCATTCTTACAACATCATCAACATTCATTTTACTTTGTGAAGAATTAAAATGACTTCTTACGATGAGTTGAAAGTTCATAAAATAAAATTCGTTTAATTCTATGGCTAAGTTGACATCGGCCATGTCTAGTTGTGATTTAAAAGTGCTTTCTTGCGCACGACACATCATAAATACAAGTATGCATAGTTTATGAATTGAGATACTCATTTTTGAATAGTACTCTTCATAAGGTTTTACAGCTATAGATTGTCTGTTTAAAAGTTGCTGTGTGTAATCAAATAAAGTTCTGTGAGCCTCATCTGTTAAGCTAATAGTTAATTCTTTTATACTTTCATTTGATTTCTCGCTCTGTCTCTTATAGGCTAGAATATTTTCTATTGAGTGATTATATTTTGAAATGACTTTTTCTTCAATATTACCAAAAGTCATCTGCTTATTTCTTTGAAGGATATTAGTAAACAGTATTCTATCAATAAAACCACTTTCTAGATTACCATTAGCAAACATCTTAGGTAAAAACTGGTGCTGTAGCCCACCTATTAACGTAAGATAGGTTTTCTTAATCCTAAAACTATCCGTTGTTTTCCTACCGATATCTACAAACTTGTTGGTATAACTTTCTAATAGAAAAGTTCTCCATTTCTGTCCATCGCGGCTATTTGAGTTAGACATATTTTGTATTAAGTCAAATATTTCATCCTTACATATTCCTATACCGCTAGGATTATTTTCATGTGATAGCTGAGCCGATTCTATGGTTGCATCCTGTAATAGAATTTGTTTACGCTTTATTGGAGGATCTTCGTCTGTTTGATTGGACTTGTTTTCCCTGTACTTATCATAGTCTTTATCATCACTAATCTTAAGTGGAGCGGTCGCAATACTTATAGCTTCCGACTTTGTATCTCCTCTACTGCCTATTATTGTGAAGTAGGCATTTCCATAATTTGAATAACCCAAAGCATCTAATTTAAAAACTAATCCAACTGACGAACTAATTGTAAATAAAATAGAGCTAAGCATATATTCTTTAGGCACTCTTTTATAGATGTATGATTGCTCAATAAGTTCCGAATAATTGTTGGGAAGTTGATTAAGAATTTTATCACGTTGCTCTATCAATTCTTTTGAGAGTAGCTGTATTACTGGTGAAGTTGTGTTTTCCATAATCGTTTATTTTATATGTACCACACGTTCATTGTTTTCATCAAATCGCACCGTATGTATAAAATCATTTAGCTGCAAATAATCAAAGCCTCCAGAATTTGGAAATTCAAAATAGCCATTTCCATTCTCACCATTTATGCATCTAATTAATTCCCTTTGAACCTTACGAAATTCCACCATTAGGTTTTCTGGGAATATTGGGTGGCTCTCCATTTCTGTAATTAGTTTTACATGTTGTTCATAAAGAGTAGGACACTCTGAATCATCAGGATCAAATCTTTTATCCATGATCCAGAAGATCAATTCTGCAAAACCAAAAGTTTGCAGAATTGCGGTATCTAAAAAGTCATTCTGGTGTGACAACGATAAATATGAATCAATAGCATCACGCGCTACAGCAGATGCTGATTTATTTTGTGCAATTCCTACTTCATCTAGAGCTTCTCTAGTGTTAGTGTTTAATCTCAAGTTTAGTATTGAAGTTTTCATTCTATTATATCTAAAGTTTCTTTAAAATGAAAATTTTTTATTCCATTCTCTAATTCAACAATTGTTCTTTCTCCATTAATCTGGTAAAATGGCGATTCATTTACATCTTTAGAAATTGCCTGATTAATTATAAAGAGTCGTTCTGCACCATCTTGAATGTTTTGAATCTGACAGTGTTTCTTGACGTTATCAAACTCCCAACATGCATTTTTCATGCAATACTCCAATGATTTTGGATGATCTCTATATAAGGGCATCTTGTATAGATGTATTCCTAACTGGTTAAGACTATAGTAAAGTCCTTTGTAATGTGATTCTTTAAATAATTCCATTATCTTTTGTATTTTAAAGATTTAACTTCAGATAATGCGTTATCAATAGACTCTGTGTCTATAAGAATACGTCCTCGAATTTTACTTGCAGAAATAAGTCCACGCTTTATATAGTTGCGTACGGTTTGTGTGTCCACTTTCAGCTGCTTTGCAGCTTCTTTAATGGTTGTGTGTTGTTGTTTAGCGACTTGTCGCTCCTTGTTATCATAGTATTTGGATAAACTATGATTTACCGATTCGTTTACGAGCTTTTCTAGCTCTTCTGTAGTTGTTACTATTAGTTTCATATCAGATATAATTTATTATTGTTATCTGATGGTAAAACTAGAATGAGATCTAAGTTTAAAAACTAAGATAAAACAACGAAATCAAATTAACACACAATCACAAAAATCTGATATTCAATTATTTAATAAATATTCACTACGAAACGACACTATGACAGTTATTAAGCTAAAACAAGAATGCTTTTAAGGTATTAAATTATGGATATAGGCATATTTTGGATGTAATTCACCCTCATTTATAATGGAATGTTGTGCTAATAAATCCGATGCCGTTTGATTATGTTCTATTTTCAAAAACTCGCCATTCTTTTTAATTACAATAAAGCATTTTTGAAACCAAATACGGAAATAATGTTTTTCAAAAGTCTGGCAGAAGCGTTCCCTTAAGTTGAAGAATAAAAAACCAATTTGTTTTGTAGATAATCTTTCATTTCTCAAATCTAGAGATATTTTATCAATGTCATCTTTATAATAATTATCGACTATTCTTTGCAAAAATTCATCTCTGGTTAAGGAAATTGTTTTGAGAGTAATTAATGAATTATATAGTACGTTTATGGCTTCTGGAAAATTATCAAAAGGCTTACAACCTTTAGCCAATAAAGAAAGAACAGCTTTTTGCCTGGCCTCAACTTCTTCAGAATCTATAGGATTCTTAATTCTTTGTTCGGCAAGATCTTTCATTAAAACATGACCTAAACATAGTAATGGTGTTTCAATATAAAGATTATGACTTTTAAGTTTCCATGCCTCTACTAAGAGTATAGCATTCGCATTTGAGATTTCGTAAACTCCTTTATTAAATAGATAATTTTCAAGATCAATAAGTGCATTTTCAAAATTCAATTCAATGTTATCATAGAGTTTTCTACGGAAAATCTCTTGTAACATTATTAAAGCGTATTCATCAAATTCATTTGAATCTATAGAAACTACACTTTTTAATAAATTAGGAAAATCGGTTTTTTGTAAAATCTCTAAAGATTTCACATAACAGTCGTAAGGCTTAAATGACAATGATGCTATTACATAATAAAAACCACTAAAGTCCTCTTTCATTTGATTTACACAATTAGACTCTTCTACTAATGAATAACTATCAACTTTATTTTTACAAACTTTAAATATTACCTTTATTTCGTTGATTAATCGTATTCTTAATTCATTATTTGCATTAAGAAATTTATTTTCCGCTGTTTTGTATTCAAGTGCATTTATATTCACAGTTTATTGATTTAAGGAATTTATTCACATTAACTAAATTATACTAATTTGATTACTTAACTTTCTTAAACAATAATTTATTAAAATCAAAAATGAATATCAAATACCGCATTAACTGCCTCCTTCTTCTCATCACTATCTACCTGATAATAAGAGTTTAGTGTCTTCATATCACGGTGGCCAGTGATTTTGGAAATCAGCTTATCACTTTTACCTTCTCTTTTCATCATAGTGATAAAAGTCCTGCGTGCCGTATGACTGCTTACTCTATCGTAAAATAACATATCTTCTCTAATCACTTCTTTACCTCTAGTTGTGATTTTTTGTACTATGTGTTTAAAACCTGCATCTTCAAAAACATCTTTAATGTATTCATTGTGTTTTTGATTTGCTATTATAGGTAATTTATAATCATATTTTTCAAGAATATGAATAGCAACCTTGCTTAATGGAATGGATCGCATTTCTTTTTCAGATCCTTTCTCTTCTTTCAAATGAAAGGTATTATTAGTAATGTTTGTTTTGGTTACATATTTAAGTTCGCCAAATCTCATTCCTGTAACAGCTGAAAAAACAAAAACGTCCCGAACACGCTCTAAAGACTTCAATTTAAACTGATGTTTCATTAGCTTTTCAAGGTCTTCTTTGTCTAATACAACTTGATTTGTAATTACTCGTTCTTTTTTCTTGAACTTCTTAAATTCGTCATTATAAGTGTAATTTTTATCGAGTGCCCAGAATAAAAACGTTTTAACTAATCCTAGATTACGTGCATAGGTGTTATTAATATGTTTCAAAGTCCCCATACAATAATCGGTAAACTCACTATGAAAAGTGCTGTTTATACTATTAAATGAAAGTTTGTATCCCTTAGACTTCTCGAAATTTTCTAAAATAGTTTTAATATTGGCATACCTTGTAATTGTTGCGGGAGACCAATCTCGATTCATCTTTTTCTCTTTCACAAACTCATCATAAAAATCAAAAAAAGTTTTTCTAGACGATACCTTCTTAAATGCTAAATCTAATTTACCCTTTACATCTGCAATCGTAAAATCCATATCAAGTATTTCATATTGTGAAATGATTTTATGAAATTCAGTTTGATATCTATTGAGTTGTGATTGAACATCTCGGTTTTTTATTGCTTGTAATCCTTTACCTTTAATATTTACAGGCATTTTATTTTCCTTGTCCCAAAATTTTGGATTAATAGTTTCACCTGTACTGTATTTAAGGTATTTTGCTTCAGAAGGGAATCGAGCTCTTAAAAAGATTAAAGTTTCCTTTTTAGCCGAAGGATCTTTTAAATTAAAGGTATGATTTATCATGAGCTATTTTTCTACTTTCAAAGTTAACCCTTAAAAACTAGGGGCATAATTAGGGGCATAAAAAGTTATTAACCTTATCTATTTTAAAGTAGTTAAGAACAATAAAACCCTTATTTTATAGCGGCTTAAGGCCCATTATGATTGAAATAAGCAATGATTCACATTAAATACCGTAATTCTCTCCGACTCCACAATAAACCATCTCTTTTAGAGATGGTTTTTTATTTAAAGCTTACTCTTTGTATATAGAAATAAAACCAAATTTCAATTATTACTTCAACGTTTGCAAGAGTACCTACATGTCTGGCTAGCTACTATAAAATCAATAAACTACAGTCAACCATCCTTTTACTTTATAAAAGATCACGTATATAAACATGATAAATGTCAGTTGTAAAAATCACTGTTACAACATAGAAAGAAGTAACTTTAAACAAACTTAATTACATGAAAAATATCATCATCCCAGTCGATTTCTCAATACATTCAGAATATGCATTAAAAACGGGTGCTATGCTAGCTAAAAAGCATGATGCGACCTTACATGTTTTACACATGCTAGAATTATCAGATTCATTGATATCTCATTCTGCAAACGAGAACAAAAACGAAATGATGTTTCTACTAGCACTTACTAAAAAGAAATTTGAACCATTTCTTGAAAAAGGTTTTTTAGAAGGTGTAAAAGTTGAGGCTGTCATAAAACATCATAAAGTTTATAAAGAGGTAGATGCACTGGCTCAAAAAGTAAATGCCGATTTAATTATTATGGGTTCTCACGGATTAATGGCTCACGAAGGGATTTTTGCAGGTTCTAACGCAGAGAAAATGGTGCGTAATAGCAATACTCCGGTATTAACGATTAAATCAGATCCAAATAATACAGATTTTAATAAAGTTGTTCTAGCAACCGATATGAGTACTAAAAGTGTAGCAGCTTATCAAAAAGCAAAATCCATATTCTCAACCTTGGGTAGTACTATACAATTGGTATATATCAATAGACCACATCATAATTTTATAAGTACCCAAGAGTTTAAAGAATTAAGAAAAGACTTTGCAAAAGCCGGTGGTACTGATCAAGTAGAATTTATATCGGGCTACACCGTCGAAGACGGACTTTTTGAGTATGCAGATGATACAAAGGCTGATTGTGTCGCTGTAAGTACTAATGCAAGAAAAGGAATATCGCATTTTTTTAAAGGAAGTATATCAGAGGATGTAGCAAATCATTCTAAACTACCTGTCATGAGTTTTAAAATTGAAAAGAGGTAATATATAGGTAACCATTACGGCTGTTGATTAGTTTCTCTAACTGGCAGCCGTTTTAAACTTCTCTAAACATCATAAAAGGAGCTAATAAACGCGCTAATTTATCACACCTACTATCGTACCTATTGGACTCTAAATATCTATTAATATCATCCAGATCTTCTGCTGTTTTTATAATGCTGAATTTGCTATTATACTCTTTAAATATCAGGCTATCTGTTTTTTTATTAAAAACTTCATAGATATTTTTATGTCTAGAATCCTCAAGGATTCTGGAATATAATGGATCAATCACAGCTTTATCACCTTCTAATATCTGTAAGTATTTACCAGCTATATGTAAAAAAATACCATAGATATTATGAGCGTTATTAAAGGATGTGCTTTTATCAAAAAGAGCCTCCATGTCTGCCTCACTTAAGGTTACCGTTTCATCGCTGAAATAGCAAATGGTGTAGTTGTTATGATTTTCCATAGAAACCTATTTTCATATTTTCATTTATTGTTTAATAAAAATACTAAAACAATTATCTTATTTAAACAATTAGTTTTCGATTTTTCAAAACGAAAAGAAATTTCCTTAATATTTTATAAAAGCGACAGGTTTCGGGTTAAATTTTAAATGTAATTTTTACCTTGTATCATATAAATAATAATTATGTATTCACTTGCCATTATTGGTTTAGGTCCTAGAGGCTTATATGCGCTAGAGTGTTTAATGGTATCGCTTTCGCGAAAGCGAGACACCCATAATCCTAAAGTTGCACTTATAGAATCTCAACAATTTATAGGTTGTGGTAGTGCCTGGAATATTCACCAACCAGATGCTAATACTATCAATATTTCTGATCGTGATTTAAAAGGATTACCAGAACGTAGTGTGATTAAAGGTAACGGATTCCATATCACTGCGTTTCCGTCTTTTATAGATTGGGTAAAAGTGAATTACAATCATCAATTAGATGACCATAAGGACACTTACTTTAATCGCAACGTGATGGGTAAATATTTACATCTACGTGCAAAAACTATAGTAGATCATTTAGTTGCACAAGAAATTGTGTCCTTAATCAAAGCTAGAGCGACAAGCATTGTTTTCAAAAATCAAATTGCAGAAATCAGTTTTAAAAATGGTATTCATGCCTCTATACTAGCCCAGCATACCTTATTAACTACAGGACATCTATCAGAAAATATGTCTTTACAAGATCAGGGATTTTATCAACATGCAACGCAAAAAGAAGACGTATTCTATATTCACAATCCATATACAGAAAAGGCATACAGCCTATACAGCAGTTTTCATCGTGTAGCTATTAAAGGTATGGGATTAAGTATGATTGATATAGTCCATTTATGCATTGATCGATTACAAGGAAAATTTATACCTAAAAAAAACGGCCCATTTCTGAGCTTTGAACACAATACTAATGATGAACTAAAAATATATCCATTTTCACTAGATGGATTACCAGTAATGCCTAAGCCTATAGGCAAAACTGTTGATAACCAATTCAATATAGAATCATCAGTAATTGAGGAATTAAAGAAAGAGTTAGAGAAATTAATAGAACATCCCAATTTTCTAAATATTGAAGACATTTTAACGCCTATAGTTGATATTATTAAAAATAAATATCAACAGCTGGACTCTAGCTTACCTGATGTAAATATCCACCAATTGATCATGAGCTGGCTGCTCGATGAAAGAGTAGAAAGCTCATTATGGTTGGATACAGATTTACAGACTGTAGAATATCTTAAACAAGCTAGTCTTATGGCTTGTGGTATGCGTCCGTTTACATTAGATTATACCATAGGTCAGGTATGGAGACAATTGCAACCTGTGCTTTATCCCATTTTTACACATAGTAATTTATCACCAGAACTACAGAGCAAATTTATTCAGACTGATGAACTTACAAAACGATATTCCTATGGACCACCTGTAGAACGTGTTTTACAACTAATTGCTCTTTCTGAAAGTGGAATTTTAGATTTCGGTCTGGTAACCAATCCAACAATTAAAGAGAATAAAGACGGCTGGATTTTGAAAAATAAAACTAATGAAAAATTGGTGCAATCCATGATCAATGGAGTGCTAGCCAGCCCTCAATTAAAAAATATCGATGACTCTTTAATTAATGAATTATTCAATCTTAATTATTTAGAACCTTTTCACAAACAACTAGGAATTAAAACTAATGAACATGCACGTGTGCTAACAGAATCTGAGACTGCATTAGAAATATCTGTATTAGGTAGAAATGCTAAAGGTTCTGTGTATGGTGTAGATGCCATTTTAGAGTGTTTCAGCCCTAAAGTAATGGCATGGGCAAATCAGTTTACAAAGGACTATATTTAAAAAAATAAAAAAAGCCAGTAATTTTTATTACTGGCTTTTTATTTAGACAAAAATAAATGATATTAATCTACAATATCTTCTAATTTTTGAATTGTATTAAGCGTATTTTCTATTCCATTAAGTTGGTTTCTAACGACGTCTTTATATTCATGCAAGTATTCTTGATTTTCAAGTACATCTTTATATTCTGATACTGCAGCTTTATCTCCTCGTATACATTCCTCTAAGATGGCTTCTTCGTTTTTGCCAGTAAAAGCCGTTTTAAAATCCATCCATGTTCGGTGTGCAGCAGCTGTAGCACTACCTTTTTCTACTGGTGTAGCATTTAATAGTCTTAACGATGCATCTAATTCATTTACATACTGACTTCTTTTAGCTGCCTGAGTTTGAAAATAAGATTTAAGTCTGCTGTTATCTACATCTGTTAAAGCATTTTTATATCCTTGTTCGGCATCATAGTTTTTTTCTAATAGAGCATTTAATGCGTTTACTGTTGCATCATGTGATTTTCTGTGAGCTTCTTCTCTTGTCGTTTCCATAGTTAGTTTTTTATTTAGTTAATGATTCATTAAGTTGGCGCTTCATCTCTTTGACCTCTTTACTACGCTTATGTTCCATATAGTAGTTATAAGCTTGAAAAGCGAGTTGCGCAACGGTCAATACTTTAAAGAACTTTTTCATAGTTTTTATTTTAAAGATATTGATGAATCATGGTTAAAACAGATACTTTAGCACTATTTAACGACTTTATTATAAGGATTTATTAAAAAACAGTAGTTATTAATAAATTTTGTGAATTTAATTAACACTTATTAGTTCCATCTGGAAATTTACTCCTTATCTGTTCGAGACCCAAGTTATGAATACTACCTATATGAGTATGATGTTTTGATGTATCTGGAACATACGTACCATTTTCCACTTGCTCACCTATAGTTTTATACGCCTCTCTGAAAGATGCTCCATCTACCACAAGGTTATTGATATTATCTACAGTAAATAGATATTGATATTTCTCGTCATTAAGGTCGATATCCTTAACTATAATCTTCTTTATAGAATAATTAAAGATTTCTAGAATGTCGTTTAATTCTATAAAAGAAGCGATCACATTCTCTTTAATCAATTGAAAATCTCTGTGATAACCACTAGGCAAATTGTTTGTTATCAATAACATTTCAGTTTGTAAAGCTTGTATTTTATTGCACTTACCACGTATCAATTCAAAGACATCTGGATTCTTTTTATGTGGCATGATGCTACTACCTGTCGTTAACTCATCAGGGAAACTTATAAACCCAAAATTCTGACTCATGTACAAACATATGTCCATCGCAAATCGAGAAAGTGTATTGGCTACATTTGATAAAGCAGCAGCAATGCTACGTTCATTTTTACCTCTAGTGAGTTGCGCAGCCACTACATTATACTTTAACGCTGCAAAACCCATTTCTTGAGTTGTAAATTCTCTATCAATAGGAAAAGAACTTCCATAACCTGCAGCACTTCCTAACGGATTTTGATCTACAATACGCATCGTAGCGTCTAGAACATACACATCATCCACCAGCAACTCTGCATAAGACGAGAACCACAAACCAAAAGATGATGGCATCGCTACCTGTAAATGAGTATATCCTGGTAACAATTGATTTTGATGTGCCTCAGCTAAATCTAACAAGGTATCAAACAATGTTTTTGCACTAGTTCTCGTTTGCCCCAGTGCCTCTTTATAATACAATTGTAACGCCACTAGAACTTGATCATTTCTGGATCTAGCGGTGTGAATCTTCTTCCCTACTTCTCCCAGTTGTACAGTAAGTTCGTGCTCAATTTTAGAATGTACATCTTCAAACTGTTCGTCAATAATAAAAGTGCCTTCTTCTATTTGTACGGCAATGGCATCCAGTCCAGATTCTAATTGTTTTAATTCTTCACTAGATATGATATTAATCTTTGCTAGCATTCTAGCATGTGCACGAGATGCTATTACATCATAAGGAGCAATATGTAGATCGATCTCACGATCATTACCTACTGTAAATTGTTCCATTTTTTTATCTATTGCAATTCCTTTATCCCAAAGTTTCATAATTCTATATTTAAAAAATACTAGTTAATAAATTGATGTATATATCGATGCCGTCTTCAATCTCTTCTAGATATATAAATTCATCTGCGCTATGAGATCGTGTGCTATCGCCAGGACCTAATTTTAAAGAAGGACAACTTAAACACGCCTGATCTGATAGGGTAGGTGATCCATAAGTGGTTCTTCCCATCGCTATTCCTGCTTGCACCAGTTCATGTTCTACAGGAATAGAAGAAGAATTTAATCGTAAACCACGTGCAATAATCTCATGACATGGCGACTGCTCTTTCAACATTTCTGCAATCTCTTGATTGCTGTATTTATCGTTGACTCTTACATCAATGACCAGTTCTACCTCTGACGGCACAGCATTATGTTGCACGCCAGCTTTAATTTGCGTTACCGTCATTTTTACATCACCTAATGACTCAGACGATTTTTCAAACTTAAAATCTTGAAACCATTTTAAAACCTCTATAGAATTATAAATCGCATTATTATCGTTAGGGTGAGCAGCATGTCCTGGAGTACCTTTTACTTTGGCATCAAAAACGACCAATCCTTTTTCAGCGACTGCTAGATTCATTAACGTAGGCTCGCCCACAATAGCCACATCTATATGTGGTATGATATCTAGCATACTATTTAAACCATTTGGGCCGCTGCTTTCCTCTTCGGCGCTAGCGACTATGACCAGGTTATATTTTAAATCTTTTTGATTATAAAAATGAGTAAACGTGGCGATTAAAGAAACCAGACAACCACCAGCATCATTACTGCCTAGACCGTATAATTTACCATCTTCAACTATTGCTTTAAATGGATCTTTTGTGTAGGCTTTATTGGGTTGTACCGTATCGTGATGTGAGTTCAACAACAATGTAGGTTTCCCTTTTTCAAAATATTTATTAGTCGCCCATATATTATGATGGTCTCTTTTAAATGGAATTTCATGATTATTAAACCATGATTCTATCAGTAAAGCAGTTCCCTCTTCTTCACTAGAAAACGATTGTGTTTCTATCATTTTTTTCAACAACTCTAGAGCCTCTTTTTTTAAATCTTGATGTTTCATTAGTTCGATATTGTAGTGAATAAACTGTTTGAATTTTGAAGCATTTCTGGCAATCCTACACATACTTTTTGCACGCCATTTTGAATAGCTTGAAAACAATTTTGCATTTTAGGCAGCATTCCGTCGGCAATAATTCCTTGTGATTTTAAATCTTGATAATTTTCTAGATTGATATTTTTAATTACAGAATTCTCATCTGAAATATTCTGTAAGACTCCTTTTTTCTCAAAACAGTAATACAGTTCTGTTTCATAGTTTTTAGCAAGTGCAATAGCGAGTTCAGCAGCAAGAGTATCTGCATTTGTATTTAACAATTGACCATGTCCGTCGTGCGTTATGGCGCAAAATACTGGAGTACGCTTTCGCGAAAGCAACACCTCAACAATCTCTGTATCTACTTTTACAACATCTCCTACATAACCAAAATCCACCTCTTCTACATCTCGCTTTTTAGACAAAATGGTATTCCCATCAGCTCCTGTAAACCCTATGGCATTGCACTGCTTAGCCTGCAATTTTGCTACAATAGTTTTGTTTACTTTACCAGCGAAGACCATAGTGGCAATGTCCAATGTTTCCGAATCTGTGATACGGCGACCATCTATCATTTTCACTTCAAGATTCATTTTTTGAGCCAATTCTGTAGCCACTTTTCCACCTCCATGAATAAGAACTTTAGGTCCTTTTACCGCATTAAATGTGGTTAAGAAATCATCTAGTGCTTGCTGGTCATTAATAATGTGCCCACCTATTTTTATAACTTTAAGCTGTTCCATTATTCTATATATTCTAAAATATTTTTTAAAACCACTTGAGCTGCATAGGTTCTATTATTTGCCTGCTCGATGACAATGGAATTCTCACTATCTAGCACAGCATCTTCTACCACAACGTTTCTTCTTACTGGTAGACAGTGCATAAATTTTGCATTACCTAATTTTTTCTGAGTCATCATCCAACTTGCGTCTTGACTTAAAATCTTACCATAATCGGTATAACTGCTCCAGTTTTTCACATAGACAAAGTCGGCTTCTTTCAAAGCCTCTTCTTGATCATAAATCACCGGTGTATCTTTTACAATCTCATCAGATAATTCATATCCCAGCGGATGCGTAATCGTAAGATCTACGTTTGCCATTAGCATCACTTCTATAAATGAGTTTGCTACCGCTTGTGGTAATGCCTTGGGATGTGGCGCCCAGGAAATAACCACTTTAGGTTTTTTCTTAGTTTTCAATTCTTCCATCGTAATAACATCTGCAAGGGCTTGTAGAGGATGAGCAGTTGCACTTTCCATATTTACGACAGGCACTGACGCATATTTTATAAAACTATTTAGGACTACTTCTTGAGCATCCTTTTCCTTGTCTACTAAAGAAGGGAAAGCTCTTACCGCAATCACATCTGCATATTGTGAGATGACCTGAGCAGCTTCTTTGACATGTTCAGAAGTGTCTGCATTCATCACCGTTCCATCGTCAAATTCTAGTTTCCAAGAATCATTCACATTTAATATTTGTACTTCTAGCCCTAAATTCTTTGCTGCTTTTTCTGTGCTTAATCGTGTTCTTAAACTAGCATTAAAAAACAACATGACTAGAGTTTTATTCTTACCTAGATGTTGAAATTCATATGGTGTTTGCTTGAGTGAGATTGCCTCATTAACTAGTTGAGAGAGGTCTTTTATATCTTTAAGTTCTGTGTACTTTTTCATAATTCAGCTTTTAAAGCGTTAAAGAATAAATCGATATGAGATTCTTTAATCGTTAATGGCGGCAAGATTCTTATCACGTTAGGACTCTTTGCACTGCCAGTAAAAATGTGATGATTAAATAGAAGGTTCTTTCGTAATGTCGCAATGGGAAAATCAAATTCTAGTCCCAACATTAATCCGCGTCCTTTTACATTTTTAACCTGTGGCAATTCTTGAGCTCTTTTTAAAAAGTGAGCAGATACTGCTTTTGCATTATCCATTAATTGCTCCTTTTCTATAACATCCAGCACTGTAGAAACTGCGGTACATGCTAAATGATTACCGCCAAAAGTCGTTCCCAGCAATCCATAAGAAGCTTTAATTTTTGGATGGATCAAAATACCTCCTACAGGAAATCCATTCCCCATACCTTTTGCCATAGAAATAATATCTGGTTCTAGTCCATGTTTTTGAAATGCAAAAAAATCACCAGTTCTACCAAAACCAGATTGCACCTCATCTGCAATAAAAGAAGTATTGTACTGTCGGCACAAAGACTGCAAACCTTGATAAAACACAGTAGTATCTTCATCTAGGCCACCTACTCCTTGAATACATTCTACAATTACCGCGCAAACATTATTCTTATCTAGTGCTTTCTCTACAGCTACCAGATCTCCTAATTCAATAATTTCTACCTCTTGTTGTGCATTTATTGGTGCGATAATTTTTGCATTATCTGTAGCCGCCACTGCAGCAGATGTACGACCATGAAAACCATTTTTAAAAGCGATGACCTTATGCTTTTTATTATGAAAAGATGCTAGTTTTAATGCGTTTTCATTGGCCTCTGCACCAGAATTACACATGAATAGTTGGTAATCTTTACAACCTGAAAAGTCAACTAGTTGATGAGCTAGGGCTTCTTGTAATAGGTTTTGAACCGCATTACTATAAAAGCCTAGTTTAGAAACCTGCTCGCTTATATTATTTACATATTCTGGATGAGAATGACCTATAGAAATAACAGCATGACCACCGTATAAATCTAGATACTCGACATCATTATGATCATAGACATAAACATCTTGTGCACGCACAGGTGTCACGTTAAAAAGTGGATATACTTCAAATAAACTCATATCTGTTTCTCTTTAATCGTATTAATTTTAAAAAAAGTTGGCTTTAAGTTGTAAACCTTGATCTTCAGAAAAATCGAACATCAAATTCATATTCTGTACTGCCTGCCCAGACGCACCTTTCAATAAGTTATCGATCACACTCGTTATCAATAAAATGTCGTTATGCTTATGTAGGTGTATTAGACACTTATTAGTATTAACTATTTGCTTTAAATGCACCTCTTTATCAGACACAAATACAAATGGTGAGTCTTTATAATAGTCCTTATAAAAGTTCTTTATATCTTCAAGTGGCAAGTCTACTTTAGTATAAGCTGTCGCAAAAATCCCTCTACTGAAATCACCACGATTAGGTACAAATAGCACATTAGAATCAAAATCTTGTTGCGACTGTCTTAAAGTCTGATTTATTTCTCCAAGATGCTGATGTGTGAAAGCTTTGTAGTGTGAGAAATTATTATCTCTCCAGGTAAAATGTGTTGTTGGTGATAAACTTGTACCTGCACCTGTTGCACCAGTAACTGCATTTACGTGTACATCTTCTTTTATCAATTGCTGTACAGCTAGTGGTAAAATGGCAAGTTGTATCGCTGTTGCAAAACATCCTGGATTTGCCACATGAGTAGCTTTTTTAATCTCTTCTTTTTGATACTCGCACAGTCCGTATGTGAACTCGCTTTCGCGAAAGCGTGCATATTCCATCAACCTAAAATCATTACTTAAATCGATCATTTTTGTACTTGTTGAAAATTGATGTTTCTCTAAAAACGATTTTGAATTGCCATGACCTAGACATAAAAACAAAACATCTACATTACTATTTAATTGGTATGTAAACACCAAATTTGTAGTGCCTAAAAGATCTTGATGCACATCGCTCACCGCATTACCAGCATTAGAAGTTGAGTATATAAAATCTATGACTACCTCATCATGATGAATTAAAAGTCTTATTAATTCTCCTGCTGTATAACCAGCACCACCTATTATTCCTGCTTTAATCATGATTCTTGATGTATCTGGTTATAAATCTTATTGCTGTTTCCTATGATCTTGATAAAACCTATGGCCTCACTTGCTGTCCATGCTTTATTCTCCTCTCCATAAGTACCGAATTTTGCATTCATTAAATCGTTTACCGATTCTATACCGTCCAGAGTAAAGTGATAAGGTTGTAAAGTGACATAAACATCTCCAGTAACCTTAGACTGACTACTTTCTAGAAAAGTCTCTATGTCACGCATTACAGGATCGAGGTACTGACCTTCATGCAGGTGCATACCGTAAAAACTAGACAGATAATCTTTGTGTTGTAACTGCCACTTAGTAAGTGTGTGTTTTTCTAATAAATGGTGTGCTTTTATAGTAATCAACGCTGCTGCGGCTTCAAAACCGACTCTACCTTTCATACCTACTATGGTATCGCCTACATGGATATCTCTACCTATAGCATATGAAGAAGCAAGGTCATTGAGTTGTTGTATCACCAATTCTGAAGATTGCTCTTTCCCATTTACTGCAATTAATTCTCCTTTTTTAAAGGCCAGTTTTACTTGTTCCTTTCCTTCTTTTTGAAGTTGTGATGGATAAGCTTCTTCTGGTAATGCCTTGAGCGAGGTCAGTGTTTCTGCACCACCTACACTAGTTCCCCACAGTCCTTTATTTACAGAATATTGAGATTTTTCCCAAGACATGGCTATTCCATTTTCTTTGAGATAATCTATCTCTTGTTTACGTGATAGTTTACCATCTCTTATAGGTGTAATAATTTCTATATGTGGTGCTAGAGTTTGAAAAATCATATCAAAACGCACTTGATCATTTCCTGCACCAGTACTTCCATGAGCTATAAATTGTGCGTCTATGGTTTTTGCATATTCTATAATCTCAATGGCTTGCACAATACGCTCTGCACTTACCGATAGCGGATAGGTATTATTCTTTAATACATTTCCATAAATCAAATACTTAACGACTTTATCATAAAAAGTGCTTACTGCGTCTATGGCTTTAAAAGTGCTCACGCCCATTTTATAAGCGTTAGATTCTATAGTTTTAAGATCTTCTTGAGTAAAACCACCTGTATTTACACACACCGCATGAACCTCATAACCTAGATCTTGTGAAAGGTATACGGCACAATATGAGGTGTCCAGTCCGCCACTATATGCTATTACTAATTTTTTATTATTGTTCATTTTGATCTTTTTTGAGGATAAGCGTTTGCTTAATTTGTTTTAATCTGTTGAAAACAGACTTTTTAATAGGTTTCTTTTCTTCGGTTGTTTTTTTAGAAGGATCATAGATCATTCCTGTACATAAACACATTTTTTGTTCTGTACGTTGTAAGATGTCGTAGTTCTTACAGGTCTGGCAACCGTTCCAGAATTGCTGGTCGTCTGTTAATTCAGAAAAAGTAACTGGCTTATAACCTAGGTCACTATTCATTTTCATAACAGCAAGTCCAGTGGTGATGCTGAATATCTTTGCATCAGGAAACTTTTCTTTTGATAGTAAAAAGATGCGTTCTTTAATTTGTTTGGCCAGTCCTAGATTTCTATAATCTGGATGTACAATAAGACCTGAGTTTGCGACAAACTTGCCGTGTCCCCATTTCTCTATGTAACAAAAGCCTGCAAATTTCCCGTTATCCAGTGCGATTACCGCGTTGCCGTTTTCCATTTTGGTAGTGACATATTCTGGCGTACGTTTTGCGATTCCTGTACCGCGCACCTTGGCAGCGTCGGCTATAGTATCACAAATGATATGCGCATATTTAGAATGCGATTTATGAGCAATAACAATTTCCATTGTGATTGATTTTATAAATTAAAAAGTGTAAAGTGTAGTTGTGAAAAGAAGAACCGGACGCACCTAAATTCCCAAAAAGAAAGGACCCTTACGGGCGTCGACGTCGTAAAGTAGGACGCACAGAAAAACCGTTCCTAGAAGGAGCAGTTAAAAAAGCTGTATATAGTAATGGAAATGAATTCAATGTAAAAAAATAAAAATGGATATCTAGGTGCTAATTGAGATTAAGCACAGCGGCGTCGCAAATTACTGCGATCCGTATAGGATATATTTTTATTTTGAAATGAAATCATGATGCAAAAGTAATTAAATATTTGGATTAGCAGTCAGTAATATTTACAATCTTCTCAAATTTAGCATATTGCTAACTTTTCACATTTTCTATCGGCCAACTCTAATAAGATAGATAAAAATAGTGTTGGGCAATTTCTCCAAAAAACTATCTTCGCGGCATGTGGATGTATTTAGGCTTATTAGCCGCTTTATTTTTAGGATTACACAATCTATGTAAGAAGCATGCTGTGCGTGGTAATGAGGTGTTTCCTGTTCTACTAGGAACATTAATCGCTGGTTTTTTATTGATTTTACCTTTTTACATTGGTTCTATCTATGCACCTGAAGCAACTAAAGAAATAGGCTTTTTTGTGGAATCCATTCCATGGTCCACACATGGTTTTATTATCATTAAATCTATGATAATGGCAGCATCATGGATATTAGCTTATCAAGCACTAAAGCATCTACCTCTAACAATTGTCACTCCTATTAGGTCTGCTGGTCCATTTTTTACATTTATCGGCGCAATATTTATCTATAAAGAAGCGCCTAACAATTATCAATGGATAGGCTTCTTTTTAATCATCTTATCTGTGTTGCTATATTCGAGAATTGGTAAAAAAGAAGGGATCCATTTTAAAAGTAATAAATGGATTTTTGCAATAATAGGCGCTACATTTTTAGGAGCTTCTAGTGGATTATATGATAAGTTTTTGATACAATCGTTGATGCTCAATCCGCAAACGCTGCAATTCTGGTTTTGCTTTTATACCATTTTGATTCTACTAATTATTTTATCGATTACATGGTTTCCATATGCTCAGAAGCGTAAGGAATTCAAATTTAGATGGTCCATTCCTGCAGTTGGTATTTTATTACAAACCGCTGACTATTTTTATTTCAAAGCTCTTCAAGATCCTGAGGCAATGATCATGTTACTATCTGCTATTAAACGCAGCCAAATCATCATTGCTGTAGTCATAGGAGGATTAATTTTTAAGGAGCAAAACAAACGAAAAAAACTTATACCTCTAACAGGTATAATGATCGGAGTATTTCTAATATTATATTCTTAATACTAGATTTAAAAAGAGTATACCACTCCTATTCTATTACCCGTGAAGGTAAAATTTAATGAGGTTAGATCATCAGTAGAAGTAGCGTTATACTTTTGCTCATACTTCTTATCTAGGTATTTATCAATACTCTCCACTACAAAATAACTTAAAACCCAACTTAAAAAGACATCACTTGCCCAGTGCTGTTCTTCATATATACGAGTTAAACCTGGAGTGACACCTATAGCATAGATAGGCCCTTTAATCCACCAGCTATCAAATTGTTTTGCAATCACGTGTGCGTTAGTAAAAGTCAGTACTGCATGACCCGATGGAAATGATCTATAACCAGCAGATCCACCAAAAGGTTTGAAATGATTTTTACCTAGATTCGTCTGTGGTCTGGCTCTTCCTGTTACCGACTTTGTTAATTGCTGTAAAAATCCTGTCGCCGTCGCTGATGACAGCAGTAAAACTCCAGTTCTTCTTAATTTCTCATTACGAGTAAACAGACCAGTAAGATAAACGGCACCAGTAGCACCATAGTTGTTTTGTGGACTACCAGCATACCATCCATAATCCAGTATCAAATTAGGCACGTTTTCTTTATGCTCTACAAAATAACGCCTTGATTGATCATCAATTGAGTAAAGCCCTAAGGTAATAGCAGTTGTTGCTCCTAACTTATAAAAATCGTCTTGTTGCCAGTAAATAGGTCTAGAATAAGCATAACCTACACCTTGAAAAACATTACCCATATCATAGGTGAAATCTTTCCATAAAGATTGATTTGATTGGGTAAAACTATTGCTATTAGATTGCCCTGATAATGTCCAAGCAGCTAATAAACATAAGCCGTAAATAATTTTTTTCATTTTGCAAAAATAGGATAAATTATCCTTAACAGCTTTTTATGAGCAACTATCGTATCTTTGTAGCATGTATTGTAAAATGCTTAAAAATATAGGTGTTATAACTTTAACAATGATTGTGTTATTCTCAACACTATCATTTAGTGTACACAAGCATTTCTGCGGTCCATTTTTAAAAGACATTTCTGTAATAGTCCCTTCGCATGGCTGCGGCATGGAACAGGACAACACAATTAAAGATTGTGCAGTTGCACTAGAAAAAAGTTGCTGTAATGATATTGTAGAACTCGTAAAAGGTCAAGATGATTTAAAACTATCCTGGGATAGTTTTAAGCTGGACCAGCAACAATTAATAATTCTCTTTAGTCATTCATATTTCTACTCAATCACCGGTGATGATTTTGTAGACACACCTTTCACTTCCTACTCGCCGCCTCTGGTCACACGGGACATACCTGTGTTGCATCAGTCTTTTCTTATCTAGATAAAGTCGTATTCTACATGCCTTAAGGGCATTGATTAAGATTACTAACTTTATTTTATAACACTATGAAACATATTATTATGGTGGCTTTGGTAGTTTTCGCTTTCGCGAAAGCGTATGCACAAGGTCCACCCATTACAGCAGATAAACCTATCATGCTAGGAGGCAATAGCTTCACAATGAAAACCCTAACAGAAATAAGAAATACGGAACGTGGTACAGCCATTTATGTCCCTGTAATGCTGCATTATTTACCTACTGCAAATTCATTAATCGCATTACATATACCTTATGTAAATTATAACTTAAGTGATACTAGTGGCAGTGGACTAGCAGACATGAAAATCATGGGTAAATATCAATTTTACCGTAAAGATGGTACCGGAAAAACATTTCGTATGGTTGCAAAGACCTTACAATCTTTACCTACCGGACAGGAAATTGATGTGATGGACATTTCTACAGGGAAGTATTCTGGTTATTACGGTATTGTATCTGGATTAGAAACCTTAAAATACGGTATTTCTACAGAGATCGGTTATAACTGGATGCCAGATGGTACCTTGGATGAATTCAGAACAAAACTTGGTTTTGGGCTTCCTTTATTAAAACCACAATATCCTAATAAGCAGCTAAATTTATACTTTGAATATAGTAGTGTCTGGTTACATGAACGCGATTGGTATCAGCTATTATATGCTCAAGGAATTCAATATGCACGCAAGAATATCACCTTTGACCTTGCGGTTCAATTACCGCTTATTCAGGAAATCGCTGATGATCGAGCCTTAAATTATTCTGTTTTTGTAGGAACACGATACACTTTTTAAAAAACAAACAATTTAAAATGTCTATATAGGGATCGCATTTACAATTTCTATATCAATGACATCAATTTAAAATTAAAACACAATGAAATATCTAACTATCATTTTAAGTATAATAATGAGTCTACTTACTTTATCGCAAGTAGATGCACAATCTGATAATAGCAGAGACCAATTTGAAGTTCAAGTTGATGGTTTAGGCTGTCCATTTTGCGCATATGGGCTCGAAAAAAAGTTTAAAGAATTTAAAGGAATCAAGGATATAGCCATCGATATCGAAACTGGAGATTTTTCATTTTCTTATCCGGCAGCAAAAGAGTTAACCATGGAAGCTGTTATAGCACAAGTGGTAAAAGCTGGATACACACCTAATGAAGCAAAAATTACTCGCGCAAACGGTAATATAGAAACAAATGAAGAAGTTAAAAAAGATGCTATAAATAACGTTACTACATCTAGTATCTATGTAAATGGAATGTGTGGCATGTGTAAAGCTCGTATTGAAAAAGCTACTTCATCATTAAATGGTGTTGCTAGCTCTGTATGGGATGTAGAGACTAAACTGCTTACAATAAGTTATGATCAACAGCTTATAGATGAAAAGAAAATAGAAAAAGCTGTGGCTGGAGTAGGTCATGATACAAATGGTACTAGAGCTACAGATGCCAGTTATGACAACTTGCACGCTTGTTGTAAATATGAAAGAGCAAACTAATGAGATATTTAATATATATAATCGTGGCTGCTGCCACGATAGTGTCATGTAAAGAAAAAAATATCGCACCACAAGAATGGCATTTTGAAAAAAATATACCATTAGATGGTATTAACCCGATAGGTATTGCCATGGATGGTAATGATATTTTTTTAAGTGATGGAGATCATAATCGCGTGGTAAAGATCAATGAAGATGGAAATATTCTATCCGAAATGCCAGGATTTGAAAGACCTATGCATATCGAATTTGGAGAAGCAGATTTTGAAATCACAGATAAAGTAACTACTTCTTTACTTAAGGAAAGAGCTCTTTTCATACCAGAATATGGACGTGATTCCATCGCAGTAATGCGAGATAATAAATTGGATTACTTAGTACTACAAGATTCATTAGATGCTCCAGCAGCAATAAGTGTTTATAATAATGAAATTGCTATAGCAGATTTCTATTCTAACCGCATACTTTATTATAACAATAATCAATGGATTAACATAGGTACAGAAGGTAAAGAGCTAGGACAGCTCTACTACCCTACAGATGTACAAATTATGGAAAATTACATTTACGTAGCCGATGCTTATAACCATAGAGCTCAAGTATTTGATAAAACAGGTAAAGCCATAGCATTAATAGGAGCTGATCAAAAAATAAATGCAGCAACTGGAATTTTTGTATCAGAAAATGAAATTTACCTTACTGATTTTGAAAATGGTCGTATTCTCATATTTGATATGAACTATAAACTCAAACAAATAATTGATACTGAAATTGATAAACCTACAGATATATTTGTGCAAGGTAAAGTTATGTATATAACAAACTATCGTAAAGGTCAATTGATAAAATACATACTAAAAGACATTGACCATGAATAAGCTTTTTTTCTTTTCTGTAACATTGTTTTTAATACTATGTAGTTGTGAACATAAGAAGCAAACAGATTATAAAGTAAAGAATACTGGTGCTTTAATGAACATTATGTCTGGAAGACTAGATGCGACAGCGTCTCTAGATTCTATTCAAGATTTACCTCATCTCTATGCCCTAGGTGCTTTAGAAAATTTAAAAGGTGAAATTCAAGTATTCGATAGTAAGTCTTATGTAAGTACACAATCTGATGACAACCGTGTCACTATAGAATCTCATTTTAATCATCAGGCAGCCTTATTAGTTTATGCGCAAGTTGAAAACTGGAATACAGCAATTGATCTTGATGGATTCTTTGATAACAATCAATTAGAGCAGCAATTAGAAATACACGCTATAAAGAATGCCATGGATACAGAAAAACCATTTCCTTTTCTTTTAAAAGGTACTGTTGATTTATTAGACTGGCATGTGATTAATTGGATAGATGGCGACCTAGTACACAATCATAAAAAACATAAAGAATCAGGTGCTTATGGTACGATTGAAAACCAAGAAGTAGAAATTATAGGTTTTTATTCAAAAAAGCACAAAGCTGTATTTACTCATCACACAACTTTTTTACACATGCACTTTAGAACTATAAGTCCAACCGTTATCGCTGGTCACGTAGATGGATTAAAAGGTTCTAATTTATCACTCTATTTACCTAAAAAATGATGAAACATATTTACCACATAGAAGGCATGACGTGTAATGGTTGTCGTGCTGATGTTGAGAATAAATTAAATAACATTGATGATGTGGATCATGCAACTGTTACACTAGAAAATGAGCAGGCTGTGATAAACATGGCCTCTCATATAAGTTTAGACACATTCCAGCATGCACTTAGTCCTAAGTATCATATAAGTCTGATAGAGGAAAAAAATGTATTTGAGAATTCCGCTTTCGCGAAAGCGGAACCAAAACAATCAAAGTTGCAGCAACTGAAGCCTCTATTTTTAATTCTAGGGTATATCACAATTGCTACACTTTTATTGAACTATAGCAGAGAGAACTGGAATGAAGCGATGCTCGATTTTATGGGATTATTCTTTATTGTCTTTAGTTTTTTTAAAATACTGGACTTAAAAGGTTTTCCAGACAGTTTTAAAATGTACGATCCACTAGCCAAATTAATTCCTGGATATGCTTGGGCATACCCATTTATAGAAACAGCGCTAGGTTTAATGTTTCTAATAAGATTTCAAGTTGACCTTGCGTTACTTATCACCTTAGTAGTCTTAAGCATTACAACTGGTGGCGTAACTAAAACCTTACTAGATAAGAAGTCCATTCAATGTGCATGTTTAGGAACGGCTTTAAAATTACCGATGACTGAGGCTACATTTATTGAAAATGCAATAATGATTATTATGGCTACAATAATGCTGATAAGCTAATATCATTTTAATTTAAAAAGCCCGAAATCAATAATGATTTCGGGCTTTTTTATTTGATTTAAATAATATTTATAAAGTACCTCTTCTCGCCTGTTGTCTTTCTATAGCCTCAAATAAAGCTTTAAAATTACCTACTCCAAAGGATTGGGCACCTTTACGCTGGATTACTTCAATAAACATGGTAGGTCTATCTAATACGTTATTAGTAAATAACTGTAACAGGTAACCTTCATCATCTCTATCGATAAGAATACCGTGTTTTTTGAGCAGCTCGATATCTTCATCAATCTCACCTACTCGTTCTAAAATATCATCATAATAAGTATCAGGAACATATAGAAACTCAACACCACGTTCTCTCATGGCACTTACTGTCGCAACTATATCATCAGTTGCTACAGCAATATGCTGAACACCAGGACCATTATAGAAATCTAAATATTCTTCTATTTGAGATTTCTTTTTTCCTTCAGCCGGTTCATTGATAGGGAATTTAACACGACCATTCCCATTGCTCATCACCTTACTCATAAGAGCAGTATACTCTGTAGCGATATCATCGTCTGCAAAAGAAATGATTTGAGCAAACCCCATGACTTCACCATAGAACTTACACCATTTATTCATTTCATCCCAACCTACATTTCCTACCATGTGGTCTATGAATTTTAGACCTACAGGCTCTGGATTGTAATGAGATTCCCATTTTTCAAATCCTGGTAAAAAGACACCGTTATAATTTTTACGTTCTACAAATATGTGGACCGTTTCTCCATACGTGTATATACCAGATCGAACGACTTCACCGAACTCATCTTTTTCTACCGTAGGTTCTAAATAAGGTTTTGCACCGCGTTTAGTCGTTTCTTCAAAAGCACTTCTAGCATCGTCCACCCATAAGGCTACTACTTTTACACCATCGCCGTGAACATTGATATGCTCGTTGAGCTCACCACCTTTTTGTAGAGGTGAGGTTAAAACCAGTTTAATTTTACCTTGAGTTAATACATATGAAACGCGATCTGTAAGGCCTGTTTCTAATCCTGCATATGCAAATGATTGGAATCCAAATGCACTTTTATAATAATGCGCTGCTTGCTTTGCATTTCCTACATATAACTCTACGTAGTCCGTACCTAATAATGGAAGAAAATCCTCGGCTTCACTGAAAAGTTTTTTAAGAGAATACTCTGTATTTGCTAGGTTTGTTAAGTTTTTTATTTCTTTAGACATAATAATTTTTAATTGTAAATAATGTAATAATAATTTGGGTATAGAGAACTTATATTATTACCACATTGCCCTTACATGAGTAGCTATTTTATATGAATAATCGATCATTGTATCTAAAATTTAAAAACTAAAAAGTTACCTTTTAAGATGGCTAGGTAAATATACAGATTTGAATATAACTAATGTATTGTGACGAGTTTTTTATGGTGAACACTTACAACCAGTCATAAAAAAAGCCGCTCAGAAAGAGCGGCTTTTAAATTATAAAATATGGTGACTATAATCCCATTTCAGCTTTTACAGCTTCAGTAATATTTGCAGATTCTTCAGCAAATAAAACAGACCCTACCGACACAATCAGCTTAAATCCTTTTGCCTTAGCAACTTTTTCAATCGCAGCATTTAATTTATCATAAATTGGCTGCATTAATTCATTACGCTTTGTGGCTAATTTTAATTCGGCTCCTTGCTTTTCAGTATTTAATGAACCTTCTAATTGTTGAGCCATTTTAATAATCTCTTGTCTTCTTTCTTCTGTTACACCTTCAGACTGAGCCTCTTGTTGTAAAGCTTGAAATCTAGCATTAGCATTATTTTCTGCCTTAGTGATATCTGCTTGAAGATTACTGGTGTAATTTTTCAATTGAGTTTCTGCAGCACTAACTTCTGGCATTTTAGACATTAAGAATTCTGCATCAACATATCCTGTTTGTGCAAATGTGAAAGATGAAGCTACTAAAGCTACTAGTAATAATAATTTTTTCATGATTGTATTTTAACGGGCACAAGATAATTAAAATGTTCCCTATTGTTTATATAAATTTCAAATTCCAATAACTAAGCCAAAGTTATTAAGATTACCTTTTTACCGCAAAAAAACCAGTTTGCTCTTTTGAGACATTATCGACATCATATTGTAATAAGTACCAGTAAGTACTCGATGGTAAAGGGTTACCATTATAGGTAGCATCCCAACCTATTCCATCCGGCGAGAGTTGCTTTAATAGTTTTCCATAACGATCAAAAATATAAATACCTGTTACATTAACATCTGCACTATTGATATCTATTCTCCAAAAATCGTGATAACCGTCATTATTTGGTGTCATGTAATCTGGTATAATAAACATAGGTTCTTCTGGCTCAGGTATGATAATTGTCGGGTTAATCGTCAATTCAAAACTCACTTCATCATCACAGCCTGATGTATTCACATCATAGACATATAATGTAACAGGATAAGTTGTAAAGTCAGTTATGTCAATTACATCACCAGTATTATATGAAATACCTAGTCCATTACTTTGAGTGAAAAATTGTTGATTACCGCTTAAGTTATTTCCACCTATACTAGGTAAAACATAAGTACCTGTTGCTGTTTGAGCTCCTATAGGATTTAATTCTGGGTTAGGAATAACATTAATTGTAATTGTTTCTGTTATAGAGTTATTAGTACTTAAACCACTATCTGTAACAGTACATTCGTATATAGTAGTGACAAGTGGCGTGGCTGTTAAAGTCATAGCATTAGATAAAATCGTAGTCGTTCCTTGCTCTTGCCATTCATAACTGTATGTTCCTTGAGGAGTGGTCGGACTCACAATAGCGGTTAAAGTTGTTGATTCACCAGAACAAAAATTATTACTAGTAGAGTTAAGTACTAAACCTAACATAGGCGGATCCATGATACCTAAAATAAAACTTTCCTCATCACTACAACTTCCGTTATCATCATAAATATATAAAGCTATAGGTAATACTGCAAAATCTGCAGATGTAACTATATCACCAGGATTATACATCGTACCGTTTCCATTAGGTTGTGTATAATATGCCTCTCCACCGGTTAATCCAGTTCCCGTAATCGCAGGAAAAGTGAAACTACCCGTTACATTTTGATCCATTAAATCATCAATATCAATGACCGGCAACACATTAAAGTCTGTCATATCAAACCCCATATCCGTACCATTCTCAACACCAGAATCATTGACGGTAACTGAAACCGTAGTCGCAGCATTTACAGTTACTGTAATGGACGCTGTATTAGGGTAACTTGATCCTTGGGTATCGGCCCAATTAAAGGTATAATTACCAAAAGCCGTGGCAGGAACTGGTGTTGCAGTTAATGTGACCATTTCACCAGCACATACATCTTGAATTCCACCTGGACTAATTGTCACTTGCACATCTACAAACTCAATATCAAACTGCTCTATAAGTTCACATCCATTTGAGTCTATACCGTAGACATATATCGTTGCTGGATTAGTCATAAATAAAGCAGGATCTATTACATCTCCAGTATCCCATGGCGTTCCTGTATGGGCTGCATTATCATAAAAACCAGTATTTGCAGGAATATTAGTCCCAGTTATTGCAGGTAATGTATAATTACTATGCGCAATAACATTTGCAATAGGATTCCACGATGGTTGAGGATTTACAGTGACTGTAATACTAGAAGTCGCTATATTATCTGGAGCGACACGCCCAGAATCTGTAATAGTACATTCATATATTGTAGTCGAATTAATATTAATAGGTAAAGTAGCACTAGTACCTACTACACCTGCTTGACCTTGTATGCTCCATTCATAAGAATATACGCCTAATGGCGTTAAAGGATCTGCTGTGGTACTTAGAATTGTATTAGCATTTTGACAATATTCTGGAGCGGCGTTTCCGTTTGAATCTTCTATTTCTAAACTAATAGAACAAATAACATCAGAAGCGACCTCAGCAGCACCAAATATATCTGAACTCACTAAATTAGGGCAATTTGCAGTAGTTTGTGCTGTGTTAATATCAACAAAACGTGTATCATTACCGCCAGTGGCTACTAATTCAAAAGTTGGATTAATGGCACATGGATTTGCACTTATGATTGTAACTACCCCAAAAACATTATTAAAACCAGACACACTAGGAATGGTTCCTACTAGACTAGAGTTACTTGGATTTGCCACATCGATAAGAACAAGATCATTACCGTCTGCACTTAAGTACAGATTACCATTAAAATAAGTTAAGTCTCCTGCACTAGGAAAACCCGTATCTCCTATAAAAGTAGCCGTCATACTAGCTATATCAAACCTAAATAGTCCACCAGGCGAGTTAGTATGAACACCTAATAAGGTTCCAGGTCCTTCTTTAACTAGCGAATCCACTCTAAAATTTCCAGTAAACCCAACAATATTTAAAGTACCTAAGGATGTTACAGATCCATTAGACACGTTAATCAAAAATAGTTCATCATTTCGTATTCCATAAAGGGTATCATCCGTATCACCTTGTGCTATATCAAAAAATGAAGAAGTATGACTTGCAACTGTTGTAGATGTACAACTTCCTAAATCAGCTAGGACAATATCACCATTTGCAAGACACAAATAAGAAGAATTTACAGATTGCGCTTTCGCGAAAGCGAAAATAAACAAACATAACAGGCTTAAAATCAGATGCTTTTTCAAGTAGGGAAATTTTAGCGCAAAAATATAATAATTATTTACTCTGTACTGACTTAAGGTTAGATTATAGTTAGTTAATCGTTAAAAGACTGATTCTTTTCTTACACTAAACTATCTTGCATAACAAAATAACTTTTACATGAAAAACTTTTTATACTTTATTGCCTTACTATCAGGCTATTGTGCAACAGCACAATATGAAATTGTTTACAACCTTGAAAAAGGTAAATCATATCCACAAAATCAAGTTGTCACTAGTGAGCAACATCAAGTAATTAATGGTATGCCACAAGACATTACAACTATAATTACAACTGAATCAGATTATGTCGTGACAGATTTCAAAGACGAAATCTACTATTTAGACATCGTAGTAAAAAAAATGTCTACTGAAACGAAATCTCCTATGGGAACAGAAATAATATCTTCCGATGGTCCTGAATCGAATGCAATGAACACTATTTTTAAAAATATGATTAAGGAACCTATTAAAATGACTATGAATAAACATGGTGAGATTTTAAGTTTTGACAATAGTGCACAAATAGAAGGATTAACAGATGATGTAGAAATGCCACAAATGCAATTATTACAAGTTGAGGCCGCTTTAAAAAAAGAAATGAGTATTGAAAAACAAACTTCTAATTATGAACAACTAACTACTATTTTACCTAAAGATAAAGTAGCTATAGGTGATTCATGGAATCAAACGATTACGGTTAATTCTATAGCTGCATTTGAGGCAACTAGTAGTTTTCAATTAAAAGAAGTAAATGAAGAATCTTACATTATCAGTTCCAATGCTATTTTAAAAACTCCAGATGACGCAAGTACAAGTCTTAATGGCATGAAAGCTACATATACTCTTTCTGGCCCAAGTTCTGGGACTTATACAATTGATAAAAAAACAGGATGGATTACAACAGCATCATTACGTCAGGAATTAGAAGGAGATATTATTATCGAAAAATCTGAAATGATGCCTCAAGAAATGAAGATGACAATGAAGACAGAAACTACTACTATAATTAACTAGCTATAAAACTTAAAAAGCCCATTGAGCTAACAGAATCAATGGGCTTTATTTACATTATTTTTTCCTGCGACGATTTGCATTTTTATCACCGCGTGTTTTAGGTTTCTTATATTTTTTTGCAATTTCTCTACGATAACTACCTCCTAGATTAACTTTTTTATTCTTTTCACTCTTCTCATGAAAGGAGGCACCACGTTCTTCTTCTATTACCTTATGCGGATTGAATAATTCACGCACCACAGGTTTTTCTTCAGGAGTTTTTTGATTAGATACCTCAACTTCTTCTGGAAAAGGAATTTCTGGTATTTTATAATCCATTAAAGCTTCAATAGCTATTTTATCTTCTTTTTCTTTTTCAGTGTAGAATAAAATAGTTTTTCCTTTTTCCTCGGCACGACCACTACGACCTATACGATGCATGTAGTTTTCAGGAAAAGAAGGAACATCAATATTAATAACATGGGATATTTTTTCTAAATCTAATCCACGAGCCATAACATCTGTCGCAATCAATATTCTTCGTTCACCTGTATCAAATAATTCTATAGAACGCAATCTATAATTTTGCGTTTTATTGGAGTGTATAACTGCAATTTCATCACCATATCGTTCTAACATATAATCTTGTAAACGATCTGCGCTTTTCTTATTCCCTACAAAGACGAGTACTTTTTTAAATTCTTCTACATCTGTAAGTAAGTCCATTAACAGGTTAGCCTTAGTATAAAAATTTTCTACTGGATAACAAGTTTGTTCAATATTCTCCAACCGCGTACCACTTACAGCTACAGAAACTTTCTCAGGATTAAAAAAGTATGATTTTATAAAGTCTTCAATTTGATCAGTCATAGTCGCACTGAACATTATATTCTGGCGCTTTTTAGGTAAATGATCAAAAATATTTGTCAACTGAAATCTAAATCCTAGGTCGAGCATTACGTCAACCTCATCTATTACAATTTTCTTACAATATTTTAGTCGTACTGTTTGTGCAACGATTAAATCATATAAACGTCCTGGAGTGGCAACTATGATGTCGACTCCATCAGTTACAGCTTTCTTTTGTGTATTTATATTAGTACCGCCATACACGCCTAATACTCTAATATTGATGTAAGCTGCATAAGCTTCTATTTGCTCTACTACTTGTACTACAAGTTCCCTTGTAGGTACTAAAACAAGAATTCTAGGATCAAGAGTTTCGGCATATTTCAATTCATGAAGTAAAGGCAACATATATCCTAATGTTTTACCTGTACCTGTTTGTGCGATACCTATCATATCTCTACCCGATAAAATTACCGGAAAAGCTTGCTCTTGTATAGGTGTCATTGTGGTAAACCCTAAATCATTAAGGCCATTGCGCAATGGCGTACCTAGATTTAGTTCCTCAAAATTCTTCATGAAAATGATTTTTGCAAAGGTAGTTGAATTGATTAAGGTACGACGTTGTTAAATCATTGGTTTTTGGGGTAATTGATAGAGAAGCTATTCACTTATTAAAAAGCTAAACGTCATTTATCGACCAAATCTTTTCTACAACTCTATTAATATTGGAAGTGTATTGCAAAGATCATATACTGCGATTTAAGTTCAATTACTACCGTATCTTTGCAGCCATGCATGATAATAATTTACACAAACATGGTTATGATTTAGACTTACTGTCTCAAACGTATCCAGATTTAAAGTTTCACTTCATAACAAAAGAAGATGGAATGATAAGTATAGACTTTACTAATCCATCATCTGTACTTGCCCTAAATAGTGCGCTGCTTAAAGAACATTACGGTGTTAATCACTGGGAATTACCTACAGACTATTTGAGTCCTCCTATACCTAGCCGTGTGGATTATATATTGCATCTAGCAGATTTAGTAGGAGAAAAAAATATTACTGGCCTAGATATAGGGACTGGTGCAAATATGATTTACCCTATTCTAGGAACTGCTATTTATAATTGGAAAATGATAGGTAGTGAGGTAGATCGTGACAGTTATGATTTTGCAAAGTCATTGCAAGAAAAAATTACCATGCCTAAATCCCGTAAAATCTCTAATATCAAATTGAGATTTCAAGAAGACCGTGGTTCGATATTAAAAAATATTATTAAACCTCAAGAGCTTTATGATTTCACTATGTGTAATCCACCATTTTACAATAGTGAAGATGAAGCTATAAAAGCAAACCTGCGTAAGAATAAAAATCTAGGAAATAGTGTTAGCGAACGCAATTTTGCTGGTAAGTCACATGAGCTATGGTGTAATGGTGGTGAAGCATTATTTGTAAAAAGACTTATAAAAGAAAGTGTTGCTTATCAATCGCAAGTAGGCTGGTTTACTAGTTTAATTTCACGTAAAGAGAACTTACCTAAACTTGAAAAACAACTTACTAAATTAAAAGCGACTTATAAAATAGTTCCCATGAATAGTGGAAATAAAAAGAGCCGTTTTATCGCATGGAAATTTGATAGAAAACCTACGGAATAATATCGTTATTTTATAAATGTCCTATTCAAATTTTTGAGATTTAAAATCATTTAAAAACTGGGTGATTTTATCACCTTTTACATGATCCATTACTACGATTTTAAACCATTCTGGATGATTATGATTATCTGGTACTAGTCCATATTTTACAGCAATCAATGGTGTTATAAAATCACGATGAATAGTAATAATATTACTATTTTCAAAATGTATAAGTTTCACGTTTAGATCAAGTAGATGATTTTTTAATCTTGTGGTTCTTGCAGCAAGAGCTAGCATACGTTCTGCCCAGTCATACGGACCGTAATTCATTAAGATTTTATAGATACTTATAGCATTTGCACCACTACGACTACCGACTAATGTACAATCCATACCAGCTACATATTGTGCGCTGTCTGTCAGACTATATTTAAGCAGCCCTTTTCTAATTACAAAAATTCCTGTACCATAAGGAGCTTGTAACATTTTGTGTGCATCAAGTGTAAAGGAGTCTATGCGCTTATCATCGAAGGTCAATGGTTGCTCTGGAGTCGTAAAAGGTAGGAAAAAGCCTCCGTAAGCTCCATCAACATGCACTTTGACAGTCATATCCGTATATTGATTGATAACATTCATATAGTCATCTAAAGAATCTACTGAACCAAACATGGTTGTCATCATATTACAAACCAATATTAACTTGTTAACTCCTTGAGATTGTAATGCATCCAACTGATTTTTTAAATCTACTAAATCGATAGCTCTAGTTTCTGAATGAACTTCGACTTTGGACAGCTTTATATTCAATAAATTACTTGCCTTATCCATACTATAATGAGCATCTTCACTACATAATATGGCTATAGAACTATAATCTTTATTTAGATCAAACGTCTCATTAAACAAGTTGCGATAAACCCAAATAGCTTGAATATTACCTTCTGTTCCACCAGAAGAGACATAACCGTCAATAGAATCTGGATTAGCCTTTAATATATCCTCGGCAATTATTTTTATGACCTCAGCCTCTAATCTCTGCGTTCCTGAAAAATAAGGCTCTGATAAATCTGTATCTGTATGAACACCTATATGATTAGGATTATTAATAAGAGTTTTTAGAAATGTAGAACCATCGAGCACTTGAGAATCTGGTGCAAATTCTTGCTTATCTAGATGTGATGCTGGAACACCCATTTTTAAACTATCATAATAATTGATATTTTGAGATAATGCATTCACAATCTGTTGATCGATTGTCTCTTTAGAAAGTCTTCTCCAATTCTTATATTCCTGATCGTAAGTCACTTAAGTAATTTTTATCAATTAAGCCGCTAAAGTATTTAAATTTATAATCTTGATGAATGATATTGATCACTTTTGTTCATCTAAAACATATATTTTTAAACATTCTATGCAACAAGATCTGGCAACTAAGTCGATACGACCCTTTATAGGCTGCAATGATTATGCAGAATCTATTGCTTTTTATAAAGCGATAGGATTTCACGTGACTTCCGTAGCGACTAACATGAGTGTTTGTCAACTAGGAAATTGCAGTTTCTATCTTCAAGACTCTCAAGTTAAAGATTGGATAGACAACACAATGCTGTTTCTTGAGGTTAATGATCCCGAAGGCTTTTTAACTTACTTGAAATCTCTAGATTTAAAGAAACAATTCCCAGCGGTTAAACTTAATGACATTGTAGAACACGAATGGGGAAAAGAGTTCTTTTTACACGATCCTAGCAATATATTGTGGCATATAGGATCTTTCAAAGAGTAATGAACTTATAATTTCCCGACTTCTTTAAAAACCATCATTATGTTCGGATTATTTAAAAAGAAAAGTGAGTTAGAGAAATTACAAGAAGAGTATCAAAAACTCATGGGAGATTTCCACAGACTTTCTAAGTCAGACCGCTCTGCTGCAGATGCTGCTTTTGCCAAAGCTGAAGAGATTGGCAAGAAAATGGATGCATTGAAGTAAGTCCTGAGTTTTTTAGTCCTCTTCGGGAAGTCTCTTTTTGAAATCCGTCACCTGAATTTATTTCAGCGTCTGGTTGAACTAAGACGTTGGATAATAGTATCTACTGTCTTTCGTTTCTATCGTGGGCAGATTCTGAAACGAGTTCAGAATGACAGGTTAAATACGTTTAATTTTATTTTCAAATTCGAGTTTTGAGATTTAAAAACTCACATTTCACAAACTGGAAAGACTACATCTACATCTGCTCAGGAACTTCTATTCCTAACAATCCACATGCAGACTTAATTACAGCAGCAGTTTTAAAACATAATGCTAAACGGAATTGCTTCATATTTGTATTTGATTCCTCCACTATTTTAGGAACGTTCTGATAGAATGAATTAAATTCTTTAACCAATTCGTATACATAATTTGCTACTAGCGCAGGACTATAATTTCTGGCTGCAGCTTCAATAGTTTCTGGATATTGTTGTAATAACTTAATGACAGCAGCATCTTTATCTGTTAACGCTAAGTCTGTTGCTACTTTTAAATCGCCCTGTTCAAATCCAGATTTCTTTAATATAGACTTAATACGCGCATGTGTGTATTGAATAAAAGGTCCGGTGTTTCCTTGAAAATCTACAGATTCCTTAGGATCAAACATCATGCTTTTCTTAGGATCAACTTTAAGCATGAAATACTTTAATGCTCCTAGTCCAATCATTTTATAAAGATCTCCCTTATCGGCATCACTCATTCCTTCTAGCTTGCCTTGTTCTTGTGCAATCTCTCTAGCAGTATCTGTCATTTCTTCCATGAGCTCGTCTGCATCTACTACAGTTCCTTCACGTGATTTCATTTTACCAGACGGCAACTCTACCATTCCGTAACTTAAATGGTATAGATTCTCTGCCCAATCGTATCCCAACTTCTTAAGAATTAAAAACAATACTTTAAAGTGATAATCTTGCTCGTTACCTACTGTATAAACCATGGAATTTATATCATGATCTTTTACACGTTGTATAGCTGTTCCTATATCTTGAGTCATATAAACTGCTGTACCATCAGAACGCAACACGATTTTACGATCCAATCCTTCATCAGTCAAATCAATCCATACAGAACCATCTGGATCTTTTTCAAATACTCCTTTATCTAGACCTATTTGAACGACATCCTTACCCAATAAATAGGTGTTACTCTCATAATATAAACTATCAAAATTAACACCTAGGTTTTTATAAGTAGTTTCAAAACCATCATATACCCAACCGTTCATTTTCTTCCATAAAGCAACTACAGCTTCATCACCTTGCTCCCATTTACGTAACATTTCTTGAGCTGCAATTAATGATGGTGCTTCTTTTTTTGCTTCTTCTTCTGTTTTGCCGGCAGCAATTAAATCAGCGATTTCTTTTTTATACTCTTGATCAAATTTTACATAATAATTCCCGACCAGTTTATCTCCTTTTAATCCTGTTGATTCTGGTGTTTCACCATTACCGTATTGTTCCCAAGCCAGCATAGATTTACAAATGTGAATACCGCGATCGTTGATGATTTGAGTTTTATTCACTTTACGTCCTGTAGCCTCTACTATTTGAGCTACAGAATAACCTAATAAATTATTACGCACGTGTCCTAAATGCAGTGGCTTATTAGTGTTAGGTGAACTGTACTCAACCATCACACCTGACTTTGTTTTATCTACTGGTGATTTACCATAATCAGATTGAGATAAGATATCATTAAAATCCTTAAGATAAACTTCATGAGCTACGGTGATATTTAAAAACCCTTTAATCACTTCGTAAGATGTAATCAAATCTGTTTTTGCTAGCTCTGCACCTATTTGTTCACCTATAACAGCTGGATTACCTTTGATATGTCTTAACATAGGAAATACCATTACCGTAAGGTCTCCGTTTTGATCTTTTCGCGTAAGCGTGATCTCTACATTTTCTAATCTAACAGAAAATAATTGTTCAACAGTATTTTTTACAGCAGTTTCCAGTTGATTGTTAAGCGTCATGGTTACAAATTTAAGCCTGCAAAGATAAGGATTATGAAAGGCTTACGGAACTTTTGAGACTATTAGAAATATGCTGTATAATGTATCTTATAACGACCCAGAAACACGACGCCTTATTGAAAAAGATGTAGGCAAAGTTTTAAGCTTGCGCCAAAGGTGGAAACTAAACGGCAGCGGTTCGCCAAAACTACACATTGCCTCATCTAGCATACAGATACATAACTTGCTAGTCGTTGATAATAGTCTTAATGTGTGCAATATCGAACTAAGAGAAAAAGGAATCATCGTCAGGTTTCGTTCTAGATTGCAAACCTATGCACTACCTATTCCTTATTATAAGCTTAATATTTACAAAGGTCGCGCTAAAGAATACAGTATTTACAGAGATAATTATTTTATTAAGGTAAAGGCAAACCGCAAACCTATTCATGATTTTTTCAAAAAAGTAAGTCAGCTAAAAGGTGGTGCTGGTTTTACATATGTGGATGATTTGTAAACCTTATATTTCACTTATGAAAAAATGCTTTTATCTTATTCTGATTATACTCTTAGTAATCTCTTGCAATACTAATGATAATGACAGTCAACCAAACCAAGAATCCTTCGACTTTTATAAAGGAATGGATCTTTCTTTTTTACCTGAAATAGAGTCTAACGGAGTGGTTTTTAAAGACGAGAATAATCAAAATATCATTAATAATTATGCTTATTTAAAAAGTCGAGGTGCTAACATAGTACGCATACGTTTATGGATTAATTATACAAGCGGTCTCTATAACCTCAACTTTGTAAAAGATCAAGCCTTAAAAGCTAAAGCGCAAGGCATGGATTTTTTACTAGACTTTCATTACTCAGACACATGGGCAGATCCAGGATCACAAGATACACCTAGCGTATGGGCAACACAGAACATTACCTCCATGACCGAAAGCATTAAAAATTATTCGCAAAATGTGTTACAAGAGCTAGTTCTTCAAAACACTCCACCAGCGATAGTACAAATAGGTAATGAAACTAATAATGGGATGTTATGGCCATTGGGCCAAATATATTCTTCTAGTGGTGAAAATTGGGATAACTATATTCAACTCACTAAAGCCGCTATTGAAGGAGTATTACTAGCCTCTCCAGAATCTCAAATCATGATTCATCATGCTGGCATAGAAGGCGCAGATTATTTTTACGAGCAATTAATATCTCGCAATGTGAATTTTGACATTGCAGGTTTAAGCTACTATCCATGGTGGCATAATAATGATATCGATTTTATTGAAAATCAACTTATAACACTTTCTTCTGATATTTCACAAAAAATAATGATCGTTGAAACGGCTTATCCGTTTACATTGAACTGGGATGATAATACTAATAATATTGTAGGGCTACAAAATCAACTTATTTCCACATATCCTGCAACACCTGCTGGACAACGTACTTTCATGTTGCGCATTCATAATATGTTGAAGAATTTGCCTAACGATAAGGGTTTAGGTTATTGCTACTGGGCACCAGATTGGGTTGCACATCATAGTAACAGTTCATCTAATATCAATGGCAGTAGCTGGGAAAATCTCGCGTTATTTAATTTTAATTATGAAGCTAATACGGCTTTAGAGATTTATGAACTAGATTAATTCTACCTGCAGAATTGTAACATTTCTTAAAATTGATGTACTAACACATCAAATCAATTATTTTAAGAACTGTTTATTATGATATTAAGCCTTAAAAATGTTTCTAAAACTTATTCTAATGGTGTAAAAGCATTAGATGATGTTACGATTAATATAAACGCAGGAATGTTTGGTTTATTAGGACCTAACGGTGCTGGTAAATCATCTATGATGCGAACCATTGCAACACTTCAATCACCAGATTCTGGAAGCATACATTTAGATGGATTAGATATCTTAAATAATAAGATAGAATTTAGAAAAACATTAGGTTATTTACCTCAAGAATTTGGTGTATATCCTAAAATGAGCGCTCATGATTTACTTCATTATTTTGCAAGTCTTAAAGGTATCACCAGCAAGGCAGAACGTAACGCTATCGTTGACAAAGCACTTGAAGTAACTAATTTAAGTGACGTACGCAATAAACATGTAGCAGGTTATTCTGGTGGTATGAAACAACGTTTCGGTATCGCACAACTACTATTAAACGATCCTAAATTAATTATTGTTGATGAGCCTACAGCAGGTCTTGATCCAGCTGAACGTCACCGATTTTTAAATGTGCTGCGTGAGATAGGAACTAATCATATCGTTATATTCTCTACACACATCGTTGATGATGTAAAAGAACTTTGTACTGATATGGCAATTCTTAATGGTGGTAAAATACTAGCACAAGCAACTCCTAAACAAATGACTGCTGCACTCGCTGGTAAAATATGGACTACTACTGTAGAACGCGATGGAATCGAACAAATGCAACAAGATTTCAATGTAATTTCTTCTAACTATAATGAAGATAATAAACTTAATGTACGTGTTTATGGAGAAGTTTCTCCTGGCGACGCTTTTGCGAAAGCTGACCCTACACTAGAGGACGTATACTTTACAACTTTAAGTAATGACAAGTTTATTGCTGAAACTGAAATCGCATAATCATGTTCTCAACTATATATTTACACGAAGTAAAAACATGGTTTAAGAAACCTCTTTTTTACGTTTATGCAGCTGTTTTATTCTTATTATCGTTATTAATATCTGCACTTGCGGTAGGTGTTTTTGACAGTGATAACGTTACTGTTACCAGTGCTATTAAATTAAATGGTGCAGTTGGAATTTATGGGTTGCTAGGCTTTTTTGCGATTCTCACTTATCTATTAATCCCTTCAATTATAGGAGGAACAATACAGCGTGACTTTAAGAACAACATGCACAATGTGCTTTATTCTTATCCACTGACTAAATGGAATTATTTACTAGCAAAGTTTAGTGCTGGTATGACAATGACCTTATTAATCATCATTGCAAGTTTAATTGGAATCACCTTAGGTTTTTACTTACCAGGTGCAAATGAAGAATTAGTAGGACCATTTAAAATCATGAACTATCTACAGCCGTTTTTAGTTTACATTATTCCTAATGTGTTTTTTTATGGTGCTATTGTATTTGCAATTACTGCATTTTTGAGAAATGTCAATATCGGGTTTATGTTTGTCTTAGTCATGATCATTCTGCAATTTGCAGCATCTTCTAGCGTGCCTACAATGGATGACTCTTATTGGGTAGAATTACTAGAACCTACTGGCGACAGTGCTACTTATAATCAAATAAAATATTGGACACCTGAAGAACAAAGCACACAATTAATTCCCATAACAGGAACATTGTTATATAATCGTCTAATTTGGCTAGGTATATCACTTATCGTTTTTATTGGTGTTTTACTTGCTTTCAATTTCTCACAAAACCCAACAAGTTTATCACTAGCAAAAACCAAAGCACAACGTGTTACCAAAAAGAATTTTGGAACCATAACTAAAGTTGTTATGCCACAAGCTACACAAGATTTATCTTTCTTTGGGCAACTTAAAACAGCATGGATAATAGCAAAATCTGATATCGCATATATTGTTAAAGGATGGCCTTTTATAATAATAGCTTCAGTTGCATTTGCATTTTCATTACTTACTATGTTAATCACCGGTCAGCAGTACGGAACTGACATTTTGCCCAAAACTTGGGTAATGCTTCAATTTGCAGGTGGTATCTTCAGTACGTTTGCATACCTATTAATATACTTATATACTGGATTAATAATGGACCGTGCAAAAGCAGCTCATATTAATCAATTAGTAGATGCTACACCTACCAGAAATTGGACCATGCTATTATCAAAGTTTATAGCTATGGTGGTAATGGTCGCCACTATATTATTAATAGTAATTTTAAGCGGTATAATTATTCAGGCATACAACGGTTTCTTTGAGTTTGAGTTACCTCTATATCTTTTTGACCTTTATGTAATTAATATTTGGGATTTCATTCCTTGGATTATGATGTCTTTATTAATCCATACCCTAATTAAAAATAAATGGGTTGGTTTAATAGTACTATTAGTTCTTGCCATAGGTGTTCCTCCATTACTAGGCGCCATCGGTGTTGAGCAAGGTCAATTTATCTTCAATCAAGGTGCCGGTTCTCCTAGCCCTAGTGATATGAATGGTTATGGTAGTGGACTGGCTCGTTATTTCACCTATAGAGTTTATTGGATTCTGTTAGGTATTGCATTATTTGCTCTAGCAGTATTATTCTACCGCCGTGGTATGGGAACTTCTATGAAAGAACGTATCGCATTTGCAAAAGCACGATTATCAAAATCAATCATCGCTGTAATGACGGTCTCGTTACTAGGATTCTTTGCTATAGGTGGATACATGTGGAAAGTAAATAACATAGATAATGAGCAGATCTCTGGTAAAGAGCAAGAGGAATTGCGTGTTAATTATGAAAAAGAATTGAGTCAATATGCAAAAGCACCTCAACCTCGGTTAGTTGCAGTAAATTCATTTATGGACATCTTCCCTAGCACTCGTGATTTTAAAGCTGGAGCGACATATACCTTAATTAATCAGACAGATGTTGCTATAGATACTTTGCATGTAAATTATCCTGATAGACCTACAGAAATAATACTAGACAGAGAAACTGAAATAGTTTATGATCAAGAAGATTATGATTATCGTATGTATCTCTTTAAAAAAGCGCTACAACCAGGTGACACCTTAATCATGAAGTTTGAGACTGAGAATAAACCGAATACTTTCTTTGACAATAACTCGCCAGTAGTGGATAATGGTACATTTATAAATAATAGTATTTTCCCATCCATAGGATATAGTGACCAGTTTGAAATACGTAATACACAAGTGCGTAAGAAGTATGATCTAGCTCCTAAAGATCGTCTACCTGCACCAGATGCTCCAGGCGCAAGAGATAATAACTATATAGGCGGTAATAGTGACTGGATTGACTTTGAAGCGACAGTAAGTACTTCTAGTGACCAAATTGCAATTGCGCCAGGTTACCTCCTTAAAGAATGGGAAGAAGGCGGACGTAAGTATTTTAATTACAAAATGGATTCTAAAATCCTCAATTTTTATGCATTCTTAAGTGGCCGTTATGATGTTAAGAGAGATGAGCACGATGGTGTGAAATTAGAGATCTATTATCATCCAGATCATGACTATAATGTAGACCGCATGATGAATGGTTTAAAAGATGGATTAGATTATTATAATGACAACTATACACCATACCAACACAGACAGGCTCGTATTATTGAGTTCCCAAGAACTGGTGGTGGTTTTGCACAAGCTTTTCCAAATACGATTCCTTTTAGTGAGGCCATAGGCTTTATTGCAGATGTAGATGATGAAGATAAGGATGCGGTTGACTACCCATTCAGTATTACCGCTCACGAACTCGCACACCAGTGGTGGGCGCACCAAGTTATAGGAGCAAATGCAAAAGGTGCTACCCTACTTTCAGAAAGCTTATCAGAGTACAGCTCACTTAAAGTTTTAGAAAAAACCAATGGTAAAGAGCAAATGCGTAAATTCTTAAAAGATGCAATGGATGGTTATTTAATGGGAAGAACTGTAGAACAAATTAAGGAAAACCCATTAATGTATAATGAAAACCAGCAATACATTCATTATCAAAAAGGATCTCTCGTTCTTTATGCTATGAGTGATTATTTAGGTGACGAGAAGTTTAATGCTGTTATAAAACGTTTTGCGGAAAAGCATCAGTTTAAAGGAGCTCCATATCCGGTAGCTACAGAATTCGTCGATGATATTAAAGCAGTAACACCAGACTCATTACAGTACCTTATAACGGACATGTTTGAAACAATTACTTTGTACAATAACAAGGTAAAAGATGCTACCTATCAAGAATTACCAAATGGAAAGTTTCTAGTAACGTTAGACGCTCAAGTAATCAAATATCGATCTAATGAAAAAGGAAAGTCTGTGTATAAAAATATCGCTGGTGATAGTCTAACATTCACACCTGAAGGTAAAACTAAAGCACTACAGTCATTACCACTTGCAGACTATATTGAGGTAGGAGTTTTTGGTGAAACAAATGAAGATACTGGAATTGAAAAAGTACTATATCTCAAAAAACTAAAAGTAACTGAGATTTCTAACAGCTTTGACATTATCGTTGACGCTCAACCTGTGGAAGCAGGTATTGATCCATACAACAAATTGATTGATAGAAATAGTAATGACAATAGGTCTAAATTATCAGAAAAAAAGTTGAGTACTGACGTGAAAGAATAAATAATTTATTGATCAGAGTAGGTGATAACTTATCACTTTAGAATAGTGTTGCAGCTATTTTAAAGTGATAAGTTTTTTTTATATCAGTAAGTAACTAATTCTCTTTTAACAAATCCATGTAGCAATACCATACAATTGCACCTTATCTTTAAGATATGAAAGTTTTACTCACAGGTGCAAATGGTTATATAGGAATAAGGTTATTATATGAATTACTTAAACAGGACCATGAAGTAATTTGTGCGGTGCGAAGTGCTACACGACTATCAGTACCACAAGAAATTAAAGATCAAATAGAAATAATCGAAATTGATTTTTTAAATCTTAAATCTGATCAAGAACTACCTAAGAATATAGATGCTGCATACTATCTTATACACTCCATGAGCAGTAGCACCGAGAGTTTTGACACAATGGAGGCAGATAGTGCCATGAATTTTGTACAACTCATCAATACCACAAATTGTAAGCAAGTTATCTATCTATCAGGTATTGTTAATGAAGAAAAGCTTAGTAAACATTTGCTTTCGCGAAAGCGTGTTGAAGATCTTCTCTATGAATCAACGGCTGAAGTAACTGTACTTAGAGCAGGAATCATTGTGGGAAGTGGAAGTTCTTCATTTGAAATCATACGTGATTTATGTGAAAAGCTTCCCTTAATGATTACGCCGAAATGGGTGAATACTAAGACTCATCCTATAGCTATACGTAATGTGATGAGTTATTTAACTGGTGTTCTAGGCCGCGAAGATTGCTATAACCATAGTTATGATATAGGTGGTAAAAATGTTCTTACTTATAAAGAAATGATGACACGCTATGCCAAGATGCGTAAAATTAAATTATACATCTTTACTGTTCCTGTGATGACGCCTAAATTAAGTTCTTACTGGTTATATTTTGTGACGAGCACCTCTTATAAACTGGCGCAAAACTTAGTCAACAGTATGGCGATTGAGGTTGTAGCACAACCTAATAATCTACGAGAAAAATTAGGAATAGAATTATATAGTTATGAAGAGGCACTAGATATGGCGTTTGCTAAAATTGAGCAAAATCAAGTAGCTAGTAGTTGGAAAGACTCTATGGTAAGCGGTCGTTTTAAACATAATCTCAATAAGTACAAACAAGTACCCAGTTATGGATGTTTAAAAGACGCTCAAGAAATGAAAACAAATGATCCTGCTAGCGCACTAGAACGTATATGGTCTATAGGTGGTAAAAATGGATACTATTATGCTACATATTTATGGAAAATAAGAGGTTATGTAGATAAGATTATGGGTGGCGTAGGTCTACGTCGTGGCCGAACAAATACGAACACTATTTATGCGGGAGATTCTTTAGATTTCTGGAGAGTTTTAGTAGCCGATAAAAAAGAAAAGAGGTTACTCTTATTTGCAGAAATGAGAGTTCCCGGAGAAGCCTGGTTAGAATTTGAAATTGATGAAGATGATGTTGTACATCAAACAGCCACCTTCAGACCACGAGGTATATGGGGACGACTATATTGGTATGCAATGCTACCATTTCATTATTTCATATTTGCTGGTATGATGAGACGTATTGCAAAAGGTTAAATAAAAAAAGGGTAGAAATGATTCTACCCTTTTTTATAATAAATTATTTCTTGATTATACTTTTTGGCAGAAACACTTCAGCCATCATGCATCTTACAGAACCACCGCCTAAGGTTTCTATTGTACTAATAGTCGGGTGTAAAATTTCATTGTGCTTTTCTAACTTATTGATTTGTTCAACTGTTAATGACTGATATGCTTGATCACTCATGACGAGTATTCTATTACCAGATTGATTATGCACTTGCATCATATTACCAGCAAAAGAATTTACTTGATCTTCAGTTATAGCAATTAATTCCTTACCATCTTCTTTTAAATGCTTTATAACATTCTTGCGTTCCGTTTTGTCATCTATACAATCTAGACAGATAACTGCATAATTTTCTCCTAGTGCCATCATTACATTAGTATGATAAATAGGCAATCGATCATCTTCAACCGTTTGATAAGCTGTGAAGATTACAGGTGTATATTCAAAATCTTCACAAAACTCTATGAATAACTCTTCATCTGCACGTGGAGAGATACTACAATAGGCCTTTTTATTAATACGATCTAATAGCAAACTACCGGTACCTTCTAAAAAGAACCCTTCATCTTCGGCACTTGTGTAATCTATAATATTTTCAATGCTAAAACCTTCTTTCTCGAGTGTATCAAGCACTTCTGGTCTACGCTCTAGACGTCTATTCTCAGCAAACATTGGGTAAAGAGCGATATCTCCATTTTGATGTGTTGATATCCAATTATTTGGGAAAATAGAATCAGGCGTATCATTTTTTTCATCATCTGAAATGACAATTACATTGATCCCTTTATTTTTTAAGGCTGTTGTAAAAGCATCAAATTCTTCTTGTGCTTGATTATTGGCAACTTCATTTTTAATACGTTGATGCGCTTCTTGATCTTGATAATAATTATTAACAGCTGTTTGCTCGTTCAAACGAAATTGTACCGGTCTTACCATAAAAACCGTATCGGTAATTTGTTTCATTAATCTCTTATTAGTGGTAAAGTAGAACATCTTAATAAACCTTCTTGTTTAGATATTTCGGCATAGGGAACTTCTTCTACTCTAATGCCATGACTACGCAACCAAGAATTTAAACGTATGAAATTTTTCTCTGAAATTACCACATCAGGTGCTATCGAAAAGATATTAGAGTTCATATGATACATTTCTTCTTGTGTAATCTCAAAACAGTTCTCCTTACCAAAAAAGTCAACTAGATATTGATATTCTTCCTCTTCTAAAAATCCATTTTTATGGATAATACATTTGTCTTTTCCAACCGGTTGAAAGCAGCAATCTAGGTGTAATGCATTATTGTAAGGATCAAGATTATCCTTGCGCAGGTTAAAGCTTACTACTTTCTTATTAGGAAAAGTTTTTTTCAACCAATCAACAGCTTCCACATTTGTGCGAGCGATAATATAATCTGCATAATCTGCTCCTCGATAAGTACCTACAAAAATATAATCGCCGTGTAACATTACATCACCACCTTCTATATGCACCTCTTCAGGTGGTCTTATTACATATTTAGAATCAATTTGATCAATGACATATTGGATTGCTTCTATTTCTTCTTCTCGATCTGGTAATATATTTGCCTTGACAAAAGTATTATCAATTACAAACCCTATATCTCTCGTGAAAATTTGATTACAATTTTCAATATGCTCAGGTCGATATACTTTAACGCCATATTTCTCAAAAACACCATTAACGGCTTCCATTTCGGCAACCATATCATCATTTGCAGGATAAGTTCCAGCTATGATATGTTCACGTGATTTAGGATCGTAAGCATCCTCTAATGCAGGAACAGGACCATTGCTAGCTGCTGTCCCTAGAATGACAGCACGTAAGCGAGACGTCTCATTAATTACACTAAGATTTAATTTATTCATAATGCGAATTTAATAATATAAGGGTCTATTATTTAAGGAATCAACAATGACTTTATCAACTTTATTTTATAACAAAAAACTCTCTAACACAGTGTGCTAGAGAGTTCATATATTAATAACTAGAAAATATTACCTTTCAGACACTTCTTTAAATGGTCTGTGATTTTCACCTGTATAAACCTGACGTGGTCTACCTATAGGCTCTTTATTCTCACGCATTTCTTTCCATTGTGCAATCCATCCTGGAAGACGTCCTAATGCAAACATTACAGTGAACATTTCAACTGGAATTCCCATAGCTCTATAAATAATACCAGAATAGAAGTCAACGTTAGGATATAGCTTACGATCTACAAAGTAAGAATCTTCAAGAGCTTCTTTCTCAAGACCTTTTGCGATATCTAAAATAGGATCATCTACTCCTAATGAGTTAAGCACCTCATCTGCTGCTACTTTAATGATTTTTGCACGAGGATCAAAATTCTTATATACTCTATGTCCGAATCCCATTAAACGGAATGGGTCACTTTTATCTTTAGCTTTGGCCATGTACTTTTTAGTATCACCACCATCTTCTTTTATCGCTTCAAGCATTTCTAATACCGCTTGATTTGCACCACCATGAAGTGGTCCCCATAAAGCATTAATTCCAGCACTCAAACTAGCAAATAATCCTGCATGAGAAGAACCTACAATACGTACTGTACTAGTTGAACAGTTTTGCTCATGGTCTGCATGAAGAATTAATAATTTATCTAATGCGCTTGCGATTCTTTCATCCACATTATATTCAGCATTAGGTTTTTTAAACATCATTTTTAAAATGTTCTCAACATAACCTAAGTTGTCATCTCCATAATCTAATGGCTGACCTGTTCTTTTTCTAAGTGCCCATGCAACTAAAACAGGGAATTTTCCCATAATGTTAACAATTGCCTTATACATATCCTCTTCACTGTCCACATTTACTGACGATGGATTAAATGCTATCAATGCACTTGTAAGTGAAGAAAGTACTCCCATCGGGTGAGCAGACTTAGGAAATCCATCTAGAATTTTCTTTACATCTTCATCTACATGAGAATTTGCTTTAATGTCTGCATGAAATTTATCTAATTGCGCTTGTGTAGGCAATTCTCCAAAAATCAATAGATAAGCTACTTCTAAAAAATCTGCTTTATCAGCTAGTTCCTCAATGGAATAACCACGGTATCTTAGAATACCTTCTTCTCCATTTAAAAACGTGATAGCGCTTTCACAACTACCTGTATTTTTATATCCAGGATCAATTGTGGTAACTCCACCTGTTGCACCTCTTAAAGCCTTAATATCTATGGCTTTTTCATTTTCTGTTCCAGTGATAATTGGGAATTCATATTTATTCCCATCGATTTCTAAGATAGCTTTTTCTGACATTATAATATTTTGGATTTAACTACTTCAAAAATAATACATAGACCGTTAACTTGTCGTTAATCGGCACCACATATTTAACATATTTAAGAAAATATTTTGCTTTTATATATCGATTTCGAGATTTATCGGTAATCTAATAGTTATTTAGGAATCAGATTGGTTTTGTAGTTACGCTTTCGCGAAAGCGTTTTAAAAATAATCAATAAAAAAACGGCAATCATAAATGATCGCCGTTTCAGCTGTCTGATAGTTCCCAAAAACTTATTCAAACATTATTTTACAATGATTTGTAAGGTGGCATTTTCTTCTAATGTTGAAACCTTTACTAAGTACATACCACTGCTTAACTTCAACGTTGGCTTTATAGTTAAGCTATTATTGAAAGTTGCGTCTTGAGTATGTATAATTTGACCTAGAGTATTATATAATACGACAGTAACATCTTTACCATTTAATAAATCACTTTGAATAGTAAATTCTCCACTAGTAACTGGATTAGGGAATATCCTCATGTTACCTTGAAGATTAACATCATTATTAGATAGTGTAACATTTTCAAAAACAATTTCAAATCTGTTTACATCATTACTAGCAGCATCACCAGGCACAACATCAAAATCGATAGCATTAGCTCCTTGCACAAGATCTGTGCGACTTGATGTAAGGTGATCCACTAATACAGGCTTCACTCCTACTAGGCCATCTATAAACACCTGCATTGTATATTGTGTTGATCTATAGCGATCGGTAAATAAAGTTATATAATCACCTACCACAGGCATCACATTCTTATCAATACTTAATAAACTGCCATTATTTACGATAGCTAGCGTTTCATCTTGATTGTAAAATTTAACCGCATCATTTTGATCGACTTGCGGATTGTTAGAACTATTTATTCGTCGTACTGTTTGGTCAACTATAGTTTGAGTAGTACGATTTACAAGACTTACAATAACGCTAGAATTATTTTGTGGCTGACTGAAAATATTATTCAAATCTTCACTTACTGCTTTATGAGATTCTTTAAACGTAATATTAGTTGCTCCAGTAGCTTGAATGAATACAGACTGGCCTGGTTGCATATATTTATTTGCGTTACTAGCAAATGGTATAGGATCACCATTAGCTGTACTCATATCTATGGTAGCATATCCACCTCTAGTATTTAAGTTAGGGTCCCAATAGTAGGCATAATTAACATTTAATCCTGATGTCGAGACATCGTTAAGAACAGTTTTAAAGTCAACATTTGCTTGATATGGATTTGCAATCATTATAAAGTCTCCATTACTTGTTGCAAGTGAACTATTAAAGTCTCCTAAATGTAAATTTCCTTTAGCTCTCAATGTCGTATTAGTCGCTGTAGGAGCATTTTGCGTTATATCTACTGTCCTATCACCTCTGACCATTAATCGATATGCGGTACCTACTTGCAAAGTACTGACATCAGTATTAGCTTGATTCACCCATGTAGAATTTATCGCATCATAAGTAAACATTGATGCGTTACCAGATGCTGTCATATCAAATCCATTTGCACCAGTAAGTGATCCTGTTATATGTGTTCCTAAGCCTGCTGCAGTTGAACCGTTTTCTTGCCAATTTTGATAAATTGAGTTTGTTGAGTTCACTGAAGAAGCAATTAATCTAAAGGCTCTTTTTGCAGGTATATATCGTTCCACTTGAACTACACCATTGATAGTTGCATTACTAGCATCATCTAATTGAGCAGTACCGTTCATATCACTGCGGAATACAATATTACCATTTGTGTTTATAGTAGTACTCGCCGGAGTGAACAAGTCGTGTATATTCATTATAGAAGTAATTGAAATTGTATTGGATCCAGTCATAGTTACCTGACCTATATCAATAATTCCATCACCAGAAATCGATTGTGCTCCAGAACCTGAAAAAACTAATTCACCATCAGGAGCACCAATGTATCCATCTGTAGACAAATTACCTAGGATAGTAAAGCTAGTATTAAGAAATAAACTGTTAGAATTCCCTATAACTTCAAAATTATTAATCTGAGCATCTGTACCAACAATAGCTAATCCATTAATAACTTGTGCATTTAAGGAACCAGTATCTGCATTAGGAGCAAAAGGAGTCCAACCATTGTCAAAAATTAATGTAGGCTCTTCAATAGAAATATTGAAAGTCTGAGCATTCATTAAAGTATTAGAATCACCTAAAGCTGTGAAGTCAAAACTATCTGTTAATTCAAGCTCTACAGAATTATGATTATAAACAACCCTATCATTATTAAGATCTGCTTGAGTAAATGTATCACCTAAATTAAGAGCAACGCTACTTAATTCTAATGTACCTTGTCTAGGTAGACGAGTCAAAACATATACCATGTTTGCGTTAGTGGTTCCTGTTTGTTGAGTTCTCAGCAAAGTCTGATCAATTATAGAATTTGCTCCATATGCTGTGGTAAGCAAGTTATTTCTATTGTTATCAATGTCATTCACATATTGTAGTCTACCACAAACTGTTACACTAAATTCTTCAAATGTCCCACCAGTACCTGATGTTCTATCAGTTGCTAATAATACCCATTCACCTTGTGCGCTTAATCCATTAAATCTTGAAAATGCCTGTCCAGGTCTTAAATTACCAGTTAGAGCGCCTGTGTATCCAGGATTACACGCAAATGCTGCAGTACCTTGATCGCTTACAATCAAATCAAAGTCTCTACCTGCAGCGCATTCTCTATTATACACTTCTGAGAAGCGACCAGAAGGTGAACTTAACTGCATTTTAATATGACCAGTGTCATTATGATCTGCTCGCATATAGAAACTTAAGTTAGTAATTTCAATATCATCTGGAACATTAACACGAGCACTTACTGCGTTAACATCTGTCTCCCAAATATTATCGCCATTTTCAAAATACTCATTATCATAAACATTACATACGTCTTGAGCTGTTTGGAATGCCGCTATAGATGCTATTGATCCTGTTACGCAACCATTTGATGGCGTTATTCTCCAATAATATATCTGAGACGGGTTAAGGAGTGTTGTCTGTAAAGAAGTTTCATTTACAATAGTTGAACTTTCTACGATTGACGCAAAATCAGAGGTTGTAGAAACTTCTACTAAATAGCTAGAAGCACTAGGTAAGTCTTGCCATTCTAGTAATGGGTTGGCTACCTGATTACCAGCTCCATTTAAAGGCGATAAAATTGTAACCTCACCTATATTAGAATCAAATATTTTCAAACTGAAATCCTCTTCGATAGTTGCCGAATTTGCAGTGGCTACTACTTTAAAATTATATAGATCTGCATCCACTTGGTCTGTTCCAGATATAACCACATTCACTGCCGTAGAACTAGATGTTGATGCAGGAGTGAAAGATGCTGTAAGTCCAGCAGGCAATTGCAACGTACTAAATGTTGCTACTTCACTAAATCCTGGTGCAGCATTGTAGTCGAAACTGAAGCTAGCATCTGATGGTTGACAAGTCGAAACATCTAATGATGCTGCTGACAGTTCAAATGTACCTTCTTTAATTTCAAAGTCATTCTCTGAAATATTGAAAAAATAATTACCGACTGCTTCTACCATTACACGAGCTTGGGTCGTTTTTATTCCTGTAGGTAAATTAAGTGTATGATTACCATCATTTGCGGTACTATTAACAAGTACTACAGGATATGTATATCCACCATCTAACGACAATGATATTTTAACTTGAGTCGCATAGGTAGCAGTATTGGTTCCATTTACTGCCCATGTAATTGTTCTACTCTCACCTTCAAACCATGTTTCACCACCGGATGGTGAATTAACCAATACAGGTCCGTTAGCACCTACAGTTACAGTAAGACCAGAATAGTCAGTTTGACCACCATTTGGATTATTATCTCTTATTGTACAGAAAAACCTCATGTCTCTTTGAACACTAGGAAGTGTTTCCCATGTTGGATCCACTCCGTTAACTAAATCTTCTAAATTAGGGAAATATCTGGTAGGACTAGTTGTTGCGAACTTAGATCTAAACATAGGTCCTGATGCATTGGTAGGTACTGGAGGCTGAGTTGCACCAGTATTAGCGGCAGCACCGGTATCTAATTGTTCCCAATTATAAGTATATATCTCACCAGTATCCGGTGGCGTTGAAGAACTAGCCGTCAATTTAAAAGGTGTAGATTTCGGTATTGTTTTGGATCCATCATTAACAGCTGTAGGTGCCGTAACATTCCCATTTAAACTCAAATCTATTTCATCATCACAGGTATCACCATCAGAATTATTTTGCATTTGAAACAAACTAATTAGGTGAAAATAAGCGTCACTATTCTCTTGAACGTTAGGCGCACAAATCCCAGCATAACCCATAATAGTACTAGCACTACCTGACTCGTATGGTGATGATGATGGTGAACCACCAAAACAACCATTATAGAAAGTATGTGCTGCACTAAACTGATGACCAATCTCATGACATACATAATCAATATCAAATGGATCAAACTCTGGTGTTACAATACCTGTAACTCCTTCTCCTTTTGTATTTGCACAAGGACTTTGACCAGCAATTCCACCACCACCAGTAGAAAAGACATGACCTATATCATAATTGTTAGTACCGATTCTATTATTAATATTACTAGTGTTTGTTCCTAGCATTTGAGAACCACTATAATTATCATAAGGATCTGCAAAACCTTGATTATTTTGGTCACCGAAATATATCAATCTATCATTATTAGCAACTAATGTAAACCTAATCGACATTTCTTGCTCGTAAACACTATTAACACGAGCTAGAGTAACAACTATTGCCGCAAGTGCATCTGCCCGAGCATCGCCATTAGCAGCATTACCATCATCGTGATAAGAAGTATACTCAGAGGTTGCCGCTATAGCTATTTCATAGGTTTTAAACGTTAAATCTCTAAAAGCCTTAGTTTGAAAATCATTAATTTCAGGTGTAGTAGAATTGTTTGCTAACTCATCAGTATGACATTCAAAACTTAAGTCTGTACGAACTAAATCTCGACGATCATAAATCATGATATCATCTGGCATTACTTTAGAGAACGGATCCATGTATATAATACTTTCACCTGTAATAACACCTCTAAATCCTTGAGGTGTTATGGTAAAGTATATTTTATTCAGTGAAGTGTCAGAATATCCGTAATAAGAGTGAATATTAGGGAAATCAGTCATAAGCTGCGTTTCCATTGCTCCAGCATCATAAACATTAAATGTTTCAAATTGATCATCACCTATTGGGAAATCGACTGAAATAGAAGATCCACCAGAAAATCTATCAACTGCTCCATCTAATTTTTCAACTAAAACATCTGGATTAATATGATAAACTGCATAAGTTGAAGGTTGGATAGGCCTTTGAGAATCTGTAACAGACGGCAATCCATCTTTAGAAAAATTTTCCCATATCACGCCTTGACTAAAAGACACTGATACAGAAAGAAATGTTAGGATAAGTACTAATTTATTCATGTTTAATTGTTTTTGGGAGGCACAAGTATGCAACACAAAAACGATAAAAACAATATTTTACCGATTAAATACATAAATAGATACAGTTTTAGGTATTTCGTCGATAAAAAAAGCCACTTATGATAAGTGGCTTTTAAAATTTGCTTTCGCGAAAGCGATATATAAAGTTAACTATATCTGAAAAGCATCACGAGCTGGATAATAAGCACTTTCTTGTAACTCCTCTTCTATGCGCAGAAGTTGGTTGTATTTTGCCATACGGTCAGAGCGTGATGCACTACCAGTCTTTATCTGCCCTGTTGACAATGCGACTGCTAAATCTGCAATCGTATTATCTTCAGTTTCACCACTACGATGTGACATTACCGATGTAAAACCAGCTTTATGAGCCATTGTAACCGCAGCAATCGTTTCAGTTAATGTACCAATTTGATTTACTTTAATTAGAATAGAGTTTGCTATTCCTTCTTTAATACCTCGAGAAAGGCGTTCAACATTAGTGACAAATAAATCGTCACCAACTAATTGAACTTTATCACCAGCAAGGTCGGTCAAAATTTTCCAGCCTTCCCAATCGTTTTCATCCATACCATCCTCTATAGAAATTATAGGATACTTTTCTGCGAGTGAAGCTAGATATTGAGCTTGTTCTTTACTAGATCTTATGACTCCACTTTCACCTTCGAATTTAGTATAGTCGTATTTTCCATCAACGAAGAATTCAGCCGCAGCACAATCTAAAGCGATCATCACATCTTTACCGGCTGTATACCCAGCGTTTCCGATTGCCTTAATAATAGTATCTAATGCATCTTCAGTACCGTCTAATGTAGGTGCAAATCCACCTTCATCACCTACCGCAGTGCTTAAGCCTCTATCATGAAGAACTTTCTTTAAATGGTGAAATATTTCAGTTCCCATTTGTAGAGCATGACTAAAACTCTCTGCCTCTACAGGCATCACCATAAACTCTTGAAAAGCAATAGGTGCGTCACTATGTGAACCTCCATTGATAATATTCATCATAGGAACTGGCAATGTACAAGCACTTATTCCTCCTATATATTTATAAAGTGGTTGATTAAGCTCTGCAGCAGCAGCCTTTGCACATGCCAACGATACGCCTAAAATGGCATTTGCACCAAGATTTGCTTTATTAGGCGTACCATCTAACTCGATCATTAATTGGTCAATATGCTGCTGATCAAATACGGAAGTCCCCATTAACTCAAGAGATATAATGGTATTTACATTGTTAACTGCTTTCCCAACTCCTTTACCCATATAAGACTTACCTCCATCACGTAACTCAACTGCTTCATGTTCTCCGGTTGAGGCACCAGAAGGAACGGCTGCTCTTCCCATAACTCCATTAGATGTGATAACATCAACCTCTACAGTCGGGTTCCCTCGAGAATCAAATATTTGTCTTGCGTGTACGTCAATTATAGTACTCATGCTGTATGTTTTTTAGAATTTTTAATTAAATCGATAAATTGATCAAAAAGGTAGGTTGCGTCATTAGGGCCTGGACCTGCTTCTGGATGATATTGAACAGAAAAGCAAGGCTTATCTTTTAAACGTATACCTGCAACGGTATCATCATTTAAATGAAGATGGGTTATTTCAATATTATCATTAGCGATGGCTTGAGATTTATTAATCGCAAAACCGTGATTTTGAGATGTGATCTCACCTTTACCAGTAATAAGATTTTTGATAGGATGATTGATACCTCTATGGCCATTATGCATCTTATAAGTGGAAACACCCATGGCTAAGGCTATTACCTGATGACCTAAGCAAATCCCAAATAACGGACTATTAGACTCTATAATCTCACTAGCAGTTTTAATCGCAGCTTCTAAAGGTTCTGGATCACCAGGACCATTGGATATAAAATAACCATCAGGATTAAAAGAAGCCATTTCTTCAAATGAAGAATTATAAGGAAAAACTTTTATGTATGTATTTCTAGAAGCCAAATTGCGTAAAATATTACTTTTAATTCCTAAATCTAGCGCAGCAATTCTATATTTTGCATTTTCGTCTCCATAGAAATAAGGTTCTTTACATGAAACCTTAGAAGCTAACTCTAATCCTTTCATACTAGGCACATCTTCCAATTTTCTTTTTAAAGATTGCATATCTTCAACATCTGTAGAAATTATAGCGTTTTGTGCACCATGATCTCTGATATATCGGACTAATGCTCGTGTATCTACATCAGACAATATAACAAGATTCTTTTTTTTCAAATACGCAAAAAGATCTGATTGAGCAGCAGGTCGAGAAAACTCTTCAGAGAAGTTTTTACAGATTAATCCCGCAATTTTTACAGAATTTGATTCTGCATCATCGTCAGTTATACCATAATTACCAATATGGGCATTGGTAGTAACCATGATTTGACCAGTATAAGAAGGATCTGTAAATACTTCTTGATATCCAGACATTCCTGTATTGAAACAGATTTCTCCAGTAGCAGTACCACCGTCATCTATCGCCTTACCATGAAATATCGTACCGTCTGCTAACAAAATAACAGCATCCTTTTTATTTAAATAACTCATAATAGAAAATATTTTTCAAAAATAATTTAAAAAAAAAGGACCAATGCGAAAGCATTGATCCTTTTATCTACATTTTATCAAAGATTTTACTCTTCTTCATTTGTGTTGTCTGTTGAAGTTTCAACTGGAGCAGCAGTGGAAGATTTACTACGACGACTACGTCTAGTATTTTTCTTCTTACCTTCATTAGGGCTATAAATTTCATTGAAATCTACAAGCTCTATCATAGCCATGTCAGCATTATCTCCTAAACGATTACCAAGTTTAATGATACGTGTATACCCACCTGGACGGTCAGCTACCTTAGAAGAAACGTCTCTGAATAATTCAGTAACAGCTTCTTTACTTCTAAGTTTAGAAAAAACTAAACGACGATTATGAGTTGTATCTTCTTTAGACTTTGTTATTAATGGCTCTACAAACTGCTTAACAGCTTTAGCCTTTGCTACAGTAGTATTGATACGTTTGTGCTCTATAAGAGAACAAGCCATATTTGCCAGCATCGCCTTGCGGTGAGCTGTTTTTCTACCTAAATGATTAAATTTCTTTCCGTGTCTCATCTTATTTTATTTCTTTAACTAGCTTTAACTAGTCACGGTCAAGTTTATATTTTGATAAATCCATACCGAAGTTAAGTCCTTTAACATTAACTAGTTCTTCCAATTCAGTTAAAGATTTCTTACCGAAGTTTCTGAATTTCATCAAATCGTTCTTATTGTAAGAAACTAAATCACCTAGTGTTTCAACTTCAGCTGCTTTTAGACAATTTAATGCACGTACAGAAAGTTCCATATCTACAAGTTTAGTCTTAAGCAATTGTCTCATATGAAGGCTTTCTTCATCATAAGTCTCTGTTTGAGCAATCTCATCAGCTTCTAAAGTTATTCTCTCATCTGAAAACAACATGAAGTGATGGATAAGGGTTTTAGCAGCTTCGGTTAAAGCTTGCTTAGGATGAATACTACCATCTGTAGAAATCTCAAAAACTAACTTTTCATAATCAGTCTTTTGTTCAACACGATAGTTTTCAATACTATATTTTACATTCTTAATAGGAGTAAAAATAGAATCAATAGCTATTGTACCAATAGCTGCATTAGGATTCTTATTCTCTTCAGCAGGAACATAACCTCTACCCTTTTCGATTGTAAGCTCTAAGTTAAGACTAACAGAAGATTCAGTATTACAAATAACCATCTCTGGATTTAATACTTGAAAACCTGAAATGTATTTCTGCATGTCACCAGCAGTAAACGTATCCTTGCCTGAGAAAGAAACATTTACAACCTCACTATCTACTTCATCAATCTGACGTCTGAATCGAATTTGTTTAAAATTCAAAATAATTTCAGTAACATCTTCAACCACACCTTCAATCGTTGAAAATTCGTGATCTACTCCTTCTATACGAATAGATGTAATAGCGAACCCTTCAAGGGAAGAAAGCAACACTCTACGAAGAGCATTTCCCACAGTAAGACCATATCCTGGCTCTAAAGGTCTGAATTCGAATTTACCTTCAAAATCAGTAGAATCAATCATGATTACTTTATCCGGCTTTTGGAAATTTAATATTGCCATAAGATTACTTTGGGGATTAATTATTATTTAGAGTACAATTCAACAATCAACTGCTCCTTAATGTTTTCAGGAATCTGCAATCTTTCAGGAACACTAACGAAAGTTCCAGACATGCTAGCTTTATTAAAAGTAATAAAGTCATATACATGTTCATTACTAGATAATGATTGATCTATAGCACTTAAAGATTTAGACTTTTCACGTACTGCTACAACATCACCAGGCTTCAACTGATAAGAAGGTATGTTTACCAATTCACCATTCACAGTCATATGTCTGTGAGAAACTAATTGACGAGCTCCACGGCGAGTTTTTGCTATTCCCATTCTATAAACAACGTTATCCAAACGAGATTCACATAACTGTAGAAGAACTTCACCAGTAATACCGGTACTACGAACAGCCTTTTCAAACATTAAACGGAATTGCTTCTCTAGCACTCCATAAGTATACTTTGCTTTTTGCTTTTCTTTAAGCTGCACCGCATACTCTGACTCTTTACCACGGCGTCTTGCGTTACCGTGCATACCTGGAGGATAGTTTTTCTTCTCCAAAGCTTTACTAGGGCCAAAAATTGGTTCTCTGAATCGACGTGCAATTTTTGCCTTAGGACCTCTATATCTTGCCATTTTACAAAATTTATTGAGTGATGTACTGTGAATTCAGGTCAATATCCTTCGACAGCCTATCAATCACTCGTTATTAACAATTAATTATACTCTACGACGTTTAGGAGGACGACATCCATTATGTGGCAATGGAGTAACATCAATAATTTCAGTTACTTCAATTCCAGAATTGTGAATACTACGGATAGCACTTTCACGACCATTACCAGGTCCCTTTACATATGCTTTCACCTTACGTAAACCTGCCTCATGTGCTACTTTAGAAGCATCCTCTGCAGCTAGTTGCGCAGCATATGGAGTGTTTTTCTTAGAACCACGGAAACCCATTTTCCCAGCAGATGACCAAGAAATAACTTCTCCTTTTTTATTTGTCAAAGAAACTAGTATGTTATTAAAGGAAGAAGAGATATGTACCTCTCCTACTGATTCAACAACAACCTTACGCTTTTTTGATACTGTTTTAGACTTTGCCATATCAATTACTTATTATTTAGTTGCCTTTTTCTTATTAGCAACAGTCTTACGTTTTCCTTTACGAGTACGTGAGTTATTTTTAGTTCTTTGACCTCTTAAAGGAAGTCCAGACCTATGACGAATACCGCGGTAACATCCAATATCCATCAGACGCTTAATATTAAGCTGCGTTTCAGATCTTAACTCACCTTCAATAGTAAACTCACCAATAGCTGAACGTATTTTACCAATTTCATCATCATTCCATTCAGAAACTTTTTTATCAAGTCCAACACCTGTATCTATAAGTACTTGTTTTGCTCGATTACGACCAATACCGTATATGTAAGTCAATGAAACTTCTCCACGTTTGTTTTTAGGTATATCTACCCCTGCAATTCTAGCCATAGCTTAACCTTGTCTTTGTTTAAATTTTGGATTTTTTTTGTTGATTACATAAAGACGACCTTTACGGCGTACAATCTTACAATCAGCACTTCTCTTTTTAATCGATGCTCTTACTTTCATATTAGTACCTATAAGTGATCCTTGCTTTAGTTAAATCGTAAGGACTCATTTCTAATTTTACTTTATCTCCTGGGAGCAACTTAATGTAATGCATACGCATCTTACCTGATATGTGTGCTGTTACAACGTGCCCGTTTTCTAATTCTACTCGAAACATTGCATTCGACAATGCCTCTATAATGGAACCGTCTTGTTCTATCGCTGACTGTTTTGCCATTACGCTACTGCTTTTCTGTTTTTACCTGTTTTAATCAAACCATCATAATGACGATTCAATAAATACGAATTTATCTGCTGCATAGTATCTATAGCTACTCCTACCATAATTAACAGAGAAGTACCTCCATAGAACAGTGCCCATTGCTGTGTTACACCCATTAATGAAACAAAAGCTGGAAAAATCGCAACTAATGCAAGAAAAATAGATCCTGGCAAAGTTATTTGTGACATAATTTTATCAAGATAATCAGCAGTTTCTGTTCCCGGTCTAATTCCCGCTATAAAACCGCCATTTCTCTTTAAATCATCAGCCATTTTATTAGTAGGTACCGTAATTGCGGTGTAAAAATAAGTAAATATTATTATTAACAGTGCAAAAACTAAATTATACCAAAAACCAAATATATCACCAAAGGCAGTCTGAACAGTCGTAGCCCATGAAGTATCCAATTGACCAAGCGCAGCCGGCACAAACATGATTGCTTGAGCAAAAATTATTGGCATTACACCTGACGCATTAAGTTTTAAAGGAATAAATTGTCTTGACCCTTGTTCATTTTTCTCATAACCACCAGATGCTGCTCTTCTAGCATATTGCACTGGTATCTTACGTACAGCCATTACAAGCATAATACATAAAAGAATAACCACAAACCAAACTAATAATTCTACTAACACCAACATAACACCACCAGTACCAGTTACTCTAGCAGCAAACTCTTGAACAAAGGCCTGCGGAAGAGTAGCAATTATACCTACCATAATTAATAGAGAAATACCATTCCCAATACCTTTATCTGTAATCTTTTCACCTAACCACATTGCAAATACACAACCGGTAACTAATATAATTGTACTACTCACCAAAAATAAGTTCATGTTATCAGGCATGAGGTACGCATCACTAGGCACTCCTAAAGTACCTAAACTTAGTAAATAACTAGGAGCTTGAATTAGACATATACCAATAGTCAACCACCTTGTAATTTGATTGATTTTCTTTTGACCACTAGCTCCTTCCTTCTGTAGTTTTTGCAAATATGGAATAGCGATTCCCATTAATTGAACTACAATACTAGCAGATATGTAAGGCATTATACCTAACGCAAAAACAGAAGCATTAGAAAAAGCACCACCTGTGAAAGCATTCAGCACAAATCCAATACCACCACCTTCGAAATTTTCAGAGAAACTAGCAAGCTTACTTGAGTCAATTCCAGGAAGCACAACTTGAGCTCCGAATCTATAAACAAGAAGTAAACTGAAAGTCATAATAATACGATCTTTCAGTTCTTCGATATTCCAAATATTTTTTAATGTTTCTATAAATTTCATTGATTAAGATTAAACTGTTAATGCTTGACCACCTGCATTCTCAATAGCAGCTTTGGCAGAGCCAGTAAATTTATGAGCGCTAACAGTTAACTTAGCCTTCAACTCACCACGCCCTAAAATCTTAACCAAATCATTTTTACCAACTAAACGTTCCTCTATTAAATTCTCAATAGTAACAACATCACTCAAACGACCTTCATCAACATAAGCTTGGATAACATCAATATTAACACCGGCATATTCCTTACGGTTAATATTTGTGAAACCAAATTTAGGAACACGTCTTTGCAAAGGCATTTGACCACCTTCAAAACCAATCTTTTTTGAATAACCAGAACGGGATTTGGCACCTTTGTGTCCACGAGTGGCTGTACCACCTTTACCAGAACCTTGTCCACGACCAATAATTTTGGCTGACTTTTTAACAGAACCTGCAGCAGGTTTAAGATTATTTAAACTCATCTATTATCTTTTTAAGCCTTCTCAACGGAGACTAAATGTTCAACTTTTGCAATCATTCCTTGAATAACAGGAGTATCGTCATGCTCTACAACCTGATTCATTTTACGTAAACCTAAAGCCTCAAGCGTTCGCTTTTGTCTTAACGGTCTCTTAATTGCACTACGTACTTTTGTAATTTTTAGCTTTCCCATTATCGTATAATTAACCGTTAAATACTTTATCTAAAGAGACACCTCTTTGCTTAGCAACAGTGTGAGCATTACGTAATTGTAACAAAGCATCAAAAGTCGCTTTTACCACATTGTGAGGATTTGACGAACCTTGGTTCTTAGAAAGAACATCATGTACACCAACTGCTTCCAGTACCGCACGAATCGCGCCACCTGCAATTACTCCAGTACCTGTTGCAGCAGGAATCAATAAAACTCTTGCTCCACCGAATTTTCCTTTTTGCTCATGAGGTATAGAACCTTTAACAAGAGGTATTCTAACCAGATTCTTTTTAGCATCTTCGACAGCTTTAGATATAGCTTCAGAAACCTCTTTGGACTTACCTAAACCATGACCCACAACTCCACTTTCATCACCAACAACGACTATCGCTGAAAATCCAAAAGCACGTCCACCTTTTGTTACCTTAGTAACACGTTGAACACCTACCAAACGATCTTTAAGATCGAGTCCACTAGGCTTCACTAATTCTACGTTTTTATATTTTTGGTACATTACTGTAATGTTTGTAATTAAAATTTAAGACCAGCCTCTCTAGCCCCATTAGCCAAAGACAACACACGTCCATGATAAAGATAACCTCCACGATCAAATGAAACAGTATCAACACCAGCAGCTTTAGCTTTTTCGGCTACCGCCTTACCTACCTCATTCGCAACGGAGATTTTCTCTCCAGTAGCGCTTACATCTCTAGATGAAGCAGAAGCTATTGTTACACCATCCACATCATTAATAACTTGAGCATAAATCTCTTTATTACTTCTATATACAGATAAACGAGGACGTTCAGCTGTTCCAGAAACATTCTTACGAATTCTGCGACGAATCTTATTTCTTCTTTCAGACTTTGAAAATGCCATAATTCTTAACTATTATGCTGATTTACCAGCTTTTCTTCTTAATTGTTCACCGACAAATTTAACACCTTTTCCTTTATAAGGCTCAGGTTTTCTGAAGGATCTTATTTTTGCAGCTACCTGTCCAACCAATTGTTTATCAAAAGATGATAGTTTAATTCTTGGATTCTTACCTTTCTCAGATATTGTTTCTACTTTTACTTCTTGAGCAATATCTAATATTATATTGTGAGAGAAACCTAACGCTAAGTCCAAGACTTGGCCTTGATTTGATGCTCTATAACCTACACCTACAAGCTCTAACTCTTTAGACCAACCTTGAGAAACACCGGCAATCATATTAAAGACTAATGATCGGTAAAGACCATGTTTAGCTTTATGATCTTTTGAGTCCGATGGACGAGTAACTAATACCTCATCTCCTTCAACTTTAATACTAATATCAGAAAAATCTTGAGTAAGCTTTCCTAACTTACCTTCTACATTTATAACTCCATTGTCAACCTTTACAGTAACACCAGCTGGAATTGCTACGGGATTATTTCCTATTCTAGACATATCTAATTATTTAATATACGTAACAAAGAACCTCACCACCTACATTCTCTGTACGCGCTTGCTTATCCGTCATTACACCTTTACTAGTTGAAACAATGGCAACACCTAATCCATTAAGAATTCTTGGTAATTCACCTGCACCAGCATATTTACGTAAACCTGGCTTACTCAACCTTTGAATATCCTTGATAACCGATTCCTTTGTTTCTCTATCATATTTCAAAGCTATTTTAATGTTGTCTTGAGCAGATTGCTCTTCAAACTTATAACTTAGAATATAACCTTGATCAAATAAAATCTTAGTAATTTCTTTTTTTAACTTAGAAGCAGGCACATCAACAACACGATGATTAGCACGTACTGCATTTCTAATTCTAGTTAAATAATCTGCGATTGGATCTGTATTCATAATGCTATATTTAAGCTAATTACCAACTAGCCTTTTTAACTCCTGGGATTAAACCTTGATTTGCCATCTCTCTAAAAAGAACACGGGAAATACCGAACTGTCTCATATAACCTTTAGGTCTACCAGTAAGCTTACATCTATTGTGTTGTCTTACTGGAGATGCATTTTTAGGCAACTTCTGAAGAGCTTCGTAATCTCCAGCTTCTTTCAAAGCTTTACGCTTGTCAGCGTACTTTGCAATTAATGCCTCACGTTTGCGCTCACGCGCTTTCATTGATTCTTTTGCCATTGTCTTAATCCTTTTTGAAAGGTAAACCTAACTCCCCAAGAAGAGACTTAGCCTCTTTATCTGTTTGAGCACTAGTAACGAATGTGATATCCATACCAGAAATTTTATTAACCTTATCTATATTTATTTCTGGAAAAATAATTTGTTCAGTAATACCCAGATTATAATTCCCTCTACCGTCAAAACCACTCGCCTTAATACCTTGAAAATCTCTTACACGAGGCAAAGCAACTGTAACTAACCGATCTAAAAATTCGTACATTCTTTCACCTCTTAACGTAACCTTTACACCAATTGGCATCCCCTTACGTAATTTGAAAGAAGCAACATCCTTCTTAGATAATGTAGCAACTGCTTTTTGACCAGTAATTGTTGTTAACTCATCAAGAGCATAATCAATCAATTTTTTGTCAGCTACAGCAGCACCTACACCACGGCTTAACACTATTTTTTGCAACTTAGGAATCTCCATTACATTATTGTAACCGAATTCCTCTTTTAAAGAAGCAGCAACGCGCTCCTTATATTCTGTCTTGAGTCTAGGAATATATGCCATGACTAAATTAAATCGTTTGTTGTTTTAGCAAATCGAACCTTCTTATCACCTTCCATACGATATCCAACACGTGTTGACTTACCATTATTGTCAATCAATGACAAATTAGAAATCTGCATAGGAGCTTCAATTTCTTTAATCCCACCTTGTGGATTGGTTGCACTTGGCTTCTCATGTTTAGAAACCATATTTACACCTTCCACGATGGCTTTATTTTTGTCTTTAAAAATACGAGTAATAACACCTTCTGAACCTTTATGTTCTCCAGCAAGTACACGTACTTTATCTCCTGTTTTAATTTTTACCTTTACCATGATTGTAAATTATAATACTTCTGGAGCCAATGAAACAATTTTCATAAATTGCTTATCACGCAATTCTCTCGCAACCGGCCCGAATACACGAGTTCCTCTCATCTCTGAATTAGGATTCAATAATACACATGCATTATCGTCAAATCGTATATAAGATCCATCTGGTCGACGCACCTCTTTTTTAGTTCTAACTACTACTGCGGTAGAAACAGCACCTTTTTTGATATTACCATTAGGAGTAGCCTCTTTTACAGAAACAACAATTTTATCTCCTACTGATGCATACCTTCTTTTAGTACCACCTAATACTCTAATACAAAGCACTTCTTTAGCACCAGTATTATCAGCTACCTTAAGTCTTGATTCTTGTTGTAACATTACTTAGCTCTTTCTATAATTTCTACTAATCTCCAATTCTTAGACTTACTAAGAGGTCGAGTCTCCATAATACGCACTGTATCACCTTCATTACACTCATTCTTTTCATCATGAGCTACATACTTCTTAGTCTTCAAAACGAACTTTCCATACATTGGGTGCTTCTGCTTCTTAACTTCAGCAACAACGATGCTTTTATCCATCTTATTACTTCTCACAACACCAATACGTTCTTTTCTTAAATTTCTAGTTTCCATAATGTTCGTCTACTGATTATTTATAGCCGTCTTAAGTCGAGCGATAGTTCTTCGTAAATCTTTTATTTGAGAAGGATTGTCTAACGGAGAGACAATATGCGTTCTTGTTAGATCTGCATAAACCTTCTGCGATTCTGCTAACTTATCACTAAGTTCAGCAGCAGAATAACCTTTTACCTCTGATTGTTTCATAACTACTTATTGTTCTTGAAAATCGCGAGCGACTATAAATTTTGTTTTAACTGGCAACTTCTGAGCTGCTAACCTAAGAGCCTCTTTTGCTGTTTCAAGTGGAACACCTGAAATTTCAAATAAAATCCTACCTGGCTTAACTACTGCTGCCCAATATTCTACCGCACCTTTACCTTTACCCATACGAACCTCAAGAGGTTTCTTAGTAATTGGTTTGTCCGGGAAAATTTTAATCCACAACGAACCTTCTCTCTTCATATAACGAGTAGCAGCAATACGAGCCGCTTCAATCTGACGAGAATTGATGAATTCTGAATCTAATGATTTGATACCAAAAGTACCATACGCTAGCTGATTACCGCGTCCGGAATTACCCTTCATGCGACCCTTCTGCTGTTTTCTAAACTTTGTCTTTCTAGGTTGTAACATCTCTAGCTATTATTTTCTACGACGACGATTTCCACCTCTGTTGCCAGAACCGCCATCTGATTTACTTTGTTTTTTAGATAAGCCTACTAATGGAGATAACTCACGTTTTCCATATACCTCACCTTTCATAATCCATACTTTAACACCCAAACGACCATAAGTAGTATGAGCCTCAACTAAAGCATAGTCGATATCGGCACGGAACGTAGACAAAGGAATTCTACCATCTTTGTAGGACTCAGAACGCGCCATCTCAGCACCATTCAATCTACCTGAGATCTGGATTTTAATACCTTCAGCATTCATACGCATTGCCGCTGCAATAGCCATCTTTATAGCACGTCGATAAGAAATTCTGTTCTCAATCTGGCGAGCCACACTTGCACCTACTAAAAAGGCATCAAGTTCTGGACGCTTAATTTCATGAATATTAATCTGAACATCCTTACCTGTAATCTTCTTAAGCTCTTCTTTTAGACGATCCACTTCTTGTCCACCTTTCCCAATAATTATACCAGGTCTAGCAGTAGTTATCGTTACCGTCACAAGTTTCAATGTACGCTCAATAATAACTCTAGACACACTAGCTTTTGAAAGACGAGCATGAATATACTTACGTATCTTATCATCTTCGGCAAGCTTATCACCATAATCATTACCACCGTACCAGTTAGATTCCCATCCTCTGATGATACCTAAACGATTTCCTATCGGATTAGTTTTTTGTCCCATATCCTTTTTTAGTTAACCTCTGTGTTATTAGTTTGACCTAACACAACAGTTACGTGGTTCGATCTTTTTCTTATTCTATGCGCTCTACCTTGTGGCGCTGGACGCAACCTTTTCAACATAGAACCACTATCAACTCTAATCTCCTTGATAAAAAGACCTGCTTCAGCAACATCTTCATCTTCATTTTTAGCCTGCCAATTTGCAATAGCAGACAAAACTAATTTGTCAAGTCTACGAGCAGCTTCTTTTGAAGAGAACTTTAAAATATTTAAAGAATCCTCAACTTTCTTACCACGAATAATATCTGCAACCAATCTCATCTTTCGAGGACTAGTAGGGCAATTATTAAGCTTAGCAAAAGCAACGCTCTTCTTTTCTTCCTTAAGCCTTTCAGCCATTTGTTTTTTACGAACTCCCATAGCTTAGATTACTTTTTACCTTTATTCTTAGCCCCAGCATGACCTCTAAAAGATCGTGTAGGAGAGAATTCACCTAATTTATGACCAACCATATTTTCCGTTACATAAACAGGAATAAATTGCTTCCCATTATGAACACCAATTGTTTGACCAACAAAATCTGGAGTTATCATTGATGCACGAGACCATGTTTTAATAACAGTCTTTTTTCCGGACTCAACATTTTGAGCCACCTTAGCTTCCAACTTATGGAATACATAAGGTCCTTTTTTTAATGAACGAGCCATAATTATTTCTTTCTACGTTCTAAAATATATTGAGTACTAGCTTTATTCTTATCACGAGTACGGTAACCCTTAGCAGGTATACCATTACGTGAACGTGGATGACCTCCTGAAGACTTACCTTCACCACCACCCATCGGGTGATCGACTGGATTCATCACTACTGGACGAGTCCTAGGTCTTCTACCTAACCATCTAGATCTACCAGCTTTACCACTAACAACTAATTGATGATCGCTATTTGATACAGCGCCTATAGTTGCTAAACATTCCTGAAGAACTAACCTAGTTTCACCAGAAGGCATTTTAACAGTCGCATACTTACCATCTCTTGCCATCAACTGAGCAAAAGAACCAGCACTACGAGCTATAACAGCCCCTTGACCCGGATGCAATTCAATACAACTGATTATACTACCTAAAGGTATACTAGATAACTTCATAGCATTACCAACTTCTGGAGCAACGGAATCACCAGAAACTATATTCTGACCTACCTGCAAACCATTTTGAGCGATAACATAACGCTTCTCGCCATCCTGATAATTCACTAAAGCAATAAAAGCAGTCCTATTAGGGTCATACTCAATAGATGCGATAGTAGCAGGAACACCTTGCTTATCTCTTTTAAAGTCTATAATACGGTAGCGTCTCTTATGACCACCACCTTTATAACGCATAGTCATACGACCACTAGCGTTACGTCCACCTGAGCGTTTTTTCGGAGCAAGTAAACTCTTTTCCGGCTTATCAGTCGTAATGGCATCATAGCCATTTACAACTCTAAATCGCTGCCCAGGAGTAACAGGTTTTAATTTTCTAACTGACATCTTTTGTCTGTATTATTTATAGATTACTATAAAGGTCGATGGTATCTCCATCTTGCAGCTGTACAAAAGCTTTCTTACTAGCTTTAGTTTTACCAATCTGCATCCCTGATTTTGTAAATTTAGTTTTACGTTCTACACGCACATTCATAGTTCTTACCTTAGTAACAGTAACACCATAAGTTGCCTCAACCGCATTTTTTATTTGAATCTTATTAGCTGTAGGCATAACCTCAAACCCATAACGATTCAACAGCTCACTATCACTAGTAGCTTTCTCTGTAATGATTGGTTTTATTAAGATATTCATAACCTATTTGCTTAAAGTTTCCTCGATTCCTTCTAATGAGCCCTCTAACACTACAACACTATTAGCATGTAAAATCTTGTAAGTGCTTAATTCTGAGTTAGTTACAACTTCAGAACCCTTGAAATTTCGAGAAGACAAATATACATTATTATTTGAACCACCCAACACAAAAAGAGATTTTTTATTATCCAATCCTAAAGACTTTAAAACTTCAATGAAATTCTTAGTCTTGGGAGCATCAAAATTAAAATCTTCAACGATGTGTAAATTACCTTCAGCCATCTTTTGACTTAGAACAGATTTACGAGCTAAACGTTTTTGACCTTTATTCAATTTGAAAGAATAATCTCTTGGCACGGGTCCAAACATACGTCCACCACCTCTGAATACACCAGATTTGATTGAACCAGCCCTTGCTGTACCAGTTCCTTTTTGCTTCTTAATCTTACGGGTACTACCAGTAATTTCAGCACGTTGTTTAGCCTTATGAGTACCTTGACGTTGATTTGCTAGATATTGTTTAACATCTAAATAAATCGCATGATCATTAGGCTCAATTGCGAAAATGCTATCAGATAATTCAACCTGACGACCAGTTTCTTTTCCTTTAATGTCTATAACTGATACCTTCATTACTTCTGTAAGATTACATAAGAATTCTTATGACCAGGAACACAACCTTTAACTACTAAAAGGTTTTTTTCCGGCACTACTTTAAGCACTCTTAAATTTTCAACTTTAACTTTTTCATTACCCATCTGTCCAGCCATGCGCATTCCTTTAAATACACGAGCAGGATATGAAGCCGCACCAATAGATCCAGGTGCACGTAAACGATTATGCTGACCGTGAGTCGCTTGACCTACTCCAGCAAATCCATGACGCTTCACAACACCTTGGAAACCTTTACCTTTAGACGTTCCTGAAACATCTATAAACTCACCTTCAGTGAATATATCTACAGAGATTGCATCTCCTAATTTGTAAACCTCATCAAAACCTTGAAATTCTACAACTTTTTTCTTGACACCAGTTCCAGCTTTCTTAAAGTGACCTTGAGCCGCTTTAGATGCATTTTTGTCTGATTTGTCATCGAAACCAAGCTGAAGGGCACTATACCCATCTACTTCTTCAGTTCTGACTTGGGTAACAACGCAAGGACCTGCCTCTATGATAGTACATGGCATATTTTTACCATTTTCATCATAAATACTAGTCATTCCGATTTTTCTTCCTATTAACCCAGACATAATTATTATTTATTATATTAATATTACTTATAAGGTTACGCTTTCGCGAAAGCGTAACCTCTTAAATTTTGTTATTACACTTTGATCTCTACCTCAACACCACTAGGCAATTCCAATTTCATTAAAGCATCAATAGTTTTACTTGAAGAACTATAAATATCTAATAATCTCTTATAAGAGCTTAATTGAAATTGTTCACGTGATTTTTTATTTACGTGAGGAGATCTTAATACTGTAAAGATTTTCTTGTGTGTTGGCAAAGGAATTGGACCTGTTACAACCGCACCCGTACTCTTTACTGTTTTAACGATTTTTTCAGCAGATTTATCTACCAGCATGTAATCGTAAGACTTTAACTTGATTCTGATTTTTTGACTCATCTTTTGAAAATTAATTAGTTGCACCTTTAGCTGCTGCAATAACCTCTTCGCTAATATTCGAAGGAGTTTCAGCATAGTGTGAAAATTCCATTGTTGATGTCGCACGACCTGATGAAAGCGTACGTAACGTAGTTACATAACCAAACATTTCAGACAACGGCACCTCAGCTTTAACAACTTTTGCACCTGCACGGTCTCCCATGTCATTTACTTGACCACGGCGACGATTTAAGTCACCAACAATATCACCCATGTTTTCTTCAGGAGTAATAACTTCAAGCTTCATGATCGGTTCAAGAATAACCGCACCAGCAGACTTGGCAGATGCCTTATAACCCATCCTAGCAGCTAATTCAAATGAAAGCGCATCGGAATCAACTGGGTGGAAAGAACCATCAGTCAATGTTACTCGCATACTATCCATTTCAAAACCTGCAAGAGGACCAGCTTTCATAGCTTCACGGAAACCTTTTTCAATAGCTGGAATAAATTCCTTAGGAACGTTACCACCCTTAATCTTATTGATAAACTGCAACCCTTCCTCTATCTTACCTTCATCATTTGCTTCAGCAGGCTCTATCGTAAATACGATATCACCAAACTTACCACGACCACCAGATTGCTTTTTATAAGTCTCTCTATGATCAGCAGCTCTAGTAATTGCTTCTTTATACTCAACTTGTGGCGCACCTTGATTAAGTTCAACCTTAAACTCACGACGCATACGATCTACAATAATATCTAGGTGTAATTCACCCATACCAGATATAATAGTTTGACCTGAAGCCTCGTCAGTTCTTACTTGGAAAGTTGGATCTTCCTCTGCTAGTTTAGCAAGAGCCATACCCATTTTATCAACGTCAGCCTTAGTCTTAGGTTCTACCGCAATACCAATTACTGGATCCGGGAAGTCCATAGACTCTAATACAATTGGATGTTTTTCATCCGACATTGTATCACCTGTTTTAATATCTTTAAAACCTACAGCTGCACCAATATCTCCAGCCTCAATATGATCAATAGCATTTTGCTTATTTGAATGCATTTGATAAATACGAGAGATACGCTCTTTTTTACCTGAACGATTGTTCAATATATAAGAACCTGCATCTAATCGTCCTGAATACGCACGGAAAAATGCTAAACGACCTACAAATGGGTCAGTTGCAATCTTAAATGCAAGAGCAGCAAATGGCTCCTTTACATCTGGCTTACGCAACTCTTCTTTTTCAGTATCAGGATTAATACCTTTAATACCTTCTTTATCTGTAGGTGCTGGCAAGTAACGACATACTGCATCCAATAAAAACTGAACACCTTTATTCTTAAATGCAGAACCACAAATCATAGGAATAATAGACATATCCATTACAGCAGCACGAAGTGCAGCATGCACTTCCTCTTCAGTAATTGAATCTTCGTCTTCCATAAACTTTTCTAAAAGATTCTCATCATATGCAGCTACTTCTTCAATAAGTAACGCACGATATTTACGAGCCTCTTCCTTCATATCCTCAGGGATTTCAATCACATCAAATGTTGAACCTTGAGTATTATCATGCCATACAATAGCACGGTTTTTAACTAAGTCGACAATTCCTTTAAAATCAGCTTCATCACCAATATTAAGTACAATAGGAACTGCATTAGATTTTAACATATCTTTCACCTGCTGGCATACGGCAAGGAAATTAGAACCTTGACGATCCATCTTGTTAACAAAACCAATACGCGGCACTTTGTAATTATCTGCTAATCTCCAGTTAGTTTCTGACTGAGGCTCAACACCATCAACAGCACTAAATAAGAACACCAAACCATCAAGCACACGTAACGATCTATTCACCTCTACAGTAAAATCAACGTGACCAGGAGTATCAATAATATTAAAGTGATAATCCTTAGTTTCTGGAAGCGGCTTTGCATTTTCTAAAGGAAACTTCCAAGTACAAGTAGTAGCAGCAGATGTGATAGTAATACCACGCTCTTGCTCTTGCTCCATCCAGTCCATAGTCGCAGCTCCATCATGAACCTCACCAATTTTGTGAGAAACTCCAGTATAATAAAGAATACGCTCTGTTGTAGTAGTTTTTCCTGCATCAATATGCGCAGCAATACCAATATTTCTTGTGTATTTTAAATCTCTAGCCATTATTTCTTAGAATCTAAAGTGAGAGAATGCCTTGTTAGCCTCGGCCATCTTATGAGTATCTGTCTTTTTCTTAACAGCAGCACCTTCTTCCTTAGAAGCAGCTAGGATTTCAGAAGCCAATTTTTGAGAAAAACTTTTCTCATTACGCTTACGTGAATAACCTATCAACCACTTCATTGCAGTAGATATCTTTCTGTCTGGACGAATTTGCATTGGAATTTGAAAAGTAGCTCCACCTACACGGCGACTACGTACTTCTACGTGTGGCATTACATTAGATAATGCGTCTTTCCATAATTCAAGTGCCGTTTTTTCGTCATCTTGTTTTTTCTCTTCTACAATGTCAATCGCATCATAAAAAAGCTTAAAAGCTGTAGACTTCTTTCCGTGTAACATCATCATGTTCACAAAACGTGTCACCAGCTGGTCGTTAAAACGTGGATCCGGAAGGATAGGACGTTTCTTGGCCTGTCTTTTTCTCATTTCTTCTCTTTGAGTTGTCAATTAAAGTCTTCGAACTGAGTATAGTCCATCAACTTAAAAAAAATTTACTTCTTAGGGCGTTTTGCACCATACTTAGATCTACGTTGTGTACGGCCTGCAACACCTGCTGTGTCAAGCGCACCGCGCACTATGTGATATCTAACTCCTGGCAAATCTTTTACCCTTCCACCTCTAACCAATACTATCGAGTGCTCTTGTAGATTGTGTCCTTCTCCTGGGATGTAAGCATTCACTTCCTTACCATTAGTAAGTCTAACCCTTGCAACCTTTCTCATTGCTGAGTTTGGCTTCTTAGGTGTAGTTGTGTAAACACGAGTACATACTCCACGACGTTGAGGACAAGAATCTAAAGCAGCCGATTTACTCTTCTTGGTTATTTTGGCTCTTCCTTTACGTACTAATTGTGAAATCGTTGGCATATTGTTTTACGCTAATAAATTAATCCCCTATTTTAGGGTCGGCAAAGGTATAAATAAAATTGAGTTATTCAAACCTCAGTTTCAAGTTT
>CH672374.1:1089038-1207177 GCA_000153385.1 Flavobacteria bacterium BBFL7
GCACAATCATTGCGCATAGAATACAAAACAACAATCACAGCCAATGAAAAAATAGTTGATAGCATTACGAATCAAAAAGAGTTTCAAAATTTCAATCAATTAAGTGAATATAATGATAGCATTATTAGAAGATTACACTTAACAGGTTATATCAACCTACTAGCTAAACCATTGAGAAAAGAAAACGAAAAAACATATATACAAGTTTTAAAGCTCAACAAAAAAGTGAGGTATGCTAAAATTGAAGCTTCCTCAGAAAACAAGGAATTAAAAGAGTTAATTGAGACTTCGCTTTCGCGTAAGCGAAACAACAACATCATTGAAATTAAGGATATTAATAAAAAAACAGAAGAGATCTACCAATTTATCTCTGATGAAGGCTACCCTTTTACACGAATTACAACCCAACCATTGTACAACAATAAAAAAGTAGACACATTAACTCTAAGGCTGGATATATCTATACGTGACAAAAGAAAAATAGACAACATCGTGGTAAAAGGCTATAATAAGTTTCCAAAAAAATACTTAGATCGTATTATAAATCAACACTTAACGCTTAATCAAAACAATATTAATACAATCACCACTCTTCTAAAAGACATTCCCTTCATACAAATTGAAAAAGAGCCAGAGATTCAGTTTAAAAAAGACTCAACAATTATCTATACTTATGTAAGTAAAAGAAATAGCAATTCTGCCGACGGGTTGATAGGATTTAATAATACAGAAAGTGGAAAAATAGAACTTAACGGATACATAGATCTAACACTATTAAATAATTTAAATAGAGGTGAAAATCTAAACATCGTATACAGAGGAGAAAATGAGGATCAAACTAAGCTAGACATTAATTTAGAAATACCTTATATACTAAATTCTAATTTAGGGATAACTTCTGGGCTTAATTTATTGAGAAGAGATAGTACCTATCAAAACACTTCGATAAATGCAGGGTTATTTTACTCCATTACCCCAAAGTCATCTTTAGGGTTATCATATAACAACAAACAATCAACAACAAATCAATCAGATGACTCTATAAATGATTATGAGAGCAACAATGCTATCTTCAACTTTAAACACCTTACTCCATCAATTGAAGAAATTTATATAATAGATTTCCTGACTGATTTACAAATAGGAATAGGTAATCGAACTACCACAACCGAAAGCAACAACCAAATACTTATTGAAGCAACGATATTAAAAAATCTATATATTGATAACAAACAAAGCATCCATTTAGAAAATAGGAATAAATATTTAGGCAGTAAAAATATTTTATTTAATGAGCTTTATCAAATAGGCGGGATCAATAGTATACGTGGATTTAACCAAAACAGTATTGACACATCACTTTTTTCTACTATCAATACAGAATATCGTTATCTTTTGAATAAACAAATTTACCTACATAGCATACTCGATTATGCCATTTTTGAAGATTATACAACAAAAAAAGTCAGAAATATTTATGCAATTGGTTTCGGAGCTGCAATTTTAACACAATCCGGCATTTTAAGATTAAGCGTAGCTAATGGCACATTTTCTGGAGCTAACATAGACTTTTCCAGTACAGTAGCACATATTAATCTATTAATAAATTTCTAGAATGTTACCTTAATGTTAACTATCACTTAAATAATTGCATAATTTGATAGGATAAAAGTTGTTTTATTAACTATTATTTGTGACTTTTGGCTTTGGCTAATTCAAATAAATCAAAAATGAAAACAAAATTAAATGGAATTTTAACGCTGTTCTTAGCGTTAGTTGTGCAATTTGCTATTGCACAAACGGTGACCGGTAAGGTTACTGATGCATCAGGAGAACCTGTTCTAGGAGCAACCGTTCTTGTAAAAGGGAGCAGTAATGCAACTACTACCGATTTTGATGGTAACTATTCAATTAGTGCCGTTGCAACTGACGTTTTAGTATATTCTTTTGCTGGTTATACACCTCAAGAAATACCGGTAGGTGATCGCAATGTTATTGACATTGTTATGGAAGAAGCTCTAGATGCTGTGGTTGTACAGGCATATAGAACTGCGTCTGTAGCAAAAAGTAACGTCGCTGCAACGACTATAACTAGTGAAGATATAGTTGACAGACCTAACGCATCTGTAATTCAGAGGTTACAAGGTCAGATACCAGGACTTACAGTACAAACTAATACTGGTCAACCAGGAGCTAACTCATTAATTCAATTAAGAGGTATTAGTTCAATTAACGGTAACACCGAACCATTAATAGTAGTTGATGGTGTACCAGTTGATGAGGATGCCTTCAGAACATTTAACCCAAATGATATTGAGACAACTACAGTTTTAAAAGATGCTGCAGCAACTGCAATTTATGGTAACCGTGGTGCGAATGGTGTGATAGTTATCACTACGAGAGGTGGTAAATACAATACACCTTTAACCGTTAATTATTCAGCTCAAACTGCATTTACTGAATTAATTGACACTGATTACAATTTGTATGACGCTCAAGGTTATTTATCTTTAGAAAACAGAAGAGGAACTGGTCGTGGAGCAACGCTTACCCAAGCAGAAATTGACGCGTTTGATGTGAACACAGATTGGAGAGACACATTCTTCAGAACTGGAGTTTCTCAACAACATAACTTATCGTTACGTTCAGGTGGTGAAAACTTAACTCAGTTCACATCATTAAACTACACTAAACAAGAAGGTTCCCTACTTGCCAGTGATTTACAACGTATGAACCTTAGGACTAATATCTCTGGGAAATCTGACAATGGAAAATTTAAATTCAGCACAACAGCTGCTTTAGGTTTCTCAAAAAACAACTCTCAAACAGAGCCAGAAACAAGAAATAACGCCATTTATTTCAACTCTATCTTTAATGCTAACAATGGGTTGCCATATTTTGACCCAAATAACATTGATGTAGAATTAGAAAATTGGGTTAATACATTACAAGCTGTTTACGCACCTTATGTAACCTTGGACAATGTTAGATTAAATGGTAACCAAGAAGATGAAATCAAATTAATCTTAGGTGGAGATGCTTCATATAAAATAACAGATAAGCTTACTGCTCGTTATAGAATTGGTGTTGATTACACAAGTGAAGTTGGATTACGTTATGCTGATCCAAGATCAGGTCTAGCAAGAGTTAGAGCTAGCTTTATAGGACCAGATGAAGTAGAAGGTTTTCAAACTGAATCTTATTTTAGAGATTTCCGTTTCAACTCTAACGTAAACTTAGGATATGCAACGAAGTTTGGTAAAGGAGAAACAGATAGAGATAAGAAACATAGTTTCTTAGCTAATGTTTATTTAGAATACGTTAAGGCACATTTCAAAAGTTTTAACTTCTCACAAACTGGTTTAGACCCAAGAACTTTCTCTCCAGGAAATGATGGTGGTGCATTTATATCAGATAATTTAGATAACGATGAATTTGTACCAACTGTAGGATCATCTAAGGCTAGTACAGGTTTATTTTCTTACTTCGGAGAGGTAGATTATGATTATGACGAAAGATTTGGTTTCACAGGAACTTTAAGAAGAGATGCTTCATCAAGATTTACTGAAGATAATGCATGGGGTACTTTTTGGTCTGTAGCAGGTAGATGGAATTTACATAAAGAAAAGTTTATGGAAAATGTATCTTTTGTTAATTCTTTAAAAGTAAGAGCATCTTACGGTACTACTGGTAACGATCGTATTGCTGGTACATATTATGGAGCTTTAAATAACACAAGAACGTTATTTACAACAGGTCTATCTTATGCTGACAACCAAACATTTGTTAGAGCTCAATTAGGAAACACAGACTTAAGATGGGAGACAATCAAACAAGCCAACTTAGGTATTGAATTTGCTATGTTTGATAGTAGATTACGTGGTACATTTGAAGTGTATGATAAGAAAACTGAAGATTTATTCTTTAACCAATTCGTATCACTTGTAAATGGTGTAAGCTCTGTAAATGCTAACTTAGGAGATATTCAAAACCGAGGTGTTGAACTAGGAGTTTCTTATGATGTTTTAAGAGCTAATAACAAGGATCAATTAGGTGTGAATGTATACGCTAATGTTAATTACAACAAAAACAAAGTTCTATTTGTGGACTTACCTGATGGGATTCAAGATAACGGTACTAACGTAATTCAGGTTGGTGAGCAGATCAATGAATTCTTTGTAGTTCCTTACTTAGGTGTTAATCCAGCAAATGGTAACTTATTATTTGAAGATATCAATGGTAACCCAACTGAGGCACCTACACTAGAAGATCGTAGATTAACTGGTACTGATAGTGCTCCAGATTTTCAAGGTGGTTTTGGTGTTAACTTAGACTATAAAAACTTCTTTTTTGAAACACAACTTAACTTCATGACAGGTCTTTCTCGTTTTGATTTTAATCAACAAGATTACTATGACATCACAAGTTTAGGTCTTTACAACTTATCTGCAGACTTAGAAAGAGCTTGGACTCCTACTAATAGAATCACAGATATACCTTCACTAGATGCTACAAACTCTGACCCAGGTGTTACTTCTGATAGATTCTTAAAAGACTCAGATTTCCTAAGATTAAGATTTGTACAGTTAGGTTATAACTTTGACCAGAAATTATTGGATAAAACATTCTTATCTTCAGGTAGAATATATGTGAATGCTGAGAATTTAGTTACTTGGAGTGAATGGCTAGGTAGTGATCCAGAAAGTCAAAGACTATCAGAATATAACAGATACCCTACTCCAAGAACTATTAGTGTTGGATTAGATCTTAACTTCTAAAATAAAAAGCAATGAAAAAAATAATAATTATAATAGCAGCTGTATTTGCATTATACAGTTGTGAGGATGCAACCGACATAGTGCAACCAAGTGAATTTGGTTTTGACGCAGCATTTCAAAATGCACAAGACGTTAAAACTGCTGTTTATGGAGTTTACGGAGCAGTAAACTCAACTTCAGAAATCCAATTTACAACTCAGGTAACTGATGAATGTAGTTTAGGAGCTTCAGGAAATAATGGAAGTGATACTCACAGATTACAAATCAATGTTAATAATGCATTTGCTAATGCAATTTGGGCAAATAACTACGCTGCCATCTTAAGAGCAAACATTTTGTTCGAAGGAGCTGCCTTAGTTACTCCAACTGACCCAGCAGATGTCGCTTTATATAATGAAGCTTTAGGTGAGACGTATGCTTTGAGAGCATTTGCATATAGCAAATTGTTAACTTATTTTTCTGAAGATTTGAGTGACCCTAATTCATTAGGTGTTATTTTAATTGACTATGTACCAAGTGTTGAAACTAGATTACCACGTAGTAATGTACAAGATGTTGTTGACTTTATAAACAATGACCTTCAGGAAGCTGAAAATTTACTTACTACAGCAGGTACAGGATATAGTTCAATTTTTGTTTCTGTTGAGTTTATCAGAGCATTACGAGCAAGAGTTAATGCATACGTAGGAGATTATCCTACTGCAAGCACTTATGCTAATGCTGTATTAGGTTCTTTCACATTACCAACAACGGCAAGTGAGGCAGATTTCAGAACAATCTGGCAAGATGTTGCTGGTACAGCTGAAGCGAACGAAGTGATTTTTAAATTTGATAATACTTTAGAAGTTGGAAGTTCAATAGGTCAAATATGGAACACTAACGTAAGTGATGTAACTGGAGCTCCATTATATGAAGTAAGCAGAAACTTGTACCAAACATTAGAAGACAACGCTACTAATTTTGGTGACATAAGAAGAAACATTTGGATTGACCCTACATCTACAATAGTAGCTGATTATCCTAATGACCCTAATCCTCAACAAAATGATCGTATCGTAGTTGATAAATATCCAGGAGATCCTGCACTTCCAGGTTTAACAGGAGGACTTACTAATGATCAGAAGGTTTTTAGAACAGTTGAGATGCACTTTATTCTGGCAGAAGCAGCTGTTGTAAATAATGACTTACCAGGTGCTGCAGCACAGATTAAACTTGTTCGCGATGCTAGATATACAAATCAGCAGGCTGCACCTGTCTATACAAGTGCACAAGCTGCATGGGCAGACATCTTAAATGAACGTAAAATTGAATTATTTGCTGAAGGTCATAGATTTGCAGATGTGAAAAGACTTGGAGCGTTAGCAAATCAAGGATACGATCGTAATGAGACTGACTGTTCATTATATCCAACTCCAGAATGTGATCTTGGATTTTCTGATGTAAGAACACAGTATTTACCTATTCCTCAATCTGAATTCCAAGGTAATCCAGGTATCGAACAAAATCCTAATTTTTAATTTTTAACATCTTATAAAATGAAAAATATATTTAAATATTTAGGAGTGGCATTAGCAATTTTAATGGTTTCCTGTGAAGCAGACCCATTGATCTATAATGGAAATAGTAATCCATTAATCTCTTTTAGCTCTCCTACATACAATTTAGAAATTGTAATTGACGCTACTGGTACGTTGGAAGTACCTGTTAATTCATCTAGTTTATCCTCAACAGATCGAACTATCGGTGTAGAAGTAGTTGCGGATGGTACAACTGCTTTAGCAGGTTCTTATTCGGTTCCTGCAACAGTTACTATTCCAGCAAATGAATATAATGGTATTTTAACTATTGATGGTACTGACATCGCAGGTGTAGACACTAGTGCTCTTAACCTAATCATTTCATTAACTCCAGGAAGTGGTTTCACTACAGGACCTGATGCAAATGTAAATGTGTATCAAGTTTGTCCAGTAGACGAGACTTTTTTCACCGGAGACTATCAAATGACTCATCTTGTATTTAACGGATTTGGAGTACCTACTTTCGGATTTGCTAAGCAAGTAACTTTATCAAATCCAGGTGGAACATCCAGAACATTTGTTGCACCTTATGCTCCAGATCTAGGAGCGTTCAGTGATGTTACTTGGTCTTTCGGATTATCTTGTAATGAGGTTGTTTGGGGTCCTACTCAAGATACAGGTGTTGGTTGTGCTGCAACTCCAGCTAATATTGAGTTGAGTACTGCAGATGCTGCATTTGGTAACGGAGCGTATGACCCATTAAATGATGCCTCTTTTACTATGAATTTAGTAGACGATGATGCTGATGACTGTGGAGCAAGAACTAATGTTTCAATTCTGATGACTAAAATCTAGTATTAGATTTAAATTTATCAAAACGCCTCAACCAATGGTTGAGGCGTTTTTTATTTACATACATTTGCAACATGGAAAAAACGACATACATTTACGGTTTAAGAGCGATAATCGAAGCTATCGAAAGTGGACAAAACCTAGGTAAAGTCTATTTACTAAGAGAAGCTGAAGGTGTTTTAATGGGACAACTTAAAACTCTAGTTACTAAACATAAGATTACCAACTCGTTTGTACCTGTAGAAAAGCTAGATAAAATATCTAGCCATGGAAATCATCAAGGTGCAGTTGCTTCTATTTCACCAGTGGATTTTGCCTCTTTAGAAGATATCCTTGAGCAACGTAATGTAGAATCCAAAGAAATTTATTTATTATTAGATGGTGTTACGGATGTAAGAAACTTTGGTGCTATTATTAGAACAGCAGAATGTACTGGAGTAAGCGCAATTATTATAGGAGAAAGCGGCTCTGCTCCTATCAATCCAGCGACTATAAAAACTAGTGCTGGTGCTGTATTTAATATTCCTATTTGTAAAGTTTCCCATATTAAAGATGCCGTGTTTTTAATGAAAGCATATGGTATAACCACAATAGGGGCGACTGAGAAATCTACCAAACTTGTTTATGATATTGACTTAAATCAATCAATCGCTTTAGTAATGGGAAGTGAAGAACGTGGTATCAATCCTTCAACACTTAAAGTAATCGATGAACCTATTAAATTACCAATGAAAGGTGATATTGCTTCTTTGAATGTTTCTGTCGCTTGTGGCGCAATATTATATGAGATCGTCAGACAGCAAGGATAAATCATCATTCTTCTTCATCTAACGGAATAAAATTTCCATTCTCATCAAAGTGACGCATAAATGGATCATCCTCTTCATTATAATCAGGACTTTCCCATTTATACTTCTTTTTTTCTGGCAATTTATTTTTAGTTACTACAGCAAGGATTAGACCTACTACTCCACCACTTAAATGGCCTTCCCATGAAATGCCAGTCTCTATAGGTAGAACATACCATACCATGCTACCATAAAAGAAGGTTACCACAAAGCTAAGGGCAAGCATTCTATAATGCTTTGTAAATATTCCTTTAAAAAAAAGAAAACTAGCGAGAAGGTATATTAATCCACTCGCACCGATATGATAAGAAGGTCTACCTATTATCCAAGTAATTAAACCACTAAGAATTAATCCGAAAACCAAAACTTTAAGGCTGACCGATCTGTAGAAATAACACAGCCCAGTTATTAATATTAAAGATGGTAAAGTATTACTCCATAAATGGGCTAAATCGCCGTGAATGAATGGACTAAAAAGGACACCTCTGAGTCCTACCCATTTGCCAGGTCTAATTCCTAAATCTGTAAAGTTAAAATGATACTTAACTTCAATAGTAAAGACCAACCATATACTAATAGTAAATACTAATGCTGGCAGTATAGTATAAATATCAAATTTAAAATATTGAGAATCTTTCACTTCTATATAATATCAAGAATATAGCCAAATAGAAAACTGGTAAAACTGTCATGTCAAGATAGTTTTAGCTGTTAAAACATCATATATATTTATTGCTATTCATATCTTCGTCCTATGCTTAATTCACCACTTGCAGAACGTATAAGACCACAAAATCTTAGTGAATATCTAAGTCAAAATCATCTTGTAGGAGAAAGAGGAACTTTGAGACAACATATTCTCAATGGCACCATACCTTCTTTAATATTGTGGGGACCACCTGGCACAGGTAAAACGACTCTTGCTAATATCATCGCACAAGAGAGCAAACGGCCTTTCTATACATTGAGTGCTATTAATAGTGGTGTGAAAGATGTCAGAGAGGTTATCGATAAAGCAAAAAGTGCTGGCGGTTTATTTACTGCAAAAAACCCAATACTATTTATTGATGAGATTCACCGCTTCAGCAAATCCCAACAAGATTCTTTACTCGCAGCAGTAGAAAAAGGTTGGGTCACTTTAATAGGAGCCACAACTGAGAACCCAAGTTTTGAAGTTATTCCTGCATTATTATCTAGGTGTCAGGTTTATGTTTTAGACGCTTTCGCGAAAGCGGATCTTGAACAACTATTGCATAGAGCTTTAAAAATAGATGAAGTCCTAAGTATTAAGGACATCACAATCCAGGAAACAGAAGCATTATTGCGCATAAGTGGTGGCGATGCAAGAAAGCTTCTCAACATATTTGAATTAGTAATCAATAGTCAGCCATCGGGTCCTATTGTAATTACTAATGAATTGGTTTTTGAACAAGTTCAATCTAATCCAGCTCGATATGATAAGACTGGAGAACAGCATTATGACATTATTAGTGCATTTATCAAGTCTATACGAGGTAGTGATCCCAATGCAGCAGTATACTGGCTGGCCAGAATGATTGAAGGTGGAGAAGATTTGAAATTTATCGCAAGACGCATGCTTATATTAGCAAGTGAAGATATAGGTAATGCAAATCCAACAGCACTAATTATGGCCAATAATACCTTTCAAGCTGTTTCTACAATAGGATATCCAGAGTCTAGAATTATTTTAAGTCAATGTGCCATATACCTAGCTACATCTATTAAAAGTAATGCTTCATATCTCGCTATAGGTCAAGCTCAACAAATAGTTAAACAGACTGGCGACCTACCAGTGCCACTAGGCCTGCGTAACGCACCTACCAAATTAATGAAAGAACTAGGCTACGGTCAGGAATATAAATATGCACATGACCATCCTGGGAATTTTGCGCAATTTGACTTTTTACCTACAGAAATTAGTGGTACTAAAATTTTTAATCCTGGAAATAACCCTAGGGAACAAGCTCAAAGGGAATTCTTAGAAAAGCGTTGGAAAGAACATTATGATTACAAACCTAGTAAAGGTTGAATTGATAGTAAATCATGAACAACAACTTCATTCTTTGGGATTTCTTGATTTGTAATATGAAACCAAATGGTCTTAATCCCTACCTGTTTTGCACCCATAATGTCTGCAGTATAGCTGTCACCAATCATTAAACTGTTTTCCACGTTTGCGCCTGCCAATTGAAGTGCCTGATGAAATATCTGTGGTGCAGGTTTTTTATATCCTGCTTCTTCGGCTGTTAGAATAATATCAAAATAACCGTTTAATCCTGATTCAGTAACTTTATTTTGCTGCACACCATTGAAACCATTAGTGATCAAATGCATTTTAAATCTACCTTTAAGACGATCTAAAAGTTCTCTACAGCCAGGAAACAAATGATTATTATTAGGTAAATATTTTATGTATAAATCTGCAAAAAGGTGTATTTCTTTATCATCGATGGAATAGTTACAAGCATCAAATGCTGTTTTCAATCTCTGATAACGCAATTCTTCCTTAGTGATAAGATTCTCTCTGAACTTTCTCCAAAACTCCAAGTTTAAAGGCTCATATATTTTAATAAACTTTTCTAATTCTAGACCTACTTTATGTTCTTCAAAAATCTGTTTATATGCTAACTTACTATTTAAATCAAAATCCCAAAGTGTATGATCTAGATCAAAAAATAGATGCTCTATATTTTTAAACATTATATGTCAATAATTTTTTAATGATTGTATAAATATGACTTCGCTTTTTTAAGTCGAGCTGCGCATTATCAAAAACAACGATAAAGTTACCAGAGGCAATAGTTGCCTTTTTAAGTAAATTATCAATAATTGCCTGCTGTCCGTTAAGCATAAAATGTTCTATACTCCTATAATGTAAAGCATATGGCAAAACTCGTAACGGAGTTTGTACTTCATAATCTAGATCATAAAAATAGAATGAATTACTAGTACTAGCACGGTAGCCAGGCACATTAGTATATCCCATGCTATAATCCTCTATAGTATCCATATCTACTAATTGTTTGTAATGTCCTGGCATGGAAATCTTAGAAAATGCGGTCATTGTTTTTGATAGCGGTCTGTTAGTAATACTTTCGTATCGCTCTGTTTCCTTTTCAATTTTCTCTTCTCCATTTGCAAAAGAGAATCGTAATCCTATTTCAACATAATCTGCTATATGTTTAATAAGCTCTTGATAGGATCTAGAACGATAAGAGACACCATTATCAATATAATTGTAATCACCGAGATGAAATAGATACAACACACGCCTGCTGTTTTTTACTGTTTTAGGAAGCTTAGCAAGACTTTCTTTATAGATTCTTAAAATGATATCATAAACATCATACGGATCCTTTATAAGTCTTAAATGAACGCCTAATTGTCTGAAAAGCTTTCTCAACTTAAATTTGATTAGGTTTTCATAGATTGATTGCAATACAGGTACTACAGCTCTATTTTTATACTGAAACACACTTGCTGTTTCTATAGCGGTAATAATTTGAATATTACGCTTTCGCGGAAGCGTAATTCCAAATCTTTTTTCTAATTCTAGCCCTAGTCTTTTTACCCAAAAATCTACTAATGGAGTATCTAAAAAGTTATTTTGAGCCGCTATACTTGCTGATGCGGTGAAACGTCCTAATTCATCCTTTACCTGTGGTAGGTACTCTTCATATCTGGTCAGTAAATAAAAACTAGCAGAAAATATATCGAAAGGTAAATTACTACGATCTGGTGCTTTGAAAAAAATAGGTAAATCATCCCAATGATGAACCTCAACATCATGATCATCGATACCTACTTCATTAAGTAGTCCATGTGACCATATAAAAAACTCATCTCCCAATGGTTTTTTACCATAAGATAATTTAGGCCCTTCATATGCTATAAATTCACTGATATCTGATGTAAACTCAAAAGGAATCTCTAATAACCTTTTAAATATATGCTTGAATATATACTGTTTACGAGACGATAATTTTTTAATAAAGATTAGAACCATTATAATAAATTATGATCTGCAAAGCTGTAAAAACTATCGCGAGTAACAATGATATGATCCAGCACTTTAACATCCATAATTCTACCGGCTTCTATTAGCTTTTGAGTAAGTCGTTTATCATCCATGCTGGGCATTAATTTTCCACTGGGATGATTGTGTGCTAAAATCATTGCTACCGCAGCCTCTTCAACCGCTTTTTGAAATACAATACGAGTATCTACCATTGTCCCTGTAAATCCACCTCTACTAATTTGGTGTTTAGCGAGTACTTTGTGGCTATTATTAACGTACAAGATCCAAAACTCTTCATGTGGCAAATCTCCTAAAATAGGTTGTAATACTTTAAAAGCATCATCACTACAGGTTATTACTGGTTTAGTAGTAGGCAGTTCACTGGCACGCCGTTTACCTAATTCCATTGCAGCGGTAATTGTTATAGCTTTAGCCTCACCTATACCTTTAAATTTCATAAGTTCCTTAACACTTAATCTCCCTAATTTATCGAGTGAATTACCAGCATGATTTAATATTAATCTACTTAACTCTACCGCGCTCATATCTCTGCTACCGCTTCCGATTAAAATTGCGATTAGTTCAGCATCTGATAAAGCGGCACTTCCATTAGCTACTAATTTTTCTCTTGGTCTATCATTTTCAGACCAGTTTTTAATTGAGAATGTGTTGGATTCTTGAGTCATGCCATAAATATAGCGCTTACCTTATAAAAACGGGTTCATTTTCTTTTATCGTGTCCTTTTGAGAGAAACGATAATCATCCATTTGAAAAGCTAAAACATCTTGTAATGTACTTGCATTACTTTCAATTAAAAAACGGGCCATAGAACCACGAGCCTTTTTAGCAAAAAAAGAAATTACCTTGAGCTTGCCATTTTTATAATCTTTAAAAACAGGATTTATTAATTGTCCTTTGAGATTCTTATTATCAATAACTTTAAAATATTCATTACTGGCCAGGTTTACTATAACTTCATTATCATCAATTTCTTTATTCAATGATGGCGTTACAATTTCTTTCCAGAAACTATATAAATTCTTATGATTTCCTACAGGAAGTTTAGTTCCCATCTCAAGTCTGTATGGTTGCAATAAATCTAATGGCTTTAAATAACCATAAAGACCTGACAATATGCGAACCGTAGATTGCATTTGATCCACATAAGCTCGATCTATGTGATATGCATCTAATCCTGTATACACATCACCTGCAAATGCATAAACTGCAGGCCTACTATTTTGATTGGTAAATTCTTTAGAAAAGCTTTGATTACGTTGGTAATTCAATTCTGCTAGCGCTTCAGAAATATGCATCAAATCACCTAGTTCTTTAACAGATAGTTTTTTTAAAACCTTATTTAATTTCAATGCTTCCTTGATAAAAATGGGCTGAGTGGAAGCTTCTATAGGTAATTCAGTTTTATAATCTAATGTCTTTGCTGGTGATAATAATATTTTCATTGCGCCTTAATTTAAAGCTCAAAAATAAGCGTAGATACTTCTTATATTACCTAATTGCTAGTTAACTTTTCAATACAATAATTGATAAACTTTATTCCAAAAAAAACTCCCGATCATATTATATGTCATCAGGAGTTTTTTTTAAGCATCTTTAGAATTTGCAGCATATACTCGCCACTTTTCTATACAATTCATCATATCATCCGGGATATCACAACTAAAACTCATCCATTTTTTAGTGACCGGATGCTCAAACCCTAATGTTTTGGCATGAAGAGCCTGACGTGGCAAAATTTTCATGCAATTATCTACAAACTGCTTATATTTTGTAAAACTGGTGCCTTTTAAAATTTTATCACCACCATATCGTTCATCGTTAAAAAGGGTATGACCTATATGTTTCATATGAACACGTATTTGATGAGTCCTACCTGTCTCTAGCTTACAAGATATCATCGTTACATATCCTAGACCTTCTATAACACTCCAATGAGTGACCGCCGGTTTTCCTTTAAAAGCTTCTTCACCAGACCACACATAGTTTTGTAATCTATTTTTAGGATGTCTTCCTATATTACCTTCTACCGTACCGCTTTGTTCATCAAAATTTCCCCAGACAATTGCCACATACTCACGCTCGCTCGTTTTTGCAGCAAACTGAGCACTGAGGTAAGACATTGCATGCTCTGTCTTTGCTACTACCAGTAATCCACTAGTATCTTTATCTATACGATGTACTAAACCAGGTCGATTACTGCTATTATTAGGTAAATTATCAAAATGGTGAATCAGTGCGTTAATAAGTGTTCCCGAATAATTTCCATGTCCTGGATGCACAACCATTCCAGCTGGTTTATTAACAACTACAAGCGTGTCATCTTCATAAACGATATCTAAAGGGATATCCTCTGGTACCAAAAGATTTTCATGTGGTGGGTGCTTAAATAGCACTCGTATATGATCACCAGCTTTAACTTTGTAATTTGATTTTACAACTTCATCATTAACTCTTACCGCACCATCTTTAATACTTTGTTGAATTTTACTACGTGTAGCATTTTCAATAAAGTTCATTAAATACTTATCTACTCTTAAGGGTTCTTGCCCATCACTAGCCGTAAATTGATGATGCTCATATAAATCATCATCATGGTCGTCATCTAGCTCTTCTATATTAGTTACCTGTGGCATCTTCTCTTGTATCTTGAGCAGCTGGCTCTTCTCTATTAAGTAATGTTTTATCTCCCAGTACTAGGTCTATTACAGAAGTCTTCATAAGAGACGCTCCTGGATCTATTTTCTCTCCTTTATATCGCATTTCTAAAACCATATCTGTAGCAATATGTGGTCTATAAGATATAGTACCTATTTTAAACCCTAATGCTTTTAAAGTAGGTTCAGCCTGCCTTCTAGTTCTATTAATTAAATTAGGTATTTGTACCTCACCATACCCAGACGGATTCAATTTTATATAAATCTGCCTGTTTTCTTTTACAAATTTACCAGCAGCTGGATCTTGTTCAATTACACTACGAGGTGGAAATTCTGGATTATAACTAGAACTATCTATCAACTTACGTCTTAAGTCTAACTCTTCTAATTGCTCATCAACTTCCACAAGTGATAATTTTGCAAGATTAGGCACTTTAATCTTTTGCCCATGGTTTGTGTAAGAACTTAACCAAAATAAATAAACAAAACATAAAGCCACAATTAAAGCTATGGCTAGTATAAGATGCTTCAGAAAGGTTTTGGTAAATAAAAATTTAATAAAACTCATGTATTTAATTCAAATCGTTTAAAAATGCTGTAAAATTTAGGCTAACCCTTTTAGAACCATTAGATTGTAAATAATAACGATCTCTACTAGCGTTCATATTCCCTATTTCTAACATGAAAGCTGGTGCGTTCACCTTTTCTAATAACGCCACACCAGTAACTTCAGTACGTATAGTGGAAAAATAAGCGTCCTTACTTAAATGAGTGATTAAAGAACTAGCATGCTCTTTACTTTTTTCAAATCCCATATTTTTATCATTAAGAACAATAGCTGCCTGTCTCGGACCATTATCTGAAAAGCCCATATGAATAGAAATGACTAAATCTGGTTTTAAAGCGTTTATTTGAGCAGCACGTTCTTCTAATGTCATTCTACTACCAGTAGGATTGTGATAAATGACTTTTATATTGCTAGTTAACTCACCTGTAATTTCTGCAACTAGTGATGACAATATATCAAACTCACTCTCATCATCAACTATTGCACCTTTATCAACATTATCATGTCCACGATCTATAACTACTGTAAAGGTATTGAGATCTTCACAATTTGCTTGTACATTGATACTGACAATAGATAGCAGCACAAAAAGAAGATATTTTTTCATCTTAAATATTTGTTCAAATATAATCATTGAAAACATACTTAGAACCAGTTCTTTTTTAACTTTGTTGTTCACGCTTTTGCGAAAAGTTAATCTATGAAAAACATTGGGGTATTAATGGGCGGCTATTCTAGTGAATGGCAAATATCTTTAAAAAGTGGAGCCGTAATCGCTAAACACTTAGATAAAAACTTATTCAATGTATTTCCAATAGCTATACTCGAGGATGGATGGTATTACTCCGACGACGCAAACAATCGTCATGTTGTTGACAAAAATGATTTCAGTATTACTGTAAATGATAAACACATAACTTTTGACTGTTTATATAATACAATTCATGGTACACCAGGTGAAGATGGAAAAATACAAGCTTACCTTGAATTATTAAATATACCACAAACCTCATGTGATTCATACCAAAGTGCTATTACCTTTAATAAAAGAGATTGCATTGCTGTATTAAAACCATGGGGCATTTATACTGGAAAACATATTTATCTTAATAAAGGTGCAGATTATAATGCTACAGATATTTCAAAAAGATTAGGATTACCGTATTTTGTAAAAGCTAATCGCAGTGGTAGTAGCTTTGGAGTATCTAAAGTTTATAAGACAGAAGAGCTAGAAAAAGCATTAGAATTAGCTTTTTCGGTAGATGATGAAGTCATCCTAGAATCTTTTCTAGATGGAACTGAAGTTTCTGTAGGCATTTATCAATTAGGTGAAGAAATAATCGCCTTACCACCTACAGAGATTGTAAGTGATAATGATTTTTTTGATTATGAAGCAAAGTACCAAGGTAAATCACAAGAGATAACTCCAGCTAGAATATCAGTAGAACTTACTCTAGCAGTACAAGAACAAAGTAAAAGAATTTACAGTGTTCTAAAATGTAAAGGTATTGCTCGAGCTGATTTCATATTTCACGATGGCACACCACACTTTATTGAAATAAATACCAATCCAGGAATGAGCACTGAAAGTATTATTCCACAACAAATAAGAGCCACTGACAAAACACTTCAACAAGTATTTACTGAAGTAATAGAAAACACTATAAAACATCACTCATGAAAAGAGCTGTATTCCCAGGAAGTTTTGACCCGATTACATTAGGACACTATGACATTATAGAGCGAGGTTTAGGCTTATTTGATGAAATCATCATAGCGATAGGTGTAAATGCAGATAAGAAATATATGTTCTCATTAGATCAACGTAAAGAATTTATAGAAAAAGCATTTATAAACCAACCTAAAATCAAGGTCATGACTTATTCTGGGCTGACAATAGATTTTTGTAAAGACAATAATGCCAACTTTATTTTACGTGGACTGCGCAATCCAGGCGATTTTGAATTTGAAAAAGCAATTGCTCATACTAATCGTAAATTATCAGAAATTGAAACCGTTTTTCTATTAACTAGTTCAGGTAAATCATACATATCATCTTCTATAGTTAGAGATGTTATAAGAAATAATGGAGATTACACTAGTTTAGTACCAGATACTGTAAAACTATGAGATTACTAGCCTATACTTTCTTAATACTAACCACAATATCTTGCCAGCCTTCTGAAAAACAGAAAGCCGCAGAGATTAAAGATTGGCAAACACCATTTGAAAAAGGTAACGGTAATCAAACAGCTACTTACGATCAGGTTATTACCTTTTATGAAAACCTCGCTACCTCCTACTCTACTGTAGAGATGGAAGAAATAGGATTTACAGATAGTGGTCTTCCGTTACACCTCATTAGTTTCTCAAAAAAAAATATAGACTGGAATTCTGTTAACGAGGACAAAATTAAAATATTAGTCAACAATGGTATTCACCCAGGTGAAAGTGATGGAATTGATGCTACAATGATGCTATTAAGGGATCTAGCCACTGGCAAACTAGAAGCGCCAGATAATCTCATTTTTTCTGCTATAGCGGTATATAATGTAGGCGGCGCATTAAATCGCAATAGTCATACTCGAACAAATCAAAATGGACCAGAATCATATGGATTTAGAGGAAACGCCCGTAATTATGATCTTAATAGGGATTTTATAAAAGCAGACAGTCGCAATGCTCAATCCTTTTATAAGATATATCATAAAGTAAATCCTGATTTATTTATTGATAATCATGTTAGCAATGGTGCAGACTACCAGTACACGCTCACACATTTATTTACCCAACACAATAAATTAGGTCATGCGGCTGGCAGTTATTTATACAATCATCTCCAGAAAGACCTGGAACAGCGCTTATTAGATCGTGGACATCCTATCACTCCATATGTAAATGTGTATGGCGTCTCACCAGAAAATGGTTTTTCTCAGTTTATGGACCATCCACGTTACAGCACTGGATACACTACATTATGGAATACTTTAGGTTTTATGATAGAGACTCATATGCTTAAACCATATAAAGATCGAGTATTAGGGACGCAAGCAATAATGGAAGAGACGATTGCTTTAGGTTCCATGAACCTAAAAGCAATAAAAGATGCTAGAACAGCTTCGTTTAAAGAATACAATAATGCTAGATATTATGCCATTAATCACAATATTGACAAGAATAAGGTAGATACTTTATCTTTTAAAGGATATAAGGCCATTTATAACAAAAGTGAATTAACTGGTCAAAAGATTCTTACCTATGATCGCAGTCAACCTTTTGAAAAAAACACACCTTACTACAACCACTTTACTGCCACAGACTCAATTAAAATACCAGAGTTTTATGTGATTCCTCAAGGTCAATGGGAAGTAATTGAATTGATGCGTATGAATAATATTCAAATGGAAGTTCTTCCTAAGGATAGCACACTATTTGTAACACAATATCGTATAGAAGATTATAAAACATCTAATAATGCTTATGAAGGACACTATCCACATTCTCAAACGGTAGTGAGCAGAAAAGATAAACCATTACGCTTTCGCGAAAGCGACATCATTATTCCTACTGCTCAACCTGGTATACGATATATTATTGAAACTCTCGAACCTCAAGCTCAAGATTCATTTTTTAACTGGAACTTTTTTGATACTATTCTTCAACAGAAAGAAGGCTTTTCATCCTACGTATTTGAAAATACTGCAAAAGAATTATTAGCTAACGATCCAGACTTAAAAAAGGAGTTTGATTCAATTAAAAAAGCAAATGATAAATTTGCCCAAAGCAATCATGCACAATTGAAATGGTGGCACGACCGCTCACCTAATTATGAAAAGGCTCACTTAAACTACCCAATCTATAAAGTACATTATAATGACTAAAAAAATACTTCTTCTATTCATAGCTTGCGCTATCATTTCTTGTAAAAAAGACAAAGAAAATATTAATCTTAATGTGCAAGGAGTAGTTAAAACAACTCGCCTGGTGGACGACTTTAATTGCAACAACACTTCTTATGTTTTTCAGATACCATTTTATGAAGGCGATAATGAAACTCAAGAACGTCTTAATAAAGAAATAAAAGACTTAATCACACAAGATTTTATTGATGTGACCTATAATAAAGATGCAAATCTAGAAGAAATATGGTCTCTTTTTATATCTCATCGTGAACAAAAAATATGTAGCGGTGACATGAGCGGTATTTCTAACATTAATATTGAACATACTACCCAAACAGATGCGATAGTTAGCTATGAAATCACTTACACTAGAAACGGGCAACATAAACGATTGATCAATACTTTCAAAAAACCCGAGCTCAGTGTATTGAAAACCATTGATCTTATAAAAGCACAAAAGGAAGACGATGTAAGAACTATATTTGATATCAACTTACAACAATCAGTAGCTAATCTGGCTTTGGACGTTAAGTTGGATGATCAAACTGAATTTAGAGAATTTGTTCAGAATAAGGTTTTCAGTTTTAAAAAGGAAGATTTTGAAAATGCCACGATTGGTATTAATGAATTAGGTGTGGACTCCTTAACACTACAGGTTAGCAAAAGTATTGCCTTACCTAAAACATTCTCTTATTTAAACTCGGATGTCAAAGTAGAAATCAGAGCAAAGGAAATGGAGTATTACTTAGACTTATCTCCGCTTAAAATTTAAAGTCTGACTAGGAAATAATTCCTTTATATTACTGTAAGATGACTCTAGGGCTTTTTCAGCTTCTTGTTGATTAAGCCATGTCGCAATATCAATGCCTTCCTCTTCTTGAGGCACTAAACGTCCACTATAATTAGTCTCGAGTAGATACCAATGGGTTAACTTTAGTTTTAAAGTAGATTTTCTATTGAACACATGGTAAGTGCGACCTAGTTTCTCAACAATTTTCAATTTACGAGCACCAGTCTCCTCTTCTATCTCTCTTTTGGCAGTTTTGCGCATTCCTTCAAAACGGTTTGCTTTACCTTTAGGAAGGTCCCATTTTCCATTGCGATGAATAAATAAAAACTTATTTTCTTTATTCATAACTAGTCCTCCTCCAGCTTTAACCAGTGGCAACTTTTTATGAAGATGCTTTAATAGTTTCTTCTTATTTTTTGAATAGAGCAATACCTTTTTAAGCTTACCTTTTTCAATTTTCTTAATGATTTTGAGCAAGTCAACATCTTTAAGAGAAAAAACTTCATAATCGGGATAATCTTCCCTATTTGATGTCACAATAATTGCGACGTCTTTCACAAAAACTTTATACATTTGCGCCATGGTTATAAATAAGGATATCGCAATTAAAACGGCTGAATTATTATTGCAAATTAAGGCAATAAAATTGCAACCACAAGAACCTTTTACATGGGCTAGCGGATGGAAATCACCGATTTACTGTGATAACCGCGTAACACTTTCATACCCAACGATTCGCAATTTTTTAAGAGAGCAACTTTCTAATCAAATTGAAGAATTATACGGTAAGCCTGATGTTATCGCCGGTGTAGCAACAGGTGCAATAGGAATAGGTATGCTCGTGGCAGACTATTTAAATCTTCCATTTGTATATATCAGACCAGAAGCAAAAAAACATGGTCGACAAAATCAAATTGAAGGACATCTAGAGTCTGGTCAATCTGTTGTAGTAATAGAAGACCTAATAAGTACTGGGAAGAGCAGTCTTAATGCGGTTAATGCATTAAAAGAAGGTGGCGCAAATGTAAAAGGTATGCTAGCTCTTTTCTCCTATGGCTTTGAATTTGCACAGCAAAACTTTGAACAACACCAGCTAGACCTACATACTTTAAGTGATTATAATCACTTGATATTACAAGCTCAAAACACAGGTCATTTCTCTGAGCAAGAAATCGAGTTACTAAAAAGCTGGAGAAACGATCCTAGCGCCTGGACTGGTAAATAAAATATTATGAATTTAGAAAGCCGTACGGTACAAACACAAAAAACACCGCAACAATTATTTGAATTTTTAACTCAGGTTGAAAATTACAAACAATTAATGCCCGACGATACAAAATTTGAAACCCATGATGATGACAAATTTTTATTTGGACTTAAAGGTATGCCAGAAATAAAATTAGGACTACAAGAATCTGTACCGTTTACAAACGTGACACTAGGTTCAACTAGTGATAAACTTGCATTTACATTAAGCTGCGACATCGAGCAGGTTGCAAATGGCTCTCAAGCTCAACTGATTTTTAATGGAGACTTTAATGCGATGATGACTATGATGATCAAAAGCCCAATAAAAAAATTCTTAGAACAACTAGCTAGCGGACTAGAGAAACTTTAATAGTTCCAACGTACTTGTTTTAAATCGTAAGCGGTGATTTGTCCTTCTTTTTCAAGAAGCAACTCACCGCTTTCTGTTACACCATATACCGTAGCAATCAAAGCTTTACCTTCTATTTCAAAATTCATTCTTTGACGATATTTAAAAAGATAGTTTAGATATTTACCAATAGTATGCTCTTTATTCTTGAGCGCACGATCTAAATGAAAAAGGAATTGAAGCAGTAGTTCTTCAAGCTTAAATGTTTTACCTGTGAGATTCTTTAAAGAAATGGCGCGTGGTAAATCTTTAAATTCCTCTTGATTCACATTAAGCCCTATCCCAACTATCGAGTGACTCCAGTGTCCATTTTGATAGATATTCTCGATTAAAATCCCGGCCAGTTTCATTTGAACTGACAGTATGTCGTTAGGCCATTTAATTTTAGCTTGTATATTTAAATCTGTTGTAAGCCAGTCGACCATCGCGACAGATACAATTTGATTAAGTTGAAATGGAGATAAGTTTTCAATCCCATCACTAACTAAAACGCTGAATGTTAGGTTTTTACCACTATCAGATAACCATGTAGAGCCTCGATTGCCGCGGCCTTTAGTTTGAGAATGACTGTAGATAGTCATTAGGTGCGATGTTTCGCTTTCGCGAAAGCGTACTTTTAATTCATCATTAGTTGATGTAGTGGCATGTAATTTGACTATTTGCAAGAGACTATTTATCTATAGATTAAGTTTTATTTTGTAAAACTGCTGATAAAAAAAGAATAAATTTGTCATAACTAAAAATATTTGATGACTAAAGAAAAAGTTTCTACTGATGCGTTAATCGCTCAAATGATCGCAGGAATAGAAGATGTTAAAGGTAACGACATCACTATCATGGATTTAAGAGAAATTGAAAATACCGTAACCAGCTATTTTATTATCTGTAACGGTAATTCCAATACACAAGTGAACGCAATCGTAAACTCCATACAAAGAAAAGTAAGTAAAGAATTGCATGAAAATCCATGGCACGTTGAAGGATCTTCACAAGCTGAATGGGTCCTTATGGATTATGTAGATGTGGTAGTACATGTTTTCCAAAAGCATGTTAGAGATTATTATGACCTAGAAGGATTATGGGGAGATGCTAAAACTACCGTTGTAGAAAGTACTTACTAATAACAAGATTATACAAACTAATGTCTGAACAAAATAAATCAAATCAAAGACCTGGTAACGGTAAACCTATTTTACCAGGTGGCGGAAAACCTAAATTTAACGTATGGTGGATAGCAGTACCTATAGTACTTGCTTTTTTAGCCTATTCTCTAATAAGTGATGCTGTTAACTCTCCTAAAGAAACTAATAAATCTGAATTCTTTAGTTATCTAGAAGATGGAGATGTTAAAGAGGTGATTGTATGGAACGGACGGTATGCTGAAGTTTTTCTTACTAAAGAAGCACTAAGCAATGAAACTAAGCACAAAGATGCGCTAAAACCTAGCGCGATGAATCAAGGTAAGGTACCTCAATATAAATTTGAATTTGGTGATCTTGAAATTTTTCAACCTCAATTAGAAGAGGCGGTTGAGAATAACAACTTAGAAACGACAGTTGTTTTTAAAACTCAGGATAATACTTTTATGAACGCGATATGGAGCTTCCTACCTATTATTCTTTTAATAGGAGTATGGATATTCATCATGCGACGTATGAGTGGTGGCGGCGCTGGTGGCGGTGGTGGCCAGATCTTTAATATTGGAAAATCTAAAGCAAAACTCTTTGACCAGAAAACAGATGTAAAAACGACGTTTAAAGATGTTGCTGGACTAGAAGGCGCAAAAGAAGAAATTCAAGAAATTGTTGATTTCTTAAAAAATCCAGAAAAATACACTTCCCTAGGTGGTAAGATCCCTAAAGGAGCGCTATTAATAGGATCTCCAGGTACTGGTAAAACACTACTAGCAAAAGCTGTTGCTGGTGAGGCAAAGGTTCCTTTCTTCTCATTAAGTGGATCTGACTTTGTAGAAATGTTTGTAGGTGTAGGCGCAAGTCGTGTTAGAGATTTATTTAAACAGGCTAAAGAAAAATCTCCTTCAATCATATTTATCGATGAGATTGATGCTATAGGAAGAGCGAGAGGAAAATCTAATTTCTCTGGTTCTAATGACGAACGTGAAAACACGTTGAATCAGCTACTTACTGAAATGGATGGTTTTGGAACTAATACAAACGTTATTGTATTAGCCGCTACTAACCGTGCAGACATATTGGATAAAGCTTTAATGCGAGCAGGTCGTTTTGACAGACAGATTTATGTTGACCTACCAGATGTAAAAGAACGTGAAGAGATCTTTGAGGTACATTTAAGACCTCTTAAAAAAGTTGATAACGAATTAGACACTTCTTTCCTTGCAAAACAAACTCCTGGATTCTCTGGAGCAGACATAGCTAATGTTTGTAACGAAGCAGCGTTAATAGCTGCTAGGAAAGGTAAAAAAGCGGTTGACAAGCAAGATTTCCTAGATGCTGTAGATCGTATCGTAGGTGGATTAGAAAAGAAGAACAAACTTATTACACCTTCAGAAAAGAAAACAATCGCTTATCACGAGGCTGGACATGCAACAGTAAGTTGGATGACTGAACATGCCGCTCCACTGATTAAAGTAACGATTGTTCCGCGTGGTCAGTCACTAGGTGCTGCATGGTACCTACCAGAAGAAAGACAAATTGTACGTCCTGAACAAATGCTTGATGAAATGTGTGCGACGATGGGTGGTAGGGCTGCAGAAAAAGTTATTTTTAACAATATCTCTACCGGAGCCTTGAGCGACCTAGAAAAGGTTACCAAGCAGGCTAGAGCCATGGTTACCATTTATGGGTTAAATGATAAGGTAGGTAATATTACATACTACGATTCTAGTGGACAACAAGAGTATAGCATGTCCAAACCATATAGTGAAGAAACGGCTGTGATTATCGATCAAGAGATATCTAAAATAATAGAGGCCCAATATCAACGAGCTATAAAAATCTTAGAAGAGAACAAGGATAAACTAACTCAACTAGCTGAGGTTCTTCTTGAAAAGGAAGTGATTTTTAAAGATGACTTAGAGAATATTTTTGGAAAACGTCCTTTTATTAAAGAAGAAGCGGTTGCCTTAAAATCTTCTACAAGATCCATTGCGCCAACAACTAATTCTAAGGAGGAGGAAGAATAGTTTGTATCTACTGTAATTAGTAAGTATATTTACCTTGTCCCTAATTTTAATGCGTCTAAAATAGATGAGTATTTTTAAGAAACTCTTCAAAAAATCTTCTGATTCTGAGTCTACTCAGAAGAAAGATGATGGGCGTTCTAAATATATGCCAGAGGAAAAACTTCCTCTAGATGAAAGGTTTATACATAATTTCACTACTCAAGGCGGTAGGTTTCTTTACTCGCTCGATGAAAATGAAGTACATGCTAATTTTGAAGATGTTCTTGTAGAACATGACTTCTTTGAAACAAATGTATTGTGTCATGATTCTAATTTACGCAACAGATTTAACGGTTTTAATCTCAAATTCTCTGACGTACATGATGATTGCAGCTTCTTTTTGACAACTTGTGAATATATTATTGCCGATAATGGAGCTATACTGTTTTCTTCAAATCAATTAAAAGAAAAAAAACCTGCTGACTTTCCAGATACTATGATAGTCTTAGCTACTGCAAGTCAAATAGTAGAATCAATAGGTGAAGGCTTAAGAGGCATCAAACACCGTAGTGGATCAAACATTCCTACTAATATCACTACTCTTAAAAACTTTGAGGAACCTAATAAACAAGAGAAAAAAGATCTTATGAATTATGGCGTTCCTAATAAACGTGTCTACCTCATACTATTAGAAGACTTATAAGATGCGTGAATTATTAGTACGATCCGTTTCTGGGATTATGTATGTTTCATTGGTTGTGTTGAGCGCCTTATACTCTCGAGATGTATTTATCCTACTCTTTTGTGTATTTGCATTCATTTGCCTAATTGAATTGATGCCTATGATAAGGCTCAAACAATGGTTGATATATCCTATGTTACCTATAAGTTATGTTTTATTGGTTTGGTACGACTGGCCAGTAGATTACAAGTCTTATTATTATTATGCCATTTATAGTTTATTGGGTGCTACTTTATTAGTCAACACATACCTAATTAGAGATTTAGTCTTGTTAAATAGGATTCCATTATTTAATACTAAAAAACACATTATTGCTTTATTATATTTAATCGGCAGTAGTTTGTTTCTAGCATTAATCCCAGATGTAGTAGAAGTTTATAAACCGGAATTATTAATAGGTATTTTTAGTATAATATGGGTTAATGATAGTTTTGCATATATCACTGGTAAGAATTTTGGTAAGCATAAATTATTAGAACGAATTTCTCCTAAAAAAACAATTGAAGGATTTTTAGGAGGTTTATTTATGGCACTACTTGCCGGAGTCGCTCTTCATTACTATGTTGGCATATATGGTTTATGGCAGTGGATTGTTTTAGCTTTTATAGTAGCTTTCTTTGGTACCATTGGGGATTTAATACAATCTAAAATTAAACGTCAAGCAGCTGTCAAGGATAGCGGTAGTATTATGCCTGGGCATGGTGGTATTTTTGATAGAATGGACAGTATTATATTTGCAGCACCATTTGCTTATTTATTTTTTACAATACTCAATTATGTTTCATAAAGAAGGAACCGTTTCTATATTAATCGGAATAGCTGTAGCTGGTATACTAACGGCTATAGCAACTCAAATCAGCATGCCTAACTGGCTATCATATATTTTAATTGCACTAGGAATAGTATTTCTAATTATTATCCTGCAGTTTTTTAGAAATCCGAAAAGATTAACCATACTTGATGATGCGACAATTGTATCTCCAGTAGATGGTAAAGTAGTTGTTATTGAAAAGGTTCAAGAAAATGAATACTTTAAAGGTGAACGTTTAATGATATCTGTATTTATGTCACCTATAAACGTTCATGTTACTAGATATCCTATCGGTGGCGCAGTAAGTTATAGTAAATATCATCCAGGAAAATATCTTGTCGCTTGGCACCCTAAGGCTAGTGAAGAAAATGAACGCACTACTGTTGTTGTTGATCATAAGAATGGACAACAAGTGATGCACCGCCAGATTGCAGGTGCATTAGCTAAACGTATCGTAAATTATGCAGTAGAAAATGATACTGTCTCGCAAGGAAGTGAAAGTGGTTTTATTAAATTTGGGTCTAGAGTTGATGTATATTTACCTGTAGATACACCAGTTAATGTAGCTCTTAATCAGAAAGTCAAAGGTGGTGTTACAGTATTAGCACAGTTTTAATGGCAAGAGTAGAACTCGATATTAAATTTCAAGAAGCTTTTGAAAAAGCTAGTAAAGAAGAACAATCTTTAGTTCCTCTAGAGCTTCAATTGCATTTATATGCTTATTACAAAAGAGCTATTGATGAACCTTACGTTAGCAATCGTAGTTTTGAAACAAATGATTTACGTAGTGCATTTAAAATGAATGCTATTATACAAGTTCAACAAATAACTAAAGAAGAGGCTAAAAAGAGATATATAAAAATCATAGAAGATTTATATCCTAGACCTTGGTAACTCAACAGTTCCTACTACCTTACTATTTATTGGACCTCAGCAAGAGTTGTAAAAGCCAAATTGCTGCTTTAACAATAAGAACAAGGACTATAACAGCTAGTATCAGAACTACTATCGGATGTTTCAAAAACGAACTTAAATCCATAACAATTACATAAGCTTTAATTAGAATTCTAAAATATAAAAAAAGACCTTCTTACTGAAGGTCTTTTTTTTAATCATAACTATGGATACCTATCCTTGTAAGGCATTCATACTTGCTTCTATTGTTTCAATTTTTGCAAGTGCGTCAGCTTCTTTCTGTCTTTCTTTATCTACTATTTCTTTAGCTGCATTATTAACAAAGCGTTCATTACCTAATTTTTTCTGAACTCCTGTTAAAAATCCTTGTGCTCTTTTAAGCTCACCAGATAGTTTTTCAATTTCTGCAGCTACGTCTATGTTTCCTTCAAGCGGCACAAAGTATTCATTAGACTTCACACGATAACTAGCAGCACCACTCACCTGTTCAGTCACCTCATTGATTTGAGACACATTACCCATTTTCATAATCAAATCGTCATAATTACTAGATAAGCTCTCATTATTAATAGTGCTAAGGGTTATCTCATTTTTAAAACTGATTTGTTTTTCTTTACGTACGGTTCTTATTCCTGAAATTACGTCTTGTACTAGCTCAAAATCATTAAGCAACGATTGATTTACCACACCTACAGACGGCCAAGTATTAATACATAAAGCTTCATTTACGTCACGAGTTGAAATTGCTTGCCATAATTCCTCTGTAATAAAAGGTGTAAAAGGATGCATTAACCTTAAATTATCTTCAAAGAGAGCAATTACTTCTCGCAGTGTTTTAGAATCTATAGGCTTTTGATATTCTGGCTTTATAATTTCAAGTAGCCATCCACAAAAATCATCATAGATTAATTTGTAACTGGTCATTAATACATCACTTATTCTATATTTTGAATAATGATCTTCAACTTCTTCTAACACTTGAGAAAATCTAGACTTGTACCAGTTTAAACCTTGTAAGGCATAAGTAGGTTGTGATAATGATTCGTCTACTTCCCATCCATCTATTAGTCTATAAGCGTTCCACATTTTATTTACAAAGCCCTTACCTTGCTGGCACAAATCTTCATCAAACATGATATCATTACCTGCTGCGGCACTTAACAAAAGACCGACTCTTACACCGTCAGCTCCATAGTTTTCTATAAGGCCTAATGCATCTGGTGAATTCCCTAAAGACTTAGACATTTTGCGACGTTGTTTATCACGTACCAGTCCTGTTAAATAAACTTTATCAAACGGCTTTTCATCTCTTAATTCATAACCAGCAACAATCATACGTGCCACCCAGAAAAATAGAATATCTGGACCGGTTACTAAATCTCTGGTTGGATAATAATAATTGATCTCTTCATTTTCTGGTTCCAGAACACCATTAAAAACACTTATAGGCCATAACCAACTTGAAAACCAAGTATCTAAAACATCATTTTCTTGACGTAAGTCTGAGGCTTGCAAATTGTTGTTGTTAGTACGCTTTCGCGAAAGCGATACAGCATCTTCTATACAGGTAGCTACAACAAAATCTTCTTTCCCATCACCATAGAAATAGGCAGGTATACGCTGTCCCCACATCAATTGACGTGAAATATTCCAATCGCGAACATTTTCCATCCAATGGAAATAAGTGCTTTTAAACTTTGCTGGTAATAGCTCTACAATATCTTCTCGCACTGCCTTTATAGCAGGTTGTGCCAGATCTTCCATTTTTAAAAACCACTGGTCGCTCAAGCGTGGTTCTATAACCGCTCCTGTACGTTCACTGGTCCCTACTTTATGAATATGATCTTCTTTTTTCAATAAAAGTTTTTTCTCTTCTAATTCCTTAGTAATCTCCTTACGGACAACAAAACGATCCTTTCCTTCATAGTGCAATCCATAGCTATTTAATGTAGCATCAGCATTAAATATATCGATCACTTCTAGGTTATGGGTTTCACCTATTTTCTTATCATTTTCATCATGTGCAGGAGTTATCTTAAGAGCTCCAGTACCAAATTCCATGTCAACATAATCGTCAGCGATAATAGGAATCTCGCGATTTACAATAGGAACGATTACTGTCTTCCCTATAAGTTCTGTATAACGCTCATCATCTGGATGTACACAAATCGCACTATCTCCTAGAATCGTCTCTGGACGAGTGGTTGCAATTGATATAAAATCATTACTTCCTTTAATTTGATATTTTAAATGATATAAGTGACCATTACGCTCCTCATAAATCACCTCTTCATCACTAAGTGTAGTTTGAGCTTCAGGATCCCAATTAACCATACGAAAACCGCGATAAATCATATCCTTATTATACAAGTCTACAAACACTTTAATTACAGAGGCAGACATATCATCATCTAGAGTAAACTTAGTTCGTGACCAGTCACAACTAGCTCCTAGTTTTTTAAGTTGTTCTAAGATAATACCTCCATATTCATCTGTCCAATCCCAAGCATGACTCAAAAACTCTTCCCTACTCAAGTCATTTTTATCTATACCTTGCTCTTTAAGTTTCTTCACAACCTTAGCCTCTGTAGCTATTGATGCGTGGTCTGTTCCTGGTACCCAACAAGCATTATAACCCTTTAAGCGTGCTCTCCTAATTAATACATCTTGTATGGTATTATTGAGCATATGCCCCATGTGAAGAACTCCCGTAACATTAGGTGGTGGAATAACAATGGTATAACTCTCACGTTCATCTGGAACTGATTTAAAAAAATCGTTCTCCATCCAGTACTGATACCACTTATCTTCAATAGTTTTTGAATCGTATTTTGCTGCTAAGGACATTTTTGGCTTAGTTTTTGAAATTTCATCGACAAAAGTACTATTTACTTAAATTATACACATCATTAACAGAGGCTTTAAGTAGTAATAATTACTTTTAATCACGTTAAAGAAAAATGAACATGAAAAATATCTTACTTATATTAATAACAATCAGTTTTGGACCTTTCATTAATGCACAAGACTTATCTACATTAGACAAAGTCACAACTGTAGAGTTTGTTGAAACAACAATTGATTATGGTAAAATCGAGAAAGGTAGTAATGGTGTTCGAACGTTTACATTTAAAAACACAGGTGAACATCCTTTAAAGATTTACAATATTTATTCAGCATGTAATTGTGATATCGTTTCTCAACCTGAAGAGCCTATCGCACCGGGAAAAACGGGTGAAATCAAAGTGAAGTACGATACTGAAAAAGTAGGTCCTATTGTAAAGACGATAACTGCAAATACAAATACTAAAGAGAAGTTGATCCCATTAAATCTAATCGGTGAAGTATTGCCAGCAAATACAGATGAAGATAATGAGGAGAATGAAAAAATGAAGATGTAAAACTATTCTATAAGCGGAATTAATTTTATCTTGAATTTTAAAGTAGCATCACCTCTTTTAATTGTTAGTTTTATTGTGGAGTATGGATTTTTAAAAAATAAATAAGCAATATTATTGATTCCTAAATCTTCCCTACTAATTCCATTTACTTTATCGATTACATCACCTACTTTAAGTCCTGCTTGATCCGCTGGCGAATTAGGCCTGACATAATCTATCAATATTTTTGGTAAGTAAACGTAGTTCACAATTCTTGAAGACTCAACAATAACTAAACTTCGACTTTCTTTATTTTTAGTTTTATTATCATAAACAAATAACTCTTTATCGCCTTCAATTAGTTCAATACCGGCCATATTATAATAAAAACCATCATTGAAATTATTTTTTTCACTGACATAAACAAGTTTGGATGGATAATCAAACACGATATTTAATCGTCTTAATACTTCACCTCCTATCGATCCTTCTTTCACAACATCTTGATCAAAATTAAAATTTGATTCCCTATTAAAATGAGGTATTGATGTGGTGATTCTTTGAAATTTTTTATCAAAAACAATTAATTCATTTGATTTTGTTCTATCACCGGTTACTACACCACTCATCGAGTAACCCAAATAATCTTCAATTTTTTTTACCTCAGGTGCATATTGAGACAACTTTATATTAGATAGCCATAGTGCCTCACTATTCCCAGTATCTATTAATAGATCAACATTAAGATAACGGTCACTAACTTTTACCAAAGCTTCTACATACGGTTTTCCTTTTATAATATTTATAGGATATGATTCTCTTTTTTGTATTCTTTTAGGTAGATCTTGCATATTATGATAAACCACAATAGCACCTTTTTCGTAATCTATTTCTACATAGTTATTTTTAAAAAAATCCAGACCAAGAATGCCGTTAACATCTACACCTAATTTAGACCTTAAATTAAAGAGCTCATTATCCATTATTAAAACATCAGCATTTGAATTAATAAGATTTTCAGATACCACAATAGTATTAGAAGGGCTGTAATACGCCTCGAACAAATCATCATTTCCATACCCAGATAACTTCATTACCTCTCCTTTCTTTAAAGATAAAGAATCAATATTTTTAAAATCAAAAATTAAATTTTTAGAAGAGCCTGTATCTAACATCATTTTTAAAGGAACACCATTCAATTTTACTTTTAGCACAATTAAATTAGACGCAAGTTCGAAGGGTATAATTTCCTTTTTTACATCATCATTTAAAATAAAACCAGAAGATTCTTGAGCCGTTATGATGCAACTAAAGATTAATAAGGTTAAAACAATTAAATACTTTTTCATAATACATAAATATAAGGAAATCATAATCGCTTTTATATAGACTATAGTCGTATTACATTTGCAAAACAAAATAGAAATTCATGCCAGCAATATCTCATAAAGGTGCCATTATGCCATCTTCTCCGGTTAGAAAACTTGTTCCATTTGCAGAAGCCGCAAAAAAACGTGGAATACACATCTATCCTTTAAACATAGGTCAACCAGATATTAAAACACCTAATCAGGCGATCCAAGCTGTGAAAGATACAGATATGGAAATCCTAGCCTACAGTCATAGTGCTGGAAATGAATCTTACCGTACTAAACTGGCAACTCATTACAACAAGCTAGACATGGGACTAACAGTAGATGACATTATTGTATCTACCGGTGGTAGTGAAGCATTATTATTTACCATGGGTAGTATCTGTGATTATGGAGATGAGGTAATCATACCTGAACCTTTTTATGCAAATTATAATGGTTTTGCAACTGCAAGTGGTGTTACCGTGAAACCTATCTCAACTAATATTGAAAATAATTTTTCCCTACCTTCAATAAGTGACTTTGAAAAATTAATTACGGATAAAACTAAAGCCATCTTAATCTGTAATCCTGGAAATCCGACTGGTTATCTTTATACTCAAGATGAAATGAATCAACTTGCGGCACTAGTGAAAAAGCACGACCTTTTCTTAGTAGCAGATGAAGTTTATCGTGAGTTTGCATATGATGGTCGCAAACATTTATCTGTTATGAATATGACAGGCTTAGAGCAGCACGCTATAATGATTGATTCTGTATCAAAAAGATACAGTATGTGTGGCGCTCGTATAGGTTGTATGGTTTCTAAAAACAAAGAAGTCATGGCAACAGCGATGAAATTTGCACAAGCTAGGTTGAGCCCACCTACTTTTGCGCAAATTGCTGCCGAGGCTGCTCTTGATACTCCACAAGCTTACTTTGATGAAGTTATTGGTGAATACATCGAAAGACGAAATATTCTTATAGAAGGACTGAAAAACATTCCAGGTGTCCAAGTGGCTAATCCTGGAGGCGCTTTTTATTGTGTAGCTCAATTACCAGTTGACGATACGGATGCTTTTGCTCAATGGATGTTAGAATCTTTTGAATTAGATAATGAAACCATAATGGTAGCTCCTGCAGCCGGATTCTATAGTTCGCCAGGTGTTGGTAAAAACCAAATCCGAATCGCTTATGTTCTTGAAAAAGAGTCATTGATTAAAGCGGTTCAAATATTAGCTGAAGCTCTTAAAGTATATCAAGCGTGATAGAAATAAAATCCCATTTTGCTCTTAAAGAATTTAATACTTTTGGAATATCTGCTTTCGCGAAAGCGTATACCTCAATAACCACATTGCAACAACTAGGAGAGGCTCTTTCATATTTCTATCGTGATTCTGTATTTCTTTTAGGTGGTGGTAGTAACATGTTATTACTGAATGACATTGAACGTCCTGTTCTTCATATAAACCTTAAAGGTATTGAACTCCTAAAACAGGATAATGAAAAAGTATTTATAAAAGTGATGGGAGGAGAAAACTGGCACAACTTAGTTATGCATTGCATTAACAACAATTGGGCTGGGCTTGAAAACATGGCACTAATACCTGGTAATGTAGGAACTGCCCCTATACAAAATATAGGTGCTTATGGTGTTGAACTTAAGGACTGTTTTGATTCTTGCACTGTAATGGATATCAAAACCAGAGAAGTAAAAACAATCAATTTAGATGATTGTAAATTTGGATATCGAGACTCTATTTTTAAAAATGAAGCATTAGGCAAATATGTGATTACCTCTGTCATATTTAGACTTACAGACGTATCACAACCAAATAACTACAAGCTTAAGACCAGTTATGGAGCTATTAAAGATGAATTAAGTAATCTTCAATTAAAACCATCTATACAAGCAGTTGCACAAGCTGTGATTAACATAAGAAGCAGCAAACTTCCTGACCCTAAATTAATAGGAAATAGCGGGAGTTTTTTTAAGAACCCAATTATTAAAAAGAGCTATTATGATGATCTTATAAGAATGCACCCTACAGTACCGCATTATCCAGTAGATGAAAACCATGTAAAGGTTCCTGCAGGATGGCTTATTGATCAATGCGGATTTAAAGGTAAGCGACGTGGCGATGCTGGAGTACATGACAGACAGGCATTAGTACTTGTAAATCATGGTAATGCCTCTGGACAAGAAATTATTACCCTTGCAAGAGAGATTCAATCCATGGTTTTTAATAGATATGGGATTACCATTGAAACAGAAGTGAATTTAATTCAGAATTAAGAATTCATCACTAATTATTCTTAAATTTGCATCATGGAATTACTCTTTATAACAATAGGATTATTAGCTCTTGCTTTTGGTGGGATAGCCATTAAAATCTGGGGAAAAAAAGATGGGAAATTTGCAGGTACATGTGCCAGCCAAAGCCCTTTTTTAAATAAAGATGGTGAAGCTTGTGGTATGTGCGGTAAACTACCTGAAGAACAAGATTGTAAAAACCCATCTTTAGAATCTTAATTACAGAATGGAAATAGGCATAGCGTTTATAATCCTAGCTGGATTTGTGCTTATAAATATCATCTACTATTTCTATTTAGCTCGTATCGGGTTTTATAAACTTTCTGAAAACATTCCTTCGCAAGATGCCGTTTCGGTAATTGTATGTTCTAAAAATGAACAAGAAAACCTTAAGACCTTAGTTCCCTTACTATTGGAACAAAATCATCCTAATTTTGAAATAATTCTTATTAATGATGCTTCTATCGATGACACGCTTGAGTTGATTGAAAATTTTCAGGAACTGGATAGTAGAATTAAAAAAGTCAACGTTATTAATAATGAAAGTTTTTGGGGTAATAAAAAGTATGCATTAACCTTAGGGATTAAAAAAGCTGTAAATAATAAACTAATTTTTATTGACGCAGACTGTGTACCAGCTAGTAAAGACTGGTTACAATATATGGCCGATGGGTTTGTAAATCATAAAAGCATTGTATTAGGATATGGTGGGTACTATAAAAAAAAGTACTCCATACTTAATGCTTTGATTAGATATGAAACGGGAATGACAGCCATTCAATATATGAGTTATGCATTGCATGGTAATCCATACATGGGCGTAGGTCGTAATCTAGCTTACACCGCAAAACAATTTTATGATGTAAGTGGTTTTATAGATCACATGAATGTATTGGGTGGTGATGATGACCTTTTTGTAAATCAAGCTGCTACTAAAAAAAATACAGCAGTAGTTGTTAACCCTAATTCTTTTACGATAAGTAAGCCTAAAGATTCTTGGGCAACATGGTGGACGCAAAAGCGCCGTCATATCAATACTGCATCTCATTATAAGTTCAAACATAAATTTTTTCTAGGCCTCTATTTTGTCTCGCAAATAGGCTTCTACCTAGCGGCAATTGCCGGTTTTGTTTTTGGAATTAATTGGATGTACATATTAGGCTTAGTTTTATTAAGATATCTAGTGATGTGGATAACTGTTGGAAAAGGTTTGTCACGCTTTCGCGAAAGCGATATCATACCATTCATTCCTATTCTCGATTTTCTTTTAGTATTTACGCAGCTAGGATTATTCCTCACTAATTTAGGCAATCAACCAAAACGATGGAAATAGTTAGTTTAGTAGATTTTAACGACTACTTTACCGCTCTGAAATGCATTATACCTAACTTTGTATTATGAATACAGTAAAAGAATCCATCGCTCCACCAGCAAAGGGTAAACCGAAATGGTTGCGCGTTAAACTTCCTGTAGGGAAGAAATATAAAGAATTACGAGGTCTAGTTGATAAATATGACTTGCATACCATTTGTACCTCAGGTAGTTGCCCTAACATGGGTGAATGCTGGACTGAAGGTACTGCAACGTTTATGATTTTAGGTAATACTTGTACTAGATCTTGTGGGTTTTGTGGTGTAAAAACAGGCCGACCAGATGATATAGACTGGGCTGAACCTGAGAAAGTAGCACGTTCTATTAAATTAATGGGAATTAAACACGCTGTAATTACTAGTGTAGATCGTGATGATTTAAAAGACATGGGATCTATAATATGGAAAGAAACCGTTGCTGCCATACGACGTATGAATCCTGAAACTACATTAGAAACTTTAATACCAGACTTTCAAGGTAATAAACGTAATATAGATCGCATCGTGGAAGCAAATCCCGAAGTTGTTTCACATAATATGGAAACAGTGCGTCGTCTAACAAGAGAAGTGCGAATTCAGGCAAAATATGATACTAGTCTGGAAGTTCTACGTTATTTGAAACAACAAGGAATTAATAGAACTAAATCTGGAATCATGTTAGGATTAGGTGAACTAGAAGAAGAAGTTATCCAAACGATGCAAGACTTGAGAGATAACGATGTTGATGTAGTGACTATAGGTCAATATTTACAACCTTCTAAGAAACACTTACCAGTAAAGGAATTTATTACTCCAGAACAATTTAAAAAATACGAAACTATAGGTCTGGAAATGGGCTTTAGACATGTAGAAAGTGGCGCTTTAGTAAGAAGCTCTTATAAGGCCCACAAGCATATTTTATAGTCATTTTTAACTAGGTAATAATACTGATTCAAGATTTATTGACGTAATAAACTGCGTAAATTAAAGACCAACCTTCAAGATTTATGGTAAAAGTTAAAGTAGCTATTAACGGATTTGGTCGTATAGGACGTACATTTTTAAGAACCGTTATAGAGCATGAAAATATAGAAGTAGTCGCTATTAATGACCTCGCTCCTACCCATGTGATGGCGCATCTATTAAAATATGATTCTATACATGGAACACTATCTCAAGATGTTTCCCATACACTAGATGCGTTGATAATTAATGGAAAAATCATAACATTCACTCATTATCATAGACTTGAAGACCTTAATTGGACAGATGTAGATGTTGTTCTAGAATCCACAGGTAAGTTTAAAACACTACAACAACTACAGAAGCATCGTGATGCTGGTGCAAAAAAAGTGATATTGAGTGCTCCACCGGTAGATGATGATATAAAAACCGTCGTTCTAGGCGTTAATGACCATATTATTAATGATGATGATATAATACTTTCAAATGCGAGTTGCACCACAAATAATGCTGCACCATTTATAAAGGTATTAGATGAATTATGTGGAGTTGAGCAAGCCTACATAACAACTGTGCACAGTTATACATCAGATCAAAGCTTACACGATCAACCACACAATGATTTAAGACGCGCGAGAGCTGCAGGCCAGTCCATTGTACCTACTACAACTGGTGCCGCAAAAGCGCTTACTAAAATATTCCCGCATCTTAGTGATGTAATTGGAGGTTGTGGTATACGTGTACCGGTTCCTAATGGAAGTCTAACAGACATGACTATCAATGTTAAAAGAGATACTAGTATTGAGGAAGTTAACGCTGCTTTTCTTGCTTTCGCCAAAGCTAATCCATACACATTTTCTTACACAGATGTACCGTTGGTTTCTATAGATATCTCTGGCAGTCCGTATTCTTGTATTTTCGACTCGCAAATGACATCTGTTATAGGTAAACTAATTAAAGTCATAGGCTGGTATGATAACGAAAGTGGTTATAGTAACAGATTGAAAGATCTTATTTTAAAAATAAGTTCTCCAGACTAATTACATTCAAATAAGTTAATACATCATAACATAAAACCAAATCAGCACATTCATTACTTAGGTTAACTGACCAGATTCCAAATATTTTAAAACATCGATGAAATACACTGTTAGATAGCTAAATCGTCGTTTTTTAAGGCTTTTAACTAATCTAATTCTATATTTGATGGTTAGCAAATAAGTAATTTATCTCTCCAATTAATAAAATACTACTAATATGCACCCTTTTTATGGGTGGATTATGCCTCGCGCAAAGCGATGACGATCTCTCGTTGTCAATTAATAGTCAGCAAATTGCCGTTGAAGCGATGCTAGAAAAAGCACGTCTTGCACTTCAAAAAACAGACTATGAAAAAGCTCAGAACATCGTATCTAGTGCTGTAGAAATAGCAAAAGATTCTTCATTGTTTGCGAGTACACAGTTGGTTCAAGCAGAGTATTATTTAATTTGTAATCAATTACAGCAAGCAGAGCTTAAGCTTCAAGATGTTGAACAACTAATACCTGAAAAATCAGACAGTCAGATCAGGTTATATCTTTTAAAATCAGATCTTTTTATTAAAAGTAAAAAGTTTATTGATGCAGATCAATTATTAAATAGCGCTAAAATACTAATACAAAACTCTAACAATCAAGAGTTAAAAGCCATTCAGCTATTTTTAAGAGCACAGCTTAATCTAGAAACTAAGAACCTATATGAAACTGTGAATGGTTTTAGAAGTGTTATACCGTTACTACAAAAACAACAACTACATTTCTATGAATCTAGAGCTACTCTAGGGCTTGCTAAAGCTTATTTTGAAAAACAAGAACTAGATGAAGCAAATGCTGCTACTAATGAAGCTTTAAGTATTAGTAAAACATATGGTTTTATAACAACAGAATTAGAAACATACAGCCTTAAATCTTCAATCGCACGAGCACAAGGTGATTACCAGAAAGGTCTCGAATACATGGATCGCTATATAGAACTTAAAGAGTCCGTAGTGAAAAATGGTGACACAGGTAACGCACTCGCTTTAAGAAATAAAGAAAATGAAAGTCTAAAAGTAGAACTTGCTAAAAAGCAAAAAGATCTAGACAGACATGACTACACTAATATTCTATTCTTTGTATTACTGACTCTATTGTCTTTATTAACCATGTCTCTTTTTAAAAACAATAAATTTAGACTGCGAGCCAATAAGACTTTAATTGTTAAAAATAAATCGTTAATAGAAGAACGCGATCGTGCACAAGACGCTGCTAAAATTAAAGCTGATTTCCTATCAACGATTACTCATGAGCTTAGAACGCCTATGTATGCCGTGACAGGACTTACTCACTTGCTATTAGAAAACACTCCTAGATCAGATCAAAAAGAGCACTTAGAGACTTTACAATCGTCTGGTGAATACTTACTCTCTTTAATTGACAACATTCTCAATTTTAATAAACTTGAAGCTAATAAGGTAGAGCTTGAGTCCATACCTTTTAGTCTCAAAAAACGCATTCAAGACCTGACCACCTCATTAGAAGGTCAGTCTAAAGATCGTAATAATCGTCTTCAACTAGAGTTTGATGATGCAATACCTAGTCGTATCAATGGTGACCCAGTAAAAATCACCCAGATACTTATCAATCTTATAGGAAATGCAATTAAATTCACACAGAACGGTAATATCTGGATTAGGGCAAATCGAGTTAAACAAATAGATAATCGATGTTTAATAAGATTTGAAGTAGAAGATAACGGTAAAGGAATATCAGAAGAAAAACAAGTCGCAATTTTTGAAAATTTTGCACAAGAAGAATCGAGTACGACTAGAGAATATGGTGGTACCGGTTTAGGACTTGCTATTGTTAAAAACTTGGTTGAACTTATGCAAAGTGATATAAAACTCGATAGTAAATTAGGCCGTGGTAGTATCTTTTCTTTTGATATTTGGTTTGATCTTCCAGACTCTAATAAATTCTATGACGATTATCAACCAGTGCAGCCTGCTATCAAATCCAATAAAAACAAAGTAGAAGAAGTTGTTTTTCCTTCAGAACCACCTATCGAAATTGTAGAAACGGCAAGCACAAATCCTATAAATGAAGTCTTAAGTGAGAAGCCTCTTGCACCTGGTGAACACCTAGAGAAAAAAATCCTTGTTGTAGAGGATAATAAAATTAATCAAATGATCACGCGTAAAATTCTAGAAGGAAAGAATTTTAACTGCGATGTAGCAAATCATGGTGCTGAAGCTTTACAAAAAGTTCAAGAAACAGAATACGATCTGATTTTAATGGACATACACATGCCAGTAATGGATGGTAAAAAAGCAACTACTGAAATACGTAAAGTAAATAGAGAAATCCCAATCATTGCCCTAACAGCAGTGACCTTAAATGACTCAGAAAAAGAATTGTATCAAATAGGCTTTGACGATATTATTCCTAAACCATTTAAAATGGATGAGTTTTTTGAAAAAATACAAAAAGCATTTACCAATTACCAAGTACTATAATTCAGGGCTTGAACCAATAAACTTCATCTTCATAGGCAGATAATATACATTTGGAAGATTCCATTGTGATAATCTGGTATAATCTTTCTCTGTAGTAATCACAAAATTTTGAGCATCGATGGTATTAATCTCGCTTTCGCGAAAGCGATGATGATCACTATATTGCAAATGATCAACTTTAAATCGTTTCTCTAAAAACCTTACAAAAAGCAATGGTTTTGCGATACCTGTAACAGCTGTTATTCTTTGGTGATTGATGTGATCTAATGCTATAGAATTCTTCAAATTGTGAACCTTCTCATCATATGATATAGTAGAAAAGTATACATTCTGATGAGTCAAAGGATTAAGCTTTTGCTTTATACTATCCATTTCCTTAATAGAGATATTATCTGGACATTTAGTTACTACAATTATATGAGCGCGTCCAGCACCTCTTCTAGATTCTCTTAAATTCCCTGCAGGTAATAAATAGTCGTCGACATATAATCTATCATAACTGGTAAGTAAAATATAGCAATTTGCTTTAACATATCGATGCTGGTAGGCATCATCTAGTAATATGATATCAAGAGAATGGTCTTTTAATAATTTTTCGATTCCATCAACACGTTTTTCACATACAGCACTGGTGATGGAGTCCCCATATTTTAATTTGATTTGTAATGGCTCATCTCCTACTAGGCTTGCTGTATGATTTTTATTAATCTCAATATAACCGGTAGTTTTTCGACCATAGCCACGACTCAAGATTGCAACACGCTTTTCATGATGATGCTCTATTAACCACTCGATCATAGGAGTCTTACCTGTTCCACCTGTACTTAAGTTACCTACTGCTATAATAGGTATATCAAAGGATTGTTGTTTGATATAATGATTATCAAAAGCCCAATTACGGACTCTAGTCACACCATCATATAAGACAGAAAAGGGAAATAATAAATTTCTTAGCGATTGCATGTTTCAAAAGTAGGTTAATTTTATCTTTAGCTTTTTAAATTATATTCATGAAAATTCAAGACGTTCTAACCTATATTGAAGAATTAGCACCTAGATATTATGCTGAAGATTTTGATAATACTGGTTTATTAACCGGTAATTCTCAAGATGAGGTCAATGGTGTACTCGTGACTTTAGATTGTTTAGAGAATGTTGTAGATGAAGCAATAGCAAAAAATTGTAATCTGATCGTTGCCTTTCATCCCATTATATTTAGTGGTCTTAAAAACATAAGACCAGATGATTATGTTAAAAGAGCTGTCATAAAGGCTATTAAAAATGATATTTCCATATATGCGATCCACACAGCCTTAGATAATGCAAAAAATGGAGTTAGCTATCGGATGGCAAGAGAATTAGGTTTAGAAAACATATCTACTTTAATACCACAAAAAGGCATTATTAAAAAACTAGTCACCTATGTGCCTGACAAAAATTTTGAAATAGTTAAAGAAGAGCTTTTTAAGGCTGGCGCAGGTAAATTAGGTAATTATGAGCAATGCAGCTATAGTGTTGATGGAACTGGCACATTTTTAGGAAATGAAGAAAGTAATCCTATAATCGGACAAAGAGGTAATCGATCCACTTTATCAGAAAAACTTTTATCTGTAACATACCTGCCACACTTAGAGTCAAAAATCATTAAAGCCTTATTTAATAGTCATCCTTACGAAGAAATTGCTTACGAAATTTCAACTTTAGATAACAAATACGCACATATAGGCATGGGAGCTATTGGAGAATTTAAAGATGAGTTAGACATCAAAAAATTCTTAGAACTAGCTAAGGATGTTTTTAAGACTGGTGTGGTACGACATTCCAACACAAAAGTTGAAAAGATTAAAAGTGTAGCATTATTAGGTGGTTCAGGTGCTTTTGGAATTAAAAACGCAATACAATCAGGTGCAGACGCTTATCTAACAGCAGATTTAAAATATCACGACTTTTTTCAAGGTGAGTCCATTCTTTTATGTGATGTGGGACATTATGAAAGCGAACAATTTACAAAAAACCTTTTACACGAATATCTTAGCAAAAAATTTAGTAATTTTGCAATCCTTTGTGCAGATGCGCAAACAAACCCTGTAAACTATTATTAAACAGATGGCAAAAAAGACTGAAGCTACTGTAGAAGATAAGCTTAGAGAGCTTTACAATCTACAATTAATCGACTCCAGAATAGATGAGATTCGCAATGTGCGCGGTGAATTACCTCTTGAGGTAAAAGATCTAGAGGATGAAGTGGAAGGATTAAACACTCGTGTGGTTAAGCTTAGCGCTAAACTTGAAGAACTTAATGAATCTATCAAGGATAAGAAAAATAGAATCGAAGAATCTAAATCTCTTATCAAAAAGTATACAGAGCAACAAAAGAATGTACGTAACAATCGTGAGTTCAACTCTCTTTCTAAAGAAATTGAATTTCAAGAGCTAGAAATTGAGCTTGCAGAAAAGCACATTCGTGAATTTAAAGCTCAAATAGAGCAGCAAAATGAAGTTGTAGATGCTAGCAAAGAACGTATGTCACAACGTTCTGAGCACTTAAAGCACAAAAAATCTGAACTAGAAGAAATTCTGAAAGAGACAGAAAAAGAAGAGCAAGCTCTTATGAAGATGTCTGTAGATCATGCTACTACTGTCGAGCCTCGATTGATAAAAGCTTATACACGTATTAGAACTAGTGTACGTAATGGCCTTGCCGTTGTACCTATTGAGCGTGGAGCTTCAGGTGGATCTTATTTTACTATACCACCGCAAGTACAAGTTGAAATAGCTAGTCGTAAAAAGATTATTACTGATGAGCATTCAGGCCGTATACTTGTTGACGCAGCTCTTGCTGAAGAGCAAGTAGAAGCTATGGAAAAAGTGTTTGCTAAGTTGTAGACTTAATAACCTATTATATAGAAATCCCTTATCTAGTTATAGATAAGGGATTTTTTATTTAACTAGGTTTTAATAAATCTACTTCCTTCATCAAGTAATTTTACCATCAAATACTTAATTATGAAGTTGATCAGCACATTTATATTCATTGTCCTAGCCTCTACCTGCAATACACCTATTGAAAAGAAAGCTGTTCAAAAAGAAATAACTCCTATAGAAGTTAGCTCTCAAGATGGTTTTGAAAGGGCATATTTTGCAAGTGGTTGTTTCTGGTGTGTTGAAGAAATATATGAAAGCGTTGAAGGCGTTGAGGAAGCTATTTCTGGTTATAGTGGAGGAAATACTGATAATCCGACTTATAGAAATCATGCAGATCATGCAGAAGCTAACGAAATTATATACGATCCAAATGTGGTAAGTTTTAAAACCTTAGTAGATGTATACTTTGCATCGCAAAATATTGAACAAATAAACGGTCAAGGTCCTGATATCGGAAAATCCTATCGCAGTATAGTATTTTACCAAAATGATAAGCAGAAGAAAATCATAGAAGAAAAAATTAACTCATTAACCAATCAAGGATTAAAAGTAGCCGCAGAAGTGAAAAGCTTTCAAAAATTTTGGATTGCCGAAGATTACCATCAAGATTATGCAAAATTGCATCCTAATCAGGGCTATATACAAGGCGTATCCATACCGCGATGGAGAAAGTTTGCCTCTAAAATGCCTGATGTAATTAAATCATCGATTAATCATTAAGAAACTCTTTATTAAACAATTAAAAATATAAACAGAGTTAGAAATTTGTTTCCTAACAGAATTTCTTTACATTTACAGTGTTATGATAAAAAATAATAATATCAGATTTAATAATAATTCTTTACTCACGTAAAGTAGTATCTGGTATTTTAAAAAATTCAAAAGGTCTACTTCACAGTAGGCCTTTTTTCATTTAAATAATTTAATTATGTGTGGAATAGTAGGGATGTTTCAGCTGAAAAAAGACAGCCAAGAGCAAAGAGAAAAAGTTTTAGAATTATCAAAAAAATTAAGACATCGTGGACCAGACTGGTCTGGAATTTATTGTGGAGATAAAGCTATACTAGCTCATGAACGATTAACAATCGTCGACCCACAATCTGGTGGACAACCATTATATAGTCCAGATGGTAAAATTGTACTTGCTGTTAACGGAGAAATTTACAATCATCAGAAAATACGTAATCATTATAAAGATACTTATGAATTCAAAACTAAAAGTGATTGTGAGGTAATTCTAGCACTTTATCAAGATAAAGGAGTGGATTTTATGGATGAGCTTACAGGTATGTATGGATTTGCATTATATGATAGTGATAAAGACGTTTTCTTATGTGCACGAGATCATCAAGGGATTATACCTTTGTATTACGGAACTGATGATTTGGGGCAATTTTATGTGGCAAGCGAGCTTAAAGCTTTAGAGGGAACTTGCAATGAGATAGCTCCATTCCCACCAGGTCATTATTACTATAGTGAAACAGGTGAATTTGTAAAATGGTACAACAGAGAATGGAAAGATTATGATGCAGTAAAAGACAACACCAGCTCTGTAGCAGATCTTAAACAAGCTATGGAAGACTCTGTACACAGACATTTAATGAGCGACGTCCCTTATGGGGTTTTATTATCTGGTGGTCTAGATAGCTCTATAGTAAGCGCCGTTGCAAAAAAATATGCAGCAAAACGTATAGAATCAGGTGATAACAAAGAGGCCTGGTGGCCTCAGTTACATTCATTTGCCATAGGTTTAGAAGGAAGTCCTGATCTAGCAGCAGCACAAGAAGTTGCAGATCATATAGGCACTGTACATCACAGTGTGAATTTTACCATTCAAGAAGGATTGGACGCTATTAAAGATGTAGTATATTACCTAGAGACATATGACGTCACCACCATTAGAGCATCTACTCCTATGTACTTACTGGCTCGAGTAATTAAATCCATGGGAATTAAGATGGTTCTTTCTGGAGAAGGCAGCGATGAAATCTTTGGTGGTTATCTTTATTTCCATAAGGCGCCTAATGCAGAAGAATTTCATAAAGAAACAGTACGCAAACTAGATACATTACACCTTTACGATAATCTTAGAGCAAATAAGTCGCTAGCCGCATGGGGAATTGAAGGTCGTGTGCCTTTCCTAGATAAAGAGTTTATGGATGTTGCCATGAGACTAAATCCTGAAGATAAAATGTGTGGCGGCGGCAAAATGGAAAAACATATCCTCAGAGAAGCATTTGAGGATTACCTACCTCATAGTGTAGCCTGGAGACAAAAAGAACAATTTAGTGATGGTGTAGGATATAGTTGGATCGATACATTAAAAGAAGTTGTGAACGATGTAGTAACTGATGATATGATGGAAGCTGCACCCTTCAAATTTAAAATCAATCCTCCAAAAAATAAAGAAGAATACTATTATCGCAGTATTTTTAGTGAGCATTTCCCTAGCGACACAGCAGCAAGTTGTGTTCCTTCTTTAAAATCTGTTGCTTGTTCCACACCAGTAGCACTAGAATGGGATGAAGCTTTTAAAAATATGAACGATCCTTCAGGTCGTGCGGTAAGTGGTGTACATGATGAAGGATATTAAAAAAATGTTAGATACTTGTAGGTTTAACTATCCATACTTACTTTTACACTCTATATGAAAAACACAAATCATACATGGTGGTGGAAATATACAGCTCAACAGCCGTAAAGTCACCCGTATGTTTATATAACAAAAGGTCTGCTTAACGGCAGACCTTTTTTATTTTATCAATTTTTAGAAACCTCATATGCATCATTATAAAGCAAAATCCACGCAACAAACGATATTAGCAGACATGCTAACTCCTGTTGCTATATACATGCGTTTACGTGATAAGTATCCCGGTAGCATCTTATTAGAAAGCAACGAATATGGAGAACGCAGTAATAGCTATTCCTTCATTTGTTGTAATCCTGTAGCTCAATTCTCTGTTACTAATACAAAAATTGAAAGCCAATTTCCTGATGGAACAATAGAGCAATCAGACTTCAGTTCGAGTTATGATTTAGCGTCTGGATTAACCCAATTTAAAAATTCCTTCAAGCATGCAAATACTGACTTACCATTTCCTAATCATGGCCTTTTCGGTTATTTAGGGTATGATGCCGTGCAACTATTTGAATCCTTAGAATTTCGCTTTCGCGAAAGCGATAACAATATACCTCTTGCCCATTACCAAGTATTTCAAAATGTAATGGTATTTGATCATTATCATAACCAATTACACGTTTTTGAACACTTATATGACGGTAAAAACTCAAATATGCGTGAACTATTAAGTGTAATAAAACATAAAGATGTTGCGCAATATAGTTTTGAAACCTCAGGCGATGAAACATCAGAAATGACCGATGAGAATTTTCAAAACCTGGTAGAAAAAGGAAAAGAGCATTGCCGTCGTGGCGATGTATTTCAAATAGTACTATCCCGTAAATTTTCACAAGAATTTAAAGGCGATGATTTCAATGTATATCGTGAATTGCGTGCTATTAATCCCAGTCCTTATTTATTTTATTTTGATTATGGTAATTTCAGGATTTTCGGATCATCTCCTGAAGCTCAATTGATTATAAAGGGTGATTACGCTAGTATACAACCTATAGCTGGCACCTATAAAAGAACAGGTAATGATAGTGCAGACTTAAAAGCTGCCGAAGAGTTAAAAAAAGATCCTAAAGAAACAGCAGAGCATGTAATGCTAGTAGACCTAGCTCGCAATGATTTGAGCAGACACGCAAGAGATGTATCGGTAACTGATTATCAAAACATTCATTTTTACTCTCATGTAATTCATATGGTTAGTAAAGTTACTGGCCGTATTAACGAAGATGATAAAATAAAACTTATAGGAGATACTTTTCCAGCAGGCACACTAAGTGGTGCACCAAAATATAAAGCTATGCAGTTGATTGATGAATATGAAAAATCAAGTAGAAGTTTTTATGGTGGGGCAATTGGATATCTAGGATTTGATGGTAATTTCAATCATGCAATCATCATACGTAGTATTCTTTCACAAGGTAAAACACTTAACTTTAGAGCTGGAGCTGGTGTTGTTGTACACAGCAATCTCAATGACGAAACACAAGAAGTATATAATAAAACTAATGCCTTAAGAAAGGCTATCAATCAAGCAACTCAAAACCATTCTTTATAATGAAAATTCAAATGTTTAAATCGGCAGCTATTCTTATAGTGGCAATTGTTATCAGTTCATGTAATTCTAATACTATCATATACGAAGCATCGCCTTCTAAAGAAAATTTAAACTTGATAGTAACTAACGCATCAGAGTTCAAATTACCACATCCCGAAATCAATCAATATTTAACAGAGTCTGAAGCTTATAAAACCACTGTTGTACAATACAGGATAGGTAAAACCATTGGATTTAAAGAGTTATACTTTCTAAAACCTATGATGAAAAACTACAAAGCAAAAGAAGGAACTAGAACAGAATTAACCATTCGTAGTTATAATCACTCTAATGCTTTAATAGATGAACTAACCCTTTCTAGAACTGATAACGACACTATTTTTTCTGGGAAAATATTTGAAGACTTAACGGTAGAGAAATATGTTAATGATGTTAAAACTAATTATCTGATAAACTCAGAAGGTAAATTCCAAATCGTCAAATAATGAAAAACATTCTTATCATAGATAACTATGACTCTTTCACATTCAACCTCGTTCATTATTTAGAAGATTTAGATGTTAATGTGACAGTTGTACGTAATGATAAAATCACACCACAGGAATGTGTTGATTATGATGCTATCGTTTTATCTCCTGGACCTGGCATCCCTAGTGAAGCTGGTAATTTGATACCTATTATTGAATTTTTGAAAGATAAAAAGCCACTTTTAGGTATCTGTCTGGGGCATCAGGCAATTACTGAAGTCTTCGGCGGAGAAATAATTAATCTTGATAAAGTTTATCACGGTATTTCAACTCAAATGACACATTCTGGTAATGATATTTTTAACGATATCGATACTAATTTTGAAGCTGGAAGATACCATTCATGGGCAGCTCAAGCCAGTAGTTTTCCAGATGCTTTAGAGATCACTGCGACAGATGAAAACGGTCAAATCATGGCTTTGAAACATAAAGAACTACCTATCTACGGATTACAATTCCACCCAGAAAGCATTATGACGCCACACGGTAAACAAATGCTTAAAAACTTCATAGACACTTTATAGAATGAAAGAGATTCTAAACGAATTATTTAATCACGGTACGCTTTCGCGAAAGCGTGCTTATGATATTCTTACTGCCATAACTAGCGGTACCGTTAATGATGCGCAAATTGCAGCATTCCTTACTGTCTATGGTATGCGCAGTATTACCGTTGAAGAATTAGCTGGTTTTAGAGATGCAATGCTTGAACAAGCAAACCTTATCGACTTATCAGAATTTAACCCAATAGATTTATGCGGCACAGGTGGTGATGGAAAAGATACTTTTAATATCAGTACACTAGCTAGTTTTGTAACTGCAGGTGCTGGAATTCCAGTGGCAAAACACGGTAACTATGGAGTAAGTTCTGTTAGTGGATCTTCTAATGTTATGGAACATCTTGGATTTGTATTTACAAACGACCATGATGTTCTAAGAAAACAAATATCTGAGGCTAACATTACTTTCTTACATGCACCGCTATTTCATCCAGCGATGAAGGCTGTCGCACCTATTAGAAAACAATTAGGCGTGAAAACATTTTTCAATATGTTAGGCCCATTAGTGAATCCAGCTAAACCGCGATTACAAAGTGTAGGTGTTTTTAATTTACAACTAGCAAGAAATTATGAATACCTCTTCCAATCAGAACCTGATAAAAAATATGCTATACTCCACGCCCATGAAGGCTATGATGAAGTGAGTCTTACAGGTAAAGTGCGATTAGCTAGAAATAATGGTGTAAGCGATTTATCAGCTGGTGATTTTAACATGGAAGTGTTAAAACAATCTGATATTTATGGTGGTGATACCGTAGAAGAAGCAGCACAAATTTTTATAAAAGTATTAGAGAACAAAGCAACACCAGCACAAAAAAATGTGGTCATCGCAAATGCGGCAACCGCAATAGCCGTTGCAAAAAGCATATCCATTAAAGAAGCGGTAGTTGTGGCTAGAGAATCATTAGAATCCGGAAAAGCCTTGAAAAGCTTTCAGAATTTTATGGAGCTTAAAGCCTAAAACTACAATCAATTCATAATTTAATTTAGAGTTCAATTTCACTTTTCATGGAAGATATTCTTAAGAAAATAACCAACCAAACTGCTCAAGACTTAAAGGTTAGAAAAGATAAAACATCTCTTTCTCAATTGAGAGAGATGCCATTCTATTCTAGACAAACCTTATCACTACATAATGGTTTAAAAAATGGCAGCGGTATCATTGCCGAACATAAAAGACAAAGTCCTAGTAAAGGATCATTCAATTGTCCGGCTAGTTTACAAGATGTGGTTAAAGGATATGAAACAGCTGGTGCGAGTGCGATAAGTTGCTTAACTGACCAGCCATTTTTCGGTGGGACATTGCAAGATTTGTTAGAAGCAAGAAAAGCAGTCAACATTCCTATCCTGCGCAAGGATTTTATAATTGATTTATATCAAATTCATGAAGCTAAAGCCTATGGAGCAGATGCTATCCTACTTATCGCAGCATGTTTAAATAACGAAGAGTTAAAAACCTTGTCTCTAGAAGCAATGAATCTAGGCCTTGAAATTCTTTTTGAAGTCCATGAATTAGAAGAATTGAATCGCATTAAAACGGTTACCACTTCTTTTAATACATCAAAATTTATCATCGGTGTCAACAATCGAGATTTAAAAAGATTCAAGACAGATATTCAAAACAGTAAAGATCTTTTACCTCATTTTCCAGAATGCGTTCTCGCCATATCAGAAAGTGGTATATCTGATCCTGAAACAGTTAAAGAACTTAAAGATTTGGGCTTTCAAGGGTTTCTAATAGGTGAAAACTTTATGAGAACTAATGATCCGGGAACCAGTTGCCAGCAATTTATAAAAACCATAAAATCATGATGATTAAAGTATGCGGCATGCGCGACATAGAAAACATCAACCAGTTACAAGAACTGGATATTGATTTTATGGGTATCATTCGTTACTCAAAATCAAAGCGCTATGTGGATGATTTACAAAAAGAAAAAGTTGCTCAACAAACCATGAATAAAGGAACCGTTGGCGTGTATGTCAACGAGACATTAGAGAATATTCTGCAAGATTTTATTCCGTTGCAGTTGGATGTTATTCAATTACACGGTAATGAAGATCCCGCTTTCGCGAAAGCGTTACTAGAAATAGACATCAAGATATTTAAAGCATTTCAAGTCACTGAAGAATTTAATTTTGATAGCTTAAAGGAGTGGGAAGCGCTTGCCACACAATACGTTGGCAAACTTTTCTTTCTTTTTGATACAGCTACTCCTAATTATGGTGGTAGTGGTAAGAAATTTAACTGGTCCATTCTCGACTCTTATAAAGGAGAAGTTCCATTTTTATTAAGCGGCGGCATATCTGATAAAGATGTTGATGCTATTAAAGAATTGAAACACAAAATGTTTTTAGGTGTAGATCTCAACTCAAAATTTGAGACTGAGCCAGGCGTGAAAGACATAGAAATGATTAAAACATTCATAGAAAAATTAAGAAAATGAGCTATCAAGTAGATGAAAAAGGATTTTATGGAGAATTCGGTGGTGCATTTATCCCAGAATTGCTCTACCCAAATATTGAAGAGCTTCAAGAAAATTACCTAGCGATTGAAAAATCGCCAGAGTTTCAAGAAGAGTTTCATCAATTGCTTAAAGATTATGTAGGTCGCCCTACTCCACTGTTTTTGGCAAAAAGGTTATCAGCAAAATATGGTGCAGAAATCTGGTTGAAACGTGAAGACCTATGTCACACAGGAGCTCACAAAGTAAATAATACCATTGGTCAGATTTTACTAGCAGAAAAACTAGGTAAAAAAAGAATTATTGCAGAGACTGGTGCTGGACAACATGGTGTGGCAACCGCTACAGTATGTGCTTTAAAAGGTCTAGAATGTATTATTTACATGGGCGAAAAAGATATAGAACGTCAAGCGCCTAATGTTGCAAGAATGAAAATGCTAGGTGCAACAGTACGACCGGCAACCAGTGGTTCTAAAACTTTAAAAGATGCCACAAATGAAGCCATGCGCGACTGGATCAATAATCCTGAAGACACGCATTACATTATAGGTTCAGTAGTAGGACCGCATCCATATCCTGACATGGTTGCAAGATATCAATCTGTGATTTCTGAAGAGATTAAGAAGCAAATGGATGGTTTACCAGATTATGTCATTGCTTGTGTAGGTGGTGGCTCTAATGCCATGGGCGCTTTCTATCACTTTTTAGATGATAAGGAAGTAAAACTTATAGGTGTAGAAGCGGCTGGATTAGGTGTAGATACTGAAAAGACTGCGGCTACATTAACTCTGGGAACTCCAGGTGTTTTACATGCTAGTCGTTCTATAATGATGCAAGATAAAGATGGGCAAGTTTTAGAACCTCATAGTATTTCTGCTGGATTAGACTATCCAGGAATAGGACCAGCACACGCTTGGTTAAAGGTATCAGAGAGAGCCCAATATATGGCTGTTACAGATGCGGCTGCATTAGAAGCAGCTGTAGAAGTCAGTAGATTAGAAGGAATCATTCCTGCTTTAGAAACGGCACATGCTTTTTCTGTTTTAAAAGACCTTGATTTAAAACCTACAGATCGTGTGGTCATTAACCTATCTGGTCGTGGCGATAAGGATATGAATACATACATGGAAGAGTTGAATTTGAATGCATTATAGAATTTGAAGATGAATAACAAACTCACTGAATTACTTAAAAACAAGCCGCAAAACTTGTTGAATATATTCTATACCGCTGGATATCCTCAATTAGAAGATACCACTACTCTATTAACTGCACTTGAGATTGCAAAAGTTGATCTAGTTGAAATAGGAATTCCATTCAGTGATCCACTAGCAGATGGTCCTACTATTCAAGAAAGCAGCAAAATTGCTTTAGAGAATGGAATGTCTATTGAAAAACTATTCTCTCAATTAGAAAATCATACTCCTAAAGTTCCTGTTTTATTGATGGGATATTTGAATCCTGTGATGCAATATGGACTTGAGGCATTTTGTAAGAGATGCAGCGAGGTTGGCGTAGATGGATTGATAGTTCCCGATTTACCAATGTACATATATGAAACAGAATTTAAAGAAGTCTTTGAAAAATACAACATCAGCAATATATTTTTAGTGACACCACAGACTTCAGAAAAACGTATTAGAGAGATAGACGCAAATTCAAATGGTTTTATCTATGCAGTAAGTTCTGCAAGTACTACTGGATCCAAAACAGATTTCTCAGCCGCGGCAGATTATCTAGGAAAACTTAAAGAAATGGATTTAAAAACTCCTATTCTAACTGGATTTAATATTAAGAATCAACAAAATTTCCAAGATGCTTGTAACTATGTAGATGGTGCTATTATAGGTAGTGAGTTTATTAGACAAATAACTGATGTAGATGACATTGCCAAAGCAACCGCAAACTTTGTATCAAGTATTAAATAATTTGAGGACTAATGATTCAACAAAAAGGAATAATTTTTTAAATTAAAGTTAAATCCTATTAATAAAGTAGGATTAATTTTCATCATTGAATTTTCAGACTTATGTTTGCATTATAATGAAAGCACAAAACGTACATCATCATCATTTTTTCACTTACCGTCAGGCGAGCTAAAAATGTATTGATGTAACTCAAACATATTTTAAAAACCGTCTGTTTCAGGCGGTTTTTTTGTTTTAAAAAAGTTTGAAATAAAAAACAGTTTGTAAGCAGCTTAAACAACATTCTCAAAATAGAATGGCAACAAAAATTATGATCAGAATAGCAGTACAAAAATCAGGAAGACTATCAGACAAATCTTTACAACTCTTAAAAGATTGCGGAATTAAATTTGACAATGGTGGTCGTAAATTATCCACTCAGGCAAAAAACTTTCCGATGGAAATTCTTTTCCTGCGTGATGATGATATACCACAATACGTAGCTAATGGTGTCGCAGACCTTGGGATTCTAGGACTTAATGAAGTAGAAGAAAAAGATCAAGAAGTAGACGTGATCAAGCAACTAGGTTTTGCAGGCTGCCGTTTAAGTCTTGCCGTTCAAAAAGATGTGGACTATCCAGGATTAGAATGGTTCAATGGTAAAAAAGTTGCCAGTAGTTATACCACAATCGTTAAAAAGTTTTTCGCAGATAAAGGTATTAATGCCACGACAGAAGAAATAGGTGGATCTGTGGAGATCGCACCAGGAATAGGCCTTGCAGAAGGTATTTGTGACATCGTTTCTACTGGATCAACTCTTATCATGAATGGTCTTAAAGAAGTAGAAACAGTCATGTATAGTGAAGCTGTTTTAATTTCTAATCCTAATCTAAACGAAGAGAAGAAAGAAATCCTTGAAAAGCTTACTTTTAGAATAGATGCTGTTCAAAATGCACAGAAAAGCAAATACATATTATTGAACGCGCCTAATGACAAGATAGAAGAAATATCTGCCTTATTGCCTGGAATGAAAAGCCCAACAGTTTTACCACTTGCTGAAGAAGGCTGGTCCAGCTTACACTCTGTTATTGAGGAGAATGATTTCTGGAATGTCATCGATCAGTTAAAAGATGCTGGTGCACAAGGCATTTTAGTATCTCCAATAGAAAAATTGATTGCATAATGAAAATCATTTCTAACCCAGATTATTCTCAACAACAAGAATTGTTAGAACGTCCGCAACAGGAACGTGCTAATGTAGAAACTGCTGTAAATGATATTATACAGCTGGTTAGAGAAAATGGTGATGAAGCCTTATTTGCTTTTGCAGAAAAGTTTGATCAAGCAAAATTAGACACTCTTAGAGTTACCGAAAAAGAAATTGAGCAGGCGTCAACATTGGTTTCTCCAGAGTTGAAAGTAGCTATACAAACGGCTTATCAAAACATTTATAAATTTCATGAGGCTTGTTACACTCAGGATTATCCCGTTATAGAAACCATGCCTGGGATGACTTGCTGGAGAAAATCTTTACCTATTCAAAAAGTAGGATTGTACATTCCTGGCGGCTCTGCTCCTCTTTTTTCTACTGTGTTAATGCTCGCTATTCCAGCCAAAATTGCTGGTAATAAACGTGTGGTTCTTTGTAGCCCAACAGACGCCAATGGAAACATCAATCCGGCCGTGTTATATACAGCAAGTATTTGTGGCGTTACAGAAATCTATAAAGCTGGTGGCGCGCAAGCGATTGCTGCCATGACTTATGGAACAGAAAGTATTCCTGCGGTAGATAAAATCTTTGGTCCTGGAAACGCTTTTGTAACTCGAGCTAAAGAACTAGCACAACAACAAGGTGTCGCCATCGATATGCCTGCTGGACCGTCAGAGGTTTTAGTTATTGCAGATCAAGAAGCAAACCCAGCATTTGTAGCAGCAGACTTACTCGCTCAGGCAGAACATGGTCCAGATTCTCAAGTTATTCTATTAACTGATTCTACTACTCTAGCCGAAGCTGTAAATGAGCAATTAAGGATTCAATTAGGTACGCTTTCGCGAAAGCAAACAGCAGAAAAAGCCATTGAAAACAGTAAAACTATCGTTCTAGAAAACATAGCAGAATGCATCAAATGGTCGGACGCGTATGCACCAGAACATTTAATTATCAATACAGAAAATGCAGATGAAATCGCTGAACAAATTCAAGTTGCTGGATCTATTTTTATAGGTTCTTACACTTGCGAGAGTTTAGGCGATTATGCTAGTGGTACTAACCACACCTTACCTACCTATGGATATGCGCGTAATTATAGCGGTGTATCTGTAGATAGTTTTGTGAATAAAGTGACCTATCAAAAAGCAACGCCCCAAGGGTTGAAAAATCTAGGACCAGCCGTTGAAATAATGGCTACTGCCGAAGGTCTTGATGCGCACAAAAATGCGGTGAGTGTGCGATTAAAAGAAATTGAGAATAATAATTAAGCGATTCCGCAATACAGCGGAATGACAGAATAAAAATGGAATTTAACTTAGAAAACATAGTCCGCAAGAACATCTGGAATTTGAAGCCTTATTCTAGTGCACGCAGTGAATTTGATTTATACGGCAGCGATAAAAACGAGCTGACCTTACTAGACGCAAATGAAAATCCTAAGGGAGATTTAAACCGTTATCCAGATCCATTACAGTCTTCCATAAAAGAAGAACTTGCAAAACAAAAAGACATTTCACCAGATCAGATTTTTGTAGGTAATGGTAGTGACGAGGCTATTGATTTATTGTATCGCATATTCTGTGAACCAGGAAAAGACACGGTAATTACTTGTCCGCCTACTTATGGAATGTATGAAGTTAGTGCAGCGATTAATAATGTTAGTGTATTAAAAGTTCCATTGAAAGAAGACTTTTCGTTAGATTTAGAAGAGATTCTGAAACGAGTTCAGAATGACAGTTCAGTTAAATTATTATGGATTTGTTCTCCTAACAACCCTACAGGAAATGTATTGCTCAAAGCCGATTTAAAACACGACTGGCAAGCACAAAATTATACTCGTGGTGGTATGATGGATATGCCATTTGCTCCGAAGTTTGAGGCAGAAATGTTAGAAAACCAAAGACAATTAGATCGCTTGTTCGGTAGTTTTAATGGTATTATCGTGGTAGATGAGGCCTATCAAGATTTTACAGAGAATATGAGTTTTATAAAACGCCTAGAAGATTACCCTAATCTGGTAGTGTTACAAACCATGTCTAAGGCTCATGGTATGGCTGGTGCTCGAGTAGGTTTTGCATTTGCTTCTCCAGAAATCATTGAATTATTCAATAGAACTAAGCCGCCATATAATGTAAATGAATTGTCTCAAAAAGCAGTTCTAGAAGCATTATTACAACCAGAAAAAACCGAAAAAGAAATCAAGGAGATTATCACTAACAGAGAATTCCTAGCAGAGCATTTAAACAGTTTTGACTTTATAAAAGAAGTATATGCTAGCGAGGCAAATTTTGTACTTGCCAAAGTTGAAAACGCTACACAAATTTATAATTACCTACGTGATAAAGGAATTATTATACGTAATCGCAGCAGTCAGATTGAAGACACCTTGCGTTTTACCGTTGGGACGATGATGGAATGTAAAGCGGTGATTACAGCGTTGCGAGAAATTAAAGAGATTTAGATTAATTAAAACCGAAGCCGTTTTGCAACGGCTTGACATAACAAAAAAGTCATCGTTAAGTTGATGACATTTAATCAAATAAAGTCGATTGCGGGAAGAGGTTTCCGCCTTCGCGGAAATACATGAAAAAAGTATTATTTATAGATCGTGATGGAACGATAGTGAAAGAGCCACCAGTAGATTATCAACTGGATAGTTATGAAAAGTTGGAATTCTTGCCTATGGCGATTACTCAGCTACATCGCATCGCTCGTGAGTTGGATTATGAACTAGTTATGGTGACTAATCAAGATGGATTAGGAACCGACAGTTTTCCAGAAGACACTTTCTGGCCAGTGCATAATTTAATGATGAATGTTCTAGAAAATGAAGGTATTAAATTCAGCGAGGTTTTAATCGATCGTTCTTTTCCTGAGCAAAATGCACCTACTCGTAAACCACAAACTGGTTTATTGACGCATTATATCAAAGGTAATTACGACCTTGAGAATAGTTTTGTAATTGGTGATCGCAATAGCGATATGCAACTGGCAAAAAATATAGGTTGTAAAGGAATACAGTTACCATCCATTACTGATGACTCTACTTTTGAAGATGAGCTTGTAGCTCTTAAAACAGATTCTTGGAAAGAGATTTTTGAATTTTTAAAAGGACAACCTCGCAAAGTCACTGTAAGTCGCAAGACAAATGAAACCGATATCAAAATCGTTTTAAACCTTGATGGATCTGGAAACGGAAAAATAGACACCGGTTTAAAGTTCTACGATCACATGCTAGAACAGTTGCAACGTCATGGATCGTTAGATCTAGATATTAAAGTGAACGGTGATCTTGAAATAGATGAACATCACACTATTGAAGACACGGCGATTGCTTTAGGTGACGCTTTCGCGAAAGCGTTATCCTCAAAAAAAGGAATTAATAGATATGGCTTCTTGCTACCTATGGACGACTCGCTAGCACAGGTAGGAATAGACTTCGGTGGTAGACCATGGATCGTTTGGGAAGCAGAATTTAAACGTGAATATGTGGGCGATATGCCTACAGAATTGTTCTTTCACTTCTTTAAATCATTCAGCGATGCGGCAAAATGCAATCTGAACATGAAAGTAGAAGGCGATAACGAGCACCACAAAATAGAGGCGCTTTTCAAGGCATTTGCCAAAGCAATAAAAATGGCGGTAAAACAAACTGGTGATGGTAAATTACCGAGTACAAAAGGAACTTTATGATTGCCATTGTAAAATATAACGCAGGAAATATAGGTAGTGTAACTAATGCGCTCAACAGACTAGGAATAGAGAATAAAGTAACTGACGATCCTGAAGAATTAAAGGCGGCAGACAAAGTTATTTTCCCTGGCGTAGGAGAAGCTGGTACCGCGATGAACTATTTGCGTGAACGTGGACTAGATCAAGTCATAAAAGAATTGAAACAGCCTGTGCTAGGAATATGCTTAGGAATGCAATTGATGTGCAGCCACAGTGAAGAAGGTGATACAGAATGTCTAGGGATTTTTGACACTACAGTAAAGAAATTTCCAGCCACTGCAGGCATGAAAGTGCCGCACATGGGATGGAATGAAATAGGTCGTGTCAAAACAGCAATTTCACCTGATAAAGACGTGATTTTCAAGAATATTTGCACACTAGATGATATTAATAAAAGTAGTTTTGATGATATAAGATTAGAAAATGATGTTTACTATGTCCATAGTTTTTACGCAGTTCCTAATCAAGATGCGTCAGCGATTTGTGATTATATTGTGCCGTTTGCTAGCATATTGAATAAAGATAATTTTTATGCCATGCAATTTCATCCAGAAAAAAGTGCTAGAGTTGGAGAGCAGCTATTGAAGAATTTTATCGCAATTACTGCATAAGGCAGGATTCTAGCTGGTTGATGAACTAGCAACTGAAATAAATACAAAGCGAAGCCGTCCTGCGACGGCTTGACATAATAAATATTAATTAAATATAAAGTAGGTGACGAATCGAAGAGATTCCCACCTACGTGGGAATTCATGAGAATAATACCAGCAATAGATATTATAGACGGTAAATGTGTACGTCTATCACAAGGCGATTATAACCAGAAAACGGTTTATAATGAAGACCCATTAGAAGTGGCCAAGGAGTTTGAAGCAAATGGAATAAAACACTTGCACTTAGTAGATCTAGATGGAGCAAAAAGCAGTCACGTGGTGAACTGGAAAGTGCTAGAGCGTATCGCTGGACAAACTGGTTTACAGGTTGATTTTGGCGGTGGCGTGAAAACTGATGAAGATATTAAAGTAGTATTTGAAAGTGGTGCAAAACAAGTTACTGGTGGCAGTATTGCAGTTAAAGACGCGGCTACTTTTGAGGGTTGGATTTCCAGATATGGAACGGATAAAATCATCTTAGGAGCAGATGCTAAGGATGGAATGATCGCCACTCACGGCTGGTTAGAAAGTAGCGAGTTAGAAGTGGTTGAGTTTATCAAAGAGTGGAATAAAAAAGGAATCGAGTACGTGATTTGTACTGATATCGCAAAAGATGGAATGCTTGCTGGTCCAAGTTATCAATTATATAAAAGTATCATCGGGCTAAACGATATTCAGAGTGGTACAACTCCGCTTCCTTCTTTTAACGAAATGACCATTGAAAAGCCTATCAAGCTTATTGCATCTGGTGGTGTTGCTGTCGTAGAAGATTTATATCGCTTGCGCGAAATGAATTGTGAAGGTGCTATAGTAGGAAAAGCATTCTATGAAGGTAGAATTTCATTTAAGGAATTGAGAGAATTTGTATAGCGAACGATTGACATATCAGCTTTTAAAAGCCAGTGATTTAAACGAATTGCATGAATTGAATTTAATACCAGAGGTAGATCAATTCAACACTATGGGAATCCCTGATAGTATCCAAGTAACTAAAGATTTACTAGATGCAAAAATCAAGGATCATCAACAAGAAAACATTAGTAAACTCACCTACTCTATTCGTTTAAAAAATGGGACTGATTTTATAGGAATTTGCGGAATATTATTTGGTCAGCCTAAGTATAAAAAAGCAGAGTTATGGATGAAGTTTAATCCTAAATTTTGGAATCAAGGCTATGCGACAGAAACGATAACTCGATTATTGAAGTCTTGTTTTGAAGAGCACCAACTTCATAGAGTTGAAGCTGGATGTGCCGTTGAAAATCATGCTTCAAAGAAAGTTCTTGAAAAATGCGGATTTATTGTCGAAGGAATTCAAAGAAAAAACTTGCCTTTAAAAACTGGATGGAGCGATAACTACGAGTTTGGAATATTGGTAGAAGAATGGAATAAATAATTCCTGTGAAAACAGGAATCTGGCTAGATAATGAACTAGCTTTTAATGTAAATACAAACCGGTTCCGCTATGCAGCGGAATGACAAATAAATCAGTCGAAGGTGTTGGACTCATAGAGATCTCCGCCTGCGCGGAGAACTATGAGTTTAAAAAAAAGAATAATACCTTGCCTAGATATCAAGGATGGACGTACTGTAAAAGGAATCAACTTTGTTGGATTGCGAGATGCTGGTGATCCTGTAGAACTTGCAAAGCAATATGCTGCTCAAGGAGCTGATGAGTTATGCTTTCTAGACATTACAGCGACTATAGAGAAGCGTGACACTTTAGTACCGCTAGTTCGTGAAATCGCTGCTGTTTTAAATATTCCATTTACAGTAGGTGGCGGAATAAATGATGTAGCTCTTGCCAAAGAAATCATTAAAGCTGGTGCTGATAAAATAGCTATCAATAGTGCCGCCGTAAAAAGACCAGAACTAATTAGTGAACTTGCTGCAGAGTTAGGTAGTCAGTGTGTTGTGGTTGCAGTGGATACGAAGCATTCCCACGAAAGTGGGAATCTAGCTGATTCAAAAAACAAGCCTGACGAATCAACACCAACAGATTTCCGCCTGCGCGGAAATAAAGTCTATGTAGCAGGTGGACGTGTAGAAACAGAACTAGAAACCATTTCTTGGTGTCAAGAAATTGAAAGATTGGGTGCTGGAGAAATCTTGTTAACGAGTATGGATCATGATGGTACAAAAAATGGTTTTGCATTGGAACTAACTGATACTATTTCTAGAAAGTTAAACATTCCTATTATTGCTTCCGGTGGTGGAGGAACTAGTGCTCATTTTGAAGAACTTTTTAAAGACACAGAAGCGAGTGCTGGACTTGCGGCAAGTATATTTCACTTTGGAGAATTACCAGTTCCTGAATTGAAAAAACAATTAGCTGCGACTGGAGTTGCAGTGAGAATTCCTGTGAACGCAGGAATCTAGTTGGTTAGCGACTGGCATTACGATTAAAATTAAAGATTTCCGCCTGCGCGGAAAATAAAAGCGAAGCCGTCCTGCGACGGCAAGACCACAAAATAAAACATTGCGGTGGGGAAATGAAGATTTCCGCCTACGCGGAAATTATAGATATGAAACTAGACTGGAATAAAGGAGAAAACGGATTATTGCCTGTAATTGTACAAGACGCAACTAGCAAAGAAGTGTTGATGCTAGGTTATATGAATGAAGAAGCTTTTGAAAAAACTAAAGAAGAGAATAGAGTAACCTTTTACTCACGTAGCAAACAACGACTTTGGACTAAAGGAGAATCTTCTAATAATTTTCTGGATGTGGTAGCTATAAAAATCGATTGTGATCAAGATACCATTCTAATAAAAGCAAATGCGCACGGCCCTACTTGTCATACGGGAACGGTAAGTTGTTTTGATAATGGTGATGAATCTCGCTTTCGCGAAAGCGAGAACAAATTTACTATCAATGACCTAGAAAAGACCATTCACCAGCGTATTGATGATCAGGTGGAAGGTTCTTACACTTATTCTTTAATCCAAAAAGGAATTAATAAAGTTGCTCAAAAAGTAGGTGAAGAGGCTGTCGAAACAGTGATCGATGCGATTAATGGTAAAGAAGAAGACTTTATTTATGAAGCTGGTGATTTAATGTATCACTATCTCGTCTTATTAAAAGCAAAAGGGTATTCTCTAAAAGACATTGAAAAAGAGCTTGCTAAAAGACATCAAAAATAAATTTAATAGCTTTTAAATATTCCCAGCGATGATACTTCACATAACTATCATCGCTTTTTTATAGGTTTTAAAATGTCTAAATAAATTCTAATTAACGACCATTTAACCTTATTAAAATGGCATCATCTTATCTTTAAAAGAAAAAGATATGAGTAATAAACAACCACTTTTAGAACCTATAACTATAGGAGCTGTAGAATTGAAAAATCGAATTGTTATGGCACCTATGACTAGATGTAGAGCCACTAATGAGCATCAAGCACCAGATGAAAAACATGTCGATTATTACACACAACGTGCGGGCGCTGGTTTAATAATAACAGAAGGTAGTGAGGTTTCTAGAAAAGGTAGAGGATACCCATTTGTTGCAGGAATTTTTAACGACGCTCAGGTAGAAGGATGGAAAAAAGTAGTGGATAGTGTGCATGAAGCTGATGGTAAAATATTCTTGCAATTATGGCATGTAGGACGGACATCACTACCTGATTACCATGAGGGACAACTACCATGGGCACCTAGTGCTGTTAATCCAGATACCGAACTGCGCAATCAGTATGGTGAAAAAAAACTTACCGCAACACCTCACGCAATGACTAATGAAGAGATTGCACAAACGGTTAAAGAATTTGGTGATGCAGCAGCAAATGCTAAAAAAGCGGGATTTGATGGAGTTGAAATCCATAGTTCTAACGGATACCTGATTCATCAGTTTTTTAATAACAAGTCTAACATTCGTACGGATGAATATGGTGGCAGCAATGAAAATAAGGCGAGATTCTTTTTTGAAGTTCTAGATGCAGTTAAAGAATCATTTCCAGATAATAGAATAGGATGTAGATTAAACCCATCGCTCAATGGGGTTTTTGGTATTGAAGGAACACCGGATACCATTCCGTTTTTTGATTATTTAGTTAATCGTCTTAATGATTATGACCTCGCATATTTGCACTTATCAGAACCATTTACAGATGTAAGTAATATCAACTTTTTAGTTAGTGATATTGCTAAGCATTACAGACCTATTTATAGTGGCAATTTAATGATCAATAATGAGTTTGATCGTGAATCTGGTAATCAAGTTATTGAAAACAAACATGCCGACTTAGTGGCTTATGGTAAGTTATTTATCTCTAATCCTGATCTACCTAAACGCTTTGAATTAAAGGCAGAAACTGCTGACTGGAATCAAGAAACTTTTTATTCCCAAGGACGTGAAGGTTATACAGACTACCCTACTTTAGATGAAGAAGCTAAGAGCTAATTCCTGTAAGTAATATTTGAGGCAACTCTTTTTTAAGGTCGGCTACTTCGGTGGCCGACTTTTTTGGTATCCATAAATATATAGATCTTAACGTGCTTAGAAGATTAAAAAGCATCGTCTCGACATTCATTGCCTTGAATTCGCCAGCTTTAATTCCACTTTCTAGAATTTTTTTAAAATCTAATTCGTATTCTTTACGCAGTGTGATATATTCTTGATAAGGAGCTCCTTCTAGATGCATCCAGTCGGTATTCAATACAGCTAAGGCATCTGTATATTCTAGTGCTATTTTTATATGAAGGATGATGAGTTGTTCCGCTTTCGCGAAAGCGGATTTATCATTCTCCTCTACCATATCCATACCAGTGGTAAACTCATGAGCCACTTCGAGAATGATCGTAGCAAGAATCTCTTGTTTACCAGAAATATGATTATATAAACTGGCAGCTTTCATATCCATTGCAGCGGCAAGATCCCGCATCGTTACCGCACTGTAACCACGTTCTTTAAATAGTTGTGCTGCTGTTTTAAGGATTTGTCTTTTGCGAGTCATAAGCTGCAAATATAATAGATGAAGGCTATCATAAAATTGATTAAAAATCTATTTACGATAATTGAAATAATTTGTTTTAGACTAGCTTTGAACTTTACCCTACGATAATGCTAGAGAATATAGAAACTAATCCACTCTTAGAGAGATTACCGCCACACTTGAAACAGTTTATAAAGCCACAAAATTATGAGCTTTATACCTATCAAGATCAGGCTGTATGGCGTCATGTAATGCGCAAAAATGTAGACTTCTTAAGTAAAGTCGCACATGGATCTTATCTAGATGGTTTAAAAAAAACCGGTATTTCTATAGAAAATATTCCATCTATGTATGGGATGAATCGTATTCTTAAAGAAATAGGTTGGGCTGCTGTGGCTGTGGACGGATTTATTCCACCGGCGGCATTTATGGAGTTTCAGGCTTATAAAATTTTAGTGATTGCTGCCGATATAAGAAAACTGGACAACATTGAGTACACTCCTGCACCAGATATTATTCATGAAGCAGCTGGTCATGCTCCTATTATTGCAAGTCCAGATTATGCGGAGTATTTAAGACGTTTTGGCGAGATAGGTAGCAAGGCTATTTCTAGTGCTCACGACCATGAAATGTATGAAGCCGTGCGCAAAATCTCCATACTTAAAGAAACACGTAGTGAGAAAAAAGATGCCGCACTAGATGAAAAAATCGCCGCTGCCGAAGCTGATATAGAGCGTTTACAAAACAAAAAGGTAGAACCTAGCGAGATGTCTTTAATAAGAAATTTACACTGGTGGACTGTTGAATATGGACTGGTAGGCACTTTAGAAAACCCAAAACTCTATGGCGCTGGACTGTTATCTAGCCTAGGTGAAAGTAAAAGCTGTTTAGAACCTAATGTTGAAAAAAGACCGTACAGCATTGATGCTGCGTATCAAGATTTTGATATTACTCGCAAACAACCTCATCTTTATGTAACTCCTAATTTTGCCACACTAAGTGAAGTCTTAGAAGAGTTTGCAAATACGATGGCTGTACGTAAAGGTGGACATCGAGGTCTTCAAAAACTGATTAATTCAAAATCATTAGGTACTATTGAATTAAGTACTGGATTACAAATCAGTGGTCATTTTACACGTATGATTACTAATGATGATAATGAAGTTGTCTTTTTTGAAACTAGAGGTGAAAGTGCTCTCGCTTATCGTGAAAAAGAACTGATAGGTCATGGAAGAAGCACTCACAAAAATGGTTTTTTAAGTCCGCTAGGGAAACTTAAAGGAATCAATCTAGCTATTGAAGACATGGGACCACGTGATTTACAGGCATACAATTTTTATGATAATGAGCGTATTGAATTCACCTATGAAAGCGGTATAAAAGTAGAAGGATTAAACGTAACTGGACAACGTAATTTAAATGGTAAGTTAATGTTGATACAGTTTACAGATTGTACGGTGACATATAGAGATGAGATTTTATTCTCACCAGAAGATGGTATGCTTAATCTGGCAGTAGGTAAGGAAGTCGTAAGTGCTTATGCTGGTCCAGCAGATTATTACAGTTTTGATCTTGTTTTTCACGAAAGTGACACCAAAACAATTAAACCTGTGTTTTCTAAAAGAGAAATTGCGATTCAAGGCTTATATGAAAAGGTACGTACTTATCGCGAGGAAGATAAAATCAATAAACCTTTACTCGAGAAATTAAAAACTCAAGTTGAAAATGACTATCCTGAACAGTGGTTGCTTGTTGAGGAAATTGATGAGTTGATAGGTTAATTAAAAATTATCGATAGGTATCTGAACATTAACTACAGTGCCATTTCCTATAGTACTTGTTAATTTTAAATCTCCTTTTAAGTCACTAGCAGCTTTTAAAATAGTTTTTATACCATTACCATCTTGAATTTCTTTGCGGTTATATCCTAACCCATTATCATGGGTTATAAGGTTTAAGTTACCATCCTCAATGGAAGCGATATTGAATATATAATTGGCTTTAGAATAAAGGGTTGCGTTATGTAACCCTTCATTAATAATCGTTAAAAGATTCAAGGTTTCTCTAGGTTCAAAATTTAATAGTTCCTTTTCTGGGAAATTCATTTTAAACGTCGAAGAGCTGTCTAGATTTGTTGAATAATGGTTTTGAATTTGTTTAGTCATCAATTCTATATCTTTCAATGTGAAAAGCTGTTTACTTGCTGCAAGGTTATAGATTAAGCTAATCGCTTCATTTTTTACTGTTGTAGGTTCAGGTCTTTTAAGGCTTAACTCATTTAAGATTTCCTGTTGTTGATTTTGTAGAATAGAATATCCTTTCCTTAGGTTTTCCATTTTTAAATTATAACGTTTCCTATCCATATCAGATAAAAGAAATATTACTATAAAACCCACTAAAATACCGATACCAATTAATGCCCAGATTTCTTCCATATATCTAAAGTAATACTAAAAAACCTATGATTTCATACCTCTGTATTTAAAAACGACCTAAAAACTATTTACTACTTTGCAGGTAAGTAATTAAAAAAGCAAAGTCTTAAGATAAAAAACCATGTTCGGATTATTTAAAAACAAGAAAAAAGAAATTATCAAAAAATATTTGGATGAAGGTGCTCAACTATTAGATGTACGAACGGCGTCAGAGTTCAATGGTAATCATATAAAAGGTTCTAAAAACATTCCAGTCCAAGTCATTGATCAAAATATGAAAAGCCTTGATAAAGAAAAGCCTGTTATCGTGTATTGTGCGATGGGTGGACGCAGTAATGTAGCAGCCAGTAAACTAAAAGCTAATGGATTTAAAGTGGTGAATGCTGGCGGAATAGGATCTATGAGAAAATATTTAAAACCGTGATACTTTAGTTATATATTCTTCCTAATTTTATATCATGAAACTCGACTATCACAACATCATAGACAACGGAAGACTCACTGTAACTAGTTTTCAATGTGGTCCATCATTACAACTACTTCAAGAAAAAGGACTTTATAAAATTGTCTGGTGTACAGAAGGTGAAGAACGATTAGTAGTAGACGGTTATGATGTGATTCTTAAAAAAAACCAAGTCCTATTTTGCACTCCTGTAAATATAGTAGACATTCCTAAAGACAATTATGGCCTCATTGCATTTGTTTTTAATCGAGAGTTCTATTGTATACAACACAACGATCCAGAGGTCTCATGTATGGGATTATTGTTTTATGGAGCATCTAACGCACCTATAATTAATCTATCTATAAAAGAGCAAGCTAGCTTTAATGCGATGCTCGTTCTATTTCAGGAAGAATTTGAAACTAGAGATCATATTCAAGGTGAGATGTTGCGCACGTTATTGAAAAGAATGTTGATCACCTCAACTCGACTAATAAAACAAGATAGTAATCAAGCAAACCTATCCGTTAAACAAGTAGATCTAATTAGAAAATTCAATATTTTAGTAGAGCAGCATTATAAAGAAAAGCATCAAGTAGCAGACTATGCCGATTTACTTTTTAAATCTCCCAAAACGCTTTCTAATTTTTTCAAGAAGCATAATGTAAAGTCACCGTTAAAGATTATTAACGAGCGTATTGCTGCAGAGGCAAAACGTCTTTTACTTTACTCTGATAAAAGTGCAGAAGAAATAGCTTATGAATTGGGATATAAAGAACCTAGTCATTTCTCAAAGTTTTTTAAGACCCAAGCAGGCACTTCTCCTCTATCCTTCAGAAAAGAACATCAATTCATATCATAGAAAAAAGGTGTAAAAAAACAGGTCTATCTATAATAAGACCGACCTGTTTCAACCAACTAACTATGAAAAACTAATTTCTTCACTTATTAACTATTAAACTTTTAAAGGTGCCACAGCAGGAAAGTCAACAGGTACTTGCGTCGTGTTGTGCAAATAATTAGAAATGGTTTTTTCACCTACTAACACAATAGTATCTACTAAATTTCCTTGGGTATAACCAGCCGCTAAAAAAGCATCAACTACTGCCTGGTCTGCTTTACCTCTATTCTCTGTGATATTTTTAGCAAGTCCAGCTAGCGCATTATAACTATTTTGAAATGAAGCTTTTCCAGCCCTTAATTCCAGAATTTGCTCTTCAGTAAAACCATTCATTTGTGCGATAGCTGTATGGGCAGCAAGACAGTAAGAGCAAGCATTCACCTCGCTTACAGCAAGATTTACAACTTCTTTTTCTTTATTATTTAATGAAGTTTTAGATCCAGAGAAAGAAAGATAATTATTCAATGCATGATTAGACAATGCATAGGTTGCATAAAGATTAGGCACAAAACCTAACTGCTTTTCTAGATGATCAAAAATCCCTTGATTCACTTCATTTACTTCGCTTCTTTGTGGTACATTAAATGTTGCCATGATATGATATAATTTAAATTATTATTGTTTTAATTAACTCCTTGTGGATGGTACAAAGATGCGATGGCGACTAGGTTTAAAATGTATTAGCTTTTCCCGACTACTGTTCTATTATTCCCGATACAATAAATTACTAATGGTGTAGTATCTTTATAGGAAAATATCCTACCATGAGTAAGTTGTATTATATCATATTTGCATTTGTTGTACTCGCTTTCGCGAAAGCGGAATCACAACAATTACCAGAACCACCTGAAGAGCAGAAATTCTATGAATCGCAAGAGTTTAGACTCTTGGGACCATTCCGTGGTGGACGTAGTGCTGCGGTTACCGGTGTACCTGGCAAACCTAATTTGTTCTATTTCGGTAGTACTGGTGGTGGTGTTTGGAAGACTTTAGACGGTGGACGTACCTGGACTAATATTTCTGATGGATTTTTTGGCGGTTCTATAGGTGCCGTAACTGTTGCGCCTAGCGATCATAACGTAATTTATGTAGGTGGTGGCGAGAAAACGGTACGTGGTAATGTATCAAGCGGCTATGGAATATGGAAGACAGAAGACGCTGGTAAAACATGGTCTGAGGCTGGATTACCTAAAAGTAGACATGTTCCTAGAATAGTTATAGATCCTAACAATCACAATACAGTCTATGCAGCTGTGTTAGGAAATATCTATAAGCCTACTACAGATCGTGGTATTTATAAAAGTACTGATGGCGGAAAAACATGGAATAAAAAACTATTTACTAATGATCTAGCCGGTGCGGTAGATTTAATCATAGACCCTAGTAATCCGCGTGTGTTATATGCTAGTACATGGAGATTACAACGCACACCATACAGTCTGTCTAGTGGTGGTGATGGTAGTGCCTTATGGAAAAGTAATGATTATGGCGAGACATGGAAAGAAATTTCAAAAAATGAAGGTTTTGCAAAAGGAACTTTGGGGATTATGGGTATCACTGTTTCACCTGTAGATTCTGATCGATTATACGCTATCGTAGAAAATAAAGATCAAGGTGGATTATACCGCAGTGATAATGCAGGTTTAACATGGAAAAAGACCAACAGTGATCGCAGTTTAAGACAACGCGCCTGGTATTATACACGTATATATGCAGATACAAAAGATGTAGATCAACTTTACGTAGTTAATGTCAACTATCACAAAAGTACCGATGGTGGTAAAAACTTTTCTAGCGCGCGAGCACCACATGGTGATCATCACGATCTATGGATCGCACCAGAAGATTCTGACCGTATGATTATGGGAGATGACGGTGGCGCACAAATCACTTATGATGGCGGCGAGACATGGAGTACCTACCACAATCAACCTACGGCACAATATTACCGTGTGACGACAGATAATTCTTTTCCTTATAGAATCTATGTAGCACAACAGGATAACGGGACGATAAGAATACCTCATCGCACCACTGGTCGTAGTATTACAGATACCGATTGGGAAGGAACAGCTGGTGGCGAAAGTGCACATATTGCCGTAGACCCTAAAGATAATGACATCGTTTATGGAGGTAGTTATGGAGGTTATTTAACCCGTTATAATCACAAAACTAAATCACAACGAGCGATTAATGTATGGCCAGACAACCCTATGGGACATGGTGCCGAAGGAATGAAATATCGCTTTCAGTGGAATTTCCCTATTCTGTTCTCTCAACATGAGCCTAATAAACTCTATGCTTTTTCTAACAATGTACACGTCACTACTAATGAAGGACAAAGCTGGGAAACTATCTCACCAGATTTAACTAGAAACGATCCAACAAAACTAGTTTCTAGCGGTGGACCGATTACACAAGATAACACGAGTGTAGAGTATTACTGTACCATTTTTGCCGCAGCAGAGTCACCTTTAAAAGCTGGCGAACTTTGGATAGGAAGTGATGATGGACTAGTACATCTTTCTAAAGATGGTGGTAATAACTGGAGTAATATTACTCCTAAAGGCCTACCAGAATGGGCACAAATTAATAGTATAGAACCTAGCCGTTACGATGCGGCTACTTGTTATATCGCAGCAACACGTTATAAACTAGGTGATTTTGCGCCTTATTTATATAAAACTACAGATTATGGGAAATCATGGAAAAAAATAACTGATGGTATTCCATCAGAACATTTTTCTAGGGTAGTAAGAGAAGATGACCAAGTACAAGGAATGTTATATGCTGGAACAGAAACTGGTTTATACATTTCTACCGACGATGGAAAATCATGGAAATCATTTCAAATGAATTTACCTATCGTACCGATTACTGACCTTGCTGTAAAAGACGATAATTTAATCATCGCTACACAAGGTAGAAGTTTATGGATACATGATGATTTAGGATTGATAAGAGAAGCTTTTTCTGATACGCTTTCGCGAAAGCAAAATGAAAACAAACTTTTCAAACCTAAAACCTCTTACCGTATGGCAGGAAATGGTCGTGCAGGTTCGCTTACCGCAGGCGCAAATCATCCCGCAGGAGTACAGGTTCATTATTACTTACATGAGTTAAAAGAAAAAGACAGTGTATCACTTTCTTTTTATGACTCTAAAAATAAGTTGATTAAATCCTATGCTAACTATGATAAAAAGAACAAATTAAAAGTAAAAGAAGGTGCCAACTCTTTTAACTGGAATACGGTTTATGACGGTGCAGAAAAATTACCTGGTATGATTCTATGGTGGGCAAATATGTCTGGCCCAAAAGCTGTTCCAGGATCCTACAAAGTTGAACTATCCATAAATGGTAAAAAGCAATCGCAACCCATCACTATAATATCTGCACCTAATAGCGAGGCTAGCGATGCAGATATGCTGGCACAATTTACTTTTGTAAATGAGGTGAACGCTACCGTAGACAAAGCTCACAAATCAATTAAAAACATACGTGCATTTAATAAAAAACTAAGTGCTTTTGAAATCTTGTATGATGATAGAGAAGAACAAGGTGTGAAGGATATGATTGCTATGTCTAAGGAGATGAAAAAGAAATTTAGCGAGGTTGAAAAAGCACTGTATCAAACTAAAAACCGCAGTGGTCAAGATCCTTTAAATTTCCCTATAAGATTAACTAATAAACTGGCTCACTTGAATAGTCTAGCACAAATAGGTGACTTTGCTCCTACTGCACAAAGTATTCAAGTTAAAGATGAATTAACTGCTGAGATTGAAAAGCAACTGGCTATTTTTGACCAAGTTTTACAATCTGATATTAAAAAATTTAACGAGCAGTTCAATGCCTTGAATTTAGAGTATCTAGTGATAGAAAAAGAAAAAAAATAATGGAAGAACTGAGTGGTTATTGGGAAGGATATTTTATCTATGGATTAGGGTTCGATCTTCCTTTCTTTGGTGAAAAAGTAAAGCTATTTGCGCAATTAGAATTCAAAAATGGCATCATTACAGGTCATCAAACTGAAGAAAAAGGACCGTTCTCAACTGGTAAGACCGTTAACTTCACAGGCTTCTGGCAAGAAAACTTAGTCTCTTTAACGGTAAAGTATACGAATAACGAAGTGATCCTAGAAGACGGTTTCAGTACTGAAGAAATCGGTCATGTGTTTGAGATTGTTTATAATGGAACTTTTAACCCTAAGAAGAGAGCAATCAATGGTTTGTGGTATATGGAAAATGAATTGGATACACACCTTGAACTTGAAATCCCACCAGCCGAAGGATTGTGGATGTTGAAAAAGTCCAAAAAACCAGTAAGTGATTTTGACTATTCACTGTTGGGTTTACAATAATTTAATATGAATTGTGTCCTTACTTTAAAAAGCTGATAGTTGTCATATTTTAGAGTGCGATAGGTGTTTAATTTTGGCATTATTAAATCCATTAACCTATCCATAATGAAAACCATATTAATTCCGATTGACTTTTCAAAAACCAGCCATAAAGCACTAGAAGTAGGCGCTACTATTGCAAAACGTATTAAAGCAAAACTTGTGTTAATCCATATGGCAGGTCTAGAAGAAGGATTAAATGATAAAAACAACAGCTTTGAACAGGCTATATTCTATAGTAAATTTATAGGTGGTAAGTTTGAAGAACTTATTAAACAACCTTATTTGAATGATGTACTAGTCGAACCTATTTTACAAAAGCATCTAGATTTTGAAAGCATTAATGATTTAGCAAAGGAAATCGACGCCGCTCTAATTATTATGGGATCTCATGGTAGTAAAGGCCTGACTGAAATCATTAAAGGAAGTAATACCGAAAAAGTAGTTCGTTATTCTGAAACACCTGTGCTGGTCGTAAAAAACAATGAAATCAACTTTGCACCAGAACGTTTACTTTACGTGAGCGACTTTAATATTGAGACCATAAAAGCTTACCACAGGATGGTAGAAATAGCTACCATGTTTAATGCACGTATTGAGTTTTTATATGTGAATTTGCCAGGCAAACAATTTAAAAGCACTAATGAAATGGATGAAACCTTACTTGCTTTTTTTAAAGAAGTTAAGCATCCAGATCCTGTTAAAGCCATAAACACGGTAAATCGATATGCAGATTATACGGTCGAACAAGGTGTGATGAACTTTGCTTCTTTATCTGGCACTGATATTATTGCGATTCCTACTCATGGTCGTACGGGAATTTCGCATTTATTACAAGGCAGCATCAGTGAAGACATTGCTAACCATGCCGTGATGCCTGTTCTTACTGTTAAAATGTAGATATACGCTTATGCGCAAGCGTATAATAACACCATTATAAATTTATAACTACCAATGTTGGACTAATTTTTCTTTAGACCTATTTAAATTGTTTAGGTTTTTTAAGTATAGAAAAAATAAAATGAAACACTACCAAAAGATAACTCTTTGCAATACAGTAATTGTAGTATTATCATTACGTATGTAACTTAAGTTACATATAATAGAGGTAACAATAACTAGCTTTGAAATAAAAAGATGTTCAAGAAATCTATTATATACAGTATCCTTTTTCTGAAGTGTCCTCAATGCCGTCAAGGGAATTTTCTTGAGGCAAATCCTTATCAGATTTCTAAAATGAATAAGGTAAAAGATCGCTGTCCAAAATGTGAATTAAAATATAGCATCGAACCTAGTTTTTACACTGGTGCCATGTATGTAAGTTATGGAGTAGGAATTGCTTTTGCAGTCGCTACCTATGTAATTCTATTATTTTTAGGCCTTGCAGATAATCCTTTAACTATCTTTATAGCAATTGTAGCTGTACTAGCCTTAACTTTTCCTTACATAGGTGCAGTTTCTAAGGCGATATGGGCACATCTTTTTTTTAAATACAATCCTATAATTGCAAAAAAAGTTAAAAATGATACAAGAGCTTAAAGAATATTATGGTTCGCAATTTGAACTAGCACTTATAGAGGATATTAATAATGTAGCTACTTTCATGGAAGTACCAGCTGGTCAAGATTTAATGAAACCTGGCCAGTATATTAAATCCATGCCTCTTTTATTATCTGGAAGCATAAAAATAATGCGCCCAGATGCTGATGGTAATGAGCTTCTTCTCTACCATTTAGAACGTGGGAACACTTGTGCCATGACCATGACCTGTTGCATGGGAAACACAAAAAGTGAAATTCATGCAGTTACTGAAACTCCAGTAAAACTATTAATGATTCCTGTCACAAAAATGGAAGAATGGTCTTCAAAATATAAAACCTGGCGCAATTTTGTCTTCACCAGTTATCATACACGCATGATGGAACTATTAGAAAGTGTCGATAATATCGCATTTAATAATATGGATGAGCGCCTAGAAAATTACTTAAACGATAAAATTAAAATTCTGAATAGCAAACATATATATACCACACACAAAGAAATTGCATCAGATTTACATACCAGTCGTGTAGTCATTTCTAGACTACTTAAAAAAATGGAAAACATTAATAAAATAAAACTACACCGCAGTTTTATTGAAGTCGTGTAACATCTGTTACCAACTTGCTTCAATGCTCCTTCTATATTTGAGTTCTTAAAATATATAGCATGGAAGCAATAGAAATAATAGGTTATATAGGAGCTCTCTTAATAGGTCTAGTACTAGGACTTATAGGTGGTGGTGGTTCCATACTTACAGTACCTATATTAGTCTACGCATTAACTTTAAATCCTGTACTAGCCACTGCATATTCTTTATTTGTTGTGGGAACAACATCTTTAGTAGGTGCTATTAAGAACATGATGAAAGGAATGGTAGACTTTAAAACAGCTATCATATTTGCCATTCCCGCTTTTATAGCAGTATATCTTACAAGAGCATATTTAATTCCAGCTATTCCAGATGAATTATTTACCATAGGTACAATCGTCGTCACTAAAAATCTGGCGATTATGTTATTCTTTGCTATAATCATGTTATTAGCGTCCATTTCTATGATACGTAATAACCGCAAAGAAGGTGATGAAGAAAGTGTGATCACATACAATTATCTACTGATAATTGTAGAAGGTTTAGTAGTTGGTACTATAACCGGAATTGTAGGTGCTGGTGGAGGATTTTTAATCATTCCAGCATTAGTACTACTCGCAAAACTACCTATGAAAAAGGCAGTCGCCACTTCCCTATTTATAATAGCGATTAAATCGTTAATAGGATTTTTAGGCGATGTAAAAAACCTTGAAATAGATTGGACATTTTTATTACCCTTTACAGCACTTTCTATAATTGGAATCTTTCTAGGCATCTGGCTTAACAAGTTTATCGATGGTAAAAAATTAAAAAAAGCTTTTGGATGGTTTGTCTTAGTTATGGGAATATATATCATTTACAAAGAGCTAGTTATGTGACAAATGTTACCGTTTTAAATGATAAGAAGTTATAATTTTAAATCAGAAATAATATCATTATGAAAGTAGAACAAATTTATACGGGATGCATCGCTCACGCTGCATATTACATAGAAAGTAATGGTGAAGCTGCAGTATTTGATCCACTAAGAGAAGTGAATCCATACATCGAAAGAGCAGAAAAGGATAATGCAAAAATTAAATATGTTTTTGAAACACATTTCCACGCCGATTTTGTGAGTGGTCATCTTGATTTACGTAAAAGGACTGGAGCACAAATTATTTTTGGACCTACAGCAAAACCAGGCTACGACGCTTTAATCGCAAAAGATGAACAGGTTTTTGAGTTAGGTGATTATAAAATAAAGGTATTACATACTCCTGGTCATACTATGGAAAGTACCACCTACCTATTAATAGATCAAAATAATAAAGAGCATGGTATTATAACTGGAGACACCTTATTTATAGGAGATGTGGGAAGACCAGACCTAGCCCAGCATGTTGTTGAAGACCTTACAGAAGATAAGTTAGCTGGTCATTTATACGATTCATTGCGCAATAAGATTATGCCTTTAAGCGATGATCTTATCGTATACCCTAATCATGGAGCTGGATCTGCATGTGGTAAAATGATGAGTAAGGAAACAACAGACACATTAGGGAACCAGAAAAAAACAAACTATGCACTGCAGGACATGAGCAAAGAAGCGTTTAAAAAAGCCCTTCTTACTGGTCTCACGCCACCACCAGGTTATTTCCCTCAAAATGTATTGATGAATATTAAAGGGTATGAAAGTCTTGACGTCATTATGGATAGAGCAACACAAGCTCTTTCTCCAGCTGCTTTTGAAGTTGCAGCAAATGAAACTGGAGCAATTATATTAGATGTTCGGTCTCAGAAAGAATTTGCAAGCGGACATATTCCTAGATCCATTTTTATAGGTTTAGATGGTAATTTTGCACAATGGGTAGGATCATTAATCGCAGATGTTAAACAACCATTACTTCTGGTCACACCTGAAGGTCGTGAAAAAGAAGCCGTAACAAGACTTTCTAGAGTCGGCTTTGACCAGACCTTGGGATATTTACAAGGCGGCTTTGAAGCATGGAAACAGGCATCTATGGAGTATGATAAAGTGACATCAATAACAGTCGATCAATTTGAAGAAGAACAGTCAGAGCGCCATTTACCAGTATTTGACGTTCGTAAAAAGAATGAGTTTTTATCAGAGCATGTTGTGGATGCCCAAAACACTCCACTTGATTACATTAATGAACACTTAGCTTCATTTCCTGAAAACACCTTTTTCATCCACTGTGCTGGTGGCTATAGAAGTATGATTGCTGCATCTATTTTAAAAAGTCGTGGTATACACAACTTAATTGATGTGCAAGGTGGTTTTAATGCAATAAAAGAAACTGATATCGAGGTTACTAACTATGTCTGTCCATCGACAATTTAGTAAGATATCAAATTATGGTTAGTTGGTTGAAAGCGGCAAGAAATTGTCGCTTTTTTTATTTACTAAACAATAGTGTAGTCATTGCTCTTTCATCTTGTACATTAGTCGTTTTAATAGGCTCTAAAAGTTGTAATTGAAACTCTGACATTAACAGAGTGATACGGTCTCTGGTTAAATAGTATGTACCTCTCTGACCATTTTCTTTATAACGTACTACCGGAGCGTTACCATCTAAACCTATGTTAGATGCCATGCGTATAAGTAAGGTTCCATCTGGCTTTAAAACTCGCACTAACTCACTAAACATTTCAGTAAAATGTTTTTCACTTTGTGCAAAATGAAGAACAGCACAACATATAATGTGATCAAAACAACAATCTACATAGGGCAATTTTTTCAATCTAGAAAGCGTAAAGTTAGACTGTCTCTTTGGGTATCTCGCTTTCGCGAAAGCGAGAAAATCATCATCTATATCAGTTCCATAAATCTCAAAGTCATTGTGGTAAAACCACTTTAAGTTTCTTCCCTTTCCACAACCAGCGTCCAAAATAGAATGATTAAGAAGACACCTATTTTTTAAAATCTGATCTATGACATAAATATCCATGCCGCCTAGAAGACCGTGTGTTTTCTCAAAGTTCATATGGGTAAAATTAAACAATCTAACTTGGACAATTAAAATGGATTAGTGTAACAAATGTCACTCTTAACTAAGTCAAAACATCGTAATTTTATTTCAATAATAAACTTAAAAATCATTCTATGTCATTCTTAAGCAGCCTTTTTGGTAGTAAACCATCATCTGATCAGATAAAAGTATTATCTCCTGCAGATTTTAAACAGGCAATTCAAAGCATTGATAAAAAGAAACAACTTATAGACGTACGAACAGCTAGTGAATTCCAAGGTGGACATATCAAAGGCGCGGTAAATATTGACTTTTTTAATTCTGCAAAATTTATGGAAAGCTTGCAAAAATATGATAAGGATAAGGCCATTTATTTATACTGTCGTTCTGGTAATCGCAGTGGAAATGCCGCAAGAAAACTGGAAAACCTAGGCTTTAAAGAAATATATGATTTAAGAGGTGGATACATGAGTTGGCATTAATTATCATAACTCAGAAAAAAAGATCACATTATTCTCAAAAATAAAGAAATATGAAAACATCTATAATTATTCAAAATTTGAAGTGCGGTGGTTGTGCTAACACAATAACTTCAAAAATCACAGCCTTAGAAAACATCACAGATGTTACAGTAGATCAAGAAAATTCAATTGTTTCTTTTACAGCCACATCTGAAGAAGAGGCATTAAAGGCAAAAGATAAATTAAAGTCTTTAGGATATCCATCTATTGAAGAAGGTAACAACACTTTTGTAAAAGCAAAATCGTTTGTGAGTTGTGCTACAGGTAAAATGAAAGATTAATGCGTACTCATTATATAAACATATTTCTTTTAAGTTTCATAGTCTACTTTATTAGTAGTTGCAACACTAATACAAAATCTACGTCGTCTGACCTAGAAGATGTAAAAGCTGATATACAAGACACAGCCAGTAATCATCCAGGGAAAAAACAATTAGAAAATCAATGTTATATATGCCATAATCCTACGGCAAATATTAAAGGTCGTATAGCTCCACCTATGGTGGCGGTAAAATCTCATTACTTACATGGTGATATCTCACAAGAAGAATTTGCAGATGCTATCTGGAAATTTGTAGAAAAACCTAACCCATATAATTCAAAAATGGAAGGTGCGGTCAACCGTTTTGGATTAATGCCATATCAAGAATTTAAGGAAAGTGAAATACGAGAGATTGCAAACTATATGTACCAGTACAAAATAGACGAACCAGAGTGGTTTAAAAAACATATTGAAGAGGAAACTAAAGGCAAGATTAAATATCAGAATAATGGTAAAACACTAGAAAACACTGCAATCAACTCAGTAAAAACCACTGCAGATAGAGGTCTTGAATATGCTTTGAATACTAAAAAAGAGCTAGGGAAAAATTTAATGGGTACCATACAAAAAAAAGGGACTAAAGCAGCGGTGACATTTTGTAATGTAAAAGCCTACCCTATTACAGATAGTATGGCAGTAGCACAAAACGCAAGAATTAAGAGAGTTAGTGATCGTCCTCGCAACATTAATAATCAAGCCAATAAAAAAGAAATAGCAATTATTGAACAGTTCAAAAAATCAATAGCTAGTAATAAAGATTACAAACCGGTAACAGATTTAATTGACGGCGTGAACCATTTTTATTATCCTATCACTACGAATTCAATGTGCTTGCAATGTCATGGTAGTTTAGATAAAAATGTTAGTAAAGAGGTCTATAATACTATTTTAAAATTATACCCAGAAGACCAAGCTACTGGTTACAACGTAAATGAGGTGCGAGGCATATGGGCTATAGAATTTAATGAATCTGAGTAAACCGGTTGAAATTTTACATGCTTTGAACTTTTTTCAACATCAAGTATGAACCATATTTAAGAATAAACAACTCTAACTATTTATTTTCATATTACTTATTATTAAATACTTACTTTATAAGGTTTGTGTAACACGAGTTACTATAAACACAATCATGAACGACTAGTTTTATAGTCGGATATGAATAAAATAATTCCTTACGTTCTCATTGTAATCTTCTTTGCTAGTAATAGATTACTAGCACAATTTGACAAGTATAGTCATTCAAGTAGCTGGAATACTATGACGATAAAGTCTCATTTAAATGACAAGACATTTGTAAAAAATGAGCTCAATTTCCGTAGAACAAATTTTCTAAAAGATTGGGAGCAAATAGTTATTCGTCCATCGGTACAATATCAATTAAACCAATCCATCACTATAGCAATTGGTTACACCTATATAAAAAATTATAGCTACTCAGCCTTTAGTTCACCTATAGATACAAAAGAAAATAATTTATGGCAACAATTATTTATCAAGCACTCTTTCAATGAGTTTCACTTTTCTCATAGAATAAGATTTGAAGAACGTTTTCAAGAGCAGGTAAGTCAGGTAGATTCTGTTTCATTTAATACGGACAACATTTATGCTGGCAGGTTGCGCTATAGATTTATTGTCTCGGCACCTATTTTAAAAAAGCAACATGTCTCAATCATTGCTTATGATGAAGTGTTTTTAGATTTTGAAAAAGGTCTACTACCCAAAAAACTAAATCAGAATTGGGTTTTTATAGGGTTACGCTTTCGCGAAAGCGAACACATCACCATCACATCTGGATATCATAATATAAATATACCACGACAAAATTTTTCAATTACAAACCATGTCTGGGAAACCAGTTTAATCTATACATTATAAATGAAAAAGTTAGCAATCATTACCCTAATTACAGTTTTAGGAATTCACACATTGCGTGCGCAAGAACATTATAATGAAGAACACACATCTGTAAAAAGAATCCGTATTGCTGGAGTGATAGGTCATACATTTATTAATAGCAGTGGTATGGAAGGAAATATTTATGCTCCATCATGGGGAATTGATATCGATTACTGGTTCAATCATAAATGGGGCATAGGACTGCACAACGACATTGAGATTGAAAATTTTGTGGTGGTAAAAAATAATACTGAAGAGATTGACCGTGTTAATCCTATAGTATTAACCCTAGATGCTTTATATGAAATAGGAAATGGTTTTGTAGTTAGTATAGGTCCAGGTGTGGAGTTAGAAAAAAACGAATCCTTTTTTCTAGCACGTATAGGGATTGAGTATGAATATGACGTCAATAAGAATTTTTACATCATGCCTACATTTTTTCACGATCAACGTTTTGATGGCTATAGTACCACTACTATAGGCCTAGGTATAGGACATAAATTTTAAAAAAACAAGGATGATTGCTAGTGGTGTAACAAAGGTTACATAGCTTATTGAATACAACTTATATATTTAAAGACACCAATAACTAACAATATGTCAACACATTATCAAGTCCTCATAATCGGCGGTGGTACCGCAGGGATTATGACAGCAGCTCAACTTTTAAAGAAAAATCAATCGATAAGCATTGGAATTATAGAACCTGCTGAAACGCATTACTACCAACCTGCCTGGACACTTGTAGGTGGTGGAACTTATGACTTTAAAAAGACAGGAAGACCCATGGCTAGCCTTATCCCATCTGGAGTAAACTGGATTAAAGATTATGCAACAGCTTTTAATACAGAAAATAATTCTGTAGAAACTAAAACATCAGGTCATATAAAGTATGACTATCTTGTTGTAGCTCCAGGATTAGTCATGGCGCCAGAGATGATTGAAGGACTACCTGAAGCATTAGAAAAAGGAGTTGTATGTAGTAATTATACAGATCCTGAACATACATGGAATTGCATTAAAAACTTTAAAGGTGGTAATGCACTATTTACCCAACCTACCACACCTATAAAATGTGGAGGTGCACCACAAAAGATTGCCTATCTCGCAGCCGATTATTTTAGAAAGAACAATGTTTCTGACAAATCAAATGTCATTTTTGCTACACCTGGTAGTGTCATTTTTGGTGTAAGGCCTATACGAGAAACTTTAATGAAAGTTATAGGTAGGTATGGAATGCATTTTAAACCATACTATGCTCCTATTAAAATTGATGCAGATAATAAAGTAGCTTATTTTAAACATACAGCACCAGAAGAAAACATGTGTGTGATTAATGAAGATAATGAATTAGGAGAAACTGCTACAGGTGATGAAATTATTAAAATTCCATTTGAATTACTACATATTGCTCCTCCACAAACAGCACCCAAATTCATACGTGAATCCAGCCTTGTTAACGATGCAGGATGGCTAGATGTAGACCACCATTCTTTACAGCATAATTCTCATGCAAATATTTTTGGTTTAGGTGATGTAGCTGCTTTGCCTACTGCAAAAACTGGTGCTGCTATTAGAAAACAAGTTCCTGTGGTGGTGGATAATATTATCAAGTTAATGACCGTACAAAAGAAAGGTGATTTAAGTTATAATGGTTATTCCTCCTGCCCACTAGTTACAGGATATGGAAAAATGACTTTGGCTGAGTTTGATTATGAAGGAAACTTTACACCAGATCCTAAATTAAAAAGAATGTTTGTTTTTAATAGTGCCAAGGAGCACTGGAGATTATGGATGCTTAAGAAATTTGGTTTGCCGTATTTATATTGGAACAAGATGATGAAAGGTCAAGACGTTTAATTTTTAGTTTTAATGACATTAAAGGGTAAAGCTTCATCGCTTTACCTTTTTTCATTCTTAGACTTTTGTATTTTAATTATCACAACCATCTTTTAGGTTAGAAAAGAAATTCTATCGTTTAAAAAAAAGCAATTTTATTTTTTTTAATCTTTTTTAGCTTTGCTTTTTTAAGTAAATACTTTGTCTAGACTTTTTGTAATTCTGTTTTTAACTTGCTCCTCTATTCTTTATGCGCAAGACGTCGTGTATGATCATTTGTATAATAATGATCAATTACCGACTGCAGTTTATTATGACATCGTAGAAGATCACAACTTTAATATATGGTTAGCGAGTGGTAATGGCTTAGTTAAATATGACGGTGATCAATTCATTACTTATACTAATGAAAAGCAACGAGCAATTGCGTTATTTAATCTTACACTTGATCAAGATGGAATCTTATGGTGTAATAATCTCTATGGTCAGATTTTTTATGTGAAAAATGATCAATTACAATTATTCTACGACGCTCGTGACCTTACTGGTGGCCAGTTGTCGCCTTTTCAAGTTAAAGAGGCATCATTACAACTATTCACACGCAGTAATGGAATATTTAGTATTAATAGAAAAAGTAAAGTAGTTGAAAAAATTTCATCTAAGCTTACATTGAGTGCCACCAAAGGTTCTGATGCAACCCAATTACTTTCGCTCAATCCACCTCAAGATGACTTCAGTATTGATCTGATTGACAACGATACCATAACCTCAATCACAACCATAGATTTAAGCAATGTAATTGCTCCCATGATTACTAGGTTTCAAGAAGAATTATTGGTTCATTACATGCTTAACAATGAAAATAAGATTATTCACATAGACGCACAGAATAGAAAAACGCCTTTAAAGGTTCCTCAAGAATTGAGGACTAATCGTATTTATAATATAAAGGAAATTAATAATCAATTATGGTTTTGTACTAACGATGGAATCTGGCGATATACTATAAAAAAGAACTCCTTAAATAATCCATTGCATTTATTGAAATCGCAATCTATTTCCAGTATTGTAAAAGATTTTAATGGCAACTTATGGGCTACATCTTTGGATAATGGATTGTTCATTGTATCAGACATCAACAAGCGACGTTTTACCTTAGAAAACCCAAAGGAAAAAGTGACGGCTAGTTATCCATTAGGTTCTAATAAAATGGTAGTCGCTACTAGTTTAGGTGGTATATATCTCTATGAGAATCCTTTAAGTTTTTCTAAGAAGTATCAACTAAAAGATTCCAATTTCATCGAGTATTTATACTATGACACTCAATATAAAAAACTGATCATAAGCGGTATAGGAAACGATTCTTATACCTTAGATCTAGATAATGGACAGCTTGTTGAACATGACTTATTCTACAACAGTGCAAAAAGTATTACAAGGCTTAACGACACTCTTTTATTCTACGGTAATTTTAAAGAAGCACTTTTTTATAAAAATCCAGACGATAAATCTCAGGTTTATACGATAAGGCAGCAACGCGTTAAAGAGGCGCTCGTTATCGATAATAATCGCATGATTATTTCCTTTATAGACGGCACCTATATGTATGATGCCAGACATGATTCACTTATAGAATTAACTCATAAAAACGCTTCCATTTATTCTAATTCATTAACAATGAAACAGGATGAATTATGGATAGCGACTAAATCAGGTACTTTTTTAATTAGTGAGAAAGGTGATTTAGGGTCTCGCTTTCGCGAAAGCGTAATTACACAATTACCTAACAATGAAAGCACTATTTTCAATAATATACAGGCAGATGGTTCTTATCTATGGATGTTATCCAACGGTAACCTAACACGATATGATCCTGAGCATAATAAATTGAAAATGATATCTAATGGTAATTCATTTAGTGAGGTTGTAAATGATTATATCATCACTGATAAAGATGTTATCACCTTTTCTTCAAAATCTATTTATCGCATCCCTAAAAACATTTTAGATAAAAGAAATCGTACTGCACCTATCAACATTACTAATGTTAAGTTGAAAGAAATGAGCTTGCCTATAGACACATTATATAGACTTAACTATGATGAGAATGAGATTCAAATTAATTTCAATTCTACAGGATATGGCGCAGGTGAGATGAAGTATGAATATATACTCAATAAAGATGAAGACACATGGCGCAAGGTACCTAGTACTTTAAAGCAATTAGATTTTGCAAGCTTATCGCCAGGAGAGTACCGCTTTAAGCTTAGAGGTAAACGTTCTTCTTCCTTAGAGTATCAATATGCCACACCTATCACAATTATGATAGAGCCACCTTACTGGTTATCTTACTGGTTCATCATCCTTATGGTAGCTATTGTCATCTTGATGGTGTATTTTCTAATGAAATATCAACAAAGAAAGAGAAACAAAAGACGTAGACTTGAGGTACAGCAGTTATTAAACGAAAAAAAATTAGCGAGTTTAAAGTTAGAAAACATCCGCTCGCAGATGAATCCTCATTTTGTTTTTAATTCACTTAATTCTATTCAAGATTTTATCGTTTCTAATGAACGTGAACTAGCCAGCGGCTATCTCGTAAAGTTTAGTAGATTAATACGTATGTATCTAGATTATAGTCAGCAAGATGAGATCTCTTTAACTCAAGAAATCAATGCGTTAAAACTATATTTAGAATTAGAGAAAATGCGATTTGATGATGAATTAAATTACACCATCAGTATAGATCCTGCGATAAATGTTGACCAGTTTAAAGTTCCTTCTCTATTTATACAACCTTACGTAGAAAATGCTTTAAAACATGGTCTTTTGCATAAAAAAGCAAACCGTAAACTAGCTATTTCAGGCATATTATCATCTTCTAAAGAATATGTGAAAATCATTATTGAAGATAACGGTATAGGTCGTTTAAAATCTAGCGAAATCAATAAAACACGATCTAGCGATCATCAATCCTTTGCAACTTCTGTTAACGATAAACGTGTGCAACTTTATAAAGAGCAGCTCAATAAACAGATAAGCATCGATATTGAAGACTTATACGATCAGAATAAAACGCCAGCTGGCACTAGAGTAACCATTGCATTGCCTTTAATTTAAACGATATGAGAGTACTAATAATTGATGATGAGAAACGAGCAAGACATCTACTTCATACTTTACTAAAGGAACATTTAAATGAGGTAGAAGTTGTAGGCGAGGCAACAGACTTACAAGACGGTTTAAAGTTAATTGAATCCACTACCCCAGATTTAATATTTCTTGATATAGAAATGCCTGGAGAGTCTGGTCTAGAAATTATTAAATATATTAAACCAGACCAGCATCAATTTCAAATCATATTTGTAACTGCTTACAATCAGTATGCAGTGGAAGCATTTAAGACTAATGCGATTGATTACTTGCTTAAACCTATTGATATAGAAGAGTTAAAAACCGCTTTCGCGAAAGCGAGAAAACAACATCACTCACAACAGGTCACACAGCAACTAGAGCAATTGCGACGCTCTGTAAAGCATTTATCTCTTGATAAAATAGTCATGGAAGTGCCTCGCGGCTACATGTTTGCTTCACATAATGATATCATTTATTTTGAGGCAGACGGCATGTACACTAAAGTAATAACAACCGATGGTAAAACAAATCTTATTTGTAAACCGCTGAAACATTTTGTCGAGCAATTAGCTACTAACGATCTGTTTTTTAAATGCCATCGCTCCTTTTTAGTTAATTTAAAACACATTACTGAGTTAGTAAAACATGATGGAGATTATATAGTCATGGAGAATCAACGACATATTCCTATTTCCAAATCTAAAAGAGATCAATTTCTTAAAGTTATAGAAGAAACGTTTTTATAATTCATTCAGAAAAAAACTAAGTACATACAGAAAGTACCAAATTAAAAAGGCAGTATTAATAAGTTCATTTGCAGTATCTAAACAAAAAACAAGATACCATGACTAAAAAATTACTTTACCTAATCATAGGTGCTATTGCAACCATTACTTCTGTAAATGCTCAGGATGTTACTATTCCAGATCCTTTTTTCAAAAATTATTTAGTTAACAATACAGCTATCAATACAGATGGTAATACCGAAATATCTGTGGCAGAGGCAACAGCGTTTACCGGCGGTATTTTTGCTCAAAATCGAGGGATCAACGATTTGACAGGTATTGAAGCCTTTACAAATATCACACGATTAGATTGTTATGCAAACAATCTTACTTCTTTAGATTTAACTAATAACACTTCTATAACTCACTTGCAATGCGAAGACAACAGTTTGAATTCACTAATTGTTCCTTCTACTGTAAATCATTTACAGGCAGAAAATAACAATCTTACCGCATTAGATGTTTCTCATACAACTAATTTGAACCTACTACACGTCTATGATAATAACTTAACTTCTCTAAACGTAGCAAATAATAATAATGGTGCGCTTATCCAGTTTGAATGTGATGGAAATCCAGAGCTAAGATGTATTCAACTACAGCCAAATTTTACACCTACCGGAGCTCAACTTTCATTCTGGCAAAAAGATGTTACCGCAACCTATACTGATGAAGACTGCGCCGAGGCTATTTGGTACGTAGATGAGTTAGCAACAGGAAGTCAGAATGGTGACTCTTGGGCAACTACTACTACCCTAGAAGATGCCATTACATTTGCAGACTGGGGCGACAAGATTTTTGTAAAAAGCGGCACCTACTTTCCCATAGGTTCCACAACTGCTTTACTTATAAACACAAATGAATTAAAAATTTATGGAGGTTTTGATGGAACAGAGACTGATGAGAGTCAAAGAGATATGTCACTTATTAAAACCACAAATGCTACTATCATTACAGGTGACCTATTAGAAAACGACATACCAGGTGACCTGATTACTAACCGTACCGAGAATGCAGATGTCCTTATTGATTTAGACGCAAATGACGTAGTAATTGATGGTTTTATTTTGAGCGGTGGTGAAACCACCGGAGGCAATCCAGTCATTAAACCTTTAAATCATTTAAGAAACTTCACCTTGCGTAACTCTATGATTAGAGACAATGTATCGTCAAGTATACTATTAGATTGGAGATTATTTTCAGGTGAATTACTTTTAGAAAATCTACACGTATTAAATAATGAATCTACTAACAATGGTTTGTGGCTTATACAGCACAATTCAACTAACCTAGATGAGTTAAATAACAAAATGATTAATCTGGTATTTTCAGATAATCAGTATAATGCAGATATCAGTGGTATCTGGATAAGAAGAGGTACGAGTGGAAATAGCACACGTCTCTTTCAAACTGATATGATCAACTGTAGTTTTGTAAATAACACAAACTATCATTCTACAGCAATGCAAAATGGAGGACATACGGTAACTATAAGCGGTCGTGTAGAAAATCAAGTGAGAATTGCAAATACCTTCTTTTATCAAAACAGAATAGGTAGTAACAATAACTTTTCAGTTTTAGACATTAAAAATGTAAAACAAAATGAAGGCACCACTCACACTACAGATATCATTAATTCGGCTCTTAACACAGATGCATCTATCCGTAATGCAAATTACACAGGTGTAAATGTGACTAATATTGATTCTAGTACAACAGATTTGTTCTTAGATACAGATTATAGACCTACTACACAATCTACACTATTAGTTGATCTAGGTGATAATACAGAATATAGTAATGCAACCTCTACTACAATAGGTGCATTTGGGTTATCACGTACGGTAGGTGGAACAATTGATTTGGGAGCTCTAGAACAAGGCGCTACCTTAAGCACATCTAACCTAGAGCCGAGTAATACCGAATTAAATCTGTGGCCTAATCCTGCTACAGACATCGTTTACTTTTCTTCATTACAAGATATCAAGGCTGTTCAAGTTTATACAATTAATGGTAAGGCGTTAAATATACCAGCAGCAGCAAACAATTCTCTAGACGTTAGCTCTTTGAAACAAGGGATATATCTTGTTCAATTCCAGTTACAAAACAACAATTACATTTCTAAAAAATTAGTAGTGAGATAAATTATAATTAGCAATTTTAAATATTTAGAAAGCAGCTGTAATGGCTGCTTTTTTTTATTGATGCTAATTAATATAAGCTAGCTTAAGCATTCCTAAAAACGAATCAGTTTTGTTAGAATTTTGTAAAATTCATGATTGTGTAACATGGGTTACCGTACCAACTATAATGATAGCGTAAATTTATCATGTAAAACAAAAACAATAAATTAATACTATTATGGAAAATTCAAATGTAACACCAGAACAAATAATTTCAATGCCTAGAATAGGAGATACAGCACCAGACTTTACAGCTGTTACCACTAAAGGAAACATCAAGATGTCTGATTTTGCCAAAGATAAATGGATTGTCATGTTTTCTCACCCAGCAGATTTTACTCCAGTTTGTACTACTGAGATGAGTGGATTTGCAGAAAGAAAACCAGAATTTGATGCGCTTAATACAGAATTATTAGGACTAAGTATTGACAGCATTCACGCACACTTAGGTTGGGTGCAAAATGTAAGAGAAAACACAGGTGTTTACTTTGACTTCCCGATCATCGCAGACATAGACATGAAGGTTTCAAAACTTTATGGAATGTTACAACCTAATGAAAGTGAAACAGCTGCAGTAAGAGCCGTATTCTTTATTGACCCATCAAAGAAAATCAGATTGGTAATGTATTACCCACTTAATGTAGGACGTAATATGGATGAAATTTTAAGAGCACTAGATTCTTTACAAATGTCTGATAAACATAAAGTGGCTATGCCATTAGACTGGAAAAGAGGTGATCAAGCGATCTGTCCACCGCCTAAATCATTAGACGCATTAAACAATAGATTATCAGATGATTCTGTTGAAAAAATCACTTGGTATCTTGCTAAAAAAGATATATAAATAACAATTTAGGGCTTTATGTATTTTTACTAAAGCCCTATTTTTAACTATTAAATATTGAGCTATGAATATTAAACAATTTGAATATAAACCGCTTGCGCATTACTCCTATGCTATTATCAGTAATGGAAAAATGGCAGTAATTGATCCAGAAAGAAATGCAGATATATATCTCGCTTTCGCGAAAGCGAATAACGCAAACATCACTGCGGTCATTGAAACGCATCCTCATGCAGATTTTGTAAGCTCGCATCTCGAGCTTCACAAAGAAACAGGTGCAACTATCTATAATAGTGAAAAACTAGGTGCAGACTATCCGCATCAATCATTTGATGATGGTGATAGTATTGAACTAGGTGATATTACTATAAAAGCAATTAACACGCCAGGACACTCACCTGACAGTATTACTATAGTTGCCACAGAAGGTGATGATACAGCACTATTCACAGGTGACACTTTATTTATAGGTGATGTAGGACGTCCAGACTTACGCGAAAAAGCTGGTAACATGAAAGCAAAGCGAGAAGAACTTGCTGAAATGATGTATGATACCATAACCACTAAGTTTACTGACTTACCAGATAATGCAGTGGTATATCCAGCACACGGCGCAGGATCCTTATGTGGCAAGAATTTAAGTGATGCAGCGAGTAGTACATTAGGAGTTGAACGACGTGATAATTGGGCTTTTAAAACGCAGTCCAAAGAAGACTTTATGTCAACTATACTCGATGGGCAACCATTTATCCCATCTTATTTTGGGTATGATGTTGATATTAATAAAACAGGTGCAGACAATTTAGAACCTTCCATATCTGACATAGCGTTTGAAGAAAATGGTAGCGCCACAGGACTTATAGTAGATATGCGAGATGAAGCTACTTTCAAAAGAGGCCATCTTAAAGGTAGTTTTAATATTCAGGCTGTTTCTGAAAATGCCAAATTTGAAACTTGGTTAGGATCCATAGTTACTCCAGAAGACACCTTTACACTTGTAATTGACTCTAAAGAGAACAAAGACGCTATGTTACATCGCGTGGCAAAAATCGGTTATGAAAAACTACTTTCAAAAGTGATCACACTTTCTCAAGATAACCTAGAGCAAACGCCTGCATTAGATCTAGCAGATTTTAAACAAAATCCAGATAATTTCACTATAGTAGATATACGTAATACAAGCGAGGTGGAAGAAGAAAAGTTTTTTGAAAATGCCTTACCTCATCCATTAAATGAATTGAGAGATACAGCAAGTGAAATCCCTACCGATAAACCTATAGTCGTTCATTGTGCTGGTGGTTATCGCAGCGCTGCCGGAAGTAGCATCTTACAGAAAAAATTAGATTGTGCCACTGTATATGATTTAAGTGACGCAATTAACGAATTCAAATAAATAGATATGAAAAATACAAACAACATAGGCTTAGATCAAAATGCATCGCAAGCCACAGCTGCAGAGTTGAATGACCTACTTGCAAACTATCAATTATTTTACATGAATCTAAGAGGTTTTCACTGGAATATAAAAGGAAAAAAATTCTTTGAACTTCATGTTAAATTTGAAGAGCTTTATAATGATGCCTTAGTAAAAGTTGATGAAATTGCAGAGCGTGTGCTTACATTAAGCGCTACACCTTTACACGCTTTTCAAAATTATCTAGACGCGTCTGAGATTAAATCTGCCGAAAATGTTACTGATGGAGAAATTGCTATCAATAATATACTTGAATCTTTAAAAATTCTATTAAGTAAGGAACGAGCAATACTTTCTGTTGCAGGTGATGCAAGTGATGAAGGTACGGTAGCTTTGATGAGCGACTACATTGTTGAGCAAGAGAAATTAGTATGGATGCTTTCTGCTTACCAAGACTAATAGAATTTATGAAACAATACCCAGCAGACTTTTGGAATGAACGCTATGCCGAAAAAGAATATATCTATGGCACACAATCCAATGTGTTTTTCAAAGAACAACTAGACCAGTTAGCGGCAGGAAACTTACTTCTTCCTGCCGAAGGCGAAGGCCGTAACGCTGTCTATGCCGCATCCCTTGGTTGGGATGTTGTTGCTTTTGATATAAGTACAAGTGGTAAGGAAAAAGCGATGCAGTTGTCTGCAGCACAAAAGGTTGCCTTAGATTATCAAGTTACTGGCGTGCTTGACTTTAAAACTGATATCAAATTTGATGCAATAGGATTGTGTTATACCCATTTTCCTGTAGAAATAAGAAAAGATGCATTTCAACATTTCTTAAAATTTTTGAAACCTAACGGGACGGTTATTTTTGAAGCTTTCGCGAAAGCGCAATCAGGAAAACCATCTGGTGGCCCTAAAAATATAGATATCTTATTTTCTATCGAGGAAATCAAAAATGAATTCCCAGAGATAAAATTCAATTTTTTAAAAGAAGAAACTATTGAATTATCAGAAGGTAATTATCATAAAGGAAAAGCTGAGGTCATACGGTTTATTGGTATTAAGAAATAAAAAAAGCCCTTCATTTTTGAAGGGCTTTTTTACGTCTTAAATGTACTCTATGGAATGTAATCCATTGTACTCTTTATAGCTTCAACATCTAGATTTTCCAAAATATTTACCAGATGAGGATACCAACTTTCATGATAGCCGTATTCTTTCTGTCTAAATTCTGCTATGGCATTTTCTATGGTCCAATTTTCAAACACTATACGATAAGCTGCCACCACAACACCTGTTCTATCTGAGCCATGCCAGCAATGTATGAGTACTGGTTTTTGTGCCCTTTGGATTTCCATTAGTGCTACGATTATTTCAGCTTCAGTAAGTCGTGATGTACGCATAGGCAGATGTATCAATGTTAAATCTGTATCTCTTGCTTTACTATCATCACTCCATAAACGCCTAAAATTAATTACTGTTTTAAAGCCATACTTCTAACTCTTTGAAAGCTTTTCTGCTAGGTTGTTCTGATCGATAAATAGAATCACTTATCGCATATAAATTATCAAATTGCTCTGACTCATACCTTAACTGTTCAGGTTCTTGAGCTTGTACGGCTCCATATGTAAAAAAATAAACTATGGATATTAATTGAATTATTCTCATATCATTTAAAATTTATAGTGTGCAAAGACAGAAAAATTTCTGCCAGGATCGTTAATCGGCACTCGAGTAAAGTCTGCCTGATTAACAAATGAAAAGTTTAAGTGATTATTATAGGTTGCATCAAAAATATTTAACACAGCAACACCTAGTTGTACATTTTTGTATGGTATTACTCCTAGCCTTAAATCCAAGGTTTCATATCCGGCCGTTTCTATCTCTCTAAAACTGGTTGAGATCTCGTCTTGTTTTGACGTGATGGTATAATCCAGATTTGCCCAGAATTTTTCTTTTTCAAACCCTAATCCTAGTCTTGTAATAAAAGGTGGCGTTAAAGGTAAGGACTCGTCGAGGTCGTTATTTCTTGTATACACATAAGAAAACGCCGTGTTGAAATTGAAATAGTTAGCAATCACTATACTTGCTTCAGCCTCAAAACCTGTTTTATAGGCATCATCTATATTGATAAATCGCTTGACTTCTTGAGGTTGTGCCGTAGGATTGAACTTTCTATCTAGTGTAGGGTCGACCACAGGAACGATGTAGTTTTCATAAATAGAATAATATCCAGAAATACTATATCTCACAGCATCTATTCCTTTTTCAAAAGTTCTTTTTCCTTTAAAACCTATTTCAAACTGGTTATTCACCTCAGCATCCAGATTAGGATTTCCTACATATTCAAAAGGATCCTGACCTACCTGAAAATGATTGATATAACGTTCAATCATATTTGCAGATCGTACACCACGACCACAAGCAATTTCCAGCGTATTGTTTCCTGAAAGTTTGTGCTTTACGGAAACGGTAGCCGATACATTGTGCTCTTTGCGTTGTGCAAGGTCTGTGTATAAAGCTTGAAAATCTGCCTCTGGATCCTGAATATCTGATAATACAAGGTCATAACGAACACCAGCCGTTAGCATGGTTTTATTAGAAAACGCATATTTATTTTCAGCAAAAAGGCCGTAGTCATTCACATAAGAATCTTGCCAAACTTTATCTTGAAACACCATAGGTTCTGGTAAGAGGTCACCCATCATATTACGTTTTACCGTACGTGTTCTACCGCCATCTCTGGCAATTAGTAATGCATCAAGACCACCATATAAAATCCATTTCTCTGTAGGATTCATTTTAAATTCTACTTTTCCACCAGCTGTTGTGGCATCTATGGTAGAGATGGCTCCAGTCATCATAAAAGATGGTCTTCTATTGTTAGACATGATATGATCGACATAGGAATAATAAGCTTTGGCATTAATTTCTTCAATAAAATCATTCACCTTAGAAAATTTATAGTCTATAGACAGTATCGAGCTGTTGTCCTCATCCGTATCCATAGGTAGTCCCGCATGCAATACATCTCTACCATAAGACTGTCGCCAGTGTGCCTGAATTCTTTGATTATCTTTAATATTATAACCTAATCGCAAGCCATAATCCAGACTTCTGAAAGAACTAGGAATTTCAGTTCCATCACCATCTTCATAGTTCCCAAAATCACGATAGCCAGCATTTGCCGTGATATCATATTTATCTGTGATTTGGTGTAGTTTCAAGGAAGAGACTAGCGCATTTCCATTAGTCTCATAACCACTACTTACACCACCGTGAAAACCATTATCTAGATGTATGGGCTTTTCTGTAACTAAGTTAATAATCCCGCCAAAAGTCGCGCCATATCTAACCGTATAAGGTCCTTTGATGACTTCTATACGTTCAATATCTTCAGGAACAACGTGAGTAGTAATAGGATCCATACGGTTAGGGCAAGCGTGCATCGCTTTAGTTCCACCATCAAATTGAATGTTCAACTGTTCATATTGTGAGGCTCTAAAAGATGGATCGATGGCATAGTTTCCACGCTTAATCAGTGAGAATCCATTAAAGTCGTTGAACAGATCTGCGACATTTTTAGGCTGTACTACTTTTTTGACTAAATCTGTTCTTACCGTTGTGAGTACTGGATCTGTAGCTCCTTGACCAGTGACGATAACAGTATTTAAAGCTACCGGTTTGGTAACTGTAGTGTCTTGCACTTTTTCAGTCGTCTCTTGTGCAAATAAAGACATAGGTATTAATGCGCATAATTGCGCTAGTTGTTTTATTTTCATAATAGTATTTTCATAAAATCGCACCATAAAGGTGTTGAACGACTATTTTAAAATAGCGTTCGATAAGTTAATCTCGAAGTGAATTATGAAAATCGTGGTGGATGAAAAATCCCGTCAATATTAGAATCTGTGATAATGTATTGATAATAGAAAAAAGCGTAGTGTTCCCGATCTACTGCAGTTACAATTGGAAAGCTTATTTCTTCAAAAAAGTAGATTTGCTCTTCCCATTCAATTAGCGGTTCAGCTGGACTTTCATCTTTTGAACCTTCAGCCATCATCTTACTTAAATAACATTTTCCATCACAGTTTAATGTAGGCTTATCTTTATTCTCACACAACCTTTCTACAAAGCTATCCAGATCTACTATGTACCAACTATACATAATAGTAGTACGCAAGCTATTGCTTAAAAGTACCAACGATAATAAAGCGGCAATCCATAACTTCATATGACAAAACTATCTATAGATTTTTAAAAGTAAGGTGACATATGTCACATAAAGCAAAGGTTTTGTGTTCACGCTTTCGCGAAAGCGAGATTTTAAAAATTAATACTTTTAAGTGACTATTGTAACACAACAAACTAAGTCTAGGACCTATTTTTGAAGAATAAAATTTTATCACAATGGATACAGAAATTCTAGCGCGTATACAGTTTGCCTTTACCATTGCCTTTCACTACATATATCCACCTTTAAGCATAGGGATAGGATTAATTATGGCAATTATGGAAGGTTTATATCTTAAGACTGGAAATAAACAATATGAAGTGCTTACCAGATTCTGGTTAAAAATATTTGCGATTACTTTTGGGATAGGTGTCGCAACTGGTATTATCATGGAATTTGAATTTGGGACTAACTGGGCTGTCTATTCCAGATACGTAGGTGATATTTTTGGAAGTGCACTAGCTGCCGAAGGTCTCTTTGCATTCGGTCTAGAGAGTACTTTTCTAGGAATTTTACTATTTGGTTGGAATCGAGTTTCTCCTAAAGTTCACTTCTTCTCAACCATTATGGTATTCTTAGGTTCTATGTTCTCCGCAGTATGGATTGTTGTAGCAAATAGCTGGCAACAAACGCCTGCTGGATATCATATTGTAGGTGAAGGATTTGATGCCAGAGCTGAGGTGACAGATTTCTGGGCAATGGTTTTTAACCCATCGAGTGTCGATAGAATCATTCATGTCTGGCAAGGTGCCTTTCTTGCAGGAACCTTTCTCGTTCTTAGTGTACACGCTTACTATCTATTAAAAGGTAGGTATGTTGAAATATCAAAAAAAGCTTTTAAAATTTCTTTAGTTGTCGCAACTATTTTTTCTTTAACACAATTACTATCAGGACATAGCTCTGCAGATGGTGTTGCCGTTAATCAACCGGCAAAACTGGCTGCGATGGAAGGTCATTATGAAAAATCTGCACCAGCAGATCTCTATCTATTCGGTTGGGTAGATGATGAGACTCAAGAGGTCACTGGCATCAAATTACCTGGTGGATTATCATTTCTAGTGCATCAAGATTTTGAAGAACCCATTATAGGTTTAAACGCCTTTCCAGAAAATGAACGACCAGGACAAGTTAATGCCGTTTTCCAATTTTATCATATCATGATATCTATCGGCATGTTTTTAATAGGATTGACGTTATACGCTTGCTTTTTATGGTGGCGAGGAACTTTATTTGATAAAAAATGGCTTTTACAAATATTTGCTTACTCAGTTCTTTTACCACAAATAGCAAATCAAGTAGGTTGGTTTGCTGCAGAAATGGGAAGACAGCCATGGATTGTTTATGGGCATTTAAGAACTGATGAAGGATTCTCTCAAGAGGTGTCTTCTAATCAGATTCTATTCTCGTTAATTTTATTCTTAGTGGTTTATACAGTGTTGTTTCTTTTATTTATATACTCTGTAAATAAAAAGATTAAACACGGACCTTATGATGAGGCACAAAACCCAGATGAATTTTTGAAATACGTTTAAGACTAGCAATATGGAAACTTTTTTAGGTATAGATTACCCTACACTATGGTATTTAGTTGTTGGATTATTGTTCTCAGGTTATGCCATTTTAGAAGGCTTTGATTACGGTGCTGGTGCATGGCATTTATTTTTCAAAAAAGATTTGAGTAGACGTATCGCTATTAATGCTATAGGACCTTTATGGGATGCAAATCAAGTATGGCTTATTATAGGTGGTGGAGCGTTATTTGCTGGATTTCCCGTGATGTATGCGACCATGTTATCTGCTATGTACATACCATTTATGCTATTTTTACTCTTGTTAGTATTACGATCATCTGCCATAAAATTCAGAAGTGCCGAAGAGATGAAATGGTGGCGCACCACTTGGGATATTATTTATTTTGTTTCAAATACTTTAATTGCATTTCTACTAGGCGTCGTATTAGGTAATGTATTACAAGGATTTGAAATAGGAGAAAACTACACTTATCAAGGTGGTATTTTCCTTGCATTCTTAAATCCCTATGCTGTTATGGCCGGATTTACGACACTATCATTATTTATGACCCAAGGAGCAATATTTTTATTACTTAAAACAGAAGGTAGACTACATACTAGGCTTACATTTCTTCTTAAAAAAGGGATGATATTTTTCATAACCAGTTTTGCTATTACATCTTTATACACACTGACGTTTCTACCTGGTGTAACTGATCGATTTAAAGAGCAACCATTATTTTTTGCGATTCCTGTATTGGCCTTTTTGGCAGTAGCAAATGTGCCTCGATTAGTCTCTAAAAAGAGATACTTTCAGGCGTTAATATTTTCCTCCTTAACAATGGCATTTCTATTAATGCTAGTGGCTTTTCAACTCTATCCAGTATTATTACCATCAACAATAGATCCATCGTACAGTGTGACTATTTATAACGCAGCATCTTCTCAAAAATCTCTAGGTATTATGCTTACTATGGTAGTTGTAGGAGCACCACTTCTAGCAGCATACCTCATCTTTTTATATAGAACGTTTAATGGTAAAGTACAGTTAGATGATACCAGTTACTAGTTCCATGATATTATAATTACGCTTTCGCGAAAGCGAGATAAAGACATAAGAAGCCACCCATTATAGGTGGCTTTTGCGATTAATAAACACTTACGTAACACAGGTTACAGTAATCACATTACAAGGCGATTACCTTTGATACAAAGACTTAAAAAATGTCAAAAATTGTCATCTTAGGAGCAGGAATTTCTGGTCATGTAGCCGCATCTCACCTGCGTAGAAAATTATCTAAAGAGCACGAAGTAGTTGTGGTTTCTCCTAATAGTAATTATCAATGGATACCATCTAATATATGGGTAGGAATAGGAAGAATGAAATCTAAAGAAATCCTATTTCCACTTGCACCATTATACCGCAAAAAAAACATCGGTTTTTTACAAGCCAAAGCCATTTCTTTTCATCCCGAAGGTGACGCTGTAGAAGCTAAACCTTATGTATTATCTGAATATGTTATAGGAGAAAAAAAAGGAGTTCAAGAAAAAGTAACCTATGATTATTTGATCAATGCCACAGGTCCTAAACTTAATTTTGAAGCTACAGATGGATTAATTCCTGGATCAAATAAAACCTATTCTGTATGTACTTATGGTCACGCAGATCATGCCTGGCATGGGTTAAATGGGTTAATTCAAGAAATGAAAAAAGGTAAAAAAGCAAAGATCCTGATAGGTACTGGACATGCTAAAGCGACTTGTCAAGGTGCTGCCTTTGAATACATTTTAAATGTAGAACAAGAATTGCGCAAGCATAAAGTGCGTGACATGGCAGAGATTACTTGGATCTCAAACGAATATCAACTAGGTGATTTTGGTATGGATGGAATGTTGCTATCCTATAATAGCATGACGATGAAGTCTAGTGAGATGGTAGAAATGATATTTGAAGACCGCGATATCAAGTGGATTCTAGGTGCTGGTGTTGAAAAAATTGAAGACGGACTTGCACATTATGAGAATCTAGATGGTGAACATAAAACCGAATCTTATGATTTTGCGATGCTTATACCAGCCTTTTCAGGTCATGGTTTTAAGGCATTTGATAAAGGTAATCAGGACATCACAGATAAACTTTTTAAAGGCTTTATGATTGTTGATGCAGACTATACATCAAAACCATATGAAGAGTGGTCTGTACAGGACTGGCCAGAAACTTATCAAAATCCTTCTTATAAAAATATCTTTGCGCCTGGTATTGCTTTTGCACCGCCACATGCCATCTCAAAACCTCGCAAAAGCAAAAATGGTACGGACATATCACCAGCACCACCACGTACCGGCATGCCATCTGGTATCACCGCAAAACTGGTAGCAGATAACATTATAGATTCCATAAAAAAAGGCAAAGAATCATTAGAACATAAAGGTAGTATGGGAAATATGGGTGCAGCCTGTATAGCATCTGCTGGATATGGTCTCACACAAGGTAGTGGTGTAAGTATTACTACCTATCCTATTGTACCTGATTATCATAAATATCCTAAATCACAAGGTCGGAAATTAGGTAAAACCTTTGGGGAAATAGGACTTGCTGGTCACTGGCTCAAACTAGCATTACATTATGCATTTATTTACAAGGCAAAAATGAAACCTTTTTGGTGGTTAATTCCAGAATAAAAAAATAGAAATCATGACTGAAAGAATATCAAAGTATCAACGATTCAAAATGATGAATCCCATCATTCAGTTTTTTAAATTCATCTATCTCAGTATTAAAATTATGATTGTAGTAGCAGGTGGACATGGAGGAACACGTGAGGTAAAATAACGATCATCACAATTTATTGAAAGCCATCCATTACAGGTGGCTTTTTAATTTAAATAAGGTTGAGTAACCTATGTTACTCTAGCAAGAAAAATAGCGAGTTAAATTTGCTTTACTAATCTCTTGTAATGAAGAAAATCTTATTATTTATAACCTTTAGCATTGCGATATTAACGCAAGCGACAGCACAGCAAACTACTCTAATTTCAAAAGAAGAAGTTGCTGAAAAAGTGGTTAAAAACAACAATTCTATAAAAATATCTAAGCAAGAATTTCTAGAAGCAAAAGCAGATTTTGATCAGACTAAAGCTGTTTTCTTGCCTAATATAACAGCAAGTCATACCGGTATTATTACGACTAATCCATTGATGGCTTTTGGTTCTAAATTAAATCAAGGAATCTTAACTTCAAACGACTTCAATCCAGACCTTCTTAATAATCCAGATCAAGTACAAAACTTTGCCACTATAATTGAAGTACAACAACCCTTGATTAACATTGATGGGATGTACCAACGTAAAGCAGCAAGAGCCTCAATGGAAGCCGTTTTACTTAAAAAACAACGCACAGAAGAATATCTATTTTTTGAAGTAGAAAAGGCTTACATGCAATTGCAACTAGCCTATAAAGGAATTGCTGTATTAGAAAAAGTTCAAGAAGCAGCTCAAGAAAATTTAAAACTAGCACAAAACAGATTAAAGCAAGGATACCTGCAACGTGCGGATGTACTGAACGTAGAAGTAAGACTCACAGAAGTTCAAAACCAACTACAAACTGCCCGTAGTAACGTGCAAAATGCGTCCGACTATCTTTCTTATTTAATGGATGACGATGGTTACACCATATATAAGCCTAGTGATAGCTTAACGATTAAAAACATCACTATAAAGGATAATAACTTTTCAGAAAATAGATCAGATATAAGAGCCATGCAACTTGCTACTACTGCATATGAAGCAGCAAACAAAGCAGACAAGATGGCTTTTCTACCTAGACTTAATGCGTTTGGATCCTATGAATTGTATGATGAAAATCTATTTCAAGCAAGTGCAAATGGATATGTGATAGGTGCACAATTGAGCTGGGATCTTTTTAAAGGATCACAACGTATCGGTCAGGCTGATAAAAGTAAAGCAACATTAGAGAAATCTAAGTTGCAATACGAACAATATGTTTCTAAATCAAAATTAGAAATTAATAAAGCACAACGCATGCTTAATGATGCAAAAAACAGATTAAAACTAGCACAACTAGCACTAGATCAGTCTAAAGAATCATTGCGCATACGTACCAATAGATTTAAAGAAGGGCTTGAAAAAACATCAGACCTTTTAAATGCCGAAACTCAATTTGCTCAAAAACAACTAGAATATTATCAAACCGTTTTTGAATTCAACTATGCACAGGCGTATATCAACTTTTTAACCCAGTCAGAATAACAAATCCATCTAATAAAAGAGCCCAAGCTTTTTATTTATAAAATATAAAGAATGAAAAAATCATATATCCTATTAACCGCAGTCCTTACCTTACTTATAATCAGTTGTGGTGAAAAAGAGTCTCAACCAGCGGTAGACAATACTCCTGCCATTCCTGTTACGGTTCAAGCAGTAATTGATAATGATAGCAGCCCTTTTCTTGCGGTAAGCGGTAAAGTACAAGCCGCAAATAGTGCACAATTAAGCACACGCATGATGGGATTTGTAAATAATGTTCTAGTTAACGTAGGTGATCCAGTAAAAAAAGGACAGCTGTTAGTGGCCATTAATAATGCAGATTTACAAGCTAAAAAAGGACAAGTAAACGCTAGTATTACCGAAGCTACTGCAGCATTTAATAACGCTCAAAAAGATTACAACAGATTTAAAAACCTGTTTGCAGATAATAGTGCGTCACAAAAAGAACTAGATGACATTACGGCAAATTTTAATATGGCAAAGGCTCGTCTAGAAGGTGCGCAGCAAATGAAAAACGAAATCAATGCTCAGTTTGCTTATTCTAATATAACGGCGCCTTTTAATGGTGTTATTACTAGTAAAAGCATTAAAAAAGGTGACATGGCAAATCCTGGGCAACCGTTACTTTCTATAGAAGCGCCAGGCGATTTTGAGGTAATGGCTATGGTGCCTGAAACTGAAATTTCTCAAATTAAAAAAGAAACAGAAGTACAGGTAACAATATCTTCCATTCAACAAACATTAACTGGTAAGGTAAAAGAAGTAAGCACATCTGCACAACAAACTGGTGGTCAGTATCTAGTAAAAATAACGATAGATAAAACAGATGTTCCTGTTCTATCTGGCATGTTTGCCACTATTGCTTTCCCTGTAGAGAGAAAGGCTACAAATGATAATGTTTTAATACCTGCCACGGCACTTATTACAAAAGGTCAACTTACTGGTGTGTACACCATTAGCGAGAATAATACAGCCATGCTACGCTGGTTGCGATTAGGTAGAACTCTAGGTGATCAAGTAGAAATATTATCAGGACTTAATGCCAATGAAAAATATATTACCTCATCAAATGGTAAGCTATTTAACGGTGCAAAAGTGACTATACAATAATTCAATATTGCGTTAAGGATAGTAGTGAAAATCCTTTTTGTGGTTTTTTTCGCTTTCGCGAAAACTGCCTTCAAAAAGATTGCAACGGATAGCCTGTTAAAACGCCCAAAAATTATATCTAATGAAAGAAGGATTAGCTGGTAAAGTTGCCAAAGTCTTTATGAATTCAAAGCTGACTGTGCTCTTAATGATCGTTTTTATGGTCGTAGGTGTATATAGCTCGTTTTTAATACCACGTGAGGAAGAACCGCAAATAGATGTACCTATGGCAGACATCTTTGTAGGTTATCCAGGTGCTAGCCCTACTGAGGTGGAATCTCGTGTTATTAAACCACTCGAGCAACTTATTTCTAATATCAAAGGTGTCGAGTACGTCTACTCTACCTCTATGAAGGAACAAGGAATGGTGATCGTACAGTTTTATGTGGGCGAGGATATTGAACGCAGTTTTGTAAAATTATACAACGAAATCAATAAACACATGGATCAAATGCCCGAAGGTGTGACCATGCCACTCGTAAAAACTCGTGCCATAGATGATGTCCCGATGCTAGGCCTTACTTTATGGAGTGAGAATTATAGTGATTATCAACTAGGACAAATGGCTCATGAATTAGAGGCCGAAATAAAGAAAATAAACGATGTCGCTATCACACATAAAATAGGTGGTAGAGAACGTCAACTAAGAGTTGTTTTAGATAAGGATAAACTAGCCTCTAGTGGTCTAGATTTTATGCAAGTTTCTAAGATGATAAAAGCAAACAATGCACAACTTAATGCTGGAAAATTTGATAAAAACGACACCGAGTTTATCGTTAACACTGGTGATTTTCTAGCCAGTACTACTGATGTTGAAAATCTAGTAGTAGGTGTACAACAAAATCAACCTATATATTTAAAACAAGTCGCTCAAATAATTGACGGACCAGAGGTTCCTCAAAGTTATGTGAGTTTAGGCTTTGGTCAAGGAAGTGATAAAAAAACCGATTTCTTATCTGAATATCCAGCGGTAACCATATCTGTTGCAAAACGTAAAGGTGCAGATGCTATGAAAATTGCAGATGTCATTATTGCCAAAGTTGAACACCTGCGCAAGACCTTAATACCAGATGATGTGCAAGTAGAAATTACACGTAATTATGGTGAGACGGCATCTCATAAAGTGTCGGAATTATTATTGCACCTTATAGGTTCTATTATTGCTGTAACCTTTGTTGTAATGCTAGCGATGGGCTGGCGTGGTGGACTCGTTGTATTTCTTTCTGTACCAATCACGTTTGCATTGACACTATTGAGTTACTACATGCTAGATTACACCTTAAACAGGATTACTTTATTTGCGTTAGTGTTTGTGACCGGTATTGTAGTAGATGATTCCATTATTATAGCAGAGAATATGCACCGGCACTTTAAAATGAAACGATTGCCTTTTAAAGATGCTGCGCTCTATGCAATAAACGAAGTAGGAAACCCTACCATTCTTGCAACTTTTACTGTGATTGCGTCTGTACTACCTATGGCTTTTGTATCTGGATTGATGGGTCCTTACATGGCACCTATGCCTATAGGAGCTTCTATCGCGATGATATTGTCACTATTTGTAGCCTTAACCATCACTCCATATTTAGGCTATATATTCTTAAGAGAAAAAGATAAAAAAGGTGCAGTTGAGAAAATAGAAAAGCCACTTGAAGAAACTCTTATTTATCGATTATATAATAAATTTGAACGTCCCTTAATGGAGAATCGTTATAAACGATGGTTATTTCTAATAGGTACATTTGTCGTTTTACTGGGTACGATGGGATTATTCATTACTAATTCTGTTGCCGTTAAAATGTTACCGTTCGATAATAAAAATGAGTTCCAAGTAGTCATTGATATGCCTGAAGGTACAACACTCGAACGCACAGGTGCTGTCGCTCAAGAAATATCTCAATACTTATCTACTAGACCAGAAGTAGTCAATTATCAAAATTACATCGGGACATCTGCTCCTATAACTTTTAATGGGCTCGTGCGTCATTATGATTTGCGTGGTGGTAGTAATATGGCAGATATTCAAGTGAACCTAATTGATAAAGAAAAACGTAGTGCGCAAAGTCATGATATCGCTAGCTTATTGCGCCCTGATATTCAAGAAATCGCTGCGAAGTATAATGCAAATGTGAAACTGGTAGAAGTACCGCCAGGACCACCGGTGCTATCTACAATCGTTGCTGAAATCTATGGTCCTGATTATGAACAACAGATTATTGTTGCCAATGAGGTTCAAAATATTTTAAAGAATACGGATGATGTAGTTGATATAGACAGGATGGTAGAAAACGATCAAACTGAATATCAATTTACTATTAACAAAGAAAAGGCAATGTTATATGGCGTGGCACCGCAACAAATAGCCTACACCATGCACCTAGCACTATCTGATAGACCGGTAACAAATCTATATGATGAAGATGCTGTACAGCAAATAGGTATTGTGCTCGCACTAGATGAAAAAGAGAAGTCTACGATTCAAGACATTTCACAATTTAAAGTTGTTTCTAATCAGGGAACCATGGTACCTATTGCAGACTTAGTAGAGATCAGTGAGTCTATAAGTGCAAAAAGTATTTATCGTAAAAATCAAAAAAGAGTCGTTTACGTCATGGCAGATATGGCTGGAGAACTAGAAAGTCCTGCATATGCTATCCTAGGCATGGAAGAAAAATTAAAATCTATTCCGATGCCTGCTGGATACAGCATTAGTGAAATGTATCTAGGTCAACCAGATTTTGAAGATGATTATACGGTAAAATGGGATGGTGAATGGCAAATTACTTTAGAAGTATTTAGAGATCTAGGTATAGCATTTCTAGGAGCCATCATCTTAATCTACATATTGATTGTAGGATGGTTCCAAAATTTTAAAGCACCTATTGTTATGATGGTGGCCATACCGTTATCCCTAATCGGTATTATTTTAGGTCACTGGATTATGGGTGCTTTCTTTACCGCAACATCTTTTATAGGAATGATAGCTCTTGCCGGAATTATGGTCAGGAACTCTGTACTATTAATAGACTTTATCAACTTAAGAACTGCCGAAGGTGTGCCTCTTAAACAAGCTGCTATTGAAGCTGGTGCTGTACGTACTACTCCTATCTTACTTACCGCTGGTACGGTTGTTATTGGAGCATTTGTCATACTATTTGACCCAATTTTTCAAGGGTTAGCCATTTCATTAATGGGTGGAACTATTGTGTCTACTGTATTGACCTTACTGGTAGTACCATTAGTTTACTATATGATAGAAAAGAAAAATTATAAATAATAAAATCAAGCAATGTTAAACACATATTTTAGAGTAATCGTAGGTACAATGGTACTATTAAGTGTAGTACTAACTGTTTATGTAAATCCTAACTGGATGTGGTTTACTGTTTTTATTGGTGTTAACCTTATTCAATCTGCTTTTACCAAGTGGTGTTTACTAGAAACAATTTTAATGAAACTAGGTATCAAAAGAGAAGGAAAAGGCTGTTCTGTAAATAAGTAACAGGTTGCTACTTACTCTATCATGAAAAGCTTATCAGCTTATTATCATAATTAATAAGATCTTCATTTTACAGATGGCATTTAACTTTTTATGATCTAAACTAGATAAAACTCTTTTATTAATTAAAATCGTTTGTACTTCATTAGTTCTGTATGTATTTTATTTTTTAGAATTTTAAATTCTTGAATAAGTTGTAGATATTGATACCTTCTTTTTTCATGTTCTTTGGCTCTAGACAAGTCATATTCTCGTTTACCAAATTCATATTCTTTTTTTAAGTCTAATTCATAGTTACAAAAGGATCCCATCACGAGAGTATTCTTGCGCCTTAGACCTACCAAATCCGTCACAAGTGTATCGCTTTTAATCAATTGTTTTTCAACTAATTTAAATTGTTCAATTTCCAGATTAATATCTTCTATTGACTCCATCCACTGACTCAATTCTATGAGATCCTTTCTTATAAATAGCCTTCTATAAGCGTTAAGTTTATTTAATATAACTGTATCCAAGGGATAATTAACTAATTGTATTTGAGGTACCGATGTTTCCTTGAAGATCCTTAAAAAAAGTATCTTTCAATTTGCGATATTTATCGACATGGTATAAAAACATCCTTCTACATTTTTCATGTTCTTGTATAAAGGACATGTCACATTGCATGTCCTGACACTCTGCTATACTGCCACGAGAGTCTTTAAACCGTTGTAATTGATTTAATATAACATCATTTTCAATCTGTTTCATTTCAAAACCTTGAGTTGCTTTTTCATTCTCTATTTTTTTTTCTAAAGGTTGAGCATGATAAAAAGCAATCAAACTACTAAGCTCTTTTCTTACGTAAGTAAGGTGATTGATCCAGTTCTCGAGCTCCATAGTATTGATTTTGTGTGCTACATCTACATCATTATCATGTGCATGTATTTCTATATTCATGGCTTCCATATTATATATTTTAAATGTGTACTTCTATTTTTTCAAGAAATTGATCTTGAGTTACCTCAACAATTTCTAATTCCTGTAATCCGCTAGGTAAATTCCATTGTATGATATCTGACTGTGCATAGCCTAATAATGCAGAAGCTAAAGGTGTTAATATTGAAATCCTATCTAAGTCTAGATCTTTTAAAGCTGGAATAACTATTTGAATCTTTTTACTCCAGCCTTTATTAGACTTAACAGTAATCTTACTATTAAATCTTATCACATCTTGTGGCATGTCTAGCTCATCTAAAATCTGAGCATTTTTAAGTTCATCTGTTAATCGTTGTAAGGATTTTTGTGTTTCAAAATCTTCAGCATATCCAGATATATTAAGTATACGTTTTAAATACACGTACTCTTTTTTCTCTAAAATTAAAGTATCGTATTTCATTATATTTACTTTTATGTCAGTATATTATGGAAAAATACCGCGTTGTACATAAGCTTTCTCTATACGTTTAATAGCGATACAATATGCCGCTGTTCTCATATCCATAGCTTCACTTTCAGAGAACGTATAAACCTTATTAAAGGATTCTCTCATTTTCTTCTCCAGCTTAATCATTACTTCATCAAGTTGCCATAACTCACCATTTCTATTTTGCAGCCACTCAAAATAACTACCTATCACTCCTCCAGAATTACATAAAATATCAGGTATAATTGTGACTCCTTTTTCAAGTAAGATTTTCTCTCCATCAACATTAGTTGGACCATTTGCACCTTCAGCAATTAAACGTGCTTTTATATAAGGTGCATTTTCACTTGTAATTTGATTTCCTAAGGCTGCTGGAATACATATATCACAATCAGTAGTATAAAAATCAGCCTTTGGGATAGCCTTGGCTTCAGGAAAATCAACAATGCTTCCTTTATTTGCTATACTGTAATTATATAAGTCCTCTACCTTTATACCATCATCATTGTGTAACGTTCCGTAAGCGTCTTGAACTGCAACAAGATGTGCACCTTCTTTTTCAAGAAAATGCGCAGCCCAATAACCTACATTCCCAAAACCTTGAACTATAAATCTTTTATCTTTTAATGATTCAGCACTTTTGTGTGCCCAAAACTTAATCGTTAAAAAGACTCCATAACCAGTCGCACGATCACGACCTTCTAATCCACCACTACCATCTGGTTTTCCGGTTACCACATGTTGATTTGCGGTACGTTCTGCTGGTGGACGCGTACTCATATAAGTATCTGCCATCCATGCCATAGTCTGACTGTTTGTATTGACATCTGGTGCAGGTATATCATGCTCTGGCCCTATATTATCTGCTAGGGCAAATGTGAATCTACGAGTAATACGTTCTAGTTCAGATGGTGAATACTTAGACGGATCTAATTGTATACCACCTTTACCACCACCATAAGGTAGCCCAGCCAAAGAGGTTTTCCACGTCATCCACATCGCAAGTGCTCTAGCTGCATCTATATCAACGGTAGGATGGTAGCGCAATCCACCTTTATATGGACCTAAAGCATTATTATGTTGCACTCGATAACCAGTAAATATTTCTACATCGCCATTATCCATTTTTACTGGAAAATGAACTATTATTTCATTGTTAGTTATACTCAGTATTTTTCTAATGTTGAGATGTAGATTAATATGATCTGCAGCACTATTAAATTGCTCCATCACATTATCCATCATACCTCTTAAAGGTAATTTTTTTGTCTTACCCTTTGCTATTACAGTCATTGTTGCCATTATACTTATATCTTAATTCTGTTATTTAAAAAGACGATTTGTGATACTACGTTCCATATATTTTTGTGCGATATACTTAGGCTTACTTTTCTTAAAGCCTGTTTTTTTGTGAGTAATAGCATTTAAAATTGAACTTAAACTCATATTTAGTTTATTTAAGAATGATTAGGTTTTATAGACTTTTTATAAATAAAACCTTATTTAAATATCGATATTCAGACCATTTCTAATTTCAGTTGGTCTACAGGCTCAATGACTTGAGTTACATGACATGTTGAATCTTTGATTTTTTCATCATAGTCACTACAAGACCATACCGATTGATGTTGATCAGTTAAAACGCATTTCTTATGATGAATGCATGTAGGACAAATATTGAATGTTGTTGATCTCATAGTACATAATAATTATTTTATATACTAAAAGGCAATCTATATGCCAGTGGACATACCAAAGACACAAACCTATTTTTAAAACACTAGCAAACAGAAACTTAAGACTATTTATTTAATTAAAGCTGTTTGAAGCTCTGGTACTTTATTACCCACATTGGGAAGATTGTATCAGTCCAAAATACTATACTAGCTTTCAAGTTTAGATCGGAGCGTTTTACGATCGATACCTAATATCTCCGCTGCTTTGGTTTTATTATTATTAGTAGCATTAAGAACCTTTAAAATATGCTTCTTCTCTACTTCTTTTAAAGATAATAAGCTGTGATCAGAGAAATCAATGGTCATTTTTAAAGCTTTAGGTAAATGTTCTACATCAACCGTTTTATCACACATAATGACAGCTCGCTGTATAATATTTTCTAACTCACGTATATTACCAGGCCAGTCATAACGTTGTAGGATATTCAAAGCCTCAGGAGTTATTTTAATAAAGCGATCTTTAAATTCAACACCATATTTAAAAAGAAACTTTTCAGTCAGTAATGGAATATCTTCTTTGCGTTCTCTCAATGGTGCAACCTCTATTTCTACAACCGTCAGGCGGTAATATAGATCTTCTCTAAAAGTGTCGTTCTTAATCATATTTTTAAGATCACTATTAGTCGCTGCAATTATGCGTACATCAATTTTTTCTGCTTTTTGAGCTCCTACTTTTACAACTTCTTTCTCCTGAAGCACACGCAATAATCGGGATTGTACAGCAGTAGATGCATTACCTATCTCATCTAAGAATATCGTTCCACCATTTGCCGCTTGAAAAAAACCTTGCCTATTTTTATCAGCACCTGTAAAAGCACCTTTAGTATACCCAAATAATTCTGACTCGAGTAGATTCTCTGGGATACCACCGCAGTTAACGGCTATAAAAGGTGCTCTAGAAAACTTGCCTTGATAATGAATGGCTCTTGCCACTAATTCTTTACCGGTACCACTTTCTCCCTTTATAAAAATAGTTGCTTTATTATTCTTTACCCGTTCAATTATCTGTATAACTCCATTCAATTTATCAGACTGTCCTATTAGTTCTCCATAGGCAGTATCTTTTTGTGTTTCCGCTTTCGCGAAAGCAGAATTCAAACCAGACTTAAGCCCTAGAGACTTATCTACCGCTTGTTGTAATTCTTCTTTTGTAAACGGTTTTGTGAGATAATCTACTACACCAGACTTAATAGCAACGAGTGAGTCCTGTACTGACGGGTAGCCCGTAACGACTAGCTTAGGTAAGTTAGGGTAATGCTCTGACACAAATTTAATAAGCTCGGTACCATCTATTTCAGGCATTTTTAAATCTGTAATTAATAGGTCTATTTTTGTGTCCCGTAAGATTTGAACAGCTTCTTTAACAGATACTGCCCTATAGGTATGATAATTCCAAGATTGTAAATGACGCTGCAATAACTCTAGGATATTGACATCGTCATCTACAATTAATATGTTCTCTTTTTTAAGTTGCATCTAGCTTTAAGGTTATTAAGATTTTGGAAGTTTTACTGTAAAAGTGGCTCCTTTAAATTTATTATTTCTAGCACTTATTGTTCCCTTATGACTAGCGACAATTCCATGTACAACGCTCAATCCCAGCCCAGATCCATCTCCTATAGGCTTTGTAGTAAAAAACGGTTGAAACACTTTTTTCTGAGCTTCTTTAGTGAGACCTATGCCTTGATCAGATATTCTGAGAATGACATGATCAGTAGTTTGTAAAGCCTCTATAGTCACAACACCATTGACAGGTGTAAAATATATTGCATTAATAGTTAGATTAAATATTATTTGAGTGAGCTGTATGATATCAGCCTTTAAGAATAGCTCTTCTTCCTCAATTTTAACTATATATTTTACTTGTGCTTTTTTAAATGAAGCATCTAGTAGCGCCAAAGAATTTTTAATACTAGGCACTATATTAACGCGTTGCATTTCTTGCGGCATCTCACAGGCAAAGAACATAAGTTTCTTAACTACCTCACGTGAGAACATAGCATTTTTGATAATCTTGTCTAAATCTTCAGTGACTAAAGTATTATCAATAAACGCATCTTTAAGTAACTCTGCAAAGCCTAAAATATTAGTCAGCGGTGTATTCAATTCATGAGCTATACCAGCTGTTATTTCACCTAGTATAGATAACCGGTCTGCGTGTTCCATCTGCCGTTTAAGTGAGGTCTCATTTTGTTGAATTTCTATGCGCTCTAGCAAATTCCCTATTTTTAAAGCTATACTATCTAATAGCTGTTTCTCTTCTTTGAGAAAAGAACTTTTATCTTGATTTAAAGATGCGGTTATGGTACCATTAGGCTTATTAAAAACCTGTATATGAGAGATAAGGTTTATGGCGTTATCAATAGTTACTGTTTCCACTGAGGCAATAGAGGTATGTATGGCTATCTCAGTATCATCTGGGAACTGAAATCCTTTTTTAAGGCTATGAGCGATGGCTAGTAGAACCTCTTGAATTTGATCAACATCTGCATTTACTATAATAGAAGACACTTCATAAAGACATGTAAGTTCTTTAATACGTTCTTTCAATACGTCATGAGTAGTATCCATATGCTGCGCTAACAATAGCTAATGTTGAAAAAATTAAGGTAAGGATTTTTGAGGTTTATATCTCTAGACGATAGTACATAATATAGCTAAATATTAAGAACCAAGTAAGATATCTATTCTCACTAAAGTAACTCGCAGCAATTTATCACAACTAAAAAATGTTTTTATGATATAATGTACATATTGATCATATTAAAAAAATGATTTAAGAAGGCAAATCATCCTTAACAACTTTAGACTTTTCTATTCTATAGAAAATAATTATTAATATGATAATACCTATTACTAGTAGAGAATAAATTTCCATACTAGATATCAATTGATTATTATTTAAAGATTTTTGCGCAATACCTATTATGTTTTTACTCTCTGTTACTTGTATAAATGCAAGATTATTTAAATCACTTTTTAAGACTTCTGACTCTTCATAAAAAGGTATCAGGTAAATTGAGTTCCCAGTAGAACTTAATTTGCTCTGTTCATTTATTTTTTTAAAATAGGTCTCTTCTTTCTTTTTCAAAAGTTCATAGTTTGTAATGAAGGTTTGAAAAGTTTTATCTTCATTTGCGGTAAGTTCAGTGCCAGCAAATAGGTTTATAAGAATATCAAGTTCTTTGTTGATATTAAGGTTAGTAGTATATGATGGCTGCATATAATGATGCTGCTTTTCATGAATCAGATTATTCATTTTATAGATATAATCTTGAGCCACTACCCTATCATTATAGATGGAAGTTACAACAGATTGTGCTGTTTCAAAATGCCTTTTATCTAGTCGATTAGTTCCAAGAATTAATAAGAAAACAGCTAAAAGACCTAAGGTAATATTAATCCTGCCAGATGTTGTTAAAGCTTTAAACATTATAGAATAGAGTTAAGGCATTAATAAACCGCCATTTTATAATAAGAATAGCCTAATAACATGCCACAACAATTTAAGCATGTCTAACAAAAACACAAACTGCTGAAAAACAATTACTTAAACCATTCCTGCTGTAAATAGTTAAAATAATAAACCGAGTAACATTTACCCTATTGGGTAAATATTACTCGATTTCTATAACTATAATGAAGTATTTAATTAATTACCTAAATCATTTAAGTTAAAAAACACCTTAAACAGAATGTTTAAAGCGTTTTAATTTTATTCGTGACCACGACAGGATTCAAACCTGTGACCGCTGGAGCCGAAATCCAGTGCTCTATTCAGCTGAGCTACGTGGCCGTTTAAAGTCTATGTTAGCTGGTTTTTTACTATAGTGCTAATGGTTCTACCGTCTGCCTTACCAGCTAATTGCTGATTTGCCATACCCATAACTTTCCCCATATCTTTCATTCCCGACGCACCTGTTTGAGCTATAATATTTGATACCACTTTTGCAATTTCTTCTTCACTCAATTGCTCTGGTAAAAATTGTTCTAAAACAGCTGCCTGTGCCAGCTCTGGTTCCGAAAGGTCAGCTCTATTTTGTTCAGAAAATATACGTGCACTATCCTTGCGTTGCTTCACTAATTTTTGGACTAGTTTAACTTCCTCCTCATCAGATAAGTCACCGCCATCACCAGACGTTTTAGCAAGTAAAATTTCACTTTTTACTGCACGCAATGCTGCAAGAGCCGTTTGATCTTTTGCCTTCATAGCCGCTTTCATAGCGGTCATGATATCTTTTTCTAAACTCATAATATTAAATTCTTTAAGAGTATAAAAATAAGGCTTAAAATGGCCTTATACAACATACACAATTTCAAAATATACTATAAAAAAAGCCCAAATTCTATTTAAAGAATTCGGGCCTACTGCTTTTAGGGAAAGCAATTTTTAATCTACATTATCATGTAGAAATGAGTTGTTATTTGTTCTTAACTGTATATCATCATTATCATCTGTAGATAATGTAGTTCTAGAACGATCTGCCTCACTAGGTAAATCATCTAGTTGTACTCCATGACGTTCAAATGCAGGCTTTTTTTCAATTTCTTCTAACCTGTGTGAATTTTTGAACTTAAAATTATAAGCATGCATTTTACGCTTACGTTCTTCGGCTCTAAGTACTAACATCTCGTTAATAGGCAAATCTGTAAGATCTACATCATCTGCATTTGTATCTTCAACTACCTCAGTATTTAATGGCTCTGAAGGTACCGATTTAGTCACTATTTGAATTTCCTCTTCTGCTACTTGAGTAGGTTGTTTACTTGTAGGCTTTGCCTGATTCATGGTTTCTTCAATCTCCATATAATCATCCAAAGAATACTTAGTAATTCCACTTGCAGAAACTTCTGTAACCGGTATTACATTAACAGGATCATTCACCTCTATATCTTCTAGATTATGGACAATAGGTTGCTCTGGCACAGCTTTTTCTTTACTGGACACAGGCATATCAAAATCTAAAAAGAATTGATCTTTTTCTTCTTCAACATCTTCAACCATTTTAGTTACTTCAGGCTGCGCTTCTGTTATCACAAATTCCTCAGGCTTTACCTTATCGAGTACTTCCTCGTAAACCACATTTAAGTTAGATATAAACTCTGTAGTTGGTATCAAAACATTCTCTTCCCTTACCGCTGGCATCATTGGTTCTGGCTCTTCTTCACCTAATGTATGAATAATTTTTACTGGCTCAGTAGGTTGCGGTGCAACGATAGGTTGTGGTGATTCCGCTTTCGCGAAAGCGTTATCGACATCATCAATATCCTCAGTACCATCTTCCTGATCCACAATAATGTTTCCAGGAGTTACTCCTGAAGTTTTCTCTTGCAAAACGGCACTGGCGCGCTGTTCATCTTCTAATGTATGAATGATGCGTTTTGCCTCAGTATTTGAGATATCATTTTGTTGTTCCTTATTAAATCCCGTTGCGATTACGGTTACAGAAATAGCGTCTCCTAAAGATTCATCTTCTCCAACACCCATAATAATGTTTGCTCCACCACCAGCTTCTGTCTGAATTAAATCGTTGATTTCACCTATTTCATCAATGGTTATTTCTTCAGATCCAGATACAATAAGTAGCAATACATTCTTTGCTCCTGTAATCTTATTATCGTTTAAAAGTGGTGAATCTAAGGCTTTAATTATTCCTTCTTGGGCACGGTTTGCACCCGTAGACTGTGCGCTTCCCATAATAGCTGTACCCGAGTTAGAAAGAACAGTCTTTGCATCACGCAAGTCAATGTTTTGTGTGTAGTGATGCGTTATAACCTCTGCAATACCACGTGAGGCAGTAGCAAGTACCTCATCTGCTTTAGAGAAACCTGCTTTAAAACCTAAGTTTCCATAAACTTCTCTAAGCTTATTATTGTTAATTATAATTAATGAGTCTACCTGAGAACGGAATTTTTCTATTCCTAATTGAGCTTGCTCATTACGTACTTTACCTTCAAAATTAAATGGCGTGGTTACGATTCCTACGGTTAGAATACCCATGTCACGAGATACTTGAGCAATAACTGGCGCAGCACCAGTTCCCGTTCCTCCACCCATACCAGCAGTGATAAATACCATTTTAGTATTCGTGTCTAGCATACCGCGCAATTCTTCTATACTTTCTTGAGCAGCGCGTTCACCTACCTCTGGATTTGCTCCAGCTCCTAGACCTTCTGTTAAGGTTACACCTAGTTGTATTTTATTAGGCACTGGACTATTATCTAGCGCTTGTGAATCTGTATTACAGATTACAAAATCTACTCCTTTTATTCCTTGCTGGAACATGTGCTTAATGGCGTTACTACCGCCACCACCGACACCTATTACTTTAATTACATTAGATTTATTTAAAGGTAAATCAAATGCTATACTGTTAAAATCTTCATTACTCATATCGCTGCTACTTTATGGTTTAAGCTCTTTTTATTATCTAAGCTCTCTTAATTCTTTACTTTACTATTATTTTCTAGTCGACAACTACTCTGCATTATCTAGAAAATCCTTCAATTTTGTGGTCCAATTTTCAAAGAATCCACGTTTTTTATTTTCTTGTACCTCGGGCTCAGGTTGCTCAACTTCGTCGACATCCACTACAGGTTCTTCAATCACCTCTTCTTCAACTGGTTGCTCTTCAAGGTTTGAGTTGAGATAACCATCTTCTAATCCTTTCATTACTAATCCTACTGCCGTGGCAAACACAGGGCTTGTACTTTCTGCATCACTATCGCCGGCAAGGTGTTCATTAGGGTAACCTATACGACTAGGCATTCCTGTAACATACTCTGCTAATTGTTTGATATGTTTTAACTGACTACCACCACCAGTTAAAACGACACCTGCTATAAGTTGCTTTTTAGGATCATCGTGACCGTAATTTTTAATTTCTACAAACACGTTTTCCAAAATCTCAATCACACGAGCATGGATTATCTTACTCAAGTTCTTAAGTGTAATTTCTTTAGGCTCACGACCACGCAATCCAGGAATCGAAACAATCTCATTCTCTTTATTCTCTCCAGGCCATGCACTACCAAATTTTGTCTTCAACAATTCTGCCTGCTTTTCTATGATAGAACAGCCTGCTTTTATGTCTTCAGTAATGATATTTCCACCTTGAGGAATAACCGCTGTATGACGTATGATCCCATCTTTAAATATGGCTAGATCTGTTGTTCCGCCACCTATATCGATAAGAGCAACACCTGCTTCTTTTTCTTCTTGACTCAATACAGCATCTGCACTTGCCAGTGGTTCAAGAGTGATTTTCTTAAGGTCTAAATCTGCGCTTTTCACACATCGATAGATATTCTTAATAGATGCCACTTGACCGACCACCACATGAAAGTTGGCTTCTAATCGACCACCATACATACCTACAGGCTCTTTGATCTCTGACTGACCATCGATTTTATATTCCTGTGGCAAAACATGTATAATTTCTTCACCTGGTAACATGACTAGTTTATGTACTTGTCCACATAAAGTATCTATATCTGATTGGTCAATAACCTCTTCAGAGTTACCTCTAGTGATATAATCACTATGTTGTAAACTACGTATGTGTTGACCTGCAATACCAACCGTTACTTCTTTAATTTTTATACCACTAACCGCTTCTGCCTGATCAACTGCTTGTTGAATAGACTGAATGGTCTGTGTAATATTATTAACAACACCTCTATGTACGCCAAGGCTCTTTGATCTTCCTACACCTAGAATTTCAAGTTTGCCGTACTCATTTTTGCGACCTATCATGGCCACAATTTTTGTGGTCCCAATGTCCAGTCCTACTGCATATTCTTGTAAATCCATTTCCTTACTTTTTAATACTAACGACCTGATTTTTATACCTCAAGTCGATCGTTTTAACTTGATTTAAGCGATTATCTTTTTTCATTTTTGCAATAAACGCTTTATAGTTCATCGCCTTATGTTGCAAATCTTCTATTTTACCCAATATTACTTCATGGTCATGGGCCCTTATTTGAAGCGTCACTTCTCCTTTTTTGTCAAAAGAAATTTGAGTGATAGAAGGCTTTAAAAACGAATCATGATTTATAAAATTGATCAGTTCAAAAAGCTTTACCTTAAATGAATCTTTATAACCATACACTAACGGCACAAACGCTGTATGCTCTGGTGATAAAGGCATCATTTTATTATCCTCATCGAGGTATACTTGTGGAGACAACATTAACCTAGCAATAGGCGAGCGCTGTTCAACAAGCACGTTAACCTTACCTTCTAAAGAAACGGAAACCTCTGCACCTCTGATCATTGCGTTATCAATTAAACGCAATTCACCTTCATTCAAATCTAATTTTTCTAACGCTATAGATTCCACACTATCAATATTTTGTATCAACAATTTATTAACGTTTTTTTCAGATATGAACAAAGCCTTACTATCTGTAAAAGAAATAGTTACATCTTTTACAGTTCTTTTTTCAAAACGATGTCCCGCAAAAGCATAAGCACTGAATACCAGCACCATACACAAACCATATTTTAGAATGCTTTTAACGCTCATTTTTTGATGGTATACTGATTAACTTTTTTATCTCTACTCCTATATCTCCTGCTCCTATCATAACCACAACACGAGTATTCATTTCATCTATAAACTCTGCAATATCTTCTTTATCTAAAACGTTTACTACAGAAGGCTTAGCATCTAGTTTTTGAATTTTATTACATAACACTTGGGAAGTTATACCTTCAATAGGTAATTCTCTTGCCGGATAAATATCCAATAAGGCTAACTGATCAAACTGAGCTAAACTGGAAACAAATTCTTCCATAAAATCCTTTGTACGAGAAAATAAATGAGGCTGAAAAATAGCCAAAACCTTTTCTTGAGGATACATTTCCCTAACCGCCTGATGCACGGCATTCACCTCTGTAGGATGGTGTGCATAGTCATCAATAAGCACTCTTTCTGCAGTATTTACTCGATACGTAAACCTACGTTCTACTCCTTTAAAGGTTACTAAGGCTAGTTTCAACGCTTCAATAGCAACACCATATTCAATCGCCATAGCTAGAGCAAGAAGCGCGTTAGACAAGTTGTGTTTTCCTGGTAACTGTAAACAAAAACCCTTATAAACAGCTTTGTCAACTCGAAGATCAAAATGATATGCACCACCAGCAATCACGATATTAATAGCCTGATATTTACCTTGTTTAAGTCCTACTTTAATCCCATCTATTATAACCTGTTCATTTACGATCAATGTTTTATTCTCTAATAAAGCCGCAAAATCATGGAAAGTCTGCTCAAAAGTTGCAACATCTCCGTAGATATCTAAATGATCTGCATCCATGGCAGTTATACCTGCAACATCTGGTGATAGTTGCATAAATGATCTATCAAACTCATCTGCTTCAACGACCATTACATCGGTACCAGAACATAAATAATTAGTATTATATTCTTCTAGAATCCCACCACAGAATGCAGTAACCTTAACATCACTTTTATAAAGTAGATGTGCGAGTATGGCACTAGTAGTTGTTTTACCGTGTGTCCCCGCAACAGCAAGACATGTCATTGTTTGTGAAATCTGACCTAATAGTTGAGCACGTTTAAGGATAGGTACACCGCTTTCGCGAAAGCGAATCAATTCATCCATTGTTGCAGGAATAGCTGGTGTAAATATGACTTGTGCCGTCTCTAAATTTTTAAAATCAGCAGGAATACTATCAAAATTATCGTCGTAGTGGATGTCAATTCCTTCTTCTTCTAACTGTTTAGTAAGCGAAGTAATAACCTTATCATATCCAGCAACAATTTTACCTTGTTCATTTAAATAACGAGCAAGTGCACTCATACCGATACCACCAATACCAATGAAATAAACATGTGTGATATGCTGTAAACTAGTCATTGATTATCGATTCTAACTGGTTAACAATATCTGTAGTCGCATGAGGTAATGCCAATTGTTTAATCTGTGAAGAAAGGTTGTTTTGCAAATTCAAATCTGTAATTAAACCTTTCCAGATTGTATTAAAGTTTTGATCCAGATCAACTTCTTTAACGAGTAATCCTGCACCTTTCTCTACTACAGCTAGTGCATTTTTAGTTTGGTGATCTTCAGCAACATTAGGTGATGGAATAAATATCACTGGTTTTCCTACGATACATAATTCTGATATCGTTCCCGCACCAGCTCTAGAGATGATAAAATCTGCAGCGCTGTATGCTAAATCCATTCTACTTATGAAGGCATGAACTTGCACTGATCCATTTGATTTATTCTTATACTGTTCATAATAGAACTTTCCACACTGCCAGATTATTTGTACATCTTGAGCAATATGTTCTAATTGAGTATCGATAAGCTGGTTAATTCTGCGAGCTCCTAAACTTCCTCCTAAAATCAACAATGTTTTCTTAGACTCATCTAGATTAAAGTGATCTAGAGATTCTTTTCTTTTTGAGTTAATATCTAACAGATCCTGACGTACAGGATTACCAGTAAGGACAATCTTATCTTTAGGGAAGAATCGATCTAGTCCAGTACTGGCAACACAAATCTTCTGTACTTTTTTAGACAGTAATTTATTTGTAATTCCAGGATAGGAGTTTTGTTCCTGTATAAGACATGGTATGCTTTTCATACTAGCCATTTGTAATAATGGTCCACTAGCATATCCACCTGTCCCAATTGCTGCAGTAGGCTTAAATTGATTAATTATACGTCGCGCATCCCATAAACTTTTAGTCACTTTCAATGGAAAAGCAAAATTATCCAAGGTGAATTTGCGTTGCAATCCACTAATCCAAAGGCCTTTTATATCGTAACCAGCAGCAGGAACCTTTTCCATTTCCATACGGTTGCTCGCACCTACAAAAAGGATT
>CH672374.1:1207197-1295983 GCA_000153385.1 Flavobacteria bacterium BBFL7
CTTGCATTCATTTGCAATAGCTATCGCAGGATATATATGACCGCCTGTGCCGCCACCTGATATGATAAATTTATAAGGCTTCACTTAAAACTTCTAAAGGGTTCAACTCTTCATCTTTTAGCGCTTCATTTTCCTCACGCAATTTTTGTCTTTTTGAGCTTACACTCAACACGATTCCCACTGCCATACATGTCATCCAGATTGATGTCCCACCACTACTAATAAGTGGCAACGTCTGTCCTGTCACTGGAAATAAATTAACTGCAACACCCATATTCATCAATGCCTGAATAACGATAGGCAAACCTACTCCTATGACTAGTAAGCTACCGAAAATCGTTTCGGCTTTATTTGCGATAACGACGACTCGAAACAGAAAAAATAGATATACAGCAAGTACAACTAGACCTCCGAAAAGTCCGAATTCCTCTATGATAATTGCATATATAAAATCACTTGAAGACTGCGGTAAAAAATGTTTTGTAGAGCTCTTACCTGGCCCTACACCAAAAGGGTAACCATTTGCGATTGCCGTCTTTGCTTTTTCAACTTGATAAACAGAGTCACTATCTCCATCACCAGCAAAACTTGCTATACGTGATGCCCATGTATCTACACGATTAGGTAAAAGCCCTGGAAAAGCCTTAGCAGTCAAAACAAACAAACCTAGACCTACAACTCCTGCTCCTATAATCGCAAGTAGATATTTCCAAGGATAACCTCCTATAAAACACAGAATTAACACCATTAAAAAGATCAATGCTGTTGTAGAAAAATTGGAAGGCAAAATCCAAATTAAAGTAAATGCTACAGGAAACCACAATGGCCATAATGACTGTTTAAAAGTCACCACTTTATCTTTAATACTACTTAAATATTTTGCCACATAAGTCATTAATACTACTGACGCTAATGTACTGGTTTGAAAACCAACCCCTAAAACAGGAATACGTATCCACCTACTAGCATTTGCTCCATCCATAGTATTGCCTTGGAAAGCAGTGTAGATAAGCATCAAAATTACAAACGGAAGCAGCATCACACTTAAACCTTTAAACCAGTTATAAGGAATTTTATGGACTGCATATGCGATACTCAAACCTAAAACCAAATGGACAAAGTGCTTAATAATATATTTTGCCGTATCACCTTCCCCACCATTTAAATAAGCGAGATTACTACTAGCACTATATACTGGCAAAAAAGAGAATATAGCAAGTGCTAGGACTAATGCCCATAAAAATAAATCACCCGATATGTAATCTTTAATTTTCATTTATAGTGCTCTCACTGCATTTTTAAATTGTCTACCACGATCCTCATAATTTTCAAAAAGATCAAAACTAGCACAGGCAGGAGAAAGCAACACATTATCACCAGGTCCTGCTAATTTATACGCCACTCGTACTGCATCTTCCATTGAAGAGGTCTCTACCATATTATCTACACAACCACTAAAAGCCTCGACAATTTTTGAATTATCATTTCCTAGACAAACTATAGCCTTCACATTTTTATTAACCAGAGCAAACAAATCACTGTAATTGTTTCCTTTATCAACACCACCTACAATCCATACCGTAGGCTTCTCCATACTATCTAGAGCATAATATGTAGCATTCACATTAGTAGCCTTTGAGTCATTGATATACTGCACCTTATTAATTTTTAAAACCTGCTCAAGACGGTGCTCTACACCTTGAAAAGAAGCGAGACTTTGTCTTATTGTTTCTTTACGTATTTGAAGCAATTTTGCGGTAGTTGCTGCCGCCATCGCGTTTGCAGTATTATGTTGTCCTTTAATTGATAATTTTTGAATAGGCATAGTAAATAGGTTTGTGTCTAGGTTAATGTTGATCTGTTGGTCTTTTATAAAGGCTCCATATTCCAATGCCTGTTGCATAGAAAAAGGGACTAATTTTGATTTAGGCTTAAATTGAATTATAGCTTCTTGTATTGTTGGGTCATCAGCATTGTATATCAGAAAATCATTCTCATCTTGATTCATTGCAATGCGCATTTTACTTGCGACATAATTTTCAAATTTGTAATCATATCGGTCCAGATGATCTGGCGTGATGTTTAATAAAACAGCGACTTTAGGTTTAAAAGTTTTAATCCCATCTAATTGAAAACTACTTACTTCTAACACGCGGTATTCAGCAGGCGATTCTGCCACTTGTGCCGCATAGCTTTGTCCTATATTACCACCTATCGTGACGTCATAGTTGGCAATTTGAAGTATATGCCCTATCAAGCTTGTAACTGTAGTTTTACCATTACTTCCAGTTATTGCTATTTCTACTTCATCAGAAAATCTTGAAGCAAATTCGATCTCTGATATGACTGGAATATTTGCCTCTATAATCTTTTGTACTATTGTTGCGTTATCAGGTATTCCAGGACTTTTCACGACAACATCTGCGTTTAAAATTTGCTCGATATCATGTCCACCTGTTTCGTGCGGGATATGTTGATCTTGTAACGCTTTCGCGAAAGCGTCTTTTAAAACACCACCATCGCTTAAAAAAACATCATGCCCACGTTGAGTTGCTAGCATAGCGGCACCTACACCACTCATGCCACCACCTAATATGACGACCCGTTTTTTGTTATTTATTCTCAGCCAGCTCATTATCTTACTTTCAGTGTTACAATGCTAATAATGGCCAGTAAAATCCCTACAATCCAGAATCTTACAACAATTTTACTCTCGTGAATTCCTTTTTTCTGATAATGATGATGAAGTGGTGACATTAAGAAAATGCGTCTTCCTTCACCATATTTTTTCTTGGTATACTTAAACCAACTCACCTGCATCATCACAGATAAGTTTTCCATTAAAAAGACTCCACAAAGTATAGGAATCAACAATTCTTTACGAGTTGCTATAGCAAGAACAGCGATAATCCCACCTATAGTTAAACTACCCGTATCTCCCATAAAAACCTGTGCTGGGTAAGTGTTATACCATAAAAATCCAACTAACGATCCAGTGAATGCAGTAATAAAAACTACCATTTCGCCAGAGTTAGGAATATACATGACGTTTAAATAATCTGAGAAAATAATGTTACCAGAGATCCATGCAAAAAGAGCTAACGTAATGACTGCAATTGCACTGGTTCCTGCAGCAAGACCGTCTATACCATCAGTAAGATTTGCTCCATTTGAAACGGCAGTAACTATAATAATAACTATAGGTATAAATATTAACCATGCCCAAGATGCAAGACTAGGATCAATCCAGTCGATTAACGATGTGTATTCAAATTCATTATTTTTAAGAAAAGGAATGGTTGTTTTAGTAGATTGAATCGCTTCACCAAATGCAACTGGCAAATCTGTTCGATCCATTATTTCTTGAGCTATAACAGGATCTTTTATCTCTTCTTTAATGCTAATACCTGGATGAAAAAACATAGTTGCTCCAACAATAGCACCTAAACCAACCTGGCCTAATACCTTAAACTTCCCTTTTAATCCGTCTTTATCTTTTTTAAAGACTTTAATATAATCATCAGTAAAACCAATTAATCCCATCCATATAGTAGTGATAATTAATAAGACTACATAGATATTGTCTAGTTGTGACAACAATAACACTGGTATAAGTGTAGCCATTATAATTATGACACCACCCATAGTAGGCGTTCCTGCTTTTTCTGACTGACCTTCTAAACCTAGATCTCTTACCGTTTCACCAACTTGCTGACGTTGTAGAAATTTTATAATACGTTTACCGTACACCGTAGAAATACCTAGAGACAGTAAAAAAGCAATGGCTGCTCTAAACGTAATAAAACCAAACAATGATGCTCCAGGAAACTGGAACTGTTCTTCTAGATATTTAAATAAGTAGTATAACATTTATGGTTGGTTATTTATTAAACTGTTTAAGTAAGTCTGCAACAATTAGGCGATCATTAAAGTCTGATCTCACACCATTAATCTCTTGATATGTTTCATGACCTTTACCAGCAATAAGGATGATGTCATTTTGTTGCGCCATTTGAACTGCTGTTTTTATGGCATTTTTACGATCTGTAACCGTTAGTGTTTTTTTAAAATCTATGGCCTCAACACCAGCTTCCATATCTTTTAGAATAGCATCAGGATTTTCAGTACGTGGATTATCACTTGTAAATATGATTAGGTCACTGAGCGATGCCGCGATATTTGCCATTACCGGCCTTTTAGATTTATCTCTATCGCCTCCACATCCCACAACAGTAATTAATTTTTCATTACGGGTACGTATAGCATTTATAGTCTCTAATACATTCTTTAATGCATCAGGCGTATGCGCATAATCTACAATAGCAGTTATATGTTGGGCAGCTGTGGTGAAATACTGAAACCTTCCTGAAACACCATCTAACTGTGAAATGGCTTCTAAAACCTCTGTAGATTCCAGCCCTAACTCAATAGCGCAACCATAAATAGCAAGAACATTATAGGCATTAAATTCACCTATCATCTTAGTCCACAACTCTTGATTATTCACTTTTAATTGTAAACCACCAAATTGATTTTCAATAATTTGAGCTCTATAGTCCGTATATGTTTTTAATGCATAACCTAACTTGCGGGCTTTCGTATTTTGCAACATAAACTCACCATTCTTATCATCGCGATTAGTTAATGCAAATGCATCTGAGGGCAACATATCAAAAAAACGCTTCTTGACATCTCGATACTCAGCAAAAGTGTTGTGATAATCTAAGTGATCGTGAGTCAAATTTGTAAACATACCGCCTACAAAATGCAAACCTGTTATCCGTTGCTGGTCAATCCCGTGACTACTTACTTCCATAAAACAATAATCAACACCTGCGTCTCGCATAGCTGCTAGATGACTGTTTATAGTTACTGGATCTGGTGTCGTATGTTTGGTAGGTATAACTTTACCATCTATTAAAATCTCAACAGTCGAAATCAATCCTGTTTTAAACCCAAGTTTTTTAAATAGTTGATATAACAAACTAGTTGTCGTAGTCTTACCATTAGTTCCCGTGACACCAACTAATTTTAAATCTTTTGAAGGGTTATCATAGTAATTTGCCCCTATAAGTGCTAATGCTTTATGTGCATTATCAACTTGTATATAAGTAACATGCTCTGCTTGATAATCCGGTAAGTCTTCTAGCAACACAGCAACAGCTCCACTCGCTACAGCTTTTTCGATAAATTGATGACCATCGACTGCAGTTCCTTTAAGAGCTATAAAAACATCTCCTTTACGAATAGCTCTAGAATCAAACTGTACTTGTTCTACATCTATATCAGTAGGACCAATTACCAACTCTAGGCTCACTTTATATAATAAGTCTTTTAAATTTCTCATGATAGAGTTAATGTAATTTGATCATTAGTCTTTACTCGAGTTCCTGGTGCAGCACTCTGCTCTTTAACTTTTCCCTTTCCTTTTAGCACTACTTTGGCTCCTAAATTTTCTAGTAACGTAATAGCATCCATAGCGTCCATTCCCTTTAAATTGGGTATCTTATTGGACGTAGATTGAGCTTGTGAATAAAAAGCTTCTTGTGATTTTATAATATCTGTTGTTGCTATTTGAGGTAACGGCACCTCATCTAGCATTGGATTATTTGCATAAATCTTTTGAGCGATTTTTTTAAATACAGGACCAGCAACAATATTCCCATAGTAACCTTTGGCTGTATTAGGTTTATGTATTACCACAATACAACTATACTTAGGCTTATCTGCCGGAAAATATCCTGCAAATGATGCTATGTATTCAAGCTTTTTATTTTTATCCCCATATCCTGTCTGACAGGTGCCTGTTTTACCAGCCATAGAAAAGCTTTCAGAATAAAGATTATCAGCAGTACCACGTTTCACGACATTTTCCATCATCACTTTAACTTTATCTACCGTTTCTTGAGAACAAATTGAAGGATTTAAAATACTGCGATCAAATCTTTCAATTAGCTGATCTTTAGAGCGCACTTCTCTTATTAAGCGAGGCTTAACCATTACACCATTATTAGCAATAGCATTATAAAAAGTCAAGGTTTGCAAAGGCGTTAAATGCACTCCATAACCAAAAGCCATCCATGGTAAAGATGTACCGCTCCAGTGTTTATCCTCGGGATGTGGAATTCTAGGAACACCTTCACCAGTAATTGATAGATCTAATCTTTTATTTAATCCCATACTATATAGGCGATCAACATATCTAGCGCTTTGATCTTTACCTTTATAATTATCTGTAATCATTTGAACTAGAGCAGTATTAGAAGAAACCTCAAATGCTCTCGCAACACTTATCTTTCCGTAACCGCCATATTTAGAATCTTTTACATCACGCCCATAATATGAGATCTTCCCACCTCTAGTATCAAAGATGGTACTCGTATCCACCACCTTATCTTCTAGTGCTGCAACGACACTCATAAGTTTAAATGTAGATCCAGGCTCGTGTGATTCCCAAACCGCATAATTGCGCTTTTCAAAATATTTACCACTTTCTCCACGACCTAGATTAGAAAGAGCTTTTATTTCTCCAGTAGCAACCTCCATAACGACAGCCGTTCCATGTTCTGCCTTAAAATACTCTAGTTGTTCTAGTAAAGCATGATGGGCTACATCTTGCATATTGACATCTATGGTCGTGTAAACATCATATCCATCTTGTGGCTCAATCTCATTTGCACCACTAATAGGCTTCCATTGATTTTGAGAAATTTTTTGTTTTTGACGCACTCCATTACTACCTCTCAAATGTTGAGAAAAAGCACCTTCTAAACCTACTGGCGCACTACCAGGTCGATCATAGCCTACTATACGCTCTGCCATTTTACCTAATGGATGCTCTCTTACCACACGTTGCTCTACGATAATACCACCTCGATAAGGCCCTTTTCTAAAAAGAGGAAAAGACTTGATCTGTATATAATCGCTGTAGTTTAAATTTTTAGTTATTAGCAAATAACGATTACGGTTATTGCGAGCGGCACGTAATTTTTTTGTAAAATATGATTTTGGACGGTTCAGCTTTCGCGAAAGCGAATCGCTTAAAGCCCCTATAAACTCATTAAAATCTGCCTCACTAGGTGCGATTGCATCAAATCTTATATCATATTTTGAAATAGAAGTCGCAAGCAATTGCCCATTTGCATCATAAAGGTTACCACGATTTGCGGGAATGGTATCATTCTTAAAAATACGCTGCTCTGCTTTAGCACGGTATTTATCTCCATCAACAAATTGAATATTGATGATTTTTACAACAATACCTAGGGCAATGACTAAAAGCACTGCACCTACAATGTAGATCCTATTCAGTATACTTTTTTCAGTTGTCGCCATCTTGCACTGCCGATTTAATAATTATTTTTTGTGGTGGATTTTTTGCAGGTGCAATTCCACGTTTTTTTAATTTACTAGCGATGGTTGATTCCATTTGTAAGAACATCAACTCTCGCTGACCATCCACATACTGACTGCGCAATTCATTTTCTTGCTCTGCCAGCTGCCCTATGTAATGTACTTTCTTCTCAAAACTATGCCCAGTATAGATCATAACTATAGATAGAAATACCGCAAAAATGATAAAACGCCAATTTTTGAACGCATCATCATTAGTTAGGAAACTACCTTTCAATATGTCATAAACCTTAGACGCCATACTTAATCCTCAATACGTTGTGCGATGCGCAATTTTGCACTGCGAGCACGATTATTCTCTTTAATCTGTGCAGCAGTAGGAATAATTAACTTTCCTACCTTTTTAAACGGCACACTTGCTCTACCAAAAACATCTTTTTCTGGCTCTCCATGAAAAAGACCATTACGCATAAAACGCTTAACAGGACGATCCTCTAATGAATGATAAGATATCACGCTAAGCCTTCCTCCTGTTTTTAATATTTCTTTGGACTGTATTAAAAACTCTTCTAACACATCCATTTCTTGATTCACCTCAATACGTATAGCCTGAAAAACTTGAGCTAGCATTTTATGCTGAATACGTTCTGGCACAAATGGAGCACATATCTCTTTTAATTGAGCGACAGTTTCAATAAGACCTTCTTGACGCTTTGCTATTATTGCTCTAGTTAATCTAGGCGCAATGCGCAATTCTCCATATTCTTTAAAAATTCGATTTAGATCATCCTCTTCATAATCGTTAACCACTCTGACAGCGTCCAACTCACTTTCTTGATTCATACGCATATCTAATCGAGCATCAAAACGTGTTGAAAAACCACGATCAGCCTCATCAAATTGATGAGAACTAACTCCTAAATCTGCGAGAATACCGTCTACCTCTTTTACACCATACATGCGCAAAAAGCGCTTCATGAACCTGAAGTTTTGATTGATTAGTGTAAATCGAGGATCCTCAATTACATTCTCCAATGCATCTAAATCTTGATCAAAGGCAAACAATTTACCGTCTTCACCCAACCTAGATAGAATTTCACGTGAGTGACCGCCACCACCATAAGTCACATCTACGTAAACTCCGGATGGGTTAATAGCGAGCCCATCTATGGACTCTTCCAGCAGTACTGGACTATGATAAGAGCTCTGTTGTGTCATCTCCCATTACTTCTTCTGCGAGATCAGCAAAATCTACAGCAGCCTCATCAATAGCCTGCTCATAGCTTTCCTTATCCCATATTTCTATTATATTAATCGCACTCGATACGGTGAGATTTTTAGTGATACTAGCGATTTGTATTAAATCCTTAGGAATTAACAACCTACCATTTGCATCTATTTCTACTGTTTTTACACCAGCAGTAAAACGACGTATAAAGTCGTTATTTTTTTTATTAAATCGATTGAGCTTGTTCATGCGCACCATCATTTCATTCCACTCTTTCATGGGATACAACTCTAAGCATGGTTGAAACACAGAACGTTTGAGCACAAAGCCTTCTTGCAAGACTGGCGCCAACTGTTTTTTCAATGAAACGGGCATCATAAAACGTCCTTTTGCATCGATTTTACACTCGTATGTTCCTATGAAATTGATCAAGCTTAATGAGTTATTGATTCAAATATAAAATTATTACTCCACAATTTACCACTTTTTACCACATTGTTAATAAAACAAGCTTATTCTGAATAACTACGGGACTTATGAACAATTCAGAGACACTATGACCTACTCATTTATTCTAAAAAACTGAATACACTTGCGCAAAATTGAACATGAAAAGCAACCATTGTGTCATAAAGTGGGATTGCATAAAAATCATTACACACTCATTTACAATGCGTGCATTATATAATGCAAATAAGCTATATTTGCTTACTGTACTAAATACAGTATATGACGCAAGAGCTGATTACCGAAGGAAAATTTGAATACTATGCCACTGGCGAAGGAACACCCATAATCATACTACATGGTTTAATGGGTGGTTTAAGTAATTTTCAAGGCGTGATTGACTATTTCCCATCTCGAGGATATCAAGTAGTAGTGCCTTCATTACCACTATACAGTATGCCTTTACTAAAAACAAGTGTAGGCACATTTGCAAAATATATCAATGAATTCATTGATCACATGGGTTGGAAAGAAGTTATTCTTTTAGGTAATTCATTAGGTGGTCATATAGGACTGGTTACTACTAAATTATTTTCAGAAAAGATCAAAGCTCTTGTTATAACTGGAAGCTCTGGTTTATATGAAAGCGCGATGGGTGAAAGCTACCCAAAACGTGGTAACTATGAATACATCAAGAAAAAAGCTGAAGGTGTTTTTTATGATCCTGCGGTGGCAACTAAAGAAATTGTCGATGAAGTTTTTGGTGTAGTAAACGACCGTAATAAACTAATCAAAACCCTAGCGATTGCCAAAAGCGCTATACGCCACAATATGGCAAAAGACCTTCCTAAAATGCAAACACCTGTTTGCATTATTTGGGGAAAACAAGACAGTGTAACACCACCAGAAGTCGCTACAGAATTTCATGAAAAATTACCAGATAGTGAGCTTTTCTGGATTGATAAATGTGGCCATGCTGCTATGATGGAGCATCCTGATCAATTTAATGAAATACTAGCGGCTTGGCTAGAAAAAAGAGAGCTGTAAACGACTTATCATCACTATCGTTTCCTGATTTAATTACCCTAAACTTTTACACTACCTCATTTACCTATTCTGGTAGTATAAAAAATTAAGGACTAACTTATCTTTGCCAAATGAAAATAACTAGTTCAGAATTTGTAATTTCAAATCAAGACGTCAAGAGATGTCCCGACAGCAAACTAGCAGAATATGCTTTTATAGGACGATCTAACGTAGGTAAATCTTCTTTAATCAATATGTTGACTAACAAGAAGAGTCTTGCCAAAACATCTGGAAGACCAGGAAAAACACAATTAATTAATCATTTTTTAATTAATAAGAGTTGGCACCTAGTCGATTTACCTGGGTATGGATATGCTCGTGTATCTAAAAGCAGTAAGGCAAAATTTCAAAAATTTATCACTAATTATTTTCAGCAACGACGTCAATTAGTATGTGCTTTTGTATTAGTAGATGTGCGTCATGAACCACAGCCTATAGACACAGAGTTTATGGAATGGTTAGGTGAAAACGGTATTCCTTTTGGAATTGTTTTCACTAAAGCTGACAAGTTGAAGCCTAACGCGCTAGAGCGTAACGTAGAAGTTTATAAAAAGCAATTACTAGATGGAGTGTGGGAAGAGGTCCCTCCATATTTCATTACTAGTTCTAGTAATGGAACTGGTCAAGAAGAACTACTTAATTATATAGGAGAGATTAATGCTAGCCTCGATTAATTAAAAAACAGGCTTATCATTAACTGTTTTACGTCTTATCTCTCTTAATATTTCTTCAATACCATTGACTTTCATATCATATACGGTAGTCATATAACGCCCTAATTTACCATCTGGAAATCCTTTTCTGCGAAACCAGACATAATAAGGTTCTGGCAACTCACTTAAGAATCGACCTTTATGCTGGCCAAATGGCATTTTATACCAAGCCAGCTCTATCAGTTGTTTATGATCAAAGAAAGGTTCCAATATTGAAGAATTAAGTGTTTTGCAAATGGCAAAGCGCAGATGCTTAAAAGCTCTGGCTTTACCTTAACAACAACTTTACAGGTACAGAGTAACTCAATATAATCCTGTTAGATGATTTAATGGAGACTACTTATTTCTTCTTAAGCTCTAACTTCTCTGCAAAGTAATCACAAAAATCAATCATCGTATCTCTCATTTTATCATCGTTTGTAGCACGATGATAAGAGTCTGCCATTGAGACTAAGGTTTGATGAAAAAACACTCTCATTTCATCTACTGGCATATCTTTAGTCCATAAGTCAATACGAAAACTTTCTTTTTCAACAGAATCCCACATAGAAACCATCATCGCTTTAGCCTCTGCTCCGGTGACTCCACCATCTGGCGCACTCCATCTTATTTGTTCTGGAACGCGATTTTCATCAAGTTCTATTCCTATTTTTATTTCTGATCTATGATTTTGTGCCATTATTGTTTCGGTTTATATCCTGATTTATTAAAAATTACATCTGCCGGTAATGTTAGCATTGCGTCTAGTGGAGTTTCATTATTCTCCATGTAAGCCTTTATAATGCGATATCCTATATATTGACCTACTCCACCTGGAGTGTCTTGATCAACTTCTAGGTAAAATTTTGAAAACGGTGCTGGCAATATAAATCGCGATTGCAGCTTTGGATCCGTACTATAGAGAATGTTTTCATCTACAAAGAAACTCCACATTTCAGATTCATTAAATACTGTAAAATCATATTTATCTGGCGCATAGTTAAACAATTGCGCACCCGTTGATTGTGGCGCAAACAACTCTTGTAAATAATGCAATTTACCGTGATATACCATAGACCCTAATAATGTTCTATCCATTGATGGTTGCACAAATAGATATGCATATGCCAGACCTACATCTGCAGGTAAATGACTTATTTGCAAACCTTCTTTTTGATACGTATTGATGCCTGCATATAGTTCGTGATCCTTACCCAAGTATGTATCAATCGCGATTAATAATTGTGATTGAGTAGGTGTGACTTTACGTCTATAATCAACTTCAGATATAACGGTGATAATATCAGGTGTTTCAAACTCTGGAAAATAATATTCGACGTGCCTAAAGACATCATCTACATCATCATGTATCTTTTGAAAATCAAAATTGCGATCATCGACTGCGTTTTCTAACACTGATTGAATTGTATCTGCTCCTGTCAATTTGGCTATCCAAACACTGTCTGCAAACCGTTGCGGGAACAACATAGGATAAGTTTGCTTTAAATGATCTAAATCATCAGGACCAGACTGAGCAAATTCCTCATGAAATAATTTAATTTCAGAATGGATAGGTATTGCAGCGATATCCTGTTCGACTTTTGATGAATCGTTGCAGGATGAGAGTATGAATAACGCTTTCGCGAAAGCGAGATATTTAAAACATCTGTAAATCTTATACTTCATAGTCCTATAACGACGCTTTTTTTAATTAATTTTAAGGCTGCAAAAATACAGCTAATCTATATCAATTAAAGACTATGAAAGTAGATAAAGTAACAGATCATATTGTAACATGGCTTAAAGACTATGCCATTAAAGCTAATGTTAAAGGTTATGTAGTAGGTGTCAGTGGTGGAATAGACAGTGCAGTTACCTCATCATTATGCGCGATGACCGGTCTAGAGGTATTATGTGTTGAGATGCCGATACACCAGCATCACGATCATGTTACACGTGCACAGGAGCACATTAAACAATTAAAGTCTAGGTTTAAAAATGTTACAGATGTACGTAGCGATTTAACTCCTGTATTTGATACCTTTATTGAAAACATGCCAGATATTAAGGACAGCGCATTAGTGGACTTAACACGTGGTAACACACGTGCCAGATTAAGAATGACCACTTTATATTACCATGGTGGTGTTAATGGATTACTGGTTGCTGGTACAGGTAATAAAGTTGAAGATTTTGGTGTGGGATTTTATACTAAGTATGGTGATGGCGGAGTTGATGTAAGTCCGATAGCAGATTTAATGAAAAGTCATGTTTATCAAATAGGAAAATATGTGAATGTACCTGAAAGCATCATGGATGCAGCTCCTAGTGATGGACTTTATGGTGCAGAACGTACGGATGAGGATCAAATAGGTGCTAGTTATGATGAACTAGAACTAATTATGAATGAGATAACAAATGGTAAAAAAGAGAGTGATTTTACTGGACGAATGCTAGAAGTGTTTCATCTTTACTTAAATTTAAACAAAAAGAATCAACATAAAATGAATCCTATACCTGTTTGTCACATTCCAAAAAGCCTCTTTTAAACGCACATAACAGCCTAGAAAGCAAGGAAATACTTACATCCTAGCTAATTGTATAGCATAATTAAACGTTGTATATTTGTACTTACAAATACCCCTAAAAATGAACGTTTTATTAGCAGACCATCATCCTATTTTCCGCAGAGGAATTAAAAGTCTGATGAAGGACAGTAAGCGTTTACGCTTCAACGGCAAAGTAGAAGATGGAGAGATGCTCCTAGAAGGCATCAAGGAGCATAAACCTGAATTACTGATCCTAGAAATTGATTTACCCAATTCTAACGGTGCTGGTGCATTAAGAGACATAAGAGCTCACTTCCCAGACCTTAAAGTATTGATTGTAAGCTGTCACCCAGAAGAAATATATGCCATTAGTGCCATTAAAGCCGGTGCAAATGGATATATCGCAAAAACAAAATCTTCTAAAGAGATTAAAAAAGCAATAGAAACTGTTATCAGTGGAGAAACCTTTTTATCAGACTCTATTAAAGAAGTAATGAACTCAAAAAGTAAAACTGGCAAGTCTGTAACATTGCGCTACAAGAAACTATCTGCTAGAGAAATTGAAGTTCTTAACCTGCTTTCTAGAGGAAAGAGAAATAAGGAAATATCGCAAATTTTGAGTATTAACGAGAAAACGGTTAGCACCTACAAAACTCGACTTCTCAAAAAACTTAATGTAGATAATATTGCTGACTTGATACATCAGTCACGACTTTTACAAATCACTTCTTAAACTACACGATTTAGGCGTCTTCCCAGATATCTATTCAACTTATTATAGTCTCTAACTGTAGATAATACATCTGTATTGTCTACAGAGGGATCTTTAGAAATACTCTCAAAAAGAGCTTTAATTTTTTCTTCAATCATTAATCTACGGAAATTGAGAATCGCATCCATTGTATAAGTCGATATCGTTTCATCCTTAGACTTTACAAAAATCATTTTACCATCCCATTTGTGTAATTGATATTTATCTTCTTGCATCACTAAATCTGCAACTAGCATTGCCTCGTGCTCATTAAGTGTAGACATTACATGATTAAGATTTACTTTACCTTGCATGAGAAGAAGGTCCACTATTTTAGGATACAGAGTTTTAAATATAGCATTAGAAAATTCTATCTCATCATTTTGCAAGTCTAAATAGACCTTTTCATATACGGGCATGGTCACCTTAACAGGTTCAACAACCAGTTCTCCATCCTCAGATTCTTGAAGAAACTCTTCTTGAAAATCCTCCACCTTATCCCCATACAATAGTAAGATTTTGATAATGGCATGCTCTAATACAGATCGTCTATCCACTTTTACAGCAGCCTCTGCACTTTCAACTTTCTTTAAAGGTTGTGACTGTTGATCACGGCGGTCTTTTTTGCGCTGTTCTTTAATTCCTGCATTGCGATTTTGAGCAAGGGAAGAGAATAATACATCTTCTCCAATATCTAGTATCGCAGCACTTTCTCTAACATATATTTCTCTAGAGATATCATCGGGCACCTTGGCGATACTCTGTACGATATCCCTAATCATTTCTGCCTTCTTGATAGGATCTCCGGCAGCTTCATCTTTCAGTAAATTAGACTTAAAACTGATAAAATCAACGGCATTTGCTGTTAAGAATTCTTCTATTTCAGATTGTGTATGTGCTTTGGCAAAACTATCTGGATCTTCACCTTCTGGAAAAGTACAGATACGCACATTCATTCCTGCCTCTAAAATTAAATCAATACCACGTATAGCAGCGCGCATTCCAGCGGCATCACCATCATAGAGAACTGTTATATTTTTAGTAAGTCGTTGTATTAATCGTATTTGTTCTTTAGTTAAAGCGGTACCAGAACTGGACACGACATTTTTAACGCCTGCTTGATGCAGCTGTATCACATCAGTATAACCTTCAACTAAGTAACACAAATCTTCTTTGGCAATAGATTGCTTTGCCTCATAAATACCATAAAGCACTTTGGACTTATCATAGATGTCGCTTTGAGGTGAATTGAGGTATTTTGCTGCTTTTTTATCGTTAGTCAGTATTCTACCACCAAAACCTAAAACACGACCAGACAGACTGCGTATAGGAAACATGACACGACCTTTAAATCGATCAAATTGTTTTTCTCCCTTTACGATTGTAAGACCTGTTTTTTCTAAAAATTCTAATTGGTATCCTGATTTTATAGCAGCATCTGTAAAAGCGCTCCACTGGTCTGGCGAGTACCCTAATTGAAAGTGTTTTATCGTTTCATCAGTAAATTCTCGTTCTTTAAAATAGCTATAACCTATGGCCTTACCCATCTCGGTCTTGAGCTGTGACTCCATCCACTCTGACGCAAACTTTGAAACTAGAAACATGGATTCTTTTTGATCCTGCGTTTGCTTTTCCTCATCAGTTTGTTGAGTTTCTATAATCTCAATACCGTATTTATTTGCCAACCACTTAATGGCCTCAGGAAAAGTAAAATGCTCATGTTCCATTAAAAACGTGACTGCATTACCACCTTTACCAGAACTAAAGTCTTTCCAAATTTGTTTTACTGGTGACACCATAAAACTAGGTGAACGCTCATCAGAGAAAGGACTCAATCCTTTGAAATTTGATCCTGACTTTTTAAGCTGCACAAAATCACCGATTACCTCTTCTACACGAGCGGTCTCAAAAACATTATCTACAGTAGTACGTGAAATCAATTTGTGGAAATTCTAAATTTTTATAACTTCTAATTCTACAATAAAAGTCGCTGGTTGCTTTTTACTTTGTATAAGAATCAGAATGTAAAAATAAGGATTAAGCACCATAAGTCTGTTAATCGACATGAGTGTAATTTCTTATTGAATGATAAGTTACACGCTTTCGCGAAAGCGTATAAAAAAAGCTCTTCGATAACAAGAGCTTATTATAATCTATATCTCTTTTCTATCTTAATCGAACACCTAATGTAACATACTGTTGTTGCACTGGAGAATCTTTAAAAATATCATTGAGCCCATATGTTGCAAAGAGTTGTGCATCATTCCATCCTGCATAAACACTCAATCCATATTGGAAATTATTCACTTCAAAGTCATTAGTAAGTGTGTTAGTCACATCACGACCTTCACGATCATATTTAACTTCTTGAGAAGAGGTGGATACAAGACCTACATAAGCACCTACACCTACTACAAATGGCTTGTGTCCTCCATAGCGTTTAAGTCCATCTTCATAATCCATTAAATTACGTCTTCCAAACTCTAAGTGAACTGGCGCAATAACACTTACTTGTGTAAATCGAGATCTATCTAACTCAAATCCTGCATCTTCTAATCTAGTCACGTTGTCAAATGTGCTAAAAACCTTGTTATCATTAATTCTAAGACTTTGTACACGCATAGTAAGGCCGTAGTTAAATCTTAATAAATCATCTTCTTTTTTAAGTCTAGTTGAGAACTCTAGTCCTACGTCAAACACACCAGATCCCCAAAATCGATAATCATCACCTATACCATTCCCATCTCCTAAGGCCTGATTGAATCCAAAACCGATATACAACTTTGTATTAGTCATGACCATTTCTTGATCTCTTCTAGATTCATCAAACAGGTCTAGAAAATCGTAAGGCGCATCTTCCAACTCATTTTCTTCTTGAGCATAACCTAAATTAAACAAACCGATAACTGCAATAATTAAAAGTAGATTAGTTTTCATAAAACATTTTTATTTAAAGTTAATGTAGTGATTGTAATGCGTTTATACATTAACTAATTTTTAACCATAGAAACAGCTCATGTTATTAAACAAGAGCTGTTTCACTGGCTAATTCAAATCTTTATTTATTGAATCCTAATACCGAATGTCACATATTGAGCGTCTACAGAATCGCTTTTAAATACGTTATTGAAATTCATACGACCAAAGAAGGTAAAACTATCTTTACCTACGTAGGCATCAATACCATATAACAATACTTCGTTATCGAAATTATTAATTCGAGTTTCCTTAATCTCACGTCCATCTAAATCATATTTTAATTTTAAACGTGAACTCATATTAAAACCGGCAAATCCACCGATACCAAATTTCCATTTATCATATTCTTGAAAACGTACACGACCATCTTCATACTCTTTACGGTCACTACCACCGAATTCTAAGTGAAGAGGAAATACCAACTGATCCTGACGGAATTTTGCTTTTTTAGTATCAAAACCTATAGCCGCTACCTGCGCTTGATCGCCTTGAGTTATAAACCTATTACCATTAAGCTCTGTACCTTGTGTTTGATACTCTACACCATACATTAACCTTACATGGTTATTTTTATCAAGTGTCGTTTTCCATTGATATCCTAGAGAGAAATAATTATTATTAGGATAACTAAAATCGTTGATTCCTAGATCATCACCATTCATATAATTGTACCCAAAACCTAATGTAAATCCAGATGTTGTTTTGATATACTTTTGACTTTGTCTAGTGTTTTCAATATTGATATTAATTCCTTTTTTAGTAGAGATTTCAAGTGTTGAAGTAGCACGATCCTCAAGCTTATAGTCATAAAATGCAGAAGTACGGTTCACTTTAATTAAATTGATTTCGGCATCTGTTTTTACTCTATGTTGGGTGATGATCTCTGCAAGATCTTCGGCAAACTTTGCTTTCGATTCATCTGCTTGTTCTTCAGTAATTTTATTATCCTCTAAAGATTTATTAACTCGCTCAATCATCGTTTTGAATTGAGTCTTTTTATCAGACACGTAAAGACTATGACTTTCTTCTAATGCCTCTATCGCAGACTCACTATTTTTTATTAATTCGTCATGTGCGCCTGGCGTACCATCCACATATTTGATGATTTTACCATCTACAGTATCCACCTGCACAGGATACTTTTTTTTCATTTTTGCAGCCCTTATAGAATCCCTTCTAGTTTGCTTCTTTTCTGTTTCCTGAGCCTGAGTAAATAAGCCTAATAATAGACTAAAAACTAAGCTTACAATAAGTACATGTGTTTTCATAATATTTGGTTTTAGATATAAGTATGGCTGTCCGTTTTTAAAAACAGCTGTTTTAAAGGTTAATAAGTTGATTTAAATTATTTATTACGATCTACAATCGCAACAGCTTCGGCTCTAAGGAAATCCAGTCCGCCTTGTATGCTGTTTTGTAGTTTACTTCTATTATCAGATTTGATATCCCATTCAGTTTCTCTTAACAATTTATCTGGATTAACTGTCTTAACGGCTACTTCTGTAACCTCTACTTTACCCATTGCTTTATTGAGTAATAGTTCCATTTCCTCTTCGGCAGTCAGTTGTTTTTCTATCATAGGCTGAGTAGATAAACTAGCCATAGCCGTATTATCATTACTATCTACTAAAGGCTCATTTATTCCTGTAGTAGATGCAGAATTTTGCAAGTCTATTTCTTGAGTTTTCACTACAGGTTCCTTAGTCTTAACAGGTGTAGTATTATAAACAATCGCTTGATTTTCAATAGACTTATTAATGCGCTTATCATTATTTTGAGTCTCAGCACTAACTGTACTGGCAAGGTTATCGTTTTCAACACTTTCTAGCTGTGGCTCTACAATTTTTACGTCCTTGTTATTATTATCTATACTTTCTGGTATAGTGTTTACTATAGACCTATCATCACTTTTACTTACCGTATCCTTATTTAAGGATGGATACAATAATAACGCAGCAATAAATATAGCGGCGATAGCGCTTAACCAATAAATAACCACTGGCTTTTTACTCTTCTTATCATCTTCATCTAATCGAGCAGACAGCACGTCCCAAGAATCAGCACTAGGCTTTATCTCCCTTTTTTCAAAAGTGTTTTTTATATTATTAAGCTTCATAACGCTTCTTTTTCATCATTTTTAATTCATCTTGTAGCATCAAACGCGCTTTACGGAACTGTGTTTTTGAGGTATTCTCACTTATTGAAAGCACTTGAGCGATCTCACCATGTTTAAAACCATCTATTGCATACATTATAAAAACAGTTTTATAACCTACTGGCAATCCATCAATAGCCTGTTGCAAGACATTCATATCAATATCTTCATCTGTCTCTTCATCAATACAGGCAGGTTCTTTTTCTTCATCAATACTAGAAGAGTATTTAAAAGGGTCTTTTTTACGCAAGTAATCGATACATTCTCTTACCATAATACGTCTCACCCAACCTTCAAAACTTCCCTGATGTGAAAAACTATCCAGCTTTGTAAACACTTTGAAAAATCCATTGAGCATCAATTCTTCGGCCAGTTCCACAGGTGACACATATTGTCTACAAACGCTCAGCATTCTAGGTGCATGCTTTTCATAAAGATGCTTCTGGGCTTTTCTATCGCCAGCAGCAGCTTTTTCAATCAGCTTTTTTTCGTTAGTATAGAGTTGTATCACTTTCACAATTTACAGACTTTCTATTAACATAGACGAGATGTTTTTAAAAAGGTTGTCTAGGTCATGAAAATAATTTTGTTTTTTTCTCGCTTTCGCGAAAGCGCACAAAAAAACCTCTCTTAATTTTACAATTAAAAGAGGTCTTAGAGTAATTTTTAGGGAAAATTACTCCTTAGGCAGTACAACTGTATCTATGGCATGTATCAAACCATTAGTTGCTTCAATATCTGATAGAGTAATCATAGATCTATCACCATTTGCATCTTGCAACACTAGTTTTCCATCTACGAGACTGGCATATATAGGCTGTCCTTGCGTCGTTGTTGCCATAAAGCCGCCACCATTAGCATCTATATTTTTCATGATTTTTGCAGCGGTCCATTCGCCAGGAATAACATGATAAGCTAATATACTAGCGATTTTATCCTTGTTTTCTTTCTTTAAAAGTGTGGCAAGTGTTCCTTTAGGTAATTTATCAAAAGCACTATTAGTAGGTGCAAAAATTGTAAAAGGACCATCGCCCTGTAATGTTTCTTCAAAATTTGCAGCTTTTACAGCGGCTACTAATGTTGCAAATCGCTTATCTGACGCAGCAACGCCTACGATGTCATCTGACATAGTTTGTGAAGTGACAGATTGAGTAGCGATAGTTTGCGTAGAAGCGACTTGCTGATCTGATTGTGCATCAACCGAAATTCCTAATCCTATGAGAGTAAGTGTTGTAAAAAGGCTAGTTAGTTTCATTTTTTTGATTTATTTGTTAATTTTTTGAAAGTTGGATGCATCCATAGGTAATACGCCCGTAACTTTGAAATGGATTTTTAACAAGTATTAAATAAAAGTTAAAACAAATTTGACTCCTATTTTAGAACAACATATCGTTGAATTAATAAAGCAAAATGACCAGCGCGGCATGAGTTTGCTTTATGAGCATTATGGTCCTGCTTTATATGGTTGCGCTTTAAAGCTTACAAAAGATAAAGACGCATCTAATGATATATTACAGGACGCACTTCTTAAAATCTGGAATAATAATAGCTCTTATAATCCTAAGAAAGCCAAGTTCTTTACATGGTGTTATGGAATTACACGTAATACGACTATTGATTATTTAAGAAAAGTTCAAAAAAAACAGTCTAAAGAAATCCAAATCAAGGATCGAGACGTATATCCTATAGAGGACACTCTAAATCAAGACGATAAGGAAAGTCTTAAAAGGCAAATCAATACCTTAGATACTAAATACATTTCTGTGCTTGACAGCGTTTTTTATAAGGGAATGACACACATGGAAGCGGCAGATTATTTAGATATACCTCTAGGAACTTTTAAAACGAGAATGCGCGCTGCTTTATCAGAATTGCGAGCGATTAACAAAGGGATTACGGTCCTATTATGGTTTTTAATGACATCATGAAAATAGAGAATCAACATATAGAAGAATTTTTACAATCTGGATTACTAGATCGCTATGTTATTGGTGACACATCTGATGGTGAAAATATCGAAGTTGAGAATATGATAGCTCAACATCCAGAGGTACAATCAGCCTACAATCAATTACAGGATGAGCTCTACCTTTATGCCAACTTGAATGCTGTTACACCACCTGAATATATTAAAGAGCAGCTGTTAAATAAAGTATTACCTTTAAAAGAAGATGAATCGCACTACGGCAATCATGAAAACTGGCTGAGTATTGCTGCTGCCATCGTTGCTTTGCTGGCCTTATCTGGACTAGGATATTTATACCAGCAAAATTCAGGTTTAAAGCAGGAAATTGTAGAAACTACTACTCAATTTGAAAATCTCGAGCGTGATTATGAACTTAATGATTCTCAAAAAAGAATTTTAGAATTACGTCTTGCTTTTATTGAAGCTGGTGATACTGAAAAATATTTAATGAGAGGTTATATTAAAGATGAACCTTTGCGAGTTATTGCCTATTATAATCAACCGGCAGGTAAAGCTCAAATAGAAATTGCAGCCCTACCGCCATTAGAAGCTGGGCAGGATTATCAATTATGGGCAGATGTCGATGGAGAAATGGTGTCTCTAGCAGTACTGAATGATCTGAAACCTAAAACAATTAGTGCTGAGATCCTTAAAAAAGCCTCAGACCTAAATATTACTATTGAAAAAGCTGGAGGAAGTAAGCAGGCAAGTGTTGAAAATCTAGTTTCATCCATCCCTCTTAATACGATACCATAATCTAGTTTAGATTATTAAAATACTCTTTTCAAAAGTAAAGCCGATGTTGATTGGACAGCATCGGCTTTATGATTTTTATTATTATAAGAATTTATTTATTCTCTCCTTTATATCCAAAACGTCGCAACTGTTTCTCATTGCTACGCCAGTTTTTATTCACTTTTACATAGAGTTCAATATGCACTTGCTTACCAAAGAATTTTTGTAAATCCTTACGCGCTTCAGTCCCTACACGCTTGATAGCAGCACCTTTGTGACCTATAATAATTCCTTTTTGCGTCTCACGCTCTACCATAATCACTGATCGAATTCTTATGATATCTTCATCTTCAAAAAACTCTTCGGTATCAATTTCAACAGAATAAGGTATTTCCTTTTTATAGTGTATTAAGATTTTCTCACGAATGGATTCATTTACAAAAAATCTCTCAGGTTTATCAGTTAAAGCATCTTTAGGATAAAAAGCAGGTGATGCAGGCAGTATCTCTACGATACGGGCCATTAATTGAGGAACACCAAAGTTCTCTAAAGCACTAATTGCAAAAATCTCTGCATTTGGTAATCTTACTTTCCAGTGTTCAACAGCTTCTTCTAACTGGGAAGCCTGCCCTTTATCTATCTTATTTATTAAAACGATTACAGGCACTTCTGCATAAGTTAATCGTTTTTCAAAAGCTTCATTTTTAAGCTCTTTCTCACCTAATTCAACCATATAAAGTATACAGTCTGCATCTTCAAAAGCATTTTTAACAAACTCCATCATACTTTCTTGGAGTTTATATGCTGGTTTTATAATACCAGGCGTGTCACTTAGTACGATTTGAAAATCTTCACCATTAACTATACCTAAGATACGGTGACGTGTCGTCTGTGCTTTTGAGGTAATAATAGACAAACGTTCTCCTACCAGCGCATTCATTAAAGTAGATTTCCCAACATTTGGATTACCTACTATATTCACAAAACCTGCTTTATGTTCTACTTTCTCTTTCATATGACAAAGGTAGCCGTTTTAAAATTGTGGCTTTTCAATTAAGGCCTTTAAAAATGTCACCTCAACATTTTTCACATCATTTTCCATGGTCATAATCTTAACTTTTGATGCGATCGCAGGGAAACCTTTAAAATGATACGTAAGCCATTCAACCGTTTCACCATCACGATTTGTTACATCTTCAATAAAAAGAGTTTGTTGAGCCATCTTTTCGGCCTCTGGAAAAAAGTAAAGCTGGTCACTAGCTGTTAGATTATAATCCTTGATAGCTTTAATAAAACGCGCACCATTTTCAGAAGGCGAATCTCCATTAAACAACAACTCATCTGTATCTTCATCCATTTTTTCAAAATCACCCGTTTCTCCTACTTGATCATTAATCAAGGATCTCACATGTTGTAATTCTGTCAGTAATCGTTCTGATTTATTATGAAACTCATTCATATGATTATATGCACTTGCATAAACTGCAGGATTTGCCATGGCACTATCTGTCAATGTCTTCATCAACGATTTGATTTCTTTGGAGGTATCAAGTGAAGCTGCCTCCACATCAACTTCTATAGCTTCAAATGAATCGATAGTTTGTTTATTTAAAAAATTACAGGCTGTTGTGGTTAGTAATAATGATGCTGAAAACAGGATGTATAAATGCTTTTTCATTTGTAGTGTGGTCGTTTAATACGCTTTCGCGAAAGCAAAATGATATAATTATTCTTTAATTAGTTGTCTAATAGTTTTTAAACCTTGCTGATCTATAATATTTAAAAAATACACGCCTGATGAAAGATCTGTGGTGTTAAGTTGGTTCTTATTATAACTAGAAATCACGGGTTGGCCCATTAAATTATATAAAATCAGTTGATTTACTCGCTCTAAACTCTTAACGTTAATCTGATTGACAAAGGGATTAGGAAATACTGATAGCTTGTGCCCAGCAGGCTTTTCACTAGATAAAGTAAAGGCATCTTTAAATCGTACGAGCATAGTTCTTCTAGTAGTTGTATCAGTATCCATTCCTACGACTATCAACTTTCCATCATCCTGTAATAAAACCTGTCGATTATAATCTTGGTGTGTACTGCGCGACAGAATGTACCTTCCATTATTTCCAAAGCCACTAACTAATGTACCGTCTGCACCTACATTGAGTAATAATAAATCATAATTATTATTCCCTATAATGTCTGCTTGAGCGATAAATGAGCCGTCTGGCAACTCAACAACACTGTAGGCAAATGTGACTCCATAGTTACTAGATCCATGATCAAAAAATGCCACACCGGTAGTATTAAATGTGGTATCTAATAAACCATTGCCAGTAATTTTATAAAGTGCAAGTTGCGTGTCTATAGAATTATTACCTGCTGCTCCGGTAATTAATAATCCACCATCTGAAGTGAAAATCATGTCTCTAGTAGTATAGTTTTCTAGCGAATCAGTTATAGTTACTACACCATTAGTTCCATAAGAAGTAATAAATGAACCTTGAAGATCTAATTTCATAACCGTTGCATCGTACTCATTTGTGGCAGTATTAAGAATAGTACCGCTTATAAAAAGTTCATCTTGATCATTAATAATTAATTCATAGAAACGAGAATCTGCTGGGACCGGTAGATCTAAAATTCCATTAATACCAAAGCTAGCATCTAACACTCCAGCATTATTATATTTAAGAAGCTTATTCACTACGCCTGAATGTTGCGTAGCCGCTAGCACAAATACTTCTCCTGTGCTGGAAACGGCGACTTCCCATACCTCATCATCATTTGTACCTAGATTTGTTTTTACATGACCATTTATACCAAAGGTTGTATCTAAAGAACCATCAGGCATCAATCGAGAAACAAAAACATCCCAATAAGTCCCAAAGAGTGAGGCATCACTATCAGATGTTCCTGCTATAATAATTTTTCCGTCTGGCTGCACATACATTGCATTTGCGTTATCCTTAGAGTTGGCATTGATGTTTACTAAGACCAAACCATTAGTGCCAAATGTAGTATCTCTCAATCCTGTATCTAGGTATTTTTCTATATAATAACTTGTATTAGAACCTGGATTTCCCGCCACAAGAATTTTATTACCTGTCAGTATTGTAGATACATTTAAGAATGTACCGTTAGTAGCACCAGATGCATAACCGTTAACTCCATAAGTCTGGTCAATAGAAATATTTTGAGCTTTTGAATACCATATTGTAGAAATCAATAAGAGCGATAAAAAGAAGTTTTTATTCATAATCCTAAGGTACTATAATATATGACTATCTAACTCAATGATTATTATTATTAAAAATGTTAAATATTATAGATTATCTATCTAAATTTTAGTTTTTATTAAGAATACGTAGTTAAACCATGTTAAATAAGAAATTATAACTGTTAAATAGCTATACATTTATGAAAAATTAAGAATTAAACCAATCACCTATTTATGATATTCCAACAGGAAAACACTGAAGAAATAGCCGCTGCAGCAGTAGAAGCTGCAGAAGCTGAAGCAAAATCCAACATGACCACTACAGAATTAATTGTAAATCAATTAGAATCGTGGTATGAAGCTCTTATTACAAATCTACCAAGTATGGCAGTAGCGCTGATTGTACTTATAGTTACTTATTTCATTTCAAAATGGGTAAGTAGAGGCGTGCAAAGACTAGTGCAGCATAAGGTTAATCAAGTATCTGTACGTAAACTGATAGGTAAAGTAGCGGCTGCTATAGTTATTATAGGAGGATTATTCATTGCCTTAAACGTTCTTGATTTAAATGAAACGGTACAAGCAATTATTGCTGGTGCTGGTGTATCAGGTTTAGTAATTGGTCTTGCACTACAAGGCACATTATCTAATACATTAAGTGGTGTACACTTAAGTTTTAGAAAAATGGTAAGTGTAGGAGATTGGGTAGAAACCAATGGTTATGAAGGTGAAATCATCTCCATAGATTTGAATAAATTCATCATGCGTGAAGCTGATAACAATACAGTGATTATCCCTAATAAATTAATCATGGATAATCCTATGAAGAATTATGGATTAACTAAAACCATGCGTGTCATTGTACATTGTGGTGTAGGATATGAGAGTGACCTTGACCATGTAAGAGATGTAGCAAAGCAAGCTATACTAGATAGTTTTGACCAAATTAAATCAAAAGACGATGTTGAGTTTTACTATAGAGAATTTGGTGATAGTAGTATCAACTTTATGTTGAGGTTCTACTATGACATAGAAAATGGAATACAAAAATTAATTAATACCAGTGAAGCTATTATTGTTATTAAAAAAGCTTTTGACAAAGAAGGTATTAATATCCCATTCCCGATAAGAACATTGCAATTTGATAATCAGTTACAAATGCAAAATGTACAAGAGAAGAGTTAGAGTAGTTTAGATTATAGATTGAAAATCCCTAGGCCATTATTGGTTTAGGGATTTTTTATGTATCATATCCCATGCTCTATATAAAAGTATAATTAGCATTATCTCAAAGGCTAAGGTTGCGAGCATACCTAAAGGAAAAAAAACAACTAGACAGAAGGATATGCCTCCTACTATACCTACGATTCCAGTCCATTTTGCCAATTCACTTAAACGATCACGATGTATAAAAAACCCAATCGCTAAGAAAAAGTATATCAATCCATAGAGGAAAAGAGAAGAATATGACAATACAGTGCCTAATCCTTCATTCTCATCCAGTAAGTCGGAGTAAAAAAAGTAATCTAAAACATAAAATATAGCAAGGAAAATAATTGCACCATAAGAAGCATTAGTAATTAATGATTGTTCATTCATTTTACCATAGTGGGCAACTGCTATAAGTAACATAGTCAGCGTTAGATACTCCATCGTTATACTTACACCATAAACTGAAGGTGACACTAACACTGTATGATACATTTCACTAATGCTCACTAATACATTTAAAGTTCCTAAGATTAGGTATATGATACCAGCAATCATTCCCCAACCTAATAAAGATTTATTATAAGTAATGGCTGGTAAATCTGCAGCTTTTTTTTCCACACTTTTAAAAACGTCATCGATGGATTTCCCTAGAGCTGAAAGAATATTTTTAATAGTATAACTTCTAGGAGTGACATCGCCATTTTCAATGCGCTGTATAGTGCGCACATTTATATTACATAACTCTACAAGCTCTTCTTGAGTAAGTCCTTTTTCTTTTCTTAATTGTGCAATGTAGTTCCCTAATTCTGGCTGATTCATAACGAGTGACTTTTAAAATTCATGCTGCAATATTACTGGACAGAAAAGGTTAGGTCAAAATATTGAGAGCTATTTAAACCCGACATTTACACGGCAAAGCCTTGAACAGCCAGCAAAATAAGGAACTCACTTTATTAACACCTATAAAAAATAACTTTCTCTATTGCCACCATTATTCAAAACACCCAGTCTTTAATAATAAAAATAACTAATTATTATACGCTAAAAATAGATCCTAAAAAAAATGGGCTCCAGTAACCATACCAAAACCCAAATTAATAAATGTCTCAAAACTTAAATTTACAATACATCTGGTAACGCTTCAATCCTGCCATAAAATGTTGCCGGTCTAACCGTATTGTATAAGTCTGCATAAGAAGCATCTGATTCAATTATATCCTTTAATGATGGTAATTCAACACTAAGTTTAGAAATAAACTCTACTGAATCATTACTTTGATTTGCCGTTCTTCTTACCAACCTTAGATAATCAACTTCAGTCAGTGCGAAAATACGTTGACTACTATTGAAATTTAACGTGTTCTGCTCCATTTTAGCTATGCGTATTGCTTTTCTAAATTTAAACTTTTCACTGTTACTTATTTCACTATTTATCAACTCAAAATCATTCACTTCTTCTTGAGCAATACCTAGATAAATTTCGTCTAAATTAAACTGATATGTTTGTCCTCTACTGTTTAAAGAAAATAAAAAGACTATTACTGTTGTTATATATACGATTGTTCTCATGGCGATTTATATTATCGGTTATTACAATACAAAGTTAATTTCATTCAACCGATAAATACATAAACATCTTACATCTAAAATGGTACATTATTCCCTATTTTTATTTAGCTATTCATCTTTATCTTTTTTGCTAAATAAATATTTTGCTCATCTCGCTTTCGCGAAAGCGAGATGAACCAACATGCTACTTTTAAATAATTGCTTTTGCCATAACATCTTTAACTACCTCGGGATTTAATAGCGTGCTGATATCACCAAGGTTAGAGGTGTCATTACACGCGATCTTTCTTAAGATACGGCGCATAATTTTACCGCTACGAGTTTTTGGCAAACCTTGAGTAAACTGGATTTTATCTAGCTTTGCTATAGCGCCTATACGATCTGCAATCAATTGATTGATTTCTTTACGTAAATTATCGTGATCTCTTCCTTCTCCAGCTTCTTTTAATGTAATATACCCATAAAGCGCATTTCCTTTAATATCGTGTGGAAAACCAACGATTGCACTTTCTGCAACAGCAGGATGTTCGTTAATCGCATCTTCTATAGGTGCCGTTCCTAAGTTGTGACCACTTATGATAATAACATCGTCTACACGGCCGGTAATCCTATAGTATCCTACAGCATCTCTTAAAGCTCCATCTCCAGTAAAATACATGTTTTCAAAACTATTAAAATAGGTGTTTTTATACCTTTCATGGTCACCATAAATAGAACGTGCCATAGATGGCCACGGATATTTAATAGTTAATCTTCCTTCAACCTGATTACCTTTTATTTCTTTACCGTTTTCATCCATTAAAGCTAGTTGAATACCTGGCAATGGTAAAGTAGCATATGTAGGTATGGTAGGTGTAGAATATGGTATAGGCGAGATCATGATTCCGCCAGTTTCTGTTTGGAACCACGTATCGGCAATAGGGCTATTTTTCTTTCCAACATTATCATTATACCAGTGCCATGCCTCTTCATTTATAGGTTCACCTACAGTTCCTAGAACTTTTAAAGAGCTCAAGTCATATTTATCAACATAGCTTATATTTTCTTTTGCTAATGCTCTAATGGCAGTAGGCGCAGTATAAAACTGTGTTACCTTATGTTTTTCTACAATTTCCCAGAATCTACCATAGTCAGGATATGATGGCACACCTTCAAACATAACTGATGTTGCACCATTTGCTAAAGGCCCATATACGATATAACTATGACCAGTGATCCAACCTATATCTGCCGTACACCAATAAATGTCATTCTCTCTATACTGGAATACGTTTTTAAATGAATAGGCTGTATAGACCATATAACCAGCTGTGGTATGCACCATTCCTTTAGGCTTACCTGTAGATCCAGAGGTGTATAAAACAAATAATGGATCCTCGGCATCCATTACTGTGGCTTTACAAGTTGGACTTGCATTATCTAACAAAGGCTGCAACCATATATCACGTCCTTCTTTCATCACCACATCAGTATGAGTTCTTTGAACTACAAATGACTTTTTAATACCAGGACAACTTTCTAAAGCTTCGTCTACAATACTTTTAAGATCTATTGTTTTTTTACCACGGTAACTTCCATCACTACAGATTATCGTTTCACAATCACAATCATTTATGCGAGTAGCTAGTGCCGTTGAACTAAAGCCTGCAAACACTACTGAGTGTATTGCTCCTATTCTTGCACAAGCTAATATAGCGACCGCTAGCTCTGGTATCATAGGTAAATAAACGCAAACACGATCGCCTTTATCAATCCCTTGAGACTTTAAAACATTTGCAAATCTTGAGACACGCTCATGCAATTCTTTATACGTGATATGTTGCGAATCTTCATCTGGATTATTGGGTTCAAATAGAATAGCTGTTTTGTCTGCTCTAGTAGCTAGGTGTCTATCCAGACAATTCTCTGTAATATTAAGTTTTGCACCTTCAAACCACTTTACTTCTGGTTTTGAAAAATCCCAGCTTAAGACTTTATCCCATTTTTTACGCCATAGGAAATGTTCTTCGGCTATTTCTTCCCAGAAATTTTCTGGATTGCGTACTGATTTTCTATAGACTTGCCAATATTCTTCGAGGTGTTTTATGTGATAATTACTCATAATTAAAAATTAATGGGTTAGTTTTTTATTGAAATTTTCCGATTCTGTGCGACATATAAATATCTTGAATCTCACTTATGATTTGAACATCATTTAATGTCGAGGGAACTTTAAAATCATCTACGTCTGCTATGTTGCGCAATAACTTACGCATTATCTTACCACTACGTGTCTTAGGTAATCTATTAACAACTAAAACATTTCTAAAAGAAGCAACAGCGCCTATCTCTTCTCGTACATTTAAAACAATTTGATTTTGTATTTGATCTAATTGATTTGAGGTTTCGCTTTTCAACACGATTAAACCTAGCGGCTGCTGTCCTTTTAAATCACAATGAATACCAAAAACAGCACACTCTGCGACATCGGTATGATTCGAGACTACCTCTTCCATCTCTGCAGTAGAAAGTCGGTGACCTGCAACATTGATAATGTCATCCACACGACCTGTTACAAACACATAACCATCAGAATCTTTATAGCCTCCATCGCCAGAAAAATAAAAGTCAGGGAATCTTTCTAAATATCCCTTTTTAAATCGCTCTGTATCGCCCCAAATATTCAATAATGTACCAGGTGGTAAGGGAAGTTTAATAGCTATATAACCTTCTTCGTCAGGTTTTGTTTCAAGGCCGTTTTCATTTAAAATCTGGATATCATATCCGCAAACTGGTTTTCCTGCGCTACCTATTTTACTTTCTAACAACTCTACACCTACCATATTGGCTAGCATAGGCCAGCCACTTTCAGTCTGCCACCAGTGGTCTATTACTGGTATACCAAGGTGTTTTTTAGTCCATAATAGCGTTGCAGCATCACAACGCTCACCAGCGAGAAACTGATATTTTAAAGATGAGAGATCATATTTTTTTATATACTCTCCATCAGGATCTTCTTTTTTAATTGCTCTTATTGCAGTAGGAGCTGTAAACATGACATTAACATTGTACTCACTGATTACCCGCCAAAATGTACTTGCATCTGGCGTCTTTATAGGCTTGCCTTCAAACAATATTGTCGTATTGCGATTAATAAGTGGACCGTAAACAATGTAACTGTGCCCTACTACCCAACCTACATCACTTGCTGCCCAGTAAGTTTCACCTTCATCAACTCCATATACTTTTTTCATAGAAAACTTAAGAGCTGTTGCATAACCACCAGTATCTCTTATAATCCCTTTAGGCGTTCCTGTAGTACCTGATGTATATAATATGTATGAAGGATGTGTAGATGGCAATTCAACAGCTGCCGTTATCTTAGAATCTGCAACTAATTGCTGATAATCCACATCATAAGGTTTTTGTTCCATTACTGGCGCCTTTTCCCTTTTAAACAGGATTACTTTCTCTGGTTTAAAATCTGCTTTTTCAATCGCTATATCTACAAATGGTTTATATGGAATAACACGGTTTATTTCTATACCATGTGAAGCTGTAATAATAGCTTTGGGTTTACAATCATTAATACGTATCGCTAATTCGTGAGGTGCAAAACCACCAAAAACAACTGAGTGAATAACACCTAATCTAGCACAAGCTAACATTGCAAACACTGCCTGTGGTATCATAGGCATGTAAAGCAAACAAGTATCTCCCTTTTTGAGACCTAGTGATTTTAATCCACCTGCAAGTCTAGACACCTCATCATATAATTGATTGAATGTAAATGATTCCTTTTTGTGGGTCACTGGGCTATCGTATACAACAGCAAGTTGGTCGCCATATTCATCATTGATATGCTTATCGATACACAAGTAACTCAAATTTGTAGTTCCATCTTTAAACCATTGGTAATAATCATTTGAGTCTTTAGATAAAATTTCTTGAGGCTTTTTGAACCACTCAATCTCGTTACTCTGAGTTTCCCAAAATAATTCTGGCGATTTTAAACTTTGTTTATAGAGGCTATCGTAATTCATAACTATGCACGTATTAAATGATCAACTGCTGTAACTAATTTTTTAACAGAAAAAGGCTTCGTGAAATACTGGTCAGCACCTAGCTTAAGACCTTTTTCTATATCTGCAGCTTTACTTTTTGCAGATAAGAATATGACTTTCGCTTTCGCGAAAGCGGGATTACTTTTTATCATCTTAATGGTCTCATAACCATCTACCTGTGGCATCATGACATCTAGAATAACTAAATCAGGAATCTCTCTTTCCATAATAACCAGCGCCTCACTTCCGTCACGAGCGATAAAAACTGAATATCCTTGCTTCTTAAATGCATATTCTAACGACATCACTATATTAGGTTCATCATCAACAATTAAAATCTTCTTCATATTCCTACTTTTTTAATTCTACTATAAAACGTGCACCATTCACAAAGTCAGGATCTACCTTAATACTACCATGATGACTTTCTATAATGTGACGGCTTATTGCTAATCCCATACCACTTCCCATGGGCTTTTTTACATTTTGGTTATTGGACTGATAAAATTTATCAAAAATGAACTCCATATCTTCTTGAGGTATGCCTTTTCCATTATCTTCAAAAATCATTAATACAGTTGTATCTGTTAATTGAATCTTCACTTTTATAACTCCATCTTTACTTGAAACAAATTTTATACTATTAGAGAGGAGATTAGTGAATACTTGTAGTATACGATCCTCATCATAATAAAGATTTATGGATTCTATTTCATCAATATCAACTTTAACTTGTTTTTTAAGAGCTAATTGATAAACACCATCTACAGCTTTATGGAGAGTATCTCTTAATGAATGTTGCTTTTTATCCATCACTTCTCGCCCATTAGATAGTTTTTCCAGATCTAAAATATTTGTAATTAATGCTGCCAGACGATCAGAATCATTAACGATGTTATCTAGAAATTTTTTCTTTAATTCTACAGGCATATCATCATCGTCAAATAAAATTTCACTTGCTGCTCTAATGGACGCTGTAGGCGTTTTTAACTCATGAGCTACAGTATCTAAAAACTCATCTTTCTGTCTATCTTTTTCAACAAGTGCTTGATTTGCATTTTTAAGCCTATCGCTTAAACGTTTTAAATCATGCGATTGCTGTTGTAACTGCTTATTAATAGTAATGGTTTCCTTATTTTCTTCTAAAATCTTAAGTACTTCGGGTAGTGAAACTGGTTGCTCTTTAACGACACTACTTATCATCAATTTTGCACTTGCTGCTCCTATAGAACCGGTAAGTAACTTTTCTGAAAAATTAACGAGTCTAGCATCTGCCTTTTCTTCTTGTGGATCAATATCATATTTGCGATAAAATAAATTCAATGCTCTTGTAGTACGTTTTTCTCCTAGAAATCTTATCAATGCTTTTCTGATCTCAGACACATAGGCTTCACCTCTCCAGACAAAAGCATTTTCTTGCAATTCTCCATAGCTCGATGCATTAACGACCAGTTCTGCATAATTGCGCTCTCTATAATCACCTTTTTGTAATACAGAAAAAACCAAATAAAACATCACATTAAACACCATAGACCAGAAAAATGCATGAGTTACTGGCGGCATAAAGTCAACACCAAATAGCTCATACGGTTTTAAAAGTGCAATACCTGCTGGGCCGTTTTTTATAAGAGAACTACCATCTACAAAGACCTCTGTTATAAACGGCAACACTAATGTGTAAAAAGTAACTAAAGAACCTACAATTATACCTGTCTTTGCAGCAATGGCGCTTCCTCTATTCCAAAACAACCCTATAAAAAAGGCAGGTGCTAATTGCGCAATGATTACAAAAGCAATCAAGCCGATACTAAACAATGATAATTCAATATTGAAATTTACATAAAAGAAATAGGCGCCTATAATTAGTATAAAAATAGAAACTCTACGTACATTTTTTATACGCTGTGCATTACGTTTAGGGTCACTATCATTAAGTGCTTTTATAAATCCATAAGGAATGATTAAATTATTACTTATCATCGTACTTAACGCTAATGCACTGACGACAACCATTGAGATGACCGAAGAAAGACCACCTAAAAAAACCATAAGTCCTAAAAACTTATGACCATGTGCTAACGGTAAATAGAGTGTGTAATAATCTGGATTTAACTCACCGGATAATAATAATTTACCTGCCCATGCTATAAAAATCACAAAGACATTAAACAATAATAAATAAAGCGGAAAAACCCAACTAGCTTTCTTTAAATGACTGATTGATGTATTTTCTACAACACTTACCTGAAATTGGCGTGGCAATAAGAAAATTGCAAAAAAGGACAATGCAATCATAAAGTACCAATTAATACTAGCTTCTATGTTTGAAAATGTCGCTAACTTTTCAAATCCATCTAATGCAGATATTTGGCTGTATATATCTGTTGTCCCATCAAACAGGTAGAATGTGACATAAACACCTATAATTAAAAAGAATACTAGTTTTAAAACACTTTCTACAGCTACCGTAAAAACCAATCCGCTGCGTCTTCGAGAAGCATCTGTTGTTTGTGTACCAAAAAGAGCCACAAAAACCGCTAGTAACACAGCGATATAAAAAGTACTATCTGTAAATATGGAAACACTTTTTGAGCTACCTGAAAGAATATCAAATGTTTCAGAAACTGCTTTGAGTTGTAATGCTATATATGGAAATACAGCAATCACGCAAATAATAGTTACTAGCGCACCGATCGATCTTTTATTACCATATCGCAATGAAATAAAGTCTGCAATACTAGCTACCTGATATTGTTTAGAAATAACAACTATTCTTTTCAAGACAAGTATCCATAATGGCAAAGCTATAATAGGTCCTAAATAAGTAGTCAAGAAACTAACACCACTAGTGGCTGCGATACCTACACTCCCATAATAAGTCCATGCACTGCAGTATACAGCAAGTGACAAGGCATAAACCCATGGGTTATGAACCCATTTAGATTTTGACCTGCGGTCTGCCCAGATACCTATCGCAAATAGAAGTGATAAATACCCAACAATAACTAATATAATCACATAACTAGCCATACTTTTTAAGGACTGTAAATGTTATTATCACACTCAATAACCACACAAAAAAAATGTAAGCATACAACAAAGGAATCCCTAGAATATCAGTATCATTATTAAAAATGAAAATGACAGGCAGATTTAAGAAAATAACCAATCCTATCGATAGAATTACAAGTTTTTGTTGATGGCGTTTTTTCATATTATCGTTTACAAGTAAACTCTTAAGGTAATATTTTTTAGGTTAAAATGAGATAGACTTTTTCTAGTACTAATTCTAAATAATATCAGGCAGTACCTTAGGGATGGCACTACCTGATATTTTAATTTAATGTCCAGTTGCTTCTCCTGCTCCACTAGGTATACGTATGTTTTCGACAATATCTTGCACATCTTGTGGTGGTGGTGATGTAAAATGACAAACTACCAGACTCACTACAAAATTGATTAACATCGCAACACTACCGAAACCTTCTGGAGATATACCAAACCACCACTCATCTTTACCTGGTAGTACTTCATCAAACCAACCCAACTTATATTTCATCATATAAATTAACATCGTTAAGATACCTATCACCATTCCTGCGATTGCTCCTTCTTTATTCATACGCTTGTAAAAAATCCCAAGTATTATTGCTGGAAAAAAGGACGCTGCTGCAAGACCAAAGGCCAGTGCAACTACTGCTGCTACAAATCCAGGCGGATTAATACCAAAGTAACCTGCAACACATACGGCTCCTACTGCACTTAAACGCGCGGCAATCAATTCTCCTTTTTCTGATATGTTAGGATTTACTACTTTCTTGATTAAATCATGCGAAACAGACGATGAAATCACCAGTAATAATCCAGCAGCAGTAGACAGCGCCGCCGCTAGTGCACCAGCAGCCACCAATGCAATCACCCATCCTGGCAGATTAGCTATTTCAGGATTTGCCAGCACCATGATATCTCTATCCACATACAACTCATTTGCAGAAGTCATACTCGCATTAGTTGTTGCTCGATTACCCAAAGCTGTGCGTACTTTTTCATCATACATTGGTTTAGACTTATTACCTTCAAAAGCATTCCCTGGACTGTATTGAACAATTCCATCACCATTTTTATCAGTCCAAGCGATTAGCCCTAAATCTTCATAATTCTTTAACCAGTCTGGTTGATCTGCATATGACTTACCCACTACACTATCAATCATATTTGTTTTTGCAAATACTGATACGGCTGGTGCCATTGTATATAAAATAGCGATTAGTAGTAATGCCCATCCAGCACTTTTACGTGCATCTTTAACTCTTTTAACAGTAAAGAAACGCACAATAACATGCGGCAATCCGGCCGTTCCTACCATTAATGCTAATGTAATAGCAAACACATCCATCATTGATTTAGAACCGTCGGTATAAGCCGCAAATCCTAGTTCTGTACTCAATCCGTCTAGTTTATCTAGTAAGTAAGTTCCAGATCCATCTGCTAGTGTACTTCCCATACCTAATTGTGGTATAGGATTTCCAGTCATTTGAATTGATATGAAAATTGCTGGAACCGTAAAAGCAAATATTAAGACACAATATTGCGCCACTTGGGTATATGTGATTCCTTTCATACCGCCCAAAACAGCATAAAATAAAACGATAATCATCCCTATGATTACACCTGTATTGATTTCTACTTCTAAAAATCGCGAAAAAACCAGCCCTACACCACGCATTTGTCCTGCGACATAAGTAAATGAAACTAGCAACGCACAAAACACAGCTACAAGTCTTGCTGTTTTGGAGTAATATCGATCACCTATAAAATCTGGCACTGTAAATTTCCCAAATTTTCTTAGATAAGGCGCTAGCAATAACGCCAGCAAAACGTAACCACCTGTCCATCCCATGAGATAAACTGACCCATCATATCCAGCAAAAGCAATAATACCTGCCATAGATATAAACGATGCTGCACTCATCCAGTCTGCTGCAGTAGCCATACCATTTGCAAGTGGTGATACTCCACCACCGGCAACATAAAATTCTTTAGTAGAACCTGCGCGACTCCATATCGCGATCCCTATATAAAGGGTAAAGGTTAGTCCTACAAGTATATAAGTCCACATTTGAACATCCATAATATTAATATTTTGAGTTGTTAGTTGTTGTGTAAGATCTAGATGATTTAATTATTACGCTTTCGCGAAAGCGTAATGTTCCCAATCCAGCAGCTACTACAACGGTATATTTTTTAGATTTACTTTAATTCTACTTTTGACTATTCTTCATCATAACCATACTTTTTATCAAGCTTATTCATGATGCGCACGTAAACAAAGATGAGAATGACAAAAACATATATAGAACCTTGTTGTGCAAACCAGAAACCTAGCTTAAAACCGCCTAAACGTATGGTGTCTAATGCATCTTTAAATAGGATACCTGCTCCATAAGAAACGATAAACCAAATGAGTAATAGAATGGATAGATATTTTATGTTTTCTTTCCAGTATGCAATTGCGTTTGCTTTTTTATCTGACATAATTGATTGATTTTAAGATTATAGATATATCATTGCTTGTAGGGTAAGTGTGCCTACAGCATCCAGATTTCCATATTTTTGATTAGAGTACTCGAGTGAAATTTTAGAATTATGACCGCTTAGATAAAGATTACCGCCTATACCATATCGCGTGGCATTATCATCAATGGCATCTATACTGCGAGATGACAATGACAGGTATGGTTGTATTTTAAGATTTGTATTTTCACTAGGTAATACATATCCCACATGACCATATAACATGGAGCCTGTTTCATAAGTTTGTCCTAAAGTAAAATTAGTACCGTAGTCATTATTCTGATAAGTAGCATATGCTGTTATCGCAGCACCTTTATCACCTACTGGCGCATCATAAAATGCGTCCACCGCAAAAATCGCAACGTCTTCACCTTGAAAATCATTGTTATCATCTAGACTTACACTACCATTAGGGTGATAGAAAAAACCAGCTCCAATATTGAAAACTTCCTTACCACCTAAGTAAGAACCGACTTTATAAGGCAAAAAGTTACTTTCTTGATCTAAGAAATGATAGTCAAAATAACCAGCATAATTCTTTCCAGCATCTTTACTTCCTAGTATCTCACGACCATTATAAGTCGCGTCATCAATTGCTGGGATTCCATTAACGTCAAGACCGTTTGTTAAAGCCTCATTAATAGCAACTCGATATTGCAACCTATCAAACTTACCTTTAAAATAAACTCCCATATGTCGAGCAAACTGATCGCTTAAGCCTATGGTAGCCCAGCTCTGACGATTATTATCTAGCGTCAGCATGTTGAGTGTACTTTGATTATTTAGTCGTGAAATACCATTCCAGTAATGTAAGCCACCACCTACCGCGTGATTGTTACTAAGTGACCATTGTCCCCATACGTCATGAAAAAACAATTGAGAACTATCACTTTTCCCAACTGGATTGAGATTATTTGCGTTCTGACTGTTAAGACCAAAATGCGTCAATATTAAAAATTTGTCAGATACCTGTGCATACATTAATACACGAGCACGACGCATTGAAAAGTTTAAATCACTCTCCTCGTTGCCAAAACTATTTAAAGACTCATTATCGGAATGTTGAGCCCAGAACTGCGCCCAAGAAATAATGCGGAAATATTTAGATCCATCTTCATTAAGCTTCACCTTCATTCCGCCTGTATACTCACTAGAACCTTGAGCAAATCCAACAGCTATTGCAAGAAGAAAAAATGAGAGAAAAAAAGCGTATCTATTTTTCATAAGATATTGTTTTTAAGATTAGTATAAACCATTAGAATTCAATTCTAACCGCACTGCTAACCTCATCAAAAACTTATGTTAATAAAAATTTAATATAGTTATCTGTTAAGAGCTATAGTTTAATCTCTAAATCGCTCCCATTGTATAAGCATGAACTTATCACCTAGCTCAGTAACAACAGCGCCTGCACCTTTAATATTGAGTGGATTAGAGAAATACTCTCCTAACTCTACAGCATTTAAAATCTTATAAGTAGGATGATATTTTGTATTGCTAGGTCTTTTAATATTATACTTTTTCACCCAATTCAATATACTCACATGAGATATCCCAAGAATACGTTCTATCTCTCTATATGTCAATCCCTCAAGGTAAAGTTGCAAGGCCTTATTAACGTAGTAATCATCTATCTTTTTGCCTATTTTATCTACTGTAAAGAAATAATTACAATCTTTACATTTATAGCGTTGACGGTTATTAATAATTCCGCTTTTGATATGATTTTCAGACGAACAAGCAGGGCAAACTCTCATAACCTATATTAATTTAGCATAAATATATCAATTTAGCATTAATTTATCTATTCTACTATGATTGTTTTTTATAGCAGCCTTTATAGTTCTCATTTTATTAGTGTTACTTTTGCGCTTTGCACAACAATAAGTATGAAATACTACATATTTACCTTTCTAGTAATCACTATTTTTAATCAGTCCTTTTCACAAGTAGAACCGGTTAATACATCAGGTCGCAAAGGAGATTTTTACATTTATTGGGGTTGGAACTTATCTGCCTATAGTAAATCAGATATTACATTTACAGGCGACAACTATGACTTTACTCTTGACGACGTAGTAGCATATGATCGTCAATCAGATTTTGATCCAATAAAGTATCTAAATCCTGGTAGTATTACTATACCACAATACAATTTTAGAATAGGATATTTTATAAACGACAAGTATAATATCTCTATAGGAGCAGATCATATGAAGTATGTAATGCTAAGGGATCAAACCGTGCGTATTAATGGCCGTATAGACGATACCTCTACCCTATATAATGGCGTCTATGATAATGAGGAAATATCGCTAGACCGCTCATTTTTACAGTTTGAACATACTGATGGGCTTAACTATATTAACATAGGATTGCGTCGCATGGACCATTTATGGGATTATAAATTCTTTAGCCTTCAAGCGGTCACTGGTCTTGAAGGAGGAATTATTATTCCTAAAACAAATACTAAATTATTGGGTCGCCAGCGTTATGATGAGTTTCACGTATCTGGATATGGTTTAAGTGCTGTGCTAGGTCTTAATTTTGAGTTTTTTGAGCATTTCTTTGTTCAAACAGAATTAAAAGGTGGTTATATCAACATGAATGATATCAGAACTACTGCTGACACTTCAGATTCTGCAAGTCAAAGTTTTCTATTCCGTCAGGTAAATATGGTATTTGGAGCTCGTTTTAAATTGTGGGACTAATACTTCCTCACACCTTTCATACTTTTATTAATACGCTTTCGCGAAAGCGTGAACTGCACCATCTCTAATACATTTCAAAAGTTAATTCTTTAAGAGATCGTCTTGTTAATACACAAAATACTCTTAAATAAGCTATTTATTTTATCATAATAAATCCATTTTATTGATTTGCTCGTATCACCAACATGAGTCAAAAATCAAATAAATCAAAAATGTATATTATGAAAAAATCAAATTTATTTATAGCGGTAGCAGCCGCTGCAGTACTAGCAAGTTGTGTCTCTAAAAAGAAATATGTCGAGTTAGAAACCAACTATAACGATACTAGATCTGAACTTCAAAAAACTAGAGTTGAAAAGGAAGATCTTGAAAATAAAATGGAGCAAATAGAGATGCGAGTGGAACGCTACAACTCTAAAATCGCTTCACTAAAATCAGACCAAGATGGTATGATGGTATCTACTGACGGAGGATCATTAGTGCTATCAGAAAACAATAAAAAAGCAATGCGTAAAACATTGCAAGATGTACCTGCCGCAAAACTTGCTGGAGCTACTACCTTAAAAGATTCACTTAATATAGCCATAGCTCATAATATTGCAAAGAAAATGGGCTCCACATCTAGCGATAAAGATCTTAACGTGTCTATAGAGGAAACTGTAGTAATGATCAATATAGATGATGACCTTTTATTTAAAGACAGTAGCTATAGAGTTAGTAATGATGCTGATGAAATCCTAGCTAAAATAGCCGAGGTTGTTGCCTCAGAACCATCATTAGAAATTCTAGTTGAAGGACATACAGATAGCCGTACGGTAAAACAAGGTAGTTATATAAAAGACAACTGGGATTTAAGTACAGAACGAAGTGCTGCTATCGTAAGAAGGTTAGAAGAAAAGTTTGGTGTAGCACCAGAACAATTAATTGTGGCCGGTAGAGCTAGTTATGACCCTATTGCTGCAAATGACAGCAAAGATAATATGGCTAGAAACCGTAGAACACAAATCGTTATCATGCCTAACTTAGATAAGTTTTTTGCGATGTTAAATAGCGACGAGCAACTGTTAAGTGAGAATGATAAATAAGAATATGACTTATCATATAAAAGGCTCTCTAAAAATAGAGAGCCTTTTTTTATAAATTATATTATCACAATTTACTTTTTAAGTTCATTAATTTCTGGATTAAGTAAAATCGGAGCTCCATAGCCTAAGTCTTTCATGCGATTCATTTGACTTGCTGCATCACCTACGATTAAATAAATCATTTGATCAGGATTTAGGTATTCACTACTGAGTCTTTTCACATCTTCAATGGTCATATTTTCTACTTCTTGCTCACGCTTCTTGAGATAATCTTTATCAAAACCATAAGTACTCATGTTATCTAACATACCCAATTTTGCAGATGCAGTCTCTAATCTGCGAGCGTTACTCTTTATCATGTAGCTTTTTGTCACCTCTAAATCTTCTGCAGTAAAGCCTGCACCATATTGCTCTATAATTTCTTTTACCAAGGCCGCAGACTCATAAGTCACATTAGTGCGCACACTACTAGAAACGCTAAAAGAACCTGCAAGATCAGTTCCTCCAAATCTAGAACCTATCCCATAAGTATATCCTTTACCTTCTCGTAATTGTTGTGTTAATTGAGAAGCAAAACTACCACCACCTAAACGATAATTCATTACCTGCGCAGCATAGAAATCTTTATCTATCGCTTTTAAAGCTGGATATCCAAAGTTAATGACCGACTGCTTTGCGCCTGGTACATCATAAAAATAAACGGCTGCTTTCTCAGGCCTGTTCACTTCGGGTAATTCTGGGAAGACTACATCTTTAGCAGTCCAAGATTCATTTAAGGATTTTAAGCTTGACGCCGCTTTAGATTCATCAATAGCTCCCACAAATTTAAAGGTGGCTAAATTTGAAGCTACATAATTATTATAATAATCTTTTAAATCCTGAATAGTAATCGATTGAACACTTTGTTCTGTACCAGCACCATTTCTAGATAAAATATTGTTCTCTCCATACAGTAATTTAGAAAATTCGTTTGACGCGATAGCATTAGGGTTTGCTTTACGTTGCTCAATCTGACTTAAAACATCTTGTTTCAATAAATCAAATTCAGTCTCGTCAAATCGAGGTTCTAAAATCATTTCTTGAACTAGCGCCATTGTTTTGTCATAGTTGCGCGCGAGTGTCGTACCGGCAACAGTGATAGACTGGTCACCAGCATAGAAATATATACTAGCTCCTAATGATTCAATAGCATTTTCTAATTCTTCTGGTGTTTTAGTAGCTGTACCACGCATCATTAAATCTGCTAGTAAATTTGAAACACCAACTTTATCGATATCCTCTAAAAGCATTCCACCTTTAATATCCATACTAAATTCGACTAAAGGAACTTCATTACTAGTGATTCCATAGTATTTCATACCAGATGACAATTCATCTTGCCATACATCAGGAGTTTTTAAACCAGGTGCTTCTCCATAAGACGGTTCTACAGATCTATCAAAAGTTGATGGCGTTTTCTCATAAGTAGCTTTAATGCTCGCATCAAAACTTTCTTCTGCACCAGGAATAATTTGCTCTTCAACAACCTCAGCAAGTGTAGAACCAGTAAGGATTAAGTCTTTTTGATCACGAGGCACAAAGCTAGTAGCGATATAAGGTTTACCCTTTATATATTTCTCATAAACACGCATAACATCCTCACGTGTCACATTCAAAATATTCTTTACATCTTGAGACACAAAACCAGCATCACCTGCAAACATTTCATATTGAGCTAACTGGAAACCTTTGCCTAACGCACTGCTTAAACCTCTATAAAAACTGGTTTCTTGACCTGCTTTAATACGATCTAAATCCTCCTGTGAGATTCCATCTTTTTCAAAAAGTGCAAAACCTTTATTCAATGCAGCAGCAACACTATCTAGCGCTGTCCCATTAAATGCATTTATGGAAATTGTTGTCTCACCAGCTAGTTCAGATCCATAATTATACATGGTTACATTACTCGTTAATTGTTCTTGATCCACCAGCACTTTATTGAGTGGCGCTTTTTTACCAGATGATAAATACTGAGTTAGTATATCTAAGGCATATGCATCCTTATCATACTCTGCAACTGTAGGCCAAGTGTATGTTAATTGAGGAACGCGAGCAAAGTTGTCTTCATAATACAATTTTTTTGTCGCGTCAATAGTTACTGGTCGTTTTGCTAATGGAGACACTTCTTCTCCTGCAGGGATTTCATCAAAATATTTATGTACCCATGCTTTAGTTTGTTCCATATCAAAATCACCTGCAATCGTTAATACGGTATTATTAGGTGTATACCAACGACGATAAAATTCTTTCACGTCATCTAATGTAGCATTTTGCAAGTCTTCTAAAGAGCCTATTACTTGCCAGTTATAAGGGTGATCTTTGGGATACAAATTTTTACCTACTACATAGCGTACATGACCATACGGTCTGTTGTCTACGCTTTGTCTTTTTTCATTTTTAACCACTTGTTTCTCCTTAGCAAGAACAGGATCAGTAACTGTGTTGACAAACCACCCTAGTTTATCAGCCTCGGCCCAGATCATTTTTTCAAGTGCATCCTTAGGCACAGTTTGATAATAGTTTGTACGATCTCGACTCGTAGATCCATTTGCTCCAGAGCCACCTATACGAGCACTCATTGCATCTAGTCCACCTTTACCTAGGTTTTCAGATTCTAAGAATAATAAATGTTCAAAAAGGTGTGCAAATCCTGTACGACCTTCTTTTTCTCTCGCGCTACCTACGTGTACAGTAAGCGCTACAGCAGCTACAGGATCAGAGTGATCTTGATGTAAAATTACCGTAAGACCGTTATCCAGCGTCATTTTTTCAAACGCAACATCTAGTGTTACCTCATCATTATCTTGAGTAACTATCTTGTCGTTTTTACAGGATAGTAAAAACGCGACCATACATAAAGTCGCAAAAAATCTGATATTCATGGTTCTTGATTTAAGGCCATGAAGTTAATCAAATCTCTTATTATCTATAGTTAAGAAATTAGAATACGATAATCTTTTTCGATTACGCTTTCGCGAAAGCATTATGTAAAAACTAAAATGTTTTACGAATTATCTGAAGCAGAAACATCTACTTTTTTAAAAAACAAGTAATAAGCGTTGATAGCAATGATGGCGAGGTTTGTAATTAAAACTGGCACACTATCTAACATAAAACCATAAATCACAAAAAGTAGACAACCCAAGGAATTAAACCAGCGAAGTTTTCTTAAGTCTTTACGAGTAAAAGAAAATAACAATACAGCACTCGCTGCATAGCCTATAAATTCTGTAAGAGTAATATCCATTGCAATAGTTTTAATAAGGCAAAGGTAGTTTTAAAGAAACAAAAAAGCCGATTCAAATGAATCGGCTTTTACTTAGTAGCGGGAACTGGACTCGAACCAGTGACCTTCGGGTTATGAGCCCGACGAGCTACCTACTGCTCTATCCCGCGATATTACGTTTCGTTGTTCTTGGCTCTCAACCTTCGAGTAATAAGCTCGACAAACTATCCGTTTTTATGGATGGCAAATATACATCTAATTTAGAGTTCTCACAAGTAGAAATCTTAAGATATTTATAAATCATGTTAAGCTCTTCTCAATTGAGGCTAAATTAAGAAGTTAAGCCACTCTAGTAGTGTATCTTAAATAAAAAAATCAATATGAAAACTACAGTTCAAACAGAGAAATATTTAAATGATTTACTAGAAAAAACATATGATGCGCAACGCGGATACGCAAATGCGGCAGAAATTTCTGAGCATGTACAACTTAAAAGATGGTTTGCAGAGCAAGGAGCTAGAAGAACACGTTATGCAGCGGCACTAACTAGTGAACTAAAGGATATGAATCAAAATCCAGAGTTAGACGGAAGTTTTAAAGGTGATATGCATAGAGGATGGATGAATTTAAAGGCAGCTCTTAGTATCAACAAAGACGAAGCTGTACTCGAAGAATGTATCACTGGAGAAAAAAAAGCAATTGAAGAGTACAACGCAGTGTTGGAACACAAATCTGAGCTACCTCCTACAGTAGTCTCTATCCTAGAAGCACAGAAAGACGAAATTCAATCTACTGTAAACACCATTAAACGATTAGAAGATATTGCAGATGATCACAACCTATAATTAATTGGTGAAACGATAAAAAAAGCGGTTTTTAACCGCTTTTTTTATTGCCCTAATTTTTTAGTATCAAATGAAATTAGCGTTCCTTCTTCAAAATCTACATGCAATTCTATGGGATTGCAACATACTTCACAATCTTCTACATATGTCTGGCTGTATGCAGGATCTAATAACATAGATATCTCTTGCCAGCAATGTGGACACATGAAAAAGTGTTCTATCATAAAGGCGTGTTTAAAATTTGACCTACTAGTTGTAGTAATTGATATTCAGCAAGCTTTGCATCATACTTTGCTAAGTTTTTAATAGTCACCGCATCCAGTAAATTAAGTTGGGCTTGCCTAAATTCAACACTACTTACTTGCCCTATTTTAAATTGTTCTTGGGTACGATTAAAATTATCATCATTAGTCAGTACATTTTGTTCTTGCATCCTATAAATCGCAAGTGCATTTTCATAATCACCTTTTGCATTTGCGATATCGCGCGCCACTTCTTGTTCTAGTTGACTTTTAAACAATGCTTCATTCTTATAAGCGATTTTGGCATTACGCAAATTATTGATAGTACTTCCACCGTCAAAAATATCCCATGTTAGATTTGCACCGACTGCAATATTTCCACTAGTTCTAGTGGTTGACGGGAAAAAGGCCGTGGCTGGATTTTCTGATTGATTCCAACCATAAGAACCACTTAAACCTATGCGCGGCAGTAGAAGTGCTTTTGTGGTTTTTATATCATAATCACTGATTTGCAATGTACTTTCTGCTTGTAATAATCTTATATTATTCTGCTCTACTTTTTCTAAATAACTATCAATCATTAAGATATTTTGAAAGGTCACAGTTGTATCCACTGCATAAGACTCATTAAGATCACGATTTAATAATAAGTTTAAATCACGTTTTGTGTTGCGCAATTGCTGTCTTGCGTTTAGTAGATTAATACTATCTGCATTAATGTCAACTCGTGCATTTAAGACCTCTAATTTATTAACCTGTCCAAAATCAAATTGATACTGTGCGCGCTGCTCGCGTTGTTTAGAAATCTGTAAGTTTTCTTGAAAAATTTTCTCATTTTCTGTAAGTCGTGCTATTTCTAAGTAAACACTCATTAATTGGACAGTGGTCGTTTCTATCGTAGATTTTACCTGTAATTGACTCAGTTGATATTGTTCTTTCAGTCTTTTATAATTGTACAATCTACCCAATCCGTCAAATAGTGTATAGCTTAATGATAAGCCTGCATTATACTGTGTAGTTTGCGCATTATTAATCTCAATATCTGTACGAGGCACACCATTATCATCTAGGGCACCATTAAAATCGGTTTTAGAATCATCCTCATCGATAGAGGCTCCTGCAGTTCCCTGTAAGCTTGGTAAATACCCAGAATTGAGTACACTTGTATTATTTTCGGCTATAAGCTCAGAGTTTTTTGCGATCTGTATATCGTAATTATTTGCTAGCATAAGCTCTACAGCCTGCTCACGAGTCAATAAAGAGGCATCTGGTTGCTGTGCATACGCTTTCGCGAAAGCGAAATACACCAAAGCAATTAGGCCATATAAAATTTTATGCTTCATCATTATGCTTTTGTTCTTCTAGTTCTTTTGCCACACTTGTTAGGTCTCTTTTTGTTGCTTTTTTACCGGTACGCAACCAGTAGATAGCCGCTTTTCCATTATTTCCAAAACTAAGGAACAATGGTAGCATAAGTAATGTTAACACAGTGGCCATACCTATGCCATAAGAGATGGATATTGCCATAGGCTTTAAAAATTGTGCTTGCCTACTTTTCTCGAGTAACAGTGGTGCTAATCCTGCGATAGTTGTAATAGAGGTTAAGAAAATAGCTCTAAAACGGCTCTTTCCAGCTTCAAATAGCGCTTCATCAAACCCTAATCCTTCTTTAAGCAAAGAGTTGAATTTACCAATGAGGACGAGCCCATCGTTAACCATTATACCTATTAAAGCGATAATACCTAAAAGAGACAAGATGTTAACTGGGAAACCATGTATCCAGTGTCCCCAACCTACTGCCACAAAACTAAATGGGATTAATAATATGAGCATAATAGGCTGCAACCAACTGCGGAATGTAAAGGCTATTACAAAATAAATAAGCAATAAGATAATAGGTCCTGCAACAGCAGCACTTTGTGAAAACTTATCGGCCTCGCGTGCCTGTCCGCTTAAATAATTAGGTGAGATGGTAGGATACTTTTTTTGAAGATCTGGAATAATTTCAGATTTAATATTTGCAAGAATATCTGTAGCACTGCCTGAAGGATCTTTAAGATCTGCACTGATAAGCACTTCTCTTCTACCTTCTAAGTGATTGATCACCACATCACCACGTTCGATTGTGTAGCTGGCTATATCTCTTAACGGCACTCGATCACCTGATGGAGTTAATACTCTAAATTCATCAAGATCTTTAATACTATTACGATTATCACGGTCATAACGTACCCAAACTCTTATCTCATCCTGACCACGTTGAAAACGTTGTGCCTCTGTTCCAAAGAATGCAGACCTTACTTGAGCCATTACTGTTCTGGTTGTAAGACCTAGTGAGTACGCTGTTTCTTTAAGTTCTAGGTTTATTTCTTTAATACCTGCTGGATCATTATCCTCAATATCTTTAAGTAACGGATTATTACTTAAAATCTCTTTAAACTCTGCAGTAGCTGCTTTAAGTTCATTAATATCGTTACTGAGTAGAGATACAGCAACTGGACTACCACCAAAGTTACCACCAGACCCAAAAGTTAAGGTCTCTGCGCCAGGAATTTCTCCAACTAATTCTCTCAATCTATTAGATACAATTTCAGAATTCACGGTTTCTGGCCTACTTTCTCCAGGCAATAAATTAATAGACAGACTTGCTGCAGATGAAGATGTTTGTGATTTTATAATATTTTCAAAAAGCATTATAGAATCCCCATATTCATCACCTTTTAAGTATTCTTCAGTTAATTGTTCATTAACTATTAATGCCTTTTTTTCTATAGAATTAATGATGGAGTCTGTTATAAACTCTGAAGTACCATTAGGCATAGAAAGATTGATACTAACTTGATCACTTGAAATTCTAGGGAAAAATGCTGTTTTAATAATTCCTCCATTCATTGAGCCAAATGTTAGAACAAGTGCTGCAATAAAAAGAGCAAAAGTGAAAAATTTATTGGCTAGTGAAAAGCGTAGCACTGGAGCGTACAATTTATCACGCATCCAGTTCATCGCTTTATCGCCATAATCATTAACAACACGCATTTTTTGAAAAACTCTAGCTAGACCCTTTTTAGGTTGATCGTTTCTAGGTTGTAATGCTTTTGAATGAGCAAGGTGAGCTGGCAGTATAATAAGTGCTTCAACTAAAGAAACTAATAAAGTTAAGATTACAATAACTGAAACCTCACCAAAGATATCTCCAATTCTACCTTCTAAAAATAGGAAAGTTGAAAATGCTAGCAAGGTTGTTATAATAGCACTTAAAATGGGAGGAATCACTTCCATCGTTCCATCAATAGCGGCCTGTACTGGTGATTTACCATCTTCATAATGCTGATAAATATTCTCTGCTATCACAATTCCATCATCCACTAAAATTCCAATAACAATGATCATCCCAAATAAGGATAATACATTTATGGTAACATCAAATTGACCTGCAAAAATGAACATTCCTAAAAACGCGATAGGCAGTCCAAAAGCTACCCAGAAAGCCAACCGTGTGTTGAGAAAAACAGAAAGAAAAATTAATACTAGCAACATTCCAACGATTGCATTCTCTGTTAATAATGCTGTTCGTTGATTTAAAGTAACTGACAAATCTCTTACGATATCTAATTGAACATTTGTAAAACGCTGATTATAATCTTCAATATAAAGCTTCACCTTATCTGCCGCGTCAATTAAATCTTCAGAATTAGTACTTGTTACGGTAATATTAACCGCAAGCTTATTATCATAATAAGTAGCATTAGGAGTTTCTGAAAAACGATCTCTTATAACAGCAACATCTTTTAACAGCACGCTTGTACCATCTGCCAGCGTTTTAACTGGAATGTAACTTAACTCATTACCATAATATGATCTACTATTTGCTCTTATCAAATATTCTTCTCGGTCCGTTTTTATATTTCCACCAGTAGTAAGAATGTTTGAACTAGCTACAGCGTTTGATATCTCTTCAAAACTGATATCATAACCTAACAAGGTGTTCTCATTAACTGCTATTTCAATCTCCTCATCAGGATAACCCGATATTGCAATTTGTGAAATCCCGTCAATACCACGTAGGTCATTTTCAATATCTCTAGCGAGTTGTTTTAAGGTAATTAACGGTACGTTATCACCACTTAAAGCAAATGAAATAGTAGGTCTGGATTGTTCTTGCTTAGAAACGACTAATGGTTCCATTCCCACAGGAAAGGAGGAAACACGATCCACTGCATTCTTCACCTCAAGAAGCATGAAGTCAATATTGTATCCTTTAAGAATTTCAACTGTTATCGAGCCTGCGTTCTCTTTAGACGCAGATGTTACACGATCTATCCCTTCAATTCCTTTAAGGTTATCTTCAATTTTTAAGACCACTCCTTCCTCAATTTCTTGAGGAGATGCGCCAGGATAAGTAGCCGTTATATTAATAATTTTAGAGTCCGTAAGTGGAAAAAAGGAAGATTTAAGAGATAGCATTCCAAAAATTCCGAAAATCACAAATCCAACCACCACTACATTAACGGCGACACTATGCTTAATAAAGTAAGCTATAACTTTTCTCATGCTAATTAATTAAGGGCTGGTGATTCTGTTGAATTCTGATTTGCTTTTTCTTGTGCCGCTTGCTCTTCTGTTTTCACAATCATACCTTCATAAGCACCAGGAACAGATTGAGCAATGATTACTGTACCATTTTCTAAACCTTTAACCACTACTTTTTTATCAGAAAAGTGAACCGGTTGTATCGTTTCTAATATTAACTTTCCATCCTTAACAGCAAACAATTGGTTTTCATTTTGCAATAGACTTCTATTTATCTCTATAGCATTATCTATTTCCTGAGCGTCTAGATTTGCCGTTAAATACATACCTTCTTTTAGATTCTCATCTTTAACTTCTATTACGGTTGTTATCGTTTGAGAAGCCTGATCAACCTTTCCATTTATACGAGAAACGGTTCCTGTATAAGTTGAAGCATCAGAAATATTTTTAAGTTCTACAGACTCACCTACTTTTAAGAAACCTGCAAACTCAGAACTTATAGCTACTTGAAGTTCATAAGTACCTGTTTGAATGAACTCACCTAATTGCTGACCACTTCTTATCAAAGTACCTTCAGTAACCATTGCTTCTGTGAGAACACCGTTAAAAGGAGCCCTAATTCTATACTTTCCTAATCTGCTTTCAAGATTCTTGATGTTGTAATAAGTAGTATAAATATTGCGGCCAGTAATGAAGTATTTTTCTTTATCATCAACTGGCTGCGGTAACGCTGGTGTAGTTGCATTCATATCCCATGAATCGAGATAAGACTGCCATTGCGCATATGATGATGGATAATCTAACCTTAAGTCCGGCATTATAGCCGTAATCTGATTATTAAGATTACTACGTGAACTTTGTACCTGTGCATAGAATTCTGAATTCTCTATGATGATCATATTTTGACCAGCACGATACTCTTGACCTGTTTTAAACAAAATACCAGTAGGCTTAAAAACACCTGTTACCTCTGCAAACAGTTCAACGCGACGTTTTGCCTGTAAATTTCCATTTGCTGGTATTACTATCGATACGGTAGAATTTGTAATAGTATCGGTGGTAATAATTTTGACCTCTTTTTTCACTCGAGGCTTAGGTGCTGTTTTACTATCAACAATGACTTTTGATGCATAAATTGCTCCGCCAATAATGAGCAATGCAAGTATGCCTAGTATAATTTTGCGCATAGAATAGTTTTAGTTGCTACTTAGACTTGTAAAACTACTCAAGGTCTAAACTCAAGAGGTTAAAATTTCCTTAAAGGTCTTTAGAATTTATCTAGCTGCTCAGAGACATCTTCCCATTTTGTCATCCATTCGTCTAATGCTTTCTTCTTTGCTTGGTAAGCATCAAAAAACCCTGGTTTTGCAGCCAGCTCATCATAATTAGCTGCTAGCTCTTGATCTAATTTTTTAATTTCTCGCTCTAAGTTATTGATTTCGGCTTCTGCTTTGGAAAGTCTATTATTTAATGACTTTTGCTTCTTTTGATCTTCATAAGAAAGCTGCTTCTTTTCTGTTTCTTGCTTTCGCGAAAGCGGATCAACTTTAGCCTCAGTAACTTTTTCTATCTCTCGCATATCTTGAGCCTTGCGTTGTTGAAGGTAATAGTCTATATCACCTAAATGCAAGTTTAATTTATGATCACGGAATTCATAAACAACATCGGTAAGGCCTTGCAAAAATTCTCTATCGTGTGACACAACGATAAGTGTTCCATCAAATTTAAGTAGAGCTGCCTTTAAAACATTTTTAGATTGTATATCTAGGTGGTTAGTAGGCTCATCCATGATCAACACATTAAATGGCTGCAATAGCAATTTACAAAGCGCTAATCGATTGCGTTCACCACCACTTAATACTTTTACCTTTTTTTCTGCCTCATCACCACGAAATAAGAAAGAACCTAACATATCACGTACCTTAACACGGTTACTATCGTCAGCAGCATCTATCATTATATCCAAGACCGTTTTTTCACCATCTAAATATTCTGCTTGATTCTGTGCAAAGTACCCTAACTGTACATTATGACCTAAGTTAACCGTTCCTGTGGAATCGTTTATATCACCTACAATAATTTTAGCTAGAGTAGATTTCCCCATTCCATTTTGCCCTACAAAAGCTACTCGAGAACCACGTTCTATCATTAAATCGACCTCGCTCAGTACTTTTTTCTCACCGTAAGACTTGCTTACCTTATCAATTTCTAAAACCACTTTACCAGGCTGTATAGATTTTGCAAAGTTGATATTCATCGCAGCGTTATCGGTTTGTTCAATCTCCACCACATCCATGCGATTCAACTTTTTAACCAGTGATTGAGCCATGGTAGCCTTACTTGCTTTAGCTTTAAATTTTTGAATAAGCTTCTCAGTACGTTCAATCTCTTTTTGCTGATTTTTAAAGGTTGCCTCTTGTTGCTCGCGCATCTCTGCTCTTAATGCTAGAAACTGTGTATATGGTTTTGGGTAATCATATATACGACCTAAACTAATTTCTATGGTACGATTAGTCACATTATCCAAAAACATTTTATCGTGACTTACAATAACAACAGCTCCAGGATATGTCTGTAAGAATTGCTCTAACCATAAAATAGAATCGATATCTAAGTGGTTTGTAGGCTCATCGAGTAATAAGATGTCGTGGTTCTCTAATAAGAGTTTTGCAAGCTCAATACGCATGCGCCATCCACCAGATAGCTCATCAGTAAGCATCCCAAACTGCTCTGGCTTAAAAGCTAATCCCTTTAAGATCTTTTCTGTTTCTCCTTTGTATTGGTATCCTCCTATAATCTCATATTCATGAGTTAATGTACTCATGTCCTCAATAAGCTTTGAGTAAGAATCAGATTCATAATCAGTTCTTTCAGCTAATTGAATATTTATTTGATCCAGCTCTGCTTCTATTTCTCTCGCTTTCGCGAAAGCGGTATAAGCTTCTTCTAGAACGGTACGTCCTTTCTCAAAATCAATATCCTGTCGTAAGAAACCAATGCTCGTACCTTTTTCCATGGCAAGTTGACCTTGATCATACTCAATATCACCAGCGATGACTTTTAATAAAGTAGATTTACCAGCACCATTTTTACCTATTAAACCTACACGATTCCCACCATTAAGTCTAAAAGTAATTTCTTCAAAAAGTGGCTCGCCGCCAAAACTAACATGTAAATCGTGAATATTGAGCATAGTGGTTTTTGTATCTTTGCAAAGATGCGTAACTGCGTATAAACACTAAAGCTTTCTTATGCTAAAAGGGACAAAATTATACAGTATTTTCACAGGAACATGCCCAGTATGTCAAAATGAATCCATGTACACGAGTTCGAATTTGTATAATCCCAATAAAACGCAAGAAATGCATGAGCGATGCTCACATTGTGATACTAAATACAAGATAGAACCTAGTTTCTTCTATGGATCTATGTATGTGAGTTATGGTGTAGGTATAGCCATTGCAATGGCTGCATTTGTAATTTGCTATTTCCTACTAAATCTATCGAGGTGGAACATATTTTTAGTCATCTCATTTATCTCAATATTCAGTCTACCTATTGTGATACGTATATCTAGAAACATCTGGATTAATATATTTATGGACTACGATAAGGCAAAAGCTAAGACTAACTAGGGTCTTACATTACACAAATCGTTTGATATCTATCTCCTTATGAATAGGTTGATTTTTGAACATACAATTTATTAATTGTAAGGATGCCCACGGCGCAATAAGTACTGCTCTACTTCCCATTCCATTAAATATCCAAACATTTTTATGTTGTGGATGATGACCTACAAAGGGACGCCTATCAATAGTTGTAGGCCGTATACCATGCTTATGCTCGATGATCTCGTAAGGCAATTTCATAAAACGTTCCAATCTTGAGGTTAAAAAATCCTTTCCTGCCATAGTTGCTATATCTTCTAAGTCTTCCCTATCATAAGTAGCTCCTACCCAAAACAAATCATCTTTATAAGGCATTAGGAATACTGATGATTTTATAATATGGCTTATAACCAAACCAGGAATCTTGATAAGTAGAACTTCACCTTTATTGCCTTGAATAGGTAAATCTTTAAAATATGGATTACCAAGAATGCGATAACCTTCGGCAAAAATGATATTTGTAGCTGTGATATCCTTATATCTAAGAGCATCAGTTGATAGGTCTAACTGGTTATAGTCGAATGTATCAACTAACACTGATCCTAGAGATTTAAAGTAAGAAATCGTGGTTGTCATAAACTGAACGGTATCCACCCAGCCAGTTCCATTAACCAGGCCATAACCGTCTGGTGCATCAATACCTTCAATAAGCATTGATTCTAAAGCTGGATTCATAAACTGATTTAAATCATCTCTAGCAGACTTTTTAACCCATGTTTGCGATTCTTTATTATCATGGAATCGGCGAGCTACTGTGATAGGTGTGCGAAGCTCGACAGAAGTGCTTTTCAAAATATCATCAAATAAATTATTTAAATCGGTTAGTTGAATATCTGCATTCCAGACAGCAGTAAATCTTTTCAAAACCATAGGATTATAAACTCCTGCAGCAACCGCACTACTTCCTTTTTTAAGGTCCGTAATTATGACAAACGACTTACCTTGAAAATGCAATTGCCATGCTAGAGAGCAGGCTGCTATTCCACTACCAACTATAATAATATCTTTCATTCTACAAATGTACTACCTTAATAAATCTATTGAATAAAAAAACGCCTTGCTAAGCAAGGCGTTTAAATATTTAAAAAAGACAAGAACTTAATAGTTCCACATATCTATTTCTTTGTTTCTAACGATATCTTTTAAACGTTCAGATTCTAATAATTGCATCATAGAATTGTCTGCTATATAAGCCTCAATTTTACGATCACCATGCACGTTATCCATTTTATAAATAACACCACTGAATCTTCTTGAATTTAAAATGTGATCAAAAGATATAGGTTTAGCAGAATTAAGAGTATTAAATGCCTTTGCATTGTGTAATAGCTCGCGAACATCTGGATAATAAATCCAGAACAATTCGATTCCTTTTGGGTCATCCATAAAGTTAACATCTGGAGTAACCGGAGCTATACCTAAAATACGATATCTCATTTCGCCTTGACGAGTATCTAAGTACCATAAACCTCTTACATTATATGCAGAAACATTATCTGCACCGATAGAAGTTTTAGTAATATACTCTGCATCTACACGACCTTCAGCATTAAACTGTTCAATACCGTAGTCAGATGTATCTACTCTAGAAAGTGAAGTTTCAATATCAGCAAATTCTCTTTTCTCATTGAAGTAAGAGTCAGAATAAAGATCTATTTCTCCATTTCTTGCAGCTGCTGCGATCACGTGAAATAAAGCACGACGCTCTTTACCTACATAATTGGTATCAATAGGATAGTATAATGGAAAGTTTACTCTTTCATCTAGATCAATCTTTTCCCAAGTAGTTCTAGACCAAAGCACGTCACGATCACCAATGAAACCATAAGGTAAAGGTGTATCATTATCGTTTTCCGTTTGAGAAGCGGTTTTCTTACCTATCTCATTAGGATCCTTTGCATTAAGTATATTGTTTTGAGCAAATGCAGACGAAGTCAACATTAATCCCAATACAAAAACAAATAACTTATTCATATCTCTTTTTTTCAATAATTAATCTAATAACTCTACCGCTACTGGAGTAACTGTTTTAAGCTTTACTCCTGGAACAGTCGCTTTGATACCAGCAAACTGTACGATATCTCCTTTACGTGCTTTTCTTAAGTTACCTTGAGCAGCACTATTTAATTTAGTTCCAGAAACTTTTACAGAAGGTGCACCAGGAACCTTAAATAAAAATTCTGTTACACGTGGTGTTAATTCAAAGTCAAAATCATCACCAAATGTAGCTCCAACAGTAGAAACTGCAAGGTTAGATCTGTTCTTCTTAACATCAATGTATTCTCTACTAATGGTACCGATAGGTCTTGGAAGATCCTTGATACGGAAAGTACCAGAGTCAGAAACTCTTTCTCCACTTGGCAATTCACCAGTTACAGTAATCTTAACTTCCTTACCAGATGTAGGCTTCATAATATAACCACTTCCACTTCTAGTTAAACCAGGTGCAGATGCATTAACTTTATTACTAGGAACACCAGCAAAAGTAACTGTCATTGGATTGTCAACTCCACGATAAACAACATTCATCTTATCTGCAGAAATAGTTGCAGAATTTGGTTTTGGAATTACTGCATATTCTGATTCAATATCAATCTTAATTATAGAATCGTTTTCAACAAATTCCATATAACCAGTGATTTTCTTTTCACCTACACTTCCTGAACCTAACTTTAATGGTATTTGACCATTGACAATATCAGCTTGAGCAATTTCTTGACCATTGATTACAACTTTGTTTGGAACAGTTGTATCATCATAACGACCTAATACTACTGTACCTGTAACTGTTTCACCATTAAAGAAAGCTGTTTTATCTAGATTAACTATAGACTTATAGTTATTCATAGAAGCAATCTTTATTAGCTCACCTTGTACTAATTGTCCCATTACATCAGATTCGATATTACGAATCTCATTTTGTAATAACGTTAATTTAGTCTTAGATGCAATTAAAGGATAACCTTTGTAATTATATTCCATGTATTCACGGTCAATATTTTCACGATCTTTTACATCACCAGTACTGAATTTCTTATTCAGTTCAGCTTTAACATCGTCATAACCTTCACCTAGTGCACTGATCATGTCTGCTTTGTAGCTAGTCATTTTAGTCTTGAACTCTTCACCAGCTTCACTAAGTTTATCTCCTTGAAAGAATGCATTATCAAGAATATCGGTTTTATCCTGTACTTGATAATCCTTCTCAGATCCAGGCTCAATAGTTGAAGTCAGCATTTCCTTAATACCTTCTAAATAGGCATTATAATCATTACTTAACTTAGATACTTGTTGAGCACGATCAGCTGCAGCTTGATACTGAGCTGGCTTTTCTTTTGCTTTCTGGTTCAAGTCAATTAATGAATTTGAATTCACTGCAGCTAGTGCAGTATTACTTGAACTTAAATTTTCCTCGATAAGACCAAAAGCTTGAAGAACCTCTTTACTCATATTTAATGCAAGCATTGCAATAAATACAAGGTACATCAGGTTAATCATCTTCTGCCTTGGGGACTGTTTTCCTCCTGCCATAATATTCTAATTAGCTGTTATTAATAGTTTTATAATAATTATTGCTAATTATCCTTTCATTGCACCTAACATGTTCCCATAAACGCCATTAAGAGAAGACAAGTTGTTGGTAAGACCTGCCATTTGCTCTTGAAGTTTTGTTGCATTTTCAGCAATTGCCTCATTAGCTTGAGCCTGACGTGTAGAACTTTCTACTTGTACCTTATAAAGACTGTTTAATGATTCCATTTGCGCTGCAGCAAGAGCCATTTCTTCAGAATATTTTTTAGTTGAAGACATTGCTTCAGCTGTAGGAGCGATACCTTTTGCAGCTCCTTCAAAAGAACGGATACTGTTTCCTAAACTAGACATTAATTCACCATCAAGTTTAGCTTCCTTAAGCATTTCATCTAATTTCTTAGAAAGCAATCCTTGTGCGTCTTGAGGCTCTTCCTTTTTTCCTTTCTTAGCTACTGTCTGACCACCAGATAATTCAGGGTAAACTAAAGACCAATCAAGATCGTCTTCCACCGGCTCAAATGCAGATATAAAGAAAATTAATGCTTCTGTAATCAATCCTATAGCTAGTAAAGTTCCACCAGTTAATTTAGTAAATCCTAAATCTAGTTCCCAGTGAAGAATTTTAAATAATGCTCCAATGATTACTACTGAGGCTCCGATACCGTAAGCCATGTTAAATAATTTCTTTGTTGTTTTAGACTGTGCCATTTTAATAAGGGTTTAGTTAAGTTAGTAGTTAAATTTTATTTTAGTTGGTAGCTGCGTTAAGAGTAACGTCAGTTCCCATATAAGATTGTACAGTACGGAAACCAATATAGCTCCTTGCTGAATCTGCATATTCATAATCACGAGTTCCTACTTGCAAGAAATAAGAAATATCTTTCCAAGATCCACCTCGCACACCTTTACGCATGTTGTTCTCATCATTCACAACTGGACTCATAGAAGACATAAACTCATAAGAACCTGCATCATAAGAAGAATTCACCCATTCTGCAACATTACCTGACATGTTGAATAAGTTATATTCATTAGGTTCATAAGAACGCGCTTCAACGGTATACAAAGCTTGATCTGCTGCATAGTCCCCACGTAGTGGCTTAAAGTTAGCTAAGAAACAGCCTCTATCATTTTTCGCATAAGGTCCACCCCATGGATAAGTAGCACCTTCTAGACCTCCACGAGCAGCATATTCCCATTCTGCTTCAGTAGGAAGACGGTATGCGTTTACATTATGACGACCACGCTCTTTTCTAAAAGCGTTGTGATATAAAGTTCTCCACTGACAGAATGCCTTTGCTTGCTTCCAGTTAACACCTACTACTGGATAATCACTATAAGCTTCATGCCAGAAATAATCGTTATGCATCGGCTCATTATAAGAATAATTAAAATCACGAATCCAAACCGTAGTATCTGGATAGATCTCTACAGGTGTTTGAGTAATGTACTTACTTCTTTTATCTTTAGGATTACGAGCAGCTTTTTGAATATCCATTTCTGAATATGTAAAAACTAATTTTTTGACATCTAGTGTACGTTGGCCATTATACATTTCTTCAAAAGGAATGTACATAGAATCATAAACCTCAGCATAGAACTCATCTGGTATATCTTCTGTATCCCAAATTAAATCCACATCGTGGTTCAACTTACGACCTTCATAACCAGTTTCTCCCATACCAGCATAATTATCTTGATAATACTGTTCCCACGGAGTCAGCTCAGTACTTTCATCTGCATCTAAAAATGCAAACTCACCTATACCATCATCACCAGGAGTAGAACCATTATCGTCTGCCATAATCGCTAGGCGAGTTCTAAAGATAGAATCTCTAACCCAATACACAAACTGACGATACTCAGCATTAGTAATTTCTGTTTCATCCATATAAAATGATGGAACTGTAACGGTTTTAGTAGGCGCATTATTAGTAGCGGCAAAATCATCATCACTCTTACCCATGATAAACGCTCCACCTGGTACTAATGTCATACCGTAAGGCTTTTCAGGATGCCATGCTTTTCCTTTAGCTCCAACCACCATTCCGCGGTCTCCTCGACCACAACTTGCTAGAAAAGCAACCACTGCTGCTAGGACAAATAACTTTTTCATAAGGGTGTTTTATGTTTTCTTTATGAATTAAGGCCGTAAACCTATCTAAAATATATATATCTGGCAACTTTTTTTTACCAAATAAATTTAGTTTGACAAATTACGTATTAATACGCTATACTTCATTCTTTCTTCTCGCTTTTAACCATCTTTCTGGCAAATTTTGATCACATGCCAGTTCATAATCTTTACGAGTACAAGGTAATAACGTCTGTTGTTTTAGTTTATTATTAACATTTGAAAGAAATGGCAATTCAATCCACCATCTCCCAGTTTTATTAGATTTATAGAAGGTTAATACCTCATCCTCAATCGGTACGCGATACTTTAAACATTCATTTCCTACATCAATCGGATGTTCACCTGCTCTATAATTATAGCCTTCTATAAAGTACCATATCATTTCTGCAATGAGTTGTGAACCTGTTACACTCGCATCATTTGGAATTTCAAAAATGCCAAAAACTTGAGTTCGATCACTTATACCTGCATATCTCGATAAACTACAAATTTGCTTCCCACTGAGACCGTTTGGATTCGCTTTCGCGAAAGCGGTATCGCCGGCTTTTACAACAGCCATATCAATGCCTACTACATCTGCATCACGCATTACCGGCTCTGCTAGCCTCATATCATCATCTAGAACACCTAATCGAGTTGCGTCAAAATACATGCGCTCTAAAAGCTCTATTTCATCCTGACTATTAAAATAGGTCTGGAACCCAAGATTACTATAGTTAAAAAGGTTATAAGGCTGATCTGCCACCATTTTACCTACATAACTTCTTGAGCTAATAGGCATCTCAATATCTCCAATATCAAACCTACAATCTACATTAACGACATTAATCATGTATTTAATCTCGTCAAATGCTCTATATATAGGATACATCAAGTCCTGACTACCACCTAAATATATTGGAATAATATCCTTTTTTAAAAACGCTGTAGTTAATTGCTGTAAAACATAATATGTATCCTCTACACTGTCGCCGGGATATATATCGCCCATGTCCACAATATCGAGTGCCCAGTTACCTGGATAAAGCTCATAGAATTGTTTCCTAGCTTGGTCTACGTTCTTAATTTGCAGCAAGGCATTTTCATCACGGCGATTCTCTAACACACCTACCAACACCATTTGCACTCCTGTTAACTGAGGCAAACCTGTATGAGCCGTATGAATTTTAATTACATTCCCTATAGCATGTTGCGGTTGTAACATAGCATGCGCTTGCACCTCATCACTTACCGGTTTTAAAAACTCAAATGCCATAGAAAATTACTTCTTTGTCGTTTTTTTCTTTGTTGCTGGCTTCTTTTTTGCCGCTGTCTTTTTCTTTGCAGCAGCTTTTTTCTTAGGAGCCTTTTTCTCAATTAATTCTTTTGCCTTATCTAATGTAATAGAAAGAGGATCAATCGTTTTTGCCAACTCAACTTTGGTTTTACCTTTAATAATATTATGGCGTCCCCATCGAGCTTTTTCAATTCTAATCCCTTCTTCTTCCCAATCAACGATAAGTTTATCCTTTTCTTTCTGGATCTTATCCTTAATTAATTGTTCAATATCATCATTTGAAAGATTATCAAAATCATATTTTTTATTGACAGATATAAACATTCCAGACCATTTAATAAACGGCCCGAAACGACCTACACCTTTAGTAACTGGCTGCTCATCATACATATATATAGGAGCATCTGCTTTTTCCTTTTGTTGAATTAACTCTGAAGCTCTTTCAAAAGTAAGAGTCATAGGGTCATCTCCATCTTCAAGAGACACAAACGTTTTCTCATTGAATTTTACATATGGACCAAAACGCCCTTGATTCACCTCTACTGGAAAGCCGTTATATTCACCAACTGTTCTAGGCAGCTTAAACAAATCCATCACCTCTTCTAAGGTTATGGTATTTAATGACTGTGATGGCAATAAACTCGCAAATTGTGGTTTCTCTTCATCTTCTACTGTACCTATCTGAGCCATCGCACCAAAACGCCCTAATCGCACACTGATAGGCTTACCTGTTTTAGGATCTGTACCCAGCACGCGCTCGCCGACTTCTCGCTCTGCATTTTCTGCAACGTCCTTTACTGTAGGATGAAAGTCTTTATAAAAGTGGTTCATCATGTCTGTCCACTCCTCTTTCCCTTCAGCGATATTATCAAATGACTCTTCTACCTTTGCTGTAAAGTTATAATCTAGCACATTACTGAAATGCTCTACTAAAAAATCGTTTACTACTCTACCAACGTCAGTAGGTATTAACTTACCTTTATCAGAGCCAGTTTTCTCAGTCAGCTCATTTTCTTTAATATCATCATTAGATAGCACTAACTGCACATATCCACGCTCCTCACCTAGAGAAGCTCCTTTTTCAATATATTTTCTATTCTGTATCGTTGTTATGGTAGGCGCATATGTAGATGGTCTACCTATACCTAATTCTTCTAACTGTTTTACTAATGAAGCTTCAGTAAACCTATATGGTGGCCTAGTAAATCGTTCTGTGGCTGTAATCTTTTTATTCAATAAATCTTGACCTATTGATAATGCAGGTAGCAATCCTTGCTGCTCAAGATCTTCATCATCAGTACTTTCCAAATAGACCTTCAAAAACCCTTCAAACTTGACGATTTCTCCACTTGCTGTAAAGTTTTTATCGTGCGTGTTTGCGCTTATTGACACATTAGTACGTTCAAGTTTTGCATCGCTCATCTGACTAGCAATGGCACGTTTCCATATCAAATCATAAAGACGTGTTTGATCCCTATCTAATCCTGCACTATGTACAGCAAAATCTGTAGGTCTTATCGCTTCGTGAGCCTCTTGTGCTCCTTTAGATTTCCCTTTATAATTACGTTCCTTGTGGAACTTTGCACCATAAGCACTTTCAATTTCTGCTTGAGCACCTTTTTTAGCTTCATTACTTAAATTAACAGAGTCTGTTCTCATGTAGGTTATTAAACCAGCCTCATACAAACGCTGCGCAAGCTGCATTGTACGGCTTACATTAAAAAACAACTTACGAGAAGCTTCTTGCTGTAAAGTAGATGTGGTAAATGGTGGCGCTGGACTTTTAGAAGCAGGCTTTTTCACTAAGTCTGCAACCTCAAACTGAGCTCCTTTATTTAATGCAAGAAAATTTTGAGCCTCTTTAAGTGAGTTTAAATTCCCTGGTAATTTTGCTTTTAACAGACTTCCATCTTTTGTAGTAAAATCTGCATCTATTCTAAAAAAGTTATCACTTTTAAAATTGATTATTTCATTCTCGCGCTCTACAATTAATCGTACAGCTACAGATTGAACACGACCGGCACTTGCTCCACCTTTAACTTTTCTCCATAATATAGGAGAGATTTCATAACCTACAATTCGATCAAGAATTCTACGTGCTTGTTGAGCATTAACCAGATCATAATCGATCTGACGTGGATTCTCTATTGCTTTTTGAATGGCGCTTTTTGTAATGGCATTAAAAACGATACGTTTTGTTTTATCCTTTTTAAGATCTAACTGCTCTGCAAGGTGCCATGCAATAGCTTCTCCTTCTCGATCCTCATCACTTGCTAGCCACACCATTTCAGAATCGGCAGCCATTTTCTTTAGCTTCTTAACCAGATCCTTTTTATCTGAACTAACAATATATTTAGGATTAAAGTCATCATCTACATCTACACCTAGTTCCTTTGCAGGAAGGTCAGCAATATGACCAAAACTAGACGCCACTTTATAGTCTTTACCTAAGAATTTTTCTATGGTTTTTGCCTTTGCCGGCGACTCTACTATTACAAGATTCTTTGCCATTCAGATTTGAATTTTTGGAATGCAAAGGTATGCGTATTTTTTTTTAATCCTGCAAAAGTCTAATTACCAATTAATTAAAGATTTAAATAAATACACAATACGTTCACTATCGGCAGGTTATATATTAAAGACGGCATACAGCAGCATAAAAATTAAAATTAATAATAAGGTAAATGAACAATTAGATAATGGAGTATACGCTTTCGCGAAAGCAGAAAATAAAAAGCATTTATATGACAATATGTCACAAAACAAGTAAAATTAGTATCTTTGCACGCTTATTAATGAGGTAAAGCAGATGGAAAAGATTATAGAAGAAGAAAAACAAGGAACGACTATACAGCTAGAAGAAAATGGCAAGAATGGTCGCAAATTATATATAGAAAGTTACGGATGTCAGATGAATTTTTCTGACTCTGAAATTGTAGCTTCCATATTATCAAAGGAAGGATTTAATACAACCAATGTATTAGAAGAAGCAGATCTAGTCCTAGTGAACACTTGCTCAATTAGAGATAAGGCAGAACAGACTGTGCGTAAACGCCTGGAAAAATATAACCGAGTTAAAGAACGACAGAATCCTAACATGAAAGTAGGAGTTCTAGGCTGTATGGCAGAACGTTTAAAATCTAAATTCTTAGAAGAAGAAAAGATAGTAGACATGGTTGTAGGACCTGATGCCTACAAAGACTTACCTAATCTGGTAGCAGAAATTGATGAAGGTAGAGATGCTGTTAATGTTATTCTTTCTAAAGAAGAAACTTATGGAGATATCGCTCCCGTGAGATTAAACACTAATGGTGTTACAGCCTTTGTATCAATTACTCGAGGCTGTGATAATATGTGTACTTTTTGTGTCGTACCTTTTACAAGAGGCCGCGAGCGCAGTAGAGATCCACAAAGCATCTTAGAAGAAATTGCAGATTTAACTTCAAAAGGATTTAAAGAGGTTACCTTATTAGGTCAAAATGTAGACTCCTACTTATGGTATGGTGGCGGATTAAAAAAAGATTTTGCTAAAGCAACACCCATGGCTCAGGCTACCGCTGTTGATTTTGCACAATTACTTAATCAAGTTGCCACAGCATTCCCTAATTTAAGAGTACGTTTTGCGACTAGCAATCCTCAAGATATTAGCGATGATGTGTTACACGCAATCGCAAATCACAGGAATATTTGCAATTACATTCATTTACCGGTACAATCTGGAAGTGACCGTATATTAAAAGAAATGAATCGCCTACATACTCGTGAAGAATATATGAGGCTGATAGATCGAGTACATACTATTATACCTGAATGTGCTGTTTCTCAAGATATGATTACAGGCTTCCCTACAGAAACAGAAGAAGACCATCAAGACACCTTAAGTCTTATGGAATATGTAAAGTATGATTATGGTTTTATGTTTGCATATTCTGAGCGTCCAGGAACTATGGCTGCTCGTAAAATGGAAGATGATGTTCCTGAAGATGTAAAGAGCCGACGATTAAATGAGATTATTGCTATTCAAAGAAGAACTGGACTTGAGAGAGCTCAATACTTTATCGGTAAAACGGTAGAGTGTTTAATTGAAAAAGAATCTAAAAAATCTGATTCTCAATGGGCTGGTCGTAATTCTCAAAACTATGTGGCAGTATTTCCTAAGGAAAATTACAAGGTAGGAGATTTTGTCAACGTAAAAATTACGGATTGTACGAGTGCCACTTTAATAGGTGAAGCTGTAGGCTATTCAGATATGAAAGGTCCACTAACTATTGATACAAAGTAATTATGGAAAGTGTTCAATCTATCAAACAACGTTTTGAATTAATAGGAAATGATCCAGGATTTAATCGTGCTATTGAAAAAGCAATACAGGTCGCTCCTACTGACATTTCTGTATTAGTCACTGGAGAAAGTGGTGTAGGTAAGGAAAGTATTCCTAAGATTATACATGCTCAATCCCATCGTAAACATGGGAAGTACATTGCTGTGAACTGCGGAGCTATTCCTGAAGGTACTATCGACTCAGAATTGTTTGGTCATGAAAAAGGAGCCTTTACTGGTGCAACATCGACCAGATCTGGTTATTTTGAAGTAGCTGATGGAGGAACCATTTTTTTAGATGAAGTTGGTGAATTACCACTACCTACTCAAGTCCGTTTATTACGTGTTCTTGAAAACGGCGAATTCTTAAAAGTTGGATCATCCACTACCCAAAAAACTGATGTACGTATTGTAGCAGCGACTAATGTACGTATGACAGACGCCATAGAAAAAGGGAAATTTAGAGAAGATCTTTTTTATCGTTTAAGTACCGTAGATATTAATTTACCGCCATTAAGAGAAAGAAAAGGTGACATACATTTGCTTTTCCGCAAGTTTGCATCAGACTTTGCAATGAAATATAAAATGCCTACTCTTAGATTAGATGAGAGCGCCATATCATTATTAGAAGGCTATCGCTGGAGCGGTAACATCAGACAGCTGCGCAACATTGCAGAACAAATAAGTGTTCTTGAAAAAGAACGTAATATTAATGCAACCGTTTTACGCAATTATTTACCAGATGCAGGGAAAAATTTACCTGCTGTGATTGGATCAAGTAAAAAGACAGATAGCGATTTTGCAAATGAACGAGAGATTCTATACAAGGTTCTTTTTGACATGAAAAATGACCTAAATGATCTTAAAAAATTAACCAATGAGTTAATGGTAAAAGGCAACATTAATGACGTTCAAGAGGAGAATAAGAGCTTAATAAAGCGTATTTATGGTGATGAGACTAAAGGTGATGATTATGAAGATGTCATAGATCAAGCTTATGAAGTTACTCAAGTAGACACACCTTCATATGAAGCACAACCACAGCCCAACTTTGTAGAACCAGCCTCTCAAAACGATCGATATGATTTTGCACAAGAGATACAAGAAGAAGAGTCCTTGTCTCTAATGGATAAAGAAATTGAGTTAATAAAAAAATCTTTAGAGCGTCATAAAGGTAAACGTAAAGCCGCTGCTGATGACTTAGGAATTTCTGAACGCACACTTTATCGTAAAATCAAACAATATGATTTATAAAAATCTAAAACTCTTATTCGGTTTATTATTACTTCTAGGTGTGACATCATGTGGTTTTGGCTACAGTTTATCTGGTGTTTCTATTCCAGATAATATCAAAACCTATCAGGTTGACTTTTTTCAAAACCAAGCTGCATATGTAGAACCAGGTATTGAGAGAACGTTTACTCTTGAATTACAAGATTTAATTTTAAATCAAAGTAGTTTAGACCTAGTAAATAAAAACGGTGACTACATTTATCAAGGTGAAATCACTCGATTTTACATCGCTCCTATGACAGCTACTGCTAGTAATACGGCTGCGCAAAATCGTGTTACTATAGAAGTAAATTTGAGATTCACTAACACTAAGGATGACGAAGCCAGTTTTGAAAAAAAATATAGTTTTTTCTATGATTATGATGCAACAACACAACTTCAAGGAGCAGCTTTAGACACAGCCTTAGATATTATTTTTGATCAAATCACTCAAGATATTTTTGCAGACACACTTGCCCAATGGTAGAACATTACTCACGTATGAATGAACTGATAAGTTCGCCTCAAGACATGACAGTTGATGATTTGTCGATACTTGAACGCACCATTCAGAAATACCCATGGTTTCAGGCAGTTCGCAGTATTTACCTTAAAGGACTACATAATGAAAGTAGTCCATTGTATAATAAGGAACTACAAGTCACAGCTACACATACTGCAGATAGAGGTGTTCTATTTGATTATATTACCTCACCAGTTTTTATCCAGAATAGAATTAGCGAACAAATAAAAAAGCAACAAGACTATTTAAACGATATTTCTGTAGAAGTAGAAACTGTTCAATTAAAGGAAGAAAATCTCAATAGTGACGTTAACTTCAACAACACTTTAGATACAGATCTATTTGAAAGACCTATTACTCCTGCCAGTATTATAAATGAACCTATAACCTTTGATCAAAACGAAACGTATAGTTTTACAGAGTGGTTAAAATTAACAACTTTAAAACCGATAGATAGAAGGGTATCTATTGAGAAAACGGAAGACGATACACCACCAGTTATCGATGATGAAAGAGCTGAAAAAATGGCAATTATCGACCAGTTTCTTTCAGAAAAACCAAAAATTAAACCTAGAAAAGATAAAGTTTCTAGTACAAATATTGCAGATTTACAGCGCCCAGCAGATCAACTCATGACTGAAACGCTAGCACAAGTGTATCTCGCACAAAACAACTATCCAAAAGCAATTCAAGCTTATGAGATTTTAGTTTTGCAGCATCCAGAAAAAAGTGGTTTCTTTGCAGACCGAATTCGTGAAATTAAGAATTTACAAAGCAATATATAAATGAGCACATTATTTTATCTCTTCTTAGGATTAATCGTAGTTGTAGCCTTTTTACTCATCGTAGTAGTAATGGTTCAAAATCCTAAAGGTGGCGGTCTTTCATCAAGTTTTGGTGGCGGCGGAACTCAACAATTAGGTGGTGTAAAGAAAACTGGTGACTTTTTAGATAAGAGTACTTGGGTTCTTTCAACCTTATTATTAGTGTTAATTCTAGCAGCTAGTTCTGTACTAATTACAGAGAAAACATCTGCAAATAGAGATATTATTGACACTAACAATGTTGAAACTCCTGCAGCTACACCAGCTCCTGCAACTACTAATGACACTGCTACTCCACTAGAAGGAGAATAGTCATAAAGACATTTCATAACTGACAAAATATCCAACCATTATGGTTGGATATTTTTTTTTATGATGTTTTGTCATGCTATTTTAAATGGCATACTTATGGAAGATTGCAGTTCAAATTAAATCAATTAAAATTCTAATATAATGGCATTAAAAATTCAACCTTTATCAGACAGAGTGCTCATTGAGCCTATGGCAGCTGAACAGAAAACAGCATCTGGTCTTTACATTCCTGACACTGCAAAAGAAAAGCCTCAACAAGGAAAAGTTGTAGCAGTAGGAAATGGAAAAAAGGATTATGACATGACTGTTAAAGTAGGAGACACAGTTCTTTACGGAAAATATAGTGGTACAGAACTTAAATTAGATGGTTCTGAGTATTTAATGATGCGTGAAGATGATATTCTAGCAATCGTTTAATTGAAAGATTACGCTTTCGCGAAAGTGAAACATTAATCTCACCATATTTTTCAAATTAGAATACTAATTAAAAAATTAAAAGTGCTGTTAAAGCACTTTGTAAAACAACACAAAAATGGCAAAAGAAATAAAATTTGATTTAGAAGCAAGAGATGGCATCAAGCGAGGTGTGGACGCTCTAGCAAATGCAGTAAAAGTAACATTAGGACCTAAAGGACGTAATGTAATCATAGGTAAATCATTTGGTGCGCCAGTCGTAACTAAAGATGGTGTATCTGTAGCAAAAGAAATTGAGCTCGCTGATGAATTAGAAAACATGGGAGCACAAATGGTTAAAGAAGTTGCTTCTAGAACTAATGATCTAGCTGGTGATGGAACTACGACTGCTACCGTTTTAGCACAGGCTATAGTAAAAGAAGGTTTAAAAAATGTTGCCGCAGGCGCAAATCCAATGGATTTGAAACGTGGAATTGACAAGGCTGTAGAAGCTATTACTGCTGATTTAGATAAACAATCTAAAAAAGTAGGTGATTCTAGTGAAATGATTAAACAAGTAGCATCGATATCTGCAAATAATGATGAAGTTGTTGGAGACTTAATTGCAAAAGCTTTTGGAAAGGTAGGTAAAGAAGGTGTTATTACTGTTGAGGAAGCTAAAGGAACTGAAACGTATGTAGATGTAGTTGAAGGAATGCAATTTGATCGTGGTTATCTTTCACCATACTTTGTTACAAACTCAGAAAAAATGACTACTGAGTTAGACAATCCTTACATCCTATTATTTGATAAGAAAATTTCAACGATGAAAGAATTGATGCCTGTACTTGAGCCAGTAGCTCAAACAGGTAAACCACTTCTTATCATTGCCGAAGATGTAGATGGAGAAGCCCTAGCAACATTAGTTGTTAATAAATTGAGAGGTTCATTAAAAATTGCTGCTGTTAAAGCACCTGGTTTTGGTGATCGTAGAAAAGCCATGTTAGAAGACATTGCTATTTTAACTGGTGGTACTGTAATCTCTGAAGAAAGAGGATTTACTCTAGAAAACGCTACTCTTGAAATGTTAGGTACTGCAGAAAAAGTAGACATTAACAAAGACAACACAACAGTTGTTAATGGTAGTGGAAAAGCTGCTGATATTAAATCACGAGTAGGACAAATTAAATCTCAAATCGAGAACACAACTTCTGATTATGATAAAGAAAAACTTCAAGAACGTCTAGCAAAACTTGCTGGTGGAGTTGCTGTTCTATATGTAGGTGCAGCAAGTGAAGTTGAAATGAAAGAAAAGAAAGATCGTGTAGATGACGCACTTCACGCAACTCGTGCTGCAGTAGAAGAAGGAATCGTTGCAGGTGGTGGAGTTGCTTTAGTACGCGCAAAAGCTGTATTAGGTAAATTAAAGGCCGTAAATGCAGATGAGGAAACAGGGATTTCTATTGTAACGCGTGCTATTGAAGCACCTTTAAGAACTATCGTAGAGAATGCTGGTGGCGAAGGAAGTGTTGTTATTTCTAAAATTCTTGAGTCCAAAGGAAGCCAAGGATACGATGCAAAGAATGACAGCTATGTAGATATGCTAGAAGCAGGAATTATCGATCCTAAAAAAGTGACACGTGTTGCTCTTGAAAACGCAGCTTCTGTTTCTGGAATGATTCTTACTACAGAATGTGCTCTTGTAGATATTAAAGAAGAAAACGCTGGCGCAGCAATGCCTGGTGGTATGCCAGGTGGCATGGGTGGAATGATGTAATAATCACCCTTATACTTTTAGAAAAGCCATCTCTATATGAGATGGCTTTTTTTGTATCAATAATAAAAATTACCGTTAACGCTACATTAAGATTTTATTAAACCTATAGACAATATCTTGTAGCCACCAAAAATCAATAATGATGCGCATAATTAAACTATTAACTTTACTAGTTTTTGCTGCAACCGTGACTACCAGTTGTGGATCGCAAAAATCCGGTAAAAAATCAGCTGCTGCAGGAGCTGAAAAGAAAAAACCTAAAAAAGGAGGAATTCAACCTTACACCAAAGTCATTACAAAAAAGGCTAAAAGTGATGAAGGATTATTTACTGTTCATCAAGTAGAAGACAGCTACTTTTATGAAATCCCTGACAGTCTTTTTAACAGAGAGATGTTAATGGTAACACGAATAGCAAAAACTGCAGCCGGCTTAGGTTTTGGTGGCGGAAAGCAAAACACAGAAACCCTAAGGTGGCAACGTAAGAATGACAATGTACTATTAAGAGTTGTTTCTCATCAAGTTGTAGCTGCAGATTCATTACCAGTAAGTATGGCTGTAGAAAACTCAAATTTTGAACCTATTCTATACTCATTTCCTATAAAGGCAATTAAAAAGGACAGTATCAACAACAATGTTGTCATCGATGTAACAGACTTCTTCACCAAAGATGTTCCTTCTATAGGGTTTCCTAAAAGGTCACGTACTAGATATAAAGCAACTCGCCTGGATGAGAAGAGGTCTTATATCGACACATTACGCTCTTACCCATTAAATATAGAGTCTAGACACGTAAAAACGTATTTAGCCAGTTCTCCACCATCTAATAGTAGCACCGGATCTATATCTTTAGAAATGAGTAATTCTATGATACTTTTACCTAAAGAACCTATGAAACGACGCTATTTCGACCAGCGTGTTGGATGGTTTGCTAGAGGTCAACAAGACTATGGACTAGACGCACAAGAAACTAAAACAGTACGTTACCTAGATCGCTGGAGACTAGAAGTTAAAGATGAAGACATAGCAAAATTTGAAGCAGGTGAACTTGTTGAACCTAAAAAACAAATCGTTTACTATATAGATCCAGCAACGCCAGTACAATGGAGAAAGTATATCAAGCAAGGTATAGAGGACTGGCAAGTAGCATTTGAAGCAGCTGGTTTTAAAAACGCTATTATTGCTGCAGACGCTCCTACTAAAGAAGAAGATCCAGATTGGAGTCCAGAAGATGTACGTTATTCTGTTGTAAGATATCTAGCCTCACCGATTCCTAATGCAAATGGTCCTCACGTTTCAGATCCTCGTAGTGGAGAAATATTAGAATCAGACATTAACTGGTATCACAATGTTATGACCCTATTAAGAAACTGGTTTTTTGTTCAAACCGCAGCAATCAATCCAGATGCTCAATCTACAGAGTTTGATGAAGCTGTAATGGGGCGTTTAATAAGATTTGTAAGTTCTCATGAGGTAGGTCATACGCTAGGTTTACCACATAATATGGGTAGCTCAATTGCATATAATGTTGAAGATTTAAGAGATCCAGAATTCACTAAAAAGTTTGGTACGGCACCTTCTATCATGGACTATGCTCGTTTTAATTACATTGCCCAACCAGGTGATGGTGACGTTGCTTTAATGCCTAACATTGGACCATATGATAAATACTCTATAATGTGGGGATATAAGCCTATTATGGATAAAACAGCCAAAGAAGAAAAATCAATACTTGACCAATGGATTCTTGAAAAGGCTGGAGATCCTGTTTATCGTTTTGGTCGTCAACAGCGTGGTGTTATAGATCATACCAGTCAAACGGAAGATCTAGGTGATGACTCAATGAGAGCTAGCAGCTATGGAATAAAAAACCTACAGAGAATTGTACCTAACCTAGGAAAGTGGACAGGAAAAGAAGGTGAAAACTTTGATAACCTAGAGACTATGTATGGTCAGGTATTGGGACAGTACAATAGATATATGGGACATGTTACAGGTAATATAGGTGGAGTTAAAGAAACTTATAAAGCATATGGCCAGGAAGGAGCCGTTTATGAACACGCCTCTAGAGATAAACAAACCAGAGCTATGCAGTTCTTACAGAAGGAATTATTCAGCACACCAACATGGTTGATAGATCAAGACATTTTTAACAAATTTGAATCAGATGGAGCTATAGAGCGCATCCGTGGCACACAAGTTCGTACTCTCAATAATTTATTAGACTTTGGACGCATGGCTCGTCTAATGGAGAACGAAGAAGTGAACGGATCTAATGCATACGGGCTTCTTGAAATGATGCAAGACTTAAGAAATGGGATTTTTAGCGAACTTTCAAAGGGAGAAAAAATTGATAGATACCGTCGTAATTTACAACGTGCATATGTGGAACGTTTAGAATTTATTATGACTAATGATCAACCACGCAGTCGTTTTGGTGGCAGCTCTATAGATGTTGAACAAAGTGATATACGTCCAATTGTTCGTGCAGAATTGAAACAACTAAGATCTGATAGTAAGAGAGCCATTGGACGAACGAGAGATCAACTTTCTAAAATACACTTAGAAGACTTAGTTGAGCGTATTGACTTAATTTTGGATCCTAAGTAAGATATAAAGACGCTTTCGCGAAAGCGTAATGAATCATACTAATTTATTAAAACTGCCTTCTCAATTGAAGGCAGTTTTTTTTAATGCCGATTTATAAAAGTTTATATTGCACACATGAATATGTTACTTTATCTAGATCCAGGAATAGGAGCAATGATTGCTCAAGCGGCAATAGCAGCATTTGCAGGATTTGTTCTTTTTTACAAATTAATAATTTCTAAAATTAAAGGTTGGTTAGGAATTACAAATAAATCAGATGACTCTAATTTTGATGACATGTATAAAGATCAAGATTTAAAAAACAAATAATGCTCAGGCATCCAGCATCATATAGAGACCCATCTGGTTTCATCTATCAGGATAATGGTGAGTATTTCAGACAAATAAACCCTTCATATTTTAAGGAATACCATGCTATAAAAAATAGTAACGTATACGATCAGTTGTGGAAAAAAAACTGGCTTATTTATCATGAAGAGATTAGTGTCACATCAGACAAGATTACTCTTAAGCCTACACAGTTAAACTTTCTTACCTATCCATATGAGTGGTCTTTTACTGCTTATAAGCATGCTGCACAACTTACACTGCGCATGCAAATGTTCTTACTTGAAAAAGGATTTTCTCTGAAAGATGCCAGCGCTTTTAATATAACTTTTAACAATGGGAAAGCTGTTTTCATAGACACCTTAAGTATTGAGAAGTATCGCGATAAAGAGCCATGGAAAGGTTTAAAACAATTTAATGAGCATTTTTTTGCTCCACTATTACTAGCTCAACAACATGGTAGCTATTATCTTAAAACTTTACAGCATCGCATCAACGGTTTCCCATTAGACGAAGCGGCTAAGTTACTGTCATGGAAAACAAAATTGAGCCCTACTATTTATTCACATATCTATTATCTAGGAAAACAGAAGAATGACTCTATAGGTGAAGTTTCAACTAGTATACCTAGCAAAGGGTTAGACAAAGTTTCACAAATTAAGATGCTTAAAACTTTAGAGATGTATATCTCTAAAATGAGTCTTAAAGAAAATACTGAATGGAGTGCATACTACAAGCAAACCAACTATATCGATCAAGCCTTTACATATAAAAAAGACTTAATAAAGAATTGGAATTCTACTCTCAATACTAAAAAAATTATTGATTTAGGTGGTAATAATGGAACCTTTAGCAAAATAGTTTTACCTGATGCAAATCAAGTTATAGTGAGTGATATCGATCAAAGTGCTATAGATGATTGTTACATAAGTAATATTAAAAATAAAGAAACTCAAATCATACCAATGGTTACGGACCTAATGCAACCAGCAGCTAGCATAGGTTTCAATAATGAAGAAAGAGACTCTTTTGTATCGAGAGTTCAATCTTTTAGTCCAGATTTAAGCATGGCTCTTGCATTAATTCATCACCTCACATTATCTGGCAATGTACCATTTGAAATGAGCGCTTCATTTTTTAAATCTTTGAGCACCTATCTAATTATAGAATTTCCTGACAGACAGGATAGTTGGGTACAATTTATATTGAAAAGTAAACGTGATGCTATTGAACTTTTTGATGATTACAACTTAACGAACTTTGAAAACTCTTATAAAAAGCACTATTCAATCATTAAAAAAGAGGTCATAAAAGGTTCACACCGTACTTTGTATTTAATGAAAAGAAATGAAAGATAAAATTCTATCTTATCTTAATAATGAAAATCATTACTGGTGGACTGTCGGTTTATTACCTGGTCTATATGCCATCACCTATTTGTACACTAATAACTACACATTAGTCAATTCTTGGACTCAATTTTTTTATCTTGTTTTAGGTTTTGTCGTTCTACCTAGTATCGCTGTAATATTTGTAGGCTATGCTATAAGAAATAGAAGTGACCGGATAAAAAATATGTTTTATGCAAGTAGTCTTGTGATGATCACGGCTATAACACTATCCCTAGTAATCTATCTAGGCTGGAGATGGAAAGCTTTACTTTTACTTTGTTTCTTCACGATTATAATAAGTTGGTTTAAAGGTCATCAATACAAAAAAGGAGTACTGATTTTAATAATCATGTGCATACTAGGTATTTTGCAACTAGCCTTTTATTTATTCACAAGCGTCGTATTTTATAGTAGTTGGGTTGAAAAAAGCACATTGCCAGATCTAGAATTTAAAATTAAACCCAATGTATACTACATTCAACCAGATGGATATGCAAATAAATCATCATTAGAAAATCAACATTTTCATTTTAAAAATGATCATTTTTATGACGAGATGATTTTAAAAGGATTTCTTTTCAATCATCAATACCGTAGTAATTATCCATCCACTCTAACTTCAAACGCAACTCTATTTACCGGACAACATCATTTTTATGACATAGGTAAGTTTAAAAATGAACTTTTTAATGCTCGACAAATTATAATGGGAAAAAATCCTGTTTTAGAAACTTTTAAAAATAATAACTATAAAACAACAGCAATTTTACAACACAGATATTTATTACTTAACCATCCAGATGTTTATTATGATCGTATAAATATCAACGAAAGTGAATTGTCAATTTTACCTAATTATAAACTAGACAAACAATACTTTAATGATTTAAAACATGCTATTAGTACCGCAGATAACAAACCACAATTTTATTTTATTGAAATCCTAGAACCTGGACATATAACTGGACTTAAAAATAACGATACGACTATTGAACAAGAGCGTGATCAATACATAAACAATCTAACCAATATTAACGCATCATTAAAAAATATTGTCAACTACATTAATAAAGAAGATCCAGATGGAATAATTATTATCGCAGCAGATCATGGTGGTTTTGTAGGTTATAATTATACTGGTGAGAGTTATCAAAATCCTACAGTCGATGAGAGTTTGCAACAAGGCATATTTGGAGCATTACTTACTATTAAGGCACCCGATAATTTTAAATCTTATCAAGAAAATATAAAAAGTAGTATTAGTTTATTCCCTACCCTATTTAGCTACTTGGCTCAAGATTCGACGATAACGCAGGAACTAGACGACAGCAGCTATCAGTTAATAAAAACTGGCACGCAACGTGGTATTTATAGATATTATGACGAAAATGGAACTTCTGTCGCAGAAAACATACAGTAAACAGTTAGTATTTGCTATAATGATATTGTCTGCTTTTTGGAGCCATTCACAATCATGTGTTTGTTATCAAAATAATTTTTTAAGTGATTATCAAGAAGCTGATTTTATAGCCCATATCACAATAATCAATGTGGAGCCTAACTCTGTAAAGGCAAATGAAGATCGAGTCCACTTTAATGTATCACAGACATTTAAAGGTCAAGGTTCTAAGCCGCTTTACATTCAACAATCTATAGGAAATAGTATCGATAATTCGGGTTGCAGATTATTTGTTAAACCAGACGATGAACTTATCATATTTGCAAGATTAATTGATGGGAAATTGATAACTACACCATGTTACAGAAATAGTTTCCTCTATAAAAACGATCCTAAATTTACTAATGAAAATGATAATCTGATAGGCACACTTAATTCCCTATCTCGATACAATGATCGTATAGAAGCATCGTCTATTAATTGTTCCTCTCTAGAAAACGATACAGATATGATTGATCAGTTGGGAACGTTTGAATTAAAAGACAAAGAGGCCTATTTTGGACTTTACAACATTAATTTTACCGAAGATCATTCAATTAACTATGTAGGTGTGGTCTCTCCATTCAATAAAGAAATTGACACAAAAATCAGAATAATGCTTATCAAAAAAAAATGGGATACTTGTGAACTAAATGATAAGACAGAATTACTGGTTGCATTTTTTTATCACCCAGCAACACCATATAGAAAAGAATTCTTAAGCACTTACTAAACGAGCTTGTTTCCATTATTTTTCAAAAAATAAAAGCCAGGTACTAAAATAAATAGTAATATAGGCTGTATTAAAAATCGACGCGCGTAAAATAAAGCCATTTTCATAAAATTAGAATCTGCATCTATAAGTAAAATAAAGGCAATTAGTAAAAGGATAAAGGCAAATAAATACACCCATAAAGACGCTCGAATATAGCTTTCTCTTTTATATAAAAACCATAAAATCCATATAGAGAGAACCATGTTGAGTAAAAATCTTAAGCTAGTACTTGCGATCACACTCCATAAATCTATGGCAGGAAGATCATATAACTGAAAATCAGAATGGAAATATGCATAAAGCGGATCATTAAATAATGGTATTTCAAACAACCTTACTAAGACTAGCAAGACTAGAAGAATTATAATAACCGTAGAAGAAACTAGCTTAGAAATCGTCATAATTGCTTCGGTTTTTTAATCCATATTAACCAAAGCAAAATAACGGAACCGTAAATCACAGCTGGAAACAATATATCATGTGAAATATGATCATATTCAGGATACTTGTATTTAATTACTGCTAATGCAACCAATCTGAACAAGTTCACTAGGTAAATAAAAACGACACCAGCTATTATAAACAGCAGTGTTTTCTTCCACGCTTTCGCGAAAGCGAGAACAAAAGCGATAAACAAAACCATTACACTTATTGCGTTACAACCTTCAATAACTCTATAGACAACCGTTTTGTCTAAATACATATAAACCGAAGGATGGTTGGGAACATTAGATATTTGAGCATCGTATCCCAGAATACTTAATAATTGCTGAGTTTGATATGACACTTGAGATGTTACAGGATCAGGATAGTTAAAAGAGGTATAATCCTGCTGTAGGTACACATAATAAATCAATGATAAAACAACATAAATAATCCCAAATGTAGCCACAAACTTAAAAACTGGCATATAGGGACGTAGGGCGTTCATCATTAATTAATTTATGACAAAGTTAAATATTAAATCAAAGTCATGACTTAATTTTGTGTTTTTTAAAACATGTCATGACACTAGAAACATTAAAACCAAAAGTTATTGAAATAGTAAATCACCCAGATTTAACGGTTCGACTTAAGATGCAAGGTGTTTGTGATTTATTACAATCTAATATTGACTATTATGATTGGGTAGGATTTTATATGGCTCATGATACTGAACCTACTTTACACTTATGGTCGCAAGCAGGAGAACCTACAGATCATGATGTAATCCCATTCGGAAAGGGAATTTGTGGTCAAGTTGCTGTTTCTAACAAGAACTTTGTAGTTGATGACGTGCACGCACAGGACAACTATATTGCTTGCAGTATTCATGTAAAAAGCGAGGTCGTAATTCCGTTGTTTAAGAATGGTAAAAACATAGGACAGATTGATATAGACAGTAATACTGCAAAGGCTTTTTCTCAAGAAGATGAACAATTTCTTGAATGGATAAATGAGCAAGTGGCTATGATTCTGTAACAACCTCTATATTTTGCTGCCATTTCCAAGCGCTAGCGAGTGCTTCCTGAAGAGTAAATTGTGATTTCCACCCCAATACACTATTCGCAAGTGTGGTATCTGCATAAGCTGCTGTAACATCTCCATCTCTACGTGGAACAATTTTATAATTAAGAGCTTTACCAGTTACTTTTTCAAAAGCCTGTACTACTTCTAGAACAGTAGACCCTTTACCAGTACCTATATTAAATGTTTCGTAGTTAGAAACCATTTCATTATTGATTAGCCTTTCCAACGCTACTACATGAGCTTTTGCCAGATCCATTACGTGAATATAATCACGAACTGCAGTTCCATCTATTGTGGGATAATCATCTCCAAAAACGGATAGTTGTTCTCTGATACCCATCGCTGTTTGAGTTATGTAAGGCACTAAATTCTGAGGAGCACCTATCGGCAATTCACCTATTAATCCAGAATGGTGCGCACCAATGGGATTAAAATAACGCAATGCAATTGCATTTAATGTATCATCAACATTACAAACATCCTTTATAATCTCTTCTCCAATTTGTTTTGTATTTCCATAAGGTGATTCTGCAGGCTTTACTGGTGCCGTTTCAGTTATCGGTAATGTATCTGCCTGACCGTAAACTGTGCATGAGGAACTAAAAATAAGATTTGAGCTGGGTAATTGCTGTAGCTCTTGTAGAAGATAAACCAATGTATTAATGTTATTTTCATAATACAACAATGGATTCTCTACACTTTCTCCAACTGCTTTAGAAGCAGCAAAATGTATCACTCCATTAATATCTTGATGCTTACCGAAAAAATCACTTAGAGCCTGTTTATTTCTTAAATCTAGCTTTTCAAACTCTGGCATCTTATTAGAAATCGCTTGAATGCCTTCTAAGACACTTATAGCCGAATTTGAAAGATTATCTACCACGACAACCTCATAGTCCTTATCAAGAAGTTCTATGACTACATGTGAACCTATAAAACCTAATCCGCCAGTGACTAATATTTTCATTGAATAAATTATCTTCAGTAAAAATACATATTTAGGATTTTAAAAATGTAAAAGTAGAAGTGCTTTAATCCAATATTAAAGCATAAAAAAAGGTCTTCATTTCTGAAGACCTTTTCGTGGGCGCTAAGGGATTCGAACCCCTGACCCCTTGGGTGTAAACCAAGTGCTCTGAACCAACTGAGCTAAGCGCCCTAAAAGCGGATGCAAATATAAAACCATTCCTGGAATTTACAAGCGTTTTTCAAAAAAATATTAAATAATTTCTGCTACTACAAAAACACTGCCAGTAACCACTATCAAATCATCACTGTGCGCCAGACTTTTAGCTTTATCAAGAGCGTCAGAAACTGAATTAAATTTTTTATAATTTAATTGATGCTTTTTGAAAAAAGCAGATAAAACATCTATCTCCATTCCACGTATCACATTTGGCTTTGCGATGTAATAAAAGGCTTTCTTAGGCATTAATGATAAAACTTGGTCAACATCTTTATCAGATACCATTCCCATAACTATATGAAGCTTATTAAACTTCTCTAGTTTCAATTGCTTCACTAATGTTTTTATTCCTGCTTTATTATGTGCTGTATCTGCAATTACCCTAGGTTGAACTTGCAATAACTCGTACCTACCTCTCAAACCGGTATTAGATACTACATTTAATAATCCAGAATTCAAATGGCGTTGTGAAATTTCATAATCACTAGTTTGATTTAAAACACTCAAGGCTTCACAAGCTACTCTTACATTATCTTTTTGATACGTTCCTTTTAAATCCGTTTCCAACGGCTTTAAACGATGATTTACTTGATGATAGATTGCATTCTTACTAATTGCGCTTTCGCGAAAAAGACTTCTTAATGAAGCACGTCGTTCACCTATAACTACGGGTAGATCATTCTTTATAATGCCTGCTTTTTCTCCAGCTATTTTAACAAGAGTATTACCTAACATCACTACATGATCTTTATCTATATTAGTTATAACCGAAACTAATGGTGTTATGATGTTAGTAGAATCTAATCGACCACCTAAACCAGTCTCTATAATAGCTATATCAATATTGCTATCTTTAAAATATTGAAAGGCCATACCTACTGTCATCTCAAAAAACGACAGTTGATTACTTTCAAAAAACAATTTGTGTTTATTTACAAAGTCAACCACATAATCTTTAGGAACCATTACACCATTAATCCTTATGCGTTCTCTGAAGTCTTTAAGGTGTGGCGAAGTATATAACCCTACTTTATAACCAGCTTCTTGCAATACACTCGCCATCATATGACAAGTACTTCCTTTACCATTTGTACCAGCTACATGGATGGTTGCAAAAGATAGATGAGGATTTCCTAAATGATTATCTAATAATACAGTGTTATCAAGATTTGCCTTGTAAGCCGCTTTTCCCACACGTTGATACATGGGTAGCTGTTTGAAAAGCCATTCTAGACTCTGTGAATAGTCCAAAACTACTCTCCTACTTTAAAAATAACCTCGACGAAACCTATCTGGATATCTTTAGCCTTAGATGCTGCACTAAATTTATATGTCTCAGCACTTTTTTTTGCAGCAACTAATAAGCAATTTGCTCTATTAGTTGTTCCTTTTTTTCCTGGGATAGCTTCTACAACTTTACCACTTCTATCTACATGAATTTCTACAATAACGGTTCCTGTTTCAAAACAGTCAGGCTCGGCTCCTTTTCCGGATAATGCTTTTCTTCCACCTAAACCAGCACCGCGACCACTTTGCCCAGATCCTGGTGCACCATAATAGGTATTTGCATAAGGGTCACCATTTATATCACCTTTATTTCCAGGACCATCTCCAGGACCTTCGCCACTATTATCTTCACCATCCGTTGACGTTGCACCAGTAACATTATTAAGCATGTCAGTTACCGATTGATCTGGCTTTGGTTCAGGTTTGGGCTCAGGTTTTTGAACAGGCTCTGTTACAGGTTTTGTTACTGGCTTGGTTGTATTTGGATCTGAATTGATAACAGGTGCTTCAATATTATCTTGTGTGGCGACATTATCAACCTGAGCGGTGGATTGATCTACAGGTGACGGATTAGACTCGGGAGTGACCTTAGTTGCCTCTGCAGGTTCAACAGGTCCAGAACCTACTGCAGTATTACCGAAATTGATCGCTATTCCACTATCTTCCTCTTCTGGTATTTCATCTAGCACTGAAACAAAAACAAATAACAATAGGAAAACACTCATTAAAACACTTGTGATAATGAATGATTTCTTTTTCTCTTTAGTGTCTAGAAAACTCATTTTATTCTGGTTTTACAGCAAGAATGATATTAATTTTATTTCGGTTTGCTATATCCATAACTTTAACAGCTTTATTTAAGGCGATATCGCCGTCTGCTCTTAATATAATGGTCGGCTTTTCTTGACCTTCCATGGTTTTAATGATCATAGACTCTAATAACTCTTCTTCTACTTCTACTGCATCAACAAAAAACGCACCGTCTTTAGTAATACTTACGGAAGCTTGCTGCTTATTTTCACTACGACCACTTGCACTAGGCAAGATTAAATCTAAAGCTTGTGGCGTAATACTAGGTGAGGTTAGTAAGAAAAATACAAGCAACAGAAATACGATATCTGTCATAGATGACATCGAGAAATCTGGACTTACTTTATTTCTGCTTCTTAAGTTCATATTATGCTGGCTCGTTTAAAAGATCTAAGAAATCAACGGCATTTGACTCCATTTGATGTACTACTTTATCTGTTTTAACTACTAAGTGATTGTAACCAATGTATGCTATAATCCCAACAATAAGTCCTGCAACAGTTGTTGTCATGGCTGTGTAAATACCTTCTGCTAGAGTTCCCATTTCTGGAGCACCTTCACTTTCTGCTAGGGTTCTAAATGCGATTACCATTCCTATAACTGTCCCTAAAAATCCAATCATAGGTGCAGCTCCGGCAATAGTGGCAAGAATGCTAACGTTCTTTTCCAACTTATAAACTTCTAGTTTCCCAGCATTCTCTATAGCTCCATTAATATCTTCTAAAGGTGAACCTATTCTACTGATACCTTTCTCTGTTAAGCGTGCAACAGGAGAATTCTCTTGAGCACATAAGATTTTGGCTGCATCAATACGCCCGTTACTTACATGATCTTTAATTTGTAACATGAATTTATCATCAATTTTTGAACTGCCTTTTATCTTAAATAATCTTTCAAAATAGATGTATAAAGCAACAAATAATAATAGAATTAAAATACATATAATCACTGTTCCAGATGGATCACCTGATAAAATGATATCAAAAACGGTTTGAGTTTCTTCTTCTACTAGTGGCATAGTAGACTCAACAACTTCGCTTGTTTCTTGAATAAATAGATTCATTAAATTTTTCTTAGTTAGGTTAGTAACGTATTAAGTATGTAAAGATTGTATAGATAATTAAAGGCTTTTGCCATCTTACTTTCGCGACAGCGTAATTATAGTAAGCCTAGTAATACAATATTAATAATTTATTATAAAAACATGATAACACATGCCAGTCCAACAATGGTTAACACTATGGTATATGGGAAAGCCATTTTAACCATTTTTCCATATGAAAGATTGATAACAGGTGCTAATGCAGATGTTAATAAAAATAAGAAAGCTGCCTGACCATTAGGTGTTGCTACACTAGGAATATTTGTTCCCGTGTTGATCGCAACGGCCAAATGCTCGTATTGCTCCAATGTTATTTTTCCTGCGTCATAAGCATTTCCTACTTCATTTATATAAACAGTTGCTACAAAAACATTATCTGATATCATACTCAAAACACCATTTGCCAAGTAAAATATAGCTGGTTGACTACTAGGGTCCTGACTTAATGCCCATTCTATAATAGGTGCAAATAAATGCTGATCATGAATCATCGCAACAATCACAAAAAACACAACTAATAATCCTGTAAATGGAAGTGCTTCTTCAAAGGCTTTTCCTAAGCTGTGCTCATCAGTAATCCCCATAAACGCAGTTTGAATCACTATTAATGCAAGACCTATAAATCCAACTGGTGCAATATGCAATGCTAGACCAATGATTAATAGAATAGCTGAAACTCCTTGAACAACTAACCCATACTTTTCCTTACTTGTACGCTCTTGGTCTCGTTTCTCCATCCAGCCTTCAATAATTTGCCTAACAACAGGCGGCATTTTCTGACCAAATCCAAATGTTTTTGTTACTTCTAGTAGCACGGTTGTGATCAAACCTGCAATTAATACTGGAATAGTAATAGGTGCCATATGTAAGAAAAATTCAATAAATCCATATTCATATGGCAAGGCTGTATTCATTTTAGTACCGATAAGTAAATTTTGAGGTTCACCTACAATGGTACAAACACCACCTAACGCTGTCCCTACCACACCATGCATCACTAAACTACGCAAGAATGAACGAAAATCCTCTAACGTTTCACCGCTCAGCTGTTTCCTATCCAATGTATTATCATGATCTAAATCTAGATCACTAGAATGTATTTTATGATAAACATTATAAAAACCTAGACCGACACTAATTAGAACTGCTGTAACTGTAAGAGCATCTAAAAAGGCAGATAACACAGCACTGATTAGTACAAAAAATAGAGAAAGAGCTATTTTAGATTTTACCTTTGTAAACAGTTTTACAAAAATATACATAAGTAGAGGTTTCATAAAATAAATTCCCGCTACCATAAACACTAACAGCAAAATCACCTCTAGGTTTTGTGCTACTTCTGCATAAACACCACCTAATACTTTATTACCTAAATCATCTAATACGACCTTATGTGTTTCATGATCGACTTTATACATAGGATGTGTTAATCCTAATGCAATAACTTGAATAGCTAGTAAACCACCGGACTGTAAAGGATAACATTTTAAAGCCATCGCAAGACAGAATATAAACTCTGCTATAAAAATCCAACCCATTACCGTTCCATCAAGAACAAAATATGCGGCAGTATTAAAAACTAAAAATGCTAATATGGTTGACTTAAACCATGTAGGGCTATTACCTAAAAAAGACTTGAACATTAAACCAATTGTTTTAAAGCGATTTCAAAAGCAGTAGAACTGATTTGAGTACGCGAACTATTATTATTATAAGTATTTTGAATTGCGTTTCTAATTGTCATGCTGGTATCATTAAAGATAGCTTCATCCGTCATTTGAACGCGACGTTCCATAAAGTATGCAAAAACTCTTGCCATTCCACAATTTGAAATAAAATCCGGAATAAGGCTTACTTTTTCATCCGTATGCTCCATAATAGAGCCAAAGAAAATTTCTTTATCTGCAAATGGCACATTAGCGCCACAAGAAATAACCTCTAATCCAGAAGCAATCATTTGATCTATTTGATCCTGACTCACTAATTTAGAGGCAGCACAAGGCGCAAAAATCTCAGTCTTGAGCGACCATATTTTTTCATTTACTTCTTCAAATGGAATTAATTCTGACGATCTCAAGGCGTTTCCATCCTTATTAAGGAACATCTCTTTAATTTCTTCAAAAGAAAATCCATCTTCATTAATTAATCCACCTACTCTATCTATAATACCAACAACTTTTGCACCCATTTGTGAAAGGTAATAAGCTGCAGCGCTACCTACATTACCAAATCCTTGAACAACGGCACGCTTACCTTTCACATCTCCACCATAAATATCATAGAAATGTTTAACAGCTTCGGCAACTCCATAACCGGTGATCATATCTGCCACAGTATATTTCCTTGAAACATCAGGTGAGTAAATTGGATTCTCTATTACCTTGATTACACCTTGACGTAACTGGCCTATACGATTAATTTTATCTGCTTCTGTTGGAGAAAAGTGACCTGCAAATACTCCTTCTTGAGGATGCCACACGCCACAATCTTCAGTGATAGGAATCACTTCATGTATTTCGTCCACGTTAAGATCTCCACCTGTCCCATAATAACTCTTCAGTAATGGAGAAACCGCCTTATACCATCTTTCTAAAACACCTTTCTTACGAGGATCTCTAGGATCAAAATTAATTCCACTCTTTGCTCCACCTATTGCAGGACCAGAAACTGTAAATTTAATCTCCATGGTTTTAGCAAGTGAAAGAACTTCATTTTTATCAAGTCCAGCTCTCATTCGTGTTCCACCACCAGCGGCACCACCTCTTAAACTATTTATAACAGTCCAACCTTGGGCTTCTGTTTCGGGATCATTCCAATGGAATACGATTTCGGGTTCAGCGTTTTCATAACGCTTTAAAAGTTCCTTCATGTTTTATTTTCAGGTTAGTGCAGACAAATATAAAAAACACCTGCCCACTATAACTCATTTTTACAATTTCTTAAGGTAGATAAATCCTACCACTTGAATGATTTTCATAAGCTCCGGTTACAGAAGCTAAACAATTATCCTCATTACGTAATTTAAGTACTCCTAGAAAGGCAAAGATTAGTGCTTCTTTATACTCTATCAAATTATTATCTGGAATTACTAAATCGGCATTAGAATAAAATGAAATACGATCTACCAAAAAAGAATTATAAGCCCCACCACCAGTTATCAGTACTTGTGCACCTGAAGATATGAAATTTGATATCTGTATAGCAACATGCTCTGTAAAAGTAGCTAAAGCGTCCTTAGGTCGCACAATGGAGTTGACAATATCCCATATATTTTGTTGCACCCATTCAACTCCTAACGATTTTGGACCATTAAATTTATAAAATGATAAAGCGTTGAGTTGAGTTAAAACATTTATATTAATTTTTCCCGCTTTCGCGAAATCGCCTCCGTTATCATAATCTGCTCCCAATTGATTTGCGATTTTATTAAGCACTACATTAACAGGCACTATATCAAATGCTTTACGAACACCATCCAATTCAAAAGAAATGTTTGCAAAGCCACCGAGATTTAAACAAAAATCATAGTTTGGAAAAAGGAAATGATCACCTATTGGAACCAAAGGAGCTCCTTGTCCACCTTTTAAAACATCCTGTATTCTATAATCACAAACAACTCTATGATTTAAAAGTTTTGCTAATTGAGGTAAGTTACCTATTTGTAACGTATAGTTTTGATCTGGCAAATGATGAATAGTATGTCCATGACTACATACAGCTAAAACCTCAGTAAGTAGATTATCATTTATAAATTGTTTAATACAACTACCCAAATATTGAGTATAATCATTATTGAATTGCTCTAAATCACTTTGAGATAAGTCTATTGCCTTAGTCAACCTTTCACGCCATTTGCAACTATACTCAATTGATTTAGTCTTTAAAATCTGAAAGTTCCATGACCGATTACGTACTAATTTGACATAAACCAAATCTATAGCATCTAAAGAAGTTCCAGACATTACACCTATAACGTTATAGCACTGATGGTTCATAGAAAAATTGTGTTGATTAAACTCTTTAATAAGCTTAGATTTGCAAAGATAAATGAAGTATTAATCATATTATAAATACATGGATTTTAGTTTAACAGAAGAGCATTTAATGATACGTGATGCAGCAAGAGATTTTGCTCGCACCGAGTTACTTCCTGGAGTAATTGAACGAGACAAAGAACAAAACTTCCCTAAAGAGTTAATCACAAAAATGGGTGACTTAGGATTCCTAGGAATGATGGTGGACCCGAAGTACGGTGGTGGAGGAATGGACACCACTAGCTATGTTTTAGTTATGGAAGAATTATCTAAAATTGATGCTAGTGCTAGTGTAATCGTATCAGTTAATAATTCATTAGTATGTTATGGACTAGAAGCATATGCAAATGAGACTCAAAAGGAAAAATATTTAACAAAACTAGCAACTGGAGAATCAATAGGTGCATTTTGCTTAAGTGAACCAGAAGCAGGTAGTGACGCCACATCACAACGCACTACAGCTATTGACATGGGAGACCATTACCTATTAAATGGTACCAAAAACTGGATTACAAATGGTAATAGCGCGGATTACTATATAGTAATAGCACAAACAGATAAAGAAAAAGGACACAAAGGAATCAATGCCTTTATTGTAGAAAAAACTTGGGATGGTTTTGAAGTTGGTCCTAAAGAAGATAAATTAGGTATTAGAGGTAGTGATACACATTCATTAAATTTTAATGATGTAAAAGTTCCTAAAGAAAATAGAATTGGTGAAGATGGTTTTGGATTCAAATTCGCTATGAAAACGTTAGCCGGTGGTAGAATCGGAATAGCCGCACAAGCATTGGGTATAGCAAGTGGAGCATTTGAATTAGCTAAAGATTACAGTAAGCAACGTAAAGCATTTGGCACAGAGATATGCAACCATCAAGCTATCGCATTTAAACTGGCTGATATGAAAGTTAATATCGACGCCTCAAGACATTTGATTATGCATGCTGCATGGATGAAAGACCAAGGTATGGACTATAATGTTGCCGGTTGTACTGCTAAGCTTTTCGCTTCTCAAACAGCCATGGACACAACGGTAGAAGCTGTTCAAGTACATGGAGGTAATGGATATGTCAAAGAATACCATGTCGAAAGACTTATGCGAGATGCTAAAATCACTCAAATATATGAGGGAACGTCTGAAATTCAAAAAATAGTAATTTCTAGAGACTTACTAAAAGGTTAGTAATAAATTTACGTATCATTTGATTCGCAATTAATCATCTAATCTATAACGCTTAAAAATGTCCAATTACCTTATGTGGTAATTGGACATTATTGTTTTATTCATTCTTTGGCGAAGCGTTTATAAAGACAATGCAGCTTTTATACTCAGACGCTATATTAACACTATTTCTAATGATTAATAAAAGCAAGATGATAAACTCTCTTGACTTTAAATAGCAGCTAAATTTAAGGCATAAAAAAAGTCCTTACTAATTTCTTAGTAAGGACTTAAAAGAAGGCGGCGACATACTCTCCCACAATAAAGCAGTACCATCTGCGCAAATGGGCTTAACTTCTCTGTTCGGAATGGTAAGAGGTGAGCCCCATCGCTATAACCACCTTAATGGTTCAGCTGAGTTAATCAACTGTAAATGTTGACATATTGAAATTTAAAACGATAATAATAAGTATTATATACAAAAGCTAAAGGATAGAATACCTAAGCTTACGGGTAATTAGTATCACTCGGCTATGACATTACTGCCTTTACACCTATGACCTATCAACGTGGTAGTCTCCCACGACCCTTTAAAGAAATCTCATCTTGTGATGGGTTTCGCGCTTATATGCTTTCAGCGCTTATCCCTTCCCGACGTAGCTACCCAGCAGTGCTCCTGGCGGAACAACTGGTACACCAGCGGTCAGTCCAACTCGGTCCTCTCGTACTAAAGTCAGATTCACTCAAATTTCTTGCGCCCACTACAGATAGAGACCGAACTGTCTCACGACGTTCTGAACCCAGCTCGCGTGCCACTTTAATGGGCGAACAGCCCAACCCTTGGGACCTTCTCCAGCCCCAGGATGTGACGAGCCGACATCGAG
>CH672374.1:1304543-2403690 GCA_000153385.1 Flavobacteria bacterium BBFL7
TCTTACGGTACCGTCAGCTACCCTCACGAGGATAGGTTTCTTCCCGTATAAAAGTAGTTTACAACCCATAGGGCCGTCTTCCTACACGCGGCATGGCTGGATCAGGCTTGCGCCCATTGTCCAATATTCCTCACTGCTGCCTCCCGTAGGAGTCTGGTCCGTGTCTCAGTACCAGTGTGGGGGATCTCCCTCTCAGGACCCCTACCTATCGTAGCCATGGGGAGCCTTTACCTCTCCATCTAGCTAATAGGACGCATACTCATCTATCACCGTAACCTTTAATTATAAAACCATGCGATTCTATAATACTATGAGGTATTAATCCAAATTTCTTCGGGCTATCCCTCAGTGATAGGCAGATTGTATACGCGTTACGCACCCGTGCGCCGGTCGTCAGCAAAGAGCAAGCTCTCTCTGTTACCCCTCGACTTGCATGTGTTAGGCCTGCCGCTAGCGTTCATCCTGAGCCAGGATCAAACTCTTCATCGTAGAATCTTTTAAAGATCATTGTATGACCTATATAATCAATACTACTTAATTAGCGTAATTGTGTTTATTTACATTAAATCTTACCAGAAAATATTTTAAATATTTCCTTATTATTTTTGTGCTGTCAATCAAAATCTCAATGAACTACTTCAAATTATAAAATCAAAACTTTGACAATCCTCTCCCGATTCTTGAACTAGTATTTTAACCTTCTTTGAAGAACTATCGCCTTACTTGAGACATCATGTCTGCTGCAAAGCGGGTGCAAATATACTCACCTTTTTTCCCACCAACCAAACTTTTTAATGAAAAAAAATTAAAAATATCTCAACACACTATATTACAATTGATTAAATATAGTATTAAATTAAAATCAATAACAAATCCTTATCATCAATCAATAAATGATGAAATTTGATAAGAATCAAAAACCAACTAAAATCACGTCTAATTCAAACTCTATTTATGAACTAAAAGAATTAAAATATAGACATAGTAACTACTATTAAATTAAGACCACGCTTTTCTATTACTATAGACAATAATATATCTGAAGTAATAAATAATTCCAAGAAGGCCAAAAGAAATGTAAATGGATATAAAATTTCACTAAGTGATCATCATGTATTTATAAGGATTCCAACACTGCATCAACATTTTTGGTCACCGCAATTACACCTAGAATTTCGTAAAAACTCTATGAAAACAGAAATACATGGTTTATACGGCCCTAACCCTACTGTATGGACGATGTTTATGTTTTTACATTTTATTTTAGCAACACTTATAATAGGAGCATCAATATGGTTATACACATTGATTGTAACAAATAATAGTATTCAGGTTGCGATAATATTAATCATATCACTCATTATTATCTGGCTGTCATTATATATAGCGGGAAGGTTGGGCAGAAGGAAAGGAAATAGACAAATGCATGAATTGAATACTTTTTTCTATTCTATTTTAAAACATATTAAAAAATCATAGGTACCTCTATAAAAAGTAGCTCAGCGTCTTGTTGTGATCTTATAGTAAATGAATCTACACATTCTATAGCAATAGCATCTCTAGCGCCGAGAATTTCATCATTAATAATAATCTCACCATTGATAACCATTACAAAAACTCCATTACCATTATTATTCATTATATAAGTTAGTTCTTTTTCTTTAGAAAGATTACTCATATACAACCACGCATTTTGATGAATCCAAACTCCATCATCATCAGGATTTGGCGATAATATTTGTTGCAGCCTGTTGTCTCTATCATCTAGATTTAATTGAAGCTCATCATACCTAGGAACAACATTTTGTTTATTAGGAAAAATCCATATTTGAAATAACCTCAACTCTTCATTTTCCGAAGCATTATATTCAGAATGCGTCACACCTGTTCCGGCGCTCATTACCTGAACTTCTCCTGCGGCAATCTGCGCCTTGTTACCCAAACTGTCCTCATGCTCCAATTTCCCACTAAGCGGAATGGTGATAATTTCCATGTTATTATGAGGATGTTTCGGAAACCCAGCTCCACCTACTATTCGATCATCATTCAATACACGTAGCGCACCAAAATTAATTTTTTCAGGATTATACCAACTTGCAAAACTAAAACTATGATTTGCCTCCAACCATCCGTGATTAGCATATCCTCTATCTACGGCTCTATGCACTTTTGTTTTCATAATAAACAATTATGTATCACCATTAACAATACTTGTACCAACAAATATTTTTTAGACAAACTGTCATTTCTTTACTTATTTTCGCGAAAGCAAGCTAAAATTAAGCAACTGGAAGATTAAACCTAAAGCTACTGCCAGAATTCTTCTTACTCATTACAGTAATTGTAGATTGGTGTAAATCAAGAATTTTTTTAACTATAGCTAATCCTAATCCTGCACCATTTTTTGCAAAGCTCTCACTAGATTGCTTAAAACGTTCAAAAATACTAGATTGCATTTCAGGTGCGATTCCTATTCCAGAATCATTCACTTTAACAATGCATTGGTCACCAGACTTTTCTAACTCCAACTCTATTAACCCATTGTCCGGAGTAAATTTTAGGGCATTATCAATTAAGTTTTGTAGAGCTCGCTCAATAAGACTTATGTCTGCATACACTAGAATATTTTCATTATTCCTTACCGCTATACTTAGATTAATGCTTTTCTTTTTGGCCAGTATATCGTACTTAGAAACTAAATCAAGACATAAATCCGTAATTGAAAATTGTTCCATTAATGGTTCTATTTGTTTTGCTTCCAACTTAGAATACTCAAATAACTGCTCAACTAGGTTTGTAAGTTTATCACTATTTGAGCTTATCACATTTAAATATTTGTTTTTCTCTTGCTCGGTTAGGCTATTTGATTTTTCCTGTAAAGTATCTGCATATCCTTTTAATACCGCAAGTGGAGTTCTTAAATCATGAGAAACATTTGCTATCAATTGCCTACGTAGTTCATCCACAGATTTAATCTCTTCCAGATTTTCGTTAATAGTGTCTGCCATATCGTTAAAAGTATGGGCAAAAACAGCAACATCCGTTTTTTCTGGATCTTCTATTCTCGCATTAAGATCTCCTTCCTTAAACCTACGAGCTACTTGAGTAATCGTACGTAAGTTTTTTGTGATAAACCAGATTAAGACAAAACCTATCAATAGAGTGAAAAATGTCGTCAAAGCAATTGCTCCTAGACCAAAACTCTTAATATACTTATTAAATATATTACTACTAGCAAGCTGATAAGCTTCTCCTGAGAGTATTATATATATGTATCCATTTCTGCCGTTATTTTCAAAAGGAGCTACAGAAAAAATTTTACGCTCTGATCGATCCCTTGGATCATCACCTAAACAAAAACCCTTATAATCAGATTCAATAAAATCAGTTATCGGTTTAGTGTCCACGAATAGAGCTGGCTCCTTTGGACTATGTTCTAAAACAACCGAATGTAAAACTTCACCATCGATGCCCAATAAATACACCTCGATACTGCGATTTACTGCCATCATATCATGCATTAAATCGCCAAACACAGCCTTATTAACGGTACCGTCTTCCATAAATGGAGAAGCATCTGCAAATTTCTCATCTATCAGATGTTGTGCTAGTGGCGCATTAATTTCTTGTTGTGTAGCGAGATGATGTTGATTAGAAAAATAGGTCGTTACTAAAATATAACAAGCCGCCATACCTAAAATCAATAGAGATAAGGCGAGCCATAGTTTAAAAACTAGTTTAGGGGTTAATGTAGATTGCTTACTCATAGTTATATATCTTCATTAAATCGGTAACCTATTCCCCAAGTAGTTAATATGTAAATAGGATTACCCATGTCAGGTTCAATTTTTGCACGCAGCCTATTGATATGGGAATTCACAGTGTGCTCATATCCTGAAAAATTATATCCCCATATTACATCCAATAATTCTGACCTACTATAGCTGCGACCAGGATAATTTGCTAGCAGTATAAGAAGATCAAATTCTTTAGGAGAGAGATCGATTTTTTTACCTTCTAAAGTCACACGACGCATTTCAACGTTAACCTTTAAATCACCAAAATCTAATTCGGCCGTTTTAGAGTCGTTAGTTTGTTGATTTGCAGCATCACTTCTTCTCATTACTGCTTTAGCTCTTGCTTTTAATTCACGTATAGAAAAAGGCTTTGTGATATAATCATCTGCTCCTATCTCTAGACCTAAGACTTTATCTATTTCTTCCGTCTTAGCAGTAACCATTATAATAGGTGTGTTTTTAGTCTTACGTAGTTCTCTACATACTTCTACACCATTAAGTTTAGGTATCGATAAATCTAGCAGTATCAGGTCAAAGTCTTTATGCTGTGCTTTTTCTAATGCACTTAATCCATCATTCACACTTTCCACCTCAGCATTAAGGTCTTTCATGTGTATCTCTAGTAGATCCACAATCTCTAGATCGTCCTCTACAATTAATATTTGATTTGCCATAGGATAAAAGTCCACAAAGTATATCACAAAACAATCACGTCATTGCGATAAAAGTTGATAATTACGTGACGCTAATGGGATATGATAATCATTAGTTTGTACAGTAAAATAATCAAACTTAAAAAAAATGAAAAAGTATTTAGCACTATTAGCAGCAGCTACATTAACATTTACCAGTTGTAATAACGATGACGATAACAGCGGTAATATAGCCACAAAAGATTTAACTCTCGACTTACAAGGTCTAGAAGATCTAGGATCAGGATTTGCTTATGAAGGATGGGTAATGGTTGATGGTTCACCCATAACAACGGGTGTATTTACTGTAGATGATAGTGGAAATTTAAGCCAAACATCATTTACTGTAGACGCGGCAACACTAGATGCTGCAACTGCATTTATTTTAACTATTGAACCTAGTCCAGATCCAGATCCAGCACCTGCCGACTCAAAATACATAGCTGGAGAATTCAATAATGATGCTGCTAGTTTATCCACAAATTTTGGTCCAGCACCAGGTGATTTCAGTGCCGCCAGCGGTAGTTTCTTTTTAAGAACTCCTACAGATGAGCCATCAGGAACAGCAAATAACGGTAATGATACCAACGGTGTATGGTTTGGATTACCAGGAATGCCACCAACGGCAGATTTCAACCTACCTACATTACCAGCTGGATGGGTATATGAAGGTTGGGTTGTAGGAGATGCTGGAGCACTTTCTACAGGTACATTTACAGATTTCTCATCTGTAGACTCTGGTAATGGATTTTCAGGAACTCAAAACAATGCTGGACCACCAGTACCAGGAGAAGACTTCTTTAACAACCTTCCGATGGGTGAATCATTACCATTTAGTGTCGTAGGCCGTAATGTAGTGATTACAGTAGAACCTGTACCAGATAATTCTCCAGCACCATTTACTTTAAAACCACTTGCAGCAATTGCTGGACCAGATACTGCCCCTAACTCACAATCTTTCAATAATAATGTTACCGTTTCTTTCCCTACCGGAACCGTAACTAAATAAAGAAATATGAAGATAACTTTGGTTGGTTAGTTTGAAGTACCTCACAAATCTTAAGATTCTGTGGGGTATTCCTTTTTAAAATAAGTAGATTCAAAAACCTGATTAGTTTTAGACCAACATAATAAGCACTGTGTTACTTTATAAAAACCACAGAGTTTAAATGACCACTCGCATCATATTCAGTTAATTTATTTGCCGCATCTATTTTCCATTCCCCATCAATTATATATTTATATTGATGCGCTCCATAAGGCAGCTGTATTTGTGCTATCCAGTATTCACCATCTTTTACCATTGCAATTTTACCATGTTCCCAATTTGTAAATTCTGCAGCTAGATAAACTTCCTTAAAATCAGCGTCTTTAACCATAAAATAATGGGTTCTAAGAGTTGATATCACACTGTTGAATTCATTGTGCTCGTTAGGTACTCTATTTGAATTGTGCGGATCCTCCATCCATTTTCCATCAACGATAAAACGATATTGATAATTCCCAGCTGGCAACTTAAGTGTAATTTGCCAACGATTCTTTTTCTTTTTCAATCTAAAATCACGACTCTTCCATTGATTAAATGATCCAGCTAGATAGACCTCATTAGCATTTGAATGACCTTCTAAGTAAAAGGTATGATTACCATTATCTTGAACTTTGGCAGTATTTAATTCAAGATTGTAAACTTCTACAAATAAATCATTAAGATTCACTTTTTCTATATTACTGGCAAAAGGTGGTGGTTCTACCCAAAATTTTTCGTTTATTAAAAATTTAAAGGATGCACCAGAATCCGTATTTAAATCTTTAATTTTTTTACGCAATTCATAAACGTATTTTTCCTTTCTAGTTAGTTTCCAACCTTTACCTGACCACTTATTAAAACTACCTGCAACAGTAACATTTTTAATATTAATATCAGCTATTTCTAGTTCAACCTCTGTATTGTCTATTGTTACCGTTTTATAATCGGTAACATTAAATGTAAAAACAATTTCTTCACCATCTATGCAATATCCATAATCTGATTGAGCCGTAATAATACAGCTTAGCAATAGGAAGATATATGTAATTAATTGATTCATTTATTGTGGCCACAAGGCAAAATACAAAGACTTTTTACGATAATTAATAATTATTCGACGGTTTTTCAAAAACCAGTACCCTAATACTGCATCTACTTTTGTGCCATAAGCTTGTCTAGAAAACTTCATGGTTGTGATAATTGTAGGCATCATTTCACAACTTATAGAATTAGATAATTGAAATGGCATAAAGTTTCCAGCAATAACTTCCCTTCCCTGACCATCCATACCTACCATTTCAACACGGCGTAATGGATCAAAATTTGAAAGTATCCCAGCATCTACTTTACTACTCAACTGGTTTATCTCTGCACCTGTATCTAGTACAAAACTTATCTCAACACCGTTTAATTGGGATTCTAAAACTATGGAATGTCCTTTACGATTGAATTGAAGCGTATCGGTGATCTGATCAGTTAGCAACTTTTCGTCTAACCGGTTTCCTTTAGAATTGATTTTGAACAGTGTGATTTGTTCTAGATAAAAATCTATGAAGATCTCGTAACGTCTTAAATTTTCATAACCTAAAATGCCATTAATTTTAGAACGTTTACTACGTTCCATATTACTTAAATCCACAAGATCTGCAAGACGAGCATTAATTTCAAAATCGTCAATTATAAAATCATGCACTATCATTTCTGGAACATGATTTAATTCTTGATTAACAGAATACGTCGTTTTATGATTATTAGAATTAGCTTGATAAATACGTTTATTTAACACCATATTATAAGCTCCCGTATCTATAATGAATGGTCCAGACTGCCCATTAACTGAAGCTTCAACAGTTATCAAATTACCTACTAATTGAAATGGAATACGTACGGTATGTTCACTAAGTTTAGTTGCTTTAGGAAATGAAACCGGTGTTTCTAGCCATATGGGAACAGGTTTATCCTTAGCAACGGCATAACAACTTATCATTAATAATAAGAGTAGTTTTTTCATGGTCATGTAGTTAGATGGTTAACTAATTGACCATTAAACTGGTGCATTGTTACAGTTAATAAGGATATTTAAGAAGCATTCTCTCTTTTCAAACTCACGTAGGGATGTTTTAAATACGCTTTCGCGAAAGCGTATCCACGAGCATATTTTATCCTAAAAGTTTCTATAGCGGCATATCCTAGTAATGCACATCCTGCAAGCATTAGGGCTAGCGGTAATACAGAAACGGTCACATAACGGGACACATACCAGCTGGCAAAGGATCCAAAAATCATACTCACAGCTCCTACAAATGCACTAGCACTACCAGCTCTTACAGTAAAAGGCTGTAGAGCAAGTGCTGTAACATTAGGATTTTGAAACCCGATAAATGTCATCATTAAAAATAATAAAGGATACACTACCCAAAATTCAGGCTCAAAGAAACTGATATGTCCTACTAAAAGTAAAGTGGTTACCACTAGCAAAATACTTATCGTATAAGTGATTTGAAAAGTCGTAAAACGTCTTAATAAAAATCGGTTGATCTGGCTACCAGCAATAAGACCAGCTGCATTACTACCAAAGATGATCGCAAAATCACTTTGTGCCATGTTAAAAAAGTCTAAGAATATAAACGGTGCAGCCGCTACATAACCTAGTAATGCACCTATTACAAAACCTCGAGCAGTTGAGAATAAGAAAAATGCTTTGTCCTTATAAATGGTCCAATATTCCTTTAATACAGGAACCGGATGCAAACTAGTTGCAGGGTTAGGTTTTGAACTTTCAGGAAGAATAAAAATCACATTAAATAACATTAATGCTGCAAAACCGGCTAAACCATAAAAAATCATATCCCAGTGATAGTGTTCAATGATAAATCCACCTATTGTAGGCGCTATAATAGGTGCAATTCCCATGATAAGCATTAAGGTACTCAACACCTCAGCGACCTTATCATCATCAAATAAATCTCTTACAATTGCTTTACTGGCTACCATACCTGCACAGGCTCCTAAAGCTGTAAAAAAGCGCAAGGTTGCTAGTGAAGAAACATCCCAAGCATAGGCGCTTAAAACACTAGTGGTTATATATAAAATTAATCCAGCAATAAGTGGTCTACGTCTACCATACCGATCCATCAATGGACCATAAGCAAGTTGTCCTAAACCTATCCCTATAAAGTAAGTGGTTAAAGTAAAACCTATCGCGCTGGTTTCTACCTTAAAATCTCCTGCAATTTGTTTAAAAGCAGGCAAATAGGCATCTATAGAAAATGGCCCTATGGCTATCAGCGTTCCTAACACTAATATGACACTGGTTTTTCTTCCTTTACTTACGTTTTCTTTATCTACTTGTTTTACTTTCACTTTGCAAAATTACTTTTTTGAATACGCCCAAAGCGTACAATTAGGAAAGGTTTACGATTTTATAACCTCAAGATATATTGTACTTTTAAGCCAAAGTTGAAAATGATGAAAAAGACCATTGCCTTTATATTATTAACTATCGCAATCTACAGTTGTAAAAACGCTGAAAAGAAGGAAGAAAAAAAGGCCCTTTCAAATACAGAACAAGTCGCTCAAGCAGCAGGATTTGATAATTGGGACGCTATAAAAGAAGTGAAATTTACCTTTTCAGTAGGTAAAATGGGACGTAATTTATATGATCGTAACTGGACCTGGAATCGCCATACTGGTGACGTCACTCTTATCGCAGCACCAGACACTGTTTATTACAATCGCCGTCAACCTATGGATTCTATACAAACCAGTGCAGACCGAGCTTTTGTAAATGACATCTACTGGTTATTACCAGAGTTTAAATTCATCACAGATAGTGGTACAAAAATCATTGAAAAGAGCAACGCTGTCGCGCCTATTTCAAAGGACACACTTGATATGTTTACCATTGTGTATAGCAATGATGGTGGTTACACACCTGGTGATGCATATGATGTTTATTATGATAAAAAACACAATTTGCGTGAATGGGTCTATAGACAGCAAAATGATACTACCATAGGCATGATGACCACATTTGAAAAATTTGATATCATCAACGGTATTAAAGTAGCAACAGATCATCGCACGCCAGATCGCATGACACGCATTCATTTAACTAACATAGAGTTCAACAAATAATGGAATTCAATACTACCAGAGATTACGCATTACAATTAGATCAAGAAGATTCTTTATCTCGCTTTCGCGAAAGCTTCCATATACCAAAACATACCGACGGAACAGACTCCATATATCTATGTGGAAATTCCTTAGGCTTACAACCTCGCCAGACCAAAACCTTTCTGAATCAAGAACTAGATGACTGGGCAAAATTAGGTGTAGAAGGACACTTTCATGCAGAGAATCCTTGGATGCCTTATCACGAGTTTCTTACAGAGACGACCGCACAAGTTGTAGGTGCAAAACCGCACGAAGTGGTGATTATGAATACGCTTACAACTAACCTTCATTTAATGATGGTCAGTTTTTACCAGCCTAAAGGCAAGCGCACTAAAATAATCATAGAGGCAGATGCTTTTCCTAGTGATCGCTATGCCGTTGCGTCCCAAGTCCAATTTCACGGACACGATGATAAAGAAAATATTATCGAGTGGGCACCTAGAACTGGCGAGCATACACCAAGATTAGAAGATCTAGAAACAATTCTTAAAGAACAAGGCGATGAGATTGCCTTAATTATGGTAGGTGCTGTAAACTATTATACAGGCCAGTTTTTTGACTTAAAAAAAATTACAGAGTTAGGCCATGCTGCTGGAGCCATGGTAGGTTTTGACTGTGCGCATGGTGCTGGTAACGTAGATTTGCAGTTGCACGATTCTGGAGCCGACTTTGCGGTGTGGTGTACCTATAAGTATATGAACTCAGGTCCTGGTAGTTTGGGAGGTTGTTTTGTACATGAACGTCATGCAAACAATTCAGAATTACCGAGATTCACAGGTTGGTGGGGACACAATAAAGACACACGTTTTAAAATGCGTGACGATTTTGAACCTATGCACGGTGCCGAAGGTTGGCAACTGTCCAATCCGCCTATATTAAGTATGGTAGCCATAAGAGCTAGTCTGGATTTATTTGCTCAAGCAGGTTTTGAAAATTTGAGAAAAAAATCTATCCAATTAACCAACTATCTGGAATACCTAGTAGGTGAATTAGATGGTGATCGTATTTCTATCATTACACCTAGAGATCCTAAAGATCGCGGTTGTCAATTATCCCTAGCTGTTAAAAATGCTGACAAGTCATTATTTGACGCCATTACGGCAAAAGGAGTCATTGCAGACTGGCGCGAACCAGATGTGATACGCATAGCACCAGTTCCTCTATACAATAATTATGAAGATTGCTGGAGATTTGTGGATGTATTGAAGTCAGAGTTATAATAATAAGTTAGATGAAATCGCACTTCGACAAGCTTAGTGTGACACAAGTATTTACAAATTAATATGTCAGTCGGAGCTTGTCAAAGGCGATGTTCCAATAAATGAAACTTTATTAATGAAAACAACTAACAAAAAAACAAATATCCTTATCACTGGCGCTGGACTTTGCGGTTCTCTTTTGGGACTGCGACTGGCACAACGAGGCTATCACGTAGATATATTAGAAAAACGACCAGACATGCGCAAAGCCATTGTAGATGGTGGACGTTCCATTAACTTGGCACTTTCTGATCGTGGATTGGCTGGTTTAAAACTAGTAGGTCTAGAAGAAAAAGTACGTGAGTTGTGCATTCCTATGCATGGCCGATTAATACATGATGTAGAAGGAAACACATTTGCTTCTAACTATAGTGGTCGTGAAGGTGAATACATCAATTCTATCTCAAGAGAAGAACTCAACAAGCTCTTGCTCGATGAAGCCGATAAGTACGAAGATGTTCAAATAGACTTTGATGATGCAGTGACTGCCGTAGATTTAAAAAACGCCTCGGTTACTTATCACGATTCTGAAACCGATACCGAGAAAGAATGGAAAGCAGATATCGTTCTAGGAACTGACGGCGCAGGATCTGTAGTACGCAAGGCGATGATGAAACAGCGAGACTTTTTGTTTTCGCATAGTATGAACTGGTTACCGCACGGTTATAAAGAATTGAACATTCCGCCTACAGAAGATGGGAAATGGCGTATCGAGAAAAATTTCTTGCACATATGGCCACGTGGTGGTTTTATGTTGATTGCTTTACCTAATCTGGATGGTAGTTTCACGCTTACTTTGTTCATGCAATACGACGGCGATGGACCAGCATTCAACAAGATTAAAACTGACCAAGAAATCACCGATTTCTTCACGACTTATTTTAAAGATGTGATGGAACACATTCCAGATTTGATAGAGCAATACCATACAAATCCAGCTCCGCCATTAGGAACAGTGCGTTGTTCACCATGGACGGCTTATGGAACTAGTTTGATTATGGGTGATGCCGCTCACGCCATTGTACCTTTTTATGGTCAAGGAATGAATGCGAGTTTTGAAGACGTAGTCGTTTTTGACGAGATTTTAGACCAACACGAGAATTGGTCAGATGCCTTCACCGCATTCTCCACCACAAGAAAACCAGATGCTGATGCTATCGCAAATTTGGCTTTGGACAATTTTGTAGAGATGAGAGACAGCGTGGCAAATCCTAACTTCCAGTTGAAAAGGCAAATCGAAATGCGTTTAGAAGCAGCTTTCGCGAAAGCGGAATACCAATCTAAATACTCACTCGTAACTTTCCCTGAAGAAGGAATAAGCTATAGAGAGGCCATGCTGCGTGGACGAGCGCAAGACAAAGCGATTTTATGGTTGCTAGAAAACGACCAAATAAAAGTAGACGACGATATAAACGATTTATTAAAATCCATCCAGCAAAAGACCGAAGAGGTGTTGTGGCTGCGAGGATAATTTAAAATAACAATAATGGCAGTATTAAAAGATAAAGCAACACCTAGAGGAAAATATCCACATATCAAGCGCGTGGGCGATTTTCTATTTGTATCAGGAACCAGCAGCCGTAGAAAAGACAATACATTTGCAGGTGTAGAAGTGGACGAGATGGGAACGACCAATCTAGATATCAAAGCGCAAACCGCAGCGGTACTAGAAAACATAGATGCGATTTTAAAAACAGAAGGTGCTTCTATAAAAGATGTCGTTGATGTGACTACTTTTTTGGTAAACATGAACGACTTTGGCGGTTATAACACAACTTACGGTGAGTTCTTCGATTACGACGGACCTACTAGAACCACGGTTGCTGTACATCAATTACCTCATCCACATTTATTGATTGAGATTAAGGCGATGGCTTATAAGCCTGTTTAAGTTTAAACCTAAGAATAAGTTTAAATTGAATAATTTTTATAAGCTGTAAAGCGCAAATAAACTATAGAGAACAGTGGTAAGGGCGAAATTAATTCCGTCCAAAACAGATGACGAATCCGCCCAAACCAAACCAAAAGAACATGGACATAAAAAACTTTATCAATAACAATGAGCACATCCCACTTAGTGGATTGTGGCTCGATAATTATGAACCAGCAAGCGGTCTCGTTTATGGACAGATTCCTAATTCTAACGAAGATGATGTCGAGAAAGCTTATCAAGCGGCAAACGCTGCTTTTAAAGATTGGTCCACTACCAGTATTGATGAACGTTCCAGAATCATGTTGCGCATCGCAGACCTTATTGAAGAAAATCTAGAAGAACTTGCCGCAGCAGAATCTCGTGATAATGGAAAACCATTATGGCTTGCTACCGCTGTAGATATACCGCGCGCGTCCTCTAACTTCCGTTTTTATGGAAACGCGATTACTCAATATTCTAGTGATGCTCATGAAACAACAGGTAAAAACACGATGAATTTTACTATGCGCAAACCTATAGGCGTAGTAGGATGTATCTCGCCTTGGAATTTGCCTCTGTATTTGTTCAGCTGGAAAATTGCTCCAGCGATTGCAGCAGGAAATTGTGTCGTGGCAAAACCTAGCGAAGTCACTCCAGCAACCGCATTTTTACTCGGAGAAATCGTTAAAAAAGCAGGATTACCGGCTGGTGTCCTAAATATAGTGCACGGTTTAGGTGGCAGTTGTGGTCAGGCGATTGTAGCTCATCCAGGCATTAAAGCTATTAGTTTTACGGGTGGTACGACCACTGGCGAGCACATCGCTAGAACGGCAGCGCCTATGTTTAAAAAATTATCGCTGGAACTAGGTGGCAAGAATCCTAACATCATTTTTGCCGACTGTAATTATGATAAAATGCTCACCACTACCTTACGATCTTCCTTTGCAAATCAAGGGCAGATCTGTTTGTGTGGTAGTAGAATCCTTGTAGAGCAATCACTTTATGAGAAATTTAAAACAGACTTTGTCGCTCGCGTGCAACAACTCAAGGTAGGTCATCCTAATCAGTCAGATACTAAAGTAGGTGCTGTGGTAAGTGCTGCTCATAGAGATAAAATATTAGATTATATCGCTTTCGCGAAAGCGAATCCCAAAGAATACACCATACTTTCTGGTGGAAATTCGGTTCTTATTGAAGGTCACGAAGGCGGCTATTATCTAGAACCTACAGTCATAGAAGTCCAATCCAATGATTGTAAATTGAACCAAGAAGAAATCTTCGGGCCAGTAGTAACCATCATACCGTTTAAAGATGAAGCACAAGCGCTAGAACTCGCAAATGGAACACGCTACGGATTAAGCGCTACGTTATGGACCAGCGATTTGAGCCGTACCATGAGAATGAGCAACGAGCTAGAAGCAGGAATAGTTTGGGTAAACACCTGGTTAAATCGTGATTTGCGCACACCTTTTGGTGGTGTAAAAGACAGCGGTGTAGGACGTGAAGGCGGATTTGAAGCCTTGAATTTCTTTACAGAGCCTAAGAATGTTTGTATTGAGTATTAGCCGTAATTAGCTAGAGGATTTAACGTTACATTATTATGAAATTATCTTTATCATTTTTTTCTCTATTAATCAGTAGTTGCTGCCTGGCACAATTTGGTGAAGAGTTGGATACATTTTTCTCCCAAGAAAAGGATAAGGTCAATCAATCTATTAAAGAGATTAAAATCAAAGAATTTATTAGACCTTATAACTCACTTGACACAGTTCTTTATCTTAACAGTACAGAAAAACATATTTTTAATAGAGAAAGTCAAATATTGAAATTTTATCAGTCAGATAGAAATGATTCTCTATTTCTTAAGGAAGAAAGAAACTACAATTCGACTGGTCAAATAATACGATTAACTGAATATGCCAAAGAATACAAATTTATAGGAGATTCTCTTGATCTTAATTCTTATAAAATTAATAGTAGAATAGAAAAATATGATTATAAGAATGGACTGAGAGTTTCTGCTTATCGCAAAACATCTAGAGACAAAGACTTTTACATTTTTCAAAGAACATTCTATGATAAGAAGAAAAAAGCTATACAGTCAGAGTTTTTAAATACACATAAACGAATTGAAATAGATGGCTTAATGGAATGTAGAGGAGATCCATTGTGGAATGGAGATAGGATTGTAATTAACACATATGCTAAAAATGGTGAAGTCAAAAAACAAAAAACGTATATAGACACAACAACTTCCTTTTTGAGTAATGAGCAAAACGCCAAAATCAAACCTAACGTTAAGTTGAAGATTAATTCGGATCACATATTAATGACTCAGGATGATTACATATATAATAATAGTAAACAATTAATTAAGAAAATTGACACACGTTTTAGGTACTATAAATCTAATAAACTTGACAAAAAAGAATCAAGTACGCAATTCACTTATTGGGGAACAAAAGAGTCTAAATTAACTTATACATTTTCAAAAAACGAACAATATGAAGTATTCAAAAATTACATTGTAATAGAAAAAGACACTATAACTTCATCCTTAAAACGCGTAGATTATGGAAATCCAGAAATGGTCAATGAAATACTTGTTCAAGTAAAGCAACAACCGGATGGAAAGTTTATTATCTATGAATATCCTAATAGCAAATATGAAATTATTAGCACATTTGATAAACACAAAAATATAATTGAGATTAAAGACTTATATGAAAAAGAAATTACACGAATCGATTATGTTTACGACAATCGCCAGAACTGGATAAAGAAAACAGTAATAGGTAATGACACCATCAATCGAGTTATTACTCGTAAGATTACCTATTGGTAGCATCAATTAAAAAATGAATACTAACTACCACACCATCATCATAGGCGGCGGCGCAGCAGGATTTTTTACAGCCATTAATCTTGCTGAGCGATTGTCTGAAGCTAAAATCGCAATTCTTGAACGTGGGAAAGATGTACTTCAAAAGGTACGTATTTCTGGTGGTGGACGCTGTAATGTCACTCATGCCGAATTTATTCCTAAAGAGCTATCGTTAAACTATCCGCGTGGTGAGAAGGAACTTTTAGGACCATTCCATAGTTTCATGACAGGCGATACCATTGCATGGTTTGAAGAACGTGGCGTGGCTTTGAAAATCGAAGAAGATGGACGTATGTTTCCTACTACAGATTCTTCTCAAACAATCATCAATTGTTTTCTTGAGCTCGCACAAAAATTCAACATAGAAATTTTAACCAGCCATAATGTAACTTCCATAAATAAAGAAGAGAACTGGAACGTATATACTAAAGAAGAACAATTTGCTTGTAAAAACCTAGTAATCACTGCTGGTAGTAGTCCTAAGGTTTGGGAAATGATGCGTGAATTAGGTCATTCTATAGAAAGAGCAGTTCCTTCTTTATTTACCTTTAATATAGTAGACAAGAAAATTACAGAGCTTGCAGGAATTGCTCTTGAGGCAACTGTAGAGATTCCGCAACTTAAATTAGAATCTCAAGGACCTTTATTAATAACGCATTGGGGTTTTTCTGGACCAGCGATTTTAAAGATGAGCGCTTGGGGCGCAAGAAAATTAAATGAATCGGACTATAAGTTTGACGTATTGATAAATTGGCTGAATCACATTTCTAGACAAGATTGCTATGAAACTCTAGTTGCACAACGTTCTAGTAAAAGGCAAGTCGGAAACGAGTGGTTATTTGACTTGCCTAAAAGGCTTTGGAAGTTTTTAGTGGCAAGTATGAACCTCACAGAAAAAAACTGGGCAGATTGTTCTAACAATGATTTACAAAACTTAGCTACTATTCTAACTGCGAGCACTTTTTCTATCAATGGTAAAAGCACTTTTAAGGAGGAATTTGTCACGGCCGGTGGCGTAGATTTAAAAGAAATCAACTTCAAGACTTTTGCTTCTAGGAAACAAGAGAATCTTTATCTCGCTGGTGAGGTTCTCAACATAGATGCTATAACTGGAGGATTCAATTTCCAAAATGCCTGGACTGGTGGATGGATGATTGCACAGTCGATTTCAATTGATTGATAAACTATAAATTTTGTGATTTTTCTGAACTAGACTTAGAAAATTTTAGCATTAGAGTTCTAATGCTAGCTATCACATTACCGAAACCGATTGCGCAATCTTATTTACAAATCATCATTTTAAAAAATCGCTTTTCTTAACTTTAGCTTTCAAAAGAAAGACATTGAACAAGAAAACGATATTAATGATTCTCGATGGATGGGGAATCACGCAAGACCCAAAAGTTAGCGCCATCGCTCAAGCACAGACTCCTTTTATAGATAGTCTATATGATCAATATCCACATGCGACATTGCGTACAGATGGCGAGCACGTTGGATTACCAGAAGGGCAAATGGGAAATAGTGAAGTAGGCCACATGAATCTAGGTGCTGGCCGTATTGTCTATCAAGATCTAGCCAAAATCAATAAAGCTATTAAAGAAGATACGCTTAAAGATGAGCAGGTTCTTGTTGATGCACTCGCTTTCGCGAAAGCGAATTCCAAAAAAGTTCACTTCTTAGGGTTATTATCTGATGGTGGAGTTCATGCGCATATAGACCATTTAAAAGCACTATTAGATGTAGCTGAAAGTCATGAAATAGAAGATGTTTTTATACATGCCTTTACTGATGGACGTGATGTAGACCCAAAGTCTGGCGCAAGTCATGTTGCAAATCTAGAAAAGCATATCTCTGGAACTAATGCACAACTGGCAACTGTTACTGGACGCTATTTTGCAATGGATAGAGATCAACGCTGGGAACGTGTTAAAAAAGCCTATGATGTAATCGTTCATGGAATGGGACAACCATCGCATGATGCTACTGATTCTATAAAAGAATTTTATAACCAAGGTGTTACTGATGAGTTTATAGAACCTATCGTGGTTCTTAATGGAACAGAACCAGTAGCTACTGTTGAAGATGGTGATGTTATCATATTCTTTAACTATCGTACGGATCGTGGTCGTGAGTTAACTCAAATGTTATCACAGCAAGACTATCACGAGCAAAATACTCATGCGTTAGATTTATATTATGTAACCATGACAAAGTATGATGATAGCTACAATAATGTAAAAGTCATCTTTGAAAAAGATAATCTCAAAAACACTTTAGGTGAAGTATTAGCTGATGCTGGTAAAACTCAAATACGTATTGCCGAAACTGAGAAATATCCACACGTGACTTTCTTTTTTAATGGTGGTCAAGAAAAACCATTTAAAGGAGAGCAAAGAATTATGTGTAACTCTCCTAAAGTAGCAACCTATGACTTGCAACCAGAAATGTCCATCGATTGTGTTTCAAGTAGTATTATACCTGAAATTAACAGACAGGTTGCAGATTTTATATGTCTTAATTTTGCAAATCCTGATATGGTAGGCCATACAGGCTCTATGGAGGCTGCAGTAAAGGCATGTGAAGCTGTTGATCAAGCAGCACATGATGTTATAACAGCTGCAATGGAACAAGATTACACGATTATTGTTATTGCTGATCATGGAAATTGCGAGGTAATGCTAAATCCTGATGGATCAGTAAATACTGCACACACGACCAATCCGGTACCTATTATTTTAGTAGATAAAGATTTAAAAGAAGTTAAAGACGGCATCTTGGGTGATATAGCTCCTACTATATTAAAGTTAATAGGTGTTAAACAACCTGAAGAAATGACTCAAAATTCGTTACTTTAACCTTATGAAAAAGATTATACTATTATTAACCGTAATACTGTTAGCTAGTTGTGGAACGCAAAAAGCAACAACAGAAAAGGAAGCTACTGTTGCTCAACCTGAAGTACCGGCAATACCAGAACCACCTAAAACACCAATTCTAGTTAATGGGCATTTATCTGGTATTCAAACTAAGGATGCTTTTATGCAAGAGCCATTTTCAACTTGGTTCACACCACGTTATAACGCATACAGTCTCGACGAAGAAACAAAAAGCACGCTAGCTGATGCTATGAAAGATGTTGAAATCAGAGCTTATATGGGAACCTGGTGCGGCGATTCAAAACGTGAAACACCTATGTTTTACAAACTATTAGATGAAGTAGGTTTTAAAGAAAAAAATCTAACACTAATCACTGTAGATAGATCAAAATCAAAACCAGAAGAATTAGTTTCCGGTTATAATGTAGTAAGAGTACCTACTTTTATCTTTTATCGCGGTGGACAGGAAATAGGCCGATATGTAGAGCGACCAAGAGAAAGTCTAGAAAAAGATATTTTAAAAATAGTAACTGGAGTGCCTTATAAACATTCTTACGATAATTAAATGACAACTATTAACCCAGCAAATGCTGGGTTTCTTTTTAAGAAGAATTATGAGCGCAATTAATCTCAATGAAAAACTCAACTTATTTCAAGAAACCTGGACTCCTAAGATTATAGGCGAGCTTAATGGGCAACAAGTAAAACTTGCAAAACTTAAAGGCGAATTTGTATGGCATCAACATGAGAATGAAGATGAACTTTTCTATGTGGTGAAAGGTCAATTAATCATTGAACTAAGAGATCAAACGATTACTCTTAAAGAAAGAGAAATGTACATCGTACCGCGTGGTGTAGAACATAAACCTATCGCGCATGAAGAAGTTCACGTGATGCTATTTGAACCTGTAAGCACAGCACATACAGGTGATGTAGAACATGAGTTAACTAAGGATGAGTTAGACTGGATATGATTTTAGAAATCAGCCTTAATATTCTTTAGTGTTCTTTATGCTTATTAAAACAAGCTTTCCTATCTGTTTTTAATTTTTATTTTTAAAAGCATCGCGTTTGGAATTGCTATTTTTGCACTTTATTACAATCTATGATAGTTACTAAAACTCGAGAAGAATTAGAAATAATGCGTCGTGCTGCACTTATGGTAAGTAAAACACTTGCTATGGTTGCTGCCGAGATCAAACCTGGTGTCACTACTTTAAAATTAGACACCATGGCCGAAGAATTTATACGTGATCATGGAGCTATTCCAGGATTTAAAGGTTTATATGATTGTCCTAGTACTCTACTTATTTCACCTAATGAAGAAGTAGTACATGGTATACCAAAGGATGTAGAAATAAAAGATGGTGACGTACTATCTGTGGACTGCGGTGCCATCGTAGACGGATTTTATGGAGATCATGCTTATACATTTGCAGTAGGTGAAATACCTCAAGAGACGCAAGATTTATTAGATCGTACTAAAAATTCTTTATACTTGGGTATTGAGCAATTCCGTGTAGGGAATCGTGTAGGTGATGTAGGCTATGCTATCCAGAATTATTGTGAAGGATTTGGTTATGGTGTAGTACGTGAACTAGTAGGTCATGGACTAGGTCGCACCATGCATGAAGATCCACAAATGCCTAATTATGGAAAGCGTGGACGCGGGAAAAAATTTGTAGAAGGAATGACTGTTGCTATAGAGCCTATGATTAATCTAGGTACTAAAGACATCAAGCACTATCCAGATGGATGGACTATTAAAACTCGTGACATGAAACCTAGTGCACACTTTGAGCACGATATCGCGATTGTAGATGGAGAACCTCGTCTATTAAGTACGTTTGATTATATATATGAAGTATTAGGAATTACTTCAAACGAAGAAGATCCTTATCGCTGGAAGGATTAAGTAAGGATTGATTTAGGATCAACTTTAAATGAAAAAACTCTTCAAATTCTTCCTCAACCTTATCCCAAGGCCATGGCTCATCAGCTTAAGTTATTGGGTGCGTCCACTAATGGCGTGGTGGTATCGTGGTGATCAATATACAGACCCTATAGATGGGAAATCTTTTAAGAGCTTTTTACCTTATGGCTACGGAACCGTGAGAGAAAATGTCCTTTCTCCTTCTACTCTATCTCTCGAGCGTCACCGTTTACTTTGGTTGTACCTCAATAGAGAAACAGATTTACTTACTCACCCACAATCGCTATTGCATTTTGCACCAGAACAATGTTTTTATAAACGCTTCCGCGAAAGCGAAACTATTAACTACACGACTACAGATTTACTTTCTCCACTGGCAGATGTTAAGGCAGATATTTGTAACCTCCCGTTTGAAGATAACAGTTATGATTTTATATTATGTAATCATGTCTTAGAACATATTCCTGATGATGAGACTGCAATGAAAGAATTGTATCGTGTCTTAAAACCTGGTGGAAAAGCCATTTTACAAATTCCGTTAGAAAATGACCGAGACGTAACCTTTGAAGATGATTCTATAACTGATAAAGAAGAGCGCGCTAGGATTTTTGGCCAGTATGACCATGTGCGAGTTTATGGAATGGATTATTTTGACCGTTTAAAATCTATTGGATTTCAAGTGGATGCCGTGGATTACACAGCACATCTGTCTGCAAATGAAGTAGATAAATACAGACTAGCACAAGGAGAATTAATCCCTGTTGTGACTAAATCTGTGGTTTAATATATTGATTAAAACCTGGCGTGAGTTCAAATCGTAGCATTCCATTATCATCCATATACATTATAATAACCTCGATTTCTGGTATGTTTTTGAGCAGTACTCTAGATTTTTCTAATGGCATTGCCATAAGAGCTGTCGCATAACCATCTGCTAGTGTACAATTATTTGCAATAACATTTACTCCTATGACTTGTGATGGCTGTGCAAGTCCAGTAATCGGGTTTACAGTATGTACATATTCAATTCCTGTAGATTCATCTACTTTATACTTGCGGTAATTGCCACTACCAGCCATGGCCTTATCTTGTAAATTAATAGCCATAAGCGTTTTAGTTCCTTGGGAACCGCTTTTAGGATCATTAATACCGACTAGAAATGGCGCATCCTTTTCTATATTTTTACCCTTTGTGATAACCTCGCCACCTACCTCTACAATATAGTTCTCAACTCCTTTTTCATCCAGCATTCTAGCGATATAATCTACTAATGTACCTTTGGCAATGGCGTTGTATTCAAGATATATTCCTGGTTGTGTGGATGATACTTTGTAACCTTGATTGTTAGAGGTACTTTTTATATCCATTTTATAAAACCCAACAAATTGTACTAGACTATCAATTTGTTTTTGTGATGGAGCACTGGTTTGTTCTCCGTCTGCTCCAAATCCGTAAGCATTTACAAGATTTCCGACCGTTGGATCAAAGTATCCATCAGTCTTGCGATAGATTTCTTGAGCAGCATCAAAAACTTCTTTAAATGCCTTACCTACAACAACAGTGGAGTCCCCATCGTTAATTCTATTAATATCAGATCCAGGTACCCATGTAGACATGCTTTGATTAAACATATCAATTATTGCGTCTATATCTTCTGTAAGCTCCAGCGGCTCATCATGAAAAGCTTTTATTCCATATGTGGTGCCTATCGCATTGCCTACAAAAGTTTGTGGTGCAGTTAGTTCTTGTTTCTTTTCACAAGAAACTACCGTAAGGATTAGTAATAAGATTAATTTTCTCATTTAATTTCAATTAAACCAGCAAAGTTCACAGTATAGTCTTCTTCGTGATGAACTGGTATTTCGTAATTTTTTGAATTAGCTAGCCCTACACCAGCATAATAAGTACGTGCTTTAAATTTAACGCCATGATCTTTAAGCTTATTCATAAACACTTGATCATACTCAACTGGGTTTGCAGGATAAGAGACTGCTCTTACTACAACAAAATGAAGGATTTTATTCTTAAGTGCCACAAACTGAGGATTTTTTTTAGGCTTAGAGTTAATTGATATAAACTCAAACCCTAATTCTTCCATTTCCTTTCCTACGATATTCATCGCTAGTTGATGCAGTTCTTGTTCTGTAAGTGGTGTCATGTTACAAAAATAGTCACTAAGTGATCAATAGACTAAAAAGGTTTACTTAAAACAATGAGTAGCTTCATAAAAAAGTAGATATGTTTATATTTAGGCACTAACCTACTCTATCCTTATGAAAAGAATAGCTCTTTTGATATTCACCCTAATTTTTACGTTCTCTTGTAAAAAAGAAACAGAAACAATTACTACTGCCCAATTAGACCAACCACTTACTTCTTATGTAAACACTTTTGTAGGAACCGGTGGACATGGGCACACTTATCCTGGAGCAACCTTGCCTTTTGGAATGATGCAATTAAGTCCAGACACTAGACTCGATGGTTGGGATGGATGTAGTGGTTATCATTATACAGACGATGTGATTTATGGATTCTCACATACTCATTTAAGTGGAACAGGTGTAAGCGATTACGGCGATATTCTTTTGATGCCTACTACTAAACCTATTCTACACAACGGTGCCGATGGAAAAGAAGGCTACTCTTCAAAATTCTCTCACGATAAGGAAAAAGCCAGTCCAGGATATTATGAAGTGCACCTAGACGATACTGATATAGACGTGCGATTAACAGTTACAGAACGTGCAGGAATGCATGAATATCGCTTTCGCGAAAGCGAGAACCAATACGTCATCCTAGACTTATTACATAGAGATAAATTACTGGAGCATGATTTACAATTATTATCCGATACTGAGATTACTGGAAAACGATACTCCAGTGCATGGGCTACTAAGCAAATGCTGTATTTCTACATCAAAACATCGCATCCTATTAAAAACTGGAATCGTAAGTACGTAACTACACCAGAAATTGAAGCCCTAGAACTGGACAATCCCGATAATGAACCTGTCACCATCAAAATAGGAATAAGTCCAGTAGATGAAGAAGGAGCAAAACGCAATCTTGAAGCTGAAATAGGTGATAAAGATTTTAACACCATTAAGAAAGAGGCAAACAATGCTTGGGAAAAACAGTTACATAAAATAGTTATTGAAGATGATAATAACGATAACAAAGTAAATTTCTACAGCGCTCTATATCACACCATGATTGCTCCAAATTTATATCAAGATGTAGATGGTCGATATAGAGGAATGGATCTAGAAATTCACGAAACACAAGATTTTGATTACTACACGGTTTTCTCACTTTGGGACACTTATAGAGCTGCTCATCCATTATACACCATTATTGAACAAGAGCGGACTAACGATTTTATCAACACTTTTACTGCTAAATATGAGGAAGGTGGCATTATGCCCATATGGGATTTGAGCGGTAATTACACCGGTTGTATGATAGGTTACCATGCCGTACCTGTAATAGCCGATGCCTACATGAAAGAAATACGCGGCTATAATGTAGACCTAGCTTTTGAAGCTATGAAACACAGTGCAACTAGAGATAAATTAGGCTTAGATTCTTATAAATCTTTAGGGTTTATTCCTGTAGAATTGGAAAGTGAGTCTGTTTCTAAAACGCTAGAATATGCCTATGACGATTGGACCATCGCGCAAATGGCGCAAGAATTAAATAAACCTGACGACTATAAAACTTATATTCAAAGAGCTCAATATTACAAAAACCTCTATAATCCGGCCACTGGTTTTCTTCAAGGTAGAATGCGCAATACCTGGTTTGCACCTTTCAAACCAGAAGAAGTCAATTTTAATTACACTGAGGCTAACGCATGGCAGTATAGTTTATATACTCCACAGGACATCTCTGGCCATATTAAATTGATGGGAGGAAATGCTGCTTATGAAACACATCTAGACAAAATGTTTAGTGCCTCCATGGAAACTTCAGGACGTCATCAAGCAGATATTACTGGTCTTATAGGTCAATATGCACATGGCAATGAACCTAGTCACCACATGGCTTATCTCTACAACTATGTAGGTAAACCGCACAAAACACAAGAGAAAGTTTATGAAATATTAACCTCACTCTATCACAATGCGCCAGATGGAGTGTCTGGTAATGAAGACTGTGGACAAATGAGCGCTTGGTATGTGCTCAGTTCGCTAGGATTTTATCCGGTGACTCCAGGTTCAAATCAGTATATTATTGGCACACCTCTTTTTGACAAAGCGACGATCAATCTGGAAAACGGAAAGCAATTCACTATAGAGAAGCACGGTGATGGTAAGTATATCGCTTCCGCGAAAGCGAATTCTCAACCACACTATAATTCTCACATAACTCACGATCTTATAATGAACGGTGGTACGCTAGCGTTTGAGATGAATAAAGAAGCTACCGATTGGGGAACAGCTCAAGAAAACTGGCCAGTATCTTCTATTAAAGATGAACTTATTATTACACCACCATTTATAGAAAAAGGTAAAATCGCTTTTGCAGACTCTACCGTAATTCATTTAAATCAGGTTAATGAAAATGCAACTATGTTCTACTCCAGAGATGAGTCTGCATGGCAAGAATATAGTAAACCGATTACTTTATATAATGCAGGAACATTATCTGTAATCGCTCGTAACGGTGATAAAAAAAGTCCAGTGGTCACTACAGCTTTTTACAAATATGATAAAGATATGAAAGTGACCTTAAATCATTCTTACGCAAACGAGTACAGCGCTGGTGGTAATGATGCATTAATCGATGGTATGAGAGGTACTGATGATTTCCGTTCTGGAGCCTGGCAAGGAACTCAGAATGAAGATTTAGATGTGGTTATAGATTTAGGCAACCCTAGAACTATTAGTAGTGTAGAAGTAGGTTTTCTAAAAGATCAACGCAGCTGGATTTTCTGGCCTAAGACTGTGACTTTTGAATTCTACAATGAACATGGTGATATGGTGAAAAATATTAATCGCAATATACCAGAAACAGGAAAAGAAGAAGTGTCTAAAGTCTTTAGACCTCGCCTAGAAACTCCAGACATTCAGGATAAAATTAAGTTTATTAAAATGAAAGCTACCACATATGGGCAATTACCTAAATGGCATTTGGGATATCCTTTGGACGGTACCTCATGGATTTTCATAGATGAAATTAACGTAAACTAACTCAGATTGAAAAGAAGACAATTTATAAAAAAAACAGCTCAAGGCAGTGCTGCGCTTACTTTGGGCGCCACACTACTGTCGTGTGTAGAATCAACAAATAAATCGATTATGACAAATAAAACGGCACCTGTAGCTATTTGCACTTGGGGTTTTACAAAAGCAAATCAAGCTGCAGGTGAAGCATTAGAATCTGGTATGGCTGCACTTGATGCAGCAATCAAAGGTGTAGCGGTAGAAGAAGAAAACATAAAAAATACAACTGTAGGTAAAGGAGGCGCACCGGACCGAGAAGGAAATGTAACTCTGGACGCTTGTGTCATGGATTCAAACGGTGATTGCGGCGCTGTAGTTTGCGTTGAAAATATTACAAATGTTGCTGCGCTTGCAAAAGTAGTTATGGAAGAAACTCCACACGTCATGTTAGCTGGAAAAGGCGCCGAAGAACTGGCTTATAAAAACGGCTTTCAAGCAGAGCAACTACTTACTGATTCTTCAGAGGCTGCATATAGAGAATGGCTCAAAACCAGCGAATACAAACCTATTATCAACATAGAAAATCATGATACTATAGGAATGCTATGCATGGATCAATATGGTGATATCGCCGGAGCTTGTACCACATCTGGACTTTCATATAAAATGAAAGGTCGTGTAGGTGATTCTCCTATAATTGGGTCTGGTTTGTTTGTAGACAATGAAATAGGTGGCGCCGCTGCTACTGGAATGGGTGAGGAAATAATGAAAACAGTAGGTAGCTTTCTAATTGTAGAATTGATGAGACAAGGAAAAACACCTCAAGAAGCTTGTGAAGAAGCTGTACAACGAATTATCTCCAGAAATAAAAACTTTAAAAATTTTCAAGTAGCATATATTGCTCTCAATATAAAAGGAGAAACAGGTAGCTACTGCATACATCCTGGATTTGCAATGATGCAGTATAAAGATGGCGTTAATACACGTATAACATCAGTAGCAGCACTAGACTCATAGAAACATATCAATGAAATCAAAAAATAGTTACAATACAGCATTTGCCTTTTTGGCGACCTTATTTTTTATGTGGGGTTTTATAACCGTGTTAGTAGACGCCTTAGTACCCAGATTGAAAGATGTATTTGAGTTGAGCTATGGACAGTCCATAATGGTACAATTGGCATTTTTTGGTGCATTCTTCTGCTTTGCCATACCATCTAGTTTTTTACTTGAGAAAATAGGTTATCAACGTGGAATCGTTATAGGATTATGTATAATGGGATTAGCCTGTTTATTATTTTATCCTGCAGCTAGTATGAGAGAATTCTGGATATTTATTACCGCCTTTTTTACATTGGCTGCAGGTATTACCTTATTACAGGTAGCTGCAAATCCGTATGTCACACTATTAGGAGATGAAAAAACAGCATCAAGTCGACTTAATCTATCACAAGCTTTCAATAGTTTTGGAACCCTATTAGCGCCTATATTTGGCGCGTTATTTCTACTGAGTGATACTGTAATGGACAGTAAGGCGATCGAAAAACTCAATGAATCAGATCGCTTAAATTATTATGCTAGTGAGGCACTAACTATACAAGAACCATTTTTAATAATCGCACTTATATTATTTGCACTTGCCGCTATTTTTGGTTGGAAAAAACTACCATCTTTAATAAAGACTGCACCTACTGGAGGATATTCTCAACTGCTAAGCAATAGAAAGTTTCTTCTAGGGATGCTAGGCATATTTATGTATGTAGGTGCCGAAGTTTCTATAGGTAGTTTTCTGGTGAACTATTTCCAAGAACTCGATGTAATAGAGAACATTAAGAATAACGAGATTTTAAGAGGTCTATCTTCGTCTCTGTTAGTAGGTAAAGACGTTGATCAATTAGATGCTAAAGCAGTATTAGGATCCTTTGTAACGCTATATTGGGGTGGAGCGATGATTGGTAGATTTATAGGAGCTTTTTTAATGCGTTTTATTAGTTGTGGCAGATTACTCATGATTTTTGGAGTACTAGCGGTAACTATGATTCTCATCTCTGTAAGCAGTACCGGTACGACTGCCATGTTTACCATATTAGCGGTAGGAATATTTAACTCGATCATGTTCCCTACTATTTTCAGTCTAGCATTAAATGGACTAGATAATTTAAAAGCACAAGCCTCAGGTTTACTAGTCATGGCAATTGTAGGTGGTGCAATTATCCCTAAAATAATCGGTACTATCGCTGATGCAATGAGTACTGATAATGATGGTCATCTAACAGGTCAAGGACTAGGAATTGCTTTTCTATGTCTCACAATTTGTTACGGTTATATTGCCTATTATGGCTTAACGAAAAGAAAAGCATAAAAACCGACTATAGATCATTATCTATAAATCAATTGGACCTAGCACAAATAACATATTCACTAAACAATCTGTAGATCAAGAACTCTTAATAATGTGAATATCTCGATTCTATAAAATAAAAAACCCGACTATAAAGTCGGGTTTTTTATGATTGAGATAAAATTAATTATTATCCTCCAAAGTCATCAAATCTGATGTTCTCATCTGGAATTCCAAAATCCTCACCCATTTTCTGAACCGCTTGATTCATCAATGGTGGACCACAGAAATATAACTCTATATCTTCTGGTGTATCATGATGATTTAAATAGTTTTCAATTACACAGTTGTGAATGAAACCTACAAATCCATCACCTTCACCGTCAATCCCATCTTTCACTTTCCAGTTATCTTCCTCTAATGGTTCCGACAATGCTAAATAAAATTTGAAATTAGGGAAGTCTTTTTCTAACGCTTTAAAGTGATCTAAATAGAACAATTCACGCTTAGACCTTCCTCCATACCAGTAAGTCACTTTTCTTCCCGTTTTAATAGTACGGAATAAGTGATACAAGTGAGAACGCATAGGAGCCATTCCAGCACCACCACCTACATAAAGCATTTCTGCCTCAGACTCGTTGATAAAGAACTCACCGTAAGGACCTGAAACAACAACTTTGTCACCAGGCTTCTGGTTAAAAATATAAGAACTAGCTACACCAGGATTTACATCCATCCATCCATTCTTTGCTCTATCCCATGGCGGCGTAGCGATACGTACATTTAGCATAATATCACGACCTTCTGCAGGATAAGAAGCCATCGAGTATGCTCTTTCTACCGTTTCAGGGTTTTTCATCACTAGTGGCCATAAGTTGAACTTATCCCATTCTGCTTGAAACTTATCTGGAGTTTCGTGCTCTTCTGGGTGAGCTGTGATATCCATATCCTTAAAATTCACAGTACATTCTGGAATTTCGATTTGAATATATCCACCAGCTTCATAATGCATATCTTCTGGAAGACGCACTACAAATTCTTTAATAAAAGAAGCAACGTTATAATTACGTACTACTTCTGCTTCCCATTTCTTGATACCAAAAACCTCTTCAGGAATCTCAATCACCATGTCTTGTTTTACCTTAACCTGGCAACCTAATCTCCATCCTTCGGCGATTTCTTTACGTGAGAAATGTGGCTCTTCAGTTGGAAGAATTCCTCCACCACCTTCTTTTACAATACACTTACACTGGATACATGTTCCACCACCACCACAAGCTGATGGTAAAAACAATTTATTATCACCTAGCGTACTTAATAATGTACTACCAGATCCAGTTGTTAAATCTCTCTCTCCATTTACATTAATGGTCACTGGACCAGATGGAGATAATTTTTGCTTTACTACTAAAAGAAGCGTTACTAATAACAAGGTTAATAGTAAAAACGCTGCTACTGTAGCAATAATCGTTCCCGTAGTTCCTGCTGCTAATATCATTCTATTACTGGTTTACTTGTGTTAGTTTGTCTTCTAATGCAGTCGCTTGTATAGTCAACTCATTACTTTCATCTACCGGCATTACAGATAATTCATTAGTATCTGATTTTTCTTCTTCATCACCGCCAGTTAACATTCCACCAAAGCTCATGAAACCGATGGCCATTAATCCAGTAATGATAAATGTAATTCCTAATCCTCTTAACGGTGCTGGTACTGATGAGTAACGTATTTTTTCACGTATCGCTGCAATAGCTAATATTGCTAAAAACCACCCTATACCAGAACCTACACCATAAGTGGTAGCTAATCCTAGAGTAGCAATCTCTCTAGATTGCATGAATAATGATCCACCTAGTATCGCACAGTTAACTGCAATAAGTGGTAAAAATATACCTAGTGAATTATATAGTGATGGCGAAAATTTCTCTACTATAATTTCTACTAGTTGCACCATGGTAGCAATAGTTGCAATAAACATTATAAAAGATAAGAAGCTTAAGTCATAAGAAGCGTACTCTGCTCCTAACCACTTTAAAGCTCCAGGCTGCAATATATACTGATCTAGCATCCAGTTTAACGGTACCGTAATCGCAAGTACAAAAATTACAGCAGCACCTAATCCAACTGCCGTAGACACTTTCTTAGATACAGCAAGGTATGAACACATCCCAAGGAATGTAGCAAACACCATATTATCTATAAAGATTGATTTGAAAAATAATTCTATATGTTCCATATTGTATGTTTTGAATTACGCTTTCGCGAAAGCGTAATAACCTATATCTAGTCTTCTATTAAAGCTTTATTTCTACTACGTTGCACCCATATAATTAGACCTACAACAATTAACGCCATAGGAGATAACAGCATAAATCCATTATTCTCATATCCTATCGCATACAATCCAGTCTTTTCAATTGGATCACCTAGTACTGGGAAACCTAACAAGGTACCAGAACCTAGTAATTCTCTAAAGAAACCAACTAATATTAAAATAAATCCGTATCCAGCTGCATTACCTATTCCATCAAGGAAAGATCTCCAAGGTCCATTACCTAAAGCAAATGCTTCAAAACGTCCCATGATAATACAGTTTGTAATAATCAATCCTACAAATACTGATAGCGTTTTACTTAACTCATAAGCATATGCCTTAAGTACCTGGTCGACAATAATTACCAACGCTGCTACTACTACTAGTTGAACGATAATTCTAATCTTCGAAGGAATTATGTTTCTCATTAAAGAGATTACAACATTACCTACACCTAATACAAAAAGTACTGAAATAGACATTACAATCGATGCCTTCAACTCTGCAGTAATCGCAAGAGCAGAACAGATCCCTAATACCTGAATGGTAATCGGGTTATTATCTAATAATGGATCTGATATTAGCTTACTATCTTTTTTTGATAAAAGTCCCATATATCTATTTCTTTAAAGTTTTAAAATAAGGTACATAAAGACCTAAGTCTTTTTTAATCATAGCAGTTACACCATCACCAGTTATGGTTGCGCCGGCTATCGCATCTACCTCATAATCGTTTTTATCATTATTCTTAGGATCTGCATTACCTTTTGCAACAGTAATTCCTTTAAACACACCAGCGTCGTTCAATAAATGTTCGCCAGTGAAGTCATCCATAAAATAAGTTTGCTTGATGTTTGCACCTAGACCAGGAGTTTCTCCTTTATGATCAAAGTAAGCACCTTGTACAACCATATCTTCATCCACAGCTACATAACCCCAAATCGCATCCCATAAACCTTTACCTCTAATAGGAGCAACATATAAAGTTTTACCTTCTGGATTCTTACCTACAAATAATGGCAATAAACGTGTCCCTTCAGTCTTTTGAAGATTCTGTTGTTTTTTTACGTCTATTAAATAAGGCTCTTGGTTAGCCTCATCCATATATTCTTGACGAGTTTGAGTTTTAACAATGCTACCATCTTTAAAAGTAAGTACTAATTGCTCAGTTACATTCTTTTTAAACTCTTCTGGAGCTGCACTAGCATCTACAAATACAGCAGAGCTACCTTCGTTATTATTAATTCCTAAAGCATACAAAATATTTTGTTGCTTTTCGATTTTCTCGTTTTGAGCAATGGCAGGACTTAAGCTAGATGCTAAAAAGGCCAATATTCCACCTACCACGATTACCATTCCTACGGCAAAAAGTAAGGTGTATGAATTTTTATCAGTTCTATTTTCCATGTTTAAGCTGCTTTAACTTTTAAACGCTTCATTCTTTTCTTTACGTTACCTTGAACTACATAGTGATCAATTGTAGGCGCAAATACATTCATTAATAATATCGCAAGGAATACACCTTCAGGATATGCTGGATTAAAAACTCGTATCATAATAGATATGAAACCTATTAAGAAACCATAAATCCATTTCCCTTTATTAGTTTGTGAAGCAGTTACTGGATCTGTTGCCATAAATACCGCACCAAAAAGGATGGAACCTATGATTAAATGTTGCCAGAATGGAACACTCATTAATCCATAAAACTTACTAGAATCTGTTATGATTCCTGCATCAACTACACCGTTAAAGATCAATCCCATCACTAGTGCACCTACAACAGTACTTAACATAATTCTCCAGCTTCCTATTTTAGTAAAGATTAAGAACAATGCACCGATAATGATTAAGAATTTAGAAGTCTCACCAACTGATCCTGGTATTAATCCCCAGAACATATCCCAGTAATCGTAAGCAACTGTGCTATTTTGAGCATAAGATCCTAGAATTGTTTCTCCAGATATGGCATCTAAGTTACTCTGTCCAGCAGCAATCATTTGATCGCGTTCTACTGCACCATGTACCCAAACCTTATCTCCAGACATCCATGTTGGATATGCAAAGAACAAGAAAGCTCTTATCGTTAATGCAGGATTCAAGATATTCATTCCTGTACCACCAAAAACTTCTTTACCTATTACTACACCAAAGATCACCGCTACTGCAAGCATCCATAATGGAATATCGACAGGAACGATAAGAGGAACTAGCATACCCGTTACTAAGTATCCTTCTTCAACCTCGTGACCTTTGATAACTGCAAACAAAAATTCTACTGCAAGACCTACTCCATAAGAAACAGCTACAAGAGGTAAAATTGTCCAGGCACCTATCAGTAAATTATCAATCGTCCAAAATGATGCTCCTAAGAAACCATTTGCACTTTCAATCATTCCTTGAGCAAGGTAATGCTGGTAACCAGCATTGAACATACCGAATATTAAACATGGCACTAAAGCCATGATCACTGTATTCATAGTACGCTTTAAATCATCTGCCGCTTTGATATGTGTCCCGTTGTGAGTCACTTCATTAGGCAAGTATAAAAAAGTATGGAGTGCGTTAAACGCAGGCGCCATCTTCTTCCCTTTATACTTTTCTTTTAAGTCGTGTAATTTGCTTTTTAAACTCATTATCCTATCTCTTTAAGCATTAAGTCTAATCCTTCTCTAATTATCTTTTGATGCGGTTGTTTAGACACACAAATAAATTCTGTCACAGCAAAATCTTCTGGTGCTACTTCGTACATACCTAAAGCCTCCATTTCATCTAGATCTTTATACATACAAGCTTTTAAGATTTGCATAGGATAAATATCCAAAGGAAATACTTCTTCATAGTTACCAGTAACCACAAATGCTCTGTGTTCACCATTGGTATTGGTGTCAAGATCATACTTTTTCTTAGGATTTAACCATGAGAAAGTTAATGCTCTAGACGGAGAAATTTTATCAAAAACAGGCTTATTCCAACCAAATAATTCATAATCATCACCTTCTGGAATTACCGTAACAACATTGCTATAATAATCTAAAACACCAGACTCACCTACCTGCTTACCTGAAAGAACATTTCCAGAAATCACACGGTGATTAGCTCCTTTTTCAATACCGTTTTTGTAAATAAACGTATCTAAAGTAGCTCCTATTTTTGTTGTAAAGTATCTTGGATTTTCAACAGAAGATCCTGCTAGAGCAACAACACGCTCTGCGTTGAACTTACCTGTTAAAAGCAACTCACCGATAATCACTAAATCCTGTGCTGCTACAGTATAAACCGTCTCACCTTTGTTAATAGGATCAATTTTATTGATAAGAGTACCTACATTACCACTAGGATGTGGTCCAGAAACCTTATGCAGTTCAATACCACTTAACCCAGTAAAGATAGAATCAGAGTTTTTTGCAACTCCTACATGAACCTTACCATCAGTAAGCATCCCTAAGGCAGTAATAGCTGCCTGTAATTCTTTTTCTTTACCTGAAAGGGCAAAATTTAGATCTGCTGCAAGCGGTGCGCTAGCGTGACCAGAAATAAAAATAGCTTTAGGAGTAAGTATTGGATTTGCAACCACGTCATAAGGACGCTGCTTTACAAATGACCAACAACCTGATGCGAGCAAGTGATTTTTAATCTCTTCAGCTTTTTTACCAGACAAGTTAAATGCGCCATGATTGACGTAGTCTTGGTTAACATCTGCTTTAATCTTAAAGGCATCGATACGTCTTTTTGGACCACGTTGCACTTCTACAATCTCACCAGATACTGGAGATACAAATTTCATTGACTCGACAGACTTGTTATAAAACAAAGTCTCGCCGGCTTTTACGTGAGTACCTTCTCTAGCTACTAGCTTTGGAATGATACTGTGAAAATCTTCAGGTCGTACATAATAAAAAGATGAAGCAGCAGCGTTATCAAGCTCTTTTTGAGCAACTCCTACTAACTTAATATCGAGACCTTTTTTAATTCTAATGTCTTTTGACATAGGATGATGGATTTAGTCCTTTTAAAAATCGTGCAAATTTACGCGATAATGCGCAGATTATTGGACGCTGATTTTATTTAGAATAATTCTTAATAGAATAACTCCGTAAGTTTGGCATCGCTTTCGCGAAAGTATTAACAACATACACAATAAACCTTATATTTATCACGTATTTAACCATCTATGAAGTCGTTTTTAATTTCAGTCTTTACAACACTATCCGTTGTTTTTATCGCTCACTCGCAAACATTAGAAGATCTAGTAATTGATCCAGATTACATTAAGTCTGTTACATTCAATAAAAATCCAGAGTATATGTTACCTGTTTTCCAGATGGGAGAAACTATAGCTTTAGAATTTGATGACGTCATAGGCGATGAGGCAGATTACTATTACCAGTTCGAGCACTATGATTATAACTGGCAACCTAGTCGTTTATTTAAAAATGAGTTTCTAGACGGTATTGATGACATGCGCATCTTTGACTACCGTAATTCTTTTACCACTTTACAATCTTTTTCACATTACACTTTATCGATACCCAATCAATTTACGCGTGGTTTTAAGGTAAGTGGCAATTACATGATTCACATTTACAATGACAACAGAGAACTCGTTTTTTCAAGAAAATTTATGATCATGGAAGAAAAAGCTCAAGTTGGTGTAGAAATTAAAAGAGCAAGAGATATTAAATATATTAATACACAGCAAAGAGTTCAATATACTGTAGACTCTCAAGAAATTAACTTCATTAATCCAGCTGATAATCTGAAAACAGTTATTATACAAAATTCAGACATCCAGACCGCTCTTTATGATATTAAACCACAATTTAATTTAGGTAACAGGCAAGAATACAGGTACGATACAGAAACCTCTTTCTGGGCAGGAAACGAATATTTAAATTTTGAAAACAGAGATTTCAGGTCACCTAATCAAAACATAGATTATGTACGCAAGAAAGATTTATATGAAGCATATCTTTTTGTACACAAACCTCGTTACGGTAATGAATACACTTTTTTCCCAGATATTAATGGAAACTATCTAGTGACCACATTAGACAATGAAGACAACGCTGTTCAAGCAGAATATGTAAACATCCACTTCTCACTTTTACCAGCTTTTAATCTACCACCAGATGCAAGTATTTATGTGATGGGAAATTATAATGCTTTTCAATTACAACCTGAAAACCAACTTATCTACAACGAGAAAAGAGGCATGTACGAAGCTACAATTCTTCTAAAACAAGGTTTCTATAACTATAGATACACCGTAGTGTATGATAACGGAGAACAAGATCCAGGATTCATATCAGGAAATTTATGGCAAACAGAAAACATTTACACTGTTCTTGCTTATTATCGTGAACCAGGTGGTCGTTATGATCGATTAATAGGTCAAGGCGCAGGAAGCAGTGAGGATATTAGGAATTAGATATCTTTACGTCTACCAACTAACTTTATGAAACCTACCGTACGATCACTAGCAAAATACAGAGGCAATAAATGCCTTAACTGTGGGACACCACTAGATATCGTAGACAAGTACTGTCATCAATGTGGTCAACTCAACACAACCAAGAGATTAGCGTTAAAAGATTTTTTTACAGAGTTTTTTGCAAACTTTATTGCTTATGACTCTAGAGTGTGGCGCACTATAACGCACATTCTTATAAAACCAGGATATGTTACAGAGCAATATTGTAATGGTAAACGAACTGAGTATGCAAATCCGTTTCGGTTTTTTCTAACCGTAAGCATTGTCTTCTTTTTACTGCTTCAACTAGCCATTCAATTCTCTGATACCTCGCACCTTAAAAGTCAAAAAAGTAATAATGCAGGAATTTTTAATGTGAGTATAGATTCTACTACACAAAACAAAGCAGAGCTGATTGAGCTCATTAAAAATCAGCAAGACAGCTTAGGTGACAATCAAAATTTTTATCAAAAATTAGCGATTGACAAAGCTATCGAAGAAATTGAGAAGGACACAACCACTTTAAACATAGGTCGCACCTACTACACACAAGAAAAACTTGATGATCAAAGCTACCTTTCAAAATACTTCAGTCAAGTAACGGATTATGCAAATTTCTATGGTAATCATCCTTCAAAGAACACCAGTGAAGCATTAAATGAATTAGGACATCGACTAGATAATCAAAATATCACCAGATATAACAAAGCAAAAAAATTCAGTAACTTAACAGATCAACCTGTTGAGATGATCAACATTATACTTCCTAAGGTGCCGTTGTTTTTATTTTTCTTTGCTCCTTTTATGAGTCTATTCTTCTGGTTGATTTATGCACGAGGCAAATGGAATTATATGGAACACATGGTTTTTAATTTTCATCTTTTAACCTTTGTCTTCCTGATACTTTATCTGATCATCGCAGAAAAATCTTTTACAGGTACTAGCATAATCGCATCACTATTTTTTGGCATTATAGGACCTTTATATCTCTACAAATCCATGCGCAAGTTTTACAAACAAGGTAGATTTAAGACTATTTTAAAGTTTCTATTTATAAATTTTGTATTTTTCGTATTATTATTGGTAAGCAGCACATTGTTTATGTTAGGAAGTATTTTTCTAAGTATTTAATCTATGATTCAACAAGTTACAAGAGGAATTAAAATCTCTGTACAAACCAGTTTTGAAGGCACATTTTATAAAAACTATAAGATGAACTTCGCCTTTGGCTATATTATTACCATAGAAAATCAAAGCAAAAACTCTGTTCAACTAACTTCTCGCCATTGGAAAATCAAAGATAGTCTCAGTAAAACTGAGCACGTAGATGGCGAAGGTGTTATAGGTCAGAAACCGGTCATCAAGCCTGGCGAGTCGCACACTTATCAGAGCGGTTGCCTTCTTTCATCACCCTTTGGCAACATGAGTGGTTATTATTCCATGGTTGATTTTGCAACGACTAAAAAGTTTGGCGTTGTTATTCCTGCTTTTAAACTTAGTGCGCCTTTTGCACTTAATTAATTCTACTTCCGCTTTCGCGAAAGCGTCTTTAAACATACCTCTTTCTAGATTAAGAATTCTTTAGGCTATAATAGGTTTATAAAACAAGCTATTATTTGTAATTTCACGCCCGAATTAAAAAATAAAATCACATCATGGGAAAAGGATTTTTCAAAGTCCCAGTTGCTGTAAATGAGCCTATTAAAACCTATGCTCCAGGAACTGTAGAAAGAGATCAAGTGCTAGCAGCTTACAAAGAATTGTGGAATGCAAACACAGAAGTACCGCTATATATTAATGGAAAAGAAGTTAGAACTGGCGATACTGCAGCAATTAGACCACCACATGACCACCAGCATGTAGCAGGAACTTATCACAGAGGTGGAAAAAAGGAAGTTCAAGAGGCTATTGCAACAGCTATAGAAGCTCGTAAAACATGGTCACAATTGCCATGGGAACAACGCGCTGGCATCTTTTTAAAAGCAGCAGAACTTATCGCAGGTCCTTATAGGGCTCGTATTAACGCTGCTACAATGATTAATCAATCTAAAACCATTTTTCAGGCAGAGATTGATTCGGCTTGTGAATTAATAGATTTTTTAAGGTTTAATGTGCAGTATATGACTGAAATATATGCTGAGCAACCAGAATCTACATCGGGCGCATGGAATAGATTAGAATACAGGCCTCTTGAAGGATTTGTTTATTGTATATCACCATTTAACTTTACCGCTATTGCTGGTAACTTACCTGCAAGTGCAGCTCTAATGGGGAATGTGTGTGTATGGAAACCTAGTGATCATCAAATGCTGAGTGCTCAAGTAATTGTTGAAGTATTCAGAGAAGCTGGTGTACCGGATGGAGTAATCAACATGGTAAATGCTGATCCAGTTATGATGACTGACGAGGTTATGACCCATCCAGATTTCTCTGGTGTGCACTTTACAGGCTCAACTTCGGTATTTAGAAGCTTATGGACTAAAGTTGGAGAAAATATTAACAATTATAAAACCTATCCTAAAATTGTAGGAGAAACTGGTGGTAAAGACTTTATAGTAGCTCATAGTAGCGCAGTCCCTGCACAAGTGGCCACTGCTATTGTTAGAGGTGCATTTGAATTCCAAGGTCAAAAATGTAGTGCTGCATCTCGTGCTTACATACCACAAAGTATGTGGTCAGAAGTTGAAAATCTAATTAGAACTGACGTAGAAAGTTTTAAAATGGGATCTCCAGAAGACATGAGTAATTTTATTACAGCTGTGATTCACGAAGGTTCATTTGATAAACTTGCTAAGTATATTGACGGAGCAAAAAACGATTCTAATGCAGATGTCGTTATCGGTGGAAATTATGATAAATCTAAAGGATGGTTTGTAGACCCAACCGTTATCGTAACAACTGACCCTAAATATGTTACTATGGAAACGGAATTATTTGGTCCTGTAATAACAATTTACATCTATGAAGATGATAAATATGCTGAAATGCTAGAACTAGTTGATGAAACTAGCGAATATGCATTGACAGGTGCTATATTAGGTCAAGATCGTTATGCTGTATCACAAGCAACTACAGCTTTAGAGAATTGTGCAGGTAACTTCTATATCAATGATAAATGTACAGGTGCTGTGGTTGGTCAACAACCTTTTGGTGGTGCGCGTGCATCTGGAACTAATGACAAAGCTGGTTCTAAATTAAATCTATTACGTTGGGTTTCTCCACGTATGATTAAAGAAACTTTTGTAACTCCAACAGATTATAGATATCCTTTCCTAGGAGAATAATCATTTGAGGTTTTAAATAGTAAAAGCCACGTCTATTGACGTGGCTTTTTTATTCTACAAACATTCATAAACCTATGATGAATCAGAATATTTGAAGCATAAAAAAAGCGCTCTACATAGAGCGCTTTTTAAAATCTATTAATAAAATTTATTACTACTAATCAAAATCTTTATTAGTTCCAACAGCGGCCTTTTGCACATTTACAACTTCACCAGTTGCATCTACAACAAATGCAACAACATCCCAGTCAGTAGAATTTGCAGAGGCACTAGCTGATAAATCAACACTATAAACTCCACCACCTACTTGCTGATCAGCTGGAATCACATCTCCAAAAATATCAGTAAAAGAAGCTCTTAAAATATCGTTATGAACAAAATTAGGTATTGAACTTCCTCCTCCAAAATTATTGGTATAATTTGTTTGTGCTTCAACGACTCCATTTTCTAAAAGCACAACAACTAGCTTCATACCAGATTGATCTAAATCAAATCCTACTTTCACTGTAGCATTTACTGTAGAACCAGAAACAGAAGAGTTAATAGCTAAACCAACAGGCTTCACCGTAGTTAACAATTGCATAGGCTGGCCTATATTCATTGCATCACCACTAACAGACGCCCAACGAGCATCTCTATTTAAGATACCTGTAGGGAATCCTGTTACACCAAATTGAGACCTCATATTAGCTTCTAATGGAAAAACCATAGAATCACCATTATGTACAGCTACTGCTATAACATCTTCACCACCAGACATGTTGTGAACATCAATAATTCCTTGAGAAATGCGTGGACACCATCCACACCATGCACCTGTATAATCTTCAATTAACGCTTTAGTTGTATAAGAAGGATTAATTACATCAACGCTTACTGTATTAGAAGTATCACTACCTAAGGTTGCTTGTACACTTTTTGAACCTATACCTGTTAATATAGCTGAGCTTCCAGTTATAGCAGTTCCGTCAACGGTTATAACTGCCTGAGCGCTCACATTAGCTCCGTTAGCATCTCTAACGGTAAAATTAACTAGAGTATTATCGTAAACTCTAGTCTTACTAGATTCTAAAGTTACACCATTAGTACCACCATTGTTTCCTCCTCCATCATCAGTTGAATTTGAAGAACATGAGCTTATTCCTATCGCTAGAAATAACATCATCATTTTTAAAAAGTTTGCTGTTTTCATTGGTTTATTTTTTAACATTATATTATGGAACTCCAAATATAACGTTTTCACAATATTATCCTAATTTATGTTAAGGATTCTATAATATGTTGGCTTAGAAAAAAGTCTTTGGCACGATAATTACTTATATTCTTTATATCATTGTAAACCTTAACTAAATTATTATGAAGAAAATTCTAACTATTATCCTAATTTTTTGTTTCGCTATTGCGAAAGCTCAAACCTCACTACCTGAAATTTCGTTAAAAAACCTTAGCGGTAAAGAAGTGTCATTAACCTCTTTAAGTGAAGATAAAACTGTTGTGGTATCACTTTGGGCCACATGGTGTGTACCTTGTATCCGCGAATTAGACACTATTGCCGAAGTGTACGAAGAAATGCAGGAAGAAATTAATTTTGAATTGGTCGCTATATCTGTAGATGATTCTCGTTCAACTCGTAGAGTTAAGCCAGCAGTTATGGGTAAAGGATGGGAATACACCGTATTACTAGATCCTAACAATGATGTGAGAAGACATTTAGGCAACCCTAATGTTCCACTAACTCTTATTATCAAAAATGGAGAAATCGTTTATCGTCATTCAAGTTTCACACCTGGCGCAGAAGATGAACTTTTTGAGAAGTTTAAAGAAATTGCTGGATAAGAATCCATAAAAACAGCCAAAACAACCAATTCACTTTACAATGAAAAAATTTTTAATAGCACTAGTAGCTCTAACTACTATGCAAATCACTATTGCACAAAACAACAGAGGTACATTTTCAGGAGGCTTTGAATCCAACAGTCAATGGTATCAAGACGATGATGGATTAGGCACTTTTGCACCACAAGATCAACTGCGTTCTAATAACTACTTTACACTTAGGTATTCCTATGATAAGTTTACTGCAGGTATACAATATGAATTATTTGCACCCAATCCGTTACTAGGATATTTTGAAGGTTTTGAGGGCAATGGTATTGGAACTTACTACCTTAACTTCAAACATAAAGGTCTAGACATAACAGGTGGTCATTTCTATGATCAATTTGGTAGTGGTCTTGTATATCGTTCTTGGGAAGATCGACAATTAGGGATTGATAATTCTATTAGAGGTGTTAGAGTAAAATATGACTTTACAAACTTTTTAAATGCTACTGCATTTACAGGAAATCAGAGAGTAGGTTTTGAAGTTTCTGAAGGAACTGTTACCGGTATTAATACAGAATTAGATCTATCTACCGCATTAGATTTAGAAACAGGCATTCAAATAGGAGCAAGTTATGTGAATAGATTTCAGTCTTCTACAAGTCCAGATTTAAATTTCCCCGCAGATGTAGGTGCCTATAGCGCTCGCGCAGACTTAACTTTTAACAAGTTTTTCTTAGGAGCTGAATATGTTTATAAAGAACAAGATGCTTTTGTTCTTGATGGATTTGTAAGTAATAATAATTATCAAGATGGTAGAGCTCTCTTATTAAATACTGGATATGCAACTAAAGGCCTAGGAATTAATGCCACATTTAGAGCTGTAGAAAATATGGGGTTCTATTCTGACAGAGAAGCTAGCGGGAATGCCTTTCTAACAAACACAATTAATTATGTGCCTGGATATACAAAACAACAAGATTATGCTGTTTCAAATATCTACGTCTACGCTCCACAACCATTTGTATCACCTGGAGAAGGTAAAGCAGGTGAAATAGGTGGTCAGATCGATGTTTATTACACGGCAAAAAAAGGAAGTACACTAGGTGGGAAATACGGTACTAAATTTGAATTTAACTATGCAAATTGGAGCGGTTTAGACGCAACATTTGATGTCGCAAATAACACTTACCAAGCATCTTTACTGAGCAGAAACGAAAAATATTTTGAGGAAGCAAGTATAGCAGTTAAGAAAAGATTCAGTCGTAATTTTTCGACAATATTTACAGCCGTGCATACAGAATATAACACTACCATTATAGAAGGTAGTGGTGATTTTTTAAGAGGTGATGCGTTTATAGTAGACGCACTTTACAAACTTGATGGTGGACAAAGTATAAGAATGGATTTACAACATTTAAGCGCAGATGCTGATCGTGGAAACTGGGCTGCCGCTACTGCAGAGTATGCCTTTAGTCCTTATCTATCCATGTATGTGACTGATTTATACAACTATGACGAAACAGATATTCATTACTACTCTTTAGGTGGTAGTTATACTAAAGGGAGAACTCGCGTAGCGATGAATTATGGGCGCCAGCGTGGTGGATTAGTTTGTGTAGGTGGTGTATGCAGATTTGTGCCAGAAAATACTGGACTCACTTTAAACATCTCGACCAACTTCTAAATTTCAACAAATATTAAATAAAAAAGACCTCAACAATGAGGTCTTTTTTTATTGATTAAAGTGGAAGGTGAACTACTTTTTTAGTCTCAAAAAATTCTTCCTCAAAATAATCTGGTAACTCATAAATGTAAACTTCAGGAAATGGCTTTAACTCTTCGGTTAAATCACCACCTTTAAGATATAGAATTCCATTTTCAATCTCGTGATAACTGTCTTTTCTGATTTTATTGCGAGTCCAGCTTACAAAGTCAGGCATATTTGTAACGGCACGACTTACTATAAAATCAAACTTACCCTTTACTTTCTCGGCTCTACCATGTTGTGTAGTAACATTTTTTAATTGTAAAGCTTCTACAACAGTATCTACAACTTTAATCTTCTTCCCGATAGCGTCTATAAGGTGGAAATTTGTTTTAGGAAACATAATAGCAAGAGGTATACCTGGAAAACCTCCACCAGTTCCTACATCCATTACTCTAGCACCACCTGGCGTGTTAGGCAAGCTTTCGCGAAAGCGTACTACACAAGCTATACCAAGTGAATGAAGTACATGTCTAGTATACAATTGATCGATATCTTTTCTAGAGATCACATTAATCTGCGAGTTCCATTCTGCATACAAATCACCTAACTGGGCAAATTGCTCCATTTGATGATCTGATAAATGTGGAAAGTAATTTTTTATAATTTGATGCACTGTCAATATTTTGTGCAAAAATAACGCATTAATAATCTAGTGAAATGAAAGCTAGCAATTAATGAAATGATATTTTTGTAATTCTAACACCAATCCTATGAAAAATAATTTATCTGATCGCATCAATAATCTACCCGTAAGTGCTACACTCGCAATGGCTGCCAAAGCCCGTGAATTGAGAGAACAAGGTAAAGATATCATAGGACTAAGTCTAGGCGAACCTGATTTTAACACACCTGACTTTGTAAAGGATGCAGCGATACAGGCAATTAATGAGAATTACAACTCATATACACCTGTAGATGGCTATGTAGAGTTGAAGGACGCTATCATCTTAAAATTTAAGAGAGATAATAATCTAGAATACACGAGAGATCAAATTGTCGTATCGACTGGCGCTAAACAATCGATTGCAAATGTAGCAATGGTACTACTTAATGAAGGTGATGAATGTATTTTACCAGCACCATATTGGGTAAGCTATGCCGCTATTGTTCAACTAGCAGAAGGTGTTCCTGTAGAAGTAAGAGCTGGCGTAGAACAAAATTTTAAAATTACTCCGGATCAATTGCGTGCGGCTATAACGCCTCGCACAAAAATGATCTTATTTTCTTCTCCTAATAACCCAAGCGGCAGTGTTTATAGTAAAAATGAATTAGAAGAACTGGCGGCAGTACTTAAGGATCATCCTCAAATTGTTGTGGTTAGTGATGAAATATACGAACACATTAATTATGGCGATGGTCATGCAAGCATGGCTAGTGTAAATGGAATGTATGACCGTACCGTTACGATAAATGGAGTTAGTAAAGCATTTGCCATGACCGGTTGGAGAGTTGGTTATATAGGAGCTCCCGCATGGATAGCTCGTGCATGTAACAAAATGCAAGGACAAATCACTAGCGGAACTAATTGTATCGCACAACGTGCCGTGATTACGGCATTAGAAGCTCCAGTTTCCGAAATTCAATATATGGTAGACGCATTTCATAAGCGTCGTGATTTGATACTTGAATTATTATCAAAAATTCATGGGTTCATAACAGATATTCCTGAAGGTGCTTTTTACGTATTCCCAGATATTTCTTCATTTTTTGGGAAAACCATCAAAGGTCATAAAATTGAAAACGCAACAGATTTCTCTTTACTATTATTAGAAGAAGCTCTTGTAGCCACGGTTACTGGTGATGCTTTTGGCGCGCCTAATTGTATAAGACTTTCTTATGCAGCAAGTGAAGACCAAATTACTGAAGCGATTAAAAGGATTGATGAGGTGTTGTCATGAGGTCAATAGCTTTTTATTTAATATTATTTATACTTTTAAGTAGCTGCGCGTCATCAAGGAATAAAAACACAATTGATTGTATTCAAGATTACAGCTTTTCACAAATTGAAACTCACTATGATGAAAGTCTCAATTTGGAATTAAGTTATCCATTAGGATTTATTGTTAACACTATAAATACAAATGATTTAGTTAAACTTAGCGCAGTTGACCCAAAGAATCTCTATTTAATAGAACTAGAAATCATTCCACTACCTAAGGATAAGAGTTTAAACAAAATAGTCAGAAATTATCTTAAAAATGATAAAAAATACCGATCAACCGAACTTTGGCGAGAGACCGAAAATCCGGTCAGAGGATTTCCAAATATTCTAGTTAGAACTAGTTTAAAAAGAGAGAATGGAGATCGTGGACTAGCGTTAATTGACTTTTACAAGCCCAAAAATTCTGATTTGCTATTTATTCTGAAAGCCGAAACATACTGCGGTAGAAAAAGAATTGAAAGTATCGGTGCTTTAAATAGATTGTACTTTAATTAAATGATTTTAGTTATTCTTATTTCATAGATAAAATTCAACTCAAAAAAAATGCCAGGAGTCTAGAATACAAAAGTTAAAAATAGTTGTTTAAAATTTGAGGCTTTAAAGGGTCTACCTATTCCTCCAAAAGAATGGAGTTAATAATATCAATACTGTAAATAGTTCTAGACGTCCTATCAACATTAAGAAAGAACACCACCATTTCCCCAGTGCTGGTAAATTTGCAAAATTGTCAACTGGCGATAGAGATCCAAATGCTGGACCTACATTTCCTAGAGAACTTAAAGCTCCACCTATAGCCGTTTCAAAATCTAGCCCTAGTGCAGCAAGTACTGTCGCTCCTATGATAAACGACAACATATACAGAATAAAGAATCCCAAGATATTGAAAACGATACCGCTTTGTAATGCTTTACCGTTATAGCGCACAGGCAAAATAGCATTAGGATGCAATGTGCGTTTAAATTCCATAATACCATTACGTATTAATATGATGTGACGCATCACCTTTACTCCACCAGATGTAGATCCTGCACTACCACCTAAGAAAAACAGCCCAAAACACATGATTGTTAAAAACGGCGTCCATAATGTATAGTCTGCACTCACAAATCCTGTCGTCGTAATAATCGCTAATACTTGAAAACTTGCATGTCGCATTGCACTTTCGAATTCGCCCCAAACCATAGGGTGATCAATTGATGATAAACTTACATCGGCTTGAAAGTAGATAAGCAACCCAGCAATAAGACTAAACCCTATAACAAATCCACTATACCATTTAAACTCTGTATCTCTTATAATTTTACTGAATTTCCCTTTAAACGCAAAGTAGCTCAAGACGAAGTTCATTCCAGCAATAAACATGAAAATGATGATAATCCACTGTATTACAGGCGTATCATTCCAGTAAGCTACACTTGCATTTTTAGTTGAAAAACCACCAGTGGACAAGGTACTTAAAGCATGATTTACAGCATCAAACCATCCCATTCCAGCGATACGTAGCAATATGGCTTCTATAGCTGTATAACTAACATAGATAAGCCACAATCTTTTTGCGGTATCAGTTATACGTGGATGTAGTTTATCTGCACTAGGTCCTGGTGCCTCGGCCGCAAATAGTTGCATTCCTCCTATTCCTAAAAGCGGTAGTATGGCAACTGCTAGCACGATAATACCCATTCCTCCTATCCAGTGTGTAAGACTACGCCAGAATAATATTCCATTAGGCAATGCTTCAATATCATTTACAACACTGGCGCCAGTCGTGGTAAAACCACTCATAGTTTCAAAAAACGCATCAGTGTAGTTATCAATTGAACCGGTAAATATGTATGGCATAGTTCCCGCAAAAGCCATGATTAACCAGCCCATTGTCACTATTAGATAACCTTCTTTTTTATGTAATACCTTCACATGGTTTCTAGTAAGATACATGATTACAGCACCTATCAAAATAGCGACCGCACTAGCTGCTAATATCTCATATCCTTCATTCTCCCGATATAGTGCACTTACTAATGCACATATCAACATAAAACCACCATTAAATAGCAGTAATAAGCCCATGATATAAGCAATGATCTGATAATTAAGTTTAGTCATTGTCATTTATAAGAATAACTTTTCTACCTTACTGATAGATCGTGGTAAAGAACAAACCACAACTCGATCTCCTTCTCTAACTTTAAAACTTCCCAACACAATATTTCCTATTCCATCTCTAATTACACCACCTATAATTGCACTACGAGGAATATTCACATCTTTAATAAACTTATCACACATAGGACTTCCCGCTTTAACGATAAACTCTAGCAACTCAGCATTCATATTGTTAAGTTTAGTCATAGCTACGACATCTCCTTTTCTTATGAACCTAAAGATATTATTTGCGGCCAACAGTTTTTTGTTTATTAAAGTGTCTATTCCTATACTATGAGAAAGCTGGAAATAATCCATGTTTTCAACCAGTGATATAGTCTTATTAACACTTTTTGATCGCGCCATAAGACAGGATAAAATATTAGTTTCACTATTACCTGTTACTGCAATAAAAGCATCCATTTCATGAATACTCTCTTCCTGTAACAATTCTACATTACGTCCATCACCATTAATGACTAGCGTCTCTGATAGCTCATCTGCTAGATCAAATGCTTTTTCAGCATTTTGTTCAATAAGTTTAACATTCACTCCATTATTAGATAAATGCTTTGCCGTCTGTCGTCCTATATTACTACCTCCTAAAATCATGACGTTTTTCATCACATGTTTAGTCTTACCAGTAAGTTTGTATAACTCTGCAACGCCATCAGTTGTGGTAATAAAATATACTTGATCGCCTTCTTTAAACTGCGTATCACCACGTGGTATTAGTGTATATTGAGTACCAAAACGTTGTATCGCAATAGGCATAAAATGTACTTCTGGAAAAATCTCTCCAGCTTCTTGCACAGTCTTACCTACAAATTGTGCCGTGCGCTGTAAACTCACACCTACCATAGTAAGTGCACCGTTTTCAAACTCATAGCTATCATTAAATGCACTCTGATTGAGTAATAATTCTATTTCTTTACTCGCCAGTGATTCTGGAGAAATCAATTCATCTATTCCAAATTGCTGAAAACCTATTTCATCCTGAAAATCTAAGAACTCAGTATTGGTAATACGTGCGATGGTACGCTTTGCTCCTAATTGTTTTGCAAGTACACAAACCGTAATGTTAGTAGTTTCACTACTAGTAACTGAAATAACAAGGTCTGCGTCGTGAATATTAGCTTCTTGTAATATTTTAATCGAAGTTGCGTCACCTCTTAACGCTCTAATATCCAGGTGTGTATCTGCATAATGCAAATTTTCTTTAACTGGATCTATTAAGGTTATGTTTTGCGACTCATAAGAAAGGAGCTTTGCAAGGTGGAAACCTACCTCACCAGCTCCTGCGATAATGATCTTCATAAAATCTAATCTATAATTCAAAGATACTGGAAAGCTATAAAATTCAATGAGATAAGACAATTTTTAGCACGGTGTTGTTAATATTTTGCTTTCGCGAAAGCGTAATTACACAAACCTCACTGCTCTACCTTATCTTTGCAACAAATTACTAGAATTGTGGCTCAAGAGGTTAAACCATATAACGAAGAAGATAGCAGTAAAAAGGAACAGGTGACTAAAATGTTTGACACTATAAGTGGAGAATATGATGGTCTTAACCGCATGATATCCCTGGGACTGGACCAAAAATGGCGCGCTAATGTGGTAGATATGGTTGCTGCTACTAATCCAGATAGTATCATGGATATTGCTACTGGAACAGGTGATCTAGTGATACAAATGGCTCAAAAAACGAGTGCTTCTAGATTAATAGGTTTGGATATTTCTAGCGGTATGCTTGAAGTAGGAAAAATTAAAGTAAAAAAGGAAGAACTCGATAATCGTATCGAGATGGTCCTGGGAGATTCTGAAGATTTACCTTTTGAAGATAATTCAATTGATGCTGTAACGGTATCTTATGGCGTACGTAATTTTGAAGATTTAGAAAAAGGGCTATCTGAAATAAGAAGAGTTTTAAAACCGCAAGGTATCTTAGTCATCTTAGAAACTAGTGTTCCTACTAAATTCCCTTTTAAGCAAGGTTATTATGTATTCTCAAAATTAGTAGTCCCTACCATAGGAAAACTATTTTCAAAGGATAAGATAGCTTACGGATATTTACAAAAAAGCGCTTCTACTTTTCCATATGGCGACCGTTTCAACAATATTTTAAAGAAAGTTGGGTTTAATAATGTAGAACATTTTTTACAGTTTCACGGTGCATCAACTATTTATAAAGCAATTAAATAATTATATGAGGTCATTTCTTATCCTTATAAGCCTTTTAATAGGTTTTCAAGTCGTTAATGCTCAATCTGTAAAAGAAAAAATATCAAATGATGCAACTGGCGGACAAGGTCAGATTGATGAAAAAAGATATACCTGGGGATACTTTTTAGGCCTTAATTCTTATGATTATAAATTTGATTATAATGAAGTGACTGAAGACATCTTTGTAGAAACTTCTATGGGTTTTAATGTAGGATTAGTAGGTGATGTAAAGATCAATAATTACATCAACCTTAGATTAGAGCCAGGTATTAGTTTTGTCACAAGAACATTGAATTTTGAAGACCCATCATTTACAATGCCTGGAGATTTTGAAAGGGAAGTCACCTCAACATACATCAATGTTCCTTTACTAGTTAAATTTTCTACTAAAAGATTAAATAACTGGAAACCCTTTATTGTTGGTGGTGCTTCATGGTCACGCAATTTATCTAGTAATGAAGAAAACCCTAATGATAATAGTGCAAATCAATTCCGTCAAGTGACTAATGTATTTAATTACGAGTTAGGCTTTGGGATTGATTTTTACTTATACTACTTTAAGTTCACTCCTTCAATAAGAGGTGTATTTGCTATAAATGATGAATTAGTTAGAGATGTTGATCCTAATAGTCCCTATACAGGCAATATATCTAGTATGCAGTCTAGAGGGATTTTCTTAAATTTTACTTTTCAGTAGAACGTCTCCATTCTCCTAGAACCACGGCTGTAGCCATTGCGACATTAAGACTTTCTGTACTAGGTTGAGAACCGTATTGTGGAATACTTATTTTATTACCCAATTTCATAATCTCTTCTGAAATACCGGCAGATTCATTTCCCATTACCAAGATGCCATGATCTGGTAAATTTGTTTCATATATTGAAACACCATTCATAGCTGTTGTAAATATTTTTGAAGACGCGTCTTGCAAAAACTCTTCTAGATTTACATAATCAACTTGTACTCTACCTAAAGATGCCATTGATGCCTGCACACACTTTGGGTTAAATACATCAACTGTTTCTGTAGAACATATGATTTGCTTAACATCAAACCAATCACATAATCTAATAATTGTACCTAGATTACCAGGATCTTTTACATCATCCAGCGCTACAGTTAAACCAGATAAATTAATTTCTCTTTTTAATGGCATTTCAAATACTGCAAGGTAGCCTGGAGGCGTTTTCAATGTAGAAATATTTGCCATATCTTTTTTAGAGATGATATCTGTAGGTAAAGAATCTAAGGCATGATGACCTTCCGTAACGAGAACTTGTTGACGTACTAAATCAGTTTGAGATAATTCTAGAATCGACTTATAACCTTCTACTAAAAAAAGCTGGTGATCGTCACGATTCTTTTTACGTGATAGTCCTTTGAGAAGTTTTAATCTGCTTTTTGTAACCATTTATAATTGTATTTTTGACCATCTATATGAAGAAAACAAGTCTACTTGCAAAAATAGGTTTAATTATTACGGTTGTCATAGTAATATCCTCTTGTAATGCTATTAAACGCGTTCCAGAAGGGAAAAAACTATTGATAGATAACACTATACTGGTAGACAGCATCGCTCCTAAGGATCCAAGAGTGAAAAACTTATTAGTTCAACAACCTAATAATCGAATCTTAACGGTTCCGGTAGGTCTTCATTTTTACAACTTGGCCAGACCGCATAGAGACTCTATTTATTTAAAATGGATGCAAGAAAATCCTAAAGGTCTTGAGCGTCGCAATAAAATTTTATCAGAGAAGCAAACCATTCAATTGGGTCAAGGTTTAGTAGACTTTAACAATTGGATCAAACGCACAGGTGAAGAACCTGCGATTTTAGAATATGACGACATTACTAAATCTAAAGAACGACTTAGAGCTTGGTATTGGAATCAAGGATGGTTTAATACTGAAGTTTCACATGAGGTAATAGATAGTGACAAAAAACAAAGAGCAGAAGTTGTTTACACCATAAATAAACATCAAGCTTACAAGGTGGATAGTATTAAAGCACGTATCTCTTCACCACTTGTGGACTCATTATATCGCGCGCATTTAAAAGATCAACTCATCAAGACAGGTGAGCAATATTACACTCCAGATTTTAATGCAGAGCGTGATCGATTAATGACTTTATTCCGTAATAACGGAGTTTATTACATGGAAAAAGAATTCATCAAATTTGAAGGTGATACTGTAAAAACTAATCATAAAGCAAATATTGCAGTAATCATAGGTGATCGAGAAATTAAAGTCGCAGACTCCATCATTGAAAAGCCTTTTCTTATTCACAAAATCAGTAAAATAAATGTATTTCCTGATTATGAGGAAGCTATGGAAGGACGTATTCCAGACACAACTCGATTTAAGGATGTCAACATCATAAGATATGGAGAGAGAAAATATAGAAATTTTGTACTTGCAGACGCTATATTTTTTCATGAAGGCGATATCTATAGAGATATAGATCGTGATCGTACATTTAATAGGATCACAGAATTAAAAAGCTTCTTTACACCATCTATAAGATTAGAGGTCGACCCAGCAGATTCTACTGGCGTCAATTTAATTGCTAATATTCTTCTGACTTCTAAAAAGAAATTTTTCCTTAAGAACAGTGCAGAAACAACACATAGTAACATTCAAGCACTAGGTATAGGTTTAAATAGTTCACTAGTTATAAGAAACCTTTTCCAAGGAAGTGAATTGTTAGACATTAATTTTAGAGGTAGTATAGGCGCCAGTGCAGATGGCGCATCAGGAGACTCTCGATTTTTTGACCTTCAAGAATATGGAGCCGATGCTCGCTTAAGTTTCCCTCGTTTATTTTTCCCTGTTAAAACAGAAAAATTAATCCCTAAGTATATGTCGCCCAGCACAAACTTTTCTGTAGGTTTTGTTAGTCAAACTAATATAGGATTAGATAAAACAAGTTTTAATAGCATTTTAAGCTATAGATGGAAACCTAAACCTACTAACACCAGTCGTTTTGATTTAATTAATGCACAATATGTACGCAACTTAGATCCCGGAGATTTCTTTAATGTCTATAATAGTACTTACAATAGTCTCAATACCGTTGCTGAAGACTTAAACATTAACAATCCTATTTATCTAAACGACGACAACAATTTAAGTATTCCTGATGGTACATCTCTATTTACTAGAGATGTATTGAATGGCAGTATCACCACTACGAGCGATCAACGAGAAACCGTACGTAACATAGAAGAACGTAGAGATCGACTTACACAAAACAACCTTATTGTTTCCACTAGTTACAACTGGATTAGAAATACACAAAAAGGGTTATACGATGATGACTATTCTTTATTAAGCATAAGAGTTGAGTCTGCAGGAAATGTTTTGGCCGGTATTACTTCTCTAGTTGGAGAACCTACTAATAGTGACGGGAATAGAACTGCGTTTGGAGTAGAGTATTCTCAATATGCAAAAACAGAAATAGACTATATTAAACACTGGCAGCTTTTTAGCAATAATGTATTTGCCATAAGAGCCTTCGGTGGTATCGCTATTCCTTACGGTAATTCAGACAACATTCCTTTTACTCGATCATTTTTTGGTGGTGGACCTAATGATAATAGAGCATGGCAAGCCTACGAATTAGGACCTGGTAGTACAGGTGGGATTAATGATTTTAACGAAGCAAATATGAAACTTGCTTTCAATGGCGAGTATCGATTTACAATTACCGGTAGCTTTAAAGGTGCCCTTTTTGTTGATGCTGGAAATATATGGAACGTATTAGATAACGAGGATAATCCTGACGCACAATTTAAAGGCCTTGCAGATTTATCCACGATATCAGTAGGATCAGGATTTGGAATCAGATACGACTTTGGATTCTTTGTATTGAGATTAGACACTGGATTTAAAACTTTTAATCCAGCCCTAGAAGAAGGTCGCAGATGGTTTAAAGAAATAAAAATACCTAAGGCAGTATTTAACGTAGGTATCAATTATCCGTTCTAGTATCGGGTTCATCGAGCCTATATTTTCCTTACTTTTGTAATCCAACTTTAAGAAATATCATGAGTCATAATATAAAACCAGGAGTTGCTACAGGTAACCAAGTACAAGAAATTTTTAACCATGCCAAAGCTAATGGTTATGCCTTACCAGCCGTTAATGTGGTAGGATCTAACACAGTTAACGCTGTTATGGAAACAGCTGCAGAGTTAAATTCACCAGTGATTATACAGTACTCAAATGGAGGAAGTGTTTTTAACGCTGGAAAAGGACTTAACAATGATGGCCATCGCGCTGCTATACTAGGTGGTATTGCTGGTGCAGAGCACGTACACAGACTTGCAGAAGCTTATGGTGCTACCGTAATCCTACATACAGATCACTGTGCCAAGAAATTACTTCCTTGGATCGATGGACTATTAGATGCTAGTGAAGCACGCTTTCGCGAAAGCGGTAAATCACTATACTCTTCTCACATGATTGACCTTAGTGAAGAACCACTTGAAGAAAATATTGAAATTTGTAAAAGATATCTAGAACGCATGTCTAAAATGGACATGACTCTAGAAATAGAATTAGGTATTACCGGTGGTGAAGAAGATGGTGTCGATAATAGTGATGTTGATGAATCAAAATTATACACTCAACCAGAAGAGGTAGCATATGCTTATGAAGAGCTTAAGAAAGTAAGTGACCGCTTCACAATTGCAGCAGCATTTGGAAATGTACACGGTGTATATAAACCTGGTAATGTAAAATTAACTCCTAAGATTTTAAAGAACTCTCAAGAGTATATTACTCAAAAATATGGCGTTGAACACAACCACATTGATTTTGTATTTCACGGTGGATCAGGTTCTACACTAGAAGAAATTAGAGAAGCAATAGGTTACGGTGTTGTAAAAATGAACATCGACACCGATTTACAATGGGCATTTGCTACAGGTGTAAAAGGATACATGGACACTAACAATGATTATCTATTATCACAAATAGGGAATCCAACTGGTGCAGACGCTCCAAATAAAAAATATTATGATCCACGCAAATGGTTACGCGTAGGTGAAGAAAGTTTTAAAGCTCGCTTAAAAGCAGCCTTTGAAGACTTAAACAACATCAACACATTATAGAACAACCCGAGCATTTAAATTATAGATGATTTAAATGCTTTTTTTATGGAAAAAGATATGGCTTGGTTTAAAAGAGATAAAAAAGGAATCACTACGCCTACTGAGGCAAAGAAAGATACACCTAAAGGTCTGTGGTATAAATCACCGACTGGTAAAATTGTAGACGCAGAGCAATTAAAGAATAATTACTATGTAAGTCCAGAAGATGGATACCACGTGCGCATAGGTAGTAATGAATATTTTGAAATCCTTTTTGACGATAATAAGTTCAAAGAACTTAATGCAAAAATGACTTCAAAGGATCCATTAAAATTTGAGGACTCAAAAAAATATGTGGATCGTCTAGAAGACGCTAAGAAAAAATCAGGTTTAAAAGATGCTGTAAGAACGGCAGTTGGTAAATCTGGTGGACATGATCTTGTTGTGGCCTGTATGGATTTTGGATTCATAGGTGGATCCATGGGTAGTGTTGTAGGAGAAAAAATCGCTCGTGCGGCAGACTATTCTTTAAAAAACAACATACCATTTATGATCATATCAAAGTCTGGTGGCGCACGTATGATGGAAGCAGCATTATCATTAATGCAACTAGCAAAAACTAGTTCCAAACTCGCACAACTGGCAGATGCAGGAATACCTTATGTATCACTTTGTACAGACCCTACTACTGGTGGTACCACAGCATCATTTGCGATGTTAGGTGATATCAATATAGGAGAACCTGGAGCACTAATCGCATTTGCAGGTCCACGTGTAGTAAGAGACACCACTGGTAAAGAATTACCAGAAGGTTTTCAAACTGCAGAGTTCTTATTAGAAAAAGGATTCCTAGACTTTATCGTGCCTAGACATGAGTTGAAAGAAAAAGTGAATCTTTACTTGAACTTGATTCTTAATAGAGAGGTACCAATCGTTTAGTACTGAAAATTTAAATTTATAAAACGCCTGTAATTTTAATTTACAGGCGTTTTTAATTTAAAGATATTTATAGAGTAATTGAATTTAATTAAAAGTGTATCTTTGCAGCCACTTTAAGAAAAAGTCTTATCGTGAAGTCAGATCATCTGACGTACATAATATTCATTATAAAATAATTTTGGCATGTATTTAGCTCCAGAAAAAAAAGCAGAGATTTTCGCAAAGTACGGAAAAGACGCAAACGACACAGGTAACACTGATGCGCAAATCGCATTATTCACTTACCGTATTAACTATTTAACAGGACACCTTAAAAACAACCGTCACGACTACAATACAGAGCGTAGTCTAGTGAAACTGGTAGGTAAAAGACGTTCTCTTCTTGATTACAAAATGAAGAAAGATATCGTTGCTTATCGTGAGTTGATTAAGGACTTAGGTATTAGAAAGTAAAGAATTGGGGACCTTGTGTCCCCTTTTTTATTTTATATAAATAGGAGAGCTTATCTCTATTCCGCTTTCGCGAAAGCAGAATTAAAACAAATCATCGCGACATTACAAAAGCTGGTTTCTCACAAAGTAAACGCCTTCTCTACTCACAACTTGAGATTAACGTTTAACTATATTTATGAAACCACAAGTTTTTAAACAAGTGATTAAAATGGCTAATGGGCCAGATATCACTATCGAAACTGGAGCGCTTGCAAAACAAGCACATGGATCTGTTGTGATCACATGTGGTAAAGCAATGCTTCTAGGAACTGTAGTGTCCAGCTACAAATCAACTGGACTAGATTTTCTTCCACTTACTGTTGATTACCGTGAGAAATTTGCCGCTGCCGGTAAATATCCAGGTGGATTCTTCAAGCGTGAGGCACGTCCTAATGATGGAGAAGTACTTACCATGCGTTTAGTAGACCGTGTATTACGTCCATTATTCCCTAAAGATTACCATGCAGAAGTTCAGGTAATGATTCAGTTAATGTCTCATGACCCAGAAGTAATGCCAGACGCTATGGCTGGACTTGCTGCCAGTGCTGCAATACAATTATCTGATTTACCATTTGAATGTGCTATATCTGAAGTACGTGTTGCACGTGTAGATGGTGAGTTTGTAATCAACCCTAGTTATGCACAATTAGAAGCTGCAGACTTAGAGATGATGATCGGTGCTAGTGCAGACTCTGTAATGATGGTAGAAGGTGAAATGGAAGAGATCTCTGAAGAAGAAATGATCGCTGCCATTAAAGCCGCTCACGAAGCTATTAAAGATCAATGTGCTGCTCAAATCGCTCTTGCTGAACAAGTAGGTAAAAAAGAAGTACGTGAGTACGAAGGAGAAAAAGAAGATGCAGATATTGAAGCTAAGGTTGCAGAATTAGCTTACCAAAAAGTGTACGATGTTGCTCAAAAAGGAAGTGCAAAGCACGAACGTAGCGCAGCATTCTCTGAAATTAAAGAAGAAATCAAAGCAACTTTCTCAGAAGAAGATCAAGCTGAAAATGGAGATCTAATCTCTAAATATTTCAACAAGACACACAAAAAGGCAGTACGTGACGTATTGTTAAATGAAGGAATCCGTCTCGATGGTCGTAAAACTACAGACATACGTGATATATGGTGTGAGGTAGATTACCTTCCATCTACACACGGTAGTGCCATTTTCTCTCGTGGAGAAACTCAAGCACTTGCAACAGTAACCTTAGGAACTTCGAGAGATGCAAATGTTATAGACATGGCATCACAAGAAGGAGAAGAGCGTTTCTACTTACATTACAACTTCCCACCATTCTCAACTGGAGAAGCTCGCCCATTACGTGGAACTTCGAGAAGAGAAATAGGACATGGTAACTTGGCTCAACGTGCCTTAAAAAACATGCTACCAGAAGATCTTCCTTACACAGTAAGAGTAGTATCTGAAGTATTAGAATCTAACGGTTCATCTTCTATGGCAACGGTTTGTGCAGGTACTATGGCTATGATGGATGCAGGTCTACCTATGAAAAAACCAGTTTCTGGTATCGCAATGGGATTGATTACAGATGGTGATAAATATGCTGTACTTTCTGATATCTTAGGTGATGAAGATCACTTAGGAGACATGGACTTTAAAGTTACAGGTACAGAAGATGGTATCACAGCTTGTCAAATGGATATTAAAGTAAAAGGTCTTTCTTATGAAATCCTAACTAATGCATTGATGCAAGCACGTGATGGACGTATGCACATTCTAGGTAAGTTGACTGATACGATTGCGGCACCAGCTGCAGATGTTAAGCCACATGCACCTAAGATGGAATCTATGGAAATCGAAGGAAAGTACATAGGTGCTGTAATAGGACCTGGAGGAAAAGTAATCCAAGAAATGCAAAAAGAAACCGAGACCGTTATTAACATCAAAGAAGATGGTGAAATGGGTATCATTGAAATTGCAGGTACTGATCGTGCTAAAATTGAAGCTGCTTTAGAAAAAATTAGCAATATTATTTTTGAACCAGTAGTAGGCAGCGTTTACGAAGTAAAAGTTGTAAAAATGCTTGACTTTGGAGCAGTGGTAGAATTCAAGCCTGGAAAAGAAACTTTGCTTCACGTAAGTGAATTTGATTACAAGCGTATAGAAGATCCATCTACAGTTCTTAAAGTAGGAGATGTACTAGATGTGAAGTATATGGGCGTAGATCCACGTACTAAAAAGCAAAAAGTATCTCGTAAAGAATGTATGCCAAAACCAGAAGGTTGGGTAGAGCGTCCACCACGCCAGCGTGACGACCGTCGTTCTAACGACCGTCGTGGTCCACGCCGTGATGACCGTAAGAGAGATGATCGCCCACGTCGTGATAATGATAGTTCTTCTAAGAGTAAGTCTGAGGAGTAAATTCTTCTTACTTTATAAGTTTAAAATGCCTGTTGAGATTTCAAGAGGCATTTTTTTTAAAAAAAATAGTAATATTAACAAAGAATATGCCATTTTCTATAATATTTTATCGCTTTTATATAATCTTTAGTTTCAGGAAAACGATTTTGTAATTTCTTTTTGAACTTCTTTACCATCCAAAAATAATAACAAATACCAACACCTATCGTTGCAACAAACATTGGTATCGAATCACCGTAAGAAAACCTTAAAACAATCCAGATAATTAAGGAAATATAAAGAGGCAATGTAATTGTTAATAACGCTTGATTTCTTGTTTTTTTGTCCATCGCTAAATCTTTTAACATTTTTTACATTCTACCGAACATACACCAACATCAAAACATTTATCCTCACCTCTACATGCATTAGTTCCTGTCTCAATTATATAATCACAATGATCAGCTAAAGAGTCTACAACGAGATACACTACCAGAACAACACATGGAGGACATGCCATAGTTTGATAAGATCCAGCACTATTAAAAGAACCTATTGCTCTTATATCATCCAAGTAATTACTTATATTACTATAACCTGAATTGAAAACGAAATGCTCTTTAGTCACGTTATTAAATGTTGCATTGAAAGAATCTAAACTTGAATTTTCTTCAATAGTAATATCATACGGGAGGTTTTCACTAGAAAGAGAAATCGATCCATCCGGCTGATTAATCACGTTTATTAAGCCAATTGATTCGGAAAGAAATATTCCCGTTCCCTCTTCAATGATAAAATTAGGATTTGAATAATTCTCATTAAAAACATATGATCTATTATTATTGGTGAAAGTGAGATTTCCAGTTGTGATTTTTAATTCAGAATTAAGCGATACTCTTTCATTATTTACATCTTCCTTACTGCAAGAATTCAATATTGAACAAAATCCTAAAAATAGAAATGGTAAAAATTTAAAATACTTTTTCATTTTAATAAATTTAATATGTAACGCCTACTCTTAACGTTTTTCGGCTTACCTAGTTTTTAGGGGATTTTCATTGAGATTTGCAAATCTTGTACAAATCAAAAAAAAAAAAACATTCGTAGTCAAGCTGTTAAGAACTCATTAATAGGCTTTTTGCATATTTTTAACTCCGTTGTAAATATTATATTTAATAAAGATTCAAATACTTTATTCTTACAATTAAACGTATTGAACTTTCTTTATAATCAGCCTGATTTTGCTTACTATTCAACAAGCAATTAATCTGAAAAACTCATCACAAAAACCTAAATTTGCAAAACCTTAAAACACACAAGATGTCTAAACTTATCGCACCATCAGTACTTGCCGCAGATTTTGCTAACCTACAACGTGATGTAGAAATGATCAATCGTTCTGAGGCTGACTGGTTTCACATTGATATTATGGACGGTGTTTTTGTTCCTAATATTTCTTTTGGAATGCCGGTTTTAAGAGATATCGCAAAGCACGCGACCAAAACTATTGATTGTCATTTAATGATTGTAGATCCTGACCGTTATGTAAAGACCTTTGCAGATTTAGGTTGTGATATTCTAACAGTACATTATGAAGCTTGTACGCATTTACATAGAACGCTACAGTTAATTAAATCTCATGGAATGAAGGCTGGTGTAGCGTTAAATCCGCATACGAGTGTTCACTTATTAAGTGATGTGATACAAGATATAGATATGGTATGCTTGATGAGTGTGAATCCAGGTTTCGGTGGTCAAAGTTTTATTGAGAACACCTATGATAAGATTACACAACTTAAAAAAATCATAGACTTTAAAGGCTGTGATACTCTTATAGAAATAGATGGTGGTGTTACGGATAAAAATGCAAAACAACTTGTAGATGCTGGTGCAGATGTGCTAGTAGCAGGTAGTTATGTGTTTAAATCAAGTGATCAAGTGGCTACCATAGCTGGACTTAAAAGCATGGTTAATCCTGCCATCTAGAGTAATGATATCGACTAACATCGACTTATATATTAATGGATAGCAAAATCATTTATGATGTTATAATTATAGGTGCTGGTCCTATAGGTTTAGCCTGTGGACTAGAGGCACAAAAAGCTGGTTTACGCTATCTTATTATAGAAAAGGGCGCACTGGTAAACTCGCTATATCATTATCCAGTAAACATGAATTTTTTCTCGACTAGTGAAAAGCTGGAAATTGATGAAGTTCCGTTTATATCCAAAGAGTCCAAACCTAGTAAACAAGAATCGTTAGAATATTATCGTCGTATAGCAACATCTAAAAAGCTAGAGATACGCCTTTATGAAAAAGTAATGGCTGTTACTAAAGACGTAGAGTTTAAGATCAAGACCTCAAAAGATGAATATCTAAGCAAGCATATCATCATCGCAACTGGCTTTTATGACATCCCAGTAAAATTAAATATACCTGGAGAAGACCTAGATAAATTAAACCATTATTACCACGATCCACACGCATATGCGTTTTTAGAAACAGTAGTTATAGGTGCCAGTAACAGTGCAGTAGATGCCGCATTAGAAATTTACAGAAAAGGAGGAAAAGTCACCATGATTGTACGTGGAGATCAGATAGGTGATCGAGTTAAATATTGGGTGCGCCCAGATATTATTAACCGTATTGAGGAAGGCAGTATTAAAGCACATTTTAATGCAGCACTTACACGTATTGATGAAACCACTGTTACCTTTACAAAAGATGGAGAAACTCATACAATTGCAAACGATCAAGTACTAGCCCTTACCGGTTACCAACCTAACTTTGAGTTTTTAAAATCCATGGGGATACAGCTTTCTGGACCTCATAAAATTCCAGTATATGATTCCCATACTATGGAAACTAATGTAAAAGGTATTTATCTAGCTGGTGTTATATGCGGTGGACTGGAGACTCATAAATGGTTTATAGAGAACAGTCGCGTGCATGCACCGCAGATTATAAGCTCTATAGTACAGAGAGATAAGAAGACATCAGTTTAAGGATAACGTTCTTTATTAATTATTATACTTTCTTTCAAAACAACTCTTAGTTTATCTTCACTGATATCGCTCAATTTATTGATATAAATGCATGATTTACCAAGTTTCACTTTGCCTAAATCGGCCTTTTTCTTATCGAGCTGCTCATTATAAGCCGTTGCATAGATGCTTATATTTTTAGATCTAGGAGCAAAACCTATAATAAAAAAATCGCCTTCTCTACCTGTTTCGTATTTATAATGATAGGTTCCTACACCTATCATATCACCCCACATTCTAGCTTTTTCTCCCATTACATCTTCCATGATTTCCAATAATCGTAAACAGTCCTGACGTTTCTGTTGAGGTTCTATAGTGTTTAAATAAGTAACTACTGGTTCATTGTTAGGTTGCGTTTTATTAACCATAATATCAGATTTTTTATTCAAAAAGCTTTATTAAGATATTGCTTTACCTTAAATATAAACGCTTTCGCGAAAGCGAAATACTCATGACCTTAATTTTTATTATTACTTAGTAATTCCATAAGGTCAGGCTCTTGTCCTAGAAGCACTGCATCACTGTTGATACGACCTTCTAATGGTCCATTTTCCAACTTTAATACACCTCGCGGACACACCGCACTACAAATACCACATCCTACACAACTGGCACGAACGATATTTTCCCCTTTTTGAGCATAACTGCGCACGTCAATTCCCATTTCACAATAGGTGGAACAGTTACCGCAAGAGATACACTGACCACCATTAGTTGTAATCCTAAACTTTGAAAACAAACGCTGTTGAAGTCCTAGTATCGCCGCCATAGGACAACCAAAACGACACCAAGCTCTATTCCCTAAAATTGGATAAAAACCAGTACCTATAACACCTGAAAACACTGCACCTATTAAGAATCCGTATGCTGATTTTACAGCTCCATGATTAAAGAAAAATAAATGATCTGTTCCGGCCATAAAGTGAATTCCTATAAAGGCCAAAATGGTGAATAGAAACCCTATGGCTCCATAACGAGCATCTTGTTTTAACTCGTTTCTCCTAAAAATCCATATCAAAGCAAATAGTACAGTAAGCCCAACACCAACTAATATTAAAAAATTAGATTGAGTTAAAAATGTTTCATATTGCTTCACAACAGTTCCATCTTCCCAAATTTTATAGATATTATTTTTAGGCAAATAGGAGTGAACAATCCCAACGGTTGAAATGACGGCAAATACTAAAACGCTATGGACTAACCATCGTTCGATTTTCCATGCGCTAGTAGACTTATCAGACAGTTGACGGAAGGAATCTCCAGCAGTTTCTGCCAGACCACCACAACCACATACCCAACTACAATACCATCTTTTACCATATTTATAAGTTAATATAGGAGTTATTACTAGTATAGATGCAACGCCGAATAATAACATAGTCATCCCTAGACTTCCATTTACTAATAATGCATTTACATTCCACTGTTCAAATAAATAATAATTAAGAGGCCAGATATTTTTTAAATCATAGTATGGTAAGTCTTTGGTGCTATTTAATCCCGCCATAATCTCTGGAATTAGAAATGCAAATGTGGTCTGAAAAAACATCACACTACCAGTACGTATTACTTCATAACTATTATGGCGATACTTTAAAATAAACTTGATACCAAACGATAAAATGGCGACTGTATACAAAGTACCATAAACAAACCATTGACTCGCTGCTTGTCCTTTTAACAAATATGACAACGGATCGAATAAACCTATAAGACCGGTATTTGCCGCTCCATCGGTCCCTTGACCTAGAGTTGCTGGAAAGAAATATAAAACGATATAAAAAGAGGTGAGGAAAATAGCGAGTACCCAACCCCAAAAACCACGACTAGATAAGTCTTTAAACCATACACCATCATTTTTAATACCTGCCTGTTTATGTCCATATTGTGCTTTTGCAAAGGCGATAATACCACCAGCAATTAATAATAATGCTGCGGTTAACCAAGCACCTTTCCACGGCAGGCTTACATTAAAAAAGGCAAGGACTAGAATAAAAAGACCTACTATACCTATGGCGCTAGCAATCTTTTCTGTAGTACTTAAAGCTTTAGGAGGCTCGCCTGTTAAAGACATATTTCTTTGATAGATACTCATAGTTGTATATTTTCAATACTTAAATTCAATTGAATTTAAAATTGTGAAATTGATAATGCGATTAAGATTTTATTTGTTGATTAGATGAGAAAGCTCGCTTTATTTGCTCAAAAGGCTTATTAAAAAACTCTGGATTAAAGCAGGCTTTATCAAGGTTTTCAATTACTTCATCTATTGATTTGGATTGCGACAACCATAGATCAAAAACTTCGTGTTTCATACGAATTCCAAAGGTGTTGATTCCTATAAATTTTCTTGTAGAGATATCATACTCAATGGTAACGGCTCTTTTATCATCTTCATGCAGCCAGTGAAAATGATCATGCCCTTGTTTAGGTTTACTCCATACCCAACCGTAAGTTTGATATTCTATATCAAAGAATTTGGCACTATTGAACCAATGTCCCGGATTCCATTTTGTAGGATTACCACATATGGTTTGTGCAAGTGCTTCACCCATCATTCTACCTGTATACCATACAGCTTCAATAGGCTTGCGCTCACCTACTGGATCTCTTTGCTGCGCACAATCACCTATCGCATAAACGTCTTTTACACTAGTTTCTAGATGACGATTCACCATGATACCTCGCTGCAATTCAATACCAGAGTTTTTCAAAAAGCTTATTCGAGGTCTGACACCTGCACAAAGTCCAACGAAGTCACAAGGTATCGTTTGACCTTTCTTAGTAATGATTGCTTTTACCTTTCCAGAATCATCGGCAATGATTTCTGCCATTTCTTCTTCTTCCTTTAAATCTATGTGGTGAGACTTTACGTGACGCGAGATCATATCAGCATTAGGCATAGGTAGTACACCACTCCAGAAGCCTTTTTCCCTTATTAAAAAAGTAACGGGTATCTGACGAGATGCCATCATCTCCGCAAGCTCTACTCCTATTAGTCCACCACCAATGATTACCGCTCTTTTACACACTTTATTATTAGGTGCACTTATCTCTAATTGTTCTAGATCTTGTCTAGATACCAGTCCTTGTACACCTTCTAAATCCTGACCTGGCCAGCCAAATTTATTTGAGATAGAACCTGTGGCAAGAATGAGCTTATCATACATAATATCTCTACCAGAGTTAAGATGAACTTTTTTTGCATCTGTTTCTACCGTGTGCACATAGTCATGCACTAATTCAATACGGTTTTTTGCCCAGAAATCATTCTCATATGGTTGAGTGTGCTCAAATTTCATATGTCCCATGTAGACATACATCAATGCTGTACGAGAAAAGAAAAACTTAGACTCGGCACTGATGATTGTTATTCTTTTATCTGACAATTTACGGATATGTCTGGCAGCAGTAACGCCTGCAATTCCATTTCCTATAATGACGATATGTTCCATAAGAAGTTATATTAGTTGGTGGTTACAAATTAAAGACTTGTTATCAACCGTTGCTTTATGTATTTACCCTACATGATGATATATAATTCCCTTTTTAGAGTCTTCACATAGTTTTTAGTTTTGTATAGCTCTTAAGGTGTAACTTTAACTAGTTGGCTCAATTCTTGATTTTTGCCTATACAGCACAATATTAAAGCAGACCTTTAAAGTAAAACAATAATGCGTAAAAGAGTTCACATATTCATCACATTTCTCATTTTACTAACATCTTTAATGATGAGTGCACAACTAGATGCGTTTCAACAACAATCCCAATTTTTACTCAATTCATATGTGCGTGATGGTCTAGTGGATTATAAAAGTCTTCAAGAAAATCCTAAGACGATTACTGTTCTTAAAGAAAGCCTATCAAAAACTAAGGTTACTAAGCTTACAGCACAAGAATTAAAAGCTTTTTTAATCAATGCTTATAATATGTCTGTTATTATTTCTATAACAGAACACTACCCAACATCATCAGTACTGGATATCGATGGTTTTTTTGATAAAATTAAACATCAGATAGCTGGAAAGTCGGTAACACTTAATGAACTAGAAAAAAACTGGCTGTTTAAAAAATATCCAGATGCAAGATTGCATTTTGCCCTCGTTTGTGGTGCTATTTCTTGTCCACCATTGAAAGACACTATTTTTGAAAGTCAGAATATAGAATCCAAATTAGAAAAGGTTACCAAAGCAACACTTAACAATCCTAAGTTTTTAACCATCGATATGCATGAAAAATCTGCAAGTGTTTCTAAAATTTTTGACTGGTATCGAACCGATTTCAAAAAGGATAAATCAGTTATTAATTTTATAAATAAGTATACCGATAAAACGATTCCCGATGGTTTCAGTTTAGAATTTAAAAATTATGACTGGAGCTTGAATCAAAAGTAGATTCTATATTTACAAACCACAAAGAACAAGATTAATGAGATCCTTTTTATATCTTCTATTATTAGTAGCTATCTCTTCATGTACAGGCCAGGAACCAGTACAAGAGGAAAAAATAAATGGTATTACTCTAGTAGCAACTCGTAACCCGATAGACGCGACGGGAATTACACCTATTAAGAATTACAATGCAAACTATGCGGTGATTGTACCATATGCCTGGATGCGCAGTTTAGAAGAACCACAAGTGAACTATGAAGAAGAACGTGGTTGGTGGGGCGAGAAACCTACTGGTGTAAAAGCTACTATTAAGCATATGAATGAACAAGATCTAGACGTATTGCTTAAACCACAAATATGGATAGGTCGTGGATCTTATACTGGCGAAATCAATTTAAAGTCTGAAGAAGAATGGAAAATCCTAGAAAACAGCTACACTGATTATATTATGAAATTTGCTAACATAGCAGCTAGCGAAAATGTCGCAATGTTTTGTATAGGTACCGAATTAGATTCTTTTGTAGAACTAAGACCCAAATATTGGGATCAACTGATTCAGAACATTCGCGACATCTACAAAGGAAAACTCACCTATGCAGGAAATTGGGATAGTTATAAAAATGTTCACTTTTGGGAGCAGCTAGACTACATAGGCGTTGACGCTTATTTCCCGGTAAGTAAAGAAAAAACACCTGATCCACTTACTATTCAAGAATCTTGGAAAAAATGGGTAGATGAATTGGGTACGCTTTCGCGAAAGCTAAATAAAAAAATTCTTTTTGCAGAGTATGGGTATATAAGTGCAGACTATGCTGGTCTTGAACCATGGAAAAACGCAGGCGAAGATCGATTAGAAAATCAAAAAGCTCAAGCGATATTATTACAAGGTCTTTATGATGCCGTGTGGAAACAAGAGTGGTTTGCAGGTGGTTTTTTATGGAAACATCATGCGGAAGACAGTAGACATCGTGATTTTGCAAAACGTTTTACAACACAAGGAAAAGAAGGTGAAAAAGTAGTAGCAAAAAATTATTTACAGACTAGAAATTAAAAATATGGGGCATTTAAAATCGGTTTTTACAGTATTTTTTATTGTTGCCATGGCTCAATTAAACCATGCTCAACTAGGTCAAGACAAAAAAAAATTCACACATCAGGATACTTTACGTGGATCAATAACACCAGAACGTGCCTGGTGGGACATTACCTATTATGACCTAGATATAAAAGTCACGCCAGCAGATAAATATATTGCAGGTTCTAATACCATACATTATAAAGTATTGCAACCTAGTAATGTATTACAAGTCGATTTACAATCACCTATGAAAATGACTAGAGCAGTGCAAGACGGTCGCGATCTAGAAATAAAACACGATGGAAATGCTCACTTTATAACCCTTACTAAAGAACAATTTCCTGGCATGATTAATCAGGTTCAGGTTTTTTATGAAGGCAACCCACGTGAGGCCAAAAACGCACCATGGGATGGTGGAATATCTTGGAAAAAAGACAGAAACGGTAATGACTTTGTGGCTTCTTCTTGTCAGGGATTAGGCGCTAGTGTATGGTGGCCTAATAAAGACCATATGTATCAAGAAGTAGATAGTATGGCAATAAGTGTTAATGTACCTAATCCACTCATGAATGTTTCCAATGGTCGATTAATTAAAACAGAGCCCAAAGATGACGATACCACAACCTATCACTGGTTTGTAAAAAACCCTATTAATAATTATGGGGTCAATATTAACATAGGTGACTATGTCAATTTTAGTGAAGTGTACGAAGGAGAAAATGGTGCGCTAGACATGAATTATTATGTATTGCGGGATCATCTCGAGAAAGCTCAAAAACAATTTAAAGATGCTCCTAAAATGATGGAAGCGTTTGAGCACTGGTTTGGACCGTATCCATTTTATGAGGACAGCTTTAAATTAGTTGAAGTTCCTTATCTAGGCATGGAACATCAAAGCTCAGTGACCTATGGTAATCGATTTAAAAACGGTTATCTAGGCAGAGATTTATCTGGTACAGGTTGGGGAATGAAATTTGACTTTATCATCATACATGAATCAGGTCATGAGTGGTTTGCAAATAATATTACCAATAAAGATATCGCAGACATGTGGATTCATGAGAGCTTTACCGCTTATAGCGAGAGCTTATTCTTAGACTATCATTATGGAACTACAGCAGCAAATGAGTATGTTATAGGAACACGTCGCAGCATTAGAAATGACAGGCCATTAATTGGTGAATATGGTGTTAATCATGAAGGATCTGGCGATATGTATTATAAAGGAGCTAACATGATACATACCTTAAGAATGTTAGTCAACGATAAAGATAAATGGCGCCGTATTTTAAGAAATATGAACAAGACTTTTTATCATCAAACTGTTACAACACAGGATATAGAAGATTTTTTATCTCAATCCATAGGTCACGATTTAACTGGCTTTTTTAATCAATATCTAAGAGGTACAGAAATCCCTAAGCTAGTCCTTGATCAGAAAAAGAATAAGCTTACTTATCATTGGGAAAATGTAGTTAATAATTTCAATTTACCTATTCGAATAGTAATTGATGATGAGGTCATTCTTTTACAACCATCTACTAGTAAACAAGTAATAAAGTTGCAATCAAAAAAATCTGTTATACAGACTGATTCTTCATATTATGTACATTATAGAATTAAGTAAGCTCTTTTAAGCAACTTTCTAAATCCTTATAATCAAACTGAAAACCAGCATCGAGCAAGCGTTGCGGATACACATTACGACTTTTTAAAAGGAGTTCTGTCTCTGTGCCTATAAGCGCTGTCCCAAGTTCTAATAACCATACAGGCTGAGAGATACCGAATGGTATATTCATAGATTCACGCAATTGTCTCATAAAATCTGCATTTGTTTCTGGCTTAGGTGCCGTGATGTTTACTACACCTTCAAAATCAGATTGAATTAAGAATTCAATAGACCTACAAAAATCATTGATATGAATCCAGCTTACAAACTGATTACCACGACCATTTTTACCGCCCATTCCTACTCTAGTAATAGCTTTCATTTTAGGCAATGCACCACCATCATTTCCTAAAACGATTGAAGTTCTCAACGCTACTTTGCGCACACCTTCAATTGTGGTTGAAAAGAATTCCTTTTCCCATGCCTTACCTATTCCCATAGAGAAATCGTCACCTATGACACCATATTCTTCAGTATTCATTTGCGTTTCAGAATGGATATAGATAGTTGCGGTACTTGCGTTTAAAAACACCTTTGGCTTGTTAATAGCATGAGCCATCGCTAAGTTCAAAACTCTAGTACTATCGACGCGCGAACTTAATATTGCTTTTTTATTAGCATTAGTATATCTGCAGTCTACTGATTTTCCCGAGAGGTTAATGAGTACATCTGCATTTTCTAAATGGGTAGTCCACTCTCCTAGATCTTTACCATTCCAGTAAGTAGTTTTAGGATCACGCTTTCGCGAAAGCGTAATCACCTCATCTCCTCTATTCTCAAAATATTGCGACAGTGAAATACCTAGAAATCCTGTGCCTCCTGCGATAACTATTTTCATGATAAGATCATTAAAGTAAAAAGGACGAGTATTAAATTGCGATACAAGACCCAAGAAATAGTAGGCCACCAGCCTAGTTGCATAGATTTACAGCGACGCACGTGCTCCATTAACATCACACCTACTACCAGTCCAAATATACCTAGAAGCGCATAACCGCTTAAGGTTACAAAAGAAGTAAGCAACAGCACAGGCAATAATAATACACCACCTAAAGCAGATACCACACTCATGTTTCCTAAATAATCCCAACCGTTTTTAGGAGCGATGAACTGAATCATGATTCCTTGCCAAGCGATCTGTCCAAAACAGATAAAATACTCTACATACCACGGCGATTCAAAACCAAAATACTGACCTACCAGACTGAAATAGCTATTGAGAACCACAGCGGTAAACCAAGCACTCAATCCTATGAAAAGACTTCTATAAAATAAATTTCTATCTGGATTACAAGCGCGTTCTCCTTGATGAAAAGAAGTACCACCTACAATGACCTTGCGATTATAAGTAATGAGTTTATAGAGATATTTTAATGGTATAAAAAACAGTGGAAAGTATAAAATATACTTAATCCATTGTTGTCCTTGAGACACTATATGAAACATTGCGTCCAGACCATATTTAGTTTCTTTAGTTTGTGTGTTATGCAGTGCGATTTCGTTGATTGCTCTGTCCATATCTATATGCTGCGTGTGTTCTTCATCAATGATTTGATAAGGGTCAATCGTATTTCCATCTACCATGTTAAGTTTAGTAAAGGTGCTACCATAAGCCGCGCACATGGGACAATGTTGATCTATGAGAAGTTTGTGATTTTTAATCATGATATAGCTATTTAGTGATTAGTGATAATTGTTCTTCATTCTCTATATAACATCTGTAAGAGATGTACATAAAGTAGATACCTAAAAGACCAGAAATTATCATCCCTAGAATAAATACCATTTCTTCCATATTAGAACTGAAGTGCACATAGTCTTTACCTACTAAGAACATAGTACCTAATGTTAATGCGGCAAGTAATAAGTGAGATTTATTCATCCATTGTATGGGTCTAGATGTTCTTTTATATTGACTGAGTAACCACAGACTGCATACCACCTGAACCATTCCCAGCGGTATCATAAATAACAATCCGAAAAATGGAATGATAAATAAAAATAAATTGAGGATTATTAAGACCAGATTTACTCGATACATTGTTTTCATAATAGTATAGTTTTTAAACTTTCAGAAAAAACTGAAAGTTTTATTGAAATAAAAAAGGCTAGGAAATCGCCTTGATTAATTTTTTCATGTAATTATTGTTATTGATTTTAGTCATTAAATTGGTGAGGTTTTCCATTTGGTGTACAAAATCTGCAAGATCTGCAAGTAGTGTTTGAAAATGAGCTACTTCTTTATCATCACCTTCAATTTTAGTGTTGATGAGTTCGTTGAGTAATCGACGCACAGGTTCTAGCTCGCGTCTTTTGCGTTCTTCCATAATATTTTGTGCGATGGTATGCACATCGTGTATCGCAACAAAGAACTCTTTGCGTTCCCCTAGCACTGTTTCTTTGCGCACCAGTCTCCAATTGATAAGTTCACGTACGTTGGTGTTCACATTACCTCTAGAGAGTTGTACTTGCTCCATAATCTCGTCAGTACTTAATCCATCTTGAGAAGAAAGTAACAAGGCATGTATTTGCGCCATAGACTTTGAGATTCCCCAAGAACTACCTAAAGAGCCCCATGCCTGTATAAATTTATATTTTCCTTCTTCTAATTTCATACGACAAATATACACTTATATTTTAAACTTTCAATAATTATTAAAAGTTTAGTTTAGATAATTTATTTAATGAGTTTTCGTTACTTTTATATGATGAAGATTTTAGTTTCGGTTTTGCTTTGTTTATTGGCAGTTTCTTGTACTGAAAAGGTAGAAGAACCTAAACCGTTGATTGAGATATATCAACTTAATAAGCGAATAGCTAGTTATGAAGGAGAAGCTGTTATATTCACGGATGAGATGACTAAAATGGATCCACAATTTACAGAACGTTACAAAGACGTATTAAGGACAACCGAAGATGGAAATTGGACACCTAATGGCGCTTTTAAAGCTATTCAAAGTGATTTACAACAAACTCCGTTAATTAGTGATGATGAAATAATAGGATTTGATTTTACAACAAATCAATTATTATTAAATAAAAATGCTTGTTCTTATTTTGGAATGACAAAAAAAATCAAAGATTATCATCAAGATTCACAATTAGTACTAACCATTGATAAAAAACCATTTCTTAGTTTTTATAAGCAAAGTACAATGACTAGATGGAAAGTAGGTAATGCCTTCTTGGTCTTAGAATGTGATATTATTTTTGCAGGCGAAGATGTTATGGAAAATCCGAAACTTTCAGATAAAAATACTCTGCGTTTTTTTAAAGGATCAAATGGCACAGATTGGTTTGATAAAAAACCCAATCTCAAAAAAGACACCGCATTTTACAATGCTTTTAAAAGAGCCGGAAAGATTATAGCTGAGTAGTATCTTTACCGTATGAATAAGCAGCAAATCATCCTCAACACCATCAATTTTGTAAAAGGACAACTTCACAATGCCGAAGGTGGACACGACTGGTTTCATATAGAACGAGTGTGGAAAAATGCTAAGCTCATCGCTGCTGGTGAAGAAAACGCAGATTTGTTTATCATAGAACTAGGTGCCCTACTCCACGACATTGCAGATTCCAAATTCCATGATGGAGATGATACGATAGGACCTCAAGTAGCTCGTAAATTTCTAGAAAAACAAAACCTATCTGAAGATGTCATTCTACATGTAGAGAATATTATTAAATACATTTCTTTTAAAGGTGGACATCAAGAACAAAAATTTAAAAGCAAAGAGCTGGATATTATTCAAGATGCTGATAGACTTGATGCGCTGGGCGCGATAGGAATTGCACGCACCTTTAATTATGGTGGCTTTAAAAATAGAACAATCTATAATCCAGAGATTAAACCAGATTTGAACATGACTGTAGAGCAATACAAGAAAAGTACTGCTCCTACTCTCAACCATTTCTATGAAAAGCTATTGCTTTTAAAAGACCGCATGAATACCTCAACTGGAAAACAACTGGCACAAGAACGTCATAAATATATGGAAGGTTTCCTCAATCAGTTCTATGCAGAGTGGAATGGAGAGGCCTAGACCTAGTTCTGACTACTAGACTTTTGTAGCTGGCTGGTCTGGCACCACTTTAAATAATACTCATAGATCTCATCTATGGTAGCGCCATTACGTTTCTTCCAGTAAATAGTGATATAAAACCATTGCAGTTTATAAACGCCTATTTCTTCATAACGCCTAGCACTGGTTTTTAACCATTTAGGAATCACATAATAGGTTCTGTGATCGTATAATCTATGGATTAAATCATAGTCTTCATAGATAGGAATCTCTGTATTATAGCCACCTATCTTTTCATATAACTCTTTAGTAATATACTGTGATTGATCACCACCACGACTGGCACGCCATGAGAATCTAGTAAACCACCCTATAATGATTAACCACCAATTCCAACTCATAAATCGCATACGGAAACAGCCTGCTGGATTTCCCTGAGAAATAGCTTGAATGATATACTTATCATAATCTTGAGGCGGAAAAGAATCTGCATGAAGAAAATAAAGGATTTCACCATTTGAGATTTGCGATCCTGCATGCATTTGTGAGCCACGACCTTTTGAGGCTGTATGAAACTGTAGTGATAGTGATGGATACGCTTTCGCGAAAGCGGAAACCTGACCACCTGTATTGTCTATACTATGACCATCTACCACAATGATTTCTATTGTATTGATACCACTTGATTTCTCAACCAAATGCGTCAATAACTGATAAATAGAATGTTCTTCATTAAGAACAGGTATAATAATGCTAATCATACTATAGCTACGATAAGGAAGTAAAAGTGGTTTTTATCTTATTGTTTATTTAAAGACCAATCATAATCCTTGTAAGATATGGAAGCATCTTTTAATATCTCACTATTTGCATATTTATTGATGTATTCGATAATGGTAACACCTGTGTCTGTAAAATCGCTTTTATACCAATCAAATATTTTGCTCAAACGTGGATTTGCCACATCAGACAAATCGTTTTTATCTGAGTTAATGAATTCTGCAGCGGCTTTATCCATTAAGGAGTTCAAATTTGCAGCTGTAAAAGCGGTGTTTTGAAGTTTAGGACAGGAGAAACTTGCACAATTGATCGCAAAGTGAATGCGAGGATCACCCATTTTTTGCAATACATTTTTTTCTACTGCGGCAAGAGAATAAGCTTTATCATTAATCATTACATGCTCTACTAGCCATACCTGACCTAGCGGTCCGCTAATGTCTTTAATACTTGCTGGCATGTCATTTTCTAAAATTAAATCTACCGTTGCTGCGTTATATAAATTGATATAATAAGCAAACTGTTCATTAATACTGGTAGCCTTAGTAGGTGCGTTGTTATTAAGATATTGCAAGTATTCATTCAATGCATTATGATCTTTTTTAAAAGCTTTGTAATCTACAAACCCTTTATCGTCTACATATTTTATTAATAGATCATTCCATGGCTGGTGATCTAAAACGGTATTAGTAGCATCTGTAATTTGCTCATCATTACTTAAGCTGGTATAATTTAAATCCTTTCCTCCTATACAGGAAGAAAGGATGAATAATGATATGATACTGTATATAAATTTCATGATGTTTTACTCTTTAAATGATTGTAATATGTACGATAAAAACTGGAATTGAGTTTTAAAAAGTATGCACAAAAGATGCATAACAACCCTAGATTCTATCAAAAATAACCAGATTACATCACAAGAACATCACAATACAAGCATAACGTGAACTATATACCAACCATCAGGAAAGTTCTATAATCTCTCGATTAGACTTTGAAAAAGACGCACCATTTTAGGTTCTGCCTCGCCAGCTATAGCAATAATCTCTGCAATATCTACCGCTTTTAAATCATCTGGATCACACTCATCAGTCAGCACTGACACAGCACAAACTGGTAAGTTCAAATGATTTGCAACTATAATTTCTGGCACGGTACTCATCCCTACGGCGTCTGCACCCATAAGTTTCAACATTCTATACTCTGCTCTAGTTTCTAACTGTGGACCTACTACACTGGCATAAACTCCTTTATGCATATTGGTGCCATGTTCTTGTGCTAGTTCTAGCAATATGCTATTCATATTTGCATCATATGGAGCACTCATGTCCGTAAAACGCTCTCCAAATTCGCTCACGTTCTTAAATGCCAGCGGACTACCACCTTGCAGATTGATATGATCATCGATAACCATCATATCACCTTTTTTCATATCCAGATTAACGGCACCAGCAGCATTAGAAACGAGTAAGTTTTTAATACCTAAACCATGCATTACTCTTATAGGATAAGTGATGTCTATAAAATCATATCCTTCATAAAGATGGAAACGACCTTGCATCACGACCACTTTTTTACCACCTAAATCACCATAGATCAATTTACCCGTATGAAATTCTACCGTAGCTAGCGGGAAAGATGGGATGTTGTTATAATGAGCTACCTTTTGATTTTCTATACTATCGACCAGTTGACCTAGTCCGGTACCTAATACGATACCTACTTCTGGAGCATCAAATCCTTGATTAATTAAATATTCTATAGAGTCTGAAAGTTGTTTTTTACTAAGCATTGATATGTTTTAAAAAGTGTTGAAATGCTGGAACGTCTTTAATATCTTCATAAAAATCGACATCATTACGTGGCTCGAGCAATGTGTAATTTAAGTTTTTTAAATCTTTTAAAGTTTCTGCCTGTACAGTTTCTGTTCCCCATTCTTTATTTGAAAAGACATTTGCAGGCACTTGTTGTTTAAATCCTAACAAATAATAACCACCATCTATAGCAGGTCCCATGACAGCATCATGACTGTCTAACAATTCAAACGCTTTATCTAGGTCTTGTGTTGTAAGGTCATGCATGTCACTGCCTATGATAACAACCTTATCATGAGTCTTAAATGCTGTATCAAACGCCTGCTGCATGCGCACACCTAGATCTTCACCTTGCTGAACATATTTTTGGTAAACCTCATTATCCCAATCATCATTTTGATGGAGTTTTTCAGAATACCATACTTGCGGTTGCGCATTTACAGATTTTGTAATCTCACGGGTATGACTTAAAAGAAATTTATAAATCTCAAAAGCTGCTTGATCACCTACAGTAGCCGCTAGACGACGTTTCCCTTTTCCTAATTCTGGATTACGAGTAAATATGATTAAAGCGTTTGTATTAGACATAGGATTAATTATATATCAAAAATGCAATTCCTATCTCACAATTATGTTACAGAAATGGCAATTTTGTATTATTTCTTAATGCGCTTCTCGTTTTGCTTTACAAAAGCAGCCCAACCGGTATAACTTTTACCTACTTCTATCCTACCGCTGTTATAAAAATGACAAACCGCTGCCGCAAGTCCATCTGTCATGTCTAGATTTTTTGGCATTTCTTTAAAGCCTAGCAGATTTTGCAACATTTTTGCAACCTGTTCTTTACTAGCAGTTCCTTTACCGGTAATGGATTGTTTGATCTTACGTGGCGCATACTCAGTTACAGGGATATCTCTAGATAATCCTGCAGCCATCGCCACACCTTGTGCACGACCTAATTTGAGCATGGATTGCACATTTTTACCAAAGAAAGGTGCCTCTAGCGCGATTTCATCAGGATGATGCGTATCTATCAACTCAATAGTACGTTCAAAAATCTTACGCAATTTCACATAATGATCTGTGTATTTGCGTAAATCCAACTCGTTCATTTGCAGGAAACTCATCTTATTTCCTACTACTTTTATAACTCCAAAACCCATTAAGGCGGTTCCAGGATCTATACCGAGAATGATTTTTTCTGTTGCCAATTGTTGTATTTTTCGGGCTATGACTAGCACCTGGCACAAAGCTAAGCAATTCCTCGCTCCATCTATTAAGATTCTGGTATTCATTGGCTGTACAACACTGCTCTATTTTCAGTGGACTGATAGACCGGTAAGAATGGATAGCATACTTTTTTATTTAAAAGAGATTCCATTTTATTCTATCGGATTAATGCTATTGTTAAGCCTTGCGAGCTGGCTAGTGGAAAGTAAAAAATGGCAAGTATTAGTTAAGGATATTGAAGAAATACGCTTTCGCGAAAGTGTAATACAAAGTCTCACTGCTCAAGCGGCAAGTTTTATCACACCATTAAGAGCAGGCGAATTTGCTTATAAAGCGTTGTTTTATGAGCGAGATGATCGAAAAACAATTTTGAGTAGAGTGTTTCTAGGTAATTTATGTCAGATGATAGTTACGGTATTTTTGGGGCTTATAGGATTGCTTTTTTATATCGATAAAGAATTTTATAGCACATTAACTTTAGCCATAACAGGCATAGTCTGTTTAGCTGTTATTTATGCTTTCTATCAATATTTGAGTGACCACTGGAATCTCAAGGAAGTGACATTTAAATTATGGAAGCAAACCATCGCCTTATCGCTATTAAGGTATTTGTTTTTTGCAAGTAATTGGTTAATTATGTTACAACTCATTAAATCAGACATTGCATTACTGACATGGCTAGATAATATCGCACTAAATTATCTCGCAGTATCTATAATTCCCATGTTTCAAATATTTGATATCCCTGTAAAATGGGCCGTAGCAGATTTGATTTTTAACGGTGGTATTTTACAATCACCTATCGTTATTGCGACCACGTTAATATGGTTGACAAACACATTATTCCCAACTTTATTGGGCTGTATATTGATCCCATTTAAAAAATTTAAAGCTTTATGATGTTTATCATCATCGTGATATCGCTAGGTTATTTATTTGTGATTTTAGGACTAGTCCTAGAAGGTTTTACTTATAAAGCAAGACCTCATCGAGCTAATAAGCCTAGTGTGAGTAGTGATTATAGCTTCAGTATCATTATCAATTATAGAAATGAGGCTCACAATTTACCTGCTTTATTATTAAGTATTTCCCAATTAAAATTTGATTTCAATCGCGTAGAGTTTCTATTCATCAACGATGATTCAAGCGATTCGAGCCTTAGTATTTTAGAAAAATTCATTACTGACAATAATGACATTACTGTTCAATTATTGGAACGAATTCCTGTTTCTAAAAGCGCTAAAAAAGATGGCATCACCCAAGCTCTAGAAATTGCAAAGCATGAACATATCATTTGTACAGATGCAGATGTTATTCTACCTCAACGATGGTTAATAGCTTATGAAAAACATTATCAACTCTTGCCGGATCTTCACTTTATTGCTGGTCCTGTAGAAATGATTCATTCCAATAATGTTTTATCTCAATTACAACACAGTGAGATGGTTGCCTTACAAATGACAACCATAGGTGGTTTTTCAATAAGACAACCTTTTATGTGTAATGGTGCTAACATGTCGTTTACAAAAAGCGCTTTTAAAGAGGTAAATGGTTATTTAGGTAATGATCACATATCTAGTGGTGATGACATTTTTTTACTAGAAAAACTGGCTGCAGAAGATGTTTTAAAATGCTCTTATTTAAAATCACAAGACGCTGTCGTAAAAACATTTCCTAAATCTAGTTGGAAAGAAATGACCCATCAACGGGTACGATGGTCCCAAAAAGGAAAATCAACAAAGAGCACCTTAAATAAATTAGTGAGTTTTCAAGTTTTGATGATGAACTTACTTTTTATACTTGCACCATTTTTATGGTTTTTAGACTCGCTAAATAACGCTCAATTTTTTACCATTTTAATCATAAAAATAGTTGTGGACGTCATCGTCATATTTACAGGAAATAGGTTTTTTAGTAATAAAAAGTGGCCTATCTACTTATTGCCACAGCTAGTCATCTATCCAATTGTAGTGATCTCGATAGCGCTTAAAAGTCTCAGTAAACCTAGTTGGAAAGACCGTCAGGTTGAACTGTAGCTGGTTTTAAAATTACTGGAAGTAAGTATGAGGAATTAACGGGTACGTTTTGCTTATATGCAGGCTCTATTTTGCAGATATGCTTAAGCCTAACTCTTAATAAAGAATCTATTTTTCTTTCTCTATCATTAACAGCGTCAGATTGCAGTCCTTGATAACTAATATTACCTTTCTTATCTACTAGCAATTGAACCATTACACTATCCCGTTGACTCATCTCAAACTGTAAGTGATGGTCGTTTAATTTGAGTACTACTTGTTCTTGTAGTTTTTCAAAAAAGCAATTTGCGGCATTATCTAACTCACCACAATCATCAAATAGCGGATATTTATCAGGTTGAGAAAGGTCTATTTCTTGAAATCTTTTTTGAGCAAGTTGAGAAGCTTCTTGCTTTTTTTGCACTTCGGTGCGACAAGATGCTGTAATAGCACCTATCATGATTACCAGTAAGATAGTTAATCGCATCATGGTTGTAAAAGTACCATTTTTCTAATCGTCGCCATCCATGAAAACAGCTTCCTTTAAATCTGCAAGTCGCTCTGCGGCTAAAGATCCGTATGGACTTTTCTTACCATGTATTTCTAGGTAGTTTTCATAATACGGTATGATGCTGTTTTTATCTTTAAAATATCGATCTGCGGCGATGGCGAGCTGATAGTTGATCATTGCATCATCTGCTCGTTCTTTTTGGGCAGTTTTTAAGGCATAAAATGCATTCTTTATATCTTCATTGCGTGCATGGACTGCTGCAAGTTGCACATATTCTTTATCTAATAAAGGTCTTCTAATAGCAATTGCTTTTTCTATTGCTTCAATAGATTCAGTATATTTTTCAATTCTCATATAGGCTACTGACATATTGAAAAATACAGAAGCTTCTTTATCATTATACTCTTCAACATAGACTTTATAATTCTCAATAGACTTTTCATATTGTCTAGTGCTATAGTAAGAAAAAGCAAGCCCATTACGATTATACTCTGTATCATTACCAAGTTCAAATAACCTTTCAAATACAGGAATTGCCTTATCGTACCATTTTGAATTCATGTAAGCTTGTGCTAGATAACTATTCATTTTCACATCAGTGGAGTCTGCAGCGATGCCTTGCTTTGCAAATTTAACAGCCTTAGAAAATTCGCGCTTTTGAATTAAATTCTTTATTAAATCTAGTCTTGCGGCACGATAATCTTCATTTAACAACAAGGCTTTTTGATAAGATGGTATAGCATTGTTTACCTGATTTAAACCAGACCATGCTTCACCTAAGTAATAATGGAAACTGGCATTTGTAGAATCTCGTTCTATCAGTAATGTAAATACCGGTATGGCATCAACGGATTGCTGACTATTAACTAGTAGTTTACCATAATCATACATAGGTTTTATAGCAGTGCTGTCTATAGCAAAACCAGCCCTATAGTGAGTAATCGCCTTTGCACTATTCCCTAATTGGGTATAAGCTTGAGCCAGTTTAAATTGCTGGGTCGCATCAGATGGCGCATTTCTATAAGCGTTTATAGCAGCTTTCCAGTTTCCCGTTTGTGCTAACTCATCACCTTTATCTATTTGAGCAACAGCCAGTACTGAGACTAAAAAGAAAACCATCATTGATAAAAAAATCTTCATTCTCTAAAATTAGGCAAGGTTATTGAAAGAACAATAGAAATATTCTAATTATGAAAAAACTAGCTTTACTTTTTACACTAGCCGTAATATTAATTTCTTGTGAAGGTCCACAAGGTCCTGCAGGATTTGATGGCCTAGATGGGACAAATATTGTTGCCCAATCCTTTGAAATCACTACAAATTTTACAGCACCAGATTATGAAGAATTTGTTATCTACCCAAATAATATTGAGGTGTTTGATACAGATATGACATTAATTTATATCCTGTGGGACGAAGTTCCAGGAAATAACGGCGGTACGGTAGATGTGTGGAGACTATTACCACAAACAGTTTATACAGATTTTGGTGAATTTCAATATAATTATGACGCCACTAATGGAGATGCAACCATTTTTTTAGATGCTCCTAGCACATTTGACTTTAATGATTTAGCTCCTGGAGATTTAGATAATCAAACTTTTAGAATTGTAATATTGCCTGTTGATCTTGCTCAAAATCCACTTTTAGACATTACAGATTACGACTCGGTAATGAATCTTGCCGGTTTGACAACTCAAGACATTATTACTATAGAATAAAATTATCCTGCTCAGGGATTCAAATGTCATCATTTGAGGTGGAGAAGGCGTTACTCTTTTAAAGAGTTTCGCCTTTTCTTTTTTTATATAAATTTCTCAATCCATTGTGCCACACCATCTTTTTTGTGATGGTCGGTATGATAGTTTGCAACAGCTTTTACCTCATCCCTTGCATTGTCTACAGCAACTCCGTACCCTACTCCAGCAATCATTTCTACATCATTATAATTATCGCCAAAGGCAGCAACATTCTCTACTTTTACTTCCGGAAAACATTCTTTAATTAGTAATTCCAATGCAGATTTTTTGGAAATTTCAAGTGGTGAGATTTCTGTGTAGGTATCCTTAGATCGGTAAAGATGTAATTGAGATGGTAAATTTCCCGCTTTCGCGAAAGCGGAATCCATAGCATTACTATCGCCCATCAACATTATTTTATGCGCACCACCCAATTCCTGGGTTTCTTTAAAGTATGCTAAAGTTGTTTCTATATTTTGTACTTGTGGAGTGACTCGAGTATTATTTACCTCACGATCTGCCCAGTAATCCATTTGAGGCACAAACCACTCATCATTTCTATACAAACTACAATGAAGGTCGTGTTCAATGGCTATACGAGCTATGTTCTCAATATCGATGTAAGGAATTGTGGTACTATAAAGCTGTTTTTGTTGATCCAAAACTAGTGCACCATTATAACAGACAATAGGCATTTCTCTCCTTTTCAAAGCATCTTGTAAATAGTACATAGCTTGCGGCATGCGAGCAGAAATAAGTATGACTGGTAATTGATTTGCCTTATCAAAAGCCTGTAAAGTGCGCGCTGATAGAAATCGATCGCTATCTAGTAGGGTTCCGTCTATATCTGAGGCAAGAAGTTGTATCATCGTATGTAGTTGAAACACAAAGGTAAATCGTTCTATTTTAAACAAGGTCAAAAAAAAATTGAAATATTTTTCAAAAAGTACTTGTGGTTGTTAAAAGTAAAAGTATATTTGCATCCGCTAACGCAGAAATGTGGAAGCGACGTTCAACAAGGAACACGGTCTGGTAGTTCAGCTGGTTAGAATACATGCCTGTCACGCATGGGGTCGCGGGTTCGAATCCCGTCCAGACCGCTTTTTTTCAACAACTGTTGAGAATAACAATTCAAGTTGTGTGTCCTCTAAAATAATTGAGGACTTGAGAAGGTGTCAACAGACACTTTTTGAGAAGCTTTTCCGAACAGGAGAGGCTTTTTTGTTTTACAGATGTTTTATCTACATCAACTCTACTCTTTTTCTTTTTTTTACAAACAAGCATCTTACTAATCCTTATTTATTAACTTAATATTTTACATTTTATAGATTAAAACTATTAATTTAATTTATGATAACGATTAAAATTAAACTATTATGAAAAATCCTATTCAAAAGATCTTATTCATATTACTATGTTCTATTTCTTTAATAGCTTGTAGAAAAGAAGCTGAAACTGCTGAAGAAAAAGCGGAAAATCTCATCGAGAATGCTGATGACACCAAAGTAAAAGAGAATAAAGTTAAAATAGAAAATGAAGATGGCAGTGAGGCAAAAATAAAATACGATGAAAACGGTAATGTAGAAAAAGTCAAAACCGACAACTAGTAATTACATCATATCATTTTGAAAAGCAGCTATCACAGCTGCTTTTTTTTATGAAATAAAACCTAGTTTTACATGACCAACCAACTAGATTGAAAACAAACCGCCTTTTTTTTATAGATGCTGTACGTGCATTTGCTATAATAATGATGTTGCAAGGTCATTTTATAGACACCTTACTTGCGCCAGAATACCGTGATACAGACAGTACTATATTTCAAATATGGAGTTATTTCAGAGGTATTACAGCACCCACTTTCTTTACGATATCTGGAATAATTTTCACCTACTTATTGATGAAATCCAAAAAAAAAGGTCAAGCACCAGAACGTATACGTAAGGGATTACTACGTGGATTATTGCTTATTGCTATAGGTTATGGTTTAAGAGCTCCAGTTTTTGAATGGATTACTGGTACTTTTAGAACTTATTTTTTAGTGATTGATGTCTTACAATGCATAGGTCTCTCGATAATTATCACCGTCGGTATTTACTATCTAACATTTAAAAAATCTTTAATCTTCTCTATTCTTATGCTTATTTTGGGGATTTCTATATTTATGATGGAACCATGGTATAGAGAACTAGACACTACAGGTATACCATTAGTGTTTGCAAACTATTTAAGCAAGTCTAATGGATCTATCTTCACCATTTTACCATGGCTAGGATACATGTCTATAGGAGCCTTTATAGCGTCTTTATTTTATAGATATGTAGGAAATGAGAAGTTCAAACCCATTTTAGTATCTGGCCTTATCATCATAGGGTCGTTATTGATTTATAATTCATCTCAATTCTTGATGTGGATGCATCGATGGAGCGATATAAAGATTTTAAAAGATGTAGCTTATTATAATTACCTATTTACACGTTTAGGCAATGTGCTTATCTTACTCGGTATTTTTTATGCACTAGAACGATTTGTGAAAAACCAAATGATTTTTAAGATAGGCCAAAAGACCTTATCTATATATATCGTACACTTTGTAATAATCTATGGAAGTCTTACGGGAATCGGACTGTCGCAAATTATAGGAAAAACACTTAACCCATATCAAGCAGCCATGGGCGCCATACTTTTTATAATCATAGTATGTCTAATCTCTTTATACGGTATTAAGACCAATGCTTTTATCTATAAAAAGCTGAGAGGATTCATAAAGTAGAAGCCATAAAAAAAGCCCTTCATTTCTGAAGAGCTTTTTATGTGCGGATGACAGGAATCGAACCTGCACGCCGTGAAGCACTAGATCCTAAGTCTAGCATGTCTACCAGTTCCATCACATCCGCATTCTGGTAATCGCTATTTGGGACGGCAAATATACACACTTTTCAGATATTACAAATTCTTTCTGAAATAAAAATTACACCTTTCTTATCTTTACCTAAAATTTGCAACACATGAATACTAAAACTTATGTTGATCAACACAAAGATCGATTCATAAATGAACTGATAGATTTACTTAAAATCCCTTCTATCAGTGCTGATCCGGCTTATAAGAAGGATGTTATTAAAACCAGTGAGGCTATTAAAACCTCTTTAGAAAAAGCTGGCTGCGATCATGTTGAAATTTGTGAAATTCCTGGATATCCTATTGTTTATGGAGAAAAAATAATTGATAAAAATCTACCTACTGTTCTAGTTTACGGTCATTACGACGTTCAGCCGCCGGATCCAGTAGAGCTTTGGGACAGTCCTCCATTTGAACCAGTTATTAAAAATACAGAACTACATCCAGATGGTGCCATCTTTGCGCGTGGTGCTTGTGATGATAAAGGTCAAATGTACATGCATGTTAAGGCCATGGAATATATGACAGCCAATAACGAGCTACCATGTAACGTGAAATTTATGATCGAAGGTGAAGAAGAAGTTGGTAGCGAGTCTTTAGGTTGGTTTTTAGAACGTAATCGTGAAAAGCTAGCAAACGACGTGATTCTAATCTCTGATACAGGAATGATTTCCAAAGATGTCCCTAGTATTACAACTGGTTTACGTGGCTTAAGCTATGTAGAAGTAGAAGTTACTGGACCTAATCGTGATTTACACTCAGGCCTTTATGGTGGCGCTGTTGCAAACCCTATCAATATATTATGTGATATGATTGCTCAGCTTCATGATGAAAATAATCATATTACCATTCCTGGATTTTATGATAAGGTAGAAGAATTAAGCACAGAAGAGCGTGCCGAAATGGCTAAAGCTCCATTCTCTCAAGAAGCTTACAACAAAGCCTTAAACATTGCAGCAGAGCATGGAGAGAAAGGATATACCACTAATGAGCGTAACAGTATACGCCCTACATTAGACGTTAACGGAATTTGGGGTGGATATACTGGTGAAGGTGCAAAAACAGTAATTGCTAGTAAAGCATTTGCAAAAATATCAATGCGACTTGTACCGGATCAAAACTGGCATGAAATAACAGAATTATTTCAGAAGCACTTTGAAAGTATTGCTCCAGCAAGTGTAAAGGTTAAAGTAAATCCGCATCACGGTGGTACTGCTTATGTAACACCTATCGATTCATTAGGTTATCGCGCTGCCAGTGCAGCATACGAAGATACATTCGGCAAAACACCTATACCGCAACGCAGTGGTGGTTCTATTCCTATTGTCGCTCTTTTTGAGAAAGAATTAAATTCAAAATCTATACTTATGGGCTTTGGGCTGGACAGTGATGCCATACATTCGCCTAATGAGCATTTTGGTGTATGGAATTACCTCAAGGGCATCGAGACTATTCCTCATTTCTACAAACATTTTACAAAAATGAGTAAATAATTAAGATTCCATAAAAAAATCCCATTCAATAGTTGAATGGGATTTTTTTTAACTCGCTTCCGCGAAAGCGTACTATGATTAATTTAAAGCTAGATTTAAAGCTACAGTAAATATCTGTCCTGTACCACTGAACCGTTCTACCCAAACCTCTATATAATCATTAGGTTCTAAATCAAAAACGCCTACAATAGGCACTGCACTAATATCCCTAATAGTCGTAGCACCAACGGTCGCTCCGTCAGGCACAACTTTCCACACACCTGTTTGGTCTATCACAGTCGGCGTAGCAGCTCCAGATCTACCTCTCGCAATATAAAATATGTATCTATCTCCTGGTGTATTACCTTCAAAAGACACACTAGCCGAAACATTAAAGAATCGTTTTTTCTTACCTTCATATACAACTCTATTATCACTCGAACTTGAAAAACGGAACAAATTATTTGATGTGGTAACTCCTGCTAATTTTTTAGGGACACCATTAGAAGAAAAAGTAGTTGACGCACCGCCACCAGCAGTAAAATTAAAATTGATATCACCTACTGCTTGCGCGTCTGTTTCTAATGGAATACCGGAACAATTTACATTCCAATTCTTAGTAAAATTAAATCCAGAATAAGTACCAGTAGTATAAGGATCAATTAATGTTCCAGCACCCACAAAACTAAGTTGAGATAGCGTGGCATCATTTACAATCGCAGGATTTGCACTTACATCAATACCTGTTTCCATATTATCTGCCTCGATACGTCCACCATTCATTTGAAGATTTGTAAACGAACCTAACAGCTCCATAAAAGTTCCCGTATTTGATGATGTCCAAAAGATATTACTCACAAAAAAACTATTAATATCATTTATAGTGAATCCATCATCATTATTTACATATTGTGTGACACTCAAAAACACGGTACTTACACCGTCTAAAGTCCCTACTTTACTAGCGTTTGCGACAATTGTATTATTGATAAGTAACAATTCTCCACTTGCCGTAGCGTTGATGTCAAACAATTGTTTTTTTGTCCCCATAGGAATGCTACCGGACAAAGTTAAATTACGTAAACCACCACCTTTAGAACCTTCAAAAAGACTACCCGTAGAATTGTTAATTAAGATATCTTCAGATGAATCTACACCTTCTACATAGGCACCATTTAAATCAATAGGAAAATCGAACACTATCGTTCCATTAATTTCGTAGAGATAATCAGTATTTAATACATACTTTATACCACTACCGGTATTGAGCTCATCAGCGAGATCTGAAATATCTTTAACTAATTTATAATTATCCCTACGTTTACTATTGGCAATGTAAACCCATTCCGTTCCATCATAAAATTGGAAGGCATTAAGAGTGGTATCAAAAATAATTAGCCCTGTAGCAGGACTGGCGATTGCCATTTTTTGTGTAGTGTTCATTCTGGGCATCAGTAAACCTTCAGATTCAGAAAAAACGTGCAAAATGGAACTCGGATCTGGTAAGTCTGTATTAATTCCAACCTGGGAGCCGGCGAAATATACACTTAACAGCAAAAATGTTGTAAATATAGCTTTCATAATAACAGTATGTTATATAAAAGTACCACTATGATAATTACTTAAAATGCATTCGATTACCTATGGTTAAATAAACACATTAATTTAGTAAAACATTACATATTTTAACATTTACTACTGACTTACTACCGCATTTCAACGATGAAAATAACAAATGTTACATTAAATTTTAATTATAAATTAATAGTAAAATATTTATTAATACTATAGCGGATTCTAGTCTGAAAACAATTAGAAACACTACTGTTAAAGCGCAACTCCAAAATATAAATAGTTGATATAAAAGCGAATAAGTCTTGATCAAAAAATAAACGAACAGAAAAAAAAGACACTCTACACTTGTAGAACTGAATTAATACTCTACATTTGTAGAATCAATTCTAATATTGTAGAACATGAAATTATCTAAAACCGAAGAAGAGTTAATGAGTCATTTATGGAAGTTAGACAAAGCTTTTATGAAGGACTTATTAGAAGAATACTCAGAACCTAAACCTGCAACCACTACAGTCGCTACTTTATTAAAAAGAATGACAGATAAAGGTTTTGTAGGATATGAACTTTTTGGTAAGAGTAGACAGTATTTCCCACTAGTCGAAAAAACAGCTTACTTCTCAAAGCATGTAAACGGTTTAATTAAAAATTTCTTTAATGATAGTTCTTCACAATTTGCTTCTTTTTTTACCAAAGAAACAGATTTGACTAAAAAAGAACTTGAGGAATTGCGAGCCATTATAGATCAGCAAATTAAAAACAAATAATCATGGAACATTTTTTAATTAATAGTACAGCTTGTTTATTGATCCTTTGGTTATTCTATAAATTACTGCTTGAAAATACTTCTTGGCATAAGTGGAAAAGGTATTATCTAATCCTATCTATTGTAACCGCACTAGCTATACCATTCATAGTAGTAAAAACAGTTATAATTCCTCTAGATCATAATCCCGTTATTGATTTTACAAATACCCAAGTCTTCTCAGAAATGGTAACCGAACAAAAGTTTCAATTTAACTGGACTGTTATTTTCTGGAGCTGTTATGGTATAGGAGTCTTAATTATGTCGTGGCGTTTTGTAAAAAATTTAAAAACGTTTCGTATTCAGGAAGAAGATGAAGTTAGAACTTACAGTAAATACCAACTTGTACTACGCAACGTACTCACTGTACCTCATTCCTTTTATCAGAGCATATTTGTCTCGCATACAGAATATACAAATGCACAAATACCAAGTACAGTCTTAGAACATGAGAAAGCACATTTGGACCAGAAGCATTCCCTCGATATTCTATTTCTGGAAATATTGTTAATTCTATTATGGTTTAATCCGCTATTCTATATAATGAAGTATTCCATAAAATTGAATCACGAGTTTCTTGCAGATCAAGCAGTAATTCAAAAAGGTATAGACACAGTCACCTATCAAGAAACTCTCTTACACTACACACAAAACAGTCATAGCAAAGGACTGGCTAACACTTTTAACTTTCCTATTATTAAAAAAAGATTCCACATTATGAAAACTAATACCTCACAAACCAGTTTGATATTGCGAACACTAATATTGATACCAATCCTAACGCTTTTAGTGATTAGCTGCGGGAAAGAAGAAACAGAATTTCAAGAAATTGAAGAGATTTTAGAAATTGAAGAAGTAGTAGATGATAATCATAAAACAGAAATTATTGAGATTTATGAAGTATTAGAAAATTTAACTCCAGAACACATTGAAGAATACAATCGTCTGGCCCTAAAGCACAAAAACTACATGAATGAAAATAATAATTTAATTGTTTTTAAGGATGAAACCCAGCATATGCAAACCATATTTCATTCCATGAGTAAAGAACAACAATCTTCTAATGAACCATGGCCATATCTAGGAAGAGATAATGATTTAAAAGCAGGACAAATTCCACCACCGCCACCACCAGCACCTAGTGCCATTGAATATATAAATGAACACAAAGACGAATTAAATTATTATCTCAGAGAAGATCAAATCCCTGCAGACATAGCCATAAAAATTATTAATGAAGTAGGACAGGCAGGCGTAGAAATAAGTCCAGACGATAAAGGTGTAATGTCTATTAAAATTCTGGAAACTGATAACAACAAAGGAACATTGCCACCACCGCCACCACCAGTAAAATCTAAGTCCGTGAGTGAAAAAGAATTTACTGAATATAATGAATGGGCAAAAAAAAATAATGAGCAAAATAGAGCCGCAAAGCTAAATAATAACCATAGGTATGCGATTATTAAACAAAAAGACTTTGAAAAGTACCGCTCAATCTACGGTAGAATGAGTACATCTCAAAAAAGTGAAGCACAACCATTACCTACTTTACCACCACCACCGCCACCTGCTAAAGACAAAAAACAGATATCAATTAAAGAAGTAGAGGAATACAACTGGCTTTTAAACAGACACAAAGAGTTCTTAAAAAATGAAAAAAGAATAGTCGTTTTTAAAGAAGATACTAATAGAATGATTCAACTATACACATCAATGAGTGTAGAACAACAATCAAAAAATCAGGCTTGGCATTACTTATATAAAGAAAATAGAGAAAAAGCTGCCGAAATCTTACCACCACCACCAGCTCAATAATTAAATGGTGGTAATTATATTTCTCTAACCATAATTATAGCGTTATAATAAAAAAGCTGGAATAGATGTATTCTATTTTCAAAGATTGAAAACCATAAAAAATACTGGTTGTAATAGGTCAAATAAATAAAAATTTGCCTAGCAAATTAGTATCAGAAGACAATTAAAACATTGATGGTTCCATAAATACACATCATACCGTAACAATCTGTAAATTATTACGTTATTAGAGAGAACCTTAATCGATCTATTATGCAATCCTTCTTCATCACCTGCAGCGGTGCAGACACAGATATACTCGACAATTGTAGCGCTGGTGAGCGTACAAAATATGCAGGTATAGGTGCCACGGTATTTTTTACCGCACTTATGGCATTTTTTGCAGCCAGTTATGCGCTGTATACGGTTTTTGATAGTTATTTAATTGCTACTGCCTTTGGATTTGTTTGGGGTTTATTGATATTTAATCTAGACCGCTACATCGTTTCTACACTTAAGAAAAGTGATAAAAAAATAAATGAAATATGGCAAGCAACACCTCGTATTATTCTTGCGATTATCATAGCTGTAGTGATTTCAAAACCACTTGAACTAAAGATATTTGAGAAGGAAATTGATCAAGTTCTGCTAGAGGAAAAGAACCAGTTAACTCTTGAAAATCAGGAACAGGTTGCACAATTATATGTTGTGGAAGAAGCCGCTTTCGCGAAAGCGATACAAGAACTAAAAACAGAGATTCAAAATAAAGAAGCCGAAGTCAATGCGCTTTACAACATTTACATCACCGAAGCCGAGGGAACATCTGGCACCAATAAATTAGGAAAAGGTCCTGTCTATAAAGAAAAACGCGAAAAACATGACGCAGCGCTATCCGACCTCAACACCTTAAAAATTACGAATGCTGAAAAAATAGCTACCATAGAATCACAAATAGCAACACTACAGGAAAATGAAGCGACTCAATTAGCCTCTTCTCAACCTATCATTGACAACTTTGATGGATTAATGGCACGTATAGAAGCTTTAAACAAATTACCATTCCTCACTTCATTCTTTATATTCTTGTTATTTCTAGCTGTAGAAACCTCTCCTATTATTGCCAAAGTACTGGCACCACGTGGCGAGTACGACTTTAAACTTGCCGAGCGTGAAGACCTGGTAAAATCTTGGGTTACCCAACAAAGACTTCAACAAGAAATTCTAGTTCAAACCGACAAAACACTCAACAACAGAGTCTATGCCGATATTGCTGAAGAGGAAGCCCTCTATGCTTACAAGAAAAAAATGGCTAGGGAATTAATGCAAGAACAAGCCGATGCGTTTTATAAAAAGCAGAAAGGGATTTTGGGGTAGATTTTTAGTCCTTGAGCTATGAGTCTTTGAGTAAGTGAAATGTCAGTTCGAGCTCAACCTGCCTGCCGGCAAAAGGCAGGTGGAGAACAGTTTATTTTATGCAAAATATTTCATTTACAATACGCAAAAAGCCGACTTCAGTCGGCGTAATAAAAAGAACGCCGTAGGCGACAGCATAAATTCCTACCGGCAGACTTCAGTCTGCCCACAAATGGGAAACAATAAAAAAAGCCTTTCCCTTCAGCCGAAGGGAAAACAGGTGGGCGACGAAATCGGCAACGCCGATGAAGCCACCAAAAGGGTTTGGCTGCACATTTGTCTATAGAAACTTGTTTTCCATCAATAGGAGATGCTGAAACGTAGTTCAGCATGACAGGTAATTTCAATGACAAGCCGAAACCTTTTCCCTAGCCCTAAAGGGTAGGTTTCTAGTTGGGCTATTAAAAATCTACAGACCGAGGACTTAAAATCTAAAAACCTATTAAACTTACTCCACTATTAATCGCTGCGTTATACTGCCTTGACTATTATTAATCTGAATCATGTACATACCAGATGCTAATGAATCGATATTGAATTTATATTGATCATCAGGTTGTTGTAACTTTTTGGAGCTGATTAGCATACCACGTAAATCATAAATGGTACATGAATCAAACAAAACGTTGCTTGTGATGGTGACCGTATCATTAGCTGGATTAGGAAACAAGCTCATTGTTAGGCTAGTGATATCATTATTGCTTAATGTTACTGCCACAGTGGTAGTTTCTAAATTAGTAATGATTGGGAAGTTGAAATCAAAATATATCCCAGCTTGATTTGAAAAGGTATCTCCTAGAACTAAAGTATCTACAGTTTTAATTTTGAACAAAATATAACCTTGGCTGGCTGGAGCCGTATTAGGTAGGTTGATATTATCAAAAATAAATTCAAGTTTATTCCCATCAGTTATTTGAGCTAGGTAATCGTGACTACTACTAACTGGTGTTAACGTTGAAATATCAAAAACAGAAGTATCTATATAATCCACGATACGCACATTAATAGCACTAGCAGTTCCTTCATTTTCAAAACGGATACGGTAATGAACAAACTCACCTACCATACTAGGTTCTATAGTTTCACCTTGTAAACAGGTTTTATCATTTGGATCATAAGAATTTACTACCGTTTGGTCTAAATTAAAAACATTATCTATAGGTGTAGCATCATTTGCACTAGGCGTTATAGATGCTGTAAAACTTATAATATCATTACTATTTAACGGAAAATTTGAGTCTGTAGGCGTGTTCATATTTAATGTAAAGTCAATTTCTCTAGTTTCAAACGGATCAAGATTTGAAAAACTCCAATTGAGATTACCAACACTACTAGATGATACCACAGGATTTGCACTTACAAAATCCATAAAATCATCATCATAAGTAAAAGCAATATTTCCTGTTAGTTGTGTATTTCCTTTGTTCTTATAAACCAACTTATAATTAGTATCAAAACCAGGACGTGCTTCTTCTAATGGTATAATAGTGATTTCTAAATCATCAGTTGGTGTTGTTGCAGTAAGACAAAAATCTTGCGTCGTTATATTTTGATTTGCTGCTGTAAAGGTTGCACTTGCTGGTGTTGTTGTGAAAAGATTCGTGTCGATTATCGGAGTTACCGTATAAGTGTTATCTGATAAAGGAATTGAATAATCACCGTTTATATCCGTATACAATGTGAAGGCAGTAGTTCCATTTGAAATTTCAATTCCAACATTAGAAAAAATTAAATCATTTGGGTCACAACCATTATTATCGAAATCATAAGTGATTGAACCTTGAAGTTGATTATCTAGAGCAGAACAACCAAGGTCTAATGAATCGCCATTAATCGACCATCCATTTTGTAGAAGGATATTTCTTGAAAATGAATCGCAATAAGTTAAACCAAAAGAATTCAGTGTTTTATATTGCATGCCTAGATTAACAAATCTTTGTAACAATTTATCATAATTATTGGTATCCAACCCTGAAAAAGCGACAAATCTACGAGGATTTAAATACTGGTTAAAATCCCAATTATTTAATGGTTGATTAAAAGAAGTGGCGTTATAAAACATATCATCCATGTCAGTAACATTTGACACATCCCAGCTTGATATATTTTGATTGAAAGAGGTTGCGTGAACAAACATATCTTGCATAATAGTTACATTCGACACATCCCAATTGTCTATGGGTTGATTAAAAGAAGTGGCGTATTCGAACATCTCTATCATAGAAGTTACATTAGAAACATCCCAGCTTGATATATTTTGATTGAAAGAACTGGCAATAGTAAACATACGATCCATATTAGTGATATTAGAAACATCCCAGTTTGATATATTTTGATTGAAAGAAGTAGCACGATAAAACAAGTAATCTATTGCATTCACATTAGAAACATCCCAATTTGAAATATCTTGATTAAAGGAATTTGCATTATAAAACATATGACTAATATTTGAAACATTAGAAACATCCCAATTATTAATATTAGAATTAAAAGAACTAGCAGCTTGAAACATACTACCCATATTTATAACATTTGCAGTGTCCCAATTACTCAGTGGTTGATTGAAATTACTAGCATACAAAAACATCCTAGACATATCTGTAACACTAGAAACATCCCAATTATTTAGCGCTTGATTAAAACTATACACACCATAAAACAAATCACTCATATCAGTAATATTTGAAACATCCCAATTATTAATATCATCATTAAATTGACCGGCATTATGAAACATATGCGCCATCGAATTGCAGAGACTTAAGTCTGGAGTGTCTGAAGCATTTATATCTAAATACAAACAATCAAAAAACATCCACTCTGTTGTTTTCCATTGTGAACTACCCCATTGAGTAATACGAGGATTATTATTTGAGGATGAAGATAGATTAAAAACTATAGAGTCTATTGAACCTGATATAATGACTGTTCTAGTTGTAGAACTGAAAGAATGTGCTGGTACAGTTTGATTATTACCCATAGGAACATTAGTAGTCGTTCCATCACCCCAATCTATAGTAACACCGGTTGATGATGATATACTGAATGGCCACATATTGGCTAGTATTGAGTCAAACACAAAATCGTTAGCAGTCTGAGCAATTGATAAGAATCCAACGAAAAGAAAAGAAATAAGTAGTAACGGTTTTTTCATGGTAGATATTTGAATGTTACGAAAATAAGGTTTTTACTTACAAATAGATGATGAGGTTACTATTTTCTGACAAGAAATAGGAATAATCTGTTGAATAGCTGTTTTTTATGTCATTTGATATTAGATCTATTCAATGGTTATGGCTTCTACTATTTTCATTGAGCAAGATTTTCGGTTAAAAAAAATGCGTAAATCATTAAGAAAAATAAGAACGCCGCAGGCGACAGAATAAATTCCCAGCGGCAGACTTTAGTAAATGGGAAAATAGGTTTGTGGAAAATGAGGTAAAATAATCATTGCTTTCCATCACCAGCAGATGCTGAAACGTTGTTCAGCATGACAGGTTAAAAGCTACTTACTAATAAAGCCGCATTTCGAGAGCCTCAATGCTCGAAATTGCATCAAATCGAGGACTGAGACTCTCGAAGTCCGTTCATAAAATTACTTTTCAATTACAAGTTCATCAGTCATCCACAATTCCCATCTTCCTCAACAGAAAACTAGCATTCATATTTGTGGCAATTCCGTCTTTAAAGGTATAGTCAAAGGTAAGCTCATCGTTAGTGATGTCTGCATCAAAAAAGTAGTTAGAGATACTATCATACTCATTGGCAACCTCGGTAAGACTTAAATCATGTGTAGCAATAATTCCTGTAGCGTGTTTTCTAGAAAGTTTCTCGATCAGTTTTCTAGATCCGTTTGCCTTATCCTGACTGTTAGTTCCTTTTAAGATTTCGTCCAGGACAATAAAATACCGTTCGGTTTCTATTTTATCAACGATATATTTTAAGCGTTTTAATTCACTAAAGAAGTAACTCTCATCATCAGTTAAAGAATCGCTAGTTCTCATACTGGTAATGAGTTTAATTGGACTATAAATCATAGATTGTGCACATACAGGTAGTCCAGCATTTGCCATTACGATCTTCATAGAGACCGTTCTTAAAAATGTACTTTTACCGGCCATATTTGCACCCGTGATGATGAAGAATTCACCGCTTGATATTTGAATATCATTTCCTATTGCTTTTGCAGGATCCAGTAAAGGATGTCTTGCATTACTAACTTGCATTTTAAAGTCTCCAGTCTCAATGATAGGATAGACATAATCTTTATGGTTATAAGCAAAATTACCTAAGGAGTTTAAAGCATCTATTTGAGCAACTGTGTCCAACCAGTTTTCTATATGGATCGCATTAGTTTCCAACCATATCTCAATGGTATGAACTTGTTTTAAATCCCATAAACCAAAACCATTTGCTAATACTCCAAAAAGCATATTATTACGTTGATCTAATCGTCCTATAGCTACCGCTAACTCTTTAAATCTGATAGAGGCTGGTACATCACCTACCATTATTCTAGATTTTAATCCTATAAGCAAATCGCTTTTAAAACTTTCTTTTTCTATAGCAAGTATTAACTGACTATACTGCTTAAAAAACAGCTCTAATGAACTAATGTTTGCACTAAATGCGGTAATACGTTTGATATATTTACCAGTAATCCCTAATCCACCAAAAAAGGCAATTGAAAAAATGTATCCATTTATCCAATCATTAAAGTAAGCTACTCCTAACGCGATAGATGCTATAAACCATATCCATGGCAACCATGAGAATAATGGCGGTACAAATGACGTATAACTATTTATCCAATCCAGCATGTCCTTAGGATCCTTTTCATTGTTGAGCAGTGTAGCTGTTGCTCCATAGTTATGTCTGAAATCTATCTTCTCTGATAGTTCTTTTATTGCCTCTTGCTTTCTGGTAATATCAAATATATCATTAGATAAAAACTGATTTGCAAGAGTTGCCACGCCGTCTTTAGTAACACTTCTATTTAAATATTGAAAGAAAGAACCTGGACCTAATAAATCTATATCCCGACTAAACTCATGATCATCTTTTAAATACTCTGATCCATCTGGCCTACCAGTATAATTACGATCTAGCATCATTAATTCTAGCTCATTGCGATCCAGTAACGCCTGTTGAAAATCCCTTTTTCTTCTTAAATTCTCATGCCTAGAAACTAGAAACAAAAAAAGGATAAAAGTGCCTACTGCAATGATAATAGCTACTTGCCATTGCGACCATAGAAAATAAACACCAGCAGCTCCAGCAATAAATATCAATAGTCTTATGGTACTAGATACCCTTAATTGATTCTTAATGGAATCTCGTTTTTCTTTAAATTGAGCAATACGCTCTTTATAAAATGATTGTAAAGTCTCTTTCAATTATAAATTTTTAAGGTCTTCTTTTTGAGCGCGTGTTAACTTTGCTACCACTAACTCATAACTATGATCTATCCATTTTTTAAGCTCTATAGCTTCCATGGCTTTATCAGTAAAAATAGTGTTCCAGTGTTTTTTATTACTATGATAACCACCTATAACTGTGCCATCATACTCTTCTCTTAATGCAATTGCTGTTTCTGGATCGCATTTTAAATTAATAGCTGGTTCACCACGTTCCCAGCGGTCTAATCCTGTAAGACAAAACATTTTGCCCATAACTTTAAACACTAATGTAGATTCATCAAAGGGAAACTCTTCAGTTACCGCTTTTTTAGCCATGCAATAATCACGCAACTCATCAATATGCATTAGGATTCTATTTTCTTTTGTGTTTCAATGTCATTAAGAATAAGGGTAGTATAATCTAGCTTCCAGCCTATAGTTGCCGCAAGTCCTTCCATAAGTTGAATAGTTTGCATGGCTTCTTTTCGAGCTTGATCTAATAAACCACTTTCAGGAATTTTATCAATGATATGCTGCTTTGCATTGCGCGAAATCTCAGTTAAATCTTCGCTAGTAAAGTAATTTGCCCAGCCTTCTTTTTTATCATAGTAATTAAAATCAGTTTCTATACTTAACACTTGTGGTTGTGGAAAGTTAGTAAGTCTTATGGTTTTAGTACTAGGGTCACTATCCATTACTATTTTAGTAAGATCAAAACCTATATGTGCTTTTGCATTAATAAGTATTATTGCCTTCTTTTTACCTAGCAAAAGGCTCATCAATTTTTCTTTGACATTTTCGTAGTGATATATCTCGGCAAAATCTCCTTCTACAGTAATGAATTTACATACCGAGCGTATTTTCTCCATAAGAACCACACTTTGCTCTCGAGTATTTTCTTTTTTGCCCATCTTGCCCATAAGCATTTTGAATACAAAAAAGGCCACTACAGCTCCTACGGCAAGTCCTATAAATAGTAATTCCATATTCAAATTTACAATATCTTATACAGAATGGGACGCGATGGAGCCGCATCATTTTCTAAAGGTGCTACTTGTAAATCGATCATATACAGTCCATCTTCTACAGTGTCGGGAACATATATAAATTCAGTGATGGTTGCATCTAATCTTGGCTCACCATTAAAATTCCAAAATTCTTTATGTGCAAGTAAAGCTCCATTATCTTTTTCTTTATCCACACTAGGTAAATCTATTAGGACATGTTTAATTCCGCTTTCGCGAAAGCGTGACATCGTTTCTTCTAGAATATAAGGAGGATTTGTATTGCTGTAATTTTTTGCCTTTTTTTCTTCTAAATTAGGTAGTGTACGAATGATAACAGCTTCAATACCGGATTGTAAATCGGCAAAATGACGTGGCGATATTTGCTGGTCATCTCCCATCATAGTAGGAGTAACCGAAAACAACTGAGCTTTAAAAAATGTTTTTTCTAGCGCTTTATTTACACTATGAAACTCTTTAGTAATATGCCCTATACATTCTGTATGTGTACCATGACTATGAGGATTAAAGTGAATGTTATTAAAGTTAGTTGAGCCACCTAAAGAAACCTTACCTACATAACCATCTACCTCTACATGAGTAATGTCTGGCTGGTTTATATACCATGCACCTACACCTGCGTTATCTCGTACTGCTAGACTAATGTCGATAGGTTGTGATAAATCAATAGATATGTTTTCATTTTCTAATTGAATTGTGGTATGCATGTTAGTAGGCTTTATAGTGCAAGAGGTAATTGATAACAAGAATAAAAATAATAGATATTTCATTTTATTCTTGTTGAGGGATATTAAATTCAATGTTAAAGAAACTAAGGTATCCTGCGAGAGGTCCCATTCCCATTGCTTTACGTCGGGCATCAACAGTTTCCGGGTCTTGCAATTCATAGAATTCATAAGAGCCATCTGCATTCATTAATACTTGCGATCCATATAATTGTGGCAACCCGTCGTCCATAAGCATGCGATCTTCCATAAGTGCGACATCCTGTTTTTCAAAAAGCCCATCTTCCATTCCTATTTTAATCATAGGAAAGTATTTCTTGCGCTCTTCTGCACCGGCGTGTTGTATGACTAGCCATATGGCAGAATAGCCCAATTTACCAACACTTTCTGGTGCAGGTATACCACATTTACCTAAGATTTGTTCTACGGCTGTTAGGTTATTTTGATCAATAGATTCTACATTTAAATTGTCTGCACGTGCGTCCTGATCTCTTAAATAAATACTTTTTAATAAACCTCCTAAATTATTACAATTAATATCCCTTGCACCATTCTTTAATAAAGGAGTAGATTTTTGAGCGATACGGACTTTATCAGAATCCTGTAATTGTACTTTAACTAGAACACTATCAGAATCAATCATCCAGTCTGCAAATGGTAAATCATTTGAGAGTGATTTTCTTTGTTCCTTAGATAATTGTTTTCCATCGAGACTATAATAAATCACATCATTAGGAATAGTAATTTGGTTCTTCTCTACCATTTCCATCATTTGATCATAAGTAATTGCGGTAAGCTTAGGATCTTGCTCACAGCTGATTATGCTTGTAGTAAAAAGTAAGAATATAATAAATTGATAACACTTCATAGTTTATATATTAATTCAAATTGAGCATGAATAACTCACTAGCGATTCCATCACTTAAAAACTTACCCTTACGAGTTACTATTAATGTATCGCCATCTAAATATAGTAAATGGTCTTTTAAAAAATCAGATGCTTGATCTAATAAGTAATCTTTAAAATTTGCACCATATTCCTGTTCTATTTTATTTAATGAAACACCATATATAGTACGTAATCCAGTCATAACATATTCATTATAACGATCTACAGTTGTCAGTTCTTCTATCTCGATAGGTAATTCACTAGCTTGAATAGATTTAAGATACTTTACATTATTATTAATGTTCCAGCCGCGTCTTTTCCCATCAAAACTGTGTGCACTTGGTCCTATACCTATATAACTTTTACCGGTCCAGTATGCGGTATTATTTTTTGAAAAATAGCCTTCTTTACCAAAGTTTGAAAACTCATAATTGCTATAACCGTGCAGTTGCATCGCATCAAGAAGTATATGGAAATGCTCTTGGGCGAGTTCATCATCTACCTTAGGAATGAGCCCTTTTTCAATGAATGATTTGAGTGCTGTATTATCTTCTACAGTTAAAGCATAACTGGATATATGTGGAACACCTAGTTCTATTGCTTTATAGATATTTTCTCTCCATCGATCCACCGTCATGTCGGGAATACCATAAATGAGGTCTATAGATATATTATCAAAATAAATTTGTGCTTGAACTATACAAGACAGTGCTTCTTGAGCATTGTGAGCACGGTTCATTAACTTTAAATCTTCTTCAAAAAAGGATTGAATTCCTATACTCAAACGATTTACTGGTGATTCATTTAGTTGTTCTAGTTTTTCACTAGTTATATCATCGGGATTTGCCTCTAGTGTGATTTCTGGATTGTCGCTAACTCGATAATTTTGATACACTGTATCAATGATTTGATTGATTTGAGATAGCTCAAGCACACTAGGCGTTCCACCACCGAAGTAGATAGTTTGCACAGTGGTATCTTCATATTCGTTTTTGCGTAAGCGTATTTCTTCACATAGTGCGGCAACCATATCATTTTTATACTTCATGTTAGTACTAAAATGAAAATCGCAATAGTGACAGGCTTGTTTGCAAAAAGGAATATGGATATATATACCACTCATGATGGTAAAGGTAAGTTCAATTAAGATAAAGACATGAAAAAAGCAGCTCGTTATTGAGCTGCTTTTGTCATTTTTAAAAAGTACTGATTACAGATCAAATCTCATCTGAAAATAAATGTAACGTGGTAATACAAATGTTTGAGTTGTTGAAGTTGCAATCTGACCGAAGTTGTTATTGACATTTACCTCAGCATTTAAAAGATTTGATGCGATAAGAGAATATTGCCATCTAGAAGATGGCTTTTGGTATCGTATAGAAGCATCTAAAAATTCATATGTATTTTCTTGACCGTTATCTGATGAGAAGTCATTTAAATCATAATCTGCTCTTAACAACCATCTTTTACCTAGTTGCCAATCAATACCTGCACTATATACGTTAGTAGTTGAATTATTTTCAAATCCACCATTGTCACTATCGTTTAGGTTAAGTCTATATCCAACGTCAAAATTGAGTCCTTTTTGAAAATTGGACCTTGCGGTAGCACCATAAGTCTGATTAATATTAATAGACTCTTGTTCTACATTATTAATAATATTATTACGACTAGACCAGCTTCCACTCGCTGATACACCAAATTGAATCTTTCTTATTTCTTTCCCATAAGATAAACTACCATTTAAAGATTCATTAGGTAATCCAAAGTTAATAGGAGCACTAATCTGGTTGATACCATCTAACTGAGTCTGTGACTGAATTGCATCACGCTGCTTAGTATAGGTGATATTCCCAAAAATAGTCGTGTAATTAAACATATTAAAGTTATTATATCTTAAAGAAACACGATCATTTAATGAACCTTCTAATTGATTATTACCGCTACGTAAACTGTTATAGTTAGTGAAGATGATTCCTTCAGCGTAATTATCAATATCTGTAAATGTCACTGTTTGATCATAAGATAACCTTAAGGATTGAGAACTCTTAATATCATAACGTACTTCAAGATCTGGAACTAGACGTTGTGATTCAATGACATTCTCCTCATCATTTTGGAAATCTAGTGTTCTAAAACTATGAGCTGTTACACCTGGAGTAAATGTAAATTTTCCAGTGATGAACTTATAATGTACCGCTGCATATAAATCGGTAAAATTATATTGTACATTATCGTTACGTAGAGTTGGATCTTGCAGTTCATTTCTCTCATCAGTATCTGTTATTTGAAAAATATCAGAACTAAAGTTTTGTTGAGAAATCGTTGATCCTAAAGTAAAGTTGATGTTACTAGTTTTATTTAAAACATAGAAGTAATCTAATTTTGCATCTATTTTATTTGTGTTTACAAAGCGCTCTTGATTGATATTATAAGGATCTGCAGATTCTAATCCTAGGGCTCCATTAAATGGTTCTGGATCCTGTTGGTCTCTTATATTACGTATTGCGTTATAAAAAGGATCCTCTTCTTGATTTAAGAATTGAGACTCTAGTGCAAATATGTGTCTATCTCCTGCAGTATAATACGCATTTAATGACTGGTTATATGAAATAGGTTTCTGACTATTTACTTGATCGATATCTTCTACTACACCAGATCGACTAGATGTAAAATCTGTAACCTGACTTTGATCTGATATATTAATACGACCATCATAATTAATAGATAAATCAGAATTAGGATTATAGTTCGCACCTAATTTAAAAAGTCCCACTTGATTACGTTCTAAAGCTCTATCATCAGTTTCTTCTACTAATCCACTATCGATAAAGGTATTGCTATTCAATACTTTTGTTCTAGTGTCTGTACTAGATAAAATAGCAAAGGCACTCATATCTAATTTATCACTTACTTTCCATGAGGCGTTACCTGCAAGAAATTTACTATCGATGGAAAGGGCTCTATTAGTTGCAAAAGCATTAAATGTACTAGCTGCATTAACGTTAATCGAAGCATTATTTTGTCGAGTATCCCGACGGTTAAAACCGATAAATCTGAAATAATCTCTACCTGTAAACGCTGGTGTACCTAAATTGTTAAAGTCTGTCAAAATATTTACAGAGAAATCTTCACTATAATAGAATGCTTTAGGTTGTATTAAATAACGCTCAGCTTCGCCACCATATCCGGCACCAACTGTGGCTTCTCCAAACCAAAATTTCTTTTTACCTTCTTTAAGTTTGATATTAATTACATAACGATCTTGATCATTACCTAATCCTTTTAACTGTGATTGATTGTTATAATTTTTAAGTACTTGTACTTTACTTACTGCATCTGCAGGAATGTTTTTTGTAGCTAGTCTAGAATCTCCTTCAAAAAAGTCTTTCCCTTCTACTTGAACTTTCTCAACGACTTGTCCTTCTACAGTAATATCTCCGTCATCATTTACTTCAACACCTGGCAGTTTTTGAAGAACATCACCCAATTTATCTTCAGTACCGTTTGTAAAACTGTCTGCGTCATACACGATAGTATCTCCCTTTATAGATACAGGCATTTGATAAGTTAGATTGATAGCATCCAACTCATCTGCACCAGCCATCATTATAAAGTTTTTCACAAGATCACCTTGTAAATTTTCTACCTTTTCCTCGATTTGTTTTAAACCTAGAAATGAAACCTTTATCGTATAAGTGCTATCCTGTTTAAGACCTTCTAATTTATATTTACCTTGTTGATTAGTAATACCAAAAGCTCCTAAGTTTTTATCCTGTTGATAAGCTATTACGTTTGCCATTTGTAATGGAACACCTAGACTATCCACAACAGTTCCGGTGATTTTATAATTTTGTGCTATGGCAGTACTCAAACAAAGTAATGCTACACACATTAAGAGTATATTTTTTTTCATATCAATTCAATGCTCAATGACATTCTGTTTTTTTTTGGTTAAAGAAATGCGAGAAAGTTAATCTCGCATTTATAGAAAGGTATTTGATGAAATAGCTTATCGACCACCACGACCGCCACGACCACCACGACCACGTTGCCTAAAAGCTTCCATTTTTTCTTTTAATATAGCATCATACTCTGCCTGCGTAACTTCTTCTCCTTTTTTTTCTGGCTTGATTTCATCACGCTCTTCAGGATTAATAGTGATTTGAGAACATAGTAAAGTTGTATTCCCTGCGTTAACTTCTAGAATTAAGCCAGGCAAACCGCCATACACATCAGGTCCATGTTGCACTGGTATTTCTGGAGTAAACCATGCTGTCACCACTATTTCATCAGGCTTTTCAAACATAGCCTCAATATCTCCATCTGCTCTGGCAATACTATCTTTTTTCTTCTGTGCAGCTTCTTCTTCGGCATTTCCACCACGTCTTCTTCTAAAGTTTGCCCAGTCAAATTCGCCGCTAGGCATTGTGGCGGTTGCCTTCATCGCGTTATAATTACCTATTTTTCTAGATTCTCCTGTTATTTTCCATTCTAGTTGTGGCAAGGAATCTTGAATTAAAAACGTTTTTCCCATCATATCGCGTTGCTCAGTATACATACCTTCATTGATATTTTTATACTTTTCACCAGCCATCATTGTTCCCATCATGCCGCCCCAACCGCGGCCTTGACCAGGCGCTTCAAGTGCTACTTCTTCTTTATAAGTAGACTCTGTACGATTAAATTTGAGAACATATGTCTTTTCAGTCATTCTTTTCATGTTCTCCTCAATACGCTTGCGACGTTCTGGAGTCATCTCACGATCTCCTTCCATCCAGCTATTATCCATTTTAACTTTAGACATGTAGGTTGCCTCACCATACATCTCTTGTGCATTCATCGTAGTAGCACCTAGTACTACAGCAATAAGAAGTAATATTTTTTTCATAGTCTTGTCAATATAATCTGGTTAAAATTACCCAGATGCTTTCTTTTAAAAGTTAAGACTATCAAAAAGTATAAAGGTTTAATTATCCTCCAATAGATATAACTCTGAAACTACCATTTCCAGAACCTCTATTTTTCATCATCTCCTCAGATTTCTTTTTTTGTAAGGTATCAAAGTCCTCTTGATTGATTTTTTTACCACTTCTAGGCTTTTTTAAATCCAGTTTTTCATCAGGATTTAGAACAATCTCTTTTAATAATATGGTGGTTTCCTGTTGCTGTACCTCGACAATTAGACCAGGCAGGCCATGATATTCTCCTGGACCATTACTTACAGGTATGTCTGGCGTGTACCATGCTGTGATAGTAGGGTCCGATTCTACAACCATTGCAGTAATAATAGTATTCACCTCTTCGTTTTCTTCCTCTACTTCTTCTTCAACTTCATCTTCTACAGGTACATATACAGCCTTAAAACAATTGTACTGCCCTATTTTTTTAGTCTCACTTAATAGCTTCCATTCATAAGTAGGCAACTCATCTTCTATCACAAAGTCTTTACCCATTATGTTACCTTGTTTAATATAGCTATTTTCTTCAATGTTTTTATATATAGTACTACCTACACCACCACTAGCAGAAAAGGAAATAGAGATCCCATTAACAGGTTTACCAGGTGTGGCTAGCTCCTTAACTTTATCATATGATGATTCTGTTCTTGTAAATTCTAGTGTATATTCCTGTTTACTTCCTTTTTTCAACTGTTCCATCATCGCTTTTACAATTGGATCGCTTTCCGCTTTCTTATTCATCGTGGAATCTTCGGGAAGATCAAATTTTGTGTAAGCGATATAAGTAGCTTTAGCTTTAAAATCTTGCTGGGCTTGTGCTGTGTACGCTTTCGCGAAAGCGAGAATAAAAAAACTGATCAGAGTAATTTGTATAGTTTTCATAATAGTTGTTTTTGATACTTCAAAGATGTAGTAATTAACTCAAATACAGCGTTAACCAACGTTAACGAGTGTTAACCAGCTTTTTTACAAGGCTTTATTATTGCACCTTTGATATTATGAATGAAAGATCTTATAGATATATACTTTATTTAATTAGTGCTGTAATTGCCATCACACTAGCTATCCAGGTGTACTGGAATTATAAAAATTATAAAGAAAGTGAGCGACAGTTAAAAATTGACCTTCAGACTACACTGGATCAAAGTGTTGAGGATTATTTTACATTACGTGCAAAAAATAATACGATAAGTTTTATTAATAATGGTGAGAATGATTTTGGCATCACCGAGGTATTTGAACAAATTAATTTTGAAAACCTAGATGAAAATGATGAATTAAGATTTCCAGATAGTGTCGATATTAAAGGGATTACAATCTTAAAAGGTGTTCATGCCGACACCTTGCCTGAGTTTCAAGTTAAAGGAGATAATCGATTGCCTGATATGCACATCACAGATAAAAAAGGTAATGATTCTACGTCTCTAAAAATTTCTAATTTAAGATTCACTGATGATCAATCAGAAACTGAAATTGAAGAACTTACTAATCGAATTGTGTTTTCTATAAAGTCCAATAAATTAAAGGTCCATAAGGTAGACAGCCTTTTTAAAAACCAGCTACAAGCCAAAAATATTTCTATTAATCATCAACTAATTTACACAACACCAGACACAACATTTCATACAGTGCCACACTCTTTTCCAGGTACAGCGCTGGTAAGTTTATCAGAATTAATTGATGATGAGAATAAGTTAGAATTATATTATAGTGGCTTAAACATAAACGTATTAAAGCGTAATCTGACTGGAATTATTCTTTCTACATTACTAATAGCTAGTATCATTTTATCGTTGTTTTATTTATTAAACATCATTAAAAGTCAAAAGAATTTGAACGCCATGAAAAACGATTTGATCTCAAACATCACTCATGAATTTAAAACTCCTATAGCAACTACTAGCGCTGCTCTAGAAGGTGTTCAAAATTTTACAAATAATGGTGACACTGAAAAAACCCATCGATATTTAAACATGGGAAGAGAGCAACTGAACAAGCTTAATCATATGGTAGAAAAATTATTAGAAACCGCAAGTCTAGACGGTAAAGAGCTTGATTTACAAAAAGGAGAAATTAATCTAGACCAGATCATTACATCCTTAGTGACCAAATTTCAAACACAGACTTCCAATAGCATCACTTTTATAAATCATTCCAGTGATAGTTTATTTATGGGAGATGGATTTCATCTTGAAAATGCAATCAATAATCTTATTGATAATGCCATTAAATATGGTGGTGAGACCATTACTATTGAACTGTTTAAAACTACACAACAGTTTGAATTACTGGTTACTGACTCTGGTACTGGACTTAAACCTAAAGATGCAAAAAATATTTTCAATCAGTTCTATAGAGTTCCCAAAGGAAATGTGCACGATGTGAAAGGTTTTGGTATTGGGTTATATTATACAAAATCTATAGTAGAGAAACATAATGGCACAATTGACGTACAAACTAAACCATTTACCTCATTTAAAATAGTCTTGCCATATGATTAATGAAAAGATCAACATACTATTAGCCGAGGATGAGCCTGCTCTAGGTTTAATCGTTAAAGAAAGTCTAGAAACCAGAGGTTATGAAGTAAATCACTGTCATAATGGAATAGAGGCTTATCAGTCTTTTGAACAACAAACACCAGACATAGCAGTACTAGATGTCATGATGCCCGAGTTAGATGGTTTCTCTCTAGCTAAAAAAATAAGAACCGTTAATGAACAAATGCCCATTATTTTTTTAACTGCAAAATCACAAACCGAAGATGTTCTAGAAGGTTTTCATGTAGGTGGTAATGATTATCTCAAAAAGCCTTTTTCTATGGAAGAATTGATTGTGCGTATTAAAAATTTACTATCCAGACAGCAAACGCAACAAACAGCTGCTAGTTATGAATTAGGTAAATACAATTTCAATTTCCCACAACAAAAACTGAGTTTCTCCACTGAAAACCCTGTAAAACTGACTCATAGAGAAGCACATCTTCTTTATCATTTAATTCAAAAGAAAAACCAAGTTCTAGACCGCACTTTTATTCTTAAAAAACTATGGGGTAATGATGATTTTTTCTCTGGCCGTAGTATGGATGTTTTCATTTCAAAATTGCGTAAAAAACTGTCCCGAGACTCGCAAATAGAAATCATAAATGTGCGCGGCTATGGTTATAAGCTTATTGCGCCATAACAGATATAGATACTGTTCCAGACCTTATTATTGAAAAATTGTTTGTATTTTCCAATTATGAAATGGATGTATCTTTTCTTTTTAATATGCTCGTACCATATATCTGTATTTGCTCAAGTACCTTTAAAAGAAAGTATACCACTATCCTGTGATACCTTCTATGGTGTCGACGACTTTGAGAATCTATATTATAGCACAGAAAATGTACTCTATAAAAAATCAAAGTCGGACAGATTAGAGTTTTACGACATTCAACTGGGTGATGTGACCAGTGTGGATATTATAAATCCGCTTAAGGTGTTAGTCTTTTATAGAGACACGCAAACTCTAGTCATTTTAGATAACCGTTTGAATGAACAACAACGTCTCAATTTTAATTCACTAAAACCTCAACGTTTCATAGATCATGTACGACTAGCAGGTGAACGTCGCTTGTGGCTATACAATCTAGACCTCTCTAGACTAGAGCTTTATGACTATGCAAATCAAAAATTGGTAATCAGCACTTCGCCTATAAAAGATCAAGTTCTAGGATTACAAAGCGATTATAATTTTTGCCACCTTATTACAGAGAATGGCATCATTACTTTTAATTCTTATGGTAGTGAAACAGACCGAATTAATGAGAAAATAAAATTACCAGTTGCCTTTGATTTTGAGCATTTAGGCTTTCAAACGGTAGATGGTTGGAAATGGTATCAATTTGATAAAGAATTTCGCTTTCGCGAAAGCGAACTTATAACTCCATTTTCTCAAGAATACTCACCAGAATCACTTTATCTAAAGGGTGGAAAACTTTATCTTTACCACCAGAAACGCTTGCACGTTCAAACTATCAACCTGAATAAATCTTAATATGCACATTGCTGTCGCCGGAAATATAGGAGCTGGAAAAACTACGCTTACAAAACTACTTGCAAAACATTATAAATGGACACCTCAATTTGAGGACGTTTTAGAAAATCCATATCTAGAAGATTTCTATACAGACATGGAGCGATGGTCATTTAATTTACAAGTGTATTTCTTAAATAGCCGTTTCCGTCAGGTATTAGAAATACGTGAGAGCGGTCAGAAGATCATTCAGGACCGTACGATATATGAAGATGCGAGCATCTTTGCGCCTAATTTACACGCAATGGGCTTATTATCTCAACGTGATTTTGACAACTATTCCTCTCTATTTGATTTAATGGAGAAACTAGTTGCTGCTCCAGATTTATTAATCTATTTACGCAGTTCTATTCCTAATCTGGTAAGCCAAATTCACAAACGTGGACGTGATTATGAAAATACCATCTCGATTGATTATCTAAGTCGTCTTAATGAGCGTTATGAAGCTTGGATCCACGGCTATGACAAAGGAAATCTTTTAATCATAGATGTAGACAATATTGATTTTGTAAATAATCCTGAAGATTTAGGTGATATTATCAATAAAATTGATGCAGAGCTTACTGGGCTTTTTGCTTAGCACCTATAGATTAGCAAACGTTTCAGTTAGATAATCCATCCCTTTTCACGAGCGTGAATAACAGCTTCTTTAGATTCTTGAACCAGTAGCATAGGACATATGGTGAACGAGTCTGCAATAGATTTTACGCGAGCCATTTTCTTATCATGATTGACAGATCTTAAATAGATGGCCATGATACGTTCAGGATATTGCTGTGCTACATCTTTATAATAATCAACATCATGCTCGCCACTATCGCCTATGAGAATAAAATTCATGTTTGGATAGTGCTTTATAATATTGAGTAATTCGTGTACTTTATGAGGCCTTTTTAATTTAGGTGTTCTATCCCATGGAGTTGGGAAGTCTCTAAGAAGAATCGGGCCTTTAGGAAAACCATGAAAATCTAAAAACTTCTCGAGGTACTTATATAAGTTCCATGGACTATTACTTAAATAAAACATCGGATTCTGATCGTTACCCGATGGTCCTCGATGTAACAATTGATATAAACTTGCAGCACCCTTTAAAGGTAATCTACGATCATAGTTTTTAAAAAATGTATTGAAAGCGACACGTAATTTTAGAAAACTGGTCACTCCAGTATGCATTATAGTATCGTCTATATCACTGATCACACCATAGACAGAACTGTATGGAGGAATCAGCGTTTCACCTTTAAAACTATTCTTGGTTAGTCGTTTTTGTTTTTTCGCTTTAGCAAAAGCAGCATTATCTTCATCAAACTTCACATCCAGACTCAAATAACCTTCATCATCAGACAGTTCATCTAAATCTGTATCCACTTTTATATCAAATAAAAAATAGCCTTCATGATCTGCCTTGGTTTCAAACTGTGTGCCATTAGGCAGCGTTAATCCTACTGATGCATTACGTATCTCATCAGTCTTAAATGTACGCCAGGTGTTGCGCAGTGTCTGGTAAAAGGTTTGCTGCTCATAATGTTTAAGAGGTTGATCTTCTAGCGCACGACCACGTATATACAGGTGGTTTTTACCGCTATAAGTGCGGTATATATCTAGAATCCATGGATCTCTTTTGAACAGTGCCATGACGTGAAAATAAGTAATAAAAGCTTTATATAAAAAATCCCATTCTAGCAATGCCAGAATGGGACTTAGTTACTTGTATCCTAAAACTATTTAAAGTTAATAACCTCTTGATTAAGAGCCTTAATTTTTGCCTCTACTTGTGCCTCAGTTCCAACATACTTATGAGACTTAGTTATCGTCGCACCATTTGCAGATGATTGATAAGTAACATTTGCTGTAACAATACCTGTTTCTGCATCTACAGATTTTTGAATATCCATATTTTTATATAGTGATGTAGCTTCATTTTCATTTTGAACAACTTCTTGCTCAATTTCCTGAGTGACTACATTAGCCTGTCCTTCTACCATATGACTACCTAATATAGGTGCTATAACTAGACCTATTAAACAGGTTAGTTTAATTAAAATATTCATCGATGGACCTGAAGTGTCTTTAAATGGATCACCAACAGTATCTCCAGTCACTGCTGCCTTATGTGCATCAGAACCTTTATAAGTCATCTCACCATTAATTTCAACACCAGCTTCAAAAGATTTTTTGGCATTATCCCAAGCTCCACCTGCATTGTTTTGGAAAATAGCCCATAGTACGCCACTAACCGTAACACCAGCCATATATCCACCTAACATCTCAGCAATAGCTAATTTTTCCATTCCAAATAACAGCGGTAAAAATGCTATTACTAGAGGAAACCCTATAGTTAATAATCCTGGTAAAACCATTTGCTTTAAAGAAGCTTCGGTAGAAATAGCAACACACTTATCGTATTCCGGCTTACCGGTTCCTTCCATGATACCTGGAATCTCTTTAAACTGCCTTCTTACTTCATAAACCATTTCCATCGCGGCCTTACCTACAGCATTCATGGCTAATGCACTAAACACGACAGGCACCATTCCACCAACGAATAACATAGCAAGAACTGGAGCTTTAAAAATATTAATTCCTTCAATTCCTGTAAATGTTACATATGCAGCAAATAATGCAAGAGATGTTAATGCCGCACTTGCAATCGCAAATCCTTTACCTGTTGCAGCTGTTGTATTTCCTACAGAATCTAAAATATCTGTACGTTCACGTACAATTGGCTCTTGTTCGCTCATTTCTGCGATTCCTCCAGCATTATCTGCAATCGGTCCAAATGCATCAATGGCTAATTGCATGGCTGTTGTTGCCATCATAGCACTAGCAGCAAGTGCTACACCGTAAAAACCTGCAAATGCGTAAGACGCCCAAATCGCTCCTGCAAATAAAAGTACTGATGGGAACGTAGAGATCATACCTGTCGCAAGACCTGCAATGATGTTTGTTCCTGCTCCAGTAGATGATTGTTGTACAATTTTAAGAATAGGTGATTTCCCTAGTCCTGTATAATACTCTGTTACAGATGATATAACTGCTCCTACTACTAAACCTACTAAGGTAGCAAAGAACACATTCATAGAAGAGATCTCTATCAATCCTTCACCAAAAAATTCCATTTGCATGGTTTCTGGAAGCATCCACATGCATAGTCCATAACAAGCAATTGCTACTAAAATAATTGAAGTCCAATTACCAATATTTAATGCTCCCATTACCTGAGACTCTTTAGCATCATTACTTTTAATTTTAACAAGTAATGTTCCTATAACAGATATTATGATACCGACACCAGCAATAGCCATAGGTAATAATATAGGTCCTATACCACCAAATCCTTCATTAACAATATCACCACCCATATCGCGTATAACATAGTTTCCTAATACCATAGCCGCCAGAACGGTAGCTACGTAAGAACCGAAAAGGTCTGCACCCATTCCTGCTACATCACCTACATTATCTCCAACATTATCAGCAATGGTTGCTGGATTACGAGGATCATCTTCTGGAATTCCTGCTTCCACTTTACCAACTAAATCGGCACCTACATCTGCAGCCTTAGTATAAATTCCTCCACCTACACGTGCAAATAGGGCAATAGACTCAGCTCCTAAAGAAAATCCAGCAAGTGTTTCTAAAACCACAGTCATCGCATCGGTATCTGTCCATGTACCATTCATAAAGAAGTGATAAAACAGAATGAAAAAGCCAGTTAAACCTAATACTGCTAAACCAGCTACTCCTAATCCCATAACGGTTCCTCCACCAAAAGAGATACCCAACGCCTTAGGTAAACTTGTACGAGCTGCTTGTGTCGTTCTCACGTTAGTTTTTGTAGCAATTTTCATCCCTATATTCCCTGCATATGCTGAAAAAACAGCACCACAAATAAAGGCAATTACAATCATCCAATGAGTAGTAGGAACTACTAAGGACACTATAAACAGTAGTATACTGACTACTACTACAAAAATGGCAAGTAATTTATATTCTGCTTTCAAAAAGGCGAGTGCACCTTCATAGATGTGATCTGAAATCTCTTTCATTTTCCCATCGCCTGCATCTTGTTTCAGGACCCAAGACTTCTTGGTAAACATGTAAAGTAATCCTAGAGCTGCCATTAATAATGGCATGTAAATCATGTATGATTCCATATGTTTTGTTTTGATTGGTTTTTAAATCTCGCTAATGTAACAAAATTATGTTAACAAAACTATAACGTTATAGTACTAAGATTATTAAGAACTCAACCAATCAAATACAAATATGAAAATACTAAAAACTAAACCCAAAACTACCCGTTATCGCCATAGATCGAGCGTCAGGTAAATAGTTGTAGCCACCTCTAAAACTTACGTCTAGTCTGAATACTTTGAAGATATTACCTATTCCAGCACTGTATTCCCAGTAAACATCTTCGGGAGCGAGATAAGTTAAACCGCTTGCATTTAAAGCTATATTTTCATCACTAATCTTTCCATAAACAGCGCGTACTCCTACAAGCTCTCTAAGATTCAAATCACGTAAATATGGAACACGTGAAAAGAGTCTACCATTAAAATTATGATTTAAGTGAAGTGTCACATATTCATCAGTTACAAATTCATAAAAGTTCATGGTATTAAATGCTCCTGTGATATTAAAATAAGTCTGATTACCAGGAACTACATTTAAGAGTGCTAAGGGCACTTCACCAAACGTCTTACCAGCTTCCACACGTGCAGTTAACCTACCAAAAGCGCCTATCTGTAAAGGATGACTATAATAGAACTGTACCTTGTCAAAGTTAAAATCACTTTCTAGTAAACCTTCAAAGCCTCGAGTATAGCTAGCAAAAAGAATAGGATACTCACCACTATTAATGATTGTCCTATCTACTCCATAGTTAGAAGTTTTACGGCCAGGTGTATAAGTCATTGTCAGACTAGCATCTGCTTGTCTAGTTTCTGTCTCTATTCCACCTGGCGCATCTGCATCAAAATAATCTAGACTAAAAACATCAGGATTACCACTCTTAATGGTACGATAACTGGTACCTAATCTAAACTCTAGATTATACTTAGGCTCAAAACTCAAAGCTAGAGTGGATAAATTGATACTAGATAAACTGGAGTTATTTCCTGAGGTGATCAAGGCACTTGATGCAAGACTACGCCCTAGCACATCATTTGTATTGGTCAAGCTAGCGCCTAATTGTTCTATATCACGTCTGTTTCCACCAGAAATGGTTAATCTACTTTTTTTATCCATCAACCATTTTCCAGCGATACCATATTTAAACTGGTTATCTCTAAATCCATATGCACCATAGCCTTCTAATCTCCACATATCATTTGCAGAAAAATAAGTTCTTCCACCACCACGCAACCTTAAGCCTTCTACGTCATTAAAACCAAAAACACTAAAGACAGGTCCTATATCAAAATTGTCTATCTCATAGTATCCCGATGCTAGAATGGTCCCGATATTATATAAACGCTTGAATTTCTTATTGGTCTTAAGAGTGTCCAGCATGGTATAGATTTGTTTCTCATCTTTATTGAGTTTTTCTAATCTATTTTCATCCCAGTAAGCCTCATCACGATTATAGATTTCTGGATCATAATCATTAACTCTGCGCTTATAAAAATCTTTATCTTTAGGAATATCAAATTGATAATTATTGAACAGTGTCGTTCTTTTTCCATACATACCTTTAGACTCTTCTTTTTTATTAAGCGCAAAATCGCTCATAAAGTAATCTCTAGTAATCAGGAAAAGGCTATCATTTAAAACGTCATACTCTTGCTCTATATAAATTTCTTTAACCCAGTTAACATTGGCACTTTTTGTTGCTTGCAGGTTGATTTCCTTAATCGCATAAGAATCTGCCGCTACCCAAAAATCTCCTTTAAATGTTAACTCACCTTTCCTACGTGGATAATAAATAATATTATATGCTTCAACTCCATCAATAATGGCCGTATCTCTTAAAATATAATTATAAGTATCAATACCGCTTTTACCTACTGGACTAGTAAAACTCTTATCAAAAAATTTAAGATATCTCTCATACACATCAATGTCTGCATACAGGTCCTTTACAAAAGCTATAATCGTTTGATTGTTTGAAAATCCCGAGTTCTTATTAGCTTTTATGTTTTCCTTTTCTTTATTCATCTCATTATCTCCATATACAGTAGATAAGGACTCGTTAATAAAAATAGGTAGATACGTTTTACCTGTAACGTTACTCGTATCTGCATAGTCAAATATGAATTCCATACCACGGAAAAGCTTTGAATTTACCATCTGACTATCGATGGTGTTCATATCAAACTCAAGTTTTTCATACTTATCATATTGATACTGATCGAATTGAGAAAGTCCATTTTTACGACGATTTTCCCATACTTTACGTAAGATGTCAAGCGCTGGGTTATTCTTTTTAGATGTTTTACCGGTATAAATCACAACAGCATCTAGTGCTGCAGCTTCAGTCTTTAAGGTTAAATTGAGCTCAAGATTAACAGGGGATTCTAATGTATAGGTAAGCGTTTCATAACCTATAAATGATATTTGGATCGTGTCGTAATTAGCATCAGACTGCAAGTAAAAACGGCCATTATCATTAGTGATAGTTCCTTCACTTGAACCTGGAAAAAAGACATTTGCAAATGGTACTCCATCACCAAATTCGTCATATACCACACCACCTACTTTAGTTTGAGCCATGATTGTACTACAACTAAGTACTAAAAGTAGCAGCAATAATTTTATTGAGTTTGCTTTCGCGAAAGCGTATTTATTTATCATCTCTTTAATTATGAATCTTAATCGAATATATAACGACTTATTGAATTGGGTATTATTCCAAAGTATTTTAAACAAAAAACCCATGAACGATGTCCATGGGTTTTATAATTATTGATTTACAAATTACTTTTTGTACATCACTTTCTTAACACCATCAACCACATGAGTATGATTAGGCAACCATTCAGCAAAAAGTACTGGAGAATAAGGTGCTGGAGTATCTTGTGTATTTATTTTATAGATAGGTGCGTCTAGGTAATCAAATGCTTCTGCCTGTACCATGTGAGAAATCTCAGTCGACACGTTACCAAAAGGCCACGCTTCTTCAAGAATCACCAATCGATTGGTTTTCTTTACAGACTTTAATATAGCCTCTTTATCATATGGACGTACAGTTCTTAAGTCTATAATCTCACAAGAAATACCATCTTTCTCAAGTTCATCTGCAGCTTTATATGCTTCTTTTATAATTTTACCAAAAGAAACGATGGTCACGTCAGTTCCTTCTCTTTTAATTTCAGCAACACCTATAGGTAGGATATATTCACCTTCTGGCACTTCTCCTTTATCACCATACATTTGCTCTGACTCCATAAAAATAACTGGATCATCATCACGTATCGCTGCTTTTAAAAGACCTTTTGCATCATATGGATTAGAAGGTACAATTACCTTAAGACCTGGTGTGTTTGCAAACCAGTTTTCAAAAGCCTGTGAGTGTGTCGCCGCTAATTGACCAGCACTTGCTGTAGGACCACGGAAAACGATAGGACAAGGAAATTGTCCACCACTCATCTGACGGATTTTTGCAGCATTATTAATAATCTGATCAATTCCTACTAGCGAGAAGTTAAAAGTCATATATTCAACGATAGGTCTATTACCGGTCATGGTACTTCCTATAGCTATTCCAGCAAAGCCCAATTCTGCAATAGGTGTGTCGATAACACGTTTTGCACCAAATTCGTCTAGCATTCCTTTTGAAGCCTTGTAAGCTCCATTATATTCTGCAACCTCTTCACCCATTAAATAAACGGACTCATCACGGCGCATTTCTTCACTCATTGCTTCGGCTATTGCCTCGCGGAATTGAATAGTCTTCATAAATACTACTGTTTATAACAAAAGAACAACAAAAATAGTTTACCCAACCTTAGCACACCACATTTTTAAGATAAAAAATGTCCCCAATAGGCTATAAAAAAGTGTATAACATCAGTGAAATCGTTTTCGTAACCACGTTATAAACACCATGTAAATGCACACTTATTATTCTTTTTATTATTTCAATTGCTGATTCTGAGTACCAAACACAATAAATTTATTATGCACGCATAGTTTTTTTACTCTTTTTTACGTACTTTCGCAAACGTTTGAAAACTCATAATAAAACCGTGAAATATGAAGATTTTAGTTTGTATCAGCCACGTGCCAGATACCACTTCAAAGATTAATTTTACTGATAACAATACTCAGTTTGACACAAATGGTGTACAATATGTCATTAACCCAAATGATGAATTTGGATTAACAAGAGCCATGTGGTTTAAAGAAAAGCAAGGTGCAAGTGTAGAAGTTGTTACCGTAGGTGGTGCCGAGGTAGAACCTACTCTTAGAAAAGCCCTAGCCATAGGTGCAGATAGCGCAACGCGTGTTGACGCTCCAGCATTAGATGGTTATGCAGTTGCTCAAGAACTAGCGGCAGTTGTAAAAAATGGCGGTTATGATCTAGTGATCGCTGGACGTGAATCGATAGACTATAATGGTGGTATGGTGCCAGGTATGGTAGCTGCTATGACAGGATCTAGTTTTGTTAACACTTGTATTTCTTTAGAAGTTGATGGTAATACAGCTACTGCAGTAAGAGAGATCGATGGTGGTAAAGAAACGGTAAGCGCTACATTACCTCTTATTATAGGTGGCCAGAAAGGTCTAGTTGAAGAAAGCGACTTAAGAATCCCTAACATGCGTGGAATTATGATGGCTCGTAAAAAGCCATTGAATGTAACTCCATCTGTTGCTACAGCTACAGAAACTAAAACAGTTTCTTTTGAAAAGCCAGCACCTAAAGGAGATGTAAAATTAGTAGCCGCAGATAATTTAGATCAACTTATTGACTTGTTACATAACGAGGCAAAAGCGATTTAACAAGGTTACTTTAATTACGCTTTCGCGAAAGCGAAATCACAAAATCAATAACAAGTAAAGAGCATCACGCTCTACTTAAAATATTATAACTATGTCAGTATTAGTATATACAGAATCAGAAGCAGGCTCTTTTAAAAAGGCAGCTTATGAAGTTGCGAGCTACGGAAAAGGCATCGCAGACCAGTTAGGAACAGGAGTTACAGCTATTTCATTTAATGCAAATGGAGCTGGTGATTTAGGAAACTATGGAGTTTCTAAACAACTTAATGTATCGGACTCAAAATTAGAGAAATTTAATGCATCGGCTTATGCAGATGCTATTGCACAGGCTGCAAAAGCAGAAGGTGCTACCACGGTAATCATAAGTTCTAGTGCAAATTCTAAGTACTTAGGCGCATTACTTTGTGTACATCTAGAAGCTGGATATGCGACTAACGTAATGGAATTACCAGCATCAACTAGCCCTTTTACAGTTAAAAGATCTGTTTTCACAAATAAGGCATTTGCCATGACAGAGATTTCTACAACTAATAAGTTAGTAGGTCTGGCAAATAATTCTTACGGATTAAAAGAGAATTCAACAGATTGTTCCACAGAGGCTTTTACACCTACTTTAAATGAAGGTGATTTTAAAGTTCAAGTACAGTCAGTAGACAAGGCTAGCGATAAAGTAAGTATAGCCGATGCAGATGTAGTAGTAAGTGCTGGTCGTGGTCTTAAAGGTCCAGAGAACTGGGGAATGATAGAAGAGTTAGCTGAAATTTTAGGAGCAGCAACTGCTTGTTCTAAACCTGTAAGTGATATGGGTTGGAGACCGCACGGTGAACACGTAGGACAAACTGGTAAGCCAGTTGCCACTAATTTATACATTGCTATAGGTATATCTGGAGCTATACAGCACCTTGCAGGAGTAAGTTCTTCAAAGGTCAAAGTAGTTATCAACACAGACCCAGAAGCGCCATTTTTCAAAGCCGCAGACTATGGTGTAGTAGGTGACGCATTTGAAGTTGTACCTGCATTAATTGAAAAATTAAAAGCATTCAAAGCAGCAAATGCTTAATTCTTAATAATTTGTTAGCTTTAAGGCTGTGCATTATGAGAAAAACACTCATTTTTGCACAGCTTTTTTCATTTATAATGAGTGTAACTCTATGAGTCTAAAACGACTTAACATACGCGGAATATCATACAGTGAGACCCAAAACGGAGCTTATGCTCTAGTTCTCAAAGAAGTAGGTGGCAACAGACAGCTCCCTATAGTCATAGGCGCATTTGAAGCTCAGAGCATTGCTATAGCCCTTGAAAAAGAGATCAGTCCACCGAGACCTCTTACACATGATCTTTTTAAGACTTTTGGAGAGCGTTTTGGTATCGTCGTAAAGCAAGTCATAATTCACAAGTTAGTGGATGGTGTCTTTTTCTCAAGTCTGATTTGTGAAAGGGATAAGATAGAAGAAATTATAGATGCTAGAACAAGTGATGCTATTGCACTTGCCGTGAGGTTTAAGGCTCCTGTTTTCACCTATGAGAATATATTAGATGAAGCAGGCGTACAATCACATATCAGACCAGATAAAGAATTACAGGAAGACCCTTTGGACTTAAGCAATGATGAATTTATTGAAGAATTAATCAATACAGATCATAACGAAGAAGACAATTATAGTCATTTAAGCATCAAAGAACTTCACAAAATGTTAGACGAAGCTGTGTCTAATGAAAATTATGAACTAGCCGCGCGTTTGCGTGATGAAATATCAAAACGATAATGAAACTGCCTACCATACTTTCTCAACGCAATGTGTGTTTGAGTATTTTATTGCTATTCTTCTCACTTATAGCACAAGCGGTTCTTCCGGCGTCCAGTAACACTGCCATTCAAGAAATCACAACTAATAATATCGCCATTTCTAATGTAACTGAACCTAATGTTACATTTGAAAGTATCTATCGAAGCCTTATAGGTATCGCCTTTCTATTAGGAATAGGTTTTGCCTTTAGCGCTAATCGAAAAAAAATAGACTGGCGATTAGTTATTATTGGCATCAGTTTACAAATTGTTTTTGCGACCTTATTTTTATTGGTTGAAGAAGTTGCTGCTGTTTTTCAGTGGATAGCAGAAAAAGTAGTTGAATTTCTAGCAGTTGCAGAGGAAGGTGCTCAATTTGTATTTGGTAATCTCGTTGATCCATCACAAAGTATGGGCTACATTTTTGCCTTTAAAGTATTGCCCACCATAGTTTTCTTTTCTGCATTTACTTCATTACTATATTACTTAGGAATTTTACAAAAAATCGTGTATGTATTTGCTTGGGTTATGAGCAAAACCATGCGTTTAAGTGGAGCAGAATCACTAGCTGCTGCCGCAAATATTTTTATAGGTCAGACGGAAGCACCTCTGGTAGTAAAGCCATACCTAGACAAAATGACCAAGTCAGAAATCCTATGCCTTATGGTAGGTGGAATGGCAACAATAGCTGGTGGAGTTCTAGCAGCCTTTATTGAATTTCTAGGAGGAACAGATCCAATTGCTAAAGCAGAATTTGCTCGACACTTGATTACAGCCTCTATAATGAGTGCGCCTGCAGCGATAGTAATGGCAAAAATGCTTTTCCCTGAAACAGACACAGATAAAATAGACCGCAAACTGGACATATCTAAAGAAAAAATAGGATCAAATGTTCTTGATGCGATCTCTAGAGGTACAACAGACGGTCTTAAATTAGCGGTTAACGTTGGTGCTATGTTGTTAGTTTTTACAGCAATAATAGCTGTGGTGAATTGGTTTCTAGGAGACTTAATAGGTGCACCTAGCGGCCTGAATGATTTAATTACAGATGCTACAGATGGACGTTATCAAAAATTTTCTATGCAATACATTTTAGGTAATTTATTTGCTCCGATTGCTTGGATTATAGGCGTTCCTGCTTCTGATATTGTTGCGGTAGGTCAATTACTAGGAGAGAAAACAATATTAAATGAGTTCTTTGCTTATGCTTCTTTAAGTAAATTAAAAGCAGCTGGTGTCTTAACTAACTATAGGTCTATTGTTATATCTACCTATGCACTTTGTGGATTTGCTAACTTTGCTTCTATCGGTATTCAAATAGGCGGAATAGGTGTGTTAGCTCCTAGCCAACGTAAAACCCTAGCAGCTTTTGGAATCAAAGCTTTAATAGGTGGTACTTGTGCAGCATTACTTACTGCTACTATAGCCGGTATGCTTTTTGGGTAAAATAATGTTTTTATCGACTACCTACTTTAAATAACTTCTAGGCCTAACAAACAATTTAGTTTTTTTTAAGAAAATTTTAATAACTTTGCTGCTTTAAATTTTGGTCCAAAGTTATGTTACCTACTGATCATATTGCACGTGCAAATCACCATTTTCAATATGAATTTGGTAATCTTTATTGTTTTGACCATTATGTTATTGGTATTATAAATGATCAAATCAATATAGGCACTATAGAAGCTAAGACTATACTTAATGATTTGAATAAATACTTTTCAAATAAACAATTTGTATACATTGCTAATCGTGCTTTTGCGCACAACATCGACCTATCCGTATATAAATTGGTCAACCCTAAAAAGCTTGTCGGTATAGCAATTGTTTCTCCTCACGAAAATGAAATCGAGCGAGCTGTTGAAGAACAACAATTGTATTCTGGTTCTTTTGGATTATTTAAGAACGTAGAAAGTGCAATTGCATGGGCAAATACTTTTCAAAAAGTTGAAGGCTAATTGTAAACACAAATCAAAATAGTCCTTATTTTTACTTACGATTTGTGCATGATAGAATAATATTTCTTCTATTTTGTGTGCCGTTACAGTAATTTTTTAATTAATATCTCAAGCATAAATATGAAACAGTATCACGATTTACTACAACATATTCTAGACCATGGAACTGATAAAGGTGATCGAACAGGAACTGGAACGAGAAGTATTTTTGGTTACCAGATGAGATTTAATTTGGAAGAAGGCTTCCCTATGGTTACTACAAAGAAGCTTCATCTTAAATCTATAATACACGAATTGTTATGGTTTCTTACCGGAGACACTAATGTAAAATATTTACAAGACAATGGTGTACGCATATGGAATGAATGGGCAAATGATAATGGAGATTTAGGACCGGTATACGGTCACCAATGGCGCAACTGGAATAATGAAGATATTGATCAAATTAAAGACATCGTAAAAACCCTTAAAGATAATCCTAATAGCCGTCGCATGATGGTAAGCGCATGGAACCCTAGTGTCATGCCAGATACGAGTATTAGTTTTTCAGAAAATGTGGCTAACGGAAAGGCAGCCCTACCACCATGTCACGCTTTTTTTCAGTTTTATGTTTCAGACAACAAACTGAGCTGCCAACTCTATCAACGTAGTGCAGATGTTTTTCTAGGAGTACCTTTTAATATTGCCAGTTATGCTCTATTTACAATGATGATGGCACAAGTTTGTGGTTTTGAGTACGGTGACTTCATTCACACATTTGGCGATGTCCATATATACTCAAACCATATGGAACAAGTCGCATTGCAACTATCTCGAGAAACACGTCCTTTACCAACGATGAAAATTAATCCTGATGTAAAAGATATTTTCAACTTTAAATTTGAAGATTTTACATTAGACAATTACAATCCTCACCCAGCTATTAAAGGTGCCGTTGCTATATAAAAAATGAGATTTTTATTACTTATATTACTTCTAGTTTCGAACCTTAATTATGCACAAGATAATGATCCTGCATATGTAGATTTTTTAGAAATTGACGATACAGAATTTAAAGATTCTCCCAGTTTCTATGTAGTTGACTTGAAAATGACTGCCTCAGATCCAGGCATGGCGTTGGCGAGTTGGGACGCTCATAAATCACTGACTAAATTCTTAGTAGAGCTTTACGACCCTACCACTAATAAGCTATTTCATCGCAAGGTATATAGAGATAAATCTATAAGCATTCCCGCAAGCGCAAAATTAGTTGTTTCTCCAATCCATCTAAATCTAAAAGGAAAATCAAAAACAACAACGCTATCTCAATCTAATTACCAGCACAAGAGAGAACAACGTAAAAACATGGAGAAGCTCTTGAAAGAGATGCAAGAGCAAGATTATCAATCTTCTAAAGAAATCCCATGGCGATGGATTTTAAGAGGCATCGGTTTACTTGCGCTAGTTGTTGGTTTGATTGCTAAATTTGCTGGCAACAAGGCTGAGTTTAAAGACTATGATAGACGCAATAGAAAGCCTTGATCAGTATACGCTTACGCGAAAGCGACACCTAAAACGTCCTAACTATTTCACAAAATCCTATAAGAGTGCTAGACTTTTGTAAATTCCTTTTAACTTTGAGAAGATGAATACAAAAGAAACACTTCTTAATCTGTTTTTGGACACCCGAAAACACTCTGAGGCTATATGTAAGCCTTTACAAAAAGAAGATTATGTGGTGCAACCTATAGTCGATGTATCACCGCCTAAATGGCACCTAGGACATACGACATGGTTTTTTGAAGAATTCTTGCTAGACAGTTATCTTCCGGGATATAAAAGATTCCATGATCAATATGCATATGTTTTTAATAGCTATTATGAAAGCATAGGTGCTCGAGTAGTGCGCACAGATCGAGGAAATCTTTCAAGACCAAGTGTTGATGAAATTTATGAATATCGAGCGTATGTTACTCAACACATGGCACAACTCATAGAAAACCATTGGAAAGCAGAATTGACTCCTATATTAGAAATAGGCATTCATCACGAGAAACAACATCAAGAATTATTACTCACTGACATTAAATATATATTAGGCAACAATCCATTGTTGCCCGTTTATAATCAGATAAATGACGAAGTATTTGTAAGCAACAATACGTCAAAATGGATTAAGATGCCCGCGCAAATTTATGAAGTAGGTCATAAAGGAGAAGGTTTTAGTTATGATAACGAACAACCACGCCACCGTGTTTTTTTAGAGGCATATGAGATATCTAGTGAACTAGTCACTTGTGGAGAATGGATAGACTTTATTAATGATGGCGGCTATACTAATGTGATGCTATGGCATACAGAAGGCTGGGATTGGGTTCAAAAAAATAACATATGCGCACCTATGTATTGGTTTGAAGAAAATAATCAATGGAATCAATACACTTTGAATGGTGTCACTGGTATTAATAAATCTAGCGGCATTACTCATGTATCCTATTATGAAGCTTTTGCTTTTGCACAATGGAAAGGTTTGCGCTTACCTACCGAGTTTGAATGGGAAGCTGCACAAGAGAGTTTTAACTGGGGTAAAAGATGGGAATGGACAGAAAGCGCTTACTTACCTTACCCTAATTATCAAAAACCTGATGGCGCCCTAGGCGAATACAATGGTAAATTTATGGTTAATCAAAAAGTCTTAAGAGGCAGTTCCATTGCTACTCCAACACAACACGCCAGAACCACTTACAGAAACTTTTTTCATCCTTATTTAAGATGGCAATTTACGAGTTTAAGGCTCGCACAATCTATATGACAAAGCAAGAAACATTTCAATTAGAATTTGAAAATCACGTAAAAGAAGGTCTTAGTACATTTCCCAAATTTTTAAGTTCAAAATATATTTACGACGATCGTGGTGATGAGTTATTTCAACAAATAATGGCTTTACCAGAGTACTATCTTACTGAAGCCGAATTTAATATTGTAGACACCTACAAGAGTAATTTAAGAGAAGTCTTTAATGAGCATGGTGCTTTTGATCTTATTGAATTAGGTGCCGGTGATGGTAAAAAAACTAAGGTTCTATTGAAAGAATTAGTACATAACAATGTACAGTTTACTTATATACCTATCGACATAAGTCAACATGCGATAGATGATTTAACTATGTCTCTCACTTCTATTTTACCAGAATTAGAGGTTCAAGGAGAACAAGGCACATATTTCAAAGTACTAGAAAGATTAGCTACCTATAACAAAAGACCTAAAGTCATTATAGTTCTAGGATCTAATATTGGCAATCTCGAGCATCCACAAGCCATTAATTTCCTAAAAAAAATAAAGGAAGTAATGTCCCATAACGACTTATTATTTATGGGATTTGATCAAAAGAAAAATCCTTTAACCATTCAAAATGCATATGCAGATTCTAAAGGCGTAACGCAAGAGTTCAACCGCAATTTATTACATAGAATTAATAAAGAAATGAACGCTGATTTCCCTGTTGACAGTTTTGAGCATTGGGAATCATACGACCCAGAAACGGGTACCGCAAAAAGCTTTCTTATCGCAACCGAACCATGCGAAGTTGAAATTAAAAAACTAGGCTTTAAAACCACGTTTAAAAAATGGGAGACTATACATTGTGAAATCTCTCAAAAATATGACGACGAAACAGTAGAATGGCTAGCAAATCAATCTGGTTTAGAAATTGAAAAAATTTATGAGGACCAACAAAAGCTATTCAAAGATTATTTATTTAAAGTATTAAAATAAAAGCACATGAAAGCGATATGGAATAATCAAGTCCTTGCAGAAAGCAATGACACTAAAGTTATAGAGAATAATCATTATTTCCCTGCCGACAGCATAAAAAAAGAATTCTTTAAAGAAAGTAAAACACAATCAAACTGTCCATGGAAAGGAGTTGCAAGCTACTATACAGTAGAGGTAAACGGAGAACAAAATACAGATGCCGCCTGGTACTATCCAGACACTAAACATGCAGCCAAAGAGATTGAAGGTTACGTAGCATTTTGGAAAGGCGTATCTATTAAAGAGTAAAGCCAGAGATTTTCAAAAAAAACCACCTTATTAAAATAACAGTAATACGGTGGTTTTTAAATATTGATTGTAAGAAATATTAAATCTTATTATATACAAAATCTAAGCTGGTAATCCCACTGGCAGGTGTGCCTGATGCGCCACTAAAATATTGCGCTACATCATTATCATCAACATTAAAGGATAGAGATGTAGGTGTCAACAAAACTTGTTGAGACTCAGTGGCCGTTCCACCATTTACACTAATAGTAATAGTCAACACTCCATTAACATATGAATAAGTGCCACTTTCAACACTAGTATTACATATCAAATTGTTTGCTGCATCAAAACTAACCTCAGCAACAGTTGAGGAAAAGGTACCATCTGCATTAAAAGCAATAGCCATCGTATCAAAACAACTGGTCTCATCAGTCAACTCAATATTCGTAATCATGTCTTGATTTAAATCTACTGCTACATCTGCTGTAAGCGTACTAAGGACATAGTTACCTACTAACGCTGTATTATTATTAATAGATTGATTATCATCGTCAGAACAGGCTGTAAAAACAAATAGCAAAGCAATTAAAGGGTAGAATATATTTTTCATCATTGTTAATTTTGTTAAAGATAAGAAATTATAATAAGGTACTATTTTTGAAGCAATTAGAATCCCAAAACCCTTACAGCTGTTGGACTTCCGAATCATTCAGAACACCATGTAAGCATATTAAAATATGGAAAAAACAGATTAAAAGTCCTAAAAGTGAAGAACAACTTTATTTTTTTTGAATCTCACTGCTTGTCAATCAAATATAAAATCATACATTTGCAGCCCGATTTTAACCATTGAAATCGTTACAATTTAAAACAGGTTCAAAGTGAATACGTTAAGTTACAAAACAGTTTCTGCTAATAGCGCTACAGTAAACAAAGAATGGGTACTTGTAGATGCAGCAGACCAGCCACTAGGTCGTATGTCTTCAATAGTTGCAAAACTATTAAGAGGAAAATATAAGACAAATTTCACTCCACACGTAGATTGTGGAGATAATGTAATTGTGATTAATGCTGACAAGGTGAAGCTTTCTGGTAATAAGTGGTCTGAGAAGACTTACATACGCCACACAGGTTATCCAGGTGGGCAACGCAGTCTTACTGCTCAGGAGCTTTACGATAAAGACCCAACAAGAGTAGTTGAAAAAGCTGTGAAAGGAATGTTACCTAAAAACAAATTAGGATCAGCTATATTCCGTAACCTTAAAGTGTACAGCGGTGCTGAACACGGTCACGATGCACAACAACCTACGACTATCAACTTAAACGAGATCAAGTAAGATGGAAACATTACACAAAATAGGTAGAAGAAAGACTGCCGTAGCTCGTGTATACCTTAGCGATGGAGAAGGTAATATCACTATAAACAACAAAGACCTTAAAGATTACTTCACAACTGGTACTCTTCAATATAAAGTAAACCAACCGTTTGCCTTAACTGAAACTACTGGTACATATGACGTTAAAGTTAACGTATATGGTGGTGGAATTACTGGACAAGCAGAGGCGATACGTCTTGCACTTTCAAGAGCTCTAGTAGAGATCGACGAAGAAAATCGTCTAGTATTAAAGCCAGAAGGCCTTATGACACGTGACCCTAGAATGGTTGAACGTAAGAAATTTGGTCAGAAGAAAGCAAGGAAGAAATTCCAATTCTCTAAGCGTTAATACTGCAAAGAAATTATCATCCCATTTGGTTTCACAATCAAATGGGATTTGTTCTTATATTTTTTTAATTTTTAATTTGCTGTCATCCCGATTGCCGTCGGGACCTAGTTTAGCATCTAAATGGTTATGGCGATTTTCAATTTTATTGAAATGACCACTTAATCATTGCTATCTGACAGAACGTAAACTATCTAAACATGGCAAATAACACAGAAGTCAAGAATTTACTTGACGCAGGTGTCCACTTCGGTCACCTTACACGCAAATGGGATCCAAACATGGCGCCATATATCTATATGGAGCGTAACGGGATTCACATCATCAACCTTTACAAAACTAAAGCTAAGCTAGACGAAGCTAACGAAGCTCTACGCAAGATCGCTGCATCTGGACGTAAAATCCTTTTTGTTGCTACAAAAAAGCAAGCAAAAGACATCGTTGCACAGCACGCTGGTGATGCTAACATGCCTTATATTACTGAAAGATGGCCTGGTGGAATGCTTACTAACTTTGTAACCATCCGTAAAGCTGTTAAAAAAATGGCGCTTGTAGACCGCATGAAGAAAGATGGTCGTTATGAGACACTTTCTAAAAAAGAACGTTTACAGGTAGACCGTATGAGAGCTAAGCTAGAAAAGAACTTAGGTTCTATTGTAGACATGACTCGTATGCCTGCTGCGCTTTTTATTGTTGACACTGTACGTGAGCACATCGCCGTTAAAGAAGCATTGAAGTTGGGTATTCCTATTTTTGCAATGGCTGATACTAACGCAAATCCACGTGATATCGATTATGTAATTCCATCAAATGATGATGCATCTAAATCTATCGATATCATAGTTAATTCTGCTGCAGAAGCTATCAAGGCAGGTCTTGAAGATCGTAAGAACGAAAAGAACAATGAAGCTGCTGCAAAGACAGAAAAAGAAGCTAAAGCGAAAGCTGAAAAGGCTGCAAAAGCTAAAAAAGAAGCTGTAAAAGCTGAAGAAGAAGAATAAATCATAATCTCTGGGAATCCAGAATCTAAAATCTTTTCAACATGGCAAAAATAACCGCTGCTGAAGTAGGAAAATTAAGAAAGACCACTGGTGCTGGTATGATGGACTGTAAAAAAGCCCTTGTAGAAGCTGAAGGTGATTTTGACAAAGCAATTGAAATCCTTAGAAAGAAAGGTCAGAAAGTAGCTGCAAAGCGTGCTGATCGTGATTCTTCTGAAGGAGTAGTTGTTGCAAAAATTAATGATGATAACACGAGAGGTGTTATGATTTCACTTAACTGTGAAACTGATTTTGTTGCAAAGAACGACGATTATGTTGCTCTTGCTAACAAAGTTGCTGATATCGCAATCAATGTTAATACTAAAGAAGAATTGCTAGCTGCAGACTTTGACGGTATGACAGTTGCTGATAAACTTATTGAGCAAACAGGAGTTATAGGAGAAAAATTAGAAATAGGTGGTTTTGAAGCATTTGAAGCTCCATTTGTAGGCGCTTATGTTCATGGTGGAAAAATCGGTGCTATGACTGGTCTTTCTACGGCATCTGACAATGCAGAAGAAGTAGCTAAATCTGTCTCTATGCAAGTAGCTTCTATGGGAGCAACGACCCTTTCTTATAAAGATTTTGATGCTGATTTTGTACAGTCAGAAACTGAAGCTCGTATTGCTGCTATCGAAAAAGATAACATTGAGCGTGGACGTTTAGGGAAGCCGTTGAAAAACATTCCTTTATTCATCTCTAGATCACAAGTTACTGATACTGCAATCGCAGAAGCAAAAGTACGTTTTGAAGAAGAATTAAAAGCTGAAGGTAAGCCAGAAGCTATTTGGGATCGTATTATTCCAGGTAAAATTGAACGTTTCATTTCTGATAACGTTTCTTTAGACAAAGAACTTGCTTTACTAGATCAAGATTTTATCATGGATGACAGTAAAACTGTTGCTCAATATGTAGAATCTAAAGATGCTAGCGTTGTTGGTTTCAAAAGAGTTTCTATCGCTTAATAGTAATAGTATAGAAGTATATAAATCCCATCTAGATTTGATCTAGATGGGATTTTTTTTTATAAATTAAATTTTGCTTTCGCGAAAGCGAAAATATTGAATTTCATATTATAACAATTATACATGTTCAAATACCTATTGCCCCTCATACTTGTTATATCAAGCTGTGCAAATTTACCTAAGAATAAAAATGCAAATTTTACATTTGAAAAGATATGTGTCTTACCAACTTCTATTAATGAAAGTTCTGGGTTAATCGTTATTAATGGCAAACTAATAACTCATAACGATTCTGGAAACATGCCAATACTATACGAATTAGATACAACTGGAACAATTACTAACTATGTCAAGTATAGTTATCTTACTAATTATGATTGGGAAGCAATTGCAGAATCTAACAAGGCCATCCATATTGCAGATATAGGAAATAATAGAGGCGACCGTAAAGACTTAAAAATATATAATATAATTAAAAACGGTATATGGCAAAAGGAAATAGATAGAGACATCTCAAACATAACATACTCTACACAAGAGAATTTTAATGCTCGTAATCAAAAACATTCTTATGATGCTGAAGCTATAATAGTTATCAATGAATCACTCTATCTTTTTACTAAAGACTGGATCAACTACACCACTTCAATATATCAATTACCTTTATATCAAGACGCTGTATTAGATCACCACCAAATCATTAATACCAAGGGCCTTATCACTGATGCCACTTATAATAATTCTGATACAGTCATATTATGTGGTTACAATCAAAGTCTACAGCCGTTTATTATACAGCTTAAATATTCAAACGGTCATTTTGAACTCATTAAAAAGTTGGAACTACCTATTGATGGAGCACAAATTGAAGCAATAGCTTATTATGGAAAAAATCATAAAGGCAATGATGTATACTATTTAACGAGTGAAGCAGTAAATGTAAAACTAGGTGATGATGAAGCAAAAGTACCAGGAGAATTATATAAACTCACCTTACCTAGATAATCATGTGATCCATCTTTTAGAAGTATAAAATCATATTCTTAATCAATAGGTAATTCTATTATATTTGCACAACCTCAGACACACCTTATGAAATACAATCGAATCCTTCTTAAACTAAGCGGAGAAGCATTAATGGGAAATAGACAGTATGGTATCGATCCAGAACGTCTATCTGAATATGCTCAAGAGATCAAAAAAGCAATTGAAAAAGGAATAGAAGTAGCAATCGTTATAGGCGGTGGTAACATCTTTAGAGGTGTCGCTGGTGCTAGCGCTGGAATGGATCGCGTGCAAGGAGATCATATGGGTATGTTAGCAACGGTTATTAACGGTCTTGCCTTACAAAGTGCTTTAGAAGATGCTGGTATCCCAACCAGACTACAGTCTGCTGTTAAAATTAATGAAGTGGCAGAACCATTTATCCGTCGCAAAGCCATGAGACACTTAGATAAAGGACGTGTTGTAATTTTTGGTGGAGGAACAGGAAATCCATATTTCACAACGGATAGTGCTGCTGTTTTAAGAGCGATAGAAATTGAGGCAGATGTAATTCTAAAAGGCACTCGTGTGGATGGAATCTACACCGCAGATCCTGAAAAAGACACTAACGCAACTAAATTCGACTTCATAAGTTTTGATGATGTCTTACGCAAAGGTCTGAAAGTAATGGACACCACTGCATTTACTTTAAGTCAAGAAAATGAATTACCTATTATAGTGTTCGATATGAATAAAAAAGGTAATTTAATGAAGGTTTTAAGTGGAGAAAATATAGGAACCAGAGTACAATTATAAATAGTGGCAATATATTTGCTAACCGTTAAGTATAAATTTGAGCTATGAATGAAGAATTAGAACTTGTTATAGATGCTTGTAAGGAAGGAATGGATTCTGCCATTGTCCACCTTGAAAAGCAATTATTAAATATCCGTGCTGGTAAAGCTAGTCCTGCGATGCTAGGAAGTGTATTTGTAGACTATTATGGTAGCCAGACACCATTAGGACAAGTAGCAAATGTAGCTGCTCCTGATGCTAGAACAATTACCGTAACCCCATGGGAAAAAGGCATGATTACTGAGATTGAAAAAGGTATCATGTATGCTAACCTAGGTTTAAATCCTATGAATAACGGAGAAAGTGTAATCATTAACGTACCTGCTTTAACTGAAGAAAGACGTATAGATCTAGCCAAACAATCTAAAAGTGAAGGTGAAGAAGCAAAAATAGGTGTGCGTAATGATCGCAAAACAGCTATGAACGACTTGAAAAAATTAGGCCTTTCAGAAGATTTATTAAAGTCCTCTGAAGAAGAAGTACAAGAACTAACGAATTCTTATATTGCTAAGATTGATAAAATAGTAGCGGTAAAAGAAGCAGAAATCATGAAGGTTTAATTTATAACACTTACCATATAAACGCCGGCCTTATCGCTGGCGTTTTTTTTGATTAAATTTATTAGAAATAAGTGATAAGATTCTTTACGAGAGCATATGCTTCTTGTACATTTATCGTTAATAAGTATACTTTCACACATACTCTATAAATGTTTCCATGAGGTACTGGCCTTTCTATATCATATTTTTTTTAGGCATTTTAGTTAATGCCCAGAAAGACGTTACTCCTGCATTAGAAATAATTAAAGCTTGCATAGACCATAAGGAATTAAATAACCCCTTAAAAGCTTTAAATACATTCCAATATGACAGCTATGAAAATCTTAAAATTGCCGGTAATCCAGAAGCTATAACAGGACCTGGTTATAAAAAAACAGAATTAAGACGTACGTTACTTAAAACAGGTGTCTTTCTTTCTGAAAAAACTTCAAATATTGTTAATGATCAAACACAAGGGTATAAAGAACTCATAACAGCTGCTTTCATGCCAGGTTTTGAGTCACCTGTATATCCTATTTACAATATTAATTTTCAGTCGCGTAATTTATATCAAGATACCTATGTTGTATTTGATCAACATTATATCAATCCTATTTCTGATAGTGGACTTAACAGTTACAATTATGAAACAATAGGAGACACACTGATAGAAAACAGAAAAGTCAACATAATTGGTTTTGCTCCTATTGAAACCTCTACTTCTACTCTATCGGGAACCCTTTATATAGATCAAGAAACAAAAGCTATTGCAAAAGCAGGATACAATGTCTATAAAGATCTAAGAGTGGAGACTAAACACAATTTTACCTATGACTCATTGCATCACCTATGGTATGGTTCTTACAGTGAATTGTTTATTAAAAAAACAAACAATATAAAAGAAATAGAACTTTTTGGTGGTCGCTTTGAAGTAGGTACACGAAAGCAAGAGGAAATCGATGAGAACACCGAGGAACTTTATCTTATCATGAAAAGGTATCAAAAAGATTTTAAAACAAATCGTAAGGTAAACTTTGGCCAGAAAGGCGTTTCTATAGAAATACCTCAAAGCTCCATTCACAAACCGCTTAGTTACTGGGACACCTATAGAAATGAAGAACCATTTACAACGCAAGAACTCGCAAATTTCATGCAGTTAGATAGTATCGTACTTGCTGAGAAAGTCACACGGAAATTAGAAGTGATAGAAAAATTCAAAGTAGGCTATTATCCAGTTGGCTTTTTTGACATTGATTTGAAGTACCTCATAAAATTTAATGAGTATGAAGCCTTTAGATTAGGTGCAGGAGGAACAACTAACGATAAATTTTCTGAGAAATGGCGTGTAAGCGGCTATGGAGCATATGGTACTAATGATAAAGTTTTTAAACACAATATCACTTTAGGATATAGAATTAGTGAAGAAAACAACACTTGGATCAGCGCATATAAAACTGATGACATTAATGAATTTGCTGGTGCACGTTTCTTAACTGATGCCAGAGTCTATTCTTTATTTGAACCTAGATTAATCAATATCCCGACATTTTATCTTTATAAAGAATATGGCGTTTCATTGCAACAGCGTTTGTTTCCTTCTGTCATTAGTGAAATCTCGCTTTCGCGAAAGCAAATTTCTCAAACCACTAACTATGTATTTGCGCCCGATGGGAATCCATTTATAAACTATGTTTTATCTGAGGCTACAATTGCAGCTCGATGGAGTCCAAAAAGTGAGTTTATGAAAACCCCTAAAGGATACCAAGAGACGACTAAGGGTTATCCTATTTTAAGTGGTCAAATTACTAAAGGAATCCAAGGTTTTATGAACAGTGATTTTAATTATTTAAAATTTTCTGGTAAAGCTTCTTATACAATTAATCGACTTAACGGATCTAAAACAGCATTTTCTCTAGAAGGTCATTATGCAACCGGTGATGTCCCGTTAAGCCATCTTTTTCACGCGTATCCTAATTCACCAACAAAAGATGAATTGTTGCAACGTTTCTCTGTAGCAGGTAGAAATAGTTTTGAAACCATGTACTTTAATGAGTTTTTCTCTGATCGCATTGCCACTTTACAAATGCGACACAATTTTGCTCCATTTCACATAGCTTCATGGCTCAACCCAGAACTTGTGATCACCTCTCGATATGCCATAGGAGACTTTAATGATAAAGGCGATCATCTTAACATTGACTTTAATAGACTTAGTAAAGGATATACAGAGTCTGGTATTGAAATCAATAAATTAATTTATGGCTTTGGAATAAGCGCAACTTATAGATATGGTGCATATCATTTGCCGCAATTTTCTGACAACCTCGCACTAAAATTCACATTCTACTTAGAAATTTAAAATTCCTAGTCTCAAAAATTCATTTAAACTACCATTAAAAGCTACCTTTGCAGCCCTGTTAAAGGACTATGCAAAAGTTATTTAGTTTTTCGTTTTGGAATGGCATCGCAAGAATCATATTGCGTAATCGTGAGATTCTATTAGGCCTAATCATTCTAGCCACCATAGGTCTCGCTAGTCAATGGAGTAATATGCGCTTCACACATTCTGAAGCTAATCTATTACCTGATAACCATCCCGTAAATCAAGAATACAAACAATTTCTAGAAAAATTTGGTGAAGAAGGGAACTTAATAATTTTAGGAATTAAGAATAGTGACCTTCAAACATTTGGAGAATTTAACGCATGGAATGCACTTGCTGACTCTATTGAAAAATATGATGAAATTGAGCTTGTCCTCTCCACTTCAAACTTACCTGTTCTTAAAAAATCTGAAGACGCCTCTAAATTTATTATTGAGCCCTTATCTCAATCAACTTTAAAGTCTAAGAAAGAATTAGAGATCTTCAAGGATAAGCTTTTTGGTCAATTACCATTTTATCGTAATCTTATTTTTAGCGAAAAAGATTCTGTTATAAGAACAGCGATTTATATTAAAAAAGACATTGTTAACAGCTCTGTTAGAAAAGAGTTTGTACTTGAAAAATTCAATCCATTAATTAAAGATTATAAAGAAAATCACGGACTTAGTGAATTAAGGGTTTCTGGTATGCCATATATCAGAACTTTAAATTCACAGAATATAGTAGATGAGATAGGCATGTTTTTACTAGCCGCCTTATTGATTACTTCAGCAATTTTCTTTTTCTTTTTCAGATCTTGGAGAGCTACTTTTATTTCTATAATAACGGTAATTATAGGCGTGATGTGGGCTTTTGGATTTTTAGGATTACTTAATTATGAAATTACAGTTTTAACAGCCCTTATTCCTCCATTAATCATTGTGATAGGTATACCTAATTGTATTTTCCTTATCAACAAATACCAACAAGAGATTAAAGAACATGGGAACCAGGCAAAATCCCTTCAACGTGTTATTACTAAAGTAGGTAATGCTACTTTAATGACTAACTTAACCACGGCGAGTGGATTTGCCACATTTATCTTTACTGACAGTACTTTACTTAGTGAATTTGGAATTGTAGCATCTATATGTATTGTTTCTATATTTCTTTTAAGCTTAATGATAATACCAATCATTTACAGCTATTTACCAGTACCTAAAGATCGACATCTAGAACATTTAAGAAAACGCTGGATAGGTACTTTTGTAGATTGGACAGAGCGTATGGTAAAAGAAAACCGTATTGCCATTTATATTACCAGCCTTATAGTATTAGTGATTTCCATAATAGGAATGTATCAAATTAGGGTATCTGGAAGTCTTATTGAAGACATGCCTAAATCCATGCAGTTTTACAAAGACATTAAATTCTTTGAGGAAAGTTTTGATGGTATTATGCCATTAGAAATAGTTGTTAATACTAAAAGTAAGAAAGGTGTTTCTAAAGCAAAAACACTTAAAAAATTAGATGAATTAGAGGCCCATATCATTGAAACTCCTGAGCTTTCCAGACCTATGTCTATTGTAAGCATCGTTAAATATACTAAACAGGCATTTTATGGTGGTGACCCAGAATTTTATGACCTACCAACTACCTATGAACGCGTTGGTATTTCTACCCTATTGGATGATAGCGGTGGTGACGCCATGCTTATGAAAAGCTATGTAGATAGTACAGGCCAGTATGCACGCATAACGACGTTTATGAAAGACATGGGAACAGATCGCATGGAACGTGTAGAAGAAGATTTACGTGATGAAATTGCTAAGGTTTTCCCTGAGGAGAAGTATGAAGTTTTATTAACTGGTAAAGCACTAGTGTTTCAAAAAGGAACGAATTACCTGATTAATAATTTAATCATATCACTTACCCTTGCCATTATCCTTATTGCTCTCTTTATGGCCTGGATGTTTAAGTCTGTACGCATGATTCTAGTCTCGCTAGTACCTAATATTTTACCATTAATTATTACAGCAGGACTTATGGGCTATTTAGGTGTTCCAATAAAACCTTCCACAATTTTAGTGTTTTCGATAGCATTTGGAATATCTGTAGATGATACGATTCACTTTCTAGCAAAGTATAGACAAGAATTAATAGCTAATAAATGGAGAGTAAAAAAATCTGTTTATGCGGCATTACGTGAAACTGGTGTAAGCATGTTTTACACTTCTATCGTTTTATTCTTTGGGTTTTCTACATTTACGATTTCTAGCTTTGGTGGAACAGTAGCACTAGGAGCGTTAGTAAGCGCAACGTTATTATTTGCCATGCTTTCTAATTTATTACTATTACCTAGTATGCTCTTATCTCTTGAACGCAGCATTGCAAACGAGCGTACTTTTAAAAAGCTTCCTATTCCTATCATCCATAAAGATGGTGATGATGATCAAGAGTCTGAATAAATTCGCTTTCGCGTAAGCATTATCACAACAATCCCATTATAATCATTGGCATTCCATGTCATAAAAATTATATTTGCTGTTCTTAAAAAACTGAGAATGCAACATCAAAGAATTGCCACGTTATTACAAGCAGAACCTAGCATGCAGGAAATAACTGTAAAAGGTTGGGTACGTAGTTTTAGAAACCAGCGATTTATTGCTCTTAACGATGGCTCTACCATACATAATCTACAATGTGTTATTGAACCAGATAACCATGATGAAGATTTATTAGATCAAATTAACGTTGCCGCAGCTGTTGCCGTTACAGGAACTCTGGTTGAAAGTGCTGGTAGCGGTCAACGTGTAGAACTGCAAGCGACTACTATAAAAATACTAGGTACCGCAGATCGTGAAGAAGTTGCTAAAACTATCTTATCACCTAAGCGTCATAAACTAGAAACATTACGTGAACAAGCACATTTAAGAGTTCGTACAAATACTTTTGGTGCTGTAATGAGAGTGCGAGCAGCACTATCTTTTGCGGTGCATAAGTACTTTCAAGAAAACGGATTTTACCAGGCACATACACCTATCATAACTGGTAGTGATGCAGAAGGTGCAGGAGAAATGTTTCGTCTTTCAACATTAGACCCTAAAAATCCGCCATTAGATGAAGAAGGTAACATCGATTATAAGCAAGACTTCTTTGAAAAAGAATCTAACCTTACAGTATCAGGACAACTAGAAGCTGAAACGTATGCAATGGGACTAGGCCAGGTTTACACGTTTGGCCCTACATTCAGAGCTGAGAATTCAAATACTTCACGTCATCTTGCAGAATTTTGGATGATTGAACCTGAAGTGGCATTTAATGACCTAGATGCCAACATGGATCTGTCTGAAGACTTTATTAAATCTGTAGTAAAATATACTATTGACAACTGTAAAGACGACCTAGAGTTTTTAGAAAATAGACTGATACAGGAAGACAAGAGTAAACCACAAGCTGAACGTAGTCCAATGGAATTACGTAAAAAATTAGAGTTTATTCTTAAAAATAATTTTAAACGTGTTTCCTATACTGAAGCCATTGATATTTTAAAGAGTTCTAAACCTAATAAGAAAAAGAAGTTCAAGTATCTTATTGAAGAATGGGGCGCAGACTTACAGAGCGAACATGAACGCTACCTTGTTGAAAAGCACTTTGAATGTCCAGTCATCTTATTTGACTATCCGGCAGATATTAAAGCTTTTTACATGAGATTGAATGATCCAGACAGTGAAGGTCGTGAAACGGTAAGAGCGATGGATATTTTATTTCCAGGTATAGGTGAAATAATAGGTGGATCACAACGAGAAGAACGCTATGATGTACTTAAAGAGAAGATGGATACCATGGGTATTCCTGAAGAAGAATTATGGTGGTATCTAGAAACTCGCAAATTTGGAAGTGTTACCCATAGTGGTTTTGGACTAGGATTTGAAAGACTAGTGATGTTTGTTACTGGTATGAGCAATATTAGAGATGTAATACCTTATCCACGCACACCAGGTAATGCAGAGTTTTAACCTAGACTCTTTTACACAATATAAATCCCAAAAACATATGATGTTTTTGGGATTTTATTTTTTATTAAAGTTTCTACTTGAGTATTAGTTTATATTTAGGAAACAAACCGCTATTATAAATAAGGCTTTTATTATTTTTACTAGGTAATTAATAAACTCATGCTTAGACAGTCGTTAAATTTCAAGCTATCACAAAAGCTTTCTCCTCAACAAATCCAGTTGATGAAGTTGATTCAATTGCCTACTCAGGCATTTGAGCAACGCGTTAAACAAGAGTTAGAAGAGAATCCTGCATTAGATGATGGCAAAGACAGTCTAGATGATGATTTTGATGAATTCTCTAACCAAGACGAATATGGAGATGAGAATGACACGATGGAAGCAGAAATCAATGTTGATGAATATTTGAGCGACGATGACATTCCTGAATATCGTACTCAAGCAAATAACTACAGTGCTGACGACGATGAGAAAAGCATTCCATATGCATCTGGCACCTCTTTTACTCAATCCTTAATTGAACAATTAAACACTAGAAGGTTGAGCGAGCAACATTACGGCATCGCACAATTTTTAGTTGGAAGCATTGATAATAGTGGTTACATCCGTAGATCAATGGAAGATATCGCTGACGATCTCGCTTTTACTATGAATATCTATACTGATGTGGCCGAAGTTGAACAGGTTTTAAAAGTGGTACAGCAGTTAGATCCTGCAGGTGTAGGTGCACGTGATTTACAAGAGTGTTTATTAATCCAGCTTTCGCGAAAGCGTCATAACGACAGCACAGAGCTAGCCATGAAGTTAGTCGGTGAATCTTTTGACGCATTTAGTAAAAAACATTATAAAAAAATACTAGAAAAATATCACATTGATGAGGATGAATTGCGTGATGCAATTGAAGAAATAGAACATTTAAATCCAAAACCAGGTAGTGCCTATGCAGGTGGTAGTACTAGAATGGTGGAACAGGTTGTTCCAGACTTTACGATACGTATTAAAGATGGTGAATTAGAACTCACTTTAAATGGTCGTAACGCACCAGAATTACATGTTTCTAGAGATTACTCTAATATGTTGAAAGGCTACAAAGAGGCAAAAGAAAAAAGTAAGTCTCAAAAAGACGCCGTAATGTTTATTAAACAAAAACTAGATGGTGCAAAATGGTTTATTGAAGCTATTAAACAGCGTCAAGAGACACTGTTTATGACTATGTCGTCCATTATGTATTATCAGAAAGAATATTTCCTAACAGGTGACGAGCGTAATCTAAGACCTATGATACTTAAAGATATCGCAGACGAAATAGGAATGGATGTATCTACAGTTTCCCGTGTTGCAAATTCTAAATATGTGGACACTCCTTATGGGACTAAATTGATTAAAGAATTCTTTTCTGAATCGATGACAAATTCTGACGGAGAAGAAGTTTCTACGAGAGAAATTAAAAAGATTTTAGAAACAGTGATTGGTGAAGAAAGTAAAAGAAAGCCACTAACAGACCAAAAACTTGCCGAATTACTAAAGGAAAAAGGATACCCAATTGCAAGACGTACTGTTGCAAAATATAGAGAACAACTAGATATTCCTGTAGCAAGGCTGCGCAAGGAAATTTAATATCCCATCATGAAAGTTTTTTTAAGGTTCTGGAGTTATCTAGCAAACCCTTTATTTGTTCCTGCATTAGTTGCTTTATGGTATTTTTTAAATGTTTCTTTTACAGACGGCACGATCATAGAATTGAAGATGTATTTAATTCTAGTTCTTACAGCAGTACTTCCCATGCTTATTTTTGCCATTTTAAAGCTATTAGGAGTCGTTAAGAGCATACACTTACCACATATTAAAGAACGGCGCACACCACTCGCTGCATACGCAATATTATTACTTATATTAATAAGAGGTGGTTTTAATGATTTAACAGATTTACCTCTTTATTATTTTTTTGTTGGTGTATTGATAGCGACAACTGTAGCATTCATTATGGCGATTATTAACTATAAGTTAAGTCTACATATGATGGCCTTAGGCGGCACGATAGGATTTGCTTTAATGCTTCATGCTAGTATTGAATCACCTTCTGTATTCTCTATTGCTATACTATTTGTTCTTGCAGGATTAACAGCTACCTCTAGACTATCCATGAAGGCCCATAAAAATCATGAATTATTATTTGGCTTTTTTACAGGATTAATAGCACAAATCATGACTGGCATCTACTTTTTATAATAGATAAAATTCAATACCAAATTTAATAGGTTGTAAGTTAACTGACTCTCCATCAATCTGCGCATTTTTATCAAATAAGGTATTTAAATTATATTGAACAAATGCGTTAAAACTACCATTTCCTAATGTTAGTGTTGCAGAATATCTGAATTTATTCAGTTCTGGTATACTAGTTTGAATGACCGTATTATTAGACTGTTCAAATCGAGCTTTATAATAATAGATATAACCTAACTTAATTCCGGTATATACACGCCAAAAATTATACTTAGTAGGTGTTGACGTCCTCCATCTAAATTGAATGGGCATTTCAATAAGATTAGTATTTAATCTATTTGATTTATAATCTACATCAGAATCTATAATAGAATAGATAGAGTTACCCAATTCATCTTCACCTATAAAAAGATTAGAATTATAAGTATTAGTAGACAAGCCTATTCCTATACCAATAGCTTTATTACGCTGCTTATTTATAGGCATATCTCTAATAAAACCAAGATGCAAACCACCAGAAAAACCATTTTGAGTAAAGTCATCAGGCTCATTATTGATAAGATTAAAAGATAAGCCTATGTAAAATTGATCTTCTCTATACATTGAATCAACAACCCTAAGGATTGCATTTTCATTTTTAGCATCATCATTGCCTTGTGCATAGCAAGAAAAGGTCGCTAGAAGACCTAAAAAAATCAAAAGTCGTTTCATAAAGTAAAGATATGAATTTGAAACGTCGCTGTATAAAAAAAGCCGTTTCATAAGAAACGGCTTCTAAATATAAAAAAGGAAAGTATTACCTTCTCTTGATGTTGTTCATAGGATCTCCTTGATTAGAAGTATAAGTAATTTTAAGAGCTTGTGCTTTTCTTAATTCTTGCTTAACATCTGTAAGAACACCGACTTTTGCGTTACGGTCTACTTTTAAAGATACCATCATCTGATCTTGTAAGTTCTCAGGCATTGCTGATCTCTTAGTATTAACGTAATTATAAACATCATCTACTCTAGAAATTTTATCTCCTAATTGCACTACATCACTAGTACCAAAAGTTTTTTGATAATTAACGCCTGGTTTACCTATATAGATATTAACCAGTTTATTCTTATCCTCTAACTTCTCTACTTGATTAGCAGCTGGCAATTGATTTTCTACAAGCATCTCATCATCTCTCATCACCGTTGCAACCATGAAGAAAAATAAAAGCATAAATACAATATCTGGTAAAGATGCTGTCGACACTGGTGGTAAATCACCACTCTTTTTCTTATTAAACTTTGACATAATTATCCTGCTACTTGTGGTTCTGCCTCAGAAAGATTTCTTGGATAAAGCTCTCTTATGACGTCTAATCTTTTCTCTAACTCTAAATACTCTGGAGTCTCCTTATCTGCTTCTTGTGTATCCTTATATCTCGCATACATAGACTCATAAGTCTCTCCATAACGTTGCGTTGCTGCGCGGTTTCTAAGTATTGTATAAGCTCTTACTAACTCATTAGTTACAGTAATGTAGTAGTCGTAAGTTGCTTGTCTATCATTAACTAGTGATACAATAGCTTTTTTAGGATTATCAGATGACTCTGGACTTCTTTCGCCCTCACAATAAGCACATCCACTTTTACCTTCGCCACCACCATTATCAATAAACGCTACGGCAGCATCGGTTAAATCCTTTAATTCCATTAACTCTTCTTCAACTAGTAGTTGATTATCCTTATTCACCAAAACCTGAAAAATATTCTTTTTCTTAACAGGTGGTGGTGGAGTATCTGGTGCTTCTGGCGGCAGCTTACTTACAATCCCACTATCAACTTCAATAGTAGTAGTTACTAAGAAGAAAATCAAAAGTAGGAAGGCAATATCTGCCATGGATCCTGCATTTACCTCAGGTGCTGCTCTTCTAGCCATAATTTATCTATTTAATAATTTACTTACTCCAGTCCATAAAATTGAACCTACTGCAAGAACAGCGACGATATAGAAAGTATAGATAGAAGCTCCTACTAATTTAGAAGTATCTGCTGTAAGTGGCTCTCCTTCATCTAACATTACTAATTGTCCTGTACCAGGATCAGTTACCGCATCATCTGCAAAACCAAAATATGCTATTAAACAGATAGCAACAAGTATACCAACTGAGATTAAAGAACGCTTTAATACGGCTGGGCTACTGAAAATTCCTTTTAATACAAAGAATAAAACTAAACCTACAGTAATAGCCATCACTGCATATGCTAGATACATCATCGGTGCCAGTGTCGCATTTTGCAACGCACCATTGTTTGTTAAATCTGCTGCCTCTGCTTGGATAGCTTCATCTCCTACTGAAATAGTATAAAGAAAGAAACCAGCTGCGATAACACACAGCAAAAGCGCTAGATATTTAAATACTTTATGTAATACCATGATTTAAATCTGGTTTAATGAGTTAATTACAGCTTTCCATTCTTGTAGTCTACAAGAATATCGATAAGTGTGATAGAGGCATCTTCCATATCGTTTACAATACTATCGATTTTAGCTACGATATAATTATAAAAGATTTGAAGTATAATCGCTACGATAAGACCAAATACAGTTGTAAGTAGTGCTACTTTAATACCACCAGCTACAAGTGCAGGCTCCATTGCTCCAGCAGACTGGATATTATCAAAAGCATCAATCATACCTAATACCGTTCCCATGAAACCAAGCATTGGTGCAAGAGCGATAAATAAAGATACCCATGATACATTTTTCTCTAACTGTCCCATTTGAACACCACCATAAGCTACAACAGCCTTCTCTGCTGCTTCAACACTTTCGTCTGCTCTATCAAGACCTTGATAGTAGATAGAAGCCACAGGTCCTTTTGTATTTCTACAAACCTCTTTAGCCGCTTCAACACCACCACTCTTAAGAGCGTCTTCTACTTGTGCTGCTAATTTCTTAGAGTTAGTAGTAGAAAGATTTAAGTAAATAATTCTTTCAATAGCGATTGCTAAACCTAAAATAAGACATATCAATACAAATGACATGAATACTGGACCACCTTCTATAAAACGCTTTTTAAGCTCTTGGTGGAATGTGATTTCTTCTGTAACATTTGCCGAAGCATCGTCATCTTGAGAAATAATAGTTGTAATTGCGCTAGTTGTAGTTGCAGTTGTGCTAGCGTTTGCAGTTGTAGATAGACCTAACATCATTACTACAGCCATGAACAAAATTGAAAGTGATCGTTTCATTTTAAGATTTATTGATTTATTTGAATTTTCGAGTCAAGGGGTAAATATATAATTTATCTCTCAAAAAACAGAACTTCTATTATTATACCAATGTTAATTATTAATAATTAACAAGTATAACTTCTGAATAACAGCAAAATAACTCTTTTCTGAGTAAAGAAATCTTTAGAAATCCTACTTAATTATAAAGTAAATAACGCTAAAAAGGCAATAACATTGGCCCAATTGGGTATAAAAAAACCTTTCACACTAAATACGAGTGAAAGGTTATAGCAGAGAGGAAGGGATTCGAACCCTCGAAACGTTGCCGTTTACACGCTTTCCAGGCGTGCGCCTTCGACCACTCGGCCACCTCTCTAAATGGTCGACAAGATTACAAAAAATTAACCTCATCACAAGTATTTTTACACACTTATCTCTCCTCTTAATGAAGTCTCAAAATATTTTTTAAAATTACCGGTTTCAGGCATATATGATAACAAATACATCATTTTTGCTAGTGCCGCCTCAGTAGTTATATCAAATCCAGACACCATACCCAGTTTTTTCAAAGCTACACTTGTTTCATACTTACCCATATCTACAGCTCCACCACGACATTGAGTAACGTTAACAATTCTAACATTTCTGGATAGCGCATCTTTTAAAGCCTCAATAAACCACTTAGAAGTTGGCGCATTCCCACTACCATAAGTTTCTAAGATCATACCACGCAATCCATCTATTTGACAAATAGCATTCACTACTTCTTTAGTAATGCCAGGAAACAATTTTAATACGACGACTTTTGAATCCATCTCTGGTCTGTATATCATTTTAAGCGGACTTAATTCTAAGGAATCCTTTTTAGCCATTGACACGCGATCAAAACCACCTTTCCATAACAATTGCTTGTCGATATTTAAATGAACGCCACTAATCGCTAAAGGTGGATAATTTGGAGAGCTGAATGCTTCAAAATGCTCTGCATTCATTTTTGCAGTTCGGTTTGCTCTATACAATTGATATTCAAAATAGACACAAACCTCTTTAATAATTGGCTCATTATTCTCCCATTCACTAGCTAATTGAATACTAGTTATAAGATTCTCTTTAGCATCTGTACGCAAATCACCTATAGGCAATTGAGATCCAGTTAAAATTATTGGCTTAGTCAGGTTCTCAAACATAAAACTAAGCGCACTACCAGTATGTGACATCGTATCACTACCATGCAACACGACAAATCCATTATAATTGTCATAATTTGCATTAATAATATCACCTAATACTTTCCAGTAATTGACATCCATATCTGATGAATCGATAGGATCTTTAAATGAAGTCGTCTCAATCTCACAATCCAGATGCTTTAATTCCGGTATATGAATCAAGAGTTGAGTAAAATCAAACGAGCGCAACGCACCTGTTTCAGGATCCTTTATCATACCGATGGTTCCACCAGTGTAAATAAGTAAAATCTTAGGCTTCATCAACAACAGCTATCTTTTCTTTATTAAAAACAGGTCTTGCATACATCATTAAGAAACTCTCTACTGCTTTTTCATCTTCTATATTAACTCTTAGGCGTAAACGACGTTCAAAGTAAGCAAGATCCAAATCAGTGTAATGCTTATTATATTTCTTTTTGTTGGAAACTAAGTCATAGGCCACATAATTAGTAGGCCATAATTTATAATTAGATTGAATGGTGTCATTAAGCTGGCTAACAACTTGCTGTAAGACTTGATTTGTACCTGCAGCAGTTTCATTAGTAAATACCTGAGGTTTCCCAGCAGCTATATGAATATGCTTTTTCTGCCCTAATGCTCCTTTAAGAATGCTGTTAAAATCTTCATTTTCTGACTTTATATATTCCTCCTCTGCAGCCTTAGCAAGCAATTCTGGAACCTTAAGAATATCTGTAGGATCATATTCATATGAAATACTTACAGGGACTATCTTTAAATTATTGAGATATTCATGCACTGGCAACTTACCAGCAGCTAGACCTATCATTTTAAGAACTCCTTGCTCTGTTATATCATTACCATCCTTAGTACGGCCTTGTCTTTGAGCAATCCATACACTACGGTTTTCTTCTTGAAGTAAAGTTTTTATATACTCACTTAACTTTTTACTACTTAATAAAGTCTCTCTAGGACCGACACCTCTTTTAACAATAAAATTACGAGTTAACTTGCTAAGAGCATTCACAAAAGGACGTTGTACTAAATTATCACCTATAGCACTAGCTGTCCTAATCAAATCGTGATCAAACAACTTCACATTAAGCAAACAAGTATCCAATATAATATCCCTATGATTAGAGATATATAGATAAGGCTGGTCTTTTTCTAAATTTTCAAAACCTGAAGTCGTTAATCCTGCAGAACTTTCCTTTAAAATTCGCATGACAGACTCTCTAATGACATCTCTTTGAAAATCATTAATCGACTTACATTTCAACACAATCTCCTTTACTTCTTCATAAGGCGTATCTGGAAACGTATACTGAAATAAAGTTTTAATCATAGGGTGACGCACTGCACTCTGAAGCGCTATATTCACCTCGGCATCATTAAAAAATCTTATGTCGTCAAATTGAGCCAATATATTGTTGTTAAGTTACGGGCTGTAAATGTAAGTATCTCAACACTTACACACCGAAGATTTTAGTAGAATTTAAGGTTGTTACTTGCGCGACATGCTCTATGCTTGTATCATATATTTCTGCAAGTTTTTGTGCTACCAGCGCCACATAAGCACTTTCATTACGTTTACCTCTATAAGGAACCGGCGCTAAGTAAGGTGCATCTGTTTCTAAAACAATATGCTTTAAATCTATCTCTTTTATAAATTTATCAATCTTACCATTTTTAAAAGTCGCTACACCACCTATTCCCAGACTCATTTTTAAATCGACAGCAAGTAAGGCTTGTTCTAATGTTCCTGTAAAACAATGAAATATACCATTAAGCGTGCTTCCCCTATAGGATTCTAACACCTCAAAAACCTCATTGAAGGCATCTCTACAGTGAATTGCAATGGGCAACTGACGCTCTATAGACCAGTCTATTTGTGTCTTAAAAGCCTCTATTTGTTGTAGCTTAAACTCATCACTCCAGTATAAATCTATGCCTATCTCACCTACAGCTACAAAAGAATCTGAATTCAACATTTCTTGCACGTGAGCTAATTCTTCTAGGTAATTCTCTTTTACATGTGTAGGATGCAAACCGGCCATTAAATGTACATGGTCAGGATACTTCTTTTTCAACTCTAGCATTGCAGGCGTATAAGTCGAATCTATTGCTGGTACAAAAAAACGTTCGACACCAGCCTTTATAGCTCGACTCATCATTTCTTCTTGATCATCATCGAACGCCTCGCTGTATAAATGTGTATGGGTATCTGTTAATATCATATTGCAAAAATAAAGGATTGTTTGAAGTACGCTTTCGCGGAAGCGTAATTATATTTACCCCAAACTCAACATATGTTTTCACTTAAAAAAACGCTAGAAGGTCGAGGCTATCAACCCCACACCATTAGACTATCCAAAAAAAGCGGTCATATAATAACCAAAGCTTTAATCAATGACCAGCCAGGTCGCTTTATAATTGACACTGGCGCTAGCGCTACTTGTATCAATCAAGATTTATCAAAAAAATATAGTCTGCAGTCTGAAGCAATGCATCAACAAATAGGCACAGCTAGCGGTTCATTAATCCCACAAATCGCACATCATAATACAATGCAACTAGGCAAATGGATCGATAAAGATTGTAGCCTTCTTACCATGGATATGAGTTTTATCAATCAAGCTCTAAAGGCAGAAGGTATGCGTAGTATTAATGGCTTACTAGGCGCAGACTTTTTAATAAAATCTAAAGCTATTATTGATTACTCAGGTAAAAAAATATATTTAAAACATTAGCGCACAAAAAAAGCCTCTTAAATAAGAGGCTTTTTTAATATCATAATTTTACTATTAATAGAAGACAGTAAAAGCACCGTTTGTAATATTAAAGTCATTAGGTGGTCCAGTCATAAATGAGAACGTACCCGTTACAGATCCAGCCACAGCATCTACTGCGGTAATATCTAATGTACCCGATATAGCTGGTGTAGGTGTTCCTCCAGAAATATAACTAGCTGTATACATACCAGAACTAGCAAACATATAGGTTCCAACTGTGATGGTATCAGGAAAGTTCAACACGATAGAATTTGCACCATTTGAAGCATTAACAACAATGGCACCACCTGCATTGATAGGTGATATAACAGTTGGAGTAAAAGCTACACCATCCACATCTGCAGCAAGACTACTAGTCGTCGCACTACTACCTGGACCTATTGGACTACCAAATGGTACTTGAAAAATAACTCCTTGACGCATATAAAGAGAATCTGCATTTAAGGGTAAGTAACTCACAAAAGAAAATGTCCCAGTTAATGTACCTGCTGGAGTACCTGCAGATAAAACTACCTGTCCTGTTCCCGCACCTTCATTAGTTGAATACACATCTGTATTATTAAAGGTATAAACAGCTTCATTAGGTGATCCAGATCCTAACGGATAAGTACCTGCGTTTGCAGACTCTAGATTCAATTGAAGTTGTTCAATTCTATTCAAACCAGTGATTGTCACTGAGCCATCTGCGTTTGCCACAGCAGTCATTTGAGTAGATTTGAAGAATTCACCGTTACGTACGGCCTGGATTGCTGGGATGTTATCATCCTCTAAATTGTCTTCACAAGCGGTAAATGCAAATAGCGCAAGGGAATAAATAAAAAGCTGTTTAATCAATCTCATTCTTAAAAATGTGTTTGAGCAAATGTAAATAAAAATAAAAGATATGCTGCTCATTATTAAAATAAGTATATTTTTGCACACTCAAATTAATAACTCGGGTCGGGCACCCACAAATTTTAATGATATGCCAGTAAAAATTAGATTACAGAGACACGGAAAGAAAGGAAAACCATTCTATTGGATCGTTGCAGCAGACGCACGTTCAAAAAGAGATGGTAAATACCTAGATAAGATAGGTACTTATAATCCTAATACTAACCCAGCAACAATCAACCTAGATGTTGATGGAGCTGTAAAATGGTTAGAAAATGGAGCACAACCTACAGATACTGCACGTGCAATTTTAGGATATAAAGGTGTAATGCTTAAAAAACACCTTAAAGGTGGTGTTAAAAAAGGAGCATTTACTGAAGAGCAAATGGAAGAAAAATTCAACGCTTGGTTATCTGAAAAAGAAGCTAAAATATCTGCAAAAGCAGGTGGCTTACAGAAAGATGCTGATGAAGCTGCTGCAAAAGCTTTTGCAGCCGAAAAAGCTGTTAATGAAGCACGTATCGCTGCAAACGCACCAGTTGTAGAAGCTACTGAAGAATCTGCAGACGCATCTAGCGAAGAGGAATAAATTATTATCATGCGTAAGAAAGACTGTTTTTACGTAGGTACAATAGTTAATAAATTTAGCTTTAAAGGTGAGTTATTAGTCAAATTAGACACTGACGAACCAGAGCTATTTACAGAAATGGAATCAGTTTTTATCGAAATCGGTAAAAACTTGGTTCCATTTTTTATTGAGTCTAGTCAATTACACAAGTCATTACTTTTAAGAGTAAAGTTTGAGGATATCGATGATGAGCCTGCTGCAGACGCAATGATGAAACATGACTTGTACTTACCACTCACTGCCCTACCACCGTTAAAAGGAAATAAATTTTATTTTCATGAGATTATCAATTATAATATGATTGATATCAATTATGGAGAAGTAGGTGTTATTACCGGTGTTAACGATACGACATCTCAAGCCTTATTTGAGGTGGATCAAAACGGGACAGAAATCTTAATACCAATGAACGACGATTTTATCAAAGAAGTAAATCGTGACACTAAAACCATCACGGTAGAAACACCCGATGGCCTTATAGAAATGTACTGTCAGAATAGAAGTTTATGAGCATTTTTAAATTCAAAGAATTTGAAGTAGCTCAAGATAGTTGCGCTCAAAAAATAGGCACTGATGGTGTCTTACTAGGCGCATGGGCAAGTCAAGACAAGAACCCCTATAGTATATTAGACATAGGCACAGGTACAGGCGTTATTTCTTTAATGCTTGCACAACGCTTTCACAGTGCACAAATAGAGGCTATTGAATTAGACGAAGACGCTTATGAACAGGCAGCAAATAATTTTGAAAATGCTGCGTGGAGCGATAGAATGTTTTGCTTTCATGCCTCATTTCAAGAGTTTTTTGAGGAAGTTGAAGACACTTACGACTTAATTATAAGCAATCCACCTTTTTTTGATTCTAGCAGCATTAAAAATGATTCTTCAATAGAAAGAAATAGAGAGCAAGCTCGCTTTGATGATGCACTACCTTTTGAAGAATTACTCTATGGCGTGTATAAATTGCTGGATGATGATGGTATTTTTAGCTGTATTATACCTTATGACAGGGAAAATCATTTTCTAAAAATAGCTGCTCACTATAAACTATTCCCTTCACGCATTACTCATGTAAAAGGTACAGACTCTAGCCCTATAAAGAGAAGTTTGCTGGAACTACGCTTTCGCGAAAGCGACATACAACACAAAGTGATTACTATCGAGATAAGTAGACACAAGTATACAGAGGATTACATTAATCTAGTCAAGGATTTCTATTTAAAAATGTAAGCAACACTTTGAGCAACTGACTTAAGAAAAGTATATTTACGCAAACGATTGAAACGATGAAACCAGACTTATTTGAAGCACCAGATTATTACAACCTGGACGACCTTTTAACTGAAGAACATATAATGATACGTGATGCGGCTCGTGCATGGGTAAAACGTGACGTGTCTCCTATAATTGAACAAGCTGCACAGGAAGCAAAATTCCCTAAGAGTATTATACCAGGACTTGCTTCAATAGGCGCTTTTGGCCCATATATACCTGAGGAATATGGTGGTGCTGGATTAGATCAGATTTCATATGGTTTAATTATGCAAGAAATTGAACGTGGTGATAGTGGAGTACGCTCTACAGCATCTGTCCAATCTTCATTAGTAATGTATCCAATATGGAAATATGGAACTGAAGAACAAAAAAAGAAATTCTTGCCTAAGCTAGCTAGTGGAGAATTTATGGGATCTTTTGGGTTAACTGAGCCAGATCACGGATCAAATCCTGGTGGAATGGTGACACGTTTTAAAGATGCCGGTGATCACATCATCCTCAACGGAGCAAAATTATGGATATCCAACAGTCCTTTTTGTGATGTCGCTGTTGTATGGGCAAAAGATGAGAACGACCGTATTCATGGGGTTCTTGTAGAGCGCGGCATGGAAGGCTTTACAACACCAGAAACACATAACAAATGGTCATTAAGAGCTAGCGCAACTGGTGAATTGATTTTTCAAGATGTAAAAATCCCTAAATCTAATATCTTACCAGGCCGTAGTGGCCTAGGTGCTCCTTTAAGTTGTCTTGACAGTGCACGTTTTGGTATTGCATGGGGTGCAATAGGTGCGGCGATGGATTGTTATGATACGGCATTAAGATACTCTAAAGAGCGAATCCAGTTCGGAAAACCTATTGCTGGTTTTCAACTACAACAAAAGAAACTAGCTGAAATGATTACCGAAATCACTAAGGCACAACTACTCGCATGGAGATTAGGTGTATTACGCGAGCAAGGTAAAGCGACTAGCGCGCAAATATCTATGGCTAAACGTAATAATGTGGAAATAGCTATTAATATTGCTAGAGAAGCGAGACAAATGTTAGGTGGTATGGGTATCACTGGTGAGTATAGTATAATGCGTCACTCTATGAACCTAGAAAGTGTCATCACGTATGAAGGAACACATGATATCCACCTACTAATTACCGGTTTAGATATTACTGGAGAAAATGCTTTCTCTTAATTTTACTAAGATATTTTACTACATAAAAAAAACCGATTCTCACGAATCGGTTTTTTTTATACTAGATGAATTTTACAATTCAATATTATCTCTATAATCTTCTTTTAAATCCTGACCAGAAATATCAATAACACTTTCTATTTGAGGCGCATGCTTTTTAATGGTTAATTCCACTCCAGACTTTAAAGTCATTTGATTTACATGGCAACCTACACATGTACCTAGCAAACGGACAGTAACAAATTTATCTTCAGTAATATCAACGAGCTCAATATCGCCGGCATCACGTTGTAAAAAAGGTCTAATTTCTTCTAGTCCAGCTTCAACAGCGGTTCTAAGTTCGGTTCCTGTCATGATATTATTTATTTACAGCACTACATCCTGCCATTGTAGTTATCTCAATAGCTCTTGTCGGTGGTAACGCACTATTGCGACGCACGGTTTGTTCTACAACGTTTTTAGTAATTTCAGTAAACGCTGTTTCAATCTCTGTAGCGTCTTGCAAAGCGGCAGGTCTCCCTATATCACCAGCTTCTCTAATACTTTGTTGTAATGGTAACTCTCCTAAAAACGGAACTCCTAAATCTTCTGCTAGATGTTTTGCTCCATCTTTCCCAAAGATATGATATTTATGATCTGGTAATTCTGGTGGTGTGAAATAAGCCATATTTTCAACAATACCTAATACAGGTACGTTAATACTCTCTTGCTGGAACATCGCTACACCTTTACGTGCATCAGCTAGCGCAACATTTTGAGGAGTACTGACGACAACTGCACCAGTAAGAGGCAGCGATTGCATTATAGAAAGATGAATATCTCCTGTACCTGGTGGCAAATCAACTATTAAAAAATCTAATTCTCCCCATGCTGCATCAAAAATCATCTGATTTAATGCTTTTGCAGCCATAGGTCCACGCCATACTACAGCTTGATCAGGCTGAGTAAAGAACCCAATGGATAAGATTTTCACTCCGTAGCTTTCTACCGGTTTCATCTTAGATTTACCATCTACATTAACAGACAGTGGTTTTTCATTTACAACATCAAACATTATTGTTGCACTAGGCCCATAGATATCTGCATCTAGAAGACCTACTTTAAAGCCCATTTTTGCTAGCGATACGGCAAGGTTTGCAGTTACAGTAGATTTCCCTACTCCACCTTTACCAGATGCTACAGCAATTATATTATCAATCCCAGGAATAGGCTTACCCTTAATTTCTGGAGTTTTATTTTCAGTAACTGGAGCTTCTACTTTAAGATTTACCTTTATTTGTGCTTTTTCATAAACTTCTTTATGAATGGCTTGTAATATAGAGACCTCTGTTTTCTTTTTAGCTTGTAAGCTAGGATTATCAATAGTGACATCTACCACTACCTCATCTCCAAAAACAAGTACATTTTTAATTGCACCGCTTTCTACCATATTTTGTCCATGACCAGGAACCGATATGGTTTCTAGCGCCTTCATCACTTGTTGTTTTTCTATTTTCATAGCTTCTTTAGAATGCTACAAAGATAAGGAGCTAGACAATTAATTAAAAGCAATCTAAATAAGAAACTGACATTCTGTTGTTAAGATTTACGCTTTCGCGAAAGCGAAGTCTACACTACATGTATTATTCTTTAAATGCAAGCAATTCTATATTAGGATCCCAGTATACTTTTTTAAAGTTTTGAACTTTATCGTCTATAACTACTATACCTTCACTTTCTAACAGTTGTTGCATGAGATTAGTCCCTTGAAAATGATGTTTACCTGTTAATAATCCATTACGATTAACAACCCGTTGTGCCGGAACGTCTTGCTCGCCATGACTGGCGTTCATCGCATACCCTACTGTCCTACTACTGCGTGGCGCACCTATGTATCGTGCGATCGCTCCGTAACTGGTCACACGACCATATGGAATTTGTTTTACAACTTTAAAAACACGTTTATAAAAATCATTAGAGGACTTCATAAATGCGTATTAAAGTAAATAATGCGATTACCATAGTTAATGCGGATAAGATATAATTTACATTACGAGCAAAGGTCTGACTGTCAAAACCAAATTTCTTTACATATTTGATGTAGGCAAAAAGCATCATGAAGGTACCTAAAGAAGCTCCTAAAATAAATAAATGAGCCATAGGATATTCAAATGTGAACAAACCACGGCTTGCAAGAAAGGAACTGAAACCTATATAGAAAGGTATAGGGAATATATTTAATGCAGATAAAATAATTCCCTGACTAAATAATTTAATATCTGATTTATCTACAGGCTGTATATCGGGTGAATTATCTAATCTTGCTTTTATAAAGAAGAAAATAGAAAGAGCTATAAATACAGCTATTGCAAATTTCTCTAGAGTTAATAGAATATCTGGATTATCATTGAGTAATTTAGAAAAAAACACTCCTACATAAACTTGTGCTATAACGACTACTGCAGCACCTAATGCAAATACTACTGCGGCACGTTTACTTTGTTTTACACTTATTTTGGCAGCTGTGAGATTCAATAATCCTGGTGGAATCACACCGATAAAACCAACACAAAAGCCAAAAATAAAATGTAAAAATGTAATCATTTACTGCAGTCTAAATTTAAGGTAGGTAATTGCTTTACCTTGCTCAAGATACTGCTTTTCATAAAATGTTTGGGTACTTACGACTTCTTCAGGCGCCTCTGTATGTGTATAGATATCGTGGTGAGCAAATATTATGTCCTCACCTAGTCCTTGCAACAACCCAAGTGTATATCCATGCATGAACTCAGAATCTGTTTTAAGATTTATAAATCCACCTTCGACTAAAATATTTTTATACTTGGCTAAAAATTCTGGATTAGTCATGCGATGCTTAGTACGCTTATATTTTATTTGAGGATCTGGGAATGTTATCCATATCTCATCTATTTCATTTTTCCCAAAGGCATATTCTACTAACTCAATTTGAGTTCTCAAGAATGCTACGTTATTCAATCCTTCTTCTATAGCTGTTTTTGCACCACGCCAAAATCGAGCTCCTTTTATGTCAACACCTATAAAATTACGATTAGGGTATTTGCGAGCTAGATCAATAGTATATTCTCCTTTACCACAACCTAATTCTAATGTTATAGGATTATCATTTTTAAAGAACTGAGCCCATTTTCCTTTCCACTCAAATGCTGTTGTCATCTCTTCTCGAGTAGGCTGGATGACATTATCGAATGTTTCGTTTTCGTTAAATCGCTTTAATTTATTTTTTGATCCCAATACAATTATTTAATAGATGGATAATTTATCCTTAAAACCTTACGGAGTAAAGACGCTTATATTTGAATATGCAAATATCTAAAAACATTCTGGTTGCACCACTAAATTGGGGACTAGGTCATGCAACTCGTTGTATTCCTATCATCAATGCTATTCTCGCAAATGGCGACAACCCTATTATAGCAAGCGATGGAATGGCTTTAGAGTTATTAAAAAAAGAATTTCCAAGACTAGAATTTATTGAATTACCTAGCTATGAAATCTCTTATCCGGAAAAAGGGCAGTTTTTAAAGCTAAAATTACTTAAAGACTCTCCTAAAATTTGGGCTGCAATACGAAGAGAACATCTTATGCTTAGTGAACTTATCGCTAGATATCATCTCGATGGGGTAATATCTGATAATCGATTAGGTCTTTACAATAAAATGATTCCTAGTGTAATAATAACACATCAATTACAGGTTTTATCAGGCACTACAACGTGGTTAAGCACTCAATTGCATTTACATTATATTAAAAAATTTGATTATTGCTGGATACCAGATGTAGATCATGTTCAAAATCTATCTGGTTTATTATCACAGCACCATGACGATGATATTTTTAAAGTCTACTTAGGTCCGTTAAGTAGATTTAAGATAAATACATCTTCACAAATCAAATTTAAGTATGATTTAATGGTGCTGCTTTCTGGTCCAGAACCTCAACGTAGCATTTTGGAAAGAAAATTATTAAAAGAAGTAAAAGAATTTAATGGAGAAGTCCTGTTTATTGCTGGTAATGTGCGCGGTAAACAGCAAATGGAAAAAAAAGGTGATATAACATATTATAATTATTTATCTACTGAAGGGCTTCAAAAAGCATTTGACCGCAGTGATATTATATTAAGTCGTAGTGGATACACCACTATAATGGATCTGCACAAACTAGGCAAGAGAGCTTTTTTTATACCTACACCAGGACAATTTGAACAAGAATACCTCGCACAATCATTAGATGATCAAGGCATTGTACCTTTTGCAACTCAAGATAATTTTGAAATTAAAATGCTGGAAAGAGTAGATAGCTATAAAGGCTTAAAATCTGTTTATTCTTCAACTACCACCTCTATTTCAGATATCTTATCAGAAACTTTTTCTAACGTGAATGAAAATTCAGATCCTATACCTGGCTCACTATCCACATAGATACTTTCGTTATGCGCTTCTATAATATGTTTTACTATAGCAAGACCTAGCCCAGATCCACCTTCACGGCGAGAACCACTTTGATCTACCCTAAAGAACCTTTCAAATAATCTGGGAATGAATTCTTTCTTAATTCCCTCGCCATTGTCAGTAACTCTAACAATCACTTTATTATTTATAAGATCTTCTATGGCAATCTCTGTCGTCCCATTTTGCTTACCATATTTAATAGAATTAACAACCAGATTTGCTATAACTTGTTGGATTCGCTCTTGATCTGCAAAGACAATGATAGGTTCTTTATAATCCATATCAAATGTCAATGAAATATTTTTCTTAGAAGCCTTCATTTCAAACTGATCAAATACTTGTTGTACCAATTCTACAATATCAAACTCTAATATTTCTAAGGACATATCACCTACCTCAAGCTTAGTAATCATATCCATATCTTTCACAATATAAGTGAGTCGATCAACTCCTTTTTGCGCTCTTTGCAAATACTTCTTACGTATCACTTTATCTTTATGTGCACCATCCAACAATGTATCTATGTAACCTTGAACGGTAAATAAAGGTGTTTTAAGTTCATGAGAAATGTTCCCTAAAAACTCTTTACGATAAGTTTCTCTTACTTTAAGTGTCTCGATCTCAATCTTTTTATCCTTAGCAAATCGTTCTACTTGTTGCGTTAAAGTACGCATATCTGTTGCAATTTCTCGATCTGTAAAATTGCTAGTTTCTAAAAGACTTACATCTTCATAGATTTTTTTAATACGACGGTAAATAAATCGTTGTACACGATATTGGATAATGATAAAAGAGCTTGAGAATAGTAACAAAACCATTATCAGCTCATGCCACCATTTTTTAAATTCTAATTCAAATAAAAAATGAAATAGCAGAAGCAATAAGCCAAAAACTATTGTAATAAATAGTGATGACCTTAAGGCAAATCGATAACTACGTTTTGTATTAGAAGAATTATTTGACATATTTATAGCCTACACCTTTTACGGTTTTAAAGCTATCGTCACCTAGTTTTTCTCTAAGTTTTCTGATATGAACATCTATAGTTCTTCCTCCTACTATGACTTCATTTCCCCAGACTACATCTAGAATCTCTTCACGCTTAAAAACCTTTCCTGGTTTTGAGGTAAGTAATGAAAGTAATTCAAATTCCTTGCGTGGCAAAATTATTTCTTCTTTCTTAAAAACAATTTTATATTGATCCTTATCAATAATAAGGTCTCCTATCTTAACAACATTACCTTCATCACCTTTAGGCAATACGTTGCGACGCAATAATGATTTTACTTTAGACACTAGTACTCTAGGCTTGATAGGCTTTGCAATGTAATCGTCTGCTCCAGCATCAAATCCGGCAATCATGGAATAATCTTCACCTCTAGCGGTTAGGAAAGTAATGATTGTCTGGTCTAATTCAGGGATTTTTCTAATTTGCTCACAAGCCTCAATTCCATCCATTACAGGCATCATAACATCTAGAATAATTAGATCGGGCTTTTTCTTTTTTGCTTTCTGAACACCTTCTTTTCCATTCTCTGCCGTAAAAACTTGATAACCTTCGTTTTTCAAATTATAACTTACGATTTCTAAAATATCTGGCTCATCATCAACCAATAAAATTTTTGCAATTGCGTCTTTCATCTTAGCGTCTAGTAAGCTGCTAAGTTAATAAGTTTCTCAGCAAACTAAATTAATTGATTGTTAGGTTTAAGTTAAGGGACATTAAATCTCAGTACCATTTTGGATTCGCTTTCGCGAAAGCGAATTCTGAAAAACTATTGTTTAAACAAAGTCTTGTGATACAATTATGAGATTCCCGATGTATCTTGGAGCCATATTACTTTACAGATTATCAATTGTTTATGAGAATTTTCTTATCCCTATTAGCCTTTACCACTAGTTTTTTAATAACAGCACAAGATTACACAAGAGTGGCCAAGGAGTTTTTAATTCAAAACAACGAAATTTATAATCTTGATTTTCAAGACCTTAACAACATCAAAATAAGCAGTAGTTCGTTTTCTAAAAGCTTAAATGCACAGACCGTATATATTACTCAATATTATCAAGGTGTTGCTATAGACAATAGTTCTTCTATGTTTTTGATAAGAGATAATGAGGTAATAAAAGCGTCTTTATCATTTGAAAATAACCTTTCCAATAGAATAAACTCGACCAATTACGTTATTGATACTATCACAGCAATTCATCTGGCTGCTGATTTAAACGGTTTAAGTTACGAAAACAACACTACAGCTATAGGTACAGATATAGATGGATTTGCACAATTTTCAAATAGCTCACTTTCTTTAAAACCTATTACGGTAAAGCCTACTTATATTAATGTAGAAAACGCATTGCGACTCGCCTGGCAAGTCTATATAGAAACAATTGACAATTTACACATGTACCTTATCTATATAGATGGTGAAACTGGAGAATTAATTAAAAAAAGAGACTTAGTGATAAGTTGTAATTTTAATGGTGACCATAACCATCATTATAATGAAGCAGCAAACTTTACGCAATCCGTTAGAAAAAGTCAAACAGCTGCTACTTTCATGGACAATTCCCAATACAATGTTTATGCCCTTCCATTAGAAAGCCCTAATCACGGAAATGAATCTGTAATAACTAGTCCAGCAGATCCCGTTGCATCTCCATTTGGCTGGCACGATACCGACGCAATAACTGGTCCAGACTTCACTATCACTAGGGGAAATAATGTGTTTGCACAAGATGACTTTGACGGCGACGGCTCGACTATAGGAGCTTCTCCAGATGGAAGCATTGCTTTAAACTTCAATTTCCCACAGCAATTAGATGTACCGGCAAGGGATAACATCAATGGATCGACGGTTAATTTATTTTACATGAATAATATGATGCACGACATCTGGTATCATTATGGATTTGACGAGGCAAGCGGTAACTTTCAATCTAACAATTATAGTAATGGTGGACTAGATAATGATTTCGTTGTTGCCGATGCACAAGACGGTAGTGGATTTAACAATGCAACATTTGGCACACCTGCAGATGGTGGTAACCCTAGAATGAATATGTTTTTATGGAATGCGCCTACCACTGGCGGCGTAGATCTTTTAACACTTAATAATAGCAACCTAGCTGGTAGTTATGATGGGGAACCTGCTGCTTTCGGAAGTAGTCTTCCTAATCCTAGCACTCCTTTAATAGCAGATCTAGCGCTAGTTATAGATGACAATTCTGGTGGAGTATCAACAGACACTAGTGATGCTTGCGATGTAATTACTAATGGAAATTCTTTATCTGGTAAGATTGTAGTTATGCGCCGTGGAAACTGTCAGTTTGGAACTAAAGTGCTTGCTGCAGAAAATCAAGGTGCAATTGCTGTTATCGTTGTAAATAACGCTCCCACAAATCCTATCGCCATGGCGCCTGGTAATGATGGCGATTTAGTAACGATTCCTTCCATAATGATTAGTCAAGCAGACGGTAATTTATTAATTACTGCTTTACAAAATGGCACTATTATTAATGCTAGTTTAAATAACACAGGCCTTTTTAGAAAAGATGGAAGTTTAGACAATGGAATTGTAGCACATGAATATGGTCATGGAATCTCAACTAGACTAACCGGCGGACCAGCAAATCCTAGCTGTTTGAGTAATATCGAGCAAATGGGTGAAGGATGGAGTGATTGGTTCAGTCTAATAATTACAATTGAACCTGGTGACCAAGGAACTGACATAAGAGGCATTGGTACTTATGCAACTAATCAATCTACCACTGGACCAGGAATACGTAATTTCCCTTATAGCACTGATTTGAACATCAATCCTGTAACCTACGGTGATACTAATAACGCAAACTTTTCTGCTCCACATGGATTAGGATCGATATGGGCGAGTATGTTATGGGATTTATCATGGAGATTCATTAGTGATTACGGATATGACCCAGATCTATTTAATGGAACTGGCGGTAATAATATTGCCATGCAATTAATAATGGATGGTATGAAAATTCAACCGTGTAATCCTGGTTTTGTAGATGGTAGAGATGCTATTCTACAAGCAGACATGCTTTCAAATGGTGGCATCAACCATGACCGAATCTGGGAAGTTTTTGCAGCAAGAGGTTTAGGCTTTAGCGCTTCACAAGGAAATAGTGACAGTAGGTTTGATCAAATAGAAGCGTTTGACACACCAGCACCACTTAGTAACACAAGCGAATCAATTAAAAGATTCAATATTTCACCTAATCCTACAAATGGAATTATATCTATAGCTTCAAATACAGAAATAGGTGATGGTTTACTAACAATCTATGATTTTAATGGAAGAAAGGTTTTATCTAAAAAATCCACTTTTAATACAGTAGAAAGTGTTGATTTAACTTCATTAGAAGCAGGAATTTACTTGATCGCAATTACAGGAACAAACACAAATTACGTAGCTAAAATTATTGTAAATTAAATCTAGGTTTGAAAAATTGATTGTAGGACAACTAGCTTATTCTCATGTTATGTTAATATTAAATCCCTTAAAGTCAAGACTGCAGGATTATGAATAACGTATATTTGCAAAAAACAATCAGAGATGAAACAAATTTACTTTACGGTTGCAATGCTTTTCGTTGCAGCAATTTCTTTCGCACAAACATCAGAGTTACTGATAAGTAAATATGGTGAAGGAACTTCTAACAACAAATTTTTTGAAATCTATAACGGAACTGGTGCTCCAGTCAGTTTAGACGGGTATGCATGGCCTAGCGTCTCAAATGCACCAACTGTAGTAGGTGAATATGAGTTTTGGAATACATTTAATCCAGGCGCAGTAATCGCAGATGGCGATGTTTATGTTGTAGCTCATGGAAGTGCAGATGCAAGTATTCTAGCGCAAGCAGATCAAACCTTTAACTTTTTAAGTAATGGTGATGATGGATTTGCATTGGTGCTAAATGATGGAACATTTAATGATTTAGACATGGATGGAGAAGTTGATGCAGGAGAAATGACTGGATTTACTATTCTTGATTTCTTAGGAGATTTTAACGGCGATCCTGGATCAGGTTGGGATGTAGCAGGTGTAGCAAATGGAACGGCAAACAATACACTAACAAGAAAATCATCTGTTTGTAGCCCAAATAATGATTGGGATGCCTCTCGAGGTTATGATGCTACAACGATGATGACTACAGCAGCCGCTTCAGAATGGATTGTAACTGGATCAAATAGTGGATGGAATACTATTGGTTCTTTTGTAGGATGTTCAACTGCCGCAGCTTTAAATATTACTTCACCTGCAGATGGAACTGTACTTGCTGGTGGAACAACCAATGTAGATATTATTTTTAGCGCACAAAATGCTCCAGCTACAGCAACATATGATATTAATGTTGATGGTATGGTTACAGCAGGTGTTACTTCTCCGTTTCCAATAACTGTTCAAGATGGTGGATCTTATATGGTAACTGTAAATCTTGTTGATGGTGCTACAACTATTGCTTCAGACGTTACTAATTTTTCTGTGGCTTTCCCTTGTGATTTACAAATAGGGACTATAACTGAAACTTGTCAAACTAATACAGCAGGAGTTGATTTATATGATGTAACCATTGATTACACTGGTGGTGGTACTTCAACTTACACAATTGACACAGCAGGTAATGGAGTTGTTGCTGGTGATAATCCTTCAACAGTCGCTGCAGGACAAATTATGATAACGGGTGTAACTGAAGGAACAAACTTTACCATTACTTTTTCTGGAGACCCTACAAATAGTAGTTGTAGTTTCACACGTAGTATCACAAGCCCAGCTTGTATAGGTAATGTAGTATGTGCAAATCCAGGAGATATTATCATAACAGAAATTATGCAAAATCCAGCAGCAGTTGGTGATAGTGTAGGAGAATATTTTGAAGTTTATAACACAACATCTGCACCTATAAACATGCAAGGATGGGAAATAAAAGATGACCTAACAGCAAGTGAAACACATGTTATTAGTGGTCTTGTAGTTCCTGCAAATGGTTATGCTGTTCTAGGATTAAGCAGTGATTCAACGATTAATGGAGGTATTGCTGTTGATTATGAATATAACGGTGTTAGTTTAGGTAACGGTACAGATGGAATAATGATCGATTGTACTGGAACCATAATAGACATTGTTATTTATGATAACGGAGCAACTTTCCCTGACGGCACTGGTGCAAGTATGGAACTTGCGATTTCTAAGTATAACTCTACAGACAATGATCTAGGTGTTAACTGGGGACTTGCAACGAGTGCTTATGGAGCAGGTGACTTAGGCACGCCAGGTGCTGTAAACGACTTTACATTATCAAATGAGCAGTTTACTAAAAATAGTTTTAAACTATTCCCTAATCCAGTTTCTGGTAATGAGATTACAATCTCTGTAGAAAATGGCAATCCTATAGATGTGATTATATACTCTGCACTAGGACAACAAGTAATTTCTCAAAAAGCAGTAACTAACTCTATCAATGTATCCTCATTAAATGCAGGTCTTTATATTGTGAAAGTTTCTCAAAATGGAAATTCACAAACTAGAAAGTTAGTCGTTCAATAAGAATTACAAAACTTTTATAAATCAAGCGCCGCAGTCATCCTGCGGCGCTTTTTTATTTACTTTTGAAATCTATAAACCCACGTATTGTTCCAATCAGTATTTAATATCACCTCATCATCTAATTTTGAAGATCTAGCCCTAGCCATCTTTAAATATCAATTAGACCATAATACTGTATACAATCAATACTGTCATTTAATAGATAGAACGACACCACAAACGGTAGATGAAATTCCATATCTTCCTATTTCCTTTTTCAAAAGCCACCAAATCGTTACTAATTCTCACAAGCCACAAATTACTTTTACCAGTAGTGGAACAACAGGAATGTCTACATCTAAACATCATGTTTTAGACACCAGTGTATATGATTTAAGTCTAGATAAAAGTTTTAGAACCACCTATGGCGATCATCAAGATTATGCTGTGCTCGCGTTATTACCACATTATTTAGAAAGGACAGGTTCCTCTTTAGTTTATATGGCCCAACGCTGGATACAAAAAAGTTCACATCCATCTAGCGGTTTTTACCTTAATAATATTGATGAACTTGCGCAAGTACTTAAGACTTTACGACAACAACATCAAAAGGTTATTTTAATAGGAGTCACTTTTGCACTACTACAACTTGCAGAAAAATTCCCTCAAGAACTTCCGCAAACTATTATCATCGAGACCGGCGGAATGAAAGGTATGCGTAAAGAAATCATCAAGCAAGAGCTCCATGACATTTTAAATAACGCTTTCGCGAAAGCGAGCATTCAAAGTGAATATGGCATGACAGAGCTATTATCACAAGCATATGCAAGCGACGGTATAACCTTTACCACACCACCATGGATGAAAGTGATCACCAGAGATACTAATGATCCACTAAGTTTATTACAATCCTCAAAAACTGGAGGACTAAATATTATCGATTTGGCCAACTATAATTCCTGTTCCTTTATTGCAACCCAAGACTTAGGAAAAGCATTCTCAGATGGTTCTTTTCAAGTCTTAGGCAGATTTGACCAATCTGATATAAGAGGTTGTAATTTAATGGCTGTGGAATAAATCTTATTTCACTAGCACTAAAAAGTAATTACGTTTACCACGTTGTAATAACAACATATTGTCTGCAATTAAATCATCAGTGGTAATTACTGTCTCTGCGTTTATTTTATTCTTATTGATAGAAAGACTATTTTCTTTAAGAGCACGCCTTACCTCACTATTTGAAGGTAAAAAACTGGTTAAATCAGCCATAAGCGTTACAGGATCTACACCATCTTTTAAAGCATCTTTAGCAACCTCAGCTTGCGGCACACCTTCAAAAATGTCGAGTAAAGTTTCTTGATTAAATTCACTCCACTGCTCTGGAGTTACCGTTTTACTGAATAATATCTGAGAAGCTTTAAGCGCTACTTCATAAGCCTCACGACCATGAACCATAACAGTTACTTCTTCTGCCAATCTTTTTTGTAATACTCTATAACCTGGGTCCTTTGCATGTTCCTCTATTAAAGATTCACAAGTTTGTTGATCTAAAAATGTAAAGATCTTAATCCAGTTTACAGCATCTTCATCTGTAGCATTAATCCAAAATTGAAAAAATTTATATACAGATGTTTTATCTGTATCCAACCAGATGTTTCCAGATTCTGTCTTGCCAAACTTTGTTCCGTCAGCTTTTGTTACAAGTGGAGTTGTTAATGCATAAGCCTTACCACCTAATTTACGACGTACTAACTCTGTACCTGTAGTTATATTTCCCCATTGATCACTACCACCGATTTGTAGCTTACATCCCATGTGTTCATATAAATGAACATAGTCATAACCTTGAAAAAGCTGGTAGGTAAATTCTGTAAAGCTCATTCCTTCACCTTCGCCTTGAACACGTTTTTTCACAGAGTCTTTGGCCATCATGTAGTTAACAGTAATATGTTTCCCCACATCTCTGGCAAAATCTATAAGGCTAAAGTTCTTCATCCAGTCATAGTTATTCACTAAAACGGCTCTGGTAGCATCATCACCTTTTTCAAAATCAATGAATCTAGATAAGACAGACTGCACACCTGCAATATTTTTATCGAGGATTTCTTGAGTTAGCAAATTACGCTCATCACTTTTACCAGATGGATCACCTATCATACCTGTGGCGCCACCTACTAAGGCGATAGGCCTATGCCCAGAACGCTGCAAATGCATTAATAAGATAATTTGCACCATACTACCTATATGTAATGAGTCTGCAGTAGGATCAAAACCTATATATCCTGTAACAACTTCTTTTTCAAGTAATTCTTCAGTTCCTGGCATGATATCATGTATCATACCTCTCCATCTTAGTTCTTCAGCAAAATTGTAAGTCATCTCAAAATATTTAAGCTGCAAATATATAGGCTTTACGGCACTTTTAAGAGAATTTAAAGCTCGGTTTGTGTACTTTTACCACATGATTTTAGTAACTGGCGGCACTGGACTAGTTGGTGGACATTTGTTATATCGCTTTCGCGAAAGCGGAATTCCAACAAGAGCATTATATCGAGACTTAAAAAGTATTGATAAGACACGTGCTATTTTTAACTCTTATGGAGCAGAAAAAGAAGCTCTAGTTGATGATATTGAATGGATACAAGGTGATGTTTTAGAAATCCCAAGTCTCGAACAAGCTATGAATGGCGTCACACAAGTGTATCATTGTGCAGCTATTGTGGACGGTGCACCTTTCTGGCAAATGAAAAAAGTTAATATTACAGGAACCTCTAATGTTATCAATACCGCACAAGCGTATCAAGTTAAAAAACTATGCTACGTAAGCAGTATAGCAACTTTAGGCGATCCTGTAGGACAACGTGCAATAAACGAAGAAGACTTTTTTAATCTAGACGCTAAGAATAGCAACTATGCCATATCAAAATATGGTGGCGAGATGGAAGCATGGCGTGCTACTCAAGAAGGCATGAATGTCGTTATAGTTAATCCTGGTGTAATTATAGGTGAAGGAAACTGGGAAAGTGGATCTGGTAAATTATTTTCTCAGACGTACAAACAACAACCCTTTTATACTAATGGTTCTAGTGGTTTTGTGGATGTCAGAGATGTCACAAAAGTGATGATACAACTCATGAATTCTGATATTGTTAATGAGCGTTTTATCATTGTGCAATCATCTATTCATTATAAAGAAGTTTTAAGTAAAATAAGTCACAGTTTAAAAAAGAAAGCGCCTCGCATTTTGGTTCCTAAATGGATGCTATACATCATATCAGCAATAATGAAAATAGGTCAATGGATAGGCTTTAAAAGAGGTTTAGAACGCACAACAGTTCAATCCTTAACGTCTCACAGTAAATATGATGGCTCAAAAATCACAAAATTTGTAGATTTCAACTATACACCTATAGATAAAAGCATCCTAAGGGTAAGTGATTATTACTTAAAAGCTATTAAATAAATTTCTATTTATTTTACTGACTCTAGAACTTTATCAATTTTACTTTTTGAAATAGAGTCTATCTTTTGAATATCTTTCTTTGAGTTACTTTGTCTAAGAGTCACACTATCTTTAACAACCAATAATCTTTTCTCGACCAGTTCTAAAACTTCAATATATTCCTCAACCCGATCAGCGTAATAATTAAAATTATTTTTAAAAGAAATACTATCAATTCCATGCTTGGAATAAATATACTGATCTGGGACTACACCTAAATCCACAAAAGATTTGCGGTTAGAAGTCATGGATCCTTCTATTAAATAAACATCAGTCATGATCGATGCCATTTTTTCTGTATCAAAAAAAGGATCTGGCTTTGGTGTTCTTTCTATACCAGAGCAAGCTCCTATTATTGTCACTAGTAAAATGGCTATTAGTTTTCTCATCGATCAAATGTAAGTGCCTGAGCATTACTCACCTGATTAACTTTAAAGTTTTGGTAAGCAAGATGACCATTTACAAAAGTATGCGTCACACGACTATTAAAAGTCACACCTTCAAAAGGTGACCATCCACACTTTGCTATAATATTATCTTTAGTAACTGTCCATGGATTATTAGGATCTACTAATACAAGATCTGCTTTATAGCCTTCTCTTATGAAACCACGATCTGCGATATCAAATAATAGCGCTGGATTATGACACATTTTCTCTACAACTTTTTCAATAGATATTTTTTCCTTTGCTACAAATTGCATCATTGCTGGCAAAGCATGCTGTACCAACGGTCCTCCACTAGGACAATTTAAATACGAATTAGATTTTTCGTCAATAGTATGAGGAGCATGATCTGTTGCGATAACATCTATACGGTCATCTAGTAAGGCTTCCCAAATTTCTTCACGATCTTGAGCTGTTTTTACAGCAGGATTCCATTTAATTAGTGAACCTTTTGAAGCATAATCCTCATCACTGAACCAAAGGTGATGAATACAAACCTCTGAAGTGATTTGCTTATCTTTAATCGCCTTTTTATTATTAAAAAGGCTTGTCTCTTTACCTGTTGAAAGATGGAACACGTGAACTCTTCCACCAGTTTCTTTTGCCAGTTCTACAGCACCAGAACTACTTAAATAACAAGCTTCCTCACTTCTTATAATAGGGTGCTGCTCCATAGGGATATCATCTCCGTAGGTATCAATTGCTTTCTGTAAGTTAGCTTTAACAGTGGCTTCATCTTCACAATGCAGCGCTATTCTTAATTTAACGCTTGAGAATATTTTTTTAAGAACCTCTTTATCATCGACTAGCATGTTACCTGTTGATGAACCCAAGAACAATTTTAGAGCTGGGACTTTAGTAATATCTACTTTGAGAATTTCTTGTAAATTATCATTAGTACCACCGAACATGAAAGCATAATTAGCATAACTATCTCTAGCTGCAATAGCCATTTTATTCTCCCATTCTTCAATAGTAGTGGTCTGTGGAGAAGTATTAGGCATTTCCATATAAGTAGTAATACCACCAGCTACCGCAGCAGCACTTTCCGACTTAATATTACCTTTATGAGTTAAACCTGGCTCTCTAAAGTGAACCTGATCATCTATTACACCTGGCAATAAATATTTACCCTCGGCATCAATGATAATGGTATTCCCATCTTTGGCACTTATACTTTCAGAGATTTCTTTTATAATATCATCCTCTATAAGAAGATCACCAACTCTTGTACTTCCGTCCGTAACAATTTTGGCATTTTTAATTAATGTTTTTCTCATATCTCTAGTTTCCCTAATAAACTACTAATCTTCATTTTTAAAACTCCAAAAACGGCCTCGCTTATAATACCACCGCTCATTTTTGAATTACCTCTAGATCGATCCGTAAAAATCACTGGCACCTCAACTATTTTGGCATTCAGTAACCAAGCTTTAAACTTCATTTCGATTTGAAACGCATAGCCTACAAATTTAATCTTATTCAAATTAAATTTTCTTAATAAACTAGCTTTATAACATACAAATCCAGCAGTCGTATCATGAAGCTGCATTCTTGTAATCCATCTCACATATTTTGATGCCCCATATGACAGTAATATACGTGACATAGGCCAGTTAACCACATTAACACCTTTTACATATCTACTACCTATTGCAAGATCAGCACCTTGCTCGCAGGCTTTATATAATTGAATAAGGTCAGCAGGATTATGTGAAAAATCTGCATCCATTTCAAAAATAAACTCATATTCTTGACCTAGTGCCCATTTAAACCCATGAATGTATGCTGTACCTAAACCTTGTTTTCCTTCTCTTTTTTCTAAAAAAAGTCTATTTGCGTAATTAGTTTGATAATTTTCTACAATTGTAGCTGTACCATCTGGAGAATTATCATCTACTATCAATACGTGAACTTCTTGATAAAGTGAGAATACAGACTCAATTATCAAGGAGATATTCTCCTTTTCATTATAGGTTGGAATAATTACAATTGACTTTTTCATAGAATCGGTAAAAATAACGAAATAAATAGCCCAGCTCTACTAACGAAAAACAAAAGAACTTATTTTTACAAATCATGGAACTGAGAGAAACATATTATCATAATTGGGTCGCTATAGTTATTGCATTTTGCCTAGTCCTTTTAGTTGTTTCTAAATGGATTTATAAAAGTGAATTTCGTCACTTATTAAGCGCAGCAATCAGTGACCGGTATATTAAAGTTTCGCGTAATGAAAACCCACAACATGGCTTAAGAATAATTGCGGTATCAGTATACACAATAGGTCTCGCTTTATGGATTACAAAGCTGTCTTTTTTAGAAGGTAGAACTTTATTAGACTTTAAAACTTTTACTTTAATACTTACTGGATTAACCATCTTTATACTTGCAAAAAGATATCTCTCTATGATGATAGCCTCATTAATGAAGTTTGATGAAATACTAGAATTAATCGAGTATCATAGAAACACTTATCGCGCAGTTTTAGGAATTTTATTGCTAGCCTTAAATTTACTAATCTATTATACGTTCACTGATTATGTAGGTATAGTAAGGTCTTTAAGCCTTGTAGGTATTTTCATTGTTGCTATTTATAATTTTATAGTACTTTATACCTATTCAAAAGCACTACTACAACACTCTTTTTATTTTATTTTGTATCTTTGCACGCTTGAAACAGCACCCTATCTACTTTTGTATAAGTATATTATGCTGTCTAATGCCTACTAATAAAGAAAAGAATGCCTATGAAAGTGAAGACAATTTTAGTTTCCCAACCTGAACCTAAAATGGAAAATTCACCCTATCAAACTTTAGTAGACCGTACTAAAGTAAAGATAGATTTCCGTTCGTTTATACATGTAGAAGGTGTTCCTTCAAAAGAAGTACGCGAGCAAAAAATAGACATCAGTAAGTTCACGGCCATCGTTTTAACTAGTCGCAATAGTGTTGATCATTTTTTCAGAGTTGCAGAAGAAATGAGATATAAAATACCTGATTCGTTAAAATATTTTTGTCAGAGTGAAGCTGTTGCTTACTATTTGCAAAAATATGTTGTCTACCGCAAACGTAAGATATATGTAGGGAAACGTACCTTTAAAGAATTAGTGCCCCTTATTAAAAAACATAAGAATGAGAAATTCTTAATTCCTAGTTCTGATAAGTTACAAGATGAAGTTCCTGAACAAATGGACGCTTTAGGTGTAGTATGGACATCAGGTACTTTTTTCAGAACTGTTATAAGTGACCTTTCTGATCTAGCAGACGTGAAATATGACATCCTTGTGTTTTTTAGCCCAAGCGGTATCGAATCATTGTTTAAAAACTTTCCTGAATTTACTCAAGATAAAACACGCATCGCTGTATTCGGTAATACTACTATGAAAACGGCTCAAGAAATGGGTCTGCGTATTGATATTCAAGCTCCAACGCCAGAGTCTCCTTCAATGACTATGGCTATTGAAAACTATATTAAGGAAGAAAAATAATTTTCTATTACGCTTTCGCGAAAGCGTAATTCATAAACACAAAAAAGTCCCTTTTTCAAGGGACTTTTTTTATTTACAACTATGCGTTGTGTAATTAATATTTCAAAGGCGCTCCAGCCATAATCTCTGAAGAAGCATATTCTTCAAACTTTTTGAAATTATCTCTAAAAGCATTAGTCAGTTTTGAAGCTGTCGCATAATACCCGTCATCATTTTTCCATGTCGCTCTAGGGCTTAAAACATCCGTAGGCACGTTAGGACATGTACGCGGCTGCGCTACTCCAAATACTGAATGTACGTGGTAGTTATCTTTATTTGCAGCTTCTAGACTACCATCCATTGCAGCAGTAATCATTGCTCGTGTATACTTTAACTTCATACGTGAACCGACACCGTATGGTCCACCGGTCCATCCTGTATTTACTAACCATACATTCACACCTGTTTCCTTCATTTTCGCGCTTAACATTTCAGCATACTTTGTAGGATGAAGAGGCATAAATGGAGCCCCAAAACATGCAGAAAAACTAGGCACTGGTTCTGTTATACCAGCTTCTGTTCCAGCAACTTTTGCAGTATAACCACTGATAAAGTGATATGCCGCTTGTCCTGGAGTTAACTTTGATATAGGAGGCAATACACCAAACGCATCTGCAGTTAAGAAAAAGATATTCTTTGGATTATTCCCTACAGACGGTTTTTTTATATTCTCAATATGAAATATTGGATAACTAACTCTCGTATTTTGAGTGATACTAGTATCCTTAAAGTCAACTGTTTTATCTGAATTTAAAATAACATTTTCAAGTATAGCACCAGGCTTTATGGCGTTATATATCTCTGGCTCACCTTCTGCATCGAGGTTGATTACCTTTGCATAACAACCACCTTCAAAATTGAATACATCATTATTTGAAGTCCATCCATGCTCATCATCACCGATTAATGCACGATCTGGGTCTGTAGAAAGAGTCGTTTTACCAGTACCACTTAAACCAAAAAAGATAGCTGTATTACCATCTTTTCCCACATTTGCACTACAGTGCATAGGCAATGTATCTTTATAAACAGGTAAGATAAAATTAAGTGCACTAAAGATTCCTTTCTTAATCTCACCAGTATAACCAGTTCCACCTATAAGAGCAATCTTCCTAGAAAAATTAAGAATAGCAAAATTATGTTGTCTTGTACCATCTTGATCCGGTACAGCCATAAATCCAGGTGCATTAATCACTGTCCACTCTGGAGAAAAGTTTTCTAACTCATCATTATCTGGTCTCAAAAACATATTGTAAGCAAACATGTTAGACCATGGATACTCATTAATAACTCTAATATTAAGACGGTAATCTTGATGTGCACAAGCATAAGCATCTCTTACAAATATATCTTTGCCATCTAAGTAAGAAGTAACTTTAGTCAGTAGCGCATCAAACTTATCTGATTCAAAAGGAATATTAATATCTCCCCACCAGACTTTATCTTCAGTAACCTCATCTCTTACGATGAACCTATCCATAGGTGACCTACCAGTAAATTCCCCTGTATTAACAGCGAGTGTACCATTTGCGGTCTCCTTCCCACCAAAGCTAGCGACACTAATTTTCTGAAGCTCTGCAGGAGGTAGTTGATAATTGATTTTGGAATTTGTAATTCCCCATTTTTCTAACGAAATCGATTTCGTAACTAAGGTATTTGAACCCATGATTATCCTTTTGTTTAGCTAAGGTTTAGATTGCAAAAATAGAAATCATATACCTCTCTAGCTACCTATTAACAGAATTATTTGAAATAATTTTCCACAACAGTAGAATCCAACCACTGATGAGAAGGATTCCGCCTATAGGTGTAATAGGACCTAAGAAAGAAAAATTCACGCCCCAAAGGCTAGCAGTTGTTAACAGATAAATGCTTACGGAAAAGAGCATTACACCGATGGTAAAAAAGTAAAAAGCAATTTTTTTAGTCTTGTTACTTATGATAGGCATGATTGCAACTAGAATTAACGCAAGACCATGATACATTTGATATCGCACACCAGTCTCAAAACTCTTTAACTGATCACTAGTTAAATAACTTTCTAAAGCATGAGCGCCTAATGCTCCCAAAATGACCGCAGTAAGTGCATATAGTATTCCTGCTATCAATAACTTTTTAACCATTTATATATCTTTTTATGAGAAGTCTTTTAAATTGCCTCAAAATTACAACAGATATGCGTCATATACTGATTATAGGAGCAGGTAAATCAACTGGAGTACTAGTAGACTACCTTTTAAAAAAATCAGAAGAGGAGAATTTAAAACTCTTAATAGCCGATAAAAATATAGATCAAGCAAAACTTCTAAGTCAAAATCATAAAAATGCAGATGCCGTCGAGCTAGACATTTTTAATGAAGATCAACGTAGAGCTTACGTTCAAAAAGCATCTATAGTAATATCCATGTTACCGGCTCGATTTCACATTGAAGTAGCAAGAGATTGTATCACCTATGGTAAATCAATGGTAACGGCTAGCTATGTTAGTCCAGAGATGCAAGCACTAGATGAAGATGCTATAAAAAAGAATCTCATTTTCATGAATGAAATAGGTGTCGATCCAGGAATTGATCACATGAGTGCAATGCAAGTTTTAGATAGAATAAGGGCTAAAGGTGGAAAGATTTTATTATTTGAGTCTTTTACAGGTGGCCTGGTAGCTCCTGAAAATGATGATAATTTATGGAATTATAAATTCACGTGGAATCCTCGCAATGTCGTTACTGCTGGGCAAGGTGGTGCGGCAAAGTTCATTCAAGAAGGACAATATAAATATATTCCATACCATAAACTGTTTAGAAGAACAGAGTTTTTAGACGTAGACGGTTATGGACGTTTTGAAGCTTATGCAAATCGAAATAGCTTAAAATACCGATCGGTATACGGATTAGACGACATACTGACGTTATATCGTGGCACAATGCGTCGTGTAGGATTTAGTAAAGCATGGAATATGTTTGTGCAACTGGGCATGACAGATGACACTTATGTTATTGAAGACTCAGAAAACATGAGCTACAGGGATTTTGTGAATAGCTTTTTACCTTATTCTCCGACAGATTCTGCAGAACTTAAAATGCGTCATATACTCAAAATAGATCAAGACGATATTATGTGGGATAAACTAGTAGAGCTTGATTTATTTAATGCTACAAAAAAGGTAGAACTTAAAGAAGCTACACCAGCGAAGATCTTACAGAAAATCCTAGAAGATTCTTGGACTTTACAATCGGGTGAAAAGGATATGATTGTAATGTATCATAAATTTGGGTACGAACTAGATGGTCACAAAAAACAGATAGATAGCACCATGGTCTGTTTAGGTGATGGCGAGATGCAAACTGCAATGGCCAAAACAGTTGGATTACCTGTTGCTATAGCCGCGCTTAAAATTTTAAATGGTGAAATTAATACTCCAGGAGTGCAAATTCCTATAACAGCTCCTATCTATGAACCTATCTTGAAAGAATTAGAAGATTATGGGATTCGCTTTCGCGAAAGCGAAATGGAATATCTCGGGTACAACCCATTGAGCTTGTAAAATTTAAAAAGCGGATGATCGATTACGGTCATCCGCTTTTATTTTTTTAAACTAATAGTTCTATCTTCTCTTTAGAAAAATGGATACAAAATACAATAAGGTAGCTAGAGAACCTATGGCAGCTACAAGATAGGTGCGAGCAGCCCATTTAAGTGCATCTTTTGCACCGGCATGCTCCTCTTGAGTTAACATATTTTCATTCTCTAACCAGGCTAGCGCTCTATTACTCGCATCATATTCTACTGGTAATGTTACAAAGGCAAATAAGGTACCAGCAGCATACATTATAATACCGATTAATAAAACTGTACTACCAAAGGCCGAAGCCGCTGCAAGCGCTATTCCTCCCATGATTACATATTGAGAATATTTTGAAGCGATACTTACGACAGGAACTAGCTTAGACCTCATACCTATCCAGCTATATGCTGTTGCATGTTGAATAGCATGACCTACTTCATGTGCCGCTACCGCAGCAGCGGCAGCATTACGTTCAGAGTAAACTACTTCACTTAAATTTACGGTTTTATTACTAGGATTATAATGATCTGTCAGTTGACCTTTTACTGATATAACTTTCACATCTGTAATACCATTATCATCCAGCATTTTTTGAGCAATCTCTGCACCACTCATTCCATTTTTTAAATGTATTTGAGAATACTTTTTAAACTTACTTTTGAGCTTGTTACTTACAAACATACTCAGTAGAAAAACTGCTCCACCAATTATATAGTAACCCATCATTCCACCCATGATTTTTATATTCTTTTAATTAATACTTAAAAATAGCTTTTATAACTGACTCTTTAAAAAAACAAATTCGATTTTATTAAAGTATGTTTTGATGATGTTTATTCGCTTTTTTTATCGACCATTGTAACATGGAATCTACTACTCTACTTAATTCTAGAGCACAAATCGCATTGCTCGTAAATGAGTTTTATGCACACGTCCGCAATGATGAGCAAATAGGGCCTATATTTAATAAGATTATAACAGACTGGCCAGCACACCTTAACCACTTGACCGATTTTTGGGAAACTAGCTTATTAAGAGCCAAAAGCTATCGTGGCAATCCTATAGATAAACACCAACAAGTAGATAATGCTATCAATCAATCCCTAGAAATGAAGCATTTTGGGAAATGGCTTGAGCTATGGTTTAAAACAATAGACTTGCATTTTCATGGTGAGGTGGCTCAACTAGCAAAAAATCGTGCCCGCAATATGTCTACTTTTATTTTCTTAAAGATCTTTGAAGCTCGAATGGATGATTAACGATCAAAAGACCAATTCATTATATCTGTACGTAAGCCTATATTTAACCATGTAGTATTTTGCTCTGTCACGTTCCCTACTTCAAAATGAGGATTAAAATCTCGATAAATCACCTGTCCATAAATCCTTAATTGACTTGCAGGATTAATTAAATAACCAGCTTCTAATTGTGCATACATAAAAGTTACTCTATTTCCTTGACCTAATTCATTCCCATTATCAGCAATACGATCATCTTCACTACGGTATATGTCGCCACCATAAAAAGCGTTATCAATCCCATCGTTAATGTCTAGTCCTCTTTCACCTAACGTGAATTGAGCGTTACCATACCACCTATCTTTAGTATACCTTCCTATGAAAGTGGTTTCATAAAAGTTTGCACCCCATGGATGTGCTAGCGCTTGATTACTGTTGGCATAGTTAAGTACTACCGTATTATGGCTGTATGTATATGGTCGTACTCTATTATATTCTGCTTGCAGCATTAAGTCTTTTACTTTAAATGCATTTTGCCATTTAAGACCTAATTGATATGCACTTTTATTTTGATAACTACCATCACCATTCACTACAGACGCACCAGAGAATTCATCTAGGACTAACTGTGCATATCCTGTAATTCTATCTGTGAATTTATACTTTGCTGTGGCTCCTATTAAAGCATTTCCTCCACGAGAGCCAGTTTGCAGCTCTATGGCTTGATAAAATATAATAGGATTTAAATAATTAAAATCAAAGCCTCGTTGATTATCATCTTGCCATAGAACACTTTCAAAAAGCCCGATGTTAAGCTTTTCTGTAGCGTTCCAGCTTAAGTAATGATATACCATAAATTTTGTTCGGAAAGAATCATCTGCGGTTACCTCAGACCTTACATCTCTTAAAGAGGTGTATAAAACTGTATAATCTAATTTCCAAAACTTTGCATTCACCTTTGCATAAGGAAAAGGTTGTGAATTATCACTAAGTACTAAAGAACGATAACCATCTCCTATAAAATGTTGTCCGTGACCTAATTGAAGATCAAAGTACTTGCTAGGTTTATAATTAATGTAACCTGTTGCGACTGGATAGTCATAAATGGACTCACCGCCATCTTCTGCAATACCACGTCCAGGTACAATACCAGGATTACCACCATCTGGAGCGCGACTCTCAATTTCTCTATTAAAATAACCGGCAAACCGTCCTTGACTTTCCTGTATACTAGCACCAAATGTTATTTGCTTTCCTATTCCTCCACTTATGTTTACCAATCTGGTATTATTAAAGGTATTGATATCATCACCGCTATCCTTACCTATTTGAAGGTCTACACCAGGATCCACCACAAACCAATAGTCGTCGCCTGCTACTTCAAAAAAGTGCTCATTCCACCATTTTTTACCTAGCCACGTAGACTCATTTTTCATTAATGATGCTCTCTCTGCCTCAAGATCAAAGTATTGATCTACATAAGAAAAAGTATATGGTTTTACCGCTGTATGAGCATTATTCCCTATCCTATTCATAGCTGCATCATATCTATGATATCTTTGATTTGATAATGGAATTAGACCATTAGATTTAAGTTGGTGGCCTTGATATTGATTTGATTTAATATCTGGGTACTCTTTGTTCGCTTTCGCGAAAGCGATACTATCTAAAGCATTTGAACCAGATATAGCCTCTATTTTTTCCTGCTCTTTACCATTATAAACCTGAAAAGAGCCATCTAGAGTCATAGGAACTGGCACTCTTAATACAAATTGCATATAAGTAGGATTACCATTATAAGTAGGCGCTGCAATTACTGGTAATTGATTAAATGAATTCTTTACTGCTTCAGTTAGCTCTGCATAAACAGCATCAAAACGAATAGGGACAAATTGACCTTCTCGGTTCACCTCAAACCGCAAAGTCACTTTTTCAGAATTATTTAATGGCAATTGCTGTGGATGTTTGTAATTCTTATAAAGCGCTGCATATAATTCACTGTAAAAACAATCCTCTAACTGGTTAACTGGCAAATCTTTACACTCCTCAAAATAAGGGAATTTCTCTACTGGATTTTGAGCCATAGCCATTCCTATACTTAACAAACTAATAATCAGAAATAAATTCTTCATGGAAATCATTGCATTAAACGGCTAAGATACTTGTTTTATAGGAGTCTTTAAACAGAAAAAGTCACAGCAGGCTGTGACTTCTATTATAAAAAAATAGTTTTTTATGTATTCATTTTAAATCGTATTGGTAAGTGGAAATATACACTTACAGCATCTCCATTAATCTTACCAGGCGTTATTCTAGGTAATTTACCAATCAATCTATAGGCCTCTTTTTCAAGAATTGCATGTGGCGCTTTAACTTTTACATCTACTGGTAGTCCTTGCTCATTAATGGTGAATAAAATATCAATTTTGACCACTTCACCATCATCTAGGTCTAACCTATTTGCTAGACTTTTATTGAATTTACGTTGTACAAACCGCTGCATCTTATTATTAAAACATTTACGACGGTCAGTATTGTTATCTAATGATTCACAACCTGGATATAAAGGCATTGAATCAACGCCATCCATGGTAGTTGTAATTGAGGTTTTAGGAGCAGGCTTTGACGTTTTCACTGGCGCACTATCAACGGGTACAGCATCAACAGGAGTAGCATCTGATGGAGTATCAATGGGCTCTAAAGGTAGATCATCCGGTATAGGTTCTGGATCTGGCGTATCGTCAGGAACAACTACAGGCGGTAATTCTTTATTAGGTTTTATTACCACTTCAGGTTTAGGATTATTGGGCACCATCCTGAAAGTCGGATTATTCCAGTCTGGATCATCTATATCTGTACTGGAGACAATCATTCTTTCTGGTTCTACAGTTTGTGTAGTAAGTTCAATAATCAGAAAAGCTAATAGCAAAGCTGCTATTAAACCTATCTGAAAATTAATAACTGGATTGACTTTTACGTTGACTTTTTTTTTGTCAAAACGATCTTTCTTAGATGGTGTTGCAGCACCTTCTTTAAATGAATTAGTTTTCATAATTAATGGTTTTATGTTATTATGAAAACACTTCAATAAATATACCATAAAAAAAGCCGAGCATTGAATGCTCGGCTTTTTTTATATTATTTAATCTTTTGTTAATCCTGAACTTGGAAAATAATAGGTAATGCGTAAACTACTGTTACCGCTTTTCCACGTTGCATTCCAGGAGTCATCTTAGGCAAACTATTAATCACCTCTGCAGCTTCTTGTTTCAATCTAGGGTGAGGTGCACGTGACTGAACACCTACTACATTTCCTTTAGAATCAATTTTGAACTGTACAGTAATCTTCTGACGACCTTCTAGACCTAATTCGTTAGCAAGACCTGTGTCGAAATTCTTATCTACAAAACGTTTGATTTTTTCATTCATACATTTCTTACGATCATCATTGTTTTTCATTTTCTCACATCCAGGATAAACTGGAACAGATTCAATAATTGCAAACGGAACTTCAGCAATTTCTTCAACAACACCTACTTCTTCAGCTACCTCTTCTACTTCAACAATTTCTTCTTCTTCTGTTGTTTCAGTATTTTCAATAATAACTTCTTCAATTTCTACTTCATCTTCAACAACCTGTAGAACTTCAGGTGCTGGTGGTGGTGGTGGCGGTGGTGGTGGTGTATTCAACATCATCGTAATAGGCACTTCTTCTTCTTCAACAAAAGCTTCTGGCTCTACATACTCTTCAATTTCTGTAACTTCTTTTGTCTCATATTCAAGACCTTGCCATGACAGCAATAACATGAAGGCAAGTCCCATTAACACGTACAATTTAATATTAGTACGTAAATCTGATGATTCTGATTTCTTAATTTCCATAGTAGGATAAATTTTGAAGGCTAAAAATAAATAAAAAACCTAAACATGTGAATAGGTTTCTTCATGAATATGTGTTAAATCTTTTAGATAACAACCATATTAAACATATTGCAAGAATAATGCCAGTAGTATTTGCCAAGGCATCCATAAAATCCATAGTTCTGTTGACTGCAATATACTCTTGTGCTAGTTCAACAATTACACCTATTATAAAAGAAAAGATAGCTGCTGCTAAACCAATAGTCCTAGACCAGGCTGCAATCATATCTTTCCATGTAAATTTAAAGTGAGATTGTTGTGTTAAGAATCGACTATAAAAGAAAAAATACCAAAGCAGCGCCATTATAAAATAAGCACCACAATGGTATAATTTATCTATATTATTAATTTCAACTGGAGGCGCAGGACTATCACTAATAGAAAAATAAATAATCAATCCAGTATAGACTGGCGCTATCCAATAAAATAATTTAGCCACCTATTAACTCTTTGTAAGCATCTGCAGTTAATAATTCTTCAACTTGAGCAGCATCAGAGAAGGTCATTTTAATCATCCATCCATCACCATAAGGATCTGAATTTACTAGTTCTGGCTCATCTTCTAGCTTCTCATTGAAAGCTGTAATTTCTCCAGTTAATGGTAAAAATAAATCAGACACTGTTTTAACAGCCTCAACTGTTCCAAAAACTTCCTCTACATCTAGTGTTTCATCAACGGTTTCAACTTCTACATACACGATATCTCCTAACTCGCTTTGTGCAAAGTCAGTAATACCTACAGTTGCTGTATCACCTTCTATACGAATCCACTCGTGATCTTTAGTATACTTTAATTCTGCTGGGATATTCATAATTTTATTTTAATGGTGGTAAATTTAAGATATCTCCTAAAGATATAAGCAATGATTTTTTACTAATTACCAAAGGTATACCTTAAGGTAATTCCACTTCTTATTGTAGTTTGAGGGAAGGCTGTAGAAATAGCAAATTCTGAGAAGGTATGATCGTAATAAAATATGGCTGTAAATGCCTGACTTAAATTATAATCTGCTGTAAATTTAAGACCGTAAATGGTTTGGCCAGCGGTTGCCTGGCTGTTATCTAAATCGAGATATCTCACAATAGTAACATTATCTCTGATTGATCCATCCAGTCGCATGTTTAAATCACTTTTTATGATTTTACTACGTCCACCTACATTAGTCTTGAACTTTAAATCTTTGATACGATATCCTAATCCTAGAATCAGTTCATTACCATTAATTTCTGTAAGTAAATTATTATCAAAACTCAGAGAAATTACGCGATCCTTTCTCAACTCTGCAGCAACTGAAACAGAATTTTTCATTTCAAAGTCCAATTTAATTAATGGGCTGAATTGCTCTGATAAATTGATGTTGAAATATAAATTACGTGATTTAAAATCTCCGGTCTGGTTTAATGCATCTGGACTTTGATCGCTATAGGTTAAATTCCTATTACCAGCAGAGTAATCTAGGTTAGTCTGAAATTGGTTAATAGTATAACTAGATCGATAACCATGGTTGATAGAGAATCTACGGAATCTTTTCTTGAACCATTTTAGATTCATTAAACCAGTGTATTTAACGGTCCAATTAGGTAACGGTATATCCTTAAATGCATTTGTTTTTTGATCCTTTGCATCTCGACCTTCATAAGCAGCTAAAAAGGCTGGCAATAATACATCCTGACTATTTCTACTAAATCCTTCAGGATAGCCATCTGCATCACGAGAATATGTCGTGTTTCCATAAAACTCTTCAGCAAGACGTTCTGCTATGATAAGTCGGTTGTTTCTAAAGTTATCAAAGTTTTTAGACTCATTTATGGTACTCTTATTAAACGCAGTACCTATCATATTAGTAGTTATACTATAATTACCATATGTATTAGGTGTTAAAGATTGATAAGTAAGATTCTCTGGATCAACTCTAAAATTCTCCGTGTAGGTTTCTTGATACGCACGATTACCTACTAAGTCAATTTTTAAATCTTTTAATAAATCAACATTTACATTAATATCTAACTGACGACTTTCTACCTCACTATATTGTTGATTAAAATCTTGGAATAAGGTCAACCAACCTCTTCTCGCTGCAATGTCTCTAATCTCTGCCTGAGAACCAAAGGTGAATCCAGTAGTAGGCTTTAAAGTCCCTATAAACCCAATCTCTGGTGTATAACCAGGTAAAAAGATACCGTTGTTTTCTTGATAATTAATCTGAGCTCTCTTAATTGAAGTCGCAATACCTATTAAGGTATTGTAAGCCTTATTACCAAAATTCTCTTTAGGTGTTTTATCCTTTTCTTCTTGAGTATTTGCTGCTCCAGGTGTGGATGGCCTCGCATTTCTGGATCTCGTATTATTGCGGCTGCGAGCCCTATTTGCTGCAGGACCAAATTTCACCTTTTCCAGTCCTACATATTTATACAATTTATCTAAGTCAAGCGTAGTGTTTAATCGATGAGTATTTGCATTTTGTACGGTATTTCCTAAATCAGGAATACCATCTAATTGTGCAAATTGTTGCGAGTTACGCTGCCAGTTAAAGTCTGCGGTGTATGTGTAGCTCGCTTTCGCGAAAGCGAGAAACGGAAACTTATCTAGTGGCAATTTATAGGTTGCCTGAAGTTGCTGTGAGTGTGAGTTAGGAATACCTTCATCCAAGAAATCTGTCCAAATTCCGTAGCTCTCGTCAATCGAGTCATCATCATTAATATAGCTGCGTATAACACGGTCATTATTTGCAGATAAATTGAATTGTAAGGATTTAGTAATATCCCAATTAATCGCATATTGATGATTCATAGTATAATTGCGATTAGACAATGGGTCTATTGTAATATTTTGAGCATCTGGTATTCCATCTCCATCAGTATCTACCGGATTAGTATCTAGCTGTAAGTCTCTAAATTTCTGAGTATTATATTGTCTTAAAATATTACCGCTAGCTGCAAAACTATTAGGCAATAGATTTACATTAAAATCTTTTACAAATTTTAAATACTTATTAGAACCGACTAAATTTTTAAACGGCTCTACCTCTGCTTTAGGAAAGGCATAGTTATATGTAGTACCAACGTTAACGGATTGATCTTGAAATTTTTCGATTTCAAAATTACGCTGGTCTGTTTGGTTATAAGATCCTGAAAATGTGAAGTTCTCAATATCGTAAGGCATTGGTTTTGCATCACCGGTACGCTCTTTACGCACACCGATAAGATTCACACTTTGTCGCATGGTGTAATCTTCAGATTGTTCTCTAATGATTTCACGCTCTGCCTCATTTGCAGCATTATCGAGCCTCGTCTCCAATTCGATATCTTCAAATTGCGGATCAAATTGTGGCGTTATAGTTTCTTCTCCTATACTATAAGAGAATGGCAATTTAACGCCCCATTTTTCTGGAAGTAACTGACCTAAATTAAGATTAGTAGTTACATCATATTGAGTTACATTTTCTCGATCTCTCTCATTAGGACCTTGTTCAATAGCTCCAAAACCAATGGTGCTTCTTCTACCTGTCGCGCTTACACTTGCAAAATCTGCAATGTTAGCATCCATATTCATCACTGCTGCATATCCACCTTGATTCTTTAAACCTGACAGACGCATTTCATTAAACCAAACTTCACCACAAATATCATTTGTACTGGCATTGCGCACACCTATCATCATAGCACGCACATCTCCAAAGTTAGGGTTCCCTTTTATTCCATATATGTGTTGATTAAGGTTTCCTGCAGTCGCATCAGTAAGTGTGGACTCATCAAAGAAATTTGCCTCTGATATATTTAATGAAGGGTTACTTAAAACTCGAGCTTTAATTTCCTGAAGTAATGATAGATCAATATTAAACTCATTAGCTTCTGGCCATATTTCTTCTCTAACTGCTGTACCAAATGCAGTAGGCTTTAAGGGCAACCTTATTTCATAGTAGTTATCAGTATAATCAATACCTATCCTTACAAATGCTTCTAATTCATCATCGCCTATTGCGACTTCATTCACTAAAGATTCTGCATGAACAAACATGCGCAGGTTTTCATACTGTCGCATATCTATTCTAATATTCTTAAACACAGAACGTCCATCTTCTGGCTCTAAACCACAAACTCTTAAGGCAAGTGATTGTTCATTCTGTCTTATATTTTGATTTTGAGTTCTTAATTCTTCACGTTCTACGCCTGGTGGTAATCTATACGGAATAGGTTGGCGAGATTCGTTATTTTCAATATTTACTCCTTCTACTTCAAAGACAGTTCCATCATCACTTGGGTCATCTAGATTTTCTTCCAGTGTAGCCGTGTATCGACGGTAATCTCCACGAACTAAGTCCATAGACCCAAAACGAAGTAGTGTTTCTTGATTAAAGTCTGTTAAATACATTCTCATGAAACGTATCGCTCTAAAATCATTAATACCACCGATGACTTCGCGATTAGGATCACTTAATGGAACTCTAAATTGAACCCATCTAGTATTAATAGTATTTCCATTAGGCAGTGTAGTCTGGACTTCTTTTGTATCAAATATATACTCATTAGTTGCCACAGTCATTCTGGCTGGATCCATAGGGATATCATATTCAAAATAACTATCTATGGTATTCATAGTATTATCTCTGTTAATATCCTCTACATCTGGTAAAGTCGTTGCTCCACGATCATCTTGAGTGACAGTAGTAGGCGAGTTTCCTTGAGTGTTATTATACCTTCTGTAACGTGTTACTATATCTCCACTAGTCGCCAGAAAATATTCATAATTATCGCGAGCAGGATCTTCTGGGCCAAAAGCACCGAATTGATTATTTTCTTCAATATCACTCAATCCATCTAAACCAATATCTTGATTAACTCGTTGCGCTCCGTCTGTATCAAAAGCATAAACTAACGATTGATTTACAGGAACTTTACCATAATCTGTTGCATTAGTTAAAGCCGTACCACCATCATCTGGCAATCCATTTTCATATTGTTTGCGATTATCTTTTAAGATATCTTCACTTATACTACCTAAATTTATAGAAATAGTACCACCATTATTTGTAGGATCATAAACAAATGGATCCATCACCCAAAATTGAATGTACTCCACATTAGTCTGTTCAAAGTCAGTACTAGAAAACTGTCTCATTATACCTGCCCAATTATCTTCTGGATTAGGTAAAATATTACTACCTGCCGCTGCTGGATTATAATTATAAGGACCACGTTGAGATGGTAGATAGTTTAAATCAAGCGTATTGATAACTTGTTGCTGTCCTTGTTGTAAGTCTACATTTGGGAACAACTCATCAATGAATACACGTCTTGTTCTAGGATCAGATATATCATCATCAGTAATATCAGCTGGACGTTGCGTTCCATAAAAGATAGGATCAATAGAATACCAAGAAAGCTGGGCTCTTGAAAAATTATATGCTAAAGCATTAGAGGATGACCCAGCACCTTCAAAGGCTTGCGGTACACTGGCAAGAGACCAAGAAAAAGGCGTTAAAATATCTATAGAAGTTTGAGAACCTTCAAAATCATCAACATATGCAGCTGCTTGACCTTCAAAATTATCGCCAGCCGGTGATCCTGGAAATAGATAAGCTAACTCACCACGCAAAGAAATATTAGATTCCACATCTGTATCGATGTTAGGCAACTTATTTACCATTCTGGTTAAGAAAGGAACCTGTGTATTATATATAAAATTTGCCCCTACAATTGTGTTATTAATAGGCTCAAATCCATAAGTTGATTTTTGGGTTATTGGTCGTTCTTTTAAGTTTAAGAATGTTCCTCCTAAAATAAAATCATCACTAAATCGATGCTCAACATTTATTCCCGTAAATCGCTTAGTCTGTTGATTAAATACAGAATTATTCTCTGTTGAAACCTGTATTGGTGTGTTTGAATTCAACAACGCTTGATCTAGAATGATAACGCGTCCTCCCTGATAATCTACAGAATAGTCAATTCCTTCTTGAAGCGTTCTACCACCTGCAGTAACTGTTACAGATCCACGTGGCACATTAAATGCTCCAATAGGAATTCCTTCTCTACCGGTTGCTTTATACTGACCTTTAATAAGATATTTATTTTTATCTGCAGTTTGTAAAGCTTGTGCTTTTGTCGTTACGTACATGTCACGATAAACATACTTTGCCTGGTTTGCATTATAAGAAGTAGGTTGATCATAATCTTCTGAACCTGTTCCAGGAGTATTATCTAATTTATCAAATAGGTAATTACCAAATGGCTCTACCGTTGTAAAAATGATTCGCCCATTTTCTTGATCTATAGTCAGTCCAGGAATAAAGTCAAAAAAACCATCTCCATCAGGTTGTGGATCACCTTGCTGATTCAAACGATCTAGATTAAATACTTTTATTAACGTAGTTTGATCTACATCTGCTGGCAATGGTTCTGCTACTGGATTTGCTAGTGTAGGCACAGCAGGCGTAATATAGTTCAGCTCTGGTGGGAATTGATAGAAGATATTCATTCTGAAATCCTCTTGAGATAATTGAGAACCTCCTAAATTGTAGATGTTCTTCATCATTAAATCCCAGATAGGCTCACTTACATTTGTTAAATTACTCTTCAATAATTTAACTACCAGATTCTGATTATTTACAGCAATCTGAGTAGGATCAGTTGAATCAATTACATCTGTAGCGACCACACCGTCGTTTGCAAATTCTCCAACTTGATAAACTTTTCCACCAGCTGTATATTGAAATGCTACGGCTAGTACCTCATCATTATTCAATCGTTGACGTAAAGAAATATAACCCAATTGAGTATTTAAAGTAAACTCATTGTCAGATAATTTTCTCGCATTTTCCAACGTCACGTAGTCAAACCCTTCATTAACCTGAGCATTACCAAAACCAGACTGAACCGTAGAAATATCTCTTATTGCATCTGTTAAAATGGATTGCGATGCGCCATTTATTCCTCGAGGATTAAAATCATTATTATCATTAGATGGAAAACTACCTGCTGGAACATTTAAAAATCCTCCAGGAACGGCATCTAGCCCTATATTATCAGGATCAGATTCTCCTATGTCTTGGATAGCCACTAAGTTCCTAACACCTTGCGTTCGATTACCACGATTAGTAATCCATACTTCAGCCCTAGTGATTTGAATATTTGTATTGATAAAAGGATAGTTAGCTAATGTCTTATCATAATTATCGCGGAAATAATGTGACAAGAAATAATGTCTATTCTCATCATAATCTAAAGAGAAAAAATCAAAATCATTAACAGACGCTCCACCGGCCGCTTGAACTGTTCTTGATTCTGATTGTTGTTCTGAGAACACACCAGTTATTCTAGTTTTCCCGAATTGTAACTCAGCCTTAACACCAAAAAGACTCTGCGCACCACGTATTAGTGTAGAATTGAGCGGCATACTTATATTACCTACCTCAATACTCTGTAAAATATCATCTTCTGTTGGAGTATAATCTAGCTTGATCTGATTTTGAAAGTTAAAGGTACTTTGTGTATCGTAATTAGCATTTACATTTAAACGCGTCCCTACTTTCCCAACTAGACTTAGATTAATACGTTGGTTGAAATCAAAAGTAGCATTGGATCTGTTACGTGGTGAAAAACTAGGATTATCTGATTTATTAAACAACATCCCTAAGTCAACTTCTACAGATCCCTGTGGTACAACAGATATCTCTGTACCTCCAAAAATACTTTCAAACAAGTCTGAATTCACATAGAAATTCGGTAATAAGTTTTTCTGTTTTTCTTTATCGGCTTCTGTCTTACCAGCAATTGCAGCGGCTTTATCTTTAAAATACTGCGTCATGCGTTCTTTCATCACACGATCCAGATATTCTTCACGAGTTAACATAAATGGATATCCTATTTGAAATCCATTAAACTCACTTCTATAGATATACCGATCTAAGTCCGGATCATAAGTGTAAAGAGTAACAATGCTAGGCGGATCTGGCAAATCAATTCCTCCTATAATCACACCAGTCTTAGTACTGTCTTGTGCGGTCGTAGGTGGTGTTTGTTGCGCTTTCGCGAAAGCGAATATCAAAAAACACCCAAAGAATGCTACATACCTATTTATAAGTTGAAGAGAACTATATTTCAAATCTTACAGCTGTTTTAAAGCGCCTTTTATTAATGTTTCTACCGAGGCGTCTGGCTCGCTAGCCAAAATTTTATCCACCACCTTTTGCGCTTGCTTACGTAAATAACCTAGCGTTTCTAGTGCAGATAACGCTTCATCGCGTCCAGTATTGCTTGAATGTAGAGAAATATCTTCTCCTTCTAATACTTGTAATATTTTATCCTTTAAATCCAGAATAACACGCTGGGCTCCCTTTGCACCTATTCCCTTAACACTCTGTATAGTACGCACATCACCAGAAGCAATTGCTTGAGCTATCTGCCGTGGCTCTAAACTAGATAGCATTGTGCGAGCTGTACTAGCGCCTATACCAGATACAGAAAGTAACAATTTGAAAACTTCTCGTTCTGACTTTTCCATAAAGCCAAAAAGCCGTTGAGAATCTTCTCTTACTTGCATAAAAGTGAATAATTTAATCAATTCACCTTCTGGAATCAATGAATATGTATGAAGCGAAATTTCTACAAAATAACCAACACCACCGCAGTCTATGACCACATCCGTGAGGTTTTTTTCCACCAGCTTTCCTTGCAACTGCGCTATCATTCCTTAATTTTAAGTTAAAGCTTCAAATGTAATAAAATTAAGGGTACTACAACACACCTTAATTTGCACTGTTTCTAGTGGCTTGTTCCCTCTTTTGTTCGTGTTTCTCCTTTTGCTGCGCGTCAATTACAGCCACTGCTGCCATATTCACAATTTCATCTACACTTGCATTAAGTTGCAGGATGTGAACAGGTTTTTGCATTCCCATCATTATAGGTCCTATAGAGTCTGTATTGTAGAGTTCTTTAATTAACTTATAAGTTGAGTTAGCACTTTCTAGATTTGGAAACACCAACGTATTCACTTTCTTACCAGCCAGCTTAGAAAATGGAAACTTCTTTTTAAGCAGCTCTGGATTTAAAGCAAAATCTGCTTGAATCTCTCCGTCAACAGTGATATCTGGATAGTATCTATGAAGATAATTAACAGCCTCTGTCACTTTACGAGCATGTGGATGATCTGAAGAACCAAAGTTTGCATAACTTATCATGGCAACCGCTGGATCTATTCCAAACATACGAGCTGTTCGTGCGGTCATTTGAGCAATCTTAGCCAACTCTGTAGCATCCGGATTGATATTAATCGAAGTGTCAGAGACAAAAATGGGTCCGCGATCTGTAATCATCAAATTAGTGGTAGCGACTTTTTGTACTCCAGGAGATTTACCTATAATTTCCATCATAGGCTTAACAGATATAGGAAAAGATTGCGCAACACCTGTGATAACTGCATCTGCATCACCCAGTTTTACCATCATTGCAGCAAAGTAATTACGCTGTCTCATTAATTTCCCAGCATCAAATTCTGTCACACCTTTACGAGCGCGCATTTGCCATAGCTCGTTTGCATATCGATCTTTACGTGGTTTCTCTTCATCAGATTTTGGGTCGATAATTAAAATTTTATCATCCCAATCAATTTCTGTCATCAACTCTTCGATCACATCTCGCCTTCCTAGCAAAATGGGAGTTGCGATTCCATCTTCATGAACAATTTGCGCTGCTTTTATAACATCTAGATTGTCAGCCTCAGCAAAAACAATACGCTTAGGATTAGTACGCGCACGGTTTAATATTAAACGGATAAGCTTATTATCTGATCCCATTCTAGACAACAGCTGATCTTCATATTTTTCCCAGTCTTGTATAGGTTCCATAGCCACACCGCTTTCCATTGCCGCTCTCGCCACCGCTGGTGGAATAGTAGAAATCAATCGTGGATCAAAAGGCTTAGGAATTATATATTCTCTACCAAAGTTGAGCTTTGTCTCACCATAAGCAATATTAACTTGCTCTGGTACTGGCTCTTTTGCTAGCTGTGCAATGGCATGACAAGCTGCTAACTTCATTTCTTCATTAATCTTAGAAGCGCGCACGTCTAATGCACCTCTAAAAATAAATGGAAAACCTAAAACGTTATTTACTTGATTAGGATGATCGCTACGACCTGTTGCCATTATTAAATCTTCGCGAGTGGCTATCGCTGTGTCATATTCAATCTCAGGATTCGGATTTGCCATTGCAAATACGATAGGATTTTCATTCATATCTAGCAACATGGCTGGCGACACAATATTACCTACAGATAGTCCCAGAAAAACATCTGCTCCTTTAAATGCATCTACTAACGTAATAGGATCCATATCTCTAGCAAACTCCATCTGTTCAGGACCTAAATCTGTTCGAGAGGTTGTAATCAACCCATCAACATCAAACATGAGGATATTCTCTTTACGAGCACCTAGTTTTGCATACAGATTTGTACAAGAGATTGCGGCACTACCAGCACCACTAATAACAATTTTTACATCTTCAATTTTCTTGTCAGCAATCTCTAGAGCATTCAATAATGCTGCACTAGATATAATGGCTGTACCATGTTGATCATCGTGCATTACTGGAATATCCAGTTCCTCTTTTAATCTCTTTTCAATTTCAAAAGCTTCTGGTGCTTTAATGTCTTCCAGATTAATACCTCCGAAAGTAGGTGCAATGTTTTTTACCGTTTGAATAAACTCATCAACATTTTTAGTATCGATCTCAATGTCAAAACAGTCTATGTCTGCAAAAATCTTAAAAAGAAGACCTTTACCTTCCATAACAGGTTTAGAAGCTTCTGGACCTATATCTCCTAGACCTAGAACTGCTGTACCATTAGTTATAACAGCTACTAGATTCCCTTTTGTGGTGTATTTATAAACATTTGCTTTATCCTTTGCTATTTCAAGACAAGGCTCTGCCACGCCTGGACTGTAGGCCAATGAGAGATCCCTTTGGCTACTATACTTCTTAGTAGGAACTACTTTTATTTTACCTGGTGTAGGCTTTGCGTGGTACACAAGTGCTTCACGTCTCTTGCTATCTTTACTCATAAATAACTGGGTTATTTTTAGTCCAAAAACAAAAGTAAGTTATAATGTTCACATGGGTTTTTTGTCTTCGTGAAAATTGTGTGAATATCGCTTTCGCGAAAGCGATAATTTGTCACTACTAAATAAAAAAAGCCGTGATTTTCATCACAGCTCTTTCTTCCAAAACTTGGCTAACTAAACTAAATCATTGAAAATATTTTTTAACCCAACCATATCAGGCAATCGGCCCACATTTTGCAACTTAATTGTGGCAAGTTTTTGTGCCATAGAGATAGATTCACGTAACGATTTACTTTGAATTTGAGCATATAAAAAACCAGCCCAAAATGCATCTCCAGCACCTGTTACATCTTTTATATCACTAATTTTAAGTGCTTCTTGATGTAATAGTCCAAAATTGAGATCAGAAACAGTCACGCCTTCCTTGCCTTTAGTAAGACAAATGGTAGTAACTCCCAAAGAATGGAAATAATCAAAAATCTCATCATCAGATTTATGTGAATCAAAATATCGGTAGCAATCATCAATACTTATTTTAAGTAATGGATTATAAGAAAGATATTCTGAAATAACCTCTTTAGCTTTCTTACGATCTGGCCATATTTTTTCTGAGTAATTGAGATCTATACTTAATTGTAGACCTAATTGGCTAGCGCGTTGCGCTCCTTTTAAAATAGTATTTCTAGCAGGATTTTTACTTAAAGCAAAACAAGTTGTATGATAAATTTTTGATAAATCTAATAACGCATCTGTCACTAATTCTTCTGGTATGACACAATCTGCTTCTCTATAAGCAGTAAAATCTGGTGTGTCTATTGATTTAGAAACTAAAATGATGGAAGTAGGTAAACCCGATGCTCTATGTATATAAGATGTATCAACATCATTATCCTTCAATTTATCGACGATAAAATCTCCTAATCCATCTTTACCACATGAGGCTATTATAGCAGAATTCAAACCTAACCTTGCTGCATTAACAGCGACATTAGTAGGCGATCCACCTAAAAAGCGATGGTAGTTCTTAGTATCTGAAATACTTGCATTCTTTTCATGACCTATAAAGTCAATTAATATTTCCCCTATACACAATATATCAATGGTCTTCACTAGTCGACTAATATTTTAAAATTATTATTTAAAGTTTGATGCAGGATTACAGCTCCTGCGGCACTCCACGCGCATTTAGGTACACCTATCGGCTCACCTGTCTTGGTATGAAAATTTTCATAAAAAGAAAATTCTTTCTGCTCATTCAAATGGTTTATACTTTTCAATAATTCTTGAGCGGCATTATCATGTCCCATATGAGCCAAGGCTAAACCATAAAAACCATTTACCATCGGCCAGCTACCAGCATTGTGAAATTCATATGGAAAATTCCTGAATTCATATTTGCAGTTATCCTTCAATAAATTCCATTCTTTATCTTCCTCCATCACAGGTGGCCAAAAGGCTGGCAATACTGTAAGTTTAGTTGTGGATAATAAATTCTGACTATAGGAGATGATATCTTCTTTCAATTCTTGAGTTCCTAAATCTAGTATCACGAACAAACTATTTGCAAACGCATCGTATTGTGTTTTATAACCAGATGGTGAAAATGAGGCTGGCAGATAACTTTTCTTATCCATGGCTTCATAAGCTCTAGGATGAAATTTATCGGAGTCTGAATCACCTATAAAATTTATACGCAACTGCTCTTCAATAGCTATGATCTTATTGCTAACATCCTTGTTGTTCTTAAAATGATTATAGCTTTTTAAAGCCCATAATCTCAAAAGCTGATCGTATAAAACATATCCGTCAGTGATGTATTCATCGGCCCAATTACCAGATAATGGGACGTACATTAGATGCTTATTATTAAATTCCCATGCATTTAACAGCGCCAGACATTTATCAATATGTGATTTATAAGTCTCTACAATTTGATGATCTTGCTTATAATGTGCCAGCTGGCAAACTCCAATAACAAACCAAGTTACCGCATCTACTCTACCTGCTAGACCACCATAACTAACTTCTACTTTCTTGCCTTTAAAAGCCACATTAGACGGTATAGTTCCCATTGCATGCTGATGGGCAGCCAGTGTATGAATTGTTTTTTCAAAAGTTTTGATCAGTTCGTTATCACCAGAAGCTAGTGCTGCTAGCCCACAAATTACTCCATCTCTAGACCAGACTCTTTTATAATTTGAGATATCTAGAGCACTTGCGAGAAAACCATCTGTAGAAGACGCTTTACGGAGTAACTCAATGGATTTTATGTAATTATTGTTATTCATTTACTACGTGTTTTTTAGTTTGTATAAACATCGTTGCTATGGTAGCAAGAATTAATAATACACCGGCAAATGTGATTGCATTACGAGGATCATTTCCTAAAAAGTTTTTTAATACGTAACCAAAAGTTAAGGTTTGGAAAATCATAGGAATCACAATCATCATATTTATGATACCCATGTAAACACCATATCGTTCTTTAGGAATATTTGAAATCACCATTAGATAAGGAATTCCCATCATACTTGCCCACCCTATACCGAATCCAGTTATAGCAAATAGCAACAAGTTTTTATCTGCTATATGTGGAAATGCTAGAAATCCCGCCGCCGCAAGTAGCAAACAGACTGAATGAACTAATTTAGGACTATACTTTTTTGCAAAGCCTACAAGTGCAAAGGCTACTAAAAATGTTACAACATTATACCAGCCATTTACTAAAGCTGTCCAACTCACTGCTTCTTCATAAGCTGCTTCATTACTTGCTGGTGTAGCATTCCACACAGATAGCGCAACACTTTTTGAAGAATTTTGCCAGTAACAGAATAACGCATACCATTGGAAAAGATAGACTAAAGCTAGTTGCCACATAACCTTAGGCATATTTTTAATAGCTGAAGCTATTTCTATTAAAGGACCCAATACTGATCGTTTTTCATTGCGCATTAAAGCAAGTTCTTCATCTGTAGGCGGAATCTCTTTAGTCTTACTGATGCTCCATAAAATTGTAGCGATAGAACAAAATGCACCAAGGAAAAAAGAAGCATAAACCCATGTAGGTAAAGAACCTGTTTTACCGACTATGAAAATCGGAAAAATGAAAATGGAAAGATTTGCAAGCACCTGTCCTAAACCAGTGAAAAAACTTTGCATTTGAAAACCGGTAGGTTGCTGTTCCGGAATCAATTTATCAGCAATTAAAGCCCTGTAAGGCTCCATTGCAGTATTGTTACCTGCATCTAAAATCCATAATAGACCAGCCGCCATCCATAATGAACTACTGAATGGAAACAGCAATAAACTAACACTACATAACAATGCACCTATTAAAAAATATGGTTTGCGTCGACCGAATTTAGGTGACCATGTTTTATCACTCATCGCTCCTATAATAGGTTGCACCAGTAATCCAGTCACTGGACCTGCTAGATGTAATATAGGAATTTGATCTGGTGCCGCTCCTAGAAAATCATAGATAGGCGTCACGGCACTTTGTTGCAATCCAAAACTATATTGAATACCGAAAAAACCAACATTCATATTCAGAATTTGCCAGAAGTTTAATTTTACTTTCCCTAACATTTCGTTTTTAAGTTTTAAAAAATTGTGGATGTTTTACACCAATAGATTAAAGCAACATTTACTTACACCATTAAATAATAGAGTTAGTATTAAAAAAATAACACTAACTCAATTACATTGGTGAAAACAATAAAATAGCTAATTCTAAACTTATATTAAAGCTATATGAAATGTGGCGGACACGCATTCGCGAAAGCACATTTATATCATTACATAGACTTTCACATAAGATAAAGTCTTAAAAAGTATATTGCAACCCAAGAGATACAGATCTTCCCGGAAGAGCCCTTGCTCTCAAGTAATTAGTCTGCCCTTCTACAATTGACCCTTCTTCAGATTCTGTAATTCCTAATGTATCAAAAATATTATTTGCAGATAAATTTGCATTTAAATCTTTAGTAATACCAACGTTTAGAAATCCATTTACGATTACAAACCCAGGCATGATTAACTCGTTAGTATCTTGAGCATAAGCTTTAGTCTGTCCTACAAAGCTTAGACCTACAGAGTTCTTTTGATCAGCTCCGAAATTATAAGAAGGAATTAAATTGTAAATAAAATCTGGTTGTCTTCTAGGAGTATTACCGTCGTTATCTCCTGATTCTAAAGTAGCATTTGTATAAGTTACAGCTCCTCTAACTGTAAAATCCTCCATTCTATATGAACCTTCTACTTCAACTCCAAATGATTGGTAATCATTATCTATAATTAAGTCTGGATTTGTAGCTTCAAAACCAGCTTGCTCAGTAGTTTTTGAATAAAAACCTGTAATATATAAAGCTCCACTATCAAAACCTTGCTTATATCCTATTTCTGCTTGGTTTAAAAAGTCTAATGCATTGATGCGGTCAGAGTTCTGGTAATCTAAACCTGAGAATAAAATACGATCTGCCTTTGCAGCTGCTCCTCTACTATACCTTGCAAATACAGCTTGTCTATCCTGAATTTTATAGTTCAAACCCAATGAGTAGGAAACATAGTCATAATCATAATTTACTGCTGTAGGTTCAGCATTATTAACACTATAGACACTTAGTTCTGGTGCTGAAATTACGCCATCATTATTAATATCCACAACAGACTCTGTTCCTCCTGTGAAATTCCCGTCTACTTTACCCATATCAAATCTGATACTAGCATCTATATTCAATTTTTCTGACGCTTCTAGAGCAACATTTACGTACGGTGCAGAAACATTATATTGTGTATCATAATTTCTAGCTAAGTTACCCCAGAAAGGTGTTCCATAAGCATACAAACCATTTTCACTTAAGGCCGCACCTGTAGGGTCAAAGGCATTAATTAACCTTGCATTCTCACCTTGAACCTCCTGTAAATAAGAATTCCAAGTCCAGTTCATTGAAATATTTTGAATAGATTTAAAATAACCTAGTGTAATATCTAAGTTATCATAAGATTTTGATAATTTTAAATCATTCATGAAGTTGTTGAAGTTCTCTAATTCTACATCAAACATGTGGATTCGAGCAACTAAGCTTTCATTTGCTACAGGTGTACCATCTATAAGTTGTAATGTGGATCCAGCACCAAACGAATCTGCTATATCAGCTGCGGTAGCAATTTGTGATGGAAAAGGTGATATGAAAGCTCCATTATTAGAAGAGAAACGACCATTATTAGAAACTTTCCACTCATTACCTAAATCAAAATTTGCAGATATCCCTACAGCTGTAGATATAGGATTCATTCCATCGGCTACATCACCTCTCGACGGCTGCCCATCTGAACCTAATCTTAATGTTTGTGTCAAATTAGGTGTATGTAAAGAACCTGTTGTTGCATCAAAATTTGGAGCACTTTCCCAAGTCGGGTCTGCATTTGTTCCAGTAACTTGAATAGGTCCTGGTAAATAAGCTATAGCTTTATCATTAAGATATTTGGCATAAACTCTTACGGAGCCTTTATCAAATTTTTTCATTAGACTAAGTTTAAGCTGTCCTCCATTATTTGCAGTGAATCCAGCATCCCTTATTCCTTCTCCTACTCTATAGAAACCACCTGCATGCATATACAAATCATCTGCTATTTCAGTACCGTAGGCAAAGTCTGTTCTAAACGAGTCATAATTTGCACCAAATGTAGTTCCAATTGTTCCACCTTCAGATTGTCCAGTTTTGCTAATGATGTTTATAATACCACCTGGTGCATTAGAAGTTTGTGTTGAAGCAGATCCTCCTCTAATTGCTTCAATACGAGAAACATTTGCATCAAATCTGGTGAAAATATCAGCTGTTGCAAAAGAGATATCACCATATAATAAAACGGGCAATCCGTCTTCTTGAATTTGAACATATTTAGATCCTCCAGAAGATATGGGCACACCTCTCACAGAAATATTTGAGTTTCCTTCACCACCCGAAGACTCAGATCTAATACCTGGAATCGTTCTAAAAATTTCGGCAGTAGTTCTAGGCGCGGATTGTGCAATAGATGTTGTCCCCAAAGTGGTTACTGACACACTTGATTCGATTTTAGCTTTTGGATTTGTCACACCAGTTACCACAATAGCATCGAGTGACTCTGCATCTTCTTGCATTACAAAGTTATAAGTAGTATTCCCATCAATGCTTATTTTTTTAGAATATTTAGAGTAACCTAAAGATGAACCTACTATAGTATAGTCCCCATTTGCTACATTGATGATTTTATAATTACCATCTATGTCCGTTACAGCTCCTTTACCAGATCCTTTTAAGATGACATTAGCCCCGAAAACAGGCTCACCTGTAACATCCTTTACGTTTCCACTGATAGTGGACTGTGCAACTACTGACGATATCGTCAATAACATGATAAGCACAAAACTCCACGAAGATTTTAAATTATTCATATTGAGTAAAATTTAGTTATAAAGTAAAAATTGTAGTTAATCTTTAGCTAATTTATAATTACAACTAAATAAAAATGCATTATTCGCATCGAAAACGTTTTCGAAACGACCGAAAACGTTTTCGATATTTTTTCTATCTTCGTTTCACAACAACAAATATTGAAATATTGAAGCCTGTAACATTAAAACAAATAGCTGAAGAACTAAATATTTCAATAACTACCGTATCAAAGGCTCTGAAGGACTATCCCGATGTTAGTCCTAAGACTAAAGGTAGAGTTAAGGAACTAGCAGCAACATTAAATTATAAACCTAATTCATTTGCTGTCAACCTACGAACTAAAGAATCTAAAACAGTTGGATTAATCATCCCTGTGATAGTTCATCATTTTTTCGCTAATGTTATTAAAGGAATTTTGTCTCAGGCAGAGAAAAAAGGCTACTTAGTTATTATTCTTCAGTCTAATGAATCTTATGATTTAGAAAGAAAACAAATTGATTTACTACTAAGAAAAGGAGTTGATGGAGTAATTATTTCTCTTGCAAATGAAACAGTAAACTATAATCATTTAAACGAAGTGATTGCTCAAGGGAAGTCACTTGTAATGTTTGATAAAATTGCCAAAACAGTTCATTGTTCTAAAATAATTATAAACGATAGGCTTGCAGCATACAAAGCGACACAGCATTTAATTGATACAGGTTGTAAAAAAATTGCACATTTCAGAGGATCACTATTACCTCAAAATTCAATAGATAGGTTTTTAGGGTATAGAAAGGCTCTCGAAGATAACAATATACCATATGATCCATCTGTAGTATACATTTGTGAATGTGCTGATAAAAGTTTTGAAGAAGGAGAACAAAATGCTTTGAAATTGTTAGAAGAACATGATGATGTAGACGGTATTTTTATTAATACAGATTTAGTCGCTATAGGTGCTATGTCCGCATTAAAAAAAGCTGGTATAAAAATTCCAGAAGATATTGCAATCGTCGGATTCAGTAATTGGTTTATGTCATCTGTGATATCGCCTAAGCTTACCACAATCAACCAACCTGGTTTTGAAATGGGTAAGTCTGCTTTTAAGCAATTGTTTAAAGAAATAAAGTTAAGAAAGAAAAATCGCCCTATCGAGTTTAAAGAAATAGAGCTAAAAACTGAATTAATAAACAGAGAATCTACTCATTAACCAAATTTCACATAATTATACTCTTGGTTTAAAAACCAGATTTGCATTCTTAGGCTTCAAGGTAATTAATGGATGGTAATCGATATGATCTTGAACGGTTGTAATCTCAAAACGCTCTACCATTCTTCTTATTACTAACATCATTTCCATCATTGCAAAATTATTCCCTACACACATACGTGGTCCTGCGCCAAAAGGGAAATAAAATTCTCTATATGATTTAGCCTTTGAAGGCTCAAATCTTGATGGGTCAAATGATTCTGGATTCTCCCATAGATCCTTACGCCTATGCATCTCGTAGAAAGACACTAACCATATACTTCCTTTTTCAATGAAAATATCGTCACATTCATCAGCCTCTAAGGCTTCACGGTCTGTTACATAAGCTGGTGGATACAATCTTAGCGTTTCTTCCACGCATTGCTTGAGATATGGCATGGCCATCAATTGGTTCATTAGTGTTTCGTCAAGATTGGCTTTTGAAACATCTTCTCTAGCCTTTTCTATTGTTTCTGGATGATGTGCTAGTAACTGTACTGCGAAACTTAAAGCATTTGCGGTTGTTTCATGTCCTGCAATAAATAACACTAGGATTTCATCTACTAATTGGTCATCATCCATATAAGAACCATCTTCATATGTACTATGCAAAAGCATATCTAGTAAATCGCCAGGTTCATTTTTACTTCTACGACGGTTACTTATAATGGCATAAAGGATATCTCTTGCTTCATCGACCATTTTCAAAGCATATGGTACACTATTAGTACCCGACAACCACTCTCTATCAAAGTACCACTTCATCCATGGGATACGTAGTTCTTTAATCAACATGTTTTGAGCTTGCTCTGTAATTTCCTGAAGTCTAGAAATCTTTTGCTCTAAGTTCTCTATGTCTGCAAAATCAAATAAACTTCTTGCTACAACCTTAAAAGCAAGGTCATTAAAAATGGCATAAACGTCTGTAATCTCATCTAGTTGAATGCGATCGAGCTCTTCTTTAACTACCACATCCATAGTAGCCATAAAGTTATTAATAGACTTTTTATAAAATGCTGGCTGGATCAATTTTCTGTTTGCTCTCCACTTTTCACCATTTTCCGTCAATAACCCATGACCTATATACTTTCCTAAATCCTCTGTCTGTAAAGATGATTTATGATAATTCTTTTGATTCTTTTGGAGAATGTGCTGTGTGATTTTCTCATCACAGGTAAAGTGAATCATAAGTCCCGGCTTAGGACTTATCTTAAAGGTGTTCCCATACTTCTCAAAATTCTCTCTGTGGAATGGTAATGGATCTTTGTAAATCTGTCTGGATTTAGCAAGAAAAGTTAAAGCAGGAACCTGGGCTATTTCTCTCATTACTGATCAAATAATCCACCGATTATATTTCCTTTAATCTTACCTAAATGTTGATAAGCTAACTCTGTCACCTCACGTCCACGTGGTGTGCGCATAATAAAGCCTTGTTGAATTAAAAATGGCTCGTACACTTCTTCTATAGTCTCTGCACTTTCAGACACAGCAGTTGCAATAGTTGTTAGCCCTACCGGTCCACCTTTGAACTTATCGATTATAGTCAGTAAGATTTTATTATCCATCTCATCAAGACCATTTACATCCACATTTAAGGCTTTTAATGAATATTTAGCGATTTTAAGATCAATACTACCATTACCCTTAATTTGTGCAAAATCACGCACTCTACGCAGCAATGCATTTGCAATACGAGGAGTTCCTCTACTACGACCAGCGATTTCTATAGCGGCATCTTCATCAATAGGCACTTTTAAAATATCGGCACTACGAGTGACAATAGTAGAAAGTAATTCTGTTGAATAATATTGTAATCTAGATTGAATTCCAAAACGGGCACGCATGGGTGCTGTAAGTAAACCAGATCTTGTAGTCGCACCTATTAAGGTGAAAGGCGCAAGATTTATTTGAACTGTCCTAGCATTAGGACCAGTCTCAATCATGATATCAATCTTATAATCCTCCATAGCACTATATAAGTACTCTTCAACAATGGGACTTAATCGATGTATCTCATCTATAAATAGCACATCACGCTCGTCAAGATTAGTAAGTAATCCAGCAAGATCACCAGGCTTATCCAACACAGGTCCAGAAGTCACTTTAATACCAACTCCTAATTCATTTGCAAGAATATGAGCTAGTGTTGTTTTACCTAATCCCGGAGGACCATGAAACAAGGCATGATCGAGTGCATCATCACGCTGATTTGCCGCTTCGACAAAAATTTTGAGATTTTCGAGCACCTGATCTTGCCCAGCAAAATCATCAAAACTTAAAGGTCTTAATGCTCTTTCCATATCATTTTCTTCATGAGAGAAATGACTTCCAGTGGGATCTAAATGTTCGTTCATGTATCAAAGATAATATTCCATCTGTTGCTTTGAGAATATAGAGGTGATTTTATTACGCTTTAGCGAAAGCGTGATAACAAAAGCTTAACCCTATTTAATATTAACTTATGACTGATGAAGAATCAACAATCGTATATTGAATTAAAAACTATGAAACCGAAAGAAATCACACCACAATTAAAAGTATCCATATTAAATCAAAGCGAATGGTCTTTAAAGGAACAAAATCCTGAAAAGTATACAATGATAATATTTTATCGTGGATACCATTGCCCAGTATGTAAGAAGCAACTGGAAACAGTTGCAGAGAACTTATCAGAATTCAAACAAAGAGGTATTGATGTTGTAGCGATAAGCATGGACACAAAAGAAAGAGCCGAAAAATCATTAAATGAATGGAAAATAAACGGACTAGCAATAGGACATGATTTACCATTAGAGACTGCAAAAGCTTGGGGACTTTATCTATCCAAGGCCATCAGCGATAAAGAACCAGACTTATTTTCAGAACCAGCAATATTCCTAATCAAGCCAAATGGGACTTTATTCTTTGCGTCGATACAGACCATGCCATTTGCAAGACCTAAAATAACAGACCTAATTAAATCAATAGATTTTGTAGAAGATAAAAATTATCCTGCAAGAGGTGAGGCTTAATAAATAGACATAAAAAAAGGCCGCTAAATAGCGGCCTTTTTTTATTTATAATCATTACTAATGATTCATTTCTTCTTCTCCATCTTGTAATGGAATATGTTGTGGAGTATAATCCTGTCCAGGTATTACATACTCACCATTGTCATTAACTTTTGAATAGTCATATGCCCATCGATGAACGTGAGGAATAGGTCCATCCCAGTTACCATGAATGTGCTTATCACCTGTAGTCCATTCTAAGGTATTCGATTTCCAAGGATTTGCTGGCGCTTTCTTACCGTAGAAAATAGACTTAACAAAATTGTAAACAAATATCAATTGGGCAAGAGCTGTAGCGATTGCAAAGTATGTGATCAACTGATTTGTATCTGCTAAATCGTCAAAATATGGGAAGTTAGTATTAGTATAATAACGTCGTGGTAAACCAGCCATCCCGATAAAATGCATTGGGAAAAAGACACCGTAAGCTCCTATAGCAGTTAACCAAAAGTGTGCATAACCTAAGTTTTTATTCATCATCTTATTGAACATCTTAGGGAACCAGTGATAAACTCCAGCAAATAAACCGTAAAGAGCAGATATACCCATTACTAAGTGAAAGTGAGCCACGACAAAATATGTATCATGTACATTTATATCAAGAGTACTATCTCCTAATATAATACCCGTTAATCCACCTGTAATAAACGTAGATACTAATCCAATCGAGAATAGCATTGCTGGATTGAGTTGCAAATTACCTTTCCATAAAGTAGTAATATAATTAAAAGCTTTTACGGCTGATGGAATGGCAATCAATAGAGTTGTAAACGTAAATACTGAACCAAGGAAAGGATTCATACCTGATACAAACATATGGTGACCCCATACAATTGTAGATAAAAAGGCAATTGCTAAAATAGAAGCAACCATCGCTCTATACCCAAAAATAGGTTTACGAGAATTAGTCGCGATAATCTCAGAAGTAATACCTAATGCAGGTAATAATACAATATAAACTTCTGGGTGACCTAGAAACCAAAAAAGGTGTTCAAATAAAACAGGAGAACCTCCTTGGTGAGCTAATACTTCACCTTTAATATAAATATCTGACAAGAAAAATGATGTTCCAAAACTTCTATCCATGATTAATAAAAGTGCCGCAGCAAATAATACTGGGAAAGAAACAACACCAATAATAGCCGTTACAAAAAATGCCCAAATAGTTAATGGAAGCCTAGTCATAGACATTCCTTTTGTTCGCATATTGATCACCGTTACTACATAGTTCAAAGAACCTAACAAAGAGGAAGCAATGAAGATGGCCATAGACACTAACCATAATGTCATCCCCATTCCAGATCCAGGCATTGCTTTGGCAACTGCACTTAAAGGAGGATAAATAGTCCATCCAGCTGCTGCTGGTCCTAACTCGACAAATAAAGAACTTATCATTATCGCAGATGAAAGGAAAAATAACCAATACGAAACCATGTTAAGGAATCCAGAAGCCATATCACGAGCTCCAATCTGTAGTGGTATCAGAAAGTTAGAAAACGTTCCACTTAAACCAGCTGTTAGTACAAAGAATACCATAATGGTACCATGTATAGTTACTAAAGCCAAATAGATATTAGGATCCATAACACCACCTGGTGCCCATTTTCCTAAAAGAGCTTCAAAAATTACATTAGGTTGTTCTGGATTTGCAATCTGCATTCTCATTAATACAGACATCAAGATACCAATGGCACCCATAATAAGTCCTGTAATAAGATATTGCTTAGCAATCATCTTATGATCAGTAGAGAAAATGTATTTTGTTACAAATGTTTCTTTGTGATGGTGATGACCATCATCATGTCCATGCTCTGTTGCTGCTGCAATCACTTGTCCCATATATCTTAATTTTCAGCGTTAGCTAAAGTTGTTTCAAAAGTTGTTTGTGTTTCTAACCACTTGTTGTAATCTTCTTCAGATTCAACTACTATCTTCATTTGCATATTGTAATGTGAAGCACCACAAATCTTGTTGCACAATAAATAGTATTCAAATTCATAAGGATCTAAAGCTACATCACCAGCAGCTTCCAGCTCTTTACTCTTCTGTCGTCTTATTTCATTAATCTTACTAACTTTTTCAGTCATAAATTCCGTAGACTTATAATCTTCAGAAGTTACTGTAGGAGTAAAACTAAATTTAGTTACCATACCAGGCACTACATTCATTTGAGCCCTAAAATGAGGCATGTAAGCAGAGTGTAAAACATCTTGGCTACGGAAATTAAATACTACTGGTCTGTTAACTGGTAAGTGTAACTCAGTAGCAACCATATCATCTTTACCATCTGCATCGGTAGGGTCGATACCTAAGACATTAGCACCTTCAATGAAACGTACGTTTGCATCACCTAAAGTATTATCTGATCCACTATATCGAACTTTCCAACCAAATTGGTAAGCATAAACCTCTACTACTAATGGATCCTCATGCTTATCAACATCCATAATATCATTCCATGAGAATAAGCCCCACAAAATCAACCCTGCTAACACTACAACAGGAATAGCTGTCCAAATAAACTCTAAACGATCATTATCAGCATAGAATAAAGCTTTTTGACCTTTTCTACCACGATATTTATAACTAAACCAGTGCAACAATGCTTGAGTTAAAAACTGAACTATCATTATAACAACGGTTGTTAATAATAATAATGAATCATACTCTGATCCATGAGCTGATGCTGCATCAGGTAAGAAATAGTCTTGGTAACCTATGAAACAAGCAATCATCATTACATACATCGCTATTACAAAATATAGCATGAATTTTCCTTGACGATCGTTATCAGCGTCGTTTGCGATTTCACCATCAGCACCATTAGCTTCAGGAGATTTACCTAGCTGAACGATTTTTGAAATTTGCCATAAGGCAATTACAAACAAAGCAGCAATTAATATGATAAGAAATGCAGTCATTTCAGTGTTTTTCTATAATTAATTAATAGTGAAAATGTTTACTTTCTCCAATGAAAGGATCTCCCTTAGCAAGCAATGGAGCTTTTGAAATAGTATTAAATATTACAAGCAAGAAAATTCCAGCAAACAACATAAAAGATCCTATTTCAGGCATACCGATAAACCAAGACTCACCTACTGTAGCTGGCATTACCATTACATAAATATCAAGATAGTGACCTAATAAGATAAATATCCCTGCAGTGATTACGAACCAATTCACTCGTTTAAAGTCGGAATTCATAAGAATTAATAACGGGAATAAGAAGTTAATTGCAACCATTCCAAAGAACAATATGTTATAGTCTTCTATTCTTGTAATGAAATATGTTACCTCTTCTGGAATATTAGAATACCAGATCAACATAAATTGAGAGAACCATAAATATGTCCAGAATATACTGATACCAAACATAAATTTAGCTAAATCATGAATGTGTGAATCATTGATGAATTCAAGATGTCCTCTAGATTTCAAATAAATAGTCACTAACGCAATTACAGTGATCCCACTAACAAACATACTAGCAAATACATACCAACCGAATAATGTAGAGAACCAGTGTGGATCAAAACTCATGATCCAGTCCCAAGACATAATAGATTCAGTAACAATAAAGAAAACTAAAAACATAGCAGAATGCTTGAAACCTTTCTTATACCAAACATTTCCTTCTGGCTCTTCATCTTGCTTTAATGAGAATTTACGAATATTCCATCTATATAAATTCCATCCTACTAAAAATGCTCCTGCTCTAATTAACCAAAAAGGAACATTTAAGAAACCAGTTTTTCCAGCTACTAAAGCATCATAATTTTCATGACCAACTTCGGCAACACCTGGGTTCATCCAAGTGAAGATATGATTTGCACCTAAACCTGTTGCTAGAAGTAAAAGGAACATTAGGATACCACCTACTAATAAATAACTACTGATTCCTTCCATTACTCTAAATAATCCAGGAGACCAACCAGCTTGCGCAACTTTTTGTATAGCATAAAATGCTGTACAACCTAAAGCAATCATGAAAAAGAAGAAACAAGCTACGTAAAGTGCTGACCATGGCTTGTTAGATAATTGATGATATACATGCTCAACATGATTTGAATCATGATCTGAAGCATGTGATTCTCCATGACCTTCAGAGGCATGAGCGTCGTCATGAACATCACCTGAAGAAACCTGATGAACATCTGTTGTAGCAGCACTATGTCCATCCCCATGCGAGTCATCATGTGCTAACATTTCTCTTACTGCATCTTCAGAAGCTGGTGCGCTTAAAAACCCACCAATGGTAAGTAAAGCCCCTAATCCTATAAGGACAAATGCGAAAATTTTTAATTTACTTGAAACTTTGTACATATAATAAAATTTCGTGGTCGATTACTCGCCTTCAGTTGATGAATGATTTTCTTCTTGACTATCGTGGTCGCCATCATGAGAATCCTCATTGTGCATTTCAACACTATGCTCTTCTACAACGTGACCTTCAGTATGAGTATCTAAACTTGTAACATCTTCAACGGTAACAAATTCTTGAACATCCTGACCTTTTAAATCTCTAGTTAAAGCATCTACATGATGAGCTATTTGCCATCTTTCTTCTATTGAAGTCTGAGATGCGTAAGAACCCATATAATTAATTCCCCAATACATCACGTGATAGATCGAACCTTGAGAAATATCGCGATCTGCATAAGATGGTACTCCTAAAATCTTTTCAGTTTTTACTAGGTGTCCTTTTCCATCTCCCTTAGTACCATGACAAATTGCACAGTATATATTATAAAGCTCTTGACCAGAGGCAAGATTTTCTTCCGTATATGGTAAAGGATTCTTTAAATCTGCTTTCGCGGAAGCGTATCCTTCATTGCTATTAGCATATTCATATGGCAACCAACCTCTATTTACAGTTCCTTCAACAGGTAGTTGAGCTTCTACATTTCCTTCAAATATATCACCTTCCTGATAGGTTTCATAACCTACAGATTCATACATATTTGGAAAATATTGTACACTTCTATCCGACTTAGCATCTACTGCATTACTATCCCCACCACATGATACAATCACAAGTGAAGCAAAGGCGTAAATGAATGTTTGAAAATATCTATTCATTAGTGTGCGTCTTTGTCAATTATTTTAATCTCTACAGCTCCTGTGTCGTGTAGAAACTTACTCATCTCTTCAATATCCTTTCCAGAAGCGTCAATTTCCATAAGAAAATGATCATCTGTTGTACGTACATCTGGATTCTCAGCAGACTTGAAAGGCCATAATCTACTTCTTAAATAAAAAGTGATAACCATTAAGTGAGCAGCAAAGAATACTGTTAATTCAAACATAATTGGCACAAAAGCAGGCATGTTTTCTAAATAAGAAAAACTAGGCTTTCCACCTATATTCTGTGGCCAGTCTTGAATCATTATGTAATTCATCATAACAGTCGCAACTGTTAATCCGACTAACCCATATAGAAATGCGTTAATAGCTAAACGAGTATCTGCGATACCCATAGCTTTCTCTAATCCGTGCACAGGAAAAGGTGTAAAAACCTCTTCAATGTGATAATGCTTTTCTCTGACTTGTTTTACTGCACCGAGTAAAACATCATCATCAGTATAAAGAGCGTGTATAGTTTTATCTGACATAATTACTACTTTGAAGGATGAGCAATAGGATCACCAGATGCGGTATCCGATTCAACATTAGTTCCTTTTTGTTCTCTTAATTTCTTGTACTTACTTCCGCTAGACTTTAAGATTGACTTAACTTCTGCTTGTGCTATAACTGGGAATGTTCTAGAGTATAATAGGAATAATACAAAGAAGAAACCTATTGTTCCAATAAAAATACCTATATCAACAAAAGTAGGTGAGAACATTGTCCATGATGATGGCACATAATCCCTATGAAGAGATGTAACAATAATTACAAATCGCTCAAACCACATACCGATGTTTACAACGATAGAAATCACAAATGAAAACATGATACTAGTTCTTAATTTCTTAAACCACATAAATTGCGGAGAGAACACATTACAAGTCATCATAGCCCAATATGCCCATGCATAAGGTCCTGTTGCTCTGTTTAAGAAAGCGTATTGCTCATATTCCACACCGGAATACCATGCAACAAAAAGCTCAGTAATGTAAGCTACACCAACTATTGAACCTGTAATCATAATTACGATGTTCATTAATTCGATGTGTTGAATAGTGATATAATTTTCAAGACTTACTACTTTTCTCATTACAATAAGAAGAGTATTTACCATTGCAAATCCTGAGAATACAGCTCCAGCAACAAAATAAGGCGGAAATATTGTTGTGTGCCAACCTGGTATAACTGAAGTTGCAAAGTCAAAAGATACAATTGTGTGAACGGACAGTACTAACGGTGTCGCTAAACCGGCAAGAACTAGAGAAACCTCTTCAAATCGTTGCCAATCTTTTGCTCTACCAGACCAACCGAAAGATAGAATCCCGTATATCTTCTTATTAAATGGTGTAATCGCTCTATCACGTATCATCGCAAAGTCAGGAAGCAATCCTGTCCACCAGAATACTAAAGAAACCGAAAGATAAGTTGATATCGCAAATACATCCCAGAGAAGAGGTGAATTAAAGTTCACCCATAGTGAACCAAATTGATTAGGAATAGGTAATACCCAATATGCTAACCAAGGACGTCCCATGTGAATAATTGGAAACAAACCTGCTTGTATTACAGAGAATATTGTCATCGCCTCTGCAGAACGGTTAATCGCCATTCTCCATTTTTGACGGAAAAGTAACAATACCGCAGAAATCAGTGTTCCCGCGTGCCCGATACCAACCCACCAAACAAAGTTGGTGATGTCCCAAGCCCATCCAATTGTTTTGTTAAGACCCCAAACACCTATACCAGTGGAGATCGTATAAATAATGCATCCTATTCCATAAAGAAAAGCTACAAGAGCGATTGTAAATACAATCCACCATTGTTTATTAGCAGCACCTTCTACAGGGGCAGCAATATCTCTTGTTACGTCTGAGTAAGACTTATCTCCTGTAACTAGAGCTCTTCTTATGGGCGCTTCGTAATGAGCCATAATGTATCGATTAGTTTTCTTTAATTATTATGCGTTTCTTACTTTAACCTGGTATATCACGTTAGGTTCTGTTCCTACTTCTTCTAACAAGTGATACATACGGTCGCTATTTTTAAGCTTAGTGATCTCAGCATCTTTATCATTGATATCACCAAATTTGATAGCTCCTTCTGAACATGCATTCGAACATGCTGTAGCAAATTCACCATCTTTAATCATACGACCATCTTTCTTAGCTTCAAGAATTGTCATTTGCGTCATTTGCATACACATAGAACATTTCTCCATCACTCCTCTTGATCTCACAGTAACATCCGGATTGATCACCATACGACCTAAGTCGTTATTCATATGGTAATCAAACTCATCATTTCCGTTATATAAGAACCAGTTAAATCTACGTACTTTATATGGACAGTTGTTTGCACAGTAACGTGTACCTACACAACGGTTGTAAGCCATATGATTTTGACCTTGACGGCCATGTGAAGAAGCCGCCACTGGACATACTGTCTCACATGGTGCATGGTTACAGTGCTGACACATCACTGGCTGGAACGCTACCTGAGGATTATCGGCTGGGTTTTCCAACTCACCAAAACCACCTAAAGAACCATTATCACCAAATAAACCTTCAAATCCATCCTTCTTCTCTTCATCAGCCTCAAAGCTATCTGTAGAGGAATAATACCTATCAATACGTAGCCAATGCATATCACGAGATTTTCTAACCTCATCTTTACCTACAACTGGCACGTTATTTTCTGCGTGACAAGCGATAACACAAGCAGCACAACCTGTACAAGCATTAAGGTCTATAGACATATTGAAATGATGACCCGTTGAACGATCAAAGCTAGTCCACAAATCTACGTCTGGTGATGTAACAGGAGTCTCTATATGATTAAGAGAAACTTCCGGCATCGGATTAAAGTCATGCTTATCACCGTTAATGTATGTTGCTAGATCAGTCTCGCGAATAATATCACGACCCATCATAGTATTTTGTAATTGAGTACAAGCAAATTCATGCTCACCACCAGCGTTTTCTACTGATACCGTTTGAACAGAAGATCCACCTTTAAAAAATGGATAAGCATTCACACCAGTCTGCATTTCTGATTGTATAGAAGCTGTCTTACCATAACCCAAAGCGATACCAATAGTACCTTGTGCCTGGCCTGGCTGAATTAAAGCTGGCAACTTGCGCTCAACACCATTCATTTTAACCACTACATAGTTACCATTCAAACCTCCGTTTGCTACGTTTTCATTTTCAACACCTAGTTGCTCAGCATCTTTTTGCGAAATAGTAACGTAATTATCCCACGTTGTACGTGTGATAGGATCTGGAAGCTCTTGTAACCATGGGTTATTAGCTTGCGCACCATCACCCAAACCTGTTTTAGTATAAAGCGTCAGCTCAAAGCCAGATGGCTTTTTAGAACTTACTAATTGTGAAAGTGCACTGTTATTTGAAACTGAAGCTACAAATTCAGCTGTATTTTCATCTGATTTCAATCCAGTATTTGAGGTGAAAAAACCATCTTGTAAAGCTTGAGACCAGCTCGCACCACTATTAACAGATGATTCTTTTAAAAAGTCTTTATAAGATTGATCACTACCCGACCAAATCAACAAAGTGTCCTGCATTTGACGAGTATCAAAAATCGGACGAATTGTAGGCTGTGCTAAAGAAACTAAACCTTTCTTTATTTCAGTATCTCCCCAAGACTCTAAATAATGAGGTGTCGTTGCAACATAATCACATTTCTGTGCAGTCGCATCTTCACGAGAAGCAAACGAAACAGTTAACGACACATTCTCCATCGCTTTCGCGAAAGCGTCACTATCATCATAACTATAGATTGGATCAACGCCTGCTACAAACAACGCACCTACAGCTCCAGCGTGCATTTCTTTAACCAACTGATCAACAGCTAAACGATTACCTTGACGGGTCATTATAGGAGCAGCAGTATCTACTATAGAACTATTTAATTTTTCATTAATAGCTAGCACTAATTGCTGAGCAGCCTGGTCAGGAAGACCACACAACACAACTGCCTTACTACCAGCTTTTGAAAGCTTTTGAGCAGTTTGCTCAACTACTTTAGAAACCTTATCACTCAAAGAAACATTTGCAGCACCACCAACTAACTTACTATATAAAGCAGCAAGGATATGTTTTTGCTCTGTAGGAGTAACAGGATATCGTAAATCAGCATTTGCACCAGAAAGAGTCATGTTAGACTCGAACTGAACATGATGCGACATACTTTTACTAGTAGGAATTCTTGATGCAGAATATCCTTTGTCGAATCCGCCACCTTGCCAGTTACCTACAAAATCAGCTCCTATTGAAACAATTGTTTCAGCATCAGTAAAATCATAGTCTGCAAGACCACGAACACCATACTTTGCTTCAAACGCATTCAATGCTCCATCTTCACCTACAGTATCATATGTTACATGACGTACGTTAGGATACTTAGCCTTCAACATATCAATGATAGCTAAAGTAGAAGGACTAGCAAACGTCTGAGTCAACACAGCAAGTGTCTTACCATTTAAATCATTCAACTTTTGACTAACCTCTTTATCCAAAGTCTCCCATGTAGACTCAACACCTTTTACCAGCGGAGTTTTCAAGCGGTTATTATCATATAAAGACAAAACAGAAGCATGAACACGCGCATTGGCATGACCACGATATTGTGCATCTTTATTACTCTCAATTTTAATTGGTCGACCTTCACGAGTCTTAACTAATATACTAGCAAAATCATAACCATCTGCGATAGTCGTTGCATAGTAGTTAGCCATTCCAGGAATAATTTGTTCTGGTTGATTAACGTAAGGCACAGAATGTATAACAGGTCCTTCACATGCCGCTAGCGATGCTGCAGCAGTACTAAAACCAACATACTTTAAAAAATCACGACGTGTGGTAGAAGACTCTTCCATCACCTCATTATTTCCTAAAAATTCTTCAGTAGGAATTGGTGTAGCAAATTCGTTTTGCTCAAGATTTTTTACAATCTCATTGCTTTCATCGAGTTGCGCTGTACTTTTCCAATATTTCTTAGTAGTAGCCATATATCTCTCTAAAACTATTTATTAATAGTGGCATTTACCACATTCAAGACCGCCTAAATCTGCAATAGTAAGTTGCTTACCACCACGTTGTTTAGACAACTCTTCATGAATTTTCTCGTAGTATCCATTATTTGCTAGATCCACGTTGGTTTCTCTGTGACAATTGATACACCAACCCATAGTTAATGGAGAGTATTGATACATCACTTCCATTTCCTCAACAGGACCATGACATTGCTGACATGCGATATTACCAGCCGTCACATGCTGCGCGTGATTAAAATACGCAAGATCTGGCAAGTTATGAATACGAACCCATCTTACCGGCTGAGTCTCACCTGTAAAAGCCTGCTCATCTGAATCCCATCCAGTCGCAGCATAAAGCTTTTCAATTTCTTTATTATAATCGATACCATACTCGGTCATACCTTCTTGATAGGTCGCATCAGCAACTTCACCGATCGACTTATGGCAATTCATACACACATTTAAAGAAGGAATACCAGAATGCTTAGACTCACGAGCACTAGAGTGACAGTACTTACATTCAATCTCATTAGCCCCAGCATGTATTCTATGCGAATAATGAATAGGTTGCACTGGTGCATAACCTTGATCTACACCTACTGACATCAAAGCACCGTAAGCGAAATAAGCACTTGCTAATAATAAAAAGACAGCACTCACTAGAACCAAAAATTGATTCTCAGCAAAAGCTTTCCATAATGGACGGCGAACTTCCTTCTCATCTTCAAAATCAGTTTGTATACCATTAGCATCAGCAAACCTTTTTAAAGTACTATTTACAACAAACAACAAGGCTACTAATAAAACTAATATAAGAGCAAGAGCTGCAAGCACAATACTGTTTAACGTATTGTCAGACGCACCACCAGACTGTACATCACCAGTTGCTCCCGCAACAGCAGCTGCTGGAGCAGGCTTAGGTGTATCTGTATAAGCTAAAATATTATCAATATCCACATTTGACAACTGTGGAAAAGCATTCATCGCAGTCTGATTGTATTCATTATAAACAGCAATCGCTTGAGCATCTCCACTAGCAATTAATGCTGCAGAATTTGAAATCCACTTATACAACCATTCACGGTCATACTTTTGAGATACTTCATGTAACGCTGGTCCAACCGCTTTTTTATAAAGTTTGTGACAAGACGCACAGTTTGCTTTAAATAAAGCTTCTCCTGCCGCTGCATTTCCAGAACCGGCTGCTTCAACAGGTGCCGCTGGCTCGCCATCACTTGTGGCTGCATCCTGACCGTAAACGCTTAATGTAGAAAACGTTACAAAAACAGATGCAAGTATAATTTGCCAAGCGGAAAAATGTAATTTCCTTTTTATCATGTCTTTTACTGAATATTGCAATAAATTTGGCACAATAATTACGGTATTTTACCGTATCGTAAATGCTGCCGCAAAAATAAGGTATAAAGTCTATAATTTTGCAGCAGTTATTTTGAACAAAATAATTTATATCAATTCTAAATAAATACGCTTTCGCGAAAGCGTACTAACAAAATCAACAGTTATGCATAAGCACCTGAATTCAAGAATAATAGTTACCACAGCCTTAATCCTGATGAGCTCAATAGGGATTGCACAACAATCAAATCAAGTTGAGGAAAACAAAATAGAGAGCCTTATTTCTAAAAAAATTAGCATGGATAAGGAAGGAAAATTCAAAGATCGATACACTATTCAGTTATTTTATGGTGAAATAGAAGGCGCTAGAAAGATAGAATCCCAATACAAGGCTAGTACTATGACATGGGAATCGAATCTGGAGTATGAAGCACCCAATTTCAAGTTATGGATAGGCAGTTACAGAGATAAATTAGAAGCCGAAAGAGCATTAATAGTTATTAAAGAGGAATTTCCAAACGCCTTTATTTTAAAACCCTAAAAGATGAATATCTTACGCAAAAAAGGCGATTTCTAATGAAATCGCCTTTTTTATTATAATTATAATACAAAGTATTACTTCAACTTCTTCTTCACCTCAACTTCTCTGAAACATTCAATAATATCTCCTTCTTGAAGGTCATTATAGTTTTTGATTTGCATACCGCACTCATAACCCTTTGCAACCTCCTTGACATCATCTTTAAACCTCTTTAAAGCAGAAAGCTCGCCAGTATAAACAACAACACTATCACGTATTAATCTAACACCGCTGTTGCGATAAATCTTACCGTCCGTCACCATACAACCAGCAATAGTTCCGACTTTAGATATTTTAAATGTAGCTCTTATCTCCGCATTACCGGTTATCTCTTCCTTAAGTTCTGGAGAAAGCATTCCCTCCATAGCATCTTTAAGATCATTGATTGCATCGTAAATAATTGAGTACATACGGATATCAACTTCTTCTTGCTCTGCTACAGATCTTGCATTTCCTTGAGGCCTTACATTAAACCCAATAATAATCGCGTCAGATGCTGATGCAAGAAGCACATCACTTTCTGTAATCGCTCCTACCGCTTTATGGATAATATTCACCTGTATTTCTTCAGTAGATAACTTCTGGAACGAATCTGTTAATGCTTCAACAGAACCATCCACATCACCTTTAAGAATTAAATTCAATTCTTTAAAGTCTCCTAAGGCAATACGACGTCCAATCTCATCAAGAGAAAGTGTTTTCTGCGTTCTAACAGATTGCTCGCGTTGTAATTGAGTACGTTTTGAAGCAATATCTTTTGCCTCTTTTTCATCTTCAAAAACATGGAATTTATCACCAGCAGTAGGCGCACCGTCTAAACCTAGTATAGATACCGGTGTAGAAGGACCTGCAACATCAACGTTATTACCACGTTCGTCTTGCATAGCCTTAACCTTACCATGATTTCTACCAGCTAAAACATAATCACCTATTCTTAGTGTACCAGCTTGAACTAATACAGTAGAAACATATCCACGACCTTTATCTAAAAACGCTTCAACAACAGTTCCTACGGCAGGCTTATCTGGATTTGCTTTAAGATCTAATAATTCTGCCTCTAATAATACTTTTTCTAATAACTCTTCAACACCTTGCCCAGTCTTTGCAGAGATGTCATGAGATTGAATTTTACCACCCCAATCTTCTACTAATAAATTCATTTGAGCAAGCTTCTCTTTAATCCTTTCAGGATTAGCCGCTTCTCTATCAACCTTATTTATCGCAAAAATAATAGGTACACCAGCCGCTTGTGCGTGACTTATTGCTTCTTTAGTTTGAGGCATAACATCATCATCTGCCGCGATAACGATAATAGCTAAGTCAGTTACTTGTGCCCCACGAGCTCTCATGGCTGTAAACGCTTCGTGACCAGGAGTATCTAAGAAAGCAATTTTTTGACCATTCTTAAGTTGAACTCCATAAGCTCCGATATGCTGAGTAATTCCACCACTTTCACCTGCTATTACGTTCTCTTCACGAATGTAATCCAGTAATGAAGTTTTACCATGATCAACATGCCCCATTACGGTAACAATTGGCGCTCTAGTAGTTAAATCTTCCTCATTATCTTCAATTTCAGTAATACTTTCTTCAATATCCGCATTTACGAACTCCACATCGTAACCAAATTCTTCTGCAACTATTGATATAGTTTCTGCATCTAAACGTTGGTTCATTGTCACCATCATACCTAATGACATACAAGCACCAATCACTTGATTCACAGCAACATTCATCATTGTAGAAATATCACTTACGGTTACAAACTCTGTAACTTGTAAGATTTTTTCTTCAGAATCAGCTTGTTCCTGAGCTTCAACTTTTTCACGGTGAGAATCTCTTTTATCTCGACGATACCTTGCAGCTTTAGATTTAGAAGACTTTCCTTGAAGCTTTTCAAGAGTTTCTCTTACCTGCTTTTGGATTTCTTCTTCAGTAGGCTCTGCCTTTACTATAGGAGCACGCTTTTGACCTGGTCCGCGTCTATTTCCACCTGAACGATTACCACCTGAACCAGATTGTCCTGGTGATTTAGTGATCCTTTTACGCTTACGCTTATTAGGATCCTCCTTTTTCTTAGGCTTTTTGAATTGAGATAAGTCTATTGTTTTTCCAGTAACCTTAAGCCCACCTAATTTTTGATACTCTGTTTTTATTTTTTCAGGCTCTTGATTAACCTCAGGAGTTTTAGCCTCAGCAGGCTTTGCTTCCTTAGACTTAGAGTCAGTAGATTTTATCGACGGAGTTTGAGCTACAGATTCTTTCTTTACTGGAGCCTTTTCAGATTTCTGCTTATCAACCGCGGCCTCAACTTTAGAAGACTTTTCTACTTTAGGCTTATGCGAAGCAGGACCCTTCTTTTTAGAACTAGGTCTCTTTTTAGGTTCAAGATCTATTTTCCCCTTCACCTTAGTTTCTTGCACCTTAGGACGGTTAGAAACTACTTTTGGAGAAGAGTCATCGACATCTTCAGCTTTGGGAGTTGGCTCGACTTTCTTCTCAACTGGTTTTTGAGGCTCGTCTTTCTTTTCAACTGGTTTTGCTTCAGCACCACCAGATAAATCAACTTTACCTACCTGTTTAGGACCGTCAAGATTAGCTTTAGCTTTAATAACTTCTTGCCTTTTCTGCTTTTCTTCTTGCTCTTTTTCTCGCTGCTCACGCAATTCTTCCTGCTCTTTACGACGCTCCTTACCAACTTCCTTAGAAGCCACCTTTTTACTCTTGTCAGTTTGAAACTCATCTGCAAGAGCTTTGTACACATCTGCATCGATTTTTGTAGTAGGTCTTGCTTCTATCTCAATTCCTTGAGCAGCTAGATGTTCTACAGCACGATCCAGAGATATATTAAATTCTCTTAGCACCTTATTGAGTCTCATGTTCTTTACTTCGGCCATAAATGGTTATGGGTTGACTTTTATTTTATCTAATCTTCAAATTCTGATTTAAGGATAGTTACAACCGCAATGACTGTTTCTTCCTCTAAATCGGTACGCTTTACTAAGTCAGCAATATCTTGTTCAAGAATACTTTTTGCAGTATCTAAACCGATTTTACTGAATTCTTCAATGATCCAAGGCTCGATCTCATCGCTAAACTCAGTCAGCTCAACATCTTCCTCTGCACCATCTCTAATGACATCTATATCATAACCGGTTAATTTACCAGCTAGTCTAATATTATGACCTCTCCTACCTATTGCTTTAGAAACCTCTTCAGGATTCAATCTCACTTCAGCTTTTTTAGTCTCTTCATTTATTTCCATAGAAATAATTTTAGCTGGACTTAAAGCTCTAGCAATATACAACTGTGTATTTGAAGTATAATTGATTACGTCAATATTTTCATTTCCTAATTCACGAACAATTCCATGTATACGAGAACCCTTAACACCTACACAAGCTCCTACTGGATCGATTCGATCATCGTAACTATCGACAGCTACTTTTGCCTTTTCACCTGGCTCACGAACAACAGCTTTAACAGTAATTAAACCGTCAAAAACTTCTGGAATCTCTTGTTCAAATAACTTTTCTAAAAACTTAGGTGAAGTACGAGAAAGTATGATATTAGGTTTATTACCTCTTAACTCAACACTCTCGATTATACCTCTAACGTTCTCTCCTTTTCTAAAGAAATCAGAACCAATCTGACGATCTTTAGGCATAATTATCTCATTCCCTTCATCATCTAGCAGTATAATGGCTCTATGACGTATATGATGAACCTCAGCACTATACAATTCTCCTTCAAGCTCTTTAAATTGCTTGTAAATATTAGTATTATCATGCTCGTGAATTTTAGCAATAAGATTTTGCCTTAATGCTAAAATCGCACGTCTACCTAACTGAATCAATTTAACTTCTTCAGCCACATCTTCACCAACTTCATAATCTGGCTCAATTTTACGAGCTGCAGTCAATTCAATTTCAGAATTGTCATCTTCAACTTCACCATCAGCGACCACAACACGGTTACGCCAGATCTCTAAATCTCCTTTGTCTGGATTAATAATAATATCAAAGTTATCGTCATCGCCGTACTTTCTTTTGAGAGCACTTCTAAAAACATCTTCTAAGATCGCCATCAACGTGACACGATCTATCATTTTATCATCTTTAAACTCAGAAAAAGACTCGATCAATGCGAGATTTTCCATATTCACTTATTAATTAAATGTTATAACCACTTTTGCTTGTTTAATGTCGTCATATTTGAGCGACCACTCTTTCTCAACTGTCACTTTTCCCTTTCCAATAGGCTTAGGCTCTCTAGCCTTCCATTGAATGGCAATACTCTCATCATCTGCAGAGACCAATTGACCTACTACTTTTCTCTTCTCTCTATTAATAACTTCTAACTGCCTACCAACATTTCTCTTAAATTGCCTAGGCAATGTAAGTGGAGCGCTGGCACCAGCACTAGCTACTTCAAGTGAAAAGTCAAGCTCATCTCGATCTAAGTTATGCTCAACTGCTCGAGATATAAAAATACAATCAGCAACCGTCACTCCTTCATCTCCATCGATGATAACTTTTATCTCATTAGCCCCATCAATACTCATCTCCATAAGGAACAAATCTGGTCGTTCCTCAAAAGCATCATCTAGTAAATCTTGTACCGTTTCTTTCAGCATATTTTATAAAAAGAGGGGACATCTGTCCCCTCATATTGTTTAAATACTTTGCAAATATACGACTTTTTTAAGCTTTTGCAAGTGATTTTTAACACTGTCAGCTTGAAACAGAATTACTTATCTTTATAGTCCTAAATCCAACTCTATGAAAAAAATAATCGTACCTACTGATTTTTCAGAACAAGCAGACAACGCATTGCGTGTAGCTGCAGATATAGCTCGTGAAAACAATGGCGAAATTTTCTTACTCCACCAACTAGATCTTCCTTTACATCTAGCCAATAATGCCAGCTCTAACTTACCTGAAGCTGTTTTCTTTATGAAATTAGCAAAAGAGAAATTTGATAACCTATTAAAAGCTGACTATTTAGATGATGTAACCATTCATGGCGATGTGGAAACTGGAGCCGCTTTTAGCGGTATAATGGATACCGTAAAGAGACACAATGCAGACCTTATTGTTATGGGTAGTCATGGTGCCAGCGGTATGAAAAATATTTTTATAGGTTCCAACGCAGAGAAAGTAGTACGCAATTCTGAAATACCTGTATTAGTAATTAAAGATCGTAAAAAAAGGCTCGATGTCAATGAGTTTGTATTTGCCACAGACTTAGACCCACAATCCAGTAACGCTCTTAAAGAAGCTGCTGAATTTGCTAAAGGAACTGGATGCAACTTACACCTACTTTACGTAAATACCCCATCGAACTTTCTAAACACTCAAAAAGCAGAATCGAAAGTAAAAGAATACCTTAAAAATATCAATGTAGAACCTGCAGATTATACGATTTATAATGATTTCTCAATAGAAGAAGGTGTTTTTAACTTTACAAAAGATATTAAGGGCGATTTAATAGGAATGGCCACTCATGGTAGACGTGGAATTTCTCACTTTTTCAACGGCAGTGTCAGTGAAGATATCGTCAACCACTCCTCATTACCAGTAGTTACATTTAGAATAAAATAAGACACCTATTCGCTTTCGCGAAAATGAAATAAAAAAGCACCTTAATTATGTTAAGGTGCTTTTTAGTTTACCCTTTAAAAAAAGGTGTAAAAAAATCCTGACTCAATAAAGAGTCAGGATTTACGAGTTGTCCCACAAGGACTCGAACCTTGAATGACGGTACCAAAAACCGGAGTGTTACCATTACACCATGGGACAAATTCGGATGCAAATTTAAAACAAATTAGTTTTTGAGCAAACAGAAATCGTTTTTTTTCTTAATAAATATCATTTTTTTAAAAATGACACGTTGAATATTACTTTCACACCAATCCAACTTAATTATAACTGAGTAAGTTGAGTTACATTATGTAGGTTAGATATATTAATATTATTTTCGCCTAAGCTAAAAAAATATGAAATTGAATTACAATCAACTTAATAAAATAGCAGGCTGGGTCGTGTTTGCGATAGCCTTATTCACTTATTGGCTTACTGTCGAACCAACTGTGAGCTTTTGGGACGCAGGGGAATACATTGCTACATCTTCCGGACTTCAAGTTGGGCATCCACCTGGGGCACCGCTTTACCAAATGCTAGGTGCATTTTTTTCCATGTTTGCTTTAGACAAGAGTCAGATTGCTTACATGGTAAATATGATGTCAGTTTTCTCTAGTGCATTTACTATTTTATTTATGTTTTGGTCATTAACATTATTGTTGAAAAGGCATATCATTAAAGAATCTAGTAACGATGTAATGATCCTAGGAGCTGCCGCAATAGGTAGTCTTGCGTACACATTCTCTGACAGCTTCTGGTTTAATGCGGTAGAGGCAGAGGTTTACGCACCTGCAGCATTATTAATGAGTGCATTGTTTTATATGGGGTTATTGTGGGAACGAGATATGTTTTTACCTCGTGGCAATAAATGGCTAGTCCTGATATCTTTTACGGTTGGTCTATCATTTGGAGTCCACTTTATGGGAATACTTACTATACCGGCAATTGGAATGCTTTGGTACTTTAAGCACTACAAAAAAATCACTCCTTTAAATTTTGTTATAGCAAATATTTCGGTGGTTGCTGTATTACTTTTTGTATTCAAGCTACTACTACCCTACACTTTATCCATTTTTGGATATATGGAAGTGTTCTTTGTAAATGACATAGGACTACCTTTTAATTCTGGTTCCATTATCATGTTACTATTAGTAGTAGCATTATTTGTTTTTTTGATTCGATTTTCGCGCAAGCGAAACAAACCATTATTGAATACTATCACACTATGTGTCATGTTTGTATTAATAGGTTTTTCTTCATGGACCATGTTACCCATACGTGCTAATGCCGGCACACCTATTAATGAAAATAATCCAAATGACGCCCGTGCTCTGTTAGCTTATTATAATCGTGAACAGTATCCAGCACCAGCATTATTTTATGGAGAAGCATTTACAGATATTTATGCTGGATTAGATCCAGAAAATCCATATTTAGATGAAAAACCTAAATATGAAAAGGATTATGAACTAGGTAAATATGTGATTGTAAATAATTATAAGAATTCTTTACAAAACACCCATGATGATCACAAGGGATTATTTCCGAGAATGACAGACCCTTCTAGAGCCACCAATTATATAGACTTTATGGGTGGTTTAAATTACTATGTTAAACCAGAGTACGCCTCTAGCATGGAACTTCAAACCGTACTTGCTGACTATAAACGTAATTATGAAAACGGCCGCATAGGCGCTCAAGAATATGTAGATTTTCTCGTTGAATTAAGAGAAGCCGTTGTAATTGAAAAACCTGATGGCCTAGATAATGCTTCATACTTTTTTAATTATCAAGTACAGTATATGTACATGAGGTATTTTATGTGGAACTTTACAGGTAGACAAAATGATATTCAAGGTGAAGGAGATCCTTTTAATGGAAACTGGATTAGTGGAATACCATTTATAGACGAATGGCATCTAGGAACTCAAGATAATTTATCAGAGGATATGTTAAATAATAAAGGTCGCAACACATATTTTTTCCTTCCTCTTATTTTAGGATTAATAGGAATGATTTTTCATGCAAAGAAGGATTTAAAATCATTTTACAGCACTCTTGTACTCTTCCTTTTTACAGGTCTTGCTATTATTGTTTACCTAAATCAAAGTATGTATCAAGTACGTGAAAGAGATTATGCTTACGTGGGTTCTTTCTTGGTTTTTGCTATGTGGATAGGAATGGGTGTGTATGCCATTTATGAAGGCATAAAAGATAGTATTTCGGCTAAAACTGCAAGAATCCTTTCTCTCACAATATGTTTTGCAGCAGTACCTCTATTAATGGCTTTTCAAAACTGGGATGATCATGATCGATCGGGAAAATACTCTGCATTAACAAGTGCTAAAAAATATTTAGACAGTTGTTTACCTAATGCTCTCATCTTTACAATTGGAGATAACGACACTTTCCCATTATGGTATTTACAGGAAGTAGAAGGTTATAGAACAGATGTGAGAGTAGTTTGTACATCATTACTTGCTACAGATTGGTACATGGACGACATGAAGAAGAAAGCGTGGGATAGTGATCCAGTACCTTCTACATTAACTCATGATAAGTACACCTATGGTACCAGAGATGCCTTATGGTTTGCAGATAAAGAGCGTGTATTGCAGCGTACCGGTGGAAAAAGTTCTTTACCTGACACCTTAGACCTCAAAGACTGGATGGAATGGGTGGCAAGTGATAAGAAAATTACTCAAGAACAAATGCGTAACGATCATTGGGAACATACTTTCCCTACAAAATTCATACGCATACCTGTAAATAAAGAAGCGGTTCTTAAAAATGGCGTTGTACCTCAACGAGACGCTGATAAGATAGTTGATGAAATTGTCATTGAAATTAATAGCAGCTTAGTTTATAAGAACAGAATGTTTATGTTAGATATTATCAATGCAAATAACTGGGAACGCCCGATATATTTTTCTGGTGGAGCATTTGGAGATGATGACTATATATGGATGAAAGATTACCTACAACTAGACGGATGTGCATTTAGATTATTACCTATTAAAACAGAGCCGGAGAATAGACGTGATCCATTTGACATGGGACGTGTAGATCCAGATCATGGTTATGAGATACTTAAAAAATGGGATTGGAGAAATAGTGGCGATCCTGATTTATACTATGATGTAGAAACAAGACGTAACAGTGTAGGCTACCGCAGTAATGTAACACGAGTAGCAGAAGCTCTTACCAAAGCAGGAGATTTTGACAAAGCGGAAGAGATTCTAGATTTAGGTATGGAGAAAATGCCTCTAGACCTTTATGGACATTATTCAATGATAGAACCTTTTGTAAATGGATATTATGAAGTAGGCCAGATTGATAAAGCTCAAAATCTTTTAGATCGTGTAATTTTAAAATACCAAGATGAAATCGATTTCTATAAAGCTCTTAATATTGATGAACGTAGAGCAAGTTACTCAGACATTATTGCTGCAGTTGAACGTTACAGAAGTCTTGTAGAATCTGCTATCTTTTATGAAGACGATAAAATGGTACAAAAACACAAGGACGTTTTCAATCAATATGTTCTAGAATTCACTCAATTCTATAGCCCAGAAGAGACAATAGGCGGATCGAGTAGAGAAGAAATTCCAACAAGTGAACTGGATAATATTTTTCAAGAGGCAACTGACAATACAGTTACTGAAGATGTTATCGAGACCAATCCGCAAGATACACCATAACAACAATGCATTGGTATCCTGATCGTATAGGAGACTGGTTTTCTAGTCTATTTTCAGGATACCTATGGCATGGTTCCCGAACAGATAAAATAGTTTATATCACCTTTGATGACGGACCACATCCTATTGTAACGCCTTATGTCTTAACTCAATTAGAAAATTATAAGTTTAAAGCCAGCTTCTTTTGTATAGGAGATTGTGTACAACGACATGAGCAGCTATATCATCGTATTATAAAAGAAGGTCATGCAGTAGGCAATCATACTTATCATCATTTAAATAGTTGGAAGACTTCATCTACAGTTTATCTAGATGATGTAGAAAAGGCAAGCTCTGTGATTGAATCACACCTATTCCGTCCACCATATGGTAGAATTACATCTACAATTGCAAAAAAATTAAGAAATAAAGGTTATAACATCATTTTATGGGATGTTTTATCTGGTGATTTTGACATTAATCGTACTGCCGCATCCTGCTTAAAAAAATTAAAAAAAAACACTCGAAATGGAAGCATTATCGTTTTTCATGATAGCGAAAAATCGTTCGAAAAATTGAAAACAATCCTTCCTTCTTATTTTGACTACTTAAAGAATGAAGGTTATCATACAGCGGTTATTAAACATACTGCTTCATTATCGCAATTAAAGAATTAGGATCCTGAACACCACTTTGCCTCCATTTCATCTCACCATTTCTGTATATAATAAGAGTAGGCAAACCTTTAATACGCAAAGCATCGCTTAATTCTTGATTCTTATCTACATTAATTTTAATAACTTTTGCGTTGTCACCTAGCGCGGCCGCAACATCTCGTAAGATTTCATGCATTCCTACAGAATCTTCATTCCATTCTGTAAAGAAGTTGAGTAAAACTGGCACATCGGCACTTATAAGTTCCCCAAATTTTGACATAATCAACTAGTTAGCTTATCAAATGTACGCAAAAAGCTTTATAGAAACCATAATGTATTCTTAACAAGCGTTAAACGCGTGTCAGATTGAGCTACTTGGAACTCTTTTTAAGAGTAATTACTGTAATTTCGGGCCATATTCCTGCTCTTCCAGAATATCCTAAAAAGCCAAAACCACGATTCACGTTAATGAACCTACCGAATTCTTTATAAATTCCTGCCCATTTTTTATAAACAAACCATGCTGGACTTAACTTAATGAATCCTGGAATCTCTATACCAAATTGCATTCCATGAGTATGACCACTTAACGTTAAATGATAGTTCAGGTCGTTAGATTTCACATCATCTTCCCAGTGAGATGGATCATGGCTCAGCAATATTTTAAAATCACTCTTTTTCAAGCCTACAGACGCTTTATTTAAATCACCATATTTGGGAAACCTACCATTACCTATATTTTCTACACCTACAATATTTAAAGAGTCTGCCCCACGTTTTATAGCTATATTTTCATCTCGCAATAATCGCCAGCCCATCTGTTTTTGTATACCATATAGCTGTTCCATATTTGCTTTCTTTAAAGCAACCACCTCTTCTCTAGATCCTTCCCAACCATAATAATCGCCATAATCATGATTACCCAGTACAGAATAAACACCATCTCTAGCACTTAATTTGCCAAATATACTTTCCCATCCATGCATCTCTGTGCTGATGTTATTGACTAAGTCTCCTGTAAAGAAAATAGCGTCACTATTTTGTTTATTAACCAAGTCTATCGCATACTCGACTTCTTCCCTATCATCAAAACTACCTACATGAATATCACTTATCTGCGTGACTTTATAACCGTCAAAAGCCTGTGGCAAGTCATTAAAACTCAACTCATACTCACGTACTTGATAATTATATTTACCTTTCCACGCCCCATAAAGTATAGCACCAAATGGCAGTGCCGCAAGTCCTAAACCTACTTTTGAGATAAACTCTCGCCTACTGGGCAAGAAGGCTGTATTTTCTTGCTTTCGCGAAAGCGTATTAACTATACCTTCCACAACTCTATAAATATCCTCACCCAACATAATAATCACCATGACAAATTGGGCGGCTAGGAAACCAAGAAATAGAGTTACTGCTATATCTCTTGTAACACTTACCTGACCTCTATCGGGATGCCATACAAATTGCATTATCAAATTAACTAATATTAAAACAGTAGCAGCTAGATAGATCCATTTCCACCAGTGACCACGGGAAAGTGTTCTAATCAATTGAAAAGAATAAACTTGAAAGACAATAAATAGAATTATAGGGATAATGAAACGCATGATGCGAAACTATAGCATATTTACATTTCAAACTGTTGGTAGATTGTTAAACTAAGTTAGATATAAAGGTAAACTACTATCTTGCCACTCATAGCAATAGCTTTCTTATAGACATAAGCACTCGAGAGTTACATGACAAAAAACGATCCCTACGCAGCACTACGTTTTCAAGAGTTCAACATCTTTTTATTAATGCGCTTCTTATTAGTATTTGGATGGTCTATGCAATTTATAGTTATTGAATGGCAGGTATATTCACTTACTAAAGATCCATGGTCACTGGCTCTAATAGGTTTAATGGAGTTTGTACCAGCATTTTCTATGGCACTATTTGCCGGACATATTGTGGATCAAAGTGAAAAGCGTAATCTATTAGCTATTTGTATAGGTGCATTTTCTTTAATAAGTCTTGGCCTATTTTTATTGACCTGGCCAGAAGTTGTAGGGGAATGGTCTACTGATTCTATCTTATATTGTATTTATGGGTTAGTATTCTTTGGTGGATTCTTAAGATCTTTTTTTGGTCCCATTCTATTTTCCTTAATCGCCTTACTAGTTCCTAAAAATGCATACCCTAATGCTGCTACATGGAGTAGCTCTGCATGGCAAATTGCTTCGGTTGTTGGACTAGCATTTTCTGGTTTCTCCATTAGCTGGTATGGAGTCCATTGGTCTTTAGGCATCGTTTTCACTTTAGTATTTCTAGCGTTTATCACTGTTTTTTTGATATCTAAAAAACCTATCCTCAATACTAAAATTAATGAACCAATTATGCAAAGCTTGAAAGAAGGATTGAGTTTTGTTTTAAAAACTAAAGCCATTTTAGGAGCTCTTACTCTCGACATGATTTCGGTACTCTTTGGTGGTGCTGTAATTCTTTTACCTGTTTTTGCTCAGGATATCTTAACAGTAGGAAGTGAAGGTTTTGGAATTCTTAGAGCAGCTCCATCAATAGGTGCTATACTCACCATGATTGCGACAGCTTACATACCCATCAGTAAAAATGCTGGAATGAAATTGTTACTTGCCATTTTTGGTTTTGGAATTAGCATTATCATTTTTGGCCTTTCTACTTCTTTTTGGATTTCTGTTGTGGCTCTATTTTTTAGCGGTGTAACTGACGGTGTCTCTATGGTCATTAGACAAACTATTCTACAACTTAAAACTCCTGACCATATGCGTGGTCGTGTCGCCTCTGTCAATTCTATGTTTGTAGGCTCCTCAAACGAATTAGGAGCTTTTGAGAGTGGAGTTACTGCAAAATTAATGGGAACAGTTACCGCTGTAGTTTTTGGAGGCTCGATGACATTAATTACCGTAATTACCACTGCTATTATTTCTCCCACCTTTAGAAAACTAGATTTAAGAGAAGATTTTAAATCTAAATAGGATTGACTTTCAATATAAGTACTTATCCAAATGGCACAACATTGCTAGATTAATTCCAAGAGGTCAATAAGGTAAGATGAAGTGAAGGTTCGCTTTCGCGGAAGCCTAATAAACCATCTTCTTCCTACCCATGTAGATTTACTCAACTGCAGACACCTTGTGCATAAAATGTCATAATTGAAGTTGATATCTTCAATTTTCCTTGGTTCATTTTTTATCTTTAGCATTCATAAATTTTTACGATGACTAACGACGGTTCTAACGATAAAAGATTATTTCTCCTCGACGCTTATGCCTTGATATTTAGAGGTTATTATGCGCTTATTAAAAACCCTAGAATTAATAGTGCTGGTATGGACACTAGTGCAATTATGGGTTTTACAAATTCATTATTTGACGTCATAAGAAGAGAAAAGCCAGAATATCTTGCGGTTGCTTTTGATAAAGAAGGAAGTAAAGAACGTGTAGAACTCTATGCAGATTATAAAGCAAACCGTGATGAAACGCCTGAGGCTATAAAAATTGCTGTGCCCTATATTCAACAAATCCTAAAGGCGATGCATATTCCTATTGTCGAAGAAGCAGGAATAGAAGCTGATGATCTAATCGGGACTCTAGCAAAACAAGCAGAAAAAGAAGGTTTTACGACCTATATGGTCACACCAGATAAAGATTATGCCCAACTAGTATCTGACAACATTTTTATGTACAAGCCTGCCAGAATGGGAAACGGTATCGAGATATGGGGAATTCCAGAGGTGCAGAAAAAATTTGAAGTGGAGCGACCAGAACAAGTGATCGATTATCTAGGAATGATGGGAGATGCGAGTGATAATATACCGGGATTGCCTGGTGTAGGTGATAAGACGGCAAAGAAATTTATTGCAGCTTATGGTTCTATGGAAGGTCTATTGGATAACACAGACCAGCTGAAAGGTAAAATGAAAGAAAAAGTTATTGCAAATGCAGAGCTTGGTCTACTTTCTAAAAAACTAGCGACAATCAGATTAGATTGTCCTGTGAGCTTTAATGCCAGTAATTATACATTAGATGATCCAGACGTAGAAGCTGTTCATGAAATTTTTGATGAACTAGAATTCCGTAGAGCTAAGGAAACTCTTGCCAAGATTTTCTCAAAAGAAGTTGCGCCTACTAGTTCTTCAAGCAGCAATTCAAATACAAGTTCAAATTCCTCTGCAGGAGCTGGTCAGTTTTCTTTATTTGACACACCAGGTTCAGGAACTGCAGCCGAATCTGAATCTACTGGTCGCAAAACGCTAGCCACTAGCGATCATTTGTACCAACTCGTGCAAGAAGGAATGGGAACTAAATTGTTCTTACAATCGTTGATGCAACAATCAAGTGTTTGTTTTGATACAGAAACAACAGGACTAGATCCACTTACCGCAGAATTAGTAGGAATCGCATTTTCTTGGGAAAAAGGAAAAGGATTTTACTTACCGATTCCTGAAGATCGAGAGGCTGCACAGGTTATTGTCGATCAATTAAAACCATTCTTTGAGAGTGCATCCATTGAGAAAGTAGGTCAAAACTTAAAATATGATATTAAAGTACTGGATAAATATGGCGTCGATGTTAAAGGACCTATGTTCGATACCATGCTAGCTCATTATCTTATAAATCCTGATATGCGTCATAACATGGACGTACTGGCCGAAACGTATTTAAATTACACACCACAATCTATAGTTGAACTAATAGGTAAAAAAGGAAAGAACCAACTTTCTATGCGTGATGTGGATCTGGAAAAACAAAAGGAATATGCGGTTGAGGATGCCGATATTACTTTACAACTCAAAGAACATTTTACACCAGAACTAGCTAGTGCAGGAACGGACAAGTTGTTTAAGGATATAGAAATGCCTTTACTAGATGTACTAGCTGCCATGGAAATAGAAGGGATTAATCTAGATGAAGATTTTTTGAGCTCACTATCTGGTGATTTAGAAACAGATATCACTCAACTAGAAAAAGACATTTATGAGGTCGCAGGAGAAGAATTCAATATAGGTTCTCCTAAACAACTAGGTGTTATTCTTTTTGAAAAACTCAAGCTTGTTGACAAACCTAAAAAAACCAAAACTGGGCAATATTCAACGGCTGAAGATGTCCTAAGTTACCTCGCAAAAGATCATGCAATTATTCAAAATGTGCTCGATTATCGTGGCTTGAGTAAATTGAAATCTACTTATGTTGATGCTTTACCTAATCAGGTAGATGCCAAAACGCAACGCATTCACACGAACTATATGCAAACTGTTGCGGCAACTGGCCGTTTAAGTTCTACAGATCCTAACTTGCAAAATATCCCTATACGTACAGAACGTGGTCGCCAGGTGCGTAAAGCATTTATCCCTAGAGATGAAAATTACACATTGATAGCTGCAGATTATTCTCAAATAGAACTACGTATTATTGCTGCGTTAAGTGAAGAAGAAAATATGATTGCTGCATTCCAAAGCGGTGAAGATATTCACGCGTCGACCGCTGCAAAAGTTTTTAATGTTGCTCTAGAAGATGTGACAAGAGAACAACGTAGTAATGCCAAGACAGTGAACTTTGGAATCATCTATGGAGTAAGCGCTTTTGGTCTTAGCAATCAGACCGACTTATCTCGTGGCGAAGCTAAAGAGTTAATTGATACCTATTATGCTACCTATCCTAAACTCAAAGCATATATGCAAGATCAAGTAGATTTTGCTCGTGAGAATGGTTATGTAGAAACAGTTCTAGGTAGACGTCGTTATTTAAAAGATATCAATAGTTCTAATGCCGTTGTTCGTGGTGCTGCAGAGCGTAATGCTGTTAATGCACCTATACAAGGAAGCGCTGCAGACATTATCAAGATTGCAATGATTAACATTCACAAAAAGTTTGAAGAAATGAATTGCAAGTCTAAAATGTTGCTTCAAGTGCATGATGAACTTGTTTTTGATATTCATAATGACGAGTTAGAAGATATGAAAAAACTGATTCAGGGCGAGATGCAAAATGCTTATAAAATGACCGTTCCACTTGATGTGGAAGTTGGAACTGGACAGAATTGGTTAGAGGCTCATTAATCAATGATTAAATAAAAAAAAGACCTGTATGATGCAGGTCTTTTTTTGACATATATTTTAAATCTACGCTATTATCTGTAAGCTTTAAAAATAACCACAATCTGATTTGTTCTTGAGCTAGTTGTTGAACCTGCAAGAAAATTATCGACATCTAAGTTAAAACCATCATTAGTGAAGTTTAATAAAGAAGCAGATATTAATCCTCCTTGCTCATCAGTACCACCAGTTGGAGATCCATTATCATGGATTGGCTCACCATTATTGTTTACAAAATAAGCTGCTATACAGTGACTGGTAGAAGAATATGTTCCAATATTATTGATACTAGAACCATTTGCACCAGTAGAAATCACTTGTTGGTCAATACCTGATCCATTATCCTGTGCGTACCCTATAGTATGACCACCTGCCATTCTAATATCATTAGAATTGTTAGAAGCAGACCTATATTCACCATCATTAACACCTTGAATTCTGTTAATAGCAGTAAATTCAATTGCTTTAGGTTGAAAAGGCAAGTCTTCAATAGTAATAGTACCTGACGCACTAATTAATATAGTTCCAAAAAATACTTGAGGTTGATTATCACTAAGCGTAAGATTCCACTTACTATCTTGCCAATAATAAAATCCTACTAATGGAACACCACCAGTTCCCGTATTCCATATCATCGTACCATCAACTAGACCAGCTCCATTAGGGTTAGTCACAGGTGAGGCCGTCGACAAATCGGTTAAAGCGACACGTGGAACTAAGATTCCCGAATCTGAAGAGGAAATATCTAGAGCTGCCATCGGTACTTCTGTACCAATTCCAACTTGTGCATGACTATAGATGCTCGCCAGCATAACAATCATTAAAGGATAAATAAATTTGAGCATTATTTTAGGGGTTTTCATAATTCAATTTGCTAATTGTACCATCCAAATTTCACTAATAAATTGAGTACTAGATAATTTAACATAATTGAGCCTTAATAAAATCGATTAAAAACAAATAAAACCGACATAATGCATTAGTTATGTGAAATTGAACTAGGAATTATTAAAAAGACTTTGGATAACTACAACGTACATAACGCAAATTACATACCATTTTCACTAGAATTAACCATTTTAAGATAATAATAATTAATGACGCTATAAGCAGGATTTACAAAGCTTATCTAGACTAATTTTATAATATTTAGAAAATGAACTGGAATGATTTATTCGCTTTCGCGAAAGCGTCTAAAAAATAATTATCTTTTTAAAGCAAAATATCCTTTTACCAATGGCTTACCTTCAATCTTAATAGTAAACCAGTATGTGCTAGATGGCATAGGAGCATCTATAAAAGTTCCGTCCCAACCGATACCATCTGGAGCCATTTGATGTAATAACTTCCCATACCTATCGTATATAAAAACAATCGCACTTGGATAGTCTGTTAGTCCATCCAGCGTCCAGAAATCGTGAAAACCATCTCCATTAGGTGTAAAAAATCGCTGATAATCCAGTACAGCAAACTCTTCAGTTATTGTTCCGCATCCATTCTTATCTCTTATTCTAACTGTGTGAAAGCCTTTATAAAGCCCATTGAAGAAATTAGAATCTTGAAAAGGACTATTATCAACTGAAAATTCATAATCACCAGGTCCCGAAACAATGAATTGTGCAGTGTTATCGCCATGTCTGAAGTCTTGGGTGATAATTTCATCTATAGTTGCAACGTCAGATGGTAATGCAGTAATGGTTAAAGAGCTCTCACACCCAAAATTGTTAGTTACCGTAACGATATAATCTCCTGGTTGATTGATATCAATACTATTTGTCGTTGCGCCCATTTCACCAGTACTCCATTCATAGAAATCAAATCCTGCAGCGACACTAATGGTTGAAGGAACCACTGCATCAACACATACTATAATATCTTCCTGACTTTGTAAAACAGGTCTAGGTCTTATCGTAATTTGATAATCAACATCACTAAAACAAGAGGTACTCGTTTCTGTTACTCTCACATAAATGCGCTGCGGATTTTGTGTCGTAGTAAAGCTATTGTTTAGAGAGTTCTGCCCGGCAGTCCTGTCTGCTGCACTCTCATAAAAGGTCACTTGATGCAATAATGGATCTAAACCATTTAAAATTTCTCCATTTTGATTTGTTAATGCAACATTCAAAAAACCATCAAAATCATCATCACATAGAAATAAATCTATAGGTGTTGCTATTGCAGGTGGATTTGCAATAAAGACAGATGTGTTTAACACATAATCACATGATAGTCCAGAAGGGTCGACAACTCTGATAAAGTAAAATTCTTCAGTTGTGGTTGCAGTAACCATTGAACTTTGCGGATTTAATCCATCTTGTGCATCAGTCTGTGTTGCGTGATATGTAATATTAAAACTACTGGCATTGGGTAAAATGGAATCAATGACCGTATTGTAATCAAATGGCTCTGAAGCATTGTCTGAACAAATAATAAATGGATCAACATCTGTATCGATATTAGGATCATCGACTAATATCGTAAAATCTGTAAAATCAGTACAATCAGAATCGTTTCTAATTACTCTAACATAGATATCCTGCGGATTTGTAATATTAGTATATGGAAAAGTAATGGCATTGATTCCTATGTTTGCATCGTTAAGTGATTCGTGATAAGTCACTGTGGTATTCGTCTGACCTAATAACACATCAGAGTTTAATGAACTAAAATCAAATTCTCTGAAACCATCTTGTGCACCAACATTATCGCAAACTTCCAAATCCATTAGAGGATTTGCTACTGGCGCAGGTGGTAAGTCTGCAGTTCCACTTGTACTAATAGTAAAACCACCGGTACCTACAGCAAGTGCGACTATCACATAATATACCTCGCCAGCATTAACGGTAAGTTCTTGTAAAAAACCATTACCATTTGCTCCTGGACCTTCTATAAAATCCGTTTCTACATTATTTAAACCTGTTTCACCAGTTACACCTGCATCGCGCGGATTTGTACTAGAACATCGTATGGCAGCACCTAAATTATCACAATCCACTACAGGTCCGAAAACTGCAAAATCATAATCTGCTTGAGCTGTATCTGGTGTTAATGCAAAACTAAAAGTACCCGTAGTTTGTATTTCTACTCTAAACCAAGCTTGATTAGTCTGAAAAGAGAAACAAGTAGGCACAGGATTACCAGCTTGTGCAAATTCATTAACTCCTATACCTGAAGGACTGATCCCAAAACTTGTATCACCACATAGTAATATAGCATCTGTACAATCATTAGGATTTTGAGAATACCCTATAATAGAGTATAAGAAAAGGAAGAATAAATATGTATATTTCATATAGTGGCAATCATTGCATTACAAATCTAATACTTCCAGTAGTCTAGCAAAGTCTTTATTATCATTAAAATAAGAAAAACTAACTCTTATTCCATCACCTCTTAGCGAAGTAATAACGCCATGATTTAATAGCTTATTATATAAATCATGACTTCCTTTAATATTGAAAATGGTAGAATGTTGTTTTCTATTCACTACAGCTTTCTCTAGTAAACCACGACTTTCAAATTCGACCTTAGCCGTTTCAGACCAGTGTTGCAGCTCGTTTTGTATTTTATCTAGACCTATTTTTAAAACCACTTCCATCGCAAGTTTCAAACTACCAAAAGCGATCATATCTTGATGCCCAGGTTCAAATCTGCCTATAAATTCAGGTATTGCATTTATTACATTTTTAGTACTACGATAACCTATTCTATTAGGATTAATAAGCTCTTTAACTCGTTCTTTAACACAAATAAACGCATTTCCATCACCAGCATTCAACCATTTATAACAACTTGCTAGCATGATATCTAGTCCGCTTTCGCGAAAGCGGAATCGCTCAGTCCCTACGTATTGCGTTAAATCACCAATGATTACCATCTCTGGGAACTGATCTTTAAGCTGCTTTACAAATTCTAAGTCAATTTTAATTCCAGAAATATATTGAACGACAGAAAAGCAGAAAATATCTGGCTCGTGTTGTTCGCAAGCGATTTTAATATTTGACTCTAAATTTTCATTAATTGAGGCATAAACACAGTTAAAACCGCGAGTCTCTACTGGCGAGTTTACAGATGGATAATCACCATCTAGTAATAAAAATTTAGACTGTTTATCAATCCCTTCTATAAGCGTGTTGAATCCTGTTGAGAAATTAGGAATAACAGCAGTGTTTTCAATCGTCGCATCTACAAATTGCGCTATTGTAGACCGTACTTCATCAATAAAAACATTTCTAGTATTGGTGTATAAACTAGCCTGATCTCGCATTTGCTCCATCACATTGATTCTATAATCAATCAATTCTTGAGAAATTAAGCCATGGTTTGCCGTATTGAGATAGGTGTATTTATCAAGAATGGGATACTGAGACCTTATTTTATGCATTTGTAAAGATTGAAAAGAGCTAGAACTGCTTAAATTTGAATATAAAAGTACGTCATATGTTCGGTAGAAAGAAAAAAGAAACGCCTGCGATTGATCCTGTTCAAAAGGAAATGATTGAAAATGCACAGCGTCGCATTAAAGAAAAACGTGGTTTATTTACACATTTTGTTGTTTTTCTAGTTGGTGCAGTAGGTTTGATTATCATCAGTCAGGTATTAATGCAACAAGAGCCCATGCGTATTCTTAATGTAGAATGGTGGATTTGGGTCTTATTTGCGTGGTTGCTCTTTTTAATTTATCATGCCTTTAAGGTGTTTATTACTAACAGACTACTAGGTCCAGGATGGGAGAAACGTCAGTATGAAAGGTTGGTCCAAAAACAAAAAGATCGCATTGCTCAAATAGAAGAAAAAGTAACTAAATCAAATCCTTTACCGGAAACCAAAATTATAAATACACCTGTTTCTAAAAAACGAGTTATTACCATGATAGCTGCTGCTGGAGCAAACAACGAGTTAGGTAAAGACGGCGATCTCGTATGGCACTTGCCAGATGATTTTAAACGTTTTAAATCTCTCACAACTGGACATCACATTATAATGGGTCGTAAAACCTTTGAAAGTTTTCCTAAGCCGCTTCCTAATCGCACTCATATCATACTCACTAGAGATGCTAATTATAAAACTGATGGTGGAATCGTAGTACACGATTTGTCAACAGCACTGGCAGCGGCATCTAGTGATGAAGAACCCTTTATTATAGGTGGTGGAGAAATCTATAAACTAGGGCTTGAAATAGCTGACCGTATTGAACTTACTAGAGTTCACGGTAGTTTTGATGTCGACACCTATTTTCCCGAGTTTGACGAGAAACAGTGGAAGCTTATACGCACAGAGCATCATCCAGCAGATGATAAACATGAATATGCTTTTGACTTTGAAACTTGGGAGCGCATCTAAATTTTAATACTAATCAACAATAATCAAGGCTTAGATTTTAAGATTAATGGCAATATTGAAATCAATAAACCTAGTAACTACTTTTCATTAAATTTGCCACTCCAATTAACAACTACAATATGAAAGCATACGTTTTTCCAGGTCAAGGAGCCCAATTCACAGGAATGGGTAAAGACTTATATAATCAATTTCCAGAGGCAAAAGCACTTTTTAATAAAGCAGATGAAATTCTAGGTTTTGAAATTTCAAAAATCATGTTCGAAGGAACTGCTGAAGAATTAAAGGAAACCAAAGTAACCCAACCTGCTATCTTTTTACATTCTGTAATTCTTGCAAAAATGATGGGTGACTCTTTCCAACCAGAAATGGTGGCAGGTCACTCACTAGGTGAATTAAGTGCACTTACCGCAGTAGGAACCCTAAGTTTTGAAGATGGATTAAAGATAGTTTCTAAGCGTGCTCTTGCGATGCAAGCCGCTTGCGAACATCAATCGAGTACCATGGCAGCAATTTTAGGATTAGACGATGCAGTAGTAGAAGATGTATGTAAAAGCATAGATGGTATTGTCGTTGCAGCTAACTATAACTGTCCAGGACAACTTGTAATATCTGGCGCTACTAAAGCGGTAGAAGAAGCTTGCGAAGCTTTAAAAGAAAAAGGTGCAAAACGCGCCTTAATGCTACCAGTAGGTGGAGCATTTCATTCTCCATTAATGGAACCGGCACGTGAAGAACTTGCGGCAGCTATAGAAGCTACAGAATTTGAAGCTCCTTCATGTCCTGTATATCAAAACGTAACCACGCTAGGGACAACAGCAGTTGATGAGATTAAAACAAATCTTATTTATCAACTTACTGGTCCTGTAAAATGGACACAATCTGTTCAAAATATGATTGCAGATGGTGCTACTGAATTTATAGAAGTTGGGCCAGGAAGAGCATTGCAGGGAATGATTAAAAAGATTGATCGCACGGCTCAGGTGAGTGCTGGTGCAGTTGGTGAGTAAATCACAAAATCCATAAAAAAACCCCAAAGATTTGAAAATCTTTGGGGTTTTTTAATTCTATTTCTGGAATCTCTACATTTCCAACGCTTTCTTAACGTCTCCATCCATTAAGATGTTGATAGGATCTTCTAGTGCTTCTTTAATTGCTACTAAGAAACCTACAGATTCTTTACCATCGATGATACGGTGGTCATAAGAAACCGCTAGATACATCATAGGTCTAGCAACAATATTTCCATCTACGACCACTGGACGCTCGATAATGTTGTGCATTCCTAGAATCGCACTCTGTGGTGGATTGATAATAGGTGTACTCATCATACTACCGAAAACTCCACCATTAGTAATGGTAAAGGTACCACCAGTCATTTCGTCTACTGTGATGTTTCCATCACGAGCTCTTAGTGCAAGTCTTTTTACCTCAGCTTCTACACCTCTAAAAGATAAGTTCTCTGCGTTTCTTATTACCGGTACCATTAATCCTTTAGGACCTGATACAGCAATAGAAATATCTTTATAATCAAAAGAAACCATCTCCTTACCGTCAATCATAGAATTAACAGCAGGATACATTTCTAGTGCTCTAGTAACCGCTTTAGTAAAGAAGGACATAAATCCTAATCCTACACCATGCTTTGCTTTAAAGTCTTCTTTGTACTCTTTACGTAAGTCAAAGATAGGCTTCATGTCTACCTCATTAAAAGTAGTCAACATCGCTGTGTCGTTCTTAACGCTTACCAGACGTTCTGCAACTTTTCTACGTAACATAGAAAGCTTAGTACGAGATTCACCACGTGATCCAGCACCTGGTGTTCCCATAGATGGTTTTGCGTTTACAGCATCGTCTTTAGTAATACGACCATCGCGACCAGTTCCAGAAACAGACTTTGCATCTACACCTTTCTCATCTAGAATCTTTTTTGCAGCAGGACTTGCCGTACCGCTAGCATAAGTTTCTTTAGCTTGTGCAGGTTGCGGAGCTTTTTCAGAGTTTGCAGACTTATCAGCCGGAGCATTCTTTTTCATTTCCGTTGCAACGTCGCCATTGTTTCCTCCTTCATCGCCACCGCCCATACTAGATGGAGCGTTCTCAACATCTTGAGATCCACCATTAGGATTTGCAGCCTCGGTATCAATTAGACAGACTACAGCACCTACAGCAACTGCGTCACCTTCTTCAGCTTTTAAGGTAATGATACCACTAGCCTCGGCAGGTAATTCAAGTGTTGCTTTATCGCTATCCACCTCGGCAATTGCTTGGTCTTTTTCAACCCAATCGCCAGTGGCAACTAGCCATTCTGCTATTTCTACTTCTGTAATCGACTCGCCCGGTGAAGGCACTTTCATTTCTAGAGCCATAATCTTATTTGTTGGTATTAAATACGTCTTCTATTATTCTTGCTTGTCTTGCCTTAGATCGTGTTGAACTACCAGAGGCTGGTGCTGCATACATATTTCTTGAGCACACGCGCCAGTTTCTAGTCTCTGGCATGTGTAACATAAGATGTGCATAAGCACCCATATTTCTAGGTTCTTCTTGTGCCCATACGACATCTTTAGAACCATATTTTTTCATCACTTCTTGTATTTGCTCAATCGGTAATGGGAACAATTGTTCAAGTCTTACCAGCGCAACGTCTGTGCGATTATTTTCTTCTCGATATTCTAGTAAATCATAATAGAACTTACCAGATACGAATACTAGTGTTTCTGCTTTCGCGAAAGCGTCTCCATCAACATCTATTACTTCTTGAAAATGTCCGTTTACTAATTCATCTACTGCACTTACCGCTTTAGGATAACGCAACAAAGACTTAGGTGTAAACACAACTAATGGTTTACGATAATTTACTAACATCTGACGACGTAGTAAATGGAACATGTTTGCTGGCGTTGTACAGTTTGCCATAAACATATTATCCTTGGCACATAGTTGCAAGTAACGCTCTATTCTAGCACTTGAATGCTCAGCTCCTTGACCTTCATAACCGTGTGGTAATAATTTAACCAGACCGTTTTGATTTTTCCATTTATCCTCACCAGCACTGATGTATTGATCCATCATGATTTGTGCTCCATTTGAAAAATCACCAAATTGTGCTTCCCAGATAGTAAGTGTTTGTGGTTGTGCTAGTGCATATCCATATTCAAAACCTACAACACCATATTCTGACAGGTGTGAGTTATAAATATCCATTTTACCTTTAACACCATCTATAAGATTATGTAAAATAAACTCGTGTTCACTATTCTCTGATTTTACCACAGCGTGACGGTGTGAGAACGTACCACGTTCTACATCTTGTCCACTCATGCGCACATTGTAACCTTCCATCATTAAACTACCATAGGCTAGGTGTTCTCCCATTGCCCAGTCCAGTTTATCTGCATCAAACATTTTGCGACGGTCCAGAATCAACTTCTTAATTTTTCTAAAGAAATTTTCATCTTCAGGCAGTTTAGAAATCGTTGCTGTAATTTTTTCTAAGGTTTTGCGGTCTACACCTGTCTCCACCTTTTTCATCATCTCTACCTCAGTAGCTTGTTCAAAACCTTGCCACTCATCTTGCATAAATGGTGTGATGATGGTATTTTCTTTTTCACGAGAGGTAGCAAGTTGTTCCTCAAGTTCGCTTTTGTAAGCAGTCTCAAACTTCTCTACCGTATTCTTATCTATAACGCCTTCTTTAAGAAGTCTATCAGCATAAATATCACGCGGATTCTCATGCTTCTTGATAGCTTTATATAATTGAGGCTGTGTGAACATAGGTTCATCACCTTCATTATGACCGTACTTTCTATATCCTAATAAATCTATAAATACATCACGACCAAATTCCATACGGTAATCTAGAGCAAAGTTCATAGCATGTACTACAGCCTCTGCATCATCTGCATTAACATGTAATACTGGTGACAAGGTTACTTTTGCGATGTCTGTACAATACGTTGAAGAACGAGCGTCTAAATAATTAGTTGTAAAACCTACTTGGTTATTAACCACCATGTGAATGGTACCAGCAGTTTTATAAGCATCGAGTTGTGCCATTTGCACTACTTCATATACAATACCTTGACCAGCGATAGCCGCATCTCCATGTAATACAATAGGCAACACTTTAGAGAAATCTTCTGGAGAATGCATGTCTTGCTTTGCACGTGCTATTCCTTCTACTACAGCTCCTACAGTTTCAAGGTGTGATGGATTAGGCACAATATTAATATTGATATCCTTACCACTATCTGTTTTACGTTTACTGGTATAACCTAGGTGATATTTTACATCACCATCAAAAATGTCTTGTTCATAATCTTTTCCATCAAATTCAGAAAAGATATCAGTTACTGGCTTACCAAAGATATTAGTCAGCACATTTAATCTACCACGGTGAGCCATTCCTAAAACAAAGTGATTAACACCTTTATTTGCAGCATTTTCCACTAAGGAATCAAGCGCAGGAATTAAAGACTCATTTCCTTCTAATGAAAAACGTTTCTGACCAACATATTTTGTGTGTAAGAAGGATTCAAAAGAAACAGCCTCATTTAATTTCTTAAGAATTTGCAATTTATCATCCTTAGAAAAACTAGGGTGATTATTATTTTTATGTAACCAGTTTTGTATCCACTTCACCTCTGCAGGCTTACGTATATACATATACTCTACACCTATACTCTCACAGTATACTTGCTTTAAATGAGCAATAATATTATTAAGGCTAGTTTTCCCTATACCTATTAAGTCACCACTGTCAAACTCTGTATTTAAGTCTGCATCTGACAGACCAAAGTTGACCAAATCAAGTGTAGGCTCATAAGTACGACGATCTCTTACAGGATTAGTCTTGGTAAATAAATGACCACGTGTGCGGTAGGCATCTATTAATTTAACAACCTGAAATTCTTTTTGAACGTGAGCAGGAATTGCAACTGGTGCTGCGGCCTGATCCATCTCAAAATCACCTTCATGGGCGCTTTCCATCCCAAAGTCGAAACCTTGAAAGAAAGCTCGCCAAGATGGCTCTACTCTATCTGGATTGATTAAATATTCGTCGTATAGTTGTGCAAAGTGCGCTGTATGTGCGGCGTTCAGAAATGAAAACTTGTCCATATATCGAAGGAATTCTCCTTTTTATCAAATGTAAGAGCAAAAATAAAGAAAACAGCTCGGATGACATCGACTTTTGTATATTTATAACTATTGAATTTGCTAAAAAACAGCATTATGAAAAACACATCTACCCTATCAATTACGATATTCTTAATTTGTAGCCTATTTTTTTATCAATCTAATGGTCAACAAGATAAAGAAGGCTCTAATTTTTGGAATAATGTAAGATTTGGAGGAAATGTAGGAGCAAATTTCGGTAATAACTTTACGTCCATTTTAATTGCTCCACAGGCAATTTATCAAATTAACAACAACGTAGGGTTAGGTGTTGGACTTAATTACAGTTATTCTGAAAGAGATTTAAATCGTTTTGATGATTTTAAATCAACGGTAGCTGGTGGTAGTTTAATCGCGATAGCATCTCCTATTGATTATCTACAAGTTAGTGCAGATTTTGAGTACCTCAATGTAAATAGGAACTTTGCTGACTCCAGTTTTGATGATAATTATTGGGTTCCTGCGCTATTTTTAGGTGCCGGATATCGACAAGGTAATTTTGTCATAGGTGCTCGTTATGATATATTATATGATAACGACCGTAGCATTTACAATAATGGTATTCAACCCTTTGTGAGATTCCTTTTTTAGAAATACGCTTCCGCAAGAGTCCAGCGTCTACTGCCTCAACCTAAACTGAATCTTAATCCATTCTCGATTTATAAATCCGAGAATAATGCCATGTTGTAAATGGCGTTCTTGAACATCGGCTAGATAGTAGAGTTGTTGTAACTTAGGATTTGAATCCTCTATCGCTTCATTAAGTAACGACGCTAGCTCTATTAAAAACTCTTTAGGATTGTTTTCTTCAATAGCTTCAAATCCAGATCGCTCCAGATCCTTGTTTACTTGATTTTTATAAATCGTAAACACATGATGTCTAGACTCTAACTTTTCTTGTATTTGTGGTAGTAAATCACTCATTAACTCACACGACTCATTAAATCAAGTGAAAAAGCAGTAAGCTGTTTTTTAGAATCATCGCTTATAGCTAATTGCTCTATAATATTGAGTGCTTTATCTGTGTAAGATTTAATAGCATCTTGAGTTGCCAATGCACCACCACTTTCTTCAAAGAAAACTTTTACAGTTTCTTTCTTTGTTTCTATTTGCTCTTCATTCATTTCTTGATAATCCATCGCAAACCATTCTTTAAGCTCAGTAGCACAACCTTGATCTTCAACACTCTTAAGGTATAAGTAGGTCTTTTTATTTTCTCTAATGTCGCCACCTACTTCTTTACCAAAGGTCGCTGGATCTCCAAAAGCGTCTAGATAATCATCCATTAACTGAAATGCCAGCCCTATATTGATCCCATAGTCATAAATAAGCTGTTGTTCTTTTTTATTTACACCAGCGATAATCGCACCCATTTGCAACGCACAACCTACCAAGACAGATGTTTTTAACTTGATCATATTAATATACTCAGATATTGTAACATCATCTCGAGTTTCAAAATCTACATCATATTGCTGTCCTTCACACACTTCAAGCGCTGTCTTAGAAAAAACCTGATTCAACCAATAAAAAGTTTCAGGATCATAAGAATTAAATAACTGATAAGCCATGATTAACATCGCGTCACCAGATAAAATACCCGTATTTACATCCCATTTAACATGTACTGTTTCTTTACCACGACGCAAATCTGCATCATCCATAATGTCATCATGTAATAAAGTAAAGTTGTGAAATACCTCAACCGCAATCGCAGCATCCATCGCCTTATCGATCTTTCCTCCATACATCTGTGCACTCATAAGAGTAAGTATAGGACGTAATCGTTTACCACCTAACTGTAATATATAATGAACTGGATCATATAACGATGCAGGCTCTTGTGCGGTAACTCTAGAGTTTAATGCTTCTAGAAAAACGGTTCTTAACTGGGATATTTCATTCATACGGTAAAAGTAATCATACCTAAAGGATCAGAAAAGAATCTTTTACTTACAGGTAATGTTAAACAATTGTAAAACTTAGGAAACTTTGCACGTTTTTAAAGTTTCCTAAGTTTATATTTGCAGCTGCTTAAATTAAAACATGACTAAAATAAAATCTGAAATATTAGAGAAATCTATGGAGATGTTCTTAGACCTAGGGTTTAAGAGTGTGACCATGGATGATATATCTTCAGAAATGGGAATGAGTAAAAAGACGCTTTATAGTTATTTTAAAAATAAAGAAGAACTGATTACTGAGGTAACTCTTAAAATCTCAGACACTGTATGCGGTGGAATAGATAAAATATGTAGCACCTCATCTAACCCCATAGAAGAATTGTACGACATTAAGAAGATGGTCTTGCAATATATTAAAGGAGATAAAACCTCACCGATTCATCAATTACAACGTTATTATCCTCGTGTATATCAAAAGGTAAATGCCATACAATTTGAATATATGAAAGAGTGTATTAATAAAAATCTAGAGTTAGGTATGGAACAAGGTTTATATCGTGATAATCTCGATAAAGATTTTGTGTCTAGAATCTACCATGTAGGTTTACAAGGAATTAAAGATTTGCATCTATTCCCTAACACTCAATTTCCAGTACAAAAATTACATGACCAATATTTAGATTATCACCTGCGCGGTATTGTAACTCCTGCAGGACGTAAAATTCTCAACCAAATCACTAACACAAATCACGATTAAATGCCCTTTAAAATTAAAATAGCAATACTGCTTTTAGGTCTCGCTTTCGCGAAAGCGTATAGCCAACAATCATCACCATCCAGTTATAGCCTGACATTAGATCAAGCGATCGAGCATGGTTTAGAACACAATTATCAATCCATTAACGCAAAACGTGATGTAGCTATAGCACTGAAACAGAAGTGGGAAACGACTGCTACAGGATTACCACAAATTAACGGGTCAGTGGATTACACTAATCAACTTAAACAACCCGTAACACCATTACCAGGCGAACTCGCTGGTGGCGATCCTGGAACTTTTGTACCTGTTGTTTTTGGACCTAAACAAAATATGACCCTAACAGCAACCTTATCACAATTGATATTTGACGGTTCTTATATTGTTGCTTTAGAAGCTTCTAAAACTTTTCTAGACTTTTCTGAAAATGCAAATAATAAAACAAAATTAGAAGTTAGAAAAGGTATTATTAATGCTTATGGAGGTGTTTTACTGACTGAAGAAAACATCGAGATCATCACTAAAAACCGTAATACACTTCAAAAGAATCTAGATGAGACTACAAAAATCTTTGAAAATGGACTTGCCGAAGAAGAAGATGTAGAACAATTACAAATAACATTATCTCAACTGGACAATCAATTAAATAGTGCTACTAGACAAAGAGAAATAGCTTTAGACATGTTAAAACTAGCATTGGGTATTGAACTATCTATCCCAGTCACTTTAACTGATGATTTAGAAGCACTTACCATGCGCAACATTGACCCATCTGTAACAGAAGAGTCATTAGATATGGATAAGACCGTGGATTATCAAATTGCCTATAATTTCACTCAGCAAAGACGATTAGAACATAAACTAGAACTTGCAAAAGGTTTACCTACTGTTAGCGGTTTTATCAATTATGGAACACAATCATTTGATAGTGATTTTTCGTTTTTCAACAGCAATCAACCATGGTATCAACAATCTGTAGCAGGCGTAAGTATTAATGTTCCTATTTTCAGTTCTTTTGCTAGAAAAGCAGCACAGGACCGTACTAAAATAGCTTGGGATCAAGCAGAAACTGATTTACAGCGCACCATGGAAGAGATACGTTTAAACTATGCAACAGCTGTAAATAATTATCAAACTGCAATTGACAATTACACCACTAGTAAAAATAATCTTGCACTGGCAGAACGCATTGAAAATAAGAACACTATAAAATTCAGAGAAGGAATCGCTACCAGTTTTGACCTTAGACAGGCACAGACTCAATTATACAGTACTCAAGCAGAATACCTGAATAGTATGTATCAAGTAATTACTGAAAAAGCAAATCTGGAAACCATCCTTAATATACCCAATTACACAACCAAAAACTAAATTTCACCGCAGAACATTCTTATCATGAAAAAAATATTAATAATACTTACTACAGCATTCATCGTTTCTTGTGGTGGTAAAGCTCCTTCTATAGACGAATTATTATCACAAGGTGATAAAAAGGCTATCGCTGCAAAAAAGACTGAACTGAATAATCAAAAAGCAACGATCGAAGAAAACCTTCAAAAAATACAGGATTATCAAAATGAGCATGGTGATCAACCTATCAATACACAGGTAAGCACGATGACGGTTAATGATACCTTATTTGATCATTTTGTAGAATTACAAGGTAGTGTTGACACTAAACAAAACATCACTATTATGCCAGAGATGTCTGGACTATTAACACAGGTATATGTTAAAGAAGGACAGAAAGTAGCCGCTGGACAGATTCTTGCAAAAATTGATGATGGTGGATTATCACAACAAATTCAACAGATGCAAGTACAAGAGCAACTTGCTAAAACTACCTTCGAACGTCAAAAAAGATTATGGGATCAAAATATAGGATCTGAAATTCAATATTTACAAGCTAAAGCTAACTATGAAGGTCAGAGTAAAGCCATAAGCTCTATGCAACGTACCTTATCTAAAACGACTGTTAGAGCACCATTTGCTGGGACAATAGATGACGTCATTACAGAACAAGGTAATGTAGTAAGCCCAGGAATGACAGCATTATTTAGACTGGTTTCTTTAAAAGACATGTACATTAATGTTGATGTTCCAGAAACTTATATTACATCTATTAAAAAAGGGACTGAAGTTAATATAGAATTCCCTGTACTATCAGAGAAAATGAAAAGTACTATTAGACAAACTAGTAGTTATATCAATCCTGCAAATCGCTCATTTTCTATTGAGATACCGGTAGAGAATAAATCTGGAAACATCAAACCTAACCTTACCGCTAGACTAAAAATTAATGACTACACGTCAGAAAACGCTATACTAGTACCCTTAAGTGTTATTAGTGAAAACCAAGATGGTGAGCAATATGTAATGATTGTAGATGAATCTGAAAATGGCTTACAAGCTATAAGACGTAAAGTGATAACAGGTAAATCAAGCGGAGACTTCATTGAAATTATCGAAGGACTTAAGAAAGGTGATCAGGTAATCACTGAAGGTGCTAGAACCGTAAGAGAAGGACAATTAATCGATATTAAAAACTCATTATAATGGCTACCAAAAAGAAAAGCGATAAAGAGTTTAAACTCTCTTCATGGGCCATAGATAACTCCACAGTTGTTTATGTGATGATGGCCATAATCTTCTTTTTAGGATTAAGTGCATATAACAATATGCCACGTGAAGATTTTCCTGAAATTAAGGAGACGAAAATATATATATCAAGCGTATGGCCTGGTAATACCGCTGAAGATGTCGAGAGACTTATTACTGACCCATTAGAAGATAAATTAAAAAATATCTCAGGTGTTACAGAGACTGAGTCCACGTCACAAGAAGATTATTCTATTATAATCGTTGAGTTTGACGAAGATATTGATGTTGAAACAGCAAAACAATTAGTAAAAGATGAAGTAGATTCTGAAAGTGCTGGTGAAGACTGGCCTACTTTTAATAATAAACCTGTCACACCTAATGTTTTTAATCTAACATTAAGTGAGGAAATGCCTATAATGAACATAAACATTAAAGGTGATTACACAGTTAGAAAATTAAAAACGTATGCAGAGTATCTCGAGGATGAGATTGAAGACGTAGAGCAAATTAAACAAGTTGACATACGTGGTGCACAAGATCTAGAAGTTGAGATCGCAGTGGATATTTATAAAATGACTGCAGCACAAATAAGTTTTGATGACATATTGAATACTATTCGTGGTGGTAATGCAACAGTAAGTGCTGGTAATTTAAAATCTAGTGGTCAACGACGTACAATTAGAATAGTAGGTGAAATAAGTGATCCTAAAGAATTGGAAAACTTTGTTATCAAAAATGAAAATGGACCTATCTATATAAGAGATGTAGCGACTATAACTTTTAAAGAAGAAGATAAAAATACTTTTGCAAGAGAGTATGGTGATCAAGTTGTGATGCTAGATGTTAAGAAACGATCTGGTAAAAACATGATTGTTGCGGCAGAAGCCATTAGAGAAATCGTAAAAGAGTCTCAAGAATCTGGTGCTTTACCTGCAGATCTTGATATCACTATCGCAAATGATCTATCTTCAAAAACATTAAATCAAGTCGATGACCTTGTCAACAATATCATCTTTGGTATTCTTTTAGTTGTCGGTGTATTAATGTTCTTTTTAGGATTCAGAAATGCTCTTTTTGTAGGTTTTGCGATACCTATGTCCATGTTCATGTCTTTTGCTATCATTAGCTTTTTTGGATACACTTTAAATACTATGATTCTTTTTGCCATGATTATGGGGTTAGGAATGTTAGTAGATAATGGTATTGTAGTAGTTGAGAACGTATATCGATTGATGGATGAAGAAGGTATGTCTCGTATTGAAGCAGCTAAAAAAGGTGTTGGTGAAATTGCCATACCTATTATTATCTCCACACTTACTACGGTAGCAGCCTTTGTACCATTAGGTTTATGGCCTGGATTGATGGGACAATTTATGATCTATTTCCCTATAACTTTATCTATAGTTTTAGGTAGTTCATTATTTGTTGCCATTTTCTTTAACTCCATGTTAGTTTCTAAATTTATGGAAATTGAAGATCGCAACCTTAAGGTAAAACAACTGCTCTATTTAACAGCAATAATGGGTTCTCTAGGAATTTTTATTTTGATAGTAGGTGGTCCGGTAAGAGGTTTAGGTAGCGTTATGTTACTTACCGTTATTCTTTTCTGGTTATATAAATATCTTATCAAACCATTAACCCGAGGATTTCAAAAAACATTCCTAGCATGGTTAGATAGAATATATGAAAGCTTCTTAAAATTTGCCTTAAGTGGTATCAAACCTTATTTATTTATAGGTGGGATGTTTATCATGTTCGTTGCCGTGTTAATGGCTTTCGGAAGCTCTATAGGTTCTGGTAGAACAAAGATTGAATTTTTCCCAGATAACAAGCCTACTCAAATTATAGTCTATATAGAATATCCTCAAGGTACCGCTATTGAAAAGACCAATCAGATCACTAAAGAAATTGAAGCTCGTGTCTTTGATATTATCAATGCAGATGAGTACATGGATGGTGATCGTAATTTTCTAGTAGAAAGTGCCGTTTCTCAAGTAGGAATGGGAGCGGGAAATCCGCAGACTGATGGTGGTAGTTCTGCAGAGATGCCACATAAAGGAAAGATTACTGCTAGCATGCGAGAATATAAATTCCGTAATGGAAAAGATAGTGAAGTATTGCGTAAGAAAGTACAAGAAGCTTTGGCTGGAGTTTATCCAGGTGTATCCATATCAGTTGAAAAAGACGCCGCTGGTCCACCACAAGGCTATCCTGTAAATATCGAGCTAGAAGGAAATGACTATGGCGAGCTAATCGTTACTGCAGAGCAAATGGTGAAATTCCTAAACTCTCGTAATGTAGCTGGTGTTGATCAATTAAAAGTTGATGTAAATAGAAGTAAACCATCTATGCTAGTAATGGTTGATCGTGAAAAGGCCGGTGAACTAGGTGTAAGCAATAGCCAGGTAGGTATGCAATTGCGTCGTGCTGTCTTTGGAGAAAAAGCTGGTATTTATAAGAAAGATGGAGAAGATTATGATATCAATATCCGTTTTAATGAAGAACAACGTTATGACCGCAGCGCTATTTTTAATCAACGCATCACTTTTAGGGATATGGCAACAGGTCAGATTAAAGAAGTACCTGTTAGCGCCATTGCACAACAGAAAAACACCTCGAGTTTTAGCGCAATTAAACATAAAGATGCAAAACGTGTAGTAACCGTATATTCTGCATTAAAACCAGGATTTACAGATGCTGGTGCTGTCGTAGCAGACATTCAAAACGAAATGTTAGATTTTGATACACCTAAGGATATTAAAATAGATTATACAGGTCAAATTGAGGAACAAAATAAAGAAATGGCCTTTTTAATGAGTGCTTTATTTGGTGGGTTATTTTTAATCTTCCTAATACTTATTTTCCAATTTGGTTCTATATCTAAACCTACCATAATAATGGTAGCTATCTTCTTAAGTTTCATAGGTGTATTCTTGGGACTGATTGTCACAGGTGACTCCTTTGTTATTTTAATGACTATGATGGGAATAATCTCCTTAGCTGGTATTGTGGTGAATAATGGTGTGGTACTGATTGATTACATTGATATTCTCAAGCTGCGACGTAAAGAGCAGTTAGATTTAGAAGATGATGAGATCATCGGTAAAGAAGACATGTTTAATGCCATTGTAAAAGGTGGTAAGGCACGTTTAAGACCAGTGATTCTAACAGCGATCACAACAGTACTAGGTCTTATCCCACTAGCTATAGGTTTAAATATCAATTTCTTTACATTATTTAGCGAGTTTGACCCTAAGATTTTTATAGGTGGAGATAATGTAATTTTCTGGGGACCACTAGCGTGGACTGTGATCTACGGATTAATATTTGCTACATTCTTAACTTTAATTATTGTGCCTGTACTATTATACATGGTACATAGAGTGAAGTTAAGGTGGAGAAGATTTAGGTCACCTAATACTGTTGAAGTTGAAGAACAAATTGAAGCAGCCTAGTTTATCCCTATAAAACTGGTTGTTGATAGAGCCCTTTTCTATATTGAAAAGGGCTTTTTTGTGTCATTACCTCAACTACAAGTGACTTTGACAGACTGCAATTACATTCCTTTTCGATTTATTTATAGAGTCTATTTAAAATAAGAATATACTCCATATCTTTTATAGATCATCCATTATACATCTTCTTTTACGCTTTCGCGAAAATGTACCTGAATTACCTACTAGTATAATAAAGCTATGATCTACTGTGAAGTTGGTAGTTGACATATAATGCAAACAAAAAATCCTGCCTTAAAGAAAGGCAGGATTTTTAAATTTAATACAATACGTTTTAGTCTTCAAAACGTTTTGCGTCATACTCTGTATAATAGCGTTCTACTACATTCATTGCCGCATTCATTAGGTCGCGAGTTTCTAATAAAAGACCAAAGTACAAGGTCGTATTTTTAGGAGAATTCTCAGTATCCTTTGTACGTTTTACTTGCTTATCAATCTTTTGATCAATCAGCCCTAGAAGCTCTTGTTTTAAAGTGATGATTTCAGCCAGTTTACCAAAATCCTTTTTAGTAAATATGGTTTGAGATACCGCAAAGACTTCGTGACTTCTCAATATGATCTCTTTAAGATCTTTAATTTGAGTAAACTTTAAGCTCTTATGATTGTTATCAATGTGTGTCGTTGCAGATTTTGAAATGTAATCTAGTGATTGTGATATATCCTGCAAGTTTCCTAATACTTCAATATAGAACTTAGATGCACCTAGGTGTTGTTCATCTAGATTACGAATTAGATAGAAGATATTATTGCGCAATCCATCGATCTCGCTACTTAACTTATTAGCTTCTTTCTTTGAGGATTTTAAGATATTTAAATCCTGAGATATTAATCCATCTAATGTATTTTTATAAATACGCTTAGAACGTTTGAAAACTGCAGCAACATTTTCAGAACTTTCATCGATGATACCTTGAATGGTATTACTCTCAGCCTTTTTAAGCTCTTCTGTTTCCTTTTCTACCTGTTGACTATTCTTATGATTTACAAAGCTGCGTACTAACAAAACAATAGCTATTACCACTAAACCTAGTATTGCATAAAAACCACCATAGTATATAACTGCAGCAAATATGGCAGCTGCTGTAAAGGCACTAAAAGCTGTAAAAAACCATCCACCTATTACGTTAAGCACACCTGCAATACGATATACAGCACTTTCTGTTCCCCATGCTCTATCTGCTAGTGATGTACCCATGGCAACCATAAAAGTCACGTAAGTAGTTGATAGAGGTAATTTGAATGAAGTGGCAATCGATATTAATATACTAGCAACCATTAAGTTTACACTAGCTCTCACATAGTCGAACGATGGTTTATCGGCATGCTTAGGTAAAACCGCCGGTTCTGGTAATTTCTCAAATCTAGATGCGATATAATTAGTAGCTGAATCTGGTAGTACGTGCTGTATAGCCTCTGCAGCATTGAGCGAATAACGTACTAAAATTCTAGAAAGAGCATTAGATTGAAAACGCTCTGCTCCACTATCTTGTCTTGCTAAGTCTACAGATGTTTTCACTACAGCCTGTGCTTTTGAAGAAAACCATAGCGTAACCACCATCACAATACCAGCAATGACTAGTAACCATTTATTAGATGGTAATTTTTCTCCTAGTGCAGCCATACCATAAGTTGTGGCATCCACACCACTACCGCTCCATGCTTCCCATGCCTGATAAGCACCAATAGGCACACCTATAAAATTAACCAGATCATTTCCTGCAAATGCCATTGCTAGGCCGAAAGTCCCTAGAATAATAATTAACCTATAGATATCTAATTTTAAGACATACACATATATATAACTGAATAACATCCAAAACACAGTCGCATAGCTTATTAAAGTAACAACATCCATCTCTGTAAGAAAACTAGTCAGACCACCTAAGTCTGCACCTTTTAATCCCTTAACGATGATAAAGTAGAATAAACTCGTCAAGGATAAACCACCGAAAAATCCTGCTAAATAAGCTGGCCTTTTAGAATAATTAAAGGTTAACATCAATCTTGAAAGGAATTGTACCACTGCTCCTATAGTGAAGGCGACAACTACCGATAAAATAATTCCCAAAATTATTTCAATAGCCTTATCACTAGCGATGTATTTCCCTAAGTCCAGGATTGTTTCACCAGTCTCACTTTCTCCATAAATTTTAATTAATGACATAGATACGGCTGCACCTAATAACTCAAACACAATGGATACAGTTGTTGAGGTAGGCAATCCCATGGAGTTAAAGAAGTCTAATAATAAGACATCAGTAATCATCACTGCCATAAAGATGATCATGACCTCATCAAAATAGAACTCACTAGGCACAAAAATCCCTTTACGCGCAACTTCCATCATACCACTAGAAGATAATGCACCTACTGCAATACCTATACTGGCTATAATCATTATAGTCTTAAAGCTTATCGCTTTAGAACCTATAGCACTGTTTAAAAAGTTTACTGCATCATTACTTACTCCTACGACTAAGTCAGTGATGGCGAGGCCGGCAAGTATAACCAGCATATAAACATAAATATCTCCCATTTGAGGCTAATTTAAGAGTGCAAAAATCATACTTTATTAGTTACTGTACGTTACCTAAGTGTTATAAATTCATCTCACTTGTAAGATTCCGCTTTCGCAAAAGCGTTTATGGATAAAACCTGAAGAACTTAACCTATTCTCAAAAAAAAAAGCCACTCTATTGAGTGGCTTTTAATATGATTATGATTTGTATTCCTAGAAAACATATCCAGTCCAAGAAAATGCAGAAGTATCTGCTCCTGTATTAGACGCTGTAACTGTAATCGTAGCTCCTGGTGCGTTTTTAAGATCTGTACCATCAGCAGTTCCACCAGCTGTTACATCAATAGAAGTAGCTGCTGTAGAATCACCTTTTGAATCTTCTAAATCTACAAAGTCAGATGCTGTTGCAGTTCCAGATGTACTTGCTAATGCATTTGTAATTGTTGCAGTTGCACCACGACGTACTTTAATCAAGTCTGAAAAGTCTACTGTATTTGCTTCATGGCGTATCGTTAATCCATTAATTGTAAATACAGATTGATTTAAATCTGTTGGTGAATTTCCATCTAGGTTACCATCTGCTTCTATACCTCTTGGGTCAGAAGTCACAGCGTTATAACCATTTTCACGTATTCCATAAAGATTTGTACATGTACCTCTATAACCTTGTGTAAAGTCAAACATATCGTCTTTTGCATTCAATACAAAGATGTTAGATGCATTTACAGACCCACCGAAGAATTCAATACCATCATCATCACCGTTTGCAATCCAAATGTTAGAAAGAGTTGTACCTGAACCAACGCCATTAAGAGTTAATCCATTATGCTCTGCCTCACCATCTATACGTGCTCCTGTATATTCAATGATAACATATTGCATAGATCCTGAACTATCAGCATCATCAGACCCACCAAATAATAAACTTGCGTTTACTTCAGTTCCTGCCTCATTACCAGTAGCGGCCTGACCAGAGATTAATGCTTTACCATTTAAGATAATTCCACCCCAAGCAGCAGGAGTTTGTTGCGTACTTGTAAATTTAATAGGTGATGCAGCAGTCCCATTTGCAATAATTTTACCACCAGTTTCTACTAAAAGATAAACAGATGTTCCACCAGCTTGTGCTGTTATTGTAGTTCCTGCTTCAATAGTTAAAGTAGTTCCACTTTTCACAAATAAGGGTCCATTTAATACATAAGGATTCCCAGCAGTAAGCGTTGTGTTTTCAATAAGGTTTCCAGAAAGAATAAAGTCGTTCTGAGTTCCACCACCTACGATTTCAATATCATCGGTTTCACAAGATGTGAATACCATTGCTGCAAAAGCCACTAATAAAAGAGATAATTTTTTCATGATTGTTTTGTTAATTAGGTTCTTTTTTTGATTGGTACAAATTAAGAGCCATAAATTGTAAAAGGTGTTAAGCGAACTTTACCATAGGTTTAAAACTGATAGCTGTATCCTAAGCTAATGTCAAGCCCACGTTTATACTGACTTAAGATAACGTTACCTAATCCTCCATTTCCTTCACGCTCTAGACGATACTCTGGATTCAATAAGTTTCTTGCTTTAAGAGATAATTTACTGTTTTCGGTAAGTCCTATAGAACCTATAAAATCCAAAGTAGGAACTCCTATTTCGTTGATATTCTCGAATCCTCTAGTACCAACGGAATAAACTCTTTCTGAGAAGTAACTAAATACTAGAGCGGTATTAACACTACTCTTATTAATATATGTATTGTAGTTCAAATCAAAGTTTACTAATACTGGCGCTGCTCCTTGTAACTGACTGGTTGAGTTGGTAAACTGCGCCAATGGATTTACCTGATCTTGCTCACTATGTATATAAGAAGCGTTGAATCCAAAAGCTAATTTATTTTCACGTGTTACATCATAGCCAGCCTCTGGAAGTTCTTTTACAAATATATTTTTACGCAGTTCTAATTCAACTCCTAATACCGTTGCTTGATCACCTACATTAAGATAAGTAAGTGTATTTCCTCCACTAGGGATTTCAGTTCTAGCGATTGGGTTGTCGATAATTTTATAGAATCCTGTTAGAGAGAATAGCTCTCCTTTTGCAGGGTAGAATTCATAAGCAAGATCAAAGTTTGAGACTTTAGAAATCTGCAAGTCTTTATTACCTTGTGTTGCAGTTCCTCCTGGATTATCATATCTAAATGGAGCGGTTTCCTTAAATCTAGGCATGATATAAGATTGGCTACCTGCGATTCTGAAAATGTTTTTATCGTTTGCAGTGTACTTAAACCCTAAACTAGGTAAGAATAAGTTTTCATTAATTTCAGCAAGACCTTCATTTGCACTGCTTGCAATGTTTGTATCGTACTCTACTTCTTGAGAAACGGTCTCATACCTTAAACCAGCATTCATTAATAGTTTATCAGTAAAGCCTTTTACATAATTTCCTTGACCTGCAAATAAGACCTTATCACCTATATAATAGAAAGGATTAAACGCTTGTGGATTAATAGCACTACCACGACCTGTTTCTAGTCTAAAGTTACCGTTGTTAATATTAGGTTGATTGAATACCGCATCAGGATTATCAATATCTATAGCGATGCGAGTATCAAAAGTGTGGTTAAATATCGTTGCTTGAAAAACGTGGTGCGTCCATCTTACATCTCCACCAACGGTGAAGTAATTTAAACGGTCATCCTCATCATTAGTGTTTAAGTCATATCTCAAATTTACGTTTGCGTTATAATCGTTCTCTTGTATCTTACTGAAATAACGTTGATTATTACCACCAGAATCTATATTAGGAGAATAAAAACCATCTCTCAATAAATATTCAAAATTTCTACGATCCGGCTCGCTACCTCTTAAGGCATTAAAAGCTCCTTTTACGTCTAGTTCAAGACGATCAGATAATTCAAAGTGAGTAAGTAATTGATTTACGTAAAGATTGTTATCATTAGTCTGCTGTCTGTTTACATAAACCAAGTCACCATCTTGCTCTGGATTATTAAAACCATTATAATCTTCAAAGCTTTGTGTGTTTTTATGAATATACATTGATATCCATTCTATTTTGTTTTTACCAAAGCGATAATCTAAATCTACCTGACCTATTTGAGAAGTCTCATATTGATATTTTTGAAAATCTTGATCTAAGAAAACATTACCTGTACTACCTGTATTACGTATTGTACCGTCGACAAATCTATATCCATTATCAAACGTGACCAGCCCATAAACATTTAAGTAATTATCACCGATGTCAAATCTTTTTCCTCCCTTTAAAGAAAGACCTAAATTGATTAAATTGTTTTGATTTGAGGCAGTAAGCTTATTATCAAACCCGTAAACATTTAGATTATTAACTGGCAGTTCTGCATCACTAAACCCAAAGTAACCTTCACCATCAATACCTTTAAAATCTTCACCTATAGTCTGCAAGTTTGCACCTGTAGAAAAACTAACTGCTAGATCCTTTCTACCAGATAGTCCTTTCAGGTCAATATTTACATTTGCACCAGCAACATCTGCTCCTAGCTCTGATGTAAAAACTTTATTGATATCAACAGATTCTATTAAATCAGACCCAAAAAAGTCTAAAGCAATGTTTTTATATTCTGGATCTTCAGATGGTAGTGGCAATCCATTTAATGAAGTAGAGTTATAACGATCACCCAATCCACGCACAAATACATTCTTAACACCTTGTTGTTTTGAAACACCACTTACCTTAGTAACGGCTCCTTCTGCATCACTCACACCTTTTTGAGACAACTCTTCAGCACCTATAGACTGCACGATGGTAACTGCTTTCTTTTTCTCTTCAATAAGAGCTGCTGCACTTTCACGAGTTTTAGTAACTGTGATCACAATATCATCTAGGGCCGCAGCCTCTGCAATCATAGGTATCATAATGTTTGTAGTATTACCAGCAGTAACCGTTACCGGCGTTTCAACTGCTTGCATACCAACAAAGGTCACAACAAGAGTATAAGTTCCTGGCGCAATAGAAATAGTAAACTTACCATCCATATCAGATTGAGCACCTTTAGTTGTACCTTTTACCTGTACAGAAGCAAAAGCCACAGGCTCATCATTATAATCCTTATCTATAATCGTCCCGGCTATAGTTCCGTTTTGCGCTGACGCTAAGGCAGTTACAAAAAATAATAAAATAAAAACTAACTTGTTCATTATGTGTTATTTATATTTTGCAAATAAACATCAGTAAACAGCGCAAACAGGTTATGGGAATATTAACTATCTGCACAGATATTGTTAAGAAATGGTAAACCTATATAGGCCTGATTTTATGGTTTAGCCTTCTTATATTGCAGCCTTAAAGCATCATCATGAATTGGGAAAACCTACTATCCTTAAAAAGACACGGCGACACAGCACCTAGACCTAGAAAATCGCAAGATGAATTACGACTAGGATTTGAAGTAGACTATGATCGAGTGATATTCTCACAACATTTCCGTAGTCTACAAGATAAAACACAGGTGATCCCATTAAGCCAGACAGGCTTTGTACACACTAGATTAACGCACAGTCTAGAAGTATCTGTAGTAGGTCGTTCCTTAGGTCGTATGGCTGGACAACGCATATTAGAAAAGCACCCATCATTAGTTGAAGCAGGATATAAAATGCAGGATTTTGGTGCCATCGTTGCGGCTGCATCATTAGCGCATGATATCGGTAATCCACCATTCGGTCATAGTGGAGAGAAAGCTATAGGTAGTTACTTTTCAAGTGGTAAAGGAAAGGTTTTTATGGATTCGCTTTCGCGAAAGCAACAACAAGACCTCATCGATTATGAAGGAAATGCAAATGGATATAGACTACTCAATCTAGATTCTCCAGGAACTCCTGGCGGCTTAAGATTGTCGTATGCCACTTTAGGCGCCTTTACAAAATACCCTAAAGAATCTTTACCATTAAAGCCGACTAATCATATATCCCAAAAGAAATTTGGTGTTTTTCAAGCAGATCTAGAACACTTTAAAGATGTCGCTCAAGAGTTAGGAATAAAAAATAATGACTCTAGCATGGAACCATACATGCGTCATCCACTCACCTATCTGGTTGAGGCTGCAGATGATATTTGTTATACTATCATAGACTTTGAAGACGGTATTAATCTAGGCTGGATTCCTGAAGATTTTGCATTAGAATATCTTATTAATCTAGTGCGTAAGAATATTAAGTCTGAAGTCTACTCACAATTAACTTCTACTGCAGAAAGGTTGACCTACCTAAGATCACTCGCTATCAATAACCTGATTACTGACTGTGTAGATGTTTTTATGGATAATGAAGAAGCTATTCTTAACGGTACTTATACACACGCCCTAACTGATAAGTCCCAGTTCAAACCACAAATAGATGATATTCTTGCGATTACTATAGAAAAGGTATATCGTAATGAAGAAGTGATTCAAAAAGAAATCGCAGGCTATAAAATATTGACAGATATACTTCATGCAGTTATAACAGCAACCGTTAACGATCTAGAAGATAATAAATCGATTTATGACAAGCTTATTTTAAACACTTGCTCTGGCTTGCAAAAAAACACTTCATCACTATATGAGCGTATCTTAAACGCTTGTGGTTACGTAGCTTCCTTAACTGACAGTAGGGCGCTTCAACTCTTCAGTGTTATCAATGGTTCTATTAAATAAATGAGCTTTTTGTATCTTTAAACATATCATTCTTTATGAAAAAGTATATTCTCCTATCTGTAATTGCCGTGACTGCGATAATTGCATTTCTATTTGTAATCAACTCTACAAAAGAAGAGTTGAGCGACATAGCTCTTAAAAGACAACAGCACAAAGAATTTCTAGACAATAGTCCATTTAAAGACACAAGAAATCTTTCTAAAGAGAAACGTAAGAAATTAAGCCTACCACCTAATGCATATAATGAGAGAGAATGGGAACTAACCATGAATCCTGCATTAGGAATTCCTACTCCTTTTTTAGTAGAATCTACAACACCTAGTTTATACACAACACTTGGTGCGCCAGGTAATAATACCACTCCATGGCAAGAAAGAGGCCCATTAAATACTGGTGGTAGAACACGTGTTGTGTTTTTTGACCCTACTGATGTAGGAGCAAATAATGGTGATGGCGTTGATTATAACCGTGTTTTTGCAGGTGGTGTTGGTGGCGGACTATGGATCAATAATGACATTACCAGCGCTACATCTTCTTGGACTATTATACCAGGTATCGCAGGTGACTTAAGTGTTAATGCATATGCATTAGACCCTAATAACTCATCAACCTTTTATATAGGTACTGGTGAACAATATGCACAAGGTGCAGCAATCGGTAACGGCGTTTATAAAACAACAGATGGTGGTTCTACTTGGTCTCAAGTTAACATACAACCAGCAGGATCAGGTACAGTAAGTGGCGGCGGCTCTTTATTTAAGTCAGGATTATTTACCGTAAATGATATTGCTATAAGAGACGTTAATGGTACTAGCGAAATCTATGTAGGTGTAGGATCTACTTTTTATGCCGCACCTAATGGTAACATCGCAAATCCTTCAAATATTCTAGGCGCTCAAAACGCGGGATTATACCGTAGTGTAGATGATGGTGCAACGTGGACACGTATTGAAAACCCAGCTTTGTCTTATAGTTTTTCAGGACAGACTTTTTATGTATCGCCTAACGATTTTGAAATTGGAGCAGACAACACTTTATTCATGGGATCCATTGCAACTCCAGGAATAGGACAAGGTGGCGGAAGAATTTACTCTAGCACTGATGGAACTAACTGGACATTAGATCAATTTATAGCCTCTACAGATCGCATTGAACTAGCAACGTCTTCTAGCAATGCTAATCTTATTTATGCCGCAGTTGATGCCGCAGCTGGAGCAGATTTGTATATCTCAACAGACAAGTTAACTACAATTACCGCCTTAAATGAACCCAATGATGCAGACAATAGTATTTCTGCAACAGATTTTACTAGAGGACAAGCTTTTTATGATTTAGTAATTGAAACTGATCCTACAAATGACCAAATCATCTATGCTGGTGGAATCGATTTACACAGATCTGCAAATGGAGGAAGCAATTGGAATCAAATTTCAAAATGGTCAGAAAACCCTAACCTTAATGGATTAAACGTTCCCTTTATTCATGCAGATCTACATGCCCTAACCTTTAGACCAGGACTTAATAATGAAGCAATTATAGGATCTGATGGTGGTGTATCATATGCCAACTCATTGAGTGGTGCCATATCATCTCCTAACGCTATAGCAAATAGAAATAACGGTTACAATGTGACACAATTCTATTATGGAGATATTGCAGACACTGATGCTGCAGATGGTGATGACTTTGCCGGTGGAACTCAAGATAACGGTTCACAACTTACTAATGATGCACCAGCTACTGGACTGACACCATTCTTTGATCCTATAGGTGGAGATGGCGCCTACACTAACATTGACAAAGATGGAAATTATGTAGTCTTATCAGTTACGGGACAAACACACCTTTATGCAGATTATCCAATTCCTCCAGGTAGTACAATCAACTCGCTTTTTGGGACCGGTAGTCTATATGCCATCTCTCAAGGTAGTGGTGGTGATTTTATTAACGTCGCAGAACTAGATGAAAATCTGGATGTATTTTTTGCAAACGGTGAGACATTTAATGGCACTAACGGGATATTAGTTTGTGCATTAGGGCCTAATGCTGCAAGTTGTAATACAATTACCAATGCGTTGATTAGCTCATCTCGACCTACTGCGATGAAAGTTTCCCCTTTCACTACTACATCAACCAAATTATTTTTAGGAACTATTGATTCTAGATTAATAATGGTCGATAATGCTAATACTGTAGCACCTGTCTGGACAGAAATTACAGGCTCTCAATTTTTAGGTTCAGTGTCTGACATAGAATTTGGCGCTACAGAGCAAGAAATTTTAATCACCATGCACAATTACGGAGTAGACAGCGTATGGTATAGTACAGATGGTGGTACCACATGGGCCAGTAAAGAAGGTAACCTACCAGATATACCCGTAAAAGCCATTCTTAAAAACCCATTACTGGCCGAAGAGGTCATCATAGGAACTGAAGAAGGAATTTATGTAACCGGTGATTTTAACAGCGCTATCCCTACATGGACTCAAACTAATAATGGTATGACCAGTGTAAAAGTGGTTGATTTAGATTTAAGAGCTAGTGATAACACAATACTAGCCTCAACACATGGACGTGGAATGTTTACAGGGCAATTCAACACACTAGGATTTGAAGAGTCACGAATCGTTCAAAACAATATAAAACTCTACCCGACTATAAATAATGGAACGATCAACTTAGTTTCAGGTACAGCGTTAGATAACGCTCAGGTGACTATTTACAATTTAAGTGGTCAAGAAGTTCACAATGAAATGACGAATCTATCTAGTCAGCAACAAAGCATATCAATAACTCAGCCAGCAAGTGGTATTTATATTGTGAATATCAAATCAGGCAGTTACAACCAAAGCTTAAAAATGATTATCGAGTAGATAAATCACTGATTAAATTAAATACGGTCTCACTATCAATTCCAGCTATTTTATGCAGGTCTTTTGTGGGACCATGCTGTATAAATGCATCTGGGATTCCTAATTTGTAGATATTGTTTTTATACGCTTTCGCGGAAGCGTAATCCACAACCACACTGCCCAATCCACCTATAACGGTTCCATCTTCTATAGTGATAATGTGCTCGTGCTGCTCAAAAATATCATCTAACATATCATGATCTAATGGTTTTAAAAAGCGCATATCTACATGAGTGACATCAAGTTCTTCATCACTGATTAAATCATCTATCATTGCTCCTATAGAACCTATAGAAAGAACAGCAATCTTAGTACTTGCATGAATCACACGAGATTGACCAATTGATAGTTTTTGAAAAGGTTGTTGCCAGTTCAATATACGACCACGACCACGTGGATATCTGATCACTATGGGTAATTCAAGACCTAATTGTGCGGTGTACATCATATTCCTTAACTCAATGGCATCCATAGGCGCAGCGATAATTAAATCTGGAATACAATTTAAATAAGCAAGATCAAAATTACCATGATGAGTCGCTCCATCTTGACCTACTAAACCTGCTCGATCCAGACAGAAAATAACAGGTAGTTTTTGTAATGCTACATCGTGGATAACTTGATCATAGGCACGTTGTAAAAAAGTAGAATATATATTACAAAAAGGAACTAATCCTTGTGTTGCCATTCCTGCCGCAAGTGTTACGGCGTGCTGCTCTGCAATACCGACATCAAATGCACGATCAGGCATCACATCCATCATGATTTTCATAGAACTTCCTGTAGGCATCGCTGGAGTGATCCCTATAATATTCTCGTTTTGCTGTGCAAGCTCTACAATCGTATGTCCAAAAACATCTTGAAATTTAGGTGGCAATAAACTTGTATCTGATGGTGTTAAATCACCAGTCGTTTTATCAAATTTCCCAGGAGCGTGATAGCGTACTTGGTCAATTTCGGCCTGTTTCAAACCTTTCCCTTTGGTAGTTCTTACGTGTAGTAATCGTGGTCCTTTAAGAGATTTTTGTCTTTTTAGTTCTTCTAATAAAAGAGGCAAGTCATGTCCATCGATAGGACCAGAATAATCAAAATTTAAAGATTCAAATATATTATCGCGACCTGTTTCTTTACCAGATTTGGTCTTAGTGAGGTAATCTTTTAATGCGCCTACGGCAGGATCTATTCCGATAGCATTATCGTTAAGAATCACCAATAAATCTGCACCACTTACTCCTGCATGATTGAGCGCTTCAAATGCCATACCGCTGGCAATACTAGCATCACCTACTACAGCAATGTGTTTTCTATCGGTTCCTTTCAACTGGCTAGCCATGGCCATACCCAACGCAGCACTTATGGCCGTTGAGCTATGCCCTACACCAAAGGTGTCGTAAACACTCTCATCTCTTTTAGGAAATCCAGAGATACCGTTCAAATCTCTGTTCGTATGAAAAACATCTCGCCTACCAGTCAATATTTTATGACCATAAGCCTGATGGCCTACATCCCAAACCAGTAAATCTTCTGGCGTATCAAACACATAGTGTAACGCAATGGTGAGCTCGATAACTCCTAGACTTGCACCTAAATGACCTTCTTTAGTAGCGACTACTTCAATAATAAAATCACGCAATTCTTGAGCAATTTGTGGCAATTGATCCACATCACAACCTTTTAAATCGGCTGGTGAGTTCATTTGAGAAAGTAGTGTTTGAGACATGGCTCAAAGGTAATTCTTATGAAATTGAATTTAAACTCGAAATAGAAATTTGAATCATTCTGGAGCAACAAAAATAATAGGCAAAGAATAAATTACCGAAGTGACCTCACCATTTTGTTGTCCAGGAATAAAATCGGGTAATAGATTTAATACTCTTCTTGTTTCCTTTTCTAACTGTTCTTGAGGAGCTCTCACATTTACATCCTCTATTTTCCCTGATTTATTAATGATAAATTGAGTATGTATTCTTTGTCTTCCCTCTAAATCCATACCAACGGCAGTATTAAAATGACTGTCTATATGAGTTCTAATCTTATTCTGAAAATACTCTTTAGTTTCTGCTTCAGTTAGATTATTAGGAGTATCTATAAATCGAGGCACTTTCTCAACAATAGTAAATGGAACTTCTGGAATCTCTGGAATATCCCAACCTATTCCACCTTGAATCTCTATAATTTCTCCTACTATAGGTGGTGGTGACGGAACAGGTAATTTTCCCACTACAGGAATTAAGTCTTCTACTAGGTCCTGCTGAGTGGAATCTATTGCCGATTTACATGAACTAGGATCCATAGGTGGCCTATGCAATCCTCCTGTAATAGGAATATCATCAATCGATTGTCCTAAAGAATCCACAACCTCAACCTGATCAATCTTTACTGTATTACCATAATCATCCTTACAGCTCATCAAACTTGTTCCCATCACAATCAACAATGCCAGTAAAAAAGAATGATGTCCTAATCGATAAGTACTTAAAGCTTGAACAGGAACCTTTATATGAATTAAATCTAATTGTGATTTCTTAACGTGACCGCAAAGTTTTTTGCCTTGATTCATCATTAGAAAATCTTTTATTTCATAATCACTCATCATGGTAAAATCGATTACTGTTTGATCACAAGAACTACAGTGTCTTCCTTTATCACTAGATGTCATTTGATTCCAATCTTCATGACAAGGCTCTGGAATGCGCAATGAATAAAACTTCTCCATAATTGCTGAATTAAGGTTTTCTTAACATCAAGATTCTTGCCATAAAAATGTCAATTCCAGTTCCAATTTCTAGATGATTTAATATTAATCACACCCAAATTGATCTTGATTTTGATTTTAGTTTTATTTTTAAATCATGATAGAACCTTACGACCACGAGTATTTTATGAAAAAAGCGTTACAAGAAGCGCAAACTGCCTTAGATCGTGGTGAAATTCCCGTAGGTGCTGTAATCGTTACTCAAAATCGCATTATCGCCAAAGGTCACAACCTCACAGAAACACTAACTGATGTTACCGCACATGCAGAGATGCAAGCCATTACCGCTGGAGCAAGTTTTTTAGGAGGTAAATATTTAAAAGATTGCACACTTTATGTCACACTAGAACCTTGTCAGATGTGCGCTGGTGCTCTTTACTGGTCTCAAATCTCAAATATAGTGTACGGAGCGAGAGATGAACATAGAGGCTATCTTAAAATGGGAACACAATTGCACCCTAAAACCAAAGTCGTTTCAGGTATCTTAGAAGAAGAATGTAGTGCAATAATAAATGAGTTTTTTACTAGAAGAAGAAGCTTGAATTAAATCTATTCTTCCTCATCATCCTTTAATGCATCTGGATTCCAAATGAATGATTTTAACTTCTTGTCTTTATAGCGCACGATTAAAAAACCTGGCATTACTATAAAAAATAAAGTCATCACTGCAGCTCCTATCGTTTTTTGAGCAAGCACATAATCACCACCATTATATAGATTGTAAAAACCTATAATTAAGGTAATGATAACTCCTATTAATAGTATGCTTATAATTTTCATTAAAATTTTGAACTGAAATTGAACTATAAAATGAAATGATGAGCTTGTCAAAAAATCAACCTATTGTTATAAATCATTTCTCCGACAAGCTCAATGTGAGCCATTTCATCTTGATACTTAACGATTATAACGTAACCTTCAAGTTTAATTCTGTCAACTGCTCTTGATCAATTGCACTAGGTGCATCAATCATTACATCGCGACCACTATTGTTCTTAGGAAAAGCGATAAAGTCACGTATCGTTTCTTGTCCACCTAGGATAGAAACTAATCTATCAAAACCAAATGCTAATCCTGCATGTGGTGGCGCGCCATATTCAAATGCGTCCATTAAGAAACCAAACTGTGCTCTTGCCTCATCTGGTGTGAACCCTAAATGGTCAAACATTAATGCCTGTAATTTCTTATCAAATATTCTTACTGATCCACCACCTATCTCATTACCATTCATCACAAGATCATAAGCGTTTGCACGCACATTACCTGGATCTGTTTCTAGCTTATCGATATCTTCTGGTTTGGGAGAAGTAAATGGATGGTGCATCGCATGGTAGCGTTCTGTATCTTCATCCCATTCTAATAGTGGGAAATCTACAACCCATAAAGGTGCAAACACTTCAGGATCGCGCAATCCTAAACGCTCTGCCATTTCCATTCTTAAAGCACTTAACTGTGTTCTAGTTTTATTTGCTGGACCAGACAATACGCAAATTAAATCACCAGCCTTTGCACCAGTAGCTTTTGCCCAGTTTGCAAGATCTTCTTGGTCATAAAATTTATCTACACTAGACTTATACGTTCCATCCTCATTGCAACGCACATAAACCATTCCTAGCGCACCTACTTGTGGACGTCTTACCCAGTCGATTAATTTGTCAATTTCTTTTCTCGTGTAGCTATTAGCACCAGGAACTGCAATTCCCACAACTAGTTCTGCCTCGTTAAAGATTTTGAAGTCCTTCGCTTTCGCGAAAGCGTCTAACTCACCAAACTCCATCCCAAAACGGATATCTGGTTTATCATTACCATATTTCTTCATCGCATCTTCATAAGTCATGCGAGGGAAATTTGCAACATCGATGTTCTTTACCTTTTTCAATAAGTGACGTGTCATGTCTTCAAAGATGTTCAAGACATCTTCTTGCTCTACAAATGACATCTCGCAGTCTATTTGTGTAAACTCTGGTTGACGATCTGCACGCAGGTCTTCATCACGGAAACATTTAACAATCTGAAAATATTTATCCATTCCACCTACCATAAGCAGTTGCTTAAAAGTCTGTGGTGACTGTGGTAAGGCATAAAATTGCCCTTCATTCATACGCGATGGCACGACAAAGTCACGAGCACCTTCTGGCGTCGACTTAATGAGTACCGGCGTTTCTACCTCGATAAAATCTTTACCGGCTAGAAAATTACGCACTTCCATCGCAACCTTAGAACGGAAAATCAAGTTCTCGCGCACTGGATTACGACGTATATCTAGATAGCGATACTTCATACGCAACTCTTCTCCACCATCAGTATTATCTTCTATGGTAAAAGGTGGCGTTTTAGACTCACTTAAAATGGTCAATTCTTTTACAAGAATCTCTACATCACCAGTAGACATTTTAGCATTTTTAGACTCACGTTCAATCACGGTACCTTTAACCTGTATCACAAACTCGCGACCTAGTTTTTGAGCGCGTTCTAGCAAAGCTTTATCTGTACGTTCTTCATCAAAGATTAATTGAGTAACACCATAACGGTCTCTTAAATCCACCCAAACCATAAAACCTTTATCACGGCTTTTTTGAACCCAACCGGCCAGTGTTACTTCTTTATTTACATCGCTAGCGCGCAGGCTGCCACAATCGTGTGATCTATACATAACTATTCATATAATAAGCTGCAAAAATAAGCCGATTTTAAACATCTCGAGCAGCAATGAAGCAAAGATTATGTGGCAATAGGGATCTTTAAGGTCAAAAATCGTCAGTTTTAATAAAACACAATACACTCTTTAACAGTAGTTTAAAGCTCTAATGTAAACTTAATGTTACCTAAATGTTGCGTATAAGTATTTTTAAAGTTAAATTTGATTATCTAAAATGACGGAACGATGAAGAAATTAATTTTTATGTGTGCACTTTTTGTAGGAGTAATTGCAATGGCACAAGAGACAAAACCACAATTTGAAAAGCAAAACGACGGAACTATAAAAGCTACTTATTTCTATGCTGATGGAAGTGTAGCACAAGTCGGAATGTTTAATGAAAATAATGAAAGACATGGTGAGTGGATTTCATATAATCTAGAAGGACAAAAAAGCGCTCAAGCCGAATATCAAAATGGTGAGAAAGCTGGAAAATGGTTTTTCTGGAATGATGAAAAACTTACAGAAGTAGATTATAGTAACAATGCTATCGTGTCAGTTAACACATGGGTAAATAAAAACCCAGTGGCTACTAACAGACCATAGAGCAATACACTATCAATCTAGAAAATCCCTCTTGAAACTTTCAAGAGGGATTTTTTTATGCGCTAACTTTAAGTTTTAGATAAAACTGACGACTAAACCTTAACATAGTTTTGTTTAAACATACACACTAATAAGTTAAACAATTCATATCTTTACACTAAAGTAATTTATTATGGCAACGGCAAAGAAAACCCCAGCAAAAAAGACTGCTAAAAAGAAGGAAATCACTCGTCATGATGTGATTACTGCTTATATGGATTATGTTCTGGAGCATGAGAAAACACCTAAGAGCGTTTACAAATTTGCTAAAGACAACAACATGTTAGAAGCAGAATTTTATAACTTCTTCGGTAATTTTGATGGGTTGCGTAAAGATATCTGGAATACTTTCTTCACCATGACTATGGACGTAGCTCATAAAAACGAAGAATATGCGCATTTTTCAAATCGTGAAAAAATGCTCACGTTTTTCTATACTTTCTTTGAGTTACTTACCTTAAATAGGAGCTATGTGCTTTTTACTCTTAAAGAGAATCAGCACATGATGAATAAGATGGAGCAACTCAAAGGATTGCGCAAGCATGTTAAAGGGTTTGCTAAGGAATTGATCCAAGAACGTAATGAGAACAAGACCAATATACTCTTAGAACGCAGTGAGACTATTTATAGCGAAGGTGCATGGGTGCAAATGTTATTCTTAATGAAATTCTGGATGGATGATGATAGTGCTGGATTTGAAAAGACAGATATGGCTATCGAGAAATCTGTGAATACCATATTTGATGTTTTCGATAATACTCCATTAGACGCTGTTTTAGACTTCGGTAAGTTTTTGTGGAAAGAGAGAATGTCTTAATTAAACTTAAATCTAAGTTTAAACTGAAAGTTTGAGAGTAAATGAATTCTGTTTATTCTCGCTTTCGCGAAAGCGTTAATATCAAACAGCTATGAAAACACTAGATAAAATACCTACCAGTAAAATAGGCCGTACCACAGAGCTAGTGAAAACTGGCGCAAAGATAGGCGCTAATTATTTGAAATATTATTCCAAAAAGGCGGTCAATCCTTCTATTGATCGATCATCACTCGATGAAGATAATGCAACTGATATTTATGATGGTTTAAAAAGTCTTAAAGGCAGCGCTCTCAAAGTAGCGCAAATGCTTTCTATGGACAAGAGCTTGCTACCAGGAGCATATGTAGAAAAATTTAGTCTTGCACAATTTAGTGTTCCTCCATTAAGTGCTCCATTAGTGCGCAAGACTTTTAAGAAATATCAAGGTGCTTTTCCAGAAGAGATTTATGACACCTTTTCAAAAAACTCTGTAAATGCAGCAAGTATAGGTCAAGTGCACAAAGCAACTAAGGACGGAAAGGAACTGGCTGTAAAAATTCAGTATCCTGGTGTAGCAGAATCTATAGGTAGCGATCTAGCCATGGTCAAACCAATTGCCATTAAAATGTTTAATTTAAAAGGTGAAGACTCTAAGAGATATTTTGCTGAGGTTGAAGATAAATTAACTGAAGAGACTGATTATATACTTGAGGTAAAACAAAGTGTAGAAATTACTGAAGCTTGTTCTCATATCCCAAATTTAAAATTCCCAAACTACTATCCAGAGCTTTCCAGCAAGCGTATTATTACCATGGACTGGATGACTGGACAGCACTTGAGTGAGTTTGCAAAAACAGATTTCTCTCAAGAAACGGGAAATAAATTAGGGCAAACACTTTGGGATTTTTATATGTTTCAGATGCACGGTTTAAAAGCGGTTCATGCAGATCCACATCCAGGTAATTTTTTGATTTCTAAAGATAAAGAATTGATAGCCATCGACTTTGGTTGTATTAAGGAAATTGTGGATGAATTTTACCAGCCTTATTTTGAACTTGCTGTTCCGGCCAGTATAAATAATCCTGAGATTTTTAAAGCCAAATTATTTGAATTAGAAATTTTAAGGAACGATGATAGCGAAAATGAAATCGTTTATTTCAGTGCCTTATTTCACGAGATGTTGAGTCTGTTTACTAAGCCTTTTCAAGAAAAAACTTTTGACTTTTCTGATGAATCATTTTGGGATGAGATATCATCACTTAGTGAGAAATACAGTAACGATAAGGAATTACGCAAAATGAATGGTAATCGTGGTAGCAAGCATTTCTTGTACATCAACCGTACGTTCTTTGGTCTTTATAATCTATTACACGATTTAAAGGCGACTGTAAATACTCATGAATATGTGAAGTATCTTGAGGAAAAAGGGTTTAAAAATCATAGTGCGTTGTAAAAAGCTTACCTTTTATAAACCACTCCTTCCTTCATCACAAATTCAACCGTTTCTAGAGTTGCTACATTATCTTCTGGGTTTTCTGAGACTGCAATGATGTCTGCATAGAAACCTTGTTGGACTTGACCTATATTGTTTTCTTCATTTAAAATAATAGCAGGTGTGATGGTAGCACTCTGAATGGTTTCCATAATAGGCATTCCGGCCTCGTGCATATAACCAAATTCCTTTGCGTTTTTACCGTGCGCAAAAACACCAGCATCTGTCCCAAAAACAATAGGAACTCCACGTTTATAAGCTCTAGCAAAAGTGCCTTGAATCTGTGGTCCTACCGTTCTTGCTTTAGGAACTACTATAGCTGGATAAAAACCTTCTACTTCGGCTTTCTCAGCTACTTCTTTTCCTGCGGTAATAGTAGGTACAAGATAACAATCCATTTTCTTCATTAAGTCCATCGTTTCCTCACTCATATACGTCCCATGCTCAATAGTTTTAACACCACCTAAAACAGCGCGACGCATTCCTTCATCGCCATGGGCATGTGCCGCTACATGAAATCCATAATCTGCTGCGGTTTCTGTGATGGCCTTAATTTCTTCAACTGTAAATTGTGGATTACTGCCGTTTTTTGCAACACTCAATACGCCACCAGTTGCTGTGATTTTAATACAGTCGGCGCCATTTTTATAACGATGTCTAACCGCTTCACGACCTTCGGCAGGTGAGTTTGCCACACCTTCACGTGGTCCTGGATCACCCATTAATTCTTGACTACTTCCATTTGTAGGATCTGCGTGTCCACCAGTTGTGGCAATAGATTTTCCCGCAGTAAATATTCTAGGTCCTGGAACCTTACCAGAATTAATAGCATCTCTTAAAGATATATTGATACCGCTACCGCCTAAATCTCTCACAGTTGTAAATCCAGATAGTAATGTAATTTCTGCATATTGGACAGAGCTATAGGCAACATCTGCTGGGTCATCCACATATTTTGAAACGTAAGCATGAGGATTATATTCTGTCTCCATATGTACGTGCATGTCTGTAAAACCAGGCATGACCCATTTATCTTTCAGGTTTATATAAGTCCCATCTTCTGGGACTTCTTTATATCCTTTTTCAACTTTTGAGACACGATCATTCTTAACCGTAATGGTCATTTGATCCTGCCATTTACCATTTTTAGTATCCAGCAAGTGACCAGCATGAATGTAGGTCATGCTATCTTGAGCAACAGTTATAAAAACCGTTAGTAATAAAAAGAACGTAAATTTAAATTTCATAACCAATCATTTGAATCGTGAAGTTATGAAAATGCCTTATTATTTATACTACAGAATCGTCAATTTCAAATATTGCCATTGTGGCTCGATAGGCTCATCCATATCAACTTCTTGAATGGTATTATCAATAGGATGTACCACTAAAATAATCTCATTATCTGATATCCAAAAAGAATCGTTAAGACTTGAACTAACAACCCATGATTGAAAGTTTACATAAAGGCTTTTAATTGTTTTTAAATCGGCATCCAGCCAGTTGATTGCTATTTGAGCGCCTTCTTCATAATATACCACTTCGTGACTTACTCCATATTTATTGTTAGGAGAAACATTGGGAATAGCACCATTAATACGTTCTCCTGTATATTGGTCTATCCACGCATATTCTAAACCTTCAAAATCTGCAGCGATTAGATATTTGTTTTGCTTTTTGAGCTCGCCCATATATTCTACATTATGAGGAAACTCTCCAGTATGCGCCTTAACCTCAACAGAATCACCATTTTTTAGAGGTAGATAATACCTCTTAAGAAAATCAAATTCAGTTTCACTCTTATCAATGGACAACAACTTCGGTTGAAAGCCGTAATCCAAGTCAAAATCTGTTTTTTTCTTTTTCTGGATTACTTTATTATACTCGACGAGTTCTAGTTTAATAAAACTTTGAAGTGTATCTGCCGGTTGTGATATATAAAATTCATTACTATTATTACGAGCAGTATGATATCCATGGTGCTCATCATACCACGGATAGCAATCGATATAAGCAGAATAGTTGTAGGTATCTTTATCAATATGATAGGACGCTTCAAAATAGGTTTGAGTTTCCTCTTCTTGAATTGAAAAATGATTGTACAAATACAATGAGCGTTCAGGAATTTCTTTAAGATGATAGTCTAAATATGCACTGAAAACATAACCTTCTGCATTACCCTTAAGTTCTTCATAAGGCACACTGCGCCATACTTTTACCCAATAACCTTCTATCTTCTTTCCATCGTCTATGACATGAGTCTTGACGTCATTTGATCCAGGCGGTGACCAGTCTAGCTTAGTTCCATAAGGAAGTTTATCTATAATATTACCTTGCGGTCCAGCGGCATCACGCATATTCAATCCATTTATGGCAGTGACATAAACACATTCTTTATCGTAGGATGTTATGGTATACGCTTTCGCGAAAGCGTGAAATAAAAAAACCACTATAAAAAGTAAATAATACCTTGCTTTCATAGTGGTTGTTGAATCAATTATCAGGCCTAAAAGTTATCTGTTTACAAACTCTAGAACTTTATCTGTTATAAATTTAATTTGTTCATCATCCAGCTCTGTATGCATAGGTAAAGAGATGCATTCCTTCACTAATTGATTAGTGACTTTAAAATCATCTTCGTTATAACGATCATCTGCATAGGCTTTTTGAAGGTGAAGTGGTATTGGGTAATAAACACCACATGGAATCTCATTTGCCTGTAAGTGCTTTACCAATTCATCGCGATTTGCATCTTTAATCACCAAGGTATACTGATGAAAAACATGACAATCACAATTATCACAAACTAGTGGTGTGATGATCTTTTCATTGCTGGTAAAGGCAGCTGTATATTTTCTAGCAGCGTCACGTCGCGCATTATTATAACTATCTAAAAGAGGTAGCTTTGCTCTTAAAACGGTCGCCTGCATTGAATCCAATCTTGAATTTACACCTACTACATCATGATGATAACGTTCATACATTCCATGATTAACAACACCTCTAATGGTATGTGCTAGATCATCATCATTTGTAAAGATAGCACCACCATCTCCATAACAACCTAAATTCTTAGACGGGAAAAAGGATGTTGTTCCTACATGTCCAATGGTTCCTGTCTTGGACTTAGAGCCATCGCTGTGCATGTAATTTGCACCTATACCTTGAGCGTTATCTTCAATGACATAGAGGTTATGCTCTTTTGCTATGGACATAATTTCATCCATATTTGCCGCAAGTCCAAATAAATGTACCGGAACAATAGCTTTGGTCTTAGGAGTAATTGCTTTTTTAATAGCTTCAGTATCGATATTAAAATCAAAGGGATTAACATCAACTAGTACTGGAGTTAAATTAAGTAGTGCAATAACCTCTACTGTCGCAGCAAATGTAAAATCTGTAGTAATGACTTCATCACCAGGTTGTAAACCTAGTCCCATCATAGCGATCTGTAATGCATCAGTCCCATTTGCACATGGTATAACATGCTTTACGCCTAGGTAATCTTCTAACTCTTTTTGAAAAGAATGAACTTCAGGCCCATTTATGAAAGCGGTAGACTCTATAACGCTCATCACGCCATTATTAACTTGATCTTTTATTTTTTCGTATTGACCTTTCAGGTCAACCATCTGAATTTTACGCATTTAAGAAAGATATTAGTATCATCACGGCTGTTGTGATGAGTCTTGTAAAAATACGTAATAATCATGGGTCTGCCCAAGCGTAAATTTTATGTTATTTTTGATTAAAACCTATCCGATTGAAATTCTTATACGACAGTCTTATCACGGCTACCAGCGCATTGTTACCAGTAGCAGGAGTTTTTAATAAAAAACTTCAACTAGGTTCTGTAGGACGTGCTCGAACTTGGGATATACTGGATCAAAGTATTAAAAAAACTTTACCTAAAATATGGGTACATACTGCTAGCTTAGGTGAATTTGAACAAGTAGTTCCAGTACTAGAAAAATTAAATAGAGAGCATTATCAAATAGTGCTCACTTTCTTTTCACCTAGTGGATATGAAAATAAGAAACACACAAATCTTGCAGATACCGTTTGTTATCTACCTATCGACACAGCTGCAAATGTTTCTAAATTTATGGAAATAGTACAACCATCACTTGCTATTATGGTTAAGTACGAGTTCTGGCCTAATTATTTAAAGGCACTCCAAAAACGTAGTATTAAAACTATACTAGTTAGTGGAGTTTTCAGAGAAAATATGACTTTTACAAAGTGGTATGGCAAGTGGATGACTAAATATTTAAACGCAGTAGATCACTTCTTTTTACAAAATGAAGATTCTTATAAAAATCTTTCTCTTTTAGGATTTAATAATGCAAGTGTTAGTGGTGATACCCGATTTGATCGGGCTAGCCAATTAATTGAGCGAGATAACCAACTCGATTTCTTAGATAAATTTATAGGTGATAAAAAATGTCTAATAGTAGGTAGTAGCTGGCCAGAAGATATTTTGGTGCTTCAAAAATGGCTAAGAGAGAATTATGAATCTGGTGATTGCAAGGTCATTATAGCACCGCATGAGATAGAACCTAGCAAGATTGAAACACTACTACAACAATTTGATGATGAGTCTATTTTATGGTCATCTTTAAAACGTAATCACAAAACCTTAACATCCAAAAGTGCTGCACAATTAGAACAAAGTAATATCTTAATCATCGATACCATAGGATTATTAACTAAAGCTTATAGCTATGCTACTATAGCTTATGTAGGTGGCGCTATGGGCACGAGTGGTCTTCATAATATACTAGAGGCAGCAACATACGGCGTACCTGTTATCATAGGTAAGAACTATAAAAAATTCCCAGAAGCTGGAAAATTAGAGGATTTAGGTGGATTGTTTTCTGTAGCTACACCTAATGAATTTATGGAAATCATAGATCAACTTCTTACAGATGACTATTTAAGAGATAAAACTGGAATGATTTGTGGACACTGGATCAATAGCAATACCGGTGCTACCCGAGAAGTGCTTAATTATTTAAAACAAATTGATGAAAAACTGGTTATTTCTTAGCGCAATATTTTGCTCGCTTATAGCAACAAGTCAGGACATTTCCATAAAAGATGCTACCTCTAAGGAAGGTGTTCCTTTTGCGACGATAAGTTTTGGCAATGGAAAAGGAACTTTTGCAGATGATGATGGTGTTTTTAGATTCACTAAGAAACTATATAAAGATGTAGATTCTCTTTACATATCATCTATAGGTTACCAAGATTTAACGATTGCCACAAACACCATTAGCTCAGAAATATTATTGACTCAGGAAGCAGATCAGTTAGAAGCCGTTATGTTAAGTGCAGAGCTTAATGGTAAGTTCAAAAAGAAAAAACAGAAACCCGTTGCTCATAACAACTATTTTAACTGCTGGTTACCAACTGTAGAGTCAGAAATTGCAGTACGTTTTGACAGGATAGATAATCAGCCTACACGTATATCACAATTACAGTTTCCTATTGTTAAAGAAGAAAGTCAAGTCAGTAAAAAAGGAAAGCTAAGAGCTTTCTCTACCATGATACGTATTATGTTTTATGATGTTGAGAATGGGCAGCCTTCACATCGATCATTTTACCCAAGCATGACCTATGTCATAACTGAGAAATCAGATGATATTATTGAAATTGATATTGATCATTTAAACATTAATATTCCTAAGACTGGAATATTTGCCGCCATCCAAATTTTAGGATATACAACTCCAGATGGTAAGTTAATTAAAGCAAAAAAATATAGAGAGATTCAAACAGTACGTGGCTTGCAAAAGGTTTCTACTACTTACAGGCCACTATTACCTTTTACTAATGAGATGGAAGGAAAGCAAACTTGGGTGAGACGTATTTTTTACAATAATAAAAAGTGGGTTCTTTTTGATCTTAACTACAATCCCAATTCTTCTCTAGTACGTAGCGGACACGATAATTATGGTATCGGTGCAGAATTTAAAGTGTTCTATAAAAAAGATTAAACTGTAACTGCTTTATTTAGATAAGCTCTATAAGGTTTCATTTCTTTATAAACCTCAATACACTTTGCTTTAAAATCATCTGCTTGCACTTCTTTTTGTGTTAAATCATGTTGAACAGCAAACGTTTTTAAGCGCAATAAGTCAATATGTTCGTGATCTTGACTATATCCTTTAGGTGCCGTTTTTAAAGAATCACCATCGTTAATGACCTTAAAGGTATTCTTAAAAGAATTTTTACTGATGATTTTTTTATAAACTGCGCCGTTGTAATCAATAGCATCTCTTATAGAGTCTAGAATTTCCTTTTTAGGTTTATAAAATCCACCAGCTATAAAAGATTCTTGTGTGCCTAGTTGTATATAAAAATCTCCTTGCTTTCCATTGACTGTAAGATCCATTCCAGCACCAAAATGGTCTTTATAGATAGGCTTATCAGGATGAAACATCAGATTGTTATTAATACGATTAATTGCTTTGCGACCTGGCGTGTCATGATAATCTGGATCAACTTTAGCTAGTTCTATACTTAATTCATCTAGCCATTGGATATACCAGTTGCGCACCTCTAGATATTGTGACCTATTCTCATCCATCCAGTCTTTAGAATTATTTTTTTGTAGGTCTCGCAAGAAATCATATAATTTATAAAAACTCATTTCTATTTTTTATACCTAGTCAGTTTGCAGGTTATTAGTTCGCTTTCGCGAAAGCGAATTACAAAAACATCGTATCTTTTATTTACTTCTTGAGCTGGGCAATTTCATTGCGTAGACTGTCCAAACCTTGTTTTAAAGAAATCATGGCTTCTTCTCCTTCATGCACATCTAAATCAAAGCTTAACTTTGAGTTCACTTCCCAAAGTTCTTTAATTTCAGAAATAGGCTGCTCTATTACTGGATAGTCACGATTTAATGAAATAAGATTTACTAAATCACTAATTTCTGATTTACGTAATTTTTTAACAACTACAGTGTCTGCGGTGACTACTACATGTATACGGTTATCGTTTGCTTGCCTTACACTTTCTACCGCTTTACCCATAACCCATTCTGCAGGTTGTAATACGGGCAGCATACTATCACCACGTACTTGAAAAGCTCTAAAACTACCTTCTTTATACTGCGGTAAAGGAATATTGAAAGCTGGCAAATCCTGATACCAGTCAGTATCCAGCACATTACTTGCATAACCTGCACTGGCTTTAATAGGCACCATAATCATATTTTCACGATCACTACTATTCATGCTTATAATCTTAGGAGCTGTACTTGCAGTAGTTTCCAGATGCTTATTATAACTGTTCCCGTACAGCCATAATGGATTGATAAAGAACTGACGCAAGAGTTCTGTCACGATTTTACCAGTAATTTTCTTTTTGCCTCGCTCAATATCTGCAGTAGAACTTCCTGCACCTAGCAGTTCTGCAAATTCTGATTGGGTCTTTCCTAACTCTTCTCGTACTTTTTTAAAGCGTTGTGCTTCTATAGATATCTCTTGTGCCATAAGACAAATATAGATGTTTTAGGAATATTTCCAATTTTAACATAGGATTATTTCCTATTTATTGGAATTATTCCATATATTTGACCTGTGAAACGGAATGATTCTTGGAATAATTCCATAAAACAAAATATTATGTGTGGAAGAGCAACTATAATAACACCGCAAGAGCAATTAGAGAAACGTTTTAATGCTGTCTTTAAAAATAATGTTCAATTACCAGAGAATGTAAATATATCTGCTGGTGAGCAACTTCCTGTAATTACCAGTGATGCACCTGATGAGATTCAATTATTCACTTATGGTTTTACACCGCACTGGGCACATAAACAGACCTACATGTTAAATGCGCGTAGTGAAGGAAGTAATAATGTAGAGAATGAGATGAATTATAAAGGAACATTGGGAATATTTAATAAGCCTATGTTTAGACAAGCTATTAAGTCTCAACGATGTTTAATAATAGTAGACGCATTTATTGAAGGTCCAAAACAAGAGAAATTGAACAAACCTTTTCTAGTTTATCCTAATCGTGATCGTGGCCCATTTGCTATAGCTGGCATACATGATTCATGGCAACATCCACTTACAGGAGAAATTCATCATACCGTAGCAATGGTTACTACAACGGCAAATAGATTAATCAACCGCATAGGACATCATAGATCACCAGTAATTTTAAGTAAAGAAGATGAGCAAAAATGGATTCAACCAGATTTAAACACAGCCGAGATCTCAAAGCTCATGAAACCCTTTGACTCTAAAGGATTTAATGCATATCCTATTTCTCAAAAAATTAAAAAACCAGATGCAAATGGGCTTGAATTATTAAAACCTACTGGCGAAAAGTTATTTAAAGATTATGATCGTTGCCTATATGAGCGTCTTAAATATGCAGAAGATCATTCTTTTACCATTAGAGAAGAACGTCTAGTTGAAGGAGATCAATTTATATTATTTTAAAATGTACCAGAATATGAATATAGAGCTCATAAAAAATGAACTAGCGCAAAAAGTTGAACAACTTGTAGTATCTAGAAAAGCAGGACAACAGGCAACAATGAAAGTGGTATATAGAGTAAAAACCTGGTCTGATAAAGTAGCCGAAACAGAAGACCTTATCCATAAAGTGTATCATACACTAAATGAAATACTGTCCCAAAATGGTATTCATTTTAAAAATGAAATTGAAAAAGAAGGTTTTGTGAGTTTTATGGAGCCTACAGTGAACGATCTAGTTATTAAAAACATGATCGATTAATTAAACTGTAAGCATAAATAAAAACGAGTAAGTCTATAAACCTCACAAGAAAAAATCTTGTGAGGTTTTTTGACCACTTATTTTAAGAGAAAAAAAGAAGTTATAAATCAATAGATCTTACAAAATATCAAACTCAAAAAAGCAATGAGCGATAAACAAATCATACATCTAGACCTAGATACTTTCTATGTATCTGTAGAAAGAAAGATGGATGCTCGTCTTACAAACCGTCCGATATTAGTAGGTGGAACTAGTGATCGTGGTGTTGTAGCTGCATGTAGTTATGAAACTAGAGGCTATGGTGTGCATAGCGGTATGTCTATGAAACTAGCAAAACAACTTTGTCCAGAAGCTGTTGTGATAAGAGGTAACGCTGGGATCTATTCAAAACACTCTGATGAGGTTACAGAAATTATTAAACAGGAAACACCGCTTTTTGAAAAATCTAGTATTGATGAATTTTATGCAGACTTATCTGGAACAGATCGTTTTTATGGCTGTTATAAACTAGCTACAGAAATACGTAGAAAAATCATTAAAGAAACAGGACTACCTATCTCTTTTGGGCTATCCACTAATAAAGTAGTTTCTAAAATAGCTACTGGTGAGGCAAAGCCTAATAATCAACTTATGATTTCTCGTGGAACAGAGAAGCTTTTTATAGCACCACTTTCTATTAAAAAAATACCACAAGTAGGTGATAAAACATATCAAACATTAAGAAATCTAGGAATAAAACGTATTCGAACCATTCAAGAAATGCCTGAAGAAATGATGGTTAATGTACTAGGTAAAAATGGTGGTATGATATGGCGACGCGCACAAGGAATAGATAATAGGCCTGTTGTCGCTTTTAATGAAAGAAAATCAATCAGTACAGAACGTACTTTTGACCGTGACACTATTGATATTAAGAAGTTAAAATCTATCCTTATCGCCATGACAGAAAACCTCGCTTTTCAATTAAGACGTGGTAATAAACTGACTGGCTGTATTAATGTTAAGATTAAATATTCTGACTTTAACACCTATACTAAACAGATGCGCATTCCTTACTGTAGTGCAGATCATATTTTAATACCTCACATATTAGAAATTTTTGAAAAATTATACAATCGTAGATTATTAATAAGATTGATAGGCATTAGGTTCTCTCATATCGTAAATGGCCATTATCAAATTAATCTCTTTGATGATAATGAAACCTCTATTAATCTATATAAAGCATTAGATAAAATAAGAGAAAAGTATGGGGACAGAACTGTAATGAGAGCTGCTGGAATGGAATCAAAAACCATAGGCAGAATGTTGAACCCTTTTAATGGATTACCACCTGTAGTTCTAGCGCATCGTAAACAATAAGCATCACTAATTTGTACTTAAACAATCACACATATTACTCTTTGCGCTATGGCACCTTTAATGAGCTAGAACTTATTGAACTAGCCCTTAAGAATGATGTACACACCATTGTCCTTACAGATATTAATAACACCAGCGCCTGTCTTAACTTTATGAGATTATGCGCACAACACCAGCTGCATGGAGTATTGGGTATAGATTTCAGAAACGAACACCAGCAACAATACGTGGGCATCGCAAGAAATAATGAAGGCTTTCAAGAACTTAACTTATTTCTATCTCATCATCTTGAGAATAAAATTCCATTTCCAGCACAGGCTCCAGCATTTAATAATGCAAGTATTATTTATCCCTTTAATAAGGTAGTAGAACTAGAAAAAGTTCGCTTTCGCGAAAGCGAATACATAGGCATCTCTACAACTACATTACGCAAACTACCATTTACCCATTACGTGAAAATGTTAGACAAAATGGTAGTTCTACAAACAGTCAGCTTTAGGTCTAAGAGAGATTTTAATGCACATAGATTATTGCGCTGTATCGACCTTAACATTCTATTGAGTCAATTGCCAGAATCACAGCAAGGCAATGCCAGTGATCAAATGACCTCTCTTTCTTTATTAAAAAAAGCTTTTGAAGAATACCCCATTATTATTCAAAATACAACTAGATTACTAGAGCAATGTCATGTTAATTTCAATTTTGAAAATGCCCAGCTCAATGCAAACCAACAAGTTTTTACGACCAGTAAAGAAGCCGATTATTTAAAACTTAGAAAGCTAGCTTATGATGGTATTGAACATAGGTATGGAGATATAAAGGATATGACGGTAGTCATTGAACGTATAGAAAAAGAAATAGGAATTGTAAATAAAAAAGGATTTGTAGCCTATTTTTTAATCAACTGGCGCATTTGTGAATATGCCCGCAGTAAAGGGTATTTTTATGTAGGTAGAGGTAGTGGAGCAAATAGTATTCTTGCTTACTTGCTTCAAATTACTGAGGTAGATCCGATAGAACTAGATCTTTATTTTGAGCGTTTTATTAATGACTATCGCACTAGCCCACCTGATTTTGATATAGATTTTTCATGGGATGACCGAGAGGATATTACACGATTTATTTTCAACACGTTTGAGAACGTTGCGCTACTAGCGACTTATAATACTTTTCAATATCGCGCGGTAGTAAGAGAATTAGGAAAAGTTTTTGGTCTACCTAAAGCTGATATAGACATGCTTACAACAGGTCGATTTCAACAAGATCAACTGGATCAAATGCATCAACTAGTATTGAAATATAGTCATCTAGTTAAAGGAATGCCTAATTACACAAGCATACATGCCGGTGGAATTCTAATTACTGAAAAGCCTATTCATTATTATAGCGCCACAAGCTTACCTCCCAAAGGTTATCGAACGGTACAATTTGATATGCATATTGCTGAAGATGCTGGAATTCACAAGTTTGACATTTTAGCACAGCGTGGTCTAGGAAAAATACGTGATACCATCGAGATAATTAAGTATAATCAACCAGATGCCATTGTAGCAAATTTACATACAGATGTAAAAAACTTCATGCAAGATCCAGAGATTAATAACATGATCTCGCAAGCAAAATGCATAGGTTGCTTCTATATCGAGTCTCCGGCTATGAGAATGTTATTGAGTAAGCTAGCTACTAATGACTATATAGGATTAGTAGCTGCAAGTTCTGTGATACGTCCTGGTGTGGCACAAAGCGGTATGATGCGAGAGTTTATTTTACGTACCAGATATCCTGAAAAACGTAAAGAAGCACATCCTATCATGCAGGAGATAATGCCAGAAACTTATGGTATTATGGTCTATCAAGAAGATGTTATTAAAGTAGCGCACTATTATGCAAAACTAGATCTTGCAGAGGCAGACGTGTTAAGACGTGGAATGAGTGGAAAGTATCGATCTAGAGAAGAATTTCAAAAAGTAGAACAAAAATACTTTCAAAATTGCATCGATATAGGACATGACCCAGAACAGACACAAGAAATATGGAATCAGATTAAAAGTTTTGCAGGTTATGCATTTGCAAAAGGTCATTCAGCTTCATATGCGGTAGAAAGTTATCAAAGTCTTTACCTTAAAAAATACTTCCCATTAGAATATATGGTTGCCACACTTAATAATGGTGGCGGCTTTTATAGACCAGAACTTTACGTGCATGAGGCAAAAAAGTGTGGTGCAATAATCGAGTCACCATGTGTAAATCATAGTGATATTGCTAATATCATAAAAGGAACGAGCATATATCTGGGTTACAGTTATCTTAAAGAATTAGAGAAAAAAACTATGGTACGTCTTATTGAAGCACGCCAGCACGATGGCTTGTTTAAATCATTAGAAGACTTTATCGATAGGGTATTGATAAGCATAGATCAACTAGCTCTTTTAATACGTATAGATGCTTTTAGATTTACTGGAAAAGATCGCTATGAATTATTATGGCAAGCTCATTTCAAATTAGATAAATCACCTCAAAAATATATACAGAATAAATTATTTAATCCTGAATATAAAGAAACTACAATACCCCAATTACATACTACAGTTCTAGAAATGGCTTATGAACAAATAGAGCTTTTAGGATTTCCTTTATGCTCACATTTTGACTTATTACTAGAGCCACCACAAAATAATTATGGCCTCGCAGATATGAAAGCCCACCACAATAAAATGATATTAATGTATGGTTATGTGGTAAATATTAAGACTACACATACTGCAAAAGGCAAGCGCATGCAATTCGGTACGTTTTTAGATATTAATGGTGACTTTTTTGATACGGTCATGTTTCCTCCTGTGGCCGCCAAAATCAACTTTCGTGGAAGCGGTATTTATAAAATCTACGGTAAGGTTGTAGAGGAATTTGACTTTTTCTCAATAGAGGTTCATCATTTACATAAAGCAGATTACATACAAGATCCTAGATATGCAGAGGAGAATCCGCAAACTCTACAACGTTTAGAAAAACAATCTAGTTTACGAGATCGCCGTATGGGAAATAGTAATGGGTATCGAAAACTAGAATTACCTCACGAAAAAATAAATATAGATCAACCTAGAGCGACGAGGAAATCGATAAAAACAGGCTAATTCCAATGGTTCGCTAATTGAATTATAACTACATGATTAACGCGGTTACTAAAAACCAGAATGGTTAACAGATATGAATTACGAGAGAATAAAAGAGAAATTAGAAATTCTAGCTGACGCAGCAAAGTATGATGTGAGCTGCAGCAGCAGTGGAAGTAAAAGACAAAATAAGAATAAGGGCTTAGGTGATTCTAGTGGTATGGGCATATGTCACACATACACGGAGGATGGCCGTTGTGTTTCATTACTTAAAATATTACTAACCAATGTATGCATATTTGACTGTGCGTATTGTGTGACTAGAAAATCGAACGATATCAAACGAGCTGCTTTTACAGTTCAAGAAGTCGTAGATCTTACCATTAACTTTTACCGTCGTAACTATATAGAGGGATTGTTTTTAAGTTCAGGAATTTTTAAGAGTCCGGATGCTACAATGGAAAGACTTATAAGAGTTGCCAAAAAACTGAGAAAAGAAGAGAATTTTAATGGCTATATCCATCTCAAATCTATTCCTGGGGCAAGTGATGAATTAATGCAAGAAGCTGGGTTATATGCTGACCGATTATCAGTAAATATAGAAATTCCAACTAAGGCAGGATTAAAGTTACTTGCCCCTGATAAAGATCATAAGGACTTTATTAAACCAATGAAAGCAGTTCAAAATTCTATTCAAATATATAAATCAGAAAAGAAGCTTATTAAAAAAACACCTATTTATGCTCCTGCTGGTCAAAGTACACAAATGATTGTAGGAGCTACCGGTGAAAGTGATCGTGACATTATGTACAGCGCTAATTTCTTCTATAATAAGTTTCAAATGAAACGCGTATACTACTCTGGCTATATACCCGTCGCAAACGACTCGAGACTACCAGCAATAGGTACCGAGGTACCTATGATGAGAGAGAATAGACTTTATCAAACAGACTGGTTGCTTAGATTTTATGGTTTTAACGTTCAGGAAATTCTTAATGATAAACATCAAAATCTAGATATGGACATAGATCCTAAATTATCATGGGCATTACGTAATCTTGATCAATTTCCTGTAGATATTAATAAAGCAGATAAAAGAATGATAGCCCGTGTCCCTGGTATCGGTATGCGATCTGTGAGCAAAATTATAAGTGCTAGACGCTACAGAAAATTGAATTGGGAACATCTCAAAGCGATAGGTATTTCCATGAATAGGTCTAAGTACTTTATGGTCTGTGACTCAAGAGAATTTGAATCAAGGGATCTGACGGGTTCAAAAATTAAAAATTTGATTATGCTCAATTCAAAAAGTAAGTATCACAAAAATTTTAATCATCAACTCAATTTATTCGCATGACAACAACCTTGTTATATGACGGTAGTTTGAATGGTTTGTTGACAGCTATATTTACGATATATGATCAAAAAATAAACCTGCCTATTATATCAAAAGCTTCACTTACTCAAAAAAACCTCTTTGATGGAACAGAGATAATTACAACAGATATAGATAAAGCACAACGAGTATGGAAACGTTTTAAATCGTTATGTAATCATCGTGATTCTCACCAAGTATATTGTGCTTTTCTAAGTGAAATAACGGGTATGGAAAATACTATTTATGAATATATAAAAATGACATTCCGAGCTCAAAAAGCTCCCAGCGGTGATTTCACTGATCCAGTTGTGTTAAAAATAGCCCAAGCAGCGAAAATGGTAGGAAGAGAAAAGCATCGCATGGAAGCGTTTGTGAGATTTCATTTAATAGATAACAAAACCTATTATGCAAACATCGAACCCGATTTCAATGTTTTACCTCTTATTACCAAACATTTTAAAAACAGATATGCAGATCAAAATTGGATTATTTATGACCTAAGTCGTAATTATGGGATAAGCTATGATCAAAAAACTATACATGAAGTCCATATAGAGTTTAAAGCTCCTAAAGGTCAACGTGGAATATTAAACACAATCTCATCTTCTCTTCAAAATAATTTAGCAATGAAAACAGATTATAAAGAGCTTGAAAACAATTATCAAGATTTATGGAACATGTATTTTAAAAGTACAAATATAGAATCTAGAAAAAACCTTAAACTTCACCTTCAACATGTACCAAGAAGATATTGGAAATATTTAAGTGAAAAAATGTGAATCATAAATGAAAAGCGCATTTAAACTTCAAATCACAGATGAAATCATACAACTAATCGATAAATAGCTAAATAAACATTAGAAATTAAGTTATTTATTCAAAAAGTATACATTTGTTTAATAAATCAATAAATCTACCTCAAAATGAAAAAATTATTTATCGGAGCGATGGCTCTTTCTCTTATGTTCGCAGTAGGATGTAGAGAAGTAGAAAAAGGAATGGAAGACGCTGCAAATGGTGTTGAAAATGCTGCTGATGCTGCAGGAGATGCTGCTGGAGATGCAATGGATGCTGCTGGTGACGCTGTTGATAGCGCACAAGATGGTATTGAAAATGCAGGTGATGCAATCGAAAATGCTGCAGACAATGCTTCTGGAGCTGCTAAAGAAGGCCTGAACAATGCTAAAGAAGCATTAGATGATGCTGGAGATGCTGTTGAAGATGCTGCTGGAGATGTAAAAGATGCTGCTAATAAGGCTGTGGATGGAGCTAAAGACGCTGCTAACAATGCAGTAGATCAAGCGGGAGATGCGGCTAAAGGTGCTGCTGACAAAGCAACGGAAGCTGGAAAAAAAATGATTGGTAAATAATCATTTACTGCTTTTAAATACAAAACCGCCTTATAGGCGGTTTTTTTTATGTCTTAGAATACAACTTATAGCTATCATCAATAGGTATAAAAATATTTTAATGAAAAAGAGGCTACCTATTTCTAGATAACCTCTTTGTACTCGAGACGGGACTTGAACCCGTACGGGCATTACTACCCATTGGATTTTAAGTCCAACGTGTCTACCAATTCCACCACTCGAGCGATTGTGTCCGCGACACATCATTGGTATTATAAAAATCTTTTTAAGAACAGATTTAGAGCGAAAGACGGGATTTGAACCCGCGACCTCCACCTTGGCAAGGTGATGCTCTACCCCTGAGCTACTTTCGCAAATTTGAAAAACCCAAAAGTTTTTCAAAGCGAGTGCAAATTTAATAACTTTCCTTTATCTGCAAAGCGTTTCAATTAAAAATATTTGATAAATATTATTTTCCTTGAAGCATTCGTTTGATCTCGTTAAGTTTCATAAGAGCTTCTACTGGAGTAAGAGTGTCAATATCAACCATAAGTATCTCTTCTTTAATGTTTTGAAGCAAAGGATCATCTAAATTGAAGAAACTTAATTGCATTTCCTCTTCTTGAGTGTCTTGTAAAACTTTTTTAGAATCTTCCTGTTGATGGCTTTTTTCAAGTCGCTTTAGAATTTTATTTGCCTTTTTAAGCACTTGTTGAGGCATTCCAGCCATTTTTGCCACATGAATTCCAAAACTGTGATGACTACCTCCTGGAATAAGTTTACGCATAAAAAGTACCTTATCCTTTAACTCCTTAACCTCTACATTATAATTTTTAATTCGATTAAACAATTCAGTCATCTCGTTTAATTCATGATAATGAGTAGCAAATAGTGTTTTAGGCATAAAGGGATGTTCATGTAAATATTCTGTAATTGCCCAAGCGATGGAAATACCATCATATGTACTGGTACCTCTTCCTATCTCATCTAACAAAACTAAGCTACCTTTACTAATGTTATTTAAAATACTAGCACTTTCATTCATTTCAGTCATGAATGTAGATTCTCCTTGAGAAATATTATCACTCGCTCCTACTCTGGTAAAAATTTTATCTACAATACCCATTTTAACTTCGCTCGCAGGAACGAAACTTCCCATTTGAGATAACAAAACAATTAGTGCGGTTTGTCTCAGGATAGCAGACTTACCACTCATATTTGGACCTGTAATCATAATGATTTGCTGTTGATCCTGATCTAACAGTACATCATTAGGTATATAAGGCTTATCTGCTGGAAGCATCTTCTCAATCACTGGATGGCGTCCTTCTTTAATCTCTAAAGCATCACCTTCTAAAAGTTGTGGCCTAACATAATTACTTTGTATCGCGTGCGAAGCAAAAGAAAGTAAACAATCCAATTGCCCTATAAGCTGAGCATTACTTTGAATTGCCTTTATAAAAGGCACTATCTCATGAACAATTTTATCAAATAACTCCTGTTGCAACGCATTAATACGTTCTTCAGCCCCTAATATCTTTGCCTCATATTCTTTAAGCTCTTCCGTGATATAACGCTCAGCATTGACTAATGTTTGTTTTCTAATCCAGTGTTCTGGAACTTTATCTTTATGGGTATTTCTTACCTCAATGTAGTATCCAAAAACATTATTACTTGCAATTTTCAAACTTGTAATACCTGTCTCCTCCGTATGCCTTGCCAGCATATTATCTAAATATTCTTTACCACTAGTAGCAAGTCCTCTAAGTTCATCTAATTCACTATTATAACCTGCAGCAATAGTTCTACCCTTTAAAATATTTACAGGAGCCTCCTCATCAATGGATTCCTTAATTAATCGCGTGATATGAGTACATGCGTTAAGATTATCTCCTAAAACTTGTAAAGCCTTATTTCCAGAACTTTCAGCTATTTTTTTCACAGGTTCTATCGCTTCAAGACTATTTTTAAGCTGTACTACCTCGCGAGGACATATTTTACCTACTGCTACTTTAGAAACCAGTCTTTCTAAATCACTCATGCGCTTAAACTCAAGTTTAATTGCATTTAATGTTTCTGAAGAATTAGTAAAAAACTCAACAATATCGTGTCGCTTCTCTATTTGTTCTTTGTTTTTTAGTGGGAACGCTAGCCATCTTTTTAACATACGACCACCCATCGCTGTAGTAGTTTGATCTATAACATCTATAAGGGTTACCGCACCGGAACTTAATGCCTGATACAACTCAAGATTGCGCACGGTAAATCGATCCATCCATACAAAATCCTCATCTGCGATTCTAGAAATACCAGCAATATGGTCCACCTTATCATGTTGCGTTTCATCGAGGTAATGCAAGATAGCTCCAGCAGCTGTTATAGACTCTTCTAACTTTTCAATACCAAACCCTTTTAAAGAATTGATTTTAAAATGCTTTAATAAAGATTCACGTGCAAAATCAATCTGGAACACCCAATCTTCTAAAAAGAAATAAGGTAGGTCATATGGAAAATCTTCCTTTATCCTAGTTTTATCCTTACGATTAATTAAAACCTCGCTAGGATTAAAATTTTGTAATAGCTTATCTATCTCTTCTCTAGATCCCTGACTTACTAAAAATTCACCCGTAGAAATATCTAAAAATGCAACACCATAAACATTCTTGTCTATCGATAACGCTGCTAAAAAGTTATTACTCTTAGACTGCAACACCTCATCATTTAGTGCAACTCCAGGAGTAATTAATTCTGTAACGCCTCTTTTTACAATTGTCTTAGTTTGCTTAGGGTCTTCTAATTGATCGCAAATTGCCACACGCTCACCTGCTTTTACCAATTTAGGTAAATAGGTATTCATAGAGTGATGAGGAAAACCAGCCAATTCTATCGGTTCGCCACCATTATTCCTACTGGTTAAAACGATATTTAGAATACGTGCTGTTTTTATGGCGTCCTCTCCAAAAGTTTCATAAAAATCTCCAACACGGAAAAGCAACAACGCATCAGGATATTTCGTCTTTATCCTATTGTATTGTTGCATTAATGGAGTGACCTTCTTAACTTTTTTTGACAAACCGTATACTTATAAGTGAAAATCAAAAATACGATTCTGTTACCGCTAGTTGACGCAAATGAGATAGCATTTTTCAACAGCTTGTAAGCTTTAAATCTAGATAAACTATATAATAAATTAAAGAGCTGTTTTTAGGTCGCTTTCGCGAAAGCGTAACTGAAATCATTCACTTACTACCACATTTATTTCCAACTATAATTTTTCAATTTAGCTTTCTTTTTTACGGCATTAACCATTGCGCTTTCTAGCTCATTCTCTCCTGCATTTTGAGTTTTTATATAGAAATCTCTTTTCTGACTCAATTCTTGAATACTTTTTTGAATTTTTGCTCTGTCTTCTTTTTTTGCCAAGGTGATTTTTTTTATTTCCTCAACAGATTTATCTTTCAAATCAGCAGATAAAGTCATTTTATTTGCCACAATTAGATCTTCAAGCATCTCCTCATCTTCTGCAGCATCAATCAAATCCCATTCTGCATTTTTATAAACACTTTTTGACTTGACAATGCTCCGATTAACATTTGCGGTGACTGAAACTCCTGCCGTTTGATGATCTATATAACTTTGCTGTACGCTTTTAGCTTCACCTGTACTTCCATATGATACATAAGTGCTATTAAGTTGAGTGTTGAGCTTTAAAATTTGATCATCGTAAGGTGTTGTTACATAATGAGTTTTTTGATTATGATTAATCACTGTATACTCACCATGCCCTAACTTAGATCCATTTTTCCATTTTAAAGAAATACCTGTTTGAGCATCACCACAAAAAATAGTATTTACCGTGATATCTTTTTGAGATGCAGCACCCATGACCTGATCGATAGAAGTACTACCTTGTAGAAATGATTCATTACCAGCTATAAAAATCATTTTTAAATCTTGTTGACCATTACGCCATTCTAAATTTTGAGTTGCATGCTTTATCACAGCACCACAATACTCATCACCGCCGTTTGTATCAAGTGCAAATAGCTCTTTACTAATTAGATCTAAATCTGTAGAAAAGGGAACTATTTGTCTTAAAAAGTCTTGCCTTTCTGGGATGGCAGTGTTTCCGTATTCATAGAGAGCTATTTCAATGTTAGCCTGTACCTCATTGCAATGTGCATAGGTCATTTGATTTACGAGGTTCCATAATTGAGTTTTGGCTTGATCTATTAATCCATTCATACTACCACTAGTATCAAGAAGTAAAGCTATTTGTATAGTTGCTGGTTGCACAGGCTGAACTGGGCTTGTATTTATCATAGCAATTTCAGGAGCATTGTCGTGTACGGTTTTTTTTGTTATGGATCCATTACATGCTGTAAAAGAAACAATCGCACTAGCTAATAATATATTTTTCAGATTCTTCATCATTCTAGATTTAAGAGTTAGGTAATTGTTTGATATCTACTGGACCTGTAGGCGATATGACATATACCTTAGGCTTAGGCTCTTTTACTGGCGCAATAGGCGCAACAGGTTTTGCTGGCTTTGGTACATATCGCAATGTTAAATCCATACCTAATTGTATAACAGGTTTAGTAATAGCGGCATTTACGACAATATCATAACCAGAATGAGGTATAGGGTCATAGTAATATGAGACTGGTTTTTTAATACGTGTTACACCTTTCTTTTGTTTAAGTGCATCCATACTTATATTATTAGCGGCTACATAACTTTTGTAATGATCTTTAGGCATATGGTAATACTTAGCATCTGCCATATGTACATCATATTCACTCATGTCAAAACCGAGTGCGGTATAGTATTCTTTTTTCTTTTTTACTTCTGCAAGTAGTTTAGTTTGTAGATCTGCATAAATTGCTTCTAGATTTTTAACATAATAATCTACTTTTACAAGGTTGTACACTTCGGCACTTGCACAAGCAGATAATATTTTTTCAAAATCAGCATCATCACGGTAAGAAATCAATAAGTTTTGTTGCAATTCAAAACCAACAGGTACTTCAGTATACGTCTTGCTGAATAATTTTTTAGTGACCTCAATCTCATATTGAGGCACAAATGAAATCATATCAATAGCAAACTGACCGTTAAACCCTTTACTTTTCAATTCTTTTTTAATGGCATTAATTTTATCGCTCATTAATTGCGTGGTCTCATCTGCCGTTTCACCTACCTGATTGATATTAAAAACTGCAGTATAATCTGTGGCTTCCACATTATACAGACTACGCAAGCTTAAGTTTAAAATGTTGCTGGGCTGTAGAGCGACGGTAGCAACAGGTCGCGCATTGTAACCTATAACTCTTGCATTGCCCATGTCTGCAGTGGCAATATTGGCGCGAGAAATCTCCATTTGTGCGGCTTGATTATTAAAATTACCTAAATGCTGCGCACTCATATTGAGTGTCAGTAGGATTAATAATGTGGATAAGACAATTTTCATATCGTTAAATTTTTCATCAAATCTAATTGGATAGTATAGTGTTAAATATGGTAAATGAGTGAAACTAGTATATCATTGAGTGTATTAGCATTTCTATCGAGTATGCTATTACATATCTTAATGATACTAACTTAAAACAGCTTATAAACGGCACAGTGCTTGAATCCATCTAAGTTTTAATGCCTAAGTTTACAACCATAATGAAAGCAATAATTCTTTTTATATTTTTATCCTTAGGCCTTACTACAACGGTATTTGCACAAAGTAATGAAGTGCGCAAAGCCGCCAGTGACCGCACAACGATGATCCTAGAAGGACGTGTGATAAGCGATAAAAGACAACCGGTATCTGGTGTAAACATTGAAGGCCCTATGGGACGATATGCAACTACAGATTTACAAGGATATTTTAAAATTCCAGCAAATCTAGGTGATGAAATTATTATAAGAAGATCAGATTTTGAAACTGTATATTATACGATAAGAAGTACTGATAAAGTTGAAATTCAAGTTATAGATGATCTTTCCCAAAAAGATCGACTTAAATCATTGAGTTATGAAGTTTTAATGGATAGCGCACAGATTTATCTTAAAAAGGACGCTCAAAAGACAGCTGATTTTCTAATCGCTGCATTATCCAATAAGCCTAAAAGCTTGACCGCATCAAAAGAATCTGTCGCTTATGAAAAATTAGGTGATCTATATCTTTTTAATAAACAAGCAGATCTAGCCATTACGAATTATAGAGCAGCAATTAAATCAGAAAACACAGCACAAAGACAGCTCAAACTTGCCCAATCACTTCATAGCAATGGCAATTATCAAGAGGCTATCAAGACACTAGAAGCCATAATAGTTAATCAAAAGTCAAGAAAAACATCCTTAAATCTTAAAACAAGACTATCTACACAACAAATAGTAACTGCTTACACAACCCTAGGGAATGCTTATGAAAAAACTAATAATACAGATGCAGCTCTTAATAATCATCAAGCAGCTTTACAAACTGCACAAACAAATAATTTAAAGACTTTATTACCGCAACTCAACACTAACATAGCAAATGTTTATAATGCAACGGGACAGGTTACTACTGCCGAGTCCTACTACAGTGACGCCATTGAAGGTTCAAAAAGTGAAGGCGTTGTAAGCAACGTGATTACACAATCTGTCACTGCAGATTTTTATAATAGCAATCAACAATATGACAAGGAAATTGCTTTACGTAAAAAGAATATCGATTTAATAGATAGTGCTGAAGCAAAGGAAGGTGCTTCAAAAACAAATAGCCAGAGTGATGTCCTAGAATTAGAAGAGGTGATAAAATCAGACACACCTGCTGTTTCAAATAACGATGAGGCTATTAATACACCTGTTTTTTCTAAGCAAAAAGAACAACTTAAAATTGCCGAAGCCTATAAAGCCACTAACAACTTTACGGAAGCTATCACTTCTTTTGAAAGCAGTTTTAAAGAAGCTAGTATAAATGAAGACTTAGAAACTAAAAAAGAAGCGGCACGCAACCTTTATAAACTTTACCGCTCTAATGGCAACGCTGCAAAATCACTAAAATACAATGAAATCTACATTGAAACTGTAGATTTACTCTATGAGCAAAAAGAGCAGCAAATAGCTTTAAATACGCGCAAAGCACAAGAGTTAGTCAATAGACAGACACGAATTTTAACTCTAGAAAAAGACCGTGAGCTTACAGAAAATAGAATCGCATTGATTAATACAGAGCGAGAATTAACACAACAGGTTAACCAGCGACAGCGCTGGATCATCTATTCGCTAGTTGCCTTAAGTCTATTACTGATCACTCTTGCTTACTTTATGTGGCGCAATAACAAACAACAACGTATTAACAACCACTTATTGGCGCTTAAATCCTTACGCAGCCAGATGAATCCGCATTTTATTTTCAATGCACTCAACTCAGTAAATAGTTATATCGCCTTAAATGATGAACGTGCAGCAAATAAATATCTAGCCGACTTTTCCAAACTTATGCGTAGTGTTCTTGAGAACTCTGAACTAGATTTCATACCACTCTCAAAGGAAACAGAACTACTAGGTCTTTACCTTAAACTAGAGCACGAGAGATTTAAAGATAAGTTTGACTATGAGCTCTCCATTGATCCATTAGTAGAAACAACTTCTTTAAAAGTTCCTCCTATGCTATTGCAGCCCATTATTGAAAATGCTGTATGGCATGGATTAAGATATAAGGATGAGAAAGGATTTTTGAAAGTAGCTTTCGCGAAAGCAGATAACGAGATCATAGTAACCATTACTGATAATGGTATAGGACGAGCTAAGTCCAAAGAACTCAAAACAGAACATCAAAAGAAGCGAGAAAGTAAAGGTCTAGGTAATGTCATGAACAGAGTAGCTTTACTCAATGAATTACATGATTGTCGTATAGAGATGACTGTAAATGACGCAGGATTATCACCAGATGTAGGTACTAAGGTTGTGGTGAAAATGAATGTTCTTAGTTAAAATAAAACCCATGAATCAACTTATATACGTTTTAAGTTTTTTATTTTCTTATGCTCTAAGCGCACAAAATATTAGTTTAATAAATAGAGACATCGGTATATCTGATTCACTTTCCTATGAGCATGAGATCCGCATTTATCAAAATCAGGGAATAACTAATTATTCATCTTTGTTTCGCATGTATCAGAGAGAAGATAATAGTTGGAATGCTGAATTTTATGAGCATTTTGACGGTATTGAACCAAAGGTGATTAAAAAAGTTTTGACACCAATTAGTGAACATGACTATATATTTCAAAACTTTCTAAGAAGCTTTGCATTAGAGATACCAAATAGCGACACCATTAAATGGAAGTTGGCAACTAGTAGAGAAGTGATTTTGTATTTAGATACAATAAGAGGTGTGCCAGAAAGAAAATATTGGAGTACAATGGGTCAAATGACTTTTGTGGATGGTCAATCATTCTCATTTCAAATTAAAGATCTTAAGGATTATAACTCTTTTGAATATGGTAATCCTTCAGCTTATCTAAATCATTTCCCAGAGATAGATGAAATACAGTATGTTAATGAAATCTTGAGCATAGTCAGAAGTGAATTTGATATCTGGAAAACAGAATAATTATGAATTTAAAAGCGATCATAGTAGAAGACGAGCAAATCTCTAGAGAGATTCTTAAAAAATATCTTGCAAATTATTGCCCTAATGTTACCGTAGTTGATGAAGCTACAAACGTAGATGAAGCCTTACAATTACTGCGCAAGTCAGATATTGATTTGTTATTTCTAGATGTGGAAATGCCCTATGGGACTGCATTTGATTTATTAGATAAGGTAGGTGACCGTGATTTTGAAACCGTTTTTGTTACTGCTTATGATCAATATGCAAAAGAAGCTCTTAATCAACAGGCAGCTTATTACCTTTTGAAACCTATTGAAATTGATGAATTAATAAAAGCTGTAGACATTGTTAAAAGCATTAAAGAGCGTGAGGAAGAAGTTAATATAGGCCTGTCTGTAAAAGAACAGGACAGCTCTCAACTAAATGATAAAATTACTATTCCAACACAAGAAGGTTTTGAAGTGATACCAGTAAAGGATATTATTTACTGCAGTGCAGATGATAACTATACAAACGTATATCTTGCTAACACACATAAGTTGGTTTCTAAAACCTTGAAACATTTTGATAATATGCTGGCAGAAAAAGGGTTTTGCCGTATCCATAAATCTCATCTCATTAACGCTGCTCATGTCACTGCATATAAGAAAGGAAAAGGCGGTAGTGTCATGTTAGGTAATGTAGAACTTCCCGTAAGCCCTAGTCGTAAATTAGAGTTGTTTAAGTACTTTAGTTAGAAATCGAGGTAACTTACTTTTCTATCTTTTACTTCATTAGTCAATAGGTCTAACACTACCGGATTGAGGTTAGAAAATAACTCGTGATGACCTGATGATATCTGATCATTAAGTAAGTTAAACTCCTTCAATATATGATAAGTTTGTCTCGCTACCGCAGCGCCACTATCAATAATTTTTACACGGCTGGGCAGCAATTCTTGCAGCATATCCTTAATGTAAGGATAGTGACTGCAACCCAATACTAGATAATCTATTCCCGATATCATAAATGGCTCTGTAATACTAACTAGAAGATTTCTCATCTCTTCAGAATCTTTTTTACCAGATTCAATAAGCTCTACGATACCAGTACCAACGATCTCTATAGTGTTTACATCCTTTGTAAAGGCTCTTTGCGTTCTATTGAATAACTCACTAGTTAAAGTTCCTTTTGTAGCTAGAATACCTACTTTACCTGTTGCACTATTAAGAGCAGCTGGTTTAATAGCTGGCTCTATACCTATAAACGGAATATCATAATGTCCTCTTAGATAAGATATACTATTAGTGGTAGCCGTATTACATGGTACAGCGATTAATTTACAACCACGGCTAAGCAAATACTCTGTATTTTTAATACATAGCTGTGTAATCTCTTCTTTAGACTTACGTCCATATGGAGCATGTTTACTGTCTGCTAGATAAATAGTGTTCTCATGTGGTAAAAGTTGCACAACTTCTTTCCATACAGATGTACCACCTACACCACTATCAAAAAAACCAATAGGCTGTATATTACTCATGATATAAAGATAATGGGAATACCATAATATAAGGCATAAAAAAACCGCTTAGATCAACTAAGCGGTTTTTAAATAACGTATTAAACAATTACTGAGTAATACCTAATTCCTTCTTTACATCTGGTGTGATATCATAACCATCAGCCATGATTACTCCAGTACCTGTAGTTGAGTCTAGTACATAGTCAAAACCTTTTGCACGAGCAACTTTTTGAATAGCATCACGTACCTTTTTGTACAATGGCTTTAAAAGATCTGTTCTTTTTTGAGCCATAGCTTGTTGAGAACTTTGGTAGTACTCTTCTAATTTCTTCTGACCTGCCATCAATTCTTGATAAGCACGTTGATTTTCTTCTTCACTACGTGATTCAGCTAGACTTTTTAACTGCTCAGCTTTGTTTTGCAATTCCTTATCCATTTCACCTAGAGTTGCCTCATAAGTTTTAGCAAGATCTCTCAATTGCTTATCAGCAGCTTTAGCCTGAGGTAATTGCTCTACTAACTCTTGAGATGCTACGTGACATACTTTACTAGGAGTAGCTTGAGCTTGCACCGTGTTAATTCCTGCCATAAGGAACATCACCACTACTGCTGTTATAAGGGTTTTTACTTGTTTCATTTTCTAATTATTAATTATTGTTTGCTTTAATTATTATTAATGCGGCTGCAAATATAATAGTATCGTGTTATTATTCACCGCCTGAAGCCTTTTTTTGATTTGCTTTTTTCTTTGCCTCACGTGCTTTAAGAATGCTGTCCTTACGTCTTTCTCTCGCCTTGATAATACTATCTCTACGTTTTTGAAACTTTTCGGCTCTTGCTACTTTAATAGAATCACGCACTCGTAATTTCTCAAGTCGTGCTTTTTCTCTATCATTTATGAGTTGTTCTTTTGCTTCTTCTTTTTGCTCTACTTGTTCTGCTTCTTCTACAGACAGATAACGCTCTTCTTTCTCTTGCTCTCTTAATTCTTCTTTAGTAGGCTCTTTATCTTTACCTCTATTCCTAGAATCAATTTTTGCTGTTCTTCCTATCGCTTTTAAAACTTGATCACTTAAATCATGACGCTCTGCGTTATAAAGCATTGCTGCCTCAGAACTATCAAGGATGTAATCATATTTTTTAAGGCTTCCTATTTTGCGTATCTCATTAAAAACTTGATCTTGTACTGGCTGTATTAATTGTTCTTTTTGTAAAACAAAATCACCTTGAGGACCAAATCGTTTTTGTTGATAGTTTAAAAGCTCTTCTTCTTTAATCTTAATATCTTCTTCTTTCTCTTCAATAAGCTCATTAGTGAGTAAGACTCTTTCATTTTGCAAAGCATCTTTCATTTGTTGCACCTCTAAACTCATGGCATCAATTTCCTGCTTCCATTTACCCATCTTTTGCTCTAGTTGTTGAGATGCTTTTTGATATTCTGGCACATTCTCTAGGATGTATTCCATATCAATAAAACCTACTCTAATACCTCTAGTTCCTCCTTGCGCTTTCGCGAAAGCGAAACTCATAAAGGCCATTATGCTGATAACAAAAATCTTATTTTTCATAAGCTCAAAGTGTTTAAAGAAAATATCGTGCCATTCTTTAGAATTGCTGCCCGATGATGAAGTGAACATTCCATCCACTAGGATCATTACTTACTGCTGTAGGCACTTTATCAAATCCATATCCAAAGTCGATACCTAGTAATCCAAAGGCTGGCATAAATATACGTAATCCAGCACCTGCAGATCGCTGAACCTCAAATGGATTATAGTCTCTAAAGTTATTATAACTGCCTGCTGCCTCTGCAAATGACAGTACATAAATAGATGCTGCTTGCTCTAAAGATATAGGGTATCTTAATTCAAAAGAGAATTTATTATATACGGTATCACCATCTGCATTTGTAGTTAATGATGAATTATCATAACCACGCATTCTAATGATGTCACGTCCATCTAAAGAAAATGCTCCTAAACCGTCACCACCTACAAAGAAACGTTCAAATGGTACAAGTCCACGATCCTGATTATATGCTCCTAAGAAACCAAATTCTGTGTTTGTCTGTAAAACTAACTTATCATAAAGTCTAGTGTACCATGTCCCTTGAAACTTAACTTTATAGTACTCTAAGAATTTAAAACGTTCTTGATCTACTTTTGCAAGATCAGCCTCTCCATTAGTTTGAAACTCTTCTTGGTCTTCTAGTGTAGCATAATCAACACCGTTGAATAAGGAATACGGCGGAGTTAACTTTGCGGTAATTGAGAATGATGATCCATAGGTAGGGAAAATTGGATTCACACCTACATTATTTCTACTTAATCCGATTGTATACGCTAGGTTATTTGAAAAACCATTAGGGAAATTAAATAAACTTGTTTGATAGTTTTTCAAATTATAATGTTGAAATGATAAAGCTTGAGAAAATTGGAAATAATTATCTGGCCACTCTAGTCGTTTTGCTATACCTACAGTTCCTCCTGTGATTAAGAATCGCTGACTACGATCAACTTCAGTAAAGTTAGTTGAATTCACCCGAAATTGTTCACTATGAGAAAATGAAACATTAAGAGAAACTGGTTTTTTACCACCTAGCCATGGCTCAGTAAAATTTAAACTATATGTTCTAAATATGGTACTTGCTTGTGCTCTAATGGCAAGAGTTTGTCCATCACCCATAGGTACTGGTTCATATGCTTCACCATTGAAAATATTGCGAAGTGAAAAGTTGTTAAAGCGCAATCCTAGTGTACCTACAAATCCACCACCACCATAACCACCTTGTAGTTCAATCTGGCTAGCGCCTGCTTCTTCTAGTTCAAATTCAACATCAACTGTACCTTCTTGCTGTCTTACATTTTTAAGTTGTGGATTAATGGTTTCTGGATTAAAAAATCCTAATTGACCTAATTCACGAATTGAGTTAATAATTTTTTGTCTAGAATATCTTTCACCAGGTGTGGTTTGTAAGTTTCTATAAATGACATGATCATTTGTTCTCGTATTACCTGTCACAGTAATATTATTAAAGAAAGCTTCCTCACCTTCTACAATACGTACTTCAAAATCTATCGTATCATTATACACACGTGTCTCAACAGCATTTACAGATGAAAATAGGTAACCTGTGTTTTGATATTGATTTGAAATATCATCAGAGTCAGGATCTTGTGGATTACTGATTCTTTCATAAAATGCTACTCCATTATACACATCTCCTTTATCAACCTGAAGAATTCTTTTTAGCTGTTCATCTGTATAAACGGTATTCCCTACAAATTCAATATTTCCAAAATAGTATTTTCTTCCTTCTTCAACCTCGATGTCTAGAGAAATTCTTTTATCACTATTTTTAATAAGAGTATCTCCTATAATACGTGCATCTCTAAAACCTCTTTCTTTATACATATCAAGAACAGAGCTTAAATCCTCTTGATAATCTGCCTCGATATATTTAGACCTTTTTAATAATCTAAATGGATTGCGACGCTTTGTATTTTTCATCGCTTTACGCAGTTTTTTATCTTCAATCAGCTCATTCCCAGTAAAAGTTATCTCTTCAACTTTTACTTTCTCGCCTTTATTGATATCGATTTTCATATCAACGCGATTAGTACTTTGATCTGAGGTATCAATCACTTCACGTACGCGCACTAATGCGTCAGCATATAAATAACCGTCATCTTTATATTTGTTTTCAATAAAGTTGCGTGTGTTAGTTACTAGATTTTCAGTTGCTTTACGACCACTAGTAAGTTTAAGCTCATCTCTTAGATCTTTGGCTTTACGATCTTTAATACCAGTAATCTCAACGTTACTAAGGTTAGGCACCTCAACAATATTCAACTCTAGATTAATAATTTCTAACTCACCACCATCTGGATCAGGAATGACACTGGTTTTATAAAATCTAATATCACTGAACAGTTTTAAATCCCATAATTTTTTAACCACGTCACTTAATCGCTGTCCTGGGACATAGATTTCATCTCCTTTACGTAGACCTGTAAAAGCAATTACAGTGTTTTCATTATAAGTCTGGCTACCGGTTACAGTAATATCACCCAGTTTATATTTTGTGGCGTTTCCAATAGGTGTATCTGCCTGTTGTGCCTTTATAGTAGTTCCTAATAGAAATACTACTGCTATAAGTAGCGAGTGTGCTAGCTGTCTTGTCATTATTCTATAATTGTTCACTCGTTTTACCGAATCTACGTTCTCGGTCTTGATAATTTTTTAATGCCTCTATAAGATGTTCTTTCCTGAAATCAGGCCAAAGAACATCAGTAAAATAAAGCTCTGCATAAGCGATTTGCCACAGCAAAAAGTTACTTATACGCTGCTCTCCACTTGTTCTAATCAACAAATCAACATCAGGCATATAATTAGTATACAACAAACTATTTATTGTGTCCTGGTTGATGTTATCAACTTCAATCTCTCCTTCTTTCACTTTTGAAGCTACATTTTTAATAACCGTTATCAATTCTTCTCGTGACCCATAACTAAGGGCTAAAGTCAAATTCATATGATCATTACTTGCTGTAGCGGTTATAACTTCTTGAAGTTCTTTTTGAGCAGTTTTAGGTAATAACTCTAGACTACCTACAGCCTTAAGAGAAATATTGTTTTTCTGTAATGTTGGAAGTTCCTTTTTAAGACTAGAAACCAGTAGTCTCATAAGCGTATCGACCTCAAGTTTTGGCCTTTTCCAATTCTCTGTACTAAAAGCATATAAAGTCAGATTTTTAATACCTAACTCTGCACACGTTTCAACAGTTTCTCTTACCGCTTTTGCACCTTTCTCATGTCCTCGCACACGCATGAGGCCTTGTTTTTTTGCCCAGCGACCATTACCATCCATAATCACAGCTATGTGCTGTGGAATATTATGGGTATGTAGTACGTTTTTATCCATTCTTAAAAATTACAATAACAAGGTTTCCTACCAAATGCATAAGTTAACGTTACTCCAGAGAATACATACCAATCATTATTGTTAATATTCCCAAAGCTTACATTTTCAAAATCTTCATTATTACTACCATCTAGATTATCTGTAAAAGTATATCTTACTCCTGCTTCTAATCCCAGCACTAGCTTAGGTGCAATATTATACTTTACACCTAAAATAAAAGGTATTGCTAATCCTCTATCCGTATCATCTTCTACTAGTTGATTACTCACTTGATCTAATCTGAATGCTTCATATTGAAAACCAGTAATCCCTGTGTAAATATAAGGCACCAATTGAGGTTTACCTGTGTAAAGCTCCCATTCCCAGAAATTATACTCAATACCTATACTAGCCTCTATAAGGTTATAATTGTATTTATAACCTCTTAAATCTCTAGAAATATCATCACTATCGTTGTCATCTCCTACCATATTAGAAAATATAAGTGATGCTCTAAAACTGTGGCGATCACTACGATTCCACTTAAAAATACCACCTACCGTAAGATCTACAGGATCAACAAACTGCGTACTACCTACATCTCCTATGATATTACTACCACCGGCAAAGACTCCTACTTCATAGGTTTGCGCTTTCGCGAAAGCGAAACAAAAAAGAAAACTAATTAATAATAATAAACGCATGGAAATTTTAAAACGTGCAAATATAACAATTCTCATTACCTGACATGAGTAAACATGCATGATTGTGAGTAATCTAAAACTAGGTTTCTTTAAAATTATTGTCTAATTGCGTTTATCTTCTCCCCAAAGTAATTTATGGCGAATCGTTTTTATGAAACTCACATGGTCCAATTCGATTAAATCTATGGTAAAATCCGCCTTCTTTAATGTGATTTCTGTTTCATCTGGGTAGGATGCAATACGGTTATCTAGCGATGCGAGAAATTCATTTTCTCTTCCCATAACTTTTACTGTAATAATTGTATCATCTGGAATAACTAGAGGCCGAGCATTTAAATTATGTGGCGCGATGGGTGTGATGACTAATGCTTTAGCATCTGGTGTTATCACTGGACCGCCACAACTCAAACTATAACCCGTGGAACCAGTTGGTGTAGACACTATTAAACCGTCTGCCCAGTATGAAGTCAGTAATTCTCCGTTTAGATGTGTTTCTATCTGAATCATACTTGTTGTATTCTGACGACTTACCGTAACTTCATTTAGAGCAAAGTTATCTGGCGCAAGATGATTCTCAGGATGTTTAGAAGTCGCAGTAATTAAACTACGTTTACTTAAACGGTATTTTTTACTGAATAATAAATCAAAGGCAAGCTCTAATTCTTCTGATTGTAAAGTAGCTAGAAAACCTAATCGACCAGTATTGATTCCCATTACAGGGATATTAAGTTTTCCTATATATGAAACAGCTCTTAAAATAGTCCCATCACCACCTATACTGATCATTAAATCATAAGAAGTATCTAACGATGCAAATGTTTTGGTAGCATTTAGGTTGATTTGATTATCTATAAGCTTTACATAGTCCTGCTCTATATATACATCACAATCGCGCAACTGTAATTGTGTAAGAACACTAGCAATTGTAGCAAGACTATCCTCTTGAAGATACTGACCGTAAATAGCAATTTTCTTCATTACATGTTTAGGTATTTGTTTAGGTAATCAGATCGCTCTTTAAGATTATCGAGATAGGTATCTTCTTCAGCTGCGCTGATTACGACATAGCTATACCTTCTAAAAGTTTGCAGTACTTGATTGACATTTTCAGCGCTCACCTTAACTGTAATCTGAGTTAAATGATCATTATAACCACTAATAAAGCATCCAAAAAGTTTAGAATCATTAGACTCAATAATTTGAGTGATTTCACTAAAACTGTAGTCTGTAGTGCCTTTTTCTAAAACAATCACAGCACCAGATTCATATAAAAATGGTGAATCATTGAATAACTGTAAAATGTCTTTAAGCTCATAATAGCCCAGATATCTATTCTCGTCATTTAGCACGGGCATTACATTACAATCATGTTGTGCAAAAGCCTCCAGCACGTCGAGCCAATGCGTATCAGTCTTAACATAAAACGTATCCAGTGCGTATTTAACATCTTTTAATGTACATCCAGTTTCAAAACAGTGCGCATCATTTTCTGAAACGCAACCTATGTAAGTGTCATTTTCCATTACCGGAAGATGTGAATAGGTCAATTGCGAGAATATATTTTGAGAAACCGTAACTTCATCTGTGACCTGAAGTGGTTTAACGTCATTAATAATGTATTCTTGAATGTTCATCTAGCAAGCTTTTTTTGCAAATTAATCATTTCTGTGATTACTCGTTGCGATGAATCCTTTGTATTTTTGAAACTCAATTCATTATTATGACAGCACTCAGTGTAAATGTTAATAAAATAGCCACATTGCGCAACGCTCGTGGAGGAAATGTACCTGATTTAATTAAATGCTCATTAGACATAGAGCAATTTGGTGCTCAAGGTATCACCATACATCCACGACCAGATGAAAGACATATTAGATATCAAGATGCTCGTGATCTTAAAAAAGTCATTCAAACTGAATTAAACATAGAAGGAAATCCTAACGAAAAATTTATTGCTCTAGTTGATGAAGTCCAACCAGCACAGGTTACATTAGTACCAGATGCCGTTGACGCCATAACTTCAGATGCTGGATGGGACACCGTAAAAAATGAAGCTTATTTAACAAAGATTGTAAAACACTTTAAAGATCAAGGCATCAGAACAAGCATATTTGTAGATCCATCAATAGAAATGGTTGAAGGTGCTTCAAAAACTGGTGTCGATCGCATAGAATTATACACTGAGGCATATGCACACCAGTATCCTACTGATAAAGAAGCAGCAATCGCTCCTTATATTGTAGCAGCTCAAAAGGCACTCGATCTAGGTTTAGGAATAAATGCAGGTCATGATCTATCTTTAGAAAATATGCGCTATTTTAAAGATAACGTACCTGGCCTTCTAGAAGTATCTATAGGTCACGCACTCATATCAGAAAGTTTATATATGGGATTAGAAAATGTAGTTAATATGTATAAATCTAGATTAACTGACTAATGCTACATTCAATCATTTTAGGTGAAGGAACACCATTAGTTATTCTTCATGGCTTTTTAGGCATGGCAGACAATTGGAAAACTTTAGGTAAGGAATGGAGCAAGCATGGTTATCAAGTACATTTATTAGACCAACGTAACCATGGGCGAAGTTTACATAGCACAGAATTCAATTATACACTTCTAGCAAACGACATAAATGACTATTGTAAAGAACATGACCTTAGTGATATATATCTACTAGGCCATTCTATGGGTGGAAAAGTCGCTATGAAAGTGGCAACTGACTTTCCTAATCTGGTTAAAAAACTTGTTGTAGCAGACATCGCTCCTAAAAATTATGCACCACATCATAGCGATATTATTAACGGACTAAAGTCTATCAATTTTGATGAGATAAAAAATCGCAAAGAGGCAGATGAGCAGCTTTCCCTGCGCATTCCAGATTTTGGGACTAGACAATTTTTACTAAAGAGCTTATACAGAATTGATAAAAACAGATACGGCTGGCGCTTCAATCTTGATGTGCTGGGAAACAGCCAGCAAATGATTGGAACACAAGAACCTATTAACACACCTATTAAAATACCTACACTATTTGTCAGAGGTGCCAAGTCAGGATATATTAACGAAAACGATTTCGTAATAATTGAGCACGCTTTCGCGAAAGCGAATCTGAAAACAGTACCCGACGCAGGTCACTGGCTTCACGCAGAACAACCTGAAATATTTTACAGAATGGTGACCGATTTCCTAGAAGATTAAATGCTATGCAAGCATAATAATTACGAAATCGCTTGCGTAAGAAGTATAAAATATTAAATTTGACTTAACGAAACCCCAATTTTTTTTAATAACAAACTGATTATGAACAAATTAAAAGCTTTAGCAGTGCTTCTTTTGATTTCTACAATGGCCTATGCTGGTGGATATCGAGTAAGTACACAGAGTAATAGACAGTTAGCTATGGGACACACAGGTGTTGCAGTTGTTAATAGTGCTGATATTCTCTTTTTTAACCCAGCAGGACTGGTACATTTAGAAAACAAAATAAATTTTAGTGCCGGTGGATTTGGCGTTTTTTCAAGCGTTTCTTACCAAAATTCAGATTTCGGTACTTCTTCTGAAACGGATAGTCCTACAGGTACACCTGTTTATGCTTATGGAACTTACAAAATCAATGAAAAACTTGCTGTAGGTTTAGGAATTTATACTCCTTATGGTAGTAACGTAACATGGCCTACGGACTGGTCAGGTTCTCATTTAGTAAATGAAATAGAATTGAGCGCCATTTTTATTCAACCTACTATTTCTTATCAATTATTTGATAGTGTAAGTATAGGTGGTGGACCAATTCTAGCAATAGGTGGTGTTGAATTTAATAGAAATGCAGGTCAATCACTTACAGATGAGCAAGGTAATCGTTCTAACGTAGGTATTGAGGATACTGGTGTTACCGCTTGGGGTTGGACAGCTGGTTTAATGTTTAAGCCTGATGAGCACTTTTCTCTAGGTTTTAACTATCGCTCGTTAATTAATATTGAAAGTACTGAAGGTACCGCTACTTTCTCTAACTTCCCTAACTCTGCCTTAACTCCATCAAATGGTACTACTGGCTTTACTGCGACATTGCCTTTACCAGCAGAACTTACAGTAGGTATAGGTTATGAATGGAAAAAATGGTTATTTGCATTTGATTATAACCGCGCTTTCTGGAGCGAATATGAGAGTCTAGATTTAGTATTTGAAAACGGATCTACTTCAATCAACCCTAGGAATTACAAAGATTCTTCTTCATGGAGATTAGGAGCTCAATATACCGCAACCGACAAACTTATTGTTAGAGCAGGATGGTACTATGATCAATCACCTGTACAGTCTGGTTATTTTGCGCCAGAAACACCTCGTAATGACTCTTTAGGTTACACATTCGGTTTATCGTACCAGGTTAATTCTAAGCTTGCTATCGACGCTTCATTCTTATACTTAAGATTTAAGGAAGTGAATGAGTCTTATGACTTCTTTACAGATCCAGGTGCAACAACTCCTTCTTCTTTTGGTGGAACTTATAAATCACAAGCGCTTATACCAGGTATAGGTGTAACATATAGCATGTAATAAAACAATGATGATGAAAAAAATTAATTTAAAATATATAGGACTTTTTATTGCAGCAGCTGCGATAGTAAGTTGTGAAGTAGAGTTTGATAACCCTATAGATGAAGCTGGAGTATATACATCTGGTGAAGCAGATTTTTCAAACTACGTTTCAGTAGGTAACTCTTTGACATCTGGTTATGCAGATGGTGCTCTTTATCTAGATGCTCAATTAAAATCTTTCCCAGCAATTATGGCTGGTCAGATGGAGCTTGCTGGTGGTGGTGAATTTATCCAGCCGTTAGTAAATGATAATGCCGGTGGTTTACTAGCCGGTGGCGTTCAAATAACACCTAATAGATTTGTATTAGCTGTAGGAGCTGACGGTAGTCCTGGACCTGCAGTTTATACTGGCGAGGCACCTACTACAGATATTACTAATACTTTTACCGGTAAATTAAACAACTATGGTGTTCCTGGTGCAAAAAGTTTCCATTTAGGAGCTCCTGGTTATGGTAACATCGCTGGTGTAGCTACAGGACAAGCAAATCCATATTATGTACGTTTTGCATCTGGTGCTATGTCTACTGTTATAGGTGATGCTGCAACTGCAAATCCAAGTTTCTTTACACTATGGATAGGTAATAATGATATTTTATCTTTTGCTACATCTGGTGGTGTAGGAGTAGATCAAACAGGAAATTTTGACCCTACTACTTATGGCGGAAATGATATTACAGACCCTAATGTATTTGCTGGAGCAGTTTCTCAATATGTAACTGCATTAACGGCAAACGGAGCTAAAGGTGCACTAGTTAACATTCCAGATGTAACTTCAATACCTTTCTTTACAACAGTACCAGTTAATGCTATTCCTTTAGATGCTGCAACTGCCGCAGCAGTGATGTCTAATCCACAGATCCAACAATATAATGGTGGTTTACAATTAGCTGCTGGTGGTGGATTGATAACTCCAGAAGAGGCTGCTTTAAGAACTATAAGTTTTGTAGAAGGACAAAATTATATGCTAATGGAAGATGAAGACTTAACTGACTTATCTCTTTTGGGATTACCTAACCTTAGACAGACTAATGATATGGACTTAATCACGTTTACTAGCGCAACAGTAATAGGAACTGCTGTAGGTGGTGACCCAACTATGATTAGAGGAGTTTCTGTACCTCTTGAAGATCAAAATGTTTTAACTTCTACAGAGCAAGCTTCTATAAGCGCTGCTCAAGGTGCATATAATGCCACTCTTGAAGCTCTTGCTGCTGCAAATGACCTAGCTTTTGTAGATGCTAGAACTGCTCTATCACAAGTTGCTAATGGTGGTGTATCATTCAATGGTGGTGTGCTAACTTCTACTTATGCAAGTGGTGGTGCATTTTCATTAGATGGTGTTCACCCTACACCTCGTGGATATGCTCTTACTGCAAACTTTATTATCGATGCAATTAATGCACAATATAATGCTAGCATTCCTAAAGTAGACATAGGAACATATCGTTCAGTTCAAACTAGTGACTCTGTGAACTAGTTATAAACTATAACAATATTAAAATCCGTCTCGGTCTAACTGAGACGGATTTTTTATTTTTACCACTTAAATCATACATTATGAAATTTATAATCAAGCTTTTAATAACCGCTGTACTAGTTGTGTTACTTTCAAAATTACTACCTGGAGTAACCACAGATGGGTATCTAAGCGCAGTCTTAGTAGCCATTTCACTTTCATTGCTTAACTTTATAGTGAGACCTATTTTAGTAATTCTCACATTACCAGTGACCATAATTACTTTGGGAATATTTCTTTTAGTCATCAATGCAATTATCATTTTACTTGCAGATTGGTTAGTGAGCGGTTTTGATGTAGATGGACTTTTATGGGCCTTTATTTTCTCTTTATTATTAGCAATTGGCCGTTCAATTTTATTCCAACTTCTAGAAAAGGACAAGGATTAACTAACACAAGATTCCATACTACGGCAGCATTTTGTACCCTAAAAACGTAAAATCAAGTTAAATCCACAGCTTTAAAACTGTTCATTATTATAAAGTATTTGTTTACACGCAAATAAAGAGTAATTTTGCACCCCAATTTTAACAGCACTTAAAAGTCTTTAAATGAATATCAAGCGCACTGACATAGACGCACTTAATGCGTTGCTTACACTAACTGTTGAGAAAGCAGACTATCAAGAACAAGTAGATAAGTTACTTGCAGATTATCGCAAGACAGCAAACATTCCTGGTTTCAGAAAAGGACATGTACCTGCTAGCTTAATCAGAAAAAAATACAGAACTCCTATTCTAGTTGAAGAGATCAATAAAATGATCCAGCAACAATTGAACGAGTATATTACTAAAGAAGAACTTGAGTTATTAGGTAATCCACTTCCTAAAGCTCAAGAAGACATCAACTGGGATGCAGACGATTTTACCTTTGAATTTGAACTAGGTATAGCTCCACAATTTGATGTAGATGTAAAAGGTAAAAAGGCAATCACTCAGTATGAGATCAAAACAGATGACGATACTTTAAATCGTCAGATTGATCGTATCCGTGAGCAATATGGTAAATTAATTGCTAAGGATACCGTTGCCGAAGGTAACGAAGTGACTGGAGTTTTCCGTAATGATGATGAGGACATCAACAGCGACGCTACCTTTAAAACTGACAAGATCAAAGGGAAGACCAACCTTAAGAAATTTGTAGGTAGTAAAGTAGGTGATACTTTAGAACTAAAAACTAAAAGCCTTTTTGAAGACGATCACGATTTGATGAACTTCTTAAAAGTAGATCACGATAAAGCACATGGTCTAGACATCAAAGTAACATTTGAAATCACCGAAGTAAACGAGCGTGAACTTGCTGAGATGAATCAAGAGTTCTTTGATAAGTTATTCGGTCCTGGAGTCATTTCAAGTAAAGAAGAATTAATGGAACGTTTAAGAGAAGATGCTGGTCGCCAGTTCTCTCAACAAACAGATCAAAAACTCTTAACAGACGTTACTGAAGGACTTATTGAAAACACAAAATTTGATCTTCCAGCAGACTTTTTAAAGAGATGGATAGCAAATTCTGGTGAAAACCCTATGACTGAAGAAGAAGCCGCTGCAGAGTATGAGCGTTCTGAAAAAGGTCTACGTTACCAGCTAATTGAATCTAAAATTTTAAAGACTAATCCAGATCTTCAATTAAAATTTGAAGAGCTAAAAGATTATTCTCGTACTCAGATCAAAGCTCAAATGGCACAGTATGGTCATACAGATGCTAGTGATGAAGAGATAGATGGAGTTGTTGCACGCATCATGCAAAACCAAGAAGAGGTAAAAAGAATGAGCGAGCAATTACAAAACGAAAAAATGTTACAATTCTTTAAGGACAACGCAAAGCTCAAGAAAAAAGAGCTGACCTATGAAGAGTTCATTAAGGAAGCCTACGAGTCATAAACTCGATGGAATAATTCTTATCTTTAGGGCGTTAACTTTATCAATAGGTTAACGCCTTTTTTACCTTATTAAAAGTAATATTACCACATGGATATATCTAAAGAATTTGAAAAGTTTGCCGTAAAAGATCAAGGTGTCAACCCGATGTATTACGATAAAATCATGGGTAGCATGTACCCTACTAATCTTACTCCTAATATTATTGAAGAGCGCCAGATGAACATCGCCATCTTTGACGTGTTTTCACGTTTAATGATGGACCGTATCATTTTTATGGGTACTGGAGTAAATGATCAAGTAGCAAACATTATACAAGCACAGTTGCTTTTCTTAGAAAGCACAGATGCAAACAAAGACATACAAATCTACATCAACTCACCAGGTGGTAGCGTTTATGCAGGTTTAGGTATTTATGACACGATGCAATTTATCAAACCAGATGTTGCAACAATTTGTACTGGTATGGCTGCTAGTATGGGAGCTGTTTTACTATGTGCAGGAGCAGATGGAAAACGCAGTGCCTTACCACATAGTCGTGTGATGATCCACCAGGTTTCTAGTGGCGCACAAGGACAAGCTAGTGATATAGAAATCACCGCACGCGAGGTCGTTAAATTAAGAGAAGAACTTTATACTATTATTGCTAAGCATTCTAAGCAAACTTATGAAAAAGTCTATGCAGACTCAGATCGTGATTACTGGATGAAGGCTGCCGAGGCTAAAGAGTACGGTATGATTGATGAAGTACTAACTCGTGACTAGTACATCTGTTATAGTGTTTACGCTTTCGCGAAAGCGTATTCTAAAACAAAGTACGACAAACTACAAATTATGAGTAAAGAACAACTGGAATGCAGTTTTTGTGGCCGTAATAAGGCCGATACCAATTTATTAATTGCAGGATTAGACGCGCACATCTGTGATCGTTGTATTGAGCAAGCACATGGTATTGTATTAGAAGATGTCAAGAAAGAAGATGAAACTGGTATCACTAATGCCGAGCTGAAACTGCGCAAGCCACAAGATATTAAAGCTTTTCTTGATGAGTATATCATAGGTCAAGAGTTCACTAAAAAAGTGATGTCTGTCGCCGTTTATAATCACTACAAGAGATTATTACAAGTAGATAACGATGATGATATTGAGATTCAAAAATCCAATATCCTTATGGTAGGACAGACCGGTACTGGTAAAACTCTTATTGCCAAAACCATTGCTCGCATGCTTAATGTACCGCTAGCAATAGTAGATGCTACGGTACTTACTGAGGCTGGTTATGTAGGTGAGGATGTAGAAAGTATCTTAACACGTCTCTTACAAGCTGCAGATTACAACCTTGAGAAAGCACAAACTGGAATCGTATTTATCGATGAGATAGATAAGATTGCTCGCAAGAGTGATAATCCATCTATCACTAGAGATGTATCTGGTGAAGGTGTGCAACAAGGACTTCTTAAATTACTAGAAGGAACCGTTGTTAATGTACCGCCTAAAGGTGGTCGTAAGCATCCAGATCAGAAATTTATTGAAGTAAATACAGAGAATATCTTATTTATCGCTGGTGGAGCCTTTGACGGAATAGAAAAAGTGATCCGTAAGCGATTGAATATGCAAGCGGTAGGTTTTAGCGCTAGTATGTCTAATGATGATGTAAAAGATCAAGACAACATCTTGAAATATATCATCCCTAAAGATGTCAAAGATTTTGGGATGATTCCAGAAATCATAGGTCGTTTACCTGTACTTACACATATGAATCCATTAGATGCAGGTACTTTAAGAGCTATTCTTACAGAACCTAAAAATGCGATTATCAAGCAGTATACTAAGCTATTTGGTATGGATGATATTACATTTACCATTACTGATGGTGCACTGGATTATATTGTTGAAAAAGCGATTGAATATAAGTTAGGTGCTCGTGGATTGCGTTCTCTTTGTGAAGCGATATTTACAGACGCTATGTTTGATTTACCTAGTAGTGATGATAAAGAATTTAAAGTCACAAAAACTTATGCTGAGTCTAAACTCAACAAAAGCGGTATTCAAAAACAGTTGAAGGCTGTGGTGTAAAAATCAACACGATCTAAAGCAAAAACCTCATCAAAACGATGAGGTTTTATTGCTTTTACTAAATTTTCATTTAGTTGATAGGTATTTGATGAGTTTCTAATTGTCCCGCGTGTGAAATATGTATGATGTAGTTTCCAGCAACTAGTGTTGAAACATCAAAAGATGAACCTAATGGATGAGAAGGAATATCCTTTACCTTGTTACCTACAAAGTCATATAACTTAACACCTACATAAGTTGGGCAATTTGTATTACCATAAGGATCTAAGGAAGAATCTCCACAACCTAAGGTGTAAAATGTCCAAGATGGATTTTGGACCATATCTATTCCTAAAACAGTATCTGCTGGAACTGGTGAAATCACAAAATTCTCTGAAACTATATTTCCACTATTAGAAGTTGGCGGACAAGTATTAGGACATCCTGTAATATCTACACTAAAATATTCCCATTCTGACCAGCCACATTGATTCTCTACTCGTACTTCAAATTCAAATACTTCATTACATTCTGAGTTTATGACAGCTGTTAAATCGCGACCAGATCTAAAATTACCGTCCCAGTCAGACTGTCCAGTAATTTTTCTCATTTCAAGATTATTTACTTGCTCAAAATTAGGCCAATTAGTTATTCTAATCCCTGTAGTTGTGCAATAAGCTGTTGTGTCATTATTAAATGATAATGATATTAAACTATTTGGATCAACTTCTATTAATGTCCCTCCATTTTGAGGAACACCTACGTAAACAATTTTTGAGATCCTTCTTGTAAAATTACAGTCAGGTACATTAATAGTCGCTGAAATTGTTTGATAACCATTCAAATGCTCTTGAAGGGAAACAATATTTGGAGTTAATGGATCAGAATTAGTTACTCCTGGGAATGACCAGTTGTAATCCATGACTCCTTCTGGCAGTGAATATGTAGCAGTTCCACAAAAAGTATCTGGTCCTTGAATCTCCCAGTTTTCTGCCTCACAAGCAAGGGAACAATCTTCCAATACAGGAAATGTATTCCCAGGTATATTTGCATTCAACTCATCCGCTAGCCAAATACCATTTCTGGCTTGAAAAGAAATATGTTCATTGTTTGAATTAAAGGTATTTTGTGGATCTGCATTATTAGTCTGATTATTACCTCTATTGTTAGGTAAAAAGTCAACAATAAAATTATCAAATTCACTAATTAATCCAGCATCCTGTGGCATACCACCAGAGAAAGTTTTAAGGTAATCTTCAGGATCAACTCTGCTACCATCATCTTTTTTAATATCTAAAGCACTCACAGTAGGAATAAAACCATACTGCCTTTGAAAGACATTGATAGGTGGAGCTGCTCTTGGTAAATCAATTATAAAGTTTTGTTCACAAACAAAATTACCATCTTCAAAGCCACATTCAAAAGGATTAATATCAAAATATCCACCTGCATAAGTACTGTAGGGTAAGGCTGTGGGCGGAGAATTAAAAGATTGACTCGTTAAGTTATGGGTGACTCTTGGTCCTATCCAATATAGTTTTTTCTCGTATCTTATTCTTCCGTAGTATATTTGTGATTGCTGCCCTAATTCTGAATTTGCTCTAAGGTCAAAATCATATCTCCATTTAGTAGCGCCTGGAATTGCACCTATTATAGCAAGTCCAATATCTAATCTTGCACCAGCTATAAAAGGTGTTGTTATTTGTTGTAAGAGATCACCAAAAATATCTGGGTTATCTACATCATCAATTTGCACCATTAAGTCTGAAGGTGCAAAACCATGATTATCAGAACATTCATTCCCATTGCTTATTGCAACATTTCTACTAGCTTGAGGATATCCATATAATTGTAATTTATTTTGCCAATCATTATAAAATTCTTGGGTTTGGAATTGTGAATTATTTCTCAAAGCCCAGTAATTTAATTGCCTAGCAGCTTTTGTATCCTGCACGCTTAAAAGTGTATTTGGAGCTACAAATGGCAGTACCGAAGTATTTGCACCAAAGAAATTTAAAAAATCACTATACAATTGTGCAAGATCATACCCTACAGGCACGATAACATCCCCAAAAGCATAAGCAATGGGTGTTCTTACATATTCCATTTTAATGTGTCTAGAGAAATGTTGTAAACTTAAAGGTGTATTTGCTCCTTGCATAGGACTGTCATGTGCCACAAATAAACGTACATTATGTGGTGATGTAGCCGCCGCGTTATTAGGATCAAAATTAGGGTCTTCTTGCTCCATTCTGGCTAGTGTATATCGTCCTATAACACCACCCATACTTTGACCTAATAAAACATTAGGCTCTGAACCTACTTTATTTTCATTGATCCAGTCCAGTGCCAGTTCTAGTACACGGCTGTTATCGCGCATGTCTGCCGTGCCTTGTTTCCAGTCGATATAGATAAGGTCGTATATACGATTATTATTACGTATGAGATCATTTAAATTAGTGTCCGCTTCTGGATTAATATCATTTAAAAAATTTCTTAAAGTACGGTCTCCGCCAAAATCAGCAGGATCTGTAATATGTCCAGCGTCAAATCCTTCTACTACGATGAAAGGTCTGGTTATCTCAGTTTGATTTGGTCTTCTTCTTATAGTAAGTGTGGCACCGCGGTACAATCCGTTCTCCATAGTTTCATCATAGATATACACCTGTGTCTGGTCGTTGTTAATAATAGCGGCTTTTTCGGCACTTTCTAGTGTAGGATCCGCTATTTGAAACTTAGAGTGACTGTAATATACCGTTCCATTAGTTCTGGTTATTTTAAAGTCCAAATCATATACTTTATTTTCATAAAAATTCAACGTCAGGTATTGATCGATGGTTATGGTTTGATAGCCGGCACCGTTATTTGCATTTAATTCTACGCTACTAATCTGATTTTTAATGTTGGACAACCATGCGAGAGCTGGTAGTTGAATTTGTACGGTTTTACTATTGCTTTTTAAAGTATGTGGAGTAAATGCCACAGCTATATCAGTTAAGTAAGGGTTTTGCCAGACACCATTGCTATATTTATCATCATATCTATTATCATTTACTATGATTTAATTATTTGCTAATGCAGTAGAGTCCAGTTTTTGATATTCATAAGCTAGTCCAGTAAGAATGATATGATTAGGTGTGTCTTTATTTTCTTGATACACTTCTCTTGCTAGATTATAAGCAAACCTGTTATATACTGGAGTGTTAGTAGTATCAGCGACTACCTTACCCATAAATAAAGTCTTGTATATATTTCCATAGACATTGAGATCAACATAGTTGTTTTCATTTAAAACCCCATTATAAGAAGGGATATCTGTGAACTCCATAGCATAGTCCAAGAGAATACCTGAATCAATTCTGTTTTTTTCAAGGTTATTAAAAATTGGATTGATAGAATTTCTCCATTGATTATCGACATTAAGCTGTGCAAATAATATAGAAGGTAAAAGTGTAAGTAGTAGTAATAATTTTTTCATGGTGAGCTTTTTTATACTGTTTTTAGTTTGTGTAAAAAGAATCAAACCTTCCTTCTGTAATTTGATAAACTTGATTGTTCTCTAAGTTTAGAATTTCGAATTCAAAAGTACCTGAGATTATTTGGTTTGTTTCGTCTAACTTAGTAATAGTGGTAGTCCCCAGATGTAGGTTGCTAGTTGTATTCTCATTAAATTCTAAACTTTGTTCATTATAAGAGAATACTATATTACCGAATAAAATTTCATTTGTGGGGTCTCCTAAAATATACTGACCGTTTTCATTGATTTGACCGTTTCCAATTATACTTATAGACTCTGGAAATCCGACATCTCGATCAAATCCAATTAATAAATTGTAAGATCCATTCACTAATTGATATTGAGCATTTACACCTCCAAATGCAAAGTAAGGTTCTCCATTAACAAGACACCCAAAAGTACCAGCACCAGTTTGTGTAATGGGTGGTAGGCAGTCTATTCCTTGACATTCTGGAGAGTCGTCGTTTTCACAAGAAATTGTGCACAATAAAAGCATTGCGCACAAGCACATATTTAATAGTTTCATAAAATTACATTTTATACAACCAGTTAGGGGAGAATTGCTGGTCATTTGATATTCTAAAATTATAGGACTTTACTGAGTCAAATGTTAAAGAGTTGTTAATATGAAACAGATTTTCTAGAAACAACCTTAAAACACTAATTTTCAATTAGTTGATATTTTACAGATTTGTTTTGTTTAACTTCAATATAACATTGATAACAATTATTAAACATAGTTAAAGCAAGAATAAAATATAACTAATCCTCAATTCTAGTTTGCAATTGCAACAACTCTTCCATATAATCTCTGGAATTGCTCAATCTAGGAATTTTATGTTGTCCACCTAGTTTGTCTTTTTCTTTGAGCCAGTTGTAGAATAAATCAGGTTGTGCGTCGTGAATTTTAAGCTCTGTAAGTGTGATGTTATTAGCTCGTTTTGCCTCATAGTCTGAGTTCACTTGCTGGAGTTCTTTATCCAGCGTGCGAGCAAATTTTTGCAAGTCAGTAGGTTTGTGATCAAACTCGATCATCCACTCGTGAGCACCTTTTTCTTTTCCTTGCATAAAAATGGGTGCTACCGTGTAATCTTTAATACTGCATGGCACTGCTTTCATTGTTTTTTTAAGCGCAGCCTCAGCATTTTCTATGATGAGCTCTTCTCCAAAAACGTTAATATGGTGCTTCGTTCTACCAGTAACTTTGATATGATATGGTGCTTTGCTCGTAAAACGTACCGTATCGCCTATTTTATAACGCCACAAACCGCCATTAGTAGTAATCACTATGGCATAGTTCTCTCCTACTTCTACTTGGTCTAGTGTGATGATTTTTTCATCTGGTGTTCCATAAGTTTTCATAGGGATGAACTCATAGAAAATTCCGTAATCCAGCATTAATAGCAATTCTTTATTATCATTACTATCTTGTATGGCAAAGAATCCTTCACTGGCATTATAGGTCTCGTAATACTTGATTTTATCGTCTGGCAACAACTTTTTATATTGATCTACATAAGGATCAAAACTCACGCCTCCATGAAAGAACACTTCCATATCAGGCCATACTTCTAGGATATTGTTTTTTCCAGTAGTTTCTAGCACGTTATTGAGCAACACCATCATCCATGACGGTACACCAGCTAGACTAGTTACTTTCTCATTAATAGTTTCTCTTACTATGGCAGGCATCTTCGTTTCCCAGTCAGGCATGAGAGCAATCTCATTACCTGGTGTGGAACTATAATCTGCCCAAAAAGGCATATTATCTATTAATATAGAACTTAAATCACCAGCACTAGTACCAGCTATTTTATCTAGTTTTTTACTACCACCTAGACGCAAGCCTTTACCTCTAAACAGTTTTGAATTAGGATTATTATTAAGATACATACATAACAAATCCTTTGCCGCTGCATAATGACAATCTTCAAGAGATTCCTGACTTACGGGTATGAACTTACTACGACTACTAGTGGTACCACTACTCATGGCAAACCATTTAATAGGTGTAGGCCATAAAATGTTGTTTTCACCATTTTTACAACGCTCAATATCATCTTGAACATCATTATAATTCCCTAATGGCACACGGTCTGCAAAATCCCGATAAGACTTCATATCTGCAAAACCATATTTTTTTCCCACTTCAGTATGACGTGCAAAACGTATCATGTCCATCAACAGATTGTTTTGCAACTCTTGTGGATGCTTCATAAAAAGCTCCATATCATGTATGCGCTTCTTAAGAAACCACGATACTACAGAATTGATTAATGGTATAGCCATAAAGCCGAAAAAACTTGGGTATTTTTACCGTACTAAAATACTACTAAAAACATAAAGCGACTATGCTGGTTACAGGAACCTTACGTAAAATGCAGACTGAACTTCAAGAAACCGTTCAATACTATTGGGTTTTTAAAGACAACTTTATACATGTCAACCAGCTGCTCGATAAAAAAATCCATATCAAGCATGTCGCAAATGAATGTCTTAATTGCGGCCTAGATAAGAAAATATGGCGTCAGGGATTTTGCTATGATTGTTTTACTAGTGCACCACAAGCTGGCGACTGGATCATGAAACCAGAACTGAGTCGTGCCCATTTAGACGAGGAAGATCGTGATCTAGAGTATGAGAAAAAAGTACAGCTTAAACCGCACATCGTATACCTAGCAAATTCCAGCAATGTAAAAGTAGGTGTCACTCGCAAAACGCAAGTACCGACTCGATGGATTGATCAAGGTGCACATGAGGCAATTGCTATTTTAGAAACGCCTAATCGCTACCTAGCTGGAATTGCTGAGGTTGCCCTAAAAGATCACGTAGCAGACAAGACCAATTGGAGAAAAATGCTGACCAATGATATTGAAGATGTTGATTTATTACGCTTTCGCGAAAGCGTCATAGAACACATCCCTGAGGAAGCAAAAGAGTATATTCTAGCACCAGAAAACGAGATGCATATCAACTTTCCTGTATTACAATACCCAGCAAAGGTGAAAACGGTAAACCTTTCTAAAACACCAGAACACAGCGGAATCGTAAAAGGAATTAAAGGTCAATATCTAATTTTTGAAGATGGCCACGTCATGAATGTACGCAGCCATGAAGGTTATGTGGTGGACCTAACTATTGATTAAGACTTTTTCTTTTTAAATAAATTATTTAAAATATTTCCGGCAGCTTCTTTTACTTTGTCCTCTGCCTCTTCCTTTGCTTTACCTATAGCGGTAGTATCTTTAGGTTTTGTGACTGCGGTAGAGTCCTTTAGTTGAGTTTGCGTGGTATCGCTAGGCTTTTTATTACCTGTAATTGCATCTTTAATACCATCTAATGGGTTTTTACCACCTAATATATCAGTAACAGCATCGTCGAGTGTTTCTTTACCTTTATCTTTAATACGAGCCTTTTGTATCTCAACGATTTGATTTGTTAAGTTTTTAACGGCGAGATCTAGATTTAAATCTACATTAGGTTTCATAAACGATCCTGATAATTGAACAGGTATCGGTACTGATATTTTATCAATATCCTCATCACTTAACTTAGACAATAATGCAGCACCATCAGTACCTAAATATCTGGCTGGCACATTTAAATCTAGTTTATAACTCATATCATTAGTTAAGCTATGTGCTCCACTAGCGGTAATTTTAATATCCTTGATATTAAAATCGAAAGGTGTAATTTGAACAGCTCCATCTTTAAAAGTAACCTTAGTCACTAGGTCTGAAAGTTTCAGATCATCTAGATTAATAAAATTAAGGCGATCATCTAGTTTTGCAATTAATGGCGCTTTATTCTTATCGATTTCTCTAGTTAATAATTGTGCAATAGCATCACCAGTAAGACTACTGATTATAGGTGTAAGGTCATTGTTTAGTTGACCATTTAAATTAATCTCTGTATTTATCTTTCCTTTTAATGCCTGTATAATAGGCACTAACTTTTGGAACATTTCAAATCCTTCAAAAGATTGAGCAATATCTAGATCATTCATATCTAGCGCCATGTTAAATAATGGCGTATCACCTTTAGTAGTAACAGATCCATTAAGACCGATGTTACCGTTAAAAATATCTGTAGTGGTATTATTTAGAGTTAGTGTTTCATCCCTAACCAAAGCAAGACCTTTTACATTAGTCAAAGTAAGATTATCATACAACACTTTATTTGCGTTAAATGACATATCTGCATTGAGAAATGAAGGTATTTTTATAGCCTCTGTAGTAGCCGCTGCAGAATTTGCACTACTTGTTTCAATAGTCTCAACTTCTGCCTCGGTCATAAAATCAGAAGTGTCGAACTGATTAGAATCTACTTTAAAACTTCCTTTAAGGTCTTGATCTTTAAACAAGAATCCCATTAAATTACTTATCGTACCGTTTGCTGCAAAATCTGTGTTTCCTGTTTTTGCTTTAAAGTTATCGAGCTTGATCCTAGTATTATTCATATCAAGATCTGCACGCTCTATGTAAAGTGGATTTTTTAAATCTGCACTGGCATAATTAAAGTCAGTAAGGCTTGCGGTTCCTTTAGTATTGATGTTTTCATAGCGCTCCTGTTCTACACTGTTCATGTCAAACTTTGTAGACACGTCCGCTACTAAAGTACCGTCCAGATTCATATCATCTCCCATAGGGAAAGCATCTGATAAGTTTCCTAAATTCAACGTTCCGTCCAGGTTTAAATCTACCAGCATATTAGTAGTCAAGTTGCGTATGAGTGCATTTCCTTTCAATCGATCTTGACCTATATTAAAAGCAACATTCCCTATTCTGACATAGGTATCTTCTGCAAGACCGGTTGTATTTTTTATCTGTGTATCAATATCAATTTTTGTAACACTTTGCGGTAAGTCAGGATATTTAAAAGAGGCGTTATTAGAGCTAATATTGATGTCTAGCTTTGGTATATGCACATCGTCTACCATTCCATTAATAACACCATTAACCGTAAAATCACCAGTGGTGGTAATACCGTCCAAATTTTTACGATAAACCTCTGGAATGACTGCAAAGAAATTTTTAAAATCAGAACTGGGTGTTTTAAACGCTAGGTCTACCATCGTACCATCTTCTACCATTTGCACATAACCGTCGAGGTTTAACTTGAGATCATTAATTAAAGCCTCATTTTCTTGAAGTGTATATTTCTGATTTGCGAGATCCATTAAAATATCTGCATCTAGCTCTACTTGCTGACCAGATAAATACTCTACATCATCAAGCCCATAGAAAACCTGAGCACTAGTTTCAGTATCTAATGTACTACTGTCTAAAGAGAAATCTCCATTCCCTGAATGTGTCAGGTTCATTAATCTTAATTTATTTTTGGTGGCTATGTCTTCATAACTGAAGTCAGAATTGTTAATCTCATAGTGATTTAAATCAAAACTAAAACCTGCAGTCGTATCTTGTGGCTCTTCTACGACAACCGCGGTAGAGTCCACCTTTGCAATATCCCAACTAGCTTTACCATCTTCATTTACTTTAAGTCTCGAGATCGCATCGTTAATGACTAATTCATTGATATGTATAGGATCAGAAGCATCATTAAATAAATCACCTACTGGTAAATCTAGTTTCACTTCCTTACCGTAAAAAAGAGTATCGCCTTCAAATGGAGCTTTATTAATAATCGATAATTCATCAATCTGTAATCTAGCATCTGGAAAGGCTCTAAACAAACTCAAATCAACCTCTGCAAACTCAACCTGAGCATCTAATGCACCATTCAATTTATTTTTAATGATAGTTGCGATTTGGTCTTTAAACAAAAACGGCGCGGCAACTAAAAGCACGACTACAGCCAGTAAAAAAACACCTAATATTTTAAAAAACTTTTTCATTAATCTATTTTAATTTCTTCTCCTATATCTAATTTGAATAACCTTCTAAAAACATATACACCTAGATATAATAACGGTGTATCGATTAACGCTACCAATATTTTAAACAAAAATCCAGCACCTAAAAGTGGCCAGAATCGTTCCCACGGTATCACGTCATAGTAACATAACAATAATAAAACACTCATAGTGTCAACAAACTGTGAAAATATGGTACTTGCGTTATTGCGCAGCCATAACATTTTCCCTTTTGTCAACCGTTTCCAGAAATGATAAATCTGTATATCTACAAACTGAGCAAATAAATAAGCTAACATACTCGCGATTACAGCAATAGTTGTTGCCCCAAAAACCTTATTAAACACATCATCCTTAATCGCCGAAAAATCTGTTGCCGGAGCGGCATCGGCAACATAAATAATTCCTAAGCTAAATACTGATGCAAAAATGCCTGCAAGTACTAGATCATTTGCTTTACGTCTTCCATATATCTCACTCACTAAATCTGTAATAAGAAATGTAATAGGATAAGGTAATAAACCTACCGATATCTCAAAATTGAATAGCCCTAACGGATTCCAATAAAAAAACTTTTGAAAAATAAGATTAGATACTACAAGCGAACATATAAACAATGCCGCTAGAACTAAATAAATCCGATTTGCCTTGCGCAAATCTGCGCCCAAAAGAGTTTTCATATTAATGTAAAAGTAGCTTTTAGGCTGCGTATAATTCCTTAATTTGCTGCAAAATTTTTAGACATCAGTTCAAATCATAACCATAAGATATTCATTGCTTTAGGTAGTAATCTAGGAGATCGTGAGAAGCATCTTCTTGATGCCGCACGACTTATTGAGAGCACACTGGGCTTGATTATTAAAACGGCTCCGGTTTATGAAGTGCCTGCAGCAGGTTTTACTGGCAGGAATTTCTTAAACACCTGTATTCTAGTTCACAGTCATAAAAATCCACTAGAGACCATCACCATATTACAACAGATTGAACGTGATCTAGGTCGCGTTCCTAGAAGCGGTGATACTTATGAGGATCGTGTTATAGATTTAGACATATTACTATTTGATGATCAAATTATCAATACTGATTCATTGCAAGTGCCGCATCCTAGAATGGAAAAACGTTCATTTGTAATGCAGCCTCTTGCCGCAATAGCTGGTAAGGTATATCATCCAGTATTAAAAAAGAGTATACAAGAAATTACAGATTCCTTAGAGTCATTAAACAACAAGGTTAGTTTTGAGATTCCGCTTTCGCGAAAGCGTTATCCTATAACCGATATCAATTTTATAGCCATTGAAGGAAACATAGGCTCTGGGAAAACGAGCTTATCTCATAAAATCGCTGAAGATTTTAATGGTAAGCAAGTCCTAGAACGATTTGCAGACAACCCATTTCTGCCTCTATTTTATAAAGATACCGAAAGGTATGCGTTCCCGCTTGAGATGTCTTTTCTCGCAGATCGTTATCAACAATTAAGTGATGACGTGGCGCAACAAGATCTATTTTCAGAATTTACGGTTGCAGATTATTATGTTATTAAATCTCTTATATTCAGTAAAATAACTCTTGAAAAAGAAGAATACTCCTTGTACAAACGACTGTTTAATATGATGTATAAAGAACTGGTTAAACCAGATTTATATATTTATTTATATCAGACAGAAGATCGTTTACTGCAAAATATTAAAAAGCGTGGCCGTGATTATGAGCAAAATATCGAGGCCAGTTACTTATCTCAAATCCAGCAAGGTTATGCAGATTTTATAAGATCTCAACAGGATTTAAAAATTAAGGTTATCGATGTGACAGACCTTGACTTTGTAAATAATCAAGAAGATTATTTAAAAGTACTAGAACAAATTACCTCAGCTATTTAAGAATTGAGTTTATAGAACAAATCATAGATTACAATTCCTGTACATACTGAGATATTTAAGGAATGTTTTGTACCATATTGCTCTAGCTCAATGACAGTATCACAAGAGTCTACAACCTCTTGCTGAACACCTTTTACCTCATTACCCATAACTACCGCTACTTTTTTAGTAGATGGCTTAAAACCGCGCAAACTGACTGAATCTTCTGCTTGTTCAATAGCACAAGTAGTTACTCCTTGCTCATTAAGCTCTTTAATTATATCAATGGTGTGATCGCGATATTCCCAGGCGACCGTTTCTGTCGCGCCCAATGCGGTTTTTCTAATATCTTTATGTGGCGGTTGTGCTGTGATACCACACAGATATATTTTTTCTACTCGATAAGCATCAGCACTACGGAAAACAGAACCAATATTATTGAGACTGCGCACATTATCTAATACAATGATAAGCGGTGTTTTATCGCTTTCGCGGAAGCGATCTACCGACAACCGATCTAATTCTTCATTAAGTAATTTTCTCATATCAAGATGAAAATATTTTTGAAACTAAAAAAGGACTGCTTTCACAGTCCTTTTAGTTTGAATATAAATAGTATTATAAGTTCACTGCAGGACAGTTACAACTCCATCTATCTTTAGTACATAAGAAATCAATTCCTAAAGTAATTTGATGGAATCCACCGCTGGCAAATTTAATCTCACCAAACTGGTAGCTATACGTATAAGCAAATGTAAAATTCTTGTGCTTAATCCCTAATAATGGAGAAAGTAAAGAAAGGTTTTGTTCTTGAATGCTTGTTCCATTTACGAACTCTGCTCCATCAAAACTCTGACGGTAAGAAGCTCCTAGGTATAAGACACTGTTGTCATTAAGGTCATAATATGCTTTTGCATTGAAATCCATAAACTGCTCTTCAGTACGATCTGTACGTTGATATAAGAAAGATGGTTCCCATTGCCATTTTGAATTACGTGGTGCAAAAAGATATCCTAATGTCGCAATGTAACGACGTTGATTAGTACTTTCAAAACCTTCAGAATAAATTTCGCGATTTTGGAAGATAGCATTCTTTACAGTCATGTGTGCATAAAACTCTTTATAGAAGTAAGAAGCACCTATGTCCACATTGAAATAAGAATCAGATCTTAAAACTCCTGTGATAATAGGATCAAAGTCTGTCAGGTCAAAATCAGATTCATCTAATCTACTTTGAACTAGACCTACATTTACACCAAAAGAAAGTCGATTAAGGTCTTCAAATCCACCACCTACTTGAAGGTGATAAGCATAAGAAATGTATCCACCTGTCTGAGAGTGATAACCATTTTTATCATTAAACAAAATAGCACCTATACCGCTGTTTTCACCTATTGCGGTATTAAAACTAAGTGTCTGTAAGTTAGGAGCATCTTCTTGATCAAACCATTGCTGTCTGATAGTAGACCTAACTTTACCACAACTAGCAGCACCTGCCATCGAAGGATGTAATAAGTAATAGTTGTCTGTTAAGTAATCCAGATATACTGGTACACCTTCTTGAGCTAACGCAAACTGACTGCTAAATGCTAGTGCCAGTACAATTAAAATTTTTCTCATGTTCTATTAAGTCTATTCTATCTCTTTAACGCAAAATGCCCACCAAATGTTTTATTGCTTCCGTTTTCAATGTATTCCACCTGGAACCAATAATCGGATGATGGTAACGGTTGACCATTATAAAAACCATCCCATCCTATACCGGAAGGATTCATTTGTTTAAGCAGTTTTCCGTATCGGTCAAATATATAAATTTTTGTAGTAGGTTCATTGTTAATTCCAATGATGTTCCAAGTATCATGGTAACCATCGTTGTTAGGCGTGAAATAGCGTGGATACCCGATGACATCAATAGGTATTTCTACCGTGTTACAACCGTCTAAATCCTGTATAAATACCACATGCGGACCTGGTGTAACGTCCTCAAAAAAGCCATTATATTGCCATGGACCATCATCAACGCTAAAAATATATTGTGTTGCAGGTCCTTGAGCAAAGGCTTCTATTCTATGAACTTCGTCAAAATATCGAGATGTTACCTCGGCACCAAAACTATCTGGCGGACCTAATTGTCTTACCTCTGTAGTTTGAGAACTATTACAACCTGTAGTCGTGTCTGTAGCTGTTACCGTATACATTCCTACCATAGTAGCTGTAAGTGTCGCTCCTGTTTCTGCTGGCAATACATTACCATCTAACGACCAGCTAAAACTTAATCCTGTAGCCGATAATGTCGTGTCTAATGTAGGTGGTGAATTATCTGTATTTAAAACATTACCGTTAGCATCTAGACATAAATAGTACAAATCAAACATTTGTGGGACTGGCACTTCATTTACAATAATATTAAAACTTGTAGTATTGAAACATCCTGTAGTGTTTTCTACTCTTACATAAACAGTCTGCAGCGATGATGAATTATCAAAACTTGTAGGGCTTCCTATAGCATTTGAACCGGCATCTGCATCTGCTTGTGAGTTATGATAGGTTAATGTAATTCCTGTTTGCCCATTTAAAACTGTAGCTTCATTATCTGTCAGATTAAAGGTTTCAGTAAGATCACCTGTGTTATTATCATCACATAAAATTAAATCTGGCGCCGTTGCAGCCTGTGGCGCATCAATAACCTCAAGATTTAAGGTTGTGTAATTTTCACAACCTGTTACATTATCTTCTACAACAACAAATACCGTTTGTGGATTTACAGTATTAGTGTAAGAACCCGTTAATTCATTCATTCTATTATCAGCATCTAGCTGCGTGGCATAATAGAAAACAGTATAAGAAGTATTACCACCAGTTATTTCACTATCTCTAGTCGCCAAATCAAAAGAAGTAAATCCATCAATTGTATTATCATCACAAAGATCATATAAAGCTGGTGCCGTAACTACCGGTAAGTCATTAACGACCAGTTCAAAAGTTGTATCTGTATTGACACAATTAGTCAACGCGTCTATGAGTCTCACATAAATAGTCTGTGGATTAGATGTGTTTGTATAACCATTAGTAGGCAACTCATTGACACCTATATCAGCATCTGCTTGCGTGCTGTAATAACTGACAAGGACATTTGCTTGTCCATTCATAATTTCTGTATCCTTATCGCTTAAAGCGAAAACCGTAGTATTAGGATCTATAGTGCTACATGCTTCAAAATCTGTTATTGTAGGAGCGACTGGTGAAGGATTCAGAATTAAATTAAAACTAGCAGTATCTGCACAATTACTATCTGTATTTAATTCTACTCGACCATAAATAGTCTCTGGCGTTGTTGTATTAGTATATGTTGGTCCTACAGGATTAACACCAGCATCTGCATCTACTTGAGAAAGATGGTAAGTAACCGTTACAGATCCAGCAGCATTAGTTCCTGCCATGTCTGCGTCCTGTGTACTTAAGTCAAAGTCAAAGAAACCATCATTATCGACATCACAAGCGATCATATCCATAGGCGTTCCTGATGTTATGGTTGCTATAGTGAGATCAAACTCTTCAACAGACGCACAGTTAAATGCATTTTCTTCCACACGCACATATACAGTTTGTGGATTTGCGGTGTTTGAATAAGTTGATGGGTTAGGGATCGGGTTGATACCAGCTTCAGCATCAGACTGAGACTCATAATAACTTACGGTATGGTCTGCTGCAGCTAGCGCACCTAAAGCTTCAGGTGTTTTAGACGTTAAATCAAAAACAGCAGTTCCACCAGTACCACAAGCTTGCATATCTGTAGGTGTAGAAGAATTAGGACTGATAAATTCTAGAAACACACTCGCTATCGTACTACAAGATGCCGTATAATTAATATCTACAGAATAGTTACCTGTTGTAGTTGCTGTATATGTAGCATTAGTGGCACCAGGAATTGGTGCCGCATTACGATTCCATTGATAACTCATGGCAGCACCAGCTACAGATGCGTCTAGTGTATATTGATCTCCTTCACAAAGCGGATTTGCACCTACTAAAGTTCTATCCAATCCTAAATCTGCTCCAATATCAAAACTTCCTCCTGCGATGAAAACAGCGGAATCGTAAATTCTATCACTAGGTGGAGAACTTTGATCAGAATCTCCTATGACCAATTTTATAGTATAATTTCTACCTGCAACAACAGAACTTTGAGCTCTTAAAACTACTGTTCTCCCGTTAAATTGCGTTGGACTTGTTGAACCTTGAGGAAGTATATTATATCTATCAAAATATTGTTCATTAATAGCTAGACATGATCCTGGAACTGCTGGATGAATATTTGTAACTCGAATGGGCTCAGTTGTGCCCGGAAGAACTGCAAGATTAGTAGTTGTATTTGTTACAGTATCTGTTAAGAGAAATGCAAACGCATCTGAAAAAGTACATTCAAAACCTCCATCATACTCTTCACTAGCAAACAAAAACTCAAAAGACATAAAACCTGCTTGTGGTACAAAGTCGAAAGACATCCAGGTTACGTCAGTTGAATTAACCGCAGGTGTACTTCCCGCCAAAGCATTATCTAAATCTGAATCACTAGCGGTTCCTAATTGATCAGACAAAGTAGGTTCCTCAATACCATTAACGTAATTAGGTCCTACGGCATTTGGGGCATGCCCAGTGGAAAGAATAATTCCTTCACGAATAGGAAAACCCGAAGAGTTATGTTGAAAATAAGCGATACCATTTTGATTTGCAGCAGCTCCTGTACTCCATGCTATATTTCTAACACCAGCACAAGTACTATTTACAAGCACATCTTCAATTAGCTCTGTATTAGTATAAGTGGTATTATCTACTATAATTTGAGCATTTGAAAAAACACAAAGACCTAGTAGAAGTAATAAAAGGGCTGCTTTTTTCATTTCTTCTTAACTAATAAAAAGTAAATATATGGTTTTAAGAATAACTTAACGGCTTAAAGATGACACTATCAATAGAATCAATGACTTCTTTAAGTTACTATCTACATGACGCATTGTATCTTTGTCACTTATAAGAGAACTATCATGAATTTACATACAATTACGATAACACCAACTACTAATGAGGCGATCATTAAATTTGAAAGCAATCATTTTCTAGTTAAAAATGAAAGCTATGAATTTAAGAACATTGATGACGCAAAACCATCACCATTAGCACAACAGTTATTCTATTTACCTTTTGTAAAAACCGTTTATATCACTCAAAATTTTATAGCCATAGAGCGCTATGACATTATTGAATGGAGTGACGTACAAGATGAAGTAAAAGAACAAATAGAAAATTACTTGAATAGCGATGCACCACTTTTAAATATAGAAAGTACACAAAAGAAAGTTCCTGTAACGGTGTATGCTGAAGCCACTCCAAACCCTTCAGTAATGAAGTTTGTAGCAAATAAGAAGCTAGTCGTAAATAGCACAGAATTTAAATCTATTGCTGACACGGCAGACAACACACTGGCACGTCAATTATATAATTTTCCTTTTGTAAAAGAAATCTATGCTGATGAGAATTATGTATCGATTCAGAAACATGATATTGCATCTTGGGATGAAGTAACCTTTGAAATACGCTCTTTTATTAAAGAAGCTATAGAAAATGGTGCTGAGATAGGATCTTCAAAACATGAAGCTGGAACAGTTAAAAAGGAAGGTGAAAATATAGAGCTTCCTAAATTTGAAAATCTAGATGATGTCTCTAAAAAAGTGGTAGAAATCCTAGATGAGTATATCAAACCTGCTGTTGCGAGTGATGGTGGTAACATCGTCTTTGACAGTTATGATGAAAACACTAAAGAGGTAAAGGTTATTTTACAAGGCGCCTGCAGTGGTTGTCCATCATCTACCATGACTTTAAAAAGCGGAATAGAAACGATGTTACGCGATATGTTACCTGGTAAGGTCGATCGAGTGATGGCAATTAATGGCTAATTATATGGTGAATCAACTTCTAAAATTGCCTTTGAGCTATTTTAATTCTAATCGACCTGAATTTAAAACAGCTACAATTTTTTTTTCTATCTTTTGATTCTAATTAATTTAAAAAGATATAATTATGGCAATTTTAAAAGTAATCGAAGTATTAGCAAATAGTGATAGTAGTTGGGAAGACGCAACTAACAAAGCTGTGGAACAAGCTTCAAAAAGTGTGAAAAATATAAGATCTGTCTATGTAAATGAGCAAAGTGCTCAAGTAAAAGATGGTAAAGTATCAGAATATAGAGTGAATGTTAAAATCACTTTTGAAGTGAAGTAATTTATCCTGCCTTAAATTCTTTAAGGTAAAAAGGTTCAAAATAAGCGACATCAACAGTGTCGCTTTTTTTGTACTTTAAAACAGCAGTGTCGCACATGGTTATTGCTGTAGGATTAGAAGTTACATATTGATGTGCAGATTCTTTAATCAGATTCTCAAATTTCTCCACACCGGTACCTATGAATGTAATGGTTCCGCTTTCGCGAAAGCGAGAAAAAGAATCCTCATCCAGTATAACCGCACTAGTAGTTTCTATAAGCTCTTTTCCATGATATACTGCGGCATAGACTTCCATGCGTCTAGCATCTAACATGGAGATCGTATAATCTGTATCTGATCTGTTTTGTAAGCTTAATGATTCTAATGTATTGATAGCAATCATGGGAATGTTTAAGGCATAACACATACCTTTTACACTAGCAACACCTATACGCAATCCAGTGTAGGATCCAGGTCCTTCACTTACTGCTATAGCATCTAAATCTTGAACAGTAAAGTTATTACGTTTGAGCAAATCATCAATAAAAACATGTAGTCTTTCTCCATGAGAATAGCTTGAACTATTGTCTTCTATAAAATCTAAACAGTGAATCACTTGATAAGAAGATGCAGTATTTCCCTCAACAGCGTCACTAGCCAGTGCTACGGAACAGTTTGTAGAAGATGTCTCTACACAAAGGATGAGCGCCATATTATTCTGTCTCTACGGTTTCTTCTTTACCATTTTTAACATTGATAAGGTCACCTGTTTTAAGGTCCTTAGTAACGGTGCGATATGGTCCAGTAATAATCTCTTCGCCTTCTTTTAAGCCGGTAAGTATAACAATATTCTTATCATCTTGTATGCCTGTAGTCACCACTCTTAATTTTGCCTTATCACCTGACTTTACATAAACACATTCAAATTTTTCTGCATCTAATTCAATATCTGTACGCCTTTTACTTTCAGTTGTATCGTTTTTAACAACAATTGAACTGATAGGTACAGCGATAGCGTCGTTTTTTTCTCTAGTAATAATGTCAACGGTAGCGGTCATCCCAGGTTTAAATGGACTGTAGTTTTCAGGCTTCCCTTCAGTAAGATCTGTATAGGATTCTGGAAGTATACGCACTTTTACTTTAAAATTAGTAACCTGATCTGCAGATAATTGTCCGGTTGCCGTATTTGCAATCTCTGTCACAGAGCCTTCAAACTTTTTCTTTAAATAAGCATCTACTTCTACAATAGCTTTATCGCCAACAGCTATTTTAACGATGTCATTCTCATTTACATCTACTTCAACTTCCATTTGAGAAAGATCTGCAACACGTAGTAATTCTGTACCTGCCATTTGTTGAGTTCCTACTACTCGTTCTCCTAATTCTACAGCGAGCAATGAAATAGTACCTGTCATAGGTGCAAATATACTGGTACGACCTAGGTTATCTGATGCTTCATTAACGGTTGCGCCAGCACTTTGTACTGTAAAATAAGCAGATCTCTCAGATGCTTTTGCTCTATCGTATGCAGCGATAGCAGCGTCAAAATCAGATTGTGAAATCACTCCTTTCTCAAATAAAGTGGCACTACGCCCATAGTTTGCCTTAGCTTCTACTAGTGATGCCTTAGCTTGTTCAAAACCAGCTTTTGCATTTGCGAGTCCAGCTCTAGAACGGCTTACACTAGATTGCAGTAGATCAGGATTAATGCGTGCTAGTAAATCTCCTTTTTTAACGGCTTGACCTTCTCTAATAGGTAATTCAATGATCTCACCAGGAACTTCTGGAGAAATACTCACCTCAATTTCTGGTTTGATTTTTCCAGTAGCACTAACTGTTTCAATAACATCCATTTTCTCAATGGTCATTACCTCTACTGTTTTCCCTTCATCCTTACCACCTATTACACCAACAGCTTTAAGTCCGAAGTAACCGATGACAGCTATTCCAATAAGGATTAATATAATAAGTAATGGTTTTTTCATGGTTTTAGAATTTTAAATCTTCTGGTGCAATTCCCGTAAATAATTCGAGAACTTTAAGTTTAAAGATATAGTCGTACTTACTACGCAATAGACTGCTTTGCGCATTAGTTAATTGAGTTTGTGACTGATTGAAATCAAAGGCGTTCATCAACCCTACATTGTAACGTTCTTGAGCATATTGATAAGCTAGTTCTCTAGCTTCTAATGCTTTTTGAGCACTTTGATAGGTTAGCCTAGATCCTTGAGCATCATTATAAGCTTGATAGATATTTTGCTTTAAATCTAATTTTGCCTGTGTTTCTTGTAGACGATTGTTTTCTACATTAAGCTTACTACGTTTAACATTATTAGTTACAGACCAACCATTAAAAATAGGTAGGTTTAAACTCAGTCCATAAGAAATACCATCATTCAAAGAAAGTTGATCAAAGAAAGGTAGGTTTAATCGATCGCTTTCACGTGTGTTATAATTGAAAAAGGCATTAACTGATGGCAGTCTTGCTCCTTTGGCTATTTTTAAGTCTTGTTCTGCAAGAGCGGTGTTTTGTTCAGCAATTTTAATTTCATAACGATTCTCTGTTGCTGCAGCATATATTCCATCTGCTCCTTGATCTAAAATCAATGCAGTAGGGTCGTTTAAATCAGGATCTGCAACGTCAAAGTTTTTGAAATCTTCTAAGTTTAAGATTTGTGCAAGTGTGATTCTAGAGATGACAACATTGTTTTGCGCAGCTAGAATTTGTTGCTCTTCATTTGCAAACGTAGCCTGTACTTCTAGCACATCACCACGTGGTAAAGAACCTGCTTCTACCAGTTGTTGTGTCTGTTCTAATTGTTTTGCAGTTAACTGGTGTTGCGTTTCTAATTGCTTCAAATTTTCTTTATTGAAAAGAACATTTAGATAGCTATTTGCTACATTTAATAAAATGTTATCTTCTAATTGCTCTGCATTATACTGGGTTGCCAGAATATTCATCTTTGCACGTTGATGAGTATATGCATTACGCAATCCATTAAATAATGTCACTCCAGAATTGATACCGTATGAGGAGTTACGTGTAGTTTGTGTTTGTAGAACACCAGTTACCACATTTTGCGTTAAACCTGTATTCCATGAGTTACTAGCACTGGCATTCAAGCTAGGCAAAAAGGCGCCTAGAGCATCTTTCTTATTAAGTTCTGCCTGTTCAATATTTAAATCTGCTTGCTTAATGCTGATGTTATTTTCTATCGCATAACTTACACATTCTTGAAGAGTCCATGATTTTGTTTGTTGCGCTTTCGCGAAAGCGAAACCCAAAACGGCAATACTACAGATTATTATTTTTTTCATTCCCATAACTTACTATATGATATGTATGTGTTTCTATTAAAATGTTACAAAAAAGTTTATCCGCCGTATTCATTACGACCAGATGGTGCTTTAAGCGCGTTCCAAACTTTTAAATTATCATTTTCTTGCACTCCAGAAAGCACCTCTACGTTAATACCGTTGCTTAATCCCAGTTCAATATCACGCCTTTCAAATTCTTGATCTCCTATGGAAACTTCAACAAATGGCTTTTTGGTTTCTGTATCGTATTGAACTAAAGCCTCTTTAATACTTAAAACTTCTTCTCTTTTATCCAAAATAATACTAGCGTTTGCACTTAATCCTGCTCTAATAAAGGTAGAATCTTGTGCTGCTTTTAATGTTCCTTTTATAGCAAATTGAATGGCTCCATTTTCTGCAATACCTTTAGGTGCCACATAGTCTAAAACGGCATCAAATTTTTTGTTATCAAATGCGCCGACGGTTATTTCTAAAGGAAGTCCTTCTTTAATTTTCCCTACTTCGCTCTCATCAACTTTACCTTCAAATATCATCTTATTAACGTCTGCAATAACGGCTATTGAAGTACCTTCATTAAAGTTGTTTGCCTCAATAACTTGATTACCTTCTTTTACGGGAACATCTAGCACCATTCCTGATACTGTCGCGCGTATTGCTGTCTGAGCATAGTTACCTAATCCAGCGGTCGTTCCAGTTCTAATGATATCATAGTTTTGTTGTGAACTGGTAAGATTAACTTGCTCTTGCTTTAAACGTTGCAACGCATTATTGTAAGCGTTTTGAGCTAGGTCAAATTCGTTTGCCGCAATGACACCTTTATCAAAAAGTGTTTTTTGTCTATTATATATCGCTTTCTGATTATCTAATGCAAGTTTTGCCGTTTCAACTGCTGTTCTAGCTCCAGAGATATTGTTTTTTGCATTAGTTAATGAAGAAACATTAGGTACTACTTTAATATCTGCAATAAGATCACCTGCTTGCACAAAGTCTCCTGCCTCTACATGAATTTTATCAATTACTCCAGAAATGTTAGGTTTAATATTTACCTCTTCTTTAGGTACAATACTACCTGTAGCAACTGTTTCTTTGATGATCGTTTCTTTAGTAGGTTGCTCAGTAGTATAAGTGATAGGATCTTCTAAGTCTTTTTGATAAATGTAAAAAATCCCTGCTGTTGAGAGCAGCAATATGATGATCAATGTAATTACGGTTCCTGTACGTTTCATTATGGTTACTTAGTTATTAGTCTGTTCTTAAAGCGTCTACTGGTTTCATTTGAGTAGCACGTGATGCTGGTATAAATCCAGCGAGTAATCCTGCGATAATTAAAATTATAAGTGCGATGATAATCACAGTAATGTTGACACTAGGATTTGCAAAGTTTTCTACGGGTCCACTTTGATCTAATATATAGTTCATTACCCATATTAATCCTGCTGCTGCTGCAATTCCAGCTAGTCCTGATACTATAGTCAACACAAGTGATTCTTGTAGAATTTGAGATTTTATATTCCATGGCGAAGCACCTAAGGCACGGCGTACACCTATCTCATTAGTGCGTTCTTTTACAACGATAAGCATAATATTACTGATACCTATTCCTCCTGAAAGTAAGACCAATGCACCAACAAAATATCCTACAAATCCTAGAATATCAAATAAGCCTGTAAAACGAGCAAAGATCTCTGCTTTATCAAAGTTCCCTATTGCTCTTTGATCATCAGGATGCACACCTCTTTGCTCTCTCATTAATGAAAGTATCTGAGGTTTTAATGTTGTTATACTAGTATGATCGTATGCTGTAATGGCCATCCATCCTACATTATTACCAGTATTGAAGGCGTTTGCAAAACTGGTGAATGGAATAAAAATATTATTAGCCTCTTCCTCACTGTCACCTTGTGTATTAGGGTTTTGAAAAACACCTACCACTTTAAAATTTACACCGTTAATTTTTATGTAAGTACCTATAGGTTCTTCACCTATATCGTATAAAGATTTAACAACATCAGTTCCTACTACTGCCGTTTTCATCTTTTCATTAATATCTGAGTAATTTAGCCATCGACCTTTAATGATATCCATATACTCCTGGTGTATATACTCTGGATAATCTCCATATATACCGAACGCTCCTGTTTTCTCGTTTCTTGTTACATTATTAGCTCCTCTATAACCACCTAATTGCAATCTAGGAGAAACATATTGCAGTGCAGGAATAGTTTGTTTAAGAGCCTCAACATCTTCTAATTTAAATTGAACTGGGCGACCTTTATTAAGGCCTTTATAGGCCATGGAAGTACTTTGTCCCCACATGAACATAGAGTTGGTTGCACCATTTGCAAATCCCGTAGTCACACCTGTTCTCAACCCATTAGTAAGCGCCAGTAAGGCTACTAAAATAAAAATACCCCAAAACACCCCAAAGGCAGTTAAAAACGTACGCAGTTTATTAGCATTAAGTGCTTCAAGTATTTCATTCCATCGATCTCTACTAAACATACTATTCGTCTCTTAAGGCTTCTATAGGTTTAATATTTGCTGCTCTTCTTGCTGGTATAAAACCAGCTAATGCTCCCGCAACTATTAAAATAATAACCGTGGTTATGGATGTGACAAAATCTACTTTGGGATATTTAATAAAATCTGCTTCTATTTGAGGCCCAACTAGTTCAAGTAAGCCTACACCAAAAAACAAACCAATTAATCCTGCTAGGCTAGTTATAAAGATAGCTTCTTGTAGCACCATCCATATAATCTCTGATGGTAATGCACCCAACGCTTTTCTTATACCAATTTCTTTAGTACGTTCTTTTACAATGATAAGCATGATGTTACCTACACCTACAACACCTGCAATAATAGTACCTATACCTATGAACCAGAACACGGCTCTAATAGTGTCTATTAAACCGTAGATTTTTTTTGCTTCTTCTAATGTATCATTAACTCTTACAGCGATGCGATCATCTGGCGCAACGCTAAATCGGGTACGTAAATCTTGATCTATACTTTGTGACATGGCAGCACTTAAGGCTACTGCTTCATCAAAACTATCACTCATTTTTACTGTGTAAGCAATGCGATTGATATTTTCTCCTGCATTAAAAACTTTCTGCGCGGTAGTCATAGGAATAAATAATCTGGTCTCTTCTCTAGTACCACCAGGATCTGTATACACACCTACTACCGTAAAATTAATATTATTATTAAGAATAATAATTTCTCCAACCGCTTCTTTATCTCCGAAGAGATCTTGTTTCATCTGGTAACCTAAAACACCTACTTTACGGGATCCATCTATATCTGAATTATTGATAAACCTACCATTAACTAAAGTTGCATTTTCAATAAATTGCTGATCAGGAAATGCTCCTTCGATTCTATAATTTCCTTGCTTCTCTTTATAATTAATTTGTCCACCCCATGTGTTATATAGACTGGTTTTATACTCAATCTGGTCCTCGTATTTTTGATTCAAATTTTCATAATCCTTATTAGTCATTTGGAGACGACGACCTGGATTAAGACCTTTATAACCTTTAGTAGTGACTCTTGTACTTACTTGAATACGATTTGTGGCATCACTCTCAAATTGAGATTTTACACCGTTTTGTATACCCGAAGAAAAACCTAATAATATAACAAGAATAAATATTCCAGAAGCAACTGAAAGACTTGTTAAAAAGGTACGTAATTTATTCTTGCGTATGGTCTCAAAAATCTCTTGCCAGCGCTCTATATTAAACATGAGAAAGTGCTTTAACCTGATCTACCATAGTATCATCTATGATTAAACCATCTTTAAGATTTACAATACGCTTAGTCATTTGTGCTATGTCAGGCTCGTGTGTAACGATAAGAATTGTACGGCCTTCTTCATTTATACCTTGAATAAGGTCCATGACCTCATAAGACGTTTTGGTATCCAGTGCACCAGTCGGTTCATCTGCTAATAAAACTTTAGGGTCACTAGCAAGAGCCCTTGCTATTGCTACACGTTGCTTTTGTCCACCAGATAATTGATTAGGTAAATGGTCTGCCCAATCTGCTAGCCCTACTTTTTCTAAGTAATGCATGGCACGCTCATCACGTTCTTTACGACCAACTTTTTGATAGTATAATGGTAACGCCACGTTGTCGATAGCATTTTTATAATTGATAAGATTAAACGACTGAAATATAAAACCTAAGAACTTATTGCGATATTGAGCAGCTAGTTTTTCATTTAGATTTTTAATAGGTACTCCATCTAATGTGTAACTTCCTTGATCTGCCTCATCTAACATTCCTAAAATATTAAGCAAGGTTGATTTACCAGATCCAGAAGAGCCCATGATAGACACTAACTCACCTTCCTTCACAGAAAAGTTAATTCCTTTTAGTACGTGTAATGAATTATTTCCTGTGCTATAGGATTTATGCAGGTCCTTTATTTCAATCATGGCTAGTGTTTCTAAACGAGCTGTAAAGCAAGCTTAATTACTAAGACCATAAATTTCATAAGATGTTACAGCAATAAATGATAATTAAATGTTAATTCAACTTTTTTTAGTCGTCGAACGATAAACGAGATAAATAATCCCACCTACTAAAATATACGGGAAAATCATTAAATATGTGATTCCATTATTCAAGCCTTCGGCAGCTTTTGTGTCTCCACCACTTTCAATTACTGCACGACACATGGCGCATTGCGCTTTCGCGAAAGCGGAATAAAAAAGTACGATAAATAATAATAATGTCTTTTTCATTTTTAATAATATGGAAACATGAATAGATAAACTAATACGCCAGTGATTGCAATATACATCCAGATAGGAAAAGTCCATCGAGCAATTTTTTTATGCTTTTCAAATTTTTGAGTCCAAGCAAAATACATAGTATAAAGCACCAATGGTAAAATAATTCCAGATAATACAATATGGGTTATTAATATAAATAAGTATACAAACCTTAAGGAAGCTTCTTCTGGATAAGGAACAGGCTCATTACTGATTTTAGAAATCACATAACTTACTAAGAATATTGCGGACAGAATAAATGCGGTAGTCATCACTTTTCTGTGCGCTATTTTATTTCCGCTTTTAATTAATCTGAAACCGGTAAATAATAATATTGCCGTCATTCCATTAATCACTGCATGGAATAGAGGGAACAATCCTGACTCAACACCTAGAAAATTGTATCTCTCTGGCATTAACATTAATAGCACTACTACTAGTGGTACTAATATAGATATCGTGATAATTATAGCTGGTCCTTTTTTTTCTAGGGTACTCATATTACTTATTTAAAAGTGTTTGTGCGTCTTCAATTATTTCTTTTAGTTGTGGCTCTATACCGTTCTCTTCAACACCGTTATAAACCATCATCCAGTTGCCATAAGGATCTTTACGTGATCTTATAACACCATCTCTATCTACTAAAGCAAAGTTACCACTATGCTCAAATTTTATCAAAGAATCTTTACTTTCTCCTACATAAGCGCTGAAGCCTTCTCGGGCTAGTTTAAATGTAGCTGCTTTATCACCGCGAGCAAAGTGCCATAATCCATCAATAGCGTCGTGTCTATTAGCATAGTTTTTAAGCACCTCTTGCGTATCAAAATCAGGATCAATGCTAACAGATAATATTTTAAAATCTGAATGACTCTTTAATCTGTTTTGTACCGTTTTTAAATTGTGGCTCATAGGAGCACATATTGTTGGGCATGATGTAAAGAAAAAGTCTACGATATATACTTTTCCTTTCATAGTTTCATTCGTGATCGTATCACCATGTTGATCGATTAACTCAAAAGAAGGAACCTCATTAAATTTTTTAAGAAACTTGTCAGCCACTGGTTCACGATCTTCAGAACGATTGCTATCCACAACTTTATCTTTATTAATATAATGGACCACATTAGTTACGGCAAAATAGCCGAAAATGATAACGATGATTCCCAATCCTATATAATACGGAGTATCTTTAGACTTACTCATCTTCTTGAATTTTTTGATCTCTATTTTTTTTGAAAGCAAAACGGTACTCTGCTAATAACACTCGCATGTCATCAATCATTCTTTTATTGAGTTGTGCTGCCGTTTTTGTATTATAACCATAAACAACACCATCTTCCTCTATTTCATCATCATCGCGACCTCTTAAATTCCTATCTAAGTCGATAACAAAAGCATAGTCTGATGATAAATCTTTATTCAAAGCATCATTTGTTTTAAAGCTATTATATAAAGTTTGAACTTGTAAATCATTTCCTTTTAAAAAATGCCAGTCTTGTAAATCTGTGGTTTCACCCATTTGCTCAACAATCTGTTCTATATCATCCACACCAGACTCTGGAATAATGCTTATCATTTGAAAGGTATCGAAGCCGTGGAATTTCTTGTATATCTTCTCATTAAGATTAGAGACATAACCTAAACGATCATATGGATTATCGCCTAAAAATGTAATAATTGTAACACTATCTTTTAATTGTGTTGCATTACCTTGAATGATCTCAAACTGGTCAATTTCCTGTACATTTTTTGTCACTACAGGTAAGGTTTCAAAGTGATGCTCTCCATTTAGAAAAAAAAGATACGCTACTAATGGTAATGCAAATAAAACCACAATAACGAATTTTTTAGAAAATTCGCTGGTTTGTTTAATTCCTTCGGCCTTTGGGAAATCTGACATGTTATGGTATAAAAAAGGACGGAAAAACCGTCCTTAATAATGTATTCATTTAGTATGCATTAGAAGTCAAAACTTACAGCTGCATTTTTATAAACTTGATAAATATATTCTCCTTCCACAAGTAATATTGCAATAAGGTAAATAATTAAGAATACTCCAGTCCATACTACAGCTCTACGCAATCCACTAACTTCGTCTCTCATGTGCATGAAATCCCAAGTAATGTAATAAGCTTTTACTAAAGTAAGGATTATAAATATCCAGTTTAATATTTTCAATCCTAATATATGACCATTTAAAGAGTCTGGTTTTATGTAACCTAGAATTACCTCAACAATCGTTATTAAAGAAAGAAATATTAGTACACCCCATATTTTTTGGGTGTTAGATTTGAACTTCACAAGACCTCTAAAGATCTCTAATTTGTGTTCTGCGTGTCCGTCAGTATGTGCTGCGTGATCTGCCATTTTAATATCTTAAAAAATTATACTAGGTAGAAGAATGTAAATACAAATACCCAAACTAAATCTACAAAGTGCCAGTAAAGACCAACTTTCTCTACCATTTCATAACTACCTCTTCTTTCATAAGTACCTAGAAGTACGTTGAAAAATATAATCAAGTTAAAAACAACTCCAGAAAATACGTGGAAACCGTGAAATCCAGTAATAAAGAAGAAGAAGTCTGCAAATAATGGTGCTCCATATTCATTTTCAGAAAGATTAGCTCCTTCTACCACACCAACTGCTTGATTATTCAGTTTGAACAATGACTCTTCTCTAGACAACATCGTTTTGTGAGAAGCGCCAGTCTCAGCATCTACTTGTAAAACTTGTGTTCTAATTCTAAGGTCAGGATTTGCTGCAAAGCCTTTTCTCACTTCGTCAATCGTATATGTTGAACCAATAGGGTCATCTGATTGATACCAAATACCTTCATTATTAGCTAATGCATCGACAGGACGTTCTCCAACCGTGACAAATTCATGAAGAGCTACGCGAGATCCTTCAGCATCAGTAAATTGAAGAATCTTTCCTCCTTTAGTCTTTACTGCACCATACTCACCGTTGATAAAGTTTTTCCATTCCCATGCTTGAGAACCTACGAAGATTAAACCACCGATTACAGTGAGCAATAAATAGAAAGAAACTTTTTTCTTGTCCATATGATGACCAGCATCTACCGCTAGAACCATCGTTACCGATGAACCAATAAGAATAAAAGTCATGAGCGCCACATAGAACATAGGTGCATCAGTCCCATGCATAAATGGGAAGTGATTGAACACCTCATCTGCGATAGGCCATTCTTCTATAAATTTAAATCTTGAGAAACCGTAAGCGGCAAGAAACCCTGAAAAGGTCAATGCATCCGATAGGATGAAAAACCACATCATCATTTTACCATAACTAGCCTTGAGAGGATTTGATCCACCACCCCAAGTTTGCCCTTCGGTACCAGTAGGAGCTACTGTTGTATCCATAATCTTTAATTAAAAATAATGTGCTGCAAAAGTACTCTAAAAAATGTCTTTAGCAAACACTAAAAATAATAGTAGATATATCCATAACACATCTACAAAGTGCCAAAATACGGCACCTAATTCAAAACCTAAAATATTTGTTGGAGAATATTTTCCTTGTAACATACGTATAGTCATGACTAACAACGCAATAAGCCCAGCAGCAATATGTGCTAAATGCGCCACGACGATTACATATATAAAAGAAGCATTAACACTACTACCTTCTCCAGTTAAAAATATTTTTTCACTTACGAGACTATCAAAGCCAGCAAATTGCATAAAAACAAAGATGCTACCTAAGATAAAAGTTATCACAGTAAGTATGGTTGCGGCACTTTTATTACTATTAAGAATAGATTTCTTTGCTAAAAACAACGTGAGACTACTTAATAAAATAACACCAGTACTCCAGAAAAACTCTTCTGGCAACTCTATTTCTACCCAATCTTTGCGGCCGCGACTCACCACATAAGCACTTGTCAACCCAGCAAACATCATTATTAGACTCACAATCCCAAACCACATCATTTGTTTTTTGGAACGTGCTATCTTCTCATCGTGCGTTAATTCTATCTCTTCCATCGTTTATCTTAAAAATTTATCAACCACATATATGATTTGAATCAGTGTAATATAACTAACACTAACTAGCATTAATTTTCTAGCGACTTGATTGGTACGTTCTTTAAAAAGTTTTATCGCATAGTATAAAAACCACAGCCCTAATAACCCTACTATTACAGCACTAACCCAAGTCATATAAAGACTTCCCGTCACACCGAAGGCTGGAATTAATGATATAGAAATTGTCCAGACGGTATACCATATAATTTGTACCGCAGTACCTTTATTTGCTCCACCAGTAGGCAACATTTTAAAACCACCTGCCTTATAGTCGTCTTCCAGCATCCAACCTATCGCCCAAAAGTGAGGAAATTGCCAGAAAAACTGCAACATAAATAAAGTACCTGGTTCTATACCAAAATTACCGCTCGCCGCGACCCAACCTAGCATGTAAGGAATAGCTCCCGGAAAAGCGCCTACAAATACACAAAGAGGTGTTCTGGTTTTTAAAGGAGTGTAAACTGCTGCATACAAAACGATACTTAACGCACCGAAAAATGCAGTGGCAAAATTGATGAGATACAGTATATAAATACCGCTTAATGCCATTATTAAACCATAAGCCCAAGCTGCAGGCACACTAATACGTCCTGTAGGTAATGGCCTATTGCGCGTCCTTTTCATCAACGCATCAAGATCTTTTTCTATAATTTGATTAAAAACATTTGAAGAACCTACTAAAAAATAGCCTCCTACTATGAGCATCAATATAACTTTCCAATCATAAACTTCAGCACCTAAAAAATAACCTGCAATAGAAGAAAACACCACTACTACAGATAATCGTGGCTTTGTAATTTCTATCAAGTTTCTCACCATGCTCGGTGATTTTTCTATGGCATTTACTTCTGTCAAAAAACTGTTTTAAATAGTTGATTTTAAAGGTTTGCAAAGATACCCTACAACAGCTTTGTGGCAAAGGAATTTAAATGCTTTCAAAGATATTTATGATTTATGAAGAATTGCGTCTCTACGCTTTCGCGAAAGCGTACTTCTTAAACACAAAAAAGGAACCCAATTTGGGTTCCTTTTTTATATCATAGAAAAATATATTTACTTTTTGCGCTTCAATTTCACAAAACCAATACCAACAGCAGCCGCTATAGCAAGTGCAATACCTGGAATCGGTGCTGCATCAGGAACATCTTCTACAAATCCTGGTTGAGCCACAGCTGTCATAGACAAAGTTAAAAATGCGATTAAAGCTATTAATTTTATATTTTTCATTTTATGTAATTTATTAATATTTAGGGGAACTATATTTTAAAACAACTGCTAATTTAACAAAAATTAACAATTTGGAATAAAACAAATATACACTTTTCAATAAAACAGCTCGATACTTATTAAAGATTTATCGCACGAAACCTCATAATCATAACATTACGGTAATACAACAGTCGATTTTGTTAAGTTTCTCTATCAATTATCCCACTACAAAATTCACAATCTTACCAGGTACAATAATCGTTTTACGTATTTGTTTACCTTCTAATTGTTGTTGTACTTTCTCGTTTTCCAAAACCATTTTCTCCAACTCGTCCTTTGAAACGTCTACCGGTAAATCCAATGTAAATTTCATTTTACCATTAAAAGAGATTGGATAGGTTTTGCTACTTTCTACTAGATGCTTTTCATCAAAAACTGGGAACGGCGCTTCACTAATAGACTCTTTGTGACCTAATAGTGACCATAATTCCTCAGCAATATGTGGTGCGTATGGCGACACAAGAACAGCAAGCGGTTCTAAAACTTCACGACTGTTGCATTTTTGAGCAGTTAACTCATTAACCGCAATCATAAAACTACTTACACTCGTATTAAAAGAGAAGTTTTCAATATCATCTTGTACCTTTTTAATGGTCTTGTGTAAGGTTTTCATACTATCTGGTGACGCTTTTTCTTCACTCACTGAAAAACCAGCATCATTATGATACAGTTTCCACAGCTTTTTCATAAAACCGTAAACTCCGGTAATACCTGCGGTATTCCATGGTTTTGCTTGCTCTAGTGGACCTAAAAACATCTCGTACAAACGCAAAGTATCTGCTCCATACTGATCACAAATATCATCTGGACTTACTACGTTGTATTTTGACTTGGACATTTTTTCAACTTCTCTAGAGACTTTGAAAGTTCCGTCTTTAGAAGAATAAAATACTGCATTCTTGGCATCATTTCTCCAGTTTTTAAACGCACTGATATCCAATTCGTTGTCTCGATTCACAAATTCAACATTAGCTGGAATAACGTCTACATAAAAGTGTAAAAAGTTTTCTGTATTTTCCCATTCGGTTTCATTTGGATATTCCTTAATCAAATCATTTAAGATTATTTGCCTCAAAGCTTCTCTTTCTTCTTTATTACCAAAATCTGAAATGTAATACTGATTAGAAAGTTTTAATCTTCTAATCGTACTTTCTTTTACCGCATCAGTTAAACTTAATTCTGGTCTTTTTATAGAATCTCTTAAAGAAACCATATTATTAACGCGTGTAACAAAAGCACTCTCACCAAGTATCATCCCTTGATTAATCATCTTCTGGAAAGGCTCTTCTACTGTTACTTTACCTAAATCATGTAATAACTTTACCCAAAATCTACTGTACAATAAGTGACCGGTTGCATGCTCGCTACCACCTATATATAAATCTACATTGTTCCAATATTCTTGTGCTTCTGCAGAGAACATCTCGTTTTCATTGTTAGCATCCATATAACGGAACATGTACCAAGAACTTCCTGCCCAACCTGGCATGGTGTTCAATTCTAATGGATACACACAATCACGATCGTCATCATTAGAAACCACTTTGTTTTCCTTCGTACACCAGCTCCAAGTTGTTGCACGACCCAATGGTGGCGCGCCATCTTCTGTAGGTAAATATTCATCTACTTCTGGCAACTCGATAGGCAAGTGCTTGCGATCTATCATTTGTGGTAAACCATCCTTATAATAGACTGGGAACGGCTCACCCCAATAGCGCTGTCTAGAAAATACCGCATCACGCAATCGGTAATTGGTTTTTCCTTTTCCAGCACCTATTTCTTCCAGCTTTTGGATTGCTGTGTACATCGCTTGTTTGTAGCTCATTCCGTTTAAGAAATCACTATTGCAAAGAGGTGTTTTATCTTTTGCTCCATATGCTTCTTCAGATATATCCACACCATCAAAAATGTTTTTGATAGCAGGCATTCCTTCTTGACCAGCAAAATAATTGGCAAATGCATGATCACGCTCATCACCGCATGGTACGGCCATTACAGCACCAGTACCATAACCAGCCAAAACATAATCACCTATCCATACTGGCACAGGTTCACCACTTAAAGGATGCGTGGCATATGCTCCAGTAAAGACACCAGAAATAGTCTTCACATCGGCCATGCGTTCTCTTTCTGAACGTGCTGCCGTTGCTTTTTTGTAGGCTTCTACCGCGTCTTTTTGTGCCGCAGTAGTGATTTGGTCGACTAATTCATGCTCTGGAGCTAGTGTCATGAACGTTACTCCGTAAATGGTATCAGGTCTGGTTGTAAAAACGTCAATCTTATGTTCGTTCAACTTAAAAGAAACCATCGCACCTACCGATTTCCCGATCCAGTTGCGTTGTATTTCTTTGATAGATTCTGCCCAGTCTAATCCTTCTAGACCTGTTAATAAACGCTCTGCAAACGCGCTAATTCTCATCATCCACTGGCGCATTTTTTTGCGTACTACAGGATGTCCACCACGTTCCGAAACGCCATTGACGATTTCATCATTTGCAAGTACAGTTCCTAGTGCTGGACACCAGTTTACTTCCGTATCTGCAAGAAAAGTTAATCTATAATCAAGCAATATCTCCTGTTGCTCTTTTTCTGTAAACGCGTTCCACTCTGCAGCAGTGAATTGTTTCAAATCTTCGTCTGTGGCAGCGTTGATGTTGCTGTTTCCGCTTTCGCGAAAGCGAGATTCTAACAAACTAATAGGTTGTGCCTTATCTGCATCATTATCATACCAGCTGTCAAAAAGCATGATAAAAATCTCTTGTGTATATTTATAATAGTCTGGCGAAGAAGTTCTTACCTCACGATCCCAGTCAAAACTAAAACCGATACGGTCCATCTGATTGCGATAACCCGCAATCTTGTTTCCAGACTTATCAGTTCCTCCTTCAATATTTGTTTTAGTAGTCTCTGCAGGATGTTGACCAGTTTGTATCGCATACTGCTCTGCAGGTAGTCCAAAACTATCATAACCCATAGGGTGCAAAACATTAAAACCCTTGTGACGCTTATAACGAGACACGATATCACTAGCGATATAACCTAACGGATGCCCTACGTGTAGCCCAGCACCACTAGGATATGGAAACATATCGAGTGCATAGAATTTAGGTTTACCGGAGTTATTTGTTGCTTTAAAAGTCTTATTAGCAGCCCAATGTTTTTGCCATTTTGCTTCTATAGATTTGTGATCGTAATGCGTCATTTTATAGTCTTATGAAAGAGCAAAAATAGGGTGTTTACAACAATGCCGAAACTTATAGCGTTGTAATCGTCAGTAGCTCATTTACTTTATTATTTTTGTGACACGATAAATTCTGTTATTAACTGCATGGCATCACACGAGAGATATCAAAAAAGACGATTGTTCAGCTCCTACTTTTGGGTGGTGATAAGTGTATTTCTAGTATTGTTTTTACTAGGAATCATGGGCTTTTTCCTTTTAAACAGCCAGCAAATTGCAGACCATTTCCGTGAGCAGGTACCTATGTCTATCTATTTTAAAGACACTGCAAAAGAGGTAGAAATGCGACAGTTAGAGAAAACATTACAGATGGCAAATTATACTAAAAGCGCCATTTATGTTCCTGCAGAAGAAGGCGCAAAAAAACTGGTAGATGATCTAGGAGAAGATTTTATCGCAAATCTAGATGGTTTTAATCCATTACCTAATTCTATAGATGTGCGCTTGAATGCCAACTTTGTTACCGATGGAGAAATTGAACAAATCGCGCAAGATCTAGCGGCAAAAGATTATGTGCAAGAAGTACAGTATGATAAACCACTGGTGTCATTGTTAAATGAAAATGTGAAAAGAATCACTTTTTGGATGCTGGTTATTGCAGGTATTTTTGTTTTGATTTCTTTCTTATTGATCAACAGCTCCATCAGGCTATCGGTCTATGCAAAGCGATTTACAATTAAAACCATGCAAATGGTAGGTGCGACCAAAGGTTTTATACGCAAACCTTTTATTTGGACTAGTGTAAAACTAGGATTGATAGGTGCTATCCTCGCTTTAATTGCACTGGCAGGCGTGGTATACTGGATGAATGGACTGATTCCAGAGTTAGAGATATTAAAGAATTATAAAATGCTAGCAATCCTTTTTGTAGGTGTATTAGTGTTCGGAGTTTTAATTAGTTTATTAAGTACGTTTTTTGCAACAACGCGTTACTTGAACCTAAGGACTGATGAGCTGTATTACTAATTAAGTTGTAGTTTTTAAAAATCAGCTATCAGTTTCAATTCAGGAAGCTCAGTAACACAAAAGCATTTGAAATTAAAAAGTCAACCATGAAGCAAGGAAGAATTAAAGAATCACAACAAAAAGCTCCGGAAAGGGAAGCTTCACCTGTTGTTGAAGAAAATATAAAACCACGTTTTGAATTTATCTTTAAAAAGAAAAATTATATGTGGATGATTATAGGTCTTGTCGTTATTATTACTGGATTTGCCTTAATGTCTGGTGGTGGTAGTGATAATCCAGAGGTTTTTAATGAAGCTATTTTTTCATGGCGCAGGATAAGGCTAGCACCTACCTTAGTTCTTTTAGGATTTGGGATAGAGATGTATGCTATTCTCTTAAATCCAGATAAATAATGGAGTGGTTAGATGCATTGATTCTAGGTGTTATACAAGGTCTTACAGAGTTCTTACCAGTTTCATCTAGTGGCCATTTAGAATTAGGAAAAGCCATTTTAGGTGACAATTCTGTACCTGAAGAGAGCTTATTATTTACTGTAGTACTACATTTTGCTACTGCATTGAGTACCATTATTGTTTTTAGAAAAGATATTTTTAATTTACTTGCTGGTATTTTTTCTGGTCAGAAAGAAGATATGATTTTTGCGGGTAAGATTATCTTATCTATGATCCCAGCTGTAATCGTAGGACTATTTTTTGAAGAACAATTAGAAGCTCTATTCAACGGTAATATTGTATTAGTAGGCTGTATGCTTATCGTCACTGGATTACTATTATTTCTTGCTGGGAAAGCTAAAAACACAGGAAAAAACATAGGCTGGAAAGACGCTATTCTTATAGGTATTTCTCAGTCGATCGCCATGTTGCCAGGTATATCTCGCAGTGGCGCAACTATATCAACTAGTGTTTTATTAGGTAATGATCGCACAAAAGCTGCACGCTTCTCTTTTCTAATGGTTGTGCCGTTAATCTTTGGTAAGATAGCCAAAGACATTATGAGCGGTGACATATCGATGGAAAGCAGTGCGAGCATGCCATTACTTATAGGTTTTATTGCAGCCTTTGTTACTGGATTGATAGCCTGTACATGGATGATTTCCTTAGTACGTAAGGCAAAACTGCATTACTTCTCATACTACTGTTTTGCGGTAGGACTAATTGCTATTGCAGCTGGAGTTTTTAACGGTTAACCATTATGGATCCTAATCAAAAACCCGTAACTAATCCTTATCAATTAGGTCAGGTACTGTTAATTGACAAACCTCTAGGTTGGTCTTCTTTTCAAGTGGTTAACAAAATAAGATGGTTGATCAAACAAGAATATGGAATTAAGAAAATTAAAGTTGGGCATGCTGGAACTTTAGACCCGTTAGCTAGCGGACTTCTTATCATATGCACAGGTAAAGAGACAAAGAATATTCATGTGTATCAAGCACAAGAAAAAGAATATACTGGAACCATAACTTTAGGGGCGACAACACCTAGTTATGATCTAGAAACAGAAATTGATAATCGTTTTCCAATAAGTGAGCTCACAGAAGAGAACCTGATTCAGACAACGAATCAATTTACTGGTGATATCATGCAAAAGCCACCTATATACTCAGCCATTAAAAAGGATGGTAAAAGACTATATGAACTAGCACGTGCAGGTGAAACTACTGAAATAAAGGAGCGTGAGGTGAATGTTCAAGCATTTGAATTAACTCAAATTAAACTTCCTAAAGTTGATTTTAGAATAGCATGTAGTAAAGGGACTTACATAAGATCAATGGCGCACGATTATGGTAAAGCATTAAATAATGGTGGTCATTTAAGTGCTTTAAGACGTACTGCTATAGGCAATTACCGTGTCGAAAACGCGATTAGTCTAGAAGAATTTGAGGCAGATTTTAAGAATATATAATCTTAGAAAACCTTTACAGGCACCTCTAAGCTATCTACCACAGGAACTTCAAAAGTTACGACACCTTTTCCTGCCCGAATACTACCATTGTATTTAATATCCACTTTTTGCTTGACTAAAATTTGTAAAGTAGCATCCAATAATCCACGACCTTTCTCGCCATAGAAATCCTTTGGTGACATCGTTGCATTTAACGGTAAAATGAATTCTTGATTAGCAGGCATTTTGACATCAAGGTCTTGATTAATTTCTGCTGTTTTACGTCCGTTAACATAAACATCAAATTTGGCCTTAGTTAGATCTAATCCCACCGGATTAGGATTAAAAAGTGTACAGTCACCACTTAGTTGCACCAACTCACTTGTGGCATTTTTAATTTTTACATTCTTAATTTCAATAAAGACTACTTCTTCATAAGCATCTCGACACGACGTCATCGCAATAAGAATAGAACATAAGAGTAGTAAAGCACGCATAATCATGAATTTGAAAAAAAGACAACAGTAATGACGCTTTCGTGAAAACGCAACATATTAACTTTTTTTTTATTAATTTTATTTCTTTTTAGAAACTTACTCTAGTATAAATATTTTTTTTGTGAGTTATTATAATATTATTTTACTATTATGATTTTCTAACTGACTATTTAAATCTTTACTAAACCAGACATAATGTCTAGCAAAATGCAGAATTAAGTCAATAAATTTAAGAACAAAAATCGACTAACTCAAAACCAGCAAATCATGAGAAAATCATTACTCTTTTTTATTCTATTATTAGGAACAAGTACATTACTTGCGCAAACTCAAAACGCACTCAATTTTGATGGGGTAGATGATGGAGTTCAAACAAGTTTTCCAGGGGTTTTATCCAATAGTAATCGAACTTTTGAAGCTTGGATAAATGTGAGACCAGGTGCAGTTTCATCTAACCTTTGCATACTTGACTATGGACGCAATGCAGTCGGGTCTCGTAATACTTTTGTAGTAAATGGAAATAGAGGATTAAATTTTACATCCGGTGGAACAAATGCAAATATGTCTAGTGCAACAAGTGTAGTTACCGAAGGACAGTGGACACATGTTGCATTTGTATTAGACAATGGAACCGGTTTTATTTATGTGAATGGAGTACAACAAGGAACGGCGAATTTATCTACTGTAAACACTCCAAGTGGATTCACAGACCTTAGAATGGGACATAGAGTTCCTGGAGGAGGCGCACTACGCTTTGATGGTGAAATTGATGAGGTGAGAATATGGAATGTCGCATTGACTCCGACAGAAATTATGACAAATATGAATAGTGAAGTTTGTACAACAAGTCCTGGACTAGTAGCCTATTATCAATTTAATGAAGGTATTGCTAGCAGTTCAAATTCTTCAGTCATAATGGTCCCAGATGAATCAGGAGCTGCTAATGGAACATTAAATGGTTTTTCATTAACAGGATCAAATTCAAACTGGGTTTCTGGACCATCCATGCTTTCCAGTGTAATTAATACTGAAGTCACTGAAAGTAGTGGGATTTTAACTGCTCAACAATCTGGAGCAACTTATCGCTGGGTGAGATGTTCAGATGGTGCTATTATAGCTGGAGCAACTTCATCCACATATGTGCCTGTAGCGGTAGGATTTTATGCTGCCGAAATCACGTTTAATGGATGTACTCAGTTGTCTGATTGTGTTGAAATAACTACACTAGGAGAAGAATCTTTTTTGCTCAACAATGTAAGTTTAACTCAAAATCCATCACAATCTTTAAGCTTCATAGGCTTGGTTGACACTAATGCTACTGTAACTATCTATACCTTAACAGGTAAAAAAATCATCAATACAATTTTAAGGGATTCAGAAGTTACAAAACCTAACATAGCACCAGGCTTATACATGGTAACACTTTCTCAAAATGGAGCAAGTAAAACTTTTAAATGGATCAAGGAATAAATCACGGAATTATTTCTCAATCAAAAAAGCCAAGTAGAACACTTGGCTTTTTTTGAAATTATATTGAATTCCTCAACTCCTTCATCTGCGCTTCTAGAAAAGCCATTTTATCTTCCATACTATCTGAAAAATCTGGAATACGACGGAAAAACACATAACGTACACGCCATAACTCATTGAGATCGTTAACAGTTATGGTATGATCATCAATATTTTTATGATCAGCTCTAAGCACAAGACCATCTGCAGTGACATATAACCTTCTTAAAATAAGCTCCTGCTCTGTGACGGCCAGGACTATTGTGCCGTTATTTAGTTTCTTGACTACTTTATGAGGTACTTTTTCACCTACTACTACATCTTTAGGGTATAAACCTTTATCGTGGCTGGTCATTTCTAAATTAGTAACCGTATAAGCCCTAAAATCTTTCTCAGTGTTAATAGGCAAGGTAAGACGAGGCATATCATCTATAAAAGACTGATTATCAAAATACTCAATATAATCGTCGGCTAGCTTTTCAGTGATACATGGCACTTGAGCAAATTGCTCACGCTCTAATTCTTCTGGCGTTAAGGTTAAGCGATCATTAAATCTTAATAACTGATTTACGGTTAATTCTGCAGTTAGTATGTCATCTATCGATATGCTAAAATAATTAGCAATTTTAATTATCGTCTCTATCTTAGGCTCGCTACGACCTTCTTCATAAGCACCTAAAGTACCTCTCTTTAAGTCGAATAGGTCTGCAAATGCCTGTTGACTCAAACTTTTAATACCACGAATTTTTTTTATGTTTTTACCGAAAAATGACATTATTTTGCTAATTTTATTTGCAATTAAAAATATTTGTGTATATTTACACTAACAATATTAGCAAAATAGATTGTGTTAAGCTAATATTTTGAGTAATACTTTAATAATCTAACCAATTAATGTATAGTATACTCAAATTTTGAGCATTTCAAGATCAATAGGCCGTTGTCTTTTAATGATTCAAAATAATTTGAAACCAATAACTTTAAAACTTCAATTATGATACTCTTAATGATTTACGTTGCAGACATCGCGCTGCGATTTTTAGTGGGATAAGAAGTTCCTTTTTCGTAATATTAAACCTACCAATAAATACCTATGAATAATTACTTCAATACTATTAAAGAATACTTATTACAGCTAGATTTTGACATCATCAGAGAAAATCCTCAAAATGGGATTTTAGTGATCGAAAAAGAAAATGCTGGAGTTAAAAACATGATTTTAGGAATCGCGCCACCTATTTTAATAATGGAGCAATACATTTTTAAAATCAACAATAAAAACGAAGAAGTTTTCAAAAGTCTACTTCAAAAAAACCGAGATATCATTCACGGTGCATTTGTACTGGACGAAAGTGGATCTAAGGTCATTTTTAGAGACACACTTCAAATAGAAAACTTAGACCTTAACGAGTTAGAAGGTACTCTCAACTCATTAAGTTTATTAATGAGTGAGTACTCTGATAACATTATCAAATTTTCAAAATATTAAAACTTAACGCTATGAACATATTTAAAAGAATATTTAAAATAGGAGAAGCTCAAGCTAACAAAGCAGTAGATAACCTAGAAGACCCAATCACCATGACCGAACAAGGCATACGTGATATGAAAGCAGATCTTAATAAAAGCGTAGAAGCCATGGCTCAAGTAAAAGCCCTTGCTATACGCTCTAAAAATGAGCGAGATGAGCACCAAGAAAAAGCTAAAGATTATGAATCTAAAGCTATGTTGATTCTCAAAAAAGCACATTCTGGCGACATGCCAGTTGATGAAGCAGATCGCCTGGCTAAAGAAGCTCTTGCCAAAAAAGAAGAAGCGCAACAACACGCAAACCGCGCTGCTGCAGACACAGAAAAGTTTGATAAAAACGTTGCTCAGTTAAAAGAAACTATTGAAACCATCAAAGGAAATATTACCAACTGGGAAAACGAACTTAAAACTCTCAAAGCTCGCGTAAAAGTGAGTGATGCTACTAAAAACGTCAATAAACAAATGGCAGAATTAGACAGCACAGGAACCGTAAGCATGCTCGAGCGTATGAAAGAAAAAGTCGCTCAAGACGAGGCTCTTGCAGAGGCTTATGGAGATCTAGCTAAAACAACCAAGTCGGTAGACGATGAAATTGATGCCGCAGCAGATATGTCTGAGTCTAAACTGGACAATGACCTAGCAAAGCTTAAAGAGCAATTAGGCATTAAAAAAGATGAGGCATAAGCATGGGCAACATAAATTATAAATGTGTTAAATGCGGTCATCACGATTATGAAACCGGAGAAATGCGCGCTACTGGCGGCACGCTTTCAAAAATTTTTGACGTACAGAACAAGAAATTCTCTTACGTAGCTTGCACACGTTGCAAATACACAGAGTTTTATAAAGCCAACACAGGAGCATTGAGTAATATCTTTGACTTTTTTACGAGTTAAATTGTCAGTCTGAGCTTTTCGAAGACGATTTATCGTCAATTGACTTTGTTAGCGTCGCACTTCGACAAGCTCAGTGTGACAGAAGCTTTTAACCATTAAACACTAACCATTGGAAAACTATTTCAACATATTATTCTCTGAAGTAAACATCACACTTACCGTGTTGTTAATCATTCTTATACTCTACTGGCTTGCCACGATGATTACGGGAATTGATTTTGACCTGGACGTAGATGTTGACATAGACATAGATATCGATGCAGATGTTGATCTAGACACCGGTATTGAAGGAGGAAATATGGATTTCCAGGACGTTGCAAATGCTGAAGTTGATCGCGAGCACGTCGTTAATAAGCGCACGCGTAAACTCAAGTGGTGGCAAGTCTTTTTGATCTATTTCAATTTTGTAGGTCTACCATTCATGTTTACGTTTACCTTTTGGATTTTCCTGTGGTGGATAATTTCTGTTCTTACAACATCAATCACTGGCAGTTATGACAACACATTCGGATTTGTAATCGTACTTGCGGCGTTTATACCAGCATTAATTCTGACTAAAGTAATCACCACGCCTTTCAAATCATTTTTCAAAAATTTGAATAAAGATGGAGACAAAGCAGTAGACTTTTTAGGTCGTGAAGCCTTACTTTTATCTACCATTTCTGGAGATAAATTAGGAAATGCAGAGGTCATGGCAGATGGTAACGTGATGAGTATTTATGTAAAATCTTTAGATGGATCAGAATTACGCTTTCGCGAAAGCGTGCTCATCATCAAGCAATCAGACGATAAGAATTATTTTTTAGTGAGTAAGGCATAAAAAAGATGGGTTCAAATAATAATAAGATTAATCAACTTTAAATCGTGGAAGGAATCATACCTATTGTCATTACTCTTATAGCGATTTTGATATTTCAAGTTTGTATTTATTTTTTGATTATTAAATTGTTTTATAAAAAAGTACCAACGGCAAATGCCATTATTCGCAATGGCTTAGGTGGTACTAAAGTGGCTATTTCTAAAGGGATTTATGTGATTCCGTCATTTCATACTTATGAGATTCTTGATATGACTTCTAAAAGTATAAGAGTGGAGCTTTTAGATAACAATAACCTGATAACAAAAGATGATGTCAGAATTGATATCAAGGCTTCCTTTTTAATGCGTATTAATAATGAGCTTGAATTCATTAAAAAAGTGGCGCATACTATTGGCGTTGAAAATGCATCCAACAAAGAACATTTGAAAGAATTATTTTCGGCTAAATTTATCGAATCACTAAAAGCAGTAGCTAGACAATATACTTTTGAAACGCTAATAGATTCACGTAATAATTATAGAGATCTGGTAATACAAAATATAGGAACAGATTTAAATGGTTTCACATTAGAAAACTGCGCCATCGATTATATTGAAAAAACCACTAATAATCAATAAAGCAAACAAAACAGAATTAATAAAAACAACAAAAACCAAACAAAAACTATGGACGGAACATTAGGAATCATTGTAACAGGAGTAGGTATTTTTCTATTTCTTGTAATTGTTTACTTCGCAATTATCGCGATGTTTTACAAAAAAGTACATCAAGGTCAGGCGCTGGTGCGTACTGGTTTTGGAGGTACTAAAGTCGCTACAGACAAAGGACTTTATGTCGTACCAGTATTCCACCGTGTGGAGACTATGGATATTTCTGTAAAGAAGATCCAGATCGAGCGTATGGGTGTTGAAGGACTGATCTGTAAAGACAACATGAGAGCCGATATTAAAGTAGCGTTTTTCGTGCGTGTGAATAACGAGGTAGAATACATTAAGAAAGTAGCACAAACCATAGGCGTGGCTCGTGCCTCTCGTAAAGAAACGCTAGAGGATCTTTTTGAAGCAAAGTTCTCTGAGGCATTGAAAACCGTAGGTAAGAAATTTGAATTTATCGATTTATATGAGGCACGTCGCGAGTTTCGTGATGAGATTGTGGACATTATCGGTACTGACTTAAACGGTTATACACTTGAGGATTGTGCGATTGACTTTTTAGAGCAAACCAGCGTTTCTCACTTAAAACCAGATAATATCCTAGATGCTGAAGGTATCAAGAAGATTACTGACCTTACTGCTGCACAAAACATCAAAGCCAACTTAATCAAGCGTGATGAGGAGAAAGTTATACGTAAACAAGATGTTGAGGCTCGTGAAGCGATTCTAGAACTAGATAAGCAACTAGCCGAAAAAGAAGAACAACAAAAACGTGAGATTTCAAACATCAAATCACGCGAAGAAGCAGAGACACTTAAAGTAGCCGAGGAAGAACGTCTGAAATCAGAAACCGCTCGCATTGCTACAGAAGAAAAAGTAAAAGTTGCTGAAGAAAACATGCAACGTCAAATCATTGTTGCAGAAAAGAATAAGCAACGTACTAATGCAGTTGAGACTGAACGTGTGGAGAAAGACCGCATGCTGGAACTTACCGAGAGAGAAAGAGTGGTTACTCTAGCTCAAATCGAGAAAGAGAAAGTAGTAGAGGTAGAGAAAAAGAACATTCAAGATGTGATTAGAGATCGAGTAGTTCTTGAAAAAGGTGTGGTAGAAGAGCAAGAAAACATGAAAGACATCGAGGCTTTCAAAACCGCAGATCGTGCTAAGCAAGTTGCTATCACAAATGCTGAAGCAAAAGCTCAAGATGATTTAATACGCATTACAAAAGCAGCCGAGGCATCTAAGCAAGCTGCCATCCAACAAGCAGAAGAAATCAATATCGAAGCACTGGCAAAGAAAGAAGCTAGTGAAAAAGAAGCCGATGCTCGTAAGATTCTTGCTGAGGCAACTGCTAAGGAAGAAGCAACCGTAGGTTTATCTGAAGCACAAGTAATGCACGCAAAAGCTGAGGCTAGCGAGCGCCAAGGAATTGTAGACGCACTCATCATCCAGAAAAAGGCAGAGGCTGAAGCAAGCGGTATCGCTGCAAAAGCAGAGGCTAAACGTAAAGATGGACTGGCTGAGGCAGAGGTAATCAAAGAAAAAGCCCTTGCAGATGCTGCTGGAATTGAAGAGAAAGCTGAAGCTATGAAGAAACTAGATGGTGTAGGTAAAGAACACGAAGAGTTCAAACTACGTCTGGATAAAGAACTTCAAGTAGATCTTGCTGAAATCAACATCCAGAAAGATATTGCTGATGCACAAGCACAAGTAATAGGAGATGCATTGAAAGCGGCTAAGATTGATATCGTAGGTGGAGAAACAATGTTCTTTGAACAAATCATCGGTCAAATCACTAAGGCCAAAGGTTACGACAGATTAGTAAATCATTCTGAAACCGTGACTGAAGTAAAAGATGCCATTCTAGGAAGTGATGATGTAAAAGGTAATTTACTAGATAAAGTAAAAGACTTTGCAGATAAGTACAACATCAGCTCTGAGGATATTAAGAACCTGAGTATCGCAAACATCTTGAACAACCTACACGGTAAATCAAATGATGGCGATGAGAAAAACATGCTGAGCAACTTGTTGAACATGGCAAAAGGCATGGGACTTTCTGGGAAAAAGCTGGGAGATATCTAAGGATATTTTTTGAGTTCTACTCTATTCTTTCTCAGTAAAAAATAGTGGTGGACTATCCGCTATACCTATTGAATACCTCACGGATTTTGAAAATCTGTGAGGTATTATTAACCATCAACCACGAACTTTTCAATGGCAGAAAAAGATACTAATAACACTACCCAACTAGATTCAGGAACTTACGAGATCATCCAGAGCCGTTTGCTCAAGCAAAAAAATGACTTGCAGCAACGACTTAATGCACTTAATGAAGAACGTAAAAAGGTCTTCGGTTCGCTAGAAACACAACTGATTGCAAACGACCGCGTGAATACAGAAAATAACTGTATCGCTTGTGATATTGTGACCATCGGTACATACAGCATCTTTGGATACAACGTACATCTGGGATTACGTACTGAGATGCAATTGAGTGATGTTTTTAGTATCTATGAGTTTGATCGTGACGGTGTGGATGGTGATGCGTTACGCTTTCGCGAAAGCGGAACTAAACTCAATCTAATTGAAGATCCCATCTTTAAGACTGATTTTGAAAACCTTTACAAGTACTATCGCAACACGATTTTTTCCAAGTTTGCCATTATGGGGAATTACCTGCATATGGTATTTCAGCTTAGTGATTCTGTTACAGATATCAAAACTTTTAAATGGTTGATTGCTGATGGTAAATTGCAATATGTAGACAATCGTAGTGAGCATGAATATCGTTTTCCCGCACAATATGGTTTCCAGTGGAAAGAAGCTGGACGCGATAATCAGCGTGCTGGAGTTCATGGACATGTGTCGATTCTAGACAAGGTTTTTGTAGAAACTATAGGTGGAGATCTAACCATCAAAGTAGAAGATAATACAGATGATGGTCAGGGAATTTATCGTGAAGATGTAGAACATCGCGACCAGACACTAGATGACGGACAATATCGTTATGCAGATTTAGGCAATCTGATTGTTCTAGAGATCAAGCCATTTCAAGAAGAACCGCGATATTTTGTATACAATCACAAAATTAAAGAAGTAGAAAAAATAGATAGTATTGCACAAGCTGCCGTACTGTTACCAGATGAACAAGGAATCATTTTTCCAAGTGGTTACTATTTACAGACTGGTGAGTACAACGTATTTCCTAGCGATGCAGGAAAATTAAAATTCCAGCAAAAGATTGCTTCGCCTAATGGTGAAGATCATTTGTATGTGTTTTACAATGCTGCACAAGGATTGTATGTTTTGATGTCTTACAATGTGATTGATCAAACGGTAAAAACACCTATCGTTTGTAATGGATTTACGATTTTAGAACAAGGTGAATTATGTTACTTCCGCACAGAAGATGAGCAGACTAAACATCACATGATGCAAATATGGCAAACACCTTATTTAAAAGGTAATATCATGCCGTCAGAGCATCAAGATACGATGTTGTATAAAATAGGTAACAAGGACATTGTAAAGGCAATGGCCGAGGCTAATGAGCTACTTACTTTATTAAATAAGGAAGATAGTTACGGCGGTTTATATGATGATATTGCGCGTGCGTCTAAAGATATTCTAGATGCTTATTACTGGTTGCCTGAAGAGGAAACTAAACAAATCAACCTACCTCTTAACGAGATCAACAAAGCGTCTAACGCTGCGATTGACGAGTTTGAGAAGGTCAAACAAATGCGCAAACAAGCTGCTGCAGACACTAGAGATATCTCTAAAAAAGCAGATGCACTTTTTAGTAAAATTAAAAGCACTTCCTTCAAGTCGATTAATGATTTTGTAGAGCTACTGACTCAGCTGCGCAGTTTGCGTGGTGAAGCGATTGGGCTTTATGAAATACGCTATGTAGATACCGATTTCATCAAAGGAATCGAGGAGCAAATCGTAGAACAAAATGAAGTGATTTCACGTCGTGCAGTGACTTTTTTACTGGACGATAAAGCACTTGCTCCATACCACGATGCTGTTGCCGAAAAGCAAAAAGCACTAGACGACACTAAAAAAGTCATCGAGATTAAAAATCTTGAGAAAGAAGTGAATCAAATCGCTGAGGATCTCGAGCTGTTAATAGAAATTGTTTCAAATCTCGAGATAGAAGATACCTCACATTCTACTAAGATTATTGAGAACATATCGTTAATTTTTGCGACGATCAATCAGGTAAAAGCGGCGATTAAGAACAAGGTGAAAACCGTAGGTAAAAAAGAAGCGCAAGCAGATTTTGCCGCACAGTTAAAGCTGATTGACCAGAGTATTATCAATTATCTGGACATTGCAAACACGCCAGAAAAGTGTGATGAATTCCTCACTAAGGTTTCTATACAACTAGAAGAGTTAGAAGGGAAATTTGCCGATTATGAGGAGTACATTACAGAGATTATAGGCAAGCGTGAAGAGGTTTACGCTGCTTTTGACAATCGTAAAAGTAGCCTGGTAGAGGCGCGCAATAAAAAGGCGATGGCATTTCAAAATGCTGCTGAGCGTATTCTAAAAGGTGTTCAAAAAAGAGCACAATCATTAGATAGCATAACTGAAATTAACGGTTATTTTGCTAGTGATTTAATGATCAATAAGGTGCGCGACATCGTCGTGCAATTAAAAGATCTCGATGACGCCGGAAAAGCCGAAGCAATTGAAACAGCTCTTAAAGTAGCCCGTGAAGATGCTTTAAGAAAACTCAAGGATAAGAACGAGCTTTATGAAGATGGTGATAACATCATCAAGCTGGGGAAACATAAATTTGGTGTTAATAAACAGCTATTAGATCTGACCATTGTATTTAAGGATAATGCGCTGTTCTATCATTTAACAGGAACTGACTTTTATCAAGAATTGCATAATGAGATTCTCACACAATCTCAAGGAATATGGAATCAAGATTTAGTATCTGAAAATAACCAAGTCTATCGATCTGCCTACCTCGCCTACTCTATTTTTAAATCTGGAGATAAAGAAGCTTTAAGAATGATGAGTCCAGCAGATTTGCTCGCGACCGTTCAAGAAATCGCGAGTGGTAACTATTCTGGTGGTTATGTAAAAGGTGTTCATGACCATGACGCTGCTCAAATTTTAAGCGTTTTATTACATAAACACCATGATCTAGGCTTACTCACTTATGACCCAAATACGAGAGCGCAAGCACAGTTTTTTTGGAATGCGCTTGATACAAAACATCAATCTAACCTCAACCGTATTTTAAAAAGTGCTGGTGAGGTATTATCTGTTTTTCCTGATAGTAAGGAATACGATTTTATAATAGAAGAACTGGCTGATGAGATTTTTAATTCCAACGATGTCACGCTGAGCCTGTCGAAGCGTAGTGTTGATAGTTATGTGCAAAATTCTAGCACCGACTTCGACAAGCTCAGTCTGAAAGAAGGTAATGAGCATTTAATAGCAAGTTACTTATTCAATGAACTGAAAGACAATGATCATTTCACAGTAAGCACGAGCGCGATTCAATTAAAAGAAGCTTTTGAGAAGAAAATAAAATCTCAAAATGCTGATTTAAAATTCAAGAAAAGTCTAGAAGCTTGTGAGGACGAGAAGTCTAAAGTGGAACTGGTGAGACATTGGGTTTCCGCTTTCGCGAAAGCGGACTCACAACAATCTTTACTAACATATGTAAACGAATGTGTGGCAAACATACTTTATGGAGAGCTGACAGCTGATAAAACAGTTGCCATCTCACCTAGTGAAAACATCAATGGATTAAAAGGATCGCATCAGACGATTGAAGAAGGTGAGTTTGTGTTCAATTACCATGAGTTTGTACGTACGCTAGAACATTTTACAACTATAAAAGTGCCTGCGTATGAAACCTTTAGAAAAGCAAAACATCAGGTTACAGAAGAGTTGAAAGAGTCCTTGCGACTAGAAGAATTTAAACCACGTGTATTGAGTTCTTTTGTCCGTAACAAGTTGATCGATCAAGTATATTTCCCATTAATAGGTGATAACCTTGCCAAACAATTAGGTACGGTAGGTGATACAAAACGTACCGACCGTATGGGATTATTGCTTTTAATCTCTCCACCAGGTTATGGTAAAACAACCTTGATGGAATATGTGGCCAACCGATTGGGCTTGATATTTATGAAAATCAACGGTCCAGCAATAGGTCATGAGATTACATCAGTTGATCCTGAAGCGGCGACAAATGCAGCAACGAGAGAAGAGCTTAAAAAGCTGAATCTTGCTTTTGAAATGGGTGATAATGTAATGCTATATCTAGATGATATACAACACTGTAATTCTGAGTTTTTACAAAAATTCATCAGTCTGTCTGATGGAACACGTAAAATAGAAGGAGTTTATAATGGAAAGCCGAAGACCTACGATTTACGTAGTAAGAAATTCTGCGTGATTATGGCAGGTAATCCGTATACTGAAAGTGGAGATAAGTTCCAGATTCCAGACATGCTTGCCAACCGTGCTGATATTTATAATCTAGGTGATATCATAGGTGATACGGCTCATTTATTTGAGCTGAGTCTCGTAGAAAATGCACTGACTAGTAATCCGGTATTGCAACAATTGAGCAACAAGCATTTTGATGATGTGTACGCATTGATTGATCGTGTTCAAAACGGAGCAAGTGATAACGAGTTGAAAGGAAACCACAGCAATCAAGAAATAGCCGATTATGTAGCTGTACTTGAGAAGGTATTGAAAATACGCAATACGGTTCTTAAAGTCAACCAGACCTATATCGCAAGTGCTGGAATGGAAGACACTTACCGTACTGAGCCTAGTTTTAAACTACAAGGTTCTTACCGTGATATGAATAAATTGGTCGCTAAGGTTGTCCCAATAATGGACGATAAAGAGCTGCAAACGCTGTTATTATCGCATTATGAAAGTGAATCACAAACCTTAACCAGCGCTGCTGAAGCCAACCTGTTGAAGTATAAAGAACTCGTTAATACTATCACGCCTGAGGAGCAACAACGATGGGAAGACATCAAAGGTATTTTTGCAAAAAATAACAAGCTCAACGGCCTAGGTGGACAGAATCAAATGTCTCAAGTACTAAGTCAAATGATGGATTTTACAGAGAATCTAGAAGGCATTAAAGAGGTGTTGAGGAAAGGATTGAATGATAGAGGTAATTAGCAAGAACAGACTTATTAGCAGTTTTACTGATTTACAAACCTAAACAACTGACTGAAATAAGGATATAATTTTAACATATGACTTAAAACTGTTAAAGTACTGGTTTTAAATTGTTAAAGACAATAAAAGATGTAGTTTCGGCGTTGTATTTGTTCCTATTATACTGAATTTAAAAATCGAAAATTTATGTTATTAAAAGTGTCTGCTTTTTTATTTGTGCTATTAACTAGTCTAGTTCATGCCACTGAGAAGCCTTTGCTACTACTTGAAAATGCAAATCAAGAAGTCAATACCTACCAAGACGCTACATTACAGTTAAGTTTACAGGAACAATTATTATCTAATAAGCGATGGAGCAGTTTAATTAAAAATAAGCGATTATCAGTGAGTTTAGTAGACTTATCAGATAATGGAGTACGTTATGCTAGCATCAATGGTGATAATATGATGTATGCAGCAAGTATGCCTAAAATTGCTGTACTGTACACTGCTATGGATGCTATTGAAAAAGGTGACTTAGAATATACTGATGAGGTGAAAACGGATATGTGGTTAATGATTTCTAAATCAAATAATGCAGCTTCTACTAGAATGATAGATCGAGTAGGTTTTCAACGAATCGAGGATGTAATGTGTGATCCAGCAAATCCTTTTTATGACCAATATAGTAATGGTGGTTTATGGGTTGGTAAAAGATATGCTGCACAAGGGAGACGTCATCCTGAACCTATTAAAGGTTTAAGCCATGCCGCTACAACTGAAGCTGTTGCCAAGTTATACTATCAATTAGCTACTGGGCAGTTGATCAATAGTGATCGTAGTAGTGAAATGCTGCATTATTTAAAAGACCCAAGCCTACATCATAAGTTTGTGAATACTTTAGATCAAATAGCTCCTGAAGCGGACATTTACAGAAAAAGTGGTTCATGGAAAAACTGGCACTGTGATAGTGTTATTGTATGGGATGATGAGCGTAAAAAGCATTATATTCTTGTAGCTATGGTCGAGTCACCTGACGGAGAAAAAATTATTAGAAATTTAGTACGACCTGCAGAAGCTGCGTTGAACAAAACACCTATCTTGCTTCAAGACTTGCAATCAGGTGAAACCGTTAAACCAGCTCATATCTAATTTATTTGATATTAAGAAAAAGGAACTCTCCATAGCATTATGGATGCAGTTATATCTTTTTCTTATTATAGGTGCATTGCTAGTAGTTAAACCTACTATCAATGCACTTTTTTTATCTACAGCTGGAGCAGATTCTCTTTCAATTGCATTTATACTTACGGCTATTATTGCGGTTGTAATTTCATTCTCATACCACAAATTATTAGAGCGATTCAACCTTAGATATATCATAAGATCTACGTTATGGTTTTTTTCTATAGCATTCTTTGCAATAGGCTTGCTAGTCATGTTTGACGTTACTAATCTTATTTTGGTCTATACATTTTATCTATTTGTTGGGATCTATGCATTATTGGTCACTTCTCAATTTTGGGTTTTGGCAAATGTTATCTTCAACATTAGAGAAGCTAAAAGGTTGTTTGGATTCATAGGTGCCGGCGGAATCGCAGGTGGAATAGCAGGTGGTTATGTGACATCTATTTTAGTACCCTTTTTAGGTAACGGTGCTTTAATAATTGTTGCTAGTTTAATGATTGCAAGTTGTCCATACATATATCATAAAATTAAGTCTCATAGCTATAAGGGCAAAATGAAGTTAGAGGTCAAAAAAAGAGAAGTTGTTTCTAAAGAATCCTCTATTAAATTAATTATCAATTCGAGACACCTTACACATCTTGCTGGTGTTATAGGTATAGGCGTGTTGGTTGCAAAACTTGTAGATTATGAGTTCAGTTACTTAGCTAGTCAGCAAATACAAGACCCGATGGAACTAGCTTCCTTTTTCGGGTTCTGGTTTAGTACATTTAATATTATCTCTCTGATTTTACAATTACTAATTACAAAGCGATTATTAGAGAATTTTAATATTGAAACCAATTTATTTTTCTTACCAGCTGCAGTAATTGCCTGTGCACTATTACTTTTTGTAATGCCTGAATTATGGCTCGTTATAATACTGAAAGGCTTCGACGGTAGCTTGAAACAGTCGTTACATAAAAGCGCATTAGAGCTTCTAGCCATACCAATACCTAGCGATGTTAAGAATAAAACTAAAACCTTTATTGATGTAGTCGTAGATAGTATAGCGACTGGTCTTGCAGGGTTAGTAATCATCTTTGTGGTAAAAGGCCTGAACCTTCCTAACTATATTATTACAGTATCAATAGCCATACTCTCGATAATCTGGATTTATTTAATTTTTAAAGTAAAGGACAGTTATCTAAGCATTTTCAAGCAAAGTATTGTAAAAAGAGAGAAGCTTAGAAGAGAGAAAAATAATATGGGTACTCTCATAAGTAATATGAAAATTATTTTTGAAAATGGTGGTGCTGAAGATGTACTCGCGATGTTACAAAAGCTTCCCGAAATAAGCCATAAGAGTTTAAAAGAACCCATACTAAAATTACTCAACCATAATGATAAAAGGGTAGTTACAGCTGTTATAAACAATCTTGATTATGTAGTCGTTGAACCGGTAGCACAAGTACAGGATTTCATATACACAAATGACAGCGAGTTGATTAACGCAGCAATGAATTATCTTCTAAGTCATGAGCATATTTCATATCAATTTTATGAAAATTATCTCGATGATGAGGATGATAAGATAGCAACAGCAGCGCTACTTTCACTAGCTGCCGTGTCACAAGAAAATCCATTACTAGCTGAGAAATATAACTTAAAGCTACGTATACAGATATTCTCTAGTGAAATAGGTGACAGTAATATGCAAATAGCAGAACTTGCTCGTCTAATTGAGACACTAGGATATGCATCTACTACAAATTATTACTCGATAATTGAAAATTACTTAAAGCACGATAATAAGAATTTAAGGATTGCCGCAATTAAAGCTGTTGGTCATACTAGAGACACTTATTTTCTTATGTCGCTTATTGAAGGTCTAAGAGATGATGTATTAAATGACTCCATTACCGATTCTATTCAAAAAATGGGAAACAAGTCATTAAAAACCTTAGAACAGGTATATTTAAAACAAAAGACTGGTAATCGTTATAAAATTTCCTTGTTGCACTTATTGTATCAAATTGAAACTAGAAAATCTCACCGCTTACTAATCCATCTAGCCAAACAAAGTGATATATCCGTAAAAAAAATAGCTTTTGAGTTACTATTTAAATCCCGAAAAGCTGGTAGAAAGTCAATTCTCAAGAAAAAGGAGTTGATAAAATTAATAGATAAAGAATCTGCTAAGTATAAAGAATTAGTGAGAGTTTATTGGTCTTTAAAAATAAGTCAGCGCTCTGATAAAAGGACTAATGGGGTTATCTCTTTATTAGAAAAAAATTTGATAGAACAGCTAATTACAAGTGTGGACCATTGTATTTCTAATCAGTTAGAGATCATATTTAATCTGTTATCACAACGATATAACCCAGAGGATGTGTATGTAGCCTATAAAGGGATGATTAGTAAAGAAACTGTTTCTAGACTTCATTCTATGGAATACTTAAATGGTATACTAAGTAGAGATTTGAAAAATATGCTTTTCCCATTATTTGAGTTAGAATCGCATACCTTATCTAATGAAACCTTTGAATTCCAAGAACGAATAGAGCTATACGATCGCAGTAAAATGTTAGAAAAGCTCTTATTAATTCAGGAGAGCAAGGTTCATTCAGCCAGCATTAATTTACTCAATTTACAGCACGAAAAACTTATAGACACCATACTATCTCACTTACCAACCTCAAAAAGTTTGAAAATCAAAAAGACATTACTTTCTTCAAAGAATGGTAAAGTTAAAATTGCTTAATTAGTTATTATCTGAATTCTCAGAATTAACCTCTTGTGAATCTTTACTGGTATCATTTATTGATCTGATCGTTTTATCTATAGCACTCGCCAAGTACATGTGATCACCAGCAGAGTTTTTACTTAGTACATTACTCATTAAACAGACCATATAGTTAGTACCATCAGTATGCTCAACAGTAATGATGCTATTCATATAATTATATCTGTTTCCCATGTACTTACCACATGGTGTGGACTTAGACTTATCACAACTATAAAGACTACCAGATTTAAAGTATACTGCAGCGTTATTTAATCTAGGACTGTAAGCATATCTAATCCTTCGATCTGTCATATAAAGTAGTTTCTTAATTTCTAAACTGCTAACCTCATCGATAACACAACCTTGTTCTAATTGCAACATATACTTCATAAGGCCTTTAGGCGTACCTATACTTCCTCCTTTGCTGCCTACATAACGATCAGGTCCATTAGTAAAAAAGCTACCTAATCGCCATTCTTCGTGTGCGATACCTAAGTTCCTTAATGGCTGGTTAACTAAATCTATCGCTATATCAGTCAATTCAGATTTATCTGCTTGATTAAAATAAGCATCTGCTTCTTCCTGTGTTAGACTAAAATATGTATCTCCAAAGACATGCATTAATAAAGCTTCACGCCAGACTATACTTGCAGCACCATTATTACTTACACTCAACATGTGATCTAACCACTCATAAAGACTAAACTCATCATTGAAAACAACAGTTCTTTTAACCATTTTATCTTTTTCAAGATTTACAACAGGTATAGTATGATGATCATATAAACCCCAATTACCAGACCTTACTATTTTGTTTTTCATTAATCGTTGTCTAACCGACCAATCTTCAGGACACAAATTGCGTAATTCATTAAAAAAAGCTGTTGCTACAGCAATTTTACCTACACTACCTGGCTGAAAACCGGAGTTTTCATTAAGTTGTGCATATTTAAGATCATCGATGTTACTCATATCCATTACAGCAATACCATAACCAGCACGACTAGGAAAAAGTCTGCGCATTTTAGATTGAAAATCTTTATCGACCACCATTAAAGAATCTACCGGTTTTGTATCCTCACAAAGCCATAAATTCACCTCATCACTTCTTTTAAAAGAGCCTGGTTTTAAATACCCTTCTACTAATGTGCTGTCTAAAGTTTTCTCTAATCTTTTAAGGCGCTTAATACCAGTGGACTTATAACCATCTATAGGGTATAAAATCGCCATTAATGAAACTATAGACACTGAAATACTATACCTAAGGATATTCATTATAATGCGATTTGTTTATTAATTAACAACTCAGTACTATAGTCTGTGTTTTGATCCATTTTTAACAAATAAGAGTTGGTTACAGCATTGCTATTTTCGACAAATGGACGTATTTGAAATAAGAACAATTTGTTATCCTTAAAGCCCAGCTCAATATCCCATGCGCCCTGATAAGAGCCGTCTTTTGAACTAGGCATGGTTTGATGTGCGCTTTTAGCAAATTGCTGAATTTCTTTAAGGTTATCCTTGCTTATAATAGGATTATTAAAGTTAACATACTCCATTCTAGAGCCACCTTCACTAGGCAATTTGCGTTGAAGGCGCTCTCTTGCAGGCGCTACTAGTTTATTGTTCCCATCCTTATCAACTATAAAAGTTTCTGCACTTTGACCATCTACAGCTCCACCAGCACCACGACTCATGGCTATCGTAATACCTTTATTATCTTGATGGACAAAATCCTTAGTAATTAATACACCGCTATAATCCACATCTACCGTTGGAATTATTAAAATCGATGGATATACATTTTCAGGATTTTCTAAATATGCCTGACGCCATTTAAAACTGCGATCTGTATAAGGGCTAGCCCACACATCTCTAATACCTTTCATTATTTTTTCTTCGCTCACCACATTAAAAACTGTCAGATTTAAACCAGCACCAGTAAACTCCTCAAGATCTTCCATGTTTGTATCGCTTCTTAAAAAAACAGGCACCTTGCCCATATCATTCCCTAAAATTCCTTTAAAATCCTTTCTTAGTTCTTTTATAAATTCAGATTTGATAGGCATATTAGCTATAGCTTCTCTTAAAATTGATAGCTGTTCTAATTGATATTTTTCTACTTCTACAATTGAAGATCCACTATCTTTTAATTGTCTCGCTTTCGCGAAAGCGGATTCTAAAAAATTCCAGTAACTACCATCTGTATCCGGCATCTTTTGAGACATGTGATTTCTAAAAACTCCAAAAGGAATAATAATTCCGTTTACTACATGATCCGGAAACAATTGTTTTAATTGACCAAGGTTTGCCGCCTTAGGACCACATAATACGCCACTATCCATGCTATTAACACTGGCCATGTCTATAGGATTTACGACGTCTAGTTTCAATTTATCTTCAGAAATACGAATGGTTTTCTTTTCTTTTTCTTCATTTTTATTAAATAACTCACGTTCTTCATCATCCATCTCACTAGACGGTTTAATAACTACTGCACCACGATCGCTAACAGCATAAAACACCTCTTTCCCATCGTAATTTTTAAGATCTGAAAGATTATCTGCACTGATAGCTGTGTTAGGAATTCCTAGATTGCGGGCCAGTAGTTGTACGTGTGAGACCAGATTACCTTCTGACACTGTAGCGATACCAGCTACTGGTTTAAGATCGCTAGGTGGATGATCAAATACATATATTTTTTTAGGGTCTACGGTCATTCCTTCAGCATTTCCCGTGACTACGACTAATTCTCCTCTAGTATAACCAGGATTAAGTCCTCTTACGGAACTAGCATTACTTAATACTGGTATATAAGTTGAACTACCTAATTGTCTAGAAATCAATCCAGAAAACTCACCTATCGAAGATCCCAGAGGTAATAACAATGAACTACGTATACGGTCATCATAAAAACCATAAGATAAAGGTTCAAAACCTGTATATTCTTCTACAACGTCACCGTATATACTGTTCACCATACCCGTTCCCCATGCAACTTGGTTACGAGCTATATTTATAAAATCCATTAATTTATCTGCAGACATGGTCGCATCTGTAGTTAATAACAACTTATTTTCTACAGCATCCCATTCCCATTTTTCTACATAACCAGAACTAGCTAGTGCCTCACTAAGTGCATGTACTTTATCCATGTGCTCTCGTACTGTTGCAGGAACCCATTCTGCTGACTTTTGAAAAATTAATTCTTCTAACCGTAAACTTAATTCTAAGGCACTTGTACGTCGTGTTCCTCTTCTATCTTCTTGAATGTTATATCTTATATCGCACATCAACCCAGATGCTGCTGGAATTATTATAGATGGATCTGTTTCTTGTGCATAGGTTTGAGAAAACCAATCTGTTTGAGTTCTTATGTAACTGTCTTTATTCCAATCTGAAACCATTTGAGCCAATTCACTGATACTTACAGGTTCAAAAAACTCTTTCATATCTGTAATGAGCTTATCAAAATCTGCTTGTGTTTGTTGATTTAGATCAGGCTTATTTGCATCGTACCATTCTTGAACTTGCTGTATATCTCTAGATTCAGGATTACCATGTATTTTAATCCTAATATCCATAAACTTGGGATATTTATCTGCAATAATTTTACTAACACTTCTTATTTCTTGTGCTAGATTAGTATCTCCATCATGAGGAATATCCCTTAAACTTTCTCTAATTAAAAAAAAGTCTTGATTTAAAATCTGGTTGCTTGAAAGTATTGTATAATAAAACTTGCGTCCCCATTCCTCTTCATCCTCTATTTGCTTTGCGCCGCGATAAAATTTTGATTTTTCCTGAATCCAACCATTATCTACGCTCTCTAGATAGCGTTGTAATTGATATTGTTTTACTCTACTATGATCAAAAGGGGCATCCCAAAAATCCCACACATCATTTGATGCTAGTATCTCTCCTAAAAAAATATGTCTGTTTTTTGAAAGATTTACAACTTCAGTTTTATAACTAGCATGTTGTATCCCACCACCCATTGCTTCAGGACATGGATCTTTAGCATCCCTTACCGTACCATCTTCACAAAACCAATTAATTTCTTTATAGGGTCCACGGTCTAAGTTTCTATAATCATCAATAAGATTGGTGATCTTTACATCATCATATTGCTGGCCCCAAAGGAAAATTGGTAATAAAACAAGTAAGTAAGAGTATTTTATGGACATGTAGTTGGTTTTACCCAAAGGTAACCAGCTATCTTGTTAAAATAATATGAATTTAGATAGGTTTATAATAAAATATAGATGTTATAAAACTTCTCTTAACATATGCACCAAATCATTTTCGGTATTCTTTCCTTTATCCTTATTGTACCAGTTTTGTAATTCTTGCTTGAACTCTGGTGAGAGTAATCCTTTCGAAGCTTTTTCAGCTGTCACAAGTGCTGTAGCAATAGTAGGTCTTGGTCCCCATGTTGTTACCGGTAGCCCAGTACTTTTATCTACTAGAATAAGCTTTGCAATAGCACGACCACCATTAGTTAAAAACTGGTCCATTAATAATGGATTTTCATCACGCAATACTACTTTAAAATCCACTCCAGCAGCTTGAGCTACTTTATTCATCATAGGCATAGTTTGCGCAGCATCACCACACCAACTTTCTGTAAGAATTAGAAAATAAACATCTTTATTAAATGAGCTAAGAAAGGCTTGATTTTCTGGTAATATCTTCAAGGTTTTATCTAAGCGTTTCATACGCTGATTATTTAACTTGGTATACTCTGCTAGAGCTTCCGTGACTTCATTACCACTATTAGTACCGTTTGTAGTATGCGCTTCTACAAATGCTCTATACTGTTCGTATGATATAGCCTTATCTGATGCTTCTTTGATAATCTGTTGTAATTCCATAGTACAAAAGTAAGTCAGCTTATAGCATGTTTAAAATGACAAATGTCACTGGTTATGTGATATTTTTCCCTAATACTTGAAACGCCTATTTTCCTTCTTTTCGCTATGTTTTTTCTTATCGTTTAAACGCTTGCGCTTCACAGACCTAGGCGTTGTTCTTTTCTTTCTTAGTTTTTGTACGACCAATGCTTCATTTAGAATTCTAAGAAATCGTTTAAAAACTAACTCTTTGTTACTAGACTGGCTTCTAGAATCCTGACAACTCAACTGTAGTATTCCTTCTTTTGTGAAGCGATTATCTAATTTAGATAAAAGACGTTGGTGCTCGATAGGTGTAAAAGCCTGACTTTGCACAGCATTCCACTCCAGCAACACTTTAGTCGCTACTTTATTGGCATGCTGCCCACCAGGACCACTACTTGCAACAGCCTTGTAACTAACTTCTTTATGTAATCTATTAACATCCATTTTAATTTTGATGCGCTGGTTTCAAAAGGTCGTTAACCGTTTTAACTGGATTAAAAGTAATTAATGGCACCTCAACAAAGACGCTGTTCCAGTAAGCCATTCCACCATTCCATAAACCAGGTAATTCTTGAGCCTTTATATTCCTTCCTAATCTGGATTTATGTGTTATAAAACCGGTCTGTTCATCACAAAAATCGAGCAAATTAAATTTCTCACCTTTGTAATTACGTACTGCACAAACTAAATCTACAGGATTAAAATGTGTGCTTTTATTGGCGATAATTACCTGTTGATCATTTGATTTATCTATTTGTGCACCTTCTATAATTTCAATTGACAGTTCTCCCTTTTGATTGTAAACCCAAAACGGTCCACCACCAGGCTCGCCTTCGTTTTTCACCATTCCACAAACCCTTAACGGTCTATTGAGGCGATTAGATAAATATTCTAGTTGAAATTCCTTTGCATATTTCTGATAGTCCTGAGGAAGGACAGTACTCAATTTCAATTTTAAGAATTCTTCTATTTCAGTTTTAAGATCATCACTAACCACATTATCATCAATAAGCTTCAAATAGCCAAAGCATTTTTCTTGAAGAGTAAGTAATAGACCTGCAAGTGATTTTTTATAATCACCTACCTCTTGTTCTAATGATGATACCGTAACATTATCAATATTCTTAATAAAAATAACATCTGCATCCAGTTCATTAAGATTCATTAATAAAGCACCATGACCTGATGGTCTGAAAAACAAGTCTCCTTCTTCAGTTACAATAGGTTGATTTTTATAATCTACTGCTATAGTATCTGTTGAAGATTTTTGATGAGAAAATTCAATTTCAAACTCGGTGTCAGTTTTTGACTCTACTATCTTTTCAATACGATCAAATTCTGCAGTAAAATCATCTTTAAAATCCTCAGAAATAGTAAAATGTAGCTTTGCTTGTTTATGAGTTGCTGCATAAATGCTAGCCTCAAAAAGATGTTCTTCAAATGCTGTTGCACTATGATCTTTATATTTATGGAATGGCACTAAACCTTTCGGCATATGCCCATAATTAAGTCCATCGATTTCCAACATTTGCTTGACAAAAAGAAGTTTCTTTTCTCTATCTGTTTTAGCATGCCATTCTTCGTAAGTTGTTTTAAGTGAACTCATCACTTCTTCATAAAATGGAAATTTCTCTAAGGCGATAAAAAAGGTAAATAACTCTTGCGCCTTATGTTTATTGATAAATGAATTAATCGAATCTTCACAAGGATCAAATTCTTTTAAAAATTCGTGTAAAAACTTAAACATTCTTGTCGCCGCACCACTTGCTGGAACAAACTTTAGAACTTCTAGATTGCTTATTTTTTCTTCATAAATTAAGCGATAACTCGAGTGTTCAGACTCTTTTAATCTTATAATACCATCAGACACTATCGCTGGTCGATCTAATTTTACAACAGGAAATCCAGTTTTAAAGCGTTCAATCTGTTGTATAATTGTATCTGTAGAAATATTCTTTTCTTTTAATTGCTCTAACTGATGTGGTGTAAATTGGATCATACAGACTCTTCTTCTATTGCCTTCAATGCATTTATAAATCGTAGATCCTCTAATCCGGTTACAATTCGATAAGGCTTATTAAATTTATGTAGCGCTGCTAAAAACAGCTCAAACATTTCCTCACGACGTTCTGGTCGATCACGCAAATCATCTGGTGTCCATGGAACGTCTATTTGTAATAGTAAATATAGGTCATAAGAAGATTCTTGCACAGCGTTTATTAATTCTTGCGGCGCCTCATTAAAATAAGCCATGCAATAAACGTAAGTTTCTAATACATCTGTATCGCAGAACAAGTAGTCTAGGGCCATGCTTACCGCATTGTTCTCTAGAATTCTTTGTCCTATTGCTATTGGCAAGATGTCACTATAATTACATATTTCTCCAGTGCGGTTATATTTATCTTGCAGGTATCCTCTAGCATACTCTTCTATTTGAACTGTATGATAGTGTTGTGCTAGCTTTCGCGAAAGCGTGCTCTTACCAGTGCTTTCTGGTCCATATAAAACTATTCTCTTTCCAGAATAGGCTGCTTGTTGAGGTATTTTTTCCATTCTAAATAACCGAAGTAAGCAATAATAGCGAGAAATAAATAAAGTATTGCACTGAAACTGTAACCTTTATAAAAATATAACGGTACTGAAATAACATTACCTAACATTAGAACAAGCCAATGTTCTAGTTTACGCATAGCCATTAACCACATACCTGCAAAGAAAATTCCTGTGGTGAGCATGTCGATGTAAGACACAATATTTTCTAAACGATCTGTTGTAAAATACAATATATAAACTCCTGCAGCAGTTGCCAGCAATAATAATAAACTCTGAGTCCATTCTTTACCGCTAGTAGCAGTTATAGGTGTTTCATGGGTAGCATCTACCTTACGTGTCCAAATATACCAGCCGTAAATACTCATAATAAAATAATAAGCGTTGATTACCATATCGCCCAATAAATTCCATTGATACAATAAGTAGACAAAAATTAAGGTGCTTAAAATCCCGAAGGGAAATACCCATATTTTATTTTTAAACGAGAAAACAACACTTAGTATAGAGGCTATAATAGCAACTATTTCTAATATGATGTGAGAACTTTCATAGCCGCGATACTGCCCAAATATGAACTCTATAATATCACTCATCTAAAAAAACGGTTCATAATCACTGCGGTCTGTTTTCACCACTTTCATATAAAATAAAACAGCTTTAGTTTGTTCCATACTTCTCGCCATCTCCCGAGTTAAAAATTCCATTAAGGGCACAAACTCTCCATAAACCTGTGTTGCTAGTGGATTTTCTAACACCGTAAATTCAGACTCACGCAGCGTTTTTATAAAATCTATAATATGCTGTTCATAGTCATCTTGTAAAGGTGACATGGTTAATTCAATCGATGCTTTCATGGTTCATTTTTTAATTCCAGTTAATTTTCTGTTCAATTGCTGTACCTATAACTAGCATATCTGCACCAGCTAGAAAGCTAGACTCTAGTTGTTGTAAAGATCGCAAGCCGCCACCAACAATTAAAGGAATATCTAACTGATTTTTCACTGATTTTATCACTTCTGGATCTATAGATGTGATAGCACCACTTCCGGCTTCTAGATAAATTAATTGATTTCCCATTAATTGTCCAGCAAATGCAGTATGAACTATTGAATCAACATCATTCTGAGGTAGTGGTTGGGTTTGAGAAACCCGTTGCACGGCACTTTCATGACCACCATCAATTAATAAATAACCTGTTGGTACAATTTCTAACTTACTTTTTAGTAATTGAGCTGCAGCAAGTCGTTGATGACCTATTAAATAATCTGAATTGTCGCCTGAAATTAAATTTAAGAATAGTAAGCCATCAGCATTTTCGGTAAGTTGATGATGCGATCCAGGAAAGATAACTATCGGTATCTTTATAATTTCTTTTGCGGCGAGTATCCATTTATCAAGATCTATATCTATCATCGTGCTACCACCCACAAAAAGTATAAAGTAATCTACACCAATCTCTTTTTGTATAACGATTCGGAGATTATTAATGTGATCAAAGGTATCTATTAAATCTTCAATCCCTGTTTTTTCCGGATCCAACAAGAATGCCATTGCACGATCACCTGACTGTATCCTACTTAAAATATTATGCATTATGCGCTGGAAGTATGTATGCCATCATGAAGTTTTCTAATGGTTGAAAGTATACGTCAAATTTAAGATTATCACCTTCATAAACAATTCTCGCAATAGTATGCCGTATCTCCATTTCAAAAGGCTCTACATAGCAATGTGCTTTAAAACCTAAACCTTTAGTTCCATAAAGTTTGTACATAGATTCTTTTGCACCCCAAATAACGGTTAAAGAATCAATAGATTCATCTAGCTCACTTATAAAATCTTGCTCATAACCTATGAACTTTGGAGCGATACGCTTTATCTTATCTCTTAATTTTTCGATATCAATACCAACCGGCGCATCACTTATAATAATTGCAGTAAATTCATAACTGTGTGTAATGGAAATATTCCGGCCATCATTTAAATGTGGCTTACCGTCTATACTGTAATACAAATGTTGATCTGTATAACCAGCTTCTCTTAAGAGATGTCTTATACTTAAAAAGCCACGTCTATGAAGCTCTGAGCTCATAGTAAATAGCCTATTGATAGAGTTTTCAGATAACTCAAGTCCTGTGCGCAACCACGCTTCAGACTCTGTTATTTTCCAGATATATACGTTAGTATTTTCTCTATTTGTTAGGGTTTTGTAAAGAGGCACGAGAATCGATTAGTTTTTTGTAAATTTGCAGCCGCAATTTAAGCAAATAACAGCTTTTAATTTGTTGATTTTTAAACATATCAACGACTTAAAGCTAACACATTAAAATTCATTATGAGTACAAACACAATTCCATACGTTCCTTACAAGGTAAAAGATATTACACTTGCTGAGTACGGAAGATTAGAAATACAGCTTGCTGAAGCTGAAATGCCAGGTCTTATGGCATTGCGTGAAGAATATAAAGAGTCACAACCTCTCAAAGGATCGCGTATTGCTGGATGTCTACACATGACTATCCAAACAGCTGTACTTATTGAGACACTTGTTGCTTTAGGAGCAGATGTGACATGGTCTTCATGTAACATCTTTTCTACTCAAGATCATGCTGCTGCAGCAATTGCCGCTGCTGGTATCCCTGTATATGCATGGAAAGGTATGACTGAAGAGGAATTCAACTGGTGTATCGAACAAACTCTATTCTTTGGTGAAGATAGAAAGCCATTGAACATGATTCTTGATGATGGTGGTGATTTAACAAACATGGTTTTCGACGAGTTCCCAGAACTGGCTGCAGGAATCAATGGATTGTCTGAAGAAACTACAACTGGAGTACACAGATTATATGAGCGTATGAAAAATGGCACATTAGTAATGCCTGCAATCAACGTAAACGATTCTGTAACCAAATCAAAATTTGATAATAAATATGGATGTCGCGAGAGCGCAGTAGACGCTGTACGTCGCGCAACTGACACGATGCTTGCTGGAAAGCGCGTTGTCGTTTGTGGATATGGAGACGTAGGTAAAGGTACCGCAGCCTCTTTCCGTGGTGCTGGTTCTATTGTAACAGTAACTGAAATCGATCCTATTTGTGCTTTACAAGCAGTAATGGATGGTTTTGAAGTGAAGCAACTGGAGAATGTTGTAGGTAACGCAGATATCGTAATTACTACAACAGGTAATAAAGATATTATACGTGGTGAGCATTTCAAAAGCATGCGTGATAAAGTAATCGTTTGTAACATCGGTCACTTTGATAATGAAATTGATGTTGCCTTCTTAAATGAGAACTATGGCGACACTAAGGTTGAAATTAAACCACAAGTTGATAAGTACACAATTGATGGTAAAGATATCATTTTACTTGCAGAAGGTCGTCTAGTGAACTTAGGTTGTGCAACAGGTCACCCTAGTTTTGTAATGAGTAATTCATTTACTAACCAAACACTTGCGCAAATAGAGTTATGGACCAATGCAGATGCTTATAAGAATGAAGTTTACATGTTACCAAAACATTTAGATGAAAAAGTAGCTGCTTTACATTTATCAAGAATGGGCGCAGAACTTACTGTTCTTAAGAAAGATCAAGCTGACTATATAGGTGTTGAGGTTGAAGGACCTTTCAAGCCAGAGTATTATAGATATTAATATTTGACTATTTGCTTGGGTATTAAGTTTTATTTTTTAACTTAACACTTTTTGCAAATGGCGCAGATATTGCAACTACGCTATTGCGAAAGCGTATTAAATACAATTTATGAAGATTATCGAAGAAGCACTAGCTTTTGAAACTGAAACAATGAGTAACATGTCAACCAGTGACAGAGTCCACGCCTCAAGAAGAGCAAAGGACCTAATCCTAGGTTTAAATGATATTTACAAAGAGAACAAGGACGAAGAGATCATGGATCTTATGAAACGTCTCACTGCTAAAAAGCAGAAGATTGAGAAAAGATTGAAAGGTAGACCGTAAGGCCTATTAAGCAATAAGAATAGCAGCCAGTAAAATATACTCTTTAAAGAGAATGTTTTTACTGGCTGTTTTTATTTATACTTTACATTTAATCACATCGTTTATTTTTAAACTCTTTAACTAATGAAAAAACTAAGTATCTATACGTCGTTATTATTTACTTCTATAATCTTGAGCTCTTGTTCTACAGATTTCCCGAGACAAGAAATTAATACTGATAATTTATCTGGCTTTATAGAAGGTGGAAACGCAGGTGGAATATATGGCGATGCTGGCCTTAAAATCACTAAAGACTCTATTCAAATGACTGACTGGCCTGTATCTAGGCTCACTACAAGCTTAGACATTCTATTGGACACCACCTTAATTGATAAAACGAGTTTTACAGACTTTTACACGATTCAAATTGAGAATAGTGGTCAATTAAAGCAACGCGAATTCATAGACTCATTAGTAGTTATTTTAAGCAAAGAAGGCTTATTAAAGTAACCATAATAACATTAGTAGCTCAACCTACTAAACATAAAAATCCCAAGTCGCACTAAGCAGCTTGGGATTTTTTAATAAATAAAAAGATATTTATGCTTCTGCCTGAACGATAGAAACGTAAGATCTGTTATTTCTTTTCTTAGTAAACTTCACTACTCCGTCTACTTTTGCATGTAATGTAAAGTCCTTACCAGCATATACGTTTTCACCTGGATGGTGCTCCATACCACGCTGACGGATAAGAATGTTACCAGCTATTGCCGCTTGTCCTCCAAAAATCTTAACACCTAAGCGTTTTGAATGAGATTCTCTTCCGTTCTTCGAACTACCTACTCCTTTTTTGTGAGCCATGGTTATAAATTTTAAGGATATCTAATAAGATATCGTGTTCTACTTTAATTAGCTTGGCATAACTCCGCCATCAGCTTCGTCTTGCCATTTTTTTAATTCGTCCCATTTACCGTCTGCAGCCATTTGAGCTTGCATAGGCCATGAATCTGTAACGTGGTTACCACGTACATCAGCAATGATTTCAGAAATTTTAGCTGCGTCAGTTTTTGCAAGTTCTGCAAAAGTAGTAATCCCAGCTTCATTTAGAGTACTTGCAATCTTCGGTCCGATTCCTTCAATTTTCTTAAGATCATCTCCTTTAGAGGTAGATTTCTTAGCTGCCTTAGGAGCTGCTGCTGGAGCCACCTCTTTTGCAGGTGCTGCTTTCTTAGCTGGCGCTTTCTTCTCTGCCTTTGGAGCAGACTTCTTACCACCTGAAGCAGAAATACTAGAAATTTGAATTTCAGTTAATGATTGACGGTGACCGTTTTTCTTACGGTATCCTTTTCTACGTTTTTTCTTAAAAACGATTACTTTGTCACCTTTAAGGTGTCCCAGAACTTTTGCCTCAGCAAATGCTCCTTCTATAGCTGGGGCGCCGAGAGTGATGTCGTTGTCATTGCCTAAAAGAAGAACTTTATCGATAGAAACTGTCGCTCCTTCGTCTTCTTGTAAACGATGTACAAACAACTTCTGATCTTTCTCGATCTTGAATTGTTGCCCTGCTATCTCTACGATTGCGTACATAATTGTAATTTAACTTTGTTAAAAAATGGACGCAAATATACTGCTATTCTGGTAATTAGCAAACTTTTTTATTGATACGCTTTCGCGAAAGCGTTAAAATCCTATTTATACAATTAAGAATTCTGATTTAGAGGCTTTTGACTGCTTCTAATTCCTCTTGTATTCCAAGATTGTTTAAAAATAGGAATAATTAATAAAGAGCTCACTATTGCTGTAGATACTCCAGATAAAAAGATAAACAATAACAATCCTACCTCATCAGTTCCAGAAGCTAGCGGTATGGAAGCACTCATCTCTTGGACTAAATTGGGATTAATTTCAAATAAATAAATCGCCATAAAAACAGTGAAAATTACTGAAATTAAGAATCCACTAGCTAATCCAGATAGAAATCCATCCATGTATTTAAAGTTTTGTGGCTGCGCTTTGTATACACTTCTAATTATAAGATATAATCCTATTGCCATAATTGGAGCATTAAGAAAACTTAAATAAATTTTATCTGCTACACCTATCGTGGCAATTATTAGAAAATACGCGATTAATAGAGCTATAATACTCAAGGATATTTTAAGTGTGTTTTTTGAAAATAACATGTTATTGATTTTTGATTGATTTTAAATTACATCAACTATCTATATATTAAAGCCTATTTGACCTTTCTTTAACTCATAAATAGGTAGTTAACCGCTATTTTTGAGAATTCTATAAGAAAGCTGTAACGTTTTATATAGAAAAAACACTAACTAAAAGTAACAATCGTAAAAATCACAAAATGAAAAAATTTGTTTTAAGTCTTGCAGCAGCTTTTATGGCTGTATCAGGATTTGCACAAGAAGTGGAGTACGTTGAGTATGATCTACCTAACGGACTGCATGTAATCTTGCATCAAGAAAATAGTGCGCCAGTTGTAACTACTGGAGTAATGTATCAGGTAGGTGCAAAAGATGAGGATCCAGGTAGAACAGGATTTGCTCACTTTTTTGAACACCTATTATTTGAAGGAACTGAAAACATAGAACGTGGAAAGTGGTTTGATATCGTGAGTGCAAACGGTGGAAGCAATAATGCAAACACTACACAAGATCGCACATACTATTATGAAACATTTCCTTCTAATAATTTAGAGATGGGACTATGGATGGAAAGTGAGCGTATGCTACATCCTAAAATTGAACAAATAGGTGTTGACACTCAAAATGAAGTTGTAAAAGAAGAAAAGCGTCAGCGCATCGATAACGCTCCATATGGAGCCATTCTTTATAGAACAGGAATTGATAAACATTTATTTAAAAAACACCCATATGGACAGAGTGTAATAGGCTCTATGGAAGATTTAAATGCTGCAAAACTTTCAGAATTTCAAGAGTTTAACGATAAGTATTATAATCCTAACAATGCTACTCTAGTCGTTGCTGGAGATATCAACATTGATCAAACAAAAAAAATGATTGAGGACTATTTTGGTCCTATACCTAATAAAGCACCTAGAAATGTACGCAAAACGATTGTAGAAGAACCAATTACCTCAACAAGGTATGCTACAGAGTATGATGCAAACATCCAAATACCTGTTAAAATTTTCTCTTACATCACTCCTAAGTCTATCGATCGTGATGCATACGTTCTTGACTACATCTCTTCAGTATTAACTGGTGGAGCGAGTTCAAGAATGCAAAAAAGAATGGTAGAAGAAGAGCAAATAGCTTTACAAGTATTAGCATTTGCACAGTCTAACCAAGATTATGGTACTTATACAATGGGAGCTCTTTCTAAAGGAGACGTAACACTAGATCAACTTGCAAAAGTGATGGATGAAGAAATTGTAAAGCTTCAAACAGAATTAATCTCTGAAAGAGAATATCAAAAACTTCAAAATCAATTCGAAACTAGATTTGTAAGCTCAAACTCTAGAGTAGAAGGAATTGCAGCTTCACTTGCCACTTACAATATGCTTAAAGGTGATACAGGACTTATTAATAAAGAATTAGATATCTATAGAAGCATTACTCGAGAAGACATTAAAAGGGTTGCAAATAAATACTTAAAGCCTAATCAAAGACTTGAATTAGATTACTTAGCAGGTAGTGAGCCAACAGAAGAAGAAGTGGCTGCTGCTGCAGATGAGGTTAAAGTTGTGGACAACAAATTACAAATTAATAGAATTTACTTTGACAACGATAAAGCAGCAATTACTACTAGTGCTGCAAAAGAATTAGATCGTATTGTTGCGATGATGATGAAAAATTCATCAATGGAAATTCTTGCAGAAACCTACACGGATACGAGAGGTAGCGATAGTTACAACAAAACATTATCTCAAAAACGTGCAGACGCTGTGAGAGGTTATTTAATTTCCAAAGGCATTGCAGCAAATAGAGTAAAAGCTGTAGGACGTGGAGAAGACAATCCAGTAGTAGATTGTGAAAGTAAAACATGTACTGATGAAGAGTATGAGCAATCTAGAAGAACTGAATTTACCATTACCAAAAAATAATATGACAATGAAAAAGCAATTTATATTTTTAATGGTATTACTCCTAACAGGAGCAGGCGCCATTGCACAAATAGACCGATCTCAAATGCCTACTTCTGGACCAACTCCAGAAATTAATTTAGGTAAACCATACACATTTGAACTTAAAAATGGATTGAAAGTACTCGTGGTTACTGATAAGAAGTTACCGACTTTCAGCATGAGTTTAGACCTTAACAATCCACCAGTATTTGAAGGAGATAAAGCTGGTGTACAGTCTTTAACTGGAGCTATAATGGGGAAAGGATCTACTGAAACTGCTAAAGAGAAGTTTAATGAGCAGGTAGATTTCTTAGGAGCAAGAATTAGTGTAGGAACTGGTGGTGGTTTTGCCGCTAGTTTATCTAAGTACAAGAACGACGTTTTTGGCCTGTTTGCAGAAGCTGCATTCAAACCTAACTTCACTCAAGAAGAATTAGACTTTGAAAAATCTCAATTACTTGAAGGATTAAAGTCAGGTGAAAACAGTGCCGCAGCTATCGCAGGAAAAGTGCGTAGCGCATTAGTTTATGGAAAAGATCATCCAGCAGGTGAGTTTGCTACTGAAGAGACCGTTAATAACGTCACTCTTGATGATGTTAAAAAATTCTATGCAGACTACTTTAAGCCTTCCAATGGTTACTTAATCATCACCGGTGATATTGAAAAGAAAGAAGCAAAGAAACTAGTAAAGAAGTATTTTGGTAAATGGGATAAAGGGATGGCTCCAGAGCCTACATTACCTACTCTATCAGATGTTGAAGAAACACAAATCAACTTAATTGATGTACCTAACGCTGTTCAAACTGAACTTGCAGTAATGAGTCTTTCTGACTTAAAGATGAGTGATCCAGACTACTATGCCGTTTTAGTAACTAACTATGTGTTTGGTGGATCTTTTGGTTCATACCTTAATATTAACTTACGTGAAAAAAATGGATATACCTATGGTGCACGTTCTAGTATAGGCGCCGGGAGAAATTACAAGAGTACTTTTAGAGCAACTGCCAAAGTTCGTAACGAAGTTACAGACAGCGCTGTGGTGGAGACTTTCAAAGAATTAAATAGAATACGTGATGAGTATGTAGAAGATGAAATGCTTTCTAACGCTAAGGCTAAATTCTTAGGTAACTTCATCATGCAATCTGAAGATAAGTCCGTAGTAGCTAGTCGATCAATCAATATTGAAAAGAATGATTTAGATAAAGATTTCTATAAAAACTTTATTGCAAATATCAATAAGGTGACTAAAGAAGATGTGAAGCGCGTTGCAAATAAATACTTAAGCCCAGATAAAATACGTATTGTATTAGTAGGTAAGGCTGGTGATATTCTTGAGCCACTTGAAAAAATGACTCTTAATGGACAACCAGTTCCTATCAAATTCTATGATAAAAATGCAAACGAGACTGAGCGCCCATCTACTATTGAAATTCCAGCTGGTTTAACCGCTCAAACTGTTTTAGATAATTATATTAAAGCTATAGGTGGAAAAGATGCTGTTATGAAAATTAATGACATCTCTCAATTCTCTGCTTTCACATCTCCTATGGGAGAAGTAATTATGGACACTAAAAGTCAGAAAGGCGATAACTGGGTAATGGTTATGAAAATGGGTGGACGTGAATTAAACAAGCAAGTCTATAAAGATGGTAAAGGAACTGTAAGCGGTATGGGACAGACTCAAGAACTTTCTGGAGACATGCTAGAAGCAGTTAAAACCGAGGCTATGTTTTTCCCAGAAATGTATCATGCAGATATGGCTACGCTAGACGGTGCTGAACGATTAGGTGATCACAATGTATATGTAATTAAGTGGAACGACCTTAAAAGCTCTTTTTATGACACTGAAACTGGACTACTAGTAGGAACTGAATCAACAACTATGACACCACAAGGTGAAACAAAAGTAGTGACGCAATATTCTGATTTTAAGGAGTATGCTGGTGTTAAATTCCCTACTTCAATGCTTATACCTATGATGGGACGTGAGCTTACTTTTGAATTGAAAGACCTTAAAGTAAATCCAGGATTGAAGGATTCTGATTTCTAGATAGAGTATTGTTATTACGCTTTCGCGAAAGCGTATAAAAAATGACTTAAAACCAGCAACTATTTAGTTGCTGGTTTTTTTATTCCTTGTAACTAGCACAACAGCAAATATGATAACCATAGTTGCCAGCACTTGCCAAATGCTAAATATTTCTCCATCCAGCATTCCCCATGTTAATCCTACCACTGGCATAAGATATGTGACAGAGCTTGCAAATACAGGAGAAGTAATTTGAACGAGCTTATTGAACATAATTTTTGCAGCAACTGTTCCAAAAACACACAACACAATAATGTAGCCTAAGCTTTTAAGAACTGGTTCACTGGTAAATTCAATTGAAGCACCATCTGCACCGAAAAACACAATTATTGCAAGGGGCAAAATAAAAATAAAATTACCTGTTGCTATGGCAAGTGGTTTAATATTCTGTAAGTATCTCTTAATAATATTTACGTTACTAGCATAGCACAAGCAAGCAATAAAAACTAAACCTGCAAAAAGATAATTCTGCTCAGGATTGTTTTTCATACCAGAAAAAACTAGTGCTATTGCCCCAGCTAGCCCTATGATAACACCTAATAATTGCGTACGAGAAAAAGCTATACCAAATATTACTGCTCCCATTATAAGTGTAATTAATGGTACGGTAGAGTTAAGAATAGCGCTTATAGCACTATCAATTTCTGTCTGGGCATATGCAAACAGAAACGCCGGAAAAAATGTGCCTAATAAACCAGACACAAAAAGCCATTTCCAGTCTTTCCGGTCTGTGGCTGCAAATGATTTCCAACCTATAGCTATTAAAATACATCCTGATATAATGGTTCTACCAGCACCTAGTTGTAGCGGCTGTAGTACTAGATGACCAGACCCATCATCTCCTAATGCTTTTTTGATAAGTATGAATGAGGTTCCCCATATTAAACTAAGAATGATGAGGTAAATGTACTTGAGCTTAGAATTATCCATGTGATTGTAGAAAGCTCAAAGGTCATTCTTTTTAAGAAACTAAATGATAGTTATTTCTTAAATGGAATACAATTATGTGTTCATGTTATTTCCAATTCATGGACTCCATCATCTTACGCATATCAAGTTTGATATAATTCACAGCTGGATAAATAGAATCATAATTAGGCGCACGGTCAAAATAAAGAGACGCAGTAATAAAATTTTGGACACTATCTGTTAAATAGAATTGAACGTTTGAAGCAGCATTACCTTCAATGGCATACATCATTCCATAAACAGATTTATCTGGGTTAAGATAGATTTTATCGTCTATAACATCTGCCATACGGTTATGGGAGAATGATAGCTTCTGACCATCTATTAATAACTCTCTAATATTATCCTTAACTGGCGCATAGTCCATATATACCGTAGCATCCATAAAGGGATATTCTATTTTCATAGCACAATCGCCTTTGGAAAGTACTCTTGCAAAAGAATTCACCTCAAAAGTAAAAGGGCAATTACCCTTATCAAATCGTTGATATTCAGGTGATGGATATTGTAGAGCTAGCTTTGCTTCTGGCTTGGGCTGGAGCGCATCATTACCACAACTAGCAAGAGCAATAATTGTAATTAATATAAAAAGAAATTTTAAGGCTTGGTACATTTGACTTGTTTAATGCGTTTCTTATCCATGGACTCTACTACAAACGTAAACCCTTCAAAGGTTATTTTATCTAATTTGCGAGGAAAGTACCCCGTTTGCTCTAGTAAAAATCCAGCAACGGTTTCTGATTCTCCTTTTGAATTATCAAATAGCTCTTGTTGTGACTCTTCTAATTCTGTGATGCGATAAAAATCTTTTAAAGGTGTTTTCCCCTCAAAAACAAAATTCTTGTCGTCTAGTTTTGAATACACTAGGTTCTCATCATCAAACTCATCGCTTATATCTCCCACAATCTCTTCAATAATATCTTCTAGTGAAATCAGACCACTAGTACCACCATATTCATCAACAACTATAGCGAGATGCTTTTTTTGTTCTTGAAATTCTTGAAGTAAGTCATCAAGCTTTTTATTCTCTGGCACAAAGTAAACCTCGCGCAATAGTTTAGTCCACTCAAAATTTTTACGATCTATATAAGGAAGTAAGTCCTTTACATAAAGCACACCGGTAATTTGATCTATACTTTCCTTAAATACAGGTATTCTAGAATAACCATTTGATATCACCTCTGTGATTATATCTTTAAACAGCATACTCTCATCGAGTGCAAAAACATCTGTCCTATTGCGCATCACTGTTTTAGTATCTGTATTACCAAAACTTACAATACCTTGAAGCAATTGCTGCTCTTCATCTGTGGTATCGTGATGATCCGTTAACTCCAATGCTTGAGAAAGTTGAGAAACAGTGATACTGGATTTTTTATTCCCTAAACGTTCATGAATTTGAATCGTTACGTATCGCATAGGTAAGCTCAAAAAGCTGAATAACTTATCTAAAATATTAAGTGGTATAGCCATAAAATTTGCAAACTTCATGGCATTACGATTTGCATAGACTTTAGGTAAAATCTCTCCAAACAGTAATATTAAAAAGGTGGCAATAACTACCTCTAGAACAAACCTTAACCATTCTGTCTCTATAGAGGTAAACCAGCTATCTGATAGGATACTAAAAATGAGAACCGTAGTAATATTGATAGCATTGTTTGCTATTAATATAGTGGCCAGTAATTTTTTAGGTCTAGCAAGTAGCTTTGCAACTAATTCACGTCGTGGAAAATCAGGACGCTCTTCTTCCAGATCTGTTGTCTCTAGAGAAAAAAGTGCAACCTCTGCACCACTTACCATGGCACTTAAGATTAATAATATAATAAAGACTAAAAAATAGACCAGTTCACTAGAACCAGAAATAATTGTAACTAATAAATGCGCTGAGTCGGGATCCACTAGTTAAAATTAAAATGGTAAATCATCATCATCTTCATCACTGACAGCAGGAGTTGGCGCGGCTTGATAATTTTGATTAGGCTGCTGTTGTGGCTGCGCTGGGCGACTAGCTTGTTGAGGTTGTGCTGGCCTTTGTTGCGGTTGTGCTGGCACTGTATTTTCACCTTTAGGCGTTAAAAAAGTAAATTCCTGCACTTGAATTTCAGTCGTATAACGTTGCTGTCCATCTTCACCTGTCCATTGCCTATTTTTAATACGACCTTCTATATATACTTTATCACCTTTTTTCAGGTACTTTTCACAAACTTCGGCAGCTTTGTTACGTACGACACAATTGTGCCATTCTGTATTAGAAACACGCTCGCCGGTATTTCTATTAACATACTCTTCATTAGTAGCTAGCGGGAAACGACCTATACAATTCCCACCTTCAAAATACTTCATTTTTACTTCATCACCGGTGTGTCCTATAAGAATCACTTTATTTACTGTTCCTGCCATTTTATACTTTTTTGATTATTATCAAGCGTGTAAAGATAATTAATCTTAAAGATAAGAATTCCAGAATGAACTCATAAAACGATGCATTAAAATATGCAATGGTTTTTGGAACGCTTCTTTAATATCAATACTATCTTTTAACTCAACGTCTAATTCTACAATCCAGAAATAAGCATGAATCTTACGATGCGATAATTTATGAATAATAGGATCTTGATTATATACGCTTTCGCGAAAGCGAAAACCAGACCACCAATCCTGCTGTTTTAATTTTTCTCTAAATTCAACAGACAGTAACGCGCCATCACTTTCAACAAATGGAAACTCGAACAAACCAGCCCAAATTCCAGATTGTGGACGTTGTTGTAGCAAGGTTTTAGCCTTAGGTGTTTGTATTACTATATAATGATGATGTAAATTTTTAATTTTGACCTTCTTAATTTTTACAGGCAATTCTTCTATACGCTGGTCATTAAAAGCGACACAATCGTTTTGAAAAGGGCATACTGTGCAATCAGGATTTCGAGGCACACATTGGATTGCACCAAATTCCATAATCGCCTGATTATAAACATCTGGTTGATTATGATCTAGCAATTTTATAGCTAAGTTTTTAAATTCTTTAATGCCAGCGCTCTCATTTATAGGAGTACTTATACCATATACTCTAGACAACACTCGATATACATTACCATCTACAACAGGAACCGCTTCTTGAAAAGCAAAACTTGCTATCGCAGCAGCTGTGTAGTCTCCTACTCCTTTTAACTGGAGTAAATCTTTATATGTTTGAGGAAAAACACCTCCCATATCAACTACCTGTTGCGCCGCAGCATGAAGATTTCTAGCCCTCGAATAATAACCTAAACCTTGCCATAATTTAAGAACATCTTCTTGTGGTGCTAAGGCTAATTCGTGAACAGTAGGATAAGTTTTCACAAATCGATAATAATATGGTAATCCTTGATTTACACGAGTTTGCTGTAAAATTACCTCGCTAAGCCATATATAATAAGGGTTTTGAGTAGACCGCCATGGTAAGTCCCTTTTGTGTATTTCATACCATTTTATAAGCTGCTGGTTAAAACTCATTGCATATCTATTTAAGAGACTGCAAGATATATCTTCTTAAATTTTAATCAATTAGAGAATTGTATTTGTATTATTACCGTATATTTGCGCCCTGTTTAACAAACCCTATTAATTAATTATTCAATTTAAACATGACTAAAGCAGATATCGTATCTAAAATTTCAGATAAGTTGGGAATGGAAAAGACTGATGTACAGGCAGCTGTAGAATCTTTCATGAATGAAGTAAAAGGTTCCTTAGAATCTGGAGAGAATGTATATCTACGTGGTTTCGGAAGCTTTATCGTTAAGACAAGAGCTGAGAAAACTGGACGTAATATTTCCAAGAACACAACAATTAAAATACCAGCTCACAATATACCAGCATTTAAACCTGCTAAAGTATTTGTAGAAGGTGTGAAAACAAGAGTAAAAGTTAAGTAAAAATATAAGAGATATGCCAAGCGGTAAAAAAAGAAAGAGACATAAGGTAGCAACCCACAAACGTAAAAAGCGTCGTCGCGCTAACCGTCACAAGAAGAAAAAGTAGTATTTCACTACTTTTTCTTTTTATATCAATTTTGGGTATGGTCGTCACCTTTTAAATTGCGCGCTTTTAAGAAAAGACGTGTTGGTACCTCGTATCATATAAGGAGCGAATTTACCTTTTGATATAATCACAATCTTAGTTCATTGACATAGAGTTATAGGGATATAACTTGTTTAGTTATAGATATGATATCTATAACACTATTTAAAGTATAACTGTTTCTATTAATCAGTTAATGATTATAGAACTAACAATTGGAATCATGGATAAAGAAATTATTATCCGTTCCGGTTCTACTAAGGTTGACTATGCACTTACTAAAAATGGTAGGTTAGTCGAGCTACACCAAGATGAAGATGAAAATAAATTTGCGGTAAGCGATATATTTATTGCAAAATCTCGCAAGGTCTTATCTGGTCTTAATGCCTCATTTGTAAATGTAGGTTATGAAAAAGATGGGTTTTTACACTATCATGATCTAGGACCACAATACCTTACCCAATTTAAATTCACGAAGCAAATTCTGAGCGGTAGACGCAAGAATTATGCGTTAAAAGATATTAAACTAGAAAAGGAATTAGAAAAATCCGGTAGCATTACAGATGTAGTTGCTCCTAACCAACCTATTCTAGTACAAGTAGTTAAAGAACCTATCTCCACAAAAGGACCTAGATTAAGCGCAGAGCTTTCTATACCAGGTAGATACGTGGTTCTCGTTCCTTTCTCAGATCGTATTTCTATTTCTCAAAAAATAGAAGATCGTGAAGAAAAGAGCCGACTTAAAAGACTTGTTAAAAGTATTAAGCCTGCAGGCTTCGGCGTTATTGTACGTACCGTCGCAAAAGGCAAACTAGTAGCAGAACTGGATCAGGACTTACAGAACCTTATCACAAAATGGGAAAATATGTGCGCAAAGTTGCACAAAGCAAATTTTCCTTCTAAAGTAATGACTGAAGTCAGTCGTACTAATTCAATCATGAGAGATGTTTTTAATGACACCTATACGTCTATAGTCGTAGACGATGAAGAAGTATGCTCTGAAATCAAAGATTACCTTAAAACTATTGCTCCTCACAAGGAGTCCATTGTAAAATATCATAATCCTCGTACGCCTGTATTTGAAAAATACGGAATCGAGAGACAAATTAAAACGTCATTTGGCCGTACGGTTTCAATGAGTAAAGGTGCTTACCTTATCATTGAACATACTGAGGCAATGCACGTTATTGATGTTAACTCTGGAAATCGATCTAACAAAGCAAATAGTCAAGAAGACACCGCGCTAGAAACTAATCTTATCGCCGCTAGTGAAATAGCACGACAATTAAGATTAAGAGACATGGGTGGTATTATAGTTGTTGACTTTATAGACATGCGCCAGGCAGAAAATAGAAAAAAACTCTATGAACACATGCGAGATGAAATGTCTGAAGATCGTGCTAAACACAAAATACTTCCTCCTAGTAAATTTGGATTAATTCAAATTACGAGACAACGTGTAAGGCAAGAAATGAATATCAAGACTCGTGAAGAGAATCCTGATGGAAATGGAAATGAAATTCAAGCTCCTATTCTTGTTATCTATAAGATAAAAGAGGAGTTAGAAAAACATTTAAAAAATGGACACAAAAAAATAACGCTTAATGCGCATCCTTTTGTGGCTGCATTTATAACTAAAGGCTATCCTTCCATACGTTCTAAGTGGTTTATGAATCACAAGAAATGGATTAAAGTATCGCCTAGAGATGCTTACACTTATCTAGAATATAATTTCACAGATAAAGACGGTAAAGTACTCTAAACCTTTTAAAAACGCCTATAGACGTAAGTTTATAGGCGTTTTTTTTATACTTTATTTTAAAATTGAGACTATCCATTGAACTAGTATCTTTGTAACATGCAACAAGAATCCTTTACTGTTGAACAAGCTACTCGTGCCATTGAACGCTATTGTGTTTATCAAGAGCGCTGTCATAAAGAGGTAGAAGATAAATTGCGAAAGATGGGAATGATTCAGCTGGCTATTGATGAAATAATTCCTCATCTGATTGAGCACAAATTCTTAAATGAAACTCGCTTTTCACAAAGCTTTGCTCGAGGGAAATTCCGCAACAAACATTGGGGACGCAATAGAATTGTACGCGAACTCAAATTGCGTAAAATAGGAGAGCGTAATATCAAAATTGCTTTAAATGAAATAGACCCAGTGGAGTATGATGCTTCTTTTGATAAGCTTTCGCGAAAGCGTTATGAACAACTCCACAATGAAAAGGACAAATACCGCAAACGTAAAAAACTAGCCGATTATTTACTTTATAGAGGCTGGGAAGGCGACCTAGTTTACGACAAGGTAAAACAACTTATCCCTTAATGCCTAGCTTTTTATGCGTGCGTATAATAGCTTGATCGTTCTTATAATCAATCCAGTCTTGACCTTTTTTACGACGCATGTAGTTATCATAATACCTCATAAATCCTAAATTATATAATGCTTTACCGAGGTTTTTTAATTTACGTGGATAGCTGCGCAAACTTATAGAGAAGCCTGGTGTTAGATAATGCATAAAATGCCAATAACCTTCTGGCATATAGAGCATTTCACCATGATTTAATTCACAAACATAGCCTTGGGCCTGTTTTAACGCAGGCCATTTTTCAAAATCTGGATTAGTAAAATCAATATCTTCTCTTGCAATTAATGAGTGTGGCACTCGATAAAGGAACTTACTTTGATCTGGAGGGAAAATGACACAACGTTTTTTACCGTGAAAGTGAAAATGCAATATGTTAGTAAAATCGATGTCATAATGCATAAAAACTCTAGAATCTGTCCCACCAAAAAACATCATGGGTAATCCTTTAATTAACCGCATACCCAATTTAGGAAACTTAAAATCACCTTGAAGGATAGGAACCTCACTTAATATATTATACAAGAAAATCCTAAAGTTAGTAGGCTTGCTTTTAAGCAGGTCCACATAATCTGACATTTTCATTTCTGCATGAGCCTGATTAAAACCTTCATCATGCTTTACCGGTCTGTCATCATACAGCGGTACTGTTTTATCTCCAGCAACCTCCTTGATATATTCTAGATTCCATTTTTGAAAAGCTGGCCAGTCTTCAGTTAGTTTCTCTATGACAACAGGACGCTGTGGCTTGAGATGATTTTTTACAAAATCTTCTTTACTCATTGTCCTTACTCGAGGTATGTCTTTTAAATTCAACTGCTGCATAGAAGATATAACGTAAAATTAATCTATCCAGTTTATGGAAATAGCACTTTAAATTAAGGAAGAACTAGCTTTTTGCTGCTTTTGCAGCAAGTTTTGCTTCTTCATTACGCTCAATTTTGTGATCTGGTCGCGTCCATTTAGGCTTTTCACCTAATGCTTTATATTCCGAGTATTGTGCTTCTACCGTTTCTGGTTGTGCCTTCTTTACAAAAGGTTTCATAGGCTCTAGACCTAGTAGTTTAAACATTTCCATATCCTCATTTACATCAGGATTAGGAGTCGTTAATAATTTATCTCCTGCAAATATAGAATTAGCACCTGCAAAGAAACACATTGCCTGTCCTTCTCTAGTCATTTGAGTACGACCTGCACTTAAACGCACCTGCGTTTGCGGCATTACAATTCGTGTTGTTGCCACCATGCGCACCATATCCCATATAGAAACTGGTACTTGTTCTTCTAGAGGCGTTCCTTCTACAGCAACTAGTGCATTTATAGGAGTGCTTTCTGGTTGTGGACTTAAGCTTGCTAGTGCCACTAACATACCTGCGCGATCTTCAGCACTTTCTCCCATACCTATAATTCCACCACTACAAACGGTTACATTAGTTTTACGCACGTTATCAATAGTATCTAAACGGTCTTGATAACCTCTAGTAGAGATTACTTCTTTATAATACTCTTCACTACTATCTAAGTTGTGATTGTATGCATACAATCCAGCCTCTGCAAGTCTATGAGCTTGGTTTTCTGTAATCATACCTAGCGTGCAACAAACTTCCATATCTAGTTTGTTAATAGTACGTACCATCTCTAGCACTTGGTCAAATTCTGGTCCGTCCTTTACATTTCGCCATGCTGCTCCCATACATACACGCGAACTTCCACTAGATTTAGCGCGTAAAGCTTGCGCTTTTACCTGTTGAACAGACATTAAGTCATTTCCTTCTACATCAGTATGATAGCGAGCTGCTTGTGGGCAATAACCACAATCTTCTGGACATCCACCTGTTTTTATAGATAGTAATGTAGAGACTTGTACCTGGTTAGGGTTATGTGATTCTCTATGTATTGTTGCCGCCTCATATAAAAGGTGCATTAATGGCTTGTTATATATTTCTAAAACTTCTTCTTTAGTCCAGTCGTGTCTCATAATCGTTCTATATACTGCGTAAAAATAGAAAAGTCAATCTTACTTACCTACCTGACGCCTTTTATTTATATATGTTTTTCTAACAATAGGCTCACCGCATTACCGCCAAAACCTGTTGCATTAATCAATATCTTTTGTGGTTCCACCTCTTTACCTCGAGGATTAGTAAATGCAGACTCTAGGTATGGAATTACAAATAACGAGGATTTATCAAACATTTCTAGCGCCATAGCAATACTTAAAGCACTACTAGCACCTAGTGAATGACCCAACTGCCATTTATTATTACACAATGTTGGATAATCATCACCGAATACCTTACGTATCGCATTAAACTCAGCCATATCACCTTTTATAGTACCTGGAGAATGCGTTATAATAGCATCTACCTCTTCTACTGAAGTGTTACCCAGCGCTCTTTTCATGGATGCTTGAAGGCAAACACCTTCAATCGATACTGAAGTGGCACTACTTAACTCTTCAATGGCTGCACCATAACCTATTATTTTTGCTCGTGTATTTTCAGTAGCTTTTTTAGAAAGCAGATAGCAAGCCGCAGCTTCTCCCAACACCATAGTGTTGTCTGTCTTATTGATATCTAAGGCTTTACATGGATAAACTCCATTTTCTGTCGCATAGATACGCAGTGCTTTCATTTGGGCAATTGTAAATGGCGTTAGCGGAGCCTCTGCTCCACCAATTATAAAATGATCTACCATACCACTTTCTAGCCAAGCTACAGCGTTTAATACAGCATGTGAAGCTGTGGCACATGTAATGGAATGAGAAAATGCAGCAGCGTCAACTCCTAAATCCTGAGCAATCCATGTAGATATGTTACCTAATGTGGTTAATGGAGAAGATTGGGTTGTAGCTAGTCCGCTTTCGCGAAAGCGTGCATAACTTTCTTCCCAGACACCTGTTGCACCACGGGAAGAACCTATGTTAATTCCAGTCCTACCTGAAGGTACACTAATTTCCCTAGCTGCCAGAATAGCTAATAAAACTGATCTATCTAACTGGCCATACCATTTAGACTCAGCTTTAAGCTCTTCTATTTTAGTATGCTGACTATTATTGATAGGTGCAACTAAACCATTATCTGAAGCAATAATAGTAGAGAATTCACTACTAAAACCTGCAATAGTTAGTGGCGATACCACACCAGATTCATTTATGTAAATAGGGTTTTTCAATCTCTTATTATTCTATTGCAAAAATGCCCATACTTAAGCTTAAATCCGAGTAAATCCCTAGAAAACTTAGGCTTTATTTGCGGTCATTTCATCTAGAAAAACCAATAATGCTTTATAAAGTAATTCTAATTCTTGTGGCGTAGTAGTAAATGGTGGCACAATGTATATCGTCTTTCCCAACGGCCTCAAGAAAATTCCATGATCCATAAACCATTGAAAAATCTCATTGCGTTTACTTCCATAACGCTCCATTTCTATGGCAAGATCTATAGCTAGGATTACACCGCAGGAACGCACCGCAGCAACAGCTTTATGTGTATCATATACTTGTATATGTTCTTGATGCGATTGAGTAATAAATTCAATATTTTTTTGAATTGCGCTGGATGTTAATAAGTCAATACCTGCTGCAGCAACTGCACAACCCAACGGATTTCCGGAATAAGTGTGTCCATGGAAAAAACCACGTGTTAGTTCATTATCATAAAACGCGTCATACACTTCTTGTGTACAAGTGGTTATCGCCATAGGCATGATTCCACCAGTGAGTGCTTTGGATAGACACATCATATCTGGTTTATTAATCATCGCTTCACTTGCAAAATTGTAGCCTGTTTTACCAAAACCAGTCATGACTTCATCTGCAATAGTTAGAACTGCTTTTTCTTTAAAGAGCTTTAATAGACAATCTAAATGAGCTGGTTCATGCATTTGCATTGCAGCAGCTCCTTGAACTAATGGTTCATAAATAAAAGAAGCTACTTGATACTGAGTTGTCAGTTCTTCAATTAGATTAAGAACTTCATTTATGTTTTCATCAGTTGGAACTGGAATACGTTGCACATCAATAAAAAAGTCTTCAAATGGACCATTATAAACAGATAAACTGCTAGCACTCATCGCTCCAAAGGTATCACCGTGAAAACCATTCTCTAATGCGATAACTACATTGCGTTTTTCTCCTCGATTAAAATGATATTGAAAAGCCATTTTTAATGCAATCTCAACACTAGTAGAACCATTCTCAGAAAAAAACAATTTTTGCTGATTATCTGGCAGGATACCAATCAGTTTCTTAGATAAATGTGCTGCAGGTTCATGAGTCATACCTGCAAATACTACATGATGTAATTGATCAACTTGCTTTTTAATAGATTCCGTAAGCACCGGATTTGCATGCCCATAGCTACAAGTATACCAACTTGAAATCGCATCAAAATATGGTTTATTGGACATGTCATACAAATAGTTACCTTGTCCCTTCTTTATCGCAAGAGGACTATTTGCAGTTTTGTGCTGTGTTAATGGATGCCATATATGCTGGGCATCCAGTTTTTGAAGCTCTTTTAAGGTCATAATGCTAATAGCTTTTCTCTCATCGTACTGGCAACTGCTGCAACACTATTATTATTTAATGAGTCTATATAAGATAAATGAGCAATAGTAGGAACGCCAGTCATTTTTTCAATAATCTCTATAGTTCCTGATAACTCAACCTGATTATAAATTATACCAGCACACGATAGACCACGAGACCTTAAAACTTCAATACTCAATAAGGTATGGTTGATACTACCTAAATAACCAGAACTAACTAAAATTACCTTATCTGTAGGCTGTATTAGATCAATAATAGTGCATTTATCATTTAAAGGAACTAACAATCCACCAGCACCTTCTATAACCAGATTGTTTTTAGTTTGCGGTCTTTTAATATCTTCTAATTCTATAGTTATCCCATCAATAGCAGCAGCTTCATGCGGACTCATAGGTTTTTCTAAAAAATATTGTTCTTTATGGAATACAGTCTTATTATTAGAAATCAAGCGTTGTACTTCCATACGGTCAGAATGTTCTATTCCACCACTTTGAATAGGTTTCCAGTAATCTGCTTCTAGAGCTTGTGTAATGGCTGCTGCAACTAGAGTCTTACCTACATCGGTACTTATTCCAGTAATAAAATAATTATTCATTAAGATCAAATTTATGAGAGCAGTTCATACATTTATAATGTTTCTCACTAGAGAACGGAAAAATACTCAAGAATACTGCTTTTAAACGTTCTGCAAAGGTAGTTGCTGTCATCACATCACCTTGTTCTCTTACGGCTCTTTTTTTACATTTAGGACATATTACTAGATTAATTAAACGCTGGGTAATTTCAGGATTTGATTTTTCAATAAGTCCTATTGCTTTTATATAATCTTCTTTATATACATCCATTTTAACGCCACCTATAGCATTAGTAGCAAATGGATCAGTAGCAATTGTAAATTCATCTCTTAAAAAGACAGGAACGTTCTCGCTTTCTAATTTTGATTTAATCACGGCAGCTTCAGCTGGATAAGCAAATACAGCTATCGTCTTAAATTTGCTCATTTCTTTTTCAGGGATTTTGCAATAATTTGTAAGACACGCTCACAATCATCCATCGTATTATAGCTATGCAAGCATAGTCTTAATCGTTCCTGACCTTCAGGAACCGTAGGTGATAATATTGCTCTTACATCATACCCTTTATGCTGTAGCTGACCGGCCACTTTTCTTACATTCTTATTTCCTGGTATGATACAGACTTGTATTGCGGTATCGCTTTCGCGAAAGCGTAATCGCAACCCGTTTTGAACTACTAATTTATTAAATTGTTGAATTAATTTTTGCAATTGAGCAATATGAGCGTGTTGACTCTCGAGATGCTGATAACCTGAATTGATTGCAACTAAAGAATGTGGCGCGAGTGCTGTTGTATAGATAAATGTGCGGCAAAAGTTAATCAGATACTGTACTAAATCATCACTACCTAACACAGAGGCTCCATGACAGCCCAATGCCTTACCATATGTCATCACTCTAGCAAACACCTCATTTTCTAACCCTAATTTTTGCACGAGTCCTTCTCCATTATCACCTAAAACTCCTAAAGCATGCGCTTCGTCTACAATCAAGTAAGCATTTTCTAACTGTCGAACTAATTGTGATATTGCTACTAAATGCGCCTGATTACCATCCATAGAAAAAACAGATTCAGTAATGACATAAACCTCTTGTTCTATGCCTTTACCAAATTTATTGAGCAGTATTTTTAAATGCTCCATGTCATTATGACGAAATTTAAGAGAACGCGCCATGGAAAGCTGGATACCATCTCTAATACTAGCATGAACTAATTCATCATATAGAATTAAATCGCCACGTTGTGCAACACTACTTATCAGTCCTAAGTTTGCGTCATAACCCGAATTAAAAATCAAGGCACTTTCTGATTTATGAAATTGAGCAATACGTTTTTCTAACACATCAAAAGCCTTACTATGTCCAGACAATAATCTAGAACCTGTTGCACCTAATGGCAAATCAGAATCTAAAAAAACTTGCGATTTTGAGAAACCTAGATAATCATTAGAAGAAAAATCTACTAATTTATAATGTGCTGTAAGCTGGCGCATATTTCCAGAGAAGTGGCGCATACCTAATTTACGTGAGAGTTTATCTGGTAACATGTGGCAAAAGTAAGTAGTTATTTTTTCTTGGGTTAAGGTAAATTAAGAATATAATCCTGTGGTAGTTAACGAAATCTATATAGAATACCCCTCAAATTTTTAAATATTGTAGCATATTGAAAACTGTTAGCCTAGCGATATTTTAAAGTATCGTATCAATTGATTTCTAAGATTTCAAAAGATAATCTTATATTAGCAACACATTAATAAACAATACGATGAAAAAAGCAATATTAATTGTAGCATTATGTTTAGGAACCCTAGCAAGTGCTCAAAAGTTAAGTAAGGATCTTACGATAGCTCTTAAGAATGATGACACTACCGCTATCAACAACTTAGTTACAGATAGCAACAAGGACACTTGTTATGAAGTAGGTAGATCAACTTCTTCACTTGCACAACTGGCCATTCAAATGGACAGTGCAGATGTTCTACAATTTTTAATTACTCAAAAGAATATCAATATTAATAATACATGTACTAATATGACACCATTAATGACGGCTGTTAAAATGGGACGTCCTCACTTAGTTTCTATGTTATTAGAAGCTGGAGCAGATAAGTCGGTACAATTAGATGGAAAAACTGCCATGGACTACGTTACTGGAAATAATGCAGCAGCAATCCAAAAGCTTTTGAAATAACATTTCAAAATTAGTATAATTAAAAAAAGCCTCGATTCATATGAATCGAGGCTTTTTTAATATCTTATAAGTAAAGTATTAGTCAGCTAATACGATTGCTTTATTATCCTTCATTTCTATAACACCACCAGTGATATGAAAGTTAGTAGTTCCATCTTCTTTAGTAAATAAAGATGCAACGGATTCATCTAATTCTACTTTACCAAAAATCTTTACTGCACCCTTTACTAGTAATGAAACTACAGGTGCGTGATTATCCAGCATTTGAAATTGTCCGCTTATACCAGGTACAGATACAGATTCAACAGTACCGCTAAAAAGAGTTTGCTCTGGTGTTACTATTTCTAAAATCATCTTTGTTTACTTTTCAATTACAATAAACAGTCGCGATAAACTATAATTACCGCGATTGTCATTGTTTGATTTATGATACCTCAGCAAGCATTTTTTCTCCTGCCTCAATTGCTTCTTCAATAGTACCTTTAAGGTTAAATGCACTTTCTGGTAAGTGATCTAACTCACCGTCCATAATCATATTAAATCCTTTGATAGTATCTTTAATGTCAACTAACACACCTTTAAGACCAGTAAACTGCTCTGCTACGTGGAATGGTTGAGATAAGAAACGTTGTACACGACGTGCACGGCTTACTGCAAGTTTATCTTCTTCAGATAATTCTTCCATTCCTAGAATGGCAATAATATCTTGAAGCTCTTTATAACGTTGTAATAATTCTTTTACGTTTTGAGCACACTCATAGTGCTCTTTTCCTAAGATCTCTGCGGTTAGAATACGTGAAGTAGAATCTAAAGGATCCACCGCTGGGTAGATACCTAGCTCTGCAATCTTACGTGAAAGTACCGTCGTTGCATCTAAGTGAGCAAATGTTGTTGCTGGTGCAGGATCGGTAAGGTCATCTGCAGGTACGTATACCGCTTGTACAGATGTAATAGATCCTTTCTTTGTTGAAGTAATACGTTCTTGCATCGCTCCCATCTCAGTTGCTAGTGTAGGCTGATATCCTACCGCAGATGGCATACGACCTAGAAGTGCAGATACCTCAGAACCTGCTTGAGTAAAACGGAAAATATTATCAACGAAGAAAAGTACGTCTTTCCCTTGTCCATCTCCAGCTCCATCACGGAAATACTCAGCAATAGTAAGTCCAGAAAGTGCAACACGTGCACGTGCTCCTGGTGGCTCATTCATCTGACCAAAAACGAAAGTCGCTTTTGAATCTTTCATGATTTCCTTATCTACCTTTTGTAGATCCCATCCGCCTTCTTCCATAGAGTGCATAAATGCATCTCCGTATTTTATAATACCTGATTCTAACATCTCACGTAAAAGGTCATTACCTTCACGCGTACGCTCACCAACTCCAGCAAATACTGAAAGTCCACCGTGACCTTTTGCAATGTTATTAATCAATTCTTGAATCAATACTGTTTTACCTACTCCAGCACCACCGAAAAGTCCAATCTTACCACCTTTTGCATAAGGTTCAATTAGATCGATTACTTTAATACCTGTGAAAAGCACTTCTGTAGATGTAGAAAGATCCTCAAATGCTGGCGCAGATCTGTGAATAGATAAACCATTATCTCCTGTTTTAGGAAGGTTACCTAATCCATCAATCGCATCACCGATAACATTAAAAAGACGACCATATACGTCATCTCCGATAGGCATTTTAATAGGGTTCCCTGTTGATTTTACAGCGGTTCCACGAGAAAGACCATCTGTTGAATCCATAGAAATGGTTCTTACAGTGTTCTCACCAATGTGAGACTGTACTTCTAAAACGAGAAGATTACCATTAAGTTCTACTTCAAGAGAATCATAAATTTTAGGAAGTGCGCCTTGTGCACTATCAAATGTTACGTCAACCACCGGACCGATGATTTGTGAAACGCTACCTGTAATTTGAGACATTATATAATGTTTTTAAACTTAAAAAGATACGGCTTTAAAAAGCCTTTTTTCAGTGGCGCAAAGATACTGCTTTCCTAATTATATAGACATCACATTTTTTAATTTTTTTACCTACCTAAAAATCAGTATAAATATTACTGAGTTAGAGAGGTCTCGCTTTCGCGAAAGCGTATTAAAAAACCACCCAATTTCTTAGGTGGTTGTTATCGTATTAGAAGATAATTAAATATTATTCAACCGTAACAGATTTTGCCAAATTACGAGGTTGATCAACATTTTTACCAAGCATAACTGCAATATGATATGATAATAATTGCAATGGAATCGTTGTTAACAACGGAGTCATAAACTCAATTGTATCTGGAACTTCGATTACATGATCTGCAAGATCGTGTACATCTACGTCTCCTTCTGTAACAATACCTATAATTTTTCCACTACGTGATTTAATCTCTTGTATATTACTAACTACTTTTTCATAATGACCTTTACGAGTTGCTATCACAACCACAGGCATTTGCTCATCAATTAAGGCAATAGGACCGTGCTTCATTTCTGCAGCAGGATATCCTTCTGCATGAATGTAACTGATTTCTTTAAGTTTAAGAGCACCTTCTAGAGCTACCGGAAAATTAAATCCACGTCCTAGGTAAAGACAGTTAGGTGCGTCTTTATAAATAGCCGCTATTTTCTCGATGTGGTCATTTGAACTAAGTGCTTTCTCGACCTTTTCAGGAATCGCATCTAATTCTTGTAAATATCTATGGAAATCACTAGTTGAAATCTTTCCTTTTTTCTTGGCTAATTGTAAAGCAATAAGAGTCAATACTGTAATCTGTGTCGTAAAGGCTTTAGTAGAAGCAACGCCTATTTCCGGTCCTGCGTGAGTATACGCACCTGCATGTGCTTCACGAGAAATAGAGCTACCTACAACATTACATACACCGAAAACAAAAGCTCCTTTATCTTTGGCCATTTTAATTGCAGCCATTGTATCTGCTGTTTCCCCACTTTGAGAAATAGCTATTAAGATATCGTCCTTATCAATAACAGGATTTCTGTATCTAAATTCAGATGCGTATTCTACCTCTACTGGTATTCTAGCTAGGTCCTCAAAGATATACTCTGCAACTAGACCAGCATGCCATGATGTACCGCAAGCTACAATTAAAATACGTCTTGCATTTAAAAACTTATCGATGTGATCGTCAATACCAGCCATTTTAATAAGGCCTTGATCTACTAACATCCTACCTCTAAAGGTATCTCTTATCGCTTGAGGTTGTTCATAAATCTCTTTAAGCATAAAGTGCTCGTAACCACCTTTTTCAATTTGCTCAAGATTCATCTGTAACTCTTGAATATATGGATCAACTAAAGAATCATCATGAATCTTACGGATTTTCATGTCTTTATGCGTACGCACTACAGCCATTTCTCCGTCCTCTAAGTAAATAGCTTCTTTTGTAAATTCTATAAACGGAGAAGCATCACTAGCAATAAAAAATTCATTTTCACCAACTCCAATAGCTAGAGGAGAACCTAGACGTGCGACAACTATTTCATTAGGCTTATTACGATCAAAGACAGCTATAGCATATGCGCCAATAGTTTGATTTAGGGCTATTTGAACAGCCTTACCTAATTTAACTTTCTCTTTATTCTTTACATCCTCAATAAGGTTCACTAAAACCTCAGTATCTGTATCAGACTGAAATGTAAAACCTCTATTCATCAACTCTGTTTTAAGAGGTTGATAATTTTCAATGATTCCATTATGAATAATAACGAGGTCTCCACTATTTGAAAAATGTGGATGTGAATTCACATCGTTAGGAACTCCGTGAGTAGCCCAACGCGTATGTCCTATGGCGATTGTACCATTAGTAGTAACTTCTGACTCGAGTCTAGCCTCTAGGTCAGCAACTTTTCCTTTTGTTTTTGAAAACTTAAGATCTGTACCGTCATATATTGCAATTCCAGCACTATCATAGCCTCTATACTCTAGCCTTTTAAGGCCATTTAATACGATAGGATAAGCGTCACGATGTCCTATGTAACCTACAATTCCACACATAATTTATTATTATTAATTGATTGTTTCTGAATAGTAAACCTCTAGCTTAAGACGCTTGTCTACATCACTAGAAAGATTACCATGCAATATCGTTCCTTCATGAGATATAGCAGAACCATTAAGAATTTCATCCACTATATTAGGGTTCTTAACTTTAGAACCAGAAATTGAACTAATATTTTGTGTTACAGCTAAACCTAAGCGAACGTTTTCTATATCACCGTCGAGAATGCCGTTTATATGTTCAGTTAATCTTATCTTATATTGAACACCTTGAGAAGTATCATCATCTTCATCAACTCTCTCTAAAACACCTAAATGATTACTTCTCAATGCAGAATTATCAAGAACATAATCCACTAAAATAGTTTTATCATCATAATTATAAAGGATAATTCTTTCTGGCTCAGTTATTCCAGCTTCCACAGCCATTTGATCGACATAAAATGTAAGCGATGCATCATTAATTATCCAATCATTAGCGATAATCTGAGTTAAAGCATCTGCTTCTCCATTCATGTCGAGATCTGGACCAAATAAATCAATAAGAGCCAAGGAACCTTCACCACCTTTTAAATATAATCTTTCTTCTCCATTAAGATTATCATTTGCAGCCTGAATTGACGAAACTATTGAAGGGTTAAAATCATTATTTATGAAACCTACTTTATTACCATCAAAAGTAAGCTGAACTACACTTTCTATTTCAATAGTAGTAGTTGTAGGATCATTATCTATATCACTATCATCGTCAAATTCCGATCTTATATATAATTTAATATCAGCATCATTGATGTTAAAATGTACCATGTGGCCATTACCGGTAAATCCTGATAACTTGAAATATAATCCTCTAAAATAATTTTGAAAATCACTAGCACTTTGTAAAGCTGGCTGACCTTCTTGGTCAATGATTAAAGAGCGCCAGTATGCAGATGTTGCAGGAGTTAAATCAATTCGCTCCCTTAACCTAGGAGAAGATCTACTAGTAACCGTTCCATCTTCACCTAACTCAATCGATTCCTTTGCTTCAGGAAAAAAATTATCATTAGAATATATCAAATCTCCTAAATTAGATTCTATAGTAGATTTAAAATCTGAATAGTACACTGCTGGATTAGAAACATCATCTACATCAAAGCTGTTTAAAAAATAGTTGTTTTCATATATTTCCAAACCATTATCCATTGTTCCATATAATGAATCAATGCTATAAGTAGACACCTCACCTACAACAGTTTCTATTGTAGAATAATATGGTATTTGAAGCACAACACTATCTAATACAATGTTATCACCGAAATCTGGATTTGTGAAGGCTAAATTTACTTGACTTACAAAATCATAACTAGTCCTACCATAAACTGGGTCATCGTATACTCCAAATGGAAAAGACCCAAAATTATTAGTCTGAACAGGACCTAATAATTCATTAAAAGCAACTACATCAAATTCTTGCTTTTTAATACGATCATTCAATTGATCTGCACCTAGGATATCACTTCCTATAGTGTTTAATTCATTATCACAAGCAACTAAACTTAATAACAACCCTGCGATAATAGAAACGTTCAAAGCGACACGCTTCATTTTACTCATCATTTTCTTTTTCATCTAAAATATCGTTAAGATAGAATCCTTCGTATGCATCTGCAAATTCTTCATGAGAATGATACTCTAACACAGGCTTATCTACAGAATCAATGTAAGAATTCAATTCTTCATCCAAGTCCTCACTTGCCTTAATCACACCATCGCTGAATCTTACAGCATTCTTCATCAAATTGACATAAGAAGGCTCTTCAAATTCTGTTACAGCTTCATCATCTAATGCATCAAACCTAAGTTTATCTATCATTTCAGTATCTAACGTCCCATCAAAGGATTGATTATATACTGAGGTAACTATTTTACTATCTTCAAATAATGGGTCATTACCATAATAGTTCTTAATATACAATGGTAATAGTCCAGCTAACCACCCATGAACATGAATAATGTCTGGAGCCCAATTTAATTTTTTAACTGTTTCGATAACACCTTTTGCAAAAAAGATGGCACGCTCATCATTATCATCGAACAGATTCCCATCTTCGTCAGTTAATGTTGCCTTACGCTTAAAATAATCTTCATTATCAATGAAGTATACCTGCATTCTTTCCTTAGGAATAGAAGCTACCTTTATAATTAATGGCATATCTAAATCATTAATTATTAGATTCATACCACTTAAACGGATCACCTCATGTAATTGGTGTCTACGCTCGTTGATGTTCCCAAAACGAGGAGTAAATATTCTAATCTGACCACCACGATCATTCACCATCTTAGGACTAAAATAAGACATCGAGGATGCTTCAGTTTCTGGTAAATAAGGGATCACTTCTGAGGATACGTACAGGACTCTTTTTTCCTTCATAAATTGTTTTATTGATGCCTAACTTTTAGCAAGTTGCAAAAATACACAATTTCTTGCACTTTCACGGTTTAACCTTATGTTTGTACCATTGCCCAAATCTATATCCCTATGGTATTTCAAACCCATAAAAATTTAAGCACACACATCGAGAGTCTTAAGAATGAGAATCTTAAAATTGGATTTGTTCCTACTATGGGAGCTTTACATGCCGGACACATTTCCTTAATGAAGGAGGCGGCGAATTCTAACGATATTCTAGTCGTATCCATATTTGTAAATCCTACTCAGTTTGAAAATGCTAATGATTTAAATAAATATCCTAGAACAGTAGAAAACGACACAAGACTCATCTATGAACATTTTGGAGAAACTCAAGTAGTTATTTACACACCAAATGTTAAGGACATATATGGTGATAACGCTGTAGCAAAATCATATAGATATGACGGATTAGAGCATGTAATGGAAGGAGCAAATAGACCTGGTCACTTTGATGGTGTAGGTACTATTTTAGAGTTTTTATTTCTAAAAACACAACCTGATTATGCTTATTTTGGTGAGAAAGATTTTCAACAATTACAAATCGTAAAGAAATTAGTAGAAAAACTACAGTTACCTATTAAAATCATAGGCTGCCCTATTAAAAGAGAATCACATGGTCTAGCTATGAGCTCCCGCAACGAGAGGCTAAGCCCTAATGCCAGAAAAGAAGCTGCCTTCATTATCAAATCTTTAGAAAAAGCCAAAGCTTACTTCAATAATCATAGTATCAATCAAACAATTTCTATGGTACAAAACTTGTATCATGAAAACCAAAATCTAGAATTAGAATATTTCACTATCGCAAGTGAAGAAACACTAGTTCCTGTTAAACGCAAATACCGTAAGCACACCTATAGAGCATTTATAGTTGCCCATATAGAAGGTGTAAGATTAATAGATAATATGCGTTTATCACAATAATGATTTTTAAATATTTACAAATCGTATCTTTGCATCATGTTAATTACAGTAGTAAAATCCAAAATTCACCGAGTTAAAGTAACCGGTGCAGACCTCAATTATATAGGTAGTATCACCATTGACGAAGATTTAATGGACGGTGCAAACATTGTTGAAGGTGAAAAAGTTCAAATCGTTAATAATAATAACGGTAATCGATTAGAAACCTATGCCATTCCTGGACCTCGCGGTAGCGGAGAAATCACATTAAATGGTGCTGCTGCAAGAAAAGTATCTCCAGGTGATGTATTGATTCTTATCTGCTATGCACAAATGACGATGGAAGAAGCGCGAGCTTTTAAGCCTACACTTCTTTTCCCTAATGAAGAGGACAACACCTTATCATAAACCAGCTTGAAAAAAGCATCTCTAAAAACATTAAAAATACTACTACCACTTGCGTTAGGAGTATTTTTAATCTACATTTCTTACGCGCAATTCAATGAAAATCAGATTAATGAGATTAAATCTTATTTAATCGATGCTGATTATAGTTGGATTATATTAGGTATTACATTAGCTTTTTTTAGTCATTTATCTAGAGCATGGAGATGGAACTACATGCTTAAAGCTATAGGGCATCAACCAGCTTTTCTTACAAATGTAATGGCTATAGGCACTGGATATGCCATGAATTTAATCATACCTCGTAGTGGTGAAGTAGCACGAGCAGTGGTAGTAAACCGAATCGATAACGTACCGGTAGATAAAGCTATAGGAACTATAATAGCAGAACGTGTTTTAGATTTTATTATTCTTTTAATCATCACAGCAACCGCATTGCTAGTTTCAGGTACTGTGATTATCGATTTCTTTAAGGAACATTTAAATATAGCTTTCGCGAAAGCAGATTCTTCAACAATTATTATCTATGGAATAATTGCGCTAATCTTTACCGTCATTGTAGTTGTATTATTTAGATACATAAAACCATTTCAAAAACTAAAAAACTTTATCAGCGGTCTTAAAGATGGGTTCAATACGATATGGACTATGAAACAAAAGTGGCTTTACCTAGCGCATACTTTATTTATTTGGTCCTTATACTTACTAATGTTTTACGTCAGCATCTTTGCACTTCCCGGAACTAGATCTATACCATTAAGTGGCATTTTGAGTGCTTTTGTTGCAGGTAGTTTTGCTGTAGCCTTTACTAATGGTGGCTTTGGCGCTTACCCTTACTTTATAGCGCAAGTTCTTCTGCTATTTGGTGTGGCAGAAACCTTAGGGACATCACTAGGTTGGATTCTTTGGATCTCGCAAACAGCTTTAGTCCTAGTCTATGGTTTGATATCCTTTATAATGCTTTCTATAAAGAATAGCGTTTCGGCTAAATAATTGTAAATTCCGTTCCAAAATTTTTACAATGAAACATCTTATAGCTTTCATCACATTGCTATTAACCTGCAATACTATATTCTCACAAGCTTTTTATAGAGCATATCCTAGCGATGTATTAGGTACAGAACGTAATATAAAAGTGCTTAAACCACGTAATTATGCAGAGAATCCAGAAAAAACATACCCATTAATTGTAGTATTGGATGGTGATTACCTTTTTGAACCTGTTGCTGGTAATGTAGATTATCTATCCTATTGGGACCAAATACCTGAAAGCTTTGTTTTAGGAATTAACCAGCGTAAAAGTCGATATGATGAAACGGCAATCGATCGAAAAAGCGGTCTACCTCAAGCACAGAGTGCAGATTTCATGGATTTTATAATGGAAGTGGTCACCACCATGAAAGAAGAATATCGTATCGCACCATTTACAGTAATTGTAGGTAAGGATATCACTGCAAATCTAGCCACCTATTTTTTGATGCGCAAGAAAGTTCCTTTTGATGCATACCTCAATATCGATCCTGATTACTCAACGTTAATAACAGAAAATTTAATAAATAAAATCACTCAACTAGAAGGTTTCAACTATTATTATGTGGCCACACCTGAAAAATCAAGTAATACTGATAAGATGTTTACAGCTCAAGTGGATTCATTATTAGAGAACCGTAAAAATGTTCACCTATTATATGAAAAAATAGAAGGTGTAGACAAATACGGGCTAGGCGCACATGCCATACCACGTGGTCTTAATTATATTTTTGAAGAATACAAATTGATAGATGAAGATGCATTAGTTAATACAGCAATAGCAGCAAATATGGCAGCAGAAGGTAAAGAATCTAAGGATGCCGCAAACGCTATTGAAACATTAATCTTAAAGTACAAATACATCAAGGACGTATATGGTATAGATATGCGCGTCCGTCTTATAGACATTGTGACCGTAGCAGAGCATCTTATTGATAATAAGAAATATGATGAACTAATTGATGTCGCAGACCTTGCTATGAAAGAATACCCAGAAAAACTTTACGGCCGTTTTATTGAAGGAATAGGCTATGAAGGCATAGGTCGACCAGAGCGTGCTATAAAATCATATAATGCTGCATATGCATTAGAACCTGCCGTAGGAATAACTAAAGATGATGTGCTAGACAAAGTAGAAATGCTTCAGGAAAAAAAATAAATGGCCAAAATTAAAACAACATGGTTCTGCCAGAATTGTGGTGCTCAACACGCTCGCTGGCAGGGACAATGTACCACTTGTAAAGAATGGAACACACTGGTAGAAGAAGTTGTTCAGAAAGAAAAGAAACCTTCTTGGGATGCTGCTAGTGGAGATACGCTTTCGCGAAAGCGGACTCCACAACCACAACTTATTTCTCAAATAGATGTGACTGAAACGCCACGTTTAGACACAACAAATGCCGAATTCAATAGAGTATTAGGTGGCGGACTAGTGCCTGGATCTGTAACATTATTAGGTGGTGAACCTGGAATAGGTAAATCAACTCTACTGCTTCAAGTCTGCCTTAACTTACCGTATAAAACACTTTACGTAAGCGGTGAAGAAAGCGCACAGCAAATTAAAATGAGAGCAGATCGTATCAAACAAAATGCGACTAACTGCTATATTCTCACAGAGACAAAGACTCAGAATATTTTCCGTCAAATCACAGAGATGGAACCTGAAGTACTTATTATAGATTCTATACAGACTTTACAAACTGAAATTATCGAAAGTACCGCCGGTAGCGTTTCACAAATTAGAGAATGTACTAGTGAGCTTATAAAGTTTGCTAAAGAAACTAACACACCTGTACTACTTATAGGTCATATTACTAAAGATGGTAATATCGCTGGCCCTAAGATACTGGAGCACATGGTTGATTCTGTTTTACAATTTGAGGGCGATCGCAATCATACATATAGAATATTACGAGCTTTAAAAAATCGTTTTGGTAGCACGCATGAAATCGGTATTTATGAAATGCTAGGTCATGGACTACGTGAAGTAATCAATCCTAGTGAAATATTGATCTCACAACGTGGCACTAGTTTAAGTGGTACAGCAATAGCTGCAACCATGGAAGGTATGCGTCCTTTAATGATAGAAGTTCAAGCGTTAGTAAGTACGGCCGTATATGGAACACCTCAACGTAGTGCAACTGGCTACAATTTGAAGCGTCTTAATATGATACTAGCTGTGTTAGAAAAAAGAGCTGGTTTTAAACTAGGTCAAAAAGATGTTTTCTTAAATATCACGGGCGGTATTACTGTAGACGATCCAGCGATTGATCTTGCTGTAGTAGCCGCTATTCTTTCATCTAATTTTGACATTGAACTTTCATCACAACATTGTTATAGTGCTGAGGTAGGTTTAGGTGGAGAAATAAGACCTGTTTCACGCATGGAACAGCGTGTTAATGAAGCGGCAAAACTAGGGTTTGAAAAAGTTTTTATTGCGCCGGCAAAGCAAAAATTTAAAGAAGTAGGTACCGATGTACAAGCTTTTTCAAAAATTGAGGATTTAGTTAAATATTTATTTTCATAATTAATTATAAGGATATGTTTTTAAGAATATTATGTTTAATCGCACTAGTCAGTTTTACATCTTGTAAGCCTGCAGACAAGGAAGTTGAAACAATAAAAACAACTGAGGTTGACAAAACTGACAACGATATTTTACACCTAGAATCACCTGATGGGACTTATACTAACCTTGCTGCACTACTAGAAGAGCATAAGGGAAAAGTTGTCTATGTGGACTATTGGGCTAGCTGGTGTAAACCATGTCGCGTCATGATGCCAGCATCTGCAAAACTTAAAGAGCGTTATAAAGGTAAAGATGTCGTATTTCTTTACATATCTATTGATACAAAAAGAAATGCCTGGGAAAAAGCAAATCAAGAAGAAGGATTTACTAAGCATAGTTACATTGCGACTAATTATCCTAAAGCAAAGATTTTTCAACTTAGAAATGTTAGTAGCATACCCAGGTATATGTTATATGATAAAAATGGTCGTATGATTGATGATAACGCTATGCGTCCCGTACAGCCAGATTTGATTACTACAATAGACGGTTTTCTTTCTTTATAATTTGCAGTCAATTAAAAAATACTGGCTTTTTACAAGTATTCTTATTGCTATAATTGCTCTATTTATTACTTATACAGTAAAGCCGGCATTATTTGATTTTATATTAAAGCCATCTAACCGTACTATTTACGAGCGCAGTTTTAAAGACAATCCAGAAAAACTAGAGCGCTGGAATAATCTTTTATCTATTGCTGCAAAAGATCAAGTAACCATTAATAAGTCTACTTCAGAACATGTTGTGACCACTTCTCAAAAACCATTTACCGCCAGTTATTTGATCGATCTACAATTAGGAGAAGTATTGATAAGTACTATCGATTCAGAAAACAAATGGATACTTGAAGCTAGAAACCTAAGTGGCGATTTACTTCAAGATGCTCAGTTAAAAAATGATACTCTAGTTTTAAATTATACTCCAAATAAGGATATTAAAATACGCATCATTCTTCAGGCAAAACTGGAAACAGAATCCCAGACTGAATTTAAAATTTATACTGCACCACAATATGATTTTCCAGTAGCAGGAAAAGATAATAGTGCTATACAAAGTTTTTGGGGCGCTTCAAGAGGTGGCGGAAGTCGCAAACATGAAGGAAATGATGTTTTTGCACCTAAGGGACATCCAGTAGTTGCTATAACTTATGGAACCGTTTCCAGTATAAGAAATCGTGGATTAGGTGGCAAGCAGGTTTGGGTGAAAGATTATGATAATGGTTATTTACATTATTATGCTCATCTAGACGATTGGATAGTAAATGAAGGCGACATGGTCTGGTCTGGCGACACACTAGGATATGTCGGGAATACAGGAAATGCAAAAAATACACCACCACATCTACATTTTGGAATTTATAAAAATGGTAGTGCTGTAGATCCTAAACCATTCATTTGGAAAACTCAAGTTCCAGAAAACACAATTTCCTTACCTCAGCTCAATAATCCACGTGCAAATGGTTTTGCCGCAAATTTACGTACTGAACCTTCAAGCTCTAGTGATATTCTTCAAGATGTAAAAACAGCACCTGTATCTATAATAGGTAATACCGGAAACTGGTATCATGTTAGAACAACAACTGGTTTAAGTGGCTATATGCATAAAAGCGTGTTGGTAGAACAATAATTAGAGATTAGTCAACTCTAGTGTTACTTCATATAATGGTCTGGACTGCATCTTTGCTTTGAGCCATGCATAGAAACTCATGACAAAAATATCTTCTCTGTCTGCTCCTATCCAGTCAAATGATTTCTCAACCTTGTTATAGAAAGCTTCAGTAGTAACTTGATGAGGTGCGTCATAGTATAAACGCAATAATTTGAGATAAGAAAGCACTCGCACTTCATCTTTATCTTTTAAACGTTTGCGATAACGCTTATTAAAACTATGAATCCTAGATTCAACTAAATCTGGTTGATTGCGTTCTATTAAAATTAGAATTTCAATAATATTGCGTTTAACAACCCAATTAAAACCTACACGTTTTTCATAGTAATCATCACTATGTGATAAATCACGCATGATATTACTGCATTGCTTATAATTCTTATTTTGAAAATGAGCCATTACAAATGTTAGCTCACTTTCTGCAGTTGGGTAATTGATATGACTCAACGTTTTAATACCGTTCAATAGTTCACCTGTATAAATCTCTATTAATGCTTTTAAGTGATAATAGTCATCACCCATCATTTTCATGTATTTCCCGTTCTCTAATTTTAATTGTGATCCCATTAAATTTAAAAACTCTTGTGCTTTATAAAAGTTTTTGTTTCTAAAATAGGTCGTACTCATCAACCTCAAAATAGCTATGTGATAATACAAATGACGAGTGGCAAGCTCTTTTTTAGTATTTACAATATGGTAAGCCTCTTCCATAAAGTGTGCTGCGCTGTAATAGTCACTTTTTAAAGTAGCTGCCTCTACCGCAATAGTCATTAAAGTATATAAAGACTTAAACCCAAAAGCGTCATTTAATTTAATTCCATAGGTTTTTAAATGACGATCTATCACTTCTTCTACATCTTTATCACCAGTCTGTAAATCTTCTTTTATAAACGCATAGGCCGTCATCAAATGCGCCTCTGCAAGCTGGTTTTTCAAGTTACTCTGGTACTCTTCAACTACTAGATCTAACTGGACTGATGGATTCTTATGAGCATGTTGTAATAAGGTGTGATACATTTCATTAAGTAATGCATATAGCTCAAGTTTACGAGCCTTTTGAATTGCCTTTTTCAGAATTTTAAATCCTAATTCATGGAGACCTTTTTCAAAAAATATTCTAGACGCCAGTAAGCTTTTTAACAGTTGCAACTCTTCATCGCTTTCTGTTTCTAGACCGTGCGATGCTGTGAAATCTATCAAATTATCACGCAATCTTTTGGTTAATGCATAGAGTGCATTTTGATTTTCTTTACCATATAATCGGTTTGCCAGATTAGTAGTCACGCCATTTTCTATAAGCTGAAAAAGCTTAATATTTTTAACGTCAGATCTTCTATTCCTCGCTTTCGCGAAAGCGTAGAAAGCCAATCTCTCCTCACTAGTCATAGTATTAATCAATAATATAAGCTCTTTCATTTCGTAAGATTTTATATATCCAATATACAGTAAACAAAGTTATTAGATAGTAAATTAATATTCTTAGTCATAAGAAATATAAATATATTGACTCTTATCGATTGAATATGTACCGCACATTTGTATCATCAAACAATCAAAACAAACAACATGGAGAATCAAACATTTAATCCAGTAAACGTAAAGACCGAAAAGAAAGAAAAAGAAGCATTTAATGGTAAACCTACACCAGCATTTATTGCTGCATCGTGGAGCGCACTGCTTATAGGAATGGTATCCTATTGTATAGGTTTATGGAATGCAGACATGCTTCTTAATGAGAAAGGCTATTATTTTGTCATCTTGCTCTTTGGTCTATTCTCTGTCATATCTGTACAAAAAGCTGTGAGAGATAAGCAAGAAGGCGTGGCTGTAACAGATATGTATTATGGTATTGCATGGTTTGTAACCATCGCCTCATTAGTATTGCTAGTCATAGGACTATGGAATGCAGACTTACTATTGAGTGAGAAAGGTTTTTACGGGATGTCCTTTGCGCTTAGTTTATTTGCTGCCATTGCGGTACAGAAAAACACGAGAGATGTGAAGTTTATAGATGATCAAGAAAAGTAGAAGCTATGAAATGGTTCATTCACAGAAAAGGTCATTTAGTAGTGTTAGGATTACTAGCTATAAGTCCTATTATATTTTTAATCTTAGGTTCTTTAGCATATAATTCTTGGAAGATATTAGATGTGGTAGATGACACTATAGCAATATCCATACTAATTGGTCAAATCATTATAGGAATTATATGCTTTGTTCTTTCCCTTTATGAGTTGAGGAAAAACAAGACAGAATACCTGACCAATAAAATAGTGGGAACTGTTTTAAGTGTATCAATACTGCTTCCGTATCTAACGATATTTATATTAATAGCCACAATAATTTACTAGCAAAACAGGCTGTTACAATTGTAACAGCCTGTTTTGATGTTTGGGAAACGGCCTTTTGAAAAAGAGGTCGTTTTTTAATACATGTAATTTATGGAAGTTAATGATGTACTAGAGTTATTAAAATTCAACTGTACTTCATTCCCTGTAACCTGTAATGAAGAAACGTCAAATAAGAAACTCTTCTCAAAAACTGCGGTACACACCTCAGTATTAGTAAACTCAAGAACCAAATTTCTTTGTGGTGGATTAGAAAAAGAAACCACATCAGAGTCTACAAGATCTAGTGTCCATGAAGATGCATCACATCCACTACCGCTTATTCTTATCAGCAAACAATCACCTGAAAGTGATAATCCTGTTACGGATACATTTTCATTTATATTACCATGTCGATTAGAGTCTATAATAACAGTAGATGCATTAACGCAGGTTTGAGGATTTACATTAACATCATCATCACCGACATCACATGACATTAAGGTTAAAAATAAAATTAAGAATACGGAGTTTATAGATTTCATAATATTGCTTTTAAAGAAGATGCTTATTCCTTTAAAAGGTTGCGTTAATACTAGACATTCTATTTTAATCAATCTCTACCACTACAGGACAGTGGTCACTATGCACAGCGCTTTGCAAAATAACAGCTCTTTTTATGCGGTCCGTCATTTGCTCAGTAGCCATATGGTAATCTAATCGCCAGCCTTTATTTCTAGCACGAGAACCACCGCGATAACTCCACCAGCTGTACTGATCTGGTTGATCATTAAACATTCTAAATGTGTCTATAAAACCACTAGCGACAAATCGATCCATCCACTCACGTTCTTCTGGCAAGAAACCTGAAGTGCTCTTAAGTCCTTTAGGATTATGGATATCAATAGCTTTATGACAAATATTATAATCACCACACACGATTAAATTAGGTCGTTCTTTACGCAGTTCTTTAGAATATTCTAGAAACTCTTCCATATACTTGAACTTAAAACTTAGTCGATCATCATTTGTACCACTAGGCAAATACATGCTCATGATAGATACATCGCCAAAGTCTACACGCAGATTTCTACCTTCAAAGTCCATAGACTCTATGCCAGTTCCATATTCCACATGATCTGGTTTTGTTTTTGAAATAATAGCTACACCGCTATACCCTTTTTTTTGAGCACTATAATAGTATTGATATGCATATCCAGCTTCTTTAAAAGCCTCCGTATCTACTTGATCTTCTGTGGCCTTAATTTCTTGCAAGCATAACACGTCTGGATTTGCAGCTTTAAGCCAAGTGATAAAATCTTTTTTCATCGCTGCACGGATTCCGTTGACGTTATAGGATATGATTTTCATAGGTTGTTTTAATTTTTACGAAGGTAATAATTGAATAGCATTTTGGTTGTATTAATAGATTCCAGCATCAAGTGCGGAATTTCAATTACTCCTTACACATCCCAACCACAAGCTCATCTTGATCATTCATAGTCGCACGATACATTCCTGCGGTGTTGAATTCCATAGACACGTTTCCTAAGTGATCTAAAGCTACGATTCCACCAGTACCGCCTAAATCGATGAGCTTTTTCTGGATGACTTCTTCAGTCGCTTGCTCTAAGGTCATGCCTTTATATTCCATGAGTGCGCTTATATCATAAGCGACTTGAGCTCGTATAAAATACTCACCATGTCCTGTACTACTCACACCATAAGTGGCATTGTTTGCATAAGTACCGCTACCTATAATGGGTGAATCGCCTATGCGGCCATATTTCTTGTTGGTCATTCCGCCAGTACTGGTTCCGGCAGCTATATTGCCATTTTTATCTAGCGCTACACAACCTACGGTTCCGTATTTAGAATCTTTGATAAATGGGTCTTCAAGTTCCAACTGAGCTACTTTTTCATGGTTTTGCGCATCCTTTTCGGCTTCTCTTTTTAGAACACGTTGCAAGGACTGGTAACGGTTCTCTGTATAGAAATAACTGTTAGGTACAATCTCTATGTTGGGATCTTGTAACGCTTTCGCGAAAGCATCTCCACCACTACCACTTAGTAATACATGTTCAGAATCTGTCATCACTTTACGGGCTAGTGATATAGGGTTTTTAACCGTAGTGATACCTGCGACCGCACCAGCATTGAGCGTTTTTCCATCCATAAAGCTCGCATCCAGTGAGTTGATACCATCGTGTGTAAATACCGCTCCTTTTCCAGAGTTGAATAACGGCGAGTCCTCCATGATGCGTATGCTCGCCTCAACAGCGTCCATAGCATCGCCTCCATTTTTAAGAATATCATGTCCGGCTTTCACTGCTTCAGTGAGCTTATCGCTATACTGCTTTTCCAGCTCTGGTGTCATGTTCTCTTTTTTAATCGTTCCTGCACCACCATGAATCACTATCGCAAATTCACTAGTTTGATCTTGAGTCTCTGGCACCATAACATCTACAGACTCTTTCACTGTTTCTTGGCAAGCTACGATGGCAATAAGTACAATTAAAAGAAATAGTTTTTTCATGACAATTATTTTAAGCTACAAGTTACTGAAAAAGCCACCATTTATGTAGTTAAGAATTTGTTGAATGTAGGGCAGTACAAATTGTAAAGCCGACCTTAAAACTGTAACTTTATACTTTAAAACAAACTTAAATGGCAATTGCAAAACCTTTTAACCTTAACCAGTGGATTGAAGATAATAGAGACTCTTTAAAACCTCCTGTAGGGAATAAGAATCTATATAAAGATGCTGGCGATTATATCGTGATGATCGTTGCCGGACCTAATGCACGTAAAGATTATCATTACAACGAGACTGAAGAACTTTTCTACCAGCTCGAAGGAAACATAGAAGTTCACATACAAGAAGATGGCGAGAAAAAAACCATGAAGTTAGGTCCAGGTGACATGTACTTGCATCCTGGTAAAGTACCGCATTCTCCAGTACGTCACGACAATTCTATAGGGCTAGTTATTGAGCGCAAACGTACTAGTAAAGATGATGTTGATGGATTACTATGGTTTTGTGATAACTGCAATAACAAGCTACATGAGACATATTTTAAACTAGATAACATAGAGAAGGACTTCTTGCCACGCTTTAAAGAGTTTTACACTAGTGAAGAGTTGCGCACTTGCGATAATTGTGGCACTACTATGGAAATGGATGAGCGATTTGTGGGGTAATCTACAGCAACGATATTTTAAACAACAAAAACCCCAAGCTCGCACTTGGGGTTTTTTATTCTTAAAATGTAGTTAGGGATTACATTTTAGGAAGTAGTACTGCGTCCACTACATGGATTACTCCATTAGACTGGTTAACATCTGCTATCGTTACGGTAGCTGTTCCGCCATTTGCGTCTGTAATTACAACTTTACCATCATTTAAGGTTAGTGTAAGTTCTGCACCAGCAACGGTTTTCACTACTGCCTTTCCATTATTTTTTTTGATTAAAGCGATTACATCTGCAGCGCTATATTTTCCAGCAACTACGTGGTAAGTAAGTACACCTGATAATGCTTTTTTGTTTTCTGGCTTCAATAAAGTATCTACAGTTCCTGCTGGTAAAGCATCAAATGCTGCGTTAGTAGGTGCAAATACAGTGAAGGGTCCTTCACTAGATAATGTTTCTAAAAGGTCTGCTGCTTTAACTGCTGCTACTAAAGTTGTATGGTCTTTTGAGTTAACTGCGTTCTCTACGATGTTCTTAGAAGGATACATGTCGGCTCCACCTACCATTACCGTTTTTTCTTTTTTCATCATTCCGTCTTGAGCAATAGAGTTCTGACCGATAAATAGGGCTACAGCTACGAGCACAAGGCTCAAAAAATTTGACTTTTTCATAGTTTTTTTGTTTTAGTTATTGTGTTATACTGCTTGATATACTGCGTTAGTGCCCTTTTGGTTTTTCAACTAACGCGATTTAACGCAGTATTAACCTAAAACAACTCTTTTTAAGAGAGTTTGGGAAAATGAACCAACTATATGGAACTATAAATCCATTCCCAATCTAAAAACTGGAGCTAAAACAAAAGAATAAAGTTTATAATTAAAACTCATCATTATAATAAAGAAATGATGATAAAATACAGCCACTAGAATTGCCTGGCAAAGTGTGATTAGAATCGTTTATTTTAACAATATTCCTTCCTGACCCATTACTGGAACGTCTGTAAAATTGTCTTCATTAATACTATGTGGAGCTGCAGTGAAGACTTTATCATAAAGCTTATTATCTTTAAAATACGTGAGTATACACTCATTAGTAAAAGAAAAAACTTCTTCCATAATAAGTTCTACTTTAATGGCACTTTTTGCCGCAACCACTGGAAATGCCTGTCTAAAGGTAGTTGTCTTGCGTCCATCGCTATGGTTACCACGACTCATGACCATTACAGATTCTATGGCCTCATTACTATTATTTATCAGGTATATGTTCCAATCATTAGAAGAAAAATCTTCATTCCATTCTTTCATAATGGCTATGTGAATGTCTTTTACTTCTGGTATAATGATGTCTTTTTTCATGACTATTTTAATCGTTTTTCAATCGCTGTTATAAGTTGATTAATGGTTTCTAACTCGTTCAACTCTTCAGTATTCATAAAAACATCTAATCCAGAGTTCGTACCAAAACCATCATTATAATCTTGTATTTTATCACTTAAGCACAAAATTATAGGAAATTCATACTTAGGCAACCATTTAGACCAGTATTGCTTAGCAAACTCATCCTTATGTAGAAATTCTAGTTGTAAATTGAGGTTCGTATCAAGCAAGCTTTCGCGGAAGCGTGACCATTCTTCATTCTCTTTAAAAACACCATAAGTGAGATCGCACAATTTGCAATCATAAGTGTCTGGACTCACTATTTTATGTGCACTATCTAACAACGAGTTAATTTTACCCGAGTTTGCGTTGTACACAAAAATAAGTTTTGCAATCACCTTTTAAATGGCGCTAGAAAATTGTTTTAAGAAACGCACATCGTTCTCAAAAAACATGCGAATATCACCTATACCGTATAACAACATCGCGATACGTTCCACACCCATTCCAAAAGCAAAACCACTATATTCTTCTGGATCAATACCACAATTAGTAAGTACGGCAGGATCTACCATACCGCAACCACCTATCTCTAACCATCCAGTACCTTTAGTAATTCTGTAATCGGTTTCATTTTCAAGGCCCCAATAAATATCAATCTCTGCACTAGGCTCTGTAAACGGGAAATATGATGGTCGCAATCTGATTTTAGACTTACCAAACATCTCTTGAGTGAAATGTAATAGCGTCTGTTTCATGTCTGCAAAACTCACATCTTTATCAATATAAAGACCTTCTACTTGATGAAAAATACAATGTGCACGAGCACTTATCGCCTCATTACGGAAAACACGACCTGGAGAAATCGTTCTTATAGGCGGTTTGTGATCTTCCATATATCGCACCTGTACACTGGACGTATGTGTTCTTAACAATACATCTGGATTAGTCTGTATAAAAAACGTATCCTGCATATCACGTGCTGGATGATGTTCTGGCAAGTTTAATGCGGTAAAATTGTGCCAGTCATCTTCAATTTCAGGACCTTCACTTACATTAAAACCTATACGTGAAAACACGTCTATAATCTGATTTTTAACTAGTGATATAGGATGGCGCGCACCTATTTCCATAGGGTAACCTGTACGTGTTAAATCACCATAGATACCAGCTTCTTCTTGTTTAGATTCTATAGACTCTTTAAGTGCATTTACTTTTTCAGTAGCTTTTTGCTTCAGCTCATTAATCGCCTGGCCAAAATCTTTCTTTTGCTCATTAGGCACTTCTCTAAATGCCGTAAAGAAGTCATTTAACAATCCTTTTTTACCTAGGTATTCAATTCTAAAAGCTTCAATAGCTTCTTTAGAATCTGCCTTAAAACTTTTTACTTTCTCAATATGTTCCTTAACTCGGTCCAGCATGGTGTATATTATATGGTTGCAAATTTAGTTATTTTAGTACGGAAACTAGCCAGTAGAAACAGCAATATAGCCGTTAACAGATTTGTAATGATTTTAAATAACACGCTTTCGCGAAAGCGTAAATCCTCAAAATTATACACTTAGCCATTAGCTATTCATTTTCTTAATAACTAGTTGCTGGTAGAGCTTGATGGTTTTGATAATTTTTTTAGGTTTGTGATATGCAAATCGCTACTTACATATCAGACTTATTATATCGACACGAGTGTGTGGTGCTACCAGGTTATGGTGCTTTTATATCGCGTCGTGTACCTGCACAACATTTTGCGAGCAGTCATACTATCTATCCACCTAAAAAAGGATTGAGCTTTAATGCTCAAATCCAGCAAAATGATGGATTGTTAGTTAATTATGTAGCAACAGTTGAGTCTATTCCTTATGATCAAGCGGTTCAAGAGGTACGCAATTATGTGCGCTTTCTCGATCACGAACTAGACAATAATGGTGTAGTAACGATTCATAAAATAGGTCGTTTTACACGTAATGAAGAACAATCATTACAGTTCACACCTATGTATTTAGTGAATTATCTTCCAGAGGCTTTTGGGCTTACTGCGCATGAGACTTATGCAGTAGATAGAACACCTGTGGAAGTAAGTAAGCCAATCCCAGCGATTGCACCAGTAGAAACAACATCTGTGCAAGAGGAAGAAATTGAAGAAACTCCTGTAGTTCCTTTACATGTTCCTGCCGCAAGTAAAACACCGTGGTTGCGTTATGCAGCTATAGGCGCGGTACTTATAGGACTTAGCTATGTAGGTTTTAATACCTACACCACTCAAGAAGCTCAGAACGATATTGCAGTTCAAGAAATGGCAGATCAAGAATTTACCCGTGAAATTCAAGAAGCTACCTTTATGATAAGCAATCCGTTGCCTAGTATCGAGCTAGAAGTTGCGCCTGTCGTTAAAAATTATCATATTGTTGCTGGCGCTTTTAGAGATCCTGCAAATGCTGATAAAAAAGTAGAGCAACTTAAACGCAATGGTTATGACTCTCAACGTATAGGTGTTAATAAATATGGTTTACATAACGTGGCTTTCTCTAGTCATGCAGATCGTAATGATGCGATTAACGAATTGTATCGTTTAAGAAAGCAAGGCTTTACTGGCGCATGGTTACTTACCGGTTCACTTTCTAAATAAGATTTCATTTCATAACGTTTGACTTTAAAATCTTTGATGATTTTAAATAGTGCACAGATTAATATCTCATCAATTTATCTAGCATTAAAGGCACATCCTTTGAACTAAGATGAAAACAGATTCTTAAGTCTATTTTCATTAACTTCATCTCATGAAGTACATTCCTGTAAATCTAGAAACCGATCGATTGAAATTTCGCTTGATTACAAAAAGCGATTTTGATGCATGGCTACCTTTTTTCAGTCCTGACTTAAACCGACATTTTCTTTTTCTAGATGCAGATAAGACAGCACTTGAATTGTGCAACTTTTGGTTTGAAAAGTGCTTGTTACGTTATGAAGAAAACCGTGGCGGACTTAATGCGCTTATTGATAAAAAAACAGGTAAAATGATAGGTCAGTGCGGTATTCTAGTTCAAAACATGGATAATGAACCAAGACTGGAAGTAGGTTATTCCATATTACCTAGTCATCGCAATAAAGGCTATGCTACTGAAGCTGCCATTGCCGCAAAGAATTATGCCTTTAAAAATGAGTTTGACAAAGATTTTAACCATACAGTTGTTTCCATGCTTCATATAGACAACTACGGTTCAGAAAAAGTAGCGATTGCAAATGGAATGACATTAGAAAAAACTTTTACTGATTTTGGCGATAACCGTTTTCATGTATATAGTCAGTCTCGGGATGAATGGTTAAAAACTTTATAAGGTTATTATGACGTTAAGAACTCGATTCTTTGATTTAACATCTTCATATACAAACGAGAATCAATACATAGATATTCTATGGAATGAACTTGAGTCTCACTATACAGAATCTCATAGAACCTATCATAATCTGACTCATCTTGAAGAATTATTTGGATATTTTGACATCTATAAAAAAGAACTAGAAAAACCAGACTTAGTGGCGTTTGCTATCTTTTATCATGATATAATTTATGGGGTTTGGAATAAAAAGAACGAAGAAGATAGTGCAAAAAAAGCATTAAAAGTGCTCCAAAATCTATCCCTTTCTCCTGAAGATTTGGAGGAAATCGAGTCTCATATTCTAGCTACAAAATCTCATACTGCAATTTCAAAAGACACAAAATGGATGATAGATTTTGATCTAGCTATCCTAGGAAGTCCAATAGCGCGATACAATCTTTATTCTGAGTTAATAAGAAAAGAATATCGCAAAGTACCTACATTTCTTTACAAAAAAGGACGTAAAAAAATGCTCAAACACTTCATAGAGAAACCTTTTATTTATTCAACAAGTATATTTAGAACACTGTATGAAAAACAGGCGAAAATGAACCTTCAAGCAGAATTAAATAGCCTATAAACAACATAACATCTGCTTTTTATATTTAGTAAGTAAAATACAATAATTACACTCACGTTAAAAAATCCTTAGCATTTGTGACATTTTGTTAGAAACGAGAAGGTACACCTTACCTTTGCACAAAATCTTTAAAATGGAAGCCAAAACGCCTTCACAATCATTTACAACTGTTACAGACATGGTTTTACCTAGTGAGACCAACCCATTGAATAATTTATTCGGTGGTGAGCTACTAGCACGTATGGACCGTGCGGCCAGTATTGCTGCGAGAAGACACTCTAGACGTATAGTCGTTACTGCATCTGTAAATCATGTCGCGTTTAATAGAATGGTACCATTAGGAAGCGTTGTAACCATAGAAGCTAAAGTTACACGAGCTTTTACATCATCTATGGAAGTACACATGAATGTATGGATAGAAGATCGTGAGAGTGGAGAAAAAACTCAAGCAAACGAGGCTATATATACCTTTGTCGCTGTAGATGAAACAGGTCGTCCAGTACAAATTCCTGCTATATTACCAGAAACTGAAGATGAAAAATCAAAGTACGACGCAGCACTGCGTCGCAAACAATTAAGTCTTGTCCTTGCTGGTAAAATGAAGGCAAAAGACGCAACAGAATTAAAGGCTCTTTTTGAAGATTAGATTAAAAGCGTAATAACCAACTCGAAGGGTTAACGGTGTGGCTGTCTTCCATAAGCACAAAACGCAATTCTGTTACACCGGAATTATCTGTAAACACCATACCTAGTATATCTTGTGTATTAACTTTATCTCCTTTCTGGACCACAACGCTCTTTAAATTACCATATACAGACGTATAATTACCATGTCTTACATAAACTGATAAGATACCGTTTGCCGCTTTTTGCACTCTAACCACTTCACCAGTAAAAATTGCTTTTGCAGGTGAATTTGATGGCGCTTGAAAACGCAATCCATTTGAGGCTATTTTAATACCTGCTAGAACTGGATGTGGTTGATCACCATACTTTCTCGAGATGATAAATTCATCTACTGGATAAGGTAACTTTCCTTTATTAGATTTGAAATTATTTGCCAGTACTTTTGCTTCTGGAGATAGATAGAACTTACCTTTTACAGCACCTGTTTTACCTACATTAGATGCCGCAATATCTGCCTCGATAAGTTTTTGAATTTGTCTATTAATGATAGCCCTTTCTTTACTGGCTTCTCTTATCTCTTTAGAATATTTCTTCTCGTCTTGCTTTACAACAGCGAGTAAATTCTCTTGCTCTTGCTTATCTTTTTGTAGAGCAACACGTTGCTGTTTATTCACCTTTAAAACCTCTTGCTTCTGCTTTTTTTCTACCTCTAAATCCTTATTGATTTGCTCTAATCGCATGGATTTAGCAGTTATTTCATCGGCTTGCTTTTTACGGTAGTCTGCATATGATTTTAAGTACTGAACTCTTTTGTACGCTTGTAAAAAATCTTCAGAAGATAGTAGGAACATCAATCTACTTTGCTCATTTTTTGATTTATATGCTTTAACTATCATACGTGCATATTCCTCTTTTTGAATTTTTATTTCTTTTTTGAGCTTGTTGTTCTCGTCCGTATTTTTCTTAATACTACGTGTAATTAAATTTGCCTGTTTATTTGTGATGTTAATTAACTCTTGTGTCCTGGCTATTTTTTTATCAATCGTCTCAACTAGTAATACCATGGTTTTACTTTCCTTTTTAACATTAGAAAGTAATCTAGAGAATTGGTTGATTTCGGCTTGAATTTTAGCCTTTTTTGCCTCTAACCGCGCTTTTTCCGATTGCGCTTTCGCGAAAGCGAAACTCAAAAACAAAATAGTAAATAACAGACATTTCTTTCCCATTACAGATTCATAGGTTTACTGTTAGACGGAATAGAAAATGGAAATGACAAGTCCTGATTGAACTCAATATTTTTAAATTCTAAAATGACTTGAGAAAAGCGTTTGCCACGTTTTGCATCTACTTTTACTTCTAATGGTATAATGCGTTTTTCAACCACCTGATAGTCTGGATAAGTGATAACTAAAAAACTATCATCTGCAGGCTTTCTAATTGATTGCTCGCTTAATTTAAAGTCAGATGGACGTAATTTAAATAGTTTTTCAATAAGCTGTCCTTGTTTGAATTGGTATTGATTATCAACAATAGAGAAATCATGAGGTTGCAAAGATTCTACTGCCTGACCTAGTAATAGATCTTCTAATTGATCGTATTCTAATGGCTCACCTAAGAAATCACTTATTAATGAAAAATCACCATCAAAAGATCGTTTACCTAACTTTTCATAAAACTGAACGCGATCTGGTGTAATATAAATTTTGGCAGCTGTAAAGCCTAGAAATCTCGCACTCATCCAGATTTGTTTCCCTTTTTCAATTCGCAGATCTACAGTAACATTACGGGATTGTTTCTCATCTTTATAACTAACAGATAGTCTAGACTGCATCGTTTTAAAGTCTGTTTGAGCGGCTGTGTGTGCTTTAACCACACTACCTTTTTTTGCTGTGGCACTGGCATTATTTGCAGCTTTTTGAACACTGCCACAACTTACTATCAACACAGCAAGGAAAAGATATAGAATTTGATATATTTTCATTTATAATTTTTTAGAAAGCTCTTGGGCTTTGGCTCTCATTTTAGATGCACTTGCTGTATCTCCTTTTTTATCATATGAAATAGCAAGTTGCTGATACATATCTTGCTCCAACTTTAATTCGTCAAGCAAATAACTTTGTCCTAGTTCAATAATTTCAATGGCTTTATCTGGAGCATTTAAATTATTTTGCGCTACACCATTAAGCAAATAAAACAATGGTTGCGCAGGGAATTTTTCTATAGCTGTATTAGTAATGGTAAGTGTTTTACCATAATCTTTTAAGTCTATACTTAATAAAGCTATACTTTTAATGATACCTACATTATTACTATCTAATTCCAATCCTTTTTCATAAAATGCGATGGCTTGTACTGCGTCATTTTTCTTTAGATAGTAATCACCCATTGCGCGATATGCATTAGGATCTTCCACATCATCAGATAACCAATCGATGGCTTGGGTTACTGCATTCTCTAGGTCTACACGACCATCTGACATACTTATAAAATCTTGCAAAACCTTCATTTTAGTCTCTCGATCAATTTTATCAGATGTTAATATTTTTTCTAAACTTGCAACACCGTCATCGATACGGTCGTTTTCAATAAAGATTTTGTACAACGCAAGGTGTGCGGCATCACTATTAGGAACATTACGCTCAAAGTCTTGTGCCACCTCAAAAAGGGCCTCTTTATCTCCGTTGCGACCATGCATATAAATCAGATTGATATAGGCTTGTTCGTTTGTGGGATTTCTTTCAATTTCTGCCTCTAATGACTCTATATTATTTTCATTACGAACCTCTTGTTGCTGTCTATTCACTAAACTGCGTCGCAAGGCATTCCTGCGAGCATCATTAGCACCTTGTCTAGCATCTATATCGTTAAGGGATTTTAAGGCTTTATCATACTGACCTGTGCGATAATATAATGTAGGTAAAAACTCTTCATAATTATCATTGATTTTTACTAGTTGTTCCATTACGGGAACTGCTTTATCATATTCTTTTTGCTCGTCATAAATATCAAAAAGCATATCTAGCATCCATTCATTATCGCCTGATAGCTCTATTCCTTTTTTTACAGATAGTTCTGCTTTTACAAAGTCTTTATTTGCAAGATGGTTTTTTGCTAGTTCAAACTGTACAGCACCAGATGTAGGTTCTTGTGCTGCACAATTCTCTAATAGTACTATAGCACGATCATGATTGCCTTTTGCTTTTTCTGCAAGAGCATTAAAAAACGTGTCCTTAAAACTATCTGAAACATCACCTAAATCATCTTGATTTACTTCTATTGCTTCTACTTCTTCTTGAGCATAAGTAGTTGTACTCCATGATAGAGCCGCCGCAATCAAGACTATAGATATATGTTTTTTCATCCTGTTTTAAGTTCAATAATTATTCCATCACTGTGTAATCACCGATACTTACTTTATCATAATTTGCATCATACTTCACATGATTACCAATCATCGCTTCATCTAAAGTAGCATTCTTAATAACAGAATGAGTCTGTATTAGTGAATTTTTAATAGTTGAGTTTTCTATAACCGTTCCAGCTCCTATAGACACATTAGGTCCTACCGTAGAGTTTTTAATAATAACTGACGGATCTATAACGCATGGCTCAATGATTTTAGCATCTTCAAGAGTAGGATTAGTGTTAATTTCATCACTTCCGTCCTTTTGCATAAAATCGATGATGCGTGTGTTGGTCTCTACAGTAACCATTTTATTACCACAGTCCATCCACTCATCTACGGTTCCTGTTTTAAAAACTTTCCCATTTTGCATCATGCGTTTGATACCATCATTAATCTGGTACTCTCCACCATTAATAATGTTATTTTCTAACACAAATTGCAATTCGTTTTTAAGATCTGCAACTTCTTTGAAGTAATAGATTCCTATTACAGCTTGATCAGACACAAAAGTTTCTGGCTTTTCAACGAGCTCGACAATCTCATCCTTTTCATTAAGCTTCACGACACCATATGCTTCTGGTTGATCAACCTGTTTAGTCCATATCACAGCGTCTGCTGCAGGATCCAGTTTAAAGTCTGCTCTTATCAACGTGTCTGCATAAGCAACTACTGCAGGTCCTGAAAGTGAGTCTGCTGCGCTCATAATAGCATGTCCTGTTCCTAGTGGTTCACCTTGACGGTATATACTAGCCTTTGCTCCCAGACTGGTAGCCAACTCTTCTAAACTTTTTACTACATCATCGCCAAAAAATGCTGGATCACCTAATATAAACGCCACTTCAGTAACTGGCTCTTCAAGTATACGAGCAATATCTGTCACTAATCTGTGAACGATAGGTTTATTTGCTATAGGGATTAACGGCTTAGGTACTGTTAAGGTATGTGGTCTTAATCTGGAACCACGTCCAGCCATAGGTACAATTATTTTCATAGTATGTGATACGTTATTAGACTGCTATTGCAGTTAATGATATATTTAATTTATTTTACTCCAGTACTTCCAAAACCGCCTGCACCGCGATCTGTACTGCTTAATTCTTCTACTTTTTGCCATTGTGCGCGCTCATGCTTTGCAATGACAAGTTGTGCAATACGTTCGCCATTTTCAATAGTAAACGCTTCATTTGATAAATTTACAAGAATCACGCCTATTTCACCACGATAATCTGCGTCTACGGTTCCAGGTGCATTAAGAACTGTGATTCCTTTTTTGGCAGCGAGACCACTTCTAGGTCTTACTTGCGCTTCATAGCCTATAGGTAGTTCTATAAATAGACCTGTTTTAATGATGGCACGTTCCATAGGTTCCAGAATCACTGCTGTTTCTAGGTTTGCTCTTAAATCCATTCCCGCACTCGCCTCAGTTTCATAATGTGGTAATGCATGTGACGATTTATTGATGATTTTTATGGTCATTATTTTTTAATCAAATTTTTAATAAATGTTTTCTCTCGCATCCATATTAATCCAGCTAGAACAACTGTCATCAGGATTCCCACAAGATAAAGAGTCCAACTACCTATACCCAAAACTTCTCTGAAAAAATAAAAGAATGTCAGGGAAAAACTAATCGATACGATTAAATACAATAAGATATTTTTAAGGTCATAAGGTATTGCAAAATGCTTTCTACTAAGAACATAAGACGTTACCATCATTAGCCCATAGGCCGCACACGTAGTGATAGCGCTGGCCATATAACCTATCTGTGGGATCAACAAAATATTTAAACCTATGGTTAAAACCGCTCCTAAAACTGAAATATAAGCTCCATATTTAGTTTTATCAGTTACTTTATACCATACTGATATGGACTGATATATCCCAAAAAATAAATAGGCAATTAATACCATAGGTACGATATCCATCGCATCATAATATTTTTCATTGATTAATAATACTTTAATCAGGTCTACTAATACGATGTAAGCAAGCAATGCTATCGAGCCTAAGATTACAAACATCTTTGTAATTTGAGCATAGAGCTGTGGTGCCTTTTCATTTTTTGCCTCACTAAAAAAGAAAGGTTCGACTCCTAATTTAAAGGCTGTTGAAAACAAAGTCATCCCTACAGCAAGTCTATAACATGCCGTATAGATTCCTACTTGATCAGTAGCATTATTAATCAACAACCATTCTAATAATATTTTATCAAAGGTTTCATTAATAGCAAATGCTAATCCAGCTATTAAAATAGGAAAGCCATAGCGCAGCATTCTTTTCCATAACAAGACATCAAATTTCCACTTACTGAAGTATGGTTTACAAATCACCAAAAACGTGAGTGCACTTGCCCCAAAAAATGCAATGAAATACAATTCAATCTTATCACTAGGCAACCAATCTCGTAAACCTGGAATATCTTGCAGCCATATCAAGAAAAGCGCACTGCAACCTACTGAAATGATTACGTTAATCATTTTAATTACTGCATACTTTACCGCTTTGCCTTGTGCTCTCATATAAGCAAATGGCACTACTGCTAGAGTATCAAAAGCCAGTACACCTATCACCCATCTCCAGTAATTTGCAGATTTATCAGTCCATGAAGCAATGTGGTCTAAACTTAAATAGGACACAACTACAAACAATAACGTCGTACCCAATAAGGTGCCAATGGCCGTCCCTAAAACCTTGGATTTATCTTCAGTCTCTGTAAAATATCTAAAAAACGCCGTCTCTGTACCATAAGTCAACAAGACATTAAAGATGATGATCCAAGAGAATATGATGGAAACTTCCCCAAAATCTTCTGGATTAGGTAAATAATTAGTTAATAATGGCGTCAGTAATACGGTTAATAATCGAGGTAGTACAGTCGCGAGACCATAGACAAATGTGTGCTTAAAAAGACGATTAATTGCGCTCAAAAAAACCTTGTAATTATTACTGCTCAAAGGTAGTTATAATCACAAGGTTCTACAATGCAACGCTTTCGCGAAAGCGTATTTAAAATAATTGTTTATTACTACAATTTATTCGTGAACATGACACGCCATATCGTGACTATGGTGATGATTGCAAACGGTTACATGATGTGTAGTGCATTGCACCTGACTATAGTCTGTATAACCTCCTGGCCATGTAATGCTGCCGCCAGTGGTACGGGCTAGTGTTATGTAATCTGGTGAAACATGGTCACAAAGAATGACATGTACTGGTCGCTTAATTTGATGTACTAGAGAAATATCTCTTATACGTGTCGCATCTGCTATAAGGACAAAGTCATTACCAGACTGATCATGTGCTTGTGCTGCTATGATGGCCTCAACATCATTTTCAGGTCCATCACCGCCGCCGCCATTATCTACTGCTGTTGCTACTGTTTGTAAAAAATTGTCAATTTCTAAATGGTCAGGGAAATAAATTCCTCCGGTGCTACCTATGTTTTTAGGTCCAGATTGTCTTATTCTATCATCGCCATCATTAAAAAGCACTATGCTATTCATCAATTGTTTGTCTTTATTGACATGGTGCCATCGCACTACCTGACCTACATAACTGTACATGCTGCCTGTCCAGTCTACGACGACATTCATGTTTTGCCACTCTGGATGAGCATTAAAGGCGTCAAATACGACTGTATTTGTAGAAGTGTTCTGTCCACCTATATGATGTGCCGTGGTCGTTGCAGCACTTCGCACATAGTGTGTTTTACCTGCTTTATCTTTTACTTCTATCATCTCGTCGCTGGTCTCTGCGTTCATATAGTTTCTGATTTCTCTAGCAATTTCTGCTCCTTGAGCATTTGCAAGTCCCGAAAATGTCAAAGCGATAATTGTTATTCTCAATAGATTTTTCATAATTATAAATTTTATGAGTCAAACTTAAGCGCATAAAAAAGGCGCTCATAGCTATAATGAGCGCCTACTATATTTGAATGAGTGAAATGACCTATTGAGGCATAGAAGGCATATCTAATTGCGAGCGTTCTTGAATATCAAGCAGCTTTACATAGCTTATGGAATCACTATTTATTTCTTTTAAAGCAATAACGGCTTCATTATCTTTCAACTCAAACGGGAATTTATCAAGAGTAGGCGCTTCATTTTGTGCCTCTTTTTTAGATTCCAGATCCATGATTAAATCCTGACGATTATTAAAACCTGTGCGGAATCGTGACACCATCATCATGCGATCATCTGACGTGTAGTTTACTGTTTTATTGACGCTATTGCGAAAGTAGACTGCAACAACCTCTTTACCACTAGTAACCTTTGTAGGGAAATATAAAGTGATACCACTACCAGATCCAGGTGCTCCACCATTCCATGCTTGTGCATATGCTTGTTGAGAGACCGGAAAGTCTGCAGATGTATAGGTTTCTGAGATTTTTTGGGCTCCACAAGAGCTAATGGTCAAGGCGAGTAAAATATAGATTGCTTTCATAGGTGTAATTTACGGATTGTTGTTCAAATGTGGTGCCAATAGTAAATTACGTAAATGAATTTAGTGTTGTAATAGCTTTAAAAAACGTGTTTCTTTGATAATCTGATTTATAATTATAGCTCCTATAATGATTAGAGAAATCACTGCTGAGACAATTAGATAAATATAAAATCCGTTAGAAAATTCATTCTTAAAATAGGGAAATAATAAATACAATCCATAGCAGTAAATAGCAAAACATACTGGTGTGAGAATGTAATTGATTTTCATACGCCACTTATAATATCTTTTTAGGTATAGCTCATAAGTTTTGGCATCCATTGAAGCAAGTTTTGAAGCCTTTTGAAGTTTTGAATACATCTCGATGATGATTCTCACTAGCATAGAAGCAACCATTAAAGTAAGTCCCAAGCTAAAGCTATTAAATGAATTTGGTAAGTAGAGAGTAGCATAAGCGATCAGAATTAAAACGGTAATTCCCATAACAATTAAGCCTATATTTTGTTTACGTCGCTGTTGATTTGCCTTAGCTATAATAGAACTAGGTTCTGGAATTGTATGGGATGATTTATGTTCATTCCATACTTTATTTAATATATCGTTATCCATTTTTTATACATTTTAAAAGCGATTTTCTAATACGGCTTAATCTGGTTCTAAGAGTTCCATGTTCTAAACCTGCCGTATTTGCAATGGTCAATTGAGGAATTTCCTCTAATTCCATTAAAATAAGTGTTTTATTTTGAGATGTTAATTGATTAATGCAGTGATACATCTTTTGAATCATATCTGTACGATCTTCAGATATCTCATTAGAATCTGTTTGATCACTGACTAGTCTTTCTGTTGTAATTTTTCTTTTAGGAGTTCTTAAATCGCTGAGACAGGTGTTTACAGCTATTCTATAAATCCAAGTACTGATGGAAGAATCACCCTTAAATGATTTCCTGTGATTCCAGACTTTAATAAATGTCTCTTGATGCCAGTCTTTTGCTAGATCTTCATCACCAGCAGCATAACCTATACAAAGTCGATACACTTTATCTGAGTGCTTATTGTAAATTTTTTTAAAATCTCTTTCTATATGAATCATTACTCAGCCAGTGCTTTTAAAATTTGACTCTTAAACCAATCAGGTTGATCTAACATAATAAAGTGAGCGGAATCTTTAGATAATATTAAATGATACTCTTTAAGGTTTTTATATTGTGTTTCATAGGTGTTTCTGGACATGTCTTCCCCATAAGGTAGTGCAGCTGCAAGTATTGTAACAGGCACATTAATTTTACTAAGATCTTCTCGCATGTCTAATTTAAGATAATCGGTATATCCATAGACATAAGTTTTACGGTCTGCGGCAAGTATCCAGTTTTTGATTTGCGTTTGAGCTTCAGAATTAGTGCTCATTCCCATAGACATTCCTGTTGCCATTTGCTCAAAGTTTTCTTGACTCATCTCTAGTTGTTGTTTATTAAAAGGACTGTCATAAGATAAATTATCTGGATTAAAACCTGGAAACATAAGAGCACCAGCTGCAGGCAACGCATCTACTAGTATTAATTGACTTATTTTAGAATTTTCTCTGCTAGCAAGCCAGGTAGCGATAGTACCACCTAAACTATGACCTATTACGATAACATCTTCTAACTTATTATCAATAATATAGTTTTCTAGAGATTCATTTACTTTAGGTAACCATGGAAACTCTATAGGTTCCATTGAATCAAATCCGGCTAAAGTCACCACGTGACATTGATACTTATTTTTTAATTGATCTACCGTTGGATTCCAAATCTCACCAGGCACAGTAAAACCAGGAAGAAATAATATAGGCTGTCCAGATCCAGATACTTCTACCTGAATTGCCTTTTGATCATCACAAGCAAATACCAACACAGAAAGACAAAGTGCAACAAATAGGGAAATAATTTTTTTCATGATTTCTAATTTAAAGTTTCCCTTTAGATGCAGAAGTCAAAAAATGTTACATGTATATTCAAAAAAAGTTTGAGCATCAAAAAAGCCTTTCAGAAATGAAAGGCTTTTAGATATTAAATAAGATACTGAAACACTTCGACAAGCTCAGTGTGTGACAAGTTAGAGTTAATTATTCAACGCTTCTGCTCCACCTACGATTTCAAGGATCTCATTAGTAATCGCAGCCTGACGTGCTTTATTATAAGTTAACTTCAACTGATCTCTAAGTTCTGTTGCGTTATCTGTTGCTTTATGCATTGCAGTCATACGTGCACCGTGCTCACTAGCCCAAGAATCACGCACTCCTTTGTACAATTGCATCTTTAAAGACTTAGGTATTAACTCTTCAATGATTTCTTCCTTGGAAGGCTCAAAAATGTAATCTAGCTCTTTTTGAGTTTCGATAGCTGCTTCATCCTTTGCTACTGGTTTAAGCGGCAAGAAATCTTCAGTCATTATGATTTGAGTTGCTGCATTTTTAAAACTGTTATATACTAAAACAATCTTATCAAATTCACCTGTAATAAAGAGATCCATTAACTCTTCAGCGATTAGAGCTACATTATCAAAAGATATATCGTCAAAAAGATCACTCTTATTTGATATGATATTATCTGTCTTTTTTGCAAAATCGTTTGCCTTCTTACCTATAGTCATGTAAGAAACAGCAACACCTTTTAAATCTTCCTGATTTAAACGAATCAACTCTTTAATAATATTAGAGTTAAACGCACCTGCAAGACCACGATTAGAAGTTATAGCGACAACTAATGCCTTATTTACTTCGCGTTGTTCTGCAAATTTGCTTCCAGCTTCACCTTCCATGGTAGAGCTTAGACTCTGTAAAATCTCAGTAAGTTTATCAGAATAAGGACGCATTGCTGTGATAGCATCTTGTGCTTTTTTAAGCTTTGCTGCACTCACCATCTTCATAGCAGATGTAATCTGCATGGTAGAAGATACTGAGGAAATTCTGTTTCTTATTTCTTTAAGATTCGCCATAATTTGTTAGAAGTTAGAGGTTAGAAGTCAGAGATGAGAAACATAATTTCTCATCTCTAATCTCTAAGTTCTTAGTATCTACTAGAAAGATCTTTTGCTACTGCTGTAAGTGTATCAATCACTTCATCAGTAAGTTTTCCAGCTTTAAGAGTATCTAAAGTTCCTCTATGCTTTGCATTAAGTAACTCTATAAAGTCTCTTTCAAATTCTTTTACTTTTTCAACAGGAACGTCTTTCAACAAGTTTTTAGAACCTGCATAGATAATTGCAATTTGATCTTCAACAGTGTAAGGATCATTTTCTGCTTGCTTTAATATCTCAACGTTTCTTTTTCCTTTCTCGATAACACCTAACGTTGTTGCATCAAGGTCAGAACCGAATTTTGCAAACGCTTCTAATTCACGGAAAGCAGCCTGGTCTAATTTAAGAGTACCAGATACTTTTTTCATAGACTTAATTTGTGCAGATCCACCAACACGTGATACAGAAATACCTACGTTAATAGCAGGACGTACACCAGAGTTGAATAAATCACCATCTAGGAAAATCTGTCCGTCAGTAATCGAGATTACGTTAGTAGGAATATAAGCAGATACATCACCAGCTTGCGTTTCAATAATAGGAAGAGCAGTAAGAGATCCACCACCTTTAACGATAGGCTTCAAACTGTCTGGTAAGTCGTTCATGTTTTTTGCGATTTCATCATCTGCAATAACCTTTGCTGCACGCTCCAACAATCTTGAGTGAAGGAAGAATACATCTCCAGGATACGCCTCACGTCCTGGTGGACGACGTAAAAGTAGAGAGATCTCACGGTAAGCAACCGCTTGCTTAGATAAATCATCATAAATAATAAGTGCAGGGCGACCAGTATCACGGAAGTACTCACCTATCGATGCTCCAGCAAATGGTGCATAAACCTGCATTGCTGCTGGGTCAGATGCATTTGCTGCAACAATTGTTGTATAAGCAAGAGCACCTTTTTCTTCAAGTACTTTTGCAATGTTTGCAACTGTAGACGCTTTTTGTCCGATAGCTACATATATACAGTATACTGGCTCACCAGCATCGTAAAATTCTTTTTGGTTAAGAATCGTATCAATACAAACAGTAGTTTTACCTGTCTGACGGTCACCAATTACAAGTTCACGCTGTCCACGACCTACAGGAATCATCGCGTCGATAGACTTAATACCTGTTTGTAATGGTTCAGTTACTGGTTGACGGAAAACAACTCCAGGAGCTTTACGCTCTAGAGGCATTTCATATAAGTCACCTTCAATAGCACCTTTACCATCTATAGGTTCACCTAATGTGTTTACAACACGACCTACAATACCTTCACCTACTTTAAGAGATGCGATACGTTGTGTACGTTTCACAGTGTCACCTTCAGCGATACCAGTTGATGGGCCTAAAAGTACCACACCTACATTATCTTCTTCTAGGTTAAGAACGATACCTTCAATCCCAGATGTAAACGCAACTAGTTCACCATATTGGGCGTTAGAAAGACCGTAAACACGTGCGATACCATCACCTACTGTAAGTACGGTTCCCACTTCATCAAGTGATGCAGTTGCATCAAAACCTGATAATTGTTGCTTAAGTATTGCAGATACTTCTGCTGGATTTACTTCTGCCATGTTCTTGTTTTTATTCTTATCAAATAGGTCGTAATGACCATTTATTCTTAATTAAATACGCTTTCGCGAAAGCGGAACTCTAAAACACATCTACTATCTAGTAGCAAATGTTCTTTTTAATTGTCCTAATTTGTTTGCTACACTAGCATTGATTTCTTGATCTCCTACTCTAAGGATAAATCCTCCAAGGATCGATTCATCAATATTCTTTTCTAATGTAATTTCTTTACCAGCAAGTTCTTTTGCCTTTGCCAGTACTTTTTGTTCTAATTCTGCTGTGATTTCAACTGCGGTGGTTACCGTAGCGATTTCACGCTTATTCATGTCTTCAAAAAGTAATATATACTTTGTAGCGACATCCATTAATACATCTGCTCGCTTATTATCTACTAACAGATCAAAAGATCCCATCGTGATAGCTCCAGCATCTTTAAAAACCTGTCGTAAAGCGCCACGTTTCTGTTCAGATTTAATTAAGGGACTGCTCATGAAATCACGTAATTCTTTATTACCATTAAGGGTAACTAGAATACTTTTCATTTCTTCATTAACAGCGTCAGCCTCTTTCTTATCTATTGCTAGACTAAGAATAGCTTTTGCGTATCGGGATGCAGCTCTAGATAATTTCATGTTCTTAGATATTTGCTTCGGCTAGTAATTGCTCGATAAGTGCATGTTGTGCATCTTTCTGAGAAAGTTCTTTGCGAGTCACTTTTTCAGCAATATCAACAGAAAGGTCTGCTACTTGAGATTTAATATCTGCAAGCGCTGCTTTCTTTTCTGCTTCAATAGCATCTTGAGCTTGAGCTATAATTTTATCTGCTTTTTCTTGAGCCTGACCTGCAGCATCTGCAATCATCTTCTCTTTAATCTCACGTGCATCCTTAAGCATCTCGTCTCTTTGAGCACGAGCTTCTTGTGCAGCAGCTTGATTAGAAGCCTCAAGATTTGCCATTTCTATTTTTGCATTTTCTGCAGCAGCAAGTGCGTCTGCTATCCCTTCTTCTCTTTCAGAAAGAGCATTAAGAATAGGTTTCCATGCAAATTTTCTCATCAATACAATTAAGATGATAAGAATAAGCGCTTGCATGAAAAACAAGCCTGGCGAAAAATCATTAATTAAATCTAACATAATAAAATGTTGTTGTGTTTAAAACTTAATAGTTAAACAGTTCTTACAACCAACCGTTGTAAGAACTGTTTGTTTTTTGAACTCTTATTAGTTTTTACCTAATAAAAGAGCTCCAAATGCAAGTCCTTCAAGAAGTGCACCGATAATAATCATCGCAGTTTGGATCTTTCCAGCTGCTTCTGGTTGACGAGCAATAGCTTCCATTGCTTTTCCACCAATTTGACCAAGACCGATACCACCACCGATAACGATAAGACCTGCACCAATTAAATTATAAGCTGTTTCCATGATAATGGGTATTAAAAATTAAACAAAAAAAAATTAAATAAAACGTTCTCTTACCTCGTCAATGTCGTCCTCTTCAGCGCCTGCATGCTCGTGGTGATCATGCTCTGCAACTGCCATCCCTATAAATAGGGCAGATAACATTGTAAAGATAAATGCCTGTAAAAAGGCTACTAATAATTCTATAACTGATAAGAACAATGTAAGGAAAATAGACAGCCCTGTAGAACCTACTATACCAAATTGTGCTTTAAGCGTAATCATTAAGGCAATAAGACCCATAACTACAACGTGACCAGCTGTGATGTTTGCAAATAAACGTACAAGAAGCGAGAAAGGCTTTGTAAGCAAACCTATTAATTCAATAGGTATCAAAGCTATTTTCATCAATACTGGAACGCCTGGCATCCAGAAGATGTGCATCCAATAATCTTTATTACCACTAAATTGTACAATAATAAATGTGAATAAAGCAAGACACACCGTTACTGCAATCTGTCCTGTAATATTAAATCCAAATGGCGTTAATCCTAAAAGGTTACTGATCCAGATTAAGAAAAACACGGTTAATAAATAACCCATGTATTTTCTATACTTAGTCTCACCAATATTAGGACGAGCAATCTCATCTCTTACATATAATACTAATGGCTCTAACACACGACCGAATCCGGTAGGGATCTTTTTAGTCTTATACTGCTTTGCTAACGCACCGAAAACCAATAACATTAACAACCCTATTAATAAAAGTCCAAAAACAGACTTTGTAATAGACATATCAAACACTCTATGAGCATTAGTAGGATGATGATCTGCATCAAAGTTAATTGCAGTTGCTCCTTTATCTAACTCATATATTTTACTATGTAACTTTGTAAAAGTAGCATCGCCAGCGTTTACAAGCACTTTTCCATCATCATCGTGATGAAATTTTGAAGACATGAAGAATTTTAAACCTTCACTAGACCATACAATAACAGGTAGTGAAAAACCAACATGTTTTCTTACACCAGCATCATCAGAATACGAGAATAAATGAAAGTCGTGTGAATCTTTTAAGTGATGATCGATATAGGAATCGATTTCTTCTTTTGTATTCACTTTACCGCCGTCTGATTCTATTTCATCATCAAAGGCATAATCACCATTATGTTCTTGAGCTTGTGCTGTCGCAAAAGCTGTAAAGATCAAAGCAAAAAAAGCTATTTTAAAGTACGCTCTAAACATGTAAATCACCTTAAAAAGTTAGGTCTCTTAATTCGGGTGCAAATGTATGACAAAAAAACGTGTAAAAAGCGAGCTTTTAAAAGTTAATTTTTTACAGCTTTTTAAAGTTTTTATTTGCGGCCAATTAATTCTTATTAAGCCACTTAATAACTATTGCTGCTTCTAAAAATAAAAAGATAAAATAAGGAATTAAAAAGCCTAATACCTCAACTTTTGATAAGCTAGGTCCAGTTATCAATTCTGGGAACATAATTAAGACTATTCCGAACTTTATAAAAACCAGCGCTAAAAAGGCAAATCCTAGTTTATCTGGCACGAGTCCAAAAACATATTTTAAGGCGCTTACAGTAACAAATGCAGCGACACCTAGAAAGCTATATGTCTTCCATAATGGAATAGTTGGATGATCTACTATTAAATAGTGTATTCCAAAAATGGATAAGGACAATATAAATAGGAGTAGAAAAGTCTTAAGATAAAAATTCATAAAGAATGAGGTATGACTATTAAGTAAGTCTAGGCCGTTTTACCTTTTTTATTACTATCACTTAAGTTCTTCACTCCAGTATTCATAGAACAGGTTGCATTAAATGTTGCACCAGGCTCTACTGCAAGTTTAGAAATAATCACTTCGCCATCAATTACAGCACTAGATTTTAAAGTTAATAAACCAGTAACAGATAGTTTTCCTTTAAAACTACCTTCAATGTCTGCATTACCACACTCGAGCGAACCGTTTATAGCACCGTCTTTACCAATAACTACCTTTGCAGGCGTTTGTAATGTTCCATTTATAGTACCATCTATTCTAAAACCGCCTTTACTGGTTATATCTCCTTCTATCACTGTGCCGTGACTGATTCTATTTTGTGATTTCCCTGCTTCCATTTGTCCTTTTTTTGAACTTTTCTTATCGTTAAACATACTTAATGTGTTTAAAGCATTTCTTTTTCATATTTATCCAGGCTTTTATATACTTGGATAATTTTATAATTCTCTGTTGCTATAGGCACCGCAGTAGTAGTTACATTAAAACCATTACTAGGATTTGCCATAAAATCCCCTAATCCACGACTACCTAATTTTGAAGTTAATCCATGTACTACAATCAGGTTTTCTTGAGGATTATAAACATCTACTGATACAGTAAAGGCGTATTTTTCTTGTTCAATAGCTTTTTCTAGTTGGTTTTTGAGATTTTCTATACCTTGATAGTTTGTCTTCTCAAGACGATACACCAATTTAAAATCAGATAAACCTTGTTCTGGCATGAAAGCTTCGGCAATTTTCAGTTTTTCTGCTTCTAATACTAATTGCTGTGCACTTTTACCTACCTCAGTATTTGGAAAGTTAAGTGCTACAAAATCAATTCCTCTTTTATATTCTTCAAAACCATATAATCTTCCAGCTGCAAAAGCTTTCAGTAATTCTAATCTAGGCACAATAGGATCTCCATTGAATAAAGTCACATATCGCTCTACATTTGAAACAACGATTTCATAATTGCCTTTCTCGTATTCTTTATATAGTCTTTTATACACAGCACCAGGACTAGCATTATCTTCTATTTTTGCGTCTGGATTCAATAATATCTGCGCATATCTAGTATCTGGAAACTCGTTAATGATACGACTTTTGTATATATCTGCTTTCGCGAAAGCGCCGCTCTCATTATATATAAGGTATAAGTTATACAAACCAGGTAATAAAAGTTTTTCTGCCGGATTGAATGCGATTAGGTTCTCTAATCTGCTTATCGCTAGATCATCTCGTTTAAACTTTTCTTTATAGATAACACCTAACTGATAGTATGCAAAATTACGTGCCTTTGCGATACTATCCAGCACACTCATTCCTTCTGGCAATTGATCAATATAGAACTCTGGAGTAAACTCTGGTCTCACTTCTTCTTCTACAAGTAGCTCATCTTCTTCTATAACAATCTCGCCACCACCATCATCTTTTTTATTCTTGCGTCTCCAGTTATTTTCTAATTTACGTTTTCCCCATTTTCTACGGAAGTCTTGTTTTCCACGAGCCACAGTTTGTGGGTTATAGAAGTAAAAAGTAGGTGTACCTGCTATTGTAGGTGTGGTAGGTGCGCCACCTATAGGGCCAAAAGCTGGTCCAGCGTTTCCACGTTTTGTAGTCTTGCTATTTTGAACCGCTTGAAATGCATTTTGATTTTGCGCCTCTTTTAGGGCTTCCACTTCGGCTAGTTTTGCCAGTCTTTCTTCCTCTGCTTTCAACTCTGCAATATACTCGTTGTAATAGGCGATTTGTTGATCAGGAGACATGTCCAGCACATTAAATATACTGTCTGCACTACGACGTCTTTCCTCATATAAGATGACATCTTCCAGATTATCTCTTTTCTTTTTCACTAATCGATGCTCTGGACTACGCTCTACATAATTTACCATCGCACTGTCATAATATTTTCCTGCAGCTGCATACTGGTTTTGGTCAAAACTAATTTTCCCTAATGCACTATAGTTATTCCCACGTAAATATTGATCTGATCCACCTTTTGCCCTTAGTGATAGGTTATAATAAGTTATCGCATCATTAAGTGAATCTCTGTCTTCAAAGTATATCGCTTTGCGCGAGTAAATATGATCTAACCACGGACGATTTTCACGATTTTCTTCTAATTCATTCAGCGTTTCTAATAGTGCAGCTTCATTATCTATGTTAAGATCAAATAGCTTAATTTTTTCAATAAATGAATGCACATAATAGCGACGTGGCACTTTACGATGCATTTCTATTATTTGATCAAATTTTACAAAAGCACTGTCACGCTGACCAGCTTTTGCAAATAATTGCCCAGCGATAAATTTATATCGTGCAATAGTCTCCTTATTTTTAGTAAGATTTGCTGCGCGATTCATATAAATCAATGCACTGTCTATTTGTTCTAAATTTAGAAAAGCCTGAGAAAGTGTCGCATTTGCATTTGCTAGATCTTCGTTTTCTATTTCTTTACTTTCTTCTTTAAGTAATTTAGTAAGGTTAATGATTGCCGTTTCATTATTATCTAAGCGCATATTAGTGCGCTCACGCCATATTTTTGCCTGATTGAGTTGATCACTCTCTGGCATAAACTGTAAGATGTAATTAAAAGCTTCCAGTGCTGGTACAAATCGCTGGTCATAATACCTAGCCTTACCTAGTAATAAGTAGGCATCATCAACTTGCGGATTAAACTCTTCTTCATTAACAAATATCGAATGCTTTTGTACCGCTTTCACCGCTTTTTCTTCGGCTCTTTCAAAGTTAGGGTTAGCTGGTTTCTGTCCTGGAAGAAAAACCTCTTGTTTTAACTGCATGCGCTCTACTGGTAAAACGTCCCAATAATTCTCGTTGTAAGTTGCCTCTAACTCATCCAGACCAGCTTGCAAGGCGAGATCACCATTATAAAGTACATTGTACTCAGTTCCTACCGCGTGAAGATTGCGGCTTATAAATGAGTTTTTTTTACGACTACAACCAGTCACTGCAACTAGTAGAAGTAAAAACGTTAAAATGTTAATAAGTGTGGTTCTCAAAAGCTCCTTTTTTATCTAGCTATCATAACTCCTTAAACAGCATAGATATTGTGAAAGGTCGTAAAAATAAGGATTTTTTATCCCTTAACTCAGAAAATGATCAAATGGAAGTTATCAACCGATGGACAAAGACATTTTTAATCTTTAAACCAGTAGATTTTTTTTGAGAACAGACTCTTTAATCCATATTGTCTACCAGATTGAGTTTCCACGACATGTGGTTTAGGAGACAGAATGATTGAAGCTATTATAGGAGTTAATTTGCGCATAGCACTGTCAGGTTCAAACATATATCCAGATAAAACCCATATACCTAGGAATAACGCTAGAAAAACTACTCCATAAACCAGATACATTTTCATTTTGGCACTCATGACTTCAATTTTAATGCAAAGATAACTACAACTTGATAATCTTATTAGAAAACACAATCCTTAAACCGTACTGTTTACCAGATTGTTGATCTTCTACATGAGGTTTGGGCGCAAGTAACCAACCACAAACGATAGGGATTATGGTAGTCCAAAAAGTAGGATCGACCACAAATTGAGATATAATATATCGTGCTATTAAAAATATAGCTATAAATACCGCTATATGAATTACATACATTTTTACCATATCATTCATACTTACTCTTCTTCAGTTAATGCAGCAGCAACTGGCGCATGACTTTCTGAAATACCAATAAAGTAATCTTCTAATTCCTTAAAAGTAGCACTGCTTTTCTCGATATCTTTTACGACTCTTCCTTTCTCTAGTAACACTACTCGTTGTGCCACCTCTGTAACATGTATTAAATCATGACTAGACACTAATACCGTTACTTCTGGATCATTTGCTAGTTCTTTAATGATTTTCTTTAATCTTATTTGTGTGGATGGATCCAGATTTGCAAATGGCTCATCTAATATCACGACCTGTGGCTTCCCTATAAGAGCTGCAACGATACCTACTTTTTTCTGATTTCCTTTTGATAGATCACGCAAGTATTTTTTTTGTCCTACCGCTTCACCGTTAAAAAAATCACTGTAGCTAGCGATAAGAGCATCGATATCTGCTTTGTTCTGTCCACGTAACTCACCGATGAAATAGAAATACTCTTCTGGAGTAAGGTAACCTATAAGAAAGCTCTCATCTATAAAAGCACTGGTAAAAGGTTTCCAGTCCTCACTTTGATCAATTCTTACCTCATTAGATACGATATGACCTGTAGAAGGCTGGATTAAATCTAGTAATAAAGAGAAAAGTGTCGTTTTCCCTGCTCCATTATTACCTACTAGACCTATCGCCTGACCTGCAGGAATCTCTAGTGATTCTATGTCTAGGACTTTAGTTCCGTTATATTGTTTTGAAAGGTTGTTTATAGTAATCATAATGGTTGTGTTCTTAGTGATTGTATTGGTGACGCTTTCGCGAAAGCGTATTAAAATTAATTATTGCTCTTCTCTTAATTTTTCTGAGAATAAGCAGCTATCGTATCGTACTTCTCGTTCTTATAAATATCCTCTATCATATTAAATATTTTATTACGGAATAGTAATCCTAATACTCCTGTCGCAGCAATAGCAATAAATCCAGCAGCTTCATTAATTGTTAATGCAAATGCATAATAGATTACTACTGGTAATATTAATTTAGGAATTAATAATAAAAGAGTTTTTGCATTAAATGCTTTAGAATCGCCAAATGCTTTTTTAGTCGTCATTAAATCTATAGGTGTCTTCACAAATGCGCCACCCCATAACACAACAGAACTATTAAAACCAATGTTATAAACAGCTCCTGCAAGCATCCCAAACCACCAATCTAATCCAAAGTATAAGTAAAACGTACATAGCAACGTGCTTACCACGGTTGCTGCAACCATGAGCCACCATTTGCTAAGCAAAAACTCTCTGTAGGGTATATTTTGAGACATCATTAATTTATAATAGCTACTATCCCAACTAGGCACTAAACCACCAAAGCTAAACAGGAATCCGCCTGTACAAAACAGTCCTGCAAAGACCTTCATACCGTTTATACTAGAATATAAATCACTCATGAAAAACAATCCATAAAGGACAAAAAAGAAGCCCATGATAAAGGTCATTTTTGCACGCTTGTTTCTTTTTATAAGTTTAATGTCATTCTTTAGATAAGTAGATAGTTTACCGAAGCGGTCTAAGAAACTTAAGTCCTCTGTGGTAGCTTCTTTTGCGACGGCTTTTAATCCTTCATCTAGATATAATTGTTTTATAAAGTAATGATATGCATAGTAAGTGGTTATTATAAATAATATTAGTGGTAGTATAAATGCCCAAACGTTTTCATAAAAGAACATAAACATAGGACCCGTGTAAGCCGTTATATCAAATAGACCATAATACTGGGACAGTCCTAAACTTGCAATTACTGCTAGTACTGGATAAAATACTTTATCCATATTATTCATAAATACATTAATGAAATTAATAGATAGCGTAATGAATAGCATTGATAAATGCCAGCTTATAACACCTGTTACACTATATCCTTGAATAATTAAAACAATACTGAAAGGAATAAAAAAGAATGCCGGTAGAAAATTAAAAAAGGAAATAAGAGTTTTACCTAGTGCATAGTTAACAATCTTTCCCTTTTTAAAAGGTAAGTATAATAAAGGTTTAATATTTGCCACAGGCATTTTTTGAAGCATGTAACGGTAACCTATATCTGCAAACACCCAATAAATTAAAAATCCATTCACAACCTGGAAGGGATTATCTGCAACGATTTCACCTTTTTCAATAAATTTTTCAATGATAAAATAGCTTCCTACACCTAAAGCACCAAAAGCGAATATAAAATATAACGCCCCAAAGGCCATTAATATCTTTATTGCAAGATTCTGTTTGAACGCTGCACTTCTAAAGAAGCTTTTCCATTCTAGATTGATAAAATGTTTGATCATGGTCAGTGAATTTGAAGTATTAGTTACAAAAATTGTAAAAATGTTACAGGTCAGTTTTCCTTTCTTATTTTTGCAGCCGCTAAAAGTACCCTAATGGATTTTCATAAACTCACTATACAACAAGTAACTAAGGTCACACCACAGGCTGTAGAAATTAGATTTGACATACCACAAGAACTGGTTTCAGATTTTAATTATCAATCTGGTCAGTATTTAACCTTAAAAGCAATTATAGACGGTAATGAAGTACGACGTGCATATTCACTTTCTAGTGCACCACACGAGAATCACTGGAGTGTCGTTGTTAAAGCTGTAGAAAATGGTGTGTTCTCTAACTATGCCATGACATTGCGTGCTGGAGATCAACTAGATGTAGCTGCACCAGAAGGGCTTTTTGTTCATGAAAAGTCTACTACTGCTCAAACTTATTTAGGTGTCGCTGCTGGTAGTGGTATCACACCTATTATCTCTATTATAAAAACAGTACTGGAAACAGAACCAGATAGTAAGTTTGCTCTTATTTATGGGAATCAAAGTATTTCTCAAACTATTTATTTTGAACAAATTAATGATCTTCAAGATCAATATGGCGATCGTTTTATAATACGTTATAGTTTCTCTAGAGAAGAACGTGATGGCGAACTTTTTGGTCGCGTCACAAAAGGAAACTTGAACTTTTTCTTGAAGCAGGATTGTACAGATTATGCTTTTGCAAAAGCATATTTATGTGGCCCAGAAGACATGATCACCATGACGACCGATAATCTTGTAGAAAAAGAGATTATAGCTAAAGAAAACATACACTTTGAGCTTTTTTCTACTAAAGAGAATAAAATAGAAATCACAGAAGACTCACATTTAACTGAGGTTACCGTAATCTTAGATGACGAAGAGCACACCTTCACAATGAAGCGCAGCGATAACATGCTAGATGTCATGCTTAAAAATGATATCGATGCTCCGTACAGCTGTCAGGGCGGAATTTGTAGTTCTTGTATTTGCCAAATCGAAGAAGGAAGTGCTCAAATGGCCAAAAACGCCATCCTTACAGACAGTGAGATTGCAGAAGGACTTTCTCTAGCATGTCAAGCTTACCCGACGAGTGCTAAGGTGAAAGTTAATTTTGATGAGGTGTAGGAAAGAGAATAGACCGATTTGATGTTAGACTTTAAAAAATAGATCGTTTAATGATTCAATTTGATAATTCTATCTGTCGTATTTTAAAGCCATCTTTAGCTTTAAATTGCACACCTTAACATCTCATTTTCAGTACTCGGCATTTTACGACAATGGAATGTCAATGAAATGACGGCAAAAATTATTGGCTTTAATCTTAAGTTCTTGTAGTTTTAATTTAAAGTTTAAGTAATGTAAAGATTAGGAGAACACTTAAGGAAACAGAGAAGCAATAAAGGAATTAGTCAAGAAGAGTTAGCTAAGCTTTCAACTGTTAATTTAAGAACTATTCAAAGAATTGAAAATAATGAGACCAGCCCTCGTAAATCTACTTTGGAATTAATTTGTGATGCGCTAGAAATTGAATCATCCAGTATTAATAGCATAGAAAGCTTAAACCATGGAAAAAGTTTGAGTACTATCATTATTCATTACATATTCCTCTTTATCATAAATATTCTTGTAATGGGTATCGTAGGATACTTAACCTTAGATTCTGAAGCAACTTTCCATAGTCGTATTGGGGCTTATCTATTGAGCTTCTTCATTCCCTGTTTTATTGTTTTCTTTACTCAAAAGTTAACTAGTGGAGAGCGACTTTTAAAATATGGGATGGGATACATCTTTTATGTCATATCCGTTTTTTATGTCATGCCTTTCGGAAATGCTTGGTTTAACGGAATTCGCTTAGGTCTTTTTCCATGTATTCTAATATCCCTAGCAGTATTATTTTATGGAGAACGATTACTTCCTAAAAATTAAGCTTTTTATATGTCAGTTCGAGCGAAAGTCGAGAATGGTTTGAGATAATTCAAAAATTGTTATTTTCAGTTACATATGATACTACCAGCTGTCACACTGAATTTATTTCAGTGTCTCATTTTACAAGGACACAAGTATATTGCTAAAATTTACTTTACAACTTCTTCAACATCAGATTCCGCATCAGGTGCGGAATGACAGATTAAATCACCATCTCAGGAACATCTCCATTAATAATTATGTTTCCTTCAGTAGCAGCTTTTATATCTTCAACACTTACACCAGGTGCTCGTTCTAGTAGGACAAATCCTTTATCTGTTACATCAAGTACAGCCATGTTAGTGACTACTTTAGTAATACAATTAACTCCTGTAAGTGGAAGCGAACATCTCTTTAATAATTTAGAAGCTCCAGCGCGATTGGTATGCATCATCGCAACGATGATATTTTCTGCGCTTGCTACTAAGTCCATAGCGCCGCCCATTCCTTTTACCATTTTGCCCGGTATTTTCCAGTTGGCTATATCACCATTTTCGGCAACTTCCATGGCTCCTAGGATAGTTAGATCTACATGCTGTCCACGTATCATCCCAAAACTCATAGAACTATCAAAAAAGCTCGCTCCTGGTAATGTGGTAATGGTTTGTTTACCTGCGTTAATTACATCGGCATCTTCTTCTCCATCAAAAGGGAAAGGTCCCATTCCTAATACTCCATTCTCTGATTGAAATTCTACGTCTATTCCTTGCGGCACATAGTTTGCGACTAGAGTAGGGATTCCTATTCCTAGGTTTACGTAATATCCGTCTTTTACTTCTTTTGCGATTCTTTGTGCAATTTGTTCTTTAGTCAACATGATTTATGCTTTTTGTCTAACAGTTCTCTGTTCAATTCTCTTCTCATACTTTGCGCCTTGGAAAATACGTTTTACAAAGATTCCTGGAATGTGGATTTGGTTAGGATCTAGAGTTCCAGCAGGAACTAGTTCTTCAACCTCAGCAACCGTGATTGTTGCCGCACCAGCCATCACCGGATTAAAATTGCGAGCGGTTCCTTTAAAAATAAGATTACCAGCCTCATCACCTTTCCATGCTTTTACAAAAGCAAAATCTGCTTGAAATGCATGTTCTAGAATATGTGGTTTCCCATTAAAATCTCTTACTTCTTTTCCTTCGGCTACTTCAGTACCGTAACCAGCTGGTGTAAAGAACGCAGGGATTCCAGCTTGTGCTGCTCTACAACGCTCTGCCAGTGTTCCTTGTGGTATTAAATCTACTTCAAGTTCACCACTCAGCATTTGCCTTTCAAACTCGTCATTCTCTCCTACATAAGAGGATATCATTTTTTTGATTTGTTTCCCTTGTAATAGTAAACCTAATCCAAAATCATCTACTCCAGCATTATTAGATATACACGTTAAATCAGTAATACCTGTTTTTACCAGTTGGGCAATACTGTTTTCTGGGATTCCAGATAGGCCAAAACCACCTACCATAAAGGTCATACCACTCTTAACGCCTTCCAGTGCTTCTTCTACACTACTTACCGTTCTATTAATCATGTAACTTTTATTTGCCTTAAAAATACAGTAATAATTCATTGTTATCAATAGTAATTCCTACTCAAAATAAGCGGTCGTGTTTTCTGATCATTTCCATAAATTGCAGTAAAAATTCTGTGCAGCATGAGTGTTAAAAGACATCTTATTGATCCATCGGTAGGTAGCAAAGGTTATTTCCCCATTAATTTATCTGTTGAGAATTCATTTTGGGATAAAAATGATGTGAGTGATATCGCAGTATTTGAAAAATATCTTGCAGAAAAAAGAGATGAACATCAATCTTATGTTGCCCATGGTGGTTATCTAGAACAACGCGCCTTATATCGCAAAAATGTTCGTTTTCAAACAGGCATCACTCGAGATGTACATATGGGAATAGATTTATGGGCTCCAGCCGGCACTAGTGTTCATGCAGTAATGGATGGTGTGGTTCACTCTTTTGCACATAATGATGATGCTGGTAATTTCGGTCCTACCATAATTTTAGAACATGACTGGAATGGCCAGAAAATCTACAGCCTATATGGACACTTATCCACTAGTGATATGGCAGGTTGGGAAGTTGGATTCCGCTTTCGCGAAAGCGAGAAAATAGCAACTCTGGGAACTGCACGAGAAAATGGTGGTTACTCACCACATCTACACTTTCAGGTAATGACAGATATGAGAGATTATCGTGGCGATTTTCCTGGTGTTGCTGCACAAGAAGAGTTAGCGAATTATGAAAATGTGATTCTAGATCCTAATCCGTTTATTTTCACTTCTATCTAGATTTAGGTAATTAAATGTCTTTTTCATTTTTTCCTGATGAAAAAACGAAACAAAAAAATCAAGACTTAAGAGCATTTTACTAAAAATTTCTATCGCTACAGCGCAAAAAGAAGGTCAGTTACTTTTAATAATATAAGAGATATTATCATCTTTTATATATTCAGTCCAATCCGTTTCTAAACGATTTTTGCTTGACCTTACGCTCAATTCATTTTTAACGTAAAACTCTCTTAGGTCGTTTTTCTAAGGCATCTTATAGACTTTATAGAATTGGTATTTAAAAAACGAACATTAAATTAATCCTTTTATATATTTAAAGCATGGAAGAACAAGAACTGCTCTCAATTCTCGCGCTTAAAAAAGCACCTCTTATAGGTGATATCATGGCCAAAAAGTTGATCAGAACCTTTGGTAGTGCGACGGCGGTTTTTGAACAATCAATGCGAGAAATAGCCGCAATTGAAGGAATAGGCGATAAAAAAGCACAGTTTATAAAGGCTACAGATCTATTTACCAAGGCCGATAAAGAACTGGAATACGTCCATAAAGAAGGTATCACCACCAGAATATACTATGAAGACAATTATCCTGAACGCCTACAATACTGCGTGGATGGACCGATTGTTTTTTTTGAGAAAGGAAATATAGACTGGAACAATCCCTATACCTTGAGTATAGTAGGGACACGTCAGATCACCTCAACTGGCGCGGCTTTTCTAGAAAAATTTATAGAAGAAATTGCTCCACTCAAACCACTAATCATAAGCGGATATGCTTATGGTGTTGATATTCTTGCACATCAACTAGCTATTAAATATGGATTACAAACTGTGGCAGTAGTCGCCCATGGACTGAATCAAACTTACCCGAGAAATCACGAAGCTTACAATGAGCAAATGATGGCAAACGGTGGTTTTGTTACGGACTTTTGGCACACGGCAACCTTTGATAGAAAAAATTTTCTGGGCCGTAATCGCATTATCGCTGGATTGAGTGAGGCAACGGTTGTTATAGAAAGTGCTGCAAAAGGTGGCTCACTGGTTACCGCAGATCTCGCTGCTGGTTATAACCGTGAAGTATTTGCTGTGCCAGGTCGTGTGAATGATAAGTATTCTATAGGTTGTAATGAGCTCATCAAACAGTCCAAAGCTCATTTACTCACCAAAGCGGCTGATATCCCATACATTCTAGGCTGGAAAGAGCGCAATACTGGTGTGCAAAAACAGCTTTTTGTAGAACTCAGTGAGGACGAAAAACTGATTTACCGTTACTTAAAGGAAAACGAAAAAGAACTCCTAGACATCATAGCTATAAACATCAATAAGCCTGCTCATCAAGTAGCATCATTACTGATGAGTATGGAATTAAAAGGTGTTATAAAACCACTGCCTGGGAAGATGTTTATGTTGGTTTAGGTATATAAAACCATCAACCTGTATCGATTAATATAATCTTTGGTCATGGACTTTCTCAATCAACTCTATAGAATTATTTTTTACTTCATAAATATATACTGAAGGTAGACTAATACCACTATAGGTCCTCTTTCCTGCACTATATAAAGCATATATATTAGTTGCTATTTCTAATGGCCTACTATAAATAATAAGTTGGTAATATTTATTTCTGGTTGCATCAAAGGTTCTTTCGTTGAATGCTTGTTGACTATTAGATAAAGAACTAGAAACTAGAAACTCAACATTTGGTTTTTTAACAATTTGTAATTCAGAAGCATCCCATTTTTGAAAAGAGTTGAAGTTCTGATCTAATTTTATTTCTTCTTCTAGCTCGCTTGAATAATATTTTGAAGCGGCAGTCATATTTAAAGAATTATCGTCTGACTCTGAATAATTTCCTTTTAATATTCTTAAAATTTCTGAATTAGGAACTATATTATTAGAAATATAATACGTTACAACATCTTTGTCCTCACTTAAAGTATTTTTCAAATCATTTTTAAAATGATATGAAATAATATCAGGATTTATTTTTTTTGATAATGAGGCGCAACCTGATAAACTGCATAATAAAATGAGAAAAATTCTTAATCGCATAATTGACCATGTGGATAATATTGTAATTGCTGGCCTCCCAAATCATATTGTGGCTGATTGAAGTCCTCTGCAGTTATTCTTTTACTAATTCTAATTTGTTCCAAAAAAACTATTATTATTTTAGTTTTGATCATATTTATTCGATATTAACTTCCATAAACCAGTCCATTTAGTTGCTTCTTTATTAATAAGTATGAAATTAAAAGGTGTGATTAAACCATTGCCAGAGAAACAGTTGATGATGATTTCATGTTTTATACTTTATTGAGAATAAGCATTGCTCCGTTGGGCAAATAATCAGCTGTAGAAGTACATTGAGAATTATTAGGCAATGGGTCGCTTGTAATTCCCTGTGGTGAACCTTGAGTTATTACAACTTGCAATTCTGTTTTAGCTGCGCCAACAACACTCCAATTTTGTTGAGGCACCTCAGGTTTTACATAAATCTTTCGAGTATTACCGCATGCATCGTGTAGGTTCAAGCCAAAATATCCATCTAAATGGTATAAAATACCATGAAACTCAGACAAACCAGATTGAGCTGAGCTCACCACTATATTACCATTAGAATCTTTAATGTCATATTTGATGTTTATAAAATCTTCTTCGATATTACTGTAAGAATTATAAACTCTCGCTTTATAAATTCGAAAAACTATTGTGTTTCCATTATAGATACCAGTCCAATTTCCGACAAAAGAATCTAACGTATTATTCAAATCATGTATTTTAGTAACCTCTTGAGGTAAGTCTAACTCATTGTCCGAATAATAAGCGGCTTGTTCCAAAGAGAGAATGTCTTGAGCATTTGACAATATTGAGACAAAAAGGAATGCTATTGTTATTTTAATTTTCATCATGACATTTATTAAAAGGGAATGAAAAAATACTACTAAATATAATTAACATTAACAAACCAGTCCATTTAGTTGCTTCTTTTTTAATGAGGATGGAATTTAAAGGTGTGGTAAAACCACTGCCTGGGAAGATGTTTATGTTGGTTTAGAATTGAATAATGAAATATTTGATTTTACGTTAATTCATTTTAAACACAAACTCGCAAATATTCTTTTCAGCTTTTACTCCTTTTAAGCATTCATTAATATATTTAGAAACTCTTTTAGTCGGAATCATTGTGTAATCGAATACAGTTCCTATTTCATCTTTTTTACTAGAATCCCATTGATATTCGATTCCGTTTTTATCAATAACAATAGATTCACTATAAAATATATCTTGCCATTCTACTCTTTGAGTTAAATCAGAAATACTCTCGTAAACAATCACTTGATGATTAGAGTTCACTTTGTGAATTAAAAATATCATAGACTCCTTTAAAATATGAAAGCCTATTTAATATCCCAACTTCTCCCTTACACGTTTTAATGTAGCATTTGCGATTAAGGTAGCTTTTACAGCACCTGCTTCTAAAGCAGCATCAATCTCGTGCTTATTCTCCATAAAGTGGTTGTAGCGTTCTCTAATAGGTCCAAATTTTTCTAAAATAGCCTCAAATAGAGCTTGCTTTGCATGACCATAACCATAATTGCCTGCCGCATAGTTTGCTCTCATTGCTGCAACTTTATCTTCTGTAGCGATTATTTTATACAGTGCAAATACATTACAGGTCTCAGTATCCTTAGGTTCTTCAAGTGGCGTACTGTCTGTTTCTATAGACATGACTTGTTTGCGCAACTTCTTATCTGCTAGGAAAATATTGATATAGTTTCCTTTAGACTTACTCATTTTATCACCATCTGTACCAGGTACGAGCATCGTGCTTTCTTGAATTTTACCTTCAGGTTCTATGAGAGTTTCTCCCATTGCGTTATTGAATTTACCAGCTACTTCTCTAGTAATCTCTATATGTTGCAATTGGTCTTTCCCTACAGGTACTACCTGGGCATCATATAATAAAATGTCTGCCGCCATAAGCATAGGATAGGTAAATAATCCTGCGTTTACATCCTGTAAGCGGTCTGCTTTATCTTTAAAACTATGTGCTAGTGTTAATCGCTGATAAGGAAAGAAACAGTTTAAATACCAGTTCAACTCAGTTACCTGCGGTACATCACTTTGTCTATAAAAAGTAGTCTCATTTATGTCTAGACCACAAGCTAACCATGCTGCAGCTGTAGAATAAGTGTTTTCTCTTAAAGTCTCGCCGTCTTTAATTTGAGTAAGTGAATGCAAGTCTGCTATAAAAAGAAAAGCATCATTTTCTTTTTGTGCAGACATTTCTACAGCTGGTAATATAGCTCCTAATAAGTTTCCTAAATGTGGAGTTCCTGTAGATTGTACACCGGTAAGTATTCTAGTCATGGTAAATGTATTGAAATGCAAAGGTAAATTACTCTCACTATTATGCACAAAGTATTAAGTACAAACTATTGTTTAAATAGGGCCTTTTCAAGTATTAATAATAGAAATGATTTAAAGTTCAAGACCACATCTGGATAAGCCTAATAGTCTGTTGGTGTTTTAGACGCCATAAATGGAACCTGTTAAGAGATATTATATCTAATTTGATAAGCTCTTTATAACACTCTAGATTAAACGCTAGGAATCGATTGTTACCTCATAATTTCTTCTATTTTTGGTGGCTTGAAATGGTTGCGCTACATATTGATGCCTTTATACCGTGTATGGTTCTATATACTTATGGGAGTTCCTATCATTATACTATTCCCCATACTGGTTGTCTTCACTATTTCAGAAAAAACTTATCATATGTTTTTTGCTATCGCTCGATTTTGGGCAGCTATAATTATTTACGGTATGGGTTTCTGGCCTATTATTAAACGTGAAGAGCCTATGCAAAAAGGGCAAAGCTATATGCTGGTAGCAAATCACACCAGCATGACAGATATTATGATCATGTTATTGGTTTCTAAAAACCCGTTTGTTTTTGTAGGGAAAGCTGAACTGGCCAAGATTCCTATTTTCGGTTTCTTTTATAAGCGCACTTGTATATTAGTAGATCGCAATAATCCCAGAAGTCGTAAAGCCGTTTTTGATAGAGCACGCGCTAGACTTTCTACTGGTGTCGGTATTTGTATTTTTCCAGAAGGTGGCGTGCCTGATGATATGAATATTACATTAGACTCGTTTAAAGATGGCGCTTTCAGGCTTGCTATCGAGCATGAAATTCCCGTATTACCAGTCACTTTATTTGATAATAAGCAGCGCTTTCCTTTCCATTTCTTCTATGGCGGACCGGGAAAAATGCGCGCTCTTACTCATAAAGCTATTGATACTGCTGGTATGAACTTAAAGGAAGATAAAATACGCTTTCGCGAAAGCGTGAGAACGATCATCTTATCATCTCTAGAAAATGATCTTAAATAGAAAACCGCTCCATGGCACTGGAACGGTTCTCATCATCATTGCAAAATAATTGAGTTTAACTTAACCAACCTCAATATTCTTCTTTTTCAACTTAACTATTTGCGACCTGCAATGAACGGTCTATGTTTTAAAATTTATAAGTGATACCACTATAGATACCAACATTAAATGGTTTAAAGTCTGCTGTGTTTTCTTTTAATGCATTGAGCTGATATTTAAACATAGGCTCAACAGTGATACCCAACTGATCTGTAAATAAGTAATCTATCCCTAATCCAAAGTTTGCACTTTGATTAAAGGAGTTAAAATTATCATCTTCACCTAATTCTAATTTTGAAGTATTGTTAGTAACGGCGATACTATTATCTGTAAGGAATAAAGCACTTAATCCACCCATGACATTAACGCTCAACTTGCGGTCTAACAACTTATACTTTAATTCTAGTGGTACTTCTAGATAGCCTAATCGTTGAGATATTTCTCCTTGAAAACCATTAAAAGTGTTATCTGATAAGAATTCTTGAGAAAAGGAACTACCTAAATCTGCTGTTGAGACAGCACCTGGATTAGACACTGCATTTCTATCATAAGAGTTTACAGATAGCAATTGCACATCACCTGGTTGCACGGTAACACCATAGACAATATCGTTAGTCGTATAGCTTAAATTAACTTTATGCACACCTGTGCGCACAGATAAACGCGATGATAGATTGTAGCCCACATTAACACCATAACTAAGGTTTAATCCTGCTGCTTTATTATTATCTGCAAATTCTTGATCAATGGATGATCCACCCATCGTACTAGAGTAAATAGGTGCGATAACACTAGACGCATTCCACTTCTTAAAAGGTATAGCATCTGTATCTTCCTCGTTTTCATCTTCTTCTTGCTGTGCGACAGCATCTTCTAAAGATTTACCTGTTAAGGTAGAGTCTTGAGGTACGGTAGTCGCTGCAATATCTGTATTTGATGGCAACGCTGTCTTAACCTGACCATCTTTATTCTCAGATTGTGAATCGTTACTTGCGGAATTCTGACTAGGTGTTGTTGAATTAGTAGAATTGATTGCTATATAAGGTTGTTTAGTAGATTGATTGATTGCAAATCTAGTTTCATCAGCATTTTTAATTGCTTTATTCTTAACACGGTTTGTATTATCACTGGATGGTTGATTACCAGATGTGGTTGTGTACAATGTATTTTGAATAAGTGAGCTGCTGTTATTATTAGTAGCTTTTGGAGACGCCTCTTTACCTATGGTCGTTTTATAATTATTGTTTGAAATAGTGGTACCCGAATGAGCATCATTAGTTTTATCAGCTTCATTACTTAATTTATCATCACTAGTCACTAAATCAGTATTTGATACTTTGTTTGAACTTGAATTATTATCTAAAACAAGATTATCATCAGCGTTGTTTTTATGAAATAAATCGTCCTTGTTAACAGCACCATCTAGCGTCTCATCATCTGAAGAGTTGCTATTTACGTTATTAATTTCTGTAACAATTTGCTGCTCTACCTCTGTATTGTTTTTGAAGCTGGAATAACCAGTATATGCTAGTGTAGTTAATAAAGCGATTCCAGCAGCAATCCCTATCCATTTAATCCATAGAGGAAATACCGCGACAGGTTTTTTACCATCAAGTTCTTTCTCTATATTATCCCAAGCAGCCATAGGCGGCGTTGCTTCAAAATCTTTGAAGCGTTCTTGAAATAAACGGTCTATGTTCTTTTTATCACTCATTCTATTCAACTGGCGTTACAATTGTTGTTAAAACGCCATGTATTAATCATTTCTTTCAAATGTTGTCTAGCTCTCGCAAGGTTAGACTTTGATGTTCCTTCTGTTATTTCCATCATGCTGGCTATTTCTCTATGAGAATAACCATCAAGAACGTACATTGAAAAAACCATTCTATATCTATCTGGTAATTGTTGTACCATATTTAATAGACTATTAAGGTCTATATCATCTATTTCTTCTACTTCTTCTTCTACCTCTTTAATCTGATCTTCATTTAACAGATTGAAAACTCTCTTTTTACGATAGCGTTGTAAAGCAGTATTTACAGCTATTCTTCTACACCATCCTTCAAAGGAACCATCATCTTTAAATTGACCTATTTTACTAAAAATGACAATAAAAGAGTCTTGTAATATATCTTGTGCTTCTTCATAATTAGGTGCATACTTCAAACAGCTCGCAAAAAGGTTTCCAGAAAACCTATCATAGATTTCTTTCTGAGCCTTGCGATTATTCTTTCTACACTCATTAATAAGTTCTTTTAGAACCACATGATATTCTTAAATTATTCCAACACAAAAACTGTATATTCTAAGTAAGTTGCCTCATTATTGGGCCCTAAACCACTAAAGAATTTAAATACATAACTACCATTGCTTGCTGCTGTAAATCTTAAAGTTTGTTCTTCAACAATAACCGAATTGCCCGTTGCACAATCACCAGAGTCTAGCTCAGCTAGTACAGTAGAGATATTACGGACATTCAAGTCTGCGGTAACATTAAAACCATCAAAAACATGGCATTCACTAGGTTTACTATAAAAAACCGGAATATCATAAGTCTCTCCAAAATCAAAAGTGGATGGCATTTGCACACTATCTACTGCTACAACACTATAGGAAACCTTAAGTCCATCATCTGATATCTCGCAGCTAGTTATCGTTAATAGACCTAAAATGGTCATTATTATTAAAAAATATTTCATGTACATCATCTTTATTCTATTGCATAGATGCAATAACTCTTAAAAGGTTGCGTATAAACATAAAAAAATCGCTTACAATTTCCTTTAAAGGTTAAAAATAAGCGATTGTTTATTATTTAAAGATGTTTCTAACTGTTAACCAGCCTTATAGCTTCCATTATTTTTGCTTGTAATTCATCTGCCAAATCTGGATTGTCTTTAAGGATATTTTTTACAGAATCTCTTCCTTGTCCTAACTTAGTGTCTTCATAAGAGAACCACGATCCTGCTTTATTGATAATTTCATACTCAACACCTAGATCAATAATTTCACCTAATATAGAAACACCTTCACCATACATGATATCAAACTCTGCAGTACGGAATGGTGGTGCTACTTTGTTTTTAACCACCTTTACTCGTGTTTTATTCCCTAAGACACTACCTGAAGTATCCTTAATTTGAGTAGATCTTCTAATATCTAATCTAACCGAAGCATAAAATTTCAATGCATTACCACCTGTAGTAGTTTCTGGATTACCGAACATGACACCAATTTTTTCTCTTAATTGGTTTATGAAAATAACCGTACAATTGGTTTTAGAAATAGTACCGGTCATTTTACGTAATGCCTGTGACATTAATCGTGCATGAAGACCCATTTTACTATCTCCCATTTCACCTTCAATCTCACTCTTAGGAGTAAGGGCGGCAACAGAATCAATTACAATAATATCTATTGCTCCAGATCGTATTAAGTTTTCTGCAATTTCTAATGCTTGCTCACCATGATCCGGTTGAGATATAATTAAATTATCGATGTCAACGCCTAATTTTTCAGCATAAAAACGATCAAAAGCGTGCTCTGCATCAATAAAAGCAGCTATTCCACCTGCTTTCTGTGCTTCGGCGATGGCGTGTAGTGTAAGGGTAGTTTTACCAGAAGATTCTGGTCCATATATTTCTACAACTCTACCTCTAGGATAACCACCTACACCTAGAGCTGAGTTTAATGCAAGTGATCCTGTAGGGATACTGTCTACCTCAACAACTTGCTTATCACCCATTTTCATAACGGCACCTTTACCGTATGCTTTATCTAATTTATCAAGCGTTAGCTTTAATGCTTTTAATTTTGCCTCCTTCTCTTTATCTTCTTTCTTATCTGCCATTTTAATTCTATTTGCTGTAAAAATACAACCCATTATTTATTAGAACAATGAAAGTTGATTTGGGTTATTAACTTTATAAAAATTACGCTTTCGCGAAAGCGTATAAATCTAAAAAGGAGCTCAAATTGAGCTCCTTTTTAAAAAATTAAATATTCAATTACTCCTTAATAAAACGTCGTGTTACCGACGAATCACCAGTAGAAATATTCAAGATATAAACACCATTATTTAAATTTGATACATGATTTAATTCAATAACTCCATTTGAGATATTGTTGTATTTATGAGTCATAACCTTCTGACCTAGTGTATTAAACACTTGTACCTGAACATTTTCAACAGATGTATCTCCTACATTAATTGTAAGCGTGTCACCTTCAACTGGATTAGGATAAATACTTAACTGAGAGCCAAAACTTAGGTCTTCATTGCTTAAGGTCACTATTTGGAACACTAATTCAAAACGGTTAGCATCTAGGCTTTGAGCATTATTCATATCTACTGTAAAATCTACAGCGGTAGACGTTCCCTGAACTAACTCTGTCATGGTACCCGTAAAATTATCTTTAAGATATGCTGTAAGACCTGGTAATACATCAACAGTTGCATTAATAGTATATGCTGTTGTTAAATAGTTAGTTATATTTAATTCTAAGCTTTCATTTACAGAAGGAAGTGTTCTTCTTTCTACAGTAAGTAACTCACCTGTTGATTTTGCAATTGCCATATTAACATTGAGTCCATTAAGTTTAATTGCATCATTTGAATCTACATTAACATTATGAGCAGCATTAAAGTCTAGATAAAGACCATCACTTTCAGTTTGACCATTATTAAAACGGCTTGTTTGATAAATTTTAAGCCTTAACGCTTGTTGTAGTGGTGCAACATTAAATACGCCACCATTTGTAGTACCGTCAACTTTGTTGGACTCTGCAATTGCAACAGATGCAGATCCACCATTATCAACAAAAAACACAGCTTGTCCAGCGTCTAAAACATTAGTCGCAACTCCTGCAGTTCCCGCAGTTCCAGACGCACTGGCATATGGAATTGCAGAATAACCACCAAATTCTCCCAAAGCTGGATCCCAATAATACATATCTGCTCCTACTCCTGTAGCTACTATACTTTCTGTAGATAGTTTAGATTGATACGGATTTGCAAAAGCAAAGAATTCACCTGATGCGATACCTGGTGTTACAGTCATTGAACCTGTCATTAATGAACCTGAAGCCCTTAACGTAGTTTCTGTATGTGCTGGCGAAGTTGCTGCAGCAAGATCAGTCATTCTATCACCTCTTACAAATAAACGGTAATAATCACCTGCATTTAATATTTCAGTTTTTGTATTTGTAACGGTAGTCCATGATTGATTTGATGCATCCCATTTAAACATACTAACATTTCCTGTAGTAGTTTCATCATGTCCGGTTGTTGCGTTAACAGTTCCGGCAGTTCCGACTGTACCAGTTATCTGTACTCCAAAACCTGTTGCATTAACACCAGCTTCTTGCCAGCTATCATAAACACTAGGTCCTGAAACTGTAGATCCTATAAATCTGAACGCCCTATTACCAGCAGGAATATATCGTTCAACGTTTACATCACCGGTAATAGCTCCTGCATCTACCGCATCAACTCTAGCCGTACCCATTGCATTTGATACTAAAGTAATATTTCCATTTGCGTCTAATTGTCCTCCAGAAACCACGTCTAACTGTTCAGAAATAGACTGCATACCGTTCATAGTAACATCACCTGTTGCATCTACGGTTAGATTAGTCATACTTCCTGCTCCTGTAACACTTGCTGTAGCACTACTTAAAATTACCTGGCTAACTCCTGTAATAGAACCATTGTTTACTAAATTACCTGATACTGTAATATCACCGTTATCTGCTTCTAAAGCAGCTCCAGCTTCTAGAGTCAGATTACCTACACTTATTGCACTTGTTAAAGACGGCATCGTTCCCACTTGAACAATCATGTTATCATTTGAAGTAATGTTTCCTTCCGGTGTATTGCTCCATGCGGTTCCATTCCAGATGTAGTCTGTAGATGGTACTGCAATTTCAAACTTCCCAACTAGAAAATCACTATCCTCCGTATCATCAACTGTTCCGTCTGAAGCAAATAATGCAAATTGAACAACCCCAGAGTAAGAAGATAAATCAATAATGTACGTCGTACCTGTAACTACTGGTTCATTAGCTGCATTCCAAGTTAATAATGATGTCCAGTTGACACCACCATCTGTGGTTATTAATAGATCAACCTGATCATCAGACCCAAAAGCTCCTGTATCACTACTATTATAATCGCCAGTTGATTTCCAATCTGCTAACGCCGCTTCAATTGTTAACTCTAGACCACTTATATTGATGTCAAATTCTTCAGATATTAACCATTCCCTATCGACATCACTAAAAAGATTAATAAGGTTAGAAGCTACTATATCTCCATTTAAGTTAGTATAACTGCGCGAACCTCTCCAATCAGAAGATGTTCCGGATGGGCCATCTACAATCTCTCCAGAACCAGCTTCTCTCCAGCAATCACTAGGTAAATGAGTGGACATGTCTGCACTGTAAGGATAAGAAGTTACAGAGTCACATGCAGTCGTAAGGCTAAATGGGCCAACCCATTCACTAAAATCACCACCACCACAATTTGCTCTTACATAATAATCGTAATCTTCAGATGCGATTAAACCAGATATACTTTGAGGATTCGTTGCAGGAGAAACTAACGTTCCTGTTCCCTGAGTAAATCCATCGATTCCGTATTCAACTTCCCAAGAAGACTCGCCACTACCTCCAGATGTCCAACTTAAGTCGGCAGAAGATGAAGTAATATTTGAAGCGCTTAACATCGAAGGAACTAGACAAGATGCAGGTGTTGTAAAGCTAAAAGGTCCTACCCATTCACTAAATTCTCCTCCACTACAATTTGCTCTTACGTAGTAATCATAGTCTGCAGATTCTAAAAGGCTTGAAAGGCTATAAGGATTTGAAGTAGCCGAAACAATAGTTCCATCTGTGGTTCCCTGAGTAAATCCATCAATCCCGTATTCAATTTCCCAAGAGGACTCTCCACTACCTCCAGAGGTCCAAGTTAAATCTGCTGAAGTTGCTGTAATTCCAGTTACGTTTAATGATGTCGGTTTTACACAATTAGGTAACTCAACAAAACTGAAATCATCTAAATAATAAGAATCATATGCACCAGTCTGACCATGTCTCACTGCAAAATAAGAATCAGTGCTAGTTGGGATATTTATTTCTATGTCTTCAAAGGATGAAGATGTTAAAGTAGTCGTAGCTAAAACTGTAAAGGTTGAAGCATCATTAGGATCTGTAATTGTACCTAGTTCTAGTTCTTGTCCATTAGCTCCTTTAGCACTGAACTGTACTTGTACGCCGTCAGTCGTTAACTCAGCTATTTCAGGAGAAATAAGCATATAGTCTCCAGAAGAATCAAATCCATTGTAAAAACGATAAGACTTAGCTCCAGATTGAACATTTGTTGCAGAATTATCATAAACATAAACGTAACCAGATCCCGAGTCTATAAAACTCCAACAATTAGGAGCATTTGTATTTGAAGAACTTCCAGTAGTTGAACTATCAAAGTTTTCAGTAAAGGGAATATTAAAAGCAACACAAGGAGTTGTGAAACTATAAGGACCAACCCATTCACTAAAATCTCCACCACCGCAATTTGCTCTTACAAAATAGTCATAAGCTGTATTTGCTGTTAATCCATTTAAATTGTAAGGGTTTGCAGCTGGAGTAATAATATTACCAGCTCCTTGAGTAAAGCCATCAACACCATATTCAACTTCCCATGATGCTTCACCACTACCACCGCTAGTCCAAGAAAGATCTGCAGTTGTTGCCGTAATATTGGCAGCAGATAATGCTGTAGGAATTAAACAAGATGCTGGAGTAGAAAAGCTGAAAGGTCCTGCCCATGCACTTTCATTTCCAACTCCACAGTGGGCTCTAACATAAAAGTCATAATCTGTACTTTCTGTTAAGCCACTTGCATTATAAGGATTATTTGAGGTGTTATCCACTATTGTACTTGCTACTCCACCTTGTGTAAAGCCCGTAATCCCATACTCAACATCCCACATCGTTTCAGCGCTTCCACTAACGGTCCAACCTAGGTCTGCAGATGTTGCCGTAATATTTGTTACTGCTAAATTGGTAGGTTCCTGACAAGAAGGTATTGTTCTTACTTGAAAATTATCAATGTGAAAGTCTTTATCACCAGATGCCGTAGCTCCTTCATCAGAATAAATTGCAAACTGCACATTGGAGCCTGTGATTGCAGATAAGTCAGCATTAAAAGTTTCACCAGCAGCAGCCGGTGTATTTCCATTTGCTGCATTCCATTGTACAATAGTATTCCAAGTGATTCCATCTAAAGTATAAAGTAGTCTCACATCATCATCAGTATCAAAGACACCTTGTGTAGTTGCATTATAGTTAGTGAATGCTACATCAAGATTAATTTCGTATCCTCCTGCGCTTAAATCAAACTGTGGTGAAAGAAGCCATTCAACATCTCCTGTTAGATAAATATTTACGTTCACTCCACCAAGACCTGATCCTAAATGTGCAAACTCTTCTTCAGCCCATAGACTAGAGCCTAAAGAACTTGGACCATTTACAGGATCACCGTCAACAGCTTCTACCCAACAACCTGGAATGTAAGAAGAAAAATCTTCTAAATAATCTGGGATTTCAGCAGCACAAAGAGTTGTAAAACTAAATGGGCCTACCCATTCACTATAATCACTAGCTCCACAATTTGCTCTTACATAGTAATCATAATCAGTATTAGACATTAATCCTGTTGTATTTACTGGGTTAGTTGCCGGAGAGATAGTAGTTCCTGCGCCTTGGGTAAAGCCACCTATGCCGTATTCTATTTCCCAAGATGCTTCACCGCTACCACCACTCGTCCAAGAGAGGTCAGCAGATGAAGACGTGATGTTTGAAGCATCAAGCGCTGTTGGTACTAAACAAGATGCTGGCGTTGAAAAACTAAAAGGACCAGCCCATGCGCTTACATCACCACCACCACAATTTGCTCTTACATAATAATCATAATCAGTAGATTCAGTAAGTGTATTTATCGTATAAGGATTTGAATTTGCTGCAACAGTTGTACCTGTTCCTTGTGTAAAACCGTCTGCCCCATATTCTATATCCCATAAAGTTTCACTTCCAACAACACTCCAACCTAAGTTTGCACTTGTTGCCATAATCCCAGTCGCGGTTAACGAAGAAACATCTGGACAGGCTTGTTGAATACCACCTAAAATAATATTAGGTATATAAGATAGTGTTGTTCCGGTAGGTGGAGAAGCTGGATCAGGATTTGTACTGTCGCTTCTATAATAAATAGAACGATTAGTGGTTACACTAGAAGTATGGAAATCATCACCAATACTATCATAGCTAGCTCCATTTTCATCAACAGCGATTATCAAATTATTCGTGTTTGAATATGCAAAAGGTGTATCTAAATTAATAGTAATCCATTCATCACTACCTGGTGTAGTTACCGTAATTCCTCCTGAGTACACTTGAGTAAGTGCTGTACTAGGAAGCCAGTCTGTAGTTGAGGCATAAGAAGCTTTTACATCTTCAGCCATATAAATAACCAATTCTTGACTATTAGGTAACGCAGTTGTCCCGCTATAAAACCATTGAATTGAGGTTATATTCCCAGAAGCATTAATTTCACTTTGTAAATAAACACTTTGCGAATAAGAAAAACCATAATACGGTTCAAAAGGTACTGCTTGAGATTCATTAGTACTGGTACCTATTTGAACTTGACCACTAGAGAAGCTAGTCGCAAAAATTAATAGTAGTAATAGTAATTTTATTTTCATTTTGATTGGTTTATAATTAATCAAGCTATTAAGATATATCATTTTTGTAGTTCCGTACCTACAAGCCTTAATTTTTTGTTAAAAAACACAAAACATCGCCTATCTACCTGATTTTTAATAATTCACGACTAATACCAAGTATTAATTTTCAATTTTATTAAAACTATTACCTTTGCCACTCAACACATAAAAATGTTTATAGCATGCAACTGTATAACAAATTAAGTGCTGAAGAAAGAAGAGAACTTATACGTGCCGCTGGAAAAGAGCGGTTAACGATATCTTTCTATCAGTACCACCAGATCGGTAATCCACAACTTTTTAGAGACCACTTATTTTTACACTGGCATCCTATGGATGTGCTGGGAAGAATCTATGTCGCTCACGAAGGTATTAATGCACAATTGTCTGTACCTGGTGATCGCTTTGAAGAATTTAAACTATTTTTAGATAACATATCTTTTTTAGAAGGAGTACGTCTTAACATCGCCAGAGAACAGGATAATGAAAGTTTCTTAAAACTAAAAGTTAAGGTTAGAAATAAAATAGTTGCAGACGGACTTAATGACCAGACCTTTGATGTGACTAATAAAGGTATTCATGTCGATGCTACTGCATTCAATGAACTAATTGAAGACCCTAATACTGTTCTCGTGGATATGCGTAATCACTATGAATCTGAAATAGGTCATTTTAAAAATGCATGGACACCTGATGTTGACACCTTTAGAGATAGTCTAGATTATATTGAGGATAAGCTTAAAGACCATAAAGAAGATAAGAAACTAGTGATGTATTGTACTGGAGGCATACGTTGTGAGAAAGCTAGCGCTTACTATAAACACAAAGGGTTTAAAGATGTATACCAATTAGAAGGTGGTATTATTGAATACCACAGGCAAGTGACTGAACAAGGATTAGACAACAAGTTTAAAGGAAAGAATTTTGTTTTTGATCACAGACTTGCTGAAAAAATTAGTGATGAAGTGATAGCAAACTGTCATCAATGTGGTACTCCATTTGATTTGCACACTAATTGTGCAAATGAAGCTTGTCATCTTTTATTCATCCAGTGTGAATCTTGTAAAGAGAAAATGGAAAATTGCTGTAGTAATGAATGTAAAGAAATCATTCAATTACCTGTAGAAGAGCAAAAGAAATTGCGTGCTGGCAAATATAATAGTAACAAGATTTTCAAAAAAGGTAGGTCTGAAAAACTAGTATTTAAGAAGTAATCATTTATAAAGTACGCTTTCGCGAAAGCGTAAAAACAAAAAAAGGAGCTCAAATTGAGCTCCTTTTCATTTATAATCTAATCGACTTATTGTTTGATAAATCGTTTCACAGCAGTTGCTGATCCGTTAGATATTTGTACTAAATAAACTCCTGAAGTAAGTGAACTCATATTGTCCATTACTATAGTGTTATTTGATACATTATCAAATTCTCTAGTCATTACCTCTTGACCTAATGTATTAAAGATCGCAACAGAAACTTGACTAGCTTGTACATTTCCTAAATTGATAGTCATCATATCTCCAGTTACAGGGTTAGGATATAAGGATACTGCATTTTCTAGCGCAACATCTTCATTTCCAGCCGTAGCATCTACAACAAACCTACTTACGTGGAAATCATAATCCTCTGTATCATCCGCAATACCATCGCTAGCAAGGAATGCAAACTGAACCGTACCTGAATAAGCAGCTAAATCATAAAAATAACTATCCCCTATTACAGCTGGTTGGTTTCCAGCATTCCATGTCTCAAGTGAAGTCCATGTTACTCCATTATCTGTAGTAATTAGTAAATCTACTGAATCATCAGATCCCATCACATCAGTATCTGCAGCTGTAGAAGTTCCGCTAAAAGCATAATCAGTAACAGCAACTTCAACAGTTAAAATCTTAGTAGTTAAAGTTGTTAAATCATAAGTTTCAGAAATTAACCACTCACGATCACCTTGTGTATAAAGATTCATCACATTACTAGCTACTACAGTACCAACACCATTAGTATATGCACGACCATCTTTCCATTTAGAAGCTCCTGTACCAGTAGGTCCAGTAGCTATTTCACCGTCACCAGCTTCACTCCAACATGCATTAGGCACATTATTAGTAAAGTCTGTTGTTGCTGGGAACATAGTTACAGCAGCACAATCTGTTGTAAAGTTGATAGGTGTTGTACTCCACGCACTTTCGTCACCAACGGCACAAACCTCTCTAACATGAACAAAGTATTCTGTTTGAGCTGTAAGACCATTAATGGTATAAGTAACATTAGGCATAGCTCCAGCTACATCTGTCCAAGCTCCCGAAACTGCAGGTGCCGTACCTGCAACAGTTGTTAACGAGTACTCATAGTTACCTGCACTTGTAGCGTTTCCACTATCAAAGTTTATCGTGGCCTCTACATCTGTATTACTTACTAAGTTAAGATTAGCCGTATCAGGACATGAAGGTGGAGTTCTCAGCTGGAAGTTATCTAAATGGAAGTCTAAATCTTCAGCATCATCTACAGTTCCTTCAGTTCCATAAAAAGCAAATTGAGTTGTAGCACTTGTTAATCCTGTTAATGGATTATTATAAGTCATTCCCATTTCTGATGGAGTATTATTCACATCCCATGTTTCTAATGTATTCCAAGTAGTTCCATCCTCAGTATAAAGTAGTAATACTTGATCATCAGAACCCATAGCGATAGCTGACGTAGAATTATAAGCAGTAACCGCTACATCAACATTAAGTTCATAACCACCAGCAGATAAATCGTAAACAGGAGAAAGTAACCAGTCAGAAGTACCTAAGTTATAAAGGTTAATATTTACAGCTCCTCCACCGGTAGTAGATGCATGTGCAAATTCTTCAGAGCCCCATTCTCCAGAACCCAATCCTGTAGGTCCAGTAGTTAAATCTCCATCTGATGCTTCTTCCCAACAATTAGGAATGAATGTGTCAAAAGTTTCTAACGCATCTGGTACGATTACCGCACAGTCTGTAGTTGCTGTAATAGGTCCCACAAAAGACATGCTACAATCAGTTCTTACATATATATCATATGCAGTCTCTGGAGAAAGCATTGTAATCGTGTAAGGATTAGTTGTTGCATTAGAAGTTCCTACAGAAGGTGCTGGATCTCCAGCTGGTACCGCTAGAACTTCCCATAAAGTCGCAGGTGGCGCATTATTTTCAGTCCAGCTTATCGTTGCAGAATCAGAAGTAACAGCATCTAAAGTGACAGCTGTTACGTTAGCACATGTGAAACATGTGTTCACAGCCAATTCATCAATAGCAAAGTCAGATGTAAAATCACTACCATCATAAGTATATTCAAATTGCACATATAAATTACCTCCAATAAAAGAAGCTGCATTAATACCTATTTGATTCCAAGGATCTAACTCATCTGTTTGTAATTGACCAGTAGTAGTAAAAGCTACAGGCGACATTGAAAAATCTGTAGTAGATGATAGTCTTACATTTAAAGTTCCAATTGTAGCACCATAAGCATGCATCCAGAAGGTAACTTCAACATCATCTAAAGCTGTTGTCAGGTCGATTGCAGGTGATACCATTGTAGCAGTTGAAACAGTATTAGGGTTTGAGGATGACTCAAAATAAGCATAAACTCCTCCTGCATCCTGAGCATCACTTGGTCCAGTATTACTTGAACCTGTAGTTCCTACTTCACCAAAACGCCATGTTTGATTTCCAGTCGTGGCAACATCTCCGGTCCAAGAACCTATCGTTGCAAAATCTTCAGTAAAAATTGATGAAGACGTAGCCCCAGGACTTGTACAAGTTAAACCTGCTGGTCCTGATGGGAAAGTTGTGAATGAAATTGGACCTACTGAAGTAGATAGTCCATCTGTCATACCGCAATCCTGCTGTACATAAACATCATATACAGTATTAGGCATTAAACCTGTTAACATAGCGGAATCAACTCCACCAACAACTGTTGTACCCGTTCCTATCGCAAATCCTACAGGACCGTATTCCACGCTAGAAGCAGTAGAGTTTGTTGCATTATTTGTCCACGACACAGTTGCACTAATATCGTCATATGATGAAATCACCGCATTAAGTGGAGCTTCACATGCAGGTATTGCTTCCCAAGCAATATCATCTAAATACATTGTATCAAATGTACCTGCAAAAATGTGTCTAAATGCTACGTATTCGTCTGTAGTAGATGGAATTGGCACAAAGAATATAGAATGTGTAGTTGTAGGAGCCACTGTCATTACAGATGTAAACGTAGAAGGGTCACTAGGATCAGTCATAGTACCTACTTCTAGAGTACTAGTAGATGTACCAGCATCAGCAGAGAATACAACTCTATGGGTTCCAGCTGCGAGGTTACTTAAAATTGGTGAAACTAAAATGTTTTCTCCTTCATCTGTAGTACCGCTTCCTATATTACCTGTTAAGCTTCCACTATACATGCGAATTCCATTAGGAACTGAACTATCCGCAGCAGTACTTGTTTGCACTACGGCAGCAGTAGTTCCCATTGGGGTTGTCGCAAAAGATGACCAACAAACTGGTAAATTAGGTGTAGAAACACCATCAAAATTTTCACTGAAATCTGTAATCGCAACACAATCTGTCGTTATAATAATTGGACCAACCCAAAGGCTATTTTCAGTAGCAGTACAATTCTCTCTCACATACACCTCATAAGTAGTAGCTGCAGTTAATCCAGTGATAGAAAAAGTATAATTTGGCATATTACCGCCTGTTTGCATTGGAAAACTACCGGTAGGTGCTGTTGGAGCAGGATCTCCTGGTGCTTGAACTACATACTCAAAATCACCATTACTTGTTGAGTTCTGGCTATCAACATTTACATCCACAGATGTGGTTGTAACAGCTACCTCTGCCAGGTTAAGTGGCAATGGACAAGCAGGAAGCTCATCAAATACAATATTATCTATTGCAATGTCTCCTTCAAACGTACCTGCACTCGTTGCTCTAAATGTTACACTAATTGTTTGACCAGTATACGCTGATAGATCTACTTGTGCTAAAGCAAATGGTGTTGTCTCAGTAATTTGTTGTTCCCCAGAAATACTGAAAACATTTGTTGTTCCATTGACTAAAACATCTAATGTACCTATATCAGCACCGAACATATGGTAATCAAATATTAAAGCTGGCGTTGTTAGCGCACTTAAGTCAACCATTGGCGAAACTAAGTCTGTTATATCACCTGCAACACCACTAGATGCTTCGGTAAAAAAGTAATTTCCTGTAGTTATAGTTGGTGATGGTCCTGTTCCTGAAGAACTAGTGTCAGTTCCAGCAGCACTTTCCCAAAAGTAAGAACCGCCTGTTCCTGACCAACAATTTTCTAATGTAAATGCAGAGGATGCTACAGTAAAACTACTAAAGCCCTCAGTATATGGAGCGGTAAATGCATCACAGGCAGTAGTTACTGAAACTGGACCTACAAATACAGTACTACAATCTGCTCTCACATAAATATCATAAGCAGTATTTGATGTAAGACCAGATACTGTAAATGGATTTGTAGTCGCATTCGAAGTTCCAGCAGTAGGGACTGCTGCACCACTAGAAACCGCAACAACTTCCCAAGCTGTACCAGCTGGAACATTATTTTCTGTCCAACTTACAGTTATAGAATCTGCAGTTGTTGAATCAATTGTAGGTGAAGATACATCTACACAAGATGGAATAGCTTCCCAAACAATGTCATCTAAATACATTGTATCAAAAGTTCCGGCAAAAACATGTCTGAATGCTACGAATTGATCAGTTCCGCTATAAGTATCAAAATTTAACAGATACTCTGCGTGAGTTGTTGTAGGTGAAAAAGTTCCAAGAGCTGTAAAAGTTGAGGGATCAGTAGCGTCTGCCATTGTACCTACCTCAATCGTACTAGTTGAAGTTCCTGCATCTGCAGAAAATCTAATTCTGTGTGTACCTGCCCCTAAGTTACTAAGTGACGGAGATATTAAAATATTCTCTCCTTCATCCGTAGTACCACTTCCTATATTTCCGGTTAAACTACCGCTATACATCCTTACGCCATTAGGAGCACTACTATCTCCAGCAGTATTAGTTTGTACTAACGAAGCAGAACTGCCGATAGGAGTCGTACTGAAAGATGTCCAACAATCAGGCAAATCTGGAGTAGAAACGCCATCAAAATTCTCATTAAAATCAGTTACCGCTGTACAAAGGGTTCTAAAGTTAAAAGGTCCAGACCAAGTACTAAAATCACCACCTGTACAATCTGCGCGTACATAGAAATCGTAACCAGTATTTGCTGTTAGACTCATCGCTGTGTAAGGATTCGTTACACCAGCATTAGTTGGAGTTCCTGTAGGTGTAAATCCTTCAAGTCCTAATTCAATATCCCATGCCATTTCACCACTTCCTCCAGTAATCCAAGATAGGTCTGCAGTATCAAATGTGTTTGAAGTAGCTGCAAGGTCTGTTGGAGCCAGACAAGTTGGTGCCGTTCCACCAGTGTAAACCATTTCAGCTTGATAAAGTCTTGTATTACCCGTTGTAAGAGAACCAGTGATAGGTGTCCCAGAGCTTGTTCCTCTACCTTTAACGTCAGTTACAGTGTCATAAGCAAAAGCAAAGCCACCTGTAGTAGGATTTCCAGTAGAAACACTAATGTCCCAATCTAATCCAATTTCTAAAGAACCACCGGTATAAACGAATGGTGTGTCTAAAACAAAAACCACATAACCTGCTGTAGGAGGAATTATCGTTTCATCAACAGATGCATTGCTATAAACAGTACTAAAACCAGAAGTTAGATTTAAGAAAGTATCTGAAGTGTCTAGACTATTTGCACCTGTATTATTCATTACAATAGTTAAACTTCCAGCTTCGCCAGGAGCAACACCAAAAGCATTGGTCTTATTAAATCCAATAGAAGATATAACAGCCCCATTGTAAATTCCCGCAGCACTTAAATCAGCAAACGTGTATAATAGAACACTTTGTGAATAGTCAAAGCTACTTCCAGCAGAAGATCTATAAATAGGTGACCCATTAGATCCTGTACTACCCGAAGAGGCTCCAGTCCCAATGATTGTTGTAGTTTGAGCCCATGAACCTATGCTCAGCAGCATCGTAAATAGGCTTACAATTAGTAATTTCAATTTCATATAAGATTATTTTAATTAATTAGAGAGTGCTTAATAAGCGTGTAAAATAGAGTTTTAATTAAATGTAAATAAAATGTTAAAGTATTATTAGATTAAATACTTTATTTAACGATTAAATACATTCAAATTTTGCACTATTCCATTAGCAACGATATAACAAATTCACCCTTAGGCTTTTTAGTTTCAAAAAAAGTAATTGCCGCATCTACTGTACCTCTGAAATGTTCTTCAAACATTTTTGTGATTTCTCTTGATATTGATACTCTAGAATTCCCTCCATAATGTGTTTTAAAATCTGCTAGAGTTTTTAAAAGCTTATGTGGTGACTCATAAAAAACTATCGTGCGTCGTTCTTCTTTAAGAAACTCTAACCGTTTCTGTCGTCCCTTTTTCACTGGTAAAAACCCTTCAAAAACAAATTTATCACATGGTAAGCCGCTCACCACTATGGCTGGCACAAAGGCTGTTGCCCCAGGTAATGCCTCAACATCTAAATTATTTTCTAACATCTTGCGAGTGATTAGAAAACCTGGATCACTAATGCCAGGTGAACCTGCATCAGTTATTAATGCCATTTTCTCTCCATTTTTTATGCGACTTACCACATGATCTACAATTTTATGCTCATTGTGCATATGATAGGACAGCATGGGTGTTTTAATTTCATAATGCTGTAATAACTTACCACTGGTCCTAGTATCCTCTGCTAGAATTAGGTCCACATCTTTTAAAATTTCAACGGCACGATAAGTTATATCTGCTAGGTTTCCTATGGGTGTAGGTACTAGATAAAGTTTCATGTTTTTTTATGCTTGAAGTAATTAAAAGTTGAAGAGTTATGCTTTCGCGAAAGCGAATACTTAAACAGCTCTACAACCCTAATTTTTATAATAGTAAAATTAAGTATAAAGATTTATTAATTCACCACGCAACCATTAGTAAGAAAAGTCATCTTATATTTATAACCAGACCAATCTTTATGAAATATCTACTAACCATAGTCTTTTTTATTTTTACCTGGACCACAGTTTATGGTCAAACTACAGATCTCTCAACCACAGTTGAAGCTCAAGATCTTACAGGAAGTTCAATATCGCAAGCGCATTTTTATGAACGTTATACCTATTTGGTCACCATTAGTAATACTGGTGCACCTGTGTCTAATGCTGATTTTAATCTATCACTTAGTTCAGTAAATAATATAGAAAGCGCTGTTGCTCAAAATAATTTAGGTGGTGCTGTATCACCAGCGGCAATCAATATTTTAGGAAGTTCGATTGATGGTATTTTACCTAACATGCCCAACTCTTCTAGTATTGAGATATTAGTTACTGTAAGGGCTTCACCTATCTTTTTAGGAGGTGCCACCGCGACTGTAATGGTAAATCCGCCAGTAGGTACAACTGACACTAATCTTTCTACAAACACATCTGTAATAAGTATAATCATGACCGAAAGGCCTATTGATTTTCAGATTTCTCAAACACAAATAATTCCTGTAAGTAATGGTAGTCTAACAAGTTGGGGAGATTCTGTGACCTATGAAATGACCATTCTCAACAATTCTGGTATTGAATATCCGCTACAAAATTTTTTAATAGCCGCTCAAAATATCAATGGAGCTGGTAGTGCTATTGTCACTTTAGAAAATCTTACTTGTGTAAGTAGTAATGGAATGAGTTGTCCGACCTTATCTGGAATCAATCCTACATCTAGTGTCAATCTTACAAATCAATTTGAATTTTATAACCATGGTGAGGAGATTGTTTTTCCCGCCGGAGCTTCTTTTACTTTAAGCATTAGATATAAAGTGGAAGAAGGAGATTGTAGCCGTTTGACACCTAATCAACCCTTAAAAATAGGAAATAGAATTAGTATTCAATCTTACATAAATAATACTGGTTTTAATACAAGTAACCTTATTGATACTGATGCTTTACTCAACACATCGTGTCCATGTACTGATTTAACAGCGCAGGTGGATAAAGTAAGTCCTACAGGTGGTACTTTAAGTGCCTGGACAGATATAGTAACTTTTGACTATACGTTTACTAATAATGGACCGCTTGATATTATTGCTGGCGCTTATCTAATTAATACAAGTACGTTAAATACCGGTATTGAAATTTTAAGCGTAAATTGTATTAGCACTACAGGTCCTATCAACTGCTCTGATATCAATATTGTTACAACTACAGATTTTAGGTGGTTAACAGATGACTTTACTTTCCCTTCAAATTCAAGTATTACTGTAAGAACTACAGTCCGATTTATTCCACCTGAATGTACTCCAAATGGAATTGCACCTGTTTGTAGTATGCGCGGAATAGTGTTTGAAAATGACAATGCTCTTATAGATTGCGACTTATCTAATGATTATGATGGAGATAGCATTTTAGGTTTACCCGTAACTCCATGTGTAGATGTCCCTAATAATCCTATCATTGAAATCAATGAAATACAAACAATACCTACGCCAGGTGCTGGTCCATATCCATATGGAAATGTTACTTATGAAATTGTAATGAGTAATGTAGACTCTATTGCTCATCATATAAAATTTAAGGATATTCAGTTTTCTCAAGGTACTGGAATTTTACAATCCATTATTTGTACTGGTACAACTGGTGGTGCTGCATGCCCTTCAGTACTTAATGAAAATGTAGGAGTTGTTAATGCTCAAGGAGACACCTTTTGGGAGATTTTAGATACTGATGGGTTTATCATGCCAGCAAATAGTAGTGTTACTTATGAAAAAGTGATAGACTGGACACCTGTTTGCTCTGTACTACCTACTAATGTTCAAGATAATTTAGAGATGTCTGCACTAGACACCAGTCTATCCGTAATTGCAACAGCTAGTACAGGAGTGGCAACACCTATGGTACCATGTGTGGATCTGGTGGTACAAACTTATCCTTCCATAACATCTGCTCCTATTAACTCTCCATTAGAATGGATTATTGATATCACAAATTCTAATATAAGTACCGATGCAAATAATATTGATTTTACAGATTTGTTGCATCCCGATTTTATAATCACTGGCACACCTAGTTGTTCACTTATTACAGGAACTGCAACTTGCATATCATCCTTTAGTGTTAGTGGCAACCTTATAGAAGGTGTGATTCCTTATATGGAGTCCGGATCTACTATACAAGTGCGCATTCCAGTCACTTCACCATCGTACGGCGGTAGTTTTGAAAACCGTGCCGAAGCACAACCAGATTTCACTCAACAAGGTGAAAACACACCAGACTCTAACATTTCAATATCAAGTCTGTTTGTACTCACATCACAAACTTCAAAAAGCTTTAATCCTCCTATAATCAATACAGGAGAAACTTCTATTTTGACTTTTATACTTACTAACTCTGTAGGCCTACCTGCACAGGATAATATTACATTCATAGATAATTTACCTCCAGAAATTACTCTTTCTGGAAATGCGTATTGGATAGATCAAAATAGTGCTTCCGGTACTTTTATAGATACTATAGGGACTTCTTTAATTGGAATTCAAAACCTTAGTTTTCCTGCTGGCACACAGCAAGTAAGTTTTGCAGTTGAAGTAACCAGTCAAGAAGCTGGATTGTATACCAACAGTTTTTTAAATTTCACGGCACTTAATAATATTGATGTTTCCACGGCATTTGCAACTCTAGAAGTGTTACCCGTACTAGATCTAAGTATTAATAAAACGGTAGACAACCTTAAACCCGATGTTAATGGTGAGGTCACCTTTACAATTCTAGTCGAAAATATGGGCAGCGCAACAGCCACAGATGTTATAGTTGAAGAGTTTCTACCATCTGGTTACAATTATGTAACACATCACACAACAACAGGTACTTTTGATTACTTATCTGGTTTATGGACTGTAGGAGACATGGTAGAAGGTAGCAACGCAATGCTACAAATAACCGTCGACCTTAATATCCCAGGTAATTTTGTTAACGTAGTAGATGTATATAGTAGTAATATTTTACCTGACATTAATTTAGAAAACAATACTGCAATAGCCTTAACCAGACCAGACTGTCTTAAAATTCCAGAAGGTTTTTCACCTAATAATGATGGAATAAATGATACCCTAGTTATAGAATGTATTGAACTTTATCCAGACAGTAAGCTCAAAATATTTAACCGTTATGGAAGTATTGTTTATGAAGCCACTGAATATATAAATGATTGGGACGGCATCCCTAATAAAGGTCTATTACACAATAGCGGTGAAGTTTTACCCGTAGGCACTTATTTCTGGCAATTAGATCTTAATGATGGTAGTGAGGCCAGAGTAGGTTGGGTATATATTAATCATTAAAATCACGCTTTCGCGAAAGCGTATAGCAAACACTTCTATAATTTAAGAGGCAAAAAGGTAGGAAGGACAAATTCAGTTATAATATTGTCAAATCCTAAATTTTTGCTTCTTACATACAAAGGTATAGATTGAAATTTTCTGAAAGATGTGAACTATTTTTATATGACTAATCAAACTTTGCTTCAACTATTTGCATAAATCGCTCTACATAAGCATCTTTCCCTAACCAATTATTATAATCAGGCTTTACCATGGATGTAATAAAGTTTTGAGCGGCAAGTTTACTTTCCATAGTGTTTAATTGAGATAACACACGATTATAGTCTTGATCGCTACCATTAAATAAGTGTTTAATAAAGCCTATACGATCATTCATTCCTATTTTTAAGCCTGTTTTTAAGCGATCATTGATGGACTGTCCTTTCTCTGTTTGATTATTAATTTTGCGTTCAAACTCTGGCATATTTTCATAGCCAGAGGTTAAATCTTCCATATCATTCTTCTCATAAGTAGGTTTAGGAAAATCTATTTCGATCTCTTCTTCAGGGAATTCATCTACCATTTTATGAATAGTAGATATACCTGGTAATTCTATTTCTTCTCTCGTGTCTTGATCTGCAGGGACAAAAAGATCACTTAAATCAGGATTAGCAAAAGCATCTTCAGCATTTGATTTTGCGTTTTCCATGGCCTGCTCTACCTCTTGAGTAACACTTTCCACATCTTCTTGAGCAGCGGTGAACGCCTCTTCTATTTTTTCCTGTACCTCAACAGTTCCTGCTGTAGGCTGCACATCACCAAAATGTTTTTCTGTAAAAGAGAGAATGGTCAGTTTTTCATATAATTCTTTTGCTACTGATTGTAACTCATGAATATCTTCCTTATTCTTCATTTGTAGAATGCGGTGTGCGAGACTAGTAAGATCTGCTGCTATTTTCTTTTTCATAATGGTTTAATATGCCGCTGGTTTTATTGTATTTTTGAAACTGATTTGCGAGAATCGCAGTCTCAAATTTTAAAGCCTGTAAATTACAAAATGTTTCTAGAAAACACGGTAAATCATAAAGAGCAATTCGGCTGGATCGAGGTGATTTGCGGTTCCATGTTCTCGGGAAAGACTGAGGAGTTAATACGTCGACTGAAAAGAGCACAATTTGCACATCAAAAAATAGAGATTTTTAAACCAGCAATAGACGTTAGATATGATGAAGAAAATGTAGTTTCTCATGATTCTAATGAAATTCAAAGCACACCTGTACCTGCAGCTGCAAATATTCCATTGCTCGCAGCAGACTGTGATGTTGTAGGAATTGATGAAGCTCAGTTTTTTGATGATGAAATTGTCACCGTTTGTAATGACCTAGCAAATCGCGGAATCAGAGTCATCGTTGCAGGATTAGATATGGATTTTAAGGGCAACCCTTTTGGTCCGATGCCAGCACTAATGGCTACGGCAGAGTATGTTACTAAAGTACATGCTGTATGCACTAGAACAGGTAATCTAGCACAATTCAGTTATCGTAAGAGTAGTGATGAAAATGTTGTGATGCTAGGTGAGCAACAAGAATATGAGCCTTTAAGTCGTGGCGCTTATTACAAAGCAATGCTAGCTCATAAAGTTAAAGATTTTGACGTTCAAGATCCTGAAGAACTAGCACAAAAAAATAAATCTTAATGCCATTACAAGGTACCCGACTAGAAGTAAACCTTGCAGCACTAGAACATAATTTTCATTATTTGAAAAGTAAACTCCAGTCTGGAGTTAAGTTTATGGCAGTAGTTAAAGCAAATGCCTATGGTCATGGTGCTGTTGCTATTGCACATCGTCTACAAGAATTAGATGTAGATTATTTTGCTGTTGCTTACGTTTCAGAGGCTGTTGAATTGAGAAATAATGGTATTAAAAAGCCTATACTCGTATTACATGCTCAAGCTTTTACGTTAAATACTTGTATAGAGCGTTGCATTGAGCCAGTCATATATAGTATAGAAATGCTAGATGCATTTATTGCAATTGCTCAGGATAAACAGCAAAGTGCCTATCCTATTCACCTTGAGTTTAATACAGGGCTTAATAGAATAGGTATAGATTTTAAAGATATTGATGAGGTTATTTCTAAAGTAACTTCTAATTCATCAATAAAAGTTCGTGGACTACAGTCGCATCTAGCAGCGAGTGAAGATTTAAATGAGCTGGATTTTACAAATTCACAAATTGAACTATTTAAAGAAATTAACGCTCGATTGGAAAAAGCGCTACCATACCCTTTTTTAAAACATGAGTCTAATACTAGCGGTATTTTAAATTATAAAGATGCTCATTTCTCTATGGTCAGATCTGGAATCGGTTTATACGGATTTGGAAACGATCACACATTTGACAAGCAATTAAAACCTGTTGCTTCATTAAAGTCAGTGATTTCACAAACCAGATGGATTGAGGCAGGAGAAAGCGTTAGTTATAATCGCAAATTCATCGCTCAAAAAAGAACTCAGTATGCTGTAATTGCTCTAGGCCATGGTGATGGTATTAATCGCATTTATGGGTATGGAAAAGCACAGGTTTCTATTAATGGTAAGTTAGCACCTACCTTAGGAATCATATGCATGGACATGTTTATGGTAGATATTACTAATATTGATTGCTATGTAGGAGATGAGGTAATTATTTTTAATCAAGAATTTACTGCAAGAGAAATGGCTGAAAAAGCAGGAACCATTTCTTATGAAATTCTAACTGGTATACAGAAGCGAGTACCTAGAATTTACTTCAATTGATTCATTCGTCGTTAAAATCAACTATTTAGTCGTTTGTTTTACGAGATTTAAAAAATTCTTTTAGAATATTTTAACAAATCACCGTTTCTATATCTAAATTGCACGTCATTAACCATAATATATATAACATGTTAAAAGAATTTAAGAATTTTATTATGACGGGTAACGTCATAGATCTTGCCGTTGCTGTATTACTAGCTGGTGCTGTCGGTCTTGTAGTAAATGGATTTGTAAAAATGATTATGATGCCTATCATAGGTCATTTTGCAGGTGGAATGAGTTTTGAAGACTTAAAAATCATTTTAAGTGAAGCTCAATTAGCTGCAGATGGGTCTGTTGCAGTTGCAGAAAATGCAATCCAATATGGAGCATGGATCAACACTATTATCAACTTAATCATCGTTGGTTTTGTTCTTTTCATGATTGTTAAAGCATACAATAAAACTAAAGCTCCAGTTGAAGAGGCTCCAGCTGCTCCAGCAGGTCCTTCACAAGAAGAACTTCTTGCTGAAATACGTGATGTATTAAAAGCTAAAAACTAAGAATTACTTCTTTAAAGTATTTATTAAGCCGTTTTGCAAAAGCAAAACGGCTTTTTTATTTATCAATTTTTGAAAATATTAGGAGTGATATCAACTCTAGGGTATACTTTTGAGCAAATTAAATTTACTTTCATGAAAATAGCAGTAGTAGGCGTTACCGGTATGGTAGGCCAGGTTATGTTGCAAGTTCTAGAAGAACGCAACCTTAATGTTTCAACTCTCATTCCTGTAGCATCAGAGAAATCTGTAGGTACTGAAATTACTTTTAAGGGTAAACAGGTAAAGGTTGTAAGCATGAAACAGGCTATTGAGATGAAACCAGATATCGCACTATTTTCTGCTGGTGGTTCTGTAAGTTTAGAATTTGCTCCGCAATTTGCAGCTGTAGGTACCACAGTGATCGATAACTCTAGTGCTTTCCGCATGGATAGTGATAAAAAATTAGTAGTTCCAGAAATCAACGCTAGTTCTTTAACAAAATCAGATAAGATTATTGCAAATCCTAATTGTTCTACTATTCAATTAGTTATGGCTCTATCGCCACTTCATAAAAAATATCAGATTAAAAGACTTATTATCTCTACCTATCAGTCCATAACCGGTACTGGTGTTAAAGCTGTAGAGCAATTAGAAAATGAATATAATGGTACCAAAGGAGAAATGGCTTATCCTTACCAGATTCATAAAAACGCTATTCCACATTGTGATGTTTTTGAAGAAAATGGATACACTAAAGAAGAGCTTAAATTAATAAGGGAAACTCAAAAGATATTAGATGATCGTACCATCGCGGTTACCGCAACAGCAGTGCGTATTCCTGTAGTAGGTGGACACTCAGAATCTGTTAATCTAGAATTTGGTAAAGAATTTAATGAAAATGACATTCGTAAGATACTGGCAAGTACTGATGGAGTAACTGTACAAGATAATCTAGATGTCAACCTATATCCTATGCCACTTATGGCACATGGCAAAGACGATGTTTTTGTAGGACGCATTAGACGTGATCATTCTAGAGAAAATGCACTTAATATGTGGATAGTGTCCGACAATTTAAGAAAAGGTGCTGCAACTAACGCAGTACAAATCGCACAGTATCTAATTCAACACAATCTGGTAGGTTAACTTTATGGACTAATTAAAGATTGATAATTTAAACTAACCGCTTTTGACTAACTTTACCTCAGTCTAAAGCGGTTTTTTTATGATATTACGTTTACTTTTATTCCTATTTCTATCTTCTTTTTATTCTCAGGCTCAATTTTGGACAGAAAGAGCATCTGGCTTCCCTATCACCTCAACTGGGCTATCAAAAATACATATCGTAGATAATAATATTGCATGGGCCACTGGTTATGACGGACTCAATCCTAATAATAATGTGCAACGCTTTTCAACCACCAGTGATGGTGGCACCACATGGAATGCTGGCACGATAGACGTAGGTGATAGCGCACTAGGTATTTCTAATATATCTGGCGTTAGTGCTACTACAGCATATATTGCTGTACATCCACGTGCGGCTGGACAGCAAGGTGGCGTATGGCAAACCATAGATACAGGAAATACATGGACTAGACAACCTAGTGCAGCGTTTAACAGTGCTACAAGTTTTGCAAATGTGGTTCATTTTTACAATTTTAATAATGGTGTAGTTATAGGTGATCCTGCGGGTGGTTATTGGGAAATATATACTACGTCAGATAGTGGTTCTAGTTATAATAGAGTACCTAGTACAAATATCCCAGCCCCATTAACTGGTGAAGTAGGTTATTTAGGACAATACACACAATTAAATAATCATATTTGGTTTACAACAAGTGCAGGAAGAGTTTTCCATTCATCAGACATGGGAAATAACTGGGACGTTTTCAATACACCACTATCAGATTTTGGTGGTACATCTATTAGTGGAGACATTACTTTTAGTACAGCAAGTAAAGGGTTGATTCAAGATAATGCAGGAAATCTATTCATCACACAGGACGCTGGTATAACTTGGAATCCAGTTAATATATCTGGAACTGGCTTTCCATACGGTGGTGCAATCGCTTATATACCCAATTCTTCAAGGGTAGTAAGTACAGGTGGAGATAGTACACTTGCAGGCACATCTTATTCTACTGATGATGGAATTACATGGATAAATGTTAGTACAGACCAACATGTAGAAGTGGCATTTTTAGATGAGGACACTGGATATAGTGGAGGATTTAGCACTATAAGTACTCTAGACGGTGTCTATGTTTATACTGACAATGTACTATCCACTTATGATCAACTAGCTACCCAACAATTTGTACTCTTTCCTAATCCTAGTTCTAATTTTATCAATATCTTAAGTATTGAACCTTTAGAAAAGGTAGAAATTTATGACATCAATTATAGATTATTAATAGAATATCGTAACACATCATTGATAAATGTGTCTGATTTACAAAGTGGGGTTTATTTTATTAAGGTAAATTCTAATGCTACTTGGTCCACACAACAATTAATCAAAAACTAATTATGAAAAAAACACTTCTCGCAGCCACTGTTCTTATGGCATTGGTGTCTTGTGAAGACAAAAAACAGGATTCAAAAAAAATGACAGTAACCTATCCTACCACTCAAAAAGTAGATCACGTAGATAATTATCACGGTACAGATGTACAAGATCCATATCGCTGGTTAGAAGACGATCGTAGTGCAGAAACAGGTGAATGGGTAAAATCTCAAAATAAGGTTACTAATAGTTACTTAGATCAAATACGCTTTCGCGAAAGCGTGAAAAACCGTCTCACAGAACTATGGAACTATGAGAAAATAGGAGCTCCATTTATAGAAGGTGACTACTCTTATTTCTATAAAAATGATGGTTTACAGAATCAATATGTAATATACCGATTCCCTACTAACGGTAAAATGGAAGATGCAGAAGTCTTTCTAGATCCTAACCAGTTTTCTAAAGATGGTACTACCTCTCTAGGTGGTACTTCTTTTACTAAAGACGGTTCTCTATTTGCTTATGCAATTTCAGAAGGTGGAAGTGACTGGAGAAAAATTATCGTTTTAAATACTAATGATTTAACTCAAGTAGGAGATACCATAAAAGACGTGAAATTTTCTGGAATGTCTTGGAAAGGTAATGATGGGTTCTTCTACTCTAGTTATGATAAGCCTGACGGTAGTGAGTTGAGTGCTATGACAGATCAGCATAAACTATATTATCATAAGTTAGGTACGCCCCAGAATGAAGATCAAGTAATCTTTGGTGGTACACCAGATCAAAAGTATAGATATGTCGGTGGTGGCGTTACTGATGATCAAAACTACTTAGTCATTTCTGCAAGTACATCTACTAATGGTGGTAAGATGTTTATGAAAGAATTAAATAAACCCAATGCACCACTAGTAACCGTTCTAGATAATTTTGATACCAACACTTATTTACTACATAATGAAGGTTCTAAATTATGGTTAGTAACAGATTATAATGCACCTAATAAACGCATAGTATCAACAGATTTTTCTAACCCAACTCAAGAAAACTGGACAGATGTAATTTCAGAAACTGAAAATGTGCTGTCACCTTCTACAGGTGGTGGATACATCTTTGCAGAGTATATGGTAGATGCGGTATCTAAAATTCAACAATATAATTATGATGGTACTCTTGTTAGAGAAGTAAAATTACCAGGAATAGGAAATGTGGGCGGTTTTGGTGCTAAAGAAAAAGATAAAACACTTTACTATAGTTTTACAAATTATACCACTCCTGGAAGCACTTACTTATATGACATCGCCACTGGTGAATCAAAGCTATATCGCAAACCAGAAATTCAATTTAATAGTGATGAGTATGAATCAAAGCAAATTTTTTATACATCTAAAGATGGGACTAAAATCCCTATGATTATTTCTCATAAGAAAGGTTTAGTACTAGATGGTAAAAACCCAACAATACTGTACGGTTATGGTGGTTTTAACGTATCACTTAATCCAAGTTTCTCAGTCTCAAGAGCTGCGTGGATGGAAATGGGCGGTATTTATGCCGTAGCAAATTTACGAGGTGGTGGTGAATATGGTAAGAAATGGCATGACGCTGGAACTAAAATGCAAAAACAGAATGTATTTGATGATTTTATTGCTGCTGGAGAATGGTTAAAAGACAACGATTACACCTCTACAAAATACCTAGCTATCCAAGGTGGCTCTAATGGTGGTTTATTAGTAGGTGCAACGATGACACAGCGACCAGATTTAGCTAGTGTAGCTTTCCCAGCAGTAGGTGTTTTAGATATGTTGCGATATAATAAGTTTACTGCAGGAGCAGGATGGGCTTATGATTATGGAACTGCAGAGGATAATCCAGAAATGTTTGAATACCTTAAAGGATATTCTCCATTACATAATATTCAAGAAGGCGTTTCTTATCCAGCTACAATGGTAACTACTGGTGATCACGATGATCGTGTAGTACCTGCACACTCATTTAAATTTGCTGCCGAACTACAGTCTAAACAAGCTGGTGATGCTCCTACTCTTATCCGTATTGAAACTGATGCTGGTCACGGCGCTGGTAAATCAACTGCTCAGGTGATACAAGAACAAACAGACATATATAGTTTTGCCTTATTCAATATGGGGTTTGAAGAACTACCAGAATTGAGTACAAGAGTAAAAATGTAAATCCTATAGTTAAGTTATACTATTAAACCCATGTGAATAACATGGGTTTTTTTATTTGGTAACTATTATATAATACTTTATAAACCATCATATAAGACCTAGCTAACACTATTCAATTATTGAAAACCTTGTTTTGTACATGCCAAAAAAATCAATAAAATGAATAAAATTATTTATGCCTTAGTCGCAATTGTATTATGCAGTTGTAATAATGATGACGATACTAGTGATAACATTTCACTATCAACAGAAGTAAATTTTCAAAGAGCAGCAACTATTCAAGTAGGTGGAGAAGGTAGCGCTGAAATTAGTGCTTATGATACTGTTAGTAAAAAGCTATTTGTAATTAATGCAGAGTCTAATCAGGTTAATGTCTATGACTTATCAAATCCTGGCATTCCAATGGAACAACCAGCTATTTCATTAACCAGTGGAGCTCCTAATAGTGTAGCCGTTGGAGATGGTATAATTGCCGTAGCGGTAGAAAATGACAATAAACAGCTTGATGGTACTGTCGTGATCTATGACATAAATAGTCTAGCCTTGTTAAATAGTTATACTGTAGGCGCCTTACCAGACATGGTTACTTTTACACCAGACGGTGAAAAAATTCTTGTTGCCTGTGAAGGTGAACCTAATGATGATTATACTATTGATCCTGAAGGAACCGTAGGTATCATTACACTCTCAAATGGAGCAATACAACTAATCAACTTTGCGAGTTTAAATAATCAAGAAATATCTTTAAAAAATGATGGAGTGCGTATTTATGGCCCTAGCGCTACTGTAGCTCAAGATTTAGAGCCAGAATATATAGTAGTATCAGAAGATGGGAATACCGCATATGTCACTTGCCAGGAAAACAATGCTCTAATGAGTATAGACGTTAATACTGCAACTATAAATTATGTCAAAGCTTATGGTGTTAAGGATTATAATGACCCTTTAAATAGCATAGATGCTAGTGATAGAGATGACTTAACTCAATTAAAAAACTGGCCAGTACTTTCTTATTATCATCCAGATGGAATGGATATCGTTACTATTAATGGTCAGGAATTGATTGTTACAGCAAATGAAGGTGACGCTCGCGATTACGATGGGTATTCTGAAGAAGAAAGAGTTAAAGACCTTGTGTTAGATCCAACAGCTTTTCCTGATGCCGCTAGTCTGCAAATGGATGAGAATATTGGTAGATTAAAAATCACAACTGCAAATGGTGACATTGATGGTGACGGAGATTATGACGTGATTTATGGATATGGTGGTCGTAGCTTTAGTTTTTGGGATACAACTGGAAACCTTGTTTATGATAGCGGTAATAGTATTGCCGTTAATACCTTAAATATAAACCCTACACGATTCAATGATGAAGATGGACGTAGCGATGATAAAGGAGCTGAGCCAGAAGCTGTCGCTATTTTAGAAATAAAAAGCAACACATCAGACACTAATTCTATAAACAATAGATATATACTCGCTGTGGCAATGGAACGTACAGATGGTGTTTTATTATATGATGTTACCAACCCTAATAATCCAATATTCCTAACATGGCTAGAAGCAATAGGTGATGAAGCCCCAGAAAGTTTATTGATGATTCCAAGAGAAGATAGCGGTAATGATCGAGCACTTTTAATTATAAGTAATGAAGATAGTGGAACCGTTAACATCTATCAAAACAATGTCATAGATTAAATCAACAACACAATAATATTAAACCCATGCAAATTGCATGGGTTTTTTAGTTGATAGCAAATACCTTTGTAGTATGCTACAATTAAATAATATTCAGTTTTCTTATCCACAAGGTAAAGCCCTAATTGATATTCATCTAAAGATTAAACAAGGCAGCCATGTAGCGCTCATAGGTGAAAGTGGATGTGGTAAAAGCACTTTATTAAATCTTATATATGGCTTATTACAAGAAGAAAGTGGTGATATTACTTTTGATGGTAATGTATTAGATGGAGCAGATTTTCACCTCGTGCCAGGTCATTCCATGATGAAATACGTACCTCAAGAATTTGATTTGATGCCGTTTACAACTGTTTTTGAAAATGTAGGAGAACATCTTTCTATTCAAATCGATAATCGAGCAAGTCGTATAATTGAATTGCTTCATATAGTCGATATGAGCGACTTTAAAGATCGTAAGGTTAAAACACTAAGTGGCGGACAAAAACAACGTGTAGCGATTGCTAAAGCACTCGCTCAACAACCTAAAGTTCTATTATTAGATGAACCTTTTTCTAATATTGATAATTTTAGGAAAAACGACTTAAGACGCAGCCTGTTTACTTATCTTAAAAAAGAAAATATTACCTGCTTAATAGCGACACATGATAAGGATGATGTATTACCCTTTACACATGAAACTATCATCATGCGCCATGGTCGTATAACTGATCACAGAAACACTATTGATTGCTATCAAAAGCCCTTAAATAAATATGGAGCCTCATTATTCAACGAGGTAAATGTCATTCCTGTAGGATGGTTCAATAATGCCGAAGAAATCATATGCTATCCTGAGCAACTTGCCGTTAATGAAATAGGTATTGAAGTCATAGTAAAACACTCTTACTTTAAAGGAGCAGATTATCTAATTCAAGTTGCATGTCAAGATAAAACCTTGTTATTTAACTCTCCTAAAAAATTCAAGCCTGGTCAAAAAATAAAATTAGCTTTAAAGAGCAATTAAAACTTAGATGACAACTCAGTTTAAAAATTCAACAACTCAGTAAAAGAGAATAGTTCCCAGCCTTATTTCATAGGATGTTTGTACCATCAAACCTTGACCTATGAAAACTCTATTTTTATTACTAAGCATTACCTTTTCAATATCCAGTCTAGCACAGACCACTATAAGCGGTCAGGTTCTAGATGAAAAAAATGTACCTGTGTTAGGAGCAAATGTTTATTTGCAAGGTACTTATGATGGTGCTACAACTGATATTGATGGGAAATTCTCTTTTGAAACCTCAGAGACCTCAATAGTTACCATAGTTGCCAGTTTTATAGGTTATGAGGATTATGTACAGCAATCAACAGTAAATGAATTAAATGATATAAAAATTCGCTTTCGCGAAAGCGTAAACAGTCTCAACTCTGTGATTTTAAATGCAGGAACTTTAAATGCAGGAGATAGTTCTAAAGCGAGCGCACTTAAACCACTTGATATAGTAACCACGGCTGGCGCTGTAGGCGATTTTGTCGGTGCATTGCAAACACTTCCAGGAACGAGTGCAAACCCAGATGATGGGCGTCTGTTTGTACGTGGCGGAAGTGGTGATGAAACTCAAGTATTTATAGATAATAGTAGAGTTTTCCGCCCTTTTGTACCCGTTACTGGAAATATACCTACACGAGGAAGGTTTTCACCTTTCTTATTTGATGGAATATCTTTTTCTACTGGAGGTTACAGTGCAGAGTATGGTGACGCTCTATCTAGTGTATTATTATTAAATACCACTGATATACCGACAGAAGAAAAAACAGATTTACAAATTATGAGTGTAGGTGGCGGCGTGGGAAACACACAAATTTGGGGAAAGAATAGTGTAAGTGTTAATGCCAGTTATATCAACCTAGGTCCTTATAATCAATTAATACCACAAAATAATCAATTTGAAGATCCATATGAATCCATAAGTGGCGAGGCTGTTTATAGACATCAACTCGAGAAAGGTATGTTTAAAGCTTATAGCGCATATTCTTATAGCAATTTTAGCCTTATACAAGAAGACATTGATGTAGAAGATGGAATATTTTTTGCACTCAAAAATGGGAATTATTATGGTAATTTAAATTATGAGCAACGACTTGATAACAATTGGAAAATGGAAGCAGGCCTTAGTCTCGCACATGATCGTAATGATATTAATGTTGCCGGTACAGATGTGGACACTAGAGAAAACGCCTTACATGCAAAATTTAAATTGCATAAGCGTTATAACAATTATTTTAAAATAAATTATGGCCTAGAACAATTCGTCATCAACTATAAAGAAGATGTTACTATAGATGAAAATGCTTTTGAATCATCTGTTAATTCTTCTAATTCAGGCGTTTTTACTGAGGCAGAACTTTTTCTATCTAAAGATCTTGCTTTTAAGGCTGGTGTAAGAGCAGATTATTATGGCTTAAGTAAAGAGTTACTTATCTCTCCTAGATTGAGCGCTGCCATAAGTGTATCTAAGAATTGGCAGGCTTCTCTAGCTTATGGGCAGTTCTATCAGCAGGCTCAAAATAATATTCTTCAATATGATGAGCAACTAGCACCAGAAAGTGCAGAGCATTATATCCTTAATTTTTTATATCAAAAAGATGGTCGCATGCTACGTGCAGAGACCTACTACAAAAACTATTCTAGCCTATTAACCTATGATACCGACAGACCACAGCCGGACAGTAGTTATGGATTAGATGGTGATGGTTATGCTACCGGATTAGATTTATTTTGGCGTGATGAGAAAAGCATCAAAAATTTAGACTATTGGGTCAGCTATTCATTCTTGGATACAGAAAGACAATACCGCAACTTTCAAGAAACCGCGACACCTAATTTTGCGAGTGCACATAATTTCAGTGTGGTAGGTAAGTATTGGGTTGAGAATTGGAAATCACAAATAGGAGTTACATTTAACTATACTAGTGGTAGGACCTTTACTAATCCTAATCGTAATGGCTTTCTCAATGATCAAACAGGTTCGTTTCAAAGTTTAAATTTAAACTGGGCATACCTTATTGACCAACAAAAAATCGTATTCCTATCTGTAACTAATATCTTAGGAAGAGAAAACATCTTTAATTATCAATACAGTAGTACACCTAATTCAATGGGAGATTTTAATCGTAGATCTATAGGTCAGGCTGCAGACAGATTCATTTTTGTAGGCTTCTTTTGGACGCTAGGTAGTAATGATAATCAGCTAGATAATTTATAAAATCATTCTATTCTACAACTCAGTCTCTAGATATGACAGTTGGGTTAATTACGCTTTCGCGAAAGCGTATTCCACAGCATATTTACGATATCAATAACTTCTAACACCACTATTATGAAATCAATTACGACTTTTTTTATTCTTTTTATATCACTTTCTATAAATGCGCAATCTGGTTATGAAAAAGCTATGATCAAAGGATTTGAACTGATGAAAACAGACCTTCTGGCAGCCTCACAACAATTTGAAAGAATCGCCGCCGCAGAGACTGATAAATGGGAACCAGCATACTATGTTGCTTTTTGCAATATCAATAGCTCATGGGGACAGAACCCAAAAGATAAAACCGTGCTTTACATGAAAAAAGCACAAGATTTTATCAATGATGCCAACGCGATCTCTATGGACAATCCTGAGTTAATGGTATTACAAGGCCTTTTGAATACATGTTGGATTACCTATGATGCAAAAACTTATGGAATGAAACTATCTGCAGAAACAACAGCCTTATATGAGAAAGCTTATAAGATCGCACCAGATAATCCTAGAGTTGCACTTTCTAGAGGTGATTGGTTAATGGGTAGTGCACGATACTTTGGTAAGGATATTACACCTTATTGTAAGCTTATAGATAAAGCCGTTGTGTTATTTGAAAATGAAGAAGTAACCGGCTTTAAACCTTCATGGGGAAAAGAAAGAGCTATAGAGGTACAATCAACATGTAATAAGGAATAATTGGATTAGCCTTCAAAAAAAATCCCTTATTACTAATTGTAATAAGGGATTTTTAAATATTAGAAATTGTAATTATTTCTGTGGTTCCATCTCAAAATCATTCATAAATGCTGTGGTATAATTACCAGCAACATAATCTGGATGATCCATTAATTGTCTATGGAATGGTATTGTAGTTTTGATCCCTTCGATTACAAATTCATCAAGAGCTCTTTTCATTTTATCAATTGCCTCCTGACGTGTACGTGCAGTGGTAATTAACTTTGCAATCATAGAGTCATAATTAGGCGGGATAGAATATCCAGCATACACGTGAGTATCTAGACGCACTCCATGACCACCTGGTGCATGTAGTGTAGTAATTTTACCTGGTGATGGACGGAAATCGTGATAAGGATCCTCAGCATTAATACGACACTCTATGGAATGTAATGTAGGCTCATAGTTCTTACCCGATATCTTTACACCAGCTGCAACTAAAATTTGTTCTCTTATAAGATCAAAATCTATTACTTGTTCTGTAATTGGGTGCTCTACTTGAATACGAGTATTCATTTCCATAAAGTAGAAATTACGGTGCTTATCCACTAAGAATTCTACCGTACCAGCTCCTTCATACTTAATAAATTCTGCAGCTTTAACAGCAGCTTCTCCCATTTCCTTACGCAACTTTTTAGTCATGAAAGGAGAAGGAACTTCTTCTGTTAATTTTTGGTGACGACGCTGTACAGAACAGTCTCGTTCACTTAGGTGACATGCTTTTCCATAAGAATCACCTACTACTTGGATCTCAATATGACGTGGTTCTTCAATAAGTTTTTCCATGTACATATCGTCATTTCCAAAAGCGGCTTTACTTTCCTGACGTGCACTTTCCCATGCTGCTAGTAGATCTTCTTCTTTCCATACAGCACGCATACCTTTACCACCACCACCAGCAGTCGCTTTAAGCATGACAGGATATCCTGTTTCTAAGGCAATTTTTTTACAATCGTCAAAATCTGCAATAATACCATCAGAGCCTGGTACACATGGTACACCAGCGGCTTTCATAGTCTCTTTTGCAGTTGCTTTATCACCCATTTTGGCAATCATATCAGGACTTGCACCGATAAATTTGATATCGTGTTCACCACAAATGCGAGAGAAATCAGCATTTTCAGATAGGAATCCATAACCTGGGTGAATGGCGTCTGCATTGGTAATCTCGGCAGCACTAATAATATTAGATACTTTAAGGTACGATAAGTTACTAGGTGCTGGACCTATACAAACGGCTTCATCTGCAAATTTTACATGGAGACTATCAGCATCAGCAGTTGAGTAAACAGCTACCGTTTTGATTCCCATCTCTTTACATGTTCTAATAACTCTTAGAGCTATTTCACCACGATTTGCTATCAATATTTTTTTAAACATGATAAGTTTTTTTTGTTAGTGTAAATGTGAATGTTACGCTTTCGCAAAAGCGTATCCACAAAAAATCCTTCTTGATATTAAGAAGGATCTACTAAAAATAATGGTTGGTCAAATTCTACTGGAGAAGAATCATCTACTAAAACTTTAACAATAGTACCAGACACTTCACTTTCAATTTCATTGAAAAGTTTCATAGCTTCAATAATACATAATGTATCACCTTCTTTAATGCTATCTCCTACCTCACAGAAAAGTGGCTTATCTGGAGAAGGTTTTCTATAAAAAGTACCTATGATAGGTGATTTTACCGTTACATATTTACTATTCTCATCAACAGCAGGAGCTGCTGGTGCTGCCTCTGCTGCTGGCGCAGCTGCAGGTGCTGCCGCTGCAGGAGCTGCTTGTGGCATAGGTGCTGCTTGCATAGGCATTGCTTGTTGTACATAAGTCACTTCATTAGAATCTGATCCAGTTCTAATTGTGATTTTAACGTCATCCATTTCTAGCTTTACCTCGCTAGCTCCAGATTTTGCTACAAACTTGATTAAGTTTTGAATTTCTTTTATATCCATAATTTAAGTGGTTATGATTAGCTATTATAAGCCCATGTTAATAAAATAGAGCCCCAAGTGAATCCACCGCCGAAAGCGGCAAAGACCAACTTGTCACCTTTTTTTAATTGAGATTCATATTCGTTTAATAATAGAGGTAATGTAGCACTAGTGGTATTCCCATAGCGACTTATATTCATCATTACCTTTTCTTCTGGTAAGTTTACTCTTTTTGCAGTAGCGTCTATAATACGTTTATTTGCTTGATGAGGCACTAACCAATCAACATCTTCATTAGTAAGCTGGTTACGTTGTACGATTTTCTCTGCCACGTCAGCCATATTTGAGACGGCATATTTGAAAACGTTCTTTCCATCTTGAAAAACAACGTGCTTATTATTATCTATAGTGTCCTGACTTGCTGGCATTAAAGAACCACCAGCTTCAATTTTTAAGAAATTTCTACCTACTCCATCGCTTCTTAAGATTTCATCTTCGTATCCTACATTTTGATCTGTTGTAGGTTCAAATAATGCTGCTCCAGCACCATCTCCAAAAATGATACATGTCGTACGATCTTTATAATCGATTATACTCGACATCTTATCTGCTCCTATAAGTAATACCTTCTTATAGCGACCTGATTCAATATAGCTACTTGCAGTACTCATACCATAAAGGAAACTAGAGCATGCTGCCTGTAGGTCATAAGAAAATGCATTTATAGCACCTATCTCACTGGCCACAAATGCTGCTGTAGATGCAACGGGCATATCTGGAGTAACAGTTCCAACTATAACTAAGTCTATAGATTGAGGATCTAAATCTTTCTTTTTAATAAGGTCTAGCGCTGCTTGAATAGCAAGATACGAGGTTCCCTTATCCTTATCTTTTAAAATCCTGCGTTCTTTGATACCTGTACGTGTGGTAATCCACTCGTCATTTGTATCAACCATAGTCGCTAGGATAGCGTTAGTAAGCTTGTAGTCTGGCACGTAGCCGCCTACTGCAGTAATCGCCGCTTTGATGTTACTCATACAGGTGATTCTAGTAATTATTAGAGCCGTGAAAGCTACTGAAAAACTCGCAGAAATAAATAAAAATGACACGTTTTTAATTAAAACGTGTCATTTTTTATGAATTTGTAAAGAAAAGCAATGTTTCCTACTGATTTGATAAATCAGAGAATTATGCTTCTACTTCTTCTGTTTTGTCTATTAGTACATTACCGCGGTAATATAATTTACCTTCATGCCAGTGTGCTCTATGGTAAAGGTGTGCTTCACCAGTTGTGCTATCTGTTGCAATTTGTGGAACACTAGCTTTGTAGTGAGTTCTTCTTTTATCTCTTCTTGTTTTGGAGATTTTTCTCTTAGGATGCGCCATGGCTATTTATTATTATCCGTTTTTATTTTTTTTAATGCGTCCCATCTGGGATCGGTACTTTCTTTATTGTCTTCTACGATATCAAGGTTTTTAGGCTGAAGCTCTTCCAGTTTATCAAGTAATTCAGAATCTAATGATCCGTCTTCAACTCCTGGATGAACTCGTTTTAATGGAATACCTAAAACTAACATTTCATACACAAACTGACTTATATTTAATTCATAAGCGCCATGTGGTAAAATTAAAAGCTCTTCATTATCATCATTATATTCTGGACCGAATTTAATAATAACATCCATTTCTGTTTCAATATCTAAGTCAAATGGCTCATTTGTCACGTCACAATTGACGTTTATTGAGCCTGAGGCTTCTAGATGCAATTCCATTATAGTGGATTTTTTATCTAATGTTGCTTCAACATTTAACTGAGAACTATTGAAATCCTCAAAACCATAATTTTCAAAAAACGTATTATCAACCTCATATAGAAACTGATGTTTCCCTTGCTTTAAACCGACAAAGGAAATATTAAAATCTTTGAGTTCCATAATCTTCCTCGTTAAACGAGCGGGCAAAGATAATAAAAGTTATTAAAAATCATTGTTAATATTATCTTCGTTTCTTAGAAAGATTTTTTAATGGGTTTGCAGATATCTCCTCATACATGGTTCTGTGTCTAAATATTGTGACTGCTGTATGAATCGCAGCCATAAATGAAGATGGATTTGCATCACCTTTCCCAGCTATATCAAAACCAGTTCCATGGTCTGGACTCGTTCTTACATGACTTAAACCTGCAGTATAATTAACGCCAGCGCCAAATGTTATCGTTTTGAAAGGAACTAATCCTTGATCATGATATGAGGCAAGCACTGCATCGAATTGTAAATGTTTTTTATTTCCAAAAAAACTATCTGCTGGGTAAGGTCCAAATATTAAAGTACCATCTTTCCTTAATTCTTCTAATACAGGAATCAACGTTTCTTGATCATCTGTACCGATAACACCATTATCTCCTACATGGGGATTGATACCTAAAACAGCAATTCTAGGCTTCACGATTCCAAAATCTTTTTTCAAAGACTCTTTAATCGTGCCTATTTTTGTTTTGATTAATTTCTCTGTGATTTGAACAGGAACTTCTTTTAAAGGAACATGATCTGTCAGTAATCCTACTCTTAAATCTTCTGAGACCATAAACATTAAGCTTTCCCCATCTAGTTCTTGATTAAGATAGTCCGTATGGCCGGGAAATTTAAAGTCTTCAGATTGAATAGATTCTTTATGAATAGGAGCGGTAACTAAAACGTCAATTTGATTTAACTTCAAAGCTTCTGTTGCTGCCTTCAAGCTGCGCACAGCTAGTTCTCCTGCTATAGGATCAACGGTTCCCCATTTTACTCTGAAAGGCTCTTTTATTAACCTTACCACATTAACTTTACCTTCCACAACATCATCTAACGATGTTATACCATGAATTTTAATATTGAGATTAAATGTTTTAATGTAATAGGACAATAATTTAGTACTTGCAAAAATGACTGGAGTATATAGCTCCAACATTTGATTATTCTCAAATGCCTTTAAAATAACCTCTCCTCCTATTCCATTAGGATCACCCAATGAAATTCCTACTCTAATATTTTGCTTCTTGTTCATGCGGTGCTTTGTTTTTCGCCGTATTTTTGAGAAGATAAAAGTAACGGTTTTTCATCACTTATGTTTACAGGAATTATAGAGTCTGCTGCAAGAGTTATTCAACTCAAAAAAGAAAATACAAATTTACACTTAACTCTAGAGAGCTCGATTACTAGCGAGTTAAAAATAGATCAAAGTGTTGCGCACAATGGAGTTTGTTTAACGGTAGTTGCTATTGATGGAAATCAATATGTTGTCACTGCTATAGAAGAAACTTTACAAAAAACCAATCTAGGTGATTTAAATGTAAACGACATTGTTAATATTGAACGTGCCATGATAATGAATGCTCGATTAGATGGACATATCGTTCAAGGTCACGTTGATCAAACTGCAGTTTGTAAAGAGGTTATTAATAAAGATGGTTCTTGGATATTTACCTTTGAATATGATAAAACATTAAATAATGTAACGATAGAGAAAGGTAGTATTTGCATTAATGGTGTAAGTCTTACCGTTGTTAATTCTAAAATTAATGAATTCTCTGTCGCTATTATCCCATACACTTATGCACATACCGGATTTAAAACCTTAAAACAAGGTCATATCGTCAATTTAGAATTTGACGTAATCGGTAAATATGTAAAACGATTAATGAATTTATAGAACTCTCTTACGGCTTCTATATACCACTACTGCACCTATAAATAAGGCACTTGCCAACAATACCCACAAGTTAGTATCCAATGGAACATCACCCACAGGTGGCGGTATACCCATTTTAGGAACAGGTGGTGTGGCTTGCTGTACTAACACTGTTAGGGAAAGTGAAAGAATATTACTCATAGTTATTTTAACGAATGCGAATGTAAAACTTTAATTGAATTAGCACAAAAATGTAGTGTGAACATGATGTAAAGTTTTAAAAAAACGCATTTCATCGATTAAATCATTGTTTTAATCCGTAAAAATGACGAAATTCAACCACCATCTATTACTTTAAATTTTCATTCAATTTAATAACGATTCATTAAAACTATTTATTACAAATAGATTTAAATAAAAAAACCTCAGTGTAAAACTGAGGTTTTTTAAACTTGTGGGCCCACCTGGGCTCGAACCAGGGACTTTCTGATTATGAGTCAGATACTCTAACCAACTGAGTTATAGGCCCGACAACTATTAATCAATAATAGTATGTCCTAAAAAGTCTGCAAATTTAAACTATAATTCTTGTTGTACAAACTATTCTGCAATTTCCTGACATAACTCTACTAAAACACCGTTTGAAGATTTGGGATGTATAAACGCAACCCATTTGTTATCAGCGCCTTTCTTAGGCTCTTTATTAAGAATTGTAAAACCTTCTTTTTCTAATCTTTTTAATTCTGCCTTAATATCTTCTACATTAAATGCAACGTGATGTATACCTTCACCTTTCTTTTCTATGTATTTTGCTATAGCACTATCTTCATGAGTAGCTGCTAGTAACTCTATTTTATTTTCTCCTGCTTTAAAAAATGATGTGATTACATGTTCGCTTTCTACAGCCTCACTCTTGTATGGCTTTCTTCCTAAAAGTTTCTCATAAGTCTCATTTGCTTTATCTAAGTCTTTTACAGCAATTCCTAAATGCTCAATTTTTCCTAACATAGCTCTTTAATTTATTTTTCAAAAATATCACAAAACCATTTGCTTACCTTTGTCGCATGGAAGAAAGTAATAGACAGAAAAAAATTAGTGGTATCCTTCAAGAGGACATATCTTCTGTAATACAGGATTATTTAAGAAAGAACACCGTTAAGAACTTGCTGGTTTCTGTAACTAAGGTTACGGTAACACCAGATTTAGGGTATGCAAAAGCATATTTATCTGTTTTTCCAGCAGACAAAGCTGCAGCCGTGGTTCAAGAAATTGTAGAAATTGGACCTGAATTGAGACATCAAGTTGCAGCAAAAGTACGTCACCAACTGCGTCGTATGCCAGAGTTACAGTTTTTTAATGATGATTCACTTGAGTATATGGACCAGATAGATAAGGAGCTTAAAGGTCTTAATAACCCTATCGATAATCCAGACATATTGCCGCGTAGAAAAAAATCTTAGTGAACTTTTCTTACTACATAGCTAGACGATATCTGGTATCTAAAAATGGCAAAAACGCCATTAACATTATTAACATACTTAGTTTTATTATAACTATTGTAGGCACAGCAGCTCTATTTATAGTATTATCTGGATTCTCTGGCTTAAAAAGTTTCAGTACAGAATTCAGTAGTTATTTTGATCCTGATCTTAAAATCACTCCATTAAACGGAAAGGTTTTAGAGATTCCGCTTTCGCGAAAGCGAGACCTAGAAAATCTACCAGGAATTACAGTATTAAGTGCTACAATTGAAGAAAAAGCCTTTTTACATTATGATGGTAAAAATGATATAGCTTACATTAAAGGCGTTGACGGTAATTATGATCAAATCATAAAAACAGACACTATACTTCTACAGGGAAACTGGCTAGGAAATAGTAATTTACAGGTTGTAGCCGGCGCTGGTATTGCTGACGAGCTTTCTCTACAAGTAGATAATTATAGTCGGCTTTTACAAATAATGGTGCCCAAGCCAGGTAAAAATGCTATAAATGCATTGAATTACAGAGATTCTTTTAGTCAAATTGATGTGGTCGCCACAGGAACATTTAGAATTAATGAAAACCTAGATAGTAAGTATATTTTTACCACTATTACCGCTGCAAGAAAATTATTAAATTACAATGAAGATCAAGCTAGTAGTATAGAAATAAAACTGGCCCAAGATGTTGATGAGGATCAGATAAGAGAAAAAATAAAAAACTTATTTAATGTTCCTATAGTTATAAAAAACAGGCTTCAAATGAATGATGGATTATACAAAATGCTTAATTCAGAAAATCTAGCCGTTTATCTTATTTTTACTTTAGTTCTTATCATCGCATTATTTAATGTAGTGGGATCTATAATTATGATGATTTTAGATAAAAAACAAAATTTAAAAACCTTATTAGATTTAGGAGCGAGTGTTAGTTCTTTACGTAAAATCTTTTTTATTCAAGGTAGTTTAATGACCGTAAGTGGTGGACTAATAGGTCTTTTAATAGGAGTAGTTTTTGTCTTTCTGCAAATTAAATATAGTTTGCTTTATATAGCTCCTGGACTACCCTATCCATTTGAAATGGTATTATCAAACATAATTGTTGCATTAGGTACGATAACTATTCTGGGTGTACTGGCTAGTTATATAGCATCGAGACGTATTAATGAAGGATTACTTGCTCAAGCAAAAGCTTAATAAGATTTTATATAATTACTTGAGTTTATATTAGAACATATTGATTTCCAACGATGGTGTCACTAGTTAAAGTTATGACCGCCAAATTTATCTAAAACCTCATTAAAGGTATCAAAAACTCCTTGAGAGTCATCACTTGTAACCATTTTCATTCGGTATTCTTTGAAATTAGGAATTCCTTTAAAATAGTTGGTGTAATGACGTCTGGTTTCAATAACACCTAAGGTTTCTCCTTTCCAAGCGATTGACATTTCTAAATGGCGTCTAGCAACCTCAACACGTTCTTGCATCGTTGGTTTTGCCATATGCGTTCCTGTTTCAAAAAAGTGCTTTACTTCCCTAAAAAACCAAGGGTACCCTATACTTGCACGACCTATCATTGCGCCATCTAATCCATATTCATCACGCATTTCCACAGCTCGCTCAGGAGTGTTGACATCACCATTTCCAAAAACTGGTATATGCATGCGTGGATTGTTTTTTACATCTGCTATAGGTTTCCAGTCAGCATTCCCTTTATACATTTGAGCGCGTGTGCGACCATGAATGGAGATAGCTTTAATACCTACATCTTGTAAACGCTCTGCAACCTCAACAATTTTTATAGAGTCATCATCCCAGCCTAGTCTAGTCTTTACCGTGATAGGTAAATCTGTATGTTTTACCATGGCAGCTGTAAGAGATACCATAAGATCTATATCTTTTAATATCCCAGCTCCAGCACCACGAGAAACTACTTTTTTCACTGGACATCCAAAGTTGATATCAATAATATCTGGCTTAGTACGTTCTACAATTTCTACAGATTGCAGCATTGAGTCTAGATTTGCTCCAAAGATTTGTATCCCTACAGGACGTTCAGCCTCATAGATGTCTAGTTTCATGGTGCTTTTAGCGGCATCACGTATCAATCCTTCACTGGATATGAATTCTGTGTAGACCACGTCTGCTCCATTTTCTTTACACAATGCACGGAAAGGTGGATCACTCACATCCTCCATAGGTGCAAGTAGTAGTGGGAAATCGGGTAATTGTATATCTCCTATTTTAGGCATTCTGCAAAAATAAGGTATAATATAATTTCAATTGAAGAGAATTATGGGTTTTATAATCCCTTAGTCTTTTTACCAGTACGCTCTAATTCTTCTGAAACTTCAGGTTCGCGATTTTCTAGTCTAAAATTTCCAAATTTATAGGTGAATCCTATTGTAAACAACTGTGTTTCTGGAATCGTTAATACTCGATTATCTTGGTTTGCGTATCGTGTTATAAACGGTTGGTTTTGTGAAAGAAATATATCACTGTATTTTGCTGTAACTATAGCTCTATCATTCCATAATCTCTTTGAGAATCCTATACTACTAGCTAGCATATTCTCATATTTATAGGACCCAAATAATATACTTGAAATATAATCTGCTTCAACAAGCATATTTAAAGTCCCATCCTTAGATAGTTCAAATAAATTTTGTGTTTGTATATATAATCCTGTAGTATTTAATTGTTGATTACTACTTGCTGACTGTAATGTTTCAAATTCATTTTCCATATAAAATGCACTTACACTGGTTAATGAAGTCCATTTTTCATTAGGGTATTTAATAAGTGTGGCATCTATACTATATTGATATTCATAATTCAGATTTGCACTTTGAATAGTCAATACATTAGTATCATTATTTTGAAAAGGTAAATTGTCCAATATACCTTTAGTATATATATAATACGCATCTACAAATAACTCATAATTATGTGTCCATCCCAGTGTAATTTTATTAGTAAAAGCTGGTTGCAAATTAGGATTACCAGATTCTATATTATTATCATTAATAAAATTATTAAACGGGTTTAAATCACCATATCTAGGTCTATCAATAGATCGCTTATAACTCAATGATAAATCGTTACCTTCATTAAGACTGTGTGTAATCGATAGATTTGGGAAGAAACCTAAATAATTTTGAGAATTGACAATTCCTAACGATTCACTATCTCCTACTACATCTGTTTGCTCTAATCGTATACCACCAGCAAATGACCATTTAGACCATTCTCTTTCTAGTTGAGCATAGGCCGCATAAATACGCTCGTCATATAAATAATTATCAGATAGTGATGGGTCTATATCGCTACCTGTATTGGTATCAAAAAAATCTTGTTTGCTTTGTGATGAAATATCAGAATATTTTAATCCAGCAGATAGTGAATAAGCACCAAACTGATTAAGATAATCTGCTTTTGCAGTAAATATATTTATATCTTGAAAACCTACGGTATTAAAGCTATTTGTACCTGTTGTAGTTTGTGTGTCATCAAAAAAAGTACTGAAAAATTCTTGATCATTATCTACATCTGTAAAAAAGTAACTTCCTTCCATACTCAAAGAACCACCATTCTCATTCAATATACTATTCCATCCCATATTTAAGGAACCTATAGTTGCATCGCGTCCCATATTAGAATCTGTATCAAAACCACTGAAAGAAGTAGCACCTTGTGGTAAAATCAATGTGTTGACATCTGACTCTACCTCGCGGCCATTATCAAGACCTAAATAACCTAAGATAGATAAGCTGTTTTTATCATTAAGACTTATATCTATGATTGTATTAAAAGCATGTGACTGACTGCGAGACACACTATTTGCGTCTGTAAACCAGCGAGAGCTTCTTGTTCCATCACTATTAAAAAAACCAACTTGAGATTCTTCTAGTGTTAAATCTTTACGAGGATTATGGTTATAGTTTGCATAGACATTCAACCAGTCATTCTTATAATATTGACTAGTACCAATGTTATATTTTGCAAATGTGTCAATCTCATACTTGCCAGTAATAGATCCTTTATAACCTAAAGAAACATTTTTACTAGTTACAATATTTATAACGGCTCCACCATCTGCATCGTACTGTGCAGGAGGATTATAAATAACCTCAACACTTTTTACATTCTCACCACTGTAACCACTTAACAATTGTTCTAATTCTTCATTAGTCAGGTAAACACGCTTGTCATTTATGTAAACTTGAGCAACACTACCTTTTACCGTGTAAGAACCATTCATTTCAAAAACACCTGGTGTAGATTGTAAAATCTGTGATGCGTTTCCAGTACTCAGTGACGTATTTTCAACATTAAATATAAGTCGATCTGCTCTACGCTCTACAGTTGGTTTTTCAGCAATTAACATCACTGCATCTAGTTGTGCTGCATCGGTTTCTAGTTGTAGATTATTAAGGGCAGTATCATTTTGTAGAGTCAGCTTTCGCGAAAGCGTAACATAACCAACAAATGAAGCCTTAAAATCATAATCACCAACTATTACATTTGAAAAAGTAAAAATTCCAGCCTCATTTGAAGAGGTTCCATATTTAAAAGTTCCATCTTCAATATCTTGTAACACAAGATTTGCAAACGCAATAGGTGCTCCATCGGAATCAATAAGGTTTCCTGTAAGATTAATTTGAGCAAACGTACTTAAGGAAGTGAATAGTAATAAAATGGATATCAGTTTCATGCCATAAATAAAAGAGCCTCTAAAATAGGAAAGCTCCTTAAAAAATCGGGCAAGGAATTAGATTATATTTGCAGCAGTATTTAACGGACTATGAAGAACATACGCAATTTTTGCATCATCGCACACATTGACCACGGTAAAAGCACACTGGCAGACAGACTGTTAGATGCAACCCATACGGTTACAAAACGTGAATCACAAGCACAGTTACTAGATAATATGGATCTAGAACGTGAGCGTGGTATAACGATAAAATCCCATGCGATTCAAATGGATTACACCGCACCAGATGGTGAACAATACATTCTTAATCTGATAGATACACCTGGCCACGTAGATTTTTCTTATGAGGTTTCTCGTTCTATCGCGGCTTGTGAAGGTGCTCTTTTAATTGTTGATGCTGCACAAAGTATTCAAGCTCAGACAATTTCTAATCTATATCTAGCACTAGAAAATGATCTAGAAATCATACCTGTACTTAATAAAGTAGATTTACCTAGTGCAAACGTAGAAGAGGTAACAGATGACATCGTTGACTTATTAGGATGCGATCCTAGTGAAGTAATTCCTGCTAGTGCAAAAACAGGTTTAGGTATTCAAGATATTCTAGACGCAATTATAGAGCGTGTTCCTGCACCTACTGGTAATGTTGATGAGCCGTTACAGGCTTTAGTTTTTGATTCACAATACAACCAGTTCCGTGGTGTAGAGACTATTTTTAGGGTTATTAATGGAACTATAAAAAAAGGACAACACATCAAATTTGTCGCTACTGGCGAGAGTTATTATGCAGATGAAATAGGTACTTTGAAATTGAATCAAGTTCCTAAAAAAGAAATAAAAGCTGGTGATGTAGGTTACTTAATTACCGGTATTAAAGAGGCTAAAGAAGTAAAGGTAGGTGATACTATAACAGATCATTCAAACCCTACTACAAATCCGATTGAAGGTTTTGAAGACGTTAAGCCTATGGTTTTTGCCGGTATTTATCCAGTAGATACTGAAGACTATGAAGACTTACGTTCTAGTATGGAAAAACTACAGTTAAACGACGCATCTTTGGTGTTTGCAGCAGAAAGTAGTGCTGCACTTGGTTTTGGATTCCGTTGTGGTTTTTTAGGTATGTTACACTTAGAAATCATTCAAGAACGTCTAGAACGAGAGTTCAATATGACTGTTATCACAACTGTGCCTAACGTTTCTTATTATGCTTATACTAATAAAGAACCTGATGCGCGCATTATCGTTAATAACCCAAGTGATTTACCAGAACCTTCTACATTAAATAGAGTTGAAGAACCATATATTAAAGCGACAATTATTACAAAATCAGATTTTGTAGGTAATGTGATGTCTTTATGTATTGAAAAACGTGGTATAGTTACTAATCAAACATACTTAACTACAGAGCGTGTTGAACTTACCTTTGACATGCCACTGGCCGAGATTGTTTTTGACTTCTACGATCGTTTAAAAACCGTTTCTAAAGGTTATGCATCATTTGACTATGCGCCTATAGGAATGCGTGTTTCTAAACTTGTAAGATTAGATGTTCTTTTAAATGCGCAACCTGTAGATGCTTTAAGTGCTTTAATACATGCTGACAACGCTTATACCATAGGTAAAAAGATGGTAGAAAAGCTGCGTGAACTCATCCCTAGACAACAATTTGATATACCTGTTCAAGCTGCTGTAGGAGCAAAAATTATTGCTCGTGAAACTATTAAAGCCCTACGTAAAGACGTAACGGCAAAATGTTATGGTGGTGATATCTCTCGTAAACGTAAGCTTCTAGAGAAACAAAAGAAAGGTAAGAAACGTATGCGCCAGGTAGGTAATGTAGAGATACCTCAACAGGCATTTATGGCGGTGTTGAAATTGAATGATTAATAGAAAGTGGTATAAAAACCGCTATTTATATAAAATCTAAAAAAGGGACAGAATTAATTTTCTGTCCCTTTTTTTTATAATTATATTTCTTTTTACTCCATCACAATATCACCACTCGCCTGCACCACAATTTTTTTACCTAGATAAACCAGCTTACTATCTTCTTCTACTTCCATATCTAGTGATGTAGATGGTATAATATCTATCTCATTTTTCTTTCTAATAAATAAAGGTATGATGTTTTCATCAGTCTTTGTGATTTCAATCAATCCTTCATAATGCTCTTGTGATTTAATAGTGATCTCATGTATCTCTCCATAATAACGTGCTACTTCCATCATGTTTACATAATCATCGGTAGATGAAAATAGACCTCTTGTAGGATTTTCATCAGGATTGCTCACCTCAGTAGAGTGTACTAATCGGTAAGCACCATTTTCTCCAAAACGTGCTGTAAAACGTTCTAATGCATAATCATTGATCTGCGAGTTACCCGTAAGCGCCATTAAAAAACCTATATTATTAAATTCAATATCATCGGTAATGGCGTCACTGTAAATATCTGCAGCTACAGCGTCTAGTCCTTTATCTTTTGCAATACGTACATTATTAGTATTAGTGTCTACAAGCACGACACTACGTCCATGTTCCTTTAAATAACTAGCAATAATGCGAGAAAATTTTGAAGCTCCTACTATCATAATCCCATCAGATTGCTTCAAGAACACACCTACAATTTTTGCAAACAACCTGGCAGTTGTTGCATTCAATAGTACAGTACCTAATACAATCATAAATACCAGTGGTGTAATATACTCTGCTCCATCAACACCTTGTGTAACCAGTTTAGAACCAAAAAGTGATGCGATACCTGCCGCTACAATACCACGAGGTCCAACCCATGATATAAATAACTTCTCATTAATTTTTAGACCACTATTTATCGAGCTGGCAAATACACCTAATGGACGTATGATAAAAGCCACTATTGCAAACAATACTGCCGTTTCCCATCTATAGATTAGATAAAGGTCTTCCATATTAATATTTGCTGCAAGAAGTATAAACAGAATCGATATTAATAAAACACTCAACGACTCTTTAAAATAAAGTAGTTCTTTAAGGTTAGGTAAATTAATGTTACCCATAACCATACCCATAACAACAACAGCTAGTAGACCAGACTCGTGTGCAAAAGAATCACTAAGAACAAAAACTCCTAGAACAGCCGCAAGTGTAAATACATTTAATAGGTAATGAGGTATCAACTTTTTCTTAATAGAAAATGCCAGTGCATGAGCAAATGAGAATCCAAAAGAGAATCCAAACAACACAATCTTACCAAATTCCTCAAGCGCTACTAAAGTAAACTCTCCACCTGCATTTGCACTTATAAATTCAAATACCAGTACCGCAAATAAAGCACCTATAGGATCAATTAAAATCCCTTCCCATTTTAAAATTGAACTCACATCTTTTTTAAGAGGTATATTTCTTAAGATAGGAGTTATAACGGTAGGTCCGGTAACTATAATTAAGGCTGAGAATAGTAAAGCGATTTCCCAACTAAGCCCAAAAATATAGTGCGCCGCAACACCTGCACCAGCAAATGTAATAATCACCGCAACCGATATTAATTTACCTATCACCGGTCCTGTATTAAGAATCTCTTCCTTCTTTAAAGTAAGTCCACCTTCAAAAAGTATGATACTAATCGCTAGCGATACAAAATAAAAAAGACTCTCGCCGGGAAAAAGACCTTGCTGTCCATTCCATATAGGCTCAATTAATTTAGTAGCATCCTCAGTATATAAAGATGCAATAGGACCTACTAATAAACCTATAATTATTAAAGGCAGAATGGCTGGTATTTTAAATCGCCACGCCATCCATTGTGCAAGTATTCCTAATATTATAATTCCAGCTAGTTCTAGCATATTCTCTATTTTGGCTGAAAATTACGACCTTTTATTAAATGATGACGTGATTTACGCTTTCGCGAAAGCGTATTTATATAACATTATGTGATAAAAATTAAAAAATGTGTATCCTTTATAATTCATACTGATTATTTCAATTTAAAATTAAAAAAGTAGTTTAACGCAATTTCATGAAAAATCCTGTAACAAAATTTTAAATTGCACTACCTATTGAACAGATTCGTTTTATGAAAATACATCCTATAGAAGCTGGAAACTTTAAGCTAGATGGTGGCGCCATGTTTGGTGTCGTACCCAAGTCTCTTTGGCAACGTACCAATCCAGCAGATTCTAATAATATGATCGATATGGCAGCACGTTGTTTGCTGGTAGAAAATGGTGATCGATTAACTTTAATCGATACCGGAATGGGAAATAAACAATCAGAGAAATTCTTTGGTTATTATTTTATGGACCACATCTATGATCTAGACAGCTCTCTTAAAAAAGCTGGTTTTTCTCGAGATGATATTACAGACGTTTTTTTAACTCACTTGCACTTTGACCATTGTGGTGGTGTTATAGAGAAAAAGAAGAATGATTTTTATGAACCTGCGTTTGCAAATGCAAAATTTTGGACTAATGAAGAGCATTGGAAATGGGCTGTAGAACCTAATGCGAGAGAAAAGGCATCTTTCCTTACAGAAAACATAAAGCCTATCGAGGAAAGCGGCCAGTTAAATTTTATCAAACAAAACAGTTCTTTTGCAACACAAAACGAGATGGATTTTGATATCCTTTTTGTTGATGGGCATACAGAAAAGATGATGATACCACACATCACTATAGGCGATAAAACCTTAGTTTACATGGCAGACCTTTTACCTACTGCAGGACACATACCTATACCTTATGTAATGGGCTATGATACCAGACCATTACTTACTCTCGATGAGAAAGCAAAATTTCTTAATGAAGCTGCCACAAAAGGCTATTACCTCATCCTAGAACACGACCCTAATAATGAAATAATTACAGTGAAACACACCGAAAAAGGTGTGCGTCTCGATAAATCCCTTACTTTTAACGACTTATTTAATTAAAAATCATGAATTACTCCTTTATTAAGAAAACAATGTTAACCGTAGCGGCAGCAGGTATGCTAGCTGGTTGTGGTAGTGGTTTTACTATCGTATCTCCACCTATTGAAAACATAGACTCAACACCTATTAAAACGACTGCAATGTCTGATGTTGAGGCAAAAAACTGGAAGGATCTAGACCTACAGACAGACACCATTCCTGGAATGAGTGTTAATAAAGCTTATACTGAAATCCTTAAAGGTCGCATGGGAACTACTACTGTAGTTGCAGTAATAGATTCAGGTATTGACATCGAGCATGAAGATCTAGATGGTGTAATCTGGACTAATGAAGATGAAATCCCAGGAAATGGTATCGATGATGATAAAAATGGATACATCGATGATGTACATGGATGGAACTTCTTAGGGAACATCGTTGATGAGAATCTAGAGTATGAGCGTATCGTAAGAGATAAAGCTATGTTACCTGCAGATATCGTTGCAAAAGCTCAAAAAGAGTATGATGCAAAACTAGCGCAAGCGACACAAAGCAAAGAACGTTTTGAAGGTATCCTACAGCAAATCGTTGAAGCTGATAAAGTTGTAAGTGCACACTTAGGCAAGTCAGACTATACACCAGCAGAGGTTGCTGCGATCAGTTCTGAAGATGAAACGATAAACAACGCAAAAGGAACATTGAGTTTCTTCTTTGGTCAAGGTCTTGAGTCTGTTGCACAGGCAAAAGAGGTCCTAGGTGATTACATTACAGATGCTACGAACCTATTAAATGGCGAAAAGTTAAAATCCAACTATCGTGAAGATGCGATGCCAGGTAACAATCCTTATTCTTATACTCCAGGAGAAATTTGGGGAGACAACCAGTACAGCGGTCCAGACCCAGAAAAAGCAGATGCATTTCACGGTACACACGTTGCAGGAATCATCGCTTCAGAGCGTGATAACGGTCTAGGTGTAAATGGTGTTGCAAATAATGTAGAAATTATGGTACTAAGAGCCGTAAGCATGGGCGACGAGTATGATAAAGATATCGCTGCAGCTATAAGATATGCAGCAGATAACGGTGCTAAGGTTATCAATGGTAGTTTTGGTAAATACCATTCTTCAAACCCAGAATTTGTTTGGGATGCTATTAAATATGCCGAAAGTAAAGATGTACTTTTTGTAAACGCAGCTGGTAATGAAGGAACAGATACAGATTTTACTCAAGTATATCCACAAGATCAAGAACTTGCAGGACCAGAGATCTCTGATAATTTCCTTACAGTAGGTGCTCTTGCTCCATCTTACGGTGCAGACATGCCAGCAAGTTTCTCTAATTATGGTAAAGCAACGGTAGACGTTTTTGGTCCTGGAGCACAGATTTATTCTACAGCACCATTAAATGAATATCGCAATGCAAGTGGAACATCTATGGCTTCTCCAGCAGTTGCTGGTGTTGCAGCGGTAATACGTTCACAGTTCCCTAAACTATCTGCTAGTCAGGTAAAACACATCATTATGGATAGTGGTTTAACAACTATGGCACGTGTAAATGTTGGTGGTGGAGCAGATACTAAACCATTCCAAGAAATTACTACTTCAGGTAAAATGGCAAACCTTTACAACGCCTTGATTATGGCGTCTAAAATGTAAGCCGTATTTAAATAATATTGTTAAGCCTGTCCTAATATGGACGGGCTTTTCTTTTTACGCTTTCGCGAAAGCGGTATATTTATAACCTAATTACTCAACAACAACAATCAAATGAAAAAAATCATTTTACTACTCACCACTGCAGTTATACTAGCAAGTTGTGGATCTTCAAAAGATGTTGTAGCTAACCAAAGCGCCAACGCAAACGGTTACTGGCAGCAGGCTGTAGACTATAAGATGGATGTAGATATGGATGTGGACCGTTATCAATATATGGGAAAACAGACCTTAGTTTACACAAATAATTCTCCAGAGACTCTAGACAGAGTTTATTATCATTTATTCTTCAATGCTTTTCAACCAGGTAGTGAAATGGATGTAAGATCTCGCACCATTGCAGATCCTGATAGACGTGTAGGATCTAGAATTGCTGCATTAGAACCTAATGAAATAGGTTATCTACATGTTTCCAATATGACACAAGATGGTACAGCTCTTCAACCACAAGAAGAAGGAACTGTTTTAGTTGTAAAACTAGCCAAAGCTCTAGCGCCAGGACAGTCTACTACTTTAAAACTAGATTTTAAGGGTCAGGTACCTGTTCAAGTACGTAGAAGTGGTCGCAATAACAAAGAAGGCGTTGCACTATCCATGACACAATGGTTTCCTAAAATGGCAGAATTTGATGCTACTGGATGGAACACAAGTCCATACATAGGACGTGAGTTTCATGGTGTATGGGGAAATTTTGATGTGAAATTGACACTTGATAAAGATTATACCGTAGGTGGAACTGGATATTTACAAAACCCTAAAGACATAGGTCACGGTTATGATAAAGCAAACTCTGGTCCTGCAAAAGGTAAAGACGGTAAATTAACCTGGCATTTTAACGCACCTATGGTACATGATTTTGCATGGGGCGCAGATCCAGATTTTATCCATGATGTATATAATGGTGCAAATGGTGTAAAACTTCACTTTTTATACAAGGATAACGATGCGATTAAAGAAAACTGGAAAAAACTACAACCTAAGACTAATGAAATATTGAAATATTTCAACGAGCACATCGGTGAGTATCCTTATAAGCAATATAGTGTGATACAAGGAGGTGATGGTGGTATGGAATATGCCATGTGTACTTTAATCACAGGAGAACGCAGTTATGGTAGTTTAATGGGCGTTACTGCTCATGAGTTTGCACACTCATGGTTCAATCACATTCTTGCTACTAATGAAGCAAAACATGAATGGATGGATGAAGGTTTTACCACTTTTATCTCTAATAAAGCAATGGCTTACATTAATGGAGAAGATGAAAGTACTGCAAATGGTGGTTCTTATAGAGGTTATCTAGGTCTAGCAAATTCTGGTAAAGAACAACCTCAAACCACACATGCAGATCGTTATGAATACAATGGTGCATACGGTGCTAGTGCTTATAATAAAGGTGCTACTTTTTTAGCACAATTAGGCTATATTATTGGTGATGAAAAACGTGATGAAGTAATTAAAGAATATTATAACACATGGAAATTCAAACATCCAGAGCCTAATGATTTTAAACGTGTTGCAGAGCGTGTTAGCGGATTTGACCTAGAATGGTACCTACGTGATTGGACGATGACTACAAACGTTATCGATTATTCTATTGAGAACTTAAGCAGTCTAGACGGCATGAGCGTGGTATCATTAAAGCGCAATGGTTTAATGCCTATGCCATTAGATATTAAAGTAACCATGAATGATGGAAGCGAGAAATGGTTTTACATACCGTTAGAAGAAATGCGCGGTGAGAAAGCCGTACCTAATAACTGGACTGTTTTAAATGACTGGGCTTGGGCTTACCCAACCTATGAACTAGAATTAGACGGCGTGGATATGCGTTCTATAAAATCTGTTGAAATTGATCCTACGAATAACATGGCAGATGTGGATAAAGAAAATAACAACTGGTCTTTACAAGAGTAAGTTATCAGTCATTAGATTTTGAAAAAGCAGCTGTTAAATTACAGCTGCTTTTTTGTTGTCCTAAATTCAATGATAGCATTCTCTTAAAAACATATCTTTGCATCATGCGTTTCACCCTAGGAAAAGAGACTAAGCTTAAAAGTAAAAAATCTATAGAGTTACTTTTTACAGAAGGTTCTTCTATACGTAAAGGACCTATACGTTGTGTTTATAATCTCATAAACATGGATCAACCTCATAAAATAGGTGTCAGCGTCTCAAAACGATTTTTTAAAAAAGCACCAGATCGCAATCGTATTAAAAGGTTGTTGAGAGAAGCTTATCGTTTAAATCAACATGACTTAATAACTCCTGAAGGAAAAAGTATTGAAATGATGTTTCTTTTTCAATCTCCTAAAATGCCTGAATTTGAAACCGTTCAACAGTTGATTAAAAAACTAATCATCGAGTTAAACAAGCAACATCAACAATTAGAAGATTAATTGGCATTTTAATTGTATTCTACTTAAAATAGCCACTAAACGGCAAGAAAATGAGTCATCTACCGTTTTTATCCTATATTTAATGCAACGTGTATAGAACCGTTAACAACTATGAAAGGCACCATTAATATTAAAAGACAGATTTTACTTCCTATTCTAGGAGCGTCTATTTTCTTTACCACAGCTAGTTTTCAAAACGACTTTTTTGAAATCGCAAAGCAGATTGAGATTTTTACAGAAATGTACAAACAGCTCAATATGAACTATGTAGATGAGACTAATCCAGCAGACTTAATGGATAATGCCATAGAAGGAATGTTGTCAGAATTGGATCCATATACTAAATACTGGACAGAACAAGAAGTTGAGAAGTCTATCATTAATAGACGTGGCGCTTACACAGGTATAGGTGCTGTAGTGAGTACTAGAGATGATAAAGTGATTATAGTAGAACCATGGAAAGACCATCCTGCTGATGTTGCAGGACTTAAAGCTGGTGACGAGATTATAGAAATAGATGGCATCAAGCTAGCGGACTATAAAGAAAATGCCGGTGATTTATTGAAAGGTAGTGCAGATACAGAAATATCAATCGTTTATAAACGACAGGGAAAAGAGAAATCTGCAAAAGTTAAAAGACAGGCAGTTGAGGTTAATGCCGTTCCTTTTTATGAAATGGCAACCCCAGAAATAGGATATGTGGTATTATCTAAATTTAATGAGAAAGCTTCTCGAGAAACTAAGGCTGCAATTGTAGCATTAAAAGAAAAAGGAGCTACTAAAATAATACTTGATTTAAGAGGCAATCCTGGTGGATTATTAAGTGAAGCGGTGGCAGTTTCTAACCTGTTTATTGAGAAAGACAAATTGATAACCAGTACTCAATCTGTTGTTGAACAGTATAATAAAACATACCTTACAAAACGTCCTGCGTATGATCCAGACATACCTGTGGCTGTACTTATTAATGGACGCAGTGCCAGTGCCAGTGAAATAGTAAGTGGTAGTATACAAGATTATGACCGTGGTGTGGTAATAGGTGCTCGTAGTTTTGGTAAAGGACTAGTACAACGTCCTAAACCACTATCCTATGGTACACAAGTAAAAATAACCATCTCAAGATATTATACACCTAGTGGCCGTTGTATACAAGCATTAGACTACTGGAATCGCGATGAAGATGGAAATGCCGTGCGCACTAAAAAAGAAGATTATAACGCCTTTAAAACTGTAAATAGCGGTCGTACCGTTTATGATGGCGGTGGTGTACAACCAGATATTGAATTAGCAAGCGCAGCTTACTCACCTATAACGACTGCTCTTCTTAAGGATAACGCCATCTTTGACTATGCTACAGTGTATTATTATAATCATCAGGTAGCAGATATGGATAGTTTTAGATTCACGGATACCGATTTTAATGACTTTGTTAATTGGGTTGAGAGAAAAGGATTTGATTTTAATACTGAAACAGAGTCTGCATTTGCAAAAGCATTTAAAACTGCTGAAAAAGAGGAACTAGATGATGATATCAACTCTAGTTATAAGGCCATGCAAGAAGCGATTAATAATGCTAAAAAGAAGGATATGAAGGATAAAAAGGCTGAAATCATGAGCCTTCTTACTGATGAAATCGTTAAAAGATATTTCTATCGTGACGGTTTATATAACTATCAATTAAAATTCAATCCAGAAATTTTAGAAGCTGTAAATGTTCTAGAAGATCAAAACAAATACAACAGAATTTTAAAATAAGAATGAAGCGATTACTATACATATGTGCTTTCCTTACTGCCTTTTGTGCTAGTTCACAAATCACAGTCACACATTCTGTATATTTTGATGTAGATAAAGATCAGTTCTCTTTTAGTGAAGGAAAACAACTCACATCATTCTTTGATGATCTTATTTATAAACCCATTCTTACCGTAAAAATATTAGGGTATTGTGATGATAGAGGTAGTCATGAGTATAACCTAGACTTATCTAATAGACGAGTAGAAACCGTTTCTGAATGGTTAGAAAACCATGATATTGAACTAGAGAACATCTCTAAAAAAGTAGAAGGATTAGGTGAAGTTGCCCTAGAAGATGAATTAGACTTTCAAGAAACGGAAGAGATTAGAGCTCAAAATCGTCGTGTAGATGTAGAATTCTCTTTAAGTGCAGATAGAACAAAACGAGTTGCCATAAAAAAACTACGAAAGCGAGAATTAACAGACAGTGAAGCTCAACAAATTCCTAGCTATGAAAAAAAGGTGGTGGCTGCAATTATAAATAATCCTAGCAGCACCGTTGTCATTCCTACTAATGAAAACCCAATTACAGAAGAGGTTCAAGAAAAAGAAGATGAAGAAGAGTTTTTAGATATACCTACTAAACTTGATCCACCTATAGATAATACTAAAGAACCATTTAAATCACTTTTAAGTAAAAAACTTAAAAAAGGTCAGGTCATCAGATTAGAGAATATTCTATTCTATAAAGGTCGTTCTACGATTTTAGAAGAATCACAACCACTACTCGATCGTGTTGCAGAAATTTTAATCGCTAGAGAAGATATTCATTTTGAAATACACGGACATGTATGCTGTATCAATCCTGCCTATCCAGATGCGTATAATAGAGATACTAAAAAATCAAATCTATCCCATGCTAGAGCACTAGCTATCTATAAAATACTGCGCAGTCGTGGTGTAAAACATACCCGTATGAGGTTTAAGGGATATGGAAGGACTAGACCATTAGGTGGTATTGATAAACTAGACCGTAGAGTCGAGCTTTACATCACTAAAATAGATCCTCCTAAAAATTAAGAGCAATTATTCTTTTTTATTTAATTACTTCATCGTAATATTGCGATTAATATGGGAACGACTAAAACAGAAATATTTACTGCACAACAAAACCAAATGGCTCAAATGGCCAAGGCACTTGGTCATCCAGCCCGTATAGCTATTGTGCAATACTTATTACAACAAGATACATGTATATGTGGAGACCTAGTCACAGAAATAGGTCTTGCGCAACCTACCATCTCACAACATCTTAAAGCACTTAAAAACGCAGGATTGATTAAAGGAAACATAGAAGGTACCAGTACATGCTATTGTCTAGACTATGAAAATTGGGATCTTATGAAGAGTTTACTATCTCCTTTATTAAACCTTGAATCTGATAACACAACAAATTGCTGCTAAAAAAATTTGAATTTATTAATCGTAATATTACAATTAAAGAAAAGCTATGAAATTATCCACATTTAAAAATCAGCTATCACAATTAGAACAAATTGCATTTCAATTACCAGATGGTAGTCTTGTACCATCACACTTTCATGTAACTGAGGTAGGTAAAGTTGTAAAACACTTTATAGATTGTGGTGGTACAGAACGTCTAGAAACTGTAGTTAATTTTCAACTATGGGAAGCAAACGACTATGATCATCGATTACATCCAGAAAAATTAGTTTCTATTATAGAGCTATCTCAGGATAAATTAGGCCTACCAGATGTAGAAATAGAAGTAGAATATCAAGCGGGAACAATTGGTAAATATGGTATCGATTACAATGGTGAACACTTTCTACTTACCAATAAATTGACCGATTGTCTTGCCAAAGATTCCTGCGGTATACCACCAGAACAATTAAAAAAACCTAAAGTTCAACTTTCTGAAGCCCAAAATACATGTGCGCCAGGATCTGGTTGTTGTTAACTTAAAATATAAAATGATGTTTTCTACTTTAGAACAAACCATTACAGACTTAAATATGGATGGAATTACGCTTTCGCGAAAGCGTATCCTAGACCAACTTAAAGATTATATTCAAAGTCAAATTGACAATGAACAAAAGGTTAATCTTAACTTTATTTGCACACATAATTCCCGACGTAGTCACCTCTCACAATCATGGGCACAGGCTATAGGAAGTTTTTATGGCATCAATAACTTACAATGTTATTCTGGTGGTACAGAAGCTACAGAGTTATTTCCAGAAGTTACTGAAGCTTTAAAAGATGCAGGTTTTCAAATTGAAAAACTATCAACAGATGAAAATCCTATTTATAGCATCAGATATAATGAGATCGATCATCCTATTATAGGATTTTCAAAGAAATTCAATGCAACATTTAATGTACAACAACAATTTGCAGCCATTATGACCTGCTCGAGTGCAGATCAAGGTTGTCCACTAATATTAGGTGCTTCTGCTAGAATACCTATAACTTATGAAGATCCTAAAATCGCTGACGGTACTGACCAACAAGCAGCTGCGTATAAAGAACGTAGTCTTCAAATAGCTAGTGAATTAAAATACGTCTTTTCAGAAATTAAGTTATGAGCACTAAAAAACTAAGCTTTCTCAATCAATATTTAACGCTTTGGATATTTCTGGCCATGGCAATAGGTGTAGGATTAGGATATTTTATACCTAGTATAGCTACTTCTATCAACAACATGAGTAGTGGAACAACTAATATCCCTATTGCTATAGGATTAATTTTAATGATGTATCCACCACTGGCCAAGGCTGATTATAAACTCTTACCTGTCGTATTTAAAAACACTAAGATATTAAGTATCTCACTTTTATTGAATTGGGTAATAGGTCCCGTGTTGATGTTTGCACTAGCCTTGATTTTTTTACAAGACCATCCAGAATATATGGTGGGACTTATTTTAATAGGTCTAGCACGCTGTATAGCCATGGTATTAGTATGGAATGATCTAGCAGATGGTTCTCCTGAATATGGAGCTGGATTAGTCGCTTTAAACAGCGTTTTTCAAGTATTTGCATACTCATTCTATGCATGGTTGTTTATAACCGTATTGCCGCCTTATTTCGGCTTTGACGGTGCAATTGTAGATATATCAATTGCAACCATTGCAGAAAGTGTTGCTATCTATCTAGGAATTCCATTTTTAATGGGAATTTTAAGTCGTTACTTTCTTGTAAAAGCTTGTGGTAAAGAATGGTATGAAAACGTATTTATTCCGGCTATTTCTCCTATCACTTTAGTGGCATTATTGCTTACTATTATTTTAATGTTCTCATTAAAAGGTGAGTTAATTGTAGAAATTCCGTTTGATGTGTTATTGATTGCGGTTCCCTTAATGATATACTTCATAGTCATGTTCTTAATAGGATTTTTTATCAGTAAATATCGTGGTGCGTCGTACAGTGAAAACGCAGCTATTGCTTTTACTGCAGCTGGAAATAATTTTGAGTTAGCGATTGCAGTTGCGATAGCCGTTTTTGGACTTAATTCTGGTCAGGCATTTACAGGTGTAATCGGACCGTTGGTAGAAGTTCCTGCGTTAATATTACTGGTACGTGTAGCATTCTGGTTAAAGAAAAAGTATTATTAGAACATACGACCCATTCATATAGGTTAAAGATTATAATTTGTAATTACTTCTCCATTTTCATTAAAGAAGATTCATTTATTTTTTGCTAAAAAAGGCATATTCAATTTCTAGAATTGAATATGCCTTTTTTTAGTTCTTATAAGATAGAGATAATCACACAAGGCACTAGCTAGTTAACTAGCACTGGACATAATAGTCATACACGGATTACCAGATCAAGACCTAAGGAAAATCTATTAATGATCGCTTAAAAAGAGCTACTAAATAGTTCTGATTGCTTTAGTATCTTTGTCTTGTGAAAGTCATATTATTCATCTTCTCGATATATTTTCTAGGACTCAACATCATGCCTTGTAATGATGGTAATATTGAGCACCATGATGATATAGAACACACTGTAGATAATGATGATCATAATCATGATGACGATCATGATCATGAAGATGAATGCTCACCATTTTGCCAGTGTAATTGCTGCTCAGTTCATGTTATTTCTTTTGAATTTGAGCCTTTAGAGTTTACTATACTACCGGCAATTAATTCACAAATCTCTTTTTATATCAGTCCTGTTTATGACGGGTTTGATGGCTCTATCTTGCAGCCACCACAATTAAATAGCTAGAAATTTCAAGAGCATTATGCTCATTTTATTTTAGTCTATTTAAACATTTTACATGAAAAAAATCATTTTATGCAGCATGTTGTTGCTGTGTTACGCTTTCGCGAAAGCGCAATCCAAAACAACCTACGATATCAACATCACTGTGGTATCTGATGAAAATAATGAACCATTACTAGGTGCAAACGCTTCCATCCAAAATCTCCAAAAAGGTGCGATGACGGATATTAATGGAAAAGGAATCATTAATAACCTAGAGGCTGGGACTTATGAACTAACCGTTTCTTTTATAGGATACGAAAAACAAACCGTTACTGCCGTTATACCAGATCAACTGGACTATAGATTTCAACTACACGAGGCAGAAGGCGAACTGGAAGAAATCATTATACAGTCTACACGTTCTTCTCGTAGTTTTAAACGCACACCTACTCGAGTAGAATTTATAGGTGGAGAAGAGCTTATTGAAAAAACAGCCATGAACAGTACTAATATAGCTATGGTACTGAGAGAAAGTACTGGAATCCAGATGCAGCAAACTTCTCAAAGTAGTGCAAATCAATCCATACGTATTCAAGGATTGGATGGTAGATACACACAGTTGTTAAAAGATGGATTTCCACTTTATGGTGGTTTTGCTGGTGGACTAAGTATCATGCAGGTGCCGCCATTAGATATTTCGCAATTTGAGATTATTAAAGGAAGTTCTTCAACTTTATATGGTGGTGGTGCCATTGCAGGACTGGTAAATATGCAGTCTAAAACACCAGATGATGAGGCAGAGTTAGATTTAATGTTGGTAGGTACACAAGCCTTAGGAGTTACTGGAAACGTGTTTTACAGCGCGCGTTATGATAAATGGGGAATGACCCTTTATGGAAGCGCAAATTCTCAAAAAGAATATGATCCAGATGGAGATGAATATTCTAATTTACCTCGAGCACGTACCATTTCCCTAAATCCTAAGGTATTTTATTATCCTAGTGATAAAACAACCTTATGGCTAGGATTTAATGGTACATTTGATGATCGTAAAGGTGGAAATCTAGATGCTATAGATGGCGATAATAATGAATATCTAGAACAAAACATATCGCGCAGGTTAAGTACACAAGCCGTATGGGATACTCAACTTACAGATCATTCTAACTTCCAGTTTAAAAATAGTGTTGCCTATTTCAATAGAGAATTACTGATTCCTAATATGGATTTTAAAGGTAATCAGGTCAACACATTTACTGAGGTCAATTATAAGACCAATTCTACAAAATCTGATTGGGTTTTTGGTGCTAATCTATACACTTCTAGCTTTGATGAAGATGCGCAGATTAATGAACGTGATCAAAAAGATACTACGATAGGTGCTTTTGTAAATAATATCACAGACCTTAATGATAACTGGATATTAGAAACTGGTCTACGTACAGATTTTACAACAGATTGGGGTGCTTTTGTGTTACCTAGAGCTTCATTATTATATAAAAGTGATGGAAGGTTTACAAGTCGTTTAGGTGGTGGATTAGGTTATAAAATTCCTGATTTATTTACTGAAGATGCAGAACGATTGAATTTTCAAAATGTAATGGCTATTGATAAAAATAATCTCGTGGCAGAGACCTCTTATGGTATGAATCTAGATTTTGATTATGGGTTTGCTATTACTGATCAGATTAATTTCTCGATTAATCAATTATTTTATTTAACCGCCATAGATAACGGATTGCTACTTAATAGCAGTGCCACTAATCCTGGGATGTTTGAGTATTCAAACGCGACAGATTTTACCTTAAGTCGTGGTGCAGAGACTAATATTAAATTCTCTTATAAAGATTTTAAATGGTTCTTAAACTATGCATTTATTGATACACAGCTTAATTATCTAGATGGTAATCCTCAAAAACCACTCACTGCAAAACACAACGCTGGTAGTGTTATAATGTATGAAAATGAGAAATGGCGCATAGGTTATGAAACCTATTATACTGGTAAACAACTGTTATTTGATGGCTCAGATTCTCAAGATTTTTTATTGATGGGTCTGCTGGTTATGAAAAACTTTGATTGGGGAAATCTCTATATGAATTTTGAAAATCTAACAGATAGAAGACAGAGTCGCTACTCTCCTACTGTCACTACTGATATAACAGGAGTGCCCACTTTTAATGAAATATATGCACCTACAGATGGTTTTATCTTAAGTGCAGGAATCATATGGAAACCATTTGGTAATAAAAGTCATCACGGTCATGGACATCATGATGATTAAGTAAATTTTACTTTTATTAAAAGCTCCATATTATGAAGGTACCTCTCATAATATGGAGCTTTTTTTATGTCTATTATTTACTTTTTTACTGGGCAACTATTAATCCCTAAAACTGCGTATAAGGGACAAAAATTCATAAAACTAGTGGCTAATAATACACCACCTACAATTAATAAAATAATTCCTAGTGTACCTGTTATTACATTAGTAAAGAATAAAATAGATACTATTACTGCAAATAATACTCTTACCATTCTATCGATGTTTCCTAAATTCTTCTTCATGACTTATACTTTTAAAATGAGATACAATAGTAGTCTAGTGTATGTTCTTAAAAAGTGACTTAAGTCACAACTAAAGGATTTTAATAGTTTGATGTGATAAAACAAGTTTGTTATCGTTCTCTAATTTTTTTAAAACACGACTAATCACCTCTCGAGATGTAGCCAGATCGTCAGCCAGCGCTTGATGAGAGATTTTAATGATTTGAGAATTAGTTAAAGACGCTTTATCGTGGAGTAGATTTAAAATGCGCTCGTCCATTTTATGAAACACCATATTCTCTATAGTGTTTAATAAATCTGCATAGCGCATCTCATATTGTGAGTTAAAAAGTAGATTTAACTCTGGAAATTGCTGCAGCCATTTTTTAAGTCTGTCTGCTGGTAATAAAAGTATCTCTGTATCTTGTAATGTCTGTGCATAAATCTCACTAGTTCCATTTTTAATACCTGCTGCAAACGACATCACACAACTCTCACTTGCTTTTATATGATATAGTAATAATTCTTTATTATCATGGGTAGTATAAACTCGCAAGAGTCCTTTTAACACTACTGGTATCACCTTTACATACTGACCTTTACGTAAAATCTCTTGATGATTAGGAACAGTGATAATGTCACATTCTCGATTAATAGTTTCTACTAGTGTTTTATTAAAAAATGGAAAGTGCTTATGAAGGTCAGTATAGGACATATTTAAAATTCTAAGGTCATCGCTTGATGAGGAATTCCGTCTTCTAAGTATTTCTCGCCCGTAGCCATAAAGCCTAAATCTTTATAAAATTTATCTAGATAACATTGCGCAGATATCTTAATAGATGGAAATCCTTGATTTTTACAATAATCAATACTCGCAGTCATAATTTTCTGGCCGTAGGCCGCGCCGCGATTTTTGGGACATACTACTACTCTACCTATGCTAGATTGTTTAAAATAATCACCTGGTTGAAACACACGTGTATATGCTACAAGTTTGTCATTTACATAGCCTACAATATGAATAGCTTTTTGATCCTTACCATCCATATCTTGATAAACACAGTCTTGTTCTACCACAAAAACTTCTGTGCGCAACTGTAACACATCATACAGTTCTTGAATATTAAAGTTAGAAAATGATTTAACGATTACATCCATTCTTAAAATTGTTTTGGGACGACTTTGGGCTGTGGTGGCTTCACTCCTATTCTTATGTCAGTAATAATTTTCTCTAGCATATTACCAAATTCTTCATCGCCTGCGGCCATCAATTCTTGACGTCTAGAGTCTAGATCGTCCAGTGTTTGTTCTCGATCATGATCGTCAAACTCTTCAAGATCGCGCCATATCTCCATCAATTTTTTTTGAGGATGTATCGCTGTTCTTAATTGATGTATAATAATAGAAGCTTCTTTTCTCATATTTATTTTGTGCACCAGTGATTATTAATAGAATCACTCAACTGTTTAAATTAATTGCTAGCTATGTAGTCTACTAATCTTACTATTTCTTACCGCGATAAATTAATGATATACGGTTGTGTTCTAGTAAAAGCTGTTCATCTTTTTGATAGCTTTTTAATAAATGAATCGCATAATCTAATTGATCTTCACTGATATTTCTGTAAGCCGGCGCAGGTATAACATCGCTCCACTTTGCAAATAAAGTATTGTCTAAAGCAATGCGCCAGTAGCAATGATTATCAAATTTCAAGTGATAATATTGATTAGGTAATGCATTCCCTAGATCCAGATACTCTTGTCTTTTATTAAGATTCATTATAGTAATTATAAAAGTAAATAGATAAAATAACTAGAGTTATTGATAACAAATAAAATAAGAAACTAATGGAAATTCTATTCCATCGACTTTCTATTGTTATAAATACATGTCTAAATATGAAGTATCTAATAATCAAATATATAATACCACTAGGCAATATTATGAATATAAAAAGGAGTAAAATATAATCAGTTAATGATCCACCAGATAGTAACATTATTTAATATATGGTTGAGTATCTCGCTTTCGCGAAAGCGTACTTATGAACAAGCTATCTTATTCACACGATTTGCATGGCGTCCACCAGCAAATTCTGTATCTAAGAAAGTCTCTACCATGGCAATAGCCTGTGGTATAGAAGTGAAACGTGCTGGTATACAGATGATATTTGCATTATTATGCTCTCGAGCAAGTCCTGCAATTTCTTTAGACCAGCAAACTGCTCCACGTACATTTTGATACTTATTAACGGTCATAGACACACCTTGTGCACTTCCACAAATAACTATACCTAGATCTACCGTGTGGCTATCAACATCCTGCCCTACCTTGTGAGCAAAGTCTGGATAATCAACACTATCTAAAGTATCTGTTCCATGATTAGTTACTTGATGACCTCTTTTTTTAAGCATATCAACAATAGCTTGTTTATAATCTGGTCCTGCGTGATCGTTTCCTATAGAGATGTTCATGATAGCGGTGTTTTACGATGCAAATTTAAGTCTAGTTATTGATAATCTAGGGTTATTAACATCGATGGTTTTACACTATTCATAAACAATAGATAACCTGTTGATATCAATTGAAAGAAAACATTAGGAAGTGAAGCTTTAAAAACCCATATCCATTTAAAATCGACATGACCAAAATATAACTCATGTTTTTAGAACTGACTTTTCAGACCTAAAAAGATGTTCGTCAACATAAAAATTGAAGGTTGTTTATGTACATTTTGATGTGAATAAGGGTTGTGAACAACTGTGTATAAACCTGGCTCATTTATATTAGAATCTTACTTTACAATTAGTTAACATTAGGATAACATGTGAATAAGTAGAGATAAATTGTAGATTTATTAAGTTCCTAATTTTTTCCTAAAAAGATATACCGCTATTCACACTACATCATCATCATCAATTTTATTTAAATTTTTAAAAAAGAAAAAATGATATTGTTTATAATGTGGATAACGTTTAAAACTATAAAAAATACTCTTTGAGATTTAAGAAGAAATTAAAGCATCTTATAATGAGTTTTAAATCTGTAAAAATTACTTTTGGAATAATTCATGTAACTCTATTCCCTGTATAGGAAATAAGTGAATAGACAGTGAAATATTTTTAGAAACTAGTTAAACACTAGTAGTGCTATTTTCTATCAATGGTGAAGATTCCTCAAAGCTATCAACAGTATGCTCTGTATCTAGTGCTTTATTCACTAAAAGAACCACTAGAAGAATACCCACAAGAAAGATTCCTATGAATAGTAAAGTTGATTTTAGAGGTTTTCTAGTTTCCATTTGTTTAATAATATTAATCATAAGACGATTAATATTTAACAAAGTTACAGTTATTTCTTAAATAATTGTTAATAGGGTGATATTAAATCATTAATAATCAAAGTATAAACCACTTACAATCTCTCAGAGTTTTAAAAGATTAACTTTGTAGAAGTATAAATAGAATATGAAGAAGAAGAAAAAAAGAAACTCAAAAACAAAGTTTCAAAACCTCAGTCAATCGGTACTGAATGTATTAAAACAAGAACCTAATAAGGATTTTAATTATAAACAAATATGTGCAAAGCTTTCTATATCAGATGCTAGCACACGCAATCAAGTAATTAAACGACTTCACCGTTTAAAATCTAAAGCTCAAATAGAAGAAACAGGTCGTGGTAAGTTTAAAATAATAAAAGCAATCGATTATTACACTGGTACTATAGATATTAGTACACGTGGTACTGGATATGTTATTACAGAAGAACTACAGGAAGATATTATGATTCCGCGTCGTTCTCTAGGTCAGGCCTTAAACGGTGATCAAGTTGAAGTTTATGTTTATCATAGAAGAAGAGGTCAACAACCTGAAGGAGAGATTACTAAGGTAATTGAACGTAAAAAAACAGAATTTGTTGGAACGATTCAAGTACATGAAAAATTTGCTTTTGTAAACGTTACAGATCCTAAAATTCAAACCGATTTCTTTATTCCAGGTCGTGAGATCAATGGAGCAAAAGATGGTCAGGTCGTTTTAGTAGAGTTTGTAGAATGGAATGATAAGCAAGACTCACCTAATGGTAAAGTAAAATCGATTTTAGGTGAACCTGGTGAACATAATACTGAAATTCACGCTATACTAGCCCAATATGGTTTACCGTATGAGTTTCCTACAGCAGTAGAAGAATATGCAAACCAGTTAGATAAAAGTATAACTGATCAAGAAATAAGTAAACGTCGTGACATGCGAGAATCGCTTACTTATACGATAGATCCAGCAGATGCCAAAGATTTTGATGATGCTCTTTCTTTTGAAAAGTTAGAAAATGGTCATTATGAAATAGGAATCCATATTGCAGATGTAAGTCATTATGTAAAAGAAGGTACGCCACTGGATGATGAAGCATATGAACGCGCCACTTCTGTATATCTAGTGGATAGAGTAGTACCTATGTTACCAGAGGTATTATCAAATGGTGTTTGTTCTTTAAATCCACATGAGGATAAACTTTGTTTTTCTTCAGTATTTGAAATGGACGATAGTGGAAAAGTTTACAAACAATGGTTTGGTCGCACTATCATACATTCAGATCAACGATTTGCTTATGAGGAAGCACAGCACATTATTGAGACTGGTAAAGGAGAAATTCCTGCAGAAATATCGTTAACGCAAAAGGATACGACAGCAGATCCTGCCATTGTTGAAGCGACACTTACCTTAGATAGCATTGCAAAAAAGATGCGAAATGAACGTATGGTTCAAGGTGCATTAAGCTTTGATAAAACTGAAGTTAAATTTAACCTTAATGAGAATAGTGAGCCAGTAGGTGTTTATTTTAAAACTTCTAAAGATGCCAATAAGTTGATAGAAGAATTTATGCTATTGGCTAATAGGAAAGTAGCTGCATTTATTGGAAAACGTGATCCTAAACACACTTTTGTTTATCGTATTCATGACGAACCTAATGATGAAAAATTAGGTGCTTTAGCAAAGATTGTGACTCGTTTTGGTCATAAATTAGATTTAAGAGATCGCAAGCATGTCACGCAATCATTAAATAAATTATTGATAGATGTAAAAGGTAATAAAGAACAAAATATGGTTGATACTCTTGCTATCAGAACCATGTCTAAGGCAGAGTATTCTACACAAAACATAGGTCACTATGGTCTAGCGTTTGATTACTACTCGCATTTCACATCACCTATACGTCGTTATCCAGACGTGATGGTCCATAGATTATTACAACATTATCTAGATAAAGGAAAAAGTGTAAGTGAAGAGCTCTATGAAGAAAAGTGTCACCATTCTACTAATATGGAGATTCTAGCTACTAAAGCAGAACGTGATTCTATCAAATACATGCAGGTTAAGTTCATGAAAGATCATGAAGACGAGCAGTTTTTAGGTGTTATTTCTGGAGTTACCGATTGGGGAATTTATGTAGAAATTATTTCTAATAAGTGTGAAGGAATGATACGTTTAGGAGATCTAGATGATGATAGTTATGAATTTGTAGAAGAAGAGTTTGCAGTGATAGGTCGCAAGACTAAAAACGCTTACAGACTAGGCGACGAGGTTTATGTAAAAGTAAAAAATGCAGATCTTGTTAAAAAACATCTAGATTTTTGGATGATAGGTAGTAAAGAAGCTGTTGAAAACTAAGCATTGCTATACATGTAAAAAGGAAGGTACAGTCATGTATCGCATACAGATTACTAAAGGTAAAGACTGGATTTTTTGTTGCAAGACCTGCACAGAAAATCACCAATCTTTACCTTTTTATAAATATGGTGGCACTTGGAAAGGTAAAAGACACTAGTTATGAAAAGACTATTATTATTATTATTAACGATATGCTCACTTGTTTCTTGTAAAAGAGATTTTTCTAAAGGACCTCAATTAAATTGGTTACAAGGTAGATGGCAAAGAGTAGATGATCAAGCTGGAAGAATCACTTTTGAAAATTGGAGGATGCAAATTGATGGAACTTATTTAGGGCATGGTTTTACTCTAGCTGAAAATGATACAGTTTTTGAAGAAAAATTAACTATTAAGCCATTTAATAAACTACTTAAAAATGATAATAGATGGGTATTTCAAGTTACCGGTGTTAATGAATCACCCACCATTTTTATGATAAAAGAATCTACTAATAATAGTTTTACAGCAGTAAATCTAGAAAATGAATTTCCTACTCATATACGATACACTTTTTCAAATGATAGCTTAAAAGCTGTCGTTTATAATGATAAAAAGTCGATAAATTTTACTTTTAAAAAGAAGTAAATATTTGTATCAATCATATTCTTTTTAAGCTAAAAGTTATATTTACTGTATTTCACCCATGATTTAATACTTTAATCTATAAATTAATTTTAGTAAATCACATTTTATCCTCACTTGATAATACGTCAGATATTTGCATTGGTTATCCTGGTTAGTTAACTAGAAAGTGTATTTACCTTTTTCCCCTGAAAAAAGTAGTACATAAAGATATTTTAGATATTCCCTAAATATCAAAATATCATTTCAAAAAAGTAGAGTTTTTTTGGTTAGTATGAAAGGTAGTTTATCGCAAGATGAACTGCCTTTTTTCGTTTACTGTAACAAAACCATTTGTTTGACATCTTTATAAAAATAATTCACATGAAAATTTCAACTCTATTTTTGTTCTTATTAGTTACCGTATTCAGTTTTGCTCAAAACCCTAGGGAAGTTGAGTTAGGTAACTTTGACACCATTAAAGTCTATGATTTAATAACTGTAAATCTGGTTAAATCTGATGAGAATAAGATAGTTATTTCTGGTCACGATGCTAGTGATGTAGAGTATGTTCATAAAAATGGAACTTTAAAGATACGCATGGCTTTTGATAAACAATTCGACGGTACAGAGACTTTTGTCCATGTTCATTACACAGATTTAAAAGTAATTGATGGAAATGAAGGTGCGTTTATTACATCAAATGAACTTATAGAACAACCACAACTAGAGATTAGAGTACAAGAAGGCGCTCGAGTTAAAGCTGGTGTAATGGTAGAATATCTTGAGATTAAGGCCGTATCCGGTGGTATCACAGATGTAAGTGGTGCCGTAGATCAACAAATAATTAATGTTAATACAGGTGGTATTGTAGAAAATCAAGACTTGAAATCTAAGCGCTCAAAAGTGAAAGTAAGAGCTGGCGGAGAAGTAGAAGTATACACTACTGATGCTGTCAATATTAACATTCAGGCAGGTGGCGATGTGCGAGTTTATGGTAATCCGCAAGAGATTTCTAAGAAGACATTTGCAGGTGGACGCATTGAAATAGTAGAGTAGTATTGTAATGACGCTTTCGCGAAAGCGAATCAATTATCATCACACAGGTAAAAAACCCAACATTAATTTTTACCTTTGAGCAATAACCTTATAATTATATGCTCGAAGACGTTCTTAGTGCAATTCCGCTGGGATTTTTAATGGCCTTTCTCATAGGACCAGTGTTCTTTGCATTACTAGAAACCAGTGCGATTAAAGGATTTAGAGCTGCAGTAGCACTAGATATAGGAGTTATTCTTGCAGATATCATTTTTTTGCTAGCGGCATATTTCATGACTTCTTCTATTTTAGAGAAGTTAAAAGATGATCCTGGACTTTATATTTTTGGTGGTTCTATACTTGCGATATATGGTATAGTTTCTTTTGTAAAAACTAGAAAATCTTATCTTAAAGAGGTTGACCCTAAAGTACTTATCGTAAAAAAGAATAACTACTTTTCTTTATTTATAAAAGGTTTTTTCCTCAACTTTATCAATATAGGTGTCTTAGGATTTTGGCTAGGATTAATAGTCGTTTTTAGTCCTCAATTAGAGAATGACGCTAATAGAATTCTCACCTTTTTTGGTGCAGTGTTAGTTACTTATTTCATAGTAGATCTATGTAAAATAGTGCTTGCAAAAAGTTTGAATCGTTATCTCACACCTCATCGTATCTTTCTATTAAAAAGACTTATCGCTATTATCATGGGCATATGTGGTGCTGTTTTAATCTTTAAAGGAGTTTTTCCAGATGTAACAGATCAAGTAGGTGAGCAGTTACATATTATTCCAGAATTACCAGAACCAGTCGCTCCTGAACTAGAAGGTGTAGAGGAAATTCCTGTACTTAACGATTCTATTTAAAATAAAAAATCCCCAATCAGTAAAGATTGAGGATTTCAGAGGCGTCTAGCGGATTCGAACCGCTGTACTAGATTTTGCAGACCCATGCCTAGCCGCTCGGCCAAGACGCCTTTTACGCCCGCAAAAATAACAAAAAAGTTGTCTTTATCACTATTATTAATCAAAAACGCTCTTTAGTGTTGACTTCTAGCGACTTTGCTGCATAGAAATGACCACACTTGCCACATCACCACCTATAGGAGGATTGATTTTTGCCACTTTTACATGCGCTTTTTGTACTAATTGCTCTTCACTTAGAACTCGATCCAGTATTCTTTGTGCGACTTGTTCTAGTAATTTTGAACGTATCGCCATTTCTTCTACTATGATTCTATTAAGTGAAACATAATCTACGGTATCACCCAGTTCATCAGTCTTAGCGCTTTTTGATAGATCAGCAGTTACTTCTAGATCTACACGATATTCACTACCTATCATAGCCTCTTCATCGAGACATCCATGGTTAGTATAAACCTTTACGTTTTCAAGTATAATTGTATGCATGTGGTAAAGATACTATGAGTATGGTTAGGACTGAAATAAGCTGTAAATTTGTTTCATCTAAATATATTGAAAAGAGCCATGAGTGATACTACTAAAACTAATAACTTCATAGAAGATATTATAGAAGACGATTTAAACAATGGTCTTTCTCAAGATAAATTACGTTTCCGTTTTCCACCAGAACCTAACGGGTTTTTACACATAGGTCACGCTAGTGCAATATGTTTAAACTTTGGACTAGGAGAGAAGTACAAAAGGCCAGTAAATCTGCGTTTTGATGATACTAATCCTGCAAAAGAAGAAGCAAAATATGTAGCTGCAATCCAAAAAGACGTAGAATGGTTAGGTTATAAATGGGATAATCTGTGTTATGCATCAGACTATTTTCAAGAGCTTTATGACTGGGCAGTTCAAATGATTAAAGATGGGAAAGCATATGTAGATTCCCAATCTAGTGAAGAAATGGCCGCTCAAAAAGGGACACCTACTCAACCTGGAGTAGATGGACCTTACCGTAATAGAAGTGTAGAAGAAAACCTATCACTTTTTGAAGGTATGAAGAATGGAGAATATGCTGAAGGAGAACACATCCTGCGTGCTAAAATTGATATGCAGTCTAATAATATGCTCATGCGTGATCCTATCATGTATCGTGTGGTTGATAAAGCACACCATAGAACCGGTACTGATTGGAAAATCTATCCTATGTACGATTGGACACATGGAGAAAGTGATTATCTAGAGCAAATCTCACACTCTTTCTGTACGCTTGAATTTAAGCCTCATAGAGAGCTTTATGACTGGTTCCTTGATCAGGTTATAGATAAAGATAAAATACGTCCTAAACAACGTGAATTTGCCCGTAGAAACGTATCACATACCGTTACCAGTAAACGTAAACTTCAAAAACTGGTAGAAGCTGGTGTTGTTAACGGATGGGATGATCCACGTATGACGACCATATCTGGTTTAAGACGTCGTGGTTACACTCCAGCATCATTAAAAAACTTTGCAGAGTCTATAGGAATCGCAAAACGTGATAATCTAGTAGATATGAATCACCTCGAGTTTCATTTAAGAGATGATTTAAATAAAACTGCAGATCGTGTGATGTGCGTATTAGATCCAGTAAAACTGGTTATTACTAATTATCCAGACGATCAGATAGAGATCCTTCAGGCAGAAAATAGTCAGGAAGACGAGTCTCGTGGTTTTAGAGAAGTTCCTTTCTCAAAAGAACTTTATATAGAACGTGAAGATTATAGAGAAGAGGCAAATAAGAAATTCTTCCGTCTTAAAAATGGAAAAGAAGTACGTCTTAAAAACGGATATATCATTAAAGGTGAAGGTTGCCTTAAAGATGCAGATGGTAATATTACAGAGATTCACGCGACCTATGATCCAGATTCTAAAAGTGGAAGTGGTACTGAGGCCAGTATGCGTCGAGTAAAAGGAACACTTCATTGGGTAAGCGCAGCACAAGCTGTTCCTGTTGAGGTACGTTTATACGATCGTTTATTTACAGTACCATCACCAGATACAGATAAGGAAAAAGACTTTATGGAGTTTGTTAATCCTAATTCGCTAGAAGTTATTACTGCCATGGCAGAACCTGCAATGAAAAATTTAAAAGTAGGTGACATTGTACAATTTCAACGTATGGGATATTTCTGTGTTGATCCAGATTCTTCAGATGAGAAGATGGTATTCAACCGTACAGTAACCTTGCGAGATACTTGGGCAAAGCTAGAAGACTAGTATTTTCTAAATATTTTGAATAATTACGCTTTCGCGAAAGCGTATCTTATAAAATCCTTCTTATTTTAACTGTAATTAGTATTAATTATGTTGATTTAAGAAGGATTTAATATATATACCATAATTGTTAACCGGTTATTAACGTTAAACAAGGCATGGTCTATCTATCTTTGAATCAATTAATAATCAATAAATTATACGAAGATGGCAAAGACAGGAAACGCATTAATAGCAATAGTAGCAGGAGCAGCAATAGGAGTAGCAGCAGGATTGCTATATGCTCCGGAAAGTGGTGCAAAAACTAGAAAAAAATTAAAGAAAAAGGCTGATAAGGCGCAAAAGGATATTAAAAACCAAGCACAAACTGCTTATGATACCTTAACAACTAAGGCCACTGAATACAAAGGTACGTTAGATGAGCGCATAGAGACTGCGTTATCAACAGCAAGTTTTAAAGCAGATGATGCAATCGTGTCACTAGAAAGAAAATTAGAGCAATTAAGAGCACAAAATGCAAAGCTGCAGAAGCCTAAGGTAAACGGAAAAACAACGGTATAAATCTTATTTATGGGAAAAGGTATAAGTGAGAATATTCAAGAATTTACAACCGCTACTCAAAGTTTTATAGAATCATCTATTAACTATCATAAACTCGACCTTTATAAAAAAGTGATGAGTGGTGTGATATCGAGTAGTCATAAATTGCTATTAGGATTTTTTTTACTGATATCAATTCTATTTTTAAGTCTAGCAGCTAGTGTCTACATAGGTGACTTATTAGATAATGATGCTTTAGGATATTTAATAGTTGGTCTATTTTATTTCCTTTTAGTTATACTGGTGGCTATATTTATGAAACCAGTCATTGAAAAAAGTTTACTGCGAAAAACTAGCCAGCAATTCTTCAATTCAAATGAGGATATAAAAATCGATAAGTATGAGAGTTTACAATAGTTTTGATGAAATAGATAGAGATTTAAGGTATTTACAACTGCAAAAGCAGGTTGATCAAGAGACCATGAAACTTAATCTTAATGAAGTAAAAGAAAGCTTCTCTGCAGTATCAGTATTAACTAACATTGTAAGTTCTATTGCAAAGAAAGCGGTGATTCTTAAAACGGTTAACAAATTGATAGGAAGATAAAATTGCATTGAAAAAGAAATGAAAAAGCACCGCTATTGCGGTGCTTTTTTTATTTAATAAAATAGATTTATAAGATTAATCTTGCCATCCATCTGAATCATCTTTTCCATTAGCCTCATCTCCTTCTTTATTTTTATTAGTCTTTTTCATTTGCTCACCTATTTGTGCACTTGCAGTGAAACTAGCAATCATGTTGTTTAACATATCACTACCAGCTTGTGGTGAGTTAGGTAAAAGAATAAGGTTAGAATTAGTTTCTTCACCTAAAGATTGTAAAGTATCATAATGTTGAGTAACCACTATTAAAGCACTTGCCTCTTGAGAATTGATACCTACGTTATTTAAAACATCAACACTTTCTTCTAATCCACGAGCGATTTCACGACGTTGATCTGCGATACCTTGACCTTGTAAACGTTTAGATTCAGCCTCGGCACGTGCTTTTGCAACAATCTTGATACGATCTGCTTCAGCTTCATACTCAGCAGCTGTTTTCTCGCGCTCTGCTGCATTAATACGATTCATAGCTGCCTTTACCTGTATATCTGGATCAATGTCTGTTACAAGCGTTTTAATGATGTCATATCCATAATCCATCATTGCCTCGTTCAATTCACGTTTTACAGCAATAGCAATATCATCTTTCTTTTCAAAAACGTAGTCTAGTTTCATTTTAGGAACCTCAGCACGTACTACATCAAATACATATGATGTTATCTGGTCATGTGGGTTTTGTAATCTATAGAAAGCATCATATACTTTTTCTCTTCTAACCTGGAACTGTACAGATATTTTAAGACGAACAAATACATCATCTTTTGTCTTAGTTTCAACAATTACATCTAGTTGTTGAATTTTAAGATTAATACGTCCTGCAATTTTATCAATTAATGGCACTTTAAACTGGAGTCCAGAATGACGCATACTGGTAAATTTTCCAAAACGCTCAATAAGAGCAGCTGTTTGTTGCTTTACCGTAAAAAATGAACTGAAAATTAGTAGAAGTATGATTACTCCTAAAATTGGAAAAATTAATTGTCCCATAGTTAGTGTTTTAAGTTTGTTTAAAGATACAGTACAATTAGTCTAACGATATCTTTATTTGTTACAATAAGCCATCTTATTTACAATGTTGTTCATAGAGTTCAGGTAAAAGAAAAACACCTTTTTCTTTATAAAGTTCTTTGGTAATATGAGAAGATATTTCTGGACAAATATCTTCGAAATATACTTCTACCTTTTTAACAAAAGCCTTGTAAAAATTCATTTTAGCTATTAGCTTCTGTGTGTTCTGCAATTCTATCATTATAACATCCTTATCCTTTGGGAATAAGATATAAGTAAAAGATGTATAGCTTGTTGTTGCAAATTGACCGTCTGGATTAGAGCTTTTTACCTCACCACTATATACTGAAATTCCATTTTCATTTTTTTCCAATAATTTAAACCAAGAAGCCTTTTTACTTCTTTTCATTTTTTTACCTCCGAATAACTTGTATCCCTTACTGAATCTCATCTCATATGTAATAACGGTGTCATTATTATTTGTGATTTCTATTGACTGTAAATTTTTGGATTTGAGCTTTTCATTTTTACTTTCTAAGGATGATTTATATTTTATGGTTTTAACCATCGAGTGATCAGGAAATTGAAAATAACCTATTAATTCGGTACCGTCAGTTTTCACAGCTTTTCCTGGATAATACTTTGAAGCTATAGAAATAAACGGGATGAGAATAAATAGAGTAAGGAGTATATTTTTCATGATACTTATTTGAAAGAATTTACAGCTAAGGTAAACATTAATAAGATTAGATTGCTTTCTATGAAGTCTCTGAGCTCTTTTATTATTATGTTTAGCTTTTAATTTAATTATGAGAAGTTTATTTATTATTATTTTCATTTGTGGTTTCAATATAGTTGCTCAGGCTCAAAGAAGACAAGCTTCAAATAATAGATTAGGTATAGCCCTAGATGCTACTTTTTTTAGTTTAAACACTGATGATGTAGCGGTAGATGGTAAAGTAGGGTGGAGCGCTGGATTAGAAACCAGAGGATCTTCTAGACCTTATTGGGATATGATTTTTGGAATACACCTTTTTAATAATAAATTTTCTGTTCAAGAAGCGTTAACACTTGATGATATAGATATGAGTGTTATAGGTGCAGAGGTAAAGTTACTATGGGCTTATAAAATTGAAAATAGAGATTACTTATCATTAGAAGTAGGACCTGCCGTATCCTTTAATGGTGAATTTAAAGTAGCAAATAAAAGATATGAAGACAGTATAATTACAGGAAGTAGTGCTGTTACTGTATCTTCTTTTCAAGAAACATCACCCGTTAATATTAATGGTATTGTAGGCTTAAGTGGAGGATCAGATCAGATCAGATTTTCTGCTCATTATCACTATGCATTTTTAGATGTTTTAAATGGTAAGAACGCTCTAAGCGAAGAACTCAACGGTAATATGAGTTATATCACCGCTGGAGTTCGCTTTTATTTTTAAGATAACTTCTTTATAGCATGTTGAATGCGAGCGATAGTTTGATTTTTACCTATCATACTTGCAATTTCAAACACATCAGGTCCCATCAAACTACCTACTAATGATAGTCTTAACGGCATCATTACTTTACCAAAGCCCATTTCTTGACTAGTAATCCAGCCTTTAACTGCGGTACTTAGACCAGTAGCGCTATCATCTGTACAATCTTCAATAATTTTAATCACATCTGTCATGATGTTAGAAGTATCTTCTTTCCAAGCTTTTTTAACTGCTTTTTCATCATAAGAGTCAGGTGCAGTAAAGAAGAAACCAGCCAGTTCAAAAAGATCTTCTGTAAAAACAGCACGTTCTTTCACTAGACCACAAACTATATTCACATAATCCTGTGATCCATAATCGATACCTTTTTCTTCTAACGCTTTCGCAAAAGCGGCACCTATAACAGCATCATCTTGTGCAACATACCATTGTTGTTGAAACCATTTTGCTTTTTCTGGATCATATTTTGCACCAGAACTATTTACTTTATCAAGACTAAAGGCTTGAACCAATTCATCAAGGCTGAAAATCTCTTGTTCAGTTCCTGGATTCCATCCTAGAAATGCCAGGATATTTATCATCGATTCTGGAAGAAAGCCATCTTGTTTAAAACCTGTAGAAACTTCTCCACTTTTAGGATCTTTCCATTCCAGAGGGAATACTGAAAAGCCCATTTTATCACCATCACGTTTACTTAATTTTCCTTTACCTGTAGGTTTTAGGATTAATGGTAGGTGAGCAAATTTAGGTCTGTCCCATCCAAAGCTTTCATAAAGTAATACATGTAACGCCATGCTAGGCAGCCATTCTTCACCACGTATCACGTGAGAAATTTTCATATCATGGTCGTCTACCACATTAGCAAGGTGGTAAGTAGGCATTCCATCGCTTTTGAAAAGTACTTTATCATCGATAAGTGAGGTGTCTATTTCAATCCCTTTACGGATTTCATCAAACATGTGTAGCGTTTTCAACTCTGGTTTAAAACGAATCACATAATCATCTCCACGATTGATACGCTCTTTTACTTCATCATTAGATAAGGTAAGTGAATTGGTAAAATCGTTACGATTGTTATGATTGTATATAAAGGTTTCCTTTTTTGCTTCTGCATTTTCACGAGCCGTTTGCAATTCTTGCGCAGTATCAAAAGCATAATAGGCAGCACCATTTTCTATAAGGTCTAGTGCATATTGTTTGTACATTGATTTGCGTTCGCTTTGTCTATAAGGTCCACAGTCTCCTTCTTTTCCCGGTCCTTCATCATATGGGATTTGACACCATTTTAAAGCGTTAACTATGTAATCTTCAGCACCTTCTACATATCTATTTTGATCTGTATCTTCTATACGTAGTACAAAAGTACCGTTATGTTTTTTTGCAAATAAATAATTGAACAATGCTGTTCTAACGCCACCTATATGTAATGGTCCTGTAGGACTAGGTGCAAATCTTACTCTTACTGAAGTGCTCATTATAGCCGTTTTTTAAGGCAACAAAGATAATATTTGTAAATGATGCATTAAGCGATTATAAAGATTGATTTAATCTCAAATGAAGAACAATTAAATAATCAAATACATTTTTAAGATGACATTTCTATCATTTCTCGCGGGACATGTTTATTAACAATTGAAAACCATAAAGGTGGTATTGTTGCAATAACCATCATCGTGGGATATCCATAGGGTAGTTGTGGACTTTCTCTATGATAATCTAAAACTTGATACTTCTTATTAGTTCTATAATGATGATCACTATGTCTAGTAAGTTCATAAAGTAAAATTCTGCCCAGTACATGATTAGAATTCCAACTATGTATTTCTTTTACCACTTCATATCGACCTGATTTCTTTTGGACTCTTCTTAGTCCGTAATGTTCAAGATAATTGATAATTTCAAGTAAACTGAAACCTACTATTGCTATACATAAGGCTACAACTGTAGTCATCCATGAAAAGGAAATACCTATCAATACTAAATAACTTATTTGAATAATTAAGTACCAAAACATATCATTTTTCAAGGTAAAAAACGACTGGTTTTCTCCTTTTAATAGTCGATTTTGAATACGCCAAGAGTTAATATATTGTTGGGTTACAGAACGCCACCAGAAAGCATATAGATTTTCATTAAATCGTGCAGTAGCTGGATCCTCTGGTGTAGCGGCATTAACATGGTGTCCATAGTTATGCTCAATATAAAAGTGCATGTATAGACTAGGTAATAGTAATATTTTACCTAGATAACGTTCTATAGAATCTTGCCTATGACCCAATTCATGAGCGACATTAATACCATTACTACCTGCAACTATTCCTAGTGAAAAAACTAAACCTACTGTTTCATAAGTATGAAAATCACCCGTGGAGTATGTGAATAACCCATAAAAAAGCACACTAAATATGATGGGTACATTTAACCAAAGTAGAATATCAAAGAATTTATTTTTTAATTTACTTTCTTTACTAGCTTCATCTAGGTTATTAGTTAAGGAAGGCATGACTAGTTCAATTAATGGAACAATTGTGAAAACCATTAATGGTGTAATATAAAGAGAATATCCTCTATAATAAATACCGAGAACACTCAGAATAGGAACGATATATGCGGTAAGATATTTGAGATCTTTCATCGTTATCAACTTATAATCCGATAGGTTTCATAATTAAATTAAATATGTTCAATATACACTATATCATAAACATAGTGCCCATTGCGTTATATTTACCCTACATAGACGACATAAGAAGTAATGAATAACTTTCAAATCATAGAGCACAAGCTCAAACGTTTTATTAAAAAATACTATACTAATGAGATCATCCGTGGTGTGATTTTATTTTTAGCTATAGGATTACTTTATTTTTTATTTACCGTAGTAATAGAACATTTTCTATGGTTAAGTTCATTAGGTAGAACGATATTATTTGGTCTATTTATAGTAGTGCAAGTAGCGTTACTGTTCAAATTTGTTGGGATTCCAATAGCCAGACTTTTAAAACTATTTTCAGGTATTGATTTTAGGGATGCTAGTTCGATAATAGGAACTCATTTTCCCGAAGTGTCAGATAAGTTGATTAATGTTTTACAATTACATAAAAATGGAGGTGATGATGAGCTTACCTGGGCTAGTATTAATCAAAAAAGCGAAGAGTTAAAACCGATACCATTTTCTCTTGCAATAGACTTTAAAAAAAATAGTGCTTACCTTAAATATCTTGCCATTCCTGTTTTAATAATAGCCGCACTTTTTTTTACAGGTAATAATGATGTCATCACAGAAAGTTCAAAACGTGTCGCAGATTTTAATAATGAGTATATACCACCAGCACCATTTACTTTTAAGTTACTTAATGAAGATTTAAACACCTTACAAAAACGTGACTTTAAACTTAATGTAGAAGTTGCTGGAAGAACAATCCCAGAAAACGCAAGTATAAACTTCAATAATCAAACTTATTACTTAACTCAAGAAGCTCCGGGAAGATTTAGTTTTGTATTTACTAATCCATTGACAGATACTCCATTTTATCTTAAAGCAAATGAAGTGCGTAGTGAAAATTTTGAACTTACTGTTGATGATGTTCCTTCCATTAATAAATTTCAGTTGGTGATGGACTATCCATCTTACACGGGTAAGAAAGATGAGGTTATAAAAAGCACAGGAAACGCTTTGGTTCCACAGGGAACTAAGATTACCTGGAAGTTAGAAACCGCTGCCACAGACCATGTAGATTTTAAATATACTAACGCTGTAGAGTCGTTTGAAAAAGATGGTAATGATTTCGCTTTCGCGAAAGCGATATTAAAACCAATTAAATATGCTATTTCAACCAGTAATAATCATGTTAAAGATTTTGAAGAATTAAACTTTAAAATTGAAGTATCCAAAGATGAGTATCCAGAATTAACAATGGAAATGAAGAAAGACAGTATACAAAATAGTGTACTTTATTTTAGAGGTCAGGCAGCAGATGATTATGGTATTAAGAAAATACAACTAGTTTATTTTGATAGTCAGGATAGTTCAAATAAACAGATTTATGAGTTAGGTAAAAATCGTGGAACATTTGACCAATTTTTGTTCACTTTTCCTGGTAATCTGCCTTTAATTGGTGGAATAGATTATCAATTCTATTTTGAAGTAATTGATAATGATGCTGTTAATAACTTTAAGAGCTCAAAAAGTCAAGTTTTTGGTTTTAAAAAATCAACCAAAGAAGAAGAAGAACAGCAACAATTACAAGATCAAAAAAAATCTTTAGAAGAGTTAGAAAAATCACTACAAGAACAAGAAAAACAACAAGAAGAATTAAAGGAAATAAGTCAAGAACAAATTGAGAAGAAACAACGTGGCTTTAACGATAAAAAGAAGTTAGAACAAGCTCTAAAGAATCAACAAGATCAAGAACGTGAAATGCGTCAACAAATGGAGAAAATGAGGGATAACCTAGAGAAATCTAATCCTGATAAAGATCCTATGAAAGATGCTCTTAAAGAACGTCTTCAACAAAGTGAAGAGGAAATTAAAAAAAATGAAGAGTTACTTAAAGAACTACAAGAGTATCAGGATAAACTAAGTAAAGAAGATCTTAAAGAAAAAATTGAGAAAGCTCAAAAGAATTCAAAACAACAAAAACGTAATTTGAAACAATTACTAGAGCTCACTAAAATGTATTATGTGACTCAAAAGTATGAGCAAATGATAGATAAGCTTAAAGATTTATCTGATAAGCAAGAGGAACAATCTAAAAAGCAAGGTGAAAAGAATAAAAAGTCCGAACAAGATTCTTTAAATCAGGAATACAAAGATTGGGAAAAGGAATTACAGGAACTAGAGAAAGAAAACAATGGTCTTAAAAAGCCGATGAAGTTAGATTTTGATCCACTTAATTCTCCAGAGATAAAGGAAGAACAACAACAATCTAGCGAGGATCTGGATAATTCTAAAACACAAGATGCCAAGAAAAAGCAAAAGAGTGCTGCAGATAAAATGAAGCAACAAGCTCAAGCAATGCAAGCGCAATTGAGTTCTGGTAAATCTGAAAAATTGAAAGAAGACGCAGATATGCTTAGACAGATATTAGATAATCTGATTGTATTTTCAAAGGAGCAAGAAAACGTCCTTAATGGTGTTAAGAATTTGAATAGGAACAGTCCAAATTTTGGTAAAAAACTAAAAGTCCAAAAAGATTTAGAAAAAGCATTTAAGCATGTTGATGATAGTTTATTTGCTTTAGCTTCTCGTAATCCTGAGGTTGGAATTGATATCAATCGAGAAGTAACTGATATTTATTACTATATTGATAAATCTTTAGTACAACTAAGTGATTTTGAGATGAATAAGGGTCAAATATCTCAACAATTTACATTAAATAGTGCTAATAAGCTTGCTAACTTATTAAGTAGTGCCATGGATGCTATGAATAATGCTATGGCTTTACCTGGCAAAGGTGAAGGTGAACCTGGAGAAGGTCAAAGTTCAGGTTTTCAATTACCTGATATTATAAAAAAACAGGAATCTTTGATGAAAGATGGTGGTGATGGTAAGGAAGGTGATGATGGTAAAAAACCTGGTGACGGTGAAGGAAAGAAACCAGGTGAAGGACAACCTGGAGAATCAGGTCCGCCTGGCCAAGGCGGCAAAGATGGTCAGGAAGGACAATCTGGAGAAGGCGGACAGTCTGGAGAAGGTGGTGATAGTGGGCAAGGCGGTAAAGATGGTAATGGAAGTACTGGCGAATCTGGTCAAGGCGGTAATAGCGGTCAGGGCGGTCAAGGTTCTAATGGTGAAGGATCCAACGGCGATGGTAGCAACAGCGGTAATAGTTCAGGTGATGGTTCAGGTGATGAACAAGGTGGCTATAAAGAATCTGAAGAAGAAAGTGCTAGAATCTATGAAATTTACAAGAAACAGCAAGAGTTAAGAAACCAATTAGAAGATATGATCCGTCAGGAAGGATTGGAAGGTTTAGTTGATGAAATTACTGATAAAATGAAGGCAGTGGAACGTAAGTTGTTGGATCAAGGTTTTAATCGTGATGTTCAAAATCAAATGATGGAAATACAACATGATTTATTGAAATTAAAGGATGCTGGTTTACAGCAAGGAAAAGAAGATCAAAGAGAAGCAAACACTAATTTTAAGGATTATAATAATACCACTAAGTCAGATCTTCCAGACGCTTCTTTGTATTTTAATAGTAAGGAGATTTTAAATAGACAAGTACTACCTTTGCAGCAAGAATATAAAGCGAAAGTAAAGGAGTATTTTAAAGAAGATGGTGGACTTTAATTATCAATTTGATTTTAAATTAACTGATGAGATTTATTTTTCTAAGTGGTTGGATGCTATTGCATCTTCTGAAAATAAATCTATTGGCGATTTATCTTATGTTTTCTGCACTGATGAATTTCTATTAGATATCAATCAACAGTATTTAAATCATGATACTCTTACAGATATTATCACATTTGATTATTGTGATGACCAACTCATTCATGGCGAAATTTATATTTCTATAGATAGGGTTAAGGAAAACGCTTCAGATTTTCAAGTAACTTTTACTGAGGAGTTACTTAGGGTAATGGCACATGGTTTGCTTCATCTGTTAGGCTATGGAGATAAATTGGATGAGGAAAAAGTTATAATGCGTTTAAAAGAAGATGAAAAAATTAATATGTTTCACGTGAAACAATAGGTATGTTTGATAGAGAATATGATGTAATAGTTGTTGGTGCAGGACATGCTGGTAGTGAAGCTGCTGCGGTCGCTGCTAATATGGGTTCAAGTACATTGTTGGTTACTATGAATCTTGAGACTATAGGGCAAATGTCTTGTAATCCTGCAATGGGTGGTATTGCTAAAGGGCAAATTGTCAGAGAAATTGATGCTTTAGGAGGATTAAGTGGAATAGTGTCAGACAAAAGTGCTATTCAGTTTAAAATGCTTAATCAATCTAAAGGTCCTGCAATGTGGTCACCTAGAACCCAGAATGACAGAATGCGTTTTTCTGAAGAATGGCGTATGCAATTAGAAGCTATACCGCTGTTGGATTTTTATCAAGAGATGGTAGCCGGATTAATTATTGAAGATGAAAAAGTTGTTGGTGTTCGTACGTCTTTAGGAATCGAAATCAGATCTAAAGCTGTAGTCCTTACCAACGGTACTTTCTTAAATGGACTGATACATATCGGCGATAAGCAATTTGGTGGTGGTAGAGCAGGCGAGCGCGCTTCTACTGGAATTACTGGTCAATTAGTTGATTTAGGATTTGAGTCTGGTAGGATGAAAACGGGAACTCCTCCTAGAGTTGATGGTCGTTCTTTAGACTATTCTAAAATGGAACCGCAACCTGGTGATGCCGTTACATCAAAATTTAGTTATAGTAATCTGACCTCTTCGTTGAAAAATCAAAGAGATTGTCATATGACCTATACAAGTCCTGAAGTTCATAATTTGTTACGTGAAGGATTTGATAGATCGCCTATGTTTAATGGCAGAATCAAATCTTTGGGTCCTCGATATTGTCCTAGTATCGAAGATAAAATCGATCGTTTTGCTGATAAAGACAGGCATCAATTATTTGTAGAACCAGAAGGTTGGAATACTTGTGAAGTGTATGTTAATGGCTTTAGCACTTCACTTCCTGAAGATGTACAGTTTAAAGCTTTACGTAGTGTAGTAGGTTTTGAAAAAGTAAAGTTTTTCAGACCAGGTTACGCTATTGAATATGACTATTTTCCACCTACTCAATTAAAACATACGTTAGAGACTAAGCTCATTGATGGTTTATATTTTGCTGGTCAGATAAATGGTACTACAGGATATGAAGAAGCCGCTTCTCAAGGCCTAATGGCTGGTATAAATGCAGTTCGTAAAATAAGAGAAGAAGAGCCATTCATTCTAAAAAGAGATGAAGCTTATATTGGTGTGCTTGTTGATGATTTAATAACTAAGGGAACCGAGGAACCTTATAGAATGTTTACATCACGAGCTGAATATCGAACCTTGTTACGACAAGATAATGCAGATTTAAGGTTAACACCTAGAGCTGTGGATTTAGGTATTGTAACTGATGAATCTCTTAAAAGAGTTGAGCGTAAAGCAACTGAATCGGAAAAAATGGTTCAGTTTTTACGGGATACAAGTTATGATTTCAAAGAGATGAACAATCTGTTAGTTGCTAAGGGTAGTAAACAAGTGACTCAGAATGATAAGTTGTTTAAAGTTTTTTCTAGACCACAGGTGAATCTTGAAGATATTAAGACGATTTCTCAGGTTAAAGGCTATTTAAAGGAGAATGATTTAGATGACGACATTTTAGAACAAGTTGAGGTTCATGTCAAATATGCTGGCTACATTGCAAAAGAAAAAGATAATGCTGATAAATTACACAGATTAGAAAATGTGAAAATTCCATCTGATTATGATTTTAAATCCATTAAGTCTCTTTCCTATGAGGCACGCGAAAAATTAACTACAATCCAACCAGCAACAGTCTCCCAAGCATCTCGTATTTCTGGAGTTTCTCCTAGTGATATTTCGGTGTTATTAGTACATATGGGCAGATAGTTTCACGTGAAACAATGAAAAAAAACAATAATTACTCAGAGCATTTTCTTTCTTTAAAGGACTATTTTTTAACTCAAGAATCATTTGAACTTTATAAAGATCCTTCTTCTGGAGTTCTTAAAACTATTCCTCAACCAGAGCTTTTAGAAGTTTATTATGAAAGTGAGGATTATCTATCTCATGATGATTCTCAAAGTTCTTTATTTGCCAAGTGCTATCAATTTGCAAAAAAATGGAATCTTAGAAGTAAGAAACGATTAATTGCAGGTTATGCTCAAAAAGGAAAAATATTGGACATAGGTGCTGGAGTAGGAGATGTAGTAGGCGTGTTAAAAAATGATGGTTGGGATGCTATAGGTTATGAGCCTAGTGAAAAAGCAAGATCTGTTGCCACTAAGAAAGGTGTAGAATTATTAGATAATACAGACTCTATAAGTTCTGACAGTATTAAAGTGATTAGTATGTACCATGTTTTGGAACATGTTCGAGATTTTGGTGATCAAATTAATCAAATTAAAAACTGGCTTACTAAAGATGGTATTTTGATATTAGCATTGCCAAATTACAATTCCTATGATGCAAAATATTTTAAGCAACACTGGGCAGGTTTTGATGTGCCTAGGCATTTATATCACTTTAATAAAGAGTCTATAGGAATTATCTTTCAAGATGATTTCGAGCTCATAGAAACTAAACCTATGTGGTTTGACAGTTTTTATGTATCCATATTATCTGCTCGTTATCAGAAAAGAAAATTTCCTTTTCTTTTTGGTGTATGGATAGGTTTTTTATCGAATTGCGTAGCATTGTTCTCTAAAGAGCCATCTTCACTAGTTTACGTCCTTAAAAAAGGACTTTAAGCCTTTTTAAGCGCTTTTTAAGTTAACTTCAATATAAACCCTTGTTTTTTTTAGAACCATTGTTTAATCTACTTTAATTAATCAATTTTTAATAAGTTTAAATTATACTAATTAATTTACTGATAGGTTATATTGATTGTATCCAAAATAGCCCAAAAACAACAAGAAGAAAATATATAGCCGTTCTTCCAGCACCTCTATAATCTTGTAGAATTCTAAGCCCGATGAGAAGAATTAAAAATAAAATACCTGTAATTATTAATCCTATTTCACTTAGAGCAATATCTTGATCTATTATTAAATCATAAATACCTAAGGCTAGAAAAGAGGTCACTATTATCTCTAGACCTAAAATGATGATTAAGGATAATTTTACTAGAAATGGTGGAAGATGATTTTTGTACATTTCTATATAATCCTTAAGAGTCTTATTCCAAACAAATAATTTTTCATAAGCTGAAATAATTATCGTCAGAAGTAAAAAAACTAGAATTAAAATAGGACCAGAATAAGTAATCAACAGAAAGAATTTTTAACGAAAGGTAAAATTAATACCTTTTTATAATTAATTCCTAATTTTCAACAGGTTAACTACTTTTAAGCAGATTTATGAATAAGACGAGTAAGTCCTATTGCTAGGTCTGTTAGAATAACTTTACCATTACCATTTCTTTCAATATGGTATATAGCCTTCTCTATCTCATCACTTATAGGTTGTATACGATGACCTTCTATAAATGGAGCAAACTTTTCTAATTTAAAATCTGGCATTTGTGGTGTTAAATAAACCGCACTATTTGCCTTATAATTAAGTAGCATTGCTTGTCTGAAATATTCTAGACAATAAAGTAAAAAGCGTTTTTGAGTTTCTCGATTAGTAGCGGCTATCATATCTGCCCACGCAATTAAATCGTTGATTGCAGACTTGCGCCCACGCGCAGCAAATGCCGTACGTACCCATGTAACAAACCATTTCTCAAAATCTATATCTTCAGAAATATTGTTAATAGACTGTACAGCTTTATTATAATCACCATTAGATTGCCTTGCGATTTGTTGAGCACGCGTTATTTCAAGTCCATTTCTTTCTATCAATCCATTTGCTATGGATTCACTATTTAATTTAGGAACATGTAAAAGTTGACATCGAGACTTTATAGTGTTAATGATTTGATCTTCATCTTCAGCTATAAGTAAGAAAACCGTTTTAGCTGGTGGTTCTTCAATCAGTTTCAATAATTTGTTTGAAGCCTCGGTATTTAATTTATCTGCACCCCAAATTATTAATACTTTGTATCCGCCTTCATAGGACTTAAGACTTAATTTAGAAACTATTCTCTTCGCCTCATCTACACCTATCTTGCTTTGTTTTTTTTCAATTTCTATAGTTTGATACCAGTCTGCTAGACTTCCATATGGCTGGGTTTTTAAAAATTCTCGCCATTCTGTAATAAAATCATCAGATACAGCCTTAGTTTTAATCCTAGCATTATTTGCAACTGGATAAGCAAAATGTAGATCTGGATGCGCAATTTGATCCATTTGTGCATTACATCTTTCCTTATCATCGCTACACAATATACTCCTTGCATAAGCTAGAGCTAGAGGTAAAACACCACTACCAGTGTGACCTACCATCAACTGCGCATGTGCAATTCTACCGTTTTGAACGGTTGTTTGTAAATGTCTTTTAAGATGTTCTAGACCTATGATATCTTGATATCGCATACTGCAAATATAAAAGTATAGGCGCGAGGTTGTATCATAACCGCTATATTTGTGACCATTCACAACATATAACTATGAAGACGATTAACGATATCAATTTTAAAGATAAAAAAGCTTTAGTAAGAGTAGACTTTAATGTACCACTCAATGATGATTTTGAGGTTACAGATACGACACGTATCCATGCTGCAAAGGATACGATTATTAAAATATTAGAAGATGAAGGATCTGTAATATTAATGTCACATCTAGGTCGTCCTAAAGGAAATCAAGAAGAATTCTCTTTGAAGCATATCGTTGCCGCTGCGACTGACATTCTAGGTGTTCAAGTGAAATTTGTAGAAGATACTATAGGAGATGCCGCTCAACAAGCAGCTGCAAACCTACAACCATGCGAGGTTCTTTTATTAGAAAACTTAAGGTTTCATAGTGAAGAAACTGCTGGTGATTCCGCTTTCGCGAAAGCGTTATCTCAATTAGGAAATGTATACGTAAATGACGCATTTGGTACTGCACATAGAGCACATGCCTCAACTGCAATTATCGCTCAATACTTTGAAGAAAAGTGCTTTGGTCACTTAATGACACGAGAAATAGAGAGTTTAAATAAAGTATTAGAAACTCCAGATCAACCTGTTGTAGCCATATTAGGTGGTGCAAAAGTTTCATCTAAGATTACAGTTATTGAAAATATATTAGATAAAGTAGATGATTTAATCATCGCTGGTGGTATGGCTTATACTTTTATTAAAGCACAAGGTGGTAAAATAGGTGATTCTCTATGTGAGGATGATAAAATGGGACTAGCTTTAGAAATTCTTGAAAAAGCTAAATCAAAAAACACAAATATTCATTTACCTGTAGACGCTATTACTGCAGACGCCTTTTCTGAGCATGCAACGATGGATAACGCCGCTATAGATGAGATTCCTAATGGTTGGATGGGATTAGATATAGGTGAAAAATCTAGATCAGAATTTCATACCGTATTAATGCAAGCTAAAACTATTCTATGGAATGGTCCTGCTGGTGTATTTGAACTCGAACCTTTTTCACATGGTACTATATCACTAGGGAAATCTGTTGCTGCTTCTACTGCTGCTGGAGCATTTTCTTTAGTAGGTGGTGGTGACTCTGTAGCTGCAGTAAAACAATTTGGTTTTGATAATCAAGTAAGCTATGTATCTACTGGTGGTGGTGCCATGCTAGAAATGTTAGAAGGTAAAACACTTCCTGGTATTGCAGCCATATTGGACTAATACTTAAATCATTACATGTATAAATTCTTTTTCATCTTTTTTGCGATTTCTATGGGGTCAGTAGCGCAAGTTACACCAGATAGTACAAGTACTTCTAGTCGTATCATCACCTATGAGGAGTTCAAAAAAAATCAGCAACAAGAACAGCAAGCTTTATCAGTATCAGATACAATTAAGCCTGTTACAGAAATAGTAATAGATAGTACTGCGATCGTTAGTATACCTGTATTAACAGTGACTGATGCTGGTATTAATGAATATCCAGAGGTTGACGAATTTGACGAGAAATTACTTAAAGAATTGTATAATAATGACATGTATGATTACATGTATGATGAAGTTATACAAATGGACTATAGTGAAGCTGTCATGAAATCCTTGCCTACAGACACACTTAAAGCACGTCTGAAACGTATTAATGAGAGCACACCATTTCAAATAGATTACAATCCTGTATTAGAGCAATTAATTAATAAAAAGCTGAGTCACCAGCGTATCTATATGGAACGCTTAATGACTTTGAGTGATTATTATTTTCCGCTATTTGAGGAGATGCTAGATAAATATGATATACCATTAGAGATGAAGTATCTAGCTGTAGTAGAAAGTGCACTAGATCCTAGAGCAAAAGTCGTGTAGGAGCTACTGGATTATGGCAGTTTATGTTTGCAACAGGCCGTGATTTTGATCTTCAAGTAAATTCTTATGTAGATGAACGCATGGATCCTATTAAATCTACTGAAGCTGCTTGTAAATTTTTAAAGAGTTTATATAATATTTATGGAGATTGGGATTTGGCTTTGGCAGCTTATAATTCTGGTCCTGGAAATGTAAATAAGGCTATTAGACGTAGTGGTGGATATAAAAACTATTGGAATCTAAGACCATATTTACCACGTGAGACAGCAGGATATGTGCCAGCTTTTCAAGCTATGGTATATTTATACACATATGCCAGCGAGCATGGTTTTCAACCTGCGCAAACCGCTTATAAAACAATTGCGACAGACACGATACGAGTAAAGAAAATGATTTCTTTAGATCACGTTGCTCAATTTACTGATGAAGATATTGAAACTATACAATTTCATAATCCCAGCTATAAATTAGACATTATTCCAGCGGTTTCTGGTAGAAATTATTATTTGAGATTGCCGGTAAGAGCAGCAGGGAAATTTGTGAGTAGTGAGGATGCGGTATACGCTTTCGCGAAAGCAGAATTCGACAAAAAAGAAAAGCCATTACCAGAACTCGTTAAAGCAGAGTCACGTGTAGTTTATCGTGTTAAAAGTGGAGACTATTTAGGTAAAATTGCTAATAGATATGGTGTAAGAGTAAGCCAGCTCAAAAGGTGGAACAGTCTACGTAACAATAATTTAAAAATAGGACAGCGATTATATATTCATCCCAGAAGGCCCGTTACCAGTAGTGCTTCAAACACAAAAAAAGCACCTGGTAATTACAAAGTAAAAAGTGGTGATAGCTTATGGAAAATAGCAAACACCTATGGCATAACTATTGCTCAAATTAGAAAATTGAATCCTGGTAAAACCGAAGATTTACAACCAGGCACTACTTTAAAACTTAAATAATACTCTTATGAGATCGATAGTTTACATATTTCTCGCAATGATTACATTAACTGGTTGTAATGATGCGCCGGTAATTGTAACAGATAGCGCCGGTAGAATGAATGATATTCTACTAGTGATTGAAAATGAATTATGGGAGAATGAAGTAGGTGATAGTATTAGACAAATTCTAGCCGCACCAGTAGATGGATTAGTACGAGAAGAACCACAGTTTTCCCTTAATCAGATTGAGCCAGATTCTTTTGCAGGGCTGTTGATGAAGAATCGTAACTACTTAAAAGTTGAAGTATCTAATAAAGAACCTGGTGTAAATGTTACTACTGGTTTATATGCAAATCCACAGACCGGTGTTATCATTAGAGGTAAAGACGCTGCTGGAATTATTGAGCAAATTATTACTAATGCACAACAAATTAAAACCATCTTTAACGATGGAGAGATCAAAGAAAAGCAACGCTTGATGGAAAAAGTAGCGCTTAATATAGATCAGATTAAGGAACGATTTAATATTGAACTAATCGCACCTAGATCATATAGATATGCAGCACCAGACGATAAAGATTTTTTCTGGTTGCGACGTAATATTAAGGAAGGTACCATGGATATTATGATTTATGAAGTAAATCGTGATAAAATTCCACAAGATTCTAATGTAGTAGCTAGTATTACTAAGGTAAGAGACTCTGTAGGTTCTTTAAAAGTTCCTGTGGATAAAGGTGAATTTATAACTGAACGTGCTTTCTCTCCTTATGTTAATGAAAGTCAAGTAGACGGTAAGTTTGCTTATGAAACTAAAGGATTATGGGAAGTAAGTGGACAGTTTATGTCTGGACCTTTTTTGAATTATGCGATTTATAACGAAGAAAAGAATAATTGGTTAATTATTGAAGGTTATATTTTTGCACCTAGTGCAAAGCAACGTAATTACCTTTTTGAACTAGAATCGATATTGAAAAGTGTGAAGTTTATATCACAAGAAGATTAAAAGATATATAATGATTTAATTAAAAAAAGCCCTTTCAATTTAATTGAAAGGGCTTTTTTATAAAATATGATTTAGACTAGTTGTTAGAGTCTATTTGATCATTATTTGCTTTGTCTTCCTTAGTAGCGTCTTTAAATTCTTTAATTCCACCACCTAGACCGCGCATTAATTCTGGTATTTTTTTACCTCCAAAAATCAATAACACTACTAGCGCTATTAATATAATACTACCATAACCAGGCATTCCTAAAATAAAGTTTGCTAACATAATATGTGTTTTAAAAACATTACAAAGATACAATGAACTCTTTCAAACTTTTAATAATGACGTTAAAATTACTTATTTTATAAAAAGTAGAAGGTTAGCCCATTTCTAGCTACCTATAATTATCCTAAATAAGACAATTTTAAAGCATACTTAAAGTTAAGATTAGTAAGAACAGCATTGTATAGAAATAACGTGCGAGCTATTATATTATTTTATCTTTGAATTTCGTTATAAACGCTCATGGCTACTAAAAAGGAAAAAGGAAAACTTAAGAGAAAATGGCTGCATCGCTATCGCATGGTGGTACTCAATGATGATACTTTTGAAGAACGCTTTTCTTTAAACTTAACGAGGTTAAATGTTTTTATCGTCACTGTTCTATCTGCTATCATTCTTATTGGATTAACCACGGTTTTAATTGCATTTACTCCATTGAGAGAATTTATTCCTGGTTATGCTAGTACAAAACTTACTAAAGATGTCATAACCCTAGAAAATAAAACAGACTCTTTACTAACTTCTATACAATTACAACAACAAAAATATGATCGTATACAAATGGTATTAAGTGGTAATATTACTGCTGCAGAATATGCTAGAATCGATAGTATTGCAAAAATAGAAACAGCAAATCAGGAGGATCTTACGATGCCTATTGAAGAGGACAGCCTGTTGAGAGATGAGGTAGATCGTGAGGATAAATACAATGTAATAGAAGGAGCGACCACTCGAACTAACTTTATTTTCTTTACACCAGTTACAGGAACAATATCTGATGAGTTCAATGCTCAAAAGAAACACTATGCAGTAGATATAACATCGGCAGCAAATGCACCTGTAAAAGCAGCTGCAGATGGTACCGTGATATTTGCAGGATGGAGCACAGATACGGGAAATACCATACTTATGGAACATTCTTATGGTGTTATCACTGTTTATAAACACATGGCTACTTTAAATAAAAAGCAAAACGATCAAGTGCAAGCTGGTGAGGTGATAGGGATCGTAGGTAATACAGGTGAATTGACTAATGGACCGCATTTACATTTTGAATTGTGGATGGATGGCTATCCACAAGACCCAACTAATTTTATTAACTTTCAATAATGTCAATAAAATCAATTGCAGCAAAGCTATTTGCAGCCGTTATAGATAGGCAAACTCGTAAATGGTCAACGCAACCAGTCGCTACTCAAGAAAAAGTTTTTAAACACCTCATTAAGACTGCTCGAGATACGGCTTTTGGTAAGGCTCATTCTTTTCAAGATATAGATTCCCATGCTACTTTTATTGATAAAGTACCAGTAAGAGATTATGAAGAATTAAGGCCATTTGTAGATAGAGTTGTGGCCGGAGAATCAGATATATTATGGCCAGGTCAACCGTTATATTATGCAAAAACTTCTGGAACTACTAGTGGCGCAAAATATATTCCCATTACAAAAGAGTCCATGCCAGAGCATGTAAAGGCGGCTCGTAATGCAATTCTAAGTTATATCCACGAGACTGGTAAAGCTACCTTTGTCGATCATAAAATGATTTTTTTGCAGGGTAGTCCTGAGATGGAAGATAAAAATGGTGTGCAATTAGGTCGATTAAGTGGTATTGTCGCTCATTATGTGCCAGGATACTTACAAAAAAATCGTCTACCATCATGGAAAACAAATTGTATTGAAGATTGGGAAACTAAGGTTGAAGCCATTATTGATGAAACCTTACCTGAGAATATGGGTATTATTTCTGGAATCCCTAGTTGGGTACAAATGTATTTTGAGCGCATTAAACAACGTACGGGAAAGAAAGTAGGAGATGTATTTCCTAACTTTAATCTCTTCATATATGGCGGTGTAAATTTTGAACCTTATAGACCTAAATTTGAGCAGCTTATAGGGAGAAAGGTTGATAGTATCGAGCTTTTTCCAGCCAGTGAAGGGTTTTTTGCATATCAAGATAAACAAGATGTAAAAGGCATGCTTTTACTCTTAGATGCTGGAATTTTTTATGAATTTATTCCTGCAAATCAATTCTTTGAGGAAAATGCACCACGATTAACTATAGGTGAGGTAGAGATAGGTGTGAATTATGTGCTTATTATTTCTACAACTGCTGGTTTATGGGCTTATAATATTGGTGATACTATCGCTTTCACATCAACTGATCCTTATCGGGTTATTGTTACCGGTCGTATTAAACATTATATAAGTGCAAGTGGAGAACATGTCATAGGTAAAGAAGTAGAGCATGCCATGAAAGAAGCGGCACAAATTCATAATGTGGTAATTAATGAATTTACCGTTGCTCCACAATTAGCGCCACCAGATGGACAACTACCATATCACGAGTGGTTTATAGAATTTGGTGAACAACCTAATGATCTGGAAGAGTTTAAGACAACATTAGACCTTAAAATGAGAGCACAAAATTCCTATTACGATGATCTTATAGTAGGTAAAATACTACAGCCTTTAGTCTTGAGTCAGGTTCCTCAAAATGGTTTTAAACAATATATGAAAACCATAGGGAAATTAGGTGGACAAAATAAGTTACCGCGACTCTCTAATGATCGTAAGATTGCTCAGGTATTAGAGCAATTATAGTTGGATTGATTTTCTATAATTAATTTTACAATCTTATAACAACCGCTATAAGTGGTTATTGCTGTATAGACTAGTTAAATAACTATCTTTGCTAGGAAATTTATTATATGCCTATACTTAACGTAGAACCACGCACAAGAGCCCAAGAAAGTACAAATGCTATCGAGCGCATGTATATAACCATGCGACATTTATTTAATCGTGGCTTTTATAAACCTATGGGTGTGAGTGGAGAATCATTAAGAGAATCACTACTTACCTTAAGACCAGAAATCTATGGTTCTATTGCTGAGGAGAAAATAGAGCTCAGCGGTTTACTTTACGTGATGGACCGTTTACCAGAAGGTATTGAAGAGTGTTCTTATATCAATTTAACTAGTGACGAAGGCTATCAAGGCTCACATTTTAAAGCGATTATCCCTAAAAAGAGACGTCGCAACTGCTATCGTATCGATAAGCACCAGATGAATATTGAGGTCACTCGTGGTCGCTCAGAGATCTATGACATCTTAACACACCTTACCTTTCTTATGATAGAATCTCATAAAATTATGAAGCAGGTTCTAGTTGGTGATAATGGTAGTACCACTCGCGACTGGAAATGTCTTGAGGCAGTTGTAGGAAAAACTAAACTAACACAGCAAGAGAAAGAAGTTGCCGTAACACATGTAGCGACCATTTTGGGTCGCACATTTGAAGAAGTGATGAGCGTTTATAATGATTTTGCAACTGCAAAAAATCCTCATCAGTTTCTAAGTACCATCTATCATTTAGGTAATCTTGCAAAGAAAGAGATCCTAGATGGGGAAAAGAGATTGGTGACATTCTCTCCTGTTTTAAGAGAACGCCTAGGTCATCATATTCATGGCGATAAATGGGCGTTACGTATCAAGCAGCATCTAGTAGATCATAACTTATTTGACAGACCATTACATATCATTAGTGCAAACTTGCATAGTGTGATGAATTCACTCTATGGACCTAAAGCGCTAGAAGCAAAGTTGAAAAATAGCGACCGTATGGAATTGTTTGCGACTCTTAGTAATGACGCCGCAAAGAAAGATCGTGACGCTATTAAAAAACATGCTCTTGCAAACGGTATGTCTTATCTCAAGGACGAGAGTGGTACTAATATAGACGTACAAATTTTTGATATGTCCCAGTGCCAGTACATGGATGTAGATTTTTGTTCAGTTAGCTTTCGCGAAAGCGAGGAAAACACAAAGCCAGTGCTAATTGTTATGGACTACGCTTTTGGAGAACAGGCTTATGAAACCATGGATGAGTTGTTGAAACCATACAAAGATGAAAATGGTAAACTGCATTTAATGAACATGAAGTCTATCAACATCATGGGTAAAGCAGGAATACTAGAAGGAGATAAAGGTGATATCATGGTTCCTGATGCACATGTTTTTGAAGGTACTGCAGATAATTACCCGTTTAAAAATAAACTGACTAAAAAAGATTTAAAAACGGATGGTATCAATGTAGTAGCCGGTTCTATGGTGACTGTATTAGGTACTTCGCTACAAAATAAAGACTTATTACAATTCTTCTATAGTTCTAGCTGGCGTGTTATAGGATTAGAGATGGAAGGCGCTCATTACCAAAAAGCGATACAGGCAGCCTCTCGAGTACGTCGCAGTATCAATAAAAAGATCAATGTGCGATATGCATATTATGCTAGTGATAATCCATTAAAGACAGGTCACACACTTGCCAGTGGTGGATTAGGTCTTACAGGAGTAAAACCAGTATATGTCATTACTGAGAAGATTCTTGAACAGATCATGGAAAATAGTGTCGCGCCAGAAATAAGTACCCCAAATATAATTTAAGCTTCCTGTCATCGTTTCTAGAAAGAAGTAAACTTCAATTATATTTGAATAAATAAAATCATCGATTTTCATGGAAAACCAACCACAGAATAATCAAGAACAAGAAGTAGATTTAGTTCCCGTTTTTGTCTGGATTAGTAATGGATTTAAAAATGTTTTTACAGGTATAGGTAAGATATTTAAAGGCATTGTCCATTTTCTTATTCTATTTCTGATTTTCATTCAGAAAAACATAATCATCATTGCAATAACTTCCATTATAGGTATTGCCTTAGGTTGGTATTTGAATTCAAAATCTAGTGATCAATTTACGGCTCAGGTAGTGGTACAACCTAATTTTAAAAGTTCTGGTCAATTAATTTCTAATATCAATTATTACCAGTCTTTAGTAGAACAAGAAGACTTTGAGAAATTAGCTCAAGAACTGAACAGCTCAAAAGATAAAACTGCTAAAATCACTTCATTAAGCATCCGTCCAGAGTATAACGATACAGAGCTACTAGAAGAATATGATCAACTGGCAAGAAAGTCAGACACCATGGCTTTAGATAACTTCACTTTTGAAGGTTTTAAAGCAGCAAAACGAGATCAAGATTATCAATTTCAGTTAATTGAAGTAGCTTCAAAAGATAGAACCGTTTTAGAAAACTTAATTAATGAAGTGATTAAAGTTAAAGAGAATTCAATTATTAAGGCAGAGCAGCAAGCACTTAAAGAAACTGCAGATTTTAACCTTAAATCTATGAGTTATCAGTTAATAGAACTAGACTCTTTAATCGCGGCTTATCAAACAGCTATTAAATCTAGTGATGTACAAGGTGGTAATGGTACTAATTTATACCTAGGTGATCAAAAACCATCTGAGGCATTAAAAAACCTATTTGATCAAAAGAGAAATATACTTTATCAAATGTCTAGTGCTAGACAAGATAAGTACAGCTACAACAGTACAATCAATGTGGTATCGCAATACATTAAAAAAGGTGTGATAGAAAAAAAACATTACCGTCTTAAAGGAGCTTTGATCGGTCTAGGATTTGGACTTTTAATTGCTCTTTTCCCATTGGTTTGGAGATTTTTGAAAAACTACGAAAAAGAGAATGCATAAAATATTAGTCACCGGTGGAGCAGGATTTATAGGTAGTAATCTTATAGAATACTTACTCAACAATACGAGTGATCATATTTATAATTTAGATAAATTAACCTATGCAGCAGACTTAGACTTTGCTCATAATTATCATCACGATCGGCTCACTTTTATAAAAGGCGATATATGTGATACTGCTTTTATACAGCACTTGTTTCAAGAACATCAGTTTGATAAAGTATATCATCTCGCGGCAGAATCTCATGTAGACAATAGTATAGAAAATCCACAGGTTTTTATTGAGACTAATGTAAACGGAACTTTTAACCTATTGCATGCCGCATATCATCTATGGATGGAGCAGCCACGAGTTTTTAAACCTGATTTTAAAACCATGCAACCCAGATTTCTACACATCTCTACAGATGAGGTTTATGGAAGTTTAGAGGATGATGGTTTTTTCACAGAGAAAACACCTTATGCACCTAGCAGCCCTTATAGTGCTAGTAAAGCCTCGAGTGATCATTTAGTAATGAGTTATGTGCATACTTATGGTTTACCTGCGGTAATTACTAATTGCAGTAATAATTATGGACCTAGACAGCATGACGAGAAATTAATTCCAGTAGTCATAAGAAAAGCATTAAGCGGTGAACCTATTCCTATTTATGGAGATGGGAGAAATGTACGCGATTGGTTATATGTAACAGATCATTGTCAAGCATTACATACTGTCTTAGAAAATGCAAGTATTGGAGAGAATTATAACGTAGGTGGAAAAAACGAAATAAGAAACATAGATATCGCAAATCATATTTGTGAAATTCTGGATACGGTTATGCCGCGTAAAGATGGACAACCATATGCAGCACAAATTACCTATGTAAAAGATCGTCCAGGACATGATTACCGTTATGCAATTGACCCATCTAAAATTGAAAAAGATCTTCAATGGCAACCAGCAGAAACCTTTAAGTCTGGAATTAAAAAAACAGTAGAATGGTATCTCAAAAAATATAATTCATGAAAGGAATAGTTCTAGCCGGTGGTAGTGGTACTAGACTGCATCCACTTACATTAAGCGTCAGTAAGCAGTTAATGCCTATCTATGATAAGCCTATGATTTATTATCCTATCTCAACTTTAATGAGTGCTGGAATACAAGAAATATTAATCATCTCTACACCACAAGATCAACCACTTTTTAAAAATTTACTGGGTGATGGATCTCAACTGGGCTGTAGGTTTGAATATGCCGTTCAAGAAAATCCTAATGGTCTGGCAGAAGCGTTTATTATAGGCGCTGATTTCATAGGAGAAGATAGTGTTGCTCTAATTTTAGGAGATAATATTTTTTATGGAACAGGTCTGGAAAAAGCACTTCAAGACAGTATAGATCCTGACGGTGGAGTCATCTTTGCCTATCACGTAAATGATCCACAACGCTATGGTGTGGTAGATTTTGATGATAAAATGCGTGTAACCAGCATTGAGGAAAAACCTGAAGAACCCAGATCTAACTATGCTGTTCCTGGAATTTATTTTTATGATAATGAGGTAGTAGAAATTGCAAAATATATACAACCATCACATCGCGGTGAGTTAGAAATTACAGACGTCAATAATGTATACCTTAATCGAGGCAGACTTAAAGTAAATGTGCTCGATCAAGGAACTGCATGGCTCGATACAGGTACCTTTGAATCCTTAATGCAAGCCAGTCAGTTTGTACAAGTCATTGAACAGCGTCAAGGCTTAAAAATAGGCTCCATAGAAGAAGTAGCTTATCGCAAACGATATATTGAGAAGCAACAACTCAAAAACCTCGCACAACCTCTTATAAAAAGCGGTTACGGAGATTATTTGATGAGACTTACAGAGAAATGATTGTAAAAGAAACTTCATTAAAAGATTGCTACATCATCAAGCCGCCTGTTTTTGGGGACGATCGCGGTTATTTTAGTATAAGACATGATAAAAATGCTTTCGCAAAAGCGTTTCCTCAACATCCACCATTTGTATTACATAACGAGTCTTTTTCAAGTTATGGAGTGCTGCGTGGTTTACATCTACAAAAAGGAAATGCTGCTCAAGCAAAGCTAGTGCGTTGTGTACAAGGTAAAATTCTTGATGTTGCAGTAGATTTTAGACCAGATTCACCTACTTACTTACAACACTTTTCTATTGAATTAAGTGGCGATAATCATCTACAACTTTTAGTTCCTAGAGGATTTCTACATGGCTTTTCTGTACTTTCAGAAACAGCAATCGTAAATTATCAAGTAGATAACTCTTATCAACCAGAGACGGAATTTGGGATACGATATGATGACCCTACGTTGAATATTGATTGGCAAATTCCTACTACAGATATCCAATTATCTGAGAAGGATGAGAAATTAGGATATTTAAAGCTGTAATTTACGATAGATTAATAAATAGGTCACGTTAGTGGCACCTCGACAAGCTCAGTGTGACAAGTGTTTCAATTACCAATAGAACAAAAGTATCAGTCTGAGCCTGTATAAGACGTTTCATAAAGCGAATTAATTTGAAAAAAGTTATCATCACAGGAGCAAATGGCATGTTAGGCACAGCAATAAAAAAGGCTCTGTCTGCACAAGATGTTTATGCATTTTCCAGTAATGAATTAGATATAACCTGTTCACAGCAATTACACAAAAAGATTGCTGCTATACAACCTCATTACATCATTAACTGTGCTGCTTACACAGCCGTTGATCTAGCTGAAACAGAGCAAGAAAAAGCCTATAGGATTAATGCGCTTGCGGTTCAAAAAATGGCGCAAATAGCTGATCAATATGACGCCACATTAATTCATTTCTCTACAGATTATGTTTTTAATGGTGATGCAGCAACTCCTTATACATCAAATCAAGAAACCGACCCTATAAATATTTACGGCGCTAGTAAACTAGCTGGCGAAAAAGCCATAAGTCAGGTTAATGGTAAACATTATATTTTTAGGATTTCTTGGTTGTACGCAGCACATGGCAAGAATTTTTTCAATTGGGTAGCTGGAACAGATCTTGAAGAATTGAACATAGTTGATTCTCAAACGGGTTCACCGACTAGTGCTCTAGATGTTGCTAATTTTATTAATCATCTTCTCAACAATGATCCCGCAAATTATGGAGTTTACCACTTTACAAATCAAGGTGAGATGACTTGGTACGCTTTCGCGAAAGCGATAAATCAAAAACTGGATTTAGGCAAAAATATAAATGCAGTAGCCGAATTTAAAACCATCGCAAAACGACCAGCCTATAGCGTGATGGATTGTGGAGAAACACAGCGTGTTTTTGATTATGAAATCACAAGTGTGGAAAATGGATTAGATGAGGTAGTGAGGAAATCTACTTCTTAACATCATGTTTTTATACGCCTAATCTCTTATTTCATTTTTAAAATGTTAAACATTTTCTAATAAACCCATTAAAAGAAAATACATCTTTAATTTTCTAGGATAATCTAAAACTTTTTGAAATGAAAAAATTACTTTTTACTATCACAATAGCCTTATTAGCCACCTTTAATATGAGTGGGCAAAATGAAATAATAAATAATGGAAACTTTATTCAAGAAGCTATAACTGGTTGGAGAGCTGGTTTAATTCTTCAAAGAGGAGGAAATATAATTGGTTCTTTCGGGTCAGATGGTATCAATAAAGTACAATTATTTACAGGATCCACAATTGATAATACAACGGCTAGATTAACTATAAATAACGTAGGTAATATAGGTATTGGAACTTCAAATCCACTTGATCGTTTACATCTATCAGGTAATTTAAGATTGAGTCATCCACAAAACACTCCAGTATCAGATGGCATTTATTGGGACTTTAGAGGTCGTGCTATTGAACAATTCTCTTCTGATGGTCAAAGTAAAATGATAAGATTTACAAACTCAATGGCTGCAGGAAATGGAAATCCTCAAGGTGGATTTTCTTTTACAGATCATGTAGGAACTAATGTTTTAAGGATTAATAATTATAGGGTTGGTATAGGAACAAACACCTTGACAGAATCACTTACCGTAAATGGAAATATATTAGCCGAAGAAGTAAGAGTAATTCAAGACGTACTGGCAGATTATGTTTTTGAATCCTACTACACTGGAACTTCAAAATTAAAACCAGAATATACCATGCCTACTCTAGATGAAGTAGAGGCTTATACTAAAGAGAACAACCATTTACCTGAAATGCCAAGTGCTCAAGAAATAAAGGACGATGGGTTGGAGTTAAGTAAAATGACAAATTTATTACTGCAAAAAATAGAAGAATTAACACTTTACACTATTGAGCAAGAAAAACGTATTAAGGTTTTGGAAGCAAAGCTTACTAATACTTCTGTAGACGAAAACACATTAAACGAAGAAAAGAACGATGATGAATTAGAAAATCAAAATCAAACTTCATGTCAAGAATAATTGTTTAATTTTTTTTAAATTATCATTATGAAGTATTTATCAATTATATTTTTGCTAACAAGTTGCCTAAGCTTTTCTCAAAATAGACAAAACGAGAATTGGGTCTTTGGAAAAAACCAATGGACTTTTACTAATAATACAAATGGATACAATGCCTTTCCTTCAAACAATTCAACAGGTTTAACTTTATTTGATGGCGTGATTTCTGAATCATCAACGGCTTCAGTTAGTGATCCAAATACTGGGCAATTATTGTTCTACACGGACGGAATTACTGTTTTTGACAGGAATGGTAATGTTATGTTGAATGGAACAGAATTATTTGGAACCTGGAATTCAGGTTCAGGTAATCTCTTAGATAGATTTTATAGAACTGCAGGATTTTGTGGTGGTACTATGGGAGAACAAACAGCTTTGATTATTCCAAAGCCATTCGATGTAGGCATCTATTATGTTATTTCTACTGCTAAAGGAAGTTATTTTAATTATTGTACTCAAGGATTTAATACAGAGTACTTTAATTTGGGAATTAGGGTCGCTGAAATTGACATGAGTCAAAACAATGGATTGGGAGCTGTAATTTCTAAAAACAATATCCTCAATTCACAAGGTGCACAAGGAATTACTTTGGCAGAACATACTGTTGATGGCTCGTATTGGTTAATTACTAATGCTTCTACTAACAGTAATAGTGCTTTTACAGTATATGAAGTCGATTCTAGTGGAATCAATTCTACACCAGTTATTAGTAGCAACAATCAAACATCTTTTTCTTTTATAAAGGCATCTCCAGATAAAACAAAATTAGTAACCTTGGGTAGCAGCGTATCTAGTGGGCCCGCATATTATTTACATGATTTTGACGCTTCAACAGGTATTGTCTCATCACCTTTTAAATTAAATACTGTTGAACCAAATAATTTGTTAAAACCACATTACAATAATACTGCGAAGGTTAAAGGATCTGCAGAGTTTTCAGAAAACAGCAATATTTTATACTTTATTGCCTCAGCTAACTTAGGTAATTCAGGTAGTCCTGTTGACGGAGCTGGAATTTGTAAATACAATATTTCTACCGGTCAATTAGTAGGTGTAAATAATTCAGGAAGTCGTTATGACATCCCAATAATTCCTGGCGCACAATCAGCTTCAAATTTTGTTTCAAATCTACAAATCGGACCAAACCAAAAGATTTATGGAATATTAAATACTCAAGTTTCTGTCTCATCTACAACGAATATTAATAAGACTAATTTTGTTTATTCGAATAATGTAACTTATGATTATATAGTTATTGATGACCCTAATAATTGGCAAACGAATCCATCAAGTCTTTTAAGGTTTATTCAACCAGATGAATTTGCTATAAATGGTTATACTTTCCCACAATTAGTACCAGAATTTATCACAGAACCTCCTTGTGATGAGGTAACTAATATAAGAATAGAACAAGGTAATTTGTACTCTTGGGATAGTTCTGAAACTACTTTTGATTTTCAGTATATGGAGGACTCTAGATGTTGCGGAGATACTGCTAATGACCCTGATAACTTAATGTTTCAGATTACCACTTCAAATAATTTTATTAATCTTGATAATTTGCCAGGATTATTACAAGGTAGAGAATGCTTCTCTGTTCGTGTTAAACCTACAGATTGCGGTGAATGGGGAGATTGGTGTTGTATATCAGGTGTTGTAGGAGGTAATTATGTGTTAAGTAGAAATTGTTTTCCCTCTGATCCATGTGAGAATATTACATTTCAAGAATTAATAACACAAAATTTAAACAATGTAACTAACACATTTGATAATGTCATTAATATTGAAGCCAACAATACAATTACGTCTTCAAACATAGAATATGTAGCAACTCAATCTGTTACTCTTTTACCTGGCTTTGAAGCACTCAATGGAACTGTTTTTACGGCTAGAATCGACGATTGTAATATTAACAATCTAAAAATGGATTATTCTAATAAAAATGTTGGTAAATCTGCAAAAAATAATCAAACTATTACTAATAATGAAATTGTAGTATACCCTAATCCTGCAATTAATAGTCTTACAATTTCTTCTAGTTTTGATAATATGAGTAGCATTGTATTCTTTGATTTAAAAGGAAGACAAATGCTTAGTGAAATAAATATTAATTCTACTGCATTTACTATTGATATTTCTTCTTTATCATCAGGTGTTTATATCATTAAAACCATTGATGAAAAAGGTGTTCAATACACTCAAAAAGTAATCAAAGAATAAGCTTTAAATTTATCTAGTAAACTAAAAGGATGTTATTTATAGATAACATCCTTTTTTATTATACGCTTTCGCGAAAGCAAATAAAACAAGTCCTAAGGAAACCTTATTTTTACAGCTTTACAAATATTATATGTCTGAAAAGAATCATAAAGTTGCATTGATTACTGGTGTAACCGGTCAAGATGGTGCTTATTTAAGTGAGTTTTTATTAAAAAAAGGATATGAAGTACACGGTATCAAGCGCCGTGCTTCATTGTTTAATACAGATCGTATCGATCATCTGTATCAAGATCCGCATGAGACTGATGTAAAGTTTAAATTACATTACGGCGATCTTACAGATACTACTAACTTAACTAGAATCATCAAAGAAACACAACCAGACGAGATTTATAATCTTGCGGCTATGTCACATGTACAAGTTTCTTTTGAAATGCCAGAATACACCGCAAATGCCGACGGAATAGGTGCGTTACGTATCCTAGAATCTGTACGCTTGCTAGGAATGGAAAAGAAGACTAAAGTTTATCAAGCTTCTACATCAGAATTGTATGGTAAGGTGCAAGAAATTCCACAATCAGAAACGACTCCATTCTATCCGCGCAGTCCATATGCGGTAGCAAAAATGTATGCCTACTGGGCAACGGTAAATTACCGTGAAGCTTATGGTATGTTTGCTTGTAATGGGATTCTTTTTAACCATGAATCTCCAGTACGTGGAGAGACATTTGTAACCAGAAAAATTACTCGTGCGACTTCCAAAATCGTAAAAGGACTTCAAGATAAAGTGTATTTAGGTAACCTAGATGCAAAACGAGATTGGGGACACGCTAAGGATTATGTACGCATGATGTGGATGATCTTACAACACGATGAGCCAGAAGATTGGGTTATCGCCACAGGAACAACGACTAGCGTGCGTGATTTTGTACGTATGGCTTTTCAGTACGTAGGAATAGAAATAGAATTTAATGGTGAAGGCGTGGATGAGAAAGGAATGGTGAAGTCCTGCTCAAATCCAGATTATCAACTAGAAATAGGAAAAGAAGTAGTGGCGGTAGATCCACGATATTTCCGTCCTACAGAGGTGGATTTATTAATCGGTGACCCTACTAAAGCCAAAGAAAAACTGGGTTGGGTTCCAGAAATCGTCCTTCAAGAACTCGTTAACGACATGATGAAAAGTGATTTACACTTAATGTCTCGGGAAGAATATTTAAAAAGTGGTGGTTATAGAATTAACAACTACTTTGAATAATGAATAAAGATTCAAAAATATACGTCGCTGGACATCGTGGACTTGTAGGAAGCGCCATCGTTAGTGAGTTAAAAAAATTAGGTTACACAAATTTTGTCCTGAAAACTCACAAAGAGCTAGACCTTACAAATCAACAAGCCACAGCAGACTTTTTTGCAACTGAAAAACCAGAATATGTCTTTCTTGCAGCGGCGAGTGTAGGTGGTATTGTAGCAAATAATACTTACAGAGCAGATTTTATCTATAAAAACCTCATGATTCAAAATAACGTGATCCATCACAGTTATTTGAATGGTGTGAAAAAATTATTGTTTCTAGGAAGCACATGCATCTATCCTAAAATGGCACCGCAGCCCATGCCAGAGGACAGTTTACTTACTGGACCACTAGAATATACAAACGAGCCTTATGCGGTAGCAAAAATCGCTGGGATCAAGATGTGTGAGAGCTATAACTTACAATATGGCACCAATTTTATCTCTGTAATGCCTACTAATTTATATGGTCCTAACGATAATTTTGATTTAGAGAAATCACATGTACTGCCAGCGCTAATTCGTAAAATGCACCTAGGTAAATTATTAATGGATGGAAATGAGCAAGCGTTAATGGAGGATTTAGGTGTTGATGATATCGCTTTCGCGAAAGCGGAATTACAAAAACACGGTATCACAGAAAATGGCATCGCTTTATGGGGAACTGGCTCACCAAAACGAGAGTTCTTATGGTCACATGACATGGCAAAAGCCTGTGTGTACCTCATGGAAAACAAAGATTTTACTGACGTTAAAGGAACCGATAAAGAAGTAAGAAACACCCATCTCAACATAGGAACTGGTGAAGATATTGCAATAAAAGAGCTCGCAGAGATGATAAAAAAAACAGTAGGTTATCAAGGAAAACTAGATTGGGATGCTACAAAACCAGACGGTACACCGCGCAAATTGACGGATGTTTCAAAACTCCACAACCTAGGATGGAAACACGAGATAGATCTTGAAAAAGGTGTAGAGATGATGTATGAGGCTTATTTGAATTAATAAATAAAAAAATAATAAATTTTATATGAAGAAATGGCTAACACATCACTACTATAAGTTACCTGTTATAAGACATTTAAATGAGATCATATGGGCGAATGTATATTCTGACAGCATAAGAGGTTATAGTTTTTTAAATGACCTATCTCTTAATATCGGAAGATTTGCTTGTAATTATACTTTGTTGTACTTAACTCATAGGATAGTAAATAGTGTAAAACCGAAACGAGTATTAGAAATTGGTCTAGGCGAATCGACAAAATTTTTATCCACATTTATAAATCATACTCTTGATGATTGTAAACATTTTGTTGTGGAACATAATAAAGAATGGATTTCATTTTTTCCTTCATCTAGTCTTTATGATTGTACTGAAATTAAATACTTTGAAGTTGAGAAGTCTACTTTCAACGAAAAATATAACTCCTTAAATTATATAGGTTTTGAGACCTTAAGTAGTTATGGAACCTACGAGGTTATAATTATTGATGGTCCACATGGAACAAAGAATTTTTCTAGAAATGATGTTCTTCAAAACCTTGAACACCTGATTGATTTCAACAATTTTACAATTGTTTTTGACGACACAAATCGTTCTGGAGAATTACAAACCTATAAAGCCATGTTGAAAAAGCTTAAAACCTTAGGTGTCAAATTTGGGACAACTAGATATTATGGTAGTAAAATCGTTTCTATTATTTATTCTGATAACTACAAATATTTTGAAAGTCTTTAATGAATTATTTAGTTAATTTGTCTCAATAATTTTAGTTTAAACGGCTTTTATTGGTGCATTATTAATTGGGAATTATTAAATTGAGTTTAGGTATTCTAAATACACTTGTTTAATATTATGATGCGAAAGCTTTCTAAAAAACTGTCTGAAGAAGAAAAAACAGTGGCTAAAAACTATGGTGCACTTATCGTTCTTCAAGGATTGAATTACTTATTACCATTACTCATCATTCCATTTTTAGAGCGACAGCTGGGGCTAGAAAAATTTGGTCTGGTAATGCTAGCACAGTATCTGATGGCATTTTGTGTCGCGGCAGCAGATTTTGGTTTTAATGTTACCGCAACAAGAGAAATTTCAATATTAAAAGCTGAAAAAGGAGATTATTCTACCATTTACTTTAAAGTTTTTTGGGCAAGAATGATTTTGCTTGTAGTTGTATTTATGCTATTAAACTTAGTCGTCTTTTTAGTACCTAGATTCACAGTAGAATGGGAGATTTACTTATTGAGTTATGGTGCAGTTATAGGTCAAATATTGTTACCTGATTGGTTTTTTCAAGGAATTGAAAAAATGAAGTTACTTACGATAGTAAATGTTTTAGCAAAACTAATTTTCACGCTTTTATTATTTCTATTTATTTCGAATCCAGATGATTACACTTTTGTTCCGATTTTTAATTCTATTGGTTTTTTGACTGCTGGCTTAATTTCGTTTTTTCTAAGTTTAAAGTATGTAAAATGGCAATGGCCTAATTTTAAGGATTCTAAAGATTTTTATAATGAGAGCTTCCAGATTTTTATTTCCAATATAGCCTCGCAGTTGAGCAATGCTGCAAATGGGGTGGTATTAGGCTTTTTTGGTGGTGATGCAATTGTTGGTATTTTTAGTGCTTTTGATAAATTGATTATTGCAGCAAAAAAAATGTATCTTCCTTTTTATCAAGCGATGTATCCGTATTTTTCAAGGAAATCTTTTAATGAGAAATTAAAGATGATGAAGAAATTGATTCCTGTAATTACCATTGTAGGTATTATTGGATTTAGTATTATATTCCTGATGGGAGACTGGATTATTCAATCGCTATATAAAGATGATACTATTTATGAGAACGTTTATCTATTCAAATGGATGGGATTGATAGCTTTTTTTACAGGCTTGAGCTTATTATTCCATTCTCTTTATGCTCCAGCAAGAAAACTATTTAATGACAGGATGAAGATGACTATAATTGCTGGTATATTTAATATTATTTTGAGTTTAATAATTGTTCCTATTTATGGTTTAAAAGGGACTGTGATATCAGTAATATGTACAGAATTTGTACTACTAGGAATTGCTGCTTTATTCTATTATAAGGACTTTAAAAAATCGCTATGGGTGAAAAGCTGATTTTAATACAGACAGTCATACCTGATTACAGATTGAAGTTTATCAATCAAATAAAAAAGGAACTAAAAACAGATTTTAAGACTGCTTGTGGCGAACGGTTTTTTGACCCAACGATTAAAAAATCGAAAGGCTATGAGCCTGATTTTTTGTTGAAAAACAGATTTTTTTTAAACAATAAATTTTTATGGCAATCAGGTATATTAAATTATGTGTTTTCAAATTCAATCCTCATTATAAGCTTGAACCCTAGGGTTTTATCAAATTGGTTTATTTTGATCATACGCAAATTAACGGGTCGTAAAACGCTGGTTTGGGGTCATGCTTGGCCTAAATCTGGAATGAACTCTAAATCTGATAAGTTGCGTCATATCATGAGAATGCTAGCTGATGAAATCATCGTCTATACAAACGGTCAAAAGAAAGAATTAGCTATAAAAATGCCCAATAAAGTCATCCATAGTGCACCCAATGCCTTATTATATAAAGAGGAAATGTCAAGTGAGCACTTTAAGGACCCTTGTAATATTATATTTGTAAGCAGGATGGTTGAAAACAAAAAGGCTATGTTACTTTTTTTGGCTTTCGAAAAAATAGTTAGCCAACTGCCAACAGATTCAAAATTAATATTGATAGGTGATGGTCCAGAAAAAAAGCTTATCAAGGATCAAATTACTAAATCAGATTTAAAGGGTAGAATTATTTTGCCTGGTACAGTCGTGGATAAAGTTCAATTAAATGAATATTATAAATCATCCTTAATAAGTGTGTCTCCTGGAAGAGTAGGTCTAGGGCTCACACAAAGCTTAGGTTATGGTGTACCCATGATAATAGCTAAAAATGAATTACATGGACCTGAAGTTGAAGTGGCAGTCGAAGGTGTTAATTCTTATTTTTTTCAAGAAGATAATGTGGATGACCTTGCTTTAAAAATTTTAGAAGCTTTTAGAAATAGCGTAACAATATTAGACTCCAGAGAAAAACTTTCTTTAGATTGCAAAAACACATTTTCAATTGAAGTGATGGCTACAACATTTATTAATTTACTTAAATAAAATCAATAAGTGTTATTAAGGAATTTTTTCATATTTATTTACCTGTCCATTACAGTATTTCTATTTGTGACATTAGAAACCTCATTATCTCTATGGATGAGTTTTTTTGGAAATGCATTAATTCTTACATTCATTACTTATTACCATATTTTTATTGAACGTAGATACAGTCCTTTCATAAGCACTTATATAGTATTTAATTATTTGTTTTTTTTAGTAGCTCCATTGGCTCAAATCAGTGAGTTCAATATTATGGAAACACCAGCTTTTACTCATCATTTCCCTTTTACAGAGCTTACTTTTATTAAAACTAATGGACTTATTGCTACCTTTAATATTGTCTTTTTCCTTTTTTACGTAGCCTGTAAAGATTACATAAAAATTAAAAGGAAGAAACCTGTAAAGAAGGCATATTCGCTATCTAGTATTTTCATCATCCTAATCTTAAGTGTATTAGTACTTATCATGAATTATGACTTCTTCTTAGATGAACTTTCTAGGCCTAGTTGGTTAACTTCTACATATAGTGTTAGCTATCTTCTCATTGTTAAAAAGGTATTATTCTTAATGCCACTAGCAGGAGCGATTCTATGTATAGATTATTATAAAAATTCAAAAATTGATACACAAAAATGGATTCTAGCAACGGCTATGTTGTTTTTCCTTATCGCGTTAGTATTACTCTTCAAAAACCCTTTAACAGAGAAAAGAAATGCACTAGGACCTATTTATCTTTTATTCTTCTTCTTATTTGTTCCTAAACTACTCAACAGTAATGTGAAGTCAACACTTCTCTTATTTGTGGTAATGATTATAGGCTTTCCACTTTCTCAATTTCTTACGCATATTGATTATGGTTTTGATGAGATATTGAGTAACCCTAGTTTATTGTTTGCAAAAAACCAATTGAGTGAAGGTTATATGTCATTAAACTATGACGCTTTTATAAATATAGGAGTAGTGATGGAGCATGTAGAGTTTGATGGATTTTCTTACGGTTACCAACTTTTGAGTGCATTCTTGTTTTTCGTTCCTAGAAGTTTATGGGTTGCAAAACCCGATTCATCAGGACTAATAGTAGGGAATCATGTGATAGATCATTATGATTTCCATTTTGCAAACCTATCTAATCCTTATATTGCTGAAGGCTATATGAATTTCGGTATCATAGGAGTTATTCTTATGGCTATAGTACTCGCATTGAGTATAGTATATTTCTTAACTTGGCTTAATAGTTCTAATCTATTTAAAAAATCAATCGCCTTTTACTATGCGATGCATTTGTTGTTCTTGTTAAGAGGAGATTTTACAAATGGATTTGCTTACTTTATAGGAACATTTATAGGTCTATATCTATTACCTAAAGTTATTTTAGCGTTTGTAAATTTATTTTTCTACAAAAAAGTATGGGTGCAAAAATCTTAATAGAGAAACATAGTAACACTATTTTATGGCTTTTAACCGCTATGATGTTTGCGTTTCCTGTAATTCCTTCTCCTGTGAGGCCTGTTTGTATCGTTCTATTTGTGATAGGTTCTATATGGAGTAGTTACTATTGTAAGCAACAATTTAGATGGAGATATTTTCTTTTAAATGCTTCTGTATTTATAGTTTATTTAATAAGTCTTACTTATTCTGACGACTTAAGTTATGGATTTAGAAAAATAGAAACTGGAGCGTCACTTATAGTATTCCCATTGATCTTTTCTCTTATTTCTATTAAGCATCTCAATTATATTTTTGAGAATATCCATAAACTTATGTGGATTTTCATAACTACTGTTCTTATCGCTAATGTTGCTTTTTTTATAAAATTTTATACTCATTATAATTTTGTAGACTCAGTACAACACTTTCCAAATATTATTAGATCAGATATTTATGGATGGAATATTCATCCTATTTATCTAAGCATGCACGTAGCTATTGCAATAATTTTCTCATTATTTCTTATTCATAAAGGATTGTCTCTTAGAAATATGTGCATCCTATTGTTAATGGATTTAGTACTCATTCTATTTTTACTCATAATGATTAAAAAAGGCCCTATTTTAGGATTAGTGATGATCATGTCTTTACTGGTCGTTCTTTTTAAAAATAGAAGCCTTTGGATTTTTTATGGCTCAATAGTTACGATAGTAATTGGTGTGATCATTTTTCACCCTAAGGTCAATAGTAAATTCTCTGAATTACTAGAGATTAATAAAAACAATCATGACGAATTGACTTCAACTAACATAAGGATGAAGATTTATGATTGTGCGGTAGATATCACATCTGACGCTGGGATATTTGGCTTTGGATTAGGAGATGGAAAAAATCAACTTGTAAATTGTTATGTAGAAAAAGAAGCTTTTGCACTTTCAGACAGTCAGTATAATTCTCATAATCAGTATTTAGGTTTTATACTCAACATAGGATACTTAGGCCTTATTTTCTTCTTATTATTTGTAGGAATACGTTTAATTAAGGCATATTCAAATAAGAATTATCTCGCGCTTGCTGTTATTTTGTTCTATTGTATCGTAATGTTTTCAGAAAATATTTTAGAACGTGAACAAGGAGTTATTTTCTTTAGCTTTTTTGCAAACTTATTATTTTTAAAGAACAGTAAATACTTGATTGAAAGCACTAAGAAAAAACAAGTGGAGAATGTTTTTGAAGAACTTAATGTAGGTAAGAACTAATTATGTTAACTCATAAAAATAAAGTCTTGATCATAGGACCTTTTCCCGATCCTATAACCGGTTTAAGTATTTCAAATGCTGTATTATTGCGAGGACTTAGTGCAAATGGTCAACATGTAGATTTTATCAACACAGAGCACGCTACTAACGTCTCTTCAGAGCTTGGGAAATTTAGTTTTAGCAAACTTAACTTCTTATTTTTTTATTGTAAGATCTATAAAATCCTTAAGAACGATATCATTTATATGACACCAGGACAGACCTTTTTTGGTGTTATGAAGTATTTGCCTTTTGTCTTAACTGCAAAGCTTTTTAAAAGAAAATCATTATTCCATTTACATGGGAATAGTGTTAAAGACGTTTATGCGAGCCTTAAAGGGTTAAAGAGCAAGCTCTATTCTAGCACAATCAAGTGTTTTGATGAATCAATAGTTCTTTCACAATCGCTGAAAGTCAATATGCAACCTTTTTTCAAAGATGCTGATATTCACGTTGAGCATAACTTTATTCAAGAAGATATCGCAATATCCCTTAGTGAATTAGAAAGTAAGAAGGACTATAAAGAGATTAAATTAATCTTTATAAGCAATCTACTACCTGAAAAAGGAATTAATAATTTGATAGATGCTTTATTAAAATTACAATCATTAGACATTAATTTTAAAATTAAAATAGCAGGTAACATTCCTGTTAATAACACAAACATTAGTGACAAAATTGCTCAATTAAAAAGCGGTGAATACTTAGGTGTTGTAAGTGGAGAAAAGAAAAGAGATTTACTTTTATGGGGAAACGTTTTTTGTCTTCCCACACAACTAGAAGAAGGACAACCTATCTCTATACTAGAAGCAATGACTTACGGACATTTTATTCTTGCGACCAGAACACCTGGGATAAGCGATATTATACATGACAAAAACGGTGCATTGCTAGAAAACTATGATGTTGCTTCTATTATGAAACAATTACAGCTATTAACACTTAATCAGGTTGAGCAAAAAGGTATATTCAATAGTAGATTTGCCAATAATAGATTTACAGAAGCTTCCTATGTAGAAAGAATATCTAATCTACTGTCAACAAACGCTTAGATTAGTTAAAATAATTACCTTGCAATCTTAACACTACAGCTTTTTGAAAAACTACCAGCAACTAGACCAGTTTGAATTACCGCCCAACTTCCGTGGTCGTGGAGCGGTTACTGTGCAATTATGGTGGTTAGTACAAAGTACACTTTTTGCTTGGTCACCGCAATTTATGTACGGCTGGCGCAGATTTTTATTACGTTTATTCGGAGCTCAAATAGGTAGAAAAGTGATCGTTAGACCTACGGTTAGAACACAATTCCCATGGAAAGTATCCATAGGCGATTACAGCTGGATAGGTGATGATGTGGTGCTTTACAGTCTAGGTGAAATAGAAATAGGGGCAAACGTAGTGATTTCTCAAAAATCATACATCTGTACAGGAACACATGATCCACAAGCCATAAAGTTTGATATCTATGGCCATAAAATCACCATAGAAGATCAATGCTGGATTGCAACAGAGGTTTATGTAGCACCAGGAATAACTATAGGCCGCGGCACATTAGTAGGCGCACGCAGCAGCGTTTTTAAAAACCTTCCAGCAGGTAAAGTATGTCTAGGAAGTCCTGCACAAGTGATTAAAGATAGATAAACTTGAAAGGAAAACACATCACATTCATAGGGCTCAACTATGCGCCAGAAGACACAGCTATAGGTCTATATTCTACTCAAATGGTAGAAGCACTCACCAGTGCTGGCGCGACCGTAAATGTCGTTACAGCATTTCCCTATTATCCACAGTGGAAAATAGCGCAAGCCTATCAAGACAAGCCTAGTTATCTTCAAGAAGAACATAAAGGAGCAAAACTTTACCGTTATAAGCAGTACGTACCAGAGACGCCTACTTTTTTAAAACGCATCATTCATATTCTTAGCTTTACAAAAGGAAGTTTTTTCAATCTTAGAAAAATTAAAGAAGCAGATCTAGTCATTTCTATTATTCCGTTTACAGCCAGTGCATGGCTTGCAGGATATCATGCAAGAAGTCACAAAGCCAAAAGCTGGATTCACATTCAGGATTTTGAATTTGACGCGGCACTGCAATCTGGATTATCTAGTGGTGGAAAAAAGTTGATTTTCAAGTTTCTTTTTGGTCTTGAAAAGCGCATTTTAAATAAGGCAAACACGATTAGTACCATAAGTCATAATATGATTGCAAAGTTGCAATCCAAAACCAGCCAGCCACATTATTATTTACCTAACTGGATTGATGAAAATCAAGTAAATCCAGAGACGGCAAAGCAGCATTCTTACTTACGCAGTGATAAATTTAAATTGCTTTACAGTGGTAATGTAGGTGATAAGCAAGATTGGGATTTTTTCTCCGCTTTCGCGAAAGCGTTACCACAACAACATTATGATATTATCATCGTAGGTGCTGGAGCAAAATACCAGCAGTTAAAGGATACTACAAACCAAGAAAATATTCATTTTTACGATCCAGTTCCTTTTGAAGAACTATCAGATTTACTGTGTAGTGCTGATGCGCATTTTTTGTTTCAAAAAACCGAAGTGCTGGATACTGTAATGCCGTCTAAACTGTTAGGCATGATGGCTAGCGAGAAGCCTTCTCTAGTTCTAGGAAATGCAAAGTCTGAAGTAAAACAGGTGATGGAACTTGCAAATGCAGGTTGCTATCTCACTACTGCAAATGTTGAAACTGCTGTCAATCAATTAGAAAATTGGCGATTAAATCAAGATGAGACCTTGCAAATAGGTAAGGACGCAAGATGTTATGTAACCCAACACTTTGCACGCAAACCTATATTGGACAATTGGGTAGATCAACTCACAGAATTACTGGACAGCTAGTATACGGTGCTACCAGCCATTTTCCCTATATTTACAGCTCTAACCACAATTATACTCGATGAAGAAAAGAGTTCTTATTACTGGCGCAGCTGGCTTTTTAGGTTCGCATTTATGTGATCGCTTTATAAAAGAAGGTTATCGCGTGGTAGCAATGGATAATCTGATTACAGGAGATCTTAAAAATATAGAACACCTTTTTCCATTAGAAGAATTTGAGTTTTATCATACTGACGTGAGTAATTATGTGCACGTCGCTGGTGAGTTAGATTACATTTTACATTTTGCAAGTCCAGCAAGCCCAATAGATTATTTAAAAATTCCTATCCAAACGTTGAAAGTAGGATCCTTAGGAACGCATAATTTACTAGGCCTTGCCAAAGCTAAAAACGCACGTATACTTATCGCATCCACCAGTGAGATCTATGGAGATCCATTAGTTCATCCGCAAAGTGAAGATTACTATGGAAACGTAAATACCATTGGACCTCGTGGTGTATATGATGAGGCAAAACGGTTCCAAGAATCCATAACCATGGCATACCATCGTTTTCACGGTTTAGAAACACGCATCGTGCGTATTTTTAACACCTATGGACCTAGAATGCGATTGAATGATGGTCGCGTTATTCCTGCATTTATGGGACAGGCATTGCGTGGAGAAGATATCACCGTTTTTGGAGATGGAAAACAGACGCGTTCTTTTTGTTATGTAGACGATCAAGTAGAAGGAATTTATAGATTACTCTTGAGTGATTACAGTGATCCAGTAAACATTGGTAATCCGCATGAGATTACCATAGGTGATTTTGCAAAAGAAATAATAGAACTTACTGGTACTGATCAGAAAGTGGTTTATAAAGAATTACCACAAGATGATCCTTTAAAAAGAAAGCCAGATATTTCACTAGCTAAAGAATTACTTAACTGGGAACCTAGAGTCAATAGGGAAGAAGGAATGCGCATTACATTTGAATATTTTAAAACATTATCTAAAGAAGATTTAGAAAAACGTGAGCACAAAGACTTTACAAAACATATCAGACGATAGTATTTCCTATCGTGATGGTCGTTACTCGGGACTGATCAGACCATTTCTGTATCTGACAGATTTGTGTCTGATCATTGCTGGTGCGGGATATTTTTTTGACAGTACTTTTGACTTGCTCACTTTTGGAATTTTTATAGGAATATGTTGGGTAATTGTTTCAATGCAATTTGATTTTTATCAAATACATCGTAATACTAAATTCATCACGTTGATGTTGCGTATCGCAAAACAATCGGTGTTTTTTACTTTTATAGTTTTCGCATTTTTTGGCTACTATTATCAGCTGGATAGAGATTCTGTTTTTATATTTAAATATATAGGCGCTACAATGGCCGCTATCGCTACCATTAAGGTGAGTATCTTTTTCTTGTTTAGAAACTATCGCAAGGTATTAGGCGGTAACCTAAGACATATTGCGATTTTAGGGGCAAATAAAGACACAGAACAGCTCAAGAACTTCTTTGCAAAGCGTCCTGATTATGGATACCGACTCAAAAACCTGTTTGATACTAACGACTCTTTTAATATTCAAGAGTTTACAGATTGGGTGATTGAAAATAATGTCGACGAAATCTTTTGTTCGGTACCGGCATTAACTAATGAACAGCTAGTGGAACTCACAGATTTTGCAGATAATAATCTACGTACATTAAAGTTTCTCCCAGACACAAGTGCGGTGTTAAGTAAACAGTTGCACTATGAATATTATGGGAAAACACCCATATTATCTTTAAGACAAATACCACTAGATGATCCTGTAAATAAACTGGCAAAAAGATCGTTTGACATAGCATTCTCATTACTTATAATTATAGGTGTTCTATCGTGGTTAATTCCTCTAGTAGCCATTATTATTAAGTTAGAATCAAAAGGTCCAGTATTTTTTAAACAAAAACGTAATGGTCTCGATTATAATGAGTTTACCTGTTACAAGTTTCGTTCTATGGTACCTAATAAGACCGCAGATCTTCATCAAGTAACTCGTGGAGATCATCGCATAACTAAAATAGGGAAGTTCCTGCGCAAGACTAGTATAGATGAGCTGCCACAATTTTTCAATGTATTTCTAGGCGATATGAGTGTTGTAGGACCACGACCACACATGGTCAGTCACACACATATGTATGCAGAACGCATCGATAAATTTATGGTCCGTCATTTTGTAAAACCAGGCATTACAGGACTTGCACAAGTAAGCGGTTATCGTGGCGAGGTAGAGACAGAAGAAGATATTATAGGTCGTGTGCGCAATGATATTTTCTATATAGAAAACTGGAGTACAGTGATGGACTTAAAGATTATTTTTAAAACTGTGGCAAACGTATTTATGGGTGAAGAAAAAGCCTATTAGATGGAACTTGTATCTGTCATTATACCTACGTATAACAGTGTTTTAACTCTTAAAGAAGCGCTGGACAGCATCATCTATCAATCATACAGACCTATAGAAATTATCACAATTGATGACGCAAGTAATGATGATAGTCTCGCTTTTGCGAAAAAATATGCACTACAACACAGCACTAAAGATGTACAGTTCGTTACTCTAGGTAATGACGAGAACGCTGGTGCAGGAATAAGCAGGAACAAAGGAGTTGAAAAAGCATCAGGTACCTACATCGCTTTTCTAGATGCAGATGATATATGGAAACCAGGAAAGCTTACGACGCAAATCGACGCTATGAAATCTCAAAATGCTACCGTATGTTATGGAGCTTATGAGATTTTTAAAACCACTCCAGATCAGCCTATTGCAGTTCATAAAGTGTTTGAAAAACTGACTTATGATAAGTTGCATAAAACTAATTATCTAGGCAATCTTACAGGTATTTATAACGCTGCTGTATTAGGTAAGATAGCCATTCCATCATTGCGCAAAAGACAAGATTGGGCCATGTGGTTAGATGTTCTTAAAAAAGCAGAATTTGCTATAGGAATTCAAGAGCCTATTGCTAGTTATCGACTAAGCGATGGACTGTCTGCAAATAAAATAGAGTTGATTAAGCATAACTATGCCGTTTATAGAAAACACCTAGGTTACTCAGCGATGAAGAGCTATTGGAATATGATGTTGTTTTTTTATGAGCAGTTTCTTGTAAAAAAAATGCTAATACAAAAGCTGTAAAATGGAAATTTATAATTAACTAAAGTTTACCGATCTACCTCACAAATAAATTGCTTTAACTTCCCACGATTACTACGATCTAAGGAATCTAATCGTGTAAAAGCGACGGCTAAATCAGGTTCAAGATATTCATCCATAGCTTTTTGGACTTTAGATTTTTGAGAACCATTCATTTCCTGCGAACTCACATATTGAATTTCAAAAGACGCTTCTGTTTTTTGAATGACTATAAATTCTAGTATGTTGACGTCTTCATTAATAATCGATTTTGTAACATAATAAAAGGTCAATCCAGGAACGACTTTACCACTAGGTAATCTAGCGATGTCACTGGTACGACCTTGTAGGTTTTCTAGAATTCTTGTACCATTTTCTAGTGTTTTTAAACTACCTAAATCGCCTATTTCATAACGTATCACTGGATGTGCTAGGTTATATAAATCTGTAACGAGTATACGACCTATAGTGCCATCTGTAACTGGTTGATTAGTATCATCTACAATTTCAATAAATAGATTTTGCTGGTTCAGAACAAATTCACCTTGTGGATTTTCCATAGCCATTAATCCTACCTCGCTAGCACCATATTCATTTACGACAGGAATACCTATCCATTTTTCGAGGAGCTTGCGATCATCTGCAAAAAGCATTTCACTGGTTACGATACATATTTTTAAACTTGGGCAGTAGGTTTTGAGAGTTGTGCCTTTCTCACGACAGTATTTTGCTAGTAGCACGATACTGCTAGTATAACCGTTGAGGTATTCGTATTCGCTTTCGCGAAAGCGTGATACATACTTCTCTAGCATCGCATTATTTAAATTAAAAATAGGAAAGCGCTTGCGATTACTCACATAGTCTTTAAGGAGTTCTACATATTTACCTTTTCCACTCAATGGAATCCCATAAAAACGAGCCTGTAAAGACGTGTTGAGGTCAATGTCATGTTCATTATAGGCATGATGAAATGCAGCCCAAGTAATCGCGTGTGCAAATTTATCTTTTGCATAAGTAAAGGGATGACCGCTAGAACCACTGGTTTTTCCTTTAAAAACGTTTTTTGAGCTGTAGTTGTTACTTAATCGCTCATGAAGTGGTTGTTGTAAATCCCTTTTAGTAAGTACTGGCAGCTTTGCCCAGTCAGTAGATTTGTTGTCTAATAGATTTTTATAGAAGTTGTTATGCTTTAAATGATGTTGTACAATTGCCTTCTTACGTTGATCTATAGATTCATCAGTGCTATTTAATAATTGTTTAAAACGAGATTTGGCTTCCTGAATAGGGAATCCTTGCCATCTTAATATGTTGTCAAAAAGTTGTAGAGGCATTTTGAATTTTAAAGCAATATTGAGCAAGGTAAAACTTATTTTTGCATTCTTAAACACAACCTAATGAACGTCCTTATTTTAGGAAGCGGTGGCCGCGAGCACGCTTTTGCATATTCAATTTCAAAAAGTACTTTACTTTCTCAACTTTTTGTTGCTCCAGGAAATGCTGGTACGGCTCAAATCGCGACTAATGTTGCGTTAGGCGTGACTGACTTTCCAGCGATCAAAGAATTTGTTCTTGAGAATAATGTGCAAATGGTAGTAGTAGGACCAGAAGCACCGCTGGTAGAAGGAATCTATGATTACTTTCAAGAAGACGCTGCTCTTAAAGATGTCAACGTCATAGGACCATCTAAACAAGCTGCCATGCTTGAAGGTTCTAAAGAGTTTGCAAAAGAATTTATGGAACGCAACGAAGTTCCTACGGCAGCCTATAAAAGTTTTACAGCCACATCACTTAAAGAAGGAATGGCGTTTATTGATTCATTAAAGCCACCATTTGTGCTAAAAGCAGATGGACTCGCTGGTGGAAAAGGTGTGCTTATCATTTCTGATGCTCAAGAGGCAAAGGAGTCTCTTGAAGAAATGCTGGTAGGTGGAAAATTTGGTGCAGCATCTAATAAAGTTGTGATTGAAGAATTTCTAGACGGAATCGAAATGAGCGTTTTTGTTCTTACAGATGGCGACTCTTATAAAATCTTGCCTACTGCAAAGGATTATAAACGTATAGGTGAAGGCGACACAGGTTTAAACACTGGTGGAATGGGTGCGGTTTCTCCAGTACCATTTGCAGATGATGTGCTGATGCAAAAAATTGAGCAAAAAGTTGTGATTCCTACTATAGAAGGATTTAAAAAGGAAAACTTAGTCTACAAAGGATTTGTTTTTATCGGTCTAATGATTGTAGATCAAGAACCGCTTGTTATAGAATATAACGTACGTATGGGTGATCCAGAAACTGAAGCTGTTCTTCCACGTATATCTAGTGATTTATTAAGTCACTTAAATGCTTTTGCGACAACTAGCTTAGATCAAGAAAATTTAGTGATTGATGAGCGCAGTGCAACAACAGTAATGTGTGTTGCAGGTGGCTATCCTGAAGCTTATGATAAAGGAATGGAGATTATAGGACTAGATGAGGTAGTAGACAGTATTGTTTTTCACGCAGGTACGACTGTAAAAGATGGTAAAGTAGTTACTAATGGTGGACGTGTTATGACAGTAACTTCATACGGAACAGATTTCAATGAGGCACTAAAAAAATCCTACCAGAATGTAGATAAACTACACTTTGATAGGATGTATTATAGAACCGATATAGGTTTTGACCTATAGCGGTTGGGATTTATTTCTGATTTTTTCCTAAGAAAGAATGAGCAGTTTGTGTGTGGTCTTCCTCACCATTTGCTTCAAAAATGCGTAGTTGCTTAATCCAGTAACCTAAAGCTACTATTAAAATTGCAATACAAATCCATGAAACGGTATTTGCTAACCACCAGTTTTCTAACTCTAACTCAGCTAGGGCTGAAAATGGAGCTAATAATATCTCTTCAAAAAAGTATGCGATTCCTTCAAAAAATTCTTTCATTACTGTAAATTGCTTTATACTGATGCAAAAATAGTCAAAAAACCATATGCTTTCTACTTTTTTTAGTACTTCTAGACCTGTCCACTATTTGATGGTGTTTATTATAGTGGTAGCAGCGGTATTATCCTCGTTTTTATTGGATTCACAAATCCAATGGTGGGAACTATTAGCCATACTGGTTTTATCGGGAAGCCTTGCACTAGTTGAATTTATTGTATCTAAAAATGATTTAACTTCGTCCTCAAGTTATACTTTATGGTGCGCGACCATGTTCTCATTAATGTACTTAACGTTTAAGGTACCATTACATATATTAGCAGCATTATTCTTTATTTTATTAGCTACTCGTCGGCTGTTAAGTCTTAAAACAGGTCATTCGATCATTAAAAAGATTTTTGACGCGACCTTCTGGATTGCTATAGCTAGTATTTTTTATCATTGGAGCGCATTATTATATATTTTAGTTTTTGTTTCTATCTTCTTATATGTACGCAACGATTTTAGACATTGGGCAACACCATTTATTGCTTTAGGTTGTGTATGGGTTTTATTATTTACCTATGATTATGTCTGGGATAACCACGTCATTTCTTCGTTTTGGGACTCATATAAAACTTCATATTTATGGGAGTTTACAGTATTTCAAGGTCAAGAAATCATCTTGTTTTCTCTGATTATTTTTTCTGTAATTGGACTATTTATTTACTTGACAAAGCTCATTGATATACAGCAAAGTGTGCGACCACGATTTACTATTATGACATTTATGGGTTTATGTGGTATTGCTTTATTTTTAATCGATTTTGAATCATTCTGTAATGGTGGATATTTATTTCTCATATTACCACTAAGTGTATTTATCGCAAGAGCAGTTCACGCAATAAATCATAAAATATTTAAAGAAATTCTTCTTTGGATTCCCTTTTTACTACTGTTGGGCAGTTTTTTACTCTATTAAAACAAACCTTACAATTGGTTAAAGAGACTTATATTTGTAATCCTAAAAAATAACAAACTATGTTCTCAGATAAAGCCAATGCTATTTTTCAAAAAGTAATCGACGTTTATCACGTTGTAAATACTGTTGATCAACCTTTTGAAAATGCATATGATCGTAACACAGATCTTATAGAACACTTATTATATCGCAAGTGTTGGATAGATACGGTACAGTGGCATTATGAAGATATCATACGTGATCCTAACATAGATCCAGTAGCAGCACTAACTTTAAAACGTCAGATAGATGCTAGTAACCAGGATCGTACAGATATGGTCGAGTATGTAGATAGTTATTTTTTAGATACATATGCAGACGTTACCGTTAAGGATAACGCCACTATTAATACAGAAAGTCCTGCATGGGCCATTGATAGATTATCTATCCTAGCCTTAAAGATTTATCATATGAATGAAGAGGCAACACGTATAGATGCTTCTCAATCACATATAGACGCTTGCCAGAAAAAATTAGATATTCTTTTAGAACAACGCATCGATCTTTCTACAGCATTAGATCAGTTATTAGAAGACATCGCGCATGGTCGTAAATACATGAAAGTTTATAAGCAAATGAAGATGTATAATGATGACGAGCTTAATCCAGTATTGAGAGCACGTAAATAATATGGCATTACCGCAACGCATTCTCGTTATTAGACTTAGTGCTATGGGTGATGTAGCGATGTGTGTGCCTGTTTTACTTGCTTTACAAAGAGATTATCCTAGTGTTGAGGTGATTACGCTTTCGCGAAAGCGTTTTAAGCCCATCCTATCACAAATACCCAGCGTTACGTTTGTAGAAGCTCTAGTAGATGATGCACATAAGGGAATTCCAGGTTTGTGGAAACTAGCTAAAGAATTAAAAAAACTTCGACCACATGCGGTAGCAGATTTTCATAACGTATTGCGCAGTAAAATGTTGCGCACTTTTATGGTAGGTGTACCTAATGCGGTTATCAATAAAGGTCGTGCTGAAAAGAAACGATTAATTGATAACTCAACGTTTTTTAAACCTCTTAAACATAGTACTGAGCGATATGCAGATGTATTGCGCGATTTAGGTTTTGAAATTAATTTAAAACAAGACGAGTTTCTTCCAAAAAGATCAATTTCTGCTCAAATTCATGATAAAATAGGCAGCAACTCTTCTAAATGGATCGGTTTTGCGCCGTTTGCTGCACATCGTACTAAGGCTGTAGGTCTAGAAAAAGCTACTGAAATTGCTCAAAAAGTTGCTGCAATGTCTAACGTCAATTTATTATTATTCGGTGGTGGCAAAAAGGAAACCAGTGATCTAGCTCAAATAGCCAGTAGCGCAGATAATATTATCTCTCTAGCAGGTAATTTAGATTTTGAAGAAGAGCTCAGTCTTATTTCAAATCTCGATACTATGATTGCCATGGATAGTGGTAACGGTCACCTAGCAGCGATGTATGGCGTTCCGGTTATTACCCTTTGGGGAAACACACATCCATATGCAGGTTTTGCAGCTTATGCACAGCCTATGGAACGACAGCTCTCGGTTGATAGGACTACTTATCCACTAGTTCCTACTTCTGTTTTTGGTAATCAATTAGTGGATGGCTATGAAGATATTACTGATTCTATAGAGACTTCTCGCATTTTAGAAGAGTTGAAGAAGTTGTTGTAGGTAACTGCATTTTATTCCTTCCCAAAACTATACTCACGTTCCACTTTACAAATGCGCACGTGATACCATTCATACCAATCAGATTTACCTAAGCGTTGCGCCATTTGATGATCCACTTGCTGTTTCCATTGGGCTATGGCTTTTAGGGAATCCCAGTAAGAAATAGTAATTCCTATTTCACTACAAGCAGTTTCATGACTTCTATAACCTGATTGTTGTTGTGCTAGATCTTCCATTAAAACTGCCATAACATCATATTCAGGAATATTTTTCTTTTTTAAAGAGCTAAAAATTACGGCGTAGTAAGGCTTCATGCTTTAAGTAATAATATGCATTCAACAGGCTCAGGCTGACATAAATAACTCTATTGTCGAACTGAGCTTACTGAAGTTAAGTTGTAATACTTACCTCTTAATCTCAATCCATTGTCCTTTATTGCGCACGATATACTCATTATCATACATCGCTTCGCATTGTATACCTGGCAGGTAATAATTACCTAGATAACTAGCGTTGATAACCGTTTCAAAGGTGATGGACTTATTAGCTTGTAAGCTGAAGTAATAATTTACTCGATCATCTCTTATGTCGGTATATTCAGCTTTGTTGCTTGTGTTATCACCGTAATCTGTAAAACGAGTATTGACTATTTCCCAACCACTAGGTAAAATCTGGCTTAAAGCGATATCATTTACATATAGGCCTGTCGTATTTGTGATGATCACTTTTGCTGTGATTTCTGTTCCCTGTATGATATTATTCATATCAATCGCTTTACCGTTACCATCCGTGTAGCTTACGATTGCAGATAACTTACTTTTCACTGCCTTTTCTTCACCTACTGGTAATTTTCCTGTGGTTGCCGTAGTGATGAAAATACTGTTTTCACCATTGTTAGTTACAGATATAGAAGTTGCTTGTGTATCTATTTCTATATCACGACTGGCTATACTTTTACCACTAGAAACAGTTGTAGAATTCCCTTTAAAACTATAACTAACGTCAATTCCTTTTCCACCTATATAATCTGCATATTTTGATATAGCGAGTAGGGAATAGGCCGTCTCTTGAGTACTATAATACTTTTGAGAATCAAGCCCTTTTGCAAGGTCTTCTACGAGATTTCTTGCTTTGCCATTTTCTTTTAATAGAATCATAGTTTCAAGAGCCATAGCACGATTGCGCTGTGGTGATCCATAGGTTCTATAATCATATCTAGAAGGTTTAAAGTCTATGTTTGCATTAGAGACCAATTCATTTGCCGCTTTTTGTTGACCTACAAGAGCATAAGCTGCAGCGAGTCTTAATTTACTATCGTTAGACAGATTTCTGGTTTCTCTTAATCTATTCATAGAAGATAAATCTGGCGCTCCGGCTAGTGCTAGAGTATAGAGTCGATATGCTTGATGTATGTCATTCCACTCTGTATAACGCCATTCTTTTGAAGCTCTTTTTTGATAGGCTATCCAATTTGACTTGAAGGATATAGGTATGGTGTATCCCATTTTCTCTGCTTCAATTAAAAAGTGGCCTGCATAACTTGTTCCCCAATCGTTTGCACTACCATAACCTGGCCAGTAAGAGAATCCGCCACCAGAACGTTGGTAACGACCTAATTTTCTAATTGCGGCTTTAATATTCTTACTCGTTGCTGCTTGTTTAGTACTGGTCAAATCCACAACTTTACTTAAGTGTAATTGCGGGAAGGCAGCACTGGTAGTTTGCTCCACACATCCATGTGGATAACGGATCAAGTAACTCAATCTACGACCTAAATCCATAGAAGGTAAACTAGAAAAACTGACTTGGGCACTGTTAGTTCCACCAGTTCCAAATGGCGTTATAGGAACGCTAACTGTTGCGCCAGAGGCAACCTCTGCTTTTTCTGATATAGTGGTATATGGATTAGGATTTACAATATCAATTTCAGTACTGTAAGCTGCTTTTTCTCCGTTACCGCTGGCTCTAAGTTCAAGTTTTGCAATACCAGCTTGTGATTTCACTTTGACATCAAAATAGGCAATTTGATCACCTGTTTCTGTAAAGCTTAGCTTTTGAGAATTCCCATTTAAAAAGTCAAAGTATGGTGAGTTCTCCATGGTAACACTTACATTCTTCACTTTTTTATCCATTGCAAAGATGGTTACAGGCAACTTTACTGTTTCCCCAGGAGATAGTTTTCGCGGAAGCGAAGCCAACATCATTAATGGTTTTTTAACCGCAGTAGTTTTCTCGGCATTTCCATAAGATTCTGTATGATCATTACCGGCTATAACCATCGTGCGCACAGAACCTACATAGCGTGGAATATCAATAGTATGCGATTTACTGCTGCCAGCTTCTAACTGGAATGGTCCTAAATGAATGACCATAGGTGTGAAGCGATTTGCTTTTTTCCCTTTGGCATCTTGTGCAGTTCCATCACCACCTATTTCAAAGGCTGCATCGATACGGCCGCCATAAGCGCCGACTACATCATCAAAAATATCCCATGTTTTTACTCCTAAAGCCTCGCGCGCAAAAAAGGTGTCCCAAGGATTAGGTGTTTTGAAATTTGTTAAATCCAATAGACCTTCATCAACTACGGCAATGGTATAGGTCATGGCTTTACCGTTTTTCTCACTCACTTTTATGGTCGTCTGACTTTCTGGAGCGAGCTCATCTGGCATATGGATCACTGGATATAAATGTGAAGCTTTATTTTCTACTAGAAGCGGTATCACACCATACATTCTTAAAGGAAGATCATTTGCGGTTTGTGCATGTGGCTGTAAATAAGTGATATGCACAAATACATTAGGAACGTAAAGGTTGTTGAGAGGTATATTTACTACAGTTTCATCTTTTGTGGTGTCTACCCATTGCGCATCGAGCACTTCTGTACCATTTTCTATGGTGACTAGTGCACGACCACCACTAGTACTAGGGAAAGTGATTTTTGCATTTTCACCTACTACATATTTTTCTTTATCTGCATTAAAAATAAGCATGGAAGCGGTTTCTGGATCTGTCTTACGACTTTTTCCAGCCCATCCTGGCCAGTCTACATAAACTAATTTACCTGTCGCATGTCCACTAGTCGGATCGTATACACGTACTAGATATCGTCCCCATTCTGGATATTCTAGATTGAATTTAAAGTCGCCTTTACCATTACCGTCAGTGGATACAGTGGTTTGCATAATGAGTTCTTTATATTCTCTAGATTCATAACGTGATAAACTGTTTGAAGAGCTTTGCCACCACCAGCGCCAGTTTACCTTATAAACTTTTACTTCTAGGTTTTTAGTTGCTTTAGATTTTCCGTTTTCATCAACAGTTACTACATCAAATTTATGGTCACGATCTGTTACTAACATTCCACGACGTTTATCACCTGGTGGTACATCTAGACCAACATAAGTGTCATAAGGTGAATATATTTTGGTAGTTACGTTTGTACTGAAATCTCCACCGTTTTCATAAACCTTAGTCAAGAAGCTTGCTTTTAACATTCCAGGTGCTTCTGTAGACATGCCTGGTTTGAAAGTAAAACTAGCCTGTCCTTGCTGGTTAACGTTGCTATTGAATACTTCAACTTCTTCGGTATCATAATAGCGTGACGGATCGTCAAAGATGTAGCTGTTATAATCCTCAAATTTTGTAGTAGTAGGATATAACTTTGCAGTAATATCTGCTTTAAGTCCTTTTGCAGTTGCGCCATGTAACCACATGGTTTCTAGAGTTCCCGTACTTGCTTTTCCAGATTTTAAAATCTCATCTTCAAAATCGAGTTGTACCTTAAGTCGATTCGGTTTAATGGTCTCGATTTTAAGTGTTTTATTAAAAGTAGAACCACCTACTTCTATACGTGCATTCCAGTTTCCTGTAGGTGCTTCATCATCTGTTTTTAGATCAAATTGGTAAAAATTATTCAATCCATTTTTTAAAACCTCTCGATGGGTGATTTTACCGTTAGGATTGCGCAATTCTAGTTTGATAGGATGACCATTCGGTAATTTATTATCGGCATCATTTAATACAAAGGTTAGATAAATGTGATCGCCAGGTCGCCATACGCCACGTTCACCATAGATGTAACCTTTAAGACCATTGCTTAAGTTTTTTCCAGCAGTGTCAAATTTACTTACTGGTAATGCATTACCATCATCTAACCTGACGTATCCAAACTGATTATTATAACTCACTTGTGCAAAAAACGCTTTCTCATCTCTTAAATCGATATGGAGTAGTCCTTGCGCATTAGTGCGTCCTTCATAAATTTCTTGTTGTTGAAAATTAAATAATTCAACACGAGCGCCGCCCAATGGTTTAGTCGTTAAAATATTATTGATAGCAACCAGATAAGTATTATTCTCACCACGTTTAACTGTTATTCCTAGATCGCTGGCAAGTACATTAGTACTGACACTTTTATTGCGGTAAAAAGAATTTGAACAAGGATTATCACGCTCGCTCCAGTCATAATCATAGTAATAGTCATCGTAGTAATAGTTTTGATAACTATCCCAGTTAGAAGACTCAAAAGAAACGTCAAAATCGATCTCTTCTTCATCTTCCGTTTCTTCTAGCGTACTGTCCTCACAATTGTAGGCACTATAAGCTTTTTTATATTTAAACTCTACACGATATAGAGCACCAGGATCTGGAGCAATGATCTTGCTTAAATCTATTGAAAAGACATTCCATTTAGTAACATCTTTACCACTACCGGCTAGATCGATCACGTCGCGTGCAACCGGTCTACCTACATTGCGTAAATTACCTTTATTGCTTAAGTTATTGCTTTGTAAATATTGCAGTACATTGTTAGTATAAACTTTATAAACCCAAACATCTACTGCTTTAAGATTCACGGCTTTAAAATTAATTTTTAAATTTTGAGAAGAAGGTAAAATAGTTCCGTTGCGCACTAATTCCACGGCAGGTTCTACCTGTTCAAAAGCAATGTAATTAGAGAAAGGAAATTTAAGGTTATACCCATCGACACTTTTTATGCCTGTAAAGACCTCAACTTTTTTACTGCCGGTAACGGTTTTATTAGGATATAACTTAACCTCATTACCATCAACTTCAAATTTATATTTATCAACACCTTCAATTTGTATCAGTCCATCTAGATTTTGTCCAGTCTGTAAAGGATCAGAAAAATTGACCAGTATATATTGCGAATCGTTGTTAAACAGTTCTATATCTGTAACAGAAAAAGAATTCTTACCAGGTATACGCACCACATTATCACCTTTGCTATCGACACCTATCGATTTACCATTCCAGCTTACTTCTATCTCTTCATCTTCAACAGGTCGTTTAATACTATCTATTTTAAATTCAAAATACTTTCCTAATTCATTATTATCAAGAATTTTAATAGGCAACTCTTTGCCGTTCAATGTCGCTTTTAATAAAAGATCAGCATTAGTTAAAGTCATTACGTCACTACTGATGATACTACCAGAGATGAATTGGTAATTACTATCATGAGAACTTACCGGTTCTGTACGTACTATAAAATCTTGTTTAATGGTTTTAAGCTCAAAATCAAATGTTTTAAAATCTGCTGGTACGTCTTTTACTTTTCCCAGTTTAAAACTCACTTTATATTTAGTGTCTTGTTCCAGTGGTTCATCGGGTACAAAAGCGATGGTCTGATGATCTAAGGATTTTACTATTCCATTAGCTCTAGGCGAAAGCGTCATGATATCATTCTCCAGCTCCATATCAACCTTCCAGCTTTCTACAGGTTCATTAAGTCGTATGATGATAGGTTCTCGAGCAGATATCACGTTATCAGAAACCTGTGCCACATATTCTCTAAACTTGAAGAAGGTGTTGATGTTTTCTTCTGTATTGATTTGCTGATCGTCTTTACAGGCAAAAAGAAGCATGACAGTACAAAGAGCGAGGATTAACTTTTTCATAGAAATAGGTAGTAGTTGTGGTTAGTACTAGAATTCCTATAAAATTATAGAAACTAGTTGAGCAATAAGAGAATAACGAGAAAAATTTAAAAGTATTTTTATAGAAGTAGTTGAGCGATACATCTTAAGACTAGCGGTTGTTTTATTACTCAGTCATCATTTCCCACCATAAAACCGCTTTACCACTTACAATTAAAATATTTTTGAAGAGCAACTGTATAATTTTTAAAATAGGTATTTATGCATATTGATAGAAAAATCTTACCTTAGTATTTTTAAAGATAATTTATAACTTTAAAATATGTTTAAACGCTCAAACGCTCAAACGCTTAAATGGACGAATTCTCTATTGGCGATAGCACTTATGGCAATGCTTTCTATTACTAGTTGTGAAAAGGATGATACTTCACTAGAAACTATACAAGAGCAACCACAATTTAAAATTGAAAAACTAACAGGTTATCAATTAACTAACAATCATTCTTTAAACAAGGCTTTAAGTAGCGCAAAAGAATCATTGGGCATTAATACTTTTCAAAAATCAGGCTATGATTCTATCAATGGTTTTTGGATAGATGATAGTCAAGTGAATCATCTGACAAGTGGAGATTATGAGAGCTATACATTTGGTGTTCACGATCCAATGGACTCAGTTAATGTTAAAAATTTAGTGTTTCACAAATTAAAGGACAGCACTTATGTCTCTATTTTAATTACCTTCAATGTTGATAGTTTAAACAATTCAACTACACAAATTGAATATAAAAAACTTTTTTCTGGAATAGCGACATCATTCTATAAGTCTAATAATCAGGATTTATTAAGGCCTTGTGAATGGAACCCTACCGATTGTGAATGTTTTAGGATTACTGGAGGAATAATAACTATTGAGACCAGTGATGATCCAGATTGTCTAACTGAAGAAGAAACTGACGAAAGTATAAGTACTGGAAACGACAGCAATGGCGGTGGTGCTAATTCCGATGATGATCAAGATGACGATGATGATGGCGGAATAACTAATGGTCCAGATACTGCAGGTGGCTGGTCAAGCGGCGGTGATGCTAATCCTGATGGATCTAACAATTCTAATGATACGGATGATGAACCTTGTAACGATCAACTTACCTTAAGTAATGGTGATTGTGCTGGTGTGATTACTTCTCCTGTTTTTACAGTTGATTTTGAGGAAAAGTCTAAATTATATAATTCCCTTGATTTAGAAGATAAAAGCTATTTATCAAACAATAGTCTTCTTGAAGATATACTTTTAGAAACTTTGGACTTTGAGAATGATTCTGAGCTTGATAAGGAAATTTCAAAAGTTGTAATCGATTTAGCAAAGGTTTACGACGGTGAAGGTTCAACTTCGGAAATTGATCCGACTGAAATTATTCAAAAATTACAACAAGCAGTTTCGGAAGGTATAACTTCAACCGCAGAAGCTGCGCATAAACTATATGTTGTATTGACAAAACTGCAAAATTTATATCCAGGCGCAACAAGTGACATTAATACTTTTGTAATAAACCCTATCAGAATCAGCATGCTCCAATTAACAAACACTGATGTTGATCAAATGCAGTGGATGGATTTATTATTAGTTTGGACTTTTGAGCTTGGAGGTAATTATGACGGCATGGTTAACAATTCAGATTTAAATCCCAATAATGATGCTGTATTAATAAATATTCATGGAATAGGTAAGCCGCTCATAAGCGGAGATGGAACTAATGACCCTAATAAAAACGTAAAGGATTTAAACGAGCCATTTGATGTAAACCAAATACCTGATAGTCAACAAGGTTCAGTAAATGCTGTCAGGCAACTTGCATTACAATCTATTCAAAATAACCAGATTCCTGCCCCACCAATACAAAGTAGTTTTTCTAGTACTTTTAGTTATGGTCAAAATGAATTCTACGATGGCATTAGTAACTTAAATATAGCAACAGCCTTTTTAGGTAGCTATAGTGTTAGTGCAGTTGTTACAAATAATATGGACGGTACTTATGATATTACTTTTGAACTTTCAAATACTACAGGTTGGGAAAGTGGTACTAGGTTAAGAAAAGATGGACCAGATAGTAATTCACAACATGATGCTGTTATACCTAATAAACCTAGAGGTAGTGGAATAAATATGGGCGGCAATATTAAACAAAATTTCAAATGGACAGAAACATACCCTTAAAATCTCTATTTTTATTTATTTGTTGCATTATTTATTCATGTAATATAGAATTTAGAGAACCCGATGCTAGTTATAAAGAATATTCTTTAAATGATGAAATTCAATGGAATGGGCTTTATCAATTCCAATCAAAGCCAAATGACAATAAACCTGTAACTTATGGTGATTTAAATTTGAATCATAAATATTACATAAAGTTACAGGATGGTGTATTAATTGATTATTTAATGCCTGAAATAAACATTAAAAATGAATTAACAGGAAAGACTTCTAAAAACCAATTACTTGGGATTAATGAGATTTACGACAATGGAATTAGCTTTAAATTGAAAACAGGTAATCTAATTTCGGATTTAAATGGAGTATTAAAAAAGCGAAATGACACAATTTTTTTACGATTTCAGTATTTCAATAACGAATCATTGAATTATTGGTATATGTATAAAGAAAAATAATTATTTAAAAGATAATATTTCAAAACCTCAAGAACTCCACTTGAGGTTTTTTTGTTACTTCTTAGATATTTAGATTATAACATTTCCCACCACAAAACACCATTACTACTTACAATTAAAATATTTTTGAAGAGAATCTGTTTTAATCTTGCATGAAACACGCACTTGCATTTCTCTTTACTCTCATCATGGCAGCAGCCAGTGCACAAGAGTATGTAAATGTGAAAAAAGTGCGTCGTGCGGTGACAGACAGTATACAGTTGGATAGCATCAGTATCAATCCATCCTATTTCAAGATAGTAGATAGTCGCGGTATGCCAGTAGATTCAACAGCTTATCAGGTAGATTTTATAAAAGCGATGCTAAGTATTAAAGATGCTACCGCGATAAAAACAGATTCTATAGATATACAGTTCTTACCATTTCCAGAATTTTTAACCAGAACTTACCAGCTATACGATCCTAAAATTATTCTGGATAATGAAACGGCTCAAGAACGTGTCGTTGCCATGCGACAACCTACAGTGCAGCGCAATTATGTGCCATTTAATGGATTGAACACCACAGGTTCTATTACACGAGGATTGCGAGTAGGTAATAATCAGAATTCTGTTGTAGATTCAGAGCTGGATTTGAGAATATCTGGTGCGCTATCTGATAAAGTCTCTTTGCGTGCTTCTATTCAAGACGCAAACGTACCACAAACTCAAAATGGATACTCACAACGTCTCGATGAATTTGACCAGATTTTTATAGAACTCTATAGTGACGACTGGAACATAAGAGCAGGAGATGTAGACTTACAACAATCAGATTCTTACTTCAATAATTTCACTAAACGTGTTCAAGGAATCTCAGGTCAGGTCAAATTTGAAGGCGATGATTCTCAAGGCTATGTTCAGGCAGCTGGTGCTTTAGTACGTGGTATTTTTAATATCTCTAGATTCACTGGACAAGAAGGTAACCAAGGTCCATATAAATTAACCGGTCGTAATGGTGAGTTGTTTATACTGGTCGTCTCTGGTAGTGAGCGTGTTTTTGTGAATGGTGTGCCGCTCTCACGAGGTGAAAATGCAGACTATGTGATTGATTATAACGCTGGTGAGGTGCGCTTTAATGCCACGTTTCCTATTACTAGTGAAATGCGTATTTCTATAGAATATCAATACAGTGAACGTAATTTCACCCGTTTTGTAGGTTATGCAAAAGGTGGCTATGAGACTGATAAAATAGCCCTAGAAACTTACATCTACACTGAAAGTGATGCTAAGAATCAACCTTTACAGCAAAATCTTACAGAAGATCAAGTTACCATTCTCGCCGCCGCAGGAGATAATGAAGATCTTGCTATTGCACCTAGTGCGGTAGAGGACACATTTTCTGAAAACAAGATCCTATATCGCAAGGAAACCATTGCTGGTGTAGAGCGATTTGTTTTTTCGCAAGATTCTAATGATGAGCTATTTAATGTGCGATTCTCTTTTGTAGGTGAGAATCAAGGAGATTATGTGCTCATAAATGACCAGGCGATTGCAAATATCTATGAATATGTCGCACCTATCGCAGGTGTGTCGCAAGGTAGTTTTGCACCTGTGATTAGATTATTTGCACCAGAAATCATAACAATTGCAGGTGCTAAAGCCCGATATGCACCTTCTAAAACCACACTACTCGATACTGAAATTGCGGCCAGTAGTAATGACTTGAATCGCTTTTCAAGCATAGATGATGATGATAATCGTGGTGTTGCTGTAAAGCTTGCTGTGCAACAGCAGCTATGGAAAAAGGACTCTTTAACCACCTTAAACGCTCGTGTAAAATCTGATTATATCGATCAGAATTTCCGTAATGTAGAACGTGTTTATAATATCGAATTTAATCGTGATTGGAATTTAGACATCATTTCAGGTAATCAACTTTTTTCCACAGTTGGATTGGATTATGCACAAGATTCTACCTTACGAGCTACTTATGAATTAGAACATCTCGAGTTTTCTGATAGTTATAGTGGTAATAGACACAACTTAAATGGTGTATATCGTGATGGTGGATGGACAGCACGCTTTCGCGGAAGCGTACTCAACACAAACGCTACTGCTCTAGAATCACAATTTTACAGAGCAAATGCTGATGTGGTAAAACGGTTCAATAATAAATGGATAGGTGCCCGATATGAGACAGAAGATAATCAGCAAACCGTACTTGCTGATCGCAGTCTGACGGCATTATCTCAGCGTTTTACAGGTTATGAAGTCTATACTGGAGTAGGAGATAGTACAGCTGTTTTTGTAGAAGTAGGTTATAGAAATCGTGTAAATGATAGTTTGCAATTGGGTAATCTACAACGTGTTAATAGATCCAATAATTATTATGTAAAATCACAACCTATTAAAGATGAGTTGAGTAGCTTGAAGGTGTATGCTAATTATCGAGTGCTTAAAAGCGAAATAGAATCTATAGAAGATGAGGTGTCTTTTAATAGTCGAATACAGTACCAGCGTAAATTTTTTGATAAAAAAGTATTGTGGAATACTACTTATGAAACGAACAGTTCTACAATACCACGACAAGATTTTACATATGTGGCTGTAAATCCTGGACAAGGAACATTTACCTGGATAGATTATAACGGCGATGGAATACAAGATTTAAATGAGTTTGAAGTAGCACAATTTCAAGATCAAGGGCGTTTTGTGCGTATTTTATTGCCTAATCAAGTGTTTGTACCTACACATCAAAATAAGTTTTCTCAAACGCTAACCTTAAATCCCAGCTCGTGGTCGCAAAGTGATGGTTATAAAGAGGTGTTATCTCATTTTTATAATCAGACCAGTTACTTAATTGATCGTATGGTAGAAAGAGAAGGAGCTACGTTTGATTTGAATCCGTTCGGTATAGGAGATAATCAGCTAGGACTAAATCTCAATTTTAGAAACAGCCTGTTTTTTAATCGTGGTAAACAGAAGTATACGACTAATTACACCTACATCAGCAGTGCAAATGAAAACTTGCAAAGTATAGGTAGTCTGAGTAGTGATATAGAGAGCCATCAACTAGGTTTTATACATAAAATAAAAGAAATCTGGTTGATTACTATAGATGGACAGACCGGTTTTAATGCGAGCGAAAGCGAGAACTTTGCAAATCGCAACTTTAAAATTAACGAGAGTTTATTCAAACCTCAAGTGTCGTATTTATTTGGTAATAGTAGTCGTGTAGATATTTTTTATGAATTGCATTCTAAAGAAAATGTGGTCAATGAAGAAGCGATGCTCGATCAACAAAATATCGGTGTAAGTTGGTCTTTTAATAAAGAGCAGAGCTATGCGGTTAATGGTGAGATACGCTACGTGAAGAATGATTTTATAGGACAGGCATTTTCTCCTGTAGGTTTTCAAATGCTAGAAGGATTACAGCCTGGCACAAACTTTACGTGGAATCTTTTGTTTCAGAAAAACATTTCTAGTTTCCTAGATTTAAATATCTCGTATAGTGGACGTGACAGCGAGACAGCAAGAACCGTTCACACTGGTAGTGTACAGTTAAAGGCTTATTTTTAAGTTATGACTTTCGTTTAATTATTCTCATTACCTATTTAAGACAATCAACTCGTTATTACATGGAGTGAAAACAGCTTTACGTCAATTGATGATAGATTTCATGTATTAGGATGGCTACTTTTAAAATCTAATCTAGTAGTACAAACTAAAATCGATTATTATGAAATATCTAGTTAAAGCCTCATTATTACTTTTTATGTCCATCTTATTTTTAAGTTGTGATAATGATGATGGTATGGCAGACAATCAAACACAATGTAATTATCAAGGTCTAACCTTTGATGATGGAAGTACACAAACATTAATACCAGAAGCTCAATTACAAACAGAGCTTTTTCCTAATAATGGTGGACCTGGTGTAGCTGCTGTTGAAGTGTATGAAACTTCTAATCCTGGTAATATATGGTTATTAACAGAGGCAGTAACATTAAATGCTGTAGGTCCTGGTACTTTAGGCATTAATGGAACTAATTATACGGTTACTGTTACATGTCAACGAGCTGGTACCGCTGTCGGAGATGAATTCCGTTTTGATGTAGTGACTACCGGTGGACTGGAAGGCGAGCTATGTGTCGTTATCGATGCAGTAATACCTTAATCGCAAATAGTATTTTTGAAAAGAGTTGTATTAGAAAAAACACCGTAGCTCACTAGCTACGGTGTTTTTTAAATTAAGTTCTATAAAGCTATATAAAGCTCATTGATAAAAGATTATAGTTAAAACCTATCCATCATCTATCAGTCTACCAGATTATATCTTTTTTAACCACTCGCTCATGCTTACACGAGACTCCAGATAGTTTTTTAAATCTTTTATGGCAACGCGCTCTTGATTCATTGTGTCACGATCTCTTACCGTTACAGCATGATCCTCTTTTGTATCGTGGTCTATGGTTACACAATATGGTGTACCGTTTAAATCATGGCGAGCATAACGCTTACCTATTGAATCTTTCTCCTCATAAGCAACCTTCATAGACCACTTTAGTTCGTCTATAATTTCATTTGCAATCTCTGGTAGTCCATCTTTCTTTAAGAGAGGTAAAATAGCTGCTTTGACTGGTGCTAGGACTGCTGGTAATTTAAGAACAGTGCGTTCGCCACCATTTTCTAATTTTTCATCCACTAGAGAATTAGAGAATACCGCTAGAAACATTCTATCTAGCCCTATTGAAGTTTCAAGAACATAAGGAACGTAGTTTTTGTTTTCTTCATGATCAAAGAATTGTAGTTTTTTACCACTATGCTCTTCATGGGCTTTTAAATCAAAGTCTGTACGAGAGTGGATACCTTCTAATTCTTTAAAACCAAATGGGAAGTCAAATTCGATGTCTGTTGCAGCGTTTGCATAATGTGCAAGTTTTTCATGGTCATGGAAACGATAGTTCTCTGCTCCCATACCTAAAGAGTTGTGCCATGCCATGCGACGTTCTTTCCAGATTTCAAACCATTCCAGTTCTGTACCTGGTTTTACAAAATATTGCATTTCCATCTGTTCAAATTCACGCTGACGGAAAATGAACTGGCGAGCAACAATCTCATTTCTAAATGCTTTACCAGTTTGTGCAATCCCAAAAGGGATTTTCATACGACCTGTTTTTTGAACATTTAAAAAGTTTACAAATATACCTTGAGCTGTTTCTGGTCTTAAAAATAAGTCTGTAGCAGTGTCTGCACTAGCACCTATTTTAGTACCGAACATCAGGTTGAACTGGCGCACATCTGTCCAGTTTTTAGAACCTGTATCTGGATCTGAGATTTCAAGTTCTTCTATAAGTGCTTTTACACCAGCAAGATCTTCAGCCTCTAAAAGAGTAGCAAGTCTTGCAGTAGGTTCAGTAGCTTTCTTCATGTAACCCATCACACGTGGATTGGTCTCTCGATACATGTCTGCATCAAAATCATCACCAAATCTTTTAGCAGCTTTTGCGATTTCTTTATTGGCTTTTTGAAGGTTTTTTTCACAATAGTCTTCTATCAACACATCTGCACGATAGCGTTTTTTAGAGTCTTTATTATCAATCAATGGATCATTAAAAGCATCTACGTGACCAGAGGCTTTCCATGTTGTAGGATGCATAAAAATTGCAGCATCTATACCTACGATATCTTGATTTAATTGAGTCATCGCTTGCCACCAGTATTCTCTGATATTTTTCTTTAACTCAACTCCATTTTGACCATAGTCATAAACGGCGCTTAACCCATCATAGATTTCACTAGATTGAAAAACATAACCGTACTCTTTTGCATGTGAGAGTACCTTTTTAAACTGATCTTGATCGTTGTTCTTTGCCATAGCTGCAAATGTAAAAAAAAGGCTCTTTGCAGCGATATGATTTTGTTTATTTCGCTTTCGCGAAAGCGTAAAATAAAAAACACGCCCTAAAGCGTGCTTAATTCTTAAAATATAAAAGGGTTTATCTAAGTTCTAGCTCTGAACTGCTTACTCTTATACCACCATTGTAAAGATTTACACGATAGGTACCTTTGATAATATCATCTTCATTTGCTTGAACAAGTTCACAAATATCCAGTTCTTGATTTTTGTAATTAAAGGAAACCATCTTAGAATAAGTTAATTCCTGATCCTCAAACTGCTGTTTTTTCTTAAGTCCTAGCACGTTGTTATCTGGATTGATGACTTGTAGATAAAAGGATTGTACACCAGTAGGAGCCAGCGCATTTTGCGGTAATGTAAAACATACTTTTAAATCATCCACGCGTCTTGCGCGATCATTTTCTATTTCTTTACCACTATTTCTTATGATCACACCTTTTGCTTTAAAGTTAGTAGGTAAAAGTGTCGCTGCTTTGGCCATGCTTTCATTTAAATCATCAATTTGTGTGGTCTTATTAGTACTAGCGATAATTTCCTCATTCAATACTTGCAGTGTACTGTCCTTAACACGTACAAGTGTTTCATTTTCCTTTTCTAAGACATACACACGTGCAGCAAGTACCTCACGCTCATCTTTAATTTTTACTAATTCCTTGCGTAAGCGAGCAAGGATAGCCACATTGGGCTCTAGTCTACTTACAGAGTCTTTAAGTCTGGTGATGCGTTCTTTGGCAGCTTCTAGGTCACTGGTTATGGCAGTTCCTTTCTCAATCTCAATTAAATATTCTTTCTCAATATTACCGAGCGCTTTTTCAATCTCTGTTTTTTCAATACTCAGTTGAGTAGTTATAGCCTCGTTTTTATGATGTGCTCTATAGGTATAAGTTCCTAAGATTATTAACAATAGAACGGCTAGTCCTAATAATATCTTTATTAAACGGTTGTCTTTTTGAGTTCCCATAATGTTATCTTTAGTCGTTAAACGCCATAAACGTACTAAATAATATATATGAAGCGCTGGATATATGATTTCTTTAACTTACTCTATCCAGAGTTGTGTGTTGGTTGTGAGACTGTCCTTACTACTGGTGAGAGTTTGATTTGTACCTCATGTCGGACTCACTTACCATTAACTAATTTTCATAAAACGAGTGATGAAAAAATGCGTGAACTTTTCTATGCACGTGTGGATGTACAACACGTTACCAGTTTATTTTATTATGAAAAAATAGGAGCGGTGCAACAAATGATACATCAACTAAAATATCGTAAAAAGGAAGAAATAAGTAGTTTTATAGGGAGCTGGTTAAGGCATGAATTAGTGGAAAACGATTTGTTCAAGGATGTAGACATGGTAATACCTGTACCAGTACATCCTAAAAGACTTAAAAAACGTGGATACAATCAGGTAACTGGTTTTGGGAAAGAACTTGCCGATGGTTTAAAAGCTAATTATCGTGATGACATTCTAATTAAAACTAAAAACACGATCAATCAGGCAAGATTGAATCAATCCCAGCGCAGTGATGAATCTAATAGTCCATATCGTCTATTGGACTCTATTCCTAAAGGGACTCACGTCTTGCTAGTAGATGATGTGATTACAACAGGCACCACACTGGTATTGTGCGCTAGAGAGTTGTTGAAGATTCCTGATGTTAAGATCTCTATTGCAACCATGGCTATATCTGTATAAATGAGCTGATGATTGTAATTGATAAATCTTTTCCATCTTTTGTATAATCATAGTACCTTGCGGTCGTTATACTATACCGTGAGAAAGACTTTTTTAAATATAGCTTTAGTATTGTTCCTAGGTACTTTACTGGTACAATGTGCTAAACGTGGTAACCCTACCGGCGGACCAGTCGATATAGATCCACCTATTATTTTACGCGCTTATCCTGATAATTATAGTGTCAATTTCAAGGCTAAGGAAATTGAAATCACTTTTGATGAGTATGTAAAATTACAAGACTTGCAAAAACAGTTAGTAGTTTCTCCACCACTTAAAAATAGACCAATTGTAACACCTCAAGGTAGCGCGTCTAAAAAACTGACTATTACCATTGAAGATACTTTAGCGCCTAACACAACATATACATTGAATTTTGGTCAAAGTATTGTCGACAATAATGAATCTAATCCATATCCTTTTTTTAGATATGTTTTTAGCACGGGTACTTATATCGATTCATTGCAATTAAAAGGTAAAATTACAGATGCACTTAATTATAAAGCAGATGATTTTGTGAATGTATTGCTTTACAAAATGGATGAGAATTACACAGATTCTTTAGTTTTTAAAGGTCCGCCGCTATATGTTTTAAATACATTAGATAGTTTAAAGACTTTTACAATGGAAAATCTAGCTGCTGGTGATTATCGTCTAGTAGGTATAAAGGAAGAAAATAGCGATCTTAAATACAATCCTCGTACAGATAAAATCGGGTATGTTTCTAAGGCTGTAACCGTACCTAGTGAAGAGATCTTTGAATTAAAAATGTATCAACCAGAACTAGATTCCAGCATTAAGAAAATCACTCATGAAGGTAAGACTAAACTGTATGTGGGATATACAGGTAGACTAGATTCTTTAACAATAAGTTCTCAAGAGAAAGGTCTTTTTACTAAAACTAGAATCACTAAATTAAAAGAACAAGATACCCTACAATTTTGGTTTCAACCGGTGATTGAAAAGGATAGTATCCTTTTAGATTTAAATTATAAGGAATTTAAAGACTCTAAAAAAGTCACCATTAAAGATCGATTTTCAGACAGTCTCATAGTAACAAAGCAAAGTGATTTATCACTATCTCAACCACTAGTGCTTACTGCTAGTACGCCTATTGAAACATTTGACCTTTCTAGGTTTAAGATTATGGATAAAGATTCCATAGCAGTAGATTTTAATGTTAGTCTAGATTCATTAAAAAATGAACTGTATATAGACTTTGAAAAAAGTGAAATGCAACGATATAAAATAGATGTTCTACCAGGAGCGATTACAGATTTTTATGGAGCAACAACAGATACACTAGCTTTTAATGGCACTACCAGATCAACTTCTGATTATGGTAATATGGAAATCACTCTTTCATCAGGATCACAATGGCCAGCAATTATTCAAATAGTAAAAGAGGATTTAAAAGTAGTTAAAGAACAAGTTGCAAGTGAAAATGGTATCTATGCCTTTGAAAATATAGATCCAGGAAGTTATTTAATACGTGTGATTTATGATACAAATAAAAATGGCAGATACGACACGGGTAATTTCTTAAAAGGTCTACAGCCTGAAGCGGTAGTGTACCTACCAGAACTAATTACTCTTCAAGCAAATTGGGATGTAAGAGAGACTGTTATTTTAGAGTAAAAGGATCTCGATCCTCTAGAAATTTTAATTTGTTCCTTAAATTTTTAATGTGCTCTTTTTGAAGTAAAACGGTCTTCATATTTTGATTTTCCCATGGATGATCAATTAACTCTTCTCCTAATACATTATAGACTTGAGAATGGCCATTATAACCCATGCCATTGCCATCAACTCCAGTTCGATTAACGCCTATAGTGTAACACATATTTTCAATTGCTCTAGCTTTTAAAAGAGCATCCCAAGCATTAATTCTAGGGATTGGCCAGTTAGCAACATAAAGAAGTACATCGTAATTCTGGGTATTCCGTGCAAAAACGGGAAATCGTAAGTCATAACAAATTTGTAGGTTAAATTTCCATCCTAGATACTCGGCAATTACAGGCTTATCGCCACAATCATAAACATTTTGCTCTCCAGCTAGTGTGAACCTATGCTTTTTATCATATAAGGTATAGGTGCCATCAGGTCGCATAAAGATGCCTCGATTGACGTATCGATCTTTTTCTTTGAACATCACACTACCATATATAGCAAACGCACCTTTCTTTGCCTCACGTTTCAGATACCTATAGATCTGGTTGTTATTAGCTAGTCCATCCGGATGCATGGAAAATCCAGTAGTAAACATTTCTGGAAGTATTACCAGGTCTGTAACACCAGTTAATTGTTCTAGCTTGCGCGAAAACTCGGTTATATTATCCTTTGGGTTTTCCCAAGCTAAATGTGTCTGGATAAGACTAACCTTTATGTTTTCTTTAAATTTCATGATGAAATATATTTATTAAAAAATGACTACCACCTTACTATCGTCAAATTTACAAGCTATTTAGGATATGGGCAGCTTGGATAATCTCATGATCTTCCTTAGCAAAGCAAAAACGTAACATTTTAGGATCTGCTCCATTCATAAAAACGGAAATTGGTATAGAAGCAATTTTATGATCTATTGTTAAACGGTTTGCAAAAGCAACATCGCCTTGATCTGTGATTTTACTATAGTTCAATAGTTGAAAATAGGTTCCCTGCGCTGGGGAAAATGAAAACTTACTATCTTCAATAGCATATAAAAATAAATCTCTTTTACGCTGGTAAAACGTACCTAGTCTTAAGTATCTATCTTCATTTTGTATATAATTTGCTATAGCAACTTGTGTAGGATGATTAATGCTAAATACTAGATATTGATGTACTTTATAGAATTCTTTCATCAAATGTTTTGGAGCAAGACAATAGCCAGTTTTCCAACCTGTGATGTGAAAAGTTTTTCCAAAACTAGCTGTTATGAAACTTCTTTTTTTAAGTTCTGGATATCTAGCTGCACTCAGATGAATGTTTTCATCTAATGTAATATGTTCATACACTTCATCACTCAACACAATTAAGTCGTGCTGTTCAGCAATGCGTTCTAATTCTATCATATCGTCATGATCTAACATTGTGCCACTGGGATTGTGTGGTGAGTTGATCATAATCATCGCTGTATTTTGATTGATATGATCAACGACCATTTGCCAATCAATCTTGAAATCCGGTAAAGTCATCGGTAGTTCTACTGCAGTACCACCAGCCATTTGAATAGCTGGTATATAAGAATCATATGCAGGAGTAAATACAATTACTTCATCTCCATGATTGATAATGGCTTGGATAGCTGTATAAATAGCTTGAGTAGCTCCTGCTGTAATGCAAATTTCGGAATTAGGATCATAGTTTGCATTATGAATATTTTCCATTAGTAGAGAAATAGATTCTCTTAATTGTGGTAGACCTGCCATTGGAGCATATTGATTATGATCTTGTTCAATAGCATTGGAAAGATGTTCCTTCAATTCTAAATCAACGGGAAAACTAGGAAACCCTTGGGAGAGGTTTAATGCATTGTTGTTATGTGCTAACCGACTCATAATAGAGAATATAGAATCGGAAGTATTGGGAAGCTTGGAATTAATCATGAACTAATATAACCAAAAGAAAAAAGCTAAAAATTATCTAAAGTTAACTTTTGCAGGTTATTACGTGACGCTTCTTTTTTAAGCCGTGCAAATATATAACTTTTACGCCATATATCTTTAACACGCTATAATATTTAGCTGAAATGCGTTTAAATCGTTGAAATACATAAAGTATCGTTGTAAAACGCGATAATCTACTGTGTATGTAAACACCACATAATCAGTATATTAAAGTTAAATAGTTCACTTTTTTGGAAAAATTTAACGTTATCGTTAAACGAATACATGTCGCTTAAGTGCCTATTAATTAGTTGAAGTGCTAATTTTGAGTATTACCAACAACAATAAAATCATGAGAAACTTTACTTCACTTTTAAAATTATTTTTAGTAGCCGTATTATTCATATCCTGTAGTGGTGATGAATTGACTAATGCAGATCTTTATCAAGAAGATGTGCCACAAAAAATATCTGATTACATTAGTAGCGATTCTGACTATACCATGTTTAATGATGCTATAGCAGGTAGTGCTATACAAGACTGGTTAGAGAGTCAAGAAAACATTACTTTATTTGCTCCTACTAATGTTGCCTTTGAAAATTACCTTTCTCAAAATGGAATGAGCAGTATCAATCAAATTCCTCAAGATGAATTGGCACAATTATTAAAGAACCATGTCCTCCAGTCAGAGATTTTAATCAGTGATTTAAATACAGTAGAAGAGTTATTTGTAGAAACAATGGCTCAAACATCTTTTGAATCATCCGCTAATATTATGTCTATTGTTACAAATCACGACGGATTAAAAATTAATGGTGTGCCAGTAACAACTCCAGATATGCTATTCGTTAATGGTGTTGTTCATTCTGTAGACCAGATTGTTGAGCTTTCAACAGCACATACCTTTATTAAAGAATGTATCGAGTTTTCTAGCTTTAAAACAATATTAGAAAATTCTGCTGATGCTTCGACGGCGATCACTACACTTAATACTAAGTTTCAATCTGGATTATCACAAGAGCTTACCGTATTTGTGCCAGATAATGCTGCGATAGAAGCTTTCATCGCTCAATTAACTGCAGGAGATACAAATGATAATGTTGCTCAGACTATCAATTATGCAATTAGCACACAGTTATCTTTTCAAGAAAATTATGAGGTAAATGAATTGTCTGATGGACTTGTGATTTCAACATTGGGTTCTGATATATCTACTACTATGACTGCAGATAATGAAATTAGTTTCAGTACTGGTCCTTTTAGTCAACCTGCTAAATTCCGTTCACAAAACTTTACTTCTATACAAACATCTAATGGAATCCTATTATTAACTGATAGAGTTCTTTTCTAGACTATATAATATATCATGATTTATAAAAAAAGCTCCTATTTAATAGGAGCTTTTTTTTATTACATAAGGTTATAAAAAAAACTCCATCTTAAGCAAGATGGAGTTTTTAAATAGTTTATCAATTCTAAAATTACTTAGACATTTGCTTTTAAATACTCGCTATTCATGCGAGCAATATTTTCTAGTTTAATACCTTTAGGACATTCAATCATACAAGCTCCTGTGTTTGTACAGTTACCGAATCCTTCTATATCCATCTGACGTACCATGTTTTGAACACGGTCAGTAGCTTCAATTTCACCTTGCGGTAAAAGAGCATATTGAGAAACTTTAGCACTGGTAAATAACATTGCACTAGCATTTTTACATGCTGCAACACAAGCTCCACAACCTATACAAGTTGCTGAGTGAAACGCTTCATCTGCTTTTGCCTTTTCAATAGGAATAGAGTTCGCATCTTGAGTGTTACCAGATGTATTTACCGATACATAAGCACCAGCTTGTTGAATCCTATCAAAAGAGGTTCGATCTACAATTAAATCTTTTATTACTGGAAAAGCTGCGGCTCTCCAAGGTTCAATGGTGATAGTGTCACCATCATTAAACTTTCTCATATGCAACTGGCATGTGGTAGTCAGTTTTTGCGGTCCATGAGGCTGCCCGTTTATCATCATATTACAAGATCCACAGATTCCTTCACGACAGTCATGGTCAAATTCTACAGGCTCTTCACCTTTATTGACTAATTCTTCATTAAGGATATCCATCATTTCAAGGAATGACATATCACCATCTACTCCATCTAGAGGATAAGTAACCATATTCCCTTTGGCCTCAGGACTAGCCTGTCTCCATATTTTTAAAGTAAGTTTCATACTTTTTATATTTAGTGTGTCACGCTTTCGCGAAAGCGGAACATTTAAAATTCAATTATTTATAAGAACGAGTTTTCAATTCTACGTTCTCAAACACTAGATTTTCCTTGTGTAATTTTGCGTCACGTGGATTCTCATTATATTCCCAAGCTGACACGTAAGCATAATTTGCATCATCTCTTAATGCTTCACCTTCTTCTGTCTGGTATTCTTCACGGAAGTGACCACCACAACTCTCATTTCTATCTAAAGCATCTTTTGCAAATAGTTCTCCTAGTTCAAGAAAATCTGCGACACGACCAGCTTTTTCAAGCTCTTGGTTTTTAGTGTTTGCACTACCAGGAACTTTTACGTTTTTCCAGAAATCTGCTCTTAGTTCAGCTATTTCATCCATTGCAGATTTTAGGTCTGCCTCATTACGAGACATTCCACATTTGTTCCACATGATTAATCCTAGCTTTTTATGGTAATAGTCTACTGAATGTAAACCAGCACCATTCATTAATTTCTCAATGCGACTACGTGTTTCTTTTTCTGCTTGATCAAACTCTGGAGTTTCAGTAGAAATAGCACCAGTTCTAATCTCGTTAGAAAGATAATCACCTATCGTATATGGTAATACAAAGTATCCATCTGCAAGCCCTTGCATTAATGCACTAGCTCCTAGACGGTTTGCACCGTGATCAGAGAAGTTTGCTTCACCAGCGGCAAAGCATCCCGGTACTGTAGTTTGTAAGTTATAATCTACCCATAGTCCACCCATTGTGTAGTGAACCGCAGGGAAAATCTTCATAGGTACTTCATAAGGATTCTCATCTGTAATGTTCATGTACATATCAAATAAGTTACCGTATTTTTTCTCAATGACTTTCTTACCTAAGGCAATCATTTCTGCTTCACTAGCATTTTTATGGCCACTAGTTAAAGCTTCAATTTTACCATATCTTAAGAAAGACGCTGCAAAATCTAGATAAACTGCATTACCTGTTTTGTTTACACCATATCCAGCATCACATCGTTCTTTTGCAGCACGAGATGCTACATCACGTGGTACAAGGTTACCAAAGGCAGGATATCTTCTTTCTAGATAGTAATCTCTGTCTTCTTCTTTAAGGTCTACACCTCTAAGTCTTCCTTCACGGATTGCTTTTGCATCCTCAATATTCTTAGGAACCCATATACGTCCATCATTTCGTAATGATTCTGACATCAATGTAAGTTTAGACTGGTGTTCTCCAGAAACTGGAATACAAGTTGGGTGTATTTGTGTATAACATGGATTTGCAAAGTATGCTCCGCGACGGTGCGTTCTCCACGCTGCCATTACATTACTTCCCATTGCATTTGTAGAAAGGAAGAATACATTCCCATAACCACCAGAGGCAATTACTACAGCATGCGCTCCATGACGTTCTATTTCACCAGTAACTAAGTTACGAGCGATAATTCCACGAGCTTTTCCATCTACCTTTACAAGATCTAACATCTCGTGACGGTTAAATGGTGTTACTTTACCACGATTGATTTGTCTATTTAATGCAGAATATGCTCCTAGTAATAACTGCTGACCAGTTTGTCCTGCAGCATAGAATGTTCTAGATACGAGTACTCCACCAAATGAACGGTTATCTAATAATCCACCATACTCACGGGCAAAAGGAACTCCTTGTGCCACACACTGATCGATAATATTTGAAGATACTTCGGCAAGTCTGTGAACGTTTGCCTCACGTGATCTATAATCACCACCTTTAATCGTATCATAGAATAAACGGAAGTTTGAATCTCCATCTCCTTGATAGTTTTTGGCAGCGTTGATACCACCTTGTGCAGCAATAGAGTGCGCACGACGTGGTGAATCATTATAACAAAATGTTTTAACGTTATAACCTAGCTCGGCCAGAGTTGCAGCGGCGCTACCACCAGCAAGACCTGTTCCCACAACGATAACGTCTATATTACGTTTATTTGCAGGGTTAACTAAGTTAATGTGATTTTTATGATTTACCCACTTTTCAGCAAGTGGTCCATTAGGTACTTTAGAATCTAATACTGACATAATATTTCTAGTGTATTTGATTAAAATGGTGGTACAATGCGATAAAAATAAATCCTGCTGGAATTAAAATTGACCATGCATAAGTAAATTTTCTCAATCCATTTCCTTTATTAACCGCTTTTGCTCCTACAGACTGGAAAGAACTGTTGAATCCGTGCCATAAGTGCATCGCAAGTAGCACATTGGCAATTACGTAAATAACTGTTCTCCAGAAAGGTTCAAACTTGTGCACTGTCTCAGCATAATATCTGGTTGCAGCTTCAGGCTCTGCATAGATAAACTTATAAGCAATTTCATGTGCCCAGAAGTCATACATGTGTAACCCTAAGAAAGCTAATACCACAAGACCAGTGATAATCATATTACGAGATACCCAAGTAGAGTTTGCATTACCAGAATACTTTGAATATTTAATAGGTCGTGCTTTGTTATTTTTAATTTCAAGTGCAATACCCATAATAAAGTGAATGATTAGTCCAGCGATAAGAATAGGTTGTGCAATGAATTGAACTATTGGGTTATAACCCATAAAGTGAGACAATTCATTAAAAGTGTCTGGTGCTATAACAGAGGTGATATTTATGACAAAATGCTGTGTCAGGAAAATAACCAGAAACAAACCCGAAAGTGCCATTATCCACTTTCTAGCAATAGAAGATTTTACTAATGCGCTCATGTATAATTTTTTAGTTTGACGCAAAGATAACTTTCAGCCACTGGAATTTCAATCGTTATAGATAAAAGCATGTCTGCTCAGTCTTATTTGGATTGAATCTTAATAGTTTTAATACAACTTTGCTTTTGCAATAGTAGTAATGCGGCCTTTTTCCTTACGCTGGATCTGTTAAGGTAGTGTTTGAATTTTGTTTTTTTAGTTTAAAAATTACTCTACCATCTCAAGCATCTGCTCAACACTTCCCATTGCGCCACTTAATTTTACTGTGTATTTCCCAATAGGTAAATAAGTTTTTCCATTATCGGCAGTTTTAGGAGTGTCTTTAAAACGTTTTAATCCTGTTTTAGAAATAGATCCATCATATTCATAGAAGTTCAAGCCTTTGTCTGCTATTGTAGTGAGTTCTTGAACCGTTTTTCCGTTTTCGTTAAGGATTTCTATTTTTGTTTTTGCGGCTGCTGGACTGTAAAAAGCTAATTCTATAGAAGGTTCTGGTCCTTCACTCCACATAAACCCTTTACTACCATAACGAGAAGAAGCTCTTGTTTTATCAACTTTCGCAAAAGCGAAATCATTCCCTATAATTTCTAAGGCATTCAAATCTGCCAGGTAAATAGAACGACCATGTGTTCCTACCAGTAAATGATTTTCCTCGGGTTGTATCTTTAAATCGTGTACCGCAACTGGTGGCATACCGCCAGTGAGTAGGTTCCATGTTTTTCCTGTGTCTGTGCTTATATAAGTAGCATTATCAGTTCCTGTAAAAAGGATATTCTCTTTTTCAGGATGTTCTATAATCACATTTACAGATGATGTTGGTATCGACGACCCAATGTTGTTCCAGGTTTTCCCATAATCTTCACTCATGTATATGTAAGGTGTAAAATCATCAAAGCGATACCCATTAAGTGTCGCATAAACGCGTCCTTTTTTATGTTGGGATGCCACCACACGACTAACCCAAAGATTTGACGGCCAGCCACCATTGAGTTCTTCCCAGTTGGCACCACCATCTTTAGTGACTTGGACTAATCCATCATCACTACCGATATAAATCAAGCCAAATTGAAATGGAGATTCACTTATAGTGGTTAATGTTCCGTAAGCTACATTTCCTTGTTTCCCACCTTGTGTTAAATCTGGTGAAATAGCAGTCCAATCATCACCTTGATTCATGGAGCGATGTAATTTATTTCCACCTAAATAAAGTATATCTTGATTATGTGAGCTTAGTAGAATAGGTGTTTGCCAGTTGAAACGGTATGGTGATTCTCCTAGTTCATGTTTCGGCTGGATATATTTACGTTTCTCAGTTGCTCTATTAATTCTGTAGTAATTCCCAAATTGGTAACCTGTATAAACGATATCGCTATTGCGAGAATCGATTTGAATTTGCATTCCATCACCACCCATAATAGATTCCCACGGATACTGACCTTGTTGATGCCATGATCTATCTTCACTAGCATTGTGTGCGCCTACCCAAACACCATTATCTTGCAATCCACCATAAACATTATAAGGTTTTTCAAGATCGTAATTGATTGCATAAAACTGACCTACACTAGGAGAATTGTTCTTGATCCATGTCTCACCATCATCATAGGAGATGTTCAAACCACCATCGTTACCATTAATAATATGTCCACGTTTATTAGGATTGATCCATAGCGCATGATGATCTGCATGGACATTTTCTCTGGAAATACTTTCCCAGGTAGCACCACCATCATCAGACTTAATAATAGGAACGCCCATGACATACACGTGATTTACATCGCTAGGATCTACTCTTACCTGTGCAAAGTAGTAGCCATAGCTGTAAAACACGTCGTCTATCTGACCTTCATGAGTTTTTTTCCAAGTTTTCCCTCCATCATTACTGCGGTATAGTTCAGCTCCTTTTACTGGTGTGTCAAAGAGTTGTGTGTTTGCATTTTCTAAATATTTTGCAACATCTAGTGGAGTTGCATCACCACTGCGCACCATGTTTTTTACGTTGTCTGCTCGGTATTTTTCTTGAAAGCCATTTCTTTTCAAAAACTTGTTGAGTCTATAGTTATCGAGTTTCAAGAAAGCCTCTTTAGACATCGATTTAAAGTCGTCTTTTGAAAGGTCGTTTTTGGAGTTCGCTTTCGCGAAAGCGTTATTTCCACTGTCATCCTTATCTCTACGGAATTGTGAGTCATGAACGGCATATACCGTATTATCATCATATACAGCAAGTCCTATACGTCCAACTCCAGATCCTACTGGGAAGCCACTTTTTTCTGTGGTGATTTTTTCCCAAGTTTGTCCAGCGTCCGTGCTTTTATAAATAGCACTAGCATCGCCATCTCCATCAAAATTCCATGCTTTACGGTCTTTTTCCCAGCTCGCAGCATACATGATATCAAAATTATTAGGGCTGTGCGCTAAATCTATAAAGCCGGCCATGTCTGTTGCATAAAGTGTTTTTTCCCAGCTTGATCCGCCATTTTTAGTCGTGTAAATTCCTCGTGCGTCACTAGTAGAATATAATGGTCCTGTCACAGCAACAATCACATGATCACCATTTGACGGGTTGATCAAAATACGTCCGATGTGATGTGAGTCTGTAAGCATAGGTTGACTCCATGTTTTTCCCCAATCTGTTGATTTTAAAACACCTATACCGGCATAACTACTGCGACTAGAGTTGTTTTCTCCGGTTCCTGCCCATATAGTTTTAGCGGTCCAATCAACGGCGATATCACTTAGGTTAATCGTTCCTGCACTATCCATAATAGGAGTAAAGCTCGTTCCGTTATTATCAGTGTACCACAATCCACCGCTGGCATAAGCGACCAGCATCTCTGTAGGGTCTGATGGATTTACATCGACGTCTACTACACGACCAGACATTACCGTAGGTCCAATATTTTCAAAACTTAAATTCTTAAATGGCGAGTTTTCTACTTGTTGTTGATGTTGTTCAAGACCTTGTTGTACTTGAGTTGCTGGCGTTGCAGTTGGAATCTGACTGAGGCCAATACAACTGGACAGTATAATGGCTAAGGAAAGAACTCGTTTCATGATTGGATTTTTTGAATGCTTAAAGATAAGCAAGGCGATTTTTAAAACTCTTATTCTAACATTTTTTTACCATCATCCTAACATTTTCGTGATACTCTTTATCTACTTTTCCAGCATGAAAAAAATCCTATTAATCTTATTTACGGTGGTATTCATAATGTCCTGTAAAACCGAAAGCAAAAAAGAAGTTCTATCACCTGTAACAAAGGATACGTCAGTTGATCAAATAGATTTATCTAAATATCCTCAAGGTTATCAAGATGTTCTAGCTGCGCATGGTGGATTATCTCTTTGGAACACTATGCAAAGCCTTACATTTAAATTACCTAAAGAAAATGGTGATGAAGTTCATACTACAGATTTGAAAACTAGAGACGTAGTTGTTGAAACAGAAAAATATCAAATAGGTTCACTTAATGGTAAGGTATGGCTAGCACAAGACAGTACTTATTACCCTAAGAACAGAGCAAGATTTTATCATAATTTGATGTTCTATTTCTATGCGATGCCGTTTATTCTTGCAGATGATGGAATTGTTTATAGTGAAACAGCTTCTTTAGAAAAAGATGGAATCTCATATCCAGGAATTAAAATTGCTTATCAGTCTAATGTAGGCGACTCACCAGACGATGAGTACATTTTATACTACCATCCAGAATCTAAAAAAATGGAATGGCTAGCTTATACTGTTACTAGAGGACAAGGTTCTAAGTCAACCGATTTTCATTTTATTAAGTACGATAAATGGCAAGAGGTAAATGGATTATTACTGCCTGAAGAGTTGACCTGGTATAAGACAGAAAGTAATTTACCTACAGAGCCTAGAGGTAAACCTCGCATTTTTACAAATGTTGATATAGATGCAAGTCATATGGGCGCAAACTTTTATACCATGCCAGATAATGGCGTCTATGTAGATGAATAAATCATTTTTTTATAGTAATTTAAGACCATCAACCACAATCTTAATATTATTATGGAAGTTGCGAGATATGTCATCATCGGTATTGTACTAGTTGCTATCTTATTACTAGTCGTTACATTTTTAAAAAATCAAAAAAAGCGCAAGAGAAGACCTTGATTTAAATGTTATAGATTTCTGTATTCTTTTGCTATCTCTTGAAGCATTGGTATCTTGCTAGCCGTTTTAAAGTGTTTTAATATAAATGTTTTAAAATGAGTTTACTACCACTATTTACAACAAATTGAATTATGAAATATCATCCTATAGATTCTAAACTCTTTATTAAAAACCGCAAAAACTTTATGGCCAAAATGAAGCCATCGAGTCTAGCCGTATTTAATTCAAACGATATTTTTACAACAGGTGCAGACAGCACAATGCCATTTAAGCAGCACCGAGATATTTTCTATCTAAGTGGTGCAGATCAAGAAAACACTATTTTAGTATTATTTCCAGACAGCCCAGATCCAGCGCATCGCGAGGTATTGTTTGTTACAGAGACTAACGAGCACATCGCCATATGGGAAGGCGAGAAGTTGACTAAAGAACGCGCAACTGAGGTGTCTGGTATTAAGACTGTTTATTGGTTAAATGATTTTGATAAGAAGTTTTTTGAAATGATGACCCAATGTGACACGATTTATTTCAATACAAATGAGCACTACCGTCAGGCTGTAGAAATGGAGTCACGCGAAGATCGATTTATTAAAAAAACTAAAGCGCAATACCCAGCACATAGCTATGCAAAATCAGCTCCTATTTTACAACGCTTGCGCGCTGTAAAGGATCAGATTGAAATTGATTTGCTTCAAAAAGCTTGTGATATTACAAATGCCGGTTTCCGTCGTGTACTAGAGTTTACAAAACCTGGTGTGATGGAATTTGATCTGGAAGCAGAGTTTTTGCATGAGTTTATAAGAAGACGCAGTGATGGTTTTGCTTATACACCTATTATCGCGAGTGGTAATAATGCAAACGTATTACATTATATAGAGAATAATCAAGAATGTAAGGATGGTGATTTAATTCTTATCGATGCAGGTGCACAATATGCAAACTATGCAAGTGATATGTCTAGAACCATTCCTGTTAATGGACGCTATACAGACCGTCAAAAAGAGGTCTACAATGCAGTGTTAAGAGTGAAGAATGAAGCGACGAAAATGCTGGTTCCAGGAACGCTCTGGAAAGAATACCATGTTGAGGTAGGTAAAATAATGACTAGTGAATTAATAGGTCTAGGTCTACTTGATAAATTGGATGTGCAGAACGAAAATCCGGACTGGCCAGCTTATAAGAAATATTTCATGCATGGAACATCTCACCATATGGGATTAGATACTCACGATTATGGTATATTATGGGAACCTATGCAAGCCGGTAATGTCTTTACTGTAGAACCAGGTATCTATTTGCCAGAAGAAGGTTTTGGAATTAGACTAGAAGATGACGTAGTTATCAATAGTAGTGGTGAACCATTTAATTTAATGCGTGACATACCTATTGAAATTGAAGAAATTGAAGACTTGATGAATAAATAGCAACTGTCTTATTAATCACAATGCCGTTTTACTTATGTAGAGCGGCATTTTTCATTAATAGCAATTGTTGGTGTGTTGTAAAAGCTTTAAAATATTACGCTTTCGCGAAAGCATAATCCCAACACACATCGTACTTTTACAGCATGAGCAGAGATGAACAATTAAAAGAGCGATGGGCACAAACAGTTGCCTTTTTTCAAGAGCGTTTCAGTGATGGAGAACAAATGGATATAGATGCTATATTGTTCATGATAGGAGTTCAAGAATTGGGACAGCTGCATCGCAAGTTTCAGAAAGATGAGAAATACCAACTCATGCATATTGCGATATGTCGTGTGTTAGAACCTTATGGTTACTATGAATTCTCGCATTTTGATGATGATAAATGGCCACACTATACAGTAAAAGAGAATTTACCACCGCTTAAGGCAGGAGAACAGTCTTTATTGATGAAAGAAGCCATAGTACAGTACATGATTGATGCTGAGGTTATCAACTAACTACCAGCCGGTATATCTAGGTAAATCTATCTGGCACATGTTAAGGTAAACGATAAGTTGACCACGATGATGGGTGACGTGATCCTGTAATAGATTAAGAATTTGTAATCTAGATTTAGGTCCTGCATAAAATTCGACAACTTCTTCAAACTTTCCAGCATCCATAGCTTTTACAGCATTATATATATCGTCAAATCTAGATTGCAGGGCAATAATAAGATCTTCTTTAGATAAATCAGATAGGTCTTCTGGTTCTCCTACAGTTTCTAGATTAAAGTAAGTTGTGCCTAGCCATTTCATATTGCCTTCCATATGTATCAATTGAGTTTTGAAACTCATTTGACGTTTTGTAGGCTTGAAGTCGTATTGATCTTCAGGCATTGCTTGTGCAATAGCGACTAGATATTCTTTTGAATTATTCCACTTTTCTAGAAATGCGCCTTTCACATCAGTTTGTTGAGCCATGCTTGTAATTCCCATTAAAACAGTAAGAAGGAGAATGGCCTTTTTCATGAAACTTATAAATTTGAATCTTGTTCTGGATTTTCTAACCCAAGAGATTTAGATCTTTTTTCCCAATTTTTACGTGCTAATTGCTGCATGTCTTCAACATTATCACTTTCATCCATAATTTCTAATCCCAGCATGGTTTCTATGACATCTTCCATAGTAACGACACCTTGTACGCTACCATAATCATCTACTACTAGAGCCATATGTTCTTTAGTAGCGATCATTTTTTCAAATAATTGAGGGATAGGCATATGTGCAGGTACCATAGAAATTTCGCGACGTAAATCTTCAAGTGTTTCTGCTGGTTTATCGTGTATAATATCTTCTAGTATATGATCTTTAAGCACGTATCCTTTAATATCGTCTCTATTAGTACCAAAGACAGGAATACGGGAGAAACGAAGTTCTTGATTTTCTGTAAAGAAGTCCTTAATTTTCATGGATTGTGGCGCCATAAACATGACCGATCGTGGCGTCATCACATCTTTAACTTCAATCTGATTAAAGTTCATTAAACTCTTGATATATTGACCTTCACTAGGGTCAAAAACGCCTTCTTTCTCTGCTGTGTCTGTTATGGCAATAAAATCTTCACGAGTCATGGTATTCATGTGAGCACTTTTACCGATAGCTTTCGTGGTTAATTGTAATACCCATAAAATTCCTAACCACTTTAATGGAAAAATCATGATATTTAATGCTGTAGTCGTAAAACCAGCAAGGCTTTGCCAGTAAGTCGCACCAATCGTCTTAGGAATGATTTCCGAAACTACAAGAATTAAAACGGTCATGATACCCGATACAATTCCAACAAATGGTATCCCAAAATAACTACTGTCATAACCACTACCACTTACCATATTTTCTGCTTGAACACCTACTAGAATTGCTCCTACGGTATGAGCAAGCGTATTTAAAGTAAGAATGGCAATAAGTGGTTTGTCCACATCTTTTTTAAGCTCTTTTAACGCTGGAATATAAGACGCACCTTCTTGACCTTTTACTTTCATAAAAGTTCCTGTAATACTTAGTAATACTGCTTCTAGAATAGAGCAGAGAAATGAAAAGAAGATTGATACTGTGGCGTAAATAAGGAGTAATCCCATGAATAGTTTTTTGTAAAGTTAATCAACAATTTTTAACCTAGTAATTTCACTACATCTTTAGCAAAATAACTCGCAATTAAATCAGCGCCAGCTCTTTTAATGGCAGTGACTTGTTCCATCATCACGGCATCATGGTTGAGCCAGCCTTTTTCTGCCGCAGCTTTAAGCATGGCATATTCACCACTTACTTGATAAACACTAATAGGAACTTCAACTTCGTTTTTTAAATCACGTACGATATCTAGATAACATAATCCTGGTTTTACCATAACTATGTCTGCTCCTTCATCGATGTCCATGAGTGTTTCTCTTATGGCTTCACTGCGATTCGCAGGATCCATCTGATAGGTTTTTTTATCGCCAAAACCAGGCGCACTATCCAGTGCATCTCTAAATGGCCCGTAAAAAGCACTAGCATACTTGGCGCTATAACTCATGATTCCGGTATTTTTAAAACCTTCTTCTTCTAGAGCTTCACGTATATAAAGAATACGTCCATCCATCATATCGCTAGGCGCCACCATATCTGCTCCAGCTTGTGCATGTGAGATGCTCATTTGAGCCAGTACTTCAGCAGTTTCATCATTTAGAATTTCTCCATTTTCAACAATACCATCATGACCATAACTTGAAAAAGGATCCAATGCAACATCTGTCATAACATACATATCTGGCGCTACATCTTTGACTGTTTTAATAGCGCGTTGCATTAAACCATTTGCATTAATAGCTTCAGTTCCTTTATTGTCTTTAAGATTGTCGGGAACTTTTACAAAAAGCAACACACTTTTCAATCCCATAGACCATAACGTTTTTACTTCTTCCTTAAGTAAATCTAGACTATAACGATAGTAGTCTGGCATAGAAGCAATTTCTTCCTTTATACCAGTTCCTTCTACTATGAATAGTGGAACTATAAAATCATTAGGTGAAATAATGGTTTCTTGAACCATTGATCTTATAGCGTTATTTGTTCTTAATCTTCTATTACGTCTTAATGGGTACATATAAAAAGTGTAAATCGTTTATATAAAATATAAGTTGTAAAGTTCAACTATTTTAAAACTAGTGTTTTAAATGTTTAGTGAATGAATTTGAATCCAATCTTGTCTATAACTCTTTCTTCAACACAGTACTACTTGCTTGTGCAGTGCACATAACCGTTAGGTCTGCAATATTTACATGCGCAGGTCTGGTTACAGCAAATAAAATAACATCAGCAATATCCTGCGCTTGTAACGCTAGGTATCCTTGATATACCTTTTCGGCTCTTTCAGAATCTCCTTTAAACCGCACCTCACTGAAGTTAGTCTCAACCAATCCAGGATTTACAGCGCCTACACGTATGTTATAAGGGTTTAAATCTAATCGCATGCCAGTAGTAATGGCGTCTACAGCATGTTTAGAGCCACAGTAAACATTACCGTTAGGGTATACTTCTTTTCCTGCGGTCGAACCTATGTTGATGATTTGGCCACGTTTTCTATCTCGCATTTGAGGTATAATCGCATTACTTACGTAAAGCAGTCCTTTAACATTAATATCCATCATCGCATCCCAATCATCGATACTACCTCTATCAATCGGGTCTAAACCATGGGCATTTCCTGCGTTGTTGATCAAGATATCTATTTCATTAAAAGGTGCTTTTAAGCTTGCTATTTGAGAAGCAACCATATCTTTATCACGCACATCAAATGCTAATGTTTCTACAGGTACAACCGCACTTAATTCTTCTTTAAGTTCTGCTAGTTTTTCCATGTTTCTTCCACATAATACGATGGCAAATCCATTTTCGGCTAGTGTTATAGCTGTTGCGAGTCCTATACCGCTGGTGGCACCGGTAATTAATACTGTTTTCATTGCGAGTACTTTGTACAAAAATAAGCAATAGTTAGGTTTGGGTACGCTTCCGCGAAAGCGTAATTAACATACTATTATTACTCTTTTAAAACTTGTGTTGCCATATTTACTCAGCGATTTGCGTTCGATATCATGGAATTTGATATTATTCATAAATATTTACGATTTTTTATGCATTTTTAACGCACGATTAACAGCAAACATGATAAGAAAACTACATTTTGCGAGTTAGATTGAATGTAATAGTACATCACTTATGGATCAACAAAATACCGCTATAGATATAGCAAGTATCAACGAAAAAATAGCCCAAGAAAGTCAATTTGTAGACCTATTAGTTAATGAGATGAATAAGGTAATTGTAGGCCAGCAATATATGGTGGAACGGTTACTTATAGGTTTATTAGGTCGCGGACATATCTTATTAGAAGGAGTTCCAGGACTTGCAAAGACACTAGCCATTACTACCTTATCTAAGGCAGTTAGTGGTTCTTTTTCTAGAATTCAATTTACGCCAGATTTACTTCCTGCAGACGTAGTGGGAACGTTAATCTATAACATGAAAGATGGTGAGTTCAACATTAAAAAAGGACCCGTTTTTGCAAATTTTGTTCTTGCAGATGAGATTAACCGTGCGCCTGCAAAAGTGCAAAGTGCACTACTAGAGGCTATGCAAGAAAAGCAAGTTACGATAGGAGACACTACTTTTCCATTGCAACGACCATTTTTAGTAATGGCAACACAAAACCCAGTAGATCAAGAAGGTACTTATCCATTGCCAGAGGCACAAATGGATCGTTTTATGTTAAAAACGGTTATCGATTATCCTACCATTGCAGATGAGCAGTTCATTATGCGTGCTAATCTTAAAAAAGAATTTCCACAGCCTAATCCTGTTGTAAGTATAGATCAGATTTTAAAAGCTCAAGAATCTGTAGAAATGGTTTACATGGATGAGAAGATTGAGAAATATATCTTAGATATCATATTTGCAACACGTTATCCAGAAAATTATGGATTACATGATTTAAAGCCGCTTATTAGTTTTGGGGCTTCGCCTCGTGGATCGATTAACCTTGCCAAAGCTGCAAAATGTTATGCCTTTATTAAACGTCGTGGATATGTAGTGCCAGAAGATGTGCGTGCAGTAGTGCTAGATGTATTGCGTCATCGTATTGGGATCACTTATGAAGCCGAAGCAGAAAACTTTACTACTGAAGATATAGTCAATAAGATTGTAAACACAATTGAAGTGCCTTAAAAAGCTTATCAGGTCCGTTATTATTTTAGTTATTTATTAAGTAGCATATAGAATAGAATAACTGAGAAATAAGGCTGAGATTATGATTAAAGAGTAAAGCGAGTAAATGGATACTAAAGAACTTCTTAAAAAAGTACGTAAAATCGAGATCAAAACGCGTCGTCTAAGTGATGCCGTTTTTGGTGGCGAGTATCATAGTGCTTTTAAAGGTCGTGGTATGACCTTTAGTGAGGTACGTAAATATCAATATGGTGATGATGTAAGAAATATAGACTGGAACGTAACGGCAAAATATAGTGAGCCATTCATTAAAGTATTTGAAGAAGAACGTGAATTAACCTTAATGTTGGTTGCAGACGTGAGTGGATCTACACTTTTTGGAACGCAAGAGCAAATTAAGAAAGAAATCATAACTGAGTTATGTGCCACACTTGCCTTTAGTGCTCTTCAAAACAATGATAAGGTAGGGCTATTGTTATTTTCAGATCAAGTAGAGTTGTTTTTACCACCTAAAAAAGGGAAGTCTTATATCTTAAGAATAATTAGAGAGTTGTTAGAATTTGAACCGCAACATAAAACTACTAACATAAGTGGTGCTCTAGAGTTTATGGCAGGTGTTCTAAAGAAAAAAGCGATTGTATTTGTACTGTCTGATTTTATGGCAACAGATTATGATAGAACCTTAAAAATTATAGGGCGCAAACACGATGTGACTGGTGTGCGCATATATGACCAGAGAGAAGCTCTAATGCCTAATATAGGACTAGTACAATTTAAAGATCAAGAGTCTGGAAAAAGTCAAATGATAAATACAAGCTCAAAATCCATACGTAATAAATATGCCGCACACCATTTAGAATGTGCAGATTATTTTAAGAATGCGTTTACTAAGTCGGATAGTGGAGCAATCGATTTAGAAACTAAAGAAAGTTATACAAAGAAATTATTAGGATATTTTAAAACACGATGAAGCAATTGATTCATATATTCTTTTTCGGGTTTTTAAGTTTAGCCCAATTAGTCACTGCTCAGCAACCGGTACAAACTGTCGTTGATCGCAATGAAATATTGATGGGAGAAGAGGTAAAGCTGGGAATTAAAGTGGATGCTTCGATTTCAGATTTAATCGTTTTTCCAGAACAAGCAAAGTTTGGTTCTTTAGAAGTTATTGAATCTTATCCCGTTGATACCATACGCGATAATGATCGATTACAATTGTTTAAGCAATACGGTATTACACAGTGGGATTCTGGTGATTATTATGTGCCACAATTGAGTATTCTTAAAAATGATGCAAAAATATTTTCAGACTCGATTCTGGTTAAAGTTCGCGAGGTACAAGTGGATACCGCAAAGCAAAAAATGTTTGATATCAAACCAGCAATCGATATTCCAGATACTAGACCTACTGACTGGAGCTGGTTGTGGTGGTTATTACTGCTTTTACCATTAGGGTTAATAGTTTATCTGCTTACGCGAAAGCGTGAAAAGAAGACCTATGAAGAAACTTTACAACCTTATGAATGGACTAGGTATCGTTTGTCAAAATTAGATGAACAGCAGTTGTTAGAGCAAAAACGCTCTAAAGAATTCTATACAGAGTTGACTTATATTATTAGAAAATATATCGATTCTAAAGTTTACGGTCATGCATTAGAAAGTACAACAGGACAATTATTAGGTGAGCTTAAAACAGTAATGGTGGAACGTGGTATGAATATCACGTCAACAACTGAAACCAGACTTAAAGAAATATTAGAAAGAGCAGATCTTGTAAAATTTGCTGGTGTTGCGCCAGATGCAATCACTGCAAAGGAAGATCGACTGCACACTACAGATATAATCTATAACATCCATCAGGTACTACCACCACCTACTGAAGAGGAATTGATGATGGATGCAAAATATAGAAGAAAGCAAGAATTGAAAGCACAAGCTAAAAAAATTGCATTAGGTGTAGGATTAGGAATAGTTACTCTTCTTTTTGCTTTAGGCACATGGGTTTATGTTGAAGGAGCAGAAAATGTGCAGGATAAGTTATTAGGAAATGAGTTGCGCGAGTACTATGAGCAGGACTGGTTGCGATCTGGTTATGGTGTTCCAGAAGTTGCGATAACCACACCAGACATATTAGTGCGTGCAGATGAGGATAAACTTCCCGAAGAGCTTTCTCAATATGTAGGTGCATTTGATAACTTTCAATTAGGTGAAGATGGAGATGATCTGACCATTACGGTATCTACATATTTGTTTAAAGAAGGTGCTCAGCTTAACGAACTTAACGCGCAAAATTTGATTGGTCCCGTTACCAGTGGTCTAGAACAAGATGGAGCGACTAATATAATTATGCTAGATAATGAGTTAGAGCATAAGGGTATGAAAGGATTAGAGTTTTCAGGAACTTTTGATTTTGAAGGCTCAACTTACGAATACGATTTGTGGATCTTTAATGAAAATAGTGGCATGCAGCAAGTTTTTGTGACGCATTTAGAAGATGATGTAGAGGATAAATCTAGAGAATTTGGACGCCTTATAAAAGAACGCATCTTAAATTCTATAGAAATCGCAAAAATTGAGAATTCTAAAAAACAATCAGGTAAATGATAAACTGGTTTAATAGTATCGAGTTTCTAGATCCGCATATGTTCTGGTTATTGCTGGCTATACCAGTTGCAATTGCATGGTATCTCTGGACACATCGCAGACAACAAGCACAAGTCCAAATTTCTAGCTTAAAAGGTTTTAAAGTAGAAACCTCTTGGTTAGCAAATTTGCGTCCGCTACTTTTTATATTAAGATTAATTGTACTGGCATTAATTATTACTGCTTTAGCAAGGCCACAAACTACCGATGTTACTACAAAGACTAAAAAAACAGAAGGTATAGATATTGTGCTAGCCGTAGATGTTAGTGCAAGTATGCTAGCCGAAGATTTAAAACCTAATCGATTAGAAGCTACTAAAAAAGTGGCAGCAGACTTTATTAAAGGTAGACCTAATGATCGAATAGGAGTAGTAGTATATGCAGGAGAAAGTTATACTAAAACGCCTATTACTACAGATGAGATGATCTCTTTAAGAGCCATTAATGAGATTGCTTTTGACGGAGTCTTAGAAAATGGAACAGCTATCGGTATGGGACTAGCCACGGCTGTCAATAGATTGAAAGATAGTGAAGCATTAAGTAAAGTAATTATTTTAATGACTGATGGAGTTAATAATAGTGGATTCATAGACCCTAAAATAGCTAGTGAGCTAGCGTTAGAATATGACATAAAAGTTTACACTATTGGAATAGGAACTAATGGTAATGCACCATCACCAGTAGCTCAAATAGGTAGAAATAAATTTCGCATGGCGATGATGCCTGTTGAAATTGATGAAGAGTTAATGAAGCAAATCGCAGTTGATACTGGTGGTAAATACTTTAGAGCTACTAACAATAAGAAGCTTGAAGAAATTTATGGAGAAATAGATAAACTAGAAAAAACAGAAATAGAAGAATTTAAATTTATAAACACTGAAGAAAAATATAGAAGCCTCGTATTGCTAGCACTTGGGCTTTTAGGACTTGAAATGCTATTGCGTTACACTATTTTTAGAACAGTAGCTTAAACTTCAGAAAACAACATTATGTACCTATTAGAAGAGAAAATATACTTTTGGCTACTATGCATCATTCCGGTGCTAGTACTATTGTTTGTGTTTCTGTCGTACTGGCGTTATAGAGCACAGCGCAAGTATGCAGAAAAGCAAATGCTTTCTCATTTAATTCCGGATCGTTCTTGGTTCAAGCCTATCTTAAAATTAGTCACTATTAGCGTTGGTATTTTATTTTTAGTCATTGGATTGGTGAATCTTAAAGCAGGTACAAAAATAGAAACGATAAAGAGAGAAGGCGTTGATATCGTGTTTGCAGTAGATATCTCAAAATCGATGTTAGCAGAAGATATCGCACCTAGTCGTCTAGAAAAATCACAACAACTAGTTACTCAAATCATTAATAATCTAGCCAGTGATCGCATAGGGTTAATCGCTTATGCAGGATCTGCCGTTCCACAATTACCTATTACAACAGACTATAGTAGTGCAAAAATGTTTTTGCAATCAATGAATACAGATCTAGTCTCTAGTCAAGGTACAGCCATTGCAGAGGCGATACAACTAGCAGAAAGCTATTATAGTGAAGATACTGAAGCCTCGAAAGTACTCGTCATCATATCTGATGGTGAGGATCATGAAGGAGAAGCTCTAGATTATGCTGAGGCTGCTGCAGAAAATGGAATACGCATCATTACCATAGGTGTAGGAACTGAAAAAGGTGGAACCATTCCTATAAAACGCAACGGTATTGTACGTGAGTTTAAAAAAGATAGTAATGGTAATACCGTTATAACTAGACTTAATTCTGAAACCTTGGAAGAAATAGCAAGTGTAGGTAACGGCGTTTATATCGATGGCACAATTACCGCTAGCGTAATTGAAAAATTAAAAGAAGAACTCTCAGGTATTGATAAAGTTGAATTTGAATCACAGCAGTACGCAGATTTTGAGTCTCAATTTCAATGGTTTCTTGGCTTTGGATTGTTCTTTTTATTTTTAGACATCTTTTATTTAGAGAAAAAAACGGCGTGGCTTAAAAAATTAAACCTTTTCAATGAGTAATAGTCATAAACATATTATCTGTGTGGTTGCATTGAGTTTGTTAGGTCTCGCTTTCGCGAAAGCGCAAGAAAACAAAGATCTAGACAAAGCATATGATACAGCCGTTGCTGAAGCTCAAGAATATACTGCAGATGGTGATTTTAATCAAGCAGAAGCGTCTTATCGCAAGGCGACTGCACTGAAACCTGGCGCAGCAGAAGCTAGTTATAACTTAGGTACACTATATTATAACAATGATAAGAAATTCAACTCTGTAGAAAATTATAAAAAAGCGGCAGAGGCTTCTACAAATAAAGAAGAAAAGCACAAAATTTATCACAACCTTGGAAACTCATTTCTAGAAAACAAGCAATATGATGAAGCTGTAGAAGCTTATAAAAATGCCTTGCGCAATGACCCTACAGACGATGAAACCCGTTATAATCTAGCTCTTGCCAAGCAAGAAAAAGAGAAAAACGGCGGCGGCGGTGGCGGCAATGATGATCAAGATCAAGATAAGAACGAGGACAATAAAGAAGGTGATAAGGATGAGAATAGTGATGGCGATAATGAAGGTGACCAGAACGAAAAGGAAGGTAAGGATAAAGAAGGCGATAAAGGCGATCAGAAAGAAAGTGATAAAGGAGAGAATAGCAAAGGAGATAATGGAGATGGTAAGCCTAAGGAACAAGATAAAGGACAGCAACCGCAACGTGTTGAAGGCAAATTAACACCACAACAGGCAAGACAATTGTTAGAGGCGATGTCTAATGAAGAACAAAAGATTCAAGAAAAAGTAAACGCAAAAAAGGCTCAAGGTAAAAGCGTTAAAACAGAGAAAGACTGGTAATATGAGACATTTAATCATTTTCTGTTTGTTCATTATAGCTGGTTGGACCAGTATGGCTCAAGTAGAATTTACAGCAACACCTACACGTGATAAAATTGCTATCAATGAGCGCGTGCGAGTAGAGTTTAAGATGAATGTAGCAGGAGATAATTTTACACCACCTAACTTTGAAGGTTTTCAAGTAGTTAGTGGTCCTATTCAATCATTTTCTCAACAATGGGTCAATGGTAAAAGTAGCATGAGTAAATCCTATAGCTACATTTTAAAACCTAATAAGACTGGAAAGGTGACGATTAAACAGGCTGTTATGGAGTTTGAAGGAGCTGAGTATAAAACAGTCCCTTTTCAAATTGCGATCAACGGTGCTGTTGATGATCCTAAAGATGCAAATAGTCAAGAGATTACTGCTGATACGGATATCCATCTGGTCGCTGAGGTTTCAAAAGCAAATCCATATCTTAATGAACCTATTAAAGTGGTTTACAAGCTGTACGTGGCAAATAACACAGGAGTAAGTGGATGGAATGAAATAGATAGTCCCAAGTATCCAGATTTTTGGTCTTTGAATATTGATAATCGTAATGCTCAAGTTAAAAACGGTAATTATTTAGGTCAACCGTATCGTTATTTACAATTAAGAGAAGTGGTTCTTTATCCACAGAAAACTGGCGAATTAGTTATTGAGCCTTTAACCTTGGATATTAATGTAGAAGTACCAACCAATAGGCGAGACTTTTTTGGTAGAACAGTTTTTAAAACGGTTTCTAAAACAGTAAGTGCAGGAAGTAGAAAAATAAACGTTAAGTCCATTCCGACAGCTGGACGTCCAGCAAGCTATACTGGTGCAGTAGGTGATTTTAAATTTAAGGTGGAACTCGATAAAGCTCAATTAGATGCTGGAGAAAGTTTGAACGCTGTTGTAAAAGTAGGAGGGACAGGAAATTTAAAATTAATGGAATTGCCTAAGCTTAAAGTTCCTCAAAGTCTTGAGGCTTACGAACCAGAACGTGGTAATGCCGTTAAAACTAGTATTTCTGGAATGAAAGGAACTATTAGCGATACATATGTAATTGTCCCTCAATATGGCGGTAAATATGTATTGCCTCCTGTAGAGTTTTCTTATTTTGACCCTAAAAAAGAAACCTTTATAACTCTTAATAGTGGTGAAACTCTTATTGAGGTAAATGGTCCAGCTCCAGCATCTGGAACTAATGTTACTTCAAATAGTGCTACAGGCTCTAATAAGAACTATATTAACAACGATGCACAATTTGCCTTTATTAAAACGACTACAGATTTTATTAATAAAGAACAAACGTACTTCTTCAATTCGACTGGTTATTGGACGGTTATAGGGTGTTCTTTATTATTGATGCCATTATCACTATTAGTACGACGCAAACAAGAAGCTATTGCAAGTGATGTGGTGGGAAATAGATTGAAGACGGCAAACAAATTGAGTAAGAAGTATCTAAGTGCTGCAAAAAAGAATTTAGGGAATCACGATCAATTTTATATATCTCTAGAAAAGTCACTACATAACTATTTAAAATCAAAACTTAACATTCAAACGGCTGAGATGTCCAAGGATAGAGTTAGTGAATTATTACTACAACGTGGTGCCGCTGCAGATACCAATAAAGAATTTATAGAATTGCTCGCAAGTTGTGAGTTTGCACGATACACACCATCCTCAGATAGTGGTATGCAACAGGATTTTGATAAAGCCAGTAGAGTAATTAATGAAATCGATAAACAATTAAAACGCTAAATATGAAGTGGATTGCAAGCATTTTATTTTTATTGATGACACTTATAGGTAGTGGTCAAGACAATGGCGTGGATAATCATTTCACAAAAGCAAACCAAGCTTATACTACTGAGAACTATCAATTAGCTATTTCAAATTATGAAGAAATACTAAAAATAGATGTGCATAGTGTAGAGGTTTATTACAACTTAGCTAATTCTTACTATAAATTAAACAAAGTTGGACCTTCCATTTACTATTATGAAAAGGCACTAATGTTAGACCCAACTAATGAGGATGTGTTAAATAACCTTCAGTTTGCAAAACAAATGCGTATTGATGCCGTTAACAGTCTGCCAGAAAACGAGCTAGAATCTAAAGCTAGTTCTATAGCTACCTCTTTAACAATAGATGAATGGGCATATTTAAGTATCATACTCGTTATCATAACAGTGCTTTTATTTGTATTATACCATTATTCACAAACTGCAGGAAAGAAAAGATTGTTTTTTCTGTTAATGATTTTGTTTGCAATAGCGACTATCATCTCAATTATTATTGGTTTTTATGCTCAAAGTAATGTCAATAAACAACAATATGCCATCGTCTATGCTGCGGAATTTACCGCAAGAGAAGAGCCAAAGCAATCTAGTGCTGCCAGCTTTGTTATCCACGAAGGTACTAAAGTGGAGGTTTTAGAAGAGTTTAATGGCTGGTCACGTGTTGCTCTGGAAAACGGAAGTAAAGCTTGGGTAAGTAATGAAACTATCAAGAGATTGTAAGTTTCAAACTATTTTGTTTTTGAAACGTTAATTTTCTAATAGGTAGCATTCAATTTCCTTTTTTATTCTTTAAATTAGTCGATAGTAATACTATCATAACTGTATTATTAATCCCTTCATAAACATGTTTAAATATATTACTAAAGATTTACCGGCTAGTATTGTCGTTTTTTTTGTCGCTCTACCATTATGTCTAGGTATTGCACTGGCTAGTGGTGCTCCACCATTTGCAGGAATGATTGCTGGAATAATAGGAGGTATTGTTGTAGGTTCTATTAGTGGTTCTCAAATAGGTGTTAGTGGTCCAGCAGCTGGGCTAGCAGCTATTGTAATGACAGCCATTACATCCATGGGTTATGGAGATTTCTTAGTGGCGGTTGTTATCGGTGGAGTTATTCAAATACTTTTTGGAATTGGTCGATTGGGTATTATAGGGTACTTTTTCCCATCTTCTGTTATTAAAGGTATGTTGACCGGTATCGGTATTATTATTATTCTCAAACAGATACCTCACTTTTTTGGAATGGATGAAGATCCAGAAGGCGATTTTGCTTTTTTACAACTTGATGGTGAAAATACATTAACGGAACTTCTTAAGGCTTTTAACGCCTTAATTAGTGGTAACATTAGCATGGGAGCAACTTTGGTAGCTATTATTGCCATGGCTATATTACTGCTGTGGTCTAATGTATTGTCTAATAAAGGAAAGATTTTCACCTTAATTCAAGGTCCATTAGTTGCTGTTGCAGTAGGAATTATATTCTATTTATTTACCAAAGATTCATCTTTAGCTATTACTCAAGACCACTTAGTTAAAGTGCCAGTTCCACAAGATTTTGATAGTTTTTTAGGGCAGTTCAGCTTTCCTAATTTTGCTTCTATAGGTAAGACAGAAGTTTGGGTAACAGGTTTTACAATTGCCTTAGTAGCTTCTTTAGAAACGCTTTTATGTGTAGAAGCTACTGATAAATTAGATCCTGAAAAGAATGTAACGCCTACAAACAGAGAACTCTTTGCACAAGGTACAGGTAACATTATGTCTGGTATGATAGGTGGATTACCTATAACACAGGTGATCGTTCGTAGTTCTGCTAATATTCAATCGGGTGGTAAAACTAAATTATCTGCTATAATCCACGGTTTTTTCTTGTTGATTGCGGTTATTTTAATTCCTACCTTACTTAATAAAATTCCGCTATCTGTTCTTGCGGCTATTCTTTTTATTGTTGGTTTTAAACTTGCAAAACCTTCTACCTTTAAACAAATGTTTAGCCTGGGCTGGAAGCAATGGGTGCCTTTTATAGTAACTATTTTAGGGATTATATTTAAGGACTTATTATGGGGTATTGGTATTGGACTAGTGGTCGGAATTATCATTACCTTAATAAAGAGTTTCCAAAACTCACATTTCTTGCACAAGGAAGGTGAAGATGTAAATGATGGAAAAATTAAAATGACTCTTGCCGAAGAAGTTACATTTTTCAATAAAGCAACTATTCTTAAAGAACTTGATAAAATTCCAGAAAACTCTACGCTAGAACTGGACGTAACAAAGACGGTCTATTTAGACAATGATATTATTGAAATTTTAGAAGATTTCTCTCATAAAGCAAAGGATAGAAATATCACCATAGAACTAATTTCTCAACGCGGCAATGTTACTAATCCAGAAAGTTTTGTAGAATTCTTTAAACTAGATTATAACGCTGCAAAGCTTCCGTTATCAGATTCTTAACTCTTCTGATTTAAAAGCTGCCCGATGTATTTGTTGAATCAACTGGTGTCGTATGTTCATTTCTATCTCCTCTAATCCTACGGTCGACGCGATCAGCCTCGGCAAGGATTTTAGGAAGTAGAAATGGTGCTAGAGGTTCAATGTGTTCATAGACTAAACTATCATCAGTAGTTTTATCTCCTAGTAAATTAAATTCGCCTGAGGCTGTTTTTACAAACATTAGTATAACACTAGCTAGAAATGCCATTTTAATTAGTCCAAAAGCGCCACCGGCGAGCTTATTCAAAAAGCCTAGCTTTGCGGTCTTCATTAACTTAGTAATAAGCTTACCTACATAGCTTATTACAAATATGATGACGACAAATGTGATAATAAAACTGGCAATGGTGATATAGGTTTCTTCCCATTCAAATTGCTTGCGCAGCCAGTCACCTGCATAGTTTGAGAAATAAATAGAGCCATAAATAGCAGCTATTAATGCCAGTAAGGAAGTAAGTTCAACAAAAAAGCCATTGAGATAACCTTTCCAAAGTCCTATCAATAACACAACACAAATAACTATATCTAACCAATTCATAGGCGTAAATATAATGAGTTGGTATAGAAATTAACAATATTGTTTAGAAAAGGAATGTAATAGATTATGAAGTAAGCGATGCTTTAATAGTTTCCATCATTGCTTTTCCTCCTTTAGCAAATACTTTTTCTGATTGCGCTTTCGCGAAAGCGAGACCTAAATCAACATCTGTTTCTGTCAAGTTAATCTGATCTTTTACATCGATACGTTCCGTACCATCTATACTTAGTAGACAGCCGGTAAAATCAATTTTATTATCATGCACTTGGGCAATCGCACCTATTGGAGCGGTACAACCACCTTCTAATTCTCTTAGAAAACGTCGTTCTATGTCAACACATCGTTGTGTTTGAGCGTGATTAAGTTGTGAGACCGCTTCTAATACAGCAGTATTATGTCCCATTGCGGCAATCATAATCGCACCTTGAGCAGGCGCTGGTACAAAACTATCTAAGTCTGAATACTCAAACCCATAATTGCCTCTTAATTGGGATAATAACCCGATACGATCTAATCCTGCTTTTGCAAATATTGCAGCATTCCAGTCTTTATTACTATGTAATTTAGAAAGGCGTGTGTTAACATTACCTCTTAGATCAACCACATGATGTTGTGCATACATATTGAGCCATTGTGCCTTGCGGCGCAAGCTACCTGTAGCGATAGTCATTGCTTCATCTGGATTAAAGCTAGACTTATAAACTAAAATGTCTTTTTGTGAAGCACGCTCCAATACGGCTGCTTGCACCATTCCTTTGGGCAATTGAGTAGGTACATCTTTAAGACTATGCACTGCAATATCAATATCACCTTTTACTAAAGCAACATCTAGGGTTTTAGTGAATATACCAGTAATGCCCATCTCATAAAGAGGCTCATCTAGATTGAGATCACCTTGTGATTTTACAGGAGCTAATTCTGTTTGAAAACCTAAAGCGTTTAACTGTGATTGAACGGTTGTGGCTTGCCACATGGCTAGTTGTGAATCTCTAGTACCTATTCTTATTTTAAGACTCATAACTACTTAATTCTTCTAATTTAAAGACTTTATTGAGTAAGCTTATTGCTTCTTCAGTACTTTCATCCTCGTTGCGTAAGTGATTTGCAAAATGGCCAGCAATTTTTTGAATGATACGATCTGCTAGCACATCTGCCTGTTCATGATTGAAATCACTAAACTTTGTACGACTATTTTTAATCTCGGCATCTTTAAGTGTGGAGAGTTTAGTTTTAAGAGCTTGCATAGTAGGAGCAAACTGTCTTGAAACCATCCATTGCTTAAAATCTGCGTGAACTTCACTAATAATGGATTGTGCCTGTGGTATGAAATTCTCGCGATTTTCAAGTGTTTTGTGAGTTACCTTAGAAAGTTCGTCCAGGTGGATAAGTTGTACATTATCTAACTCTGTCACGTTATCATCCACATTTTTAGGAATGGATAAATCCATGATAAGCAGAGGCTTGTTTGTATGTATGATCTGTTTAGAAACGGTAGGTTTTTGTGCTCCAGTAGCAACGATAATAATATCTGATTGCGCAATTTCTTCTTCTAGTTGAGCATAATCTTTAACGATTAAGTCGAATCTTCCTGCAATACGTTCTGCCTTATCTTTAGTACGGTTTATTAGTGTGATTTGCTTGTTTTCTGTGTGTTTTACAAGATTTTCACAAGTATTACGACCTATTTTACCAGTTCCGAAAAGCAAAATCTTTTTTGCAGGTCCACCAGCAGGAAAGTTTTCTAAAATATATTGAGCACTGGCAAAACTAACTGATGTTGCACCACTACTTAGCTCTGTTTCGGTTTTAATGCGTTTACTGGCTTGTATAACACAATTCATTAAACGTTCCATATAGGCGTTGATCAAGCCTAACTTCTTAGAGCGTTTGAACGCCATTTTAAGCTGTCCTATAATCTCAAAATCTCCTAATATCTGACTGTCTAATCCAGTTCCTACGGTATAAAGATGATTACAGGCGTCTTCATTTTTATGAATATAAGCGATTTTTTGAAACTCTTCTACTGTGCCATGTGAGTGCTCGCATAACAAACGTATCAATTGAAATGGGTGCTGAGCAAATCCGTATAATTCTGTACGATTACAAGTAGAAATCACTGCTAGAGAAGGAATGCCTTCTCCTTTTGCTTCTAACAATAAGTTATGGATGCCTTCTTCAGATAATGAGAATTGTCCACGAGTCTCGGCATCGGCTTTACGATAACTGAGACCTATACTGTAAAATGAAAAATGTTTGGGCTGAGCTGCCGCCATATACACTTTGATAATGAAAAACAAAATTATAAGACTAATCGTTATTAAAGTAACGCTATGAGTTCCAATTTAAACGCAATGAGTTACTTTTGTAATTAAAATGTATATTTTGTACTGATAAATGGTGTTGTAAACGCTTTCGCGAAAGCAAAACCCCACTATTTAGAGTAATTATAAATAATAATAAAAATGGAAAATATCGCTAAAGGTGCTGCTGAGGTGACCCTAATTGAAGAAGGCTTTCAAGTAGTAAGATTAAAGAATGAAACTGATGACGTGGCACATTTTCACCACGATGTGGATAACAGTTACATACAATTTCATTTTTGCTTAAAAGGTCAGGTTGATCTAGCTTTTAATGAAGGTAATTATAAGTTAAGTCTTTCAGAGCAAAACAGTTACTTATTGTACAATCCTTCTCGAGATTTGCCTATTAATCTTGATTTAAAAGGAAACTCTTGGTTTATCTGTGTATTAGTTTCTATTAAAAAATTTCATTCATTATTCTCGCCAGATGCTCAACATGTAAGTTTCTTAAGTGCTGAAAATAAGGATAAGAAATACTATGTTGATGGAAGTATATCGCCATCTATGGCAGTTGCGTTGCATCAATTAATGAATTATAATTTGAACGATGCGATTAAGAGATTATACTTTAAAGGTAAGTCATATGAGTTAATGTCGTTGTACTTCAATAGTCCAGAGGATGCAGATGTAGAAGCATGCCCATTTTTAGTAGATGAGGACAATATGCGCAAAATTAAAGAGGCTAAAGAAATCATAATAGAACGCATGACTAATCCACCATCGCTTAGTGAGTTAGCGATGGAAATAGGGTTGTCTCTTAAGAAATTAAAAGAAGGCTTTAAAGAGGTCTATGGTGATACCGTTTATGGTTTTTTACTGGATCATAAAATGGATTATGCACGTCAACTTTTAGATAGTGGCCAGCACAATGTAAATGAGGTAGGATTAAAAGTAGGTTATAGTACTGCGAGCCACTTTATAAGTGCCTTTAAAAAGAAATATGGTACAACGCCTAAGAAGTATTTAACGGGTAATTAAAGAATGTAAATATTAGGATTGCTTCTTCAGCAATCCTAATATTTCTTTGTAAGTTTTCTTATTATCGGGATGCGCTTTTAAATAGTCGTATACCTTGTTGATTACATCTTGAGAAGCGCCTAGATTTTCAAATAGTGTAAGGTCTTGAGACCAATTTTCAATATTACCCACAGTCTCGCCTAATCTTTCACTCGCAATAGTGACTTCTCTGATTTCCTTATAAACATCTGCCTTTTTAAATTTCACAATCTCAATATAGAGATCGTTAAAAGTCATTTGTTCTACTTTTTTCTCTTTAGAAATACGAGCTAACATAGTGTTAAAAACATCCATGTTACCAAAAAAGTTCACATCAAATTCATCTAGTCCACATGGTCTTAATTTTGCAATTTCCTTGAAGAGCACATTTTCATTTGCAAAAGATCCATCGAGCATAAAATTTAATTTCTCATTAAGCTGCATTTCGCAAGTTTCGTTTGCATTGTCTTCTGATGGACTATGTTGTGCTTGAACAACTATAGCTAGGAACATTGCAGCAACAAAAAGGATTTTCTTCAAGATGATTTTATTTAATTTAATAACGTGTTGTGGTAATTCTTAGTACACTAGGCAAAGAAAATGCCAAAACATTCCAAATCCAACTAATCCATCATATTTTCTGAAACCTTCACTTCGTCAAGTGCTTGTTTTACATCGGCAATAAGGTCATCGCTGTTTTCTACACCTATCGATAAACGCACAAGTGAATGCGTGACGCCTATAGATTCTGCATGATTTTCATCTACACCTGCGTGTGTCATAGAACGTGGATGTTCTGCAAGACTTTCTGTTCCACCTAAACTTACGGCAAGACGTATTAATCTCAACGAATTCAAGAATTTAAAAGCTTCTTTTTCTCCACCTTTAATTTCAAAACTTATCATAGCGCCAGGTCCATCATATTGTCTCTTGTAGATTTTATAATCTGGAGCATCTGGTTGTATTAAACCTAGGTAATTGAGTTTTGTGATTTTTTCATGATCCTTTAAAAAATGAGCAACCTCTATAGCATTGCGTTGCTGTTGCTCCATACGTATTTTTAGAGTTTCCAGACTGCGCATTAACATCCAGCCTGTATGTGGAGAAGCCATATTTCCTAAGAAAGTTCGTAGAACCTTAACACGATGCATAATCTCTGCATTACCTAATACGGCACCAGCAATCAAGTCGCTATGTCCACCTATATATTTTGTGGCGCTGTACATGACGATATCGGCACCTAGCTGTAATGGATGCTGCCATAATGGTCCCATATAAGTATTATCGACACCTACGAGGACTTTTTTATCACTTGTTGAAAAATGATCGGCAATTTCTCGACACATTTCAATATCTATTAAAGCATTAGTAGGATTTGCAGGTGTTTCAATGTGCATAAGTGCTATTTTATCTGCATAGCCAGCATCTTTTACTAATTTAATAATTTCCTCCTTACTCATTCCAGATTTAAAACCTAGAGAATGAATACCGTATTTAGGTAAAAAGTGATTGATGAAATGATCTGTTCCTCCATAAGTAGGTGAACTGTACAGCAACACTTGTCCTGGTTCTAAAAACTCCATAAGGACTGTAGAAATCGCACTCATACCACTTTCAAATACTGCACAATCGTCTGCTTTATCCCATAAACGTAGCCTGTTTTCTAGAATTTCAAGATCAGGATTGTTGATGCGGCTGTAGATCAATCCCATTTCCTCACCTGGCAATTTATCACGCTTTCCATAGGCGAGTTCAAAAAATGCTTTTCCCTCTTCTGCATTTTTAAAGACAAAGGTGGAGGTTAAAAATATAGGACATTTAATAGCACCTTCAGACAGTTCAGGTTTATAACCATAGGACATCATCAGGCTTTCGGGTTTCATAGAATTTTTCATAATTCGGGCTGTTTAAAACTAATCCTAATGTACTTTTTTTTGAGGATTCAATCGATTTCGTAAACGATTTTTTTATGAATCCCATTAGAAAGGTTTTAAAATGATGATTCCGCAATGTGAGACCTACATACTTATTATTTAAGATTTTCTTAACTTTAAGGTTTCAATCTATAAAACCAATTAATTATGCCTTACAGTTCAAAACCCCAGATGTGGTTCTGGGTACTCGCTATTCTTTTTTTACTATGGAATCTTATGGGAATAGGTGCATGGTCCACAGAAATGGCAGCACCTGATTTAATGATGGAACAAATGAATGAACAACAGCAAGAGTTATATCAAACTAGACCTGGATGGTATATGTATGTTTATGGAGTAGCTGTGTTTGCTGGATTGCTAGCTTGTATAATGTTGCTGTTTAAGAGAAAGTTAGCAGTATTGTTGTCATTAGTTTCTTTATTTGCTGTAGTTATCACAACTTCCTTTAATTTCTTTAATGGTGCATGGGAGATTATCAATACCTCAGATAAGTTTTTCTTTCTAAGCGTTCCGGTGCTTTCAATATGCCTTTGGTTATTTGCGCGCAGTGCTCAGTCTAAAGCATGGTTGCGATAACTTAAATAAATATGTCTCGTGCGGCTCTAAAAGTGTTTGCATGTGCCTCAATGATGAATTTAATTTCAGGAGAATAGCCGCCGCCCATACTACACTGCACTGGGATGCGGTTGTTTTTTTGTGTTCTCGCTTTCGCGAAAGCGGACAATGCATACTCATCGCGACGTTTACAACCAGCTAAACTCATACCCAACCTGCCTAGCTTGTCTGTCGCAAGTACATCAACACCGCAAAGATAAAAGATGAAATCTGGTTTTTCTTGAGCTATTAAATCAGGTAAAATATGATGAAGCTCGTTGAGATAGCTACTATCATCTGTATGATCTGGTAATGCTATATCGAGATCAGATATTTCTTTTTTAAATGGATAATTACTGGCTCCATGCATGGAAAATGTAAAGACGCTATCATCATTTCTAAATATTTCAGCAGTTCCGTTTCCTTGATGAACGTCTAAATCTACTATAAGAATTTTATCCGCTAGCTGATGATGTTGTATGTATCTGGCAGCAATTGCCTGATCATTTAGTAAACAAAATGCTTCTCCATGATCGGTGTATGCATGGTGTGTTCCACCAGCAATATTCATTGCAATATTATATTCAAAAGCCTTTATGCAACCATCAATAGTACCTTGAGCAATGTATAATTCTCTTTCTACTAGCTGATTGTTTAATGGGAAACCTAATTTGCGTGCTGCTTTACGGTCTAGGTTTAGGGCCTTAAGGTTTTTTAAATACTCTGAAGTATGAACGCGCAATACATCTGTATCACTACATAGTTTACTGGGCTCAAAAAAATCTGTCTGATTTGCAGTTCCTTCTAATAAAAGTTGCTGTGGTAATAGCTCATATTTTACCATAGGAAAACGATGACCATCTGGCAATGGATGTTTGTAAACAGAATGAAAGGCGATAGGAAAATTCAAGAAAGCGACATTATTTATAATATTCCAAATTTAAGCACAAGATGGCTACCATATTCTTTATAATTTTTAAACTATTGTATAGGTGTTAGGTATTAAATTTGCGCAAAAATTAATCACATCAAGTCAGCATTAAGTATCATATTATTAACGCTATTCAGCTTGCGACCTGTTTATCAATTAGGCTGCTATGCTTACTATGAGATGAATATTGATATGATTATTGAGCAATATTGTGAAAACACGGATAGACCAGAACTAAATTGTGATGGAAAGTGTTATCTAGCTAAAACGCTTAAAATGCAACAAGCTCAATCTAGAATGGATTCTAAAGAGCAAGCCGTTTCAATGTTGATTGAAGCCTTTTGTCCGTTGTATTATCAAGATGTGGTATCGTATGACGTTACATCTTATGAAGTTGTTATTAAGAGAGAAAATAAACCCTATTCATATACATTAAAAATAGGATTTCAGGACGTTATAAAGCCGCCACCACGAGTTTACAATACATAAGCACTTATTCTTCTATCGCTTTAATGCGATAACATTACTTATTTATTAAGACCACATTGTGGTCACAAAACTCAATACATTGAAAAAAATACAATTAATTATAGCATTATGTGCAAGTACCTTAATGCTAGCTCAAGATAACAATACAACCTCTTATACTACCAGTAGACCTGATGGGCATGCGCCTATTTCAGTCATGGGAGATCATACTCATAATAAAGGAGAATGGATGGTGTCCTATCGTTTTTCTACGACCACTATGGAAGATTTGCGTCGCGCAAATGATGACGTTACTAATGAATCTGTTTTAATGCCTAATGGTGGAGATTATATGGTAACACCTACAGAAATGCCAATGAATATGCATATGATTGGTGCTATGTACGCGCCTACTGATCGCTTAACACTTATGGCGATGGGAATGTATATGGACATGTCTATGGATCATTTAACGGCTATGGGAGGAATGTTTACAACAGAGTCTTCTGGATTTGGAGATGTATCTGTGTCTGCTTTGTATAAATTTATAGATGCAGACTCTCATAAATGGCATGCACAGTTAGGTCTGTCTATTCCTACTGGAACTATTGATAATAAAGATGAAACGCCTGCTAGTATGGGTAATGAAGTAATACTTCCTTATCCCATGCAAATAGGAAGTGGTACTTATGACGCTATTACTGCAATAACTTATTTGGGACAGTCAAATTCTTTTTCATGGGGTTCTCAATTAAGAGGTGTTTTCCGCACGGGAGAAAATGATAACGGTTACCGTTTAGGTAATCAACTAGGTTGGAACAATTGGGTTGCCTATCGAGCAACAGACTGGTTAAGTGTTTCAGGTAGGGTGCAAGGTCTTATTCAAGGCGGCATTAGAGGTGCTAATCCTGATTTGAATCCGGCAATGGTTATAACTGCAGATACTTCTAACTATGGTTACGACGCTTTAAATGCTGGACTAGGGTTTAATATTTATGCACCACAATTGTTAAAAGGTGCTCGTTTAGGATTTGAATATGCCTTACCTTTACAACAAAACTTAAACGGTGTACAGCTTAAAAGCCAAGACGTTATCACTGTAGGGTTACAATATTCTTTTTAAATAGTATAAGATGAAATCACTTTGGACTTTATTATTATTAGTTTTATTAGTTTCATGTAATGATGAACTGAAAGAGCAACAGGTCGCTTTTGATAACTTAAAGCAGCAATCTATGGAAGCGCATGATGTTATCATGCCTAAAATGGGCGATTTAATGGATTTAAGCAATCAATTAAGTCAGAAAATGGATTCTACTAACGCTGATGTAATCATGTCAAAAAAAAGTGAGCTTCAAAAAGCCCATGATGATATGATGATATGGATGAGAGACTATTCTGAAAAATTCCCGTATGATTATAAACTTCCTAATGATGCTGTTGCTATTGAAAAGCAGCTAGATGTGCTAAAGGAAGAGTATGAAGAGATCGAAGAACTAAAGGTGAGGACTCTTAAAGTTATTGACGAGGCACAGACCATGCTTTAATAAAAAAAACCTTCACTCATTAAGGTCCTATAAGCTAGATTTATTTCTAGTTTTTAGGGCTTTATTTTTTAATTAAATCAGTGATGATGAACTTTAAATATGAAATACATGTATTCAACGCATCATTTTTACGCTCCAGTTTACTCATCATTATAGCTCCTTCTAATGTTGCGATAAAAACAGTAGTCAGTTGATCTGAATCTATTGGTTTGATCTGTTCCTTTTTAATTGCGCTATCAAAAATTCTTTTAATTGTTGTTTTAAAAGTAACTAGCATACCAAATGATTGCTGTCGTAAACCAGCATCTAAATCATCACTTTCGCATGCACTATTCATTAAAGGACATCCTCCGGAGTAAGGTGGATTATCTAAATACTTCTCAAAAAAATTAAATATTACATTCATTTTTGAACTAAAGTCTGTTGCATTCTTAAGGTCTGCGTTAAGAATGTCAAACATTCTTTTGCTTAAACTACGCAAGGCTTGTTGTTCTAAGTCTTCTTTGTTTTTAAAATGCTTGTAAATAGCACCTTTCGTAAAGCCTGTAGCGGTCGTGATATCGCTTAATGATGTAGCTTTATAACCTTTAGTATTGAAAAGGTCGGCGCTTTCATTTATGATAATGTCTCTAGTAAGCTGTGGATTTCTCATGAGATAAAGATACCGCTTGGTATTTTATCTATTTGATGTTTGAGATTCAGATTTGAACATAGTTATTAACTACTCACAACCTAGGTCTAACTTAGATTGTACGTCTGCATTAGGGAAACAGTTACCCGATAATACAGTCTCAGGCACATATCTAGTGAGGTAAGAGTCATAGAGACTATTCTCAACAAAAAATAATAAATCTTGAATTTCATCTTCAGATAATGAAACAGCTCCTTTTTCACTAGCAATATGCGATAAGGGTACATTGTTATCTTGCAGTTGACTCGATAATTTATAACGTATCACTTCTTCAATACTGTTAAAGGTGCCACCATGGCCATAGAAATTGGCATCTCTTAAATTGTAAAGTGTAGGCGTCTTAAATTTATAATCGTCTGTTGGGTTATTAGTGAATCCACCACGACCTTTCTTAACATTGTCAAAACCTAAATCATCTAAGACTACTGCGTCATTACTATCATCAAAGTGTCCAAAACCGAATGCATGAAACTCTTGATCCTTTAATGCAGGTCCAGTATGACAATTCATACATTCAGCCTTACCAGCAAAAAGAATAGCTCCTCTTTTTTCTCTTTCACTCAGTGCGGCATAATCACCTTTGAGGTAATCTTGCCATGGTGCTCGATTAGACAATAGTGTTCTATTGTAAGCTGCTAAAGCTAAAGCAGCAGTTTTTCTAGAATATCTTTCAAAAGTTTGGGTGTTGCTAAAAGCTCTGTCAAACATTTCTCTATAACCAAATGTATCAGCAAAATCTTCGTCTATTTTCAATCTATGTGTGTCTTGCCCCACCATACCTTGAATTTCTAATCCTTGAAAACCTAAGTGATTTTCTGGTATATCACTCCATTGTGATTGTGTTCCAGCATTTGTACCTGTGCCGCCCAGCATTCCGTTCCATAGAGCTACGTCTTGATAGGCAACATTTAGTAGAGTAGGAACTCTTATAGGTTGCAAGTCTATAGAATCTAAGGGCATGGTGAGGTCAAAAACCCGACTTTCTCCAGCAGCTCCAAAACCACTACCACTTTCTCCGATACCTTGACGTCTGCCAGAGTAAAAACTAGAGGCCACAGGATGACAGGAAGCACAGGCGTAGGTGCCATTCATTACATCCATTTTTGGATTACCACCGCTAGCTGTTTCATGTAGTAATAGCCTTCCTAATTCCACTTTATCTTTAGTAATAGGATTTAATGGATCTTGAGGGATAGAGTTATAGTCGTCACTTTCTGGTAGTATAAAATAATTGATTCCTTGACCTTCTGATTGGTCTATTAATAATTCTTCTAATCTTATATCCAGTTCAGATTTAGCTACCTGATAATCATCGATATCATTTTGACATGATATAATCGTAAAACTTAATAATAGAAGAAAGTAAATTTGTTTCATCAAAAATATAAATTGCTTTTGGTCAGTGTAAAATTAACAAAATATTACAACTAGAGTAGATGCAGATATTATCTTGCGATTATGAATAAAATGACCTATTATTTTAAGAAGTGTGATAAGCCTGTAGCGTTGTTATTGCATGGTTTTTTAGGCAATAAGAGTCAGTGGACTGCTATGGCAAAACTCTTGGATAGTAAATTTAATATTTTGTATGTTGAGTTACCAGGTCATGGGCAATCACATACCATAGACCATTATACTATCGCTGATCTAGCTTCTGAAATATCGCAATTTTTAACTAGCAACTCTATTGATAAGATTCATTTTGTAGGTCACAGTATGGGTGGTTATGTAGGAGCAGCATTCGCAAAAGCATATCCACAACAACTGTATTCTTTAACCTTAGTAAATAGCATCATGGGACCAGATAGTACGGCTCGTAAAGTGATGCGAGATCGTGCAATCCAATTAATTGATCGTTTTCAGGATGCCTATATTTCTATGGCTATTAATAATCTCTTTACACCTGAGGAACATATTATTCATAAAACCATTATTGATGATATGAAGAATGCTGCAAAGAACATGACTTTAGAGACAATAATGGCAGCATTACGAGCGATGAGAGATCGACCTTCACAAATAGGACAAATGAATGAAACTGTGCAGTATATTTATGGGAGCCGTGATCAGATTATTGAAAAATCGATTATAGAGGCCGAATTAAGTCTAATGAACTTAAACGGTGAAAGCATTGATGCCGGACATATGCTATTACTTACTCATCCCGAAGAAGTGATCTCTAAAACGCACTTCATCGATTAATTAGAGTGTTTAATCGGTTATTTAATAAATATTTTTTACATTGGTCGTGTAAAAATGAAGTTTAACCAGCTTTATTTTAAATAACTAGCCAAATGTCAAAAACCTTTTCCCCTATCAAGGCTGCAGCTATTTGTTCTTTTACAGGACATAAACTGCAAGTTACTCATCAAGTAAATGACCGCGTACAAGAGATGTGTTGCGCAAATTGTGGTAAGCAAATGACCACTAATATTTACGGTAATATTGTACCGATGAGCGATCAGTATTCACGCATTAACCGAGCTCTTAATGACCTCGCTGTTAAAAAAAATAGAAGAGAGTTGGGACTTTATTCTTGAAAGCTATTCCATCCCATGGCTTTAATAGGTATTTGCTCGCCAGATCTAGTGATTAAATGAATACCATCACTTTTAGGTACCGCATGACCTATAATACTTAAACTAGGATTTGCTTTAATTTTAGGAAAGTCCTCTTGTTTAACTGTGAATAATAATTCATAATCCTCACCACCACTAAGAGCAATGGTTGTGCTGTCTAAATTAAATTCTTCACAAGCCGCTATTACCGTTGGGTCTAATGGAAGTTTTTCTTCATATAGTTTCATACCTATATTAGAATTTTTACACAAGTGAATTATTTCAGAACTTAGCCCATCAGATAAATCAATCATGCTGGTAGGTTTAACCTCTAATTCTTCAAGTAACTTTGGAATGTCTTTACGCGCTTCAGGTTTAAGTTGTCGCTCTAATAAATAGCTGTAGGCTTCAACATCTGGTTGGTTATTTGGATTTGCCTTGTAAACAGCTTTCTCACGCTCTAGAATTTGTAAGCCCATATATGCTGCGCCCAGATCTCCACTCACGACGAGTAAATCATTGTCACCAGCGCCCGACCTATAGATAATATCTTCTGCTTTTTGTTCTCCTATAGCTGTAATGGAGATAATAAGACCACTTTGCGATGCTGTAGTGTCGCCACCTACTAAGTCTACATTATAAAGTTTACAAGCTAGTTTGATACCATCATATAATTCTTCAACTGCTTCAACTGGAAAACGGTTGGACATAGCTATGGATACAGTGATTTGAGTAGGTAAAGCATTCATAGCATAAACGTCAGATAAATTAACCATAACAGCTTTATAGCCTAAGTGCTTTAAAGGAACATAGCTCAGGTCAAAGTGTATGCCTTCCACAAGCATGTCTGTAGTCACCACAGTAGATTCGTTATGCTTTAATACAGCTGCATCATCACCTATTCCTTTATGACTAGACTCATGGTTTAGTGGTGTATTTTGAGTGATGTGATCTATTAAACCAAATTCACCTAAATTCTCAATTGACGTACGTTGTGGATTCTTATCTTCTATCATGCTGCAAAATTACGATGAATTAAACAGCTGTAATAAAAAAGTAATATAAAAGACGCTATAGAATTATAAAGCTTAAAGAAGTAATTTATGTTTAAGTCATTGAAAAATAGATGTATTAGCCTTAGATTTTATAAAGAATTGTTAAACTATAGACTATGAGTATACATTCATGCATATTATAAATTGAATACGGCAAGGTTCAGAAATGGCTGTTGTATATTTGTGGTCATTTTAAATAAGGATTTAAAGCATATGATAAATGTATCGAACACGGCAAAAACTAAGCTTGCTCAATTAATGGGTGAAGATGGTTTTGCTATAGGTAATGATTATGTGCGTGTAGGTGTTAAAAGTGGAGGTTGTAGTGGATTATCTTACGACCTGACATTTGATAAAACAACTACAGACACAGATAAGGTTTTTGAAGCAAATGATGTGCGCATTGTTGTGGATAAAAAAAGCTTTTTATATCTCGTTGGGACTACACTAGAATTTAGCGGTGGTTTAAATGGGAAAGGATTTGTTTTTAATAATCCTAACGCACAAAGAACTTGTGGTTGTGGAGAGAGCTTTTCTCTATAGCCTTAATTAAAGTTATTATTACGCTTTCGCGAAAGCGGAATTAAAATAAAATTATGTCTAAGTACACAGAAGAAGAATTAGAAAAAGAACTCCAGAATAAGGAGTATGAGTATGGCTTCTATACTGATATTAAATCAGACACTATTCCAATAGGATTAAGTGAAGACGTGATACGTATTATATCTGCCAAGAAGAATGAACCACAATGGATGCTAGACTGGAGATTACAGGCTTATCGTGTGTTTATTGAAATGGAAGAGCCAGATTGGGCAAATGTAAATTACGAAAAGCCAGATTTACAAGCCATTTCTTATTACAGTGCACCTAATTCTAAGCCTAAATATGACAGTCTAGATGAGGTGGATCCAGAATTACTAGAGACTTTTAAAAAACTAGGAATATCTATAGATGAGCAAAAAAAACTTGCTGGTGTAGCAATGGATATCGTAGTAGATTCAGTATCTGTGGCTACTACATTTAAGAAAACCCTAGCAGAGAAAGGAATCATTTTTTGCCCTATTTCTGAAGCAATACAAGAGCATCCAGAATTAGTAAAAAAATATCTGGGCACTATAATTCCACAAAGCGATAATTACTATGCGGCCTTAAACAGCGCAGTATTCTCTGATGGATCATTCTGTTATATACCTAAAGGTGTAAAGTGTCCTATGGAGCTTTCTACTTATTTCCGTATTAATGAAGGAGGAACAGGACAGTTTGAAAGAACACTAGTAATTGCAGATGAAGGTAGTTATGTATCATATCTAGAAGGTTGTACAGCACCTAGCCGTGATGAAAACCAGTTACATGCAGCTTGTGTAGAATTAATAGCATTAGATGATGCAGAGATTAAATATTCTACCGTGCAAAACTGGTACCCAGGAAACGCCGAAGGTAAAGGTGGTGTTTTCAATTTTGTAACAAAACGTGGTTTGTGTGAGAATAATGCAAAAATCTCATGGACCCAAGTAGAAACAGGTAGTGCCGTAACATGGAAATATCCTAGTTGTGTGCTTAAAGGAGATAACTCTGTAGGTGAATTTTATTCTATTGCGGTTACTAATAACTTCCAGCAAGCAGATACAGGAACTAAAATGGTTCATTTAGGAAAAAACACTAAATCGACCATTATCTCAAAAGGTATTAGTGCTGGTAAGTCACAAAATTCATATAGAGGTCTCGTTAAAATCAATTCACGTGCGACTAATGCCCGTAACTTTTCACAATGTGACAGTTTATTAATGGGTAATGAATGTGGTGCACACACATTCCCGTACATTGAGAACAGTAACAGTACTTCAAAAGTAGAACATGAGGCAACTACTAGTAAAATTGGTGAAGACCAAATTTTCTATTGTAACCAGCGTGGTATCGATACAGAAAAGGCTATCGCTCTTATCGTAAACGGTTTTTCTAAAGAAGTGCTTAATAAGTTACCAATGGAATTTGCTGTCGAAGCTCAAAAATTACTGGAAATAAGTCTAGAAGGATCAGTAGGATAAATCATTTCAAAACCATTAATTATGAAAAGACTACTCGTTTTATGTTTAATAGTTATAACAACAATAGCCTGTAAAGATCAAGTGAATTCATCAGATACAGTAGTGCCTGATGTTGAAACCTCGACAATTGTCGAAGATGAGAATACTTTTAAAGGTGAATTTATTTTATTAGATGATGCCGCTGTTTTAACTAGTAAAAATGACATTTATGCTGTGCGTATAGATGATAAGTTAAAAGAATTGCATGAGCTAGCATTGCCCTTACAAAAAACACAATATGATATGGTTAATGTGATTCTCAAAGGAGAGTTAGTGCCCAATCCGTTATTAGTAGAAACGGGAGAAGGTTGGGAACAAATGCTTATCATAGATAAAATTATAGAAGTAACACCAGCAACTAGTGCTGCCGTCGTTGCACCCATCAATTAATACAGATACAAGAAGTTAAATAACAGTTATGTTAAAGATCAAAGACTTGCATGCCTCAATCGAGGATAAGGAAATATTAAAAGGAATCAACCTAGAAGTGAAAGCTGGTGAGGTTCATGCTATAATGGGACCTAACGGTTCAGGTAAATCTACACTGGCAAATGTCATTGCGGGACGTGAAGAGTATGAAATGACTGGTGGTTCTATAGAGTTAGAAAAAGAGGAGATTTCAGAATTAGATCCAGAAGAAAGAGCACATAAAGGAGTGTTTTTATCATTCCAGTATCCTATTGAAATACCTGGTGTATCTGTAACTAACTTCATGAAAACAGCTATCAACGAGACGCGCAAAGCTCAAGGTAAGGAAGAGATGAAGGCTGGTGATATGTTAAAGATGATACGAGAGAAGTCTGAAATGTTAGAGATAGACCGTAAGTTTTTATCTCGTTCTTTAAATGAAGGTTTTTCTGGTGGAGAAAAGAAAAGAAACGAGATATTTCAAATGGCTATGTTAGAGCCTAAGGTTTCAATACTTGATGAAACTGATTCTGGTCTTGATATCGATGCGCTACGTATCGTTGCAAATGGTGTTAATAAATTGCGTAGTAAGGATAATGCTACTATAGTTATTACTCACTACCAGCGATTATTAGATTATATCGTACCAGATTATGTACACGTATTGTATAAAGGGCGTATTGTAAAATCTGGCGGAAAAGAACTTGCGTTAGAATTAGAAGAGCGCGGTTATGACTGGATTAAAGAAGAAGTAGAGGCTTAGTACTCAGCTTTACGGTCTAGTAATTAATAGTGGAGCTTTTATTTTTCGCTTTCGCGAAAGCGGACCTCAAAAAACTTGAGACGTTAAAAAGAAATAAGAGCGTGAAAACAACAAATCATGAGTTTTAAAGACAAAATATTATCTTCTTTCATCGCTTTAGAAAATGAAGTCGATACGGAAACCTATGCACATCAATTGCGCAACGAGGCACTTGCATCATTTGAAGAGTTAGGTATTCCACAACGTAAAGAAGAAGCATATAAGTATACATCACTAAAGTCTCTGTTTAATAAGGATTATAGTCTTTTTCCAAAGAAAGAATCTGCTATTGAATATGGTGATATAAAACCTTATTTAATTCATCAAATTGATGCTTATCGCGTGATTTTTATAGATGGGATTTATAGTTCGCATTTATCTGAAACCACACATGATAAATTTGATGTATGCTTGATGTCTAGCGCATTAAATAATCCTAAATATAGCCCTGTGATTGAGGCATATTATAATAAGTTAGCGCCTAAGGATGGACTTACTTCATTAAACACAGCATTTGCTAGAGAAGGTGCTTATATTAGTATAGGTAAAAATACAGCAGTAGAAAAGCCTATTGAAGTGGTGTATTTTTCTACAGGAAATGAGAGCACATTAATGACACAGCCACGTAATCTAGTGGTAGTAGGAGAGAATTCTCAAGTACAAATTATTGAGCGTCATCAAAGTTTGAGTGACAATCAAGTGCTTACTAATAGTGTCACAGAAATCTTTGCAGATAAACGTGCCATGGTGGATTATTATAAAATCCAAAACGACCACCTTAACGCATCACTTATTGATCATACTAGTGTTGAGCAAAAATCAGATAGTGAAGTGCGTTTGCATACGTTCTCTTTTGGAGGTGCTTTAACTAGAAATAACTTGAATTTTTATCAACGTGGTGAGCACTGTAATTCTATCCTTAATGGAGTTACAATTATAGAAGGGAAACAACACGTAGATCATTCTACATTAGTGCACCATACGGCACCTAATTGTGAGAGTTACCAGCAATACAAGCAAATTTTTGATGATAAAGCTGTAGGTGTCTTTAACGGTAAGGTGTTAGTAGATAAAATTGCACAAAAGATTAATGCGTTTCAACAGAATAATAATATTTTAGTTAGTGATAAGGCTACCATCAACGCAAAGCCACAACTAGAGATTTTTGCAGATGATGTAAGATGTTCGCACGGTTGTACTATTGGTCAATTAGATGAAGATGCTCTATTTTACATGCAATCTCGTGGAATAGGTAAAAAAGAAGCACGTGCTCTATTGATGTTTGCTTTTGCAAATAGCGTACTAGAAAGTGTGAAAATCCCAGAAATAAAATCTAGAATTACTAAGCTTATAGCAAAGAAGCTAGGTGTAGAGATTGGATTTGATTTATAGAAATTGAACTCATCCATATTTTAAAAATGCCTTGTCTTTTGATAAGGCATTTTTTTTGAAAATCGTTTTAATATTGCGTTTTGTTATGAATTACTCTTCTAATAATTCCTTAAAAAACATCGCGTTCCCAGTCCACATCGTACCTTTGTAATATGTTAGATATTCAAAAAATTAGAGCTGATTTTCCTATCCTTAATCGTGAGGTAAATGGGCGACCGTTAGTTTATTTTGATAACGCTGCCACTTCTCAAAAACCACAACAGGTCATTGATAAAATTGTCGAATACTATACTTTGTATAATGCCAATATTCATCGTGGTGTGCATGCGTTAAGTCAGGAAGCGACAGATTTATTTGAAGCTTCTAGGGAAAAAGTTAGAGCATTCTTTAATATTCCACAGACTAAACAAGTGATTTTCACATCTGGTAATACCCATAGTATTAACGCAGTTGCAAGTGGTGCGCATGTCTTTGTGCAAAAAGGTGATGAGGTAATTGTAAGTGCTGTAGAGCATCATTCTAATATTGTTCCTTGGCAAATGCTTTGTGAACGAGTAGGCGCTACTTTAAAAGTGATTCCTGTTTTAGATAATGGTGAGTTAGATATGAAAACCTATGAGGAATTGCTGAATGATAAAACAGCTTTTGTGGTTGTTAATCATGTTTCTAATGCACTAGGAGTTACTAACCCAGTAGAAGAAATTATAAAAGGTGCGCATAAGCATGGCGCAATGACTTTAATAGATGGCGCACAATCTTGTGGTCACATGAAGTTGGATATGCAAGCTATAAATGCAGACTTTTATACGATGGCAGGACATAAGATGTGTGGACCTACTGGAATTGGGATTTTATACGGTACTGAAAAGGCGCTTAATGCACTACCACCATACCAAGGTGGAGGCGAGATGATTGACCAGGTGACATTTGAGCATACCACTTATGCTGGTTTACCACATAAATTTGAAGCTGGAACACCTAACATTGCTGGCGGAATCGCATTAGGTGCCGCTGTAGATTATCTTAATGATGTAGGAATGGATCACATTGCTGCTTATGAACACGAGCTTTTAGTTTATGGTACTCAGCAATTAAAGACTATTGAAGGTCTTAAAATCTTTGGAGATGTCTTGAATAAGGCTGCAGTAATCAGCTTTAATGTAACCACATTGCATCCTTACGATATTGGGACTATAGTTGATAAATTAGGTATTGCGGTAAGAACTGGGCATCATTGTGCACAACCAGTTATGGAACGTTATGAGGTTCCAGGAACCGTGAGAGCGAGTTTTGCCTTTTATAATACCAAAGAAGAAATAGATATTATGGTACAAGCTTTGCAACGTGCAGTAAGTATGCTGTCTTAAAGGACTTCATTATCTTTGAAGACCGCTTAATTAGTGCACTTTAAAACATATTAAAATGAAAATATTTACATTACTTTTTACTTTAACGCTTTTTACTTTAACCAGTTGTGATGAACAAGATGTAGCTGGCACCTATGACGTGGTAAAGGTTGGAGAGAATGATTATTCAGAACATGATATCACATTAACCATATCTATAGGAGAAGAAAATCGCATATCTGGTAAATCAGCTTGCAATAATTATAGTGGCTCATTTGAGAGTTTAGGAAATGGAAAAGTAAGTATAGGGCCATTAATGGGAACTAAAATGATGTGCAGAGATGTACATGAGATAGAGAAAGATTATATGAGTCACCTTGCAAAAGTTGTAGAAGTAAAACCTACTAAAGATGGATTAGAGCTTTACAATGAAACGGGTAATGTAATTATAACAGCAGTAAAACAATAATGGCTAGCATACAAGAAATACAAAATGATATCGTAGATGAGTTTGCCATGTTCGACGACTGGATGGACCGCTATGAATATATGATTGACTTAGGGAAAAGTGTCCCAGTAATTGATGACCAGTACAAAACTGATGAAAATATTATTAAAGGTTGTCAATCTAAAGTATGGGTCCATGCAGACCTAGATGAAGATAAAGTAAAGTTTAGTGCAGACAGTGATGCTATTATAACAAAAGGAATTATAGCCATACTTATAAGAGCCTGGTCTGGACAGAAACCAGCAGACATTATTGCTGCAGATACGGCTTTTATAGATCAAATAGGTTTGAAAGAACATCTTTCACCTACTAGAGCAAATGGATTAGTTTCCATGATAAAACAACTTAAAATGTATGCAGTAGCATATCAATCTCAATTGAGCTAATTATGGAAGAGATCAACGGACAAGAAATAGGAGAAAAAGTAGTTAAGGTTTTAAAAACCATATATGATCCAGAAATCCCTGTAGACATTTATGAGCTAGGTCTTATATACGACGTTATGGTAAGTAGTGATGCTGATGTTAAAATATTAATGACATTAACTTCGCCTAACTGTCCCGTGGCAGAAACGCTACCAGTAGAAGTAGAGGAAAAGGTCAAAACCCTTAAAGAGGTCAATGATGCCGAAGTGGAGATCACCTTTGATCCACCTTGGAATAAAGACCTAATGAGTGAAGAGGCAAAGCTCGAACTAGGAATGCTTTAAAAAATGGAAGGCGAGATCATTAACAGAGTTGCAAACTCAAAACTTCAGGTCATCGACTTAGAAGATTATTATCCTGCAGGAGTACGCAGCGAGATTGATATATCTCAGTGGTTGATGGAAGGTATTGTGTTAGTGGAATCACGCTTTCGCGAAAGCTTAAAAAACACAGACTTTACTGCTTATAAAGATCATTATGTAGCAGTAAAATGCTCTACAGACGCCATTATACCTCAATGGGCATGGATGTTAGTACAAATGGAATTAACTGGTATTGCTCATAAAGTAGTGCTGGGCTCATTAGAAGATTTAGAAACTAGTCTGTACAGTCCTATTATCAATCAATTAAATCTGGATCCATACAAGGATATGCCTGTAATCGTGAAAGGCTGTTCTCATAAACCAGTGCCACTTACTGCTTATATGATGATTACTGAACGCTTACATGGTGTTGCCAAATCAGTTATGTATGGTGAAGCTTGTAGTGCTGTGCCCGTTTACAAGAAAAAAAAGTAGTTTATCGATAGAATTGTTTTTTAAAAAGCAAACAATCCTTTTTTTTAATTTAATAGTAATTTCGTCCCATAACATTTCAATATAGTATTATGAAAAAAATTATTTTACTTTTTGCATTTGCACTTTGTACAGTTAGTACTTATGCGCAAACTGAAGAAGAACTTAAGGCGTTAAAAGCGTCAAAAATGGATTCAATTGCGGCTATTCAAGGTAGAGCAAATGCTATCCAGGCACAAATAGATGCGCTTCCAGGATGGAAAACAGGTGCTTTTGGTACTATAGGAGCAAATCTATCAAGTTTTGATAAGTGGTATTCTCAAGGATCACCTAATGTGAACTCTGGTAATATAGGTGTAACTTTAAATGGTTTTGCAAATCTTAAAAGAGAAAAATATTTCTGGAGAAATAACTTAAACGTTAACCTACAATGGGTAAAGTTTGATGACAGAGATGACGCTACAGATGATGATAGTTTTCAAGAAGCTACAGATGTTTTTAATATTCAATCTTTATATGGTTATAAGTTAAATGAAAAATTTGCTGTTTCTACATTAGGAGAATACAGAACAACGATACTTAATAACTTTAATGATCCTGGATACCTAGATATAGGTGTAGGCGCTACATGGACACCTATTGATAATCTAGTAGTGGTAATTCACCCGTTAAACTATAATTTCGTTTTTAGTAGTGGAGACGATATTTTTGAATCATCTCTAGGTGCAAAAATAGTTGCAGATTACACAAGACAGATTGGTGCCATTAACTTTAAAAGTAACCTATCTACTTTCCAAAGCTATAAAAGCTCTGACTTATCAAACTTTACATGGATCAACTCGTTCGGTTATACACTTTGGAAGAATATCGGTGTAGGTTTTGAATTTGGTTTAAGAGGAAATCATCAAGAGGCTGTAAATTTTGCAGCGACTCAAGATCCTACAGGTACATTTGATTTTGATAATGTAGATAATGATTTACAGTCTTACTGGTTATTAGGTTTGAACTATAAGTTCTAATCCTTATCAGATCATAAGAAAAAGCCCTTAATCAATTCGATTAAGGGCTTTTATATTTAAAGACGTTATTCTTCTTCAGACTCTAATAATTCTTCCCAATCAGGAAATAAGAAAGCGTTATAAGGAAAACGTTTTACATGTATTTCTCTTACTTGATCATAAACTTTTTTCTTAAAGCTCTCAATGTTTTCTTTTTCAATTGCAGATATAAAAACGACGTTTTCACCCATTTTTGCCATCCAGGTACGCTTCCATTCTTCTAGAGAATAATGTGCGGTAGTTCTTTCTTCTAATAAATCCTCGGGATCATAATCCTCTGCAACGTACTGGTCAATTTTATTGAAGACCATTATGGTAGGCTTATCTACAGCGTCTATCTCGCTCAATATTTTATTTACCGATGCAATGTGATCTTCAAAACTACCATGGGCGATATCTACAACATGTAATAGTAAATCTGATTCACGAACTTCATCAAGTGTTGACTTAAAGGATTCTACTAATTGAGTAGGCAGCTTGCGTATAAAACCTACTGTATCAGTTAGTAAAAAAGGAAGATTTTTAACTACTACCTTACGTACGGTAGTGTCCAGTGTTGCAAACAATTTGTTCTCTGCAAAAACTTCACTTTTTGAAATGACATTCATCAATGTGCTTTTCCCTACGTTAGTGTAACCTACTAGTGCTACACGTACCATTTTACCACGGTTGCCTCGTTGAGTAGCCATTTGTTTATCGATAGTAAGTAGCTTCTTTTTAAGTAAGGTAATACGATCACGTACAATACGACGGTCGGTCTCAATTTCTGTTTCTCCAGGACCACGCATTCCTATACCACCTTTTTGACGTTCTAAGTGTGTCCATAAACCTACTAGTCTAGGCAGTAAGTATTCATATTGAGCCAGCTCTACTTGCGTGCGAGCATAGCTAGTCTCTGCACGTTGTGCAAAAATGTCCAGAATCAGATAGGTTCTATCGATAATTTTTACCTCTAGAATTTTTTCGATATTCTTTTGTTGAGCAGGACTTAACTCGTCATCAAATATTACGGTATCGATATTATGTGCATCCACATAAGCTTTAATGTCTTCCATTTTTCCAGATCCTAAAAAAGTTTTAGGATTTGGTTTTTGCATTTTTTGTGAAAAACGCTTGTGTATAGTCGCACCAGCTGTATAAGCTAGAAACTCTAACTCATCTAGGTACTCCGTAAGTTTTTCTTCTGACTGCTGTTGGGTAACCACTCCTACTAGAATGGCTTTTTCATATTCGTGTTTTTCTCTTTCTAACATTTATGTTTTTAAAACTATTTAACAAAGATAACAGATTGCCTATGAGCTGCTCTACAATTAATAAAAGCTTAAAGTAATTGTTATTACCGTAAGGATAATTGTACTATGATGTATTAGATTTGAAATCCCTACAAAAATAAGAGTATTGGCAATTTCACAACAGGCATTTGAACAGTATACCGTCGCATTCTACAATTTAGAAAATTTATTTGACGTTCACAATGATGAGCATATACTAGATGAAGATTTTACCGCACAAGGCCGTAAGCAATGGACGCCTCAACGTTATCAGAAAAAATTGCAAAAACTAAGTGATGCAATTTCTAAAGTAGGCGTGCTGCAAACAGGGAAACTACCGGCAATTATCGGTGTTGCCGAAGTAGAAAATAAGAAAGTGCTTGAAGATCTTATTGAACAGCCTAAGCTTGTTAAAGGAGATTATGGTATCATTCATTATAACAGCCCAGATGAGCGCGGTATAGATGTAGCCTTATTATATCGTAAAAAATTATTTACAGTTGAATCCTCATCGCCTATAGCGGTGGATGTTACCATGCCTAATGATGAGCCAGATCGTACTCGAGATATATTATATGTAAAAGGTTTCTTGTCTGGTATGCCGCTTCATTTATATGTGAACCACTGGCCATCAAGAAGAGATGGTGCACAGTCTACAAATGAAAAACGTGTTACCGTTGCAAAACAGTTGATGAGTCATGTTAATAATGTAGATCCACATAATGACCGTACTAATCAAGAAAAGCACTTATTAGAAGGAACTAATATTATAGTGATGGGTGATTTTAATGATGATCCAGAGAATGATAGTATACGTAACGAGATTTTACCATATGGATTTCAAAATGTTACAGCACCGCTTAAAAAATTTCATAGAGGTAGTTTAAATCATAATTTTAAATGGAATCTATTTGACCAGATTATGGTTAGTGATAGTTTAATTAATGATGTGCCAGATGCTCTTTATTTCCATCAAGCAGACATTTTTGATGATATTATGTTGAGGCAATGGAAAGGTAAATATAGAGGACAACCAGCTCGAACTTTTGTAGGTAGAACTTATAAAGGTGGCTACTCTGACCATTTTCCTGTGTATATGATACTACGTAGGAACTAATCGAATCCATTCATCTGTGAAAGGTTGCTTTTAATCTATAATGAAATTGTTAAACAATATAGGCAATGTATTTTTTCTATATTCGGTCCTCTAAGTGAAAAAAAGATTTTATTGTATTGTGTTAATCTTTGACCTTTAATTGTTGATTATCAGTAAGTAGGTTATGAATTACGCTTTCGCGAAAGCGATATATTATAAAATCCCGGTACTATGTGAGTCCCATTTGATAGCATAGTAGTATATTTAGAACCATAAAACTAACTTGTGCAACCCAAAAAACTAACTCTATAATGATGAGAAAATTACTTGCTATGGGGATTTTCCTTGTCTTGTCTGGAACAAGCGTGCTACACGCTCAACAAGATCCTCAGTACACACAGTACATGTACAACCAAAATGTCATTAACCCAGCATATGCTGGTACAAGAGATGGCTTAACTCTAACAACTCTTTACCGTCAACAATGGAGCGGTGTAACTGGTGCGCCAGAAACACTTACCTTTTCTGGTAGTACACCGATAGGTGATCGAGTAGGTGTAGGTCTATCTGTAATTTCTGATCAAATAGGACCAGTTAAAGAGAAAAACTTCTATGGAGATTTCTCTTATAAATTACAAGTAGGAAAGAAAACGACCTTAGCATTAGGTATTAAGGCTGGTGTGACTTTCCACGATGTGAATCTTAATTTTGTGAACACCACACAGCCAGGTGATCCATTATTTAGTGAACAACTTAATGAGCAATACTTAAATCTAGGTGCAGGAGCTTTCCTTTATGGAGATAACTGGTATACTGGTTTCTCTGTCCCTAATATGTTAAACAGTACTCACTTAGATGAGGATGGTTTAACCTTTGGTTCTGAAACACAACATTATTTCCTAACCGGTGGATATGTGTTTGATATTAATGAAAACATTAAATTAAAGCCACATGCAATGGTTAAAGGAGCTTTTGATTCTCCATTAAGCTTTGATTTGAACACAAACGTATTATTTAATAATAAGTTTGAAGTAGGTGTTTCTTACAGATATGAAGACTCTTTCAGTGGTCTAGTAGGAATGCAACTTACTGATAATGTAAAGGTAGGTTATGCATATGACCGCGTGGTATCGGACATACAGGTAGCGGCAAATTCTTCTCATGAGATCTTTTTGACCTATGACTTGAATTTCCCTCGTAAAGTGATGCAATCACCACGTTTCTTCTAATAACCAGCAAAGAAAGAATATCATGAAAAAAATATATTTACTACTCTTAATAATTATCGCTGGCTCATTTCAAGTAAATGCACAAAGCGATGCGACCAAAAAAGCAGATAAACTATATGAGCAACTACGTTATGTAGATGCTGCAAAAGCTTATGAGAAACTCATTAAAAATGGAGAGCGTTCTCAACATGTTTATACTAACCTAGGAAACTCTTATTTCTTTAATAGTGACTTTAAAAGTGCAGAGCAATTTTATAAAAGAGCTACTAATAAGAATCCTCAAGCAGAGACTCTTTACAGATATGCTCAAACTTTAAAGGCTAATCAAAAATATGATCTATCTAATACTATCATGAACCAGTTTGCTGGGATGGTACCTAATGATGATCGTGCTAAAGCTTTTAAAGCAAATCCTAATTACCTAGCAGACATTACAGGAATGAACCCAGCTTATACTGCTGAGGCTTTAGGACTTAATGGTGAGGCAAGTGATTTTGCTGCACAAAAAATAGGTGATAAAATTTACTTTGCAAGTGCTCGTAATAATAAGCGTGCAAACTATGCATGGAATAAAGAACCTTACTTAGATATCTATGAGGCATCTGTTGATGAAAACGGAATGCCTGGTGAAGGTAAACTTCTTGATGGTGATGTAAATACTAAGTATCATGAAGGTACATTGGACATTACACCTGACGGGAAGTATATGTTCTTTACTCGTGTAGATTATATCGATGGAGATTATGAAAAAGCTAGTGATGGCGAGAGTAAATTGAATATTTACAGAGCTGTTAAAGCTGGTGGCGAGTGGAGAGATGTAAGAACTACTTCTCTAGAAAGTCAAGAATACGGTGTTGGTCATCCTAGTATTACTGCAGATGGAAAAGCAATTTTCTTTGCAAGTGAAGCGCCAGGTGGACAAGGTGGAACTGATATCTATAAAGCGAGCCTTAAGAATGGTAAAATATCAAATCCAGTAAATTTAGGACCTACAGTTAATACTGCTGGTGATGATTCATTCCCATGGATTGCTGAAGATGGTACACTTTACTTCTCTTCAAACGGTCACTTAGGATTAGGTGGTCTAGACGTATTTAAATACAAAGACGGTAAAGTTTCTAACTTAGGTTCTCCTGTAAACTCTGTAATGGATGATTTTGCTTTCACATACTCAGAAGAAACAGGTAAAGGTTTTGTTTCTTCTAACCGTAAAGGTGGAAAAGGAAGTGATGATATCTATGCGGTGAATCGTATTGAAATTTGTGAAGTTGCTGTTACGGTAACCGCTGTTGATGCTCAAACTAATCAGCCTATTCCAGGTGCAATCGTTTCTTTACAAGATGCAGATGGTAATAGCTTACCTAGTCAGACTACAGATGGTGAAGGAAATGCAATGTTTACTACAGAGTGTAATAAAGAATTTGTTGCTCGTGGTGTTAAGGATCAATATGAAAGTGGACAATCTGACTTAAGCGTTGCTGAAGAAGCAACTGCTATGGTAACTGTAAACATGGAGCCTATTATTCCAGATCCACCGGTAGTTGATGAGAAAATCATCTTAAACAAAATTTATTTTGATTTAGATGCTTCAAATATCCGTCCTGATGCAGCTCTAGAATTGGATCGTTTAGTTTCATTTATGAAGAAATATCCAGAACTAGAAGTAATGGCAGAGACTTATGCAGATATTAGAGGTTCTGATTCTTATAACCTAGCACTTACACAACGTCGTGCTGAGTCAATTGTAGCATATGTAGTGTCGCAAGGAGTAGATGCAAGTCGCTTGACTGCGGTAGGTCGTGGTGAGGCAAACCCAGTAATGGATTGTGCTTCTCAAAAATGTACTTCTGCAGAATATGAGTTGTCTCGTAGATCTGAGTTTACAATTACAAAAAGATAATTATTAAGCATTACTAACTAACCAATGCTTTAAATCCCATCTCTTTATTGAGATGGGATTTTTTATTTCTTAAGGATTTTGGATAATGTAGACTAGTTAATAACTGTATGGGAGCAGGAGATCACTGTGTTTATCAATATAATGTCATTACGAGCGACTTCTGGAAGATATAGTTAGAGCGACGTAATTTTATGGTTAGAAAACACTAAAAGCTATTTATACTCTTTTATATAGATTTCTCTAGGCATTACAAATGCTTTATTAGACCTCGCGAATTTCAGATGCGTGCTGCATGAGAAATAATATGAGCCTAATATATAGTAAACTTGCGGATATTAGATACCAATGCACGACATGGTGCATAAATGTATGTATTTAGGCCTTTTGACTAACTAGTAGGTAACTAGTTCCTTTAAAGCTATAAAATTCTATGATAGTATAAGAACAGCTGTTAGATTTATCGAAATAGACTAATGGTTCAGATTCTTGATTGAGCTTTATATTAAATGAGTCTGTACAATGTAATATGATTTTTGCATAATCTTTTTTATCAGTGATAAATAGCTCTTCTTTTGGATTATCATCTACACTAATTTCTATTCTATTTGTTAGTTTTTTAGTTGGAAACGAGAAATGAAAATCACTATTTAAGAAAAATGAACCTCTGTAAATCCGACCAGATGGTTCCTTAATTTCTTTCTTGTTAATAGTTATAGATTTAGGGTTGATATCAAAATTACTTCCCAAATCAAATAAAATAGTTCCATTTCTATTCTTGCCACTATTGTATATGGATACTATCGAATTTTTATATTCAAAGGATTCTTTATGCTGTGATTCTTTTTGAATTTTGGTAATTAGATTCTTGTGAGGCAATGGCTGATGAACAGATTCTAAATTACTAAACCAATCAATTACATTAAATGCAAAATAGCCACCTATTAAGGTTGCCAGTATGATAGGTATAAAAATCCGTTTGTTTTCATTTTTATATTTAAGGTTTCTTTGCTGGTTAGGTATTTTTTAAAAATACAAAAGCCCATTGCAAATAGCAATGGGCTTTTCTTATATGTTTTCGCTTAAAGCGAAATAATCCTTTTACTAATTACTAGTCATAGAGATATTATCTAGCTCATAAGTACCGTCAGTACCAGAATCTCCTGATCCTTCATAACGGAAAGCGATATGACCTGTACCAGTTACACAGTCTAATGATACGTTGTCAGAGAATACCCAGTTACCAAAGAACTCACCGTCATCAACGATAGTTGCGTCTGCAAGAGGTTTCCACGTTGCTGTAGCGATTCCTGCCGTTGTTCCATCCCAATCATCAGAATAAAGTACTTGCATTGTAGAACCATCAGAGAAGCTGTTAGAGGTTTCAAAAGAGAATACTTCACCTGTTTGAGCATCAAAGTCAAATTCTGGTGTGATCAACCAAGCGATTGTAGAAGCATCATTTGAGTTAAATGATCCTACGTTAACACTTTTACCTAGTGAAGCATTTGTTCCTCCAGAAGTGTATACTTCCCAAGTTTCTGTACCAGCTTCTTGGAAGTTAGTCCATCCTGCAGGCATTGCTGCTGCTCCTGTAGATTGTGTTTCAAAGTTCTCGCTTAATAATGTGTTCGGTCCTGCAGCTGCTGCATTCCCACAAGAAACAGGTGTTAAATCACAACGGTTAGTATCTGTAAGGTCAAAGTCTTCAGGAGTATTTACATATAGAACATAAACATCATCAAAGAAATCTCTAGTTAATACGGCACTAATAGAACCTTTTCCATCAGGAATGTTTAAAGCTTTAAAGTCAGAGAAAGTACTTGTCCATAAGTTTGCAGTCGCTCCAAAAGCATCATTACAACTTTTAATACTACGCTCACCATCAAATTCATCAAATGATTCAGCTGCAAATGATAAGTCGATTTGCTCTTCTACAAATTGTACGTTGTTCACTCTAACCCAAATAAGTTCTAGAGCATCAGAAAAGTCTGCAAATTCAACATCTACAGGGACGATATCTGCTACTAAGTTATCTCTAGTGATAGCATCTGCTTCACCAGATGCTGCGATACGCTCTATATCACTACCTGATCCAGCAACACCTAATGTTGTTACACCGTTTGAAGTTCCTACAGTAAGACCCGTTAACTTAACAAATACCTTTCTACCGAATTCATATCTTGTAAACAATGGGTTTACATCAATAGAAATGGCAAGACCAGCTGTAGGGTTTTCTGGTTCGTCTTGAATAATTAATTCTTTAAACCAGTTCCCACCTTGATCATCGGATATTACATAACCAGTAATATACTCATCTACTCCACTAGCTGATTGCTCAAAAGTAAAAGTATCATCACCACTTTGTGCAAGTCTAGATGCTACAGTGCTTAATGCAACAACGTTACCATCAACAGTAACTGGTGTTGTGTCATTAAATGTAGGTACTGTAAAATCATCATCTCCTACACAAGAAAATGTGATAGCGGCGATAAACGCCAGCGCTATTATTTTATGAAAAGCTCTCATATTATTTATTTTATTTTTCATCATTAATTTTATTAAAATCTTAGGTAAACGTTTAAGTAGTATGTGCGACCATTTCCATAGAAATAACGTGGTGCAAACACTTCAATTGGGTTGTTACTATCGTCTAGAACATCTTGATAATTTGCAAGACGACCTTGTTCAAATCCACCAGTTCTATATTCTTTACCTAGTACATTATTGATAGTTGCAAAGAAACCTACAAACTTGTCACCTATTTTCCAAGATTTTCCACCTACAACATTTAATAGTTCATATGGGTTGAATTTTTCTTGTTTCAATAAGCCTCTAGCAATTTCTTCATCATAATTTGATACTGGTAAACCGTCTAAATCAGTTACAAAGTTCTCTGATCTTCTTAGTGGTGCAACGTCCACATATGAATTAGAGAAGAAGTTTGCAGTAGCACCTACCCACCAATAATCTGGATCACGGTATTCAAAACCTACTTGATAAGCTTGTTCTGGACCACCAGCGATATGGTAATCTTTAAGATTAGTAGTTCCGTCACCAAATGTCAAATCGACATTAGGAAAGTCATCACTATTTAAATAGATATTAGGATTGTTGCTATAAGTATTTGTACCAAATGCAGCTGCCGCTTTTAAAGCAATAGTCGGTGTTACTTGAACTTCAAGACCTAGTTCACCACCTATATTACGACGATCTATGTTAGTCATCACTTCTTGTACAAAAGCATTACCATCTTGAGTTGGCGCACCAGATAAACCTTCTACAAAATAGAAGCCTACATCTGTACCATCTTTAAATTGTGTGAAGTAACCTGTTAATCTAGCCTTAACAATAGGAGATCTGTAGATATAAGATATATCTGTAGAATATACTGTCTGAGACTCTAGTCCAGTTGTAGTATTATTGTTTTGTCTGGCATTAGGGAAAGCACTTCTTATTGTAGGAGCATCTGTTAAATAAGCTCCGTTAAAATCAATAAAGCTTTTACCGCTTAATTTATAAGTAGCACCACCTTTAATTCCAAAGTTGGTAAAATCTAGTTGTTCTCCTTTTCCAAAAGAATTGTCAGCAAAGTTACCATTACGGTATTTACCATCTCTTTGATAAGAAGTTTGAGTAATGTTACCAGCTATATAGAAATCAACCTTTTTAGTCTTAAATTGAGCTTGAGCAAATGCATCGATCTCATCAACTAATATGTCATAATTATACTTATAACGATCACCTTCTCCAGCAATTCGGTTAGGATTATTTAAATCTGATTGTGCCGCTTGATCTTGTGTTATGTTAGAAGTTTCTTGTGCAAAGAAATCTACATCTAGGTAACCACCACCACCTAAAAGATCATCTATTCTTGCATAGTTTTCACTTTTTAAATTACGATAGCTTACTCCACCTGTGAATAAAATATTATCTGTAATATCTGCAGTAAGAATTGAGTTTACCATTAAAAGGTCGTCATCGATACGATCCTCTTGTATAGCATAAACACTAGTTCCTCCTTGTTGAGTAAATGAAGCGTTTGCTCTATAAAGTGCATCCCAATCTAACTGACCGTTACTTACAAACTCTTGTTGCGCTAGATAAGCATTAGAATAATCTAAGCCATTACGTAAGAAATAACTAGGTAAATTTTGATAGTAATCAGGATTAGGATTACGCGCACCACCTATGTAAGAATCTTGACCATCTAGAGTTACTAAACGAGTACCACCATTATCGATACGAGTGTTTCCTATACGACCAAATTGATATCCTACGTTAGTGTTTAACTTCACTTTCTCATTGATTTGCCAGTTGTGGTTCAACATTAAAATAGGCTCTTCAATTTCTCTAATACGGCTATTGCGTTTTTCACCATCGATATAACCCCAGTTAGGATTATAAGTAATTCCTCTTAGATTCTTTACCTCTTCAGTCATTGGCGATTGTCTACCACGACGATTAGGAGTGTACATACCTGTGAAGTTTAAGAAATGATTGTCATTAACCTTTTTCTCTACAGATAGACCTATAGAATTTGCATCATATACAGTACCATCTATAAATCCTTCTTCACCAGCTCTACGTGAGGCACTTATTGAATATGCCCATCCATTACTTTTCAAGCCACTATTATAAGTTGCCATAAAGCGACCTGTGTAACTACGGTTACCAGCAGCATATGAAATACGACTACCTTCTCTTTGTTGAGAAGCACGCATGTCTATACTCTGTACACCACCTAATCCACCAAATGTATTATCTGCAGCAGATAATCCCATGGTAAAGTTTTGGTTACGTTGTAAGTCATTTAATCCACCCCAATTACTCCATTGTGGTCGTCCAGAAAAAATCTTGTTCATGGTTAGTCCATTAATAAGGACACGTCCATCTTCACTATTCAATCCACGAGGTCTAAAGAATGTCGCACTAAAATCAAATGCTGCCGCTCTTAAGAAAATATCTCTGGAAGATTGTAAAAGTCCAGATACATTGTTTGCAGCATTCTGATCATCAGATAGATCATTTTCTGTTAAAGAAATAACACCTGCAGTTTGTTCTTGATCACTAAAATCTACTCTTAAATAAAGTGGATCAATATTTACTGGTGTCAATTCATTTACAACAATAGGTAAAGTACGGTTGTAATGATCAGCTGCACTTACTTGCATTTTCTGATCTCCTTGTGGAATACCGCTGGCAAAATTAAAGAAACCTTCAGCATCAGTAGTTGCTGTAAATTCAGTTCCTAAAATTTCAATCAGCGCTCCTTTGATAGGTTCTTCGGTTGATTCGTCAATTACTCGACCTTTTACCACTTGGGCACTCGCAATAGAGCCGCAGACCAGTAAAATCAACAAAATCAACTTGCTAATTTGTTTATTCATAAGAGTTGTTTATTAATATATCGTTATTAATGGGCTGCAAAAGTACGTTTTTCTATGGTTAACAGTACCTTTGGCGCGGCGTTTGTATAAATGTTTACATAATGTTAATCTAAGTCAATTAAAAGAAATGTATAAATACCTCATTACCAGTGCTTTTGTTTTTTTCGCTTTCGCTAAAGCGTCTCACGCACAACAAGATAACAACAATGCAAAACAGTATAAGATTCAAACTGTTGCATTTTATAATCTAGAAAACTTGTTTGATACAGAAGATGATCCAACAATTAATGATGAAGCTAGTCCTATGATGGAAATGGCTGAAGGATTAAGAGAAGATGTCTATCAAAAGAAATTAACTAACATGGCACGTGTTCTTAGAAAGATAGGTGCAGATAAGTCAGGAACAGCTCCAGCTTTAATAGGTGTTTGTGAAGTTGAAAACCGTAAGGTACTTGAGGACCTTGCGAGCCACGAGCTATTAAGAGACTATGATTATGGTATAGAACATTACGATTCTCCAGACAGACGTGGTATTGATGTCGCTTTACTATATAAGAAGAGTGAATTTAAAGTGATTAACTCTCAGTCGAGACGTTTAGACATATCAGATCCTGGTAGCGGCAGACGTATTTTCACTCGTGATCAGTTAGTGGTAACAGGAGAGCTTAATGGCGATCCTATGAGTGTTATTGTTAATCACTGGCCGTCACGTAGCGGTGGCGAGATGCGTAGTAGAGCAAAGCGTGTTGCAGCAGCAGCCTTAAATCAACAAATTATCGATTCCTTGCACGTAACTAATGCAATGGCCAAAATAATGACCATGGGAGATTTAAATGATGATCCTACTAATGAGAGTGTTCTTAAAACATTAAATGCACAACAAGATCAGGAAGATGTAAAGCCTCAAATGATTTATAACCCATACATCCAAATGTTGAAAGATGGTTTTAACACGCTTTCTTACAGAGATGCAGGAAATATATTTGACCAGATCATGCTTACTTATCCTTTATTGAAAAAAGCAGATCAAGAAGGTTACTTCTATTATCATGCTGGGATTTATAATCCTAGTTTTATGACTAATAAATCTGGACGCTATAAAGGATATCCTTTACGTAGCTATAATAATGGTAGTTTTACAAATGGTTTCAGTGATCACTTTCCTGTATATGTATATCTAATAAAGGAAGAGAAGGAATAATATCTTAACTACACTATAAAAAAAGCAGCCCAAAGGCTGCTTTTTTTATTTCTAAAAATGATAAAAAGCATTTTCTAAATGTTCGATTTTTGTTCCTGCTTTATTTTTTATAATGGCAATAATATCAAATCTTGCCTCAATGTCATCACCAGCATGATGTTCTATATAATGATCTGCAGTGGTAACAAGCCTTTTAATTTGAGCAGGTTTTAAAAAATCTTGTGGATCACCAAAGTCTGGTGTAGAACGTGTCTTTACTTCGACAATGATGATCGTATTTTTCTTCTGTGCGATGATGTCAATTTCACCTTTCAAATAAACATAGTTAGTCGCTAGAATATCATATCCATTCTTTTGCAAGTATTGAACAGCTATTTTCTCTCCTTCTTTCCCTAGTTCGTTATGATCTGCCATAATTTAATAAGTGAAAGTGATTTGATTCTTTTTAATGGAAACATGCATGTCTGTGCCTAGTTTTAGGCTACGGTTATCTTTTACATGCCCAGCAGGGAAATTAAAAATCACAGGATAATGATAACTAGCAGTTGTGTCTTTGATAATCTCCACCGCATTTTTGCCAAACGGAATTTTGTGATCTCTCATATCAGTCATTCCGCCTACGATTAACCCTTTAAGCTTATCTAAATGCCCAGCTCTTTTAAGTCCATACATCATACGTTCTATATGATATATGTATTCATCTATATCTTCTATAAATAGGAAACAATCATCAGTTATAGGAAAGCTTTTAGAACCTAAAAGACTATAAAGAATAGATAAATTACCTCCTATTATAGGAGCTGTAAGTTTTTGTGATTTTAGATTGTTATTATTTGGGATTGAGAAGTTTTGAGAGTGATCTAATAAGGCTTTTTTAAAACTCTCTAAACAGGTATGTGGCTTGTCTTGAAGCTCTAGTGGCATAAAGCTATGTAAACTCGAGATACCCATATGTTGTAAATGACTATGTAAAACTGTAACGTCTGAGTAACCTATGATTAGCTTTTTAAAATTCGCTTTCGCGAAAGCGGAAAAATCAATTTCTTCGATGATCTGTATCGTCCCGTATCCACCACGAGCAATCCATATAGCATCTACATCATCATCATTTAAAGCATCTTGAAAATCGGTAATTCTTAAGCTAGTTGTACCGCCAAATTGATTATTTATGGCTCCTATAGTTTTACCGTAACTCGCTCTTAAACCCCATGATTCTAATAACTTACGTGCTGGCCTTAAGTCAGCCTGAACAGCGCTTCTTGCTGTACAAAGAATTCGTACATGATCGTTACTTTTTAAACCGGTATATGTATATTCTCTCAATATCAGTGATTTAGCTTGATGTGTTCTAGGTGAATTTATACTAAAAGTCTTAAAACTAAGTTAAGGAATATATATCTTTATCATCAATACTTAAAGCGCTAGCTTATGGAAACTTTTACATCTTGTAATACAGCTACCTTATCGCCATATGTTCCAACAACGATTAAGCCTTGGGATTTACAGCGAGTAAGGCATGTAGTGAAAAGGCTAGGATATGGACTGGACGTTGCGCAGGAGAATACAATATTAGCCCAATCACCTACAGCATTTGTGGATACTTGGATTACAGATTCCATTAATTATATGAATACGCCAGCGCCGGTTTGGGGCAACTGGGCACAATCTGATTATACAGATTTTAATAGCGAGGCATTTCCTCAAATGGTAGAATGGTTGAAACAAACCTTTGATGATTCTCTTAATCTTAAATTAAGAGCTAAAATGACGCTTTTTTGGCATAATCATTTTGTGACTAAGGCAGATGATTATCAAGCGCCATCTTGGTTATATCAATATTATGATCTATTACAAACTCATGCTTTAGGTAATTTTAAAACGCTTACTAAAGAGATCGGTAAGAATGAGGCCATGCTGGTTTATCTTAATGGAGTGCTTAACAATAAATGGAGTCCAAATGAAAATTATGCTCGAGAACTTTTTGAGTTATTCACTCTAGGAGCAAATAATAATTATACACAAACAGATATTGTAGAGGCAGCTAGAGCTTTAACCGGATATAATAGCTGGACCCAATTGGGTGCACCTATTGTATTCCAAAGTTCCACTTTTGATAATACAGATAAAATAATCTTCGGTAGTGCGCCTACTAATTTTGATCACGACAGTTTAATAGATCACCTTTTCAGTGTTAGAGCAAATGAGATTTCAGACTTTATCGTAAAAAAAATATATCGAGCTTTTGTAAGTCCAGAGTTGCCATCACAATCGATTATCGATCAATTAGCGACTACATTCCGTACTGGGAACTGGGAAATTGTACCGGTTTTAAGACAGCTTTTTAAAAGTGAGCACTTTTTTGAAGATGATGCTATAGGTTCTATTATTAAAGATCCTATGGATTGCTTCTTAACTTTTATAAAAGAGGCTAACTTTCCATATACACCGCAACAACTTGAAGTATTGGTATATTATTCGGCAAACTTAGGTCAGGAATATTATAATCCCGTGGACGTCGCAGGATGGCAAGGTGATCGCGATTGGATCAATAGCAGCACGATAACTGGTAGGTGGCAAGGTCTAGAATATATTATGTGGACCACATGGAATTTAGATCAAGAGCTATTTAGAAACCTAGTTATTTCTATAGCGAGTTCTAATAATGATCCGGCGATTATCGCTCAAGAAATGGTGGATCGATTTGTTCCAAAAACATTGCATACTACGGCAGACTATGCTCTAGCAACACAAGTATTTAAAGGAGATGTGCCTCAAAATTATTATGATAGCATGCAGTGGAATCTTCAATGGGGTTCTGTTCCTTATCAAGTGGTTTTATTACTGCAACACATTTTTAGAATGCCAGAATTTCAACTTAAATAATTAGCGCTATGTGTGATACTCATAAAAAACATCAAGACCCTAATTCACAAGCGCATCATGAAGAACATGAAGCCTGGAGTCGTAGAACCTTTTTACAAGCCCTAGGTATTGCCGGTGCAGGAACATTTGCATTAGGTGGAACTCAGATTTCTAGTGCGATGGCTAGCCCTATTACGGCAGCTTTATCATCTAGTACAAATGATCGTGTCCTCGTATTAATAAGATTAAAAGGTGGAAACGATGGTTTGAATACAATCGTCCCATTAAATCAGTACGGTACTTATGCTTCTCAGCGACCTAACATCGCACTTGCTCAAAGTAGTCTTTATAATTTATCGACAGATTATGGATTACCATCATACATGAGCAGTTTGCAATCACGATGGGGAAATGGAGAAATGAAAGTTGTACACGGTGTAGGGTATGCAGGTCAGGACCTATCACATTTCAGATCTAGTGATATCTGGGCAAGCACAGATGCCGTAAACAATGAAGAAACTGGATGGATGGGTAGATTTTTTGAAAATGAGTATCCTAACTTTTTATTGAGTCCGCCAGCTATTCCGCCGGCGATACAAATAGGTAGTTTAGGTAATCTGGCTTTTGAAGGGATACAAACTAACTATGCCTTTTCTGTGGCAGATCCACAACAGCTTTACAATCTAGCACAAAACGGCTGGCAGCATGATGCCGTTAACGTACCACCATGTACTTATGGTGATCAGTTAAGTTTTTTAAGAACTACTACTAATACCACGTTTGCTTATGCAGGTGTTATCAATACTGCGTATCAAGCAAGTACAACACAGGCTACCTATGGTAATCACAGCATTGCAGACCAACTGGCTATCGTCGCTAGATTGATTAAAGGTCAACTAGGAACTAAAGTTTATATGGTAACCTTAGATGGTTTTGACACACATGCAAATCAAGCTAGTACCCATGCAGACCGTATGCAAAAATTAGCAGATTCAATTGACGCTTTCTATACAGATCTTGCGGCCTACGGAAATCAGGATGAAGTCTTGTGTATGACTATATCAGAATTTGGTCGTCGTGTAGAAGAAAACGGTTCTAACGGTACAGATCATGGCGCTGCGGCACCTATGATGCTTTTCGGTGGTGGATTAAATGGTAATGGCTTTATAGGATCACATCCTAGCTTAACTAATCTAGACGCAAATGGTAATATGATCTATAGCACAGACTTTAGAGATATATATTCTACTGTGATGAAAGAATGGTTGTGTATCGATCCTACAGTGGTAGATCAGGCGATGCTTAATGGTAATTATAACAATATAAACTTAGGATTTAATTGTACTACTTTATCAAATCCATCTTTTGAAAATCAAGACTTCAAACACTTTGTGGTCAATAGACAGGACAGCGATGTTCTTTATTTAAAAATGGACGTAGGTCGTAAATTAGATATTAAGGTTTACAATTTTATGGGCCAGCAAATAGGTCAGTTGGCAAATGAATATTACATGCCTGGTGTCCATGAGATTGATATAAAAGCAACGCTACAAACTCGATTAGCATCTGGTAATTATATCTATAGAATTAGTTCTGGTTCAGATCAATACTCGAGCCAGTTTTTAATACGATAGTTTTCTAATTATATATTGTTTTGTGTATACGCTTTCGCGAAAGCGACATCTTAACCATCAACCTGCTATAAAAACACGTGCATAGCTGTTTCATTAATCGTAAATTTGCAACTCTCAAAATAAGTTCATGAGCAGTCAACAACGATATACGATTACGGCAGCATTGCCATATACTAACGGTCCAGTTCATATAGGTCACCTTGCAGGTGTGTATGTGCCTGCAGATATTTTTGCACGTTACCAGCGCATGCGTGGTAGTGATGTCGCCTTTATTTGTGGTAGTGATGAGCATGGTGTTCCCATTACTATTAAGGCAAAAAAAGAAGGTATTACTCCGCAAGAACTGGTAGATCGTTATCATAGAATTATAGGCGACTCTTTTAAAGAATTTGGAATCACTTTTGACCATTACGGTCGCACTAGTTCTACAGAGCATCATAAAACAGCAAGTGCTTTTTTTACAAAACTCTATAATGACGGTAAGTTTATAGAACAAGTAACAGAGCAATTATACGATCCAGAAGCAGACCAGTTTCTAGCAGATCGCTTTGTAGTAGGTACTTGTCCTAAGTGTGGTAATACAGAGTCTTATGGAGATCAATGTGAGAAATGTGGAACTTCCCATAATGCGACAGATTTAATAGATCCTAAAAGTGCTATTACAGGTAATATACCAGAACTTAAGGAAACTAAACACTGGTTTTTACCACTAGATGAATATAGCGACTGGTTAAATGAGTGGATTGTTGAAGGACATTCTAAGGATTGGAAAGCTAACGTTTTAGGTCAAGTAAAAAGCTGGATTACAGATGGTTTGCATCCACGTGCCGTGACGCGTGATCTAGATTGGGGAATTCCAGTTCCTGTAGAAGGAGCAGATGGTAAGGTGTTATACGTTTGGTTTGATGCTCCTATTGGCTATATCTCAGCGACTAAAGAATGGGCAGCTCGAGAAGGCAAAAATTGGGAAGATTACTGGAAAAAGGATGATACGAAACTATTGCACTTTATAGGTAAGGATAATATTGTTTTTCACTGTATTATTTTCCCTGCAATGTTAAAAGCGCATGGCGATTATGTGATGCCAGATAATGTGCCAGCAAATGAATTTTTAAATCTAGAAGATGATAAGATTTCTACTTCTAGAAACTGGGCTGTTTGGTTACATGAGTATCTAGAAGATTTCCCTGGACAGCAAGATGTATTACGTTATGTATTAACTGCAAACGCACCAGAGACTAAGGATAATAATTTTACTTGGAAAGATTTTCAAGCGAGAAATAATAATGAGTTAGTTGCAAACCTAGGAAACTTTGTAAACCGTGTTATAGTATTGACTAATAAATATTACGAAGGTATTGTTCCTGAAACGGCTAATCTTGCTCAAAGAGATCTAGATGTTTTAGAACAAATCAAAGCATTTCCTAAAACCATAGGTGATAGTTTAGATCGTTATCGTTTTAGAGAAGCATTGCAAGAATTAATGAACTTATCCAGTATAGGTAATAAATACATTGCCGAAGAAGGATTAGAACCATGGAAACTAGCTAAAACAAATCCAGAGCAAGTGCAAAACATTATGTATGTGTGTTTGCAATTAACTACTGCGCTTGCTATATTAAGTGAACCTTTCTTACCGCATACCTCAAGTAAGTTAAAAAGTATGCTCGGTTATTCTTTACTTGATGCAGAATCTGCTAGTTGGATTCGTGTAGCAAGCTCAGAAGCACTACTACCATCCAATCACAAAATCAATAAAGCCGAGTTGCTTTTCTCTAGAATAGAAGATGAACAGGTAACCGCACAATTAGAAAAATTAGAAGCTACTAAAGCTGCAAATGCGGCAACAATTCCTAACCTTATGCCACAAAAAGACGAGACTAATTACGACGATTTCATGAAAATGGACTTGCGAGTAGGAGAAATTCTTACTGCTGAGAAGATGCCTAAAACTGACAAGTTAATGGTCATGACCGTAGATACTGGAATAGATAAAAGAACTATCGTTTCTGGAATCGCAAAGCATTTTAGTGCTGAGGAATTAGTAGGTCGTAAAGTAACCGTACTGGCAAATCTTGCTCCTAGAAAACTACGTGGTGTAGAATCTCAAGGAATGATTCTCCTTGCCGAAGATTCAGAAGGAAAATTAGTTTTTGTAAATCCAGATGATGCGGTTGTGAATGGTGCTACTATAGCATAAAAAGTTTTCCAAAGGGCAGACTTAAGTCTGCCCTTTGGGGGAAACTACACCTGTTCAAAGTCTTGATTTAACGTACCAGACTTATGATGTTCTTTCTGATTTTTTATATAGTTTGAAATCATAGTTACGTCCTTTTTGCTGACTGTGAAAGCACCATAACCTCTAGACCATTCAAAAATGCCTTGATTTCCAGACAACTCATTCATAAATCTAGAACTAGTTCCTTTTAATTGTTGAGCGATGTAGGAGACTGTAATTTTAGCAGGCATCTTTAGTAGGATATGTAAATGGTCAGGCATGCCATTTATCATCAATAATAATCTCAAGATCTTCCATTTTCTCTCTTAGGAATTTATGGAGTTTAAGTTCCACATTTTCCATAATCATAAAATCTCTATGTTTTGTGACAAAAACAAGATGTATGTAGAGTTGCAGGTTGTTACGTGACATAACTTAAAGATAGGAAAGCATTTCATTCTCTAAGGGCAGACTTAAGTCTGCCCTTAGAGAATAAGATTAATCCTGCCATTCTGCAATAAAAAGATTCGTATCGCGTCCACCACCATTATTACGGTTAGAAGAAAAAGCTAGGTATTTACCATTGTTTGAGAATACAGGAAATGCGTCAAAAGTCTCACCATGAGTGATACGTTCTAGACCAGTTCCATCTGTATTAATCATATAAAGATTGAAAGGAAAACCGCGCTCTGCCTCAAAGTTAGAAGAGAACAATACACGTTTCCCATCTGGTAAAAAGAAAGGCGACCAGTTAGCATTTCCTAGTTGAGTCAACTGGCGCAAGTCAGAACCATCTGCGTTACAAATGTAGAGTTCCATTTCTGTAGGCTGTACAAGTCCTACTTTCAATAAGTCTTTATATTCTTTGATTTCTTCTTCAGTTTTAGGACGTGAAGAACGGAATATCAATTGCGATCCATCAGGTGAGAAAAAAGCACCACCATCATAACCTAATTCATAAGTGATTTGCTTCACATTACTACCATCTATATCCATAGTATATAATTCTAGATCACCGCTGCGATCACTAGTAAATACAATTTTATCGCCTTGCGGAGAAACAGTAGGCTCTGCATCATAACCTTTTTCGTTAGTTAATTGAGCTGTGATATTTCCTTCTAGATCTGCTACAAAAATGTCATAGCTATCATAAATAGGCCATACATATTTCCCGTTTTCTTTCAATGGAGTATCTGGGCAATCATCCATCGCAAGGTGTGTACTCGCGTAAATGATATGTTCATTATCTGGTAGAAAATATGCACAAGTCGTTCTTCCCTTACCAGTAGAGATCATTTTAGGCACGCTTTCGCGAAAGCTATCTCCATTATTCATCAAGAACATTTGATCACATTCTACATCCCAAGCGGTGTTGTTGCTTTGAAACACCAGTTGTTTATCATCAAAACTCCAGTAAGCCTCGGCATTATCGCCACCAAAGGTCACCTGCTGGATATCCTTAAAATGATTTTCACCTTCCATGATTAATGGATTGTCATTTTGTAGAATTGTATTTTCTGCTTGTGTAGAAGTAATTTCTTCCGTCTTTGAAGTTTCTTTACAGCTCACAACAGCCATTAATGCGATTAGAAATAGGAACGTTCTCATGGATGATTTAATTTTGAGCAAAATTACAAGCTAGATATGAGAATCACGACACTTTTTATAGCCATTTGTTTATTAGTCTCTTGCAAGACAGAAGTGAAACCTTTAGAACCTGTAAAAGGTAATATGAAAGCCGATGTGGTTTATCTAGCGTCAGACGATTTGCAAGGTCGTGAGACCGGTACTTCTTATGAGTTGCAAGCAGCAGATTATATCGCAAAACGCATGAAAGAATCTGGTCTAGAACCTAAAGGTAATGAAGGAACTTATTTCCAGACCTTTTCCTTTAAACCATCGAGTGATCCACATCAAGAAGCTGCCTTTACAGATGAGAAAGGCGATGCATTTCTTACAGGAACTAACGTTCTAGGTTATATTGATAATGGCGCTGCACAAACTGTAGTAATAGGTGCGCACTATGATCACCTAGGAATGGGTGGTGAAGGTTCGCTACATCGAGAAGGAGAAGCTATTCATAATGGAGCAGATGATAATGCGAGTGGTGTTGCAGTTATGTTAGATCTAGCTTACCGATTGAAAACAAGCGAGAAAAAAGGGAATAACTATCTCTTCATGGCATTTTCTGGTGAAGAAATGGGATTATTAGGATCCAATTATTTTACTAAAAACCCAACGATTGCTCTCGATTCTATTACATATATGATTAATATGGATATGGTCGGCAGGCTAAATGAAGAAAACACTTTAGCAGTCTATGGAACAGGAACTTCGCCACGATGGAACCAAATCATTAACGCAGTTAATAAAGATTTTGAACTAGCATTAAGTAAAAGCGGTGTAGGTCCTAGCGATCATACTTCGTTTTACTTAAATGATATTCCAGTATTACATTTTTTCACAGGACAGCATGAAGATTATCACAAACCAGGTGATGATGCAGAGAAGTTGAACTATGCTGGAATGCAACAAATTTCAGATTATATTCTAAGAATCACAGCTGAGTTTGATAACGCAGGAAAACTAGCCTTCAGAAAAACAAAAAACGAAAGCGAAGAAGTGCCGCGTTTTAAAGTAGGTTTAGGAGTCGTGCCAGACTATTTATTTACGGGTAAAGGAATGCGCATCGATGGAGTGAGTGAAGAAAAGCCTGCTCAAAAAGCCGGATTGATGAAAGGTGATGTCGTTGTGAAACTAGGTGATAGCACTATAGTAGATATGATGAGTTACATGCGCACATTAGCAACTTTTGATAATGGTGATAAAACTATGGTAACCGTTGATCGTGACGGTGAGATGGTAGAAAAAGAGATTGAGTTTTAATAATTGTTGTTAGGATTTATACTAGAAAAATTTATATATAACGACTAACGTGCTCATTTTTAAAAGGAGAGAAATTCTATTTAAATAAGCTTCAATTTTGTTTTTCTATTTACATTTTCAGATTACTTTTGCAACCAATCTCAAGGGGTGCTTTTAGAAATAGAGGCTGAGATAATACCCAAGGAACCTGGGCGAGTAATGTCGCTAAGGGAAAAGATTTAGATAGATAAGGTGTTTTATGTTCTCGCTTTCGCGAAAGCGTGCACCTTAAAAATCCATTTCAAGAGAATCCTTCAAACATTTTATTTTAATCAAACCGAATAAATGCCCCTTTTATTTGAACTTAAAAAAAGTTCTAATGAAACATTTATCTCGCGTTGTAATTGCTATGGCATTAACCGTAACCGGCCTAGCAACAGCGCAAACAACACAAGAAGCAGACACCACAAAATCTGAAAAACTAGATGCGGTGCTTGTAAAAGCCGTACGTGTAAATGCAAAATCGCCTATTACACACAGCAACCTTACTAAAGAGGAAATTGCAAAACGTAATTTAGGACAAGACATTCCTATGCTACTTAATTTTTTACCTTCTGTGGTTACCACTACTGATGCTGGTGCTGGAATAGGTTATACAGGATTGAGAGTGCGTGGTGTAAGCTCACAATCTACTAACGTGACCATCAATGGGATTCCTTATACAGATGCAGAATCGTTAGGTACATTTTGGGTAAATCTAGGAGACTTTTCTTCTTCTGTAGAGAGTTTACAGCTACAGCGTGGAGTAGGAACTAGTACTAATGGTAGTGGTGCTTTTGGAGCAAGTATTAATGTGTTAACTGATGCAGTTGCTAAAGAATCCAGCGGAGAAATCTCTAATTCTATAGGTAGTTTTAATAGTAGAAAACACACCGTAAAGTTCTCTACAGGTCTCATGAATGATCACTTTGAGATTGCTGGTAGATTGTCTAACATACAATCTGATGGTTATATCGACAGAGCGACCTCAGACTTAAAATCATATTTCTTACAAGGTGCTTATGTAGATGATAATACCTTAATTAAAGCGGTGACCTTTGGTGGTAATAATGTTACTTACCAATCTTGGTTTGGTATCGATAGAACAACGCTTAGGGAAAACAGAACCTTTAATCCAGCTGGTCAATATGAAGATGAGAATGGTGACACTCAATTTTATGATAATGAGGTAGATGATTATAGACAAGATCACTATCAATTACACTGGAACCAGCGTTATAATAGAAACTGGTCTACTAATATAGGATTGAACTATACATACGGACGTGGATTCTTTGAGCAGTTTAAAGAGGATGATGATTTTTCTACCTATGGATTTGATGAACTAATAGTTGATGGACAGACCGTAAATACAACAGATGTAATACGTCGTCGCTGGTTAGATAACGATTATTATGTTTTTAATGCTAGCGCAAATTATAAAAATAGAAATCTAGACATGATTTTCGGGACATCTTTCAGTCACTACGATGGTGATCATTATGGTGAAGTGATATGGGCAAGATTTGCAAGTCAAAGCAATATTAGAGATCGTTATTATGACGGTAATGGTAAAAAGAATGACTTATCTGTGTTCTCAAAAGCTACTTATAAGCTTAATGATAAAGTACAATTGTATGGTGATTTACAGGTAAGAAACGTAGACTATTCTACATCTGGGATTACATCAGATCTTGTAGAATTGTTAGTCGATGAGAATTACACATTCTTTAATCCTAAGGCTGGTGTAACGTATAAGTATAATGATAACAATGACTTATATCTATCGTATGCAAGAGCAAATAGAGAGCCTAATAGAAACGATTTTGAAAGTGACTCTTCTATCAGACCAGAACAGTTGAATGACTTTGAACTAGGATGGCGTCACAAAGAAGGCAATTTCTCATTTAATGCAAACGGTTACTTAATGTTATATAATGAGCAGTTAGTGTTAAGTGGTGAGTTGAATGATGTAGGTGCACCATTAAGAACTAATAGTGGAGAAAGCTATCGTTTAGGTCTAGAATTAGAAGCTGTAATACCAGTTAATAGTAAGCTTACGATTCAGCCTAATCTAGCTTTAAGCAGCAATAAAAATAAAGAAACTATAAGATCATTTGATGGTGAATTGCAAAATCTAGGTCGTACTGATATCGCTTTTTCACCAGAAGTAGTAGCTGCAAATGCTATCGTTTTTCAACCTATAAAAAATCTACAAGTATCGTTACTTAGTAAGTTTGTTGGTGAGCAGTTTATGAGTAATACTGAGGCACAAGAATCTAAATTAGACAGCTATTTTACAAATGACATCAATTTAATTTATACTATTAAACCACGATCAGTTTTTAAAACTATTGTGCTTACTGCGTTAGTAAATAACATCTTTGATGAGAAATATGAGTCTAACGGTTATTACTTTACCTATGATGACGATTTCTCTAATCCAGGCACCATCACAACTGTAGAAGGTAATGGATTCTATCCTCAAGCAGGTATTAACTTCTTGACTGGAGTAACACTTACTTTTTAAAAAGTAGAATAAAATTTTATTAAGGTTCTAATCTAGATATGTATTTAAATAGCATATTTGGTTAGAGCCTTTTTTAATTAAAGACTCTAATGATATTACCGCTACGTTCTACACGATAAGCCTTTAAGCCGTATTGTCCGCCACCTTGAGTAGGCTGTCCATTAAAAATACTGTACTCATTATTATCATCTGTACAAGGGCAAGATGCCGTGATGCCAGAAACCGTCATTTTAGAGCACTCATTAGGCGAGTGATTGGGATCACTCAATTCATATGCAAAATATTGTGAGTTGCCAGGATGGTAAATAACAAAGCCGCGTAAACCACCGCTATTGACAATTACAGAGTTTCCAGGAAAGTTTAAAGTACTATACTGTGGTAAATTGGTATTCAATTCTACTTGAAAGGCTAGATCTACAAGAAAAGGATTGTTGCGAGCGTCATCATCACTCGCGCAAGATAATGCGATAAACAGCACACTAATAATAAACGCTTTACGCATAATTAAGTTTCTTTTAAAGACTTCAAATGTATAACGATGATATTGATATTTAGTATATTTGTTTTTGAAATCCCGCAGCAATGATGGGATTTTGTTATTTATATTCTCAATTACTGGTAAATGTAGGAGTGAATTAGAGAATACGCTTTCGCGGAAACTGCCTTAAAACAGCCGCCGTGAATAATTTAAACAGCAAAACTATGAGCAACGTATCGTACTATACAGAAGAAGGATTTAAAAAATTAAAAGACGAGCTAAAGCAACTTAAGGATGTTGAACGTCCTAGAGCATCACAAGCCATTGCTGAAGCAAGAGATAAAGGTGATTTAAGTGAAAACGCAGAATATGATGCTGCTAAAGAAGCTCAAGGAATGCTGGAAATGCGTATTTCTAAGCTAGAAGCAGTAGTCTCTAACGCTCGTATTATTGATGAGAGTGATTTAGATCTTTCTAAAGTTCTTATACATAGCAATGTGAAAATTAAAAACCTGAATAATAAAATGGTCATGAACTATAAGCTCGTTGCACAAAGTGAGTCTGACATTACTAAAGGTTTAATATCTGTCGATTCTCCTATTGGGAAAGCCTTATTGGGTAAAGAAGTAGGTGAAGTAGCTGAGGCTGTCGTACCAGTAGGAACGATTAAGCTAGAAATCATGGAAATTTCAAGAGGATAGTTATGAGTGTATTCACAAAAATCATTAACGGTGAAATTCCTTGTTACAAAGTAGCAGAAAATGAAGACTTTATTGCTTTTCTAGATATCAATCCCAATGCGCCAGGACACACGCTTTGTGTGCCTAAAAAAGAGGTCAACAAAATATTTGATTTAGACAGTGAGACTTACTTTGATTTGATGGATTTCTCTAGAGAAGTAGCACTCGCGTTGAGAGAAGAAGTAACTTGTCAGCGTATAGGTATGAGCGTTATAGGGCTAGAAGTTCCTCATGTTCATGTACATTTAATACCGCTACGTGATATGGAAGACATGCGTTTTTCGAATAAAGTTTCACTATCTGATGAAGATATGCAAGACATCGCTACAAGAGTTAAGGCGCGATTTGATTCCTAGTTAAAAACCTCATCGATCTTTAAGACCTGTAAGGTTTAGATTAATAACATCATAAGATTTAATGATATCATTAACAGGTAGATTAACGAGATAGGTTTTACCTTTGTAAAAAATTAATATTATGTACCCAGCAGAATTAGTTCAACCGATGCGCGACGATTTAGGAAACGCAGGTTTTGAACACTTATATACCGCAGACGCTGTAAATAGCGCAATTAGTAAGGAAGGAACAACACTAGTAGTAGTAAATTCAGTATGTGGATGTGCTGCTGCAAATGCGCGTCCTGGAGCAAAAATGTCTTTAGAAAATGCAAAAAAACCAGATCATATCGTGACGGTATTTGCAGGTGTAGATCGTGAGGCAGTAGATGCAGCAAGAGCAGCTATGATTCCTTTTCCACCTAGTTCACCTAGTATGGCATTATTCAAAAATGGTGAGTTAGTGCACATGTTAGAGCGTCACCACATTGAAGGTCGCCCAGCAGAGATGATTGCAGAAAATCTTAAAGAAGCTTACAACGAGAATTGCTAATACATTTCTAGTTTTAGAATTAAAAAAGGTTGTGTAGAAATACACAACCTTTTTTATTTATACAGCACCATTCCTTTTACTATGCGTGCATATCAATTGATTCAAACATCGATGGATATGCACTTTTTGCATTATATATTTGTGCTATGCAAAAAATTATCTCGTATCCTTTAACGATACTACATTTTATACTCTTTTTTTTGATGCTGGTGATCTTTCATCCTATCCAGTTGATATGTCATAAAATATGGGGATATGACGCCCATAGAAAAAGTGTTGCCATTTTAAACTGGTTTTTAATGCAAACCCAGCTGCCGCTTTTCAACACCTTTGACTTTAAGTTTAAAGAAGAATTGCCTGTAGGGCCATCATATATATTTGTGAGTAATCACCAGAGCATGTTTGATATACCACCATTGATTTATCACTTGCGCCATTATCACGCAAAGTTTATTGCAAAAAAAGAACTCGCAAAAGGAATACCTAGTATATCTCTTAACCTGCGCATCGGTGAGAACTGTGCCATCGATCGCAAGGACGCAAGACAATCTATTGCGGCATTAATCAAATTTGCAAAAAACGTTTATGAAAAGAAACGCAGCGTTGTGATTTTTGCCGAAGGTTCTAGAAGCCGCACAGGTGTGCCTAAACCTTTTAAAACTAAAGGTTTATTAACGCTTTTTAAATATATACCAGATGCTGTCGTTGTACCAGTAACAGTAAACAACTCGTGGAAAGTGGATCGCTACGGGAAATTCCCTTACGGTATCGGTAATAAGATATCTGTATTGGTACATGAGCCTATTCCTATTACGGGACGTAAAGGAGAAGAAGTTATTGCTCAGGCAGAATCTGTGGTGCATGGTGCTGTTAATAGTACGGCACTAGATTCTTAAGTAAAACAGCTTTAAATAACTGATTATTATTGTAATTACGCTTTCGCGAAAGCGAACTAAACATTAAAACACGTACATTTAGAACCTATAACATAGATATGGATATCAAGCCCCTAAAAAATATACGCATCGAGGTGATGCAATCCCTAGAAAGTAAGGTACAGTCTTTTATGGACGAGTACTTGATTCCTGTGGAAAAGATCTGGCAGCCTACTGACTTTTTACCAGATTCACAATCCGATTCTTTTCTTGATGAGGTAACAGAGTTACGCGAGCTGGCCAAAGAATTACCGTATGATTTCTGGGTAGCTCTAGTCGGAGATACCATTACTGAAGAAGCATTACCTACTTATGAGTCTTGGCTTATGGATGTAGAAGGCATCAATCAGGTAGAAGGAAAAGGAAATATCTGGTCTAAATGGGTACGTCAGTGGACTGGAGAAGAGAACCGTCATGGTGATGTGTTGAATAAATATTTATATCTATCTGGACGTGTAAACATGCGTGAAATAGAAATCACTACACAACACTTAATTAATGATGGTTTTGATATTGGAACAGATCGAGATCCTTATAAGAATTTTATTTATACCAGTTTTCAAGAGCTTGCGACTTATATATCACATAATAGAGTAGCAAAATTAGCTCGTGGATATGGTAATGCTGCGTTATCTAAAATGTGTCGCATGATCTCTGGAGATGAGATGCGCCATCATAAAGCATACAGCACATTTGTGGCCGAAATTTTTAAAGTTGACCCTGATAATATGATGGTTGCCTTTAAAGATATGATGGTTAATAAGATAGTAATGCCAGCTATGTTTTTAAGAGAAGCAGGACAGTCTATGGGATCTGCATTTGAGGACTTTTCAAACAGTGCACAACGTATAGGTGTTTATACTGCACAAGATTATATCGATATCATGCAAAAGCTTATAGACCAGTGGGATATTGCAAATATGAAAGGATTAAATGAAGAGGCAGAGAAAGCTCGTGATTATTTAATGAAGCTTCCTGCACGTATGGAGCGTGTTTCTCAACGTATAAAAATACCACAAGAAATAACTCGATTTACTTGGGTAAATCCAGCGATGACTACTTAAAAATTGGTAATCATAAATACAGTTATAAAAAAATCCCTAGAGCTGATCTAGGGATTTTTTGTTTAGATTAAATTGAAGTTCTTCGGCTTGATTATTGATTGCTCATTACAATGTCTTATTAAGTTATTACATTTACGATTCATGAAAATCTACCAAAACAGTCTGCGCAATCGCATTTTTATAGCGATGATTTTATTGACACTTATCTCCAGTCTATTGATCGCTGGGATGTCTATTTATCAATCAAGAGAACAGGCAAAGGATTACCATTCTAAAAGATTACAACGTAAAGAGCAGGCAATTAAAGAACAAATTGCCTATGAACTGCGCAAGACCGACTTTGAAGTAGTCACAGAAAATCTTCAATTCATTTTCAGAGAAGAAATTTATGGGATAAGCGATATTCATGGTATGCCTGTAAATATGTATGACTTGCAAGGTCACTTAATTAAAACTTCAAAACCTAAACTTAAAGCCGATAGTCTAGAACTACAGATCAATCATATCATTTTAGAAGGTTTGAAGGCTTCTGACACCAGACGATATGTTATAGAGTTTGAAGAAGATGGGAAAAAGTACTTATCTAGTTACTCCTACCTTACTGATAATCAGTTTAAAAATATAGCGATTCTTAATTTACCTTATCTTGAGAATGATGATTTTATGAATTATGAGCTCAAGGAATTTCTAACCAGACTTTCTGGGATTTATGTTTTGATGTTTTTATTCTCTATAGGATTAGCTTACTTCTTATCTAAATACATTACCAAATCTATTAGCCGCATCAGCGATCGTTTTAAAGAGATTAATATCGCACAACGCAATGATAAGATTGTGATCGATGAGTCTGATGCTGGCGAGTTGAAAGCACTGGTAATGTCATATAACAATATGGTCGACCAATTGGAGGAAAGTGCCGTAAAACTGGCTACAAGCGAGCGTGAGCAAGCCTGGCGAGAAATGGCAAAACAGGTCGCGCATGAGATTAAAAATCCGTTGACGCCTATGAGGTTAACGGTGCAAAGTTTTCAACGTCGTTTTGATCCATCAGATCCTGATTCACAAGAAAAGCTCAAAGAATATAGCAATTCGCTTATTGAGCAAATTGACGTGATGAGTAACATCGCCAGTGCATTTTCTACCTATGCGACCATGCCAGCGCAAAAAAGTGAAGAGACTGATGTACCTATGGTGACACAACTCGCGCTAGATATTTTTAATGAATCTTATATCACTTATGAAGAAGATGCGGCTTCATTGTTTGCCATCTTTGATCGTACACAGCTTATAAGGGTGGTTACTAACTTGATAAAGAATGCTATACAGGCATTAGATACCGATAGGTCTCCAGAGATTAAAGTATCTGTCACACATGATGAATACAACGTTTACTTAAAAGTAAAGGATAATGGAACTGGTGTTCATGAAGATCATCAAACTAAAATCTTTGAACCTAAGTTTACTACAAAAAGTAGTGGAATGGGACTAGGTCTTGCGATGGTAAAGCAAATCGTTGAGAATTTTAAAGGCACAATTACCATGACTACTGAAATAAATATAGGGACTGAATTTACGGTTCAAATACCTAGATCTCGATAAATCCGCTTTCGCGAAAGCGTTACTAGGAATTCTTATCATTTTTTTAAAGATTCAAATTCTTACTTCACTGCGGTTATGTCTATTTTTACAAGAGTAAAAAATAATAGACCATGAACAATATTCTAGTTGCTACAGCAAATAAAATTACAACCATTACCATTAACAGACCTAATAAACTCAATGCATTAAATAAAGAAACCATTGCAGAATTAAGTCAAGCTATAGATACGGCTGAAGATGATGAGAACACCAGAGTAATCATTCTTACGGGTAGTGGAGAGAAAGCTTTTGTCGCTGGAGCAGATATTGCAGAGTTTGCAGATTTTTCTCCAGAGCAAGGAAAAGAGCTTGCTGCTCATGGACAAGAGATACTTTTTAATAAGGTTGAAAACTGTTCTAAGCCTGTTATTGCTGCAGTAAATGGATTTGCCTTAGGTGGTGGACTTGAGTTAGCAATGTCTGCTCATTTTAGAATTGCTAGTGATAATGCTAGAGTAGGATTGCCAGAAGTCTCTCTAGGAGTCATACCGGGATATGGTGGTACACAGCGTTTACCACAATTAGTAGGTAAAGGACGTGCTATGGAAATGATTATGACTGCAGGAATGATAGATGCTGCGACGGCACATTCTTATGGATTAGTAAATCACGTTGTGACACAAGATGAATTGATTTCTACTTGCGAGAAAATTGCTGGTAAAATAATGCGTAATAGTCCAGTAGCAATAGGTGCTGCGATTGACGCGGTAAATGCTGGTTATATTGATGGAGTCGATGGTTATCAGGCAGAAATTGACTGCTTTGGTGCATCTTTTGGAACAGACGATTTTAAAGAAGGAACGACTGCGTTTTTAGAGAAGAGAAAAGCTGAGTTTTAGAAATAAAACTTTTAAAAATGAAAAAAGGGCGGATTTATTTCCGCCCTTTTTTCATTTACTTTTTATTGTATGATCTTTTAAAATTTGAATTTATCCTCTAAATAAGAAAAAATCGTCTTTCATATCCTCAATTTTTTCGTCCTTATTGGTGATGATGTAGTCGAGTGCTTTTTCTGTAAATTCTAATCCTTTATCTGTGAGAGAAACAATTTGATTGTCGATGGTAATCATATTATTCTTTTCGGCAAGTTGCAACACAGAGTTTGCCCTTACCTTGCGCCAGTTAATGTGTTCTTGTAGATGAGCTACTCTACGCTCGTTTTCACTATCGTGATTGTTAAGGTGTAATAGAAATGTAAGTAAGGAAACCTCTTTACGCTGTCTATTTTGTCTAAACAATACAGCAATTAATCCTTTGCTAGGTGCAAAAAGATAAATTAATAGAAATAGTATTCCTAATACCGTTGTGATAGATCCAGAAATAGAGGCGTCTAACCAGCGTGCAAACCAGTAACCACCTATAGCACTTCCTACACCAAATAAAACAGAAAGAACCAGCATCTTGCGTAAATCTGTCGTTAATAAATATGCAGCAGCAGCAGGTGCTATCATCATCGCAACCACTAAGATAGCACCAACAGCGTCAAAAGCTGCTACTGTAGTCACAGAGGCAACACTCATTAAACCATAATGTAAAATCACGGGAGAAAAACCTAAGGCACTTGACAATCCTACATCAAATGTACTTACCTTCAATTCTTTATAAAATGCTAGCAAAAATAATAGTGTGATGACTAGAGTTATTGAAATGGTCCATAATCCTTTAGGTCCAAAATCTGCTCCATCTATCATAAGTCTATCAAATGGTGCATAAACCAGATCACCTAGTAGCACAGCGTCAACGTCTAAATGCACATCGTTTGCATTCTGGGCAATTAATATAACACCTATACTAAACAGTGCTGGAAAAACTAATCCTATAGCAGTATCTTCTTTAACGAGACCCGTTTTTTGAATAAGTTCTACGAGAACAACTGTAATAATACCACTAAAAGCGGCAAAAATAATTAACCATGGAGATGCTAGATCATGAGTGATAAAAAACCCAATTACAATTCCTGGTAAAATAGAATGACTAATAGCATCACTTATCAATGCCATCTTGCGCAATACAAGAAAAACACCTGGAATCGCACATGCAGCAGCGGTTACGGCAGCTATAAGCTGTATGTCTAACATCGGACTCATGATTCTGGAATATTATTGTTGTATAAATTTGCAGCGGTCTCAAAACCATCTGCAGTCATGGACCAGTTTTGGCCTTGAATAGTAATCCAGTTTTTCTCTTCTAATTTAGAAAGTGTTTTTTTGGTAAATCCTTGAAAACTATTTAAAATCCTAATAGCGTGTGGTCGTGATATGTCATCGTGATCTCGAACGATATCATACATAAAATATAAGGTTTTCTTAAGTTGAAGATCACGTCTGTTTTTAATCAGTCTTATTTGTTTAAAAATAATACCTCTTTCTGGTGAAAATAGAAAGGATACAATCACAAAAACCGCTGCCACTAATACTATAACAGGTCCGGTAGATAGATTATTCTGACTAGCGCTAATAGCAGTTCCAAAAACTCCCGAAAAAGCTCCAAATATTGCTGCTAGAATCACCATAGTACTTAATCTATTAGTCCACTGTCTAGCTGCTGCCGCAGGCGCAAGTAACATTGCACTCATTAAAACCACTCCTACTGTTTGTAGACCTATTACAATAGCCAGTACAATAAAGAAGCTTATAAGTCCATCAATAAACTTAGTATTAAACCCTAAAGTCATTGCATAGTTTTTGTCAAATAGTAGTAGCTTAAATTCTTTCCAAAATAATAGCATCACTAAGAGGCTAATCCCAGTAACTGTAACCATTAATAACACATCACTTTCTACTAAGGTTGCTGCTTGACCAAAAAGATATTTATCAAGCCCAGCTTGATTTGCATTAGGCTGTTTTTGAATATAGGTTAACAACAACATTCCAAATCCAAAAAACAAGCTTAAAATAAGTCCTAAAGCGGTATCTGTTTTTAAATGTGTTTTAGTGGTAATACCTCGTATCCAGAAAACGCCTATTAGACCACTTACTAAAGCGCCTAATAGTAAAACATTAGAATCTTTTGCGCCAGTAATCAAAAAAGCAACTGCTATACCTGGTAATGCAGCATGTGAAATGGCATCTCCTAATAGGCTTTGCTTGCGCAATACTGCAAAACTTCCCAACATACCACATATAGCACCTAGAACGGCTGTTCCTAAGGTTATAGTGCGCAGTGTATAATCTGTAAAGTATTGTGTGATGTCCATATTATTGTTGAACTGCTACTTTATAATTAATCCCATAGGTCTTAGTCAGATTATCATCATTAAAAATATCCTTTACAGGACCTGTTGCGATATGTTTTACATTTAAAAAGGTCACCCAATCAAAATATTCGGGTACTGTCTGAAGATCATGATGTACAACTATAACTGTTTTACCAGCTTTGCGCAGTTCTTTTAAAATATTAATAATAGCAATCTCTGTTGTCGCATCTACACCTTGAAAAGGTTCATCCATAAAATAGATAGCCGCATTTTGAACTAATGCTCGAGCAAGAAAAATACGTTGCTGTTGTCCTCCAGAAAGCTGGCTTATCTGTCTGTTTTTAAAAGCTAGCATTCCTACTTTTTCAAGAGCTTCCAGAGATCGTTTCTTTTCTTTTGCACCAGGTCTTTTAATCCAGCCTAATGAACCATATGTACCCATCATAACCACATCTAGGGCTGTAGTAGGGAAATCCCAGTCTACACTACCTTTTTGTGGTACATAGGCTACTTTATCACGTTGTTTTACGTAAGGTTTACCATAAATCGCTACAGATCCAGCTATAGGATCAATAATGCCTAGTATGGATTTAATTAAAGTTGATTTTCCTGCACCGTTAGGTCCTACAATAGCCATTAGAACACCTTCAGGTATCGATAAATCTATATCCCATAAAACAGGTTTATAATTATATGCTACCGTTAAATCGTCGACTGCGACTGCAATTTTAGATTCCATTATTTCAATGCGTTAACTATGGTGTTGACATTGTGTCGATACATTCCTATATAAGTTCCTTCTACTGTTCCAGCACTACCTAATGCATCACTAAAAAGCTCTCCACCTATCTGAACTTCGTGATTCTGTGCTTTTACAGCAGCTTGTAATGCTTCTACAGTGCGTCGTGGTACACTACTTTCTACAAATACAGCTTTAATTTTATGTTCAATTATAAATTGAGTAATGCGTTGTACATCTTTAACACCAGCTTCTGTTGCGGTAGAGAGACCTTGTAGACCTACCACTTCAAAGTCATAACTGCGACCAAAGTAATTGAAAGCATCATGTGCGGTAACCAGAATACGGTTTTCTTTAGGCAGCTCTTCTATCTTATCACTGAGTTCCTCATTCAATGCCTTTATTTTTTCAAGATATAAATCTCTGTTTTTTTCAAAGGCAACTTTGTTTTCTGGATTGTTTTTAACTAATGTTTCCGTAACATAATGGGTCATGCGTGTCCAATAAATGATATCAAACCAGATGTGTGGATCATAATTACTAGCAAAGTAATCACTGCCTATAAGTGTCGATTTATCTAACGCATTACTTATGGCAATTGTGGACTTACCACGTGCATTCATTTTTTCAAATACATCTACTAGCTTACCTTCTAGATGAAGACCATTGTAAAAAATAATATCTGCATTTGCTAGTTTGGTCATGTCACCTTCACTAGGTTTATAAAGATGAGGATCTACACCACTTCCCATCATACCTTGTGTTTCAATAAGATCACCACCTATATTTTCTACTAGGTCTGTGATCATCGTTGTGGTGGTAACGACTTTTAATTTACCGTTATCTTCCTTTTGTGTTCCACAGCTTATAAGTAGTATGGATAGTAGTATGTAAAAAGTGTTTTTCATAATTGTGTATTGTGATTACGCTTTCGCGAAAGCGTGATTTTTAATTTTTTAAGATTCTATAACTGAAACCAAAGCTAAATAGCAAGTCTTGATTAGTATTACTGCCTTGAAAACCAGTACCAATTGTAGCATCGAGCTGTAAGTTATTATTGACGAGATAAGTCATACCTGCATCCCAAAGATGTCCAGCTTGATCACTTTCTGGAAAGAAACCATATACCTCTGCATAGGCGCCAATTTTTTCTGTAATAGAATAGCCATATGCGAGTGAGTATATGTATTCTAAGGATCGATCATCTCCTATTCTTGCACCTAGATTATATGCTAATCCCGCACGATCATTTAGTGTATGGTCAAAGGAAAATAGAAAATCCATGCCTGTGTCCTCTGGTTTGAATTCACTTACGGCTGTAAAGGGTAATCTTAAATGACCTATAAGTCCTATTTGAGGAATCCAGCCATCTTCATTAGTAATTTCAATTTTTGCACCTACTAGTAATGGGTTAAATCCTGTAGCGTCAAAAATTTCATTACCTCTAAATTTTGAGTTTACTTTTTGATAGTCCCATCCTAGACGTAATTCAAAATTGTTAGATAAACCATATCTTAATAATGCGGTGTTATATACTGAGGTTTTTATATCTGTGTCCTCAAAACTTTCATCTGTAAATAGAGCTCCGGTTTCAATTTGAAAATTACCTTTCCCGACTGTGTAAGGAGATTCTGTTGCGTCTGGTCGGTCCGTTATGAGAGGTTCTGTATTGCGGTCTACGGTTTGTGCTAGGGATATACAACTAATAAATAAACTTATGTAGAGTAGATTTTTTTTCATGATATTTTTTTTAAGTACAAATTATCTGCTGTTGTTTTAGAAATATGAATTTCTTTTTGATCTGTTTTAATATGGCAAGTGCCGTCAAAAGATTCTTTTTCAATAAGCTCGATAGGTGTCCCTAGCTCAATTTGATGTTTGTCGAGATATTTTAAGAATCTTGTTGAGGTATCTAAAACACCGGTTAAAATTCCTTTTTGGCCTTTTTCTAATTGAGAAACTGCTGTCTTGGTGATTTTCTCATAATTACCTTGAGCGTCTGGAATGGGATCACCATGTGGATCATATTTAGGAAAGCCTAATAGTTGATCCATTTCGTCTATGAGTTTACGTGACTGGATATGTTCTAATTGTTCTGCTACTTCATGAACTTCATCCCAAGAAAAATTGAGTTTTTCTACTAGGAAGACTTCCCATAGTCTATGTTTTCTTATGATTTGAGTTGCGCAGTTAATTCCATTTTGAGTAAGTCTTGTGCCTTTATATGGAATGTATTCTGCTAGATTTTTTTCAGCGAGCTTTTTAAGCATATCTGTGACAGAGGACGCTTTTGTACTCATACGACCTGCAATGTCATTAGTAGAGACTAAGTTTTTACCTTCTTGAAGATGGTAAATGGTCTTTATATAATTTTCTTCGGATACGGAATGCATGAGGCAAAGGTAAAGTATTTATTTGTTAAGAGTAAAATAAATTTTAGTCTTGTCTAAAAAAATAATTTTAGCAATACTGTCGTTGGTCTAACCAGTTATTTTTAAAGACCTTGCCTGGTAGAATAAAAGAAGAATTTATGGAATTATTGGTAAGGTTGTATAGAATTGTAGGGCAATTTAAGCCATGCCGCGTTCTTTTCTTACCGTTTCATAAGCCTCTTGAACCTTACGAAACTTCTCTTCGGCACCTTTGCGGTAAGCTTCATCCATATCCATTAATTTATCTGGATGATATTTTTTGGCCATAGTGCGATATGCTTTTTTTACCTCGTGATCAGGAACACTTTTATCAATTTCCAATATTTTATAAGCATTATCTCTATCCTTAACAAACATTGCTTTTATAGAAATAAAATCACGTTGTGTTAATCTTAAGTAGCCAGCAATTTGCTCTAGTATTCTTAATTCTGAAGAACTTATACTGCCGTCTGCTTGTGCGATACCAAAAAGAAAATGTAAAATTTGAATTCTAGATTCAACTCGTGTTCGAGCATTTAAAAATTGACAAATACGTGCGGCATTTAATTCTCGTTTTTTTACAACTTCGTTAAAAACCTTAAAAATTTGCGAAGCACGATGTTCACCATAACTTTGAATAAAATAATTACGAACGTATCTTAATTCACTATCACTTACTTGTCCATCTGCTTTTATTACTATGGAAGTGAGTGACAATAAATGCAGCTCAAAATCTTGTGGACTTACAGATTGTCGCTGACCTCTATATGGATTTGAACTGCTTTGAAAAGTGCTGTTATTGCTAGAAGTGAAAGCATTAAACAATAATCGTAGAACGAAAAAGACAACTATATAACCTAAAAATGACATTAACTGGATTGAGCGGTGAAAATAAGAATTTACGTTTATTTGTAGTCAATCCTTGTGCCAATTGTCAGATATGACAAGTTGACTTTATGAATATTCCATTCGTCGACACTTTTTGGTTATCCGTCGACAGATAAAGGTGCTGTCATCGATATATTTTCTGCAAGCTTAATAATCGTCCTAATTTGCTACTTTATAATTAAACATGAAAGCACGTAAATTAAAGGTTTTGCTCATAGAAGACGATACTATTGAAGTAATGAAAATGCATAGAGCATTATCTACTTTAAAAGAGGATCATACTATAATAGAAGCTAATAATGGAGAGGTAGCATTATCAATTTTAAAACAAAAAGATCAACTACCTGATATTATTTTATTAGATTTAAACATGCCTAAAATCAATGGAATTGAATTTTTATCCATTTTGAAAAAGGATGATAGGTTGAAGTATATCCCAACAATCATACTTACAACATCAAATAATCAAAGAGATTTGCTTGCTTGTTATAATTTGGGAATTGCGGGTTATGTTTTAAAGCCATTGAAATATGAGGAATATGTTGAGAAGATTTCAAGACTAATGTCTTACTGGAGTATTAATGAATTATTTATTGCCTAAATGATATGAAAGGAATAGTTTTTACAGAGTTTCTGGATTTAGTTGAAGATAAATTTGGCCTGGAAATGGTAGATCAAATTATAGAACAGTCAGAGCTGCCATCTAATGGTGTTTATACATCTATAGGAACATATAGTTTCTCTGAAATGTTGCAACTGATTCAAAATTTAAGTTCTAATACAGGTTTAAGTGTTGATCAATTACTACTGGTATATGGAGAGCACTTTTTTAATGTTATTGAGAATAGCTATCCTGGACTTTTAGCTACTTATAAAGATCCTATTGAGATGCTTTCTTCAATTGAAAATCATATTCATATTGAAGTTAGAAAAATTTATCCTGATGCTGAGTTGCCTACATTTGAGGTGCTGGAAAAGTCCGATAATCATTTAATTATGATTTATAAGTCTAGTAGAGCGATGCATCATTTTGGATTAGGATTAATGAATAGAACTTTTGCTCACTTTGAAATGGCCTCAAATATTATCATTGATAAATTAAAAGAGGATGGAACTGAAGTAAAATTTACTATTCATAAAACTTAATGAGTGGTTCTGACGTAGAAATACTAAAACGAGCACTTGAGCGAGAAAGAGCAGCTCGTAAACAAGCAGAAAAAATTCTAGAACAAAAGGCGGCAGAATTATATGAGCTTACTCAAAAGCTCAGACATTCTAATGAAAAGCTAGAAGTACTCATCGATGAAAAAACTTCAGAATTAAATGGAGTTTTTGAAAACATTGTAGATGCTTATGTAGTGACAGATTTGTATGGTAATGTTCTGAAAATGAATAATCCAGCAATTGATTTGCTAGAAGCTGATTTTACAAATGAATCCATAAACCTTATGGACATTGTAATGCCCAGTGAGTATGAAAATGTACTAGAACTGTTTCAAAAATTACTTCACAATGGATCTTTAACTGATGTACACGTTAAAATTCAAACTAAAAATCAACACTTAAAGTTAGTTCATATTAACTGTAGTATAATTTATGATGCCCAGGGAAAGGCTAAAGCCGCTCAAGGAATTGTAAGAGACATTACTAAAAGTGATGAAGATGAAAAAAAATTAATTGAGTCCGAAAATAGACTGTCTACTTTAATTTTAAACCTAGAAAACGCGGTTCTATTAGAAGATGAGAATGGGAAGATTGTACTCACAAACCACAAGTTTTGTGAGTATTTTGAAATCCCTTTAAAACCTGAAGAAATTGTAGGGAATGATTATCATAAAATAAGTGATAATTATAAGTTCTTATTTGATGATCCAGATTATTTTATTCAAAGAGTTGATGAGATTTTAAGTCTCAAAAAAATGGTCATAGGTGATGAACTGATCATGAATAATGGGCGGATTTTGGAAAGAGATTTTATTCCTATAATAGAAAGTGATAATTATAAAGGTCACCTATGGTCTTATAGGGACGTTACATTAAAACGTTCTTACAGTAAAAGTCTTGAAGCTCAAAAGCAAAAATACAGTAGTATTATTGCTAATATGCATTTGGGATTAGTAGAGGTAGATACTGAAGAAAAGATAATTATGGTCAATCAAAGTTTTACCCAAATGAGTGGCTATACAGAAGAAGAAGTGGTTGGTCGTAAAGCATCTTCTTTATTTCTCGACTCAGATGACGTCCATATTTTTAAAGAACAAACCAGGAAAAGATTAAGAGGAGAATCCAGCTCGTACGAAGTTGTGGTTAATATTAAAAGTAACGAGAGACGACACTGGTTGATAAGTGGAGCCCCTAATTATGATCTTGAAGGAAATGTTACCGGTTCTATAGGTATTCATTTAGATATTACTGACCTTAAAAACCTAGAAATACAAAAAGAGTTACTACTCGCACAACTAGCAAAAAGTAATGATGAGTTACATGAATATGCACATATCGTATCTCATGATTTAAAAAGTCCTTTACGTAGTATAGATGCTTTAGTAAACTGGCTTAAAGCTGATAACCTTGATAAGTTTGATGAAATAAGTTTAAAAAACCTTTCTTTAATAGAAGAAACTTTAGAGAAAATGGAACAACTTATTGGTGATATTCTAGACTATTCTAGTCTTAATTCATCTAACGAAGAGTTTACAGAAATTGACTGTAATGAATTAGTAGTTGATCTGATTAAAGTAATATATGTGCCTAATCATATTGAGATTAATTTAAAAGGCATACTACCTAAAATTAATGGAGATAGAACTAAGGTTAATCAATTGTTTCAGAATTTGTTAAGTAATGCAGTAAAGTTTATTGATAAAGAAAAAGGCATTATAGAAGTCAGTTGTATTGAATTAGATAATCATTATCAATTTCAAATAAAAGATAATGGTATTGGAATAGATCCAGCTTTTCATGATAAAATATTTAAAATATTTCATGCTCTTAATAAAAATAAAGACTCTACTGGAATAGGTCTTTCAATAGTTAAAAAGATTGTAGATCTACACCAAGGTAAAATTTGGCTAGAAAGTAAGGTTGGTGAAGGAACAACATTCTTTTTCACATTAAAAAAATAACAAATGATTATTAATCAGCATTTAAAATTAAAAAATCAACCTTGGAAAAATATAGGTGATCAAAAGACTTTAAACAATCCTTTGGTGTTAGCTTTTGGAAATAGATTGCTACTAGAATCACCTACTATTTTTGAAGAAGTACTTGCGATGTATCCCGATGCTCATATTGTACTAGGTTCTACTAGTGGTGATATCATGGATGATAATGTTAATGATGAATCAATATCTATAACTGCTATAGAGTTCGAGAAAAGTCATTTCTCTATTAAAACTGCAAATGTACTCAATGAGCAAAAAGATAGTTTTAAAACAGGAAAACATCTTATAGAGCAATTTGATGCAAACGGTTTAAAACATGTTTTTATAATTTCTGAGGGAAGTTTTATCAATGGTACTCAACTTACCTTAGGAATGAATTCTGTTCATGGCGATGACTTATTGATTACAGGTGGCTTATGTGCTGATGATGCTAGATTTGAAAAAACGATTTGTGGATATAACTGTAATCCGAAAGCAGGAGAAATAGTGGCTATAGGGTTTTATGGTGAAAGTTTTGAAGCTACCTTCTCTATACATGGTGGATGGATTCCATTTGGGCCAGAAAGAATTGTTACTAAATCTAAAGGCAATATACTATACGAGTTAGATGATATGCCTGCGCTAGATTTATATAAAAAATATTTAGGAGAAAAATCTAAAGAATTACCTGGTGCAGCACTTCTTTATCCGCTTAACGTGAAAATTGAATCTCAAAATCAATCTATTGTAAGATCAATTTTAAATATTGAAGAGGATGATAATGCTATGGTATTAGCTGGCGATATTCCAGAAAATTCTAAAGTTCAATTAATGATGACTAATGTTGATCAGATTGCAAACGCTGCTGAAAAAGCTGCTAGACAGGCTGATGATGTGAGGTCGAATACGTCACAATTAGCGTTATTAGTAAGTTGTATAGGAAGAAAATTAGTTCTTGATCAAAGAGTTGAAGAAGAAATAGAGGAAGTGCGTAATGTTTTAGGTGACGATGTGGTTATCTCTGGGTTCTATTCTTATGGTGAGATAGCTCCATTTCATGAAGAAATGAAATGTCAATTACATAATCAAACTATGACTATTACTTTATTAAGCGAATAATGAATTCTTTACTTAAACGTCAAATTAGAAAATACTTAAATGATGATCTAGCACAGCATCCAGATATGGTAGGTTTTCTTGAGGCGATTAATAGTTCATATACAACACACGATGATCAATTTGCAATGTTGCAAAGAGCTATGTCCATTAGCTCTCAAGAGTTATTCGAAGCAAATAAGGAGTTAAAAGATAGAGCAGATTCTCAAACTTTAGTTATTGATAAACTGAATAATGTAATTAACACCTTGAATAGTTATAACTTGATAGACTTAGATCGATCTAATGATGATTCTAAAGATAGTTTTAGCTTAGTTGATTTAATAGATAGACAAACTAAGGAAATACTTGCTTTTAATAGGCAAAGGGAAGAGCTTTTAAGTGAATTGTCATTGCAAAATCAAGAATTGAGTGATTATGCTCATATGGTTTCTCACGATTTAAAATCACCTTTACGAAGCATTGATGCGCTAGCAACTTGGTTAAATGAAGATTATTCTAGTTCGTTAGGGAATACAGGTGTTGAGCATCTCGATTTAATTAGAAGTAATGTCCATAAAATGGACTTATTAATTAATGGAATCTTGGAATATTCAACAATAGGAAAGACTAAGGTATCTTTATACGATGTTGATTTACAAAAAATTGTCGCTGATATTCTTAGTATTATTCATGTACCTGATCATATTGAAGTTTCTATTTTAAATCCTCTACCTACGATACAAGGAGATAAATATAGAGTACAGCAATTATTTCAAAATTTAATTGATAATGCTATCAAGTACAACGACAAAGAAAAAGGTGAAATTACCATAGATGTAAAAGATCTATCAGATAAATGGGAATTTTCAATTAAGGATAATGGATCGGGAATTGATCAAGTATATTTTGAAAAGATTTTCAATGTCTTTCAAAAACTGGAAAATGATGTTAATTCTTCAGGAATAGGACTCTCTATAGTTAAAAAAGTTGTAGAATTATATCAAGGAAAAATATGGGTAGAATCTGAACTAGATAGAGGAACTACATTTTATTTCACTTTACCTAAAAACTGATGGAAAAACCAAATAAATCTTATATAGATAGTTTATGTCGTGGAGATAAGGCCTTTGAAGATAGGTTGTTAACTGTTATCAGGACAGAATTCCCATCAGAAAAAAAGGTGTATTATGATGCATTAGAAATTAAAGATTATAAAGAAATAGCTGAAGCTGTTCATAAATTAAAGCACAAAATAAGTATCTTAGGACTTGAGAAAGGATATGAACTAGCAGCAGAATATGAAAATAATATTCTTGATAAAGATTTCACACTTTCACAATCATTTGAAGAGATCTTAGATAGTATGACTGAGTATCTTAAAACCATATAGTAGCTAAAAAATGAAGTGCATTATTATAGATGATGAAGCAACGGCTCGTCTAATTATATCAAAGTACTGTAGTGATATGAAAGGTCTAAATGTATTAGAAGAGTTTTCTAATGCTATAGATGCAATGAAATATTTAAATCAACATACAGTTGATTTAATATTCTTAGATATTCACATGCCAGGTTTTAATGGAATAGACTTTATACAAACCATTAAAAATCCTCCTAATGTTATTTTAACTACTTCAGATCCTAATTTTGCGATTGAAGCTTTTGAGTATGAGTGTATTGTAGACTATTTAATTAAGCCAATTAACGAGGAACGATTTATTAAAGCAATAAATAAAGCTTCTAATAAAGTAAGCGTAGCGCAAAAAAAAGCAGACACTTCTAAAAAGGAGTCTACAGAAGATGTATTGTATGTCAATATAGATAGACGTTTAATTAAAATTGATATGCCTAGTATCTACTTAGTAGAAGCTAAAGGAGATTATATTATGATTAAAACAGAAAGCAAAAACTATATAGTTCACTCTACTCTCAAAAAAATAGAAGAAAAATTACCCGACCACACTTTTCTTAAGGTACATCGTTCATATGTTATTAATATCAGTAAGATTATAGATATAGAAGATAACTGTGTATTAATTAAGAAAGATATTATACCTGTAAGTAGATCTAATCGACCTATTTTAATGAAAAGATTGAATTTATTATAGCGAGGTAAAAAACACTTAACTACCCATTAATACCACTCATCTACACTTCTTTTGGATTCGTCGTATTAATTAAATATGACCTTAAATCTGCTTTAGTTTTGACATGAATTTAAATAATTGTCAAGATGAAAAAATTACTACTTGCTACATTTTTACTTACTAATATAGTTCTCGGTCAGAGTTATCAATACTTGGGCTCATACGATTCAATGGGGACTCCTCAATATTTAGTAAATCCTAGTGATGTAGTTGATACTGCTACGATGGATATGATTGGATATTCCTTGCCTGAAGGATATCCTGTTCCTGTTTATAATCCTCATTATATAACTTCTGGCTATGAGACAGATATCATTGTTGAAAGTCTAGCAGACGTATGGGTCACTTTTGTGAGTGAAGGAGCTGGCTATAAAAATGTTTTAGGATTCTACACTTACGATATTTCAAATCCACCTACCACTAGACCTTCAGTGTCTGAAATCACTATAATCTTCCCTAATGTATCTGCGGTTAATAGTGGTGGTGGATTACAAACTGGTGATAAAGTTAAAATAGGTACATTTCCTGCAGGAACAGGAATAGGTTGGGTCCTTTTGGCCAATGCATGGAACTCGTCAACAGCTACTGTAGGGTCTGCTCATTGGGATGTGTTTTCTAACCCTAATTTTAATCCAGAACCATTACTAGATTTACAGTACCATAATGTGTTGCTTCAAGATCCAGAGAATGAAAGAATCATTCTTGGTTTTGAAGATATTAGAAGAGATTATACTTCGTGCGATAATGATTTTAATGATGCAGTATTCTATGTCACGGCAAACCCATATACATCACTAAAAACATCTAATTATGCTGATGTGAGTAAATCATCAACAGTAAGCTCTGGTAATACCGGCGGATTAGAAAGCAACGGTGATCTAGCTAGTCTGATTGCTAAGAGAAACTTTGAACGAACTAAAAGAAATTATGTTTCAACTATAGAAACTCAAGAAAAATTTAATCAACCATCAGTACGTTTAAAGTCTGGGAACAATACAGCACAACTAGATACTTACTTACCATTAACAGGTATGTATGGAACAGAGACCGCATACATTTCAACGCCACAAGACCTAATTAATGTCACTAATGCAACTGAAGTTTTTTCTGTTGATTATTACGAGCAAAACGATAGAATAGCCGCTGTTCTAGCAACAGCATCTACTGGATCTATATATGATCATTCAAAAGCTATTTGTGATAGACTCAATAGCTCTGTGCTAGAAGACGTAAGGTCTGTTACTGTAGGCGGTCATAAAATTATAAGCTCAAAACTGGTTAGAGCTTCGGGTGAGATTGAGTATGCATTAGGGTTTTCTATCAAACTAGGTGCAAATCAAAATGAACTATTTAGTTTTTGGGAAATTGGTCAGTATCCACCAGGTGATTTTTACAATTTTCAAATTTGGGGAAGTTCTTACTCTCAAGTTTTTGCATTGACTAATAATATTTTAGCAAATCTAAATCAGGCACAACCAGTTGTAAGCACGGCTGTTGCAAATAATATCCCTCCAGTATTTGTAAGTTCTGGCTATTATCAAGATGGTCAGCTACATTTACAATTAACAAATAAAACAGGAGCAACTAGTATAACATTTAATGGTGATCTTGCCAGTACAGAGGTTTCAAGTAGGCAGTCTATAAGTCAATCTATAGGATTAAATGGTAATTTACATGAGACTGTGATTATTAATACTGGGACATTATTTGATATAGGGTTTTCACTATCGATAGGTAATCAACAAAAAGATGCATTATATCTTGCAGACGGACCGTGGGGAATGGATTATCTAACGGATTATGCCACGGTGAATAATTTTGATGTTCAGAACGCACAGCCTACCTCAACAGGTAATACTCATATCATAGAACGTAATCCGTCTGTACAAGGAACTGTAAAAGGTAATTTAAATCTATTTAGACATTTGTTACCTGGAGAACAAACACTAGATATTTCTTCATTTACAGCGCTTCAATTTGATATTATAAATGATCAACCTATCGAAATTATACTGGTTCCAGAGATATCGATCTCATGGAATGATCGTTTCAGGTACACCATACCAGCAAACACTTCAAAGACTACTTATGATATTGCGTTTGCTGATTTTTTAAATTCAAATGGAGCTTCATTTACACACTCAGATATTAAAACCATCGTCTTTTCAATAATTAGTGATTATACTAACACAATCTCATTTTCATTAGATTTAAGTGATGTGAGATTTGGTGACTATCAATCTACACTTTCTGTTGATGAGGTTGTTAACGATGTAGTAACCTTAAATAACGCGCCTAACCCATTTACAACTTCAACATCATTTCAATTACCTATAGAGAGTGCAGTAGTAGAAATTAGGGTTTATGACCTTTACGGACGTACTGTAGATCACAAAAGTATTAAAACAACAAATAATAGTAAGGAGTTTGAATATCACTCTCCAGACCTTCATACCGGTTTATATCACTTTAATATCGTTACAGATCAAGGTAGAAAATTTACAGGTAAGTTTTTAATTAATTAAAAAATATAGTCGAAAAGAGTAGGACGAATAGAGCTGTTCAAATATGCTTTCGCGAAAGCGTATTTGAACAACCTATTTTATTATTTATTTTTAATAGGGTTGAATAAAGGCTTATCAGACAATAGCCATTTAAATCTTAATCCAAGTTCTGTAAATGTAAATCCAGCAGCTGTAGTGGAAGCAATATTACTTTGTTGTCCATAAACATCTAGAGCTGTGCGATCTGAGAATTTATAACCTAATGAGGCCTGCAATCTATATGTCGATTGTCTACTGTTATCTTCAATAAATTGATAACCAGTTGCCGCACTTAAGTCATAATACCATTGATCCTTTTTAATGCTTTCTATACTACGATTGAGATTAAAGAAAATTTCTACAGCATTAAAACGACTAGGGCTGAAGTATACGGTTGGGACCTGGTTTTTAAAAGTGATGTATTGATAATTTAGTCCAGCTTTAAGTGAAGGTTTTTTTAATAGGTTGTAATACAGTGAGGTAAATAATAAATTTCTCGAGTTCCCATCATTCTGTGAGGTATAAAAATATTGAGTGAACCATCCCAGTTTAAAATTAGTACTCACATTATAATTTAAATAATAGTTGTTTTGTACTAATTGACGTTCTAATAAAGCTGTATTAAAACTCTCTACATTTCTTTTATAGCCTATGTCGATTGATTGTAACTTAATCGTTTTAATCTGTAATGAAACATCTGAAATAAACTCTGTATAACTACTGTTGTCTGCGTTGATACTGTTGATACCTGCAATTCCTTTAAGCTTTAAATTAGGTAAAAATTCATATGCAGCACCTAGTTGGAAAAGTTGTGTAGTAGCCTGAGATGAAAGTGGATTGTTGAATGTGTCTCGATAATTATAATTTGCTAAAAAGGCAAATTTTGTACTTGTAGGGACTGTAAGATTAACATCTAGGTTATAGGCCTCATTATCTCCGTTATCAAAACTATAACTTGGTTTAACCTTAACCACTGGTGTGAATTGTTCATCTAGTTTTTTGATAAACTGTAAGGCATCTTTTTGGTCTTTAAAAATCTCTAAGGTCTTACTAGCAGATATATATGCAGCGAGATAATCTCCTGTCGCTTTTTGCGCATTTGATTTACCTAAATTACCATCAAATGAGGTGCTGTCAGAAGCCAAAATCAAATTATAATCTTCTATACTTTTATTAAAATTACTTTTATAAATATTCAATGTAGCTCTTAAAGATAGTAGCCAGTTCTCTGGACCCGACTGTTCTATCTGATTGTCAATCATATGTTCAGCATCTTGATATTTATCATTCCATATGAGGGCTTGTATATGACGTTCTATAGTCTGTCTTTCAATATTTTCTAAAGTAGAAGGTAGTAAGGAAGACATGGCCTTGCTCGAATATTGTAATGCTTTTTTTTCTTTCCCTTTAAGATGTTGTACTAAAGAGATACCATTTAAGGAGATGATACTATCTGTAGGAGTTCTATTTATTTTATGATAAGTGATTAAGGCGCTGTCAACCTGTGTTGCAATAAGATATGTATTAGCCAGGACTTGTAACGTCTCGGTATCATATTCTAAAAATGTCAAATTATCTTTTAAAAGTTGAGCAGCTTGTTCATAAGATTGCTTTTGTACCAGTTGATTAGAATAACCTAGATGGATGTATTTTTTTGACGTCAGTGCGTTAGGATTACCAGGATCAATGACCAGTGCCTTGTTAATGTAATCTTGTGCTTGAGGATATTCCTTTAAATTTGATAAGGTATTTGCATAGCCTAAAACTGCAGGGAAACTTTGATCATTTTCATTTAAAAGCTTTTTATAATATGATTTTGCAGCAGTATATTTTTTATTCCAAAGTAAAGATTCTGCATAATTTAATTTGATTTCAAAATCTTCAGGATATTTATTTAAAAGCTCTTGAAATATAAGTGTTGCTTCATCTGGATTACCGCTTAATCCAGTTGCTCTTCCTAAACACAGTTGAGCAGTTTTATTATTAGGGTGCTCTTTTAAGATATCGGTAAAAAAAGTTTTGGCCTGTTTAAAATCCCCTTTTTCAAGTAATTGAAAACCTGGATTCATATTTTGACTATATCCTATGTGCATTACAAATAAGGCGATAATAGAGAAAACGCCTTTTTTGAGCGCTATTTGCAAATAGGGTTGAAAAGATTTCATCATTAGATATTATTCATTCGTCTACACTTAATCGTCACTAAACGAAATATACGGTTTTAACCCATAGATCAGTGACATATTTGCAATGTAATAATAAACAAATACTCATTTTTAAATATAGCATTATGTCACTTACTATTAAAAGAACACAAGGAATTTATCAATTATCTGGAATACTAAATGCAACTACCTCTAACTGCTTAGTCAACCACATCAATTTTCTTCTAGATGAAGAAGCAGAGGTAAATATCAATATTGATGGTCTAAAATTAATCGATCAAAATGGTGTTGCAGCTTTTATGACAATAATGTCATATTCTTTACGTCCAGATAAAAACATTTATATTTCCGGTAATGGATATAAGGATATCTATAACGAATATCGCTATAGGTCAATAGCTTAATCTATAATAAGAAAATAGTCATGCAATTAATCACTTCATTAACTAGAAAAAAAATTTCGCCTGAACAGCTTTTTATGTTGAGCGTTCTGGTTGTTAATGGTGGTAATTATATTTATAATTTGGTCCTAGGTAGATGGTTGGGTCCAGCACAATTTGCAGATGCGGCTATATTAATTACCTTTTTACTAGTTCTATCTTTTCTAGCGATGACATTTCAGTTAGTCACAGCAAAATATTCTGTCCTTCTTGAAAACTCGCAACTACCTTCTTTTTTAAAGAGAATTTTAAAATCCTCTCTGTTTGTAGGACTTATTGCAGGCCTAGCGATTATGTTACTGTCTGGTCAGCTACAGGATTTATTTCATACCACAAGTAAAAATATGTTCATCATATTTGGTATAGCTGTCCCATTTTATTTTTTAATGAGTGTGAATCGTGGTTTCCTGCAAGGCAAAAATGATTTTAAAGGCCTGGCTATTACATATCAATCTGAAATGTTAGTCAGATTGGGACTTACATTATTATTACTTTATTTTTTAAAAATAGACCCAATTCTAATCGTGTCTATTGGAATTTTAGTTTCACTACTATTCGGTTTATTCCCATTTAAAATGTCGTCATTGCTCCAGTTGAAATCAGCTACAATTGACACCGTTTTATCAAAACAAATTAAACGTTTTTTTTTAGTAACTCTTTTCTATGAATTAACGCAAATTATCATCAATAATAGTGATATACTATTAGTTAAACATTACTTTGAAGATACTGAGGCAGGTTTATATGCTTCTCTTGCTCTTATAGGAAGAGTCGTTTATTTTATGGCGTGGATGTTTGTCATGTTATTATTGCCCAAAGTAATTACGTTACAGAAAGATGGTAAAGAAACACAGACATTACTATTCAAATATGTAGGTTATATATCACTATTATGCCTATTTATTATTGCTGGTACGGCGTTATTTCCAGAATTAGTGGTAGAGATCTTATTCGGTCAGGCTTATCTAGAAATAGCACCACTTTTATGGAAGTATGCTATCGCAACATCATTATTTGCTATTGCAAATATCTTTTCTTACTACTTCCTTTCTTTAGGTAAGTACAAGCCAGTAATTATATCTGGTATAATGGGCTTAGCTCAAATCTTCCTTATAATGTTTTATCATCAAGACCTTGAGCAAGTCGTACTCGTTCAAATTATTGCAATGACCATTTTAATGGTAATGCAAATTGTATACTTTATGATTGGTAAAAACTCTTAATACCACTTATCTACAGATAAATGCAACTCGTCTACACTTATAGTCAACCAATCTTATTATCTATAAAACACGGTTAATTATTACCAAATTTGTCCTGTAATTAAAAACAATAATCATGAAATTAGCCATTGTAACAGCATATCCACCTAGTAAAGTAACTTTAAATGAGTATGCTTTTCACCTAGTTAAAAGCTTTAGATTAAAAGATGAGATTACAGAAATCGTTTTACTTACTGATAAAACAAGTGGCGATAAAGACTTAAGTTTTGAAGCTGATGGTTGTAAGATTACCGTTAAAGAATGCTGGTCTTTTAATAGCTATTGGAATATTAAAAATGTTACAGCAGCCATTAATGAAACACAACCAGATAACGTTCTGTTTAATCTTCAGTTCATGAAATTTGGAGATAAAAAAATAGCTGCAGCATTAGGTCTAATGCTACCTCTTATTTGTAAAATTAAAAAGATTCCAACCATAGTTTTACTTCATAACATTTTAGAAGAAGTTGATTTAGGTAGTGCAGGTTTTACAAATAATAAAGTGCTTACGGCCTTGTATGGCTTGATAGGAACGATACTTACTAAACTTATCTTACAAGCAGATATTGTGGCAGTAACAATGAACAAATATGTGCAAATTCTAGAGAAAAAATATAACGCAAAAAATGTAATACTTATACCTCATGGCACTTTTGAAGTTGCAACAGAAGAGCCTTCTTATGCCATTGCTCAAGGACCTTTACAAGTTATGACCTTTGGTAAATTCGGTACCTATAAAAAGGTTGAGTCTATGATTGATGCTGTAGAATTAGTTAGAGAAAGAACAAATTTAGATATAGAAATAGTAATTGCAGGAACAGATAACCCTAACGTCCCTGGATATTTAGAAAACGTAAAAAAACAATATAATCATGTCGATCAGTTAAGGTTTACTGGCTATGTAGAAGAAGAAGAAGTACCAGTATTATTTAATGATAGTGCAGTAGTTGTATTTCCATATACATCTACAACAGGTAGTTCTGGTGTATTACATCAGGCTGGTAGTTATGGAAAGGCCGTTGTGATGCCAGATCTTGGAGACCTAGCTTTATTAACGCAAGATGAAGGATATAGAGGTGAGTTCTTTGAGCCCGAAAGTGTTGAAAGCCTTGCTTATTCTATAGAGGCTATATTGACAAACGAAGCGCATAGAATAGCTATCGCCAAAGCTAACTTTAAAGCAGCTACATCTCACCCTATGAGTAGAATTACAGAAATGTACTTAACGGCTTTCAATCAAATTAAACAAGGTAAAAAAAGAGGTGTAATCTCTCTTAACGCTGGCTAGTAATATACTCAAACGAAGATTTTTTCTTTCCCCTGGAATCTAGAAACCCATAATATTTTTGTGGATTTCTACGCCATGGAAGTGTTCCAGTAACGCTTTCAGGTATGGATTCAAAGTCATAAAGAGTCCAAGACATAAATGAAAGTTTATTCTTTTTAAGAAGTTCTTGGGCTTCTTTGTGATACAACGCTTGATCATCTTCATCAGATCCCATCAAATTCCAAACACCAGAGTACGAGCTCATCCCATACTCTGTTACAGCAATACTTTTATCTCCTGTAACTTTTCTAAGCTCTACCACAGCGTTTTCAAACTCGACTAGAGAATCATAATAATGAAAGGTAATGAAGTCCACCTCTTCTATTAATGACTGGGCACTAGAAATGTTAGACCATCCTATCGTGGTAGGATGATGATTATCGATTGATTTAACTCTATATAACATATGAATTAACCAAGATTCCACAGTTTGTTTTTTTCTGGAATCAAAATCGAGATCAGGTTCATTTTTTAAATCATAACCTAAAAGGGCATCATGATTTTTAACAGCGTTAACAACACTAATAAGATGTTTTTGTGTCATAGTCCAATCACTGACTGAATAATCTCCATAAAAATCAAATAATGTAATTAATACTTTTAAGTCCTCTTGTTGAGCTTGATCCAGTAGAAGTAATAATTTATCTATTTTTTCTTGAAGCACATACTCCTTACCAAAATCTTCATATCCTACAAATACTCTGACGCTATTCAATCCAGCATTTTTAATGATTTTAAAATCTGCAGCAATGGTGTCTTTATGAAATAAAGGACCAAAAGTATCCCAAGGTGAATTTTTAGGATAATAATTAATTCCCTTTAAGCTCATTTTTAGATCATTAGAAGTAGACTTCTGTAATCCATCTTTAGTCGATTCTTTAATCATCTGTCTCACACGCCAGTACCCATCTTCTAGTAATAGAATAACTTTGTATGTATTTATCGTAGTGGATTTACCGATAAACTTTTCATTCTTAAAAAGTTGGTGATATTCTAAAACATTATGATCTGTTAAGACGATTAATTGTCCATCTTCACTAAAGAATTCAATTTTAGGATGATGCTCTAATGTGGTCATCTCTACGTTAATCTGTTGACTTAAGTTGTGTTTTATTAATTGAGTAACTTTTTTTGTGGCATTTTCAGTATAATAATCTTCAATACCAGTTAATGTGTTGTTTTTTAATGCTCTAGCTTTTACATACCATGCGTTTAAATAATCTTCTTCAACAGATTTTAATGTAGTGGCATCCACCTGTCGACCTTCAACATTAGTGGTATTCCATTTAATAATAGGAATGTAATAACGATCTTGTATTTGCTCTGTATGCAGCATTTTACTGCGATCTGCACCAGTATTTAAATAGCTGTATAAACTACTTATCCCAAATGTGATCAGAGCGATTATTAATATATAAAATAAAATTAAGCCACTGCGCAGTATGTTCTTATTGGTATTATTCAAAGCTTACTTTTTTAAATGTTTTGGTAATACCACCTGCCGTAATGTTAAGGTCATAATTTCCCTTAGGAATTAAATCTGGGTTGAGTTCAAACCTTACTTTTCCATTATAAGACTGTTTAAGATAAGTTTCTTCTATGGATTGTCCTACTATCTTCAGTTCAACGGTTACACCATCAGGAATGATTTGTCCCATAAAACTCTTTAAAGGTCCTACAATAATTGATCGGTTACCTTCTAAAAGTTGAATCTCATAATCATCAAAAACTTGTTGAAACTCTAAGTTGATAGTGTTGCTACTTGCCATACCTGTTACAGCAGCCGTCACTGACCAACTATCTGCCTTTTCTGGGTGAATCATGCTTGCTGTTGCGATTCCTTTGATCGTCGTTCCAGTAGTTTGTAATATCACGCCAGAACTAGTTGTGATGTAAAAAACGACCAATGTTCCATCACTAACCGTATTTCCATACGAGTCTTTAAGTATTGAGGTGGAAAAGGTTGCTAGTTGATTCCCATCTGCATAGGAATGATTAAGCTTTCGCGAAAGCGTAAAATCTACAGGCAATCCTGCTTTTACATCTACTATAAACTCTTTACTAAACTTGTTTCCTGAGTTTGCAGCGAGAAGAATAGGACCAATGGCAGTAGAACTGTAAATGTAATCGTGAGCAATTAAGTTTTTAACCTTAGAAATATTTTGAGATTCTAATATTCCCTTATTGTAATGAAATGATACGGCAGTACCTTCTTCTTGCACGTTATCATAGATGTCTAAAGGTATAGAGACTACCATACTATAGTCTGTGTTTCCTGCTATAATACTAGGTGGACCTACATAGGTTTCTATCTCTACAATTTCAGAATTTGATTGTATATAAAAGTCGCCCTGTAATGCTGTGGTTAATAGCATCCACTTTACAGTACCTGAATTATGACTTATAAATGGTGGTAAGCGATAGGTAAGGATGTTGTTTTGAGTTTGAGGACTAATAAGTGTGCTACCCAGATTGTAGGTGATTAATAGTTCTGGAGCATTAGTTCCATCGCCTTTAAATCTTAAATCAATTCTTGCACCAGCAGTATACATTTGTTGATGATCTACCGGTGTATAAATATTATTAGTAACAGTTTCATGTTGCATGAAACTGTTCGATAAAATCAATATTACAGAGATCAATAAAGCTATAGATTTTAAACTCATTATTTTGGGTTTCCTATATATGCGTTAGTTTCTAATTTGATGTATGGATACGTACTATTTTCTATTTTTTGCAAGGCATTTAAGGATGCCTTAGTATCTCGAGTTGGAATAATTTTATTGGCAACATCTTCATTAGGCAATCCATTTACATAGCAATTACTCATATCTGAACTTAGTAAATTAATCTGTGTATCTGTTAATAGGTCAAATTCAAAATGTTGTTTGCGTTGCGGACGTACGGCATCTTTTATAAATGTGTAATCTACCCATACTAATTGTTTATCACTATCGTAGTATGAGATAATTAGTTGTGGTACCGTAGGCTCTTGCGTGCCTGTATTGAATAATTGTCCAGTTACTTTCTTTTCTTTAATATTGATGTTACTGATGGCAAGACCTTTATATAAGTCAGTGTTAGCGACGTTACCAGCTGCTTGAATATTAAACACAGCAGGTTTATTTTTAAAATCTACTGGTGTATATTGATCTGGATTAAAGGATTTAGGAATCGAGTCATTTATACTAGTCCAAGCGATACCTTCAAAGTTAATTTTAAAGCTACTAATCTCTTTAGGCATTAATTTGTGTTTTACCACAAACTTTGCATTATGATTTGCTAGTTCTTTATCTTCAATATCATATAACGATGCTTTAAGTACCACATCTGCCGGTACTGTATCGATGTTTTGCACCTCACCAATAACATAATAATGATCTTCACATTCAACTAGTTTTGCATTTAAAATCTCAAGTGATGGTTGTTTCAGTATATCCTCATGATATGTTTGCTCAGTACTGATACGTCTTCGTCCTTGATTAAAGAATACAGTTTTATTTTCAGTAAATAATTGATTAGGAGGCAAATCGGTTTCTACTTCTTCGGGCTCAACAAACCATTTTCCATGGTGTTCAATAGCTGTGATGTAATCGGTTTTTTGGACTTTTTCAAGTGGTGTAATCCATTCTGTAAGAACTTTTAAGCTCACCGTTTTATCTGTTCTTTCCAAAACAATAGTTTCAATGTTATCTAGTTTTGCATAAGAACTTAATAAACCATCAGTAACAGATATTTGTAACATGTATTGATCTAGAGGTAAATCTCGTTTAGGGTTGATATACCCATGTGCTTTCTCAAACTCTTTAAAGTCTATTGCGTCATAATAGGCTAGAACTACATTTTCGGGACTATGTTGCGTGTTATTTTCTATATAAAAGATGTAAAGTCCGTAGCATGAAATAATAAATAATAATAATGACCAAACGTGTAAGGTGTGTAGTAAATAACCTTTAAAAGGTGTGTATTGATCTGGTATTTTTAAATAGGCTGCAGTTGCTGTCTTTCTATATTTAAGCATCCTGGTTAGCATTAATTGAATGTTCAAGAAAAACGCAACTAGAATAGTTAGGATAGGCATTATTCCCCAGAGGATTTTTTGCCATTGAGGAACGTCGACTAATGGTAAAATATTAGATAGTGGTGGAACATTCATTTTTTCCCATACCATAATACCATTTTCTAGTTGCTCTAATCGCTGCCATCCACAGAAATACAACATGGGATCATAAAACTTATCGTTTGAAAAAATATACTTAAGGTTATATTTTTCAGGAACGGTTAAGAATTGTTGCAGTGAACCTATACCTTCTACACCTTTAAATTTTGAATTTTCTAATCTTTCTATTGGTCTAGTGGTTAATTCTGGAAGCCTTCTAGCACTATGATAATTACCATCAACACTTAATGCCTTAGTTTGTGCTGCTAGCCATGCCATTTGATCTCCAAAACCAAGTGTTAAATATCTCCAGTGATCGTGCTGGTCCTGACTTAAAAAGTTAACAATAGGAAGCATCTTAATCTTTGCAGGCTGTGATGGTCTAAAATACCCTAAAGTCATGGTAAAGATAATCATCACAATAAAAAGTCCTGCTAAGATTGCCCCAGCGAGTCTATGATATACTGCTCCTAACTTAAGCTGTATAAGAGCCTTAATATCACCTTGAATAAACCTAAAAGCAAATTCACCTAGCATAGGTAAGGACATAATTGACGCCCATAAAGTAAATCGGTCTAAGGTTAAAATATTAAAAGCATTTTCTCCCAAAAACATTTTAGGAATAGGTGTGGTGCCGCCTGTCCCCAATACCGTTAATATGGTAATAGAAAGTCCAAAGAACAGGTATCTTTTACTGTAATACCTATAAAAAATATAAGGCAGTATAATTAGAAGTATTCCCCATGGAATCAAGAAAAACACAAGTCCAGAAGAAGTAACTTCTAAAAAATTGTCTCTAGAGCCATGTGGTATGGGAACTTGGGTTATAGGGTTGTTCTTTGTGTTGATCCAATAGGGTAGAATACATCCTATTATTATGACTAGTGAAGACATTCCAAATCCGACGATGCGTTTAAATAACTTTAAGAAGCTTTTTAAAAAAATATTAAATGTAATTTCTTTTGTTGAGCTTACCTGTTCTCTAGCATGATCCATAATAACCATACCTATTAATGGAAAAATAAAGAAAACCATCCCGAATATAGGTGTCACGTGATGCGAGGTCACAGTAACAGATATGAGAGAAAGTGATGTGAAGTAATATCTATAATTCCCGGTTTTGAGCCATAGGTATATCTCTGGTAAAGAATGCATTAAAATAGAGATCCCTATAATACTGGGTAGTTGTCCAAAGATATGAAGTGTCTCAAGGAAAGAAGAAGAAAATACAGCTAGAAGAGCAGCATACCCAGCAGCCTTTCTGCTAGATGTTATAAGTAAGGAAAATCTATATACACCTGTAATAAATAGAATGATAGCAATAATAGCAACTGTAAACATCCCAAACTTTAAACCACCTATATAGCTTAACAAGGCGATACACTGATGTACAAGTGGTGGATAACTCATTACCGTAAAACCGGTGTACCATTTATAATTCCATGGTTCAAACCAGCTACTGGCATAATGTTCTGCAAAGAATAGATGTATTAAAGCATCATATGTAGTTTCTAGAGTAAAAAATATAGAACTACCATGAAAAGCAATCCCTATAAATAGAGCTGCTATTAAAAGCTTATTGGTGGTTTTTTTCAACTTCAAGGTCTATCAATTAATGATGTGATAAAGATATGACAACCGCAGCATCCGTTCACTGGCATTGAACTATAGTAAATTACTATTCGTCTACACTTAATTCGCGCCCAGCGAAAATCGCCATTTTAAGGCCTCTTCTACGCCTAATTTTGGGTCATAATTAAACATCAATTATTATGAAAACTGGAATTATCATCCCTTGCTACAACGAAGAAAAAAGAATAGACACAGCTGCATTTAATGCATTTATTCAATCGCATGAAAACTATCATTTATGTTTTGTAAATGATGGAAGTAAAGATAACACTCTAGATGTATTAAATAAGATGCAAAGAGAAACTCCTAATAGAGTAAGTATCGTAGATGTGAAAAAGAATGCAGGAAAAGCTGCTGCTGTAAGATCTGGAGCTAGATATTTATTTAATCGAGAAGATATTGATTACATAGGTTTTATTGATGCAGATTTATCTACCGACTTTAAAGACTTTAAAAAGTTGGTAGATACTTTGCATAATAATGATGAGCTAACAATGGTATATGGTTCTAGAGGTAAAGGTGAAGGACAGATAGAGCGTAATGTATTGAGAAAACTATTTTCTCAGATAGTTAAATTATTCATCTTTATGATTTTAGGATTACCTATTGAAGATACTCAATGTGGAGCAAAAGTCTTTAAAAGAGATATCATTCCACTAGCTTATGATAAGCAGTTTTTAACGAGATGGTTATTTGACGTAGAGATATTTTTAAGAATGAAGAAACACTTTGGTAGAAAAGCTATTATGAATAAAATGTATGAGCAACCATTAGAGCGTTGGGTACACATGGATGACTCAAAACTAGGATTTAAAGATGCAGTACAAATTCCATTAATGTTAATGAGTATCTGGTACTCTTACAATTTGACAGCTCAATTTGCTGCAACAGCGCCACAATTTCAACTAGCAACTAATGATGGACTTGAAGTTTATACAGGAAATGTAAGTTGGGAAGGTCGTATGGCAGCATAATTACTCACTGTAACTAGCTTTAAGGATGTAGATGTCATCAATTAAAGCTTCAATTTCCTCCATATCAGTGCCGTCATAAGTACGACTACGTAGCCTACCTTCTTTATCGACTAATATAAAGTTCTCAGTATGCACCATATCGTACTGGCCTCCATAAGGAGCATCTTTTACAGCAAGATAAGATTTGCGTGCTAGATTATAAATTTCTTCTTTTTTACCAGTTACGAGATTCCATTTATAATCTAGTACACCTTTCTCAACCGCATAAGCTTTTAAAATAGCAGGTGTATCATACTCTGGAGTAACGCTGTGGGATAAAAACACTACTTCTTCATCATCTTTAAATTCTTCCTGTAGCACAGACATATTTTTAGTCATAGTAGGGCATATAGTCGGACACGTTGTGAAAAAGAAGTCTGCTACATATATTTTATTCTTATAATCATTCTCAGTTATCGTATCGCCATTTTGATTTATTAATTTAAAAGGCGCAACCTTATGATACTTTTTTACAAACAACATACTATCATCTACTAATGTAGGATCAAATTGATCAGGTTGTAAAATAGCAAGTGTCTTCTTAGGAGTTAAGGCATGCTGTATAGCCAGAAAAATTACGGTACTTAATACGAGCATGAATAGCGCTCGCCATTTATTTTTAATCAGAAATTCAAGCATTAGTAATACTTTTTTACAAAACTACAACCTAATTATGAGCTGCTCTAGTCTTTGTCGGACACTTTCGTAAAGGCTTAATGGTATTTTTGTTATTAAAAGATTTTTTTAAATTAATAGATGTTGATCTCGCTTTCGCGAAAGCGTAATTCTTACACTAAACGTCCCATTTTACGGCAATCATTCTTCAAAAAGCTAATCTTACTCTATACCAATTAACCATATAGATTGTGTATAATGAGTGCAAAGGCCTATTTTTGCGCTCGTTAAATTACAACAGCAATGCATCCATATCTGGTAGTAGCCATAAACTTTTTACTGAGTCTTTCATTACTAATCGTTCTACATGAGTTAGGACATTTTATTCCTGCACGTTTATTTAAAACAAGAGTAGAGAAGTTCTTTTTATTTTTTGATATTAAATATTCACTTTTTAAGAAAAAAATAGGCGAGACAGAATACGGTATAGGATGGTTACCGTTAGGTGGTTATGTGAAAATCGCTGGAATGATTGATGAAAGTATGGATAAAGAGCAAATGGCCGAGGAACCTAAGCCTTGGGAATTTCGTTCTAAACCTGCATGGCAGCGCTTAATAATCATGCTAGGTGGTGTCGTGGTTAACGTGATAGTAGGATTCTTTATCTATATTATGATTTTTTTCACCTATGGTGGAGAACAAGCAACCGGTAGCGATTATAAATATGGTTTTGGAATGCCGCCAGTATTACAAGAAATAGGATTTAAGAATGGAGATCAAATATTATTAGTCGATGGTGATACTTTGCAAATTGCAGATAATTTGGTTAATCGCCTTGTTTTTAGAGATGTGGAAACCGTTACTGTAATAAGAGATGGTAGTTCTGTAGATATTAGTATTCCAGAAGATATAGGTAAACGTGTATTTTATGCAGATATCATGGGACCTTTAGAACCTAGGTTTCCGTTTGAGATAGGTGAAGTACAACCAGGGACGTTAGCAGATTCAATAGGTATCAAGCCAGGGATGACTATTGTAGAAATGGCAGGTTATCCTATTTCTTATAATACAGACTACACATATGCTATAAATCATGTGGTAAATGACAGCACTCCTTTTGAATTAAAGATTCAAAATGAAAATGGAATGGTACAGACTAAAACCATCAATTTTAAAGACAATAAGAAACGTATTTTAGGTTTTAGAAAAAAGCCTACGGTAGAATATGCTACAGCTACAAAGCTAGATTACAGCTTTGGGGAAAGCGTTAATAAAGGAATCTCTCATGGATATTGGACCATGCAGGATTATGTAAAGCAATTTAAATATGTGTTTACTAAAAAAGGAGCAAGTCAGTTAGGTGGTTTTGGAACTATTGCAAAATTATATCCAGATACATGGGACTGGCGTAAATTCTGGGAACGTACAGCATGGATTTCTTTTGTACTTGCTATTATGAATATTTTACCTATACCGGCTTTAGATGGTGGACATGTGATGTTTTTACTTTATGAAATAGTTACAGGACGTAAGCCAGGAGATAAATTTTTAGAGCGTGCACAGTTAATAGGAATATTTATTTTACTTGCTTTAATGCTCTATGCAAATGGAAATGACCTATATAAGGCGATATCAGAAAATTTCTTTTAAAGTATTTTTAATTATTGTTTAAAAAAATTTGGCGGCAAATAAAAAAACGTTTTATATTTGCGCTCGCTAAAGCAAATTAGTTTTAGTAATGTGTATATCACATTCCTCTTTAGCTCAGTTGGTTAGAGCATCTGACTGTTAATCAGAGGGTCCTTGGTTCGAGCCCAAGAAGAGGAGCAAAATCCCAATCAGTAATGGTTGGGATTTTTTGTTTTAGTTCGGTTTATCATCTTTAATGATTCCTTTTCTTCCTTAAGAGTCCTTTATTTCCCTATACTTATTTCCCTATATTTACGTTTGATAAAAATGATTCAGTCCAGTAGGTTAATTACTTGGACTTCAATATATATACGTAGGATTAATGAGCTGTAATAGTTGTGGAACCGGTGGTGGAACTCCAGGCGGTTGTAAAAACCATGGTACTTGTGGTACTAGTGGATGTAATAAATTAACGGTTTTTGACTGGTTAGCAAACATGGAATTGCCAGATGGTCAGGCACCTTTTAATTATGTAGAAGTCAGATTTAAAAATAGTCGCAAAGAGTATTTTGTTAACTCTGAAAACTTACAATTAAAAATAGGCGACATCGTTGCCACACAAACAGAGACTGGTCATGATATAGGTATTATTACCCTTACTGGTGAACTAGTCCGTGTGCAATTAAAGAAAAAGAAAATACGATATGAGAAGGATGACCTTCCTAAAGTTTATCGTATCGCATCTCAAACCGATGTAGATAAATGGAAAGCAGCTCGCGAGAGAGAAGAACCTATGAAGGTGCGTGCTCGAGAAATTGCAATTCGTTTAAACCTTCAAATGAAAATATCAGATATTGAATTTCAAGGTGATGGATCTAAAGCAACATTTTACTATACTGCAGAGGAACGCGTTGATTTCCGTCAATTAATTAGAGAATATGCATCAGAGTTTAAAACTCGTATAGAAATGCGTCAGATAGGCTTACGTCAGGAGGCAGCTAGATTAGGTGGTATAGGATCTTGTGGTCGTGAGTTATGTTGTTCAACTTGGTTGACAGACTTTAGATCTGTAACCACCAGTGCCGCACGTTATCAAAACCTTTCTTTAAATCCGCAAAAACTTGCAGGACAATGTGGGAAATTGAAGTGTTGTTTAAATTATGAGCTAGACTCTTACATGGATGCTCTTAAAGATTTTCCTAAGCAAAACCAAAAGTTATATACAGAAAAGGGAACTGCAGTTTGCCAGAAAATAGACATCTTTAAAGGTCTTATGTGGTACTGCTATGAAGGTGAGTGGATGAACTGGCATACGCTAACTACCACTCAAGTACACGAGATAGTTACTAAGAATAAGGCTAAAGAAAAAGTGGCCGGTATTGAAGAATATGCCGCAGAGCACTTAGTTATTGAAGAAGTTAATTTTGAAAATGTAGTAGGTCAGGATAGTTTAACACGTTTTGATCAAACCACTACTAAAAATAAAAAACGTAAAAAGCGTCGTAATAAACGTGGACCTAGACAGGATAGTCCAGCTCAACATAAAGCAACGCAAAAAAATCACAATAAGAGTTCACAAAATAAATCTCCGCAATCTAAAGAGCAAAAACCTAAAGAGCATACACAAAAACCTAAGCCAAGGAGAAAGCCGGTTCATAAAAATAAATCAAAAGAAGGAAACAATACACCACAAACTAAACCAAATCAAAAACCAAATGGTGATGGGAAGGCTACAAATAAACCACGGAAGAAAAGGCCTAATAATCGCAATAGACCACCTAAGAAAAGCGAGTAATGAGAACTACTGTATTTTTGATTTTAAGTTGTTTAACTTTAGTATCATGCGATCAGAATTTAGTTGATTCGCAATCAATAGCTTTTAGTGATGCACAATGGCCACTATTAGAAGCACCTGTGTTCAAAATTCAGCCAGTGGATACAGTAAATACATATGATATGTTTCTCCACATGAGAAATAATCACGATTATGCATATAGTAACTTATACTTAATCGCCGAAATGAAATTTCCACAAGGAAAAATCGTTACCGATACATTAGAGTATAATATGGCAACACCACAAGGACAGTTCTTGGGTTCAGGCTATAGTGATATTTATGAAAATAAATTGTGGTATAAGGAAGGAGTACGCTTTCGCGAAAGCGGAACTTACCTACTCACCTTACGTCACGCAATGAGAAAAAATGGTTCTGTAGACGGTATTGCTCAATTAGATGGAGTGCTCGATATAGGTTATAGTATAGAAAAACAAGTGCAACATGGCAGCAACTAAAGCACAAAAAGCTCAAAAAGAGCAAGAGACTAAGAAGAATGTTAAACTATTCTGGAAACTAGTATTTGTCGGTATAGGAATGGTAATACTACTATTTTTACTTACCGCCTGGGGAATTTTTGGTTCTTTACCAGATCACACCATATTAGAAAACCCACAATCTGAACTGGCAACAGAAATCGTTACGGCAGATGGTAAAACGCTAGGTAGCTTCTATACAGATAATCGTAAACCAGTTAAATACGACGACTTACCACAAAATCTTATCGATGCATTAGTCTCTACAGAAGATGAGCGCTTCTGGGATCATAGTGGTATTGATGGTTATGGTACCGCTAGAGCATTTGCCTTTTTAGGGCAAAAAGGTGGTGCAAGTACCATCACGCAACAGCTCGCAAAACTGTATTTTACAGAGCAGCGCAGTAGTAATAAAATTGAACGCGGTATTCAAAAAATCCGAGAATGGATTATCGCTACACGTCTAGAAAAACAATACACAAAAGAAGAAATCATCACTCAGTATTTAAATCAGTTTGATTTCTTAAAACAAGCGATAGGTATACGATCAGCATCTAATATTTACTTTGGTAAAGAGCCTAAGGAATTAACTGTAGAAGAAAGTGCGGTTTTTGTAGCCATGCTCAAAAATCCAAGACAGTTCAATCCTTATCGAGAAATATCTAAAGAAAAATCATTTGGTCGTCGTAATCAGGTATTTGTACAAATGGTGCGCAATGGTAAAATGACTGAGGCTACTAAAGATAGCCTTAGAGAGCAACCTATTAAATTAAACTTTACACCAGAAGGACATAATGACGGTATGGGAACATACTTCCGTGAATACTTGAGAGACTGGCTAAAAGAATGGGCAGCTAGTAATACTAATCCAGAAACCGGAGAGAATTATAACCTCTATAACGATGGTTTAAAAATTAATGTAACCATAGATAGTCGCATGCAAAAATATGCTGAAGATGCTATGGTAGCACATATGGCAAACCTACAGCTTGAGTTTGATTCCCAAAACGAGAAATTGAAAACGGCTCCGTTTAGAGATATTACAGCTAGACAGGTAGAATCTTCAATTAAGCGCGCCATTAAAGTTTCAGAAAGATGGAAATTAATGAAGAAAGAAGGCAAGTCAGAAAAAGAAATTCTTGCAAGTTTTGATAAAGAAACAGAGATGACTGTCTTTGACTGGCAGGCTCCAGGTCGCGAGCGTGACACAGTAATGACACCACGTGATTCAATATACTACTATAAGAAATTCTTGCAAGTAGGTATGATGTCTATGGAACCACAAACAGGTTATGTAAAAGCTTGGGTAGGTGGTATTAATCACAAACATTTTAAATTTGATCATGTTAAAAAAGGAGTGCGTCAGGCAGGATCTACTTTTAAGCCCTTTTTATATGCAACGGCAATTGATTTATTAAAATACTCACCTTGTAAAGAATTACCAGATGGAGAATATACGATACCAGCAGGTAAACATGGTAATACTAAAGATTGGACACCTAGCAATTCTAATGGAAGGTATGGTACAATTAGAACGTTGAAAGATGCCTTAGCACATTCGGTAAATACAATATCTGCTCGATTAATGGATGATGTAGGACCACAACCTGTAATAGATCTTGCAGGTCGTTTAGGAATTAATACTAAAGAAATGGCACCTGTTCCTTCACTTGCATTGGGTACTGCAGACGTAAGTCTATTTGAGATGGTAGGCGCGTATGGTGTTTTTGCAAATGAAGGTATTTACAATACTCCAGTTTTAGTAACTAGTATTCAAGATAAAAATGGAACGGTTCTTTATCAATATGTTCCTGAAACTAGAGATGTGATGAATCCCGAAACCGCATTTGTTACTCTTAAATTAATGCAAGGTGTAACTCAATCTGGAAGTGGAAGCCGTTTGAGAGGTAGCTGGGCAAAAAACAATAAGTTCTACAAAAGTGTAGTGACTGGTTATCCTTATGATTTTAAAAATGAAATAGCCGGTAAAACAGGAACTACACAAAACAATTCTGATGGTTGGTTTATGGGAATCGTTCCTAACTTAGTATCTGGCGTATGGGTAGGTGGAGAAGATCGTTCTGTTCATTTTCCTAGCACTCGTTATGGTCAAGGAGCTACTATGGCATTACCTATATGGGGTTCCTACATGAAGTCTGTTTACAACGATGAGAATTTAAAAATATCTAAAAGTAAATTTGATGAACCAGAGAATTTATCAATTATAGTCGATTGTGACGAATATAAGAATGGTGGAGACGACTTAGAAATTGAAGACGATGCTGGAGATGAATTAGGAATGTAATACTACCATTATGCTAGATGCTCTAAAACTTGAAAATGTTTTGTTTCTCGATATAGAAACAGTTCCATTGCATCCATCTTTTAATGAATTGGACGATATTGACCAACAACTTTATGCAGATAAGACCAAATATCAACGTAAAGAAGAGTTTACACCTGATGAGTTTTACGATCGTGCCGGTATCTGGGCAGAGTTTGGTAAAATAGTATGTATTTCTGTAGGGTATTTTGTAGATCGTACATATAGGCAGTTCAGAGTACGTAGTTTTACAGGAACTGAGATAGAATTACTTGAAGAGTTTAGTACGCTTATAAAAGATCATTTCTCAGGGCGACATCATTTGCTTTGTGCTCATAATGGTAAGGAATTTGACTTTCCTTATATCGCACGTCGCATGATCATTAATGGAATAGCTCTACCTGCAAAGCTTAATCTTTTTGGAAAGAAGCCATGGGAAGTACCACATCTAGATACCATGGAATTGTGGAAGTTTGGTGATTATAAGCATTTTACTTCTCTTAAATTAATGACTCGTGTTTTAGGCATACCATCACCTAAGGATGATATTGATGGTTCGCAAGTACGTAATGTATATTATGAAGAAAATGATGTGAACCGTATTGCTAGATATTGTGAAAAAGACGTTATCGCTGTTGCTCAAATACTTCTTAAACTGCGACTAGAATCAATACTTACAGATGACCAAATCATCACAAAATAAGCCACTGGTAGTTGTTAAAAATCTCAATGTTTCCTTTAAAAAAGGTAAACTAGAGAATCAAGTGCTTTTTGATGTCAATCTCAAATTGTTTGAAAATGAAATTCTTGCTGTAGTCGGAGAATCGGGTAGTGGTAAATCAGTTACTTCTAAAGCATTAATGGGTCTTTTACCGGTTAAGAGTGCTATTATTGATGCCCATGAGCTATCTGTACAAGGTAAAGATTTGCGTCGATTGAATGGTCTAGATTGGTCACGCTTTCGCGGAAGCGTTATTAGTATGATCTTTCAAGAACCTATGAGTTCTCTTAATCCGACGATCACGTGTGGTCATCAAGTAGCCGAGATTTTGTCGATTCACACAAAGCTCACTAGTAAAGAAATTAAAAAAAAAGTCCTCAATCTTTTTGAAAAAGTAAAACTTCCAATACCTGAACAGACTTTTAATAAATATCCTCACGAAATTAGTGGTGGACAAATGCAGCGTGTAATGATAGCGATGGCTATTGCCTGTAAGCCCAAAGTTTTAATTGCAGACGAACCTACAACAGCGCTAGATGTAACCGTTCAAACAGAAATTATCTTACTGCTTAAAGAGCTGCAGGCAGAATATGGAATGAGTGTTTTATTTATCTCTCATGATTTGGGACTAGTGCATGAAATTGCTGATCGTATTGCTGTGATGTATAAAGGTCGCGTTGTTGAAGTAGGAACACCAGACCAACTATTTCTTAATGCTCAAGAGACGTATACCAAAGCTTTAATAGCCGCAAGACCGGACACAACAACTAGACTCAAAAAATTACCTACTATTAAGGATTTTATGTTAGATGCTGTTCCTTCTGAAATAGTGACTCAGGCAGAACGTGTTAGTGCTCACCAAAAACTATATGAGCAAGAACCATTATTGCAATTGATAAATGTTGTGAAGAAATTTCCACTTAAAAAAGAGTTTTTTAAGAAACAACAATATTTTACTGCTGTTAATGATGTGAGTATAAATTTATATGCTGGCGAGTCTTTAGGTCTAGTAGGGGAAAGTGGTTGTGGTAAAAGTACATTAGGTAATATGATACTAGGGCTGCGAGATATTACTAGTGGTCAATTGATTTATAAAGGAGAAAATATTACAAACCTTAGGGGACATAAAATGCGTTCTCTAAGAAAGGAAATACAGATTATATTTCAGGATCCTTTTGCTTCTCTTAATCCCAGATTAACAGTAGGTCAGGCTATTATAGAACCCATGAAATGGCATGGTGTAGGAGATAGTGACACTGATCGCAAAAACCGCGTAATGAAATTACTGGAACGTGTAGGGTTGACACAAGAGCAATTTAATCGTTATCCGCATGAGTTTAGTGGTGGACAGCGACAGCGCATAGGTATCGCGAGGACAGTTGCATTAGAACCAGAATTAATTGTTTGTGACGAGTCGGTAAGCGCACTTGATATTTCTGTACAAGCCCAAGTTTTAAATTTATTGAATGAATTTAAGGATGACTACGGGTTCTCTTATCTGTTTATTTCACATGATTTAGCTGTGGTCAAATATTTCTGTGATCAAGTCATTGTTATGAACCAAGGCCGTATCGAGGAACAAAATGAAGCTGATGAACTTTATCGCAATCCACAAAGTGAGTATACTAAGAAGTTAATCGCTGCAATTCCTAATGGATAGTTTCTTATTAGCAAGTTGATAAAGCTTACATAATAGTGGTATGGTGATTACTTCTATTAATCAAAATATTTAAGAATTCCTTGTATCAAAATTATTCATAAAAAAAAATCTTCTCTAGGGAAGAAGATTTTTTATAAGTTGGTTAAAAAATGATGTTCTTTAAAAACTAAAGAACGTTTTGATTATCAATTTAAATAGACCTTTTATAAAAAGAACGGTAGCCATTATAGTATTAGGGCGCTTCTCTTGTAAATAGGTTGTATCCATTTTGATATATGTTTTAGGGATTACGAATATGGTGAAATAGTTTGAATAATCACGATTATCGGTGTTTAAATTCGATGAAACACATAGTTTTGTGTATTGGGCAGATAATTATTTCAAACTAAAATCCTAAATAAAATTTATTGCTTCAATTTAGGCAACTGCATTTCTATACCATTATTATCACCTACACTTACAGAACTGGCTCCAGTAATAGTTACTTGCCCAGCTGTAAAGTCGCTTTCTGTCGCCTCAAATATGTTATCTACATACTTTTGTGGATTACGATCTATGTAAGGAAACCAGGTGCTATGTATTTGAATCATTACTCTATGACCTTTTTTAAAGGTATGTAACACATCTTGTAAAGGAAAGTTAACACTAGTTTTTTTACCTTCTTTGAAAGGCTCTGGCTTTGAAAAATCATTTCTAAAACGACCTCGAAATGTTTCAGCACGTACTAGTTGTTGATAGCCTGCAAGAGTGACATGCTCTGGTGTATGTTCTTCATTTTTCATGTCTTCTGGGTAAACGTCTATAACTTTAACGATAAAATCAGCATCTGTAATTCCCTTAAGAATTACTTCTAGATTTGCCTGTATCTCTCCAGCAAGTGTCATGTCATCAGTAAGGATGTCTGTTTGAAAAGTAAGCACGTCTGGTCTTCTAGAAGCGTGACGCTGGTCGTCTGTCATGTAAGCACGTGGTGTGAATGTAACTGGTGTTATTTCACTTCTAAATGGGACCGGTTTTGATGGGTCGCTCATGTATGAGAATGTGGCTTTTTTATCACCTTTTTTATTAATTAGCAACTCCCCATTTTTACCAAAACTAAACACGATTTCATCTTGCTGTGGCGGCCATTGCATAAATTTCTCCCATTGCTTTAATCCAGTATCAAACATATATGCTTCTGGTAGAACGGGATTTTTTTCTCCTTTTAAATGATGCTCAAAAAATGGAGTTTCTATTTCTCTATGATAAAAAGTCGATAAACTATCGCCAAAATGGATGTGATTAACCATTTGATGACCAGGTTCTCTTGCCCAATTACCATGGCTCCATGGTCCCATTACAATGGTGTTATTTTTATTTTTTGGGTTGTTGCGCTCTACGTTTTTATAAATATTTAATGGTCCATAAAGATCCTCTGCATCAAACCAGCCACCTACGGTCATAACTGCGTGATCTACATTATTTAAATGTGGTATAATAGAACGTTTTTGCCAGAATTCGTCATAGTTAGGATGTGAAGCAACGTCGTTCCAGAAAAAATTATCAGGATATATATTTTCTGTTACATTTTTTAATGGACCGATGCCCATATTAAATGCATAAGAATCATCCATACTACCAGCTGCTCTCAATTGATCCCATTTATCATTGTACCAGCTTTCGGTGGTAGGTTCACTTTGATGACCAAAAACTGGATAAGCAAAAATATAACTCTGTAAAGTCGCTCCCATATGATGAAAGTCATCAAAGAAAAAGTCACCTATAGGTGCTTGTGGTGAGCTAGCGACTAGTGCTGGATGAGCATCTGGTAAAGCTGCTGCGGTGTAAAATCCTGGATAAGAAATTCCCCATTGTCCTACCTTACCATTATTATTAGGGATGTTGTTAATTAACCACTCTACAGAATCATAAGTGTCTGAGCTTTCATCAATATCTTGCTTGTTGTTCACGTCATTTCCAGGTATGTTAGGACGCATGTTATCAAAATCTCCTTCACTCATCCATCTACCGCGTACATCTTGATAAACAAATATGTATCCTTCTTTCATCAGGATTTCATTGGGACCTAATCTACTAGGATAGGTGTCTTCACCATACGGTCGTACACTATAACATGTGCGTTGCATCATTATCGGATACTCCTTAGAGGTATCCTTTGGGCTATAAACATGAGTGTATAATTTAACTCCATCACGCATCTCAATTTGGTGAATGGTTTTAATGTAATGTTCTTTTATATACTCTTGTTTTGATGAGGATTGCGCTTTCGCGAAAGCGGAACCTAACACCACTAACGCGACTAGTAAAAATTGTTTCATAGAAATAGCTTTAATGCTGGCTTAAATATACTTCAATGACATAAAAAAAGGCTCTCTATTAAGAAAGCCTTTTGAATTATTATGGATAATATGTTACCAAATTTTTATTCTATTCTCTGGTGAAATGTACATTCCGTCTGTTTCTGTTATTTCAAAAGCATCATAAAATGCATCAATATTTTGAAGTGGAACATAACCGCGGTACATACCTGGGGAATGAGTATCTCCTTTAATACGTTGTTTTAAAGCTTCTTCACGCATTTTTGTGCGCCATACAGTTCCCCAACTTAAAAAGAAACGTTGTTCTGGTGTAAAACCATCTATCGCTTCTGGACGGCCTTTATCTTGCATCCATAATTGATGTGCATCATATGCTGCATTTACTCCACCTAAATCTCCTATATTCTCACCTAATGTGAATTCACCGTTGATGTTAACACCAGGTAAAACTTCTATAGCACTATATTGATTTGCAAGGTCTTTACCTAAGTCTTCAAATTGTGTTTTATCATTTGCTGTCCACCAGTCTGTCATATTACCATTTGCGTCAAATTTTGCGCCACTATCGTCAAACCCATGAGAGATTTCGTGTCCTATAACTGCTCCCATACCACCAAAGTTAAAAGCAGCGTCTGCTTCATAGTTATAGAATGGCGGTTGTAGAATAGCTGCTGGGAAAACAATTTCATTATAGTATGGATTGTAGTATGCGTTCACGGTTTGTGGAGACATGAACCATTCTGTCTTGTCTACTTTTTCTCCCAATTTGTTAAGATTATCACGGTAATTCCATGATTGTACAGCTAGCATGTTATCAAATAAGGTTCCTTCATTTGCAGGACTTTTAATTTCCATTTCAGAATAATCTTTCCACTGATCTGGATATCCTATTTTAATAGTCATACCATTAAGTTTTTCTATAGCTTTCACTTTAGTTTCAGGACTCATCCAGTCTAACCCATTGATGCGTACTTCATATGCTTTTTTGACATATTCAATCATTTCTTTTGCTTTGGCTTTAGCCTCTGCTGGGAACTTTTCACTTACATATAGTTGACCTAATGCTTCACCTAATGTACCATTTACCGTTCCTAGGGCACGTTCATCTCTAGGACGTTGTTCTTTTGCACCACGCATTGTTTTACTGTAGAAATCCCAGTTTGCATCTTCTAATTCTGTAGATAACATTGTAGCTGCTGCATCAACCATGGTCCAACGCATGTAAGTTTTCATAGCTTCTAAATTGCTATCATCCCACATGCTATTTAATGCAGTCATATATTCTGGCTGAGAAACAACAATTCTATCAAAATCTTTAACCTCTAATTGATCAAAATATTCATCCCAGTCTATTGATGGTACAAGTGTTTTGAATTCATCATAACTCATAGGATTGTAGCTCAATTGTGGGTTTCTGCGAGCTACTTTATCCAGACGTGGTTGTGCCATTTGTGTTTCAATAGCAATAACTGTTTTAGCATCTTGTGCTGCTTGCGTCGCATCTGTACCAGTTAGAGTTAACATGCGTGCAACATGTTTTTCATACGCTGCTAATTTTTCTACATTGTCGGCATCATCTAGGTCTACATAATATTCACGTTGCATACCTAAAGAACCAGGTCTCATTTGAGCGACGTTTATGTCCGTATCTTGAGCATCTGGACCAACTCCAAAACCATAAAAACCACGTAACCCTTTAGAAGATAACTCAGCGAGTAATGTAGGTATTTCATCAACAGATTTAACGGCTTCTATTTGTGCTAGATATGGCTTTAATGGTTCGTAACCGGCATTATCTCTCGCATCAGTGTCCATAATGCTTTGGTATACAAAAACAGCTTTTGCTTGATCTGATGACTGGTCTAGCTCTTTATCATTCATAGCTCTATCTAAGATAGCGAGCATGTCCGCATCAGTATCTTTTCTAAGCTTATTAAAACCACCCCAAACTGTTTGATCTGCAGGAATCTCGGTAGAGTCGATCCATTTACCATTTACATAACGGTAAAAGTCGTCTTTAGGAGAGACGCTAGTGTCCATTGCGGTCATGTCTAGACCTGGGTAATCTTTGACAGGCTCTTTACAAGAGGTGACTGCAATAGCCACTGCGCATGAAGCAAGTAAGGTATTTTTTAAACTCATGATTTCAAATTTAAAAGGTTAGTTGATTTATTTGATAAATGTTACGAAAGATAATAATAGTTCAGATTCAACTCGAGTGTTTAATTAATTATTAACGTTATGTTAAATGAAAAAAGCTCGCATCTATTGCGAGCTTTTAAAATTGTGAAAACGCATGACATTTTCAATTACTTAATGATAAGTTTTTCAGTAACAGTGCCCATGGAAGTTGAGATGTTTAGAAAATACATTCCTTGAGCTACATTATTTATATTAATGGAGTGACTATCACCAGAATTATTTAATCGTGTAGTTATCAATTTACCAGTTACATCATAGATATGGTAATCAAAACTTTCATTACTATTCCATGATAACGTAAAATTACCATTTGAAGGATTTGGATATATTTTATAGGATTCGGATAGAGTGTTACTATCGTTGCTTAATGTACCTGTTACGACTACATTGTCGAGGACAACACCTTCTTCTCTCACTCCTGAATCAGAAATAAATACAAATCTGAAAGAGATATTATTTTCTGCGTTAAATGCGTTCAAATCATAGGTATAGGTACTCATTACAGTATCTATACCAGTCCATTGTGCACCTACACAATTTGTACAATCAATGCCATTTGGATTTCTGTTTGAATTATACCAATTTTGATCTGTTGCACTACCTAATATACTCCAGTTATCACCGCTATCTGTAGTATATTCTATATATAAAATATCATAATCTTGCTCCAGTTCAAATGCCATTTCAAATTGCAGAGATGGATTTATTACACCATTTAAATTATAACAACCAGTATAAAGATAAGCAACAGTGTTGTTAGAGTGTAGTCCACTCAAGTTAGTAGCATAAACTTGAGTACCGCTAGCTGCTTGATTTAGAATTGGTCCAGATGGTACTCCACGTTGCCACTCATTAGTGCCACCTGTCTCGTTAAAAGTTAAGAAATCTCTATTCTCAAATTGATGTATATCGTTTATAATACCACTATTGTTTTTTAGAACTGTGGCAGTATCATCATTATTACTTGAAAAAGCATCGTTTGTAGTATTAATTGTAACTGATAGATCATTGGGTCCCAAATTAAGAGGAAGTCCAGTTAGGGTAACAGTAGTTTCACTTTGTGCTGTTATTAGGCTAGAGTAATTTGTGCTAACAATTGAGCCACCATTTAAAGAATAGTCAATGTTAAAGTTATTAATATCTGTTGAGCCGCCATTTTTAATTATTACATCCACTTCGTCTACTCCACAAGAAAAGTTAGTGTCTGACGAACTAATTCTTACTAATTGAATGTCGGTAGGTGGTGGTGCTGCACTAAATGATGTTTGCCAGATACCTCTTCCATAAGTTCCTGCTGTAAGAATATTGTCAATACCATTAATTTCTAAATCTCTTACATTTACGTTGGGTAGGTTATTGTTAAACACGGTCCATTGTGTTGACACATCATCATATTTATAAACTCCAATGGTTGTTCCTAAATAGATTTCACCATCTACACTCATTGGTAAACTGGCAATTGTGTTTTTACCTAAATCTGGAAGATTTGCCGTGATATCTGTAAAAGTAATTCCTTGATTGATACTCTTATATACACTTCCGTACGATTCTTCTGTAGAAACATATATAATATTATTGTCAGTATTGCTTACCTCAATAGCAGCAATATCTAGAGTAAAATTAGAAACTACACCAAAACTGACACCAGCATTATTACTTCTATACAATATATTATCGACAGCAATATAGATGATATTATCATCAGTTGGATCTATTTCAATGACATCTATGTTAGATGTAAAGGAAGGTGAAACGGCGATAAAATTATTATTTTGTACTTTATATAGTGCGGTGTAACCCACATAAATTGTTCCTTGGCTATCAGTCTTTAAAGGTGTTATCCAGTTACCATTTTCACCATTAGGTCTAAAAATGGTATTTAGGATAGAATTACCACCATTATTTGTAAAGTATAATCCGCCACCATTTTGAATAAATCCATAACGTATGTTAGAGTCTAGTGGATTTATTCCTCCATCCATTCCATCTGCGCCATAAAAATTTTTCCATTGATTACCACTTCGTGCTTGTCCGCCATTATCTTGTAAGCCTCCAATTACTTGTGCGCTGGATTGTGCGCTCACAGCAATTCTATAAAACTGTCCAATTTGTGCTCCAGCGGTTAAATCTGTAAATGAACCAGCGTCATTATTACTTCTATAAACACCACCGTCAGACATCACAAATAATTCCGTTCCAAATTGTCTAATCTGATGAATATCTGCGTGTGTATAGGTGCTACCAGATGGGTTGTTCCATGAATTTATTTTAGAAAAAGAACTTCCGCCATTAAAAGATTTCCAAATATTTAAGCAACCTGTATAAACAATCTCTGCGTTAGTTTCAGATACTTCTAAGGCTAGGTCAAAATTTCCTTGTCCACTTTCTAAAATATCTGTTCCATTATCCCTACGAGCAAAATTTTGACCACTATTAGTAGATCTATATAATCCCATCAAATTTGCATTTCCATCGATGATTAATAAATAAACGTAGTTAGGGTTTGCGGGAGAAACAGCGATTACACTTCTTCTCATTGTGCCAGGTAAGCCTGTCGACGGCTGCGTAAAAGTAACACCATTATCAGTAGATATAAAAAAAGCATTATTAGTACTGAGATATATGGTATCTGGAGAGCCTGGTTTTAATTTAATGTCTTTTACATTAGCGGGAAAAGTTCTAGAAAAACTAACACCACCATCAATTGATCTATAAAATCCAAAATTAGAAGAGACAAAAACTTTATTGCTGTCTCTAGGGTCCAAATAAATTTCGCTTATGTTAGCTGTGGCTCCTATAAATGTCAATCCAGTACTATTCCACGTTTGTCCACCGTCAATTGATTTCATTAATCCTATACTACTTGAGTCTCTAGCGTCATCATCTCCAGTACCGATATAAATAATGTTTGAGTCAGTTGGATCTACCGCTATAGCACTAACTCCAATCTGAGATAAAAAGTCGGATATAGGTGTCCACGTTGTCCCAGCATCAATAGATTTCCAAATTCCACCACTAGGAGAACCTAAATAGTAAGTGTTCGGATTATTAGGATCAATCGTTACAGTATTAACTCTACCAGTACCTGTGGACCATGAACCAGTACCTTGAATAGCAAATGGACCAATTGCACTCCAATTTGAATTGTCTGAAAGACTACTTTTCCTAAAATTTCTTTCGTTTAAAATACGCTCAAGATCTTCAGCACCTTGAATAGTTCCATCTTCTTTAACATACGATTTAGCCGCATCTACCCATCTCATAAAAGGTTTATAGCCACTTCCTTTGGCATTTTTATCGTGCAATTCCCAATATGCCTCACCTGCGTTTTTAATATCTTGATAAGTGATTTCATGTTCAGATTTCTGTTCTCTTAATTGTTCCATCCATGGATTATCTAATCCAGGTTGAGCAATTGTAGAAATGAATCCTAAAAGGAATAAAAAGGTTATAAATTTCATAATAGGGTTTTAATAGCGCTGCAATATAATGGAGACATGTCACGATTTAATAACATGTTCTTAATTATGTCATAATTTTGTGGAAAACTAACAAATAACGCTAGCAATTAATCGACGAAAAGTGTAATGCTTAGATAAAAGTTAGAAACTCACATTGCCTAATTAAAGTTAAGTACGCTTTATTAAAATTGACTTTTTTGTTTCAGACTATTGCCTACTAATTAACTCTTTTTTATAATGGTCGTCCCATTGTTTTTTGAGCTCAGTTAGAGAAGCGACATTTTCATTAGGGACAGCTATAGATAATACGTAGTGTGCAATCTTATAAACTCCATCTTCTTTTTTTAAAATACCGCTGCCTCGACATATTCCCATTTGTGTGTCCAGCAATTCATCAAAATAAACCACATTATTATGTTGATACACATGGCGTTCTAGAGGTGTAAAAGACCATGCTTTCCCTTTATCAAAATAAGGTTTTGAGAAAATTTTAAATTCTTTTAATTGCCAGTTTTCAGTCGCATCTGTTCCTATAAAAACAGCGTCATTAGTCATTAAATTAAAATAGTCATCATAATTTGCTGTAGCAGCTGCATGATGCCAGTCATTAATGCTTTTCTCTATAGAATCTGTGGCAATGCCCTTATAAGAACCGCATGAATAAAGTAGTATGACAGTAAGTAACAGTAATATTCTTTTCATAGTCGTTAAAGATAAAACAGAAAAGTCTAATAGTTTCTAGTAAAAAGACATTTGGTGGATGTGTTGAGTGTTCCTAAATTCGATTTATGAAAAAACATAAATGCGGTTGGTGTCTAGGTGATGAATTGTATGAAGATTACCATGATACGGAATGGGGAAAACCAGTGTTCGATGATCAGACTTTATTTGAATTTCTTATACTCGAGACTATGCAGGCAGGACTCAGTTGGATTACAATACTGCGAAAACGTCATAACTATCACGATGCTCTAGACCAATTTGACGTCCAAAAGATTGCAAATTATACTCAAGAAAAACAAATTGAATTATTAAATAATCCTGGTATAATCCGCAATAAATTAAAAATAAAATCTATCATTAAAAACGCTCAGTTATTTATTGATATACAAAAGGAATTTGGTAGTTTTTCTAAATTTATCTGGAGTTATGTTGATGGTAAACCTATAAAAAATGAAGTATTAGATTATCAGCAAGCACCTGCAAACACGACATTATCTGATCAGATTTCTAAAGATTTAAAAAAACGAGGTTTCAAATTTGTAGGATCTACTATTATATACGCTTTTATGCAGGCAACAGGCATGGTAAATGATCACGAGGTAAACTGTCATAGGTATGATGAAGTATAAAGTAATATTGATTTTGGTAATCGCTTTCGCGAAAGCGAACTTCACAATCGCTCAAGAGAAAATTAATTTTAAAAGCGAGCAAGAAGAACGTGTTGCTATTGAAGATTTTCCTAAAAATGCTAGAAGTCTAATCATTAGTTTAAATAAGGCAGGAAAGAAAGTTAGGTATTATATAGAAACAGATGGTGCTTTAATCACGTACGAGGCAAAATTTAAATTAAATGGCCAAAAATACAGCGTTGAATGTGACGAAGATGGCTCTATTATAGACATCGAGGTACGCCTGAAGAAAAGAGTGGTTAGGTCAGATACTTTTTCTGTAATCATTTTAAAAATCAATAAAATATCAGAGCGTTTTAAAGTTGAAAAAATTCAAAAACAATTTGTAATAACAGATCAAAATTACTCGACAATCTCAAAACGCTTAGAAAATGATGAATTTGATAATTATGAAATGATTGTTGCCTTTAAAGAAAACCATAAAATTTACCGTAAAGAATTACTCTTCAGTAAAAATGGTGTTTTATTAAAACAACGAGATGTAAAAAAACTTAAATATGATTTCATACTATTTTAGGTTTTTAATCTTAATGTTCCTTCCGTGTATTAATATAGCTCAAGTAGCTGATAATTTTATTATGCAACCATCTATAAATGTGCGCTGGGATAATACAGGGCGATGGAGATTTAATAGTGCAATAGAGCACCGTAGTAAGATCAATAATGGTTGGGAGGCCTTGCATATCCAAGCGACTCAATTTGCTAGTTATGAAGTGGGGTTTTATTCACAGATAGGTGTAGGAGTAATGTATCGTGAAATTTTTGATGATGAGTTACCTGAAGAATTAAGGTTTACAGAGCAGTTTGTGTATGCACGTAAGTATAATGATCTTAAGGTAGCACATCGTTTAAGATGGGATCAACGTATAAGAGGCGAACGATTAACACATAGATGGCGTTATCGATTGTCTGCTTCAATTCCATTAAATGGAGACACCGTGGATGTAACAGAGTATTATGTAACATCTAGTATAGAATCGATTTTTAAAGCCCAAGTTAAAGAGAAGCCTGGATATGATCAACGAGTTGCTCTAGGGATAGGAAGAGCGCTGGATCGTAAGATAAAATTGCAGCTCATGACAGAATACCGCTGGGAAAACTACACTCAGGACATCACACGTTCTGTGTTTTTATATTTAGGTGTTTTCTATTCTTTATAGATAAGTTAAGAATATCTCGCGATCAATTTCTACTGCTCCTAAACTATGTAGGTGATCATTATATAGTTGAGCGTCTATGAAATGGTAGCCTTTTATTTTAAGAGTGTTTACTAAGTGTAGTAGAGCGATTTTACTAGCGTCTGTTGCTAGAGTAAACATAGACTCTCCACAAAAAATCTTTTTATTAGGTAAATCAATTCCATATAGCCCACCTACTAATTGATTGTCTTTAAAAACTTCTACACTTTTTGCGTGACCTAACTCATGTAGCTTGGAATATGAATTTATGAAGTCATTATTAATCCATGTGCTGTCTTCATCTTTACGTTTTACATTTGCGCAATGCTGCATAACCTCGGTAAAACTAGTATTCTCTTTTACCGTATAACCTCTATTGCGCAGACTTTGTTTAAGTGACTTTGTAACTCGCATAGGTCGATCACTGGATAAATCAAATATCATTCTGGGATCTGGGCTCCACCAGCAAATAGGGTCACCATCGCTATACCAAGGAAATATACCTGATTGATATGCTAGCAGTAATCTTTCAACACTTAAATCTCCTCCTATGGCAAGTAATCCATGGTCTGGAGCAGTGCTGGGATGAGGGAAATTAAGATTGTGATCTAGAATTTGCACGATTTTAGACGATTAAGTTTGCAATTTGTGATAAAAATGTTAATCTTTGAGAAGCCTTCTTATCTAATTTATTTCATCATTGCTTTTTTTGAGTTTGTTTGAAGGCTAACCTATTAAGAAAGAAATCCCAACTGTAATGGTTGGGATTTTTATATTGTAACATATTTCCATATTTAGCTATCACTCCATACCCATTTTTTTTATGTAGAGTAATGAGGCATTCTATTCAATATTTTTTTAAACATTTTTCATAGAATAGAACTTTGCCTTATTGCTTTAGCACTGATAAAAAAACTTGAAGCAACACCTTTATGCGGTAAATGGCTGCGGTGTGCATCCGGTTCTTTTTCTAATATTTGAAATCTGTAAGATGAGAATAAGGTCTGACTATTCTCATATGTCAATTACTTAAAAAGGTAAGTCGTCGTGATCTTCATTTTTTGAATTAGAAATAGGGTCGAACTCATCAAATGGTGGGATCTCTTGAGAAGGTGCAGCAGGAGTTGCTCCTACACGCTCAATTCTCCATCCTACAATAGAGTTGAAGTATTTCACTTCATTTTGTGGGCTAGTCCATTCACGACCTCTTAAATTGATACCTACTTTTACAGGCTCGCCTACTTGAAAACCATCTAATAAACTGGTTTTATCTTGAACAAACTCAAGCATTAAATGCTGTGGATATTGCTCTTCAGTTGTGATGACTAGTTCGCGTTTCTGAAATCCACTAGCGCCAAATGATTTGGTTTCACCTATTACTTTTATTTTTCCTTGTACTTCCATGTTATAATAATATAATTTTCCACGCGTCCATGATGTTGCCTTGCAAGATCAACTCTTGAGCACGTATGTGTTTATCTTTAATTTCTAAAATTGATATTTTTTCCGCTTTCGCGAAAGCGATAACAGAATCTCTATCGGGTATAGATTCAATATTACCTAATTTTCCTAAATCGTTACCGGTAAGTATAGTACTATTTCTAGCATGCTCTGGTAAGGCGTCAACTCCTACACCTAATGTAGCCAATGGTTTTGGTACTTCAAACATCGCATCTTTAGAACGGCAGTACCAATTTCCTCCCATGCGAGCCACAGTGTCTATTTTAATCTGGTCTATTTTCCCATATTCATCTAATACTTCATCATTAACATGAACCATGACTACCTCACAAATAATCAAGTTACCAGCGCCACCTTCCTGACCTAATTCTACTATCTCTTTTACCTTACATTCAAATTGTACTGGACTTTCTGCTACACGTGGTGGTGCAATAATATCTGATGCTACGGCTGTTAAACCGGACTTAGTAAACTCATCAACTCCTGCAGCATATTCTGTGCTGCTTAATGACATTTGCTGTACGATGTCATAATTAACCACGTTGATCACCACTTCTCCAGTAGCTTTGGCATTAATTAAAGTGTGTTTAATAGTATTATTTCTTACCCGACGTGCAGGTGAAAAAATCATAATGGGTGGATTTGCGCTAAAAACATTAAAAAATGAATAAGGTGATAAATTTACATTACCATCTTCATCAATCGTACTTGCAAAAGCAATAGGACGTGGTTGTACCGCGCCTAGCATAATGCTGTGTAAATGAGCTGTTTTTGCGTCTCTTGGATCTAGTTTCACCGTGATTTTTTAAGGTTGGTAAAGGTATGGATTTTAAAGCGTTTATGTAAAGTAGAAATAAGAATTAAACAAGACCTTTTACTTGATATCATAAAAGCATGTTAAGCGCGTTTGACTTATTATACTATATTTAAATTTCTTAAAAGCTTTCATGAATTTTACAGCAAACCGTAATGTGTTGAGATGGGTTATCATAGCCTTTGCAATGATAATCACTGCTCTTATTCTTTGGAATACGTATGAGTTTTTTCAACAACTCAAGGAAAGTGAACAGAAAAACATGAAAGAGTATGAAATCGCTATTGATGATTTAGTAAATCAATCTCTTGAGGCAGAGATGGGAAACTTAGGATCTACAGTTACTGAGAATACTACAACAATACCCATGATTGAAGTGAATTATAAAGGTGATATGAAAGCCCGTAATTTACCTGAGTCTGTAATGAATGACACTATAAAATTAAGGAAGCTAATTGAAGAATATGCCTCTGAAAATGAACCCATCCGTATCAAGTATGATGGGGAACCATTTCAGACAATTTATTATGGAGAAAGCCCAATCATTACTAAAATGAAATACTTTCCAATGGCTTTGCTTTTGATTTTAGTTCTTTTCGGTGCGGTGATCTGGTTTTTTTATCGTTCAACTAAAGCGAGTGAACAAAATAAATTATGGGCTGGTATGGCCAAAGAAAGTGCCCATCAGATAGGGACACCTCTTTCATCATTAGTAGGTTGGACGACCTTACTTAAAGATACTGATGTGGATCCTAGCTATGTGGCCGAAATGGAAAAAGACATATTTAGATTACAAACAATCACAGAACGTTTTTCAAAAATAGGCTCTATACCAACTTTATCTGAAATGGATATCGTAGATCAAACAGGAAAGGCTGTACATTATATTTCATCTCGTAGTTCAAAATTGGTTGACTTTGAGGTGGATTTACCTAGTCAGCCTATTATAGTTAGATTAAACGAGCAATTGTTTGCATGGGTGATAGAAAACTTAATTAAAAATGGTATCGACGCTATGAAAGGTAAAGGGTCGATAAAAGTTTATCTGCGAGCCGATGCGCACAAAGTATTTATTACAGTATCCGATACAGGAAAGGGAATTCCTAAGAAGCAATGGAATCAAGTGTTCACACCTGGTTTTACAACTAAAAAGAGAGGTTGGGGACTAGGCTTGTCACTAGCACATCGTATTATTAAAGACTATCACAAAGGTATAATTAGAGTGGCTGATAGTAAAAAAGATAAAGGAACTACTTTTGAAATAATGATTAATAGAGCAACTTAAAAATATGAGTTACTTGTAATCACAACAAAAGTTTAGTATTCTAAATTTTTTCATTACTACATCTTAACTTACTTTTGCTTATTCAAATTTATTCTAAATAAGCTTTGAGTGATACTATAGCACATCTTAAACGTGGTGAACAGGCCACAATTGTCTCTTTTAATGAAGAGCAAGTACCGTTAAAACTTCTTGAAATGGGATGTTTACCAGGTAACATTGTTAAGATGATGGAAAGCGCTCCTTTTCAAGACCCTATTTATTTGAATATTAATGGAACTTTTCTAGCTATAAGACGTGAAACAGCTCAACAAATAAAAGTGAAACGTCATGGGTAAATCAATCAATGTTTCACTAATAGGTAACCCTAATACGGGTAAAACATCTTTATTTAATCGACTTACGGGACTTAATCAAAAAGTAGGTAATTATCCTGGTATTACAGTCGAAAAAAAAGAAGGGATCTGTAAATTAGATCGTAGTTTAAAAGCTCATATACTAGACTTACCTGGTACCTATAGTCTCAACACTTCTAGTCTAGATGAAAGTGTTGTTGTAGAAACATTATTAAATAAGAATTCAAAAGATTATCCCGATGTTGCGGTAGTGGTTTCTGATATTGAGAATCTTAAACGCAATTTACTTTTATTCACTCAGATTAAGGATCTCGAGATTCCTACCATATTAGTAATAAATATGGCTGATCGTATGCAGCGTAAAGCAATTTCTGTTGATATTGATTTAATGGAGCGAGAACTCAATACCCGTGTGGTATTAGTAAGTGCGAGAAAGAATATTGGAGTGGACGATCTAAAAAAAGCTATTTCAGATTACAAGAACTTACAATCTGTGCCATGCGTAAACGCCTCTAGTATTGATCCAGAATATTTTGCAACATTAAAAAAAGCGTACCCTAAGCAATCTATTTATAAACTTTGGTTAGTTATTACTCAAGATGTAAATTTTGGTAAAATAGATAGGAATAGGGATTTAGAAGATTTAAAGTCAAGTTCATTTGCTGTTAAGTCTGAAAGTGACTTAAAAAAAATGCAACACAAGGAAACAGTCGTCAGATACCAGTTTATCAATGGTCTATTGACTAAGGTATTGAATGTAGATAAATCGCAAGCAAAAGATTTAAGGACTAGATTAGATAGAGTTTTACTTCATAAAGTATGGGGTTATCTTATTTTCTTTGTGATATTGCTACTGATATTTCAAGCGATTTATGATTGGTCTACCTATCCTATGGACTGGATAGATACCTTTTTTGCAAAAGCAAGTTCATGGGCACAAACATCGCTTCCAGAAGGACCATTTACTGATTTAATATCTGAAGGAATCATTCCAGGACTTGGCGGTATTGTCATATTCATTCCTCAAATAGCCTTTTTGTTTCTATTCATTGCCATTCTGGAAGAAAGTGGTTATATGAGTAGGGTAGTGTTCCTTATGGATCACATAATGAAAAAGTTTGGGTTAAGTGGTAAGAGTGTGGTTCCTCTTGTATCAGGAACTGCCTGTGCTATACCTGCTGTTATGGCAACTCGTAATATTGAAGACTGGAAAGAAAGGTTGATTACTATTCTTGTGGTGCCTTTCACGACATGCTCGGCTAGATTACCCGTTTATTTAATAATTATTGCTTTGGTTATACCAGAGCAAGAGGTGTGGTGGATATTTAACATGCAAGGTTTAACATTAATGTTACTGTACATGCTAGGTTTTGGAGCAGCTATATTTTCTGCATGGGTGCTGAATAGAGTGCTTCCGATTAAACGTAAAGCGTTTTTTGTTATGGAGATGCCTGCCTATAAGTTGCCGATGCTTAAAAATGTAGGGATAACGGTTCTGGAAAAAACGAAAAGTTTTGTGTTAGGTGCTGGTAAAATCATAATGGCTATATCTGTCATATTGTGGTTGCTAGCCAGTCATGGAATAGGAGAACAGTTTACTAACGCAGAAGAGATTATTAAAGAACAATATGCCGGTAAAGATTTATCTGAAGAAGAGTTGACTAATAAAATAGCCTCTCAACAGTTAGAGCATAGTTTTATAGGGTATATTGGTAAAGGAATAGAGCCTGCAGTAAGACCATTAGGGTATGATTGGAAAATAGGAATTGCTATTGTAAGTTCATTTGCGGCACGAGAGGTTTTTGTAGGAACACTTGCAACTATTTATAGTGTAGGTAGTGATGAGGAAGAGACTATAAAAAACAGAATGAAAGCTGAGGTAAACCCTATTTTAGGTGGTCCATTATTTAATTTTGCAAGTGGAATATCATTATTGCTTTTTTATGCATTTGCGATGCAGTGTATGAGCACCCTAGCCATTGTAAAAAGAGAAACTAATAGCTGGAAGTGGCCGGCGATTCAATTTACAGCTATGACTGTAATTGCATATTTTGCGGCATTAGCGGCTTATCAAATTCTTAAATAATGGAATTATTACAATATATTCTTGTGGGAGCGGTAGTTGTAGTGGCGCTAGCATGGTTATTTAGGAAATCATTATTTCCCTCTAAAAAACCTAATGGATGCGGTGATGGAAACTGTGGATGTCACTAATTTTAATGTTTTAAAATAAAAAAGCCCTTTCAATTTGAAAGGGCTTTTGAATACAAAAAAATATGACTTTAACTACTGTACAACTCTTACGTTAACAGCGTTCATTCCTTTTTTACCTTCTTTTTCTTCATACTCTACAGTGTCACCTTCTCTAATCTCATCGATTAATCCAGTCACATGCACGAAGCATTCGTTTTGTGATCCATTTTCAATAATAAATCCAAATCCTTTAGACTCATTGAAAAATTTTACAGTACCTTCTTTCATTGTAATAAAATGTAATAATTAATATTAACAAAGGTATAGGGATTATTATTTCTAAATTGTTAATACCTTGATTATTTTGTTTTTTTGAGGATTTATAGTGGTTTGTAGCCTATTTTGGTGAGCCTTTTAAGTAAATATGACTACCCTTAATGGATCTATCATACATAATGATACTTCCCGCAACAGCTACATTGAGACTTTTAGGTGTATCAAATTTTATTAAATGATGAGATTTTTCTATTGCCTCATTAGTAAGTCCATGATCCTCAGCACCTAATAGATAGACACAATTACGAGGATGCCTGAACTCTTGTAAATCTATAGCTCTGTTATCTAGCTCCACGCCTATAATCATAGCGCCTTTAGGTAAGTGATTATAAAAATCTTCAAAAGTATCGTAATGAAAGTATGGCATCGCCTTTACAATATCATGAGTGTCACACGCTTGCTTTGAGTATCTTTTGCCAACTGTGAATACAAAACTTGCACCCAGGTTTTGAGCACTGCGCCATAATACACCTAAATTCTCCGGTGTTTTACCATGTTGAATACCGATGCCGAAATAGCCTGGCTCTAATTGGTCAATTTTCATTTAAAATTATTTTATAGTAACAGTTGCTTCAATTAAATACATCGCAAGGCGCAATTTACCATAACTGTACTTTCCATTAAAATGTTCAAATAATGGCTTAAGCGCCTTTTCCTTCTCATAGGTTGCGTACAAAGGCTCTATTTCCTTCACCTCTTCAGATGAAAGATGTGCATTTAAATCTACATCTTTATGACTTACATATCTTTTCCCCAGATGAGTAAGTATCGTATCTGTTTTAAGAGCTCTTATCTCAGATATTTCTTCCAGTGTTTTTCCAGCCCAGTATAGCTGGACACTTTCCATTACGGTATCTTTTTTTGGTCCGTTCTTTTTTTTCTTTTTTGGTTTGGTTTTAACAACACGATATATAAAATCGCCCTCACGCATCATCTCAAATCCTTGTGTGAGATTTAAGAATATTTCTCCATAAGTATCTAATTTATGTTTTCCCACACCAGTAATATCTTCAAACTCATCAATTGTCAATGGAATTCTAGAAGCGATGTCTTTTAATGTGGCGTCACTAAATACCATGTACGGTGCCAGATTTTCTTGAGATGCAATTTGCATTCTCAATTTGCGTAAACCTGTATAAAGATCTTTATTAATTTCACTAGGTAAGGCTTCCTGTACTGCTCTAGTATTTCTTGCGGCCAGCTCTTCAGGTTTAGGTATTACTGCGAGTTTTACAGGTTGTTTTTCAAAAAGAACAGCTTTTGCCTGTGGTGTTAATTTAAGATGATTAAATTCATGAAAAGCGATCTCTAACAGTCCTTGATTAATCATTTGTATGATATATTGTTGCCAGTTGTTCCATGAGATATCACGTCCTGCTCCATAAGTTTTTATCGCTTGAAATCCACTGTCTAGAACGGTGGCGTTTTGCGCACCGCGCAGTACGTCGATCAACAAATTAAGAGATGCGTTTTCATTCATTCTATAGACCGCACTCAATGCTTTTTGAGCAATTAAAGTAGCATCAAAAAAATCTGGTTTATTGAGGCAGACATCGCAGTTTCCACAGTCATTTTCTAGATATTCATTAAAATAGGATAGCAACATGCGGCGGCGACAGGTAAGCGCATCAGCAAATTGTTTCATGCGCTCTAGCTTTGCGATTTGAACTTCACTATTACCACTGTCACTGGCAAAATTGCGCAACTGAATAACATCTGCATAACTGTGAAAGAGTAGCGCATGTGCATCTATTCCATCACGTCCAGCACGACCTATTTCTTGATAATAGCCTTCAATGTTTTTAGGCATATTATAATGAATCACAAACCTTACATTGGACTTATCTATTCCCATCCCAAAGGCAATAGTCGCACACACAATCTTAATTTCATCCTTAATGAATTGTTCTTGTACGCTTTCGCGAAAGCGATGTTCTAACCCAGCATGATAAGCAGCAACAGAAAATCCTAGACTAGAGAGCTTGTCTGATAATTTTTCACAAGATTTTCTACTTAAGCAATAAATAATACCGGATTCGTCCTGATATTTTTTTAGAAAGCGACGAACTTGAGCTAATCGATCATTGCCAGGTCGTACTTCTAATGTTAAATTAGGTCTATCAAAAGAAGCAACATATTCTTGTGCATGTGATATGGCTAGTTGCTTTTTAATATCTGCACGAGTAGCTCGATCTGCCGTGGCAGTTAATGCTATTAAGCCAGCCTCTGGAAATGATTTTTTAAGATATGCTAGTTGTGTATATGCTGGTCTGAAATCATGTCCCCATGTAGATATGCAATGTGCCTCATCTATCGCGATTAACGATATATCTGTAGGCTTTAAATGATGGAGTAAAAGCTGGATGCTCTCTGGAGCTACATAGAGTAATTTAAGTCGATTCTCTTTCAATAGTTGCAACATCTCTTGCTGCTCTGTGCCGACTTGAGAACTGTTAAAGTAACCAGCTGTAATTCCGTTTGCTCTTAGAGAGTCAACTTGATCCTTCATTAAAGCAATGAGTGGAGAGACCACTAGGGTAACACCTTCAAGTATTAAAGAAGGTAGCTGGAAACACATAGATTTACCACCACCTGTAGGCATCACTACCATAAGGTCTTTGTGAGCAAGAACATCATCTATTATTTGCTCTTGCAAAGGACGGAAACTGTCGTAACCGAAATGCTTTTTAAGTAAATCGTGTTTGTTCATTAAAATTAGTTTGTATGGCTTATAAAATCTTAGGCGACAAATTTATTCTATTTTAGCAAAGCATACAATTAGATAGATATTGAAGATGAAAGCATTACTGATTTTAATAGCGGTTTTAGGTACTGGCGTTTGTAAAGCACAAGTTCTTAATGATTTTAAATATGTAATGGTTGAAAGTCAATATGAGTTTCAAAAAGAGCCTAATGAATATCGACTCAATGAGATGATGGTATTTGAGATAAAAAAACGAGGAATTAGTGCATTTATGATTGATGATGTCTTGCCAAATGATTTTAATGAGACTAGTTGTAATGCACTTTCTTTAAAAATTGAGACGAGATCTGGTTTACGGGTTAAGATGATTTTTGAATTTGTAGATTGTAATGGCATTACCGTATTTAAAACTAAGGAAGGAATAGGTAGAACTAAAGATTTTGAAAAAGCATATCGAGAAGCCATACGAGATGCGATGACATCACTCGATAGCCTTAATTATTCTTATGTTGCTTTACAGTCTGATCATACATCAAGCAAAGAAAGACCTATTCAAGTCACGCAAACTAGCGCTGTAAAATCATCATTAGAGATTGCTCCATCAAATGAAATTGAGAAAGATGTGCCGCAAACAATCCCAAGCTCTGAAATGGTTGAGCTAGTAGATAAAAAGATCTACACAACTAATTCTAAAGAGTACAAAATTCAATCAACAGATTCAGGATTCAATATGTATAAAAACAACAGTCTCATCGGAACTCTTAAAAAAAGTACTTCAGGCTGTTATCTTACAGTAACTACAGAATTCATTGGTATAGGTTATGAAAAAGGAAATACTATCATTATCGAGTATGATAAAGATGGTACTCAGTTTCTTGTTTTCCAAAAGAAATAAGGTGGCTAAACGTGCTTCCCTACTTCAAAACCATGTTTACCTAGATACTGATCACCACTATCTATAGCATCTTGTTCTAGAGTTGTTCCCATAGAATCGTTCCATCTATTAAGATAACCGAATAAAGAAATGACACCTAGCATTTCTACAATCTCTCCTTCATCCCAATGTTGGTGTAATCGATCTTGTATGTCTTGATTTACGGCGTTAGGCACTTGACTAGCGGCTAGTGAGAAATCTAGTGCAGCACGTTCAGCATCATTAAAAGCTGCATGCGTGCGGTATTCCCATATGTTATCAAGTTGTTCTTGCTCTGCTCCATAACGTTCTGCAGCTCTTATGGCGTGCGCCTGACAATATCTACAACCTGTTGCATTACTAGAAACCCAAGCAATCATACGTTTTAAAGCGCTGGTCACACGACCTTCATTTGCCATAACCGCTTTATTAAGATTGATAAATGCTTTTGAGATTGCTGGTCTGCGCTGCATGGTCAGTACAGAATTAGGACAAAAGCCTAAGGTTTCATTAAAAAAGGCAGCTAGTTCACGTGTTTCAGGATCATGACTAGCGTCTAATGGAGTTACTAATGGCATATTAAAAATTGTAAGTTCTAGGGCAAGTTAATAATTATCTATCACAGAAATTGTGATACTAAGAACCAAATCATATTTTGGTATTACATTTGAAACTATGCGCTGGACCTTAAAACCTCAACCCGATATAGCAACACAAGAGAAACTAGCTCAAGAGCTAGGTATAGATTCTTTTCTTGCTGGTTTGCTGGTGCAACGTGGTGTGGACGCTTTCGCGAAAGCGAAATCCTTTTTCAGACCTGATCTTAATGAACTTCATGATCCATTTTTAATGAAAGATATGGACGTGGCTGTGCAGCGTATCCAGAAAGCTATAGGTAATAATGAAAACATTTTAGTCTATGGTGATTATGATGTGGATGGAACGACTAGTGTAGCTTTAATGTCTACCTTTTTATTGAGTTTTTATGATCGAGTAGCTACTTACATACCAGATCGATATGGTGAAGGTTATGGAGTAAGCTATCAAGGGATAGATTATGCGGCAGACAATGACTTTTCTTTAATAATTGCACTGGATTGTGGTGTGAAAGCTATTGATAAGGTGGCTTATGCTGCTGAAAAGGGAATTGATTTTATTATATGTGATCACCATAGACCTGGGAAAAAGTTGCCAAATGCTATTGCTGTACTAGATCCTAAAAGAGATGATTGTACGTATCCATTTGATGAGTTATGTGGTTGTGGTGTTGGTTTTAAATTATGCCAAGCATTTGTAGAAGCAAATGATTGGGAATTTGAAATGTTAATACCATATCTAGATTTAGTAGCCACGGCTATAGGTGCAGATATAGTTCCTATAGTGGGCGAAAACAGAATTCTTGCATACCATGGTTTAAATGTGATTAATACGAGTCCGCGAGCTGGTTTTAAAGCAATCATTCATCAATTAAAGAAAGATACTTTAACAATTACAGATGTTGTTTTTATTATAGCACCACGCATCAATGCGGCTGGTAGAATGAAACACGCTCTACATGCGGTGGAGTTAATGGTGACTGATGATTTTAAAGAGGCACAACGTATTGCCGCAGAAATTGAAGAGTATAATGCAGATAGAAGAGAGGCAGATCGATCTATTACTGAAGAGGCAAAGCAACAAATCATTAACAATAATGAGGAAGAACGATTTACCACGGTAGTATTTCAAGAAAACTGGCATAAAGGTGTAATAGGTATTGTAGCTTCTAGACTAATAGAAACATACTATAGGCCTACATTAGTATTTACAAAAAGTGGTGATTATCTCGCTGCTAGTGCACGTAGCGTGAGTGGTTTTGATGTATATAATGCTTTAGAACAATGTAGTGATTATATTGAGCAGTTTGGAGGTCATAAGTATGCTGCTGGCCTTACATTAAAGCCTGAGAATTATAGCTTGTTTAAAGATCGTTTTGAAGAAGTGGTTTGTGCTACGATAGAAAAACAGCATTTAACTCCAGAAATTAAGATAGACGCTATGTTGCCGTTAGAAAATATTTCTCCAAAATTCTATCGTATTCTACAACAAATGGCACCTTATGGTCCTGGAAATATGCGTCCTGTATTTATGACAGAAAAGGTGATGGATACTGGCTATGGCAAGTGTGTAGGGAAATCAGAAGATCACTTGAAAGTAAAAGTCGTTAAAAATAAAAATGATCGCAATGGGATGGATGCTATAGGTTTTAATCTGGGCGGTAAAAGCGACCTTGTTAAAAACAAGGTCAAATTTGATATTGCTTACACCATTAGTGAAAATGAGTGGAATGGTAACATATCACTGCAATTATTATTGAAAGATATCAAGGCCTAATACTGCAGCATATTTATTAAATGATCTAACCTGAGTGGTTTCTTATTTATAGAACAAAGAGGATCTGTCTTTTCGAATTTCTCAAAATCATCTTCTGTATATTTTTCACTGGTCATGTGAAACTTCAAATTAAATTTTTGCTTTTTCTCATAAAACTTATTTGACATTTTTTTAATTAATTTCCATCCATTAACTGCATTGGTTTTATTTTCAGTAATGATGTGAATAGGTCCATCAGAATTATCTTCATTCAATTCTTCTAGACTGTCTAAAGCTTCTTTATTATTAGAAAATACATGTATATCTTTTGATAATTCATTTAACTCAAGCATTGTTTTAACAATATATGAGTCGATAGGGTTATCATCGATGATCCAAATTTTAGAAGTCTTCATAATTAATTTAATTTCAGATATTTAAAATTCCGATTAATTAATCAAGGTGACTATAAATATGATTAGATGATTGTAATTATCGATGAAAGGATAAATTTAGAGCTATGTTGTAGGGATTTGAAAAGATTGTTGATATTTCAGATATTAAATCTTAATGGTGAAAGTGCTTCCTATGCCAACTTCACTTTTAACTGATATTGTTCCACCCATCGCTTCAATTTGGTTTTTGGTCATAAATAACCCCAATCCATTTGCATCATCATGAGTATGAAAAGTTTTATACATTCCGAATATTTTTTCTTGATGCCTGCTTAAATCTATTCCTAAACCATTGTCCTTAATACTTATAATACAATTTTCATCTTCTTGAAAAGCTTTTATCTCTATTATCAATGATTTATTCTGATCTCGATATTTAATACTATTAGTGATAAGATTAGACAATGCACTTTCGAGATATGGGGGAAAAGCATCTATGATCAGATGGTCTTGTATATCTAAATTTATGGTGTAATCACTATTTAGTAATTCTAATGAAATACTACTTAATATCTTTTGAACAAATGAATGTAAAGGAATAGAGTCTATATTAATCTGAGTTGTTTGAATCGTTACTACTTGATTTAGATCTTCTATAGTTTTGTTCAAGTTCTTACTTGAATCATTGAGCATTGATATAATTTTAGTTTTTATATCAGCTTCATCATTTTCTAAATAAAAGTTGATTAGTCCACTTATATTACTGGAATGTGATCTTAAATTATGAGATACAATGTAAGCAAAGTTCATCAAACGATCATTTTTACGCATAATTTCCTCCACAAACACTTTACGTTCTTGATTTGCGGTCTTTTCGTTGGTAATATCGATTATTTGAATTACTAAATTTTCTGGTTCTCCATATTCATCTTCTAAAACATTACATATGGTTTGGGTATAAATAATTGAACCATCTGAAGTATTAAACTTTATAGGTAGTTTAATATGGTCACATTTACGATTTAATAGCTTTTGTAATTTATCAAACCACAGGCAAAAATCTTGTTTATCTATAAGTTCTTCAAATGAAGAGTCTAGTAACTTTGTATTCTCCAATTTAACTATGGTGGCTAGTGCTTTATTGACATCTAGTAATTTTAAAGTAGTAGCGTCCATTATAGCTACTCCGACTTTAGAGTTTCTAAATAGCTTTTGAAATTTTTCAGAATTTAAATTTGATAAATGTTCTTTCCTTTTACGTTCACTTATGTCTTCAAAGGTACCGTACTGTCTATGACATACGCCATTTACAAAATCGCTTTGACCTATTGCTCGTACCCATATAGAATTGCCTTTAGCCGTAGTTAATTCTAATTCTAGGTCATAGGACTCATTCTTAGTGAGTGAATTGATGAATGCTTGTGTAATTCTATCTCTAGACTCACCTTCTTTATAAAAGAGAATCGCAGTTGACGCGTCAGGTTGATAATCTTCCGGTAATTCATGTAGAGCTTTGGTTGCATTGGACCAGTAAAGCTCTCCGTTAATATTATTGTAATGCCATGTTCCTATTTTTGCTTTGGTACAAGCGCTTAATAATATTCTATAATCTAATTGATCTCTTTTTCTTAAAATCACTTTAGAAGTAATATCCTCAGAAATGATAATCATTCCTGCAATCTCATTGTCATAATTATACCATGGTTTAACGCTCCATTTTAACCATTGTTCTGTACCATCTTTTCTTGTAAATAGTTCTTCGTCACAAGATTCTTCAGCACCTTTTAAAACTCTTTGATGCTTTTCTTTCCATTCATCAGAGATTTCAGGGAATAAATCATAATGATACATTCCTTTTATATCAGTGTATTGGAGTTTATAGTCTTCACACCATTTTACAGAGTGTGCCACGTAACGCAAATTGTTATCTAGAAAAGCAACAGCAATAGGAGCCTGTATTAAAATGTTGATTTGATCTGAGATATTTTTATTGTATTCTTGAGCCATAATTCAAATCTAGGAAGGTTACCAGTTAAAGTATCCCTTAATTTGGTTAAAATGAATAACGCAGCTTAAAAAAACGATTAAACACCAAATAAACAGGATTAAGTGTTGGTGTATTTTTTTAGTTCAAAGGAAATACCATCAAAAACACCATATGTATAATGATTAATCCAATCACCTATGTTATAATAAGTTGTATCGTTTCCCACTGGAATCTCCATAGGCATATGTCTATGGCCAAAAACAAAATAATCATAATGGGTAGCTTGCAATTTGCGTTTTGCATATTGTGCAAGCCATTCATTTTCCTCTCCTAGGAATTTTGCGTCTTCATCTCCAGAAATGAGTTTGTTCTTAACAGATAAATATCTAGCGATGCCTACTCCTATATCAGGATGCAACCATTTAAAACACCATTGAAAAAAAGGACTAGTAAAAACCTTTTTCATTCTTTTATATCCATTGTCACCAGGACCTTTACCATCGCCATGACCTATAAAAAACTTCTTGTTGTTAAATTCAAACACTTGTGGTTTGTGATAAACCTTGATACCTAGCTCTTCCTCAAAATAACCAAACATCCATAAATCGTGATTCCCTACAAAGAAATAAATAGGAATGCCACTATCCGCAATTTCTGCTAGTTTACCTAGAACACGAACCTGATTTTTAGGAACAACGTGCTTATATTCAAACCAAAAATCAAATAAATCTCCTAGCAAAAAAATAGCAGCAGCATCTTCTTTTACCTCATCTAACCAATTGAGAAACTTACGTTCTCTAGGCTTACTCAATTCTTGAGTAGGAGCACCCAGGTGATTATCACTGGAGAAATAAATTTTTTTTCCTGAAGGTAATTGCATGTGGACAAATATAGTATTCTTCATATGATTATACTTTTTAATTCATAAGGCATTGATTTCTCATTTAAACTTGCACCCTATAGTAAAATAGGATCTGGTTACTATAATTCATATGTAGGCCTTTATCACTAAGAAACTAAGATTCACTTAACTTAAGTTTAATTTTATTTCTAGCTTTAATGTATGTTTTGAAACTATCTTAGACCACATGATTAATAAACGGCTTCTTATCAAAAACTTGCTCGCTCATAATGATGAGAACAGTTTTTATGATAAGAAGCTACGATTAGACTTTAGTAATAAAGAAGGTAAAGCAAAGTTTCTTAAACATATATGTGCTCTATCAAATTCAAATCCTGCAAATAATAGTTATATCGTAATAGGAATTGATGATGCGACCAATACGATAATAGGTGTGGATTTTTATGATGATTCAAAATTGCAAAATCTTGTAAATGCCTATTTACAAAATCCACCTATTATACAATATGAAAACATTCCGTTTCCACATTTACCAACTGGTAAAGTTGTAGGTTTAGTCACCATTAGGCCGCAGTATAGTATTACATCGTTACGTAAGAATATATGGAAGTATTATGGTGGAGCTGTTTTTTTTAGAGACGGCAGTATCTCAATGCCTAAAAATTTTGATATTGAAGTAAAAGATATAAACTCTGCACAAGTTGCTTTAATAGAGAAACAAGCTAGTAATAATATTGAATTAACCTTAGATAGGGTTATGGAGTTTATGGCTCATAACAATCGCGGTTTAGAGGCACACTATAAGGTGTTTAAAGAGCAATTTGTATTATGCTGGTCGGGTAAATTAAAGCATAAAAATGGTAAACAATATTACTCTAGAGTAGATATCGAATTAGTTAATGAACAAGTAAGGTTATTTTATAGTGCATTAGATGAAGTTCAAATTAGTTTTGATGAGGATAGTTTCAGTATACTAGAATTTGTAGAGTTGGGTATTGGGAAAAATCAAAAATATCATCCATTAGAGCGTCAGGTCTTCAGTTTTTCACCTAATGGGACATACACATTAGAGACTAAGATCTTATTCAATCCACCTTATTATGATAGGCGTACCTTACACCATATCTACAACATTAATCTAGCATTATTATTTAAAATATCTAATGATTTACCACTTTCAGACAGAGAGTTGACAGACCTGCGTGCTTTACCAGAAACGATGCTAATTTGCCATTTCAATAGTATAGGTGAACCTATTGAAAAAATGAAAAATCACAAGTCAAAACTTAAAAAATATACAGATACTTATGCTGCCTATAAAGAAGCTATCAGAGTATTGAGAAAAGTAACATACAATTCATGAGAACCATAGTAATAGGAGATATACATGGCGGTTTTAAAGCGCTAGAACAATTGATAGGAAAAATAGATTTAACAGATAGAGATGCACTAATTTTTTTAGGTGATTACATAGATGGATGGTCTCAAAGTTATGAGGTGATTGAATTTTTGATTTCGCTCAAGCGAAACCGTATAAAAAATAATCAAACTGCACCTATATACTTAAGAGGTAATCACGACGAATTATTTTTAAACTATTTAAAAACTAAAACTCAAAACAGTATGTGGCTACAACATGGTGGACAAAGTACTATAAAGAGCTATCAAAATAGATCCTCCACCGATTTTGAGAGACACATCGAGTTTTTTGAAAAGGATTTAAAGAATTATCACATTGATAATGATAACAATGGTTTTTTTCATGCCGGATTTCACAATTTAAAAGGACCTAAATACGATTATTATGACAATATGCCTTACTGGGATCGTACACTATGGGAACTGGCACTGTGCTTAGACCCTAATCTTTCACCAGATAACGATCGGTATCCTAATCGATTAAAACTCTATAAAGAGATTTTTATAGGACATACACCTACTTCTCGATTAGGTAAACTAACACCTATTAATGCTGTTAATGTTTGGAATGTTGATACCGCAGCAGCATATAAAGGACCTCTCACAGCGTTATGTGTAGAAACTAAAGAAGTCTGGCAGTCTGATCCTGTTTACACCTTTTATCCTGATGAGAATGGACGTAATTAGAAGAATCGTTTTATTTTATTATCCGTATTGATTTTTATCAATAGGGCTTTTTAAAAATACCTTTTAGCGCAAGCATAATCATCTAAAATTTTTGCTAACTTGAAAAACAAATTTTAATACAGTAATTATCATGAGCATATTTGATAAAATAAAAGAAAAATTAAGTCACGAATTTATAGATATAGTAGAGTGGCTGGACTACACAGACGATACTATAGCGCACCGTTTTGAACGTTACCAGAATGAAATTAAAAATGGAGCAAAATTAATCGTACGTGAAGGTCAGACTGCGGTTTTTATTAATGAAGGTCAACTGGCAGATGTATTTACACCAGGAACCTATGACTTAACCACTCAAAATCTTCCTATACTTTCTACCTTAAAAGGTTGGAAATACGGTTTTAACTCACCTTTTAAAGCTGAGGTTTATTTTGTAAATACTCATTTATTTACTGATGAAAAATGGGGAACTAAAAACCCGATAACTTTAAATGATGATCGCTTCGGATTGGTAGAAATAAGAGCTTTCGGAACCTATGCATTTAAAATCGCAGATCCTGGAAAATTCATTGTAGATATCGTTGGGACAGATAATAATTTTACCAATTTTGAAATCAATGAGCATCTTAAGAGCTTAATTGCAACTCGCTTTACAGATACCGTTGGAGAAGCAAATCTACCTATCGAATTATATGCCGCAAATACGACAGAACTTTCAGAAACATGTCAAGCAGTAATGCAACCAGAATTTATGGGTGTAGGGATTTCTTTAGAGCGATTCTATATTGAAAATGTATCAATGCCAGAAGAGCTTAAAAAAGAGATTTTTGAGTACAGCCGTATTGATAAACTAGACCTAGACAAGCTTACTAAATTTAAAACAGCCAAAGCTATTGAAGCTGCCGCTCTTAATGAAGGAGGAACAGCTGGTGCTGGAATGGGAATGGGAATGGGATTTGTCCTTGCACAACAAATGGGCGGTATGATGTCTCCACAATTGGGTGGACAGCAATCCATACCTCAACAGCAACAACAAACGACTTCAGTGCCACCACCTATGCCACAGGCGACTCAATATTATTATGCACATAATGGCGCGCAAGCTGGTCCGGTTGCATATGCACAACTACAATCCTTATTTGCTAGCCGCACAATTAATAAGGAAACTTTAATTTGGAAAGCTGGTATGGATGGTTGGAAACCATTAAATCAAGTAGAAGAACTAAAAGGATTTTTAGGTAGTAACACACCACCACCGTTACCATAATAGCAATCTAATCTATAATTTAACTAGAGCTGTCATTTTTAAAAGTTTTAAAACTGACAGTTTTAGTGTTTCATTTATTTAGTGTTCATTTATTCATTTAGGAATTTATTTGGAGCCAAAAACAACATCAACGCAAACTTCAGAACGGAAAAAATCTTGTGTCAATTGCGGTGCAGAGCTTACCTATGAGCCTGGAACAGATTTGATAACTTGTGATTATTGTGGTCATAAAGAAGCTATTGAGCAAAGTGAGCAGTTGTTTCAAGAGTTAGAATTACACAAGTATTTACAACAAATGGGTGCGCAGTCGCACTCTATGGAAATATCAATGTTACATTGTAAGAATTGTGGCGCAAACCAGCATGTCGAAGAAAGTTATAAGTCTTTGCATTGTGTGTATTGCACTATGCCGTTGATTATTGAAGATTCCTATCAAGAAGATTGGATAGTGCCTGGAGCAGTCTTACCCTTTCAACTTGACCAGAAAAAAGCACACCATGTTTTTAAAAAATGGGTAGATGAATTATGGTGGGCACCCAATAATTTACAACGTGCCACAATCAATCCAGAGTTTACGAAAGGACTTTATGTACCTTATTGGACATTTGATGCTCAATTAGTAGCAGATTATCAAGGTCAACGTGGTGATTACTATTATGTCACTAAAACAGTAGGTTCTGGGAAAAATAAACGTACAGTACAAGAGCGTAGGACAAGTTGGTCACCAGCCGCAGGAACCATCAACGGATTTGTAGACGATACACTTGTAAAAGCTACTAAACAGCGTGGTAGTCAAATTCCTCGAGAAGTTAGCAACTGGAGTCTAGATGGATTAAAAACCTTTGATACTAAATATCTAGCAGGTTATGTCACTGAAAAATATACCATACCTCTTAAAGATGGTCATTTAGAAGCAAATAAAGAGGCAGAAAAGATTGCTCAAAATTGGATACGTCGCGATATAGGTGGAGATACACAACGTATCAGTACTATGGATATGCGATTGTCTGAAGAAACATTTAAGCATATTTTATTGCCTGTTTACATTAGTTCTTATAATTATAATAATAAGAAATATAACTTCTTTGTTAATGGACAAACCGGTGTAATTTATGGTAAACGACCTTATTCATTCTGGAAAATTTTCCTCGCCGTTCTCGCAGTGATTATTATTATCGTGCTCATTACTTTGGTAGCGCAGTATAGTGGTTAAATTGCTGGTATTAAGACTTATAATGAAAAAGCCTAGTAAATCTTTACTAGGCTTTTATTGTTTATACGATGGAATTACATGCGTCCACCTTTGTGTTCATCTTGCCATTTAGCAAGTTCTTCCCATTTGCCGTCAAATGCCATACCTGCTTGTAAAGCCCAGCTTTCAGGATTGTGAATCTCAAATCTTTTACCACCCGAGTTAAGTACATTTTTTCTTTCTTCTATGCTAGATGTGGATAAGGAATACCATGTTTTGATATTATTGTTATGAAATAACTCTGCGATTTTAGGACCTATTCCTTCTACAGTGGTTAAGTCATCTGCTTTTATTTTTTTACCCATAGCTGTTTTTGCAGCGACAGCATTAAAATTGAGAACAGCTACTTCTTGGTTTTCATAAGAATCATTTGATTCATCACTGCCTTCTTGAGTTGCACCAGCAACAAATCCTGATGCCATTCCAACAGCCGCTCCTGCAGTAGCAGATACTTTTGCACTAACAGCAGCTTCTTTATCTTTTATACAGTTATCTAATCTGGTTTGACATGAATGTAATTCTGCCTTTAGATTATCATGAGCAGATTGTAATTGGCGATTTTTATCGATCCATTCATCACAATTATTGGTCACCGTCGAATTTGATTTTCCCCAGTAGTAACCTATTATTCCTGCTATTATTCCTGTAAGGAGTGGACATAGCCAGCACCATATATTTGAAATATCCATATTTATTTACTTTTTAATTTTTATTTTAATGTTACGACTACACGTCTGTTTTGCTCTTTTCCTTCTTCAGTATCATTTGTAGCAATAGGCTCATCAGGTCCTTTACCACTAGACTCTATGCGAGATGAACTGATTCCATTTTCGACTAAATATGATTTAGCAAATTCAGCACGATTTGCACTTATGGTAGTGTTTGTGGATCTCGATCCAGTATTGTCAGTGTGGCCTACAGATATTAAGCTGGCTTGTGGTCTTGCATCTAAATAGTGAACCATTTTTGATATTTTCTCACGCTGCTCATTGGATAAGTTTATTGTTGAAGCTCCTGTTGCAAAATGTAGTATTAAAGGATTTGCTCTGATATCTGCAGCGAGATTATCTAGTTCATTTTCTAGTAAAGCTGCGCTTTTGCCGCTTGGGAAATCTGTTAAATGATAATTTATAGGACCGTAAACTATTCCATTTCTTGTGTCTAATTGATTGGATAATTTACCTTTGATTTCCATGTGAGTTGTGTCATAACCTAATGAGGAAAGATGATTTTTTACATCATTTGCTCTTGCTTCTCCTAAATTGGTAAAGGCAGAATTGTTCTTCTCATCAGAAGTGTAAAGTCCAGTGATATGAAACTTTTGATTAGGATGTTTATCAAGGTAGGTTTTGATTTTTCCATAGCTCTTAACGACATCAGTCTCGATAGGTTCTAAATGCTTGTAATCACTAACCTTAAAGTTGAGGTGATTGGTCGCTTCTGCTATTAGATTTCCATCTTGATCATTGAGTATTAAGTAGCCTGCAGTATTGATCGCTTTGTCTGCATTTATAGACTGTTCTGATTTCTCGCCAACTATAGGCGCTGTCTTATCATTTTTTATAGAATTGTCATCGCCCCAGCAATTACAACACCATAGCATGTTAAGTAGCATACCTATAATTATGGTAATCAGTATCCCTAAAGGATATTTTAATTTTCCCATTTTAATTATTGGTTTTGATTATTCTCATTAAAGTTATGTTGATTTTAACAAAACCTAATAAAATTACTTACAGAATAATCGATGTTAGTTATTTATCGTTAAAATTCTGCTTTTAATGGAATTATTGCTATTACGCTTTCGCGAAAGCGCATAAAAAAAGCCTAGTAACAATTTACTAGGCTTTTTAATGTTATAAAATAATCTACAATTTAGTAATCGTTAAAGTTCCTAGGTGTGCACCTACTTTATTAGATCCATAGATTAAATAGTTCCCAGCGCTTTTTTGATATGTCACGGATGGTCTTACTACTAATTGATTTTTTTCATAGTCAGTAGGGTCGATGCGTTCCATGTCTCCAGTAGAGTCGTCAAAGGTGAAGATTACGGGAATCATTTTTTTGATGTTACGTACTTTTCTCACGTCATCGATATCTGTAGTTCCTATGTTTTTAGGATCATCATTAACTAAAAGACTTAGTTTCCCACTTTCATATAATGCTACACTACTTAAATATTCAGGTCCTTCACCTAGTATGGCTAGTGGGAATAACATTCCTACACCTACACTTACAGAACCATTTGTCATACCGCCAGCGAGACCTATAGAAAACTGAGTTACAGTAACCTGTTGCTCTTTAGGTACTACATTACTCCAGTCCATAGTACCATCTTGATTTAAAGCGGTAACAATGATTTCATTTGTACTGTATGTAATAGGAGTAAAAGCTAGTGGTCCTATACCAGATGTGTTTCCTACATAAGTAGTATACCATTCTGATAATACAATTACACCACCATTTTCTCTTTCGATAAGATGCGTAATGCGATAAAACGGTTTTAAGTCTTTACCTTTTTTTGCACGTCTTTCACCTATTAATTTAGTTTTAGTTTCAACACTGAATTCGTTAAATGTCTCTTTTACAACACTGTTGTTGCTAGTTTCTAAGGCTACATCAAAAATCCCTTCTAGTCTCCAGTCTGCTCTACCACTTTTTCTAAGATTAGAATAGAATCCTATTAATTGTAATCTACCATCTGCTGTATTAATGACATTACAGTTAAGTACTTTTTTACCCTTTAAGTCAATGTCTATATCTTCTTTAGCATATCCTTTAGAAGCATAGTAAGCGTGTACAGTTAAGTTGGTTTCGGTTGTTTTCTTTGCTTTATTACGGTAACTATCGCTAACTACAACAAATATGTCTCCTTTGTCATTTACTTCAAAATCATCAAGACTAAACTCTAAATCTTTACGATCTTTAAATTGTAAGTCTACAGCTTCATTATGTACCGCAGCAAGCGTCTTATCTAATAATGCGATTTCATACCTTAGTTTTTCATCTCTTTCAAAAATCCCTACGTGCATGACTAGATAATTAACACCATCATACGAAGGTTCAAAAAAGAAAGCTCCTTTTTGAGATCTTTTAGGAACATTAACAGCAAGAACAGTTTTAGGTTTCCCTACGACCAGCTTCTCATCAATGGAGTATGCTGCAAAAACACTTTTCTTTGCTTTTTTGTCATAATATGATCCGAAAAGAAATACCTCGCCATCTATAATTGCCAGATCTTCTATAGTTACTTTGTTCCCATTTATTTTATCAAACTTAATTTGTTTACTTTTAAGAAACTTATTTGAGCCAGATTCAAATGTTTGTACATAAAACATCTTCTTTTGTCTGGCTAGTGTGTAAATAATGTTGTTTTTTTCTCCTGCGATGTATGTGACTTCACCTTTTTTGGCCGTAATCTTTGGACCAAAATCTAATGTCACATTTCCGACTTGCATTTGAGCTTGAGCTTGTAAACTAATCACGGTGATTAGTAGAGTAATAAATAGTTTTTTCATTGGTTGGTTTTTATCAAGTTTGCAATATAAGCACTTCTTGTATATATTTTCTTAGGTTAAATTTGGATCAAAAAAAATCCCTTTAAGAACCGAATCTCAAAGGGATTTTTTTTTAATTAAATTTTACAAATCAAATTTAATTCCTTGTGCCAGCGGCAATTCATCAGAGTAGTTGACTGTATTAGTCTGTCTTCTCATATATACTTTCCAGGCATCACTACCAGACTCGCGTCCACCACCAGTTTCTTTCTCTCCACCAAAGGCGCCACCTATCTCAGCTCCGCTAGTTCCAATGTTTACGTTTGCAATACCACAATCAGAACCTGCAAATGATAAGAATTTCTCTGCTTCTTTCATCTCATTAGTCATGATTGAAGAAGATAGTCCTTGTGCAACACCATTTTGTTTCTCAATAGCATTTTCTACTTCACCAGAATATTTCATTAGATATAGAACAGGAGCAAAGGTCTCATGCTGTACGATTTCAAAATGATTCTCTGCTTCAATGATAGCTGGTTTTACATAACAACCACTTTCATATCCTTCACCTTCTAGAACACCACCATCGACTAATACATTTCCGCCTTCAGCTTTTGCTTTTTCAATAGCTGCTAGGTAAGTGTTTACAGAATCTTTATCAATTAAAGGTCCTATATGATTTTTTTCATCTAAAGGATTACCTATAGTTAACTGACCGTATGCACCTACAATAGCATCACGTACTTTATCATAAACAGATTCATGGATAATCAATCTTCTTGTAGAAGTACAGCGCTGTCCACAAGTTCCTACAGCACCAAATACAGCACCTGGTACAACCACTTTTAAATCTGCAGTAGGTGTGATGATAATAGCGTTATTACCACCTAATTCTAGTAAAGATTTTCCAAAACGTTGAGCAACAGTTGCTCCTACGATTCTTCCCATTCTAGTTGATCCTGTAGCAGAGATTAGAGGAATTCTAGAATCTGTAGTCATCATTTCACCTACCTTATAGTCTCCATTAATAATGGAAGAAATACCTTCTGGTAGATTATTATCTTTTAAAATTCCTGCAATGATATTTTGACAGGCTACAGAACATAATGGTGCTTTTTCACTTGCTTTCCATACACAAACATCGCCACAAATCCATGCTAGAGCTGTATTCCATGCCCATACAGCTACAGGGAAATTAAATGCAGATATGATCCCAACCACTCCTATAGGATGCCATTGTTCTCTCATCACGTGTCCAGGTCTTTCTGAAGGGATAACTTGACCATTAAGTTGTCTGGATAAGCCTACCGCAAAATCGCAGATGTCAATCATTTCTTGAACTTCACCATAGCCTTCCTGTAAAGATTTCCCCATTTCATAAGATACTAACTTACCTAATGGCTCTTTAAGGTCTCTCAACTTGTTACCAAATTGTCTTACAATCTCTCCTCTTTGTGGCGCTGGCATTTCCCTGAATGATAGGAACGCAGCTTGTGCCTTATCCATTACTACATCGTAATCTTCTTGTGTAGTAGTTGTTACTTTACCTATAAGTTTACCATCAACTGGAGAGTATGAAGCTATTTCTTCTCCATTTCCAAAACAGTCACTTCCTGTAGAAGTACCATGGTTGATATCTTTAATACCTAGTTGTTTTAACGCTTCATCCATTCCGAAGCTATTTGCAATATTTGACATATCTGTTGTTAGTTTAGTCCAGCTTATCAGCCAGTTTTTTAAATACCTTTTTAGGGTTTTTATTATCGTATAGGATGCTGTATACAGCATCTAATATAGGAGTACGAGCTCCTTTTTCGCTGTTAATTTTATAAGCACTATTCGTGGCATAGTAACCTTCGGCAATCATACTCATTTCTAACTGTGCACTTCTTACCGTATAACCTTTACCTAGCATATTGCCAAAAAGTCTATTTCTGGAAAACACGGAATATCCAGTTACCAGTAGATCACCTAAATAGGCACTATCGTTTATATTACGCTTCATTTTGTGTACTTTCTTAATGAATCGTTTCATTTCTCTGATAGAGTTACTCATCAATACACTTTGGAAGTTATCACCATAACCCAATCCATGAGCTATCCCGGCAGCAATAGCATAAATGTTTTTAAGTACAGCTGCATATTCAGTACCTATTATATCGTCTGTAGTTTTACAGTTGATGTAATCACTGCTTAACTTTGAGGCAACATAGTTTGCTTTTTCTTCATCTGCACAGGCGATGGTTAAATAGGATAGACGTTCTAAAGCAACTTCTTCAGCATGACATGGTCCAGTTAAAACTCCAATGTCTTCAAAAGGAATATTATAGTGCTCATTAAAGTGCTCTCCTACTATGAGACCTGTCTCTGGAACAATTCCTTTAATCGCACTAAAGATGATTTTACCTTTTAAATCTACCGTAAGGTTTTGTAATTCTGTATATAAAAAGGCGCTAGGAATTGCAAAGATGCATACATCGGCTTCTGCAACGATTTCGTTAATGTCGTTGGATAACTTCAATTGAGTCACATCAAACTCTACAGAGCTCAGGTAACTTGGGTTGTGATCGTTGCGTTTTATATGTTCAATAGCATATACACTGCGCATATACCATCCTACTTGGTCTAGATTTTCACAAAGCATTTTCACGATGGCTGTAGCCCAGCTTCCGCCTCCTATTACCGCAAATTTTTTGTTCTTCTCCATAAGTTAATCTTGGATGGTAAAAATACCATTTTTAAGTGGATGACTCAACCCAACAGCACAGCAGTTGTTCACTTATTGGATATGATTCACAGGTTTGAGTGTCGTTTGTGGTTACGCTTTCGCGAAAGCGAATTTGAAACAATTTATTTTACTTTAAATGAGTAAGTTAACAAAATGGCACGCTTTTCGCAAACGTTGTAGTAACTATTAAATATTACGATTATGAAAACATTTTACAAAATTTTAGGAAGCCTGTTGATTGCGGTGACTATCGCAAGTTGTGATACAGAAGTGGTGATAGGAGATGGTTTTGATAATCGTCCTACACTTAATGAAATCTTGAGTAATCAAGAGGTGTGGTATGTTGATTTGAACAATACACAAGGAAATCCAGATATTCCATTTATGACTAAAGCCTTTACAGTAAGCTTTGACTTTGGAACCTTATATGCAAATAATAATCTAGTTGGAGTAGGTAGTGCTGGTGCTGGTCTAGGGCTAGATGTAGGTAGCTATCAGGTATTAAATAATCAAGTTTCTATACTACATGATATAGATGGATTGCATGATTTTACTGTTGTGGTATTAAATTATAACAGGATTAAAATGATAGATATGCATCGTGGAACGGTATATTATCTTGATGGTTATAACCGTAACAACTTTGACTATGATCAATTATTCTATGATAATATTCAATATTTCTTACAAGAGTATAAGGCATGGGAAAAAGTGTATACTAGTAATGTAGGCGCCCTTAATGATTTTGATCAGGAGAATTATTTGCAATTCACTCCAGGTTATAGTGGCGATGAATTTAAAAGTTCTACTGATCGTACAGGACTTAATTACAGTAGTTTGTACTGGGATTATACAGGAGAGTATTGGGTGGAAGATGAGACGCCTGGATCAATTAACAAGCATTTAACTATGGATTATGATTTTATAGGCAATGATTATTTCGATCTTTACGTTATCAATGATAATACGATTGAATTGTATCATTCTGCATCAGGAACGACATACGAGTTTAAAGGTCGTGGATACATTCAATTAAAAAATACTACTGAAAAATCTAGGTTAATAGATGCCGGTAGAGTAATTGAAAAAGAAAAGTAAAAAAATTGGTTGGTTGAAAACCGTCTGTGGATCTCTCAAGATTGCAGGCGGTTTTTGTTGTTAAAAAGATTATGAAATTATATTATAAAAGTAATTGAGCTAGATAGATATGCTCTTATCTATTTATAAAAATTCATTTCTTCAATATACTCTTGTACTTTATGATGCATGAAATAGCGTAGATCTTTACCTTCTTTAATCCCTTTACGTATCATAGTAGAAGATATTTCCATAATAGGAGCTTCAATTCTAGTAACACTTTGATGATTAAGTAATTCTTCTGGTATAGTACCGTTTGAAATCCTAGGATAAACGATGATGTGATAATCATCTAATATCACTTGATAGTTTTTCCATTTATGAAGACTCTTCAGGTTATCCTCACCCATGATGAGTGTAAAGTTATTATTGGGATATTTTTCAGATAAGTGAGCTAATGTATTTACTGTATAATTGGGTTGAGGTAGACTGAACTCTGCATTGCTAGCTTTAATTTTTAAGTAATCTTCTGTAGCAATATATACCATATGTAAACGCTGATAGTCGTCTAGTAATGTTGATTTTTTTTTATGAGGATTGTGTGGTGTGACCACCATCCATATTTCATCGAGATCACTATTTTCAATCAGGTAGTTTGCGATAGCAAGATGTCCTATGTGAACAGGATTAAATGTACCAAAGTATAGCCCAATATTACTCTTCTTCATCAGGTCCAACTTTTTTATGAATAAAGTTTCTAACGATTTCTTCAGCTTGATGTTTTGCAAGGTTGAGATCTTCATTTTTAATGATAACATCAAACTGTGGCGCAGTAGCCATTTCAGTACTAGCTTTTGCGACTCTCATTGCTATTTTTTCTTCAGACTCTGTTTTACGATTTTTTAGTCGTTTTTGAAGTTCGTTTATAGATGGTGGTTTAACAAAGATAGAAATACAGCGCTCTGGAAATTTATTTTTTAATCGCAGACCACCTACAACATCAATGTCAAAGATGACATTTTTACCTTGTGCCCATAATCGCTCAACTTCACTTTTTAAAGTACCGTAAAATTGATCTTTATACACCTCTTCAAATTCGATAAAATCATTTGCTCTTATCCTATTTTTGAATTCTGGAATTCCCAAAAAGTAGTAGTGAACACCGTCAATCTCTCCTTCTCTTGCCTCTCGAGAAGCTGCAGAGATTGAAAAGGCTAAGTTTAGATCTTCTATTTTTAATAGATGTCTTACTAGTGTCGTTTTTCCAGCGCCCGATGGTGCACTGAAAACAATAAGTTTAGGTTGCGCAGTCATTACAATACGTTCAACATTTGTTCTTTTACTTTCTCCAGCTCATCTTTCATTTGCACCACTAATTGTTGCATGGTGGCATGATTTGCTTTACTACCTATGGTATTAATCTCACGACCTATCTCCTGACTTATAAAGCCTAGCTTTTTACCTTGGGATATCTCGTTATCTAGAGTTTCTTGAAAGTAGTCCAAATGATTTTTTAAACGCACTTTCTCTTCAGTAATGTCGTATTTCTCTAGATAGAAAATCAGTTCTTGTTCAAATCGATTGCCATCAACTTTTTCTTTAAGATCGCTTACCGCTTTTTCCAATCTGATACGTATATCTGCAAGACGTGTTTCATCAACTTCTTTTATTTGTTCTAAAAGCTGACTGATGTTATTAATTCTTAAGATAAACTCTTCTTTGAGACCTTTTCCTTCATCTTTTCTGTATTGATTAACCGCGTTCAAAGCTTCAATAGATGTTTTTTCAATAGCGTTAAATTCCTCTTGAGAAACTTCTTCTATTTGAGTTGCAAAAACATCAGGAAACTTGGTCGCAATTTGTAATAAGCGACTGTCATCAGTACTATCATTAAGGCTGATGCCTTGAACAGTTTTTAATTGCTGGATATAAGATTCTAATACCTGTGTATTTAAAACAGCGGTGTTATCAACTCCGGTCTTTTCTACATGGATAGCAAAATCTACTTTACCACGAGACAGTTCACTTGCAGCAAGTTGACGTAATGGTAATTCTTTTTCTTTATATGCATTAGATAAACGCATATTAAGATCAAGATTCTTACTATTAAGTGTTCTTATCTCTACAGTGATTTTTTTCTGGGACAGTTGGGTAACGCTTTTACCGTATCCAGTCATGGACAGTATCATACTATTCTATCATTTAGAACAGCAAAGATAAGTTAATATCAAATCAAGGTTAAAGCTTAATCCTCAATTTTACTGCGCAGTCTGCTTAGAGATTGTTGTCTTATTCCTAAAAATGAAGCAATCTCTTTTAAAGGTAGTCGATCGACAATTGCTGGATAAAGCTCAATAAATTTAAGATACCTACTGGTAGCATCTCTACTTATCATTCTAGCCTTTTCATCTAACAAACCATGATACCTGCGCAACATGATTTTATGAAATGCAGCAGCTAGACCAGGATAAAGCTTGCTCATGTATTGAAAATCTTCATATTTAAAACACAAGATCTCCGCATCTTCAACACAGTCTATTTGTATATTAGAAGGTTGTTGTTCAATGTAACTAACCATAGAGGTGACAGCATCGTTGTCTGCAACAAATCTGGTAGTGTGCAAATTGCCACTATCATCCATTATGCTGCATTTTAAAATTCCCTTCTTTACAAAGTAAATTTTTGTCGCAGTGTCTCCTAAATATAAAATGGTTTCTTTCTTTCGTACTTTTCTAACTTCCAAAAGATTAAAAACTTCCTGTGCGTATTCTAGGCTAGGCGTGTTTTCATCTTCAGTAAGTTCGTAAAGGAACGCTGGTAATTCCATAATAACTCAAATTTTACTCTTTTCAAGGATAAAGATGCTGCAAATAAATTAACTGACCTACTTGTTATGTAAACTTTAATATTGTATTATGATGTTAACTGCTTTATGAACAGAAGGTTAATGAATTAAATTATTTGAAATTAAATTTAAAACATACGACCGATGAAATGCACCTCTTTTACTAGTTGATTTAAGGTTTAGGAAAATTCTGATTCTTTTTGAAACCCATCCTACATTTCCACTATATCAACTTTACAATAATTACTAACTATATTTATGGTCTGTATTATTTTGAATTTGTAAAATTTAAATCATTTTATTGAATATTAATAAACGCATAATCAGTACTAAAAAATTAATTAGCTCACAGCAGGAACTGTTAATGTCAGCAGGATTATCTGTAGTTAATTACGATATTTTAAAAATTCAAAAACTTAAATTTGAATATCCTAGTAGTTTTTATAATGCTATTATCATTACCAGTATTAATGCAATAGATCCATTATGGAATAGAGTAGATGGTTCTAAAAAAATATTTGTTGTAGGTGATAAAACAGAAGCAGCATTACTAGAGAAAGGATGGCACGTAGAGGTGAAAGCAAATAATGCGTCAGAGTTAGCAAAAATCATAATTGCTAATTATGATCATTTAAAATTTGTGTACTTCTGTGGTTTGCATCGCCGCGATGAATTACCTAAAGCCCTTCTGTCGACACAAATAAATTGTGTAGAGGTAAAAGTGTATGATTCTGTAGCGATAGAAAAGTCATTTGATTGTATTTTTGATGCTGTAATGTTCTTCAGTCCTCGTGGTGTTCACGCTTTCGCGAAAGCGAACCCTGAAAATATTCATCTAGCGATATGTATAGGGGAAACTACAGCAGCAGCTGCAAGAATATATACTCAAAATGTGAGAGTGGCACATAAAACCACTGTAGAAAATACGATAGTCACCGCTGTAAAAGCATTACAAAATGATTAAAAACGATTTATTTTTAAGAGCACTTAAAGGAGAAACTGTTGATAGACCACCCGTATGGATGATGCGTCAGGCAGGAAGATATCTACCAGATTTTATGAAGCTTAAAGAGAAGTATGATTTCTTTACACGCTGTCAGACTCCAGAGTTAGCTACAGAAATTACTGTAATGCCTATCAAACAAATAGGAACAGATGCAGCAATTCTTTTTTCTGATATTCTTGTGATTCCACAAGCTATGAATATCGATGTGGAAATGAAGAATGGTGTAGGGCCATGGTTGCCTAATCCCATAAGAACAGCCGAAGATTTAAATCGAGTTGTTGTGCCAGATGTGGCTGATTCATTAAGCTATGTCATGGAAGCCATAGATCTAACGAAACAAGAACTTAACGATGAGGTTCCCTTAATAGGTTTTGCAGGATCTCCATGGACTATATTGTGTTACTGTGTTCAAGGTCAAGGTAGTAAGAATTTTGATAAAGCAAAAGAGTTTTGTTTTACTCAACCAGAAGCGGCGCACGAATTATTACAACGCATCACAGATACTACCATCGCTTACTTAAAATTAAAAGTAAAACATGGAGTAAATGCTGTGCAGGTATTTGATTCTTGGGGTGGTATGCTATCACCAGTGGATTATCAAGAGTTCTCTTGGAAATATATCCAACAAATTGTGGACGCTTTAAAACCGCATACCGAGGTGATTGTTTTTGGAAAAGGATGTTGGTTTGCACTAGGAGATATGGCAAAAAGTGGTGCGGCAGCTCTAGGTGTAGATTGGACATGTAGTGCGCGCAATGCTCGCTATCTTTCTGGTGGTAATATTACATTGCAGGGTAATTTTGATCCTTCAAGACTATTCTCGCCACCGGCAACTATTAAGAAAATGGTGAAACAAATGATAGACGAATTCGGTAAAGATAAATTTGTTGCAAATCTAGGTCATGGTATTTTACCTAATATACCAGTGCCTAATGCGCAAGCATTTGTGGATGCAGTAAAAGAGTATTAAAAAGTGTTTAGGAATATCATAAAAGGATTAAAAGCATATGCTGACGGGTTTTCACTCATCGGTAAGTTAAAGCTTTGGCAATTCTTTTTAGTTCCTATGGCTATTAGCCTTATTATTGCTGGTCTAGTAGGTCTGGCAGCTTATGGCCTATCAGATAACCTGGCAAATCTTATCTCGAAATTATGGATTTGGGAATGGGGAAAAGAAGGTTTTTATACTGTTGCAGAATGGATAAGTGGTTTAAGTATTATCTTATTAGGGTTTATACTTTATAAACACTTAGTAATGGCTTTAAGTGCGCCATTTATGTCACCAGTGTCAGAGCGTATAGAAAAACATTTTTATCCACATGCTCGTCACCATGTACAACATCGAGATACCAGTAATATGCAACAATTATGGCGAGGTTTGCGTATTAACTTGCGTAATATCGCTTATGAATTTGCAATCACTATTCCTTTATTATTATTGAGTTTTATTCCTGTTGTTGGTATAGTGTTTACAATATTAGCTTTTATAGTTCAAGCTTATTATGCCGGTTTTGGAAATATCGATTATACGTTAGAAAGACATTTTACCTATCGTGATAGTGTCCTTTTTGTAAAACGCCATAGAGGAATTGCGATAGGAATAGGGATTGTGTTTATGGGAATGCTTTTTATACCTATAATAGGTGTTATACTAGTATTGCCATTTTCTGTAACTGCAGCTACTCGAGTCACTTTAGAACAAATGATTATTGAAGAAAATCTGGAATTACCAGATGCTCAAAAGCCTCAAATCAACGCTTAATGATTAAGACACAATTTTATAATTTTATAAAAGAACTTCAAGACACTATAACTAGTCGTCTTGAACAAATTGACGGTAAGGCTGTTTTTCAAGAAGACCAATGGCATCGAGAAGAAGGTGGCGGTGGTTTTACAAGAGTTATTGAGAACGGGACCGTTTTTGAAAAAGGTGGAGTGAATATTAGTGAGGTTCATGGTCCACTGCCTGTTGCCATGCAGTCTTATTTCAATGTAGGAGATGTTGATTTTTATGCCACAGGATTAAGTCTAGTTATTCACCCAGTAAATCCTCATGTTCCTACAGTTCATGCAAATTTTAGATACTTTGAAATGTATGATAAAGAAAGCGTTATAGTAGATTCATGGTTCGGTGGTGGACTGGATTTAACGCCTTATTATCTTTATGATGAAGATGCTTCTCATTTTCATCAGGTTTGTAAGACTGTTTGTGATCGTCATAGCGTTGCAGATTATTCCTTATTTAAAGAGAAGTGTGATACCTATTTTCATAATTCCCATCGTGGAGAAGGACGTGGTATAGGTGGTCTATTCTATGATTATTGTAAGGCTAATAAAGAATACACTATGGAAGAGTGGCTAGCATTTCAAAAGGATATAGCTTCCCACTTTCTAGATGCTTATGCACCTATAGCAACTAAACGTAAGGATTTAAAGTATACTAGTGACCAACGTGACTGGCAAGAAATACGTCGCGGTCGCTATGTAGAATTTAATTTAGTTCATGACAAGGGCACATTATTTGGATTAAAAACTAATGGACGTATTGAAAGTATATTGATGAGTTTGCCACCACATGTACAATGGCGTTACGATTATCATCCAGAACCTAATACTCCAGAAGCTGATCTTATAGAGGTACTGAAGAGTCCTAAGGATTGGGTCTAACATTTTATTAAATGCTTAAAAAAACCTCACCTTTTAATAGGTGAGGTTTTTTTTGATAATATATTCCGACTTACGGTATTGAGTTATAATTGATCACTCGCATGCCATTCTGCATAGCTCGTTTCAGTCTCGCGCAGTCTTAATGAGAACAATTCAATATTTTCAGGTAGCCTGCTTTTGATTTTATTTGCAAAATCTAGAATCATCATCTCGCTAGTAGGTTGATAATCTGCTAGGATGACTTCATGACCACGTTCTCTAAGTTCTTGAGCCAGTTCTACGTGAGGTGTATTTTTATTAAAAACGGTCGCATGGTCAAATGGGTCTACAATTTCTTCTTTTACAATCTTTTTAAGATCTGTAAAGTCTATTACCATACCGTGCTTTACATTGCTGGTATCGTTTATAGGAGTTCCTATTACTGTCACTGCTAGTTTATAACTATGTCCATGGACGTTACGACACTTACCATCGTAACCGTATAGAGCATGACCAGTTTCAAAAGTGAATTCTTTAGTAATTCTTACTTTTTTCATCTTCGAGATTTCCATTTGTTATATCCTACTACGACTAGTAAGATTATTGCTATTACTAAGAAAATTCCAGATCCACCCATAAATTGAGAGATTTTGATAAACCAGTTATCTTCCATAATTATATTGATATTTACGTTTAGTAGCGACAAAGATATTAGAATTATTAAGCATTCTATGTGTAAGCTTTCGCGAAAGCGAAATATAATAACCTCTATATCTCCATTGTTTTTATTCTTAGATGGAACTTGTAAGCCAGAATAGCCGCCCTGCCTAGCATCCATAAACCAAATGCTGTCCAAATAGCGTATAATTTAAATTCAAAATAATCCAAAATAAGTAGGGTAGGAATGAATACGAAAGCTGTAAGCACAAATAATAAGTTACGTAAATATGAAGCCTCGCCCCAGCCCTTAAATATTCCATCAAAAACAAAAGCAACCGCATTAATAGGTTGCATTAGTAAAACCACCCAAAAGGTGCTAGTAAATAGTTCAAATACCAGATTGCTCTCAGTAAACTGATGACCTATGAATTGATAAAATATACCACAAATTATAACTAACATAACGGCTACTATGATTCCATAAATTGCAGTTGTTTTACCTAAATATAGAAGTCCTCGCGCGTTTTTAGATCCTAATAGTTTACCACCTATAGCGTTACCTGCACTGGCAAACCCGTCTATAAAAAAGGAGAAGAAGAGCCAGATATTCATTAAAATAGCATGTGTGGCACCATATTCTTCACCATAACCTGATGCATATCGATAGGATAAAAATATTGCCACATTTATGGCGGCTGTACGTAAGAAAAAATTTGTGGTGAGTGCTATATGCTGCTTGAGTTTAGGGTGTGGATTCCAAGTTAAAAGGTGAGGTTTAAATGGAGTTTTTTTATAGAGAAAAAACAAGGCTATAACGAGCATTACAACCTGTGCCACAAGACTTGCATAGGCGGCGCCCATAACCCCATAGGCTGGTATGTAACTAGGAATACCATAAACTAATAGATAATCTAAAATAACATTTACAGCAGCACCAGATAGGCTTGCAATCATTGCCCATGATGTGTTTTGAATACCTCTAAAAATACCGAATATGGCAAAAGCACTTAAGGTTAAAGGGAACCCGATTGCTCTAACTTGGTAATAGGAAATGGAAAACTCTAAAGCGGTTCCTTTTGCATTGTATAAAGTAAATATCCAAGATGAAAGTGGTGCTATAATTGCATAAATGACTAGTCCTAATGCAATATTGATCCAAATGACCTGTGGTATAAGTGAATTGATTTTATCTATTTGATGACTGCCTAATGCGTTTGATACAATACTGGAAATTGACGTTTTAGTTTGGGCAAGAGTCCAGATTATAGCACTCAAAAAAGAACCGACCAGCCCTACAGCAAGTAATCCTTCTACAGCATTTTTGTCCATGTTACCTATTACCGCTACGTCTGTTAAACTGATTAGTGGCTCTGCAATTCCGGCTATTATAGCTGGAATAGCTAGGCTTAAAATATTCTTAGGTGTTATAGTATTTATTGCAGCCATTTTAAAATTTAGCACATGGTATGCTTTATATTTGAGATGATATTTTTGGGGGATTAGCTCATTTGGCTAGAGCGCTTGCCTGGCAGGCAAGAGGTGACCGGTTCGAATCCGGTATTCTCCACAATGTTTATTTAGTTTTTATAAAAATTGATGCAGCACTGTACTGCTTGTCTTAAGTGATTCGGAAGATATGCTGATTTCCATGGATGCACAGCTCCAAATGTATGGTTTGCTTCTCTAAGAATTAGTAATTCAGATTTTTTACTCCATTGATGTAATTGACGTCCTTCATGAATCATAACCGTTTCGTCGCTGGCTCCATGAATAATTAAATGTGGTATCTTAAGTTTAAATGCAGCTCTCTTAATAGATAGTTTTTCTTCATTCTGAATGTAATCCTCAAAGAATTGATAATAGTGAGGCATTTCTTGCTGAGTTCGTCCATTTTTAACATAGAAAACATCATCGTTTTTCCATTTGAGTAATGCTTCTCCATTAGGGAATCTACTTTTGTAATCACTGACCGATGCAAGAGTGACTAACTTCCTTATATTATTATTTTGAGACGCTACAATTGTCGTAATTCCACCAGCTCGAGAATGACCTAATAAATTAATATTATCTGGATCTATCACATCTAAAAGATGATCTACAGACCAGTTGATAACATCATTTAAATCTTGTACCTCTTTACTATAGTTATTGTAGCCAAAAGCTTCTAAATCTGGAAAGTCTATGGGGTTGTCCATAGTTCCACCATTGTGAGAAAAATTGAATTTAATAAAGCAAAAACCAGCATTTGCAAAAGCACGTCCCATTAAGTCCCAAGCACCCCAATCTTTAAATCCTTTGTAACCGTGAGCAAAAATTACAACTGGTACCTTATTATCAGATGGTATATAATAATGATCTAACAGTATGGGTTTATTGTGATTTCTATCGATGATCTTATTTAAAACTATTTGCATTTTAATGATCCTTTTCGGTTAAATTAATGTCGTTATTATAAAGCTCTAATATGATTTGTATTAATTGTTCCTCAAACTTATTTAATTCTTCAATATCAATAGGTTGTGCTTGAAAAGATCTGCCTATTTTTACAGAGAAAGGGATGAAACCATCCTTAAAATTTTTGAAACTTATAATCCCTGCTGTACATTCTGTAAATGGATTGTTTTTAGAATATAAATATGCATACATTAAAACCTGAAAAGCTTTAGACTTATCATAGCCATCTATTAGTGCCTCATAATTGTCTGGATCGAGTCCTACATTTGATTTATTTACCATGCCTGACTTATAATCTATAATTCTAGTCCTGCCATTAAGCTCATCTATACGGTCTACTTCACCATGTAGTTTTATATTTCCTATGGTATCGATAGTTAATGATGTTGAATATCGAGCTTCCAATTTTTTAATGATTAACGTATTACCGCTGTTGACTAGATTTTGATCATATGCAATCATTTTTTTTACATAATGTTGAGCTACCTCGTACATTATAATATTTTTTCCTTGAGGATCTTGTGCAGTGTGATAACTATCTAGATAAGCATTATGGATTGTTTTATTTATTCTAGATCGTATTTCTTTGAAATGCTTTTCGTCTAATATTTGATTTATATAGGGTAGATATAACGCTTCAAGGGTTTTGTGAATCATCGTTCCCATAGTATTTGCAGCCATATCTTCTTCTACTTCTTCTACGTCGTTAATCTTTAGGATTTTAGATCGATAAAAGTCGATAGGGTCATAAATATAGCTAGTAATACTGGACGGTGAAAAACCGGATATCGCTATTTGCTGAAGTCGTTTAAAATAAAAATCGTCTTTCTTTATAGAAAGCCCATTCACTGTTTCTGTAGTAATTTTATTGGCATATAGGCGGTGGTTTATCTTATGATTTGCGATATTATTAGTTTCTAATTGCATTAAAAACCTACTTTTCTCTCCACCACCTAAACTGCCTGGTTCAGAATTGTAAATAAAGTCAGCATTTTTACATCGCTGTAACAACCTATAAAAGTGGTATGCATATACACTGTCTTTATCAGTGTACGTAGGTAAACCAAATTTAATTTTCATATCATAAGGAATGTATGATGCTGTGGATTTTCCGGCTGGTAAAACGCCTTCATTTACGGATAACATAATGATGTGCTCATAGTCTAAGGCTCTAGTCTCAAGTAGCCCCATGACCTGTAACCCTTTAACAGGTTCACCTATAAAGTCTAATTTTTTTTGAGGTAAAAACTGTTTAAATAAGTATTGAACAGTCCTTAAATCAGTGATGCTAGTTTGAGTGGTTAAGATGGATTTGATTTGTTCAATAACACTGTTTATTCCTAATAACTGTTCAAGTTCTAGTCGTTTGTTCTCATCATCAATTAGTTTAGACTGCAACGCATTACATATATGACTCAGCTCTTCAATTAAGTTAGTAGTAGTGTTTGTTTTGAACCTTAATACATTTGTGTAAGCTGTATGAACATTGTGATGGGTATCGATGGAAGGGATGTAAACTAAATTCTCTCTATTAATAGTCTGAATCAATTCTTTTACAGCAGGTCCATCAAGTAATGTGCTGAAATGTGATTCCAAAACGGCAATAATATTTTTATAATAAAACCCTTGATCTACAGCTTCTACTTTTAATCTTATAAGATGATTAAAAAAACTAGCAAGCGGTGTTTTATCTAATGTCAATCCCATGGTGATGTTAAGATGCTTAATATCATTAGGAATAGCACTTAACAAGGGTAATAATAATGCTTCATCTGCAAGGACGATAGCCGTTTTGTCTAAATCTGTAGCCTGAATATCAAAGTCGCTAATTAATTTTCCGGCAACTTGACACATACCTATAGGACCTGATGTACCTATGATGTTTATGTTTTTTAGGGTGTTGAAATTTGAACTGGTAATGTTGAATTTCTCTTTATTGAAATACTTCCATTCATTCTTATAACGTCTTATAAATCGGCCAGCTTCATGGTATTCATTTTCTTGAAAATATTGATCGCTATCATAGAAAATTGTAGCATTTTCACTTTCGAGAAAGATTTTAATAATCTCTTCTTCGGCTTTATTTAGGGCGTTTAGACCTAGAAAAACGATAGGTGTTTCTTTGTTATATTGTTTGGATTGTTGTTCCGCTTTCGCGAAAGCGAGTCTGTAAGCAAGACCTTGATAAACAATACCTTTTGAAGTACAGTCTTCTGTAAATTGATTATAATACAATTCTAACCGTTTCCAGAAATGTAGATATTTTTCTATCATCTCTGTCTTAGGTTCTAAAATAGACCAGTGACCTTGTTCGAGCTCTTTTAAATTGCCTAAGTAATTGAAAAAGTCAGTAGGTGGTACGAGAAATCGATCGATTTCATTAAAGTCTTTTAGTATAGTTGGAGCCCAAGTAATAAATTCATCAAGGGAATCTGCGGTATTATTATTTTCTATTTTAAGATAGCTGTTGTAAAAGTCAAATAGTAAATCTACATCACTAGCTATTTCTACTTGTGCGGTATGACTTATAAAATCTTCAACACTATAAATAATAGGTTCAAAAATAGGTTGGTCTAAATAGGTCGCAATGGTTTTATTAAGGAATGTTGCGACTCTTCTACTGGGAACGACATATGTGAGTTTGCTAAGGTTGAAGCCTTGGTTTTGCAAGGTCCCGATAACGTCTTGTAGGAATGTATTCATAAGTACAAGATATCGATAAACTATGACGTCTTAAAAAATAACGCATAAAAAAAGCGCCACTTTTAAGTGGCGCTTTTACTATACTTTAAAAATCAATTAGTTTACTAAGTTGATTTCAACACGTCTGTTTTGAGCACGACCTGTTTTAGTTTTGTTATCAGCAACTGGACGAGCCTCTCCATAACCTACAGAAGAAAGTCTGAATTCATCAATTCCGTTTGCAACTAAGTAGTTCTTCACTTCGTTAGCACGAGAATCAGATAATCTCTGGTTCAATTTAGCAGATCCAACACTATCAGTGTGACCATCTATAGAGAATTTAGCAGTTGGGTATTTCTTAAGTATTGCAGTGATATCACTCAATACTTTAGCAGATTCAGCTTTGATAGTAGCTTTACCAGTATCAAATAAGATTGTTTTTGCATATTGGTTTAATTGCTCTTGCTCTTCAACTGTTGGCGCAGCTGGCTTAGGACAACCTGCTAAAGATGCAATACCTGGAGTATCAGGACACTTATCATCAGCATCAATTACACCATCGTTATCTCTATCTGCAGGACAACCATTGTTAGAAGCAGGACCTTTAACTGTTTTACAGTTGTCTTTACTATCTACAACACCATCACCATCTGTGTCAGGATCTGGGCAACCATTGTTATAAGCTGGACCAGCTTCATTAACACAGTTGTCATCTTTATCTAAAGTACCGTCACCATCTGTATCAGGACATCCCATAGACTCAGCAGGACCTGCTGCATTAGGACAATTATCTTTACTGTCTTCAATACCATCGCCATCAGAATCAGGACATCCCATGAATTGCTCTAAACCAGCAACTGATGGACATGCATCTTTATCATCATAGATTCCGTCACCATCAGTGTCAGTACCACCCCAAGAGAATTTCAATCCAGCTGTGTGTTGGAAGTGTTTTGGGTTAGCGTCTTCAAAAGCATGCTTGTATGTAGTTTGAAGGTTGAATGCAATGTTTTCTGAAATATAAAAATCAATACCAGCAGTACCATTAAAAGTACCAAATCCATTATCATCTAACCATACATAACCACCACCAACTCCAACGAAAGGTGCAACAACTCCATCTTTCTTAATCATGTTGCGGAAATTATACTCCAATCCACCATCTAATGAGTAGTAAGATAAATCATCTATAGAGTTTTCTCCAACTTTATTAATACTATTGATTGAAAATGCTCCAGTAGCAACAATTCCATCACCTACGTAGTAACCTAATTGAAAACGGCTAGGTGCAGCTAGAATATTGTAGTGATCAGTATCAAAGAAATCTTCAAAATAGTCACCTAATCCTTGGTCAGCTTCTCCTACAGGATATAGGTCGATAGCATTTATACCTACAGAAATAGCCCATCTATTACCTTCGTCTTGTGCTTGAGCAGATGAAGCTCCTAAAAGAACAGCACATGCTACTAAAATTTTAAATATGTTTTTCATGTTGGGGTTTTTTATTAATCAACAAAACAAAATTACTCTGTTATTGTGCATTCACAAGAGTTTAACCTATAAATTTTCGTAAAAATGTCGATTTATTGTTAATTTCTCTTAAATTATGAGATTACTCCTAGTTCTAGTCCTACTTTTTTAAAGGCATTAATAGCTTTATCTAGATGTTGTTTGTCGTGTGCAGCACTAAGTTGTACTCTTATTCTTGCTTTTTCTTTAGGGACAACTGGATAAAAGAAGCCAATGACATAAATTCCTTCTTCTAAAAGAGCATCTGCCATTTGTTGTGATAGTTTTGCATCATAAAGCATTACAGGTACAATTGCACTCTCACCATCTACAAAGTCAAATCCTAGTTCCCTCATTCCTTTTTTAAAGTAAGCTGTATTAGCTTGTACTTTATCGATAAGGTCGGTACTAGAGTCTATAAGTTCTAACGCTTTTATGGATGCACCTACAATTGAAGGTGCTAGCGAATTGCTGAATAAATAAGGTCTAGAACGTTGTCTAAGGATGTCAATAATTTCTTTTTTTGCTACAGTGTAGCCACCCATAGCACCACCTAAGGCTTTTCCTAATGTACCAGTAATAATGTCAATTCTACCTAATACACCTTTTGCTTCTAAAGATCCTCTTCCTGTATCACCTAAAAATCCAGCGGCATGACATTCATCTACCATTACTAGAGCATCATATTTATCTGCTAGGTCACAAATTTTATCAAGCGGTGCTAATATACCATCCATAGAGAACACACCATCAGTTACAATCACTTTAAATCTTGCTCCATCTTGGTTTGCTTGAATCAGCTGTTTTTCTAAATCAGCCATATCTGCACTTGCATATCTATATCTCGCTGCTTTACATAAGCGTACACCATCAATGATTGAAGCATGATTTAACGAGTCAGAAATAATGGCGTCTTCTTTACCTAGTAAAGGTTCAAACACACCACCATTTGCATCAAAACATGCTGCATATAAGATTGTGTCTTCACAACCATAAAAATCTGCAAGCTTTTGTTCTAACTCTTTGTGTATGTCTTGTGTTCCACAAATAAACCTTACAGAACTCATTCCAAATCCATGAGAGTCTAAAGTATCTTTTGCTGCTTGTATGACTTCGGGATGTGATGATAAACCCAGATAATTATTTGCACAAAAGTTAATTACCTCACTACCATCATCAAGCGTGATAACAGCGTCCTGTGGAGATGTTATGATACGTTCTTTTTTATATAATCCTTGCTCTTTAATTTCTTCAATTTCTTTTTGAAGATACTCTTTCATACTACCGTACATAGTTGCGTTTTTTTGTGTTTCAAAGGTAAGAAACTATAGTTATTTTAATTCCAGATCAGTTCTTTAAGCTCATCAGTATAAATCAATACCTTTTCCTTTATTTTATAATTCATCTGTTGTAATAGAGCTGCATAATAATCTAATTGATCTCTGTGCTTCTCTAGCTGTGCTCCTGTTTTATAATCTATTATAGTCACCTGCTGATCTTCAATGATAAGTCTGTCTGGAATAAACTTTTTACCTTCAGGAGTTAAAATTCCTCGTTCGTTTAAAATATTCAAATTAGATCTAAAATATTTTTCAAAATATAATGGACTAATGATTAAACGTAGCGTTTCAATTAACTCTGTCTTTAGTAATGAAGATATGTAATCATCTCTTTCTATTTTTAGGATTACATCGGGCATATCATCTATAGACTCAATCTGTGCCATGTAATCATGCAATAAATTACCTTTATTAATAGCTTCCTGTACACCGCTAGCCCATAATAAACCGCGACGAGTAGAAAAATTTGCTCTTGAAGAGTTAGATTGAGTTTCATAATTGCCTAATGTAAAAGTAGGCATGCTAGACGTGTTAGGTGATAATTTAACTTTAGTTCCTTTTTGAAATGAGCTAACTTGATCATTTTCAGTTTTTTCCCAAGATGTAGTGTTGTTATCTAAATAACGCTTTAATAATTGTCCATGTCGCAACGAGGTTTCTTTTTGGCTTTTAGATTCGGGTTTTTCAATACTACAAATGTATAATTGTTCTACCGCTCGAGTAAAAGCAACGTATAGTCCATTTATATGATCCATTTGTGTATTATGAAGGTGTGTGTTGTACACCTGTCTAGCTTGATCTGGATAAAATTCTGAATCCTTTGATAAAGACATATATAAGTGTTCAAACCCTTCATAAGCCTCTGGATTTACAGAAACCCAATTAGTAGGCTTTAAAGAATGATTAATACTAGTGTCACAATAAGGGACGATCACGACTGGGAATTCTAGGCCTTTAGATTTATGAATTGTCATAATCTGCACCGCTTTGGGATCAGGCGTTGCCGGAACACTTAACTTTTCTTTCTTTTTATCCCAGTGTTCTAAAAATCTTGATAAGGAAACATCTTGACCGTTTGAAAATTCAAATACCAATTCTAGAAAAGATTGCAACCTTAGATCTTGGTGTTGAAACAATCCTAAAGCTTGTGCTGTTTGTTCTGTTGCCTTAAATAAGGGCGCTTTCGCGAAAGCGGACTCCATAAAAGTTGAATTGCTTTCAAAAAGCTTTTCAGTCATTTCATGAATAGATAAATTAACATGTTGTGTTATAAAAGAGTTTTTTTGATCAATCTGATGATACTGAACATACTCGAGTAAAAATCCTAATTTAAGAGCTTGCTGATCTGGTTGATGAGCCATTTTCATAAACTCAATCAATAAACGCACACGTGGAGAGGCCTCAACGAGTAGACTGTCTCCAGAGACAACTGTTATTTCTTGTTTTACTAAATATTGTGCAAGTTCATGGCCTTGTGTGTGTTTGCGCACTAGTATGCATATGTCGCCTAGTTCATAGCCTTGCTCTAAAATGTTTTCAATTAGACTATGGACGTGTGGAGGATATGGAGTGTTTAAATCATCATCATCGTCATAACTAAAGTTTGTATTATCTAAAAAATCGATTTGAGTATAACCTCCTTTTTTATGAGTCGTTTTTTGATGTAGGTAATTCTGATATAAATTTTTGTAGGTATCGTTGTTTAGGTAATCGCCGTAGAATTTAAAAAACTCGTTGTTAAATTCTATGACATTATGATAGCTGCGCCAGTTAAATTCTAGTGTCTGATTACTTTTTTCTAATTCAAATAAATAGTCTTCTTCTAATAATCCTAAAAATTGATTTGCATCACTACCACGCCATCTGTAAATGGATTGTTTTGCGTCTCCTACTAACATTAATGTACCGCTATTGCCATTATCATCAATACTTTGCACAGCATTACTTATTAATGGGATCATGTTTTCCCATTGCATGCGTGATGTGTCTTGAAATTCATCAATAAAATAATGGCGGTATTTTTCTCCTAACCTTTCATAAATAAACGGTGCAGGCTGATCTTTTATCTGATTTCTTAAAATGCTGTTGAACTCATATATAGGGACAATTTGCTCTTCTTTTTTAATGACATTAATCTCATTTAATAGTTCATTGAGTAGTGATAATGGGACAATACTTTTAATGATGTTTTCATGAAACTTAATATATCCGTAGGTGGATTTATAGGCATCACCAAATTCTAATATGTCAGCACGTAGAACATCTATACAGTCTTTGATATGTTGTTTTTGAGTTTTTGCGTATAAATTTCCTGCAATTAGGTCTTTCACAGATCCTGAATCTGGGCTTACAGTAAAAATATCATTTGAGACTTTTACTATTGTATTGAAAATACTGTTAGAACCGCCTTTAAAATCCTTAGGCTCTAATCCTTGTTGCTTCGACTTTTCATTAAGTCCTATTGCTAGTTCAATTAAATGTGTCTTTAGGTCTTTGTTTTTAAGTTTTAGATTTTGAGAAAGCCTATCAAAATCTTCACTAGTCTTTTCTTCTAAAGATTTTAGATATTTAAAATGGTTTTCATTTTTTATCAATGCAGATATTTGCATCAGATCGTAAGCGACATCCCAACTTTTATTATTATCAATTTTGGAAAGTGAAAAGCTTACTAGTTTTTTAGTAAGTTCCTTATCCCTACCTGCACGAGCGAGTAAATTTTGAATTGCCTTATTAATTAAAGAATCTGTATCTAACTCTACTTCAAATCCAGCTGGCAAATCAATGTCTTTGGCAAAAGTGCGCAAGATGCGGTGATTAAATGCATCAATTGTAACGATGTCAAAAGCAGAGTAGTCATGTAATAAACGTTGATGGATTTTAATTGCTTTTGTTGAGAGCTGTTGTTCACTAAGTCCAGTCAACTTTTTAATATGATTAAATATTCCTAAACTTTCATTAGGTACAGGTTGTTTTCCAAAATTGTACAGATGCTCTAGTACGCGTTCTTTCATCTCTGCAACAGCCTTATTAGTAAAGGTTACGGCAAGAATCTTACGATAATGATTGTTGAATTGTGATTGAAATAGTAAGGCGAGATAATCTCTCGCTAGTGTATAAGTTTTACCGGATCCAGCACTGGCGCTATAAAATGTAGTAGGAGATAAGGTCATACTCAAAGGTATGATGAAAAACTGAAAAGCAATTATTCTTAATCTTGAATTTGCGCTGCAATTTTAAGGTGATAATCATTTAGTTGGGTATTATAATATTTAATATCATAGCTTGTATAAATATGTTCAAATACTTGATTAAAAGTATTTTATAAGATTAAGTATATTATAACATCATAAATTTTAACATATCGTCGTTTGTGTTTAAATTTATACTTTATAAATAAAACAATTAAAACCAATATATCATGGCTTTTGAATTACCTAAATTAAACTATGCGTATGATGCGCTAGAACCACATATTGATGCAAGAACAATGGAGATTCACCATTCAAAACATCACAATGGTTATACTACTAAATTAAATAATGCCATTGAAGGTACTGACCTAGAAGGAAAGTCTATTGAAGACATTCTTGCAAATCTAGACATGGACAATAAGGCGGTAAGAAATAATGGTGGTGGATTTTATAACCACAGATTATTCTGGGAAGTAATGTCACCTAATGGAGGTGGAAAACCTACTGGAGATCTTGCTGCTGCAATTGATAGTGCTTTTGGTTCATATGATGCATTTCAAGATAAATTTGCTACAGCTGCAAAAACACAATTCGGTTCAGGATGGGCCTTTTTATGTGTTAAAGATGGTGCTCTAGAAGTGTGTGGAACTCCTAATCAAGATAATCCATTAATGCCAGGTGTAGGTTGTGGTGGAACACCTATCCTAGGATTAGATGTATGGGAACACGCATATTACTTAAATTATCAAAACCGCAGACCAGATTATGTAAGTGCATTTTTTAATGTAATTGATTGGGATGCTGTATCAGAGAAATACAACGCTGCTAAGTAATCCTGAATTAATGGTTATCAGGTAACGTAATAAAGTAAAAGCCTCAAATTTATTTAAATTTGAGGCTTTTTTATACTTTGAAGTATAGCAGGTTGAATTTCAACTTTAAATCTTCAAAAATTCTAAAAATAGATTCTCCAAGAAAAGATTATTCTACGGCGAGGTATTAATAGCGAAGATGTGAATGTAGTTTGTGGGCTTATATTCTTTCTGTCTTTTGAATTAATATCCACTTAACTTGAATTTCTCTAGATTGATATAATGAATGAGTAATATTCAAATTATACTTAATTAAAGTATCAAATTTATACTCTAATTCTCCATATTCATCAGTATAGGCAATAGCAAGAATTTGATTATTACTATTGGTAACTAAAACTTTAGCTTGGTTTATAGCTGTTGTATTTTGACTAATAAAACGAATGGTTTGCCCACAACTGAACAAACCATTTATTAATAAGAATATTACTAAGGAAATTAATAACCTGTAAGGAGTCATTATCGGTGATTATCTACATAGTAGGGAAGATAGATTTCAAAATTTCTATATGGTATAGAAATATCGCTCATTGGATCTTCTGCTCTAATTTTTGCTTTTACTTTTTCTCTCCATGTTGATCGTCTGTCAACAAATTGAGAATAAATTTGCTGAGGTCTATCTCTCCACTCTAAAGGTTCTTCAACAACTTGCAATTTAGTTGAAAACTCTATATATTTTGCTTTCATAACAACTGCTCCTGTAAAGCTTGTAACTTCTAAAATCAAACCAGGCGCGCCCATGAATTTCCAAGGACCATCTTTGTATGATTCTAAATCTGGAGAATAATAAATTTCATAATCTCGTCCTCTAAAGGATACAAAAAGTTGTTTACATTCATATCCAAGAATTAATTTTGTCGTCTTTCCTTCAATAAAGTTAAATTCAGGAAAATCCGTTATTCTTCCAGATTGCCTAAATGAAAAAGCCGCTCCATAAATCACTTTATTTTTTTTGTAATTTTTAAAAAAATTCGGTTTGTCTATTGAGTCTGAAGTGAAGACGTGAGGATAACCTTGCTTGTCATATAGAGTAGTGTCGATATAGCTTATTAAATTTTGATAGCTTCTGTACCCATCAGATATTAATCGATATTTTAGCGCATAGTTATAGCTTTCAACATCTGTCGTGTCATTTAGCACTAAATCATAATCTACCTGAATAACGGGAAGAGTGCTTTCTTGTTGAGCTTTAACAGAAATTGACAATAACAAAAGGAGAATAAAAAAGCGGAACATCATACTAAATATAATTAGAGTTACTATTCTAACGCTAGATAAGATTCTTAAATTGTAACCATTAACAAATAACAGATAACTAATTACTAATAAGCTCGCTCATCATTCTTTTCAAAGAAGTTGATGTAAGCACGATTTACAACACGATTACCACCATTAGTAGGGTAATCACCTGTAAAGTACCAGTCACCTAAGTTTTTAGGGCAAGCTTTATGTAAATTATCTACGGTTTGATAAACGATTTTTACTTCTGCATTTAAATCATCGTCTGAGAGTAACTCACCTATCTTGTTGGACACTTCTTGATCTGTAAACGGTGCATAGAGTTCCTTTACATAGTTGATCACATCCTTATCTTTAAAGTCGACTTGTGACTTACATTTTTTATAAATCTGTTCTACAGTGTCATAGGTGCCACGATCTTCATGTAAAGCAAGTGCTGCTCTAAAAGCAACTAGTCCTTCAAGTCGTGCCATATCTATACCATAACAATCAGGATATCTTATTTGTGGTGCACTAGAAACAACTACAATTTTCTTAGGCTTTAAACGATCCATCATCTTAAGAATGGATTTTTTAAGAGTGGTTCCTCGTACGATAGAATCATCAATGATTACCAAGTTGTCATTTTCTTTTACCACTCCATAGGTTACATCGTAAACGTGTGCCACTAAATCGTCTCGAGAAGAATCCTCTGTGATAAAGGTTCTCAACTTTGCATCTTTAATCGCAATCTTTTCAGTTCGCAGCTTTCGCGAAAGCGTGTCCTCAACCTCTTGAGCGGTTAGTTTACCTTCGCCGGCTAGAATAGCATTCCTTTTTTCTACATCTAGTGCCGCATGTGCCGCTTCTACCATACCATAGAAGGAAGTCTCTGCCGTATTAGGGATGTATGAGAAAACGGTATTATCTATATCATGGTCAATAAACTCCATGATTTTAGGAAACAATAGATGTCCTAATTTTTTACGCTCTTGATAAATCTCGGCATCGCTACCACGAGAGAAATAAATACGTTCAAAAGAACAGGCTTTACGTTCTAGTGGTTTCAGTATTTGTTCAATACTTACTTTACCATTCTTTTTAATGATAATAGCTTTACCTGGGTCTAGTTCTTTTACTTCTTCAAACGGTGCATTAAACGCAGTTTGAATTACAGGTCGTTCACTAGCAACAACAACTACTTCATCATCTTGATAGTAGTATGCTGGTCTAATACCAGATGGATCTCTTAATAGGAAAGCGTCTCCATGTCCCATAAGTCCACCCATGGCATAACCACCATCCCAGTCTTTTGCACTTTTCTTTAAAACTTTAGCAACGTTAAGTTGTTCAGCTATTTTAGGTGAGGATTCCATTTTAGAAAGTCCTTCAGCCTTGAATTTTTTATATAATTTTGAAACCTCACGATCTTGAAAATGACCTACCTTTTCCATAACAGTTACGGTGTCTGCCATGTCTTTAGGATGCTGTCCTAGTTCTACTAGTTTGTCAAATAACTCAAACACGTTAGTCATGTTAAAATTACCAGCCATGATTAAGTTGCGATGCATCCAGTTGTTCTGACGTAAAAACGGATGTACTGATTCAATACTGTTTTTACCGAAGGTGCCATAGCGCACGTGTCCCATCATCAACTCACCTATGTAAGGGATTTGAGCTTTTTGAGCAGCGACATCATCCTTGATTTCTGGATGTTCTTCTAACTCTGTATTAATGCGCTCATTAATTTGAGCAAATATATCCTGTATAGGTTGTGCCTCATTACTGCGCACACGAGAGATGTATCGTTGTCCAGGTTTTACATCTAATTTTATACTTGCAAATCCAGCACCATCCTGACCGCGATTGTGCTGTTTTTCCATCATTAGGTACATTTTATTGATACCATAAAATGCCGTACCATATTTCTCTTTATAATATTCAAGAGGTTTAAGAAGTCTAATAAGTGCTATACCACACTCGTGTTTTAATGGATCGCTCATGCTGAATTCTAAAAGTCAAAAGTAAATAAAAAGCCCTCAAATTTTTTGAGGGCTCGATCATTTTTTATTATGCGTTTATTTCAAATTTGGTGAGCGCTTTAAATTGCTCTAAACGTGTGTTGATTTCTTCAGGTGTGATAGTTTGCATACGTTCTGTTCCGAATTTTTCTACACAGAAAGAAGCAAAGTTAGAACCATAAATAATAGCTCGCTTCATATTGTCAAAACTGTAATCCTCACTTGATGCTAGAAAACCTGCAAATCCTCCAGCAAATGTATCTCCGGCTCCAGTCGGGTCAAAAACTTCTTCTAGTGGTAAGGCTGGTGCAAAGAAAATTTGTTCTTCATGGAATAATAAAGCGCCATGTTCTCCTTTTTTGATGACAACATACTTAGGACCCATAGTATGAATCTTGCGTGCTGCAGCAACTAGTGAGTATTCACCAGATAATTGTCTAGCTTCTTCATCATTTATTGTAATGACATCAACCTTTGCGATGACCTCATGTAACATATCTAATGCACTATCCATCCAAAAGTTCATGGTGTCTAGGATGATTAGCTTTGCTGCAGGCGTTTGTTCAATAACACCTAATTGTACTGCAGGATGTAGGTTTCCTAGCATGACAACCTCTGCATCTTTAAAAGATTCTGGCACAACTGGATTAAAGTCAGCGAGAACATTTAATTCTGTAGCAAGAGTGTCGCGAGTATTCATATCGTTATGATACTTACCAGACCAGAAAAATGTTTTACCATCTTTTACAATCTCGATACCTTCTATATTCATACCTCTATTAGAAAGCATGTCTAGATATTCTTGTGGAAAATCTCCACCTACTACACTTACTAATCCAACTTCTGTGTTGAAGTGTGAAGCACTTAGGCCTATAAAAGTGGCTGCACCACCTAATATTTTATCTGTTTTTCCAAAAGGTGTTTCGATAGCATCAAAAGCTACTGTACCTACAACTACGAGTTTGCTCATTCTTGATATTTTTTTGCAAAAGTACGGAATTAGTCAGTCCTTAAAGAACAATATACTCGAGTTAATTGCGCTATGAGATCTAATGGTAGTTTAAGTAGTTTAAAGAGATTTAACATTCTTTCATCGTATAGTTGGTTCTTAGCTAGGGAGAATAATATTTAGGTGATACTTTGCTAACTTATTATTTATGATAAGTAGGGATTTCATGAAGAATTTATATTTAGTGTTTGTACTATTGAATATTAGTCAATGGGTGCAAAGTCAAGTTGGGATTAATACCGTTTCACCAACTGCAGAATTAGAAATAGCTGCGAGCACAGCTAATTTACCAGCACTCGAACTAGAGCCGCAAGCTGTACCTATAGGTACGGCAACTGGACAAATGGCAGTAATTGGTAATCAATTATTTATATACGATGCATCTCGTGGTAAATGGTTAAGCGTTTCTGCAACTCCGCTTGTGTTTTCACGTGGTGGTGACGTAGGTAGTCAAAGTTTAAGAATGGCTGGTAATTTAACTAATGCAAACTCTGGTGTGTTACTTCCTTATGATGGGACCATCATCGCTATTACATCAAATTCTAACACAGTAAGTGGAGTAAGCACAAATAATCTTGCTGCACCTTTTAATGTAAGAGTTCGAGAAGGTAATGCTACTGTAGCTGGTGGTAATATAAGTTTTAACCTACTTGGAGGTACTTATAATGATACTACTGCAAATATTGATTTTAATGCTGGAAATCATATTCATGTAAGAGCCCAAAATACAGGAACGGATACTATAAGTAACCCGACTGTCACAATTTGGATAAAATGGCGAGCAAATTAATTTAAAAAAGCCCTTTCTCAGTAGCTTCAAAACCTTCATCTATAAGATGATTGCTTTTATTTAAAGCAGCGCCTACAGCCAGTGCATCGCAGCGTTCATTAATAGGGTGATCGTTATGACCTTTTACCCATTGCATTTTAGGTTGTGTGCGATTAAATGATTTAATAAAGCGCTTCCATAAGTCTGGGTTCTTTACATTTTTCCACTTGCGTTTAATCCAGCCAGCAATCCAGTTTTTATTAACGGCATCACTTACATATTTACTGTCAGTAAAAACAGTAATTTGTACATCAGTCATTTTAATTTTTTCTAAAGCCTCGATTACAGCTAGCAATTCCATTCGGTTATTAGTAGTACGTCTATAGCCTTGAGAAAATTCTTTTTTATAATTTTTTCCTACCCATATCATTACAATACCATAACCGCCAGGACCTGGATTACCACGTGATGAACCATCTGTATATATGTGTACTTGTTCCATTAGGCAAGTAATTCTTCGATGATCATAGGAAAATGTAAGTGTTCTAACTCATGTATGCGTGCGGCTAGATCATCTGCTGTATCATTTTTATAAACTGGGCACGTAAACTGCTCTATAATGGCACCTTCGTCATAATGTTCGTTCACATAATGAATAGTAATACCACTTTTTTCTTCTTTATTTTCAATAATAGCTCGATGTACATTCATGCCATACATGCCTTTTCCGCCATAATTTGGCAATAAAGCAGGATGAATGTTAATTATTTTTTTTGGAAATAATTTTACAAGATTTTCTGGTATTTTCCATAAAAAGCCCGCCAGTACTATTAAATCTGGGTTTTCAGCCTTTAATAGAGTTTCTACTTTTCCCGCTTTCGCGAAAGCGAATTTATTAAAACTCATCGCCGGAATATTATTTTTTTGAGCTCTTTCCAGCACATAGGCTTGCGGTTTATTAGATAAAACTAAAGATATTTCTACAGTTTTTTTATTGCTAAAATGGTCTATAATTGCCTGAGCGTTAGTACCATTACCAGAAGCTAGTATTACAATTTTTTTCATATTTTTTTATGGCAAGCTTGTTGTAAACCACCTGATAGAGTTGAGTAAAATAACATTATCAAATGCGATGGCAAGTTAACTCAAATAACTAAAAAGTGGTTTTATCACAAAGTTTGTTATTTTTGCCATTCATTTAAAATTAAAATTAGAAAATTATGTCAGACATTGCATCAAGAGTAAAAGCGATAATCGTTGACAAATTAGGTGTTGACGAGAATGAAGTTGTAACAGAAGCAAGTTTCACAAACGACTTAGGCGCAGACTCACTAGATACAGTTGAGTTGATCATGGAATTCGAAAAAGAATTTGATATCCAGATACCAGATGATCAAGCAGAAAACATTGCGACTGTAGGTCAAGCTGTTTCATACATAGAAGAAGCAAAAGCTTAATTTACTTCACATGGAATTAAAGCGAGTAGTCATAACAGGAATGGGAGCCCTTACACCGATAGGTAATAATCTAACGGAGTATTGGGATGCGTTAAAAGCAGGTAAGAGTGGTTGCGCTCCTATCACATATTTTGATACAGAACATTTCAAGACTAAGTTCGCTTGTGAAATCAAGAACTTTAATGTGACTGATTTCATAGACCGCAAGGAAGCTAGACGCATGGATCGCTTTGCCCAGTATGCACTGGTAGCAGGTGATGAGGCGATAGCAGACTCAGGATTAGATATCGACTCTATAGATAAATATAGAGTCGGTGTTATCTGGGGCGCAGGAATTGGTGGTCTTGAAACATTTCAGGAAGAGGTTAAATCATTTGCTGCTGGTAACGGTACGCCTCGATTTAATCCTTTCTTTATACCTAAGATGATTGCTGATATAGCTCCGGCACATATTTCTATTAAATATGGATTTATGGGTCCTAACTATACGACAGTATCTGCTTGTGCTTCTAGCGCAAATGCAATGCTGGATGCAGTAAATTATATTAGATTAGGACATTGTGATGTGATTGTTACTGGTGGCTCTGAGGCTGCTGTAGCACAAGCTGGAATGGGTGGTTTTAATGCCATGCATGCCTTATCAACACGTAATGAAAGTCCAGAAACCGCAAGTCGCCCTTTTGACGCGACACGTGATGGTTTTGTTCTAGGAGAAGGCGCTGGTGCGCTGGTTCTAGAAGATTATGAGTATGCAAAAGCTCGCGGAGCAAAAATCTATGCCGAAGTTATAGGTGGTGGTTTCTCTAGTGATGCATACCACATTACTGCGCCAGATCCTGAAGGACGTGGTGTAATTGCAGTAATGAAAAACACTCTACAAAATGCAGGTATTAATCCTGAGGATGTAGACCACATTAACACTCATGGTACTTCTACTCCATTAGGTGATGTTGCAGAATTAAAGGCTATTAAAGCAGTATTTGGCGATCATGCACCTAGTATAAGTATCAATTCTACTAAATCTATGACTGGTCACCTTTTAGGTGCTGCTGGTGCAATAGAGTCTATTGCAAGTGTTATGGCAATTAATGAAGGGATTATTCCTCCTACTATTAACCATACTACGGTAGATGAAAATATAGACCCATCATTAAGATTAGTATTGAATAAACCTGAGAAACGAGAGGTAAATGTAGCCTTGAGTAACACATTCGGTTTTGGTGGTCATAACTGCTGTATCGCATTCAGAAAACTATAAGCGATACTCCTATAAATGAATCGATTTAAAAAAATATTCTCTTCTCGCATCTCTACAGATGACGAGACATTATCTCGTGGAATAAAAAAAATTACTGGAATAACTCCTAAGAATATTGATATTTATCGCAAAGCTTTCACACACAAGTCTATGAGCCTGAAAGATGCTGATGGTAATCCTATAAGTTATGAACGATTAGAATTTTTAGGTGATGCCATTTTAGGAAGTGTTATTGCAGAGTATATTTATAATGAAGTGCCTCATGGAGATGAAGGTTATCTTACAAAAATGCGATCTAAAATTGTAAGTAGAGAACACCTTAATGAATTAGGTTTAGATTTTGGACTTATTGATTTTGCAAAAACACAAGTTCCTGAGCGCAACTTTGGAGCAAATGTTCATGGAAATCTTTTTGAAGCGTTAGTAGGTGCTATTTATTTAGATAAAGGATATAAGCGCACGCAAAATTTTATAAGTCGACGTGTGATTGAACCTTATGTGGATATAGAAAAACTAGAAGGTAAGGTTATAAGTTATAAGAGTATTTTAATCGAGTGGTGTCAGAAGAATAAAAAGACTTTTAATTATCACACTTATGAAGATACCGGCGTAAATGAAATCCGCCATTTTTCGGTAAAGTTATCAATTGATGATAGAGTATTGGCAAAAGCAAGAGCTACATCAAAGAAAAAGGCTGAAGAAAAAGCAAGTAAAAGAGCTTATTTTGCTCTTCAAGATAAAATTAGCACTAAATAATTCTTTTTTTCGTAGGGTATAGATTTCTTAATCCTACTAGAATACTGCAACGATAACCATTTCGTAGAAAATAGCAATTTATTAAAGATTTTTAAAGACTAATTTGTAGTTTGTCTTCTTAAATTTGTTGAGAAAGTTGAATTATGGCTACTTACAAATTGGATGGATGGGATTGTGATGAAGAGCCATATACGCTTGTGGGAATACATTCTACTATAGAGCCTTATAGAATGGCATATATGGTAAATAAGTATTTAGGATTATCTTTTAAGAGAACAGATGTTGATCAAGATGTGACCATGCCTAACTTTACTGTTCGATATCCAGTTTACAAATATGAAGATGTCGTTAATTATAATACCTATTACTTAATTCCTAACAAATTTTGGACTACTCTTAATACTGTCACAAGTAGTGGTAGTCTTTTTGAAAGTCAAGAACAAACCGAAGTAAAAACAGTGTTAATTAAGGAGTATGCAAGAGTAGACTTCGTTATCAAAGTAGAAAAGGATCCTGAGTTTTTTCCTTTGAAAAAATTAATTAACGACTTAACTAATATACCACATGTTATATCAGCTTATCAGCTAGATGAGCATGTAATCAAACAAAAAGATTATTTAATTTTTGAATAATGCCAAAAACAAAAAAGACTAAAATCGTAGCTACATTAGGACCTGCAACTTCTTCAAAAGAAGTGTTGTTAGGTATGATGAAGGCTGGCGTGAATGTATTTAGAATTAATTTTTCACATGCAGATCATGAGGATGTAAAAGAACGTGTTCAAATGATACGTGACCTTAATGAAGAACACGGATTTGCAACAGGTATATTAGGAGATTTACAAGGTCCTAAACTACGTGTTGGTGTCATGAAAGAAGAAGTGGTTGTAAATCCTGGCGATATTATTACTATTTCTACTGGAGAGCCATTTAAAGGTACTGCAGAACGTGTATACATGAATTACGAGCATTTCCCTAGAGATGTAAAAGCTGGGGAACGTATTTTACTAGATGATGGTAAATTAATGTTTGAAGTAGTTTCTACTGATGGTGTTAAAGATGTAGTTACTAAAGTGATTCAAGGTGGACCACTACGTTCTAAAAAAGGAGTCAATCTACCGCAAACAGATATTTCTTTACCAGCCCTTACTGAAAAAGATGTGGTAGACGCCATATTTGCATGCGAGTTACAAGTAGACTGGATGGCACTTTCATTTGTACGTCATAGTCGTGATTTGATGGAATTACAAGATTTAATTAAGGAACACTCAGAGCATAAAATTCCTATTATCGCTAAAATAGAAAAGCCTGAAGCAGTCACTAACATCGATAAAATTGTAGCTTATTGTGACGGTTTAATGGTGGCTCGTGGTGATTTAGGTGTAGAGGTGCCTGCACATGAAGTACCTCTTATTCAAAAACAATTAGTTCTTAAGGCAAAACAAGCGCGTATTCCTGTTATCATCGCTACACAAATGATGGAAACAATGATTACTAGCCTTACACCTACACGTGCTGAGGTTAATGATGTGGCAAACTCTGTAATGGATGGTGCAGATGCTGTAATGTTATCTGGTGAAACATCAGTAGGTCAGTATCCTATTCAAGTAATAGAAAAAATGACCAGCATTTGTTTATCTGTTGAAAACAGTGACTTGATTAACGTACCACATAGTGCGCCGCATATTAAAACAAAGAGATATATCACTAAATCGATATGTTATCATGCTGCAAAAATGGCTGACGAGATTGATGCAAAAGCCATCACGACAATGACCAATAGTGGTTATACAGCGTTTCAAATAAGCGCCTGGAGACCAGATGCACATATCTTAACTTTTACTAGTAATAAGCGTATCCTTACTCAATTAAGTCTCTTATGGGGCGTTAAAGCCTTTTTATACGACCGTTTTGTAAGTACTGATGAAACTATTGAAGATGTGAATCAGTTTGCAAAAGACAAGAAATTCGTTAGAAAAGGAGATTTCTTAATCAATCTTGCAGCAATGCCAGTTACCGATAAAGGAATGGTAAATACACTAAGAGTTACTGAGATAGAATAGCTAAACAAAATATTCTTTTTCAAAAGCAATGAAATGAGAGACCTCAAAATTGCCATTGAAAATAGGAAAAGAGATTATCTCACAACCATATAAATCGCCGTTTTTGCGATAATTTACTAAGCGAGTATTAAAAGGCAACTCATCTTGAGTTGCTTTTTTTATGAGCCTTTTTGAATTACAATCCGTTTTTTCACCTTGTAATAAAGAAGGCGTGTGGTTTATTAACTCTTCAGATTTATATCCAGTCATTTTAAAAATGTTTTCAGAACAGCACTGGATTTTAAAATTATGATCTGTAATGACTATAGAATAACCTTTATAGTGCGTATAACTATCTAAAAAATAATTAAAATGCCAGTCATATTCTTGAGCTAGGCGATTCATATGCTCTAATATATCTTTGTCTAGATCCCATAAAAGCTTCTTAATCAATTCCCAGGATAACATGGGCAGCGAGTTCACGTGGCTATTGATAACAGTATATTGGGAGTTTTCTAAAGTCATATACTAACAAAGCTATGAGAAATACGACTTTTATTCCTACAACTACTAGTTAATATTTTAGAACATAAATTTTAATTGAACTTCAACAAAATCAGCTTCCTCAACATCAGTATTGAGATTAGATAGCGTGATACCTAGTAAGCGCACACTTTCACGGAAACCTTCTTGTTCCATTAATTCAATCGCAGTAGCCAGTATTAAATCTTTAGTTCTTATAAAATGAGGTAGGGTTTTGCTACGTGTTTGCGTTTTAAAATCGCTGTATTTTATTTTTAAAGTAACCGTTTTACCAGCGACATCATTTTTTGCGAGTCGTTTTTCAATTTCCTCAGCTATTTGAGTAAGACGTTCTTTCATAAAAATTTCACTCGATATATTTTCAGAAAAAGTACGCTCTGCGCCTAGGGATTTTCTAATACGATCTGGTTTTACCGGACTATGGTGTATACCTCGCACAATATTATAATAGTGAGCACCACTTTTACCAAAATGCTCTTGTAAAAACTCTAGACTGCGTTCTTTTAAATGAGCTCCTGTAAATATGCCTTGCAAGTACATTTTCTCTGCAGTGACTTTTCCTATACCGTGAAATTTTCTAATCTCTAATTCTTCTAGAAATGGAATCACCTCTTCAGGTGTTATTGTTTTTTGTCCGTTAGGTTTGTTATAATCACTAGCAATTTTTGCAACAAATTTATTGATAGAAATCCCTGCGCTGGCAGTTAATCCAGTAGTTTCATAAATGCGTCTTCTTATATCATATGCAATAACAGTAGCACTAGGATAGTTCAACTTATTCTCTGTGACATCTAGGTAAGCCTCATCGAGTGATAAAGGCTCTACGAGGTCTGTATAGTCTAAGAATATATCTCTAATTTGAGAAGATACCTCTCGGTATTTATCAAATCTGTGTTTCACAAAAATCAGATCTGGACATAGTTTTTTGGCCGTGATACTAGGCATGGCACTACGCACACCATATTTGCGCGCTTCATAACTTGCCGCTGCTACTACACCGCGATTATTTCCACCACCTACGGCAATAGGTTTTCCTTTTAATTCTGGAAAATCACGTTGCTCTACGCTCGCATAAAATGCGTCCATGTCTACGTGTATAATTTTGCGATCATCCAATTCGTGCATGGTGCAAAATTACTACCTTTAACTCTAGAAATATGTTAATGAAATATACAGCTGTTGTTATCGGTGCCACAGGACTTACGGGAAGTAGGTTAGTGGATTTATTATTTGATAATGATCAATATGAGCGTGTGATTACGCTTTCGCGAAAGCGCACTAAACTCAACCACCGCAAACACGAATCACATATCGTGGATTTATTTGATCCGGCCACTTATACTGATTTCTTAAAAGCTGATCACTTATTTATTTGTACTGGAACGACCCAAGCCAAAACGCCAGATAAGGAGGAATACTATCGAATCGAACATGATTTACCAGTACAGGTTACCGAGGTCGCTTTGCATAACGGCGTGCAAAAAGTCATTGCCATATCTGCACTAGGAGCAAATCCTGACAGTAAGTTTATGTACAACCGAGGCAAAGGAGAAATGGAACGTGATATTGAGAAACTAGGTTTTAAAGAAGCATACTTTGTCCAGCCAGCATTAATAGGTGGCGAGCGAGAAGAGCAACGTAAATTTGAAAGTGCCTGGAAAAAATTTCAAAAGCTTATTGATCCTTTACTCATAGGTTTTCTTAAAAAATACCGTACTATAGAACCAGAAACAATTGCTCAATCTATGATTTATGTAGCCATTAATGGTTATGAAAAATCAAGAATAGAAAGTGATGAGTTGATTGAAATTGCTTCTCGATAGTATTTTTCTAATTCTTATCATACTCGCACATTGCGAATGAAGCTTGCGTAATGAAGCAATCTGCCAATTAATAAAACTCAATTCTTAATAATTGAATATCTTTCAGGCACAAGAGTTTAAAATGAAACGAGGATTTGTCTATATACTAACCAACAAGAATAATACTACCTTGTATGTAGGTGAAACGTCCGATTTACAAGATCTTATTAAAAAACATATATCTAAATTTTATCCTAAATCGTTTTCAGCGAGGTATAATTTAAATAAGTTGGTGTATGTAGAAGCTTATCAAATGATAGGAGACGCAAAGCAGAGAGAGATCCAGCTGAAAGCAGGAAGTAGAGCTAAGAAAATTATACTTATTGAAAAAGAAAATCCAGATTGGAATGATATCTATCCAGAGATGATGAGTAAGTATTATTAGTATAGTTTTTTAATATCAGATTACTTCGTCGCGCACTCCTCTTAATGTGCTGGTTAGATTAATGCTGCATATTAGAACCGTTGCCTAACACACACAACCGCATATTGCGAACCTAGCCTGCGCAGTGAAGCAATCTGTAAGTGCGAAACTATTTAATCATTACTTTTACCTTTTATTAATTCCATGCTCGAAATAGAACGCAAATTCCTCGTTAACAACACCGACTTTTTAAAAGAAGTAAAAGGAAAACGTATCACACAAGGTTACCTTTCTACAGATCCTGCTAGAACTGTACGTGTGCGTATCAAGGGAACGCAAGGATTTATCACCATAAAAGGACAATCTACAGACAGCGGTTTGACTCGATATGAATGGGAAAAAGAAATCACCATTGTAGAGGCAGAAGATTTATTAGAACTAGCACTACCAGGCGTGATTGATAAAACAAGATATGAAGTCATGGTTGAAAATCACACTTGGGAAGTAGACGTTTTTCACGCATCAAATAGCGGATTAATCCTAGCTGAAGTCGAACTTGAAACTGAAGATGAAACATTCTCAAAACCCGACTGGATTGCTCAAGAAGTTACAGGAGATGAACGTTATTATAATTCTTATTTATGTGAACGGTCTTTTGGTGAGTGGTAATAACTAAAATTTCCCTCGAAGTCTTAACAACGAGGGAAATTAAATATAATGAAATAACTTTTAGAAACTATATTTCAAAACAGGTGCGATAGAAATGGTTTCTAAATCTGGACCATAACTTATGATTGAATAGATTTGAGATTCTACACCTAGTTGAAAATTACCACTTTGGAAAAAATAATATTGAAAACCTAATGATGAGCCTAGCTCCTCATTGTTAGAGTTATTAGAATTATTTTCTTCAATGAGAATAAAATCAGCTGTGGGATTAATGTCAATTGTTGACATTTCAAATTGCATATATGAAATTCCTATATTGAGAAATATTTTATTTGACTTCCCTAAAGCTCTTTTAAATCTTATAGTGTAAAATGTGTTTTTTTGATTTAGTTCAAACTCATTAATCAGAATTCTAGTACCAGAATCGGTGACAGTTGTGCCATCGTACACGCCTGAATTTCTAGTTCTTTCAAAAGCCATCTCTAAATGATTTCTATTACCTAATCGAACTGAGCCTCGAAAAGATGCATAAGTTCCAACGAATCGCTTCTGGTAAAAAGTTAACTCTCCAAAATCATCAAAATATGGGGTAATAAAACCATTTCTCAATTCTAAATCTCTATCATAGTCCACAAAGAAATTTCCCTGTAAGCCTTGAGCTATACTCACTTCAATAACTGAGGTTTTATAGACTTGATTTTCATTATTATCTTGTGCGTTTGTAAAAAAAAGCAGCGAGTAAAATTACACTCAGAAAAATAAAATTGTTCATATACATAACTATGGTCAAATAAAACTAAGATAAATATTTGAAATAAAATCCTACTAAATATAGATAATTGAATTTATTGGAACGTCAGTTTCATCTTCACATCATTCCCGTCTTCATCTACAGCGGTAATTATATGTTTTCCTTGAGCGGCACTTAGTGCTATTTCATGAAAATCTTTAGTGCTCGTTATATAGTCTACGTCGAGATACCAATAGACTGTTGTATTAGGAATTTTGTGGGCTAGTTCAAAAACAGTCTCGTTTGTTTTTCCTTCTATGTTTTTAGTAAGCGTAATGGTTGTTCCAGTGTTAGGTCTTATAAAAGTCATGACATTTTCTACAAGTGATTCACAATCTGCTCGATAGGGTGGAAGTGGTTCATAATCGGGATGTGTTCTACGGTAGTACCAGGCCATTACTGGTGGTAAGGTGAAATAGGATTTGGTGACCATTTGGGAAACTGGTTCACAATCTGCGTTTACCTGATAGGATTGTGTAGCATCGAGTTGCACGAGTTGATGATAAGGACAGGAATCATAACGTTCTCCTACGGCAGGAATCCATTGTTGCTCTGCTTCACAATCTGGTGTAGCGAGATAACCTGACTTTTTACAGATATCTATTTCAACCATATCATCATACGGCGGCGCAAACCATTCTTCTTGTGGTAATCGGTTGAATAAGTCAAATAATACTGGTGCAGCACTTTTGATTCCGGTCATTTCGGCACGTCCTTCACCATCGGCATTTCCAGTCCATACTCCTATGACATATCGTGGCGTGACTCCTATTGCCCAGGCATCTCTATTTCCATAGCTGGTTCCTGTTTTCCAAGCCATGTTGTGATTAGGATTAAAAAAGTGCCAGATCTCTTCGCCTTCTGGTCGGTTGACATCTTTCATGGCTTCAAAGGTGTGGTAAATACTTCCTGCACCGTAAATATTAGGTGTTGTTTTTAAGTCCGCTTTCCCTTCGACAAGCTCAGGACGGCGCGCGGTCGCGTCTCCATCATTAATCACATAATGCAATCCATCCATGACGTTGTGATTGTATTCACTACTAGTTTGAGTGTAGTCTTTTAAAATGGTTGCCATAGATAGATAAGCATGGCTCATGTCCCATAAACTGCTCTCGCCGCCACCTATGATAAGGCTGAGCCCATAAGTTCCCGCACCACGATTGATATGTGATTGACCTAAGTCTTGTAATTTATCATAGAACCGTGTTACACCATGATCGCGCAACATGCGCACCGCAGGTACATTGAGTGATCGCGATAAGGCTTGTGAAGCCGGAACAGCACCGCTATAATTCTTGTCAAAGTTTTGTGTGTTATAACCGTTAATAACCGTAGGTATATCTTTTACCAGACTGTGCGGTAACAGTTCGCCATTATCCAGCATGGTGGCATATAAAAAGGGTTTCAAGACGCTGCCAGTACTACGTGGAGCGGTAATAATGTCCACATCTTTCTGGTGCTCTCTGGTAGTAGGAGCATTTCCCACATAAGCAGATACCGATTGGTTTTCAATGTCTAGAACTAACATGGCGAGGTTGTTAATACCGTTTTGCTTCAGAATATGATGATGATTTTGTACGATGCGGTTGACTGTTTCTTGCATTTGATAATCAATCGTGGTTCTGATTTTTTGAGTGCCGTATTGCTTATTTGCTCTATTCAATAAATGAGGTGCCAGTTGCGGTACTCTAAAATCTCGAGTAGGAACAGATTCTGAAACAGCCAGTTCATAATCCATATCATCAATGATGTTTTCCTGTTTTAACTTGAGCAGTAATGCATCTCGTTTTTCTCTAAGCTGACTTTCTCTTTTACCAGGATAAATTAAACCTGGTGCATTAGGCAAAACAGCCAGCGTGGCACTTTCTGCCCAGCTGAGTTCGTGTGGTTTTCTTCCAAAATACCGCCACGACGCCATATCGAGTCCTATCACATTACCACCATAAGGCGCATGAGAAGCATAGAGTTCTAAAATTTCTTCTTTAGATAATCTCAACTCAAGCCTTGTCGCCCAGATAAGTTCTATAAATTTCTCGTAATATTTTCTATCCTTTTTTCGCGCAAGCCTAATCACTTGCTGTGTAATTGTACTACCACCACGCACGACTTTGCCAGCGTTTATGTTTTCTTTAAAAGCCTTAACAATAGAAACTGGATTGAATCCTGGATGCGCGTAAAAATGCGCATCTTCATATTGCAACAAACACTTTTTATATTTATAGGGAACACTATCTACCGCAGGAAATCGCCACTGATCATCGCTGGCGATATGTGCGTCGAGCAAGCGACCATCACTACTTTCTATAACTGTCGAGTAGGGAACATCAAATAATTGCTTTGGCAAGCACAACGTATACCACACGAGTAGTATAAAAACGATGCTTAATTTGAATTTATGTTTGAACAGGAATTTTTTCACTGTTGAAAGCTAAGAATAGTTTTATAAATATGTTGACCGCTCTTTATCAATTTGCAATTGTCATTCTGAATTTATTTCAGAATCTGCCCGTGATCGAAATCGATGATGGTTTTATCAAAATATTTGTAAAGTTTCCGTTCCCCAGCCCTAAAGGGTGCGGAAACCGATGGCTTTAATACTTTTTAACCTGTCATTACGAGTAGCGACAGCAACGAAACAATCTGCAATTAATAGAAAACCTAACGGTATAAGGACTCCATCTTTTTTCCAACCGATTTACCATTTTCAGCAAACTGTGGTGGTACTACACCAAATTCTTTGGCTTTTTGTGAATAGTAACTTTTTCTAGATTCATGTGGTTCACTAATTGCGTGAACTATAGAAGTTTTTAATTCTTCAGTTATGAGCTTCTTTACTATATCAATTACATGTTGTCTATGAACAAGGTTTATGGGTGCATCTGGATTTGAAACGCCCTTACGACCAGCGAGCATTTTTATAGGATGTCTATCTCCACCTATGAGTCCGCATGGTCTTAAAATCGTCGAGTTGGCAAAGAAATCTTGAACTAGCAACTCTGCTGCATAGATTTTTTTGCCATTACTACTGGTGCTGTTAGGTCTGCTGTTTTCATCATAAACTGGAATGTCCTGCGCATCTTCAAAAACAGAAGTGCTCGATACAAAAATGACATATTCAACAGTTGCCGTATTTACAAATGTCATGAGCAATTTCATGCGCTGTGCAAAATCACTTTCGGGATTTTTACGCAATCCCGGCGGAATGTTGATGAATAGGATATCTATATTTCTTAGAAAATCGGCTACATCTCCGTAGAGTTTATCATCTTTTAAATCAAGGATATAACCATCTATTTCAACTTCTTTTAAGTTGGCTAGTTTATCTTTATGACGTACGGTTCCTTTTACGGGAAATCCTTCTGAAATAAGTTGTTTTCCTAACTCTAGACCGAGCCATCCACAACCTAAGATACCGATTGTTTTCTTATTCATTTGACGGGATTGAATCGGTCACTATGGTAGGCCTATTAAGTGTTATATAGCGTTTTCTTAAAATAGCATCGTTAAGAACAAACGGCATACTCATTTGCTCTAATGGTCTAGGTTTTACATCTAATGCCTTGGTTTTAAGTAAGTCAAATGACGCTGCATAGAACTGAAATTCTGGCTCCACATCAGCTTTAAAAGTAAGTTCTAATTCTAATGGTTCATTGTTAGTTACATAGTAGCTCAACATGCGATTTCCCCATCGATTAGGTAAAGCCTTTTTAGAGACTTTGGCCTTATAAACTTCTCTACCGTTTACTTTTCCGTCTTCAAATACATAAGTCGTATCGCAAAACACTTCTAGACGCTGGATGACAGATTCACTGTAGATTTTCATTTTTACTGTTCTTAAATCTGCGTGTAAACTATCAATTAATGTTTCTACCATTACAGGAGCTAATTCTTTATAAGGTGCTGTGGCTGCATAGCTGAAACCGGTACCGTATTTTGAATCGATAGTGTTTTTATTAAGCTCGCTGGCTGCTGCTGGCGATTCTCCCAGTTTTGCTTTGGTCCAGTCTGTCAGGACTTCGTCATATGTGGCCCATTGTGCGGTCTGGTCGTCTTGGTTTTGTATGTAGACTAGACTGGTTGATTGTGGTTGTGATGGTGTGAATTCCGCTTTCGCGAAAGCGTATCCCACACAAACTAACGTTGCTATCAATCCTATGAAGGATAGTAGGTCTTTCCTGCGATAATGTCCAATAATAGGAATTAATAAACCAATCAATAGTGTGGTAAGAATAGCGGCTACAAATAAAATTCCCATACCTAGTGCCACTGGAAATGCTTTGACAAACGGTGTGAAAATGAACAAGGCAGGTACCGCGAGAATAACGAGTAAAATGTAACTAGGTCTGCGCTGGTTAATATTGAGCCATACCATAAGCAATCCTGCTATGAGCGGTACTAGAAAGAATCCGGCACCTGGTAAAAATACACCTGGTATTAAACCACCATCATCTACAGGGAATGCTATTAATAAACAAACCAGCCACAAAATAAATAATGGCGCGATACTTAAACTAGCTACATTATCCTTCTTATAATATTTATGATACAAAAAGAAACACAAGGTTGCTGCTGTCATTGCCGCTGCTGCGATAAGCCAATAACCGTTGTATGGAAAACCATGTTGCTGATCGACATAAAAAGAGCCACTTTTGATTCCTACCCAACCATAGTTACTTAATAAATACCCTATGATTAAACTACCTAAAAACGGGACAAATCCTGCCAAAATCTGACCAAAGGAAATGCGTCTTTTTCTAATACCATAAACAATGAGTACTACTAATAATAAACCGCTACCTATAATTAAAAATGGCAGCCATTTAAAGGGAAAACTCACCATTTTAATGATGGGCATAGGGAAATAAACGTAATCATCACCTTCAGGAACTTTGAGCTCATCACTAAGGTCGATGTTTGATAAATGATTCATCAATGGCATTAAATAGGCGCCTTGATGAGCTAGTGTATTGCGATCTAAGCGCTCATAGTTATCTAATTCTGTATGGTAGTCATAATGATCACCTATGAAGGCAAAATTAAGTCCATTGATATCGCCATCTTTTCTAAAAACGGTGAGGTCAGTATCATTAGGAATCATTTTATATATACTGTAGGCAAGTGAGTTGGCCACTGGATATTCTACTCCAGCATTTGAAAATTCTTTAATAATCTTGCGGTTACCACCATTAGTTTCTACAAGCATATAACTAGGTCCACCGCTACCACGAGCTTCAAAGTTAAGAACCATCGCAACGTCTTGTGCCCATGGATGTTCATTCACAAAAAGTTCTGCACCGTTAAGCCCTAGTTCTTCAGCATCAGTAATACAAATTATAATGTCATTAAGAGGTTGTTTATTTTGAGCAAGAAACGTGCGCACACCTTCTAAAATGGTAGCGACACCACTAGCAGCATCGCTGGCACCTTTACTAGAATGTGGATCGCTGTCATAGTGACTTAATAATAAAAGAGCTTTACTGTTTTCTTGAGAACCTTTAATACGTGCCAGAATATTTTCTGGATTTGCCAGGTTTCCCCATGGATCCATGGTGTAGCCTTTTTGGGTAGTAACTTGCAATCCCATTGATTGCAGTTGAGTAACAATATAGTCTCTTACATCATCATGGGCTGCACTACCTACATGGTGAGGTTGTACAGACATCGCCTTAACGTGTTCTAACGCTCTTGCCGTAGACCATTCAGTGGCTGGTAAATTATCTTCTACTGTAGCAGATGGAGTCTCACTATAAAATACATACCATATGATTGCAACAATTGTTAGAAACGATAATGCTGATGATAAATGGGATTTAGGTTTAAAGGATCTCATTTTTTTGAATTTGGTGGTTTGTTGTATCTCACACTTTAAAAAGATTATGGATAAAGATACTTATATGGGTTTTTATTTAAGTCAGCAAGATGTATGCTTTACTTTGGTATGCGTTAATTAAATTAAGTTTCTCTTTTGACAATTAAATAGGAATCATCATCCATAGGTAAGTAACCTTGATCATAAACAAAGTAATACACCGTACCTTTCTTTGTGGTGTAAATACTGGTGAATAAGGTGAAATCAAAACCGTTTGCTAGTAACTTGTTACGTGTAGTTTTAGTCTTGTCTTTAGGGTTAAGCTCACTAAGGATTCGCCAATTTTTACGCAGTCTGTTGTTAATATTGCGCATGAGTGCATTACTGTCTCTGTTGAGTTTATTGTTTGCCACGTTGCGGCAATAATCGCTGCAAAAGCGCTTGTCTGCACGACCTCTAATCTCTTCATCGCATTCAGGACACTTTCTTTGAGATGTCATAAAATTGGTTTTGTTAAAGGTACTAAATGTTTACAAATGGCTAATTCTAAAATGATTAATAAGTGATAAGAAGAGCTTACTATCAATATCCTTTATTTTATTATTTGAATTAGGTAATTATCTAAAAGGTTTACCGACTATAAAACTTCTATTTTTGCACAAAGCAGTACTATGAAAAAAGGAGTTTTAATGGTTAATCTGGGATCACCAGATAGTCCTAGCCCTAAAGACGTTAAAAAATATCTAGATGAGTTCTTAATGGATGAGCGTGTTATAGATCTACCATATATTTTAAGAGCCATACTAGTAAAAGGAATTATATTAAATACTCGACCTAAAAAAAGTGCTGAGGCTTATGGCAAGATATGGTGGGATGAAGGAAGTCCATTAATTGTACTTTCAGAAAGGTTACAAGAAAAGATAGACGAGTTTACCAGTGTGCCTATTGCTTTAGGTATGCGCTATGGATCTATGTCTATAGAAAAAGGTTTGAAAGAGTTGAATGATAAAGGTGTGGATGAGGTTTTGATTATTCCATTATATCCTCAATTTGCTATGGCCACCACAGAAACAATACTGGTACTTGCCGAAGAATTGCGTAAGGAACATTTTCCTCACATGTCTTTTACGACTATGCCACCTTTCTACAATCATCCAGATTATATAAGAGTACTGTCTGAATCTATCAAAGAATCATTAGAAGGAAAGGATTATGAGCATTTATTGTTCTCATATCATGGTGTTCCTAAAAGACATATCAGAAAAAGCGACATTACAAAAAGCCATTGTAAAATGGATGGTAAATGTTGTTCAACTCCTTCACCAGCCCATCAATATTGCTATAGCCATCAATGTAAAGAAGTCACTCGATTAGTAGGTGAGTATCTAGGAATGGAAGATGGAACATATTCTACTAGTTTTCAATCGCGTTTAGGTTTTGATCCATGGTTGACACCTTATACAGACCGAACTATTGAAAAAATGGGTCTGGGCGGAACTAAAAAAATGGCTATTGTAACTCCAGCTTTTGTAAGTGATTGTCTTGAAACATTAGAAGAAATTGCTATGGAAGGTGAGGAGATTTTTCACGAGGTAAATGGAGAACAATTTCACGTTATCCCATGTTTGAACACGAGAGAAGATTGGGTTAAAGTGTTATCGCGATGGATCGATGAATGGGCGATGAGTGAAGCAATTGTGTAACTTCAAGAAAACAAACTCCTTTATTTTAGAAACTTGCTATATAGCTCAATGTGGTTTACGGATCATATTACTTATTATCCTTAATCTTTTATCAATTGGCTAGGTAGATAGCCTAGTTTCTTTTTAAAGGCAACAGTAAAATGTTGTGGGTTTTTATAACCTACTTCATAAGAGGCTTCAGATATAGAATAGTCATTTTTTGAGATGAGTTCAATTGCCTCTTCTATTCTTAAGTGAGTGATGTATTTAAAAACCGGCTTTCCATAAAGTTCTTTAAATAAGGTTTTAAATTTTGAGGTATTAAAACCTGCTTGTTGAGATAGTTTTTCAATATTTAACTCTTCATTTAAATGTGATTTTATATAGTCTTCAATCATAATTAAAGACTCTTTATCTTCTTTTTTTAAATTACTAGGTTGTGATTGTGGTGTGTTCAAGGCTATAAGAATCAACTCAGTAAGTTTAGATTCAAAATAAGTTTTTTTAATAATCCCATTAAAGGAACAATTCAGAAACTCGTAAACAATATTTCTCAATCTTACATTTAGATGCATTCCCTGATGAAAGAATGAGAAAATTTTCTTTTCTTTTTTAGCGTTCAGAAAATCTGGGTTATTATCTAGAAAATATGATCCCATTTTTTCTTTTAAATAAGACTCAGTAAAGTAAATATTTAAAATCTCTTTTTTTTGATCACGATACGTGAATAGATGATTTGATGCAGGTACATAAAAGAGATTGTATTTATGTTTTTTTAAAGAGTAGACATTATCTGTATCCTTATCTAAGGAAATAGAAAAGTCTCCTTGAAAAACAAATTGTAACAAAAAGACGGGTTCATTTTGAACAACATGTAATGTATGATTATTGATCGTTGAAGTTACATAGTTCTGAAAAATAACGAAGACTTTATTGATATGCGTTTCTTTAACACTACCTATGACTCCTTTTTTAAAGTCTAAGTATTCCTCTTCAGAAAGGTCTGTTGTTTCGAAATCATTTTTAAATGATTTAATTAATTCCTCTCCATCATATTCAGAGCTTTTAAATCTAAATTCCATTAATTCCTTTTACGTTATTAAAAGTCCCATTTACGTTATTAAGAATAATTCTAAACAGTATACTTTTGCAAATATAAATTGTTTTTATTAAGTCTAAATAAATGAGATTATTTTTATCAATAATGTTCTCTTTTTTCTCTATCAACCTTTATGCACAAAGTGATCAATATATCATTACTGGTAAGGTTGTAGATGAGTTTAATGAACCAATATTAGGTGCGGTTGTCGCCGTTGTAAATAGTGAAATTGTAACAACTACTAATGAAAACGGTATATATGTACTTACTAAAGTTTCACTAGGTCTACATACATTACAGGTGTCCTACACAGGTTATAAGTCCCTTCAACAAGAAGTCGATATTAACGATGCGATAATAGAGAAGAAAGTCCAAGTAAATTTTTCATTACAAGATGATATAGAAAATTTACAGGAAGTACAATTGATTGGGAAGTCTCACAAACGTGAAATTGAAGAACAAGGTTTCGCAGTGAATCTTATCGAAACAAAGGAAGCAAGTTTAAGAAATATCCAAACCAATGAACTTTTAAATACTACAGTAGGTGTTAAAATACGACAAAATGGAGGTTTAGGATCTGATGTGAATTACAGTTTAAATGGGCTGTCAGGTAGTTCTATCAGAATTTTTATAGATGGTATTCCTATTTCAACATTTGGTTCATCTTTTAACCTGAATAGTATACCAGCTTCTTTAATTAAAAATATAGAAGTTTATAAAGGAGTTGTTCCAGGACATTTATCAGATGACGCATTAGGTGGAGCTATTAATATTGTGCTTCATAAATCTGCTGTGAATCATTTTAATGCCTCTATCTCTTACGGATCATTTAATACTATACAATCGAGCATAAATGGTCTATACCGTTTTGAGAATTCGGGTTTTACGGTTAAAGCCTCTGGGTTTCATAATTACTCTGATAATGATTATAAAGTATCAGGTAGGAGTGTTTTAGTAACTGGTTTAGGAGGTGAACAGACACCCATTACCGCTAGAAGATTTAACGACGCATACCGTTCTACCGGTGGAATGTTTCAAATAGGATATACAGATGTGAAATGGGCAGACCAATTTTTAATTGGTATCACGGCTTCTGATGATTATAAAGAAGTACAGCACGGTGCTTTTATGACGATCACTCCTTACAAGGATAGATTTCTCGAGTCAGATGTAGTCTTAGCAAATTTAATTTATCAGAAAAAAGATGCTTTTATTGAAGGTTTAGACTTATCCGTAAATGCTTTATACGGAGAAAGAAATAGAGCTGTAAATGATACAGTTGCTTGGGCCTATAGCTGGAATGGCGAGAGAGCAATAGACTTTAGAGGTGATGAATATGAGTATACATGGGGTTCTCAACAAGAAGGAGGACCAACTCTAGCTAAAATTAATAGGAAAGTAGCATCAGTAAGAACCGGTTTGTCCTATCGTATTAATAGTCATCATAAATTGTTGGCAAATCACGTTTACAGTGGTATTGACAGAAAAGATAGTGATGCTTTAAAATCTGTTCTGGAGAATACTTTTCAAGGGTCTCGTGACCTAACTAAGAATATTTATTCTCTAACATATGAGCTGTCCTTATTCAATGATAAATTAAAAACCAGTTTATTTGGTAAGCATTATCAACAAAAAACAGTCAGTGTTGATCCAGCGATTGTTCAAGATTCAAACGGAAATGATACTATCATTGATGAGATAGTCAGTAGTGAGAACAAATTTGCTGGTTATGGTTTTGCACTGTCGTATGCTTTAACTAAAGACCTTACGTTATTAACTTCTGCCGAAAAGGCTATTCGATTACCTAATGAAACAGAGGTATTTGGGAATGATGGAGATAATGTTATTGCAAATACAAGTATTAGACCTGAAATCAGTAATAATTTTAATGTCGGTTTTAGGTTCGGGAAGTTTAAATTAAATCATCATGAATTTACAATATCTACTAATTTCTTTGTAAGAAATATTAAGGATAGAATAGGCCTACCCATTGAAACATCTTTAAATATTAATGATGAATTGATATTATATGTTAATCAGGGGAATGCTAAATCTAAAGGTATTGATGCTCAAATTGATTATTCCTTTAAAAAGAATTTGGGGATTAATTTTAATATTTCTCGTTTTGACTTAACAACAGAAACAGCTACAGGGACAGAGTTTGATATACCCAATACACCATTTTTTACAATGAATAGTGGATTGAGGTATTCGTTTAAAAATTTGATTCAAAAAAAATCACAATTAAATCTATTTTATACACTTTATTTCACTGACGATTTTTCTTATTTAACTTCTCAAGGTGCCAACACCGTTGGTGATGAATTCTTTAAAGTGCCCCAGCAATTGGTGCAAAACATAGGCTTAAGTTATGCTTTTCCAAATAAATCTCTAGTAATGAGTTTTGATGTGAAAAATATCTTTGATAGGCCTGTATATGATAATCTTTCGGTGCAAAAACCAGGAAGAGCTTTCTACTTAAAACTCAATTATTCCATAAATAACTTATAATAAATTATACTATGAATTCTACATTTTTAAAACTTAAATACATTTTTGCCTTAGGAATCGTCCTAGGTTCATTTACCGCTTGTTCAACTGATGATGATAGTACTTCTTCAGGAACAGATGTTAATACAACATCTAGATGGATTACCGTTGCAGGTGCTAGGATGGGTGAAAACCCAGGAGATGGTAATGGTGGAACATTACTATATTCTGTGAGTAAAGAAGATGCTCAGAACCCTAATTTTTCAATTGCTCCTTTTGATAATGGATTCATTGCTCCATCTAATAGAACTGCAAGATTACAATCTTCGGAAGATGGTAATACTATTTTTAATATAAGTTATGCTGGTGATACTGGTGGTAATTTTACGAAATATACTGTAGAAGGTGGCCAAAACTTTACACCAACAGGTTCTCAAATTAGTATTGCACCTTACGTAGGGACTGCACCTAGATGGATAAAATTATTTGATGGTGATCAAACTGGTGCAGCTGTATATGTGTCTACAGAAAATGAATTTGATGCCAATGGAAATTATACGAGAACAGAAGCTACAATTGGTGTTGTGACACTAGACTTACAAAACTCATTAATCAATAATTTCCAAGAGCACAGTGTGCCTCTTAGTGCTCAAGAAGAAGCTTCTGGCTACTATATTTCTAGAATTGATATGCCTGTTTTAAATGCTGCCGGAGATAAATTATATATCGGTGCACGTTTAAGTAAATTAAATCCAGCAACAGCCGAGAGTGACAGTAACTATCCTATCTTGGGATCTAAAACCATCGTTTTAGACTATCCTTCATTATTGAACCCTTCAGTTATTAGTTCCACTGTTGGTCATGGTAATACAAATGGTTATCGTAGTATTAATGCATTTTTATATAATGGAAGCGTTTACCAAGCAAATCAGAGTGATCCAGAAGGTTCTCATATATTAAAAATTGATTCAAATAATCAATATGATGATACTTATGATTTTAACTTGGATGACGCTTTAGGAGTAACCGATGCATACATTCTTGCTTGGAGACCAGCTGGTAATGGTAAAGCGGTAATCGCTTATCGTCATGCAGGATCAGTGGAAGGTGCTGCTGGAGCTCAAGGGTTTTTTGCACTGGCAGATTTAAATACAAAAACGGCTCAGAAAATTGATGCAATACCTTATCATCAAGATTTTTACCTGTTTCAATATCAAGGATTTGTGGTAGATGGAACAGATGTTTACGTAACTCAGGCTCCGGTAGGTCAAAACGGAAATATCTATATTATAGACACTGAGTCTGGAGTTGTTACAAAAGGAGCAGAATTAATTAATGTGGAAGGAAGTCACTTCATAGGAACTTTCTAATTAAAATAGAATACAATATTCTTCATAAAAAGGCTTTTCAAATTTTGAAAAGCCTTTTGTGTTTTATAGTTGTAATACCTTAGCAGAGTATTTTTATAACTTATGTCTACAAAACCATCAAGTAAGTCTCAAATATTAGGGACAGATTCTATACCAGCATTACTTATCCGTCAAGCGTTACCTGCTTCGATAGGGATATTAGTGATGTCGTTAAATATTTTAATAGATTCTATTTTTGTTGGTAATTGGATAGGTTCGATAGCAATAGCAGCAATAAACGTTGTATTACCTGTTTCATTTTTTATAGCAGCTTTAGGTATGGCAATAGGGATAGGTGGATCTAGTATTATTTCTAGAGCATTGGGAGCAAATAATTATGAAAAAGCTCGTAAAGTTTTTGGTAATCAGATATCAATCACCTTATTAATTACCATACCGTGCGTTGTTTTTGGTCTTTGGTTCATGGACTCGTTAGTTTTTTCTTTTGGTGGAAAAGGAGCAATTTTTGAACCTGCTAAAATTTATTATCGAATTGTGCTTTATGGTGTCCCAATATTAGCATTATGTATGATGGGTAATAATGTTATTCGAGCAGAAGGAGCTCCTGCACATGCAATGATAGCAATGTTGATACCATCAGTTGGAAATTTACTATTAGACTTTATACTTATTAATCAATTTAATTTAGGTATGGCCGGTGCAGCATGGGCTACAACGGTAAGTTATATATTGTGTTTTGCTTACATAGCATGGTTTTTCATATCTGGTAAAAGCGAATTGATTGGTAATATAAAAGATTTAATTCCAGAATTTAATATTTTAAAGGAGATAGGAGGATTAGGATTTGTAACACTGTCCAGACAAGCAATGAGTAGTGTTTTGTACCTAATTTTAAATAACGTACTATTTGAATTGGGAGGAGAGGAAAGCGTATCAGTTTTTGGAATAGTAGGTCGTATGATGATGTTTGCATTATTCCCAGTAATGGGTATTACGCAAGGGTTTTTACCTATAGCTGGATATAATTATGGTGCTCTAAAATGGTCACGTGTGCGCGAGGTAATCTTTACATCAATTAAATATGCCTGTATTATGGGGATTTTCATATTTATGGGGCTATTCTTTTTTACCCGTGAAATAGCTGGTGTTTTTACAAAAAACGAAACAGTAATTGAGCAGGCATCATTTGCCTTGAAATTAGTTTTTATTGCTGTACCTATTATATCTATACAATTGATTGGGGCAGCATATTATCAGGCCATAGGTAAAGTTATACCAGCATTATTATTAACCTTACTGCGTATGGGTTTTATTTTAATCCCATTAGTTTTAATACTTCCTCAAATATATGGTGAGCTAGGTGTGTGGATAAGTTTTCCTATTGCTGATATTCTTTCCACAATCATTACTGCGTGGTATTTATGGATAGCAATGAAAAAGCTTCATCGATCGTAAAGCAACACATTATTAGTGAATTACGCTTTTCGTCGATAAATATTTTAATTTTTAATGAATTGTCCTTAGAATTTGCTATTTGTTAATTATTCTTACTTTTTTTGCGCAAAATATCTCTCCAATGTTTAGAATTTTATCTTGTTTAATTTTATTTTCTTTTATTACTACTGCTCAAGTTGGTTTAGAAACCGAAAATCCACAGGCGGCTTTAGACATTACTTCTACAGACGCTGGTTTATTGATACCGAGAGTAGAGTTAACGGACTCCACAGATATCCTTACGGTAACTAATCCTGATGGTAGTGCTTTAGTAAAATCAACGATTGTATATAATACGGTAACTAACAACGATGTCGTACCAGCCTTTTATTATTGGAATGGTGTCGATAAATGGCTTAGATTATTAGTTGCAGATGATAATGAAGATATCTGGAAAGCAAATCCAGCAAATGGACGTGTAGAAATAGACAAATTAAGTGATGGAGTCACTGATCGCCCTAATAATAATGTATATATCACAGATGAGAGTCAGTTGATTATTGATCAGGTTACCACTAACACAGATAATGGTGGTTCTCGTAAAATACAAGTTTATAATGGTGATATCGCAAATTATTCAAATATTGATAATGGAGCTGCTTTTGGTTATTTAGGTCATAAATCTCGTGGCAGTATTGCCACACCTACCACAGTTCTACCATCTGACCATGTTACCGCTTATTACTCTTTACCTTACAATGGTACTTCTTATGCTTTATCATCATATTTTATGCAAGGTGTAGATCCTTCATGGAATGGAACTGATGCTACTATACCTGGTAATTTTCAATTTCATACTACATCTCCTGGTATAGCAGGAGAAAAAATGAGGCTAACATCAAATGGATTATTAGGGATTAATACACCAACACCAGCCGAGGCTCTAGAAGTACACGGAAATGCAGGGAATAACTGGGATGGAGATTTTGATATTTATAGTTACAGCTCAAATATTACTTCTTTTCATGTTCGTAGTGCCAGTGGAAACCGCTTCTCTCCGGGAAGCATGTCTGGTAAAACAAATGCCAATATTTATAATATGGAAGCACAAGGTTATAATGGTAGTAGTTATATAACTGCAAGTGCAATAAGATTAGGAGTTACTGCGACAACAAATGTTACAGCATCTTCCATGCCTGGAAGAATGGATTTTTTAACAACTGAACGCGGTACTAATAATTTGCAAAATAGAATGACTATAGATGACAATGGTAATATAGGAATTAACACTACAGCTGCTCTAACAGAGAAATTAGAGGTGAATGGTACCATTAAAGCGACAGATATAAATTTCACAGGATTACCTGTATTTGCTAGTGATGCAGATGCCACTGCAAACGCTTCTTTAGAAGTAGGGTCTGTTTACATTGTAGGAAATACGTTGAAAATTAAAATGTAAAAGCTTTTAATATTCGCTTTCGCGAAAGCGAAATAATTAAAGTTTCTTTAAACTTATTTTTTACTATGCATGCATACAATATCTTTACTCTAAATTAAGATAGCAATGTATACAAAGGAATTTGATGTGCGCTGGAGTGATCTGGACGCAAACAGACATATGGCCAATAGCGCTTACCAAAATTTTATGAGTCATACACGAATGGCTTTTCTAATCGATAATGATTTTGGACAACGTGAAATGGCGCAATTTGAAACGGGTCCTGTTATTTTTAATGAAAACATTTATTATTTTAAAGAGATTCACCAAGGTAGACCCATTACCGTGAGCTGTGAAGTGACAGGTATGAGTGAGGATGGTAGCCTTTTTAGTTTTAGACATAATTTTTATGATCATAAAGGTCGCAATGTCGCACGTGGTATCATGACAGGAGCCTGGATGAATTTGAGAGAACGCAAGATTACATCCCTACATCCAGAATTGCATGAAAAAATCAAAAATTTCCCAATGGCTGCTGATTTTAAAACACTTAGTAAGTTAGATACTAGGGCACATGGGGAATTTCCACAAGATCGATAAGCCTTTTTCTTATTAAAATAAGGTAGTCATATTGGTTTTATAGTAGATAGTCGATTTAAAAGAACTATTATTTAACTTAAATTCTAAGAGGATAAATATTTAGTATATTTAAATATGAATTCAATTAGGGAATCGGTATTCTATCCAGAGGTATTAAAAGAAATAAACTTGCATTATGGCAATTTTTATTTTTTTGATGGCTTTATTGTTTCAGAAGTTTTTAGAAATGTAGTTTTTGGTTGGGAAGAGGCAAAGCCTATTATTAATGCTGCTGCCGCATTCTATAATACTGATGGTAGTCAATTAGTTTACATATCCAATAGAATAAATAAATACTCTGTAAAACCGGTGGATTGGTTTCACTTTGCAAATTACTCTTTTAAATTAATGGGTTATGGTGTAGTGAATTACACAAATCCGGGATTAATTAATTCTAAGTTAGAGTCTTTATTTGTCAAGTCTAAGTTTAAATCCTTCAATAATTTGATGGATGCATTACAATGGGCAGCTGCTTTAAAAAATACAATAAGAAATTAACCAGCTTTTTTAGGGATACTAGTAATAAATACACCGGTAAATATAAGTCCTCCTGCAATTAACTTGTATAATGTGATTTCATCTTTATTAAGTCCCACAGCAATCAAAGTTGCTAGTAACGGTTGTAAATAAACAAATACGGCTACAACACTAGGCTTAAGTGTTCTAATAGCTATAATGTTAAGCATATAAGTTCCAAAAGTAGCAAAAAGCACTACGTAACCTATATACCATAGTGTATCTGTATTTGCTGTGCTGAAATCAAACGAAAGACCTTCAGTTATCCCAAAAGGTGTAATAAATATAACTCCAAAAAGATACAACCATTTCATTAATGTAAATACATGATATCGAGTGGTCAGTTTTTTGGCAAGTATGATATAAAACGAATAAGAAACCGCGTTAATAAACACTAAAAAATTACCTAAGGCTGGATTTGTTGCATTTTCATTACTACCACTATTAGATAGGAAAATCAATAATGCTGCACCGCTAAATCCTATAAGAATTCCCAATATACGGCTAGCATACAATCGTTCTTTTAAGAAAATCGCACTCAATAATAATACAATAATAGGTGTCGTAACCATTAATACAGAAGCACTTATGGGTGCGGTAAGAGACAGGCCTTTCATAAAGGTTACCATGTTAAAACCTACGCCACAAAAAGCAGCAAGAGCTAGCAATGGAAGTTCTTTGAGAGGAACTTTTTCTTTAGGGCCTACTATCGTGGCGATTACCCAAAATATGACACATGTAATAACTACTCTATACCATGTGAGACCGTACGGTCCCACAAATTCTGGTGTAACCTCTTTTGCGGCAGTAAAATTATAAGCATAAAATAATGCTACTAAAAATCCACATATTATGGCAACGGCTCTTTTGCTCATTATAAGATTGCCTCTTTTGCAGCGGCAACGACTTTTTTAGAATTGCCTATAAATGCTTGACCATTATAAATTAAAATAGGTCTTTTAATAAAGGTATAATGATCCAGTAATAAGTCTCTGTAATCAGTTTCTGTTAGTTCTTTTTCATGTAAACCGCAACCACGATATAGTTGAGCGCGCCTGTTAAATAGGGCTTCGTAGGAACCAGCTTGTTCTTTTAGAAATTCAATTTGATCTATAGTAACAGGTTCTTCCTTAGTGTTTTGAAGGTGTGTGTCTTGATGAAGTGCTAACTCACCTTTAATACGTTGACAAGTATTACAACTGTCTAAATAAATGAATAGATTTTTCATTTTACAATATTACAATAGCTTTTTTGATAAGGAATATCTTTGAGGCGATAATTAAGAGACTTGTTTCGCTTTCGCCAAAAGCAAATTTAAAAAAGACCTTATTTTATTGAAACCCCTGAAAAATTATTTTAATTATCGCCGTACAGGTTTATCTTTATTTAATGGAAAAAAAGCAAATGAAATTTAATACTAAGGCTATTCATGGCGGTCAGGAAAATATAGATCCCGCATATAACTCTGTAATGCCACCTATTTATCAAACTACCACTTTTAAACAAAGTACACCACATGGTCATAAAGGGTTTGAGTACTCACGTAGTGGTAATCCAACACGCGATGCTTTAGAAAAATCAATGGCTAGTCTAGAGAACGGCGCTTATGGCATTGCATTTGGTTCTGGTCTCGCTGCTATCGATGCTGTACTTAAATTATTGAAGTCTGGTGATGAGGTGATATCTACCAGTGATTTATACGGCGGTTCTTATCGATTATTTACACAGATTTTTCAAGATTTTGGAATTAAGTTTCATTTTATAGGAATGGAAAATGCTGATAATATTGAAAAGCATATTAATAAAAATACAAAACTCCTTTGGGTAGAAACGCCTACTAATCCTATGATGAACATTATAGATATAGAGGCAATCTCAAAAATCTCTAATAAACATCAACTAATTCTAGCAGTAGATAACACATTTGCCACTCCTTATTTACAACAGCCTTTAGATTTAGGTGCAGATATTGTAATGCATAGTGCAACTAAATACTTAGGAGGTCATAGCGACGTTGTTATGGGTTCTCTAGTCCTAAATAATGAAGCGCTAGCAAAGAGATTATACTTTATACAAAATGCAAGTGGTGCTGTTCCTGGACCGCAAGATTGCTTTTTAGTATTGCGAGGCATTAAAACGTTACATGTAAGAATGCAGCGTCATTGTGAAAATGGTAAAGCTGTTGCGCATGCGTTACGATCAAATCCTTATGTGGATCAGGTTTACTGGCCAGGTTTTGAAAGTCATCCTAATCATGTAATTGCTAAAAAGCAAATGAAGGATTATGGTGGTATGGTTTCCTTTAGTACAAAAGCTGGTACTCTAGAAAGTGCAGTAAAAGTGGTCGAGAGTTTAAAGGTGTTTACTTTAGGAGAATCATTAGGTGGTGTGGAGTCTCTTGCAGGTCATCCCGCAAGTATGACACATGCTAGTATACCTAAAGAAGATCGTGAAAAAACAGGTGTTGTAGACTCATTAATCAGGTTGAGTGTTGGAATTGAAGATGTTGATGATTTAATAACAGATCTAGAACAAGCATTATCAGTCTAAAAGATATTATTACAAAAAAAAGGCAGCCTTATGGCTGCCTTTTTTTATATGAAAATAATTTATAAGTAATAAATGTACCCGACATTAAACCACCATATAAAATCATAAGAACGATTGTTTACATTACGAGGACTTAAGCCATCGACATAATTACTGTCATAATAATGCCATGCACTAGAAACTAAAAGATCACTTAATTCACTAATCTTATATCTAAAACCTATATCTCCTACTAAAGCAAATGTGCTTCCTTGAGAAGTGTCTATTCTATCGATAAAAGTTGGGTACGTGGTGACAGGATTATTAAGAGGTCCTAATTCAGAGGTAGCTTCAGGTCTATAATTTACATAGTGAGCTCCTATTCCAAAATATGGGGCAAATTTAGGTTGGCCTTCTTGAAAGTCTCTAATGCTTAAAGGAAACCACTCTAGATGAGTTCCTATTTCAAAAACTTTGGCTTTACCAGTCATAGATCTTAACTGTAAACCAGCTAGACTAGGTCGATCAGCAAGTTCACTTAAATGATCTAAAGTGGTCACGTGATAAGCTAACTGATTTCTTATCTTAAAGTGGTCATTCCAGTAAGTATCTTGAGTGTAACAATTACAGTCTGCACGGTAAGCAAAGTTGATATAATGTACTAAACCTATACCAGTACCTATATTACCTTTATTAGTAGACCAGTCATAACGCTCACCATAATCGGATTGAAAAGCCACAGGACCAGCAATTATTCCTACTTCATGAGAAATTCCTAGTTGTCCACTTGCCATATGTGCAGCACAAATTAAGGCAATAAAAAATCCAATAAAGCGTAAGGTCTTAATCATGATTATGGTATTGGTAAAGCGACAAATATAATAAAATGTAAAGGATACCTGTGATAGTATAAACTGTTTAAAATATGAAGTTTATGTCAAGTACACTTTACTATAACGTCATAAAGTCGCGACTATTCTTTAACTCCTTAAATAAATGACAAAATTTATATCACTATGCTACATTAATATATATTTGCAGTATCAACGAAAACGTTTTCTTTAAACGTAATTATTATTATAATAATGGAAAAAAACATAGAAAGTTTTATCGATTTGATAAAAAGTAAGAACCCTAATGAGCCAGAATTTATCCAGGCGGTTAGTGAAGTAGCAGAAGCTGTTATACCTTTTATCGAGAACAATCCTCAATACGCTAGTGATAAATTACTAGAACGCATGGCCGAGCCAGAACGCGTAACAATGTTCCGTGTACCTTGGACAGATGATAATGGAGAGGTTCAAGTAAATCGCGGTTACCGCATACAAATGAATAGTGCTATTGGTCCTTATAAAGGTGGATTAAGATTTCACCCATCTGTTAATTTGAGTATCCTTAAGTTTCTAGCATTTGAGCAAGTTTTTAAAAATAGTTTGACAACTTTACCGATGGGTGGTGGTAAAGGTGGTGCTGACTTTAACCCAAAAGGAAAATCAGATCGTGAAGTAATGCGTTTTTGCCAATCATTTATGGTTGAATTACAACGTGTAATAGGTGCTGACACAGATGTTCCTGCAGGAGATATAGGAGTAGGTGGTCGTGAAATAGGCTATCTATTTGGTTATTATAAGAAATTAAGAAATGAATTTACGGGTATACTTACTGGTAAAGGACGTTCTTATGGTGGGTCTTTAATACGTCCAGAAGCAACAGGTTACGGTAACGTATACTTTGCAGAAAATATGTTGAAGACACGTGGTGAATCTATTACAGGTAAAACTACGGTTATTTCAGGATCTGGAAATGTAGCTCAATATGCTGCAGAAAAAATATTACAGTTAGGTGGTAAAGTAGTTACCATGTCTGATTCTGGTGGTTATATCCACGATGCAGATGGTATTGATGCAGATAAGCTTGCCTTTGTAATGGATCTTAAAAATAATAGACGTGGTCGTATATCAGAATATGTATCACAATATCCTAGCGCAACCTATCATGAAGGTGAACGTCCATGGTCTGTTAAATGTGATATCGCATTGCCATGTGCTACTCAAAATGAGTTGAACGGTGATGAAGCAAAAACATTAGTTTCTAATGGTTGTATGTGTGTAAGTGAAGGTGCAAATATGCCTAGTACACCTGACGCTATAGAACATTTCATTGACAATAAAATTTTATTTGCTCCAGGAAAAGCGTCTAACGCTGGTGGAGTAGCTACTTCTGGTCTGGAGATGTCTCAAAACTCTATGCGTTACAGCTGGACTGCCGAGGAAGTGGATAATAAACTTCATGGTATCATGAATGATATTCACGAGGCTTGTGTAGAATACGGAAAAGATAGTGATGGATTTGTAGACTATGTAAAAGGTGCAAATATCGCTGGATTTGTTAAAGTAGCAGACGCTATGCTAGCACAAGGAATTGTTTAGTATCGCTTTCGCGAAAGCGTAAACATAATCACAAAAACCTCTGAATTAGATTTCAGAGGTTTTTTTTATGGCTCATTATTAAAGTTTATTTTTACCCTAATAGATATTATTCATAGTTAAAATACGTTTGCTTTTTATGAAGCGATTATTGTTATTATTAATAGTGCTGTCTCAATGGACAGTGGCTCAAGATTTCTCTAATGAATGGGAAGCGTTCTTCTCTTACTCCAATATTGTTGATTTAGAACAAAATGGAAATTTGATTTATGCTGCCAGTGACAATTCTATTTTTGTTTATGATACAATTCTAGGTTCATTTGAGACGGTAACCACTGTAAATGGTTTGAGCGGTGAATCTATTTCTCAAATTCACTATAGTGAAGCAAAACAGTTACTAGTAGTTGCTTTTAATAATGGTTTGTTACAAATTGTTCCTGAAAGTGGAGACGTTGTTAATGTAGTGTCTATAAGAGATAAACAAACTATTTCACCTGTAGATAAAGGAGTAAATGAGTTTTTAGAGCGAGGCGACTTGTTGTATATGGCAACAGACTTTGGTATTGCTATATATAATCTAGAATTATTAGAATTTGATGATACATATTTCATTGGTGATAATGGGGCACAACTATCAGTAAATTCTATTGATGTTTCTGCTGGATTTATCTATGCTGCGACTAGCGATGGTGGTATGAGAAGAGCAAGTATTTCAAATCCTTTTTTGCTAGATTTTATGAATTGGACACAGATTAATAATGATAGCTGGGATGAAGTAACCTCATTTAATAACAGTATTTATGCTGTTACTCAAGGAAGATTTGTAGGTACACCTAATGGGTCGGGTTCATTTGCTGGAATAGGACTACAATTGCCAGCACGCTCTACAGATGCTCATGTTAATCAGGATTTAATAACCTATGCAACCACAGACTTTGTTCTAGTATATGATACTAATTTTAATGAAGTTTTTAGGGTTGATGATATTAATGGAGAAAGTTTTAATTATACCAGTGCAATTTTATTTAACGATAATTTATTTATAGGAACAGAAACTGCAGGAATGCTACGTGTTAATGTTTCTAATCCTATCGATTATGAATTTATAATTGCAGATGGACCGCAGTTAAATTCTATTTTTTCAGTTCAAACCTTACCTAATGAATTATGGGTCACTTATGGCTCACATGACGTATTCTATACACCGGACAATGCGGTTAGAGGAATAAGTCACCTAATAGAAGAAGGATGGATAAATTATTCAAGTGCAGAGGTTAGCAACCTGCGTAGTATTCCTACCGTGACCATCAATCCAGATAATCCCAATGATCTAGTTGTGCATTCTATGAATAATGGATTAATAGACTTTGTAGATGGAGTAGCTGGAACGCAGTATGGTATTAATAATAGTACTTTAGAAAGTATCTTACCACCATCAGATTTTTTTGTTAGAATACCAGATGGAGCTTATGACTCGCAAGGAAATTTGTGGGTTATTCAATCTCAGGTAGATAATGCACTGCATAGACGAAGCTCTTCTGGACAGTGGACTTCTTTTGATGTAGGATCAGTGTATGAAGAAGTTTCTAGTGGATCAAGTACGACTAAAATCCTTGTTACTAGTAATGATAAAATAGTTTTTGGTTCTACTGATGGTGGACTTATAGGATATGATCCAGATTTAGATCAATATTCTAGGTTGACAGAAGGCATTCAGGAAGGTGACTTGATTAATAATTATATCAGTACTATATCGATCGATCAGCGCAATCAATTATGGATAGGATCCAATCTGGGCTTAAGAGTCCTTTCAAGTGTAAGCAGTTTATTTTCTGATGACATTCAGGATGTTAGAGCTATTATCATTGAAGATGTAAATGATATCCCTAGCGAATTATTAAGGGATGAAGCGGTACTAGATATAGAAGTAGATGGAAATAACAATAAATGGGTCGCTACAGGTAGTTCTGGTGCCTTTCTTTTTAACCCTAGTGGTAGCGAAACCATCTATCAATTTACAAAAGATAATTCTCCTTTACCAGATAACGAAGTAAGAGACATTGCGATAGATGAGACTACAGGATTGATTTATTTTGCTACTAAAAATGGATTAGTAGCTTTTAAAGGAGATAGAGCTAGTAAACCTCAAGAAGACCTCGAGAATGTTTATGCTTTCCCTAATCCAGTGCGTCCAGGCTTTGATGGCAATGTGACTATAGATGGATTAACTAATCGAGCACGCATAAAAATTACAGATATAGAAGGGAATTTAGTTTTTGAAAAAGTTTCTCAAGGAGGAAGTATACAATGGGATACACGCAGCTTCTCTGGAAATAAGGTTGCTAGTGGTGTGTATATGTTATTTATTTCTACTGATGATAATATAGAGACGACAGTTTCTAAATTAATGATTGTTAGATAAATGCTCACTCGCACACCTGCAATCGTATTATCTACTATTAAATATGGAGAGGCAGATTTAATTGCTCGATTGTATACTAAAGAATTAGGGACACAATCATATATGCTCAAAGGAGTACGCAAATCACGTAAAGGTAAATTACGTGTTTCTTATTTTCAACCTCTAGTGCAATTAGAAATTGTCACGCATCATAAAGGAAAAGGGTCTTTAGAATATATTAAAGAGGCGCAAGTCACTCCAGCATATGATACCATCCATACAGATATTGTAAAAAGTAGTGTGGTAATGTTTTTTTCTGAAATACTAACCCAGCTATTGACAGAGCAGCAACCGGATTCAGAATTGTATGAATATCTATCCAGTATTTTTCAATTTCTAGATCAAATAGATGCGGTCGCAAACTTTTCTATTAAAACTTTAATCGATCTTACTTCATACATGGGTTTCCAGCCAGATTTGGAAACTGTTGATTTACCGTATTTTAATTTGTTAGATGGGACATTTGATACTAATGGGCTGTTACCACATCATGCTACAATAGAAGAAAGTGTTTTAATTAAACAATTTCTGGGCACGAATTTTGCAGCAATACATCAAATTAAAATGAATCGAGAAGAGCGCAATAGCCTATTAAATTTGGTCATTGATTATTTTCAAATACATTTGCACGTCTTTAAAAAACCTACATCATTAACCATTCTAAAACAGCTATTCGATACGTGAAAAAGCTACTATTATTAGTAGCGATGTTAACTGCTTTTTCTTCTATAGCACAAGTAGTTACGGTGGTGGATTTAGAGACTAATGAGCCATTAGTAAATGTCGCTGTTTATAACAAATCAAAGTCTAAATCTGCTGTTTCGGATATTGAAGGTCAGGTGGATTTAAAAACCTTTTCGGCTCAAGAAGTCATATATTTTCAGAGCATCTCATATGCGACATTTAAGATTATAAAATCTAATATTTCAAAAGATAACTTTATAAAATTACAGCAGCAGTCTGATTATTTTAACCCTATAATCTTATCTGCTTCAAAATTTGAGCAAAGAGCGCAAGATATACCTCAAAAAATTATTGCCGTAAATAGAGAAGAGATTGCTTTTAACAATCCACAGACCAGTGCAGATTTACTACAACAATCTGGTCAGGTTTTTGTTCAAAAATCACAGCAAGGTGGCGGCAGTCCTATGATTAGAGGATTCTCTACAAATAGATTGTTAATTACCGTTGATGGTATCCGTATGAATACGGCGATTTTCCGTAGTGGTAATTTACAAAATGTTATTTCTATCGATCCTCTAAGTATTGACCGTAGTGAGGTGATTTTAGGTCCTGGTAGTGTTGTTTATGGAAGTGATGCAATAGGTGGAGTGATGAATTTTTATACTCTTAAGCCACAGTTTCAAAAAGATTCAGTTCAAATAACAGGTAGCGGTTTACTGCGTTATGCAAGTGCAAATAACGAGAACACAGGTCATTTAAATTTTAATATTGGTGGTGATAAATGGGCATCAGCAACCAGTATAACGGTTAACTTTTTTGATGATTTGCGTATGGGTACTCATGGGCCAGATGATTATTTAAGAGAAAGTTATGTAGTGCGACGTGATGGTGAGGATATCACAGTTAACAATGATAATTCATTAATCCAGCGTCCTACTGGTTATGACCAGCTCAATGTTTTACAGAAGTTTCGATACCAGCCTACACAAAATTTTGAATTCGGATTAGGTGTTATTTATTCCGGCACAGGTGATTTTCCTAGATATGATTCTTTAGACCGCTTTCGCGAAAGCGGAGAACCTAGAAACGCTGAATGGTCTTATGGTCCACAAAAATGGTTAATGACTAATTTTAATGTGACTCATCGTGGTGATGGTAAGTGGTATGACAAAGCAGTTTTAACACAGGCATATCAACAATTTGAAGAAAGTCGTATAACAAGGGATTTTCAAGATTCAGAACGCTTTGTTAATGAAGAACAGGTTGATGCGATATCGACTTCATTAGATTTTGAAAGACGTGATAGAGAATCTAACGCATTATTTTATGGTGGTGAATTTATTCATAACCGAGTACGTTCTAGTGGATATATTCAAAATATAGATACTAACGTATTCTCGGCAAATGCAACCAGATATCCAGATGGTTCCTCATGGAGATCACTTGCTGCTTATGCTAGTTATCAATGGAAAGTGTCTTCTCAAATGATTGTAAATACTGGTTTAAGGTATAATCATATATGGATAGATGCAGACTTCACTGCAAATAATGCTTTTTTCAATTTTCCGTTTGAAGAAGCTACTGTAAATACTGGTGCTCTTACCGGCGGTATAGGAGCCACTTTTGTGACAGATAATAAATGGGAATTGAGAAGTAATCTCAGTACAGCATTTAGAGCGCCTAATATTGACGATTTAGGTAAGTTATTTGATCCTAGTCCTGGTACAGTTATAGTTCCTAATCCTGATCTCGAGGCAGAATATTCTTATAATAGTGAAATAGGTTTTAAGAAAACCTGGAGTAATAAATTAACACTAGACGCAAGTGTTTATTTTACCCATTTAAAGGATGCATTAGTTGCTCAAAACGATGAGCTTAATGGTCAATCAATTATTCAGTATCAAGGAGAGCAAAGCCAGGTACAATCCATCCAGAATGGTGAAAAAGCAAACATTTACGGACTAGAGCTAGGACTAAACTATAAATTAAATGATCAATTTTCTTTAATAGGACATTACAACTTAACCAAAGGTGAACAAACAGAAGTGGATGGTAATAAAATAGCGGTACGGCATGTTGCGCCAGCTTTTGGAGATATACAGTTAAATTATGAAAAGAAATCCTTAAAGTTGGGTCTTTTTGCTCAATTCAATGGACAATTTGATTTTGAAGATTTAGATCCTAGTCAGCAATCTCGTCCTTACCTATATGCATTAAATGCAAGTGGTAATCCATATGCACCATCATGGTACACTCTTAATATTAGATCACGTTATAATTTTAATGATGCATTATCTTTAAATGTAACCTTAGAGAATATGACAGATCAACGATATAGAACATATTCATCTGGTGTAAGCGCTGCTGGTAGAAATTTAATTTTAGGCGCTAGATATCAATTTTAGAAACCGATTTTTATAACGTGTATCTTACTATTTCTCTTGCTCAACAAACCTTTCAACTTCATGCTAGTGGAGCAGCTTATTGGGTAGAACAAGACACCATCTTGCTCGCTGATGTACATTTAGGGAAGAGTGCTCACTTCCGCAAAAATGGTATGGCTATTCCTGCTAGTGCAGATGATATGGAATACGATAAACTTAATGAAGTTATAGAATTGTTCCAGCCATCTAGGCTGTGGTTTCTAGGCGATTTGTTCCATTCTTATATTAATGCAGAGTGGCATTTCTTTGAACAATGGGTACGTTCTCAATCCATTGAATTAGCTCTGATAATGGGTAATCACGATGTAATCGGTAAAAAATTATTTGAAAAAATAGGAGTAAAAACTTATGAGCAACTCCATATGGGCGATGTGATTTTAACACATCATCCGCAAGAGATTAATGGTAAATTCAATATCGCTGGTCATGTGCATCCATCGATTAAAATGAATGGCGTAGGACGACAAAGAATTAAACTACCTTGTTTTTTTAATAATGAATATGGTCTCATTCTAGCGGCTTTTGGTGATTTTACGGGTACTTATACCTTAAAACCCAAAAAAGGTAATCGTGTATTTGCTATTGTTGAGCAAGAAGTTATTGAGCTTCAATAGTTTTATAAAAGTCTTAATGCAATTGTTATAAATTGTCTATTATCTTTAGAAGATGAAAAAACTAGTCGCCATACTCAACCTTATCAGTATTATTTTTCTAATTGCATGGAACGGCTATGCAAATACAGGAAATTATAATGGCAAAACAGTTGGGGAATTAAGTGCCGAATATAATAATCTCTTTACGCCAGCTAGTTATGCATTCTCTATTTGGGGCTTGATATTCCTAATGTTATTAGTGTTTGGAATATATGGTGTTTATATCGCTTTCGCGAAAGTGAAACAATCACAGCACACAGATTATAGAGAAGATTTCTTGAAAACGACTGCTCCATGGTTTTTGCTCGCAAATATATTTTGTAGTGCTTGGGTAGCATTTTGGTTAGATGAAATGATAGGTATATCTGTCATATGCATGCTTGGAATACTCGTGAGTTTGTTGATTTGCGTTAAAAAATTGGACATGGAAATATGGGATGCTCCTTTTCCAATTATTGCTTTTGTATGGTGGCCTTTATGTTTATATGTAGGATGGATTAGCGTTGCGACCATTGCAAACATAGCCGCATATTTAAACGGTACATTTGAAATTGCAGTAGAAGCGCAAGTCTACATTACATTAACGATGATTCTTGTAGCTTTTCTAGTTAATTTATTGATGTTGATTTATCGCAATATGCGTGAATTTGCGTTGGTTGGTGTGTGGGCACTTGTGGCAATATTTGTAAGATTTCAAGACCCGACGGATGGGTTAAGTAAGATGGCTACCAATCAAATTGCATATATGTCCATAGGACTGGCAGGTTTATTAGCGATAACAATAGCTGTACACGCCTTTAGAAATAAAAAGACTAATCCACTTAAGAAATGCATTGAATGGCGTGATTCATTAAAGTAATTAAAAACTTTTAATGTCATTACCCCATGTAGGGTAATTAAAAATAACGTTTTTTAAGTTTTCAAAACTCATGTCCGCTTTCATAGCTATTGCAAACATGTTAATTTGCTCCGCAGCTTCTGGACCTACGATGTGAGCTCCTAAAATTTTATGAGTTTCATTTTCTATGATGATCTTGTAACCATAGAGTGGCGAATTAATGCGTTTATTATTAAACCATCCACTAGTATCTTTTTCTATAGTATGAAAAGATTTATTTTCTGCTACTGCTTGATTTTCAGTAAGGCCTATGCCAGAACATTGCGGTATGGTAAATACAGAACTAGGTATGGAAGGGATTTCTAGATCTCTGTTCTTTCCATTAAGGTTATCAGCGACTACTTTAGCTTCTATGCTACTTAATGGTGTTAATGGTAAACTTTTACTAGAAATATCTCCACAAGCATAAATATGCGCTTGGGAAGTGCTTTGTAACTTACTGTTTACTAATATGCCATCTTGATTAGTCACCACATTAGCTAGTGCAAGATTTAATTTATCGATTGATGGTACACGTCCAGCAGTATTAAAAACACAATCAGTAGTCACTTGATGTATTTGATCATCTATAGCATAGTGAACGCAATAACGATTATCTATCTTTTCTATGCTAGAAACCTGAGCGTTTTTAATAATATTTATTCCCATTTTGATAGATTCTTCTTCTAATAAATTAGAGGTAAACGCTTCAAAAGGACTTAAAATTTGATCTCCTTTATCAATAATAGTCACTTTAGATCCAGCTCTACACAACATATGGCCAAATTCCATTCCGATATATCCACCACCTACAAATACTACTTTTTCAGGTACATCTTTCAGGTTAAAGAACTCTCCTGAAGTCAGTGCATATTTTTCTCCTGGGATACCTAGACTTAAAGGTTGCATTCCCGTAGCGATTACAAAGTGATCTGCTCTGATTTCTTCACCATCTAAGATTATCGTATGTGAATCCTTAAAACTAGCCTCACCATGATAACATTTAATACCTTTCTTTTTAAGGTCTTTTTCAGTGTTTTGTGGAATGTCACTAGTGTAACGTCTAGCATAGTTAAAAGCATCTCGCCAATTAATTTTTAACGCTCCTGCTATACCGTCAGTTTTCATATTCTTTGATAATTCAAAGGCCTCACTAGAAGCGAGTAAAAGTTTTTTAGGATCGCAACCACGTTGGGAACATACACCGCCATATTCTCTTATGTCTATAATGCCTACTTTTTTACCTGTGGCAGCACATTCCTTAGCGACTAATTGGCCAGCCGTGCCGGTCCCGAAAATAAAAACATCAAAATTCTCCATATTATAAAGATATCTTCAATGAAACAAATACTGTATTAAAGTATTCTCAATATTCTTTACCAAGGTGTCATCTAGACGTATCTTTGTGATTCTATTATGAGTTTTAACAAGATTCTAAAGCAATATGCACAGGCTTCACAAACGCAAAGTTTGCGAGAAGTTGTGTCTCAATCTCAAGGATATACACATTTAAGTGGTTTACAAGGCAGTGCTTTTACAATAGCAGCAAGTTCAATTTTTGATGAGGTAGAAAAACCTTTTATGATCATTGCAAATGACAAAGAGCAAGCTGCATATATGCTCAATGACTTTGAAAAAATGTTGGGAGATGATCGCGTTCTATTTTATCCAGGCAGTTATCGACGACCTTATCAGATTGAAAAAACAGATAATGCAAATGTGCTTTTACGGGCAGAAGTGCTTAATCGCATCAACTCACGTAAAAAACCAGCGGTTATTGTCACATATCCCAATGCTTTATTTGAAAAAGTAGTTACTCGTAAAGAGTTAGAAAAGAATACACTTAAGATTGCAATAGGAGATCAGATTTCAATTGATTTTGCAAATGAAGTGCTTTTTGAATATGAATTTAAGCGAGTAGATTTTGTCACAGAGCCTGGGGAATTTTCAGTGCGTGGTGGGATATTAGATGTTTTTTCGTTTTCGCATGATGAGCCTTATCGAATTGAGTTTTTTGGTAATGAAATCGATACAATTAGAGTTTTTGATGTAGACACACAACTATCTAAAGAGCAAATTAAAAAAATATCTATCATTCCTAATGTAGAGCATAAAAAGCTTGAAGAAAATAGGGAAAGCTTTTTACAATATTTATCTAATAAGACAGTCATTTTTGCAGAGAATGTAGAACTACTTTATAGTAATCTAGACGCTCTTTTTGTAAAGGCAGAACAGGCATACAATGAGTTGCAAGGTGAAGTTAGACAACTCGTTCCTGCAGAAATATTTTGTGACTCATCAATAATTAAAAAACAATTAGCAAAATATAACTTGATCGAGTTGACCACTCAATCCGGTAATATTACTTACCATACAACTCCACAACCTACGTTTAACAAGCAGTTTGATTTATTAGTAGAGAATCTTAAAGAGAACGAAGAGAAAGGTTTTATATCATATCTTTTTTGCGGGACTGCTCAACAAGCAAAGCGTTTTAAAGATATCTTTAATGATATGGGTGCGCAAGTGCAGTATGAGACTGTGGTAATGACTCTATTTAAGGGTTTTATTGATCATGATTTAAAAATAGCTTGCTACACAGATCACCAGATTTTTGACAGATATCATAAGTTCAAATTAAAGAATGGCTATGCAAAAAAACAAGCCATTACCTTAAAAGAGCTTAATACTCTTGAGATTGGTGATTATGTAACACACATCGATCACGGAATCGGTAAATTCGGTGGACTTCAAAAGATTGATGTGAATGGTACTCAACAAGAAGCTATTAAATTGGTTTATGGCGAGCGTGATATTTTATATGTGTCTATTCATTCTTTACATAAGATTACTCGATATTCTAGTAAAGATGGAAAAAAACCTAAGGTCTATAAGCTAGGTAGTCCAGCCTGGAAAAAACTGAAAGCAAAGACTAAAACCAAAGTCAAACAAATCGCCTTTGACCTAATTCAATTATATGCAAAAAGACGTGCTAAAAAAGGTTTTCAATTTGAGCCGGATGGATATCTTCAAAATGAACTAGAGGCTAGTTTTATTTATGAAGATACACCAGATCAAAGTGCCGCTACAGCAGATGTAAAAGCAGATATGGAAAGTGATCGGCCAATGGATCGATTGGTTTGTGGTGACGTAGGTTTTGGAAAGACAGAAGTGGCCATTAGAGCTGCCTTTAAAGCGGCTGTTAGTGGTAAACAAGTTGCTGTATTAGTGCCTACAACAATTCTCGCATTTCAACATGCCAAAACCTTTAAGGAACGATTAGGCAATTTACCAGTGACGGTGGACTATCTCAATAGATTTAGGACGGCAAAAGAGCGCAAAGGTGTATTAGAAGGCTTGGCAAATGGGCAAGTTGATATTGTTATAGGAACACATCAACTAGTTAGCAAATCTATTCAGTTTAAAGATTTGGGTTTACTAATAATAGATGAAGAACAAAAATTTGGTGTTGGTGTAAAGGATAAGCTTAAAACACTTAAAGAAAATATTGATACATTGACGTTAACAGCGACACCTATTCCTCGTACGTTACAATTTTCGTTAATGGCGGCACGAGATTTAAGTGTTATTAAAACGGCACCGCCTAATAGGCATCCCATAGAATCGAGAGTAATTCGATTCTCAGAAGAAACTATTAGAGATGCTGTGAGTTATGAGATTTCACGTGGTGGTCAGGTATTTTTTGTGCACAACCGTATTGAAAATATTAAAGAAGTTGCTGGTATGATACAGCGATCCGTACCAGATGCTAGAGTAGGTATAGGTCACGGACAAATGGATGGTAAAAAGCTCGAGGAATTGATGCTTTCTTTTATGAATGGTGATTTTGATGTTCTAGTAGCAACTACGATAATAGAAAGTGGATTAGATGTGCCTAATGCTAATACTATTTTTATTAATAACGCAAACAACTTTGGTCTGTCGGATTTACATCAAATGCGTGGTAGAGTAGGTCGTAGTAATAAAAAAGCATTTTGTTACTTTATTACACCACCATACGATATGATGACTGATGATGCTCGCAAGCGTATCCAAGCAGTAGAAACCTTCTCAGAATTAGGTAGCGGATTTAATATCGCTATGAAGGATCTAGAAATACGTGGTGCAGGTGATATTCTAGGTGGAGAACAAAGCGGTTTTATGAATGAAATAGGATTTGATACCTATCAGAAAATATTAAACGAAGCCATAGAGGAGTTAAAAGAGAACGAATTTAAGGATCTGTATGAAGAAGACGTCAGTGATAAAATTCATGTAAATGACGTCACGATAGATACAGAGTTTGAATTACTTTTTCCAGATGACTATATCAACTCAATAACAGAGCGTTTAGCCCTGTATTCTAAACTCAATGAGGTGAAAGATGAGAATGAACTCGATGTCTTTAAAAAGGAACTTGAGGACCGTTTTGGAGAGTTACCTGATCAAGCAAATGATCTTTTAACTAGTATCAAGTTAAAATGGATTGCAGCTAGAATGGGACTCGAGAAAGTTATTATGAAACAGAATAAGTTGATAGGATACTTTATTGCAGATCAGCAAAGTGATTTTTATCAGACCGCTGCGTTCACTAAAGTTTTACAAGCAGTACAGCAACAACCTCGTGTTCTACGTATGAAAGAAAAACAGACTAGAGGCGGATTAAGATTGCTGCTCACGGTAGATAAGGTCAAAACAGTAGATCGTGCTTTTGAGGTTTTAGATTCAATTATACCAGCTGTAGAAAAAGTCTAACTGTCTTAATTCTTGAAGATAAAAAAGCCTTGTTTTATAAATTAGAACAAGGCTTTTTTATAATATTATAAGTACGCTTTCGCGAAAGCGTGATTTTTATAGTCTAGAACCACTGGCTCCAAGGTATTCTAGTCAATACGAGTATAAAGGCAAGTGAGTAAAAGATGGCTAATACTTTCAGTTTGCCATTACTTACAATTTTCTTTTTATGTTTTGAGTAACCTATTGTTAATAAAGTTATCGCAATAATCATTGTTAATGGGTGTTCAACGAGCATGAGGCGTGCATCTGGATTACCCATTACTTCCTTCATGCCACCAGACCATGCGTTAAACCATGGCGATGTAAAGTATATTATAAGACCAATTAATAATTGAATATGCGTCACTATTAATCCACCTAGTGCTAGACTAAAGTCTCTATTGCCAAATTCTTTTTTAGTAAAATAACCAATAAGTGAATTGATTGTAGCTAGTCCTAAAACAATTACAACTATATATGCCCAACCTGAATGTGCGTGTTTAATGATTTCCATAGTGATTTAATTTAAATTCAAAAATAACTATAAACAAGAAACCCTACTCAATTGAGTAGGGTTTCTTTATACTATGTAAGTATTAAAATAATTCTTAGTTAAAGATATATCTTAAACCTACTTGCATTTGCCATCTTGAAGATTGAGTTCCTGCATCATCAATTCTTTCAAAACTTTCTGCAAAGTCTGGATTGAAAGAGAATTCAGGATCAACACCATTACTTTCAACTTCAACAATACCTACGTTACCAAAACTGCTGTTTACAAATGATTGCTCACCCCAGTTTTTGTTTACTAAGTTTAAGAAGTTAAAGATATCTAGAGATACTTGGAATGTGTGTTTCTTCTCATTGAAGTTTAAGCTAAAGTCTTGTAACAGCTTTAAGTCTACCATGTGGTTCCATGGTCCACGATCTCCACTACGCTCAGCATATTGTCCACGACGTCCATCTAAATAGTCGTTACCTTCAATGAAAGCATCTAGAGCAGCCCATTGGTCTGCAGCAGATACGCCATTGTTATCAACTAAATTGATTTCACTTGCGTCTCTAGGGATGTAGAATAAAGCGTTATCACTTGAGTCATCATTTAATAAATCTCTTCCTTGGTAGATATAGCTTAAAGCACCACCTTGTTGTCCATTATAGAACACACCTAAGGTAGTTTTTAAATTGTCGTTCCACTTATACTCATAAGAAGCGTTTGCAGAAATTCTGTGACCTACTGCAAAAGCAGAGTTACCGATCTGTGCAGTGTTCTTACCATTTACAGTCACGATGTTTCTCCATTGAGAACTGTTTTGAGAAGAAGTACCTTCAAAGATAGATTTACCTTGTCCATAAGAATAAGAAACCTGTCCAGAGAAACCATTGTCGTAAGGCTTAGTTATGCTCAAAGTTCCATTATAAGACCAACCTTCATTAGTATTAGTACCTAAGATAACTCTTGTATAAGTATCATCAATCTCATCACCACGGTCATAGAATGGACGTCCATCTGCATTATTAAGTGATAATGTAGGGTCTTTAAGGTTTAAGTTCTGATAGAATACGTTGTTAATCGTCTCATTATATAAGAAATCTGCACTTACGATAAGTCCCCAAATGTTAGTCTTTTGATCTATACCAATATTGTACTTCATTACCTGTGGTAATTTGAAGTCTGGTGAGAAGATGTCAATCTGTCCACCATTTGCACCACTACCCGGAGCTGGAGCACCGTTTAATGGTTGGTTGAAAGGATCTGCAACAAAGTTTTGACTACCGAAAGCTTGTGTTCCACCTACAGAAATACCATTGTTGTTATATGCACCACCTGGCCATACTAAAGGTACTCTAGAAGTAAAGATTCCTAATCCACCACGAACTTGTGTTTTTCTATCACCATTAACATCCCAGTTAAAACCAGCACGTGGAGAAACGTGAATTTGACTTTTTATCTTTTTACCAACTCTTGCACCTTGAAGATCTTTACCTTCAGCTTCTAATAACGCAACTGTTCTATTGTTGAAATCATCGTTTGCTTGTCCAGATTCGTAGAAAGGTACATCAAAACGTACTCCATAAGTAAGTTTAAAGTTATCCGTTAATTTCCACTGATCTTGTGCATACAAACCTAACTGAGAATAGGTGAAAGCAGCAGCAGCAGCTTCAATATTATCACCACTTGTTCCAGCTGGATCTAGTAAAGAGTAAGAGTGGAAGTAAGAATCTGCAGCGACATCATTAGACGGGTCATTATCAAAATAAGTATTAAATTCTGCAAGAGAGTTAAATTGATACTGTCCATAATTTTGTCTCACAAAAACATTTCTCATATCATAGTTTTCAAAGTTACCTCCGAAAGTCATGTTGTGAGCACCTTTAGTAACTTCAAAATTGTTTGTAATCGTGAAGATTTTTTGCTCAAGTAAATTAGCAGTTGAGAATGCTTCAGAACCGAAAGTAATGTCACCATCACCATCTTCAATACTTACTCTAGGGAATGGATTTCCTAATGGGTCACGGTTGTCATTTACTGATGTATAACTTACAATTAAATTGTTAGAAAGGTCTCTACCATTTGTAGTATTCCATTCTAATGTTGAAAAATGCGTCTCAGACGGGAAATAAATTCCTGCGTTAGCAAAATTAATTGCTCTATTACTACTTTGATTTGGAGAGATAGACTCACCATTTACATAATTGTGCTTTGCAGTAATAGTATTCTTATCATCAATGTTATAATCTAATTTAATGGTAAACTTTTCACTGTTTAATTCAGTGATTGTATTTTCATATCCACCTGGATTATATCCAAATACGTTGATTAAATTATCTCTTAACGCGTTGATGTCTGCAATACTACTATCACCATTATAAAGAGCAGAGTCAAATGGTCTAGGCTCTTCTTCTCTTTGGATTTCAGCATTTACAAAGAAGAAAAGTTTATCCTTAATGATAGGTCCTCCTACACGCACACCATAAAGGTTTGCAGTAAAATCATCAAGTTTTTCACGGTTGTCCTCACTAATTCCAACTGGAGTTTTTCCAGCTAGACTTTCGTTACGTAAATAAAAGTAAGCACTTCCTTCAACTTCATTTGTACCAGATCTAGTAATTGCATTAATAGCACCACCAGTAAATCCTGATTGGCGTACATCAAAAGGTGCAACATTCACTTGAAAAGACTCTATTGCATCAATAGAAATAGGGTTAACACCTATTTGTCCACCATTAGTTCCTGATCCTGCAAGTCCAAATACATCATTATTAACCGCACCATCAATAAAGATAGAGTTGTAACGGTTGTTTTGACCAGCTATAGAAATAGCGCCACCTTCAGAAACAGTAGCTTGTGGAGTTTTTCTTAGGAAATCACCAATTCCACGAGTTACAGAAGGCATAGTGTTGATCTCACGCTGTGAGACGTTAGTTTCAGTACCTGTTTTACCAGAATCAAAAATACCGTCACGTACCGCGTCAATAACAATCGCATCTAATGCATTAGTAGAGTCAGTAAGAGTCAAATCGATCCTTTCAGATTCACCTAATTGCAAATAAATGTCGTTTAATACTACTTCATTCTTACCTACGTAAGTAATAGTAATGGTATAAGGACCACCAACACGCATGTTAGATACACGATAGTATCCATCTATATCTGTTGTAGATCCATATTTTGAATTAGTAGGGCCATGAACTGCAACTACAGTAGCTCCTAGTAAAGGTTCATCCTCTGCCTCGAGGATACGACCGTTAATGCTCGAGGTTGTTACCTGAGCAGTTACAGCCATGGAGCTTAACAAAAGCCCAATTGCTAGTAAAAATTGTAAAGATTTTTTCATTTTCAATCAGTTATAGTTTGAGGCACAAAAATACTGACGAAAAAAGTGTGTAATATTAAGTTAACATTAAGAATATTAAAAACTTATGAACTGTAACTAATTAAAATACAGAAAATTATGAATTAAGGTTGCCGAATCTTTTCAAAATTGCGCTTGTTGAGCTATCATGGTCGGCATATTCTTTATTCTCAATGTTGTCCAATATGGTATCTGCCAGGACTTTTCCTAGTTCAACGCCCCATTGATCATAGCTGTAGATATTCCATATAATACCTTCTGTAAAAATCTTATGTTCATACATGGCAATTAACTTTCCTATACTTTGAGGTGTAAGTTCGTCTATAAGTATAGTAGTAGTAGGTTGGTCTCCTTCAAATACTTTGAAAGGTAACAACATGTCGATCTCATCTTTACTTTTACCAGATCGTTCTAAATCTTTTTTTGCTTCACTTCTAGTTTTACCATTCATCAATGCTTCTGTCTGAGCAATGAAATTTGCCATCAGTTTATTGTGATGGTCCGGTTGATTGTATTTCGCTTTCGCGAAAGCGATAAAATGAGCAGGAATAAGTTTAGTTCCTTGATGAATGAGTTGAAAAAAGGCATGTTGTGAGTTGGTGCCTGGTTCTCCCCAAACAATATTACCGGTGTCATAGGTCACTGAGTTACCGTCGCGATCAACACATTTACCATTACTTTCCATAATGGCTTGTTGTAAATAGGCTGGAAGTCTATGTAAATATTGAGTGTAAGGAATAATAACTTCGCTCTGCGCACGGTAAAAATTATTATACCATATTGTCATTAAAGCGAGTTGTACTGGGATATTTTTCTCAAAATCAGTGTTTCTAAAATGGTTGTCCATTTCATGTGCTCCATCCAGTAAAGCTTGAAAATTATCAGTTCCTATTCCTAATGCTACAGACATGCCTACCGTGCTCCATAAAGAAAATCTCCCACCTACCCAGTCAAACATAGGGAAGATGTTTTTATGGTCTATTCCAAAGTTAACGGCTTTATCTACATTGCTGCTTACGGCAATAAAATGTTTAGAAACAGCACTTGCTTCTAATTTTTCCGTAAACCAATTTCTAATAGTTGTTGCATTGGTTAGTGTTTCTTGAGTCCCAAATGATTTAGAAACAATAACAAATAAAGTAGTATCTGGATTTATTTTTTTAAGTACTTCTTCAACATGGTCTCCTTCTACATTGGATACAAAATGTAAGGTCATGTTGTTCTTATAAGCTTGTAGGGCCTCATAAATCATTACAGGACCTAGGTCGCTACCACCTATACCTATATTAACAATAGTATCAAATTTTTTACCATTTGCTGATAAAGTATCGCCGTTCAAAATACCGTCTACGTAATCAAACATTTTTTGTTTACTAGCAATAGCATCGCTTACATTGCTCTCAAGACTCTTATCAGCATGAGCTTGTGGAGTTCTTAATGCAGTATGTAAGACTGAACGCTTTTCAGTTGCATTGATAACAGCACCAGTAAAATAAGAGTTAATAGCTTCTTTTAAACCACACTCTGTAGCCAGAGCTGTTAAGTGAGTTCTCGTACTTTCAGTAATCAGGTTCTTTGAAAAATCGACATAAAAATCCTTGTCTATTATGGTAAGTTTTTGAGCTCTAGAGGCATCTTTCTTAAACTCTTCTCTCAGACTGAAATCGTCAAAACCTTCAAAATGTTTTTCCAATTGAAGCCATGCGTTTGTTTCTGTAGGATTTATATTTTTCATAATACTTCGTCGTCGTTTTTAAAAGGTAATAAATCTATTTCATCCTTGAGAGGCTGAATGAAATTAAGGTACTCTTCCATTTTTTCTTCTGGTAATGGATCTGCACTAGGTAAATTTTGCTTGTATGGATCTACTTGTTTCCCATTTACCCAAAATCTATAACACACATGTGGTCCTGTTGCCAGTCCAGTAGATCCTACCGTACCTATTACTTGACCTTGTTTCACACGCTGACCTACCTTTACTTTACGTTTAGTCATGTGTAGGTACTGAGTAGAGTAGGTATTGTTGTGCTTTACTTTTACATAATTTCCATTACCACGTGTATATCCAGATTTGATAACCACTCCATTTGCGGTAGATACGATAGGTGTTCCATAAGCAGCGGCATAATCAGTACCCTTATGTGCTTTCCATCTTTTTTGAACTGGATGAAACCTACGTTTTGTAAAACGGCTTGATATTCTAGAATAATTAACCGGTGCTTTTAGGAAGAAACTGCGCAAGGTTTTACCTTTTTCATCATAATAATCACTGATATTGTTGATAGAATCAGTTCTGAAGTCAAAAGCGTAAAAAGGTGTTTCATCTGTTTCAAAAACGGCGGCTTCTATACTTTCAATTCCTGCATAGATACTGTCGTTTATGTAACGTTCAGTATAAATCATTTTAAAGCGATCTCCTTTTTGTAATCTAAAAAAGTCAATAGACCATCTGTAAATATCTGATAACTCATATATGGCTGCCATACCTAATCCTTCTTCCTCCATTGCTTCAGATAAAGTAGAATTAATAACACCAGAAGCTGTTTTTCTAACAAATTTTAGTGGATGTTTATCTTTATAAGCTTTTAGACTATCAGCAAAGTTCAGAACTACATAATCCATTTTAGTTGGCTCATAAATAAAAGCTTCTGGAGTTCTTAAGCTATCTTTTCTTTTTAAAATTTTATAAGGTTTACCGGCTTGGATACGGCGCACACTATATACTGCGTCTAGTTCTTCTGCCGCTTTGAAAACGCTCTGACCATCTACTAAATGTTGATCTATAATATTACCAAAGGTGTCACCACTTTTAACGGTATCGATAACGACCTCATAGTTGTTAAGGTCAAAACCATATTGCATTACAGGAACGACAACCTCTGCTACTTCTGGCTCAACATATACCTCTTTTTCTTTACAAGCGGTAAGGCTTATTCCCAGTGCTAGGGCGATAACTAGAAATTTTTTCATTTGTTATTTTGTATTTAATGCATGTTCAACCCATTGTTTTCCCCAGTTATCAATCTCTTCTTGAGTCCATAATTCTGGATAAAAAATTATTTTTTGAAAACTAGGTGGTAAGAATTTCTTCCAGTTTGTTCCTCCAGTGGCTTGAATAGGGTCACCTTCTTTTCTTAAATAACGATGTGCGCTTCCCATATGCATTAATTTCCAGTTAATGTTTGCATTCTGGTCATGAGCACGCATGGCATCCATCAATTCTTTTGTTTTCTCTTCTTCAGGTAATTGCAGGTAACGCTGGTAAATGTTGCTGTCTTTTACTTCATGTGCGATACGTAAGAACCTAGGAGTGTAACGTTCTTCAAACTGTTTTAGTGTGAGTGTTTTTTCTTGAGTATGCATATCGATACCACCTTGTTTCCAGTAACAATGGTTGTAGAGTTCTTCTAGGCTGGTGTTCTCGCTTTCGCGGAAGCGTTCTCTAACATCAGGATGCACCACATTTATTAAATCACTACTATAGAATTCAATCATGCGGAATTGAGCACTTTGAAATCCACTAGCAGGTAATAGTGACATGCGGAATTTTAAAAACTGCTCGCGTTCCATACCTTTAATCATTACCTCAAAAGAGCTGATTAGTATACCAAAGTAACGATTAATACGGCGCAATTTTTCTGCAAAGAAAGGACCAGTTAAGTCTTTACTCTCTATGATTTGTAATTGCTCGTGTATAATAAGCTTAAAATAAAGTTCAGTAATCTGGTGATAACCTATAAAAATCATTTCATCTGGGAAATGAGTTGAAGGTACTTGAAGACTTAGTAATGTGTCTAATCTAATGTAGTCCCAGTAAGTGATATACTGATCATATAACAGTCCGTCAAGATAGGATAGCATGTCCTGACCGGAATTTTTAAATTTTTCTTCTAGCAACTGAATGCGTTGCGCGATTTCTGGACTGATTTCCTGTGACATGAAAACGTTTTAAAGGTTCTACAAATGTAATGATACCTGAGAAACCTTAAAACGTATCTATGGAATAAAGAAGGATATTGTTAACAGTAAATACTAACTTATTTAGGCAAAGATTTAAATTGATATTTTAACCCTTTAAAAGCATCTAGATCTGCCGTAAGAGATCCTACCGCTAATTTTGCTTTTATTTTTAAAGGCATTTTGTTTTCATCATCAGATATCCACACGGTTAGACTCTCTTCTTCTTTAAAAACACGTCCAGATTGTACATATGGCCTAAATTCTAATGCTGGTACTTTACCAAATTTTGTCCTAATCGTATCGCGACCTAGAAATTTTAATTTAAAGTCAAAATTCTCTTTATCAAAGAACATAGGTAATTTAAATTCATCACCTTTCTCTAATGAATTGATATCCACAATGGTGCGCAAATGATAGAAGGCGCTCATCATGTCCTGGGTAGATGGTTCTATCTTTATAGAATCTACTTTATTATGTTTTTTATCATTAATTACTGCGGTTCCCGTATCATGGTCAAAATCTATCTGTATATCTTTAGTGTGTCCACCTTCATCAATGTCGCGTATAAAACGGTAAGGTTTAACCGTGTTACGGTCTATGTAGGTTTCATATCTATCATCAACCTTAAAAAACAGATGCAGTAATCCTGTTGATTTCCCTTTTCCTTTAATATGATAAACTTCTTTACCGTTTAGTTTTGCCTCGTTAACTTGCATCGTCGCATAACTGGCGTTAAAAACACCATAGTGTATTCTAAAGCGAAACCATTCACCTTTTTTAAACGCCATTTCTGGTGGTGCGGTGGTAGGCATAAAAGCTGTAGTTGCTATAAATATTGCGAGTAATGGAAGTATAAATTTTTTCATGATGCTTTGATTTAACAGCATTTTCATGCGTTTCAAAGTATGATTTACAAAACTCGTTCCAAAACCCGATTTATTCATAATACTACATATTAATCTTGAGGAACTACTTCTTCAATTGTTTCTAATTCAATTACTTCTGAGTTTAATGAATCTGTTGTGGCATTTAAACTGTCCACTTCTTCTTCATACTCGTACCAGTCGTCTTCAACTTCAGATTCTTCATATTCATAATCTTCATTGTACCATTCATCATCTTCATCTAACATGTCCAGATAGTTGTATTCATCAAACGCATTACTGAAAAGTCCTATGAAACCTAATACAATTAAAATTAAACTAATGATACCTACTACTAGGTTGAAAGTTTTTGCATTACTCACTCTTTTATAACTACTGGGGTCATATTGTTCTGGGTTTTGCTGGTACTTATTCATGCTAGAATGTGCAAGAGCAAAACCTATAATGCTTAATATAAGTGCAATATACTGGCCGCCTACACAACAACAAATAACAAATAATACAGTAGCAATAATTGCAAGTACCATTGCGCTATTATCTGCCGGTAGTTTTGAGCGATATGGTTGAGAACTCCAGTTTTGACCACCTTGATTTTGGTTTTGTTGATTGTTGCTAGTACTATCAAATCCTGGATTAGAGTAGTTGTTATCTTCCCAAGATCTATTTTGGTTTGAAGAATTTTGGTTGGTATTGTTTTCCAATTGGGTAAAATTTAGTTTTTAATAGAGTTTAAGAATCTAACCAGCTTTTATGGTATTCTTCATCAGCTATTTCTAGAGCTGCTTTTGTTACTTTTAATGGTTTAAAAGTATCTACCATTACGGCTAGTTCTTCTGTTTTAGTTTTTCCTATACTACGTTCTGCAGCACCAGGATGCGGTCCGTGAGGAATACCGGCAGGATGTAAGCTTATATGACCAGCATCTATATCATTACGACTCATAAAATCACCATCTACGTAATAGAGTACCTCATCACTATCGATATTGCTATGGTTGTATGGTGCTGGGATACTATCGGGATGGTAGTCGTACAGTCTAGGTACAAAACTACAAACTACAAAAGCATCTGTTTCAAAAGTCTGGTGTACTGGTGGCGGCTGGTGTATGCGACCAGTTATAGGTTCAAAATCATGAATTGATAACGCATATGGATAGTTATAACCATCATAACCTATTACATCAAATGGATGTGATGCATAGACCATGTCAAAAATCTCATCTTGCTTTTTAATTTTCATTAAAAAATCACCTAATTCATCATGCGTTTCTAGCGAGTCAGGACGTCTTAAATCACGCTCACAAAATGGAGAGTGTTCTAATAATTGCCCGAACCAGTTGCGGTATCTTTTAGGTGTGTAAATAGGTCTTTTAGACTCTGTAATAAACAATCTATTATCTTGATTATCAAAACGCAATTGGTAAATAATACCACGAGGTATTAATAAATAATCGCCGTATTTAAAATCTATATTACCTAGATGAGTGCGCAATGTCCCAGATCCTTTATGGATAAAAATCAGTTCATCGGCATCAGAGTTTTTATAGAAATAATCTGTCATAGACTCTTGTGGCGCTGCGAGTATGATGTTGACATCATTATTAGTAAGAACTATGGTGCGACTTTCTAAGTAGTCTGCTTTAGGTTGTACTTGAAAACCTCTAAATCGATAAGATTTGATATGGTTTTCTAGGGCAATTTCAGGTTTTACAGAGTATTGTCCTTTAATCTCTTTAACCATCGTTGGTCTATGAACGTGATAAGAGTTTGTAGACATCCCATCAAAGCCTATCGTTCCAAAAAGCTGCTCTGAATACAATTCCCCATCAGGTCTTCTGAAAACAGTGTGTCTTTTAGGTGGTATTTTTCCTAGTTTGTGATAAAAAGGCATGGGCTATTATTTTTATGACTAGCAATTTCGGAAATTCCTGAGATGATTCCATGCTTTAAGGCAATTATTTACTTGATGATTCTTAAGAATACGCTTTCGCGAAAGCGAGCTAGAACTGAAAACCTAGGTTTACATAGAATTCTCCCTTGCTTTGCTCTGGACTGAAGCTGTATTTTAACTCTAATGGTCCTAAGAATGTTTCAAGACCATAGCCTATCGCATATCCTGTAAAGCCGTCAGTGCTGAGCCAATCAGATTTCTCAAAAAGGTAGTCTTCAATTTTTACAGAATTAGTACTAAGTATAATATGGTTGTTTTTAAAGATTTCATAATCGATTTCTATGAGACCTTGCATTACTGTATTACCGCTTAAACTCACAAAATCGTATCCATAAAATGGTAAGATGTTGTTGATACGTCTAGCACCATATCCACCTAGGTAAAAATCAAATGAACTGTTGCCTGGATTACCTATAGGTAGGCCTAATAGTAGATCGCCACGTAGACTCCAATTACCAAATTTTCTTGCATGTCCTACAGAAATTTGAGCCATAGAAAATTCCTGAAAGTTGTTTTCTAATGTTCCGTTATTATAGAGATAGATGTGTAAGTCGCCATCTATTTTCCAACCGCTAGAAGGGAAGAATAAATTATCATAAGTATCATATAGAACACTAGTGTAAACGCTACTATAATTACTATTTTCAAATATGGTGCGCTCGTCTGTATTTACATCTGTACCTAAGGTTTCTGTGAAAAGGCGTAAAGATTTATACTCTGCTCCTACCGTAAGGTTAAAGCCATTCCCGATTTTAGTTTGTAAATATAGTTGTTGAGTCCAGTCATTATAATCTAGATCAATAGAATTTACATCAATGTTAATATCTGCCACTTGTTCTAGAAAATTAGCTGATATCTGCTTTTCATATTGCACAAATTCGCTGTGAAGGCCTATGGACCAATATTTACCTTTGTCGATATAATAGTCAAAGTTGTAACGAACATTGTCACCTAAGATGACATCTGCAGAGACGACATCACTGTCAAACAAAACATTTTTTCTAGTGAGGTTTACTAATGCTGCGCTTCTTAATAATTCATCATAATGTACACCTAGACGCAAATAATTGCGTACAGTTGTTTCAATTACACCTATTTCTAAAACAGCGCCATCTGGAGTGTTGATGATCTCATAGTTAATTTTAGAAAAATTATTGGTAGCCTGTAAATTATTAATACCATCTCTTATGTCATCATAGGCTACATTGCCAGGTGTTTCAATTTTAAACCTACCATTAATGTAAGCTCTAGAATAATTTTCATTTCCATTGATATATACCTGTGCTAGGTAGATACTATCTGTAGTGACGGCAGGTAATTTTTTTCTCTGAAAGCCTCCTTTTTCAACTAACTTTTGAAGTTGATCTAATTTTTTAAAAGCTGCAATTTCTCCTTCTTTAATTATTGCTTTTCCTTGGTCAAATGATATTACGGTAAAATTTTCAATATCTGGATCAATATAGACATCGGTATAGTTTACTTTTTCTTGCATAGCGTTTATCGTCCGATAATTATTAATTTGAGTCAGAATATCAAAAGCTCCATTCAGTTGATCTCGGGTTTTAAGACCATCTTGTACGTCGACACCTATGATAATGTCCATGCCGCGTTCTCTCAGTTTTTCAACCGGATAATTATCAGTAACACCACCATCGATAAGAAGTCTGTTTTCTATTTCTACCGGAGCAAATAGTGATGGTAGAGCACCACTTGCATTAACAGCACGTGGTAAATAACCATTATCTAATATGATGTCTTCACCAGTTTCAACGTCTGTAGCAACACAAAAGAAAGGTATAGGTAGTTCATTAAACTCGTTAACATCCTTAACATGGGAAAGTAGCCGAGATAATAAATTATATATATTCTGACCTTTACTTAGTGAGTTAGGAACTTGAATTTTAAAATCCTTAAATGGTAAGGTGACACCATAACGTTCATTATCCTTGCGTTCAAAATAAGTTTTTGATTCTCTAGGAATATCGTCTGAAATTATTTCATCAAAATCAATAGTTTGAAAAATTGAATCTAATTGTTGACCTGTATAGCCGGACGCGTATAGGGAACCTACAATTGCGCCCATACTGGTTCCTGCTACATAATCGATCTTAATACCTAGGGAATCGATGACCTTAAGTGTTCCTATGTGAGCAAGACCTTTTGCGCCGCCACCAGATAAAACAAGACCTATTTTTTGTTGATTCGTATTAGGACGTTGTTGTGCATTTAAGAATAACGCTTGCGTAAAAACGAATACTATGACTATCCAGATGTGTTTATTCATTTTCATTCTTGTAAAAGTCGATAATTTTTTGCGCTCTTGAAACACCTATAATATCTTCAAGCTCTTTTTTAGAAGCTGTTTTAATTCTTTTTACAGATCTGAAATGTCTTAATAACTCAACAGCTGTCTTTTCTCCTATACCTGGAATGGTGTCTAATTCTGTTTCAATAGCTTGCTTACTGCGTTTATTGCGATGGTGTGTAATCCCAAAACGGTGAGCCTCATTCCTCATTTGTTGAATTACCTTAAGTGTTTCAGAGCGTTTGTCTAGGTATAATGGTACAGGATCATTAGGGTAAAATAACTCTTCCAATCTTTTGGCAATTCCTATAATTGTTATCTTTCCTCTTAAACCTAATCTGTCTATCGCTTTAAGTCCGCTCGATAATTGACCTTTACCACCATCAACTACCACTAGTTGTGGTAGTGGTTCTCCTTCTTCTAATAACCTGCGATAACGTCTATGAACGACTTCTTCCATACTGGCAAAATCATCAGGACCTTCTACCGTTTTTATATTGAAATTACGATAATCTTTCTTACTCGGTTTGCCATTTTTAAAAACGACACAAGCAGCAACAGGATTCGTTCCTTGAATATTAGAATTATCAAAGCATTCTATATGAACGGGCTCTTCATCTAGTCTTAAATCTGCTTTCATTTGTGCCATTAGACGTTTAACATGTCTGTCTGGATCAACTATTTTAATAGTCTTAAACTGTTCTTGCCTATAGAATTTTGCATTGCGCAATGATAAGTCTACAATTTTCTTTTTATCGCCCAACTGTGGAATCGTTACCTTTATTTGATCACCTAATTTCACTTCAAATGGTACATAAACTTCTTTACATTGAGAGTTAAAACGCTGGCGCAATTCAATGATGGCAATTTCGAGAAGCTCTTGATCTGTTTCTTCAAGCTTCTTTTTAATTTCTAAAGTATGCGATCTTACAATCGCACCATGTGACAATTGTAAGTAATTTATATAAGCATGTGTTTCATCAGATATCAGACTGAATACATCAACATCAGTAATTTTAGAATTTACAACTGTAGATTTAGATTGATATTTTTGTAAAATTTCAAGCTTTTCTTTGATACGTTGCGCGTCTTCAAACTGCATGTTAGAGGCTAATTCCATCATCTGGGATTCAAAATGCTTAGATGCATTTTTGTAATCACCTTTCACAATATTGCGTACATTATCAATATTTTCCGCATAAGCAGTTTCACTCATTAAGTTTTCACAAGGTCCTGCGCAATTACCTATGTGATACTCAAGGCAGACTTTATATTTCCCAGCATTAATCTTATCTGCGCTCAAGTCATATTTACAAGTGCGCAGTGGATATAATCCTTTTATAAGATCTAGTAAGGCACGTACCGTTTTAACACTAGAAAAAGGGCCATAGTACTCACTACCATCTTTTATCATTCTACGTGTTAAAAACACTCGTGGAAAACGTTCTTTTTTAATACATAACCACGGATATGTTTTGTCATCACGTAGCATGATGTTATATCGCGGATTTCTATTTTTAATCAAAGAGTTTTCCAGCAACAGCGCATCCATTTCTGTTTCTACTACAATGTGTTCAATAGTCACGATTTTTTTGACCATCGATTTTATGCGGTAACTGTCGTGGTTTTTAGTGAAATATGAAGAGACGCGCTTTTTTAAATTTTTAGCTTTTCCGACATATAGCAGTTTGTGATCCTTATCATAATATTGATAAACACCTGGTGTAGTAGGTAGAATTCTGATTTGGACCTCGAGCGGTGATAATTCCATAGCGATGTAAAGTTAGGGATTTTCTAGAGCTCGCTTTCGCGAAAGCGTATTAAAATCAACCTTATTTCTTATCATTTCTATAACGGTACACATTTCTTAAATACTTTAATTTTGAAAATAAAAGATGGCAAGTTTTAAAGAAATAATCTCTACAGACACTCCAGTGTTAATTGATTTTTTTGCGACCTGGTGTGGTCCATGTCAGACCATGATGCCCGTTTTAGAAAAGCTGAAGGATGACCTAGGTGATGAGGTTAGAATATTAAAAATAGATGTAGACAAGAATAAAGCGCTAGCGACCCAAATGAATGTGCGTGGTGTGCCTGCCTTTATGATTTATAAAAAAGGGAAGCTTATCTGGAAAGGTAGTGGTGTACAGCCGTTACATGTTTTAAAAGATGAGATTGCAAAAGCTTAGCTTTAATATTTGTAAGTGCAGCACTTATTAAAAGACATAGGTATCTAATAAGTTAAATCGTTAATTTAATCTTATGTCATGAAAGCAGCTACTGGCTCAATTCCCATAAATGTTCTAGGAACAACGCTCGAATCTTGTTGTGATAGCCCAATGACAGGCTACTGGCGTGACGGACTATGCCGTGCTTCAAGTAAGGATCAAGGGACACACGTGGTTTGCGCAGTGATGACACAAGAGTTTTTAAATTATACAAAATCTCGTGGCAATGACTTAACTAAGCCCATTGCGATCTATGATTTTCCTGGATTAAAACCTGGAGATAAATGGTGCCTGTGTATTTTAAGATGGTTAGAAGCAGAGAAAACAGGAGTCGCTCCTCAAATTAATCTAAAAGCTGTTGATGATGCAGCGTTAAAGTACACAAGTCTAGAATTACTTAAAAAGTATGCGATAGACTAATAATTACTTTTGCCAGTCTTCACCTTTTAATTGAGTTGCGGCAATAATCACATCCATTCTAGAAATTTGACCTATCAGTTTACCGTTTTCAGTTACAGGAAAACGTCTATGACCTGTTTTTAAAAATCGAGTTGCTGCTTCAAAGATATCTGCCTCGGCATCTATAGTATCTACTTGCTTACTCATATAATCGCTTACCTTACGATCACCTACGGGCATATTGTGATATCGACTATCGCCTATCACATGCATGAGATCTGTATCACTTATAATACCTACTAATTCTTTTCTTTCATTAACAACAGGACCACCTGTTATGCGTTGTTTGAGTAAGGTTTCCATAACGGTAGTAATACCTTGATCTGGATTAAAAGTGACTAATTTGCGAGTCATAAAATCCTTTACTTGAAAAGCCTGATTAGAATTACTAACCTGGCTAGTTCTTTTACCTATAAAACTTTTGATTCCCATAATTGATGCTTTTGAAAATCAGTAAGATAAGTAAAATTTGTGAATTGAAAACATGCTTTTTATTTAACTAAAAGACCCGAAAATTTAACTAAAAAAAAGAATTGCTTTTATAGAAACTAAAATACATTTACCTAATAATTTTAAAGTCATATACCATGGCAAATAAACCAGCAAAAGGCCCGAAAAACTTCGGTAAACCTTCTTCTAAACCTGCGGCAGCGCCAAAGGCAAAGAAACAAGCTCCTAAAAAGTAATTGTTTCTTATGATGCAATCCGATTGCACGTTACAAGTCTAAAAATTTAAAAAAAACGGAACCGTTTCCATTATTAAGAAACGGTTTTTTTATTGGTTTAATCTTTAAGGTATTGTAGTTCTTTTTGTTTAATTGAGTAATCAAAAACCTTTTCACCTTGTGCATCATATATGGTAAGCTTTAAAGATCTACTGCCATATGGACCTGTGACATCTATAATTCCAAAATTGTGCTCATAGAATGTTTTATTTGGCACCTGTAAAGAATTACCTTCTTCCCTAGCTTGATGAGTGCCAGCAGTTAATGGTGAACAAGTTATGTCTATTAAGGGATAAGCATCATCACGTTCTAATCTAGATATTTCTGTATGGTGTCTATCTCCGCTTATAAATAATACACGTTCTATACGTTCTTCATGTAAGCGCTGGATTAAACGTTCTCTTTCTCCAGGATAGGTAGCATAATTTTCGTAAACTGCAGCATCGCTTATAATCTGTCCACCTGCAACCACAACTTTAAAAGAGGCATTACTTGCCGTTAAAGCGTCGATAAGCCAGTCTAGCTGCTCTTTGCCAAAATAGTCTTTATCATTATCCCTACCTTTATTAGGTGCTCTGTGATAACGATCATCTAGGAAAAAAAACTCCACGTCATTAAAAGGAAAGTGTTGGGTGACACCACCATTTCCAGCAGCATTAGTGTTTAAATTTCCCCAGTAATCATTAAAAGCTTTTTCAGTAATTTTTTTATGTACATAACTACGGTCAGAATCATTAGGTCCATAATCGTGATCATCCCAAGTGGCATAATGATGTACACTTCCCAATAGTGGCTGCAGTTCTGGTAATGAACGCGTGTGTTGATGACGATATCTTATACCGGTTTCTGTTAAAAAGTCTGGTGTTCTTAAATAAATATTGTCTCCAGACCATAGCATCAGATCAGGATCTTTAGATAAAATACTATTGAAAATTTCATAATGACCACCGTAAGGTGATGGCCTATCGTCTTGTTGATCATTAATAAACGTACAAGAACCTATAGCAATTTTAAAATCTGGTGGATTTGTTCGGTACTGCCATAATGTTTGTGTTTGAAATTCTAACTTATAATCTCTAGGGACGTAAATGTCATTGATAAACAATTTGTAAGTATAGGTCGCTCCATAAATAACTTCTCGAGGATATATTTTTGCTATTAAGTCATTACTGATATCTGTAGAAACGGTTTCTGTAAACCGCATATCTTCATCACCTGTAAAGTATCCTATTTTAACATTTGCAGGTTCTTTAGTTTGTACCCATATAAGCGCTTCTCGATAGTCAGAATAGCCTACCATTGGTCCAGATTGTAATAAAGAATCTTGCGACATCGCAATGCTGGATATAAGAAGTAAGGAAAGAAGATACTTTTTCATAATTGTTTTTAATTTTTAAAGGTCTAAAAAATTTGCATAGTGTATATCAGCTTAAGGTTAATTATGAGTAAGTTGTTGTAATTTTTACGCTTTCGCGAAAGCGTAAAATGAATCACTTAATTAACTATTACTTAAAGATGCAGTCTCGTAAATTACATGCATCTTTGTCTGCTTAATTTATGATAAAATAGTGTCTAAAAAGAAACTTATAATTGGTCGCACCGATCGTGCAGATTTTCCAAAATTGGAGATAGAGAACCTTGATATTAAAATCGATACTGGTGCTTATACATCGAGTATACATTGTACTAATATTGTAGAAGAAAACGGTATTTTGCTCGCCACATTATTGGATGAAGCACATGAACAATATCATGGTAAACAAATGAAATTTGAAGAATATCAGATTACCAGTGTGCGCAGTAGTAATGGAAACTCAGAATTGCGATATGAGGTACAGGCTAATATTAGACTATTCAGTAAGCTTTGGAAAATTTCACTAACTCTTAGTAATAGAGAGCAGATGAGGTATCCAGTATTGATAGGTCGTAAATTTTTATCATCAAAATTCATTGTCGATTCTGAATTGCAGGATGTTTCTTATCTTCAAGGCCTACATGAAAATTAATATACTCTCACGCGGTAAAACGCTATACAGCACAAGAAGAATGGTAGAAGAGGCAGAAGCTGCCGGCCATTTAGTAAAAGTTATTGACCCTTTAAAGTGTGATATAAAATTAGAAAGACAAAAGCCCAGTGTATACTATAAAGGTGAAAAGCTTGATAAGCCAGATGCGATTATACCACGTATAGGTGCATCGATTACTTTTTATGGAACTGCTATTGTACGCCAGTTTGAGGCAATGAACAGTTTTACTACGGTAAGCTCTCAGGCATTAGTGCGCAGTAGAGATAAGTTGCAAAGCTTGCAACGACTGTCTAGTGCTGGTGTGGGAATGCCTAAAACTGTTTTCACAAATTTTGGTCAGCACACTGATGCTATTTTAAAAATGGTTGATGGTCCTCCAGTAGTTATTAAGGTACTGGAAGGAACTCAAGGAATAGGTGTTAATCTAGCCGAAGATTTTGATAGTGCTCAAACTATACTTGAGGCCTACAATACGATGCAATCTAGAGTGATTGTTCAAGAATTTATTAAAGAGGCTGGTGGTGCAGATTTGAGGGCGTTTGTGGTAGGTAATCGTGTAGTAGGTGCTATGAAACGTCAGGCGATGGAAGGAGAGTTTAGATCTAATCTACATCGTGGTGGTACGGCAAAGCAAATCAAATTATCACGAGAAGAAGAGCTGACAGCGATAGGTGCTGCAAAATCTTTGGGGTTAGGAGTTTGTGGTGTTGATTTATTACAAAGTGCTCGTGGACCTCTAGTGTTAGAGGTGAACTCATCACCAGGATTAGAAGGTATTGAAGGAGCAACTAACTTTAATATAGCTCGCGAAATAATTAAGTTTATTGAGCAAAGTGTATAATGTCTTTAAGAAATATAAACATACTAGATACAGAAATTAAGCCTGGACATAGTTATAAGCTTAATTTCAATAAAGCAAAATTGTATACTTCGACAGCAATCGAAGTACCAGTCATTATCCGTAGAGCTCGCAAGGCTGGACCAGTTGTGTTACTAACAGGTGGACTACATGGAGATGAAATCAATGGTATTGAGGTAGTACGACAGGTCATTGCAAAAGGTTATAATAATCCACAAGCTGGAACCATTATTTGCATGCCAGTGCTCAATGTTTTTGGATTTCTTAATATGAAGAGAGAATTTCCGGATGGCCGTGATTTAAATAGAAGTTTCCCAGGTTATAAATCAGGTTCCTTAGCTGGTAGGTTTGCACATCAATTTGTTAATGAAATTTTACCATATGTTGATATTATAATGGATTTTCATACTGGTGGAGCACAAAGGTTTAATGCGCCGCAAATGCGTGTAGATGCTAATTATGAGAATTCTTTAAAACTCGCGCAGGTTTTTAAAGCTCCATTTCTAATTTATAGTAATAAATTAAAAGGAACTTTAAGACATACTTGTATGGAATTAGGAAAAACATATTTACTTTTTGAAGGTGGTAAGTCTTTTGAAAGTGATAAGCATGTCGTTAAAGTTGGTGTAAAAGGTGTGAAAAGAGTGTTACGCCATTTAGATATGTTAGACGACTCTATTGATTTGCCTATGGACTCTTTAAATAGTGTGGTAGTGAAAAGCTCTAAGTGGTTAAGGGCATCTTACTCTGGATTATTTCATCCTAAAGTACCTTATGGTAAATTAGTAGAAAAAGGTGAGTACATTGCTACCATAACCGATCCCTATGGCGCTTTCAGGCATAAGGTAAAATCTAATCAAACTGGATACATCATCAATGTAAATCAAAGTCCTATGGTTTATCAAGGTGACGCCATCTTCCATATTACATCACAGCATGGAGAAGAAATTACTCAGGAAAAAATATAGACAACAGCGATTAGAAATGAGTCTTCAAGAAGTGGAAGACTGTAGTATACAAATCGCTAATCAATTATTGACTTTAGATATTTGGGATTTTAAAATGTATCATTTGTTCCTAAGTATTGAGAAGTATAAAGAAGTGCAAACTGAGTTTCTTTTACATATTCTTCAGGGAAAAGATAAAAATGTGGTGATTTCAAAAAGTAATTTTAAGGATTACAGTTTGAATCATTTTTTATTGACTGATGACACACGTATTATCATTAATAAATGGGGTATTCCAGAGCCGGATGACACTGGGATTTTAATTGATGAAAAACAATTAGATGTCGTATTTGTGCCTTTGTTAGTCAGTGATTTCAAAGGGAATAGAGTTGGGTACGGTAAAGGATTTTACGATAGATTTTTAAATAACTGTCGACCAACTACATTGAAGATTGGTTTATCTTTTGTTAAACCATTGAATTTTGAAATAGAAACTAATCTCAATGATATCCCATTAGATGTGCTAGTCTGTCCTAATCAAATTTATGATTTTAGGGGATAATTTGCATAAACTCTGTTGATAGTGCAATGAAGGGCTAGGTGGTTTGCGAGTTTTACCTTATTTTTCGACTGATAGTAAAAATACTAGTTGAATTGCTAGTTTGAAATAACCGTTTTCCCCCTAAAAAACGATGCAAAATAATAATGAAATCAATCTTCAAGATGCGTTAGAAGACGAAACGTATTTTTTGAATGAAATTGCTACGATGACTCAAACCGGTGGTTATGGCTGCAATTTAAATACAGGAGCGATAACCCTTAATTTTGGAAGTAGACACCTACTAGAAATTCCTCATGATTATACAGTTGATATAGAGAATGTATCCCGTTTCTTTTCAAATAAAAAGATATATAAAAAACTTATTGGTGATTCTTTAAAAGGATTGTCGAGTATTTTAGATCTAGAAATGTATAAGTTTGATGGAGAACGACTTTGGGTTCGATTTAATTGTCATCCTTATATGCAGGATGATGAAGTAGTAGGGTTGAGAGGTGTGTTTACGAGTGTGGATCGTTATATAAAAAACACTCAAGAAGTAGAAAATGCAGCTTTAGTAATTAAAGCGCAAAACGAACGTCTTGTTCATTTTGCACATATACTTTCTCATAATTTGAGATCTCATGCTAGTAACTTGCAGCTAACCTTACAAACTTTTGACGATGTTAAAGAGCCTGGCGAAATAGAAGTTTTTAATAGTTACTTGAATGATATCTCTTTTAGTCTTAATCAAACACTGCATCATTTAAATGAAGTCGTGACCATTAATACGCAATTAAAAATTAAGGAAAATATTGACATCGAAGCTATATTTAACAATGTACTCCTTGAATTTGATGAAGATATTAAAGCTATAAATGCTACGATAAAGTATGATTTTGCAGAGCTGCTTTCCATTGAGTATGTCCCATCTTTTCTAGAAAGTGTTTTTAGAAATTTGATAAGTAACGCTATCAAATATAGAGATGTAGAGCGACCATTAGAAATTGTAGTAAAGACTAAGTCAAAAAATAAACGTAAGCTACTCGTAATTAAAGATAATGGGATAGGTATTGATTTAAAACGTCATGCTGGTAAATTGTTCCATATGTATCGTACCTTTCACACTAATGATGATGCACGTGGAGTAGGATTGTTTTTAGTAAAAAGTAAAGTAGAAGCGCTAGGTGGAGATATTTCTGTAAAGAGTGAACTAGGTAAAGGAAGTACGTTTTCAATAAGATTTGAATAAATGTCAATAACAACAATAAGAAGAGCCTGTATAATTGATGATGATAGACTATATGTTAGTCTTATTAAAATGCTAATCAATAAAAATAAGCTCGCACAAGAATTATTAATATTTGAAAATGGTAAGCAAGCGTTTGATTACTTTGAAAGCGCTCTTGAGTCAGGAAATATAGATGTGTTGCCACAGGTAGTTCTTTTGGACCTTAATATGCCTATAATGGATGGCTGGGAATTCCTAGAGGCTTTAGAACCATATGCAGATAAGTTGAAAGCTTGTTGTCTTAAACTTAATGTTGTGAGTTCCACAATCAATCCTGAAGAAATGACTAAAGCCCGTAATCACGATATCGTTAATGATTTCATTACAAAGCCTATCTCTAAAGATGCTATGATAAGTGCATTTAAAGCTTAAGACTTATCTGGAAAAGCTTTCTTACTAAATAATATTAATAGAATAACACCAATTGTAATAGCAGAATCTGCAACATTAAAAATAGCATTAAAAAAAGAGAATGTGTCGCCACCTATTAATGGCATCCACGATGGCCATGTTCCATCAAACAAAGGGAAATAAAGCATATCTACTACCTTTCCATACCCTAGTGGTGCATAACCATGCTCAGGTAAAAAAGTAGCTACAGCACCATGGTCACTACCGGAGAAGATGACGCCGTAAAATATAGAATCGATTATGTTTCCTAATGCCCCAGAAAATATAAGGGCTATTGAAATAATAAGAATTTTGTGGCCGTTATTTTTAACACTATTCCATAGCCAGTAACCAATTCCAAAAACGGCAAAAACTCTAAAAATAACTAAGATTAATTTACCATATTCTCCTGGAATTTCAGCGCCCCATGCCGCTCCAGCATTCTCATAAAACATTAGTTTGAACTTATTAAGATCAAAAATTGGATTATTAGAATCTGTAGTAAGAGTGTAATTTAATTTTATATAGATCTTACTTATTTGATCAATTAATAAAACTAAAATTATAATAAGAATCGCCTTGGATAACTTCATCTGTTGCGTTTGGATATGGGCAAAAATACTACTTAATCCTTAATAGTAATGTTGCTATTTATGGTTTCTATCTTCTGTTTATAATTAACAACTGGTTCACTGGTCAATTGAGTGATAACACCATATTTTGAAGATATTTCTATATAGGATGAAGGGTTAATAACCGTTACCATGGCATTTACAGACACTATCTGAAAATCACCTTTTAAATCTTTCAAAATGCAACTTCCTGACTCCAGATTTACATAGCAATTGCTGTATATGCCATTAATGGTGACAAAACACTGTCGTGAATTGATCTCGAGAATCAAATTTTCTGGAAAGTAAATCGTTGCTTTACCGTCTAGGGTTTTATGAGCGCCCAATTTATCTTGTGGAAATATAAAGCTAGGGTTAAACGGGTCTGTTATTTTTAAAGTATCGTTTGAGATTTCTGTATTTAATAATACGGCGTTACGGTATTCTCCACTTTGACTTTCAACTATTTTAATTTGATTGCCCTTTGTTGTTATGATTTCCAGCTCAATTGTCGTTTCTAAAAATATATCTATTGTAGTGATTTTAGAATTCTCATAAACTCTGTGGCTAGAGTTGCTTTGTGAATACGCTTTCGCGAAAGCGATGATCATTAAAAGATTCAAATAAAAACTCCTTTTAACTATAGGGTATTTGTACAATAGAGCCATAGTTAAAAGGAGTTAATTATAAAATGCAATATCTATTAAGACTGCATATTTTTTGCTTCAATGCTTAATGTAGCATGCGGTACTAATTCTAATCGAGCTTTCTTTATTTTTTTACCTGTTACACGACAGATACCGTACGTTTTATTCTCGATACGGATCATCGCATTCTTTAAGTCTCTAATAAATTTCTCTTGCCTGATGGCTAGTTGACTACTAGTTTCTTTATTCATGACCTGACTACCTTCATCAAAGGCTTTAAATTGTGGTGCCGTATCTTCTGTACCGTTACTAGCATCATTCATGTAAGCACTTTTAATAAGTTCATGCTGCTTGATGGCTTCATCCATCTTTTCTTGAACTATGGTTCTAAAGTGAGCTAGGTCTGCATCGCCATATCGTTCTTTTTCTACTGTATTACTCATGTTATATTTTTTTAATCTGTATTGAGGTCACAATGTCGTCAAATTCAACAATCGTACCATTATCTACAGTTTGTATTAATGTTAAATCATTTGCTAGTGTTTCATCCATGATGTATTGCTCATTAGATTGTATAGCGTCATCAATCTCATTATGCGATTGTATCACAATATTGATACGATCGGTTACCTCGAGTCCTGAATCTTTTCTTATGTTTTGAATACGATTCACTAATTCTCGTGAAATCCCTTCCTTTTTAAGTTCAGGTGATATCGTTACATCGAGCGCAACGGTAATACCAGATTGATTAGCTACTAGCCATCCTTCAATATCTGATGACGTAATCTCCACGTCTTCAAGGGTCAATATAATTGCATTTCCATTTACTTCCACCTCTTTTTGCCCAGTTTTTTCTAACAAAACGATTTCCTCTTGTTGAAAACTTTTGATCTTACCAGCAATTTGACCCATTGCCTTCCCAAAACGTGGTCCTAGAACTTTAAAGTTTGGTTTGATTTCTTTTACTAGAATACCACTTGCATCATCTATTAACTCAATCTCCTTCACGTTTACTTCACTCTTTACAAGGTCTGCAATGGCTTCTATTTGTGCTTTGTCTTTTGCATCTAGAACCGGTATCATAATACGCTGTAGAGGCTGGCGCACTTTGATGCTCTCTTTTTTACGCAATGATAAAGTTAGACTAGAGATAACCTGTGCTTTGTGCATTTTATCTTCTAGGTCGCTATCTATTAACGATTCGTCAGTCTTTGGGAAACTTGATAAGTGAACACTTTCACTTGCGTCGCTTTCACATACACTTGTTAAGTCACGGTACAATTGATCCATAAAGAATGGTGCAATAGGCGCGCCTAATTGTGCAACTGTTTTAAGACAAGTATATAAGGTCTGGTAAGCTGCGATTTTATCTTTTTCATACGTTCCTTTCCAGAAACGTCTTCTGCATAAACGTACGTACCAGTTACTTAAGTTTTCAGTCACAAAAGTGGTGATAGCTCTTGCTGCCTTAGTAGGTTCATAATCTTCATAGAATGCTGTGGTGTCTTTTATCAAAGTATTTAACTCAGATAAAACCCAACGGTCTATTTCTGGACGTTCTTCTAATGGGATGTTAGCTTCACTATAAGTAAACCCATCCACATTAGCATATAGACTAAAGAAAGAATACGTGTTATAAAGTGTGCCGAAAAACTTGCGTTGCACCTCTGTGATACCGTCTAAGTCAAATTTAAGGTTGTCCCATGGGTTTGCATTACTCACCATGTACCAGCGAGTAGCATCTGCTCCATATTTACCTAGAGTTTCAAATGGATCTGCTGCGTTACCTAGACGTTTAGACATTTTCTGTCCGTTTTTATCTAGTACCAGCCCATTAGAAACTACATTTTTATAAGCCACGTCATCACTTATCATGGTAGCGATAGCGTGTAGTGTGTAGAACCATCCACGAGTTTGATCCACACCTTCGGCGATGAAGTCTGCTTTTCTAAGTTGGTTTTCTACCTGTTCTTTATTTTCAAAAGGATAATGCCATTGAGAATAAGGCATAGAACCAGAATCGAACCATACATCAATTAGGTCTGCCTCACGAGTTAGTTTTTCTCCAGACTTTCCAACCAATGTGATTTGATCAACCACATTTTTATGAAGATCTACAATGTTGTAATTCTCTTCACTCATATCGCCAGCTTTAAAACCAGCAAATGGATTAGAAGTCATATAACCTGCGGCGATAGATTTTTCAATCTCGGCAGTCAGTTCTTCTATAGAACCTATGATCACTTCTTCAGTTCCGGTCTCGTTTCTCCATATAGGTAATGGGATTCCCCAGAAACGAGAACGCGATAAATTCCAGTCGTTTGCATTTGCTAGCCAGTTACCAAATCTTCCTTCTCCGGTAGATTTAGGTTTCCAGTTGATAGATTTGTTCAGCTCGTGCATACGGTCTTTAAATTCCGTCACTTTTATGAACCAACTATCTAATGGATAGTATAATACAGGCTTATCAGTTCTCCAGCAATGTGGATAACTGTGAACATATTTTTCTACTTTAAAAGCACGGTTCTGTTCTTTTAAAGCAATAGCGATATCTACATCTACTGATCGTTCTGGTGCTTCACCATCTGCAAAATATTCGTTCTTTACATACTTACCGCCTACCTCTGGTAATTCATCTCTAAATTTTCCCTGAAGCGTTACTAGTGGTACTGGATTTTGATTTTCATCTAGAACCAACATTGGTGGGATAGGTGGATTTGCTTGTTTAGCAACTAGCGCATCGTCTGCACCAAATGTAGGTGCTGTGTGCACGATTCCTGTTCCATCTTCAGTCGTTACAAAGTCTCCTGCGATGACTCTGTAAGCATTTTGAGCGTTTTCAAATGGTTGCGCATAAGGCAATAACTGCTCGTATCTTAAATTTACCAGATCAGTTCCTTTACAAGAACCTAATAACTGATAAGGGATTTTTTTATCTCCTAATTTGTATTCTAGTTTCGCTTTCGCGAAAGCGTCACCTTCTAAAAGCTCATACTTCTTACCAAACTGATAGCTCACTAATTTTTCAGCAAGAATCACCTGCATAGGTTCTCCAGTATATTGATTAAAAGTCTCTACGAGAACATAATCAATTTTAGGTCCTACGGTAAGCGCAGTGTTCGATGGTAGCGTCCATGGAGTCGTCGTCCAGGCTAGGAAAAATACATTTCCATTGTTTTCAAATGGTAATTTTGATGGATCCTCAACTTTAAACTGTGCAGTAACTGTCGTGTCTGTAACATCTTGATAAGTTCCAGGCTGGTTCAACTCGTGCGAGCTCAATCCAGTTCCTGCAGCTGGAGAATAAGGCTGGATGGTGTAACCTTTATAAAGCAAATCTTTAGAATAGATTTGTTTTAAAAGCCACCATACAGACTCCATATACTTAGATTTATAAGTAATATATGGATCTTCCATATCTACCCAATAACCCATGTCATCAGTAAGCTTGCTCCAGATGTCTGTGTATTTTAATACTGCATCTTTACAGGCTTGATTATAATCTTCTACAGAGATTTTTGTACCTATATCTTCCTTTGTGATTTCCAGGGCTTTTTCTACACCTAGTTCTACAGGAAGACCGTGTGTGTCCCATCCAGCTTTACGATTTACTTGATAACCTTGTTGGGTTTTAAAACGACAGAATAAATCCTTAATCGTACGTCCCATAACGTGGTGAATACCAGGTAATCCGTTTGCAGATGGTGGTCCTTCAAAGAAAATAAAAGGTTCATTTCCTTCACGAGTCGTCATGGACTTGTTGAAAATGTCATTTTCTTTCCAGAAGTTTTTGATACGTTCATCTACTTCAGGTAAGTTCAATCCTTTGTATTCATTGAATTTTTTACTCATCACACATGGGTTTTAAAGCTGGCAAAAGTACGGAAAAATGCGCATTATCATATGTTCAAAATACTGACTTTGCGAGTCTTTAAATGAACAGGTCAGATGTTAGTTTTTGTAGCATTTTTTTTCTTTTTCTCGTTTCACCTCTCAGCAGTGATAACAAAATCCTTAAATTTAAAACTTGTTATTCACGCAGTAAAAGATATTCATGTCGCAAGATGTTATTGAGCCTCAGGCTGTTTTAGAGCCTTTTCCATATCACAAAATGTTGAGAGATCATTTAAAAAGTCGGAAGAAAACTTGGCAATGGTTTAAAGATGAGAAAATTAAGACGCAACAGATAGAGTCCTTTAAAAAAGAACTTCTTAAAAATACCTACAGACTAGATACAGATAGTCATCGCAATCTTTATCAAATGGCGCAAGACATATGTGAGGATTTAAATATCGATGCACAAGTAACATTTTATCAAGAGAATAACAGCCTGCAGTTAAACGCAAGCATATCAGTAATCGATCAAGAAGCTCATATTGTATTCTCAGGTAATATATTGCAGTTGCTGGATGAAAAACAACTTAAAGCATTACTAGCGCACGAGTTATCTCATTATCTATTCTATAAAATAGAAGATGGAGAGTATGAGATCACGCAACGTATTATTCTGGCTTTAGCAAACGATTCTCGTAGTGAAGACAGTATTATAGAAACAGCGCGTATTTTTCAATTATATCTTGAGCTTTATTGTGATACAGGTGCCTTTAAATCTTGTCGTGAGCATTACACAGTCATTCAAATGTTAATCAAGCTCAATACTGGGCTGTCAGAAGTAAATGCGCAAAGTTATCTGGACCAAGCAAAAGAAATCATCAACCAAGACGATGAAGCCACAAATCAACAAACACATCCAGAATCTTATATACGTAGTATTGCTCTAGATTTAAAAGCGCGCAGCTCTCGAGAATATCATGAGGAATTGCACAAACTCATAGAAGGGAAATGGGATATCAATAGTCTAGATATTTTTGAGCAACAAAAAACTAGAGCACTATCTAGGGATTTTATACAAATCATACTGCGACCACAATGGATGAATTCTAGTGCTGTGGTAAATCTTGCAAAACAGTTTTTTACAGATTTTACTATAGAAAAAGAAGTCGATACTACTAAACTACTGGAACGTTTACAACATACTACACCTAGTACAAAAAGCTATTTATCTTATGTCTTGTTAGATTTTGCTAGAATAGATAGCGAACTAGAAAAACTGCCTATTGCACACACCTTAGAAATTGCAGAATTGCTTGGTCTAGTAGAAGAATACGAACGAGTTCTTAGAAAAGAACTCAAACTTACCGTTCGCAGTTTTAAAGATTTAAAGCAAGAGGCGATGAAGGATTTGAGTAGCGTTAATGAAAACCAAGATAACAGCATCTACGATAATGAGTGATTATAAAGCAAGTTTTTTCAGTCTGCTGGATGAGGTGAAAGAACATGGTGGTAGCACCACGGCAGATTTTATTGCTCGTGTATTACCGCTTTTAGAAAAAGCTCATTTCTTGAGGTCACGCAACTTAGTGTTAGGGATTTATTCTATTGAAGATATTTACTTTAACGGTAGAATCATCGCTATAGATTCTGAAGGCAAAGAGTTTAGAACAGGAAAACACAAGATATTTAGAAAACCTAAACAGCGCTATGCAGTTGAAGTAAGTGGAAACTATAGTGAGATTAGTAAGATAGAAGGTGATGATTATGATCAGCATATTTACGACGATGAGGCGATACAAGAAGATTTTGAAAAACCTATTACTAAGCCTGTTTACCTTGCACGATATAAAAGCTGGGATTTAGAAACAGGATATTATGATCCTATTACTGAGATTTTTACACTAGGCTTTATACTGGCTTCAGTAGCATATGGAATAGATTTTAGAGACATTGACGAGCTTAAGCGTTTTATAGAAAACCGCGAGCGCTTATATTTCTATAACAAAGATTTACATCCTACCATACATCACGTGATTAGGGAAATGACACCTTTGTACAGAGAAGATCGTGCGCCTAGTCTTGAAGAAATCATTGCGAAACTCAAAAATTACCGAGATTTCAATCCAGAGAATTACGTTGATTTAACAGATACCGAAGGGTTCCGTAATTTGAATTTGTCAGATCGTGGTAGTTATATTCTTGATAAATTAAAACGCAGACTTTTTGATATTTCTCGCAGGAATAAATTGCTCTATTTTAATGATCGTGGTGGTTTCTTGAATTTAACAGAAGCCTCAGTACCCATGTTACTGGATTATAAAAACATTACTGAAAATGATTTAATTTTTTGGAACGCTCATATTCAAACGCAGTTCATTTCAAAGAAAAAAGTCAATCTCAATAGATATTTAGAACTTGATAAAAACAAATTTTTAAGTCCAGCACTTAATAAAATAAGACTCGAGGCGCGCAAGAGTAAAAATGAATACGGTTTTGATCAATTGCGAGTCGTTGTTGCTTTTTTACACTGGTATAATTTTAAAGAAAGTGAAGACGAGCGAATCAGTTCGCCGCTGTTATTATTACCAGTTTCTCTGGTAAAAAAGAAAGGTGTTAAAGATCGTTTTGAACTAAATGTAATTGATTCTGAGGCAGAGATTAATCCTGTTTTAAGTTACTACCTTAAAGATTTGTATGGTATTGAGTTACCGGATTTTGTTGATTTAGAATCCAGTTCTATTGAAGAACTCGTGCAGAGCATTAAAAACCAAATCTCACTAGGTGGTACTGGAATTGAATTAAGATGGCGAGACAAACCTAAGATCCAGTTGATTCACAAACTGGCAAAACGCAACTTCAAACTTAAAAAGCGCAAACTTTCTAATCGCAATTCTGGTTTAAGTACTCGCAGTTATGACTATTCTTATGACGCTCAAAATGTAAAACCGCTAGGGCTTGCCATTTTTAATAATCTTGTGGCTAAAAAACATAACGAGCTCGAGTACATCATTAATGAAGATATCAACCCATACAGTGATCTTGCTGTTGCAGAGCGCCGCCGCAGTTTTTATCATACAGATAATGATGGAGACGTAAATCCGCTGGTATGGGAAGTGGATACTTGTAACATGACCATCGGTAATTTTAAGTACCGTAAGATGAGTCTGGTACGAGATTATTCTGAGATTTTAAAAGCCGATATCAAAGATGAGGTCTTTGATGAACTGTTTAGCGAGCAGCCTAAGAAAATGAATCTCGATGGCTATCAAAAAACTAGCTTGGCAGATTTGTATCCTATTATTCAATCAGATCCTACCCAATCTCAAGCTGTTTTAAAAGCACGTTCTGGTGAGAATTATATTATTCAAGGTCCACCAGGTACAGGTAAATCACAAACCATTACCAATCTCATTGCAGACTATGTGGCACGTGATCAAAAGGTGTTATTTGTTTGTGAAAAACGGGCTGCTTTGGATGTGGTTTTTCATAGGTTAAAAAATAAAAAATTAGATGAATTGTGTTGTCTGATTCACGATTCTCAAACAGATAAAAAGGCTTTCATAATGAACCTCAAAGATACCTATGAGGCTTTTATGAAAAAGAATATGAATACGTCTACGCTTTCGCGAAAGCGTGATAAAATTATCAATGAAATAGAAACACATCTAGAAAAATTAGAGAGGTTTCATGATCATATGCGAGATGGAGAACCACCACTTTATGACCTCTTTCAAGTTCTAATTTCTTACTATCAGGAGAAAGAAAAACTGGGAAATAACGAGTTGATTTATGTGCCGTTTTATAAAGAATGGTTAGACAACCAAAGCTGGATTACTGAAATGATTGCTCAAATTAAATTGAATGATCACGGGCACAGTATATCAGATTATGCTTTTAATGGGCTTTCTCAAGAATTATTAGATGTATCGAATTCAAAAGCTGCCATTTTAGAAAAAATAGAGGAAACGGTTGACTTATTAGATAACCTGAATGAACTTCTAGACGAGCAAGAAGTTACTGTAAAAACACAATCTCTTGCAGCATGGAGACTAGAATTTAACTTTGCCACTAAGGTTTCAAAAATTGTGGCGCAAGATGCGTTAGGAATTTTTGATAGTAGCACGATTGCAGCTTCTAACTTAGATAACTTAAACAGAAAAATAGAGAAGCAAAAAAGGTTGCATTTAAGATTAGTAGAAGAAAATAAAAACTGGAAACAAAAATTAAATGCTGTTGATGCTAACATTGCGCTAGAAAAATGGCTGCGATTAGATGGTTCTTTTTTTAAATTCTTAAACCCTAGCTGGTATAGAATAAAAAATCAACTTAAGGCTGCTTATAATTTTAGTGCACATAATATTGCTCCATCGATAGAATCTGTTTTAAATACTTTAAATGAAGAGTATGAGGCATTAGAATTATTAACTGAAAAACAAGTAGAAGCAGCGAGTAAATTTGGTCTAGAAGATTTTATTGGTGACTATGAATGGATCAAACAACAGCAACTAGATCCAGACGATATTATTAAAAGCTGGATGGATACAGACCATACCACATATGTAAATAGTCTATTAAGTTATAAGTCAGATTTTGAGCGCCTAGATGATAATTTAAATCAACTATTTACAAATTGTGATCATGACTTACTTTCTCAAATAGAAGATAAATTACAACGCAGTAAAACTAGTATTCATACTATAGCACTTTTTACACCTTATATTAAGCAATTGCACGCGACCAGTAAAGAAATGCAAGACAACTTGCGCAGTCAACCGTGGCAAACTGATGATATTGCTTTTCATACGGCATACAAATCCCTAAAAGAGGTTTATGATAAAGAGCCTGTGTTCTCTCAAACCACTGAAGACGTTTTGGCCAACTCTGTACGTAATATAGACGCCTTACTAGATGGTTATTATGATTCCAATGTAGCTTTTATACGTTCTAAGATTAGAGATAAGTTTTTAAATAAAGTACGGATTACAGAGTCTGTTGCAGCACAATTAACACCAGAAGAAAAAATACTTAAAAAAGAATACAATGCCTCGCGACGTGTATTAGAAAATGAGTTTGGCAAAAGTATGCGTTATAAATCCATACGCGAGCTAGCTACTGGAGATGCGCAAGAAATTATGACTACTTTAAAACCGGTATGGTTAATGAGTCCTTTAAGCGTCAGTGATTCTATGCCTATTGATACTTCCATCTTTGACGTAGTAATCTATGATGAGGCTTCTCAAATTACGGTAGAAGAAGGCGTTCCATCCTTATTTAGAACACATCAAACGATTATTGTAGGTGATGAAATGCAAATGCCGCCTACAAACTTCTTTAGTTCCAATACTACAGATCAAGAAGAAGATGAAGAAGAGACTGAAGAGAAAACCGGTATCATGCTTGATGCAGATAGTCTATTGAATCAAGGAGCGAGAAAGCTGAGTTCTGTTATGCTAGGATGGCATTACCGCAGCCGTCGTGAGAGTTTAATCAGTTTTAGTAATGCAGCTTTCTATAAACGCAATTTACTGACCATTCCAGACAGTCGTATACCTAATGCTGGAATCGAGCCGCTGGAATCTATCATTACACCAGATCAAGAAATAGATACACAAGATGTGCTCAAGCGCAGCATCAGTTTTCATTATATGGAGAATGCGATTTATCATAAACGAGTGAATAATGATGAGGCTCGATATATCGCAAATATGGTGCGTACGTTTCTTATGGAAGCCGTCAAGAAAAGTATAGGAATCGTTGCATTTTCTATGGCGCAGCAAAGCGAGATCGAAGAAGCACTGGATAAACTAGCTCAAGAAGATCCGCATTTTGGGAAATTGCTAGAAGAAGAATATCAACGTACAGAAGAAGATCAGTTCGTGGGATTATTTGTTAAGAATCTAGAGAATGTTCAAGGAGATGAGCGTGATATAATTATCATGAGTATTTGCTACGGTTTTACTAATCAAGGTAAGATGTTTATGAATTTTGGACCTATCAACAGACGTGGTGGAGAAAAACGATTGAACGTTATTTTCTCTCGTGCAAAGCGCAATATGATAGTCGTTTCTTCTATTCTAGCAGCAAATATTAAGAATGATTATAATGAAGGAGCCAATTATTTTAAGCGTTTCCTCGCTTACGCAAAATTTATTAGCGACGGACAATTAGAGGCAGCAAATGGTATATTGGATAGTTTGCATCTCGATGACGATGATGAAGAACGGATAAAACGTTTACCCATAATTAACCAGCTCAAAGCGGTTCTAGAGAATGATGGTTATATAGTAGATAATGCTATAGGTCAATCGCATTTTAAATGTGATCTCGCCTTGCGTAAAAGTGACAGTAAATCTTATGAACTCGCCATTTTAATAGATCGTTCCACACATTATGCAACAGATAATATTTTAGAACAGTACAGTCAGAAACCAGCTGTTCTTAAAGCCTTTGGGTGGAAATTACAACATATCTATAGTAAGGACTGGCTCGAGCAACCAGAGCGTGTTCTTGAAAAAATCAAACAAAAACTAGAAGGGAAAGAAGAAGATCCAGAAGAACTTGAATCTGAAATCGAACCTGAAAATCAAAAAGATGCTGTTGAACAAATAAAGTCTAATGATGAAAGCTCAAACACTTCAATACCTGAAGTACTTGAAACAGAACTCGAACCTGAAAAGGAACAACAACCTCAAGGCAACCTTACTTTTAAGCGTTATGAATTTGTAGAAGGTTCTAGTAATAAATACTGGGAAATCGCCATAGATGGATTTGATATCATAACTAGATATGGACGCATAGGTAACAAACCTCAAGAAAATCGTAAGAGTCTTGATGATCAAGTTGCGGTTCTTAAAGAAGAAATGCGATTGATAGGAGTGAAGACTAGGAAAGGTTATAGACCGGTTTAGGAATTAATATGGGTAATTTGTAATAGCGGATTTAAGAGAATTCCACCGTTTCCTGGAAATAAATCTAATTATGTATTCTGTTAGTTTAATAATTAATTGAAGTAAATTCAAATTCTGTTAATAAAAATAGGCTATCAAATATTTAAAGATTGATAGCCTATCTGTTTTCAAAGCTTTGAAGATTGTTCCTTTTAAGCTATAGTTGTTAATAATTGCTCTAGTTAATTCTGAATGATATAGAGCTTTTTGTGTTTTTAAATTATCTTTGTCGTGATGACATTGACAATTAGTTCTTTTTCATCTCTGTTATTATTAAAAGTAATAATAACATAAAGATATTTAGGTTCTCCATTTATTAATTTATTTGGATTATTATAAAAAGTCAGAGTTCGAGCTCTGGCTTTTTTCGTTTGACCCTACGTCGTTGTAAATTTAAGCACTTACATTGTATGAGATTGGAGTTTAACAATTTGCTTTTAGACAAGTTTTCAACATGATTACTAGCGAATTAAACTGTTGAAAAAATAACAATATGCTAATATTAAGCATTGATATACAGAAGATTAGAATTTCGTTTAGCTTTCAACGCAGTTTGTAGAAACAAGGTGTTGGGAGTCTTGGTTTTATAACTGACAAGCTACAATATTTAGTCTAATTCCTACATAATTATCATATTCACATGAGAAGAAGTTATCCACGCTTTCGCGAAAGCAAATTGTTAAAAAGTGATTTTTAAAAACGCAGATTGAACCTTTCAACTATTCCCACTTCAACTGCATCCGTTTAATTCTATCGGCTAGCTTTTCACTGGATAACTTTTCGCGTAAGCGGTCTGTGATGATAGGGAAGGAGAATGGAGTTGGCTTTTCACAGGCTTTCCAAATGATTTCTTGTTGTTGGATACGTTCTAGCGCTTCACGTAGACGGTATTCTTCGATAGCATTTTCAAAAGTCTCTGTATATGCCTGACGGAACAGTAGGTTCTCAGGCTCATTATCACGGAATACTTCAAACAGCAACTGACTACTGTTTTGTAAATGTTTAGTCTTGATTAATTTGTTTGGGTATCCAGAAAATACCAATCCAGAAATTACCGCAATATCTCTAAATTTTCTACGAGCCATTTCAGTCGCATTCATACTGGCTTGAAGATCTTGTGAGAGCATATCTGGTGTAAGTAAATCATTATCTAAAATTTCTTGCATATCAAAAGCTTGATCACTTAAAATCTCAAAACCATAATCATTAAAAGCCAGTGAGAATGTGATAGGTTTTAATAAGCTCACTCGATAAGCAATAATTCCTGCCATAGCCTCGTGAACAAATCTTCCTTCAAAAGGATAGAACACCGCATGGTAACCTTCACGTGTTTTAAAAGTCTCGATTAGGAATTCTTTTTTTTGTGGGACAATGCTCTCTAATTGTTGTCGTTGTATAATTTCTTTAAGAGCTTTTACTTCAGGTGTGCGTTTTCTACCTGTTTGAAAATTTTCCATTTCATCTCGCAGTAATTCGCCCAGTTGTGCACTTAAAGGTAAACGACTTCCTTGCCAGTTAGAAACACGAGCTCTTTTTTTTGAAGATAGTCGTACTTGAGCGACCATTCCTTTTAATCTTATAAATTCTAGAGTGCGACCTCCCAAAACAAATACATCACCACGGCTTAACTTGCTAACAAAATACTCTTCTATTGAACCTATATAACCACCAGAAACAAATTTTACAGTTACTGTAGTTCCAGTAACTATCGTTCCCATTTGCAAACGATGACGCATGGCAATCTTACGATCATCAATTAGATACCGACCGGTATCATCTATTTTCACTTTTTTATATTCATCATATGATTGCAGGGATGAACTACCGTAAACGATGAAGTCCAGACACCATTTCCATTCTTCATCTGTTATAGCGGCAAAGCAAAATGTGTTCTTTACCTCAGGATATATTTCGTCGGGATAAAAACCACCTGACACAGCAAGTGTGCACAAATATTGAATCAGGACATCATAACACAATAAGTAGGGTAGTCTATCCTCAACAGCCTGTGTAGCCACTGCTTTTTGTAAAGCACTAGCTTCTATCAATTCTAGAGCGTGAGTAGGTAAAAAATGAATGACACTGGTTTCTCCAGGTCTATGACCAGAACGTCCTGCGCGTTGTAGAAATCGTGCCACACCTTTAGGTCCGCCCACTTGAACTATGGTCTCTACTGGTGCAAAATCTACTCCTAAATCTAGTGATGAGGTACAAACACAAGCTTTTAAACTTTCATTTCTTATGGCGTTTTCTACCCAAATGCGTGTTTCTTTATTAATCGAACCATGGTGCATCGCTACTTCACCAGCAAACTCTGGATGTTGAGTCATTAAGGATTGGTACCAAAGTTCACACTGTGCTCGTGTATTTGTAAAAATCAGTGTGGAGCGACTAGAATTAATGATTTTCACGACATCTTCTAATAAATGCAATCCTAGGTGACCACGCCATGGGAATTTATCCATACTTGCCGGGATAATGGATTGTACTTTAATGTCTTTTTTGATATTAGCTTTTATCAATACGCTTTCGCGAAAGCGTGTTTCATCAACACCTAGAAGCACTTCTCGAGCTTGTTCAAGATTACCAATCGTCGCGCTAATTCCCCAAACTCTAATGTCTTTATTCAAGCCTAGAAGTCGAGAAATACCAAGCTCCATTTGCACACCACGTTTAGTTCCCAGTAACTCGTGCCATTCATCAATTATAATCGCTTGACAATCCTTAAAAATTTTTGCATGATCTTTTGAACCTAGTAATAGATGCAAGCTTTCTGGAGTAGTGATTAGTAGATCCGGCATTTTTTTACGTTGCGCAGCACGTTCTTTTGTAGATGTGTCTCCACTACGTATCCCAACAGTAAAAGGTAAATCGATGCCGTCCACAAAACGTTGAGAAGCTTGTGCGATTTCTTGAGAAAGTGAGCGCAATGGAGTAATCCATATGGCTTTCAGACCTTTTTTAGGCTTCTTCTTATAATCCGGATTCTTTTTTATATAATCTAAAACTACCGCAACCCATAGGGCATAGGTTTTCCCGCTTCCTGTAGGTGCATTTAATAGTCCGTGCTTACCTGATAAAAAGGCATCCCAAGTTTTTTTCTGAAATGGAAAAGCTTCCCAACCTTGCTGGTCAAAGAATTCTTGCGCTATTTGATATAGTTGGGTGCGATTCATTAAATTCCTTTTCTGATTATCATTTTAATCCGCCTTAACGATTTTAAAAGTTTCGTTTCTTCCATTATAATACTGTAATATCAAGAAATATAATCCTGATTCTAGTTTAGAGATGTCCAATCTTTGACGGTCATATGAATGGTTCCATACTTTTTTGCCTGATTTATCATAAATCATATAAGATTTGATCGAAGAATCAGATTCGATATGTATGACTTCACTACTGGGATTAGGGTAGAGGAATGTTTTCTTTTGACTGTTTAATTCATTGATGTTTAGTGTAGTGCAAGAACTGCTAGAAGGTTGGTTATTATAATGAGTAGTATGGAAATCAATTATAGTTCTTGCTAATGAGTCTACTAAAGCTGGACGTATAGCGCTATTAAAACGTAGATCTGAATTCAATTCTATTTGAATGGCATTAATCGTACTAATATTGTCGCTAGATCCATGTCTCCTTGTGTTGTAGCCACCACTAAAATACGGTTCAGAGTTTAGTGGTGCTGGATTTACACTACTCGGTATACTAGAAAGACCTCGGTTTTCTAAAATATCACCGAAACTGTTCGTTCCTCTGATCAGTTGTGCTTGAGTTAGGTTTTGCAAATTTGACGAGACTAATGTTCTAATACTCGAGTCTTGAGGTCCTGAATTTGTATTAAGATAATGGTCTGTTTGCTGAAGTTCTGTAGTGGTAAGTAGATATCCTAATTCAATACGCTGTATAGCATGAGCATGACCATGCATATCATAAAATGTTCCTGAGCCATAATTTTGAACGACATGTGCTTTTGCAATGTCTATATAATTATGAAAATTATTCCAACTTAAGATTACAGTTGGATCTCCATTTGCAGCATCTTGAACATCACGATTTGCATCAAATTTTTTACGATGTAATAGATTAATTATTACATGAGGATAGCAGCCAGTTTCATTAACTATACTCTGATAAATACCATCTGTAATTTCTTGAGTAAAAGAATCTGCAGTTGTTATACAACCAGCGCAAGAGCGATCTGGAATAGCTGTAGGTTCTAGATAGCCACCATGCGGTACTGATAATACTATAGGCAGATTGCCAGCTCTATATTCCACATAGCCTGTTGCATCGGTATAAGTATTGCCAGGCACATAAGTTTGAGCAGTAACATTACCAATAGTAGCAATGATAGATAAAAAAGAAATTATCTGTAAAATGACTGAGTTCAGTTTTAACATGTCTATGCAATTTACAAGATATAACCGATTAATCATCCTTTAAAAAACCACCGTCAGTAGGGATCAATGCTTTTAAATCCTCTAAAGTGTTTGCTTCTTCAATAGGTTTATCTTTTCTCCATCTGTGTATTCTAGGGAAACGTGTTGCGACTCCAGATTTATGACGTTTGCTAGGAGCAATTCCTTCAAAAGCGATTTCAAAAACATGATGAGGCGTTACAGATCTTACAGGACCGAATCGCTCTAGAGTATTCTTCTTAATCCAAGCGTCTATTTTTCTAAACTCTGCATCGGTAAGGCCAGAATAGGCTTTTGCAAAAGTGACGAGCTCACCATCGTTCCATAGACCAAAGGTGTAGTCTGTATAGAGATTTGCTCTACGACCATGGCCTCGCATAGCATAGGTGAGTACTGCGTCAATAGTAAAAGGATCTACTTTCCATTTCCACCAATCGCCTTTTTTGCGACCAACTAAGTAAGGACTATCCTTTCTTTTTAACATCAATCCTTCAGATTTACGTTCTGCGCTGCGTTCCCTTTCTTGAGCTACTTCTTCCCAAGATGAAAAACTCATGGTTTCTGAGATTAGTAATGGTATCGTTGTAGAGCTTGAATCAGATATTGATTTATCGTCTAGTTCTTCTTGTTTTTCTTTTTCATGGATGTGATCTACTAATTGGTCTAGAATCGCTCTGCGTTCTTGAAATGATCGTTCTCTAATATCTTCACCTTGCCATTCTAGTAAATCATAGGCAACAATAACTACAGGTACATCGGTTAAGAGTTTTTTGCCAACAGTTTTTCTTCCTATTCTAGTTTGCAGATCGTTGAAATTAAGGATTTGGCCATTTTTATAAGGTAAAATCTCACCGTCAATTACAGTTCCATCTGGGATAACTTCTAGAAATTTTTGAAATTCTGGGTATTTGTCTGTTACTAATTCTTCACCACGCGACCACACAAATAATTCTCCTGCTCTGATAATAGTTTGGGAGCGAATTCCATCCCATTTGTGCTCTGCGCTCCATTGTGTAACATCACCTAAATCTGCGGCTTCATTTTCTATAGCATAGGCAAGATAGAATGGGTAAGGTTTACCTCGCATGGCTACTTCGTTATCTTGATATACAAGTTCTTGAAAAGTAGTGTTTTCTCCTGTCCAGCTTCCCATCAATTTGTGGGCTAAAATGTCTTGGTCAATATCAGTGGCCTGTGATAGAGCACGCGTCATTAATTTTTGAGAAACTCCAATTCTAAAACCACCTGTCATAATTTTATTGAAAACAAAACGCTCATAATAATTGAGTTTTAACCAGTTTTCTTGTAGGTACTTTTTTTTATCTTCATCTTCTTTTTTACGTAAATCAATCAGCTCCTTTATGATTTGCGATAGTGATTTATCAGAAGATTTATTTGTTGTAGGAAGTATTAATGCAATAGTTTCGGCTAGATCACCAACTATGTGATAGGATTCTTCAAATAACCATAATGGGATACCGCTTATTTCTGTTGCCCATTCACGCATTAAGGTAGTATTTACTGGCCGCTTAGGTCGTCTATGTGATAGGATTGCTATAGTCCACAGTTTATCTTCTTCTGGCGCAGTTTTAAAATACTCTGTTAGCGCTGCTACTTTAAGAGTTGTTTTATTAGTTCCGTCTATAATTCTTATGAGTTCTGCAAACTGTTTCATGGCGCTTATTTAGATGATGAAAAGTTTGTGTTTGATGGCTTTGACTCATCCTCAATTATGGGTTTTTCGGCTTCATTTAAATTTTCACCTTCATATTGAGTACGTTCACTGATGGCGTTAAGGCCTTTTTCTTCTCTTAAATAGCGAGCAAAAATATCTTGATAACCGTGAGTGGTAATGACATTTTCACATTCTGTTGCCTCTATACTGTCGAGCAATCCATCCCAGTCGCAATGATCAGATAATACAAAACCTTTATCAATTGCTCTACGACGTCTTGCTCCTCTAAACGCCATCCAACCACTAGCGCTTGCGGTAACATAAGGTACCATTTTGCGCATCCATGGACTACCGTGTGCGCTAGGTGGTGCGACGACTATATTACCTGCGAGCTCTTCTTTAGTAGTTTCTTTAGTGATGAGGTGAGTAGGCGGGAAATTGATAAGTTCTCTAAGTACTTCAGTCATTTTAAAAACAGCACCATGACAGTAAATATTCATCTTTGATGTGTCTAAATGTTTGATAAGTCGCTGAGCTTTCCCTAATGAATATGCAAAAAGAATAGAGGTTTTACCATCAGCATTATTTTGAGCACACCATTTATTAATATCATCCATAACTTGTCCTTGTGGTTGCCATTTAAAGGCTGGTAATCCAAAAGTACATTCTGTTATAAAAGTGTTGCATTTAATAGGTTCATATGGTGTCGATATTCCGTCGTTTTCAGTTTTATAATCTCCTGTAAATACCCAAACTTCGTCATTGTGTTCTACACGTATCTGGCTGGATCCTGGTATATGACCAGCAGGATGAAATGAGAATTTTACGTTATTGATGAGCAGGTTTTCGCCGTGAGCGATACTAGATACATTGATGTCACCCAGGCGATGTTTTATTATGGGAACATTATCGTGTTGTGTAATGTAATTTTTATGTCCCCATCGAGAATGGTCTGCGTGTCCATGGGTGATTAAAGCCTTATTTACTGGTTGCCATGGATCCAGATAAACTTGTGCTGCAGCGCAGTATATGCCTTTTTTTGTAAATTGTAATAAAGGTTTGCTCATTGCTTAAAGTTAAGCACTGAACGTGAAATGCTCTATGTAGTTAAGAGAACTTTATTATGGATTAACAGAATCTTTTTCCTCTAGTTCTAATTCAAGTTGTTCTAAATTCTTTAGAAGGTTTTGCTTAGACTTTTGTTGAGCAAATACTTCCATTAACTGGATTTTAAACTCATCTAATGCAATCATAACTTGATCAAATCTTTTTTGTTGATCCATAGTGCTATAAGCATTATGAGTTAGTAGTGCGTGATAAGATTTTATTCTAGTTTCTAGAACTTTTAAACGGGAGATTACCGGTTGACTTGCTATTTCTTCTGGTATGCTTACATTCATGTCGTCTATAGAAGTTGCAAGTCTTTGTGCGGCGGCGATAGAGTGGTCAAAATTTTCTAATTCTGTGATAAATTTTTGGTAAGCATCCCAATTAGTTGATAATTGCTGGGCATCACCTTTTAAAACCATGCGAGAGGTTGCTGGGATAAAAGAAGTCTCTGTATCTTGATTCAAAACAGGAGCTGCTTTCTCTTGTTCTCCACAAGAAATGAATAATAATATAATCAATAGATAGCGCATAGGTTTAAAACGTATAATTACAAAGATGATTATATTGTTGACATAAAAAAAGTATCGCGATAGGATCACGATACTTTTTCTAAAATATTAAAGAAATTAGAAATTATTTATCTTTCATTTCTTCATTATATTCTTCAGTAGCATCCAGATATTTTTCTGTAGTACTTTGTTTTCTATTACTGTTGATTTCTTCCATGTATTCTTCCATGGCGTCTTCTTTGTTGTCGACATATTTCTTACGAGCTTGTACAATTTCTTTTTCTAAATCGTCAAAAGCTTCCTGAATCTCCTCCATGTTTTCCATGTTGTTTTTATTTGAAGCTTTCTCTTCCATACGCTCTTCTTCATATTCTTTAATTTCTTTTTCTACATCTTCTATAGCGTCTTGAACATCATCTATACGTAAGTAAGCAGGAATAGTCGTTTTAAAATTATTAAAGCTAGTTCTCAAACTCTCACTTCTCATATCGATATTATCTTCATTTACTGTAGATAGATCAGCAATATTAGTTCGTAAAACTACATATGAATCATAACCTTTAATTGCTACGATTTTATCGTCATTAACTTCTACATTACTCTCAAAGTCGTTTGCCAATTCTGAAACATTTTCTTTTGTATATGCTATTGTCTCTTCGGCAGATTGCTCAATATCTTCTGCTGTTTCTTCCACCTGTTCTGTTGTGTCTTCCATCATTTTATCAAGTTCTTTATCATCTTGATCTTTACAAGATATTAACGTCGCTGTCGCAAACATTGCGATAATTAGTGTCTTTTTCATAGTTTAGGTTTTTATTGTTAGGACAAATGTAAGTGCAATAAATTATTATAAAAACTATTAAAAACTAAATTATAGTTAATAAATATTAAGAATTCTTAAATGTATTAACTATTAAATAATACCTCGCTTTCGCGAAAGCGTGCTGTCAAAATGTTAATTATTACAAGGAAATTTTAAGAAATTGAGAATGCAGAGTTGGTATATTTACCAACTTTAAATTAAGACATGGCGACAAAAATACTGATAATAGGTGCTTGCGGGCAGATAGGTACCGAGCTTACAATGCGACTACGTGAAATTTACGGTAACGATAATGTTGTGGCTGGAGATATTAGAGAAGGCGGCAAGGAGCTTATGGAGTCTGGGCCTTTTGAAATTGTAGATGCAATGAATAGAACTTCTATTGAAGACATCTGTTTGCATTATGAAATCAATGAAGTTTATTTGATGGCAGCCATGTTAAGTGCTACCGCAGAGAAATATCCTAAAAAGGCTTGGAATCTTAATATGGATTCTTTATTTCATATTTTGAACATTGCAAAGGAAGGTAAGATTGATAAGATTTTCTGGCCATCCAGTATTGCTGTTTTTGGGCCTACCACGCCTAAGGAAAATACACCGCAACAAACCATTATGGAGCCTAGTACTGTTTATGGAATCTCAAAACAAACTGGTGAGCGCTGGTGTGAGTATTATCATAATAAATATGGTGTTGATGTACGATCGATACGTTATCCTGGTCTAATATCTTGGAAGACTCTTCCAGGTGGTGGGACTACAGACTATGCTGTAGAGATTTTTCACGATGCGCTTAAAAACAACCATTATGACTGTTTCCTGAAGAAGGATACAAGTTTACCTATGATGTTTATGGAAGATGCTATTAAAGCAACTGTGTCTATAATGCAGACTAAATCAGAGAATATTAAACAGCGTAGTTCTTATAACCTCGCGGGAATGTCTTTTACGCCTGCTGAAATTGCCGCAGAGATTACGATGCATATACCAGAATTTACAATCACTTATCAACCAGATTTTAGACAGGCAATTGCAGATAGTTGGCCAGGATCAATTGATGATAGTGTCGCGAGAGAGGACTGGTCATGGAGTCATGATTATGACCTAGAAAAAATGGTTGAAGAAATGCTAGATAACCTCAAATAGTCGCATTTACACATACTGTGTTTATTATATTTGCGATATTAAATTATTAGATATGTCATTCTCAAGTTTATTTGAATCTGGTGCAAGTGCCAGAAATAAAAGTCATTTTGCAACATTAGTAAGTATTGCACAATCACACGAAAATGTTAGCGAACAAGAAACTGCGGTTTTAGAGCGTTTTAAGTCTAAGCTGGATATATCTGATTCAGATTACACAGCGATTCTTAAAAACCCATCTGCATATCCTGTAACGCCTCCTACAGATAGTGAAGAGCGTATCCAATGGCTGCATGACTTATTTAAAATTGTTTTTGCTGATCACGCAATGGATGAAAATGAGCATAAATTATTAAGAAAATATGCTACAGCAATAGGTTATAACGATGTGGACGCTAAATATCTAGTAGATCGTTCAGTTGAGATTTTTTCTGGTCATTTAAACCTAGATGATTATAGATATTTATTAAATAAAGATCGTAAGTAATAGTATTACTTAAACTTTTTCAAATTAAGCCTTTTATAGATGGTCTTTAATAACTCATCATCTGTATAAGGCTTTTTTACTACGTCTTTAAATCCGGCTCTGCGATAATCAGCTATGTCTGAAGCAGATGTTTTAGTCGTTACAGCAAGGATTGGGATTTTCTTATTGTGGTCGTTTGCAAATTCTTTAATAAGACTGATAAGCTCCACCGCATCAACTTGTGATATTGAAGATGACATAAGGATTAAATCATAGTCATCTTTATCGACAGCGTCTAGAAGGTCTTTTGGGTCAGTGAAAACCCGATTGTCAAAATTACCTGTTCCAACTAAAATTTTTAAAGCGGTCATCTGAGTGACGCTATTATCTTCGGCGATAATGGTTCTAACTTTTTCAGAAAGTTGAATGGTATTGTTTTGATTATCGTCCTCCTTCTTTTCTTCGACAATTTCTTTGTCGTGAATAGGAAATGCTAGTTTAAGGTTAGCAACCTGTATTGTGCCGCCATTATCTAAAGGTTTAATCAATATTTCACCTTCCATTAATTGGGCTAATTCTCTCGCAATAGAAAAGCTTAGACCTGTAGTTTTCTCTATATCACCACCGTCAATATTTGTATAAGACTCAATTTCTTCATGACTTGTAGAATCAGGAATAATTCCATTATTGTTAATAACCTCTATCCTTAAACTTACTTTATTTGCACGACGTTGATTTTCTTTAATTTTAATTTCAATACTATTCCCTTTGTTGTGTCTTAATGCGTTGTCTACAAAGTTAATAATGATTTGTTCAAAGCGTCTTTTATCACCTATAATAGTCTTAGGTACGTTTTCATCAACAGTCAAAAGGATATCAAGGTCTCTAGTCTTATTTGTTGTAGCGTAATTTAAATGAATAGTTTTAAGTAATTGTCTTAAGGAAAAAGGATTGTTTTCTAAAGATAAAGAGCTATTCTTTAAAATGGATAAATCAATAATGTCATTTAGTATATTTCTTAATTTATCACTTTGGTCTTTTATAGCTTCAACAAGCATTTCTTGATCTAAGTTAAGCTCTGTTTTCAATAACATGGATGAAAAGGAGCTTACTAGTGTCAATGGATTACGTAACTCGTGAGAAAAATTTCCAATAAATCTATTTTTAAACTCCTCTTTCTCTTTAAGAATCTGGTTTTTAAGTTCTAGTGTTTCTTGGAAAATGATTGACTCATTACGTTTTTGAGCGATAAGTTGAACTCGATTATAAAAATCTGTTCCTTCTCTGAAAATAATGACTGCTGTGTCGTCATCATTTTTTATAAAATCTATGTCAAAAATACGATCGTTTAAATGAACGCATTCTAATTTAGTATGATTGCTTTCTTCTGTAAAGTAGATATCAATGCCTTCAAAAAAAGGATGAAAATCTTTTATAGATGTATCTTTTTTTAATTCAAAAAGCTGCTGGTCTGTGGTAAGGATAGTACCTTCTTGATTTATAGAGACAAACTGTAAATCCTTAGTGCTATAATCGCGTTGAAGTTCATGCATTGCCATTATATTAGAAGTTTTGCAATTTTTTCAAATAGACGTGCTACATTGTTACCTTCTTTTGCACTTACCAGCATATCTAGAAAGTCTAATTCTTCTTTCTTTTCAGATATACTTCCCTTAGGTAAAAGGTCAGACTTGTTTCCAATACTAATGATGGGTACATCATTGAAATTATCTTTCAGATAATTTTTTTGAGATTCAATATTTATATAAGTAGCAGGACGAGTAACGTCACATACAAAGATGAAACCGTGTGTACCTAAAAGGTACGCCTTTCTGATTTCTTCAATATCATCAGTTCCCTCGGTATCCCAAAGAATTAAATTTACTTCCTTATGGTCTACATGAACAGTTTTTTTAAGGATATGAACGCCTATAGTAACTTTATAGTCTGCAGAGAAAACATCCTCCACAAAACGTCTTATAAGAGAAGTCTTCCCAACTCCAAAATGTCCTACGATGACGATTTTTTTTGATATCATATTATTGGTTACTGAATTTAAGGGCACTATACCTGGTTAATAGTAATTCTTCTAGTGCTTCTTTAGAATCTAATAGATCCTTTTTATTTATTTCTTGTGAGACTTCTAGGTTAAAATTCTCTAACTCATTTTCTAGAGTCTCTGTAAATGTACCACTTACGGCTGTTGCAATATAATATTTATGGAAATTATGTAAGTGTATCTCATATAAATCATACTCAATGGACTGTAAATCGTGATTAGATTGTTTAAATGCGTCTTCAACAAAACCTTTAATGGCTGTTAGCATTCCACTTATCATATCTTGATCCACAGTTTCTTTTAAATGAAAACTTCCAATTAAAATACCAGATCCTTTTTCAATGACAAAGACCTGTTCAACTTTTGCATTTCCTAAGTCGCTTATGATGATTTCGTTTTCACTCACACCAGTAAAAATCGATTTCATTTTGCGTTTAAGGCCTTGAATTGATAAAGTGTCTTTGGCAGTTTTATTTACTTGTTCAGAAAGTACTTTAATCTCTTGAGATATATACTTTTTAATCATTTTACCTAAAATAGGATAAAGCGCCTCTACAACTTCATCCTTAGAATTCTTAATTTGAACCTTTAATGATTCAGTAATTACTGGGCCTAAATCCTTAGGTATGTTTTTAGAGAATTCCTCTAATTCTTCCTTGATTATAGGAGTAACTTTTTCAGAAAGCCTATGGCGTTCCCTTAAAATTTCTTCTAGAACATTAATTTTATGAGTAATACTTTCAGCGTATTCTCTATCATCTGTGAGTAAGATGGTTTTTAATAACGCCAGCTTTTCATCCTCGGTCATGGCGGTATTTTGTTATTAAGCTTTGATTTTTTTACCTAACTCTATCAGTGCTTCACCTAGCATGTCTCTGCTTGTTTTCTCATCCTCTATTGTGTCTAAACGATCTTCTAATTTGTTTTCTAAATCAGTGATGCGAATGTTTAAATCTGTAGAAAGGCTGTCAATGCTTTTACTAAGCTCGTCACGAGTTTCATCTATAAAGCTTTGTAATTCTTTTTTCTTTTTTAACAAGTCAGCTTTAAGCTCATCAAACTCAGTGTTGTACTGTTGAATGTTTTCTCCAAAAATGAGGTTTTTTATGGCCTCTATTTTTGAGTTGCTATCTACACCTTCAGTTGCAGCATTTTGGGTTTCAGATATTTTACTCATTTTCATTTCTCATTTGAGAAGTAAAAATACTAGAAAAATATTACTTATCGTGTTTTTGAATGAATTCCTCTAATTTAGCGACCATGTTTTTACTTCCACAGAAAAAAGGAACTCGTTGATGTAGCTCTGTAGGTTTTAAATCCATAATGCGAGTATGCCCGTCACTAGCGGTTCCACCAGCCTGTTCGGCAATAAAAGCCATCGGATTACATTCATATAACAGGCGCAGTTTTCCGTTAGATGCTTTGGCACTTTGAGGATACATGTAAATACCACCTTTTATCATGTTTCTATGAATATCAGACACTAAGCTACCGATATAACGACTGGTGTATGGCCTATCGCCTTCTTCCTGCTGGCAGTATTTAATATAGTCTTTAACACCTTGAGGGAAATGATTATAATTTCCTTCATTCACACTATAGATATTTCCATCTTCAGAAAAAGTCATGTTAGGATGTGATAAATAATAAGTACCTAAAGCAGGATTAAGTGTAAAACCATTAACACCATGACCAGTTGTGTAAACTAGCATTGTTGATGTACCATAAACGATGTAGCCAGCAGCAACTTGTAAATTCCCAGGCTGTAAAAAATCTTCTAATTGAACAGGAGTTCCTACAGGTGTTACACGTCTATAAATGGAAAATATCGTTCCTACAGATACATTAACATCAATATTTGAACTACCATCTAGTGGATCCATTAAAACCACATATTTATTACTATGGTTTTCTTTATGTCCTTCTATAGTTATAAAGTCATCATTTTCTTCACTTGCGATTCCACAAACAATTTCACGATTAGTTAAAGTCCTGATGAACGTGTCGTTTGCTAATACGTCCAACTTCTGTTGATCTTCACCTTGCGTATTAATCTCTCCTGCACTACCTGTAATATCAACTAGTCCAGCTTTATTAACTTCGTGATTGACCATTTTAGCAGCAAGCCTTATAGAGTTGATAAGTCTAGAAAGTTCTCCGCTAGAATATTGAAACTCGGATTGATTTTCGATAATAAATTCGCCTAAAGTTTGATTTTTACGTGCCATGTTGGTTTGAGGTGTGTTGCAAATATCCTAAAATAATCTCCATACCTATAACGATGTAGTAAGATAGTTTTAAGAATTTGTATAAAACTCTATTATATATTTACTAATTCTTAATATTATGATACAGATAAAAGAAGCCGAAGTTAAGGATTACCCAAGAGTTTTAGAATTAATTCAAGAGCTAGCCGTTTTTGAAAAGGAACCTGAAGCTGTTGAGGTTACCGTTGACGAGTTAATTAAAAATGGATGTAGTGAACATCCTTTGTTTAAGTGTTTTGTAGCCCTTTATAAAGATAAAATAGAAGGAATTGCATTATGCTACCCTAGATTTTCAACATGGAAAGGAAAAACAATACATCTCGAGGATCTAATTGTAACGCACCGATTGAGAGGTAAAGGTCTAGGTAAAGCATTATATAATCAGGTGATGAAATATGCATATGATGAAAAAGTGCGACGTGTTGAATGGGTGGTGTTAGACTGGAATAATGGAGCAATAGAATTTTATAAAAATACGGGCGCGACTATATTAGAAGATTGGCATCTCGCTCAGATGGATGAAGAATCGTTACGTAATTATATTTTAAGAAATGAAGATATTTAAATTTGGTGGTGCATCAGTAAAAGATGCTGACGGTGTACGTAACGTCGTGCAGGTAGTGCAAACTATGGGTTTTGATGGTTTGGGAATTGTAGTGTCTGCCATGGGTAAGATGACTAATGCATTAGAAGATATAATTACGCATTATCAAAAAAATGATAATTCATACCTAAGTATGATTGATGCATTATTTTCTAAACATCTAGATATAGTTGTAGAACTAGAAAGTAATGGAGCTAGTGAAGATGTTTTAGTACGCTTCCGCGAAAGCGAACTTAAAAAAGAGCTCAAGGCGACAATAGAGTCTTTGAAAGGTACCATGTTGCGCAATCAAAGTAAAAACCATGCTTTTATATATGATCAGGTGGTAAGTCATGGAGAATTACTTTCCACAATGATTGTGGCTAGCTATTTTAATGCTCATCATATACCGGTACAATGGATGGATGCTCGTCAATTAATCAAGACCGATCAAAAATATAGAGATGCTGCGGTTGATTGGAAAGAAACTGAAAAGGCAATAAAAAGTAATTGCTCAGGTAAATTATTTTTAACACAAGGATTTATTGGTGCTGATGAAAATGGATTTACCACCACATTAGGTAGAGAAGGAAGTGATTATACAGCTGCCATTCTTGCCTATGCACTAGATGCTACACATGTAACGATATGGAAAGACGTACCTGGTGTATTAAATGGTGATCCACGTGTTTTTGATAATACTGTATTATTAGAGCAAATATCATATCGTGAGGCAATTGAATTAGCGTTTTATGGTGCTAGTGTAATTCACCCTAAAACGTTACAACCTCTTCAAGGTAAGCAAATTGAATTGCGAGTAAAGTCTTTTTTAAATCCTAAAGCACAAGGTACGGTCATTAAGGAAGGTGATGCGCTACAGCCTATGACGCCATGTTATATCGTGCGTAACAATTTGGTTTTTTTAGAAATATCTGCACGTGATTTTAGTTTTATAGGTGAACATAATATTAGTGATATATTTCATCGATTGAGTGAAAGTAAAATGCAAGTAGGGTTGCTTCAAAACTCTGCAATTAGTTTTACAATTTGTGTTGAAGATAAGTATAACAAGTTAGCCGAATTGCTAGAAGGTCTAGAGGCAAGGTATAAGGTGAATGCTGTAACTGATGTCTCTCTCTACACAATTAGACATCATAGTGATAATGCGATTGAATCGATTGAAAACGGTAAGGATGTACTTTTAAGACAGCGCACACAAGAAACTTTACAACTAGTCGTTAAGGGATAAAGTTAAGCAGTTATCATTTGTACTATATTTGTACTTCTACTATCTAAATTAAAGAATGGGTCTGGTAACAGCAAAAGAGGTCGCAAAAGCGATTCATATAGATAAATATGGTTTTCTAGGCACTTTTGGTGGCTGGTCACTTATGAAACTATTGCGCATATCAAAGCTCAATAAACTATACAATCGACACAAGCATTTAAAAGACGTAAAGTTTTTAACGGCATTACTGGAAGACTTACAAATAGAGTTTGAGATTCCCGAGGAAGACTTAAGAAGAATACCTAAAACAGGTGCCTTTATAACTACTTCTAATCATCCATTAGGAGGAATAGATGGTATTCTTTTAATGAAACTATTGCTGGATAAAAGGCCTGATTATAAGATTATAGCAAACTTTTTATTGCATAGAATAGAGCCTTTAAAGCCATTTATTATGCCTGTTAATCCTTTTGAGGATCGCAAGGATGTAAAGTCATCAACTGCTGGTTTTATGCAGGCTATAAGACATCTTAAAAGTGATATGCCTTTAGGTATTTTTCCGGCAGGTGAAGTTTCTACTTATAATGATGGTAAGTTAGTTGTTGATAAACCATGGGAAGAAGCAGCTATGAAATTAATTCAACGTGCAGAAGTGCCTGTTATTCCAATTTACTTTCATGCAAAAAACAGTAGGTTATTCTATCGACTAGCAAAAATTTCAGACACCTTTAGAACCGCAAAACTACCTTCAGAAACATTAACACAGAAAAGACGTGTCATTAAGGTGCGTATCGGTAATGCAATATCAGTTAAAGATCAAAAGGAACACGTAAGTCTATCAAGCTTTACAGAGTTTTTAAGACGTAAAACTTATATGCTTTCTAAGGCATATGATAAAGAGTCTACAAAACTTAAGGATATACCTAAGACGATTAAGCTTCCTAAAAGTCCTAAGAAAATTATCCAACAAGTTGATCCGGCCAAAATGATTAAAGAAGTCGATCAATTAAGAAGTAATGATAAACGCCTTCTACAATCTAAAAACTATGAAGTGTTTCTCGCAAAAAGCGATAAGATGCCTCATGTAATGACAGAAATAGGAAGATTACGGGAGATAACATTTAGAAAGATAGGTGAAGGTACTAATAAGGCCATCGACTTAGATCATTATGATAATTACTATCATCAAATGTTCTTATGGGATAACGAGGCAAAAGCAGTCGCTGGAGCTTACCGTATGGGAATGGGTAGTGAGATATATAAAGCTCGAGGAATAGAAGGTTTTTATCTAAATGAACTATTTAAATTTGAACCAGAGCTTTTCAAAATGATGAATCAGTCCATCGAGATGGGTCGAGCTTTTATCATACCAGAGTATCAACTTAAACCGATGCCTTTATTTCTTTTATGGAAAGGTATTGTGCATTGTACATTACGTTTTCCAGAGCATAAATATCTTATCGGTGGAGTAAGTATTAGTAATAAATTTTCTAATTTCTCAAAATCATTAATGATTGAGTTTATGAAAAGTAATTATTATGATCCATACATTGCTCAATATATAACGCCTAAACAAGAATTTAAGGTAAAACTAGAAGATGCGGATAAGGATTTTATATTTGATGAATCTGAGGCAGATTTAAATAAATTTGATCGACTGATAGATGAATTAGAACCTAACGAATTGCGTTTACCAGTTCTCATTAAAAAGTATGTCAAACAAAATGCAAAAGTAATTGCTTTTAATGTTGATCCTTTATTCAACAATGCTATCGATGGGTTAATGTATATACGTATCGCAGACTTACCCGAAAGTACGGTAAAACCAGTCATGGAAGAATTTCAGGCAGAGATGGAAGCTAAGTATTTTAGAGATAACGAGGATAGCGAAGAGTAGCCATGCGAGTATATTGCCTCATTATTTCTATTTGGTTTATTCATCTTTATGGTAGTGCTCAAGAAATTAATGGAAGAGTTATAGATTCATTAACTCAAGAAGCCATTAGTGGAGCATCTGTTTATATAGATGGAACCTCTAAAGGTGTTATCACAGATCTAGATGGTTATTTTACTTTTAATTATCCTGTTGGTGTAAAGTCTGCTCTAGTCATTAGAATGATGGGCTATGAGACCATACGGTTTGCCCAGCCTCTAAAGGCAGATTTATCCATAGTTCCACTTGTGCAAAAAGCAGATAATCTAGATGCCGTCGTTATCAATCCAGATCCATGGTCACGCAAGAAGAAAGAACAATATTTTAAACAATACTTTTTAGGCACATCTCCTATCGCTGCCGACTGTAAAATTCTTAATCTAGATGAGGTTAAATTAAGGTTCAATCCAGTCTCTGGATTAATGACTGCTCGATGTAATGAGCCCATATTAGTGAAAAATAAATATTTGGGCTATTTAGTAAGCTATGACTTAATGGACTTTGAACTTCAGTTTGAGAAAAGAATTTTAAAAGCTGGTCCAGGAATCATCATGCCCGATAATGTGCAAGTTCTAGAAAGTTTTCATCTTGTTGAGGCTTTTTATATAGGATCTTCTTTTTTTCAAGAATTGAGCGATAAAAAAAATCGTCTTAAAAAGTATAAGAAGAGAAGAGATCAATTGTATAGGGTTAGTGATTTAAGGTTTTTTAGAACTCTCGCTGCAAATCAATTACAAGAAAAAGGTTATGTACTCTACTATGATAAATTTGCGGTAGATATGAGTAACCATATACGTGTGAAGCAATTTGAAACCTATTCTGTCATAGGCTTTAGGCACGATAAATACCCTATTATAGATGCAAAAAATAATAGAACAGATATTTACCTAACTGGTGAACAAGTTGTCATAGATCAATATGGAAATAATCTTTCTGGAAAAGCGATTAAGTTCAATGGATATATGGCAGAACTGCGAGTAGGTGGAATGTTGCCTCTAGATTTTAAGCCTTTAGAAGATTAGTTTTGCTTCTTTTTCTTCTTTAGTCTCTTCTTGACTTTTTTAATTGCTTTAGTTTTCTCTATCTTCTTTAATTCAGATTCGATAAACTCCTCGCAATAGGCTTGGATTTTCTTTCTCGCTTTCGCGAAAGCGTCTTCATTACCAGCGTTAAGCTCTTCCATATTTGAAATAGGGAAATCTATCATGCTCGCTTTTGAAGAGATAGAATCTGGAATGTGATTTACCAGTCCATCTCCAATGGTAATGATGTAGTCAAAAGATATTTTATGATAGTCGTTGATATGATTTGAAGAATAGTCAGAGATGTCTATTCCTACCACATCCATACTTTCAATTACAGTAGAATCAATCGATTGTGGTTCTAATCCAGCGCTATAAATCTGTGCACGTTCATTAGTGAAATAATCCATAAATCCATGTGCCATTTGACCAGCAGTGGCATTAGAAATAGAAAGAACTAGTATATGAAGCATTGAGGATTCACTAGGTTAGTAATAAGTACTAGGTTAATGTTAAGACAAAGTTAAGCCGACTATTCATGTTACACAATAAATACTTTAAAGCTTAACATTAAAGTTGTTAAATTATTAATTTTCAGGATATTATTAAAACCATGGTTTTTTGTTAACCTGATAGGTTTGGTAAAATTCTTCTTCTGATTTTGTTAGATAAATAATACCTTCTATTAATCCTATTATTCCAGCACCACCACAAGTTAAAATTCCTGCAATCAGTAAAATAATGCCTTCTTTATTATAGCCTAGAACAAATTTATGTATACCTAAATAACCAAAGAATATCCCTAAAATACCAGCAAGAATTCTTTTATTATTACTGTTACTAGTGAAACTATCGTATTCTTTTTTAAAATCATCTGCCGCATGTGAGGCAGCTTCTCTTGCTTCTTCAAAAGATTCTTTTGCAGCTTCTTTTGCGCTGTTAAAGCTGTCTTTTGTACTATCGTAGTTGTTATTACTCATTGAAGTTTAATTTAAAAGCACAAGTTAACTATTTATTTTTCAAATAGTTCTTCATTAGCTGGTTCCCATAATTCAATCTTACGACCGTCGATATCTATAATCCAACCAAATTTTCCGTAATCGAATTCTTCAATTTCCCCAGCGATTTGTACTCCAGCACTTTTTAACTGTTCAATTAGTTTTACTAAATCATCCACTCGATAATTAATCATAAATTCTTGATCTCCTGGATTGAAATAAGTGGTGTCTTCTTTAAATGGACTCCATTGTTGGGAAGCTTTATCGGTCGTAGGACCTGTCCAGAATGTACAGCCATAATCATCTACTGGTAAACCTAAATGTTTATGATACCATGCTTTAGTAGCAGCAACATCTGCACATTTGAAAAAAACGCCTCCTATACCTGTTACTTTTGCTTTCATGATTAGTGATTTTTAATGATTTTAGTTGCAATTACTTGTGCAAGTTTATATTTAGATTCAATAGTCCAGCCTGCCACGTGTGGACTTAGTAAAACATTATCCATTTTCAATAGCTTCTTAAATGGTAACGGCATTTCATTATCAAATAAGGATGTAAAAGAACTTTTTTCATATTCTAAAACATCTAATCCAGCACCTTTTACTTTACCAGATTCCAAAGCCTCTACCAGATCTGCTATGATAACAGATTTACCTCTTGCAGTATTAATAAGATAGAAAGGTTTTTTAAACCCAGCAATAAATTCTTTATTAACCATTCCCATAGTTAAGTCCGTTTGTGGCGTGTGCAAGCTTAAAACATCTGCTTGAGACTGTAATTCTTTTAATGATACCTGTATTGCGTTTTCATTTTCTAGGTCGCTTTTCAAATCGTGAAAAATAACTTTACAGTCAAAACCGGAAAGTTTTCTCGCAAATGATTTTCCCATATTACCATAACCTATTAGACCTACAGTTTTACCTTCTAGTTCTAAACCACGATTTTCTTCTCGCAACCATATACCATTTCGTACTTCTTGGTCTGCTCTATTCAGATGATTAAATAAAGATAACAGCATTCCTAACGCATGTTCACCTACTGCATTGCGATTTCCTTCAGGAGCATTATAACATTCTATATGAAGTTTTTGAGCAACATCTAGATCTATGTTTTCTAATCCTGCACCTACACGACCTATAAATTTAAGATTTTTTGCAGCTATTAAAAAGGCTTTGTCTATAGGGAATCTACTGCGTACAATAAGACCGTCGTATTCACTTATGATTTTTAAAATATCTTCTTTTGAAGATTTGTAATCGTAATGATTACAATACCCAGCATCTTCTAGCATCTCTGCAAGAATGTCGTGGTTAGAATCGAGGTGTAAAACTTTCATGATTTAAAAATACGTATTTTGAAATACGCGATAAGTTGATGGTGCAAAGATTTGTTTAAATTAAAAGACACCACGAGTATGGGTGGTATTATGAGTAGATAAAGTAGAATTTAATAATCAATCATGTTTAATTCTTGCTCAAAGTCATACTGTAAATCTTCATGTAAGGTACTTATACGTACTTTGATAAGTACAATTTGCCTGGTGCATATGTCTCTCAAAACCTTACTTTGCGAGTAATATGGTTGGAAATCTTGTAATAGCTTACAAAAATGAATGAGAATTGCTACTTCTGTTTCTTTATTGCCGGAATATCTTATAAATTTTTTAGCCTCTTTTAAAATCTTACGAATTCCTTTCTTAGCATAGTATATATTGCGTGTGTTGACTGATAAAAATTGCTCGTCTAACTTGGCTTTTACACTTTCTACATAGTCATCTTCATGGTGAGCTTCAAACAGTAGATAGGTAAGTAATTCTTTATTTTCTTTTTTAAAACGTGATAATCGCAGTACGATGTTTATGAGCTCTTTTTCGTCCTTATACTTAAGTTCGTCTTTGAGTTCTTTAACGCTGGCGGTTTTCATGTAATTGTTTGATGTTATATACGCTTTCGCGAAAGCGTAATTCTAAATACCTATAATTGCCTTTGCAATCAAAAAGTATATCAATATACCAAATATATCATTGCTGGTCGTAATAAATGGTCCTGTAGCAAGTGCCGGATCGATACCGCGCTTGTGTAATGCAAGTGGTACAAAGGTACCTACTAAACCTGCAACAATGATAACGGCAAATAAGGAAATTGAAATCGCTAGAGAAGTTAGGAATTCGCCTTCGGCAAAAAAGGTGTAAGCAAATAATAAAATCGCCAAAATAACACCATTAAGCATTGCTAGTAATATTTCTTTGAGTAGTCGATTTCCTATGCTTCCTTTTAAATCATCATTTGCAATACCTTGTACAATAATCGCACTGGATTGTACACCTACATTACCTGCCATCGCAGCAATAAGCGGTGTGAATAAGAATAATACAGCATATTCTTTAATCAGGTGTTCAAATCCACCCATGATGGCTGCAGCACCTATTCCACCTACTAGCCCTAGAACTAACCATGGTAATCGTGCTTTAGTTAAATCCCAGATGCTATCATTTGCCTCAACATCTTGTGAAATACCACTGGCAAGTTGGTAATCTTTCTCTGCTTCTTCTGTTATAAAATCTACTATATCATCGATGGTTACACGACCTACTAGACGATCTAACTCATCTACAACAGGTATGGCTTCTAGATCATACTTACGCATGATACGAGAAACTTCTTCTCCAGATGTTTTAACGGTTACATAATCTACCTTAGGTTTACAAACATCTTTAATAGGTGTGCTTGCTGGACTGGTTAATAAATCTTTAAGGGATAAGCGACCTTTTAATTTATCGTTATTATCCACTACATAAATAGAATGTACACGAGTAACATTTTCTGCTTGAGCACGCATTTCACTTACACAACCAGTTACGGTCCAGTTCTCATTTACTTTAACGAGCTCTTTGGCCATTAATCCACCAGCACTGTTTTCTTCATAGCGCAATAGGTCTACAATGTCCTCAGCATGTTGTTCATCTATAAGCTCTGAAATGACCTCTTGAGCAATGTTATCAGGAAGCTCGTTGAGAATATCAGCCGCATCATCTGTATCCATTTCCTCGAGCTCGTCTGCAATTTCTTTAGGTGATAATGCATTAAGAACTCTATCACGCTGGTCTTCATCCAGCTCCATTAAAGCTTCACTGGTCTTTTCAGAATCGAGTAGCTTAACGATGTAAACGGCTTGTTCAAGATTGAGCTCGTCTATAATCTCTGCAACATCAGCAAAGTGTAATTCTTCTAGAATATGTTCTAGTTGCACGCTATTATCACTTTCAATGAGCGTGCATATTTCTTCTAGAAAATCTTTGGTAATATTAAACTGCATGATTTATGGACTTGCTGCAAATATAAAGGTTATTGATTTTGAAAGTTAATATGATTTATATGGTTTTCCGTTCCCTATATAAAAATTGATATATCTTTAGAAGATGAATTTTATTATTTTAACAGTAGTTTTCTTTTTTACTATTACTTGCCAATGCCAGACTAATGAATTAACAACTGATGAATTTCAAGAGTTGAAATTCGGTGGAATTTCTTTATCAGAAATAAAAGAAATTAAAGGTGATTCAGTATCGTTTCAAAATCTATTTTCAAAAGCAGACATCATTAAAACTGGTGAAGAACCAGCATACTGGATTAATTTAATATCTAGTGATTATGATGTGTATTTTCAAGGTGACGTTAAAGATAGTTGTGGAGTGGTTTTGGACTCTCAATTAATATATTTTAAGATCTTAAACGGTTCCTTAAATTTATATATGAAAGGTTATAATCTTGCTGTAGGTGACAATGTATCTGTCCTTAAAGACTTTAATATGTTGACTTATGAAGATGGTACAAAAAGATACGTTTTTAAGTTAGGCTCTCAAGTTATTAGGGTTAACTTTAATCAGAAAACAGACATAATTACAAGTTTAGAATACGTCTATTATCATTAAATTTTAAAGTTTCTCAATCTCCGTAGCTAGTTCCACAAAGGCATCAACACTTATTTGCTCTGGACGCAAACTGAAGATGTCTTTCTCACGCATCTCATCAGGTAAATTCAACGTTTTTAAAGAGTTTCTCAAGGTTTTACGGCGTTGCTGGAAGGCAAGTTTTACGACCTGTCTTAAAATAGAGTAGGAGCAAGTGAGGTTATCATAATTATCTCTACGTTTTAAAAAGAGTACGCCACTATCTACTCGTGGTGGTGGATCAAAAACTTCTGGTCCTACAGTAAATACATAATCTGCTTCATAGTAAGCCTGCGCGAGTACTGATAGAATACCATATGTTTTAGAGCCATGTGGTGCGCATATACGCTGAGCAACTTCTTTTTGAAACATACCTCCAAATTCTGGGATTTGTTCTCTATTCTCTATGGTTTTAAAAACAATTTGTGTGCTAATATTGTATGGGAAGTTTCCAATAATAGCAAAAGATTGCTCACCGTAAATTTCTTTCAAATCTTTCTTTAAGAAATCTGCTTCTATGACTTGAAAAGTTTGATCATTCACAATTTTTACATGTTCCAGAGGGAAACTGTGCTTAAGATAAATCACCGATTCACTGTCTAGTTCTAGAGCGGTCACCTTCATGTTTTTGCGTATGACATGTTTAGTAAGGACACCAGTTCCAGGTCCTATTTCTAGAATCTGGTCATAGCCATCATAACTTAAAACATCAGCAATGCGTTGGGCAACATCTTCATCTTTTAAAAAGTGTTGTCCTAGATGCTTTTTTGCAGTAACGCCTTTATCACTTCCTTTATGTGCTGATTTATGTTTATTGTACTTGGCCAATTTGTTGTTTTTATATTTAATCTTAGCTGTAGACTTTGATCTAATTTAGATTAGTATGCACGGTATATTCATCGAGTACATCTAATTCTGTGCGGAATGATAACACATTATTACCCCATTTATCTAATCCGGCTTTACGCAATGCTTCGGCATGATTTGAGTAATATGTTTCTAAAGTTTCTCTACTAATTGCTTTATATTGAATCGAGAAAGTACTAGCACCATCTTGCTCTTCTACAAGAACGCGTGTTAATTTTGCATCCTTAAATAGACCTGTTCCTAAAACGTGAGCGATATGTTCACGTATCCATTCTAACCATTCCTCTTCTAGATGACTTGCCATATTACAAGTCACATTATATATAACCATAATTGTATTTTTAAAATGCAGTAAGATTTTCGTCACCTCTCAAACGTCTAAATCTTCTGCGTGCGTCTACAAAGTGAATACTGTCTGCATAGTCGTAAATAATGCGTTCATATAACGCTTGTGCTTTACTGAGGTCGTTAAATTTTTCTTCATAAAGCAATGCTAGTTTATAAAAAGCATCATCTGCTAGAATACCGTCTGCAAAGTTATCGATGATAGTTTGATAGTTGTTTTTGGCAGCTTCTAGATTGCCTTCAATTTCATATAACTTGGCTTGGTTGAGCAATGCTTCATCTTCTATAGGGTCGCCTTTATGATTTTGTAATAATTGATCATAAAGCGATATAGCTTCTGATCGTTGGTTTTGATATTGTTTTAAATCTGCTTTAGCAAAGGCTTTTAAAGCTACAAATGTGGTATCTTCTAGACTATGATCGCTTATGGTAAGACTTAATTCCATAGCGTCGTTTGCGATAAGTTTTGATGTAGCACTGCGCAATACTTTTAACTGTGTAAGACTCCAAGGAAAGTCTCCTTGATAATAACTTGTACGTGCTACTCTATATTGAGCTTCTTGAGCTAACTCATCATTAGGTAGGTCGGTTTGTACCTGGCTATATAATATTAATGCTCTATTAAACTGTTCTTGTAACACTAAAATGTCAGCTAGAAGCATTTTAACTTCTGCCTTTTGAAATTTACTTAGTCTTTTATGCTCCAGTTCAGTTAATATAGACACAGCAGCATCTGGTTCACTTGCCTTAAAGGTTAGAAAATTTGCATAGTCTAACTGTAGCATAAAGGTGTTCCCATTACGACCATATTTAGTAAGCAGTTGATCATAGTTAGCTTTAACAGCGGTATATTCGATAGCTGTCGCGTTATCAGCTTGGATTTTTGCTAACAAACTTTCAGCAATATATCGAGTAGAACTTACTTGAGATTCTTGTACTAAATATTCTAGAATTTCTTGTGCGGCATCAAAATCTTTTTCTTCAATGGCTGTTACGGCGAGTTCTTGTAAATCTACCGTACTTTCTTTAGTACGCACATAGATTGCTTTTTCCTGAATAAAAGCTTTCTTAAAATCTTTTTGCTGTATGAATAGCCAGCTTAATAGCTGATTGTAGATAGGGTTTTGCTTTTCGCGTAAGCGTAAGAGTAAAGTTTTTCTCAATAATTTATTTCCTTCATTATCTGGGTCATCTGTTATATATCTGAAGAAAATCGCTTGGGCACGACCACGATATGATATGTTAGTTTCAATTAAATCAACATATTGAACAAACATTTTTTCTAGCTCGCCTTGCTGTCCATAAAGATTTGCTAGCTGTATTTTAAAATTAGCCTTAGGGTTTGCCGCCATCCCTTTTTCATAAGCGATAATAGCTTCATCTAATAGATTGCGACGTTCAAAACGATTTGCAATTTGATACGTGTAATTAGGTAAGGAGTCAATTATAGCAATGGCCTTATGATAATAAGGAGTGGCTAATGAATCCTTACCTTGTAATGTTAAATTATAACCACGTTCAATAGTGAGACTTTTATTATTGCGCAATAGTTTCTCTGCATCATCTATCAAGGAGTCAACCAACTCATATTGCTCCAATTGTTGATGGATGTCTATGACTTTATAGAGATTATTAATATTGCGCTTATTGTCCTCATAAATTTTATTGTAAATTTTGAGCGCTTTACCATATTCACCTTGATCCATATAACTCTCTGCTAATCTTTGGTTTTGTGAAAAACCAAAGCCGCTGTATAACAGTATAAAGAGAATTAATAAATGACGCATAGGTCTAAATATAGGGTATTAATCTATGATGTCAAATCCACAGTAAGGTTTCAACACCTCTGGAATTTGTATACCACTTTCTGTTTGATAATTTTCTAAAATACCAGCTAGTATACGTGGTAATGCTAGTGAACTACCGTTCAAAGTGTGTGCCAGTTCTGTTTTCCCTTCGCTATTGCGAAAACGTAACTTTAGACGATTACTTTGGAATGCCATAAAATTAGAGACACTACTTACCTCAAGCCATTTATCTTGTGCTGTACTATAGATTTCAAAATCATAAGTAAGTGTTGAGGTAAATCCAAGATCACCACCACACAATCTCAAAATACGATAAGGCAATTCTAGCTCTTCTAAAATATTTTTTACGTGAACAACCATGGCGTCTAGTGCGCTATCACTTTGATCCGGATGTTCGATACGTAGAATCTCCACCTTGTCAAATTGATGTAAACGGTTTAAGCCACGTACATCGCTTCCATAACTACCAGCCTCTCGACGGAAACATGGTGTGTAACCAGTCATAGCGATAGGTAAATCTTTTGCCTCTAATAAATCACCACGATAAAGATTGGTTATAGGCACCTCGGCAGTTGGGATTAAGTATAAATCGTCAACACCTACATGATACATTTGCCCTTCTTTATCAGGTAACTGCCCAGTTCCAAAACCACTCGCTTCATTAACTAAGTGTGGTACTTGCATTTCCTCATATCCAGCTGCAGTGTTTTTATCTAGAAAATAGTTAATTAATGCACGTTGTAAACGAGCGCCTTTTCTTTTATATACAGGGAAGCCAGCACCAGTAATTTTTGTACCTAATTCAAAATCTATGATATCATAGTCCTTTACTAGTTCCCAGTGTGGTTTTGCACCTGCGTGTAAAGTAGGGATTACTCCATGTTGAGAAAGAATCTCATTATCTTCATCACTATTTCCTGCTGGAACGCTGTTTTGAGGTATGTTGGGAATCGTGTATAAAATATCCTGCAGTTCTGTAACCGCAATAGTTAATTCCTCATTAAGTTGTTTAGACTTTTCTTTGAGTTCGCCGGTTTGTGACTTTAGTTCATTTGCTTCTTTAGCATTTCCAGATTTATACAAATCGCCTATTTGCTTAGATAGCTTATTGCTTACAGCAAGTGTTTCATCAAGTTGCGCCTGTAGTGAACGTCTTTTTTCATCTACTGAAATAGCGTTTTCTAGCATTGGCAATGCGTCAATGTTTCTTTTTTTAAGCGCTTGTGCAAAAGCATCTTTATGCTCGCGTATAGCTGCGATTTGTAACATGGTATTCGTTTTTAATTCTAAGCTTGTAAAATTACCATTTATTCCTTGTTCTCATAGAGAGATGAAGGTAAAATCCAATCGTGATGTGACCAGTGATTCCATTCTTGGGCAGCAACATCTACTTCTTTATCTGTAAACTGTTGTAAGGGACGACCATTGATACTGACTTTTGCATCTATATAAACAGCAACATCTTCACCTTCCATAGCGTGAAATTCCTTGAGTTTTTGTGCAAACTGCCACATAAAATCGGGCTTTGTTTGTACGCTATAAGATTGTTTAGTTGTCAGGTAGTCTTTGTAGTTTATAGCCTTACGACTTCCAGTTTTTTTATTTTCTACATAGTAAGTAGTAAAACCACGTCTGTTACGTAACATCATACGCCAGCTTAAACGATGTCCTTCTTCAGTCCATAACACATCATCTGTAATCGTCCAGTGTCTTAAGGGAAGTAAAATCATAATGAGTAAAAATCCCATTGATATGGCAACTAGAGGCTTTCTATAAAACGGTACAATTATGTCGTCACCTCCATAATATTGCTTCTTTTTTAAGAATCGCTTGTGTATTGTTTTAGGATTAAAGAAGAAAACTAAAAATGCTAATGCTAGATATGGAAATATGCCGATTTTAAAAATGATTGAATTAAATATATGAAAGAAGAAAGACGCTATAACGGCAATCATACGTGTTCTTTTCCAAAGTAATAACGGCACGATTAAAATGTCAAAGCTCAATCCGTAAATCATAATTGCCCAGTGTGCCCATTCCTGCTGTAAGATATCCCAATCACCTGCTCTTATTTTCATTAAATGTTTAGGGAATGAGGTGTCTATCCAGTCTGGATAAAATTTTGCAACACTAGCATAAGAGTACACGATAAACAGGAACGCTATGATAAATAGATAAATCCATCTACTCATGTGTTCTTTACGTAATGTTGGGTTCCACTTGGCATCTAGAGAAACAGAATGATTAGCTGGTAAAAAAATCATGATGTAGTTGAGTAACATCAATAAATAATAGTGATTGTTATAAGATGTCTTTTGTAATAAGTAAACATATGTCCAGGCTATGGCATAAAAAATTATGGCCGCGCGATATTTATATCCTACCATAATTAATAGACCTGCAATTCCCATTAATACAAATAGACTGTACATTAATGGCGCAGGTAAAGGTTCTAAAAATTCAAAACCTATAAAAGTAAATGTGAATTTAGGTTGTAAAAAATGTTTGTCCACAGCTCCTAGTGCAATATGGCCAAAAGCCTCACATGCCAGTAGGAACCCAAAAATCATCCGGAATAAAACCAGAGCAGAATTATCTACCTGCTGGAACAAAAATTTATCCCATTTGCTGTACATAGGTTCTGGTATTTAATTCATCTTCTTTCATCGCTGCAGTTAGGTCTTCCATAGAGTTAAATTTGAGCTCGTTTCTTAATCTCTTATGAAAGAATAATTCCATTTGGGTGTGATATAAATCTCCAGTAAAGTCGATGTAATACGTTTCGATAGTTTTTTTAAGATCATTAGAAATGGTAGGGTTAACACCTATATTAGTCATACCATAAACCACAATACCATCTATTATGCTACTTGTTATATATACTCCATTTTTAGGAAGTAGTTTGTAGTTTTTACTCACCTTTAGATTTGCAGTAGGATAGTTAATTGTTCTGCCTATGGCTTTTCCTTGAACAATGTCACCAGTTACACTGTAAGGTCTGTTGAGGTAATTTCTAGTTGTTTCCATATCACCACTTTCTATGGCATTACGTATTTTGGTGCTGCTTACAGTAACTTCTTCAATGTCTTTTTTGGAAATTTGTACAACTTTAAAGTTAAACTCTTTACCATACTCCTCTAACTCATTAATGCTCGCTGCTCGATTTCTGCCAAATCTGTGATCATATCCTATAACAACTACGGCAGCATTTAATTGATCTACAAGAATATTTTTAACATAGTCATGTGCGCTTGTTCTTGCAAATTCTAAAGAAAAAGGATGAGTCACAATGTTTTCAATACCATTTGCAGCAATTAATAGCTGGCGTTCTTCGATTGTGTTGATCAACTTAAGATCACTATCGGGTTGTAACACCATTCTAGGATGTGGAAAAAAGGTTAACAACACACTAGTGAGTGATTTTTGCTTTGCAATTTCAGTAACCCGTTTAAGAATTTTTTGATGTCCTTGATGTACACCGTCAAAAGTTCCAATGGTTACTACAGCTCCCTTTTCTGCCTTATATGAGGCGATATTTTCAAATATTTTCAATGTCTAGAACTCTTTTTTCAAGTAGTTGCAAATTATAATATTATCGGTGAATTGTGGTAAAAAACAGCATGTTTATGAAAATGTTTGTAAAGGCCACAAACATGGAGTATTTTGTGGGCTCATTATTCCCTATGAAATATATTTTAACGATTGTTGTGCTATTGAATTTCGCTTTCGCGAAAGCGCAAAACTTCTGGCAACCTGTATTACAAGAACCTTCTGAGAACATAGAATCTCGCAATTTTACACCTGAGCAATATCAAATTTACAATTTAGATTTAAATGGTTTCAAACAACTTGTAGCCACTGCGCCAATGAGGTTTACTTCTGATGTTTCTCAAGTAGTCATATCATTGCCTAATGCAAATGGAGATTTCAAAGATTTTGAAATTTTTGAAACTCAGATGATGGAACTACCGTTATCTGCAAAGTATCCGCAGATAAAGACTTATTTAGGTTTGAACTTAAACGATGCCTCTGATGTTGTTCGGTTCTCAATTACTCCACATGGTTTTCATAGTATTGAATTTGAGCCAGGTGCTTCTACCGTATATATCGATCCATTTACTACTAATCATAGCACTTATATAGTATATGATCGATCATCAATTCCTGAAGTAAAAGAAGATTTTGAATGTGTTACCAATGAAATAGGATTATTTGGGACGGGTAATAAAGTTCTAAACGTCACACCTGAATCTACAGATGATAGTTCGTTGCGTACCTATCGGGTCGCTATTTCCTGTAATGCAGAATATGGAAATCTTTTTGCTGGAACAGGTACAGATGCCCAAAAGAGAGCTAATATTCAGGCAAGGCAGGTCATAACGATGAACCGCGTTAATGGTGTTTATGAACGTGATTTAGCTATAAATATGGTATTTGTAGCAAATAATGATTTGTTATTATACTTTGGCGACACCTCACAGGATCCTTACACAAATGATTTTAATGATAGGACTCAAGATTTAATAGATGGTAATCTTGCTGGTCAAGGTTTTCCTGGTATAGGTAATGCAAATTATGATATAGGCCATAATTTTAATACTTCTGGTGGTGGAAATGCAGGTTGTATAGGTTGTGTTTGTGTGACAGGTCAAAAAGGTAGTGGTATGACTGGTAGAGCAAACCCTACTGGTGATCCATTTGATATTGATTATGTTGCGCATGAAATGGGGCACCAGTTTGGCGGTTATCATTCCATGGCATCAAGTAACTGTAGAAGTGGAAGTGGTCAGACCGAAGTAGAACCTGGAAGTGGTAGTACCATAATGGCTTATGCTGGTATTTGTAATCCAAATATTCAAAACAATTCAGATGATTATTTCCATTATGTAAATATCAGAGATATTACCGCAAATATTAAGAGTGGTCCTTCTAGCTCTTGTGCAGTAGTTACAAATATTCCTTTTACAGCTCCAGTAGTTGATGCAGGTTTAGATTATACAATACCTTATAGCACGGCATTTGTCCTAACCGGTTCAGCTACTAATGTTGGTACAGAAACCATTGCTTATAACTGGGAACAAAACGACCCTGAAAATCCTAGTAGTAATAATGGACCTGATCCCACACGAGTTCAAGGTCCAATGTATAGATCATTGCCTTCTGTAACGGTTCCAGAACGTTATTTCCCTGCTTTATCAGATGTTGTACAGGGAAATTTAGCACCTTCTTATGAGGTGACTCCATCAGTAGCTAGAAATATGGAATTTGCTTTTACTGCTCGTAAGTATAATAATAATGTGGGGCAAAATGATTCAGATTTAATGAATGTGACTGTAGATGGTGTTGCCGGTCCTTTTATTGTTACAAGTCAGAGCACAAATTTGAGTTATAATACGGGAGAAGCCTTGGTTGTAAATTGGGATGTTGCAGGTACAGATCAAGCTCCTGTAAATACATCTAGTGTCGATATTGTATTATCTATTGATGGTGGTTTAACTTTTAATACAATCATAGAGTCTGCAACACCTAATGATGGCACACAAACTGTAGTAATGCCACTAGTTACACCTACTAGTCAGGCACGTATAATGGTACGTGCAAATAATAATATTTATTATGCTGTTAATTCTTCTAACTTCACAGTTACCAGCGATGAGTTTTCTTTGAGTACGACAGATCTTGAGGAAAATGTTTGTTTACCTGCTAACGCTAGTTATGATTTTATATACCAAACATATAATGGGTTTAATGCATCTACAACACTCAGTCTTACTGGAGCACCTAATGGTTCTAATGTCGTTATCTCACCTAACGTTGTTACTAACAATAATACACCAGTCAACGTTACGATTAGTGGACTTAATAACTCTATGGCAGGTAGTTACAGCTTATCTCTTGATGGAAACTCTGGAGCTACAACACGTTCCGTAGCATTAACTTTAAATGTTTTGGAAAGCAGTCTAGCAAATGTTGCACTTATAGAACCAGTCGATATGGCTGTAGATGTTGCTTTATTTCCTAGTCTAGAATGGAGCGTTACTGCTGGAGCCCAAGAATATGATTTGGAAATAGCTCTTGATTCAAGTTTTAATAATATAGTAGAATCAGCCATTACAACTTCAAACGTGTATACCGCATCTATGGAGCTAGATGAGAATACAGTTTACTATTGGCGTGTAAGAAATAGAAACGTATGTGGAAATGGAATGTATAGCACTAATAGAAGTTTCAGGACCGCAAATATTGTTTGTTTTAATGAGTCTTCAGTCGTTGTGCCAGTGACCATCAGTTCTGGTCCGCCATCATCTTTTGATACCATTATTACAATTACAGATGACGTCATTATTAATAATATTTCCATCAATATCGATATATCACATACATGGATGAGTGATTTAGATATATATTTAACAAGCCCATCGGGAACTCAAATTACTATTATTGAAGACCGTTGTAATAATAGAAACGACTTACTAGCAACGTTTACTGATGATGGGGCAGCTGTTCAATGTACTTTTGCTGCGCCTACTGTAAGTGGTACCGTTATGGCGGTTGATTTGTTTTCTTCTTTTAATGGAGAAAGCGCGTTAGGTGATTGGGTGCTTACTGTGGCAGATGATAACAATCAAGATGGTGGAGCATTAAATAGTTGGTCGATTGATGTATGTGGAACACAAACACTTTCTGTAAATAATAATTTGTACGAGGATATAAGTTTGTATCCTAATCCTGCAAATGGTTTAGTCTATATGCAATTAGGTAATGCTGCTTATGTAAAAGCAAGTTATACTGTTTATGACATGGCTGGAAGATTTATCACATCTAAAAATATTGAGAATAAACTTACTAGAATTGATCTTAATCAATGGTCTAGTGGCGTATACTTGGTAAAAATTACTATAGATAACCAGACTATCGTGAAGCGACTCATTAAAGAGTAGTCTTATTTTCCATTGAATTGATTCATGGTGTTAGCTAGTCCAGCATGAGTAAACGATAAGCACGCTGCTGCTGCTTTATCAATACGTTCTGGTAAAGCTTTTAGTTCATCTTTGTTCCATTCTCCTAAAACATAGTCAACCTGACGGCCTTTAGAGAATTCATCAGAGATGCCGAAGCGTAACCTTGGGTAATTAGGTGTGTTTAATTTAATCTGTGTATCCTTTAATCCATTGTGACCACCATCAGTTCCTTTTGCTTTCATACGTAAAGTGCCAAATGGTAGATTCAAGTCATCAGTAACTACTAAGATTTGTTCCTTAGGAATAGATTCTTGATTCATATAATATTTAATAGCCTTACCACTTAGATTCATATAGGTGCTAGGCTTAAGTAGTGTGATTTTTTTACCTTTATGAGTAATGGTTGCAACATCTCCTAAAGTTAAGGTCTCAAAAGATGAGTCTTTTATTCTTGCAATCTCGTCTAGAACTTTGAATCCTATATTATGACGTGTTTCAGTGTATTTATCTCCTATATTACCTAACCCTATGATTAGAAATTTTTTCATGTCGTTCTCTTTTTCAACGATAGATGATTTAAAAAGGTCCATCCACCAGTTTTTTAATTCACTTATCATGGCTCAAAGCTATAAAAAAAGCCGCAAGAAATAAATCTTGCGGCTTGTAAGTATTTGAGAAAAGAATTAATCTTCTTTAACTGCAGCTACATCATCAGTTTGTGTAGATGGTACATCTCCAGCTTCAACTTCTTCATCGTCATCATCTGCAATAGCAGTACGAGAAGTTTTGATCATTACAACCACAACACTGTCTGGGTGCATGATTTCGTATTCAGGTACGCGTAAGTCACGTACATATTTCTTATTTCCAATTTTCATAGGCGCGATGTCTACTTCAATTAGATCAGGTAAATTAGCTGGAATAGCTTTTACCTTTAAGCGACGGTTATTTCTACGTAAAACACCACCATTAAGAACACCACGAGAAGTTCCTACAGTTACTACAGGTACTTCCATTGTAACTGGCTTGTCATCAAAAATTTGATAAAAGTCAGCGTGTAATAATTGCTCTTTTACTGGGTGCCATTGCATATCTTGAGCAATTGCAGCATATTGACCATCTTTACCTAGGTCTATAACAACTGTCATAGCGTCAGAGGTGTAAACCAAGTTTTTAAATGCTTTTTCTTCTGCTTGAAAATGCACTGGCTCGTCTCCTCCGTAAATTACGCAAGGAACCAATCCAGCATTACGTAGGGCTTTAGTTGCCTTTTTGCCCACGCTTTCTCTTTTAGATCCGTTGATCGTGATTGATTTCATTTGTTGTTTATTTATTAATTATTGAAATTACATGATAAAATTAGAACTGATTGACTCGTTGTTTTGAACGCTAGTCATTACTTCTGCAAATAGACCTGCGCAAGTAAGAACTTTAATTTTTTTACTTTCTTTCCTTAAAGGAATGGAGTCAGTTACTATCAATTCTTCTAGTTGAGAATTTTCAATTCTCTCATATGCCTGACCTGATAAAATAGCATGAGTACAAATAGCTCTTACACTTTTTGCTCCACGTTCCATCATCACGTCTGCCGCTTTTGTTAAAGTACCTGCAGTATCAACCATGTCATCTACTAGGACTACGTTTTTCCCTGTTACGTCACCTATCAATTCCATGTGAGATATCACATTTGCTTTTTGACGCTGTTTATAACAAACTACTACGTCGCTTTCAAGAGTTTTTGCATAGGCATAAGCTCTTTTAGAACCACCCATATCTGGTGAGGCGATGGTAAGGTCTGATAAATTAAGGCTCTTTAAATAAGGGATGAATAAAGCACTACCAAATAGGTGATCTACAGGCTTCTCAAAAAATCCCTGAATCTGGTCTGCGTGTAAATCCATAGTGATTATACGGGTTGCTCCAGCACTTTCTAAGATTTTAGCAATCATTTTTGCGCCTATCGGTACACGAGGTTTGTCCTTGCGGTCTTGACGTGCCCATCCAAAATATGGTATCACTGCTGTGATATGTCTAGCGCTTGCACGCTTTGCAGCATCTAGCATTAATAATAACTCCATTAAGTTATCACTGCTAGGATGCGTAGAACCTATAATAAAGATACGACGACCACGTATAGACTCTTCAAAAGAAGGTTGAAATTCTCCATCGCTAAATGTAGAAAAATTAACCTGTCCTAATGATGCACCATACTTCTCAGCTACTGCCTTAGCAAGGTCCATACTTTGTCTACAACCGAATAATTTTGCTTCTGTCATGATATTGGTCATCTTAAAATGAATTAGATTCCTGATTTTAAGGCTGCAAATGTACTGATATTTTTATTCTTTGTCCTTAAAAATAGCTCTAAATAAGGTGTGAGATTTAAAATAATATGTACTTTTGCAATCCAATTTTTAGGCCTCAGTGGTGGAATTGGTAGACACGTTGGATTCAAAATCCAATGCTTCACGGCGTGCCGGTTCGATTCCGGCCTGAGGTACTTTAAAAAACCAGAACAGAAATGTTCTGGTTTTTTTTATACCACATGACTAAATATCCTATTTTTGAATCATTACCCCTAAAAACAATATGTAAATGGATGATTTTTTAAGAAATGTGATTTTTGGATTTGAACATGTGCTGGATTGGAGAGCATATGATCATATCTTATTTATCATGTTGCTTGCAGTACCTTACCTCTTTAAAAGTTGGAAAAAATTATTATGGCTTGTTACTGCATTTACAATAGGTCATACTATTTCATTAATGCTTGTGGCTTTTGCAAAGGTTAGTTTTTCAAGTACTTATATTGAGTTTTTAATACCAGTAACCATAGCGGTAACAGCACTGTATAATATTTTTACCGCAGGGAATAGACATCGAGATAATGCGGCATGGCTGGCAATATCTATTTCATTATTTTTTGGTTTGATACATGGGTTAGCGTTTTCTAGTGCTTATAAAATGCTGGCGAGCGGTAGTGATAATGAGTTTTTATTATTGCTGGAGTATGCCATCGGTATAGAAGGAGCGCAATTACTTATCGTTTTATTAGTACTTATCTTAAATTTTGTTTTCACAGGTATTTTCCGATTTAGTAGAAAGGATTGGGTTCAGGTGATTTCAGGTATTGTGCTGGGAATGGTAATACCTATGCTTATCGACAGGTGGTTGTGGTAAGTAATTAGGATTGGTTTTAATTATGCTTTCGCGAAAGCGTAATTGTAGAATGCATTTCATTAAAGTTATGCCATGATTGAAAAATATATATAAATTGAAAGATCAAAAACAACATAAATACGACATTGCATACTTGAAAATGGCTGCAGAATGGGCTAAGCTATCTCACTGCAATAGAAGACAAGTCGGAGCGCTAATTGTTAGAGATCGCATGATTATAAGCGATGGGTACAATGGAACGCCTAGTGGATTTGAAAATTTTTGTGAAGATGAAGAAGGATACACAAAATGGTATGTATTGCATGCTGAGGCTAATGCGATTTTAAAAGTCGCAGGTTCAACTCAATCTTGCGCAGGAGCCACCCTTTATATAACGATGTCTCCGTGTAAAGATTGTAGTAAGCTAATTCATCAAAGTGGCATTAAACGTGTGGTGTATGTAGAAGGATATAAAGATGACAGTGGTTTGCAATTTCTGCAAAAGGCTGGCGTTGAAGTAGAACAAATTAATCAGTTATAGTATTGAAGAAGTCACAAGTATATGTTCCATTATTGCTGGGTATAGCTGTAGCGCTAGGAATAGGGCTGGGTTATATGCTGCATAGTGGTGAGTCCAGTGATGGGTTACTTATGGCTGGTAATGCAAATAAGCGTAAGCTTAATAAGTTAATTGATATAATAGATCAACGGTATGTGGATAATGTGAATACAGATAGTATTGTAGATCTTACTGTTAATGGTATTCTTTCTAATCTTGATCCGCATTCTGTGTATATCTCTAATGATGAGATGGAAGATGTTTCCGATCAGATGCGTGGTGATTTTGTTGGAATTGGGATAAGATTTTTTGTAAACCAGGATACCATATCTGTACTTAATGTGTTAGATGGTGGTCCTAGTAAAAAGGCTGGTATTAAAGGTGGAGATAAAATTCTTTATGCTGATGGCAAGCCTCTATTTGGTCTAGATGCAGTAAGTACTGATGTTCTAAAAGGTGAAGATGGTTCAAAAGTTACTTTAGGAGTATTAAGGCCAGGTGATCGTGATGTGGAGCAAGTGGCTGTTGTAAGAGGTAGTGTACCTATCAATAGTGTTGAAGCAACCTACATGCTTGATGAAAATATGGGTTATATAAAAGTTAACCGATTTGCTGAATCTACAGAAGACGAGTTTAATACGGCGATAGATCAACTGATTGATCAAGGAGCAAAACGCCTTACAGTCGATTTAAGAGATAATCCAGGTGGTGTTTTGAGTGCTGCTATTGCCATGGCAGATGAGTTTTTACCACGTAAAAAGTTGATACTTTTTCAAAAGGATCGTAATAATGAACGTAAAGATTCTTATGCGACAAGTGATGGCGATTTTGAGGATAAGCCGGTTTACATTTTAATTAATGAAAATAGTGCTAGTGCTAGTGAAGTGGTTGCCGGAGCATTGCAAGATAACGACGTAGGAACGATTATAGGGCGACGTAGTTTTGGAAAAGGTCTTGTGCAGCAAGAGATTAAGTTAGGTGATGGAAGTGCAGTTAGGTTAACAGTGTCTAGATATTATACACCTACTGGAAGGAGTATTCAACGTCCATATGATAATGGTAATGAAGACTACTTTAAAGAGTATATAGATCGTTATAATAATGGTGAACTAGAAGACGCTGCTAATATTGAGGTGAATGATTCTTTAAAAAGAACAACGCCAGCAGGTAAAGTAGTTTATGGCGGTGGTGGAATTATTCCAGATGTTTTTGTACCGTCCGCAGATGGATATGTACTACAAACACTAGAGTATTTTGCTCGTACAGGATTTGCAGATCAATTTACAAATAGATATTTGCAGGGCGATGGTATTAACCTGCGCAACATGACTGAAAAAGATTTTATGGAAACGTATAGTGTTCCAGAATTAGTTATGGAGGATTTTATTCAATATGCTCAATTATATAACACCAGTATTTCGCTGCCAGGTTATAGAGATGAAATTTCTACAATAATTAAATCGTCTCTTGCAGAGCAGCTTTATGATACGGAGGCGAAAATTAAAATCTTGAATCAACAAGATCGTATGATTCAAAAAGTGCTAGAGCTTAATAAGTAAGTCTGTTGTTTTTAACCTATCGTTTCTCGTGCTTATCTTTTATCTTAAGAGATACTTGTAGTATAGCTAGTAAAATAAATACACACAAAGAAGCGAGGATGCTTATAACAGCTATTTGACTATCACCTTTAAAAAGATTAGAGAAATCTAGTTTAGTAGCATTAAATATGATGCTGGCAGCTGCAAGAGCCATTAATATGTATATAACTATTTTCATTTAGAAAAGTTCTTTAATGTTTGTGGTAAATAGCTTTACCGCTATGGCTAGCAAGATAACCCCAAAAATTTTACGGACCACATTTATCCCTTGTTTTCCGATCAGTTTTTCAATGTATCCAGAGTTCTTAAGCACAATGTATACAAAGATGATATTCACGATAATAGCAGCAATAATATTAATAACAGAGTATTCTGATCTTAAAGAAAGTACTGAGGTTAAGGTACCTGCACCAGCGATAAGTGGAAATGCGATAGGTATAATAGCAGCAGTTTCTGGCGCCTCGTCTTTATAGAGTTGTACACCTAGAATCATCTCCAATGCTATAAAGAATATAATAAAGGCACCAGCGACAGCAAATGAGTTGACGTCAATCCCTATTAAATTCAACATTCTTTCACCTACAAATAAGAATACAATCATTAATACACCAGCAACAACAGATGCTTTTTCACTTTGCACATGTCCAACCTTACGTCGTAAATCAATTATAATAGGAACGCTTCCTATAATATCGATTACCGCAAATAAAATCATGGTTGCTGTAAAAAACTCCTTTAGGTCAAAGGCTGCAAAAAAATCTACAAAAGAATTGCTTTCCATCGTCTTGTTTTGAGCGCGCAAAAGTACTGCTATTTAATAGTTTAGTATTGATTAGTAAAGGTTAAATATTCATTAACGAATTGTGACTTTTAAGTTGTAGGTCTGCATCGTCTTAGAGCTCTTTTCAACTATGTCATATTCTGTCAGTATTAAATATGACTTCTAGTATCTTTGTAACCTCAAATTCTCCTTTATGTTCCAGCTAGGAAAAACCATCGTGTCAGATGACGTATTAGAAAAAGACTTTGTTTGCAATCTTACTGCTTGTAAAGGTGTTTGCTGTGTGGCAGGTGAAGCTGGCGCACCATTAGAGCAAAAGGAGTTAGATATTCTAGATAAGGAATATGAAAAAGTGAAGCCTTATTTAAGATCCGAAGGTGTTGAGGCTATAGAAGCTCAAGGTACGTGGATAGAACGTGAGAATGGAGAATTAGAAACTCCATTAGTCAATGGTGCAGAGTGTGCTTACACAACTTTTAAAGAAGATGGGACCGCGCTATGCGGTATTGAAGCTGCTTATAGAGATGGTGCTACTTCTTTTTATAAGCCTATTTCCTGCCACCTGTATCCAGTACGTATACAAGAATACACAGATTTTAAAGCGGTGAATTATCACAAGTGGCAAATTTGTGATGACGCGTGTACATTAGGTGAAGAGTTAGGTGTTCCAGTTTATAAATTTTTAAAGGAAGCTCTCGTTCGTAAATTCGGAATTGCTTGGTATGAAGAATTAGAAGAAATAGCTCAAAATTGGTCATCAAAATCTTAAATCTGCGTTTTTGAAAATCACTTTTTAACAATTTGCTTTCGCGAAAGCGTGAATAACTTCTTCCTGTATGAACATGTCAAAAATGTAGGAATTAGACTAAATATTGTAGCTTATCAGTGATAAAACGTAGACTTGTAATACCTTGTTTCTCTCAAATGCATTGAAAGTTAGACGAAATTTTAAATAAATGGTAGTCAGTGCTTTAGTTAATCAGATTAATTTTTTTTTAACAATTTAATTTGCTCGTGATCATGTTGAAAACTTGTTTAAAAGCAAATTGTTAAGATGCTAGTTTCCTCTCTATGATTTTTGATATTTGTTACTCTTCAAACTAGAAGAAATAACCGAGAAAAATAAAAGGACACATGCAGACGACTCAAGAACCAATTTTACAAGAGAACCCAGATAGATTTGTTATTTTTCCTATTCAACATGATGATTTATGGGAATGGTATAAGAAACAACAAGCCTGTATTTGGACTGCTGAGGAAATCGATCTGCAAGTTGATATTACAGACTGGCAAAATTCATTGAATTCTGACGAGCGTTACTTTATAAAGCATATCCTTGCGTTTTTTGCGGCTAGTGACGGTATTGTGAATGAAAATCTTGCAGAGAATTTTGTGAATGAAGTGCAATATTCTGAGGCTAAGTTTTTCTACGGTTTCCAGATCATGATGGAAAACATTCATTCAGAGACTTATTCTTTACTTATCGATACTTACGTAAAGGATGATGCAGAAAAAGATCAGCTCTTTAGAGCCATCGAGAATTTCCCAGCCATCAAATTAAAGGCAGACTGGGCAATGAAGTGGATTGAAAGTCCATCATTTGCAGAGCGTTTAATCGCATTTGCTGCGGTAGAAGGTATCTTTTTCTCTGGTGCATTCTGTTCAATTTACTGGTTGAAAAAACGTGGTCTTATGCCAGGACTTACTTTTTCTAATGAGTTGATATCACGTGATGAAGGTATGCACTGTGATTTTGCAGTACACCTACACAACCATCATCTCGTAAACAAAGTGCCTAAGGAGCGCATCACAGAAATTATTGTTGATGCTTTAAATATCGAGCGTGAATTTATTACGGAGTCTTTGCCGGCTAGTTTAATAGGTATGAACGCAAAATTAATGACGCAATATCTAGAGTTTGTAACTGATCGTTTATTAGGTGAGCTGGAATGTGATCCTGTGTATAATGTTACTAATCCATTTGATTTTATGGATTTAATAGGTATGGAAGGTAAAACTAACTTCTTTGAGAAAAGAGTAGGTGAATACCAAAAAGCTGGTGTGATGAATAGTACTAAAGATGATAAGAGTTCAATGGATTCTTTCTCCTTAGATGCTGACTTCTAGTTAGTAGCTGCTAAAACCCTGCAGCTTTAAAAGCTGTTCCAAAATAGAGTATCGAGGAGTAAATAGTTTATCCTCAAAAATAATAACCCAATTTTTAGAGAATGGGATTAGAATCCTTTTCTCTTAACCCAAAAACTAGTTCAATATGTTTGTAGTAAAAAGAGACGGCCACAAGGAGCCAGTAATGTTTGACAAAATCACAGCGAGAGTACGTAAGTTATGTTATGGTCTAAGTAATCATGTAGATCCTGTAAAAGTTGCGATGCGTGTGATTGATGGATTGTATGATGGAGTTACTACAAGCGAATTAGATAATTTGGCTGCAGAAACGGCTGCAACAATGACCACGGCTCATCCAGACTATGCTCGTCTAGCGGCACGTATTTCTGTTTCTAACTTACATAAGAATACAAAGAAGACGTTCACTGATGTGGTAACTGATTTATATGAATATGTAAATCCACGTACAGAGAAAAAAGCACCTATGATCTCTGATGAGGTGTATCAAGTAATACAAGATAATGCAGACCGCTTGAACTCGGCCATTATCTATAATCGTGATTTTGGGTACGATTATTTTGGGTTTAAAACATTAGAACGTAGTTATTTATTAAAAATTAATGGAAAAATTGCAGAGCGTCCACAACATATGTTGATGCGTGTCTCTGTAGGGATTCATATGGATGATTTAGATGCAGCTATAGAGACTTATGAGCTAATGTCTAAAAAGTTCTTTACTCATGCAACTCCTACGTTATTTAATGCTGGTACGCCTAAACCTCAAATGTCTTCTTGCTTCTTATTAACGATGCAAGATGATAGTATAGAAGGGATTTATGATACATTAAAGCAAACAGCTAAAATCTCACAAAGTGCTGGTGGAATAGGATTGTCTATTCACAACATACGTGCTAGAGGTTCTTACATTGGTGGTACTAACGGTACTTCAAATGGAATTGTTCCTATGCTTAAGGTTTATAACGACACAGCACGTTATGTAGATCAAGGTGGAGGAAAACGTAAAGGTTCTTTTGCTATTTACATGGAGCCATGGCATGCAGATATTTTTGATTTCTTAGACCTTAAGAAAAACCACGGTAAAGAAGAAATGCGTGCGCGCGATTTATTCTATGCGATGTGGATGTCTGATCTATTTATGAAAAGAGTTGAGGCAAACGATACATGGACTTTAATGTGTCCACATGAATGTCCAGACCTTTATAATGTTTATGGAGATGAATTTGAAGCGCTTTATACAAAGTATGAGCAAGAAGGAAAAGGTCGCAAAACAATTCAAGCGCGTGAGCTATGGGATAAGATATTAGAATCTCAAATAGAGACTGGTACACCATATATGTTGTATAAAGATGCAGCAAATAATAAGTCTAACCAGAAGAATCTAGGAACCATCAGGTCTTCAAACTTATGTACTGAGATCATGGAGTATACTTCTCCAGATGAGGTGGCTGTATGTAACCTAGCGTCTATAGCACTACCTATGTTTATAAAAGATGGTGCGTTTGATCATAAAGCACTTTATAAAGTAACTAAAAGAGTAACACGTAACTTAAATAAAGTAATTGATCGCAACTATTACCCAGTAATAGAGGCAAGAAATTCTAACATGCGTCACAGACCTGTTGGACTAGGTATTCAAGGTCTAGCAGATGCTTTTATCATGTTACGTCTACCGTTTACAAGTGACGAGGCTAAGAAATTAAACTCAGAGATTTTTGAGACTTTATATTTTGCAGCATGTGAAGCTTCTATGGAAATGGCTCAGGAAGAAGGAGCATATTCAACATTTGAAGGATCACCTATGTCACAAGGAGAGTTCCAGTTCAATATGTGGAATATCAATGATTCAGATTTAAGCGGTCGTTGGAATTGGTCAGATTTAAGAACTAAGGTAATGGAGCATGGTGTGAGAAACTCACTTCTAGTAGCGCCTATGCCTACAGCAAGTACTTCACAAATCTTAGGTAATAATGAAGCCTTTGAGCCATATACTTCAAATATCTATACACGTAGAACACTATCTGGTGAGTTTATTGTAGTTAATAAGCACTTATTGAAAGACTTAGTAGACCTAGGGCTTTGGGATGATAGTTTGAAGAATGCTATTATGAGAAATAATGGTTCTATTCAAGCGATAGAAGGTATTCCAGAAGATATCAAAGAATTGTATAAAACGGTATGGGAATTAAAGATGAAGGATATCATCGATATGTCTCGTCAACGTGGTTACTTCATTGATCAGTCTCAATCGTTAAACCTGTTTATGGAAAACGTGACAACGTCTAAGCTTACTTCAATGCATTTCTATGCATGGAAGAGCGGTCTTAAAACAGGAATGTACTATTTAAGAACTAAGGCAGCTGTAGATGCTATTAAGTTTACGGTAACTAAAGAAGCTAAAAAAGCTCCAGTTGCACAGCCAGCAGTTGCACCAGTACTTATAGAAGATCATTCTCCAGCCGCTGCAAAAGTTATGGAAGCTGCTGCAGATATTATTAATACAAAAGTCGTTACAGAGAGTGAAGAAATGACGGCTGCAGAATATAAAGAAATCCTATTGCGTGCAAAGGAAGCAGCAAGCAATGGAGATGACTGCGAGATGTGCGGTTCATAGAACTTACTTATTTACTTAATGTAAAGCGACCTTGCAATTAATGTAAGGTCGCTTTTTTTGTACGCTTTCGCGAAAGCGTGTATCACTTACTCTTTATGCATTTCAAAAGTTAAGTCTTTTAACAAGAATGGGTTGTATCCATGTCATAAACTTAAATCTATATTAAGCTTGATGTAAACCCATGTTAATCGCTAGGTCTGAACCGTAGCCTGTCTGTATATTGAGACATATTAATTAAATAACCATACAAACTAATATTATGAATTACACAGAAGAAGTAGCAAATAAGTTAAATGAATTATTAGAAAAAAACTATGATGCTGAGGCTGGATATAAATTAGCCAAAGAAAAAGTGGATAGTAAACGATTAAAAGGATTTTTTGAAAATCAAGCACAAGAACGATATGATTTTGGTCACGAGCTTAAAAATGAAATCCGCAGCTACGGAGTATCTCCAGATAAAGGAACAAGTGTAAAAGGTGATGCACACCGCGCATGGATGAACATTAAGTCTACTTTTACTTCAGATAATGAAGAAAGCATGTTAGAAGAGGCAATAAGAGGAGAAAAAGCTGCTGTAGAAGAGTATAATACCATAATTGCAGATATGACATTACCACCGTCAACAAATTCATTGTTAACAAAACATCGTGATAATGTTCAAACAGCATTAAATAAAGTAAGTGCGATGGAAAGCATAGCATAATTTCCGTAGATTATTGATTGAGGACCCTTTTGAGACATCAAAAGGGTCTTTTTTTTAGATGTAAAAAGGTAAATCTTTTGTCGCTTTTGTTCATAACTACATTTTTAAAAAGAGTTTCAATCACGTATATTTAAAATTCTGATTTTAAATTTTAATCGATTTTTAAGCTACTGTTTTTAAGCTAATTAACTAGTTGAGTATAACTGGTTTTTTTGACTTAATAATAATAATTTGACAACTCGATAACTCAACACTCATTCTACTATGTATCTCATTTTTGACACAGAAACCACAGGATTACCTAAACGCTGGGATGCACCTTATACAGATGTAGATAACTGGCCACGTGTCATTCAAATCGCATGGCAATTGCATGATGAAATGGGTAACCTTATTGAGCACAAAGATTATCTAGTTAAGCCAGACGGTTTTGATATACCCTATGATGCAGAGCGTATTCATGGTATCTCTACAGCACTGGCAGATCAGCAAGGTGTGCCGCTAGAAGAAATGCTGTCTGAATTCAACATAGCACTTAGTAAAGCAAAATTTGTAGTAGGTCAGAATTTAAAATTTGATTTAAACGTTACTGGAGCCGAGTTTGAAAGAACTCAAATCGCAAACGATTTACAAGAGATCCCAGTACTAGATACATGTACAGAACACACCGCACAATTATGCCAGATACCTGGTGGTCGTGGTGGTAAATTTAAGTTACCTACACTTACAGAGTTACATCAGTTTCTTTTTAATCAACCGTTTGGAGAAGCCCATAACGCCACTGCAGATGTTGAAGCGACAACTAGATGTTTCTTAGAATTAATACGTAAGCAACAATATTCCAAACAACAACTGGACGTTGCAGACGATTACTTTGTACGATTTCAACAACAGAATCCCGCACCTATACGACCTGTAGGGATTACTCATATTAATCTCAAGAAAGCATCAGATCAACTTAAAGAATCTGCGTCACCAGAGCTTTCTAAACAAGAAATTAAAGAGAATCTAGAAGAACTTAATGAGGTTCAATTTGCTCATTTACATTCTCATTCTCAATTCTCTATTTTACAGTCCACAGCAAGTGTTCAAGATCTGGTAAAGGCAGCTGCTGTAAATGATATGTCTGCTGTGGCCATGACAGATCATGCAAATATGATGGGAGCTTTTCATTTTGTAAAAGCGGTAAAAGCCCATAATGCGAGCCTAGTAAATGATGATGATAATGAGTTGCAAAAAAAGCCATTAAAACCTGTTATAGGTTGTGAGTTTTTTGTCTGCGAGGATATGAATGATAAGTCCCATAAAGATAATGGGTATCAAATCGTACTGCTGGCCAAAAATAAAAATGGTTATCTCAACATTGCAAAAATGTCTAGTAAGGCATACGTAGATGGGTTTTATTATGTTCCTAGAATTGATAAAAAATTAATTCAAGAGTTTAAAGAAGACGTTATCGTCCTTACTGGTAACATGTATGGAGAAGTGCCTTCAAAAATCCTCAACATAGGAGAAAATCAGGCCGAAGAAGCACTTCTTTGGTGGAAAGAAGAATTCGGCGATGATTTATATGTTGAGATCATGCGTCATGGACAAGAAGATGAAGATAGAGCAAATGAGGTTTTGATATCGCTTTCGCGAAAGCATAATGTCAAAATGGTAGCGACTAATAATACTTATTACATACATAAGGAAGATGCAAATGCACACGATATTTTATTATGTGTAAAAGATGGGGAAAAGCAAGCGACACCTATAGGTCGTGGACGTGGTTATCGATATGGATTGCCTAATCAAGAGTACTATTACAAATCTGCTACAGAGATGAAACTTTTGTTTAAGGATTTGCCTGAGGCGATTCTTAATATTAGCGAAGTTCTAGATAAGATTGAACCCTTTGAACTAGCACGAGATGTACTATTACCTAAGTTCGATATTCCAGAACAGTTTCTAGATGCGCAAGATGAACATGATAATGAAAAACGTGGTGAGAATGCGTACCTAAGACACTTAACTTATGAAGGTGCAAAAATACGTTATGGTGAGATTACACCAGAGATTGAAGAACGTCTAGATTTTGAACTAGAAACGATCCGTAAAACGGGATATCCGGGATATTTCCTAATTACTTGGGACTTTATAAAAGCTGCTCGAGATATGGATGTAGCAGTAGGTCCTGGTCGTGGTAGTGCAGCAGGTAGTGTGGTCGCCTATTGTTTATGGATTACAAATGTAGACCCGATACATTACGACTTACTTTTTGAGCGTTTCTTAAATCCAGATCGTGTAAGTATGCCAGATATTGATATCGATTTTGATGATGAAAATCGATATAAAGTAATGGATTATGTTATTGAAAAGTATGGAGCCAGTCAGGTAGCTCAAATTATTACTTATGGTACCATGGCGGCAAAATCTTCCATACGAGATACCGCAAGAGCATTAGATTTACCACTTAACGAGGCAGATCATATTGCAAAATTAATTCCTGATTTTTCTAAGCTTAAAAAGATTTTTGCTCTTGAAGATAATGAGGTTCGTAGCAAATTCCGTGGTGAGGATGCTGACATGGTTGAAGAACTTAGAGGAATCGCAGCAGGATCAGACCTTGCTGCTGAGACTTTAAGACAAGCTCGAATTTTAGAAGGTTCTGTAAGAAATACTGGAGTCCATGCCTGTGGGGTGATTATAACACCTGCGCCACTAACTAATTTTGTGCCGGTTGCTACCGCAAAAAATTCAGACCTTTATGTGACCCAATTTGATAATGAGGTTGTAGAAAGTGCTGGACTGTTGAAGATGGACTTCTTAGGGCTTAAAACATTAAGTCAGATTAAAGATACCGTTGCCATCATTAAAGAGCGACACCATATTGATCTGGATATTGAGTCTATACCATTAGATGATGCTAAAACTTATGAGCTTTTTCAAGAAGGTAAAACCGTAGGGATATTTCAGTATGAAAGTGCTGGTATGCAAAAGTATATGCGTGATTTAAAACCGACGCAATTTGCAGATTTAATTGCAATGAACGCCTTGTATCGACCTGGTCCGCTTGAATATATACCAGATTTTATTGATAGAAAACATGGTGTTAAAGAGATAAGCTATGATCTTGATGGTATGGAAGAATATCTTTCAGAAACCTATGGTATTACGGTCTATCAAGAGCAAGTAATGCTGCTTTCTCAAAAGCTTGCAAACTTCTCAAAAGGTGAGGCAGATGTCTTGCGTAAGGCGATGGGTAAAAAGCAAATGGCTACCCTACAAAAAATGAAGCCTAAATTCTTGGATAACGGAGAATCAAACGGTCATGATCGTGAAATACTGGAAAAAGTATGGAAAGATTGGGAAGCATTTGCATCTTATGCATTTAATAAATCTCACTCTACATGTTATGCATGGATAGGTTATCAAACGGCTTATTTAAAAGCTAACTATCCAGCCGAGTTTATGGCAGCAACCTTATCTAATAACATGAATCAGATTAAGGACGTTACTAAATTTATGGATGAGTGTAAGCATATGGGATTACCCGTACTAGGACCAGATGTAAATGAGTCTAATTATAAGTTTACTGTAAATAAGCATGGTGCCGTACGTTTTGGGATGGGAGCAGTGAAAGGCTTAGGTCATGGAGCTGTAATGACCATTATTGAAAATAGAAAGGATGGTCCGTACAAAAGTATCTTTGATATGGCAAAGCGTATTGATTTGCGTGCTGCAAATAAGAAGTCTTTTGAAGCACTAGCCTTAAGTGGTGGTTTTGATGGATTAGGTGGTGAGAATAGAGCACAGTATTTTCATCAATCTGATAATGGTCAGATTTTTCTAGAGCAAGTGGTGAAATATGCTCAAAAATATCAAGAAAATGAAAATAGTGCTCAGGTAAGTCTTTTTGGAGAAGCCAGTGATGTGCAAATTCCAGAACCAGAATTACCTATCTGTGAAGATTGGGGCACGATGGAGAAGTTGAAACGTGAAAAAGAAGTTGTAGGTATTTATATCTCAGGTCATCCACTCGATGATTATAAAAAAGAGATGGAATTTTTCTGTAATACAGGACTGTCTAGCTTAAAAGACTTACATGGTTTAGTGAATCGAGATCTGACTTTCTGTGGCGTCATAAGTGATGTGCAACATCGTATTACTAAAACCAATAAGGGTTGGGGAATGTTTACGGTAGAGGACTATGAAGATAGTTTTGAGTTTAGACTTTTTAATGAAGATTACTTGAAATTTAGACACTTCTTAGTTCCTAATTCTTTTATTCATTGTAAGATAAAAATCAAGGAAGGTTGGATTGATAAGAAGACTGGTAAGCCTACAGATCCACGTATAAATTTTATGGCTATGCAACAACTACAAGACTTAATGGCTAGTAGTGCAAAGAAACTAACCATTCAATTCCATATTAGTGAAGTTGTTGAAAATAGAGTGGAATGGTTAAAAGACATTATAGAAACGCATAAAGGTGATCATCAATTATTTTTTAACCTTGTTGATCATGAGGAAAAGATTTCACTAAATATGCCTAGTCGTTTAAAGAAAGTAAATGTAACTAATGAACTATTAGCCTTATTAGATGAACAAGGCATTAACTACGGTGTGAATTAATAGTAAATCACTAAGCGACATATCGCTATAAGTAAGTCTAATGGTGACAACCTGTGATATGGAATAGGATTTGATTACTTTTGTATATAGAAATTAAAACAGCAATTAAGATGGCACTAGAAATAACAGATGCAAATTTTGAAGAAACAGTATTAAACAGTGAAAAGCCAGTATTGGTTGACTTCTGGGCAGCATGGTGTGGACCATGTCGTATGGTAGGTCCTATCATTGATGAAGTAGCTACTGACTATGATGGTAAAGCTGTCGTAGGTAAAATGGATGTAGACGCAAATCAAGAGTTTGCTGCAAAATATGGTGTTCGTAACATTCCTACAGTTCTAGTTTTCCAAAACGGAGAAGTAGTAGGACGTCAAGTAGGTGTTGCTCCTAAGAATGCATACACAGATGCTATAGACGCATTATTGAACTAGAATAAAGTTCTTACTTTATAAACAGACCTGTTTCTTTATTGAAACAGGTTTTTTTTATACCTGAAATTGAGATTTTTATACCATTGATTTAAACCTTCATAAATATTTAACCTATTCACTCTAACTTTAATATTATGATAGTACAGTTGTATTGACCATTACAGTATCTTGAAATTAAATTTACTGATTATGAGCAAGGCAATAGTATTAAAACAAAGACCAAACGGAACTCCTCAAACAGATGACTTTGAAATCATTAAAGAGGAACAACCTTCTGTAAAATCTGGTGAAGTACTTCTGAAAGCAAAATATGTTTCCGTTGATCCATATTTAAGAGGACGCATGCGAGACGAAGAGTCTTATATAGAGCCATTCAAAATCAATAAACCAATCGCTTCCACTGTAGTTGCTGAGGTAGTTGAGAGTAAAAATGAAAAATATAAGGAAGGTGATTTTTTAACAGGTATGTTGGACTGGAAAGAGTATCAAGTGCATACTGGAGATACTTTACGTAAGATTAGTAGTGATCACATTGCGTTAAGTGCTTATTTGGGTGTTTTAGGATTAACTGGACTGACTGCATATTTTGGTTTAAATAGGATAGGAGAACCTAAAAAAGGCCAAACATTATTAGTATCTGGAGCAGCTGGTGCTGTAGGTTCCATAGTAGGTCAAATAGGTAAGATTGAAGGATTGAGTGTCATCGGGATTGCTGGATCTGATGAAAAAGTATCGCTACTTACCGATCAGCTAGGATTTGATGCAGCTATTAATTACAACACGACAGATGATTTGGCAGCGGCTATTAAAGAACACGCACCAGATGGAATCGATATATATTTTGATAATGTAGGTAGTTATACCTTAGATGCTGCCATGAAAAATATTAATCGCTTCGGGCGTGTCATTAATTGCGGTGCTATCTCGCTTTATAATGAAACAGAGCAACCTACTGGTCCTCGTTTAGAAACAACCTTAGTTAAAAAGAGTGTAAAGATGCAAGGTTTTATCGTCCGTAATTTTGAAGAAGATTTTCCAGAAGGTGTTCAACAACTTTCTAAATGGTTACAGGAAGGAAAACTAAAGCATGAAGAAACAATCGTAAATGGATTTGACTCCATACCACAAGCTTTTATTGATTTGTTTAAGGGAAAAAATAAAGGTAAGATGGTCGTGAAAATTTAGAATGGTTTAGTTATTTTCTAGTCATGTTCACGCTTTCGCGAAAGCGTGATAATTCACAGCTCGATTACATTTATAAAAAGATTATTTGCAAATAATTTTGATACTCTTATCTTCACAAAATGGATATTCAAAAGGAGTTAAATAAAACGACAGGCTTTAAAAATCTTGCATTACTAGCCAGTCAGGTGGTAGAAGGTTTTATATCTGGAATGCATAAATCTCCTTTTCATGGTTTCAGTGCTGAATTTGCTGAACATAAAATCTATAACCCAGGTGAAAGCACGCGTCATATAGACTGGAAATTATTTGCCAAAACAGATAAGCTTTACACAAAACGATATGATGAAGAGACTAATCTGCGTTGTCATCTTATTATAGACAATAGTCCATCCATGCATTTTCCTGAAGTGTCACAGCAACAATTAGGTAATCTTAATAAGATAGGATATAGTGCACTAGCGGCGGCCAGTGTTATGAACGTTCTTAAAAAGCAACGAGATGCTGTAGGATTATCTATTTATAGTGATACTTATGAGTACTATGCTCCTGAAAAGGGTAGTGATAGGCATCACAATATGTTATTAGACCAATTATCAGCAATTGCCGTTAATAAGCCTAGTGGTGCAACAACTAATACCTATAAGTATTTACATGAGATTGCTGAGAAAATGAAGCGACGATCGCTTATTTTCCTATTTACAGATATGTTTCAAAGTGATGTTGCAGAAAAAGAACTTTTTGAGGCATTAAGGCATCTAAAGTATAATAAACATGATGTAGTACTCTTTCATACTTTCGATAGTGCTACTGAAATAGATTTTAATTTTTCTAATAAACCATCACGATATACAGATGTGGAAACAGGTGATCATATCGATTTATATGCAGATAATGTCAAAGAAGTATATAAAGAAGCGGTGACTGCTTATTTTGAAAAATTAAGAGTGCGTTGTGGTCAAAATAGAATTAAGTATATGCCTGTAGATATTCAGAATAATTTTGATGTGGTACTCACCACTTTTCTTTTAGAAAGACAACTTTTCAAATAATATTCTATCAATAAAAAAAGCCCGTCGCAAGACGGGCTAAATAACTCTGGTTTGAAAAGAGTAAGAGTTATTAGAATAATAATATTATTCCTATGCAATAATCTTTATTATGCACGCATAAAGATAAATAAAATCTTACATATTTTCTAATATCGTTAAAAAGCAATAAAACTGATTTAAAGTGTCTTAAAACAAAGAAAGCCTATCGTGAGATAGGCTTTCGTAACCGAATGAATTATGAAAAGAGTATTAGGTTACACTTAAATCGGATACTAAATTTTTAGGGAAAACTTAAATCCTATATTCGAGCACTTCAAATATCCTGCTATAATCATTTATTACTTAAAATTAGCGTCTATGAAAATGGTTAATCGATGAAATCATAATTAATCTGATTAATTACTGCTTTATTAGCTTTATTCGTCGATTTCCTTTCTCTGTTTTAACATTGATTATATAAACTCCAGTATTTAAATTTTCTATAGAATAAGTAGATAAATTCTCGTTGTACTCCAATACTTGTTGACCGTTCATATTTACAATACTGATATGTTCTATATCTTGAGATAGCCTGAATGAATTTTGAGCTGGATTAGGAAATAATTTAATGTCGGATTCCGTATGATCAGTTATCTCTATGTTACTCAATGGGTCTTGTAGTTGCTGTGTTGAGTAAACTCGATATTCTCCTGGTTGCAAATTAATCATCGCAGTAGGATTAGTAACATTCATACTTGCATTGCTGAAATATTCATACCAAGTTCCAGTTTGACTGAAATTAGGATTAACGTTTTGTGCAGTTACGCCATAGTTAGCGACAACGACTACATCAAATACAGGTCCATCCAAATTTATACGCTTTGTAACACCAGACACATCAAGATTATTATTTGTAGTATTCCAAGTGTCTGGATATTGAGTCTTAAAGCCTATCATGGTTGCAGTGACATCGTATAGATCCATTCTGTCCTGATCTGTATCATAATTTAAAGTCCATGGGATGGGTTTACGACCTGTACGACCGTTCTGATCGATATCTATCTCATAGCCTAGCTCGCCAAATTGCCACAGCATTTTAGGTCCTGGAATGCTATAAAGAATTGCTGCTATTGCTTCCTGTCTATCCAAGGCAACGGGTAGACTACGAACATTGTGTGATGAATTAGCTGCATTACCAAAGTTCAGATTCTTATACATTAAACGTTGCTCATCATGACTTTCGGCATAGGCAACTAGGTGTTGGTCATTCCATCCACGCGCAAGATAATATGATCTAAATACATCATGATTGCTAGAATAACCCATAGAGTTCTGATTGAATTCATCGGTCATTTTACCCCAAAGCATAAACCCTGCATTAGCTAGAGCAGTTTCCTCAGAATTATCACCTAAATGCTCTAAAATCATATATATGTCATTGCTATTTGCGTTCCATATCGTGTTTTTATAATCGTTCAGTATATCCACTCTGGATTGATCATATGCGCTCCAGGCACCTATATTACCCAACGTAAAGTTTTGTGTAAATCCTTTAGATAGATCAAATCTGAAGCCATCAATACGGTATTCATCAATCCAATATTGTAAAGTTTGCTTCACATAATCTCTAGTCCATTGACTCTCATGATTGAAATCATAACCTACATTAAAGTCATGAGTTGGAGACGAGTTTAAATAAGGGTTATTTGCAGCTGGTCTAAAGTTGTTTTCATCCCACCACATTTGACATAAAGGGCTTTGAGAAAAAGCATGGTTATACACCACATCAATGACTACTGCAATACCTTTTGAGTGACAAAGGTCCACTAGTTCTTTAAATTTTTCTGGTGTACCGTATGCTTTATCTAACGCTCCATGAAATTTAGGGTTGTAACCCCAACTATCGGTTCCTTCAAATTCATTGATAGGCATCAATTGAAGTGTGTTTATTCCTAGTGTTTCCAGATAATCGATGCGATTAATTACTTCTTGAAAACTATCAGCTTCAGAAAAATCTCTTACAAGAAGCTCATAGATGACTAAGTTCTCTTTATCCGGCTTTTGAAAATTGTTAACAGTCCAATTATATGGTGTAGCTTGATACGTGTATAATGAAACGTCACCTGTAGTTAATCCGGTTGGGTATACTGGTAAATTAGGGAAATTCCCTGGCTTAATATACTGATCACTATCTGGGTCTAAAATCAATCCAGAATAAGGGTCTGCAACTTTGATTGTATAATCAACGATATATTGATATTGAAAAGTTTGTCCAGTTGTAAAGTATGTGGAAGGTATGGTTACCCAAAAATAATCTCCATCCTTATACATCTGAAAATTGGTATCCAAATTCCAATTTGTAAAATCACCTATTACAGCAGCATCAGTTTTTCCTGGAGCGGCCAGTAAAAAAGTGATACTACCATCTGCATTTTCATTAATTCCGTTTTTAAGTCCTGCTGGTTGAACTTGTGTTTGTGTAGTTGCAGGAACAAAGACATCAATAACATCGGTCACTTGCTGTGCACCATTGTTTGCAATTAATTCTATAGTATGATTACCAGTAGTACTAAATGTGTATGGCGCCGTGATATTCATAGCACTACTCGCAGTGCCTATTGATGAATTGTTAACTTTTAATTCAAGTGATGCGTTTTGTGAAGCATCGCCAGTAATATTAATGGTTTGATTCAATGCGAAGATATCTCCATTTGCTGGTGCGGTGATTAAGGTGTTTAAGCCTGGTTGAAAAACAGGTAAAAAGATATCTGCGGTCTGGCTACTTCCAGCAGCATTTCTAATTACTAAACAAATCTCTGAAATGTTATCTGTACTCATTGCACCATAGAAACTTTCTAGAGAACCAGGTAAGGTTACCTCATATAAATTACCCGTTGTGTTAATAAATTGCGGTTGTACTGTGTTTTGTCCCCAATTACCAACTACATTTTGCCATCGAGTTCCATTAATGTTTGCTCCAGTATGTGCATATAGATTAGTCGTTTCGTTCTCTAGAGCTGTTCCAGTCGCATCAAAAATTAATGTGACTTGATCGGTTTGTGTAGGTGTTGAAGGGTTTGTGGTGACTTGCGCTTTCGCGAAAGCGAATGCAAAAACCGTTAATAGTATAAGTAAATAATTTTTCATAGTGAGTTATTTAAGCCAAAAAAGGGCTGTTGCCAGCCCTTTTTAATTATTATAAGTTCATTGTTTACTGAACTGGAATTAGAATGTAACGACCATCTAAATCATTGAAAAAGATATCGTATGCTCCAGGAGCGATTGGTACATTTGGTCCGTCTTGCGTACCTTGTCCAGAGAATTCTGTGTCGCTTCCCCAGTTTACTGCCCAGTCATCATTTGCTCTAAACTTTAATTCTCCAGAAATAAGAGTTACATTTCTTAAACTCCATTTGTGTGGATCAAAACTAGATTGATTCATCGCAGTGCTAGCGCCCCAACCTGCTGGAGTACTATCACCAATAATTCCTACAGTCATATACGTTGTTGCAGTAGCTGCAGCACTGTTTGCAGTCATAGAGAAACTAGAAGCTCCTTCTGAAGAGTTGGTCACGCCATCTACATCTACCACAAAGTCATAGTAACCTGCAGCAGGTGCAGCAAATGAGTTAGGGTCACTACCGCCACCGTCATTAACTCCTACAGCTCCATTGCGCTCACCATATTGTGGTTGCCAGAATCCTGGTGTAGAAAGTAATTTAAATTCATCACCATTAAAGTATCCAGTATAATAATATACCGTTTCATTTGCTGGATCACGGAACAATGCAGGATTGTTGTTGTCATTACTCCATCCTGCTTCTGTTGCAGCACCAACTAGATATAAATCAGAAAAAGGATAAGCTGCAAAAGGTGTGATAATTATAGTTACTTCGTTTGAAACTACTGGACTTACAGCAGGATCTGCAGTTGTAGCTAATACTCTTAATTTATAGTTGCTTGCAACAGTAGCTTCTCCTCCTAATGCAACCGCAGCAGCGTTAAGGGTTTCATAGGTAATTGCCACGTTTGTGTCAGTGCTGGCTCCTAATACTTGTGGTGCACTGTAGTCACCCATTTCAGTATCCATTTGAAGTGTGTAATCTATTTGTACAGGTACTTCCAAACTTATTGCATTCCAAGTAAAACGCTCAGCTAGGTCATCACCATTGAATTCTGTTACTTCAAACGCTCCAGATCCTGGAGATAAAGTAATTTCTCCAGCAGTATTAGTATTTAAATTGAATTCTTCAGAATCATTGTCATCACATGAAGTGATAGCAGCAATTGCTAAAAACGATAGTATTAATATTGAAAACTTTTTCATCGTATTGCTTATTTATAATTAATATCCAGGATTCTGGATTAGGTTAGGATTTAAATTTAATTCTTGTGCTGGGATAGGTAAAAGATCACGGAATGGTGCGGTTGTCGTCCCAGACTGTACATTACCTTTCCATGCCCATACTTTACCTGTTGTGAATTTACCAAAACGGATCAAATCTTGACGTCTATGAGTTTCCCAGTGTAATTCTCTAGCTCTTTCATCTAGTATAAAATCTAGGTCGATATCGCTAGCGGTAATGTTACCACTAGTATCTCCATATGCTCTTTCTCTTAGCTGGTTGATGTATCCTTCTGCAATGTTAAGATCTCCAGCAGCTGCACCTCTTACAGTTGCTTCAGCATACATTAAATATGCATCAGATAGACGGAAGACTGGGAAGTCGATGTCTACAAAGTCACCTACAGTATCGCTACCTGGGTTACCATTTACATCTATGTTCTTAAATTTTTGAATGGCAAATCCATCTTTAAAACGACCTACGTCTGCGATCTCAAGATTTTGATCTTGTGTAAAGAAAGTCTCTCGTTGATCTGCGCTATTTTCCATGCCTGGAAACAATTCTACAAATTGTTTTGTAGTACGTATACCACCCCAACCACCGTTGATTCCAAATTCAGATGGGTCCATATCACCACCGACTGGTGCGTGAGTTAAATAAGTTGTACCACCAAATGTTTGCGTATTTAAACCATCAAAGTTTAAAGTCCAAATAAACTCACTTTGAGCTCCGTTACTATCATTATCAGCATAGAAACTGTACGCATAAGGTACCGTCGGGATTGTATATCCACCATTGATTACCTTATTGATATAAGTTAAAGCATCATCATTACGTTCAGTTCCAGTATACACTTCGGCATTTAAATATAATTTTGCCAATAGCATTTGTAATGCTGCTTGATCTGCTCTTCCATATTCATTCATTCCTGCAGGAACAATTTGATCTTCTATTGCTAATAGCTCAGATTCAATCCAGTTAAATAGGTCTGTTCTATTAATAGCGTCTATACCATTTGCAACATCTGTATTTTCTGTACTAAAAGGCATCGTTCCAAAAAGATCCATACCATGATAGTAAGAATATGCTCTTAAAAAACGAGCTTCATTTCTGTATTCTGCTACTTCAGATCTAATATCACTAGGGACATCGTACTCATCTAATTTAGAATCAGAAGATAATCTTATGAATTCATTACATACAGAAATCTGATAATTGATTCTCGAGAACATAGCGTTGATGAATTCATTCCCATCTGTCCATACATGTCCGTGAAGATCTTTAATGGTACCATCATTCCATGCTATTATGGCTTCATCAGTAGTAAGCTCTTGCATGTTCCAGTACAATCTCAGGTAGTTAGAAAAACCACCATCGATTCCAGAAATATCTGCATTTCCATCACCACCAGATTGACCACCTAGCATTAATCCTGCATAGGCTTTTGCAATAAGGCCACGATAAGTAGTAGGGTCTTTTAATAAATCCGCCTCTGTTAGAGAATCCCCATCTGGTTCTACGGTAAGCACATCATCACAAGCTGTGAATAGTAGCATACCTAAGAAAACCAAAATAATCGATTTATACATTTTCATATTATTGCTTTTTAAATTTTAAAAATTAAATCCTAGACCTAAGATGATACCACGATTTCTAGGGAACAAATTGTTGTCTATTCCATTAAAAACTTCAGGATCTACACCATCGTAATCTGTAATTGTTAATAAGTTAGTTCCTGTAATAGAAGCTCTTATATCAACTTTGTCGCCAGGGAAGTTATATCCTAACGATACGTTATCTAATTTGACAAAGTCAGCTTTTTGAACATAGTAATCAGAAAATACCTCTTGATCACTAAAACCTGTATTCAGAAAATCAGATGGAGTATTTAAATAAAGCGGATTTTGAGTGTTAGTAGGGAAAATCGTCGCAAGGTTTGCTGAATTAGAGCTTACATTGTTATAATTATATCCACCTGCGGCACCTCTTAAAGTAGCACTTAAGTCAAATCTCTTATAAGAGAAGTTAGTTGTTAAACCAAAATAAGCGTCATGATTTGCTTTTTTGTAACGTACTCTGTCAGCATCGTTAATCACATTATCACCATTAGTGTCAACAAAGACACCGTCAAGAGGCGCGCCATCTTGATCATATACTTGGCGGTAAACATGGAATGTAGTAGGGTCAGAACCTACCGCCCATTCTTGAATGAAATTACCAACTCCACCAGAAATACCACCTACAGAACTAACAGGATCATCATTGTCACCTGCTAAGTCAGTAATCTCAATCTCTTGAAAAGTAAGATTAGCACCGATGTTCCATGAGATATTCTCCGACTCTAGGACTTTTACATTTACACTTGTCTCTATTCCACGACTTAAAGTAGAACCTGCATTTTGAATACTACCATTTTCCAAACCACCAGCTGGTAGCGGAGCAAATAATAATAGGTCGGATGTTTCTCTATAAAATCCATCAACGCTACCCGTTAAACGATTATTAAAGAAACCTAAGTCAATACCAGCATTCCACTGGTCTGTTGTCTCCCAAACTAAGTCTATTGATCCTTCAGGGCGTATGGTTGTTACAAACTGATTACCGAATTGAACTGCAGCGGTTTGTTGACCTGGAGTAAACGTAGATAAATAAGCAAATGGATCATTAATATCTTGTTGACCAGTCTGACCAAATCCACCACGTATTTTTAATTGTGAAAGAACGGTACTGTTCTTTACAAAGTCAGTGTTTGTCAACTTTAAAGCTCCGCTAACTCCGTAGAAGTTTGCCCATCTATTGTCTTTAGAGAATCTTGAACTACCATTACGAGAATAACTTCCTGAAAGAACTAGCAAGTCATTAATGTCAAACGATGCTCTACCAAAGAAGGTAACAATTGAATTTTCATCTGGAGAAGAAAGGAAGTCTACTAGCAACCCATTTTCTAATCCACGATCAAATGACTGTCTAAAGAATGTTTGAACACTACTACCCAGTGTAAGGTCCATTTGAGTATTTATCTTCTCTAAATCTTTAGTATAATCTAAACGACCATCAAGTAAATTGTTTCTTCTTATACCACGGCTATAATTTTTTGAAGCAATACGGTCACCAGCACCAGAGTTTGCATCTCTCAAAGAATAAGAGTCAAATTCATTATAATCGATACCAGCATTACCAGTGAATTTAAGACCTTCAACAGGTAATTTATATTCTGCATTCATATTAAGTCTTGCTTGACTATTGTCTAGTTGTGAATCAAGACTATTTAATAAACCTAGTGGGTTTCTAGGTGCATTAGGTTCAATACCTGTAGAGTTAGTATATTCAAAATAGCCACCATATAAATCACTACCACTGAAGATAGGTTGTGTTGGGTCAAAAACCACAGCAGCACCTACGGCACCTGTGTCAGCATTTCTAATTTCTTCTTGTGCTAGTTGCGATGTGAAGGTTAGTTTTAATTTATTATCCAGTAACTTTTGGATGACATTTAAACTTAAACTTGCTCTTTCGTAACCAGAGCGCTGTAATGTTCCATGCTCATTATTATAACCTAGAGAAGCTCTTATTGAGGTGTTATCATATCCCTTTTCTATGGTAAGGTTGTGAATAGCACGAGTACCATTTTGGTAGATGGCATCTTGCCAGTCAGTATTAGCGTCTCCTAATATAGAAGTATCACGACCTTGATCTGCTACCATCTGACGGAATTCGTCTCCAGTCAATACATCAATATAATTGTCTACTTTTTCAACAGCAAACTGTACGTCATATCGCACCTTAAGATCGCTACTGAAATTAGCCTTTTTTGTGGTGATTAAAACAACACCGTTAGAAGCACGATTACCATAGATAGCCGTTGCAGATGCATCTTTTAAAATAGTAATGCTTTCTATATCATTAGGGTTAATGGAGTTTAAACTTGCGTTTCTTTGATCTAGCGGCACACCATCTACTACATAAAGAGCATCTTGATTACCATTTAAAGTAGATCCAGGACGTACACGTATAACCGGCCCATCTCCAGGGCGACCACTTGCAGCAGTAACTTGCACACCAGCAGCTTTACCAGCGATTAATTGACCTGGTGAGGTGATAGCACCTTTATTAAACTCTTCTGACTTAATAGTTTCTTGAGCACTAGTAACATTTTCTTGTTTAATGCTACCATAACCTATAAGGATAATAGCGTCTAACTCTGATGGGTTTTCAGCAAGTGAAATATCAATAGAACTTTGACCATTAAACACTACCTCTTGAGCAGTGTAACCTATGTATGAAAAAACAATGACCGCACCATCTGGCACATTATTAAGAGTGTAATTCCCATCGAAATCTGTTGCGGTACCATTTGAGGTTCCCTTAACAAGTACACTGGCGCTAGGGACAGGTAATCCAGTACTTGCATCTTTAATTGTTCCTGTGATAACACTTTGAGCAACAGCTAGCAAAGGTAGTATTAGAAACAGTAAAGCAGTTTTAAATTTTTGATTCATTACTGAAATTAGTTTAAATTAATAGTTAATATCTTCTTCTCACACGGTTCAAAAATATGTAAAGAATATGTTAAGAAACCGTTTTCGTATTGTAATTCTACGAAAACGTTTTCGAGGTTTTGTAGTAACTTTTTAAATGTTATATTACGCTTTCGCGAAAGCGTAACTCTTTATTTATTTAATTAGAAAAATATGGCTCAAAAATTAACTCTTAAGAAAATTGCGCAAGAATTAAAGGTCTCCATATCAACTGTTTCAAAGGCTCTCAGAGATTCTCATGAAATAAGTGTGGAAACTCGAACCAAGATTCAAGAATATGCTAAGCAATATAATTTTAAGCCAAATAATATAGCGTTAAGCTTAAAAAATCAAAAGACAAAAAAAATAGGAGTCATCATTCCTGAAATTGTTCATCACTTTTTTGCTACAGTAATTTCTGGAGTAGAACGTGTTGCAAATGAGAAAGGTTATCAAGTTATTATCTGTCTGTCAGGAGAAAGTTTTGATAAAGAAGTGGTTAATATGGATATGTTAGCAAATGGTAGTATCGATGGTTTTGTTATGAGTCTTTCTAAGGAAACAATGGAGCGACAGGATTTTCATCATCTTAGAGAGGTCACTAATCAAGGGATGCCTATTGTTATGTTTGATCGAGTTGCAGATGATATCGCATGTGATAAAATCATTATAGATGACGTGGAGGCCGCAAATAAAGCTACTGATTTCTTATTGCGTAAAAACTGTCGAAATCTAGGACTTATCTCTACACCAGATTATGTAAACGTAGGAAGGCTGCGTACTCAAGGTTTTAAGGAGGCTTTAATGAAAAGAGGTTTTGAGGTTGATGATCAGGCTATATTAAAAGTAGAGGATATTGAAAACTGTGGTGATAAGATTAAGGCCTTTTTGACTGATGGAAAATATGATGGACTGTTAGCTGTAAATGAATTGTTTGCCGTTACTGCTAGTAAAATCCTGCAGGGAATGGGCAAGGAAATACCTAAAGATGTTGCTATAGTTGCCTTTACTGATGGTATGTTGTCTAAGTATGCTAGTCCTACATTAACCACTATAGGTCAGAAAGGCGAAGAAATGGGTGGACTGGCTGCAGCAAAGTTGATTCAAAAACTAGAATCAGACCATCAAGAAGATGAAACTTACGAAACCGTTATCGTAAAAACTTCTCTTATTGAAAGAGAATCTACACCGTAATTTCTAACTTGCGGTCGTCTAGAAATGTAAGTTTATAGACAAACTATCAAAACTTATCTTCTTCACACACATTAAGTTTTGATAAGTCATAAGGCTTATCGTCATTTTAAATTATAACGATATGCAAAAGCCTAAGTTAGGTTTCTGGAATATCTGGAACATGAGTTTCGGATTTCTTGGTATTCAGTTCGGTTTTGCCTTACAGGGCTCTACCATGTCCCGTATTTTTGAGACGTTAGGAGCAAATAAAGATGAGATTCCATTATTATGGATCGCAGCTCCACTTGCTGGTTTAATCGTGCAACCTATTATAGGTTACTTAAGTGATAATACGTGGCATAAAAATTTAGGTCGCAGAAGGCCCTTTTTTCTAATTGGTGCCATTTTAAGCTCGATTGCTTTGTTATTTATGCCTTATTCTTCTGAGGTTTGGATGGCGGCTGGACTATTGTTAGTTCTTGATGCGTCTATTAATATTTCAATGGAGCCATTCCGAGCTCTAGTTGCAGATAAGTTGCCAGAATCTCAACGCAGCTATGGTTTTGTAGTTCAAACTTTGATTATAGGAGTTGGTACTTGGGTAGCAAGCAATTTGCCAAAATGGGTGAACGATACATTAGAAATATCAAATGAAGCTCCATCTGGTGTTGTGCCAGATTCTGTTAAAGTGGCTTTTGGTGTTGGAGCGTTTGTTTTTATTACAGCAATTTTAGTGACCATTTTTACAACAAAAGAGTACTCACCAGAAGAACTCGCACAATTTGATGACGCCGAAAAAGAACCTGAAGAAAAGAAAGGAATGTGGGAAACCATATCAGGAACTTATGCACTCATGCCGCTCATTATGAAAAAATTAGGTGTGGTGCAGTTTTTTTCTTGGTTTGCTTTTTTTGCTATGTGGACGCTTGCAAATCCTGCTTTAACTTCACATATCTATAATGCTCCTAAACCAGATGTTATTGAGTTTGCTAAAACTACTACAGATGATAACGGAGAATTAATAACGATGCGAGATGCTAATGATGAAGTAGTATTTTTAAATGATGCCAAAGCTTTAGAGTATAAACAACAAGATAAATCATATAATGAAGCCTCAGATGATGTAGGTTCTAAAATGGGTATTTACGGACTCACATCCATGTTGTTTGCCTTAGGGCTGACTTTCTATACTGCTTATAACAGTATTAATAGAAAATATATCCACATGGCCAGTTTGATTTTAGGTGGATTAGGGTTTTTATATATGTTTTTTATTCCAGGAGAGCCAGATAAACTACTTGTATCCTTTAGCTTAATAGGGATTGCATGGGGTAGTATTCTATCAATGCCGTACGCGATGCTTTCAAGTTCTGTAGAGTCTCATAAAATGGGTTTAATGATGGGTGTCTTTAATATGTTTATCGTTATACCTCAAATTATTGCAGCAATAGGTGGTGTTGTCTTTTTACAAAAATTGATTGGAGAAGAATCAATTCATGCCATGACCATAGCGGGAATTTTTCTAATTATCGCTGCATTTTCAAACTTATTAATCATAAATAAAAAGGCTATTACATATCAGCCTTCCATAGATAATGAATAAAAAAGCATTCATATTTGACCTAGACGGAGTTATAGTTGATACCGCAAAATTTCATTTTGTAGCATGGCAACGATTAGCTGCTTCATTAGGAATCAACTTTACCGAAAAAGAGAACGAGCAACTTAAAGGAGTTTCTCGAGTTAATTCCCTTAAAAAAATATTAGAATGGGGAAATAAAGAAATTAGTCCAGAAGTTTTTCAAGCTAAAATGGATCAAAAAAATCAAGAATACTTAGAGTTGATCAAAACGCTAGATGTTAAAGATATTCTACCAGGAGTTCATGAATTTTTACTCAAGCTTAAAGAACAAAAACAACCCATTGCCTTAGGTAGTGCTAGTAAAAATGCTAGACCTATCTTAGAAAAATTGGGAATTAAAGACCTTTTTGATGTTATAGTAGATGGTACTAATGTTACTAAAGCTAAACCGGATCCAGAGGTTTTTCTTAATGCTTGTGATCAGTTGGGATACAGTGCTCAAGATAGTGTTGTATTTGAAGATAGTGTAGCTGGAGTACAAGCTGCAAATACCGCGGGCATGATTTCTATAGGGCTGGGAGAACAAAACATACTACATGAGGCAGATCAAGTGTTTAATCACTTTACAGATATGCCACAAGATTTTATAAATATATTATTGAATAAGAAGAAGTAATGAATCAGGAATATATACAACCTAACGCATGGTCCATCATAGAAGAAGGATGGAAGCCTGGACTTGTAAAGTCTAGCGAGAGTCTATTTTCAATAGGGAATGGAGCCATGGGGCAACGCGCAAATTTTGAAGAGCAATATAGTGGTGAGACATTTCAAGGAAGTTATGTCGCTGGAGTATACTATCCAGATAAAACCAGAGTTGGATGGTGGAAAAATGGATATCCAGAATACTTTGCAAAAGTACTTAATGCACCCAATTTTATAGGTATTGATGTTTTTATCGATGGTGAACCTCTCGATTTACATAAAGTGGATAAGGTAACCGATTACCGCCGTGAGTTAAATATGAAAGAAGGTTGGTATGAGCGCACATTTGTAGCACATTTATCTGATGATAAAGCAGTAAAAGTAATTGCTCGTAGATTTCTTAGTCTGGAGATAGATGAGTTAGGAGTCATCGATTATAACGTTACCGCTTTAAAAGGTGATATGAAGGTAGAGTTTCAGCCGTATCTAGATGCTGGAATTACTAATGAAGACTCAAATTGGGATGATGCGTTTTGGGAAATAGAAGAAATTGTTTCTGAAGAACATCAAAGTTTTATACGCAGTAGAACTAATAAAACTAATTTTCATGTTTGCACTTTTATGCAGTCAGAATTAGTTCAGAATGGAGAGCATTTACAGTATACAGATCACTTAGAACAGAATAGTAAAGTCATTCGTCATTCTGCAAGTTTAGAATTACAAGAGAATGAAACTGTTACCTTGAGAAAGTACGCAGGATATTGTTCTAGCCTAAATCACCAACAATATGAATTGTTTGATGCGGCTAGAAAAGTTTTATCTCACGCAACTTTAACAGGATATGATGTATTATTGCAAGGTCAGATTGAGCAATGGGCTCAAATTTGGGCAATGGCAGATATTACTATAGATGGCGACCTTAAAGCACAACAAGGGATCCGTTTTAATATCTTTCAATTAAATCAGACGTACTTAGGTAAAGACGCTCGTTTAAATATAGGCCCTAAAGGATTTACCGGTGAGAAATACGGTGGTTCTACATATTGGGATACAGAGGCATATTGTATACCTTTCTACATGGCTACCAAAGATCAACAGGTAGCAAGAAATTTATTGAAATATAGATATGAGCAGCTAGACAAGGCCATTGAAAACGCTGAGAAATTAGGGTTTTCTAATGGAGCTGCTCTTTATCCTATGGTTACCATGAATGGTGAAGAATCTCATAATGAATGGGAAATCACCTTTGAAGAAATACACCGTAATGGTGCGATGGTATTTGCCATTTACAATTATGTGAGATATACAGGTGATTTTTCTTATGTGCCAGAAATGGGGCTTGAGGTAATGATCGCTATCGCTAGATTCTGGCATCAACGAGCTACTTTTTCTCAAAAAGCAAATAAATACATGATCCTAGGTGTGACTGGACCTAATGAGTATGAGAATAATGTGAATAATAATTGGTATACTAACTATTTAGCCAAATGGTGTATCAATCAAGCCTTGGAAAATCTAGATAAGGTAAAAGACGGATATAATGATGACTATCAACGCATCATAGGTCTAACACACCTTTCAGGATCAGAAACTGCATCTTGGAGAGAAGTGGCAGATCAGATGTATGAACCTATCGATGAAGAATTAGGAATCTATTTACAACAGGATGGTTTTCTTGATAAAGAAATTATTCCTGTACAAGAATTAGATAATAAACACAGACCTATTAACCAGAAATGGTCTTGGGATCGTATTTTGAGAAGTTGTTACATTAAACAAGCAGATGTCCTTCAAGGATTCTACTTTTTTGAAGACCATTTTTCTAAACAAGAACTAGAAAAACACTTTGATTTCTATGAGCCATTAACAGTTCATGAAAGCTCATTATCTCCTTGTGTTCATAGTATTCAAGCGGCAAAATTGGACCGCATGGATCAAGCTTATGAATTCTATTTAAGAACCTCACGTCTTGATCTAGATGATTATAATAAAGAGGTAGAAGAAGGTTGTCATATTACTAGTATGGCAGGAACATGGATGAGCATAGTAGAAGGATTTGGTGGACTTAAAATAGTGGATGATAAACCAAGTTTTGAAACTAAGTTACCAGAACAGTGGAAAGGATTTAGTTTTAAATTAAACTTCCGCAATCAGATATTACATGTTCAGGTAGATAAATCTGGCACACAAGTAACATCGCATGGAACAGAACCGGTTGACGTGATAATTAATGGTGAGGAAATCACTCTACAACCTCAAATGGTAAATGCTTAACATATGAATAAGATAATCCAAATTCTTAGTGTTATTCTTTGTTTCGCTTTCGCGAAAGCATCTCTAGCACAAGATATTCAACGTATAGAACCGCCTTTTTGGTGGACTGGAATGGAACACTCACAAGTTGAGGTAATGTTTTATGGAGAAAATATCGCTTCGTACTCAGGAGAAATTGAAAGTGAATTACCAATTACTAAGATTCGTAAGACAGAAAATCCTAACTACCTATTTATCACTTTTGATACTGTGGAAAAAAAAGTAGGTAGCTATAGTATTAATTTCAATGTTTATGATACTTATTATGTCATGGATTATGAGTTAAAAGAACGTAGTGTAAATTCAAGAAATAGAAAAGGTTTTGATTCTAGTGATGCTATTTATTTAGTAATGCCAGATCGTTTTGCAAATGGTGACACGTCTAATGATAGTACAGATGATACTGTAGAAAAAGCAAATCGTGATTTTAAAGGTGGACGTCATGGTGGTGATATTCAAGGGATTATTGATCACTTAGATTACATCGATGATATAGGTGCCACAGCATTGTGGAGCACGCCACTATTAGAAGATAATGATGAGAAATATTCGTATCACACTTATGCACAAAGTGATTTATATAAAATAGATCCACGTTACGGTAGTAATGAAGACTATAAACGTTTAGGAGATGAGTTGCACAAACGTGATATGAAATTGATCATGGATTATGTGACCAACCATTGGGGCGCGACACACTGGATGATGCAGGATTTACCAACTCAAACTTGGATTCATCAATTTGATGATAATAGAGGTAAAGATTTTCCTGTGGCTGGATATGCAAACTCTACTTATAGACAGACCACTCAAATGGATCCTAATGTTTCTCAGATAGATGATACTTATGCAGAGAAAGGTTGGTTTGTAAGTACGATGCCAGATATTAATCAAGGAGAACCTCTTGCATTAAATTATTTAATACAAAACACGATCTGGTGGATTGAATATGCTGGTCTAGACGGTTTACGTGTGGATACCTATTCTTACAATGAAAAAGAAGGTATTGCTAAATGGACTAAAGCAATAATGAAAGAATACCCAAGTTTCAATATCGTTGGAGAAACATGGATGCATGATCAGGCGCAAATTGCTTTTTGGCAAAAAGATAGTGCCATAGGTGCATTAAGAAATTATAATTCTGGATTACCTAGCGTTATGGATTTTACGTTGCACGATGCAATAATGAAAGTATTTGATCAAGACGATCAAAAATGGAATGATGGAATGATTCACGTGTACGAGAATTTTGTCAATGATTTTCTGTATCCAGACATTGATAACATAATGGTTTTTGCCGGTAATCACGATACAAATCGTATTAATGGTGATGGTTTGTATAATGGTGATTTAAAGAAGTATAAACTAGCTATGACTCTGGTTTTAACTACTCGAGGAATACCTCAGTTATATTATGGTGATGAGATAGGCATGGCTGGAAATAGAGATACTGATGGCGATGGCGACATACGTAGAGATTTTCCTGGTGGCTGGAAAGGCGATGAATTAAACGCTTTTAAAAACCCAACAGATTATCAAAAAGGCTTTCAGGACTTCACTAAAAAACTACTGAATTACCGTAAGAATAAAGAGGTGATTCATAATGGAAAACTATTACAGTATGTACCAGAGAGTAACTGTTATGTGTATTTCAGGTATAATGAAGACAGTCGCGTAATGGTAGTTATCAACAACAATCCAGAGGAAGTAACTCTAGATTTAAAACGATTCAAAGAAGGAATTAATGGAAAAGAAAGTGGTGTAAATGTGCTGACCAATCAAAAAATGAATCTCTCTGATTCTCTTAAGGTGCCAGGTAAAACAAGTATGGTGATTGATTTAGATGATCAAAAAAGAAAGGAAAGATTTTTTTAAAAATTATGAAGTAAGCCATTACATTTCGGTATTTCTGTGAGATCAAGCTAACTGGAAAATTAAAACATGAAAAAACTATTAACTATTCTTATTGCAATCTTTCTAATAAGCTGTGGTGAAAAAGAAGAAAAGAATACAGGTGATAATAGACCTAGTATTATCGAGGCAATGACCACGCCTATTTATTCTTCTACATCTGGAACAGAAGTATATACTTCAGATTATTTACTGGATGTTAATCAATTAGATAGTATCACCTCTGGTAAAGGTGTTCTCTTTAATGAGGATACTCGCAACTATAATGAGCCATTAAAAATAGAAATGGACTCTGTGGCGCCATATGTTTCTCATGTGACTCTATGGACTGATGGTGTGCGCAATGATATTCCGGTTTTTAAAAGTAGTTCTAGACTGATGACTATTGTTTACACAGGTAACTCAAAAAATGTCAAACTTAAAGGCGAGTTCACAAACTGGTCAACCGTTGATTTAATAGAAGAAAATGGTCAATTGGTTTATAATGCAACGATTCCTCAAGGGAAGTTTCAATACATATTTGTTGAAAATGGAAAAGAAGAACAGTTGACGGGTAGTGAGCCTCAAGTAATCAGTAACGGTATGGGAGGTTTTAATAGAGTGATTGATAATTCTAGAACAGCTGCGCCAGCACAATTAGCTTATGGTGAAATCCTCGAGAATGGCTTTACATTTACCACTACTGGAGCACTTGAAAATATTGTGGTGCTTTATGAAAACCAAATGATAAGTGCTTCTCAAAACGGTAATTCATATACAGTAGAGCTGCCAGAAAAGGATTTTACAAACCGTAATTCTCAAACACAATTAGTAAGAGTCTATGCCAGTGATGCAAATGGTCGTGCAAATGATTTATTGGTTCCTATACAAGATGGAAATGTAGTTCAAGATCCATCTCAACTTGCGCGATCAGACTTTCATAACCAAGTCCTATATTTTATGATGGTAGACCGCTTTCTAGATGGCGATACTTCAAATACAAAACCGGTACCTGATCCAGAAATTTTACCTAAAGCAAATTACATGGGTGGAGATCTCGCAGGAGTATTGGCCAAAATTAAGGACGGTTATTTTGAAGAATTAGGAATTAACACCATTTGGTTATCGCCTATAACGCAAAACCCAGAAGGCGCTTATGGACTTTGGCCTGAGCCACAAACAAAATTTAGTGGTTACCATGGCTACTGGCCTATTTCAAATACTGAAATTGATTATCGTTTTGGTGATGAACAATTATTTAAGGAAATCATAGAAGAAGCTCACAATCGAGATATGAATGTCATTCTAGATTATGTAGCAAATCATGTTCATGAAGAGCATCCACTATACAAAGAACATCCAGAATGGGCGACAAACCTTTATCTAGAAGATGGTAGTTTAAACACAGAACGTTGGGACGACCAGCGATTAACAACCTGGTTTGATACCTTTATGCCTACACTAGATTTTTCTAAACCTGAGGTTGTAGAGAAAATGACAGATTCTGCACTTTATTGGGTGACTAATTATGAATTGGACGGATTCCGTCACGATGCTACTAAACATGTCCCAGAAGCATATTGGAGAACGCTTACTCAAAAAGTACGTAGTAATACAGATCGTCCTATTTATCAAATTGGTGAAACATATGGGTCTTATGATTTAATACGCAGTTATGTAAGCACAGGAATGTTAGATGCACAATTTGATTTTAACCAGTATGATGCTGCTGTTTCCGCTTTCGCGAAAGCGGATGGCGACTTCTCAAATCTGGCAGAAACACTGTACAAAGGATTAGAATACTATGGTCACCATCACTTGATGGGTAATATATCGGGTAATCAAGATAGAGCACGTTTTATAAGCTATGCCAGTGGCGATGTTTCTTTTGAAGAAGATGCTAAAAAAGCTGGTTGGACTCGCGAGATAGGCATGAGTGATACAACAGCCTTTGACAGGTTGGGTATGTTACAAGCATTTAATATGACAGTTCCTGGAGTGCCTGTAATTTATTATGGAGATGAATACGGAAGTATAGGCGCAAACGATCCTGATAATCGTAAGATGATGAAGTTTGATAATTTGTCACAACGAGAGTTGGATTTAAAAAAGCTGGTTCAAGATTTAGTGAATCTAAGACGCAACTCCATGTCTTTATTATATGGAACGACTGAGATCCTTAGTGATAAAAACGGATTGTTTGTGTTAGAACGAACTTATTTTGACGAGAAAACAACTGTTTATTTTAATGAGAATGCTATTTCTTTGAATGTCTATAGTAAAGCAGACAACTTAGATTTAATAGATGTTAAATTGTTTAATGCTATAGAAACTGAAGAAAAAATACAAGTTAAACCACGTAACTTTGTTATCATACAAACCAAAATCAAAACAACTATACAAGAGTAATAATCTATGAAAAAATCAACATCACAATGGCTTTTATTATTATGTGTAGCCTTATCCTTTTTTGCATGTAAAGATGCTGCTAGTGACCAGGAGCAAGTAATTATAGAAGAAACGGCATCAGTACTTGCGCCTATTACTAATGCAGACTTAGAAAATGCGGTGATATATGAAGCAAATATTAGACAGTATTCTGAAAAAGGAACTTTTAATGAGTTCACTAAAGATATACCTGAACTTAAAAAACTAGGAGTTAAGGTAATATGGTTAATGCCTGTTTTTCCTATTTCTGAAAAGAATAGAAAGGCAAAAGGAGATTTAATGGTTGAAGATATTAAAGACCCTATTGAAAGAGCAAAGTACTTAGGAAGTTATTATGCTGTAGCAAATTATGAAAAAGTAAATCCAGATTTAGGAACAGAAAAGGATTTAAAAAAATTAGTAGAAACGGCTCACGATAATGGAATGTATGTCATTTTAGATTGGGTAGCAAACCATACAGGATGGGACAATTTATGGATTGAAAAACATCCAGACTTTTATACCAAAGACGAAAAAGGTAACATCATTCACCCTAAAGGTACAGATTGGACCGATACTGCAGATCTTAATTATGAGAATAAAAAGTTATGGGATGCCATGGCGTCTTCTATGATACATTGGGTAGAAACTTATGATGTAGATGGTTTTAGATGTGATGTCGCTCATGAGGTGCCTACAGAGTTTTGGAATTATGCTGTTAAATCTATTAAAGATGTAAAGCCTGTATTTATGCTTGCAGAAAGTGAAAAGAAGGATTTATTTATTGATGCTTTTGATATGGGTTATAATTGGGAAGGTCACCATATCATGAATGAGCTTGCCCAAGGAAAAACGGATGTGAGCGCATGGGATGAGTACATGTTGCGAGTGGAAGAAAATTATCAAGAAGATGATATTTTAATGAACTTCATCACAAATCATGATGAGAACTCATGGAACGGTAGCGTGACAGAGAGAATGGGTGAAGCGAGTGAAGCTATGCTGGCTTTTCAATACGTAATACCAGGAATGCCTTTAATTTATTCTGGACAGGAATACGGTATGACAGAACGTTTAAAATTCTTTGAGAAGGATCAAATTCCACATGAAAAAGGAAAAGTATGGGATATGATGGAAAAACTAGGAGCTTTAAAAGCAACTAATCCTGCATTAAATGGTGGTAAAGAGGCTGCTTCTTATAAGCGTATCAATACTTCAGAAGATTCAAAAATCTATGCTATTGAAAGACAGAAAGACGATCATAAAGTAATCTTTGTAGCAAACTTTTCAAATGAACCAGTGGAATTTAAAGCTCCAACTATTGTAGGTCAATTAACGGATGCTGTCAGAGGTTCAGAGTCTAATATACCTGCTAATTATACTTTTACGTTTCCTCCTTTCGGATATAGAGTATGGGAAGTACGTAAATAAAATAAGATATATTTGTAAAAGAACCGCTTAGCTGTTGTTGAGCGGTTTTTTTATGCCTTAATGAATAAATTTATTTTAGTAACAAAATATAATTATGGATAAGACCTATTACGATCCTAAGGATCTTAGAAAATTCGGTAAAATCACAGAATGGAGTGAGGAATTAGGAACAAAGTTTTTTGATTACTATGGACAAGTATTTGAAGAAGGTGAATTAACCGCTCGCGAGAAATCACTAATAGCACTTGCTGTATCACATGCTGTGCATTGCCCTTATTGCATAGATGCTTATACTGGAGATGCTCTTAAAAGAGGAATCACAAAAGGTGAAATGATGGAAGCAGTTCATGTTGCTGGGGCAATTCAAGCTGGAGCAACACTAGTACATGGAGTTCAAATGATGAATAAAGTCAATAAATTAGAAATGTAAACATTCTAATAGGCGTCTCGATTGACTTGAAAATATTTTTGAATGCCATATTGAGAATACTGCTATATTCTTGCATTGTTAATAAGATCAAGGACAGATTGTAAATATTTCCCACAAGCTCGTACATTCTACCTTTAGGCTAAGGCATATAGTGCAATAGTGACAGTTTTGTGAGATATTCTGACTACATATGCAAAACCGTAGTATGTTTTACTACGTAATTAAATAAAATTGACCATAATTTATGGCTGTAAATACAAAGACCTCTTTAAAAAAGAGAGATTCGGACTTAGCAAATATTAATAAGCAAATGGAAATCCTTAATGGAGAGCCTTTTTCTAATGGGGAACTTCCTTCTTTTGCAAAAAAAATTAAGGATACAACAGATCAATTTCCATTGCGACCTAAAAAACTTGAAATCATTCAAGTTAATGTAGGGTATATGTGTAATCAGGTCTGTGCGCACTGTCATGTAGATGCAGGACCAGATCGTAAAGAAATAATGACTCGCGAGACGATGGATAAAATCGTTGAGGTTATTAAAACCACTGGAGCTCATACCCTAGACTTAACAGGTGGAGCACCAGAAATGAATCCGGATTTTAGATATTTTGTTGAACAGGCAGGAGCAGCAGGAATTAAAGATTTTATCGTTCGTTCTAATTTGACGATAATAAGAGCAAATCCTAAATATCATGATTTACCTGACTTCTTTAAAAAACACAACGTTCATGTTGTAAGTTCCATGCCTCACTGGACTAGAGGAAAAACAGATAAGCAACGTGGTGATGGTGTTTTTGATAAATCTATAAAAGCCTTACAGGAACTGAATGAACGTGGATATGGAATGCCAGGCAGTGACTTAAAGCTAGATTTAGTTTATAATCCTAGTGGTGCCTATTTGCCAGGTGATCAAGCGAGTATGGAAAAAGAGATGAAGGCAGCTTTATTAGAAGATTTTAATATTCAATTCCACAATCTATTTGCGATAACTAATTTGCCTATAGCTCGATTTTTGGACTACCTCGTGGCTAGTGAGAACTATGAAGACTACATGTATGCACTTGTAGATGCATATAATCCTGCTGCTGTAGAAAATGTGATGTGTACTAACACCATATCCATTTCATGGGATGGATGGTTGTATGATTGTGATTTTAATCAAATGCTAGATTTAAAAATTGATAATAAAATCCAGCATATTGATGATTATAACGAGGATTTAATTAATAACCGTAAAATTCAAATATCTCAACATTGCTATGGTTGTACCGCTGGTGCAGGTAGTAGTTGTCAAGGTGTAGTTGCTTAATATGGATTTTAAACATTCACAAACTGCAATTCTACTTTTTGCTCAATCGGCAAGAGTAGATAGTGTCAGTAAATCACTGGTGAATACTTCAGTGATGGATGTTTTAAATAATCATGTACTTAAAACAGTTCATAATTCTGGACTAGATTACTATCATTTTACAGAAAAAGAACAACGAGGTGATACCTTTGGTTCAAGATTTAAAAACTCGATTAAAGATGTTTTTGAACTAGGCTACGAGTCTGTAATTTGTATCGGAAACGATACACCATTGTTGTCTACAGATTTGATTCATAAAGCAGCATTTTCTTTAGATAATGGGAATTCTGTTATAGGTAAATCACTAGATGGTGGTTTATATCTTATAGGGATGAATCGTGGACAGTTTAAAGCTGTAGCTTTTGAAAAATTACCATGGCAATCTGATCAGCTTGGTATATACTTTAGGCAGTACTTAGAAGAGTTTAAAGGAAAAATCACAATTCTTAAAACCTTACAAGATATTGATTCAACAGCAGATCTGTTCCAGTTTTTATCTGGTCAGGATGCTCGTCATTTAATTATTGCATTATTATTAAATACGCTTTCGCGTAAGCGTAATCATTATAAACAATCTACTTTTTACAATAGACAGGTATTTCTATTTCAACCTGCAAATAAAGGCTCGCCAGATTCTATAGCGGCTTAAGATTTTTATTGCCCTCATTGGGTGTTTTTCAACTTTATTTTATTTCATGAAAAGAATTACTCTATTCATGCTATTCCTATGTGGTTTAATAGGAACAGCACAAATTACAATTACAGGAATTATAAAAGATAATACTGGTGAACCTGTTGCATTTGCAAATGTTGCAGAGCGAGGAACTCGTAATGGAACCACAAGTTCCTCAAATGGAATGTATAATTTAACTGTTCAAAAAGGTGCTACTGTGGTCTTTTCTTTTATAGGATTTCAGTCTCAAAGCATAGAAGTGACCAGTTCTCAAACTTTGGATGTCGTTTTAAAAGAAGGTGATGCACTAGATCAGATTATAGTAACCGCTTTAGGAGTAAAACGTAAAGAACGTGAGCTAGGATATGCGGTGCAAACACTAGGTACAGATCAGATCGAAGAAGTAAAAGCGGTCAATTTACTGGATAATCTAGCAGGTAAGGTAGCTGGTATCTCAGTAACACAAGGTGCGACTGGTGTAGGCTCTTCTTCAAAAATCACTATACGTGGCGAGGCTAGTTTTTCAAACAATAATCCATTATTTATTGTAGATGGTACTCCGGTAAATAATAATACGATTTTTAATTTTACCAATGAAGCAGCTGCTGGATTTCAAGAAGTAGACTTCGGGAATGGCGCAGGAGAATTAAATCAAGATGATATCGCTAGTGTATCTGTTTTAAAAGGACCTGCAGCAGCAGCTCTTTATGGAACTAGAGCGTCTAATGGTGCAATCATCATAGAAACTAAAAATGGAGGAAAAAGTAAAGGATTAGGAATATCTTATAACACCAGCTTTTTTCTCGATACAGCTTTTCAATTACCACAATTCCAAAACGAATATGGGCAAGGAAATAGCGGTCAATTTGAATATGTAGATGGACTAGGTGGCGGAATAAATGATAACATTACCTATTCATGGGGACCACGATTAGACGCTGGTATTAACATTGCCCAATTCGATAGTCCAGTCGTTTTGCCAGATGGTACGGTTGTGCGTGGTGGTGATACGTCTCTTTATAACGGTTTATCAATAACACCTACAGCATTCAATAGTAATCCAGATAACTTGAAGAATTTTTATGAAACTGGGCATACATTTATCAACAACATTGCAGTTTCAAATGGCTTTGAAAAAGGAGATTATCGTTTTAGTTTTACAGATTTACGTAGCGAAAGTATTATTCCTGGCGTTAATTTAGACAGGCAAAGCGTAGCTGCAAAGCTCAATTTTACACCTAGTAATAAAACAACCATCCGCACTAGTATTAATTATGTAAATAGTGCATCTGATAATAGGCCATCAAATGGTTATGGAAGTGAAAACGTAAATTATTCATTAGTCGCATGGGGACCACGATCTTTAAATATTGATAATTTAAGAAACTACTGGCAGCCTGGTCTTGAAGGTGTACAGCAGTATTCTTTCAACTATACTTTCTTTGACAATCCCTATTTTATATTGAATGAGAACCGCAACAGTTTTGGCCGTGATCGTTTATATGGGAATGTTTCTTTAACTCAACAGTTGACACCAGAGTTGACTGCTACTGTAAGGACTGGAATGGACTATAGTAATGAGAAACGCCGTTTCTTAAGGTCTTATTCTACAAACCGTTTTAGAAACGGTGCCTATGCAGAGCATGACGTGACTTACCGAGAAATCAACACCGACTTTTTACTGAATTATAAAAACCAGTTTGATGATATCACATTTGACGCAAGTATTGGTGGTAATAGATTGAATCAAATGGCCTCAACTACACAGGTTCAGACAACTAGTCTAGCACAACCAGGTATTTTTTCTTTAAATAATGCCGCGAGTCCTATTGAAAGTTTCGGTTTCCGTTCAGAGAAAAGAATTAATAGTTTATACGCTTTCGCGAAAGCAGGCTACAAAAACTTCCTTTATTTAGACGTGACAGCTCGTAACGATTGGTCCAGCGCTCTAGCTACACCTTTTACAGCAGATAATACTTCGTTCTTCTACCCATCGGTATCGACTAGTTTTATATTGAGTAATGTAGTAGACTTACCTAAAGTAATCGACTTTGCAAAAATTAGAGCCAGTTATGCGCAGGTAGGAAATGACACAGATCCTTATCAAACCCAAGGAACGTTTATTTCCCAAACTTCAGTAAACTCACAACCTACTTTTACAAATCAAGATTTTATCCCTAATCAGAATTTAAGACCAGAAACTACTTCTAGTGTTGAATTAGGGTTTGATATGCGATTCTTAAAGCAACGATTGAACCTTGATTTCACCTATTACAATGCTGTAACATCGGACCAGATTCTTTCCCTTCCTATAGGGATTTCATCAGGTTTCAGTCAGCAAGTTGTAAATGCAGGATCTGTTAGAAATACAGGTGTTGAGATTGTTTTAAATGCGATTCCTGTGCGTACTGATGACTTCCAGTGGAGCTCAACAGTAAACTTTGCGACTAATCGAGCAATCGTAGAGGATTTACCACAGGATGAAGGACGTTTAACACTAGCCTATTCAAGAGTATATGATAGTCAAGATCAAACGGTCTGGCATCAAGTGGAAGAAGGTGGACGCATAGGTGACCTTTATGGAACTGGTTATTTACGTAATGAAAATGGAGATTTTGTTCTTACGGCAGATGGTCGTTTTATCGCAGATCCTGAGTTGAAAAAACTAGGGAACTATAATGCAGATTTTACAATGGGTTTCAATAACAGTTTTACTTATAAAAACTGGGACGCATCTTTCTTACTAGATTGGAGACAAGGTGGGATTTTAGTTTCTAGAACTCTCGCTCTAGCTGCAGTAGGTGGACAGCTGGAGGAAACAGCTAATAGACCAGATGCTGGAATCGTGGCAAATGGTGTGGTCAACACAGGCACTGTAGATAATCCAGTGTATGTTCAAAATACGACTGCGGTAAGTGCTGAGAGTTATTATCGTCAGTTCTATGACCGTAATCACGAGGAGAATAATGTATATGATGCGAGCTATTTAAAGCTGCGTCAGTTCTCTATTGGGTATTCTTTTGATTTAAATAAAGGTGCTTTAGGTCTATTTAATGATGGTGCAGAAATGAGAGTTTCTCTAATAGGTAGAAACCTGTTTGCCATCTCAGAAATTCCTCATTTTGATCCTGAGCAACTTGCCGTACAAGGTCAGGGATTTGTAAATGGAGTAGAGGATATGTCATATGCATCTACTAGAAGTATAGGTTTTAAAGCAGGAATCCAATTCTAAAACACATATTATGAAAATTATATATAAATACTATTTTTTGATCACTTTCATAAGTATAGGGATTACTTCTTGTACAGCAGATTTTGAAGAGATAAATACTAATTCTAATGCACCAGTAACTGTGCAACCTAGTTTATTGTTGAGACAGGTCATTTATAACTATGGAGAAGAGATGTCTTATGAAGGCTTTGTTGCCGGTGGATTGTTAGGTCAGCATATGACAGCACTAGATTTTAATCTTTTTGATAGACATGCTTTAAAAAGTCCGCAATTAGGTGGTGATCCATGGCCTATTTTTTATCGTAATTTAAGAGATAATGAATTGATCCTTAATCAGTCCAGATCTAGCGAGGCTTTTAAGGTTTATGAAGGGCCATCACTGATTTTTAAAGCCTATATGACCGCTGCACTTACAGATATTTATGGTGATGTTCCTTATAATGAAGCGTTCCGTGGTTTAGACGGAATAGTGCAACCTCAATATGATTTACAAGAAGACATCTATCTTCAAGAGAATGGAATTCTAGACAATCTTGACAAAGGGATTGCAGCCATTGAAAATTATACAGGATCTATTGCTTTAGATGGTGATGTGCTATATAATGGCGATTTACAGGCTTGGATAAGATTTGCAAATAGCCTTAAGATAAAGGCAATGGTCAGAATCTCTGATAAAGAAAATACAAGTACTCGTTTACAAGAATTATATGATGACGGAAATTACATAGCAGACAACACTCAAAATGCCATTTTTAACTTTACAGATAGTGAACCTAATAACTTCCGTATGGCACGATTGAGAGCTGGAGATTTCAATAATTTTGTGATGAGCGAGACGATGGAAGAAATCTTAGAAGGATTAAATGATGCGCGTATCGATGTTCTTTTTAGACCTAGAGGAAATAATGGGAATGGAGATAATTATGAAGGTTTGTTAAATGGTATTGACGCTTCATCAACCTCTGTAAGCCTTGCAGACTATTCACTTGCAGGAACAATCTTCAGAGAGAACACAGCAATGCTAGATGCAAATTATATGACCGCTTGGGAAACCAACTTTTTACTTGCTGAAGCTGCTGAAAAAGGATTGATAACAGCACCGGCACAAACCTTATATGAAACTGCGGTAACTCAAGCCTTTGAATATTGGAATACAACATTGCCCGTGGATTATTTAACTACTACAGCCGCTTATGCCGCAAATGGAAATGATCCTATTGAGCAAATCATCACTCAAAAATGGATTGCAAGTGTCATTAACGGTTATGAAGGATGGATTGAATATAGAAGAACTGGTTTCCCAGCTTTAAAAAACATATCGGCTAGTTTAAATAATAATTTAATACCGGTAAGAATGCCTTATCCTGCAGAAGAAGCATCGCTTAATGCAGATAATTATAACAGTGCCGCTGCTGCAACCAACGATAACGATATTAATGTACCTGTATGGTGGGATGAGTAGATATTATAAATGAGAGATTTTTAATTAAGGAAAATTTACTCCATCTCTAAATTGAATAACTACTACCCAATAAAGGTTCCACATCAAGTGTGGAATGACAAGAATTAAATGAATTGAATGCTAGAATTTTTAAAAGAAACATCAACCTTACAATGGCTTCTTATCATAGCGAGTAGTGTGATATTTTTCATATTGGCACCATATGCTAAAGATGTAGAGACGTTTTTTAAAGCGCAGCATCGTGGTAAGAAACCTAGTATGGTAATGCTTACAGGTAGTTTGATTATTTCGTGGATTTTTGCAAAAAGCATTACCAATGCCGCAAATCTCGGACTGGCGTTTGGGCTAGTAGGTGGCGTTGCTTATGCTGGTTATTACCTGTCATTTGCGGTAGCAGGAATTGTAATTTATCAATTGAGAGTTCAAGGTGGATTTGAAAGCATCCATCATTTTTTGAGTTCTAAATTTGGTAAAAGTGCTGTAAATATATTTTCAATATTAATAAGTTTTAGACTATTTAATGAAGTCTGGTCTAACACGATGGTTATAGGAACCTATTTCGGTGATATAGGAACTACCGCTTATTATGCCGCCATAATTGTCTTTACATTGCTTACGCTAGCTTACACTTTAAAAGGTGGATTAAGTAGTTCTATATTTACTGATGCAATCCAAATGGTATTGTTCTCTATTTTACTGGTCATTATTTTAGGCGTTATTTTTACAGAACCAGATGTTCAGGTAGGGGAAATGTTTACCGGCGGAACTTGGTCTATGGATCTAGGATTGAATTTGTTTTTTGCCGCCATTCTACAAAGCTTCAGTTACCCATTTCACGATCCTGTATTAACAGATCGTGGATTCATTAGCTCGCCTAGAATCACTAGAAAAAGTTTTTTATGGGCAGCATTATTAGGTGGGATTTGTATTGTTCTTTTTAGTTTGGTAGGTGTGTATGCACAGCAAGCTGGATTACAAGGTCAAGCGGCCGTTGAGGTGGCAAAGAAATTAGGAGTAGTCTTATTATTGATTATCAATTTTATAATGATTACTAGTGCTGCCAGTACACTAGATAGTACGTTCTCTAGTTTCTCAAAAATGCTGACTATCGATTTAAATTTGGGTAAAACGGTCAGTTTTGGTAGAATAATGATGGTTATTGTTGCGGTTCTAGGAACAATTCCTGTCTTTCTGGATGCAGAAATTTTAAGTGCCACAACGATTAGTGGTACAATGGTTATAGGACTCACGCCAGTGTTTTTATTATGGAAAATGGACGCTCCTAAAATTAGTTATTTCCTATCTGTAATCGCAGGATTGGTTTTTGGTGTTTTATTAATTTTTGAGATTTTCCCAGAACAACTCATTCATACCAGCGGTAAATATTCTTTATTACTATGGATTAATTTCTATGGTATAATTATTAGTTTTATGCTCTTTTTAATTCCCATATGGTTCAAAAAGTAAAAGATTTAGGTCATAAACGTGGTAAAATGCTCCTTTTTGGTGGCGTTTATAGTAATCTACAAGCATTGCAATCTGTGATGGAATTGGCTCGTCTGCACGATATAGAGCCAGAAAATTGTATTTGTACCGGTGACATTATAGGTTACTGTGGTCAACCGCAAGAAACTCTAGATACTTTTCAAAAATGGAACCCGTATAGTATTTTAGGTAATGTTGAAATACAGTTACGTGATGATCAAGAAGATTGCGGTTGTGATTTTACAGAAGGATCTCGTTGTGATGGGTTTAGTGATGTTTGGTACGCTTTCGCGAAAGCGAACTTACACACCAACTCAAAAGAATATTTCAACACCTTACCAGACCACATCACTTTTGAATATGGTGGAAGAACTGTAGGAGTGGTTCATGGTAGCGCAGATTATGTATCACAATTCATATTCAAGTCCAGCGATTGGGCAGAGAAAATAGAAAGTTATCAAGATCTAGTAGTAGACACTATCATAGCTGGTCATTGTGGATTGCCATTTAAAGATCAATATGAAAATTTATTATGGCTCAATCCAGGAGTTATAGGCATGCCAGCAAACGATGGTGAGACGCACACATGGGCTATGATATTGGATGATGAAGATGGTTTCAACGCACAACACATTCCAGTGGTTTATGATCATCAAACAGCAATTGCTCAAATGAAAAAGCACAAATTGCCACAAGAATATGCACTAACACTAGAAACTGGAATATGGGATAATATGGAAATCCTACCAGATGAGGAACGACTATTGCAGGGGAAACCACAAGCGTTTTAATCTATGAAAAAACTAATCCTATTCATTTCGTTTTTATGCATTTCTGTGAGTATTCAAGCTCAAGAAATGAATGATTTATTGCATCAATATAATAAGATGACTGTACCATACATAACGGTACAAACCTTAAAGATGGAGTACGAGAATTACACAATTCTAGACACACGTAAAAAACCTGAGTATGAGGTAAGTCATTTACCTGGTGCCATTTGGGTAGGTGAAAAGTTAGATCTAGAGTTGATCGATGACATTTCTACAGAAAAGCCTATTGTGGTTTACTGTTCAGTAGGTATACGTAGTGAAGATTATGGAGAGGAACTTCTTAATGCAGGTTTTGAAAACGTATATAATCTTTACGGTAGTATCTTCTCATGGAAGGATGCCGGATATAATGTAGTAGATCCAGAAGGTCATGATACAGATCAAGTCCACGTATTTTCTAAAGCATGGGAGAAGTATTTAAGGACCGGTGAGAAGGTTTATTGATAGATGAAAGAATCTATAGATTTGATTTGGAAGACTCTTAAAAACTATTATTGGTTGCTTGTTATTCCTATTTTTATGTTTCTTTATTTTAAAACGCTACAAAATGAAAGAGAGCTCGATAATTCATATAAATTTACTTTTGCTCGAGTAAATTATTCATCTTCAGTTTACAAGAAATATAGTAAGCGTTTTTATCACTATGAATTCTTTGAGGAAGGGAAAAAGTATTTAGGAAGTTCTAGCGCTTACATATCTGATGATATTAAAATAGGGAACTTTTATAAAGTGAAATTTGCTTCAAATGATCCTGGTAATAATAAAATTGATTTTACAACTCAATACTATCAGATTATAAGCGGTTTTGAATCTAAGAAAATCGATACCTCATATATTGAAGTGTCAAAATATAAGGTTGATTCAGTAGATTTAAAAAACCGATTTAATCGAGTGAAAGCATTAATTGAAAATTAGGATCAAAAAAACAACGCCTCGTGATTTCACGAGGCGTTGTTTTTTAAATACGTTTTAGTTTCTAGGATTCTATAAAGAAAAAGCTTTCTTTACTTCGTCCACATAATCTAATTTTTCCCATGTAAATAACTCTACGGTTTTTTCTACACGACCATTATATGGCGATTCAAAAACCAGCGTTTCTGTACGTGGTTCACGTCCCATGTGGCCGTAAGCGGCCGTTTCAGAATAGATAGGGTTTCTTAATTTTAATCTACTTTCTATAGCAGCAGGACGCATGTCAAAAATTTGAGCAACCTTTCTAGAGATTTCTCCATCGGTTAAATCTACAGTTGATGTACCATAAGTATCTACATGTATAGAAGTAGGTTCTACCACACCTATTGCATAGGAAACCTGCACTAAAACTTCAGTAGCTAGGCCAGCCGCAACTAGGTTTTTTGCCACGTGACGTGAAGCATAAGCGGCACTACGATCTACCTTAGAAGGATCTTTACCAGAGAATGCTCCACCACCGTGAGCACCTTTACCACCATAAGTATCTACTATAATCTTACGTCCAGTAAGTCCAGTATCTCCATGCGGTCCACCTATTACAAATTTACCAGTTGGGTTAATGTGGTAAGTGATTTGGTCATTAAAGAGCTTTTGAGCATATGCTGGTAATTGCTCAATAACTCTAGGAATTAAAATTTCAACAAGATCTTTTTTAATCTGTGCTAGCATCGCATCATCATCTTCATTAAAAGGATCGTGCTGTGTAGAGATGACAATAGCATCTATACGTTGCGGTATGTTATCATCATTATACTCAATAGTTACCTGTGATTTTGCATCTGGACGCAAGTAGGTAATCTGATCCATTTCACGACGCAATTTTGCCAGCTCGATAAGTATTTTATGAGAAATATCTAAGGCTAGTGGCATATAATTATCAGTCTCTGCCGTTGCATAACCGAACATCATTCCCTGATCTCCAGCACCTTGTTCTTCTTTGTTTTCACGATCAACACCTTGATTAATATCTTGTGATTGTTCATGGATTAAAGAAATTACACCACAAGAATCGCCGCTAAACTGGTAAGCACCTTTGGTATAACCTATCTTGTTAACCACTTCACGAGCAATGTGTTGTGCGTCTATATAAGTATTTGATTTTACCTCACCGGCAAGTATCACTTGACCAGTCGTAACCATAGTCTCACAGGCTACTTTTGATTCTGGATCAAAGGCTAAAAAATTATCTAATAAGGCATCACTGATTTGATCAGCAACTTTATCTGGATGTCCTTCACTTACGGACTCACTTGTAAATAAATATGGCATTTAAATATTGCGCTTTCGCGAAAGCGAACTAAAAAATCGCTCTCGACATTAATAATTATAGAAGATAAAAAGGACTGTAAGCTCGAGTGCGGTACACTGTTTTAGCGTTTATGTTTTCGAACATGAAAACGAGGTCGCAAGCAGCCAAATCTTTCCCCTAATTGAAGTGCAAATGTAATAAAATGAGCGCTATGTGAGCATTGTTATTATAGCTTTATTAACTATTCTCATAGAGTTTAGTGATCGCTTTTAATTTTAACGTTTGCTTTAATAATTTGTGATTCAGTTTATTATAGCTAATTCCTACTGTTTTAGTAGGAATTTATTTTGTAAAAAGTTTGGTGTTCTCAAAAAGTTTTATGAATCTTTACACTCACGTTCATAACCATATTGAAATTATCAAGAAAGGACGAGGGAACAGACCCATCGACTCCTTAGCAACCCTTAACGCTCGTTAAGAAGGTGCTACATTCTGCCCATTTAATTGGGATGAGATGATACACATGTAAGTAGGTTATACTAACAAGTTTCTTTTTTGATTTTCTATCTAGGCTTTAGGTCTGGACAGGAAGTGCTTTTTCAATTTGGTTTTGTTCTTAAATCAATTTTTAATTTAAAAAGAAACAAAATGTCAGATCAAAAATTTTCAACAAACGCACTTCATGCAGGTCATGATTTTAAAAACAATGGTGGAACTAGAGCGGTGCCTTTGTACCAAAGCACAGCATATGTGTTCAAAGACAGTGACCATGCGGCAAACCTGTTCTCGTTATCAGAGCCTGGATACATTTACACCAGAATTAATAATCCTACGGTAGATGTACTAGAACAACGACTTGCAGCACTAGAAGGCGGAATAGCAGCGGTGGCAACAGCATCAGGAACTAGTGCCATTTCAACAACTTTATTAACCTTGTTAAGGGCAGGAGATCATATTATAGCTAGCAGCTCTCTATACGGTGGTACTTACAATTTACTTTCGGTGACCTTACCGCGATTCGGTATTACCACCACTTTTGTAGATCCTAACCAGGATGATGCTTTTACAAATGCATTACAAGAAAACACAAGAGCTGTATTTGTAGAATCTCTAGGGAATCCTAAACTTGATGTGTTAGATTTAAAAAAGATAAGTGCCCAAGCAACTAAAGCTCGTGTGCCATTTATTGTTGATAATACCGTAGCAACTCCTTATCTTTTAAATCCTATTGCTCATGGAGCAGATATAGTCATTCATTCGTTGACCAAATATATTAATGGAAACGGAACCGCTCTAGGTGGTGTGATTATCGATGCCGGAAAATTTGACTGGACTAATGGGAAATTTCCAGAATTTACAGAACCTAGTGCCGGTTATCATGGTCTAGTATATACAGAAGTATTGAAAGAAGCAAGTTTTATTGCCAAGGTACGTATAGAAGGATTGCGTGATCTAGGTGGAGCGATATCTCCATTTAATGCATGGCAAATAATTCAAGGTTTAGAAACTTTGAATTTAAGGATTGAGAAGCATAGTCAAAATGCACTAGAATTAGCAAAATGGTTGAGAGATAGAGATGAAGTGGAATGGGTGAATTATCCAGGACTTGAAGATAATGCTTATTATAAACTCGCTCAACAATACTTGCCAAATGGGCAAAGCGGAATTGTAACTTTTGGGGTGAAAGGTGGATATGAAAGTGCTAAAAAGATTGTAGATAGTGCTAAGGTTTTCTCTTTGTTAGCTAACATAGGTGATACTAAATCTTTAATTATTCATCCTGCGAGTACGACACACCAGCAACTTGATGATAAATCTCAATTAAGTACTGGAGTAACTAAAGATCTGATACGTCTATCTGTAGGACTAGAAGATATCTCAGATCTTAAAAAAGACCTAGAAGAAGCTTTTTCAACTATCGATAAATCAGTATTGATATAATGAGTGCTTCTTTATACCATATAGAATTACCAGGTTTTAAATTAAGTTATGGTAAAGTACAAACGGTTCATGTAAGTTATCAAATTTTCGGACGTCAATTACATACTGCTCCTATTGTATTAGTTAATCATGCTTTAACGGGTAACTCTTCAGTAATGGATTGGTGGTCAGAAATTGTAGGTTCTAATAAAGCGGTAGATACCAACCGGTATACAATCATTGTGATAGACATACCAGGTAACGGATTTGATGAAAATGTAGAGCATTTAATCTATAACTATCAAGATTGGCAACTTAGTGATGTCGCCAGAGTGTTTCAGCTGGTTTTAAGTGAATTACGTATTTGTTATGTACATGTTGGAATAGGAGGAAGTATTGGTGGATGTTTGCTTTGGGAAATGGTCGTAGCTTATCCAGAATTATTTGGTACTATAATTCCTATCGCTGCAGATTGGAAAGCGACAGATTGGATTATAGCAAATTGTCATATTCAAGAACGATTATTAAAACATTCTTCAAATCCTCTAGAAGATGCTCGCCAGCATGCTATGACATTATATAGAACACCTCAAAGTTTAAGATATAAATTCAATAGAGAATTAGATACAGAATTTAAGGTTAAACAGTGGTTGAATCACCATGGAGTAGCACTGAAAAAACGCTTTACATTACCTGCCTATAAATTAGTAAATCATTTATTGGCTACAGCAAATGCTGCAAGAAAGTACGAAGAAAATATCCTAAAGGCATTGTCTAATAGTAATGTAAAAATTAGAGTAGTAGCTATTAATAGTGATGGCTTTTTTACTGCTCAAGAAGATCGAGAAACAGTCAAGTTATTAAGTCGTTATATCAATATAACATATCAAGAGATAGACAGTATTCATGGTCACGATGCATTTCTAATTGAACACTATCAAGTAAGGAAATTGCTTGAAAATTATCTAGCCGAAGTAGAATCTAAAGCACCTTTAAAAGAGTGTGTCTAAAACATAACTATGAATAACATACATATATATTTATTTGGTTTAGGAAATGTAGGAAGTACATTGATTAAACAGATATTAGAAAGTCAACGATTTTTCAAAGTCAGTCAAGGGTTAGATTTAAAAATAGTTGGATTGGCAAATAGCCGGAAAGTATTGACTGTAACCGATGGAATTGATGAGGATTGGGAACAGGTTTTTGTTGAACAATCTGTTACTAGACGACCTGATGCTTTTTATGAGTTTGCAACGATTGATGATGAGGTACGTATTGCGGTAGACGCAACAGCTAGCAAAGAGCTCTCACACTTCTATCCAGAGCTTATAGAACAAGGTTTTCATGTAGTAACTGCAAATAAAATTGCTAATACATTATCACAAGAATTTTATGATGACTTAAGAAGATTATTAAAGCAAAAAGAACTGTCTTTTGAATATGAGACCAATGTAGGTGCCGGATTACCTATACTAGATACAATTCGTAATTTGCATAAAAGTGGAGAAGAAATTTTTGCTGTAAATGGTGTCTTCTCTGGATCGCTAGGTTATATTTTTAATAGGTTTTCTATAGAAAATCAACCTTTTAGTCAGATTGTAAAAGACGCTTTAAAGAATGGTTTTACAGAGCCCGATCCTAGAGAAGATCTGAGCGGTAATGATGTGGCTAGAAAGTTATTAGTACTGGCTAGAGAAGCAGGTCTAAAAATAGAATTTTCAGATATTAGTATAGAGAATTTAGTGATACCTGATTTACAAACTGCATCAGCAAATCATTTTTTAGAACGGATTGGAGAATTGGATGCCGCGTTACAGAAATGTAAAAATGCGCTTCAGGAAGATGAAGTTTTAAGACACTTAGGGAAATTAGATGTGGTCAATAGGAGCTTAAAAGTGACTTTACAAGCCGTGAAAAAAGATAGTCCTGCTGGACAGCTACAAGGAAGCGATGGTTTTTTTGAGATATACTCAGAATCTTATGCTACCAATCCATTAATTATAAAAGGTGCTGGTGCAGGTAGAGAAGTGACAGCTCGCGGACTTTTAGCTGACATTATTAAAATTGCAAAATCTTGTCCCATCGTTATTTACAGATAAATAGATCATCTATTAATTTTTGTACGTTTTCTAGAGATTAATCAAGTTATTTAATCTTTAGAAAACAGTACATTTGATCATGCTATCACGTAAAACTAAATATGGAATTAAAGCGTTAACTTATCTAGCTAGATTAGATAATAACGAACCGGTATCTATCAGTACCATTGCAGATGCTGAGCAAATCCCACATAAATTTCTCGAGGCAATTTTATTAGAATTACGTAAAAATAGCATTCTAGGTTCCAGAAAAGGTAAAGGTGGTGGCTATTATTTAATGCAATCACCAGAGACAGTTCGTATGTCATCTATTCATCGTGTTTTAGAAGGTCCTATTGCTATGCTTCCATGCGTAAGTCTTAATTTCTATGAAAAATGTGAGGATTGTATAGATGAAGAAACTTGTGCTGTGAATAAATTAATGATTCAGGTACGTGATAATACTCTTGCAATTCTTGAAAATCAGACACTTAAAGATTTGATTAAATAATTTTTTTAAATTTATTACCCTATAAAGCTCATAGGGTATGTATTTTATTATATATTCGCCTTGTTATTTAATAATGACGTTAGTTTTGGATAGGTCGTATTAAGACACGAGTTTGAATTATTTGATTGGGCTGTTTTCAAATAATTATTATGACTCGTGTTGAGACCTTGCCAACATATTTCTTACCTGATAAATGTCATTGTGTGTTAACTTTTTTAGACACTACTTCTAGTAATGCTCTATTTCATCCATTTTCTATACTCAAATAATTGCCAACAACTTGGTTACAATCCAATTGATGACGACCTTTGCATTGGTCTATAATTTGGCCTTAATATTGGTAGTGTAAAGTTATGATTGAAACAGATATTCTTATAATAGGAGCTGGCCCTACAGGTCTATTCACCGTGTTTGAAGCAGGATTATTAAAACTCAAGTGCCATTTAATAGACGCTTTACCGCAACCTGGTGGACAGTGTAGTGAGTTATATCCTAAAAAACCAATATATGATATCCCTGGTTTTCCAGAAGTTCTAGCTGGTGATTTGGTGGACAATCTTATGGAGCAAATAAAGCCGTTTCAACCTGGGTTTACACTAGGTGAACGTGCAGAAGATATAGATAAATTAGAAGATGGTACCTTTATAGTGACTACTAATAAAGGAACTAAACATCATGCAAATGCTGTAGCCATTGCAGGTGGATTAGGTTCTTTTGAGCCACGCAAGCCGCAGATTGTAGGGATTGAAAATTATGAAGATCGTGGTGTTGCCTATATGATTAAAGATCCGGAGGCATATAGAGATAAAAAAGTAGTTATAGCTGGTGGTGGTGATAGTGCATTAGACTGGTCTATATTTCTTGCAAATGTAGCTCAAGAAGTTACTTTAGTTCATAGGAGAGAAGAGTTCCGTGGCGCATTAGATAGTGTAGAGAAAGTACAAGAATTAGTTACCCAAAATAAAATCAACTTAATCACACCTGCTGAGGTGACAGATGTGAAAGGTACTGATAAGGTAGAGTCTGTAACAATAACAATACACGATGAAGCAAAGCGTTTTCAAGAAATTGAATGCGATGCTTTTGTGCCGTTATTTGGCTTATCACCTAAGTTAGGACCTATTGCAAATTGGGGTCTTGAAATAGAGAAAAACGCTATTAAAGTAGATAACACCTTAGACTACCAGACTAACATACCAGGGATTTATGCTATAGGAGATGTGAACACTTACCCAGGAAAGTTAAAGTTGATTTTGTGTGGTTTTCACGAGGCAACTTTAATGTGTCAAAGCGTTTATCAGCGTATGAATCCTAATAAAAAATATGTGCTTAAATATACTACTGTAGGTGGTATCGATGGTTTTGATGGTTCTCGTAAAGAGGCAGAAAAAGCCGTTATTAAAAAAATCGGTTCTTAATGGATCAGGATGTAAATATTACGATCATAGATAGAGAAGGTGTTGAGCATAAAGTTCAAGCACCTACTGATATGAATATGAATTTGATGGAAGTTTGTAAAGCATATGAATTGCCGGTAGAAGCAGTCTGTGGTGGAATGGCTATGTGTGCCACTTGCCAGGTTTATGTTAAGAGCGACCATGATCTAGGTGAGCGCAATCCAGATGAAGAAGCTATGCTTTGGGAAGCATTACATGTACAGGATAATAGTCGGTTAGGATGTCAAATTCCGATATCTGACGATTTAGAAGGTCTGATTGTCGAATTAGCACCAGAACAGTAATCTATTTTCATACATTAGCACAATGAAGAAATGGATCGTTGTGTTTTGTTATATCGCTTTCGCGAAAGCGTCATTTGCACAAGATTCTAGCAAGGAAACATTTCCATCTATTCATAATTTTGAAGCTTCTTATTTGTATGGGGCTATATTAGAACATAATCCAGATATCGCACATTTAATAAGTGATCATCCCACAGGAATAATGTTGCGTTACAATCGAAAGACATTTGGTGAGAATGAGTGGGAATCTAGATATGGTTACCCAGATTGGGGAATTTCTGGAATCTATCAAGATATGAAAAATAGGTTTTTAGGTGAGGCATATGGTGCTTATGGACATTATAACTTTTATTTTTTAAATCGTAATTTAAATCTAAGTATAGGTACAGGACTTGCTTGGATGACCAAGCCATTTGATCCAGAAACTAATGCACGAAATAACGCTTATGGTTCTAGTATAACTAGTTCTACATATCTATTAACCACGTATAAAAGAGAAAATATATATAAAGGTCTTGGCCTACAGGCTGGATTTACTATTGTTCATTATTCAAACGCAAATGTAAAGGCGCCTAATAATTCTACAAATTCGTGGTTATTTACAGCTGGTGTAAATTATACCTTGGATTATCAAAAAACTCCTGCATATAAAAAATGGGAAAAGACTCCTTACAAAGAGAAATTAAGATTTAATGCAGTGGCAAGATTTGGTGTTAATGAAAGTGATGTTCGTGGTAGTGGGCAATACCCATTTTATACTTTTTCCTTTTATGTTGATAAGCGCATAGGATTTAAAAGTAGCCTGCATGCAGGAACAGAAATTATGATATCAGAGTTTCTAAGAGAATATAGGGATTATCAAGCAAATAGTTTTCCTGATAGCGGTATTACTGGTGATGAAAACTTTCAAAGAATAGGTGTTTTTCTGGGGCATGAATTACACTTAGGAAAAACGAGTGTGATTACTCAGTTTGGGTATTATGTTTATAGGCCTATTGCATTTGAAAAGCGTATCTATAATAGAATGGGTTTACAGCGTAGGTTAAATAAAAACCTTTTTGCTAGTTTATCATTAAAATCTCACGGTGCTGCTGCAGAAGGTGTTAGTCTTGGAATAGGATATAGAATTTAAAAATGAAAATATTAGGTAATTTAAGTGTGGCGTTATTGCTGTTTATTTTATTCAGTTGTGATTCTGAAAATGGACTGAACTGTACTCAAGCAGCAGGAGAGTTAGTACGTCAAGAAATTACCATGGAATCATTTGATAAAGTTCTAGTTTATGAAAGAACTAAGCTTTTATTAGAACAAGGTCCAGATCACAAAGTAATCATTGAGACTGGTGAGAATTTATTAAATGACATAGAGGTATCTGTAGAAAATGGTCAACTTATAATTGTTAATAATAATGGTTGTAATCTGGTAAGAGATTATGGTGTGACTACAGTTACTGTAATAACACCTAATCTAACAGAAGTGCGTTCAAGTACTGGAGAAGACACTAGGTCGATAGGTACTTTGAGCTTTCCTAATCTCACTTTATTATCTGAAGATTCAGAACTTGAAGACCAGTATCATACTACCGGTAATTTTTATCTTGATCTAGATGTAAATGATTTCAGAATTGTAACTAATAATTTAAGCAACTTTTATTTAACTGGCCAGGTAGATAATGCCGCTCTCGAATGGTACTCTGGCGATGGTCAACTAATCGCAACAGATTTAGAAATTCAAAATGCGCAAATTTATCATCGTGGTACTCATAACTGGCAATTAGATGTTCAACAAAACATCGCCGGTAGCATACTAGGCTACGGCGATGTGGTATTAGAATCTGCTCCAGTTTCTATTAATGTTCAAGAAACTTGGGAAGGCAGGTTAATAATTAAAGATTAACTATTGTAAAACGATAGGCATTTCTGCTCTATAAGTTCCCCAACCTATTTTTAGATGTACCGTATCATCGTTTTTAGGTGAGTACAATGCCATACTTAACTGTTCAATGCTTTCAGAATCTTTAGTAACGGGAATTGTTACGGTTATAAGGTCAAGTTCTGGTTTATGGCTGTAATTTCCCCATCCGTCATTTTCTGCATTAATGTGAACAGTCCATTCATTTTCACTAGGAGTGATTACTATAGAATAACGACCAGCCTTTATCATTTTCCCACCTATCACTGCATCTTTCATAAGTAATAATTCAGTGCTTTCATTTGCACCTACACGCCATGTTTCACCTAGTTTTGTGATCCCATCTTTACGATCATCTGTAGTACGGAATATATTACGGTCATTTAATGATGGTCTACTATAAAGAACACGTATCATTGGTTCGAGAGCCATTTTTTGTTCTTCCGTTTTTGCAAATTGTCTTTTAGCAGCTTGTGATGGGAAAAATGCAGCATCTAACGGGCTTTTATCCATTTTGACAAAATCTTGTGCATAAAGATTACCACTTAAGAAGGTAACCATTAATAGTAAAAGTATCTTTTTCATAGTATTTATTTTATGAGATAAAGATAAATGTAAACCATCACTAAAATATCACGATTCACTTTTACTTAACTCCATACGGTATAACATTAATCCACTCGCTGGAGCAATATGTGATAAGTGTATTTTCTTGCTTCCATCTAATGTTGCTTTAAAATCTTCAAGAGTGATTTTATGCATTCCTAAATCAAATAAAGCTCCCATCATTAAACGGACTTGATGCCTTTTAAAACCCATTCCGGTTACTCTAAAAACAAAACTCTCTTCAGGAAAAAAGTTTGCAGTAAATAAATTATTTTCTTCGATGTGACAACTATTTACAGTACTTACAGTATCTGTTGTGTCAGATGGTTTGTATGTATAAGACCAGAAGTTATGTGTCCCTTCAAAAAGTCTTGCAGCGGTTTTCATCAATTCAATATCTAGTTCAGTTTTCATGTACACCATTAAGGATGCGCAAAAAGGATGAAACTTCTCGCCATGGGAAAACAAATAGATATATTCTTTCTCTTTGGGATGTTGAATGACATTAAATTGAGCGTTAGTTTCTTCTATGTCTAGTGCTCTAATATCGCTAGGTAAATTCAAATTAAATTCTGCTAGAAAGGTATCTAGATTTAATGCTTCATCATCCAGAAATAACTCAATAATGGTTTCATTTACAGACACACGAGCATCGGTTCTACCAGCGGCAAGGACTTTAAAATTATGATGGTCTAATACAAAACGCAAGGTGCGTTTCACCATCTTTTCCACAGTAGGAACATCAGGCTGTTTTTGCCATCCATGAAAACGGAATCCTAGATACTGTAACTTAATGAGGTAATAAAGACGTTGCGGTTTTTGCATGTGCAAAGATGAGAATTTCTACTCACCAGTCAACTCTTGAAACATTGCTTCAAGATTTTTATTCTTTTTATTTAAGGCTAGAATTTTTAATTCATTATCATGTGCAAAGTCAAATACTGCACTTCGCATATCTTCACTTGTTTCAAAGCGCAGTTCATAAGCAAATCCTGGTAATTGATTCACATCTCTAACTTTGAAAATTTGTTGTAGTAATTCTAATTCTACTCGATAGTCAAATTCTACTTCTATAACCTGAGCAGCATCACTTTTAAGATTTTTCAAATAATCGTCTGCGACTATTTTACCTTTATTGATAATGATTACTCGATCGCACATCGCTTCTACTTCTTGCATGATGTGTGTCGATAATAAGATGGTCGTATGCTTACCTACTTTTTTAATAAGTTGACGTATTTCAACCAGTTGATTAGGATCTAATCCTGTAGTAGGCTCATCAAGGATAAGTACTTTAGGTTGATGTAATAACGCATTTGCAAGGCCTACACGTTGTTTGTATCCTTTGGATAGTTGACTTATTTTTTTGCCTACGTGAGAAGTCAGTCCAGTTTCTTCTATAACTTGAGTAATGCGATTTGCGGCATTTTTTAATTTGTATACTCCAGCACTAAAATCTAAATATTCACGCACATACATCTCAGGATATAAAGGATTGCTTTCAGGTAAATAACCGATAGATTCTTGAACTTCCTTTTGTGCGGTGTTGATGTTATGCCCATTTACCGTTGCACTACCTTCAGTAGGATTTAGGTAAGTGGTTAAAATACGCATCATGGTAGATTTTCCAGCTCCATTAGGACCTAAAAACCCCACAATTTCACCACTTTTTATGGAAAAACTTATTTCGTCCAGCGCCTTCTGGCTGCCGTAATACTTAGATATATTTTGAACTTCTATAGACATTAGGTAAAGATAAGGATTGTGTTTGTTACGCTTCCGCGAAAGCGTGAAAATTCCAGCTTCATTTAATGAAACGTGCCTAATTCTTAAAAATTTTAAAACGCTTGCTTCATATTTAAATTACTGCACTACCTTTGAGCACTAATGAAGAATCAATTAAAATTATGGCATAACTGGCACGTTTTGAGAAAAACGATCAGGTAGCCTATGTTTTAATTTAATTATATAGAGTCCTGATTATTGTATCAGGACTTTTTTTATGCGATAAAGTGTCCTGATTACTTTGTTCACAGGGCTTTATGCTAAATTTGTAAAAATTATGGAGATTACAAGAGAAAATAGAAAATGGTTAGATGATTTACAATTGTCTCATCCGCTAGTTATCGCAGGTCCATGTAGTGCTGAGACTGAGGAGCAAGTTCTAGAAACCGCACATGCGCTTAAAGATAGCGATGTGACCATGTTGCGTGCAGGTGTATGGAAACCGCGCACTAGACCAGGTAGTTTTGAAGGAGTAGGAGCTATTGCTTTACCATGGTTAATGCGAGCCAAAAAAGAAACAGGATTACAGATAGCTATTGAGGTAGGTAGTGCTATGCACGTAAAAATAGCACTGCAGTATGATATTGATGTTTTATGGTTAGGAGCTCGTACTACGGTAAATCCATTTCTAGTTCAAGAAATTGCAGAGGCTTTAAATGGCACAGATAAAGTGGTTCTTATAAAAAATCCTGTCAATCCAGATTTGTCTCTTTGGTTAGGTGCCGTAGAGCGTTTGCAAGCGCAAGGGATAAAGAATTTAGGTGTGATTCATAGAGGTTTCTCAACTTATAGAAAGACAGATTATAGAAATAATCCACAATGGCAAATACCGATTGACCTTAAGTCAAAACATCCAGATTTACCTCTTATTTGTGACCCATCTCACATTACGGGTAATCGAGAAATGATTTTTGACGTTTGTCAGACGGCACTAGATTTGAGATTTGATGGGCTAATGGTGGAAACACACCCTACACCAGAACAAGCATGGAGTGATGCAGCACAGCAAATCACGCCGTCGACGATGATACAAATCATGGAGGATCTACGTATCAGGAAAAAAGACTTTTCTGATGCCAGCGCAACAGAAAATCTAGAACATATCCGTACAGATATTAATAATCTAGACACAAAAATTATAGGATTGCTTAGTCAGCGCATGAAACTAGCAGAGGATATAGGAGCTTTGAAAAAGAAAGATAATGTTTCTATCTTGCAAAGTGAGATATGGAAACGTACTCTGTCCCGTATGAAAGAACAAGGTGCAAACGGTGGTTTAAGTGATTCGTTTATTGATGCGTTTTATAAAGCTATACATCAAGAAAGTATTCACCATCAACAAAAAATGTTTGATTAACAATTTAAGAACTCAATTTTATGTCCAAATTCGATTTTAATTAAATGAAAGGTACCGTTTATAGATCTACAGGAAGTTGGTATGAAGTAAAGGGAACTGATGATGCGATGTATTCTTGTCGCATTAAAGGTAAATTTAGGCTTCAAGGAATTAAAAGTACTAATCCTGTTGCGGTAGGAGATCGTGTTGAATTTGAAATTGAGAAAAAAGGAGATGAAGAAATAGGTATAATTAAAGAGATTGATGAACGTGATAACTACATTGTGCGTAAATCGGTCAACCTATCTAAGCAAACGCACATCATCGCTGCAAATGTCGATCAGGTTTTCTTAATAGTCACATTAAACAATCCACCAACATTCACATCATTTATCGACCGATTTTTAGTTAGTGCTGCAGCATATCATATTCCAGTTGTTTTATTATTTAATAAGGTAGATACTTATAATGATGATCAAGACGAGGTAGTCGTGGATCCTGTGACTGGTGAAGAGATGCTAGCCATGACAGAGCTAGATCAGGTAAGAGTATTGATGCAATTATATAAATCTATAGATTATGAATGTATAGCTATAAGTGCAGCAACAGGTAAAAATATTGATTTAGTTAAAGAGAGAATGCAAGGTAAAACCAGCATGTTTGCTGGTCATAGTGGTGCCGGAAAAAGCACTACTGCAAATGCTATACAGCCAGGACTTGAGTTAAAGACCAAAGCAATTAGTTCACAACACAAACAAGGTCAACATACAACTACATTTGCAGAGATGTTTGACCTTGATTTTGATGCTCGTATTATCGATACACCAGGTATTAAAGGTTTTGGAGTAGTGGACCTTGAAAAAGAAGAGATAGGTGGATACTTTCCAGAGATTTTTGAACTTAAACAAGAATGTAAATTTCATAATTGCCTTCATATTGAGGAGCCTAAATGTGCAGTTAAAAAAGCTGTAGAAACCGGAGAAATATATTTAAGCCGTTATGAAAGTTATGTACAGATAGTGAATGGTGATGAGGACAATTATCGAGTGGATAAATACACAACACCATGAAAGTAGTTTTACAACGTGTCAGTGAAGCAAGTGTTACTATAAATGGTCAAGTCCATGGAGCCATAGATCATGGGTTACTTGTTTTACTTGGTATTACTATAGAAGACACTCAAGAAGACATCGATTGGCTCGTAAACAAAATTGCCGGCATGCGTATTTTCTCAGATCAAGATGGCAAGATGAATCTTAATGTAGTTGACGTAAGTGGAAACGCTTTAGTCATTTCTCAATTCACATTATTTGCAAGCACAAAAAAGGGTAATAGGCCTAGTTTTCTAAATGCGGCAAGACCAGAAGTTGCTATTCCACTATATGAAAGTTTTGTAGAAACGCTTTCGCGAAAGCTGAATAAGACAATTCCTACGGGAAAATTTGGAGCAGATATGAAAGTCGCTCTCGTAAATGATGGTCCCGTGACAATTGTTGTCGATAGTAAAAATAAACTGTAAAGCTTATTAAGTTTTATTTAACAGTTATTTCGTACAGTTTTGTTTTTTCACTCATTTTTTTTTCGGTAATTGTGATTTATGAAAAATAAATTACTATTAAATAGTTTAACTCTAATATTGGGTTGGACTATTTGTTTTGCTCAGCAAGGGCTTGATTTTAATAGCCATACTATATCAGATAACCTAAAACTAAATGCAAATGCTGTAATTAGACAAAATAATACGGTTATAACTGTTGAAGATTATGATAAAGTAGAAGTTATAAAAGATAGAGTTGTAACGGTATTCAATAAAGCTGGGAATGATGCGGTTGATGCCATCGAATCATATGATAGTAGTACAAAAATTAAAAAGATAGAAGCAATTGTTTATGACGCAAATGGCGAGAAAATAGATCGGTTTAAAAGTTCTGACTTTAAAGATGTAAGCTCTGTAGGTAGTGGAACTTTATACAGTGATAATCGAGTAAAATATCTAGACTACACTCCTCGTGATTTTCCATACACTATTCACTTTAAGTCTGTCGTTGTTTTAAATTCTACTGCTTTTTTACCAGTATGGATGCCATTGGAAAATTATTTTACGAGTACAGAGTTGTCGTCTTTTAAAGTGATTAATAAGTCTGATACTGAAATAAAATATAAAGAATCAAATTTAGAAGATTACTCGATTACAAAAAATGATTTCTTAGATTATACCGCGAGTAATTTATCAGCCATAGATTATCAGTCTTACAGCCCTAATTTCAACACTTACGGTCCATTAGTTAAAATTGCTTTGAAGCGATTTAAAATGCAAGGTGTAGATGGGAACAATAATGAGTGGTCAGATTTTGGAAAATGGATGAATAATAAGTTGTTGTCAGATGTAGGAGTCCTTCCAGATGGTGTGAAACTGGAAATCAAAGAGCTTACTAGAAATGCGAAAACAGAAAAAGAGAAGGCAAAAATTGTATATGAGTTCATGCAAGATAGATCTCGTTATATAAGTGTGCAAGTTGGTATAGGAGGATGGAAGCCTATTAAAGCTGCTGAAGTTCATGATCTAGCTTATGGTGATTGTAAGGGATTATCAAACTATACTAAGGCTTTACTCAATGAGGTTGGTATCACATCTCATCATGCGGTCATATATGGCGGTAATAACATACGTGATATAGATAGGGATTTTTCCTCAACTCAGGGAAATCATATGATTTTATATATACCTCAACTCGATGATGAAGAGAACGTATGGTTAGAATGTACTAGTAAAATAAATCCTTTTGGTTATATCGCTGGTTTTACAGATGATCGAGACGCACTGGTCATATCTGAAAATGGAGGAGAAATTTTACATACTACTGTTTACGAGACAGAAGAAAATACTCAAGAATCTAATGCGGCAATTCAAATTTTAAAAGATGGTAGTGCATTAGCCAAAATTGAAATGGTAACTAAAGGATATCAATACTCTTTCAGAGATCATTTAGAAAAGTATTCTAAAAAGGACTTGATTAAAAAGTATAAAAGTTATTGGAGTCATTTAAACGGTCTTTCAATAACTGATGCGAGCGCAATGAACGATAAAGATAAAATTCAAGTAATTGAGAATGCAAATGTCATGGTAAGTCGATATGGGTCAAAAACTGGAGATTTATTGCTTATTCAACCTGTTTTCTTTAATCGTAATGAAAGTGAACCAACCAGATATAGAAACAGACAGTATGATCTTGAAATAGATCGAGGTTATATCGATATAGATACATATGAAATTGAGCTTGAAAATGGGTTAATAGTAGAGGCACTTCCAGAGCCTGTTGAGATTGACTCAAAATTTGGAATTTATAAGTTAAGTATCATTGATGAAGGTGATGGTAAACTTAAAGTGAGTCGATACTTAAGGATAAATAAAGGGAGTTTTGAAAAGGAGGATTATGATGCTTACAGAGAGTTCAGAGCTACCTTAGTAAAACATGATAAATCTAAAGCAGTTTTAAAAATAAACTAATGAAAAAAATATTTATAGCCGTATCGTTAATATGCTGTATGATTCTTAAGGTTTCAGCCCAAGCAGCTGAAAGTGAGTTGAACCTAGAATACGAAGGTGTTACTTTATTAGATTTTGAAGTAGAGACCACCGATATGAGTAATGAATTTGATGCAATTTATATTCTTAACAAAGAAACAGTTAAATTTTATCCTAATGCAAAGTTTGGACAGTTACGATTAGTTCATCAAAGGATAAGAATAGAAACTGAAGAAGGTCTTAAATATGCAACTAAACAATTCAACCTTTATAAAAAAGGGAATGCCAAAGAATACGTTGTTGATTTGACAGGAACAACTTATAACTTATTAGATGGAGAAATAGTAAGTTCTGAATTAAATGAGGATGCGATTTTTGAGAAAGATATCAACGAGCTTTATAAGACTAAATCTTTTACCATGCCAGATGTTAGGGTAGGTTCTGTCATAGAGTATTCTTATTCTGTAGGGTCTGACACAGCTTATATAGATGATTTGCACCTGCAATATGAGATTCCAATATTAAATCTCCATGCAGGAGTTTTATTCCCTAAACAGTTTGTGTATAACGTAGTTTTCAATCCTCGTGCTGTTTATAAATTAGCCTTCAATGCTTCTGATTTTGGTAATGGGATTTCAGGTTCAAAAATTACTGCCGCAGAAGATGAGGAATTTGGTTCAGATATTGAAACCGAACAATTAAGAATTAGTGGTGAAAGTATAGGAATTGTGACTAAAAACATTCCTGCATTAGCTTCTGAGCCTATGTCTGGTGGAGCAAATAGATATCGTGCAAAATTAATTATGAATATTGCGGCAACTAGGTTTTCAAATGGTCAGGTCTCTAAAGAATATGCATCTACCTGGAATGATGTTGCAAAAACAATTTATGATAGTGATCGTTTTGGTGATGCTATTAAGAAAAGTAATTTCTATAAAAAAGATCTTCTAAGTGTAGTTCATGACTCGATGAATCAACTTGAGAAAACTGAAGCCATATATGAATTTGTAAAGACGAGAGTTAAATGGAACGGTCGTTATGGTGTATTTACTAGAAATGGATTAAAAAGCGCATATAAAGATGGATCAGGCTCTGTAGCCGATGTCAACTTGTTATTAGTTTCTATGTTGAAGAACGCAGGAGTAAATGCAAATCCAGTTTTAGTAAGTTCAGATAATAATGGAGTGCCTATTTTTCCAACACGAGAAGGTTTTGATTATGTTATAGTACAAGTGGTAATTAATGGGGATAAAATGTTGTTAGATGCTACAGAAAAATTTGCAAGACCTAATTTAATTCCTTTACGCGCTGCAAACTGGAAAGGCAGAGTTATTTTAGAGAATGGAATGTCTGACTGGGTTAAGCTCACAGATAATCAAAAATCACAAGAAATAGTATTGCTCAATCTTTCATTAGATGAAGAAGGATTAATCACTGGTAAAGCAAAGAAAAGGCTATCACAATATATGGCTTTGAGATCCAGAAATGCAAACCAAAATGCAAACCAAGAAGATGTTGAAGAATATTTAGTGAACGATAACGTAGGATTACAAGTTAGCGATGGTAAAGTAGATGACATGCATTCTACAAACCAATATTTAAATTATAGTTTTGATGTTGTTTATAAAGATGCTATTGATGAAATAGGTGATAAACTTTACATAACTCCATTATTGTTTGAAGCAAATGAAGAAAACCCTTTTAGTTTACCTAGGCGTAACCTTCCTTTAGATTTATCTTTTCCAGTTGAAGTAAAAACACTCGTTAACTTAGAGATACCAGATGGCTATGAAGTAGAGTCTATGCCGCAAAGTGTTAATTATGTGTATTTGAATAAAGGGTATTATAAATACATCACAAAATTTTCAAATAATATAATAACCACGGTGGCAACTTTTAATATGGATACATCGGTAGTTTTGTCTATTGATTATAAAGCTTTTCGAGATTTCTATGCATCTGTAGTAGAAAAGGATGCCGAAAAAATAGTCCTAAAGAAAATTTAAGAATCCTCATTTCATAAAGATAGTCGTTAACTTTGAATTTCAAATTAAGACTATGAGCCTCAAAGAATCACAACAGCAAGTTGACAACTGGATCAAAAATCATGGAGTGCGTTATTTTAACGAGCTTACTAACATGGCACAACTTACCGAAGAAGTAGGTGAAGTTGCTCGTATTATCGCAAGAAGATATGGAGAGCAAAGCGAGAAAGAAAGCGATAAAAACAAAGATCTAGGAGAAGAACTCGCCGACGTTATGTTTGTAGTGCTATGTCTCGCAAATCAAACAGGAACTGATCTTGAAACCGCTTTTGCAAAAAAACTGCAAATTAAAACAGAGCGTGATCATGACAGGCATCACAATAATAATAAGCTCAAAGGCTAGTCATGGATTTATTATTAGAAAAGCCCCTAAACTCGTTAAGTAAAGAAGTTGTCTTTACCATAACAGGCTCAAAAAGTGAGAGTAATCGTTTGCTTATTCTCAAAGCCCTATATCCCGAATTAGAAATTGTCAATCTTTCTAATAGTGATGATACGGTGCATATGCAAGAAGCTTTACAGTCACAGCAAAGTAATGTCGATATAGGGCATGCTGGTACAGCAATGCGTTTTCTTACTGCATATTATGCAAGTAAAGAAGGTCAGGTTTCAATAACTGGTAGCCAGCGCATGCAGCAAAGACCTATAGCAGTATTAGTAGATGCATTAAGGTCTATAGGTGCAAAAATTGAGTATGTAAATGAAGAAGGTTATCCACCTCTTCAAATTAACGGTGGACATATTGTAGGCACAACCGTTAAGTTAGATGCCAGTGTATCTAGTCAATATATTACAGCTTTAATGCTTATAGCGCCATCACTAGATAAAGGATTAAAAATTGAGTTAATAGGTAAGTTAACCTCAAGGCCATATATAGAAATGACGGTACGTCACCTGCAATCTATAGGAGTGACTGTAAACTGGGCAAAACAAGATGTTGATTCTCAAAAAGATATTCAGACATCATCAGAATTTATCCAAATTAAACCTTTGGAAAAGATAATTAATAACTCACTAACAGTAGAGAGCGACTGGAGTAGTGCTGGCTATTGGTATAGTTGGGTAGCTTTACAGGACATAGGTTATAAGTTGATTTTACAGTACTATTTTAAAGATTCAGTCCAAGGTGATAGTAAGTTAAGTGAATATTATGAGGCATTTGGAGTCCAAACTAGCTTTGACAATAATCAACTCATATTGATTAAGAGGTCTCATAAGGTAGCACAGCGCATTGTGATTAACCTCGTGAATGAGCCAGATCAAGCACAAACTATATTTGCTACCTGTTTAGCATTAGGTGTTGACGCTCATCTTACTGGACTTCATACCCTACGCATAAAAGAAACAGATCGTATTGCAGCCTTAAAAGATGTGGGATCTCGCTTTCGCGAAAGCGTGATAGAAACCACCCAAGATACTATTACACTAACCTGTGTGCCTCTGGTACAGTATGACGATCCTGTTGTGATTGATACATTTGACGACCATAGAATGGCTATGGCATTTGCGCCCTTAGCAAGTAAAACATCGTTAATAATAAAAGATGCTGGAGTCGTATCAAAAAGCTATCCGCAGTTTTGGGATGATTTAAAACAGGTAAATGTCAATATCACAGAAATTTAAGTGTCGATTTACTTGACAACGCCTATTTCACAATCGTATATTTGTATTCTCAATATAAAATGAATACATGAAGCTATCTCAATTCGGTTACAAACTACCAGAAAATTTGATCGCGCAACATCCTGCAGAAAATAGAGATGAGTCGCGACTTATGGTACTCCATAAAAAAACGGGTGAAATTGAACACAAAATGTTCAAAGATGTTCTCGATTATTTTGAAGAAGATGATGTTTTTGTGACTAACAATACGCGTGTATTTCCTGCTAGATTATACGGTAATAAAGAAAAAACAGGAGCTCGTATCGAGGTTTTTCTTTTAAGAGAATTAAACCCTACTACAAAACTGTGGGACGTATTAGTAGATCCAGCTAGAAAAATAAGAATAGGAAATAAACTTTACTTTGGTGAAGATGAAAGTCTAGTGGCTGAGGTGATTGATAATACAACTTCTAGAGGAAGAACTTTAAGATTTTTATTTGACGGTAGCTATGAAGAGTTCCGTCAGAAATTGAAAGATCTAGGAGAAACTCCACTTCCTAGAGAACTAGGTCGCGAGGTTGAAGAGGAAGATGAAGAACGTTACCAAACTATCTATGCAACTAATGAAGGCGCTGTTGCAGCACCTGTAGCTGGATTACACTTTTCAAAACATTTATTAAAACGTTTAGAAATTAAAGGTATACATAGAACGGCAATTACAATGCATATCGGTTTAGGTACTTTTGCACCAGTAGAAGTGGAGGATTTATCTAAACATAAGATGGATAGTGAACAGGCAGAGATTACTGAGGAAACTTGTGCTATTGTAAATAAAGCAATTGATACTAGAAAAAATGTATGTGCTGTAGGGACAACTACTATGCGTACTTTAGAAAGTGCAGTAAGTAGCGATGGTCATCTCAATACATTTGATGGATGGACCAATAAGTTTATTTTTCCACCTTATGATTTTAGTATTGCAAATGCTATGATTACCAATTTTCATCATCCTAAATCAACTTTGATGATGCAAGCAGCAGCTTTTGCAGGATATGATTTATTGAAAAAAGCTTACGATGTAGCCATTAAAGAAGAGTATAAATTCTCTACTTATGGAGATGCAATGTTGATAGTCGATTAGAGATTACGTTAATTCTATAATATTTAACCGCTTAGAGCCATTCTAAGCGGTTTTTTTATGCTAATCTCGTATATTGCAGCTTATTAAACTCCCTAAAAATCAGTGATGAAAAAAATATTACTAACGTTATTAATTTGTACTGTAGCTTTTAATTTAAATGCTCAAGTATCTAATCAAACTACACCACCTAGTTGGGCTTTCAATTTAAAAACTCAACCTACAGCTGAAATCATGCCTTCTTTTGACTTGCAATCTATGATTGCCGAAGATGCCATTGAAGCAACTCAAGTTATTAAAAAGCCTTACAGAATTGGTAAAAATATTGATGTAGAATTTGATTTATTTAATTCTGGTCAATGGACAGAATTAGAAAATGGAGATCGTATATGGAGGCTGAACGTAGTTTCACATGGAGCGCGAACCATGAATTTCATACTAGACCGTTACAATTTACCTGAAGGTGCAGAAATGTATATCTATAATAGCGATCACACAGATAAAATAGGTCCATATACTCATAAAGAAAATCAAGAAGATGGAGTATTAGGTACTTGGATTGTTTATGGGGACAATGTTATAGTTGAATATTATGAACCAGCATCTGTAAGAGGTTTAGGCCGTATTTCTATTAATGAAGTTGTACATGGCTATAGAGGATTTGGTGAAGCTGAAGAGAGCTTTTTAAAATTAAACGAGTCTGCAGCATGTAACGTAGATGTGATGTGTAATCCTAATCAAGGATCTACAAATGGTCAAGACTGGACAACGATAAGAAATAATTACAGACATGCTGTAGCTAGAATTTTAATTAATATAAGTGGTCAAACTTTTCTTTGCACTGGTACTTTGGTTAATAATGTCAGAGAAGATGGTACACCTTATTTTTTAACAGCAGATCATTGTTTAGGAAACGCCAATGATGGAGCAGGAGCATCCTATCAATCTAATACATGGTCTTTCGGTTTTGACTGGTATACTAATACACCAGATTGTGCAACTAATGCTAATACAGTAGGTGCTCAAAACCCGACTAGAGTGATTGCTGGAGCAACGCTAAGAGCAAATAGAGGTGCTAGTGACGTGGCTCTTTTTGAATTGAACTCCACTCCGCCAGCATCATGGGATTTGTATTATGCAGGATGGTCTAGAGCAACATCTGGCGTGACTTCTCAATTGAGTATTCACCATCCTAGTGGTGATATTATGAAATTAGCAAGGAATGATCAAAGTGCATCTTTTGTAACTGTGTCTGGAGTATCTTGCTGGAATATAGCAGATTGGGATTATGGTGTTACAGAAGGTGGTTCTTCAGGTGGTTGTCTATTAAATCCACAAGGTCAGATTATAGGACAACTATTAGGTGGAAGTGCAGCTTGTTCAGGTACAAATGACAACGGCTCACCAGACTTTTATGGTAGATTTAATGTGAGTTGGAATACAGGAGGAACTGCAGCGACACAATTAAAAGATTGGTTAGATCCAGATAATACTGGAGCAGCGTCTTATGATGGTGATTACTATTCTACACTAAGTACAACAGAGAATCAAGTGCTCAATTTTAGTGTCTATCCTAATCCATCTCAAGATATTTTCAATTTTGACTTGACAGAAGAAGCCTCTTATGCGGTATATAATCTGTCAGGAAAAATGATCGTATCTGGAACGTTTTCAAATAATAACAACAGTGTTAATCTTAGTGGCGTAGCAAATGGTGTTTACTTCATTAATGTGCAAACAGCTAATGGTAAAGCAACAGCAAAATTAGTTAAGGAGTAATATTTAACTCAACAACTTTAAAACGCGCTGCAAGATTGTCTAATTTTGCAGCGTGTTTTATTTATAAAAAGTTCCATTGAAAGAAACTAAGAAAGATATTAGATCCTATACTCAAGATCAATTAAGAGAATACTTTGTAGATCAAGGTCAACAAGCTTTTAGAGGTAATCAGGTATATGAATGGTTATGGAAAAAAGGTGCTCATCACTTTGATGATATGACTAATCTTTCAAAAGACACTAGAGCATTTCTTCAAGAGCATTTTGTGATCAATCACATAAGAGTAGATCACATGCAGCGTAGTAAGGATGGTACTATTAAAAACGCGGTCAAATTACATGATGGTCTTACAGTAGAGTCAGTTATGATTCCTACTCCAACTAGAACGACTGCTTGTGTGTCATCTCAAGTAGGTTGTAGTTTAAATTGCGAGTTTTGTGCCACGGCACGCTTGAAACGTATGCGTAATTTAAATCCTGATGAGATTTACGACCAAGTCGTGGCTATTGATCAACAAAGTAAAAATTACCATAACAGACCACTTTCAAACATCGTTTTTATGGGAATGGGTGAGCCATTAATGAACTATAAAAATGTTATTAAATCTATTGATAAAATAACAGGCGATGATGGTTTAGGTATGTCTCCTAAACGCATCACTTTATCCACTAGTGGTGTGCCCAAAATGATGAAAAAATTAGCAGACGATAGGCCTAGGTTTAATCTAGCACTTTCACTGCATAGCGCGATAGATGAAAAGCGTGTAAAAATCATGCCTTTCAATGAGCAATTTCCTCTAGAGGATATTAAAGAAGCTTTAAGATACTGGTATGATAAAACAGGAACTCGTGTAACCTATGAATATGTAGTTTGGAAAGGAATCAATGACACTAAGGAAGATATTGACGCACTAATAGAATTTTGTAAAGTCATACCGTGCAAAGTAAATATTATAGAATATAATTCTATTGATGATGCACGTTTTGAACAAGCATCAAAACAAGCAGTAGATGCTTATGAGCGAGAACTTAACCGATATGGCTTTACTGTAAATGTAAGGCGTAGTAGAGGGAAGGACATTGACGCAGCTTGTGGACAACTGGCAAACAAAGAATAAGACTTTTTAAATTTATTGTACAAAAAAACGGCCTTCAATTTGAAGGCCGTTTTAAGTTTATAAAAGAAGTCTATCAATTACTTCTTGATAAATTGTACAGTTTGAGAACCGTTATCCGTATCTAGTTTCAATAAATAAAGACCAGCGCTTAATGTGTTGATGTTAATTTGATTGTTGTTAGATTTAACGTTTTCAGAAATAACTTGACCTAGACCATTATAAATTGTAGCATTAGTAATAACCTCATCAATCTGGATGTTTAAAACATCTGTTGCTGGGTTAGGGCTCAAAGTAAATAGGTTTGCAATTTGATCATCTACAGATGCAGTACCTTCTGTAGTGAATTGCCATACTGGTCCAGTAGTATTCGTTCCTCCTACATTTCTAGGTTGTATTTGCCAGTAATATGTCGTACCTGTTAGCATACCTGTAATATTAACAGAAGCATTAGCAGTAGTACCTAATGTATTCAAAGTAGTAGGACTATCACCTAATAAGAAAACATAAGATTCTGGTGCGTCACCTGTAGTAGCGTCTGCCCATGCAAAAGCAACAGCATCGCTATTAGCAGTATCGATTACAACGTTAGTTGCCATATCAGCTGGTGTAGGAGTCGTCACTGCATCTGGTGCGTTTATACTTCCTGCTTCCGTTGTAAAGCTCCATACTGGATTGTTAGCAGCAGATCCTGCTGTGTTTTTAGGAATAACTTGCCAGTAGTATGTTGTATTATATAAGAATCCATTAATTGAAATCGGAAGTGTTATTGTTGCTGGAGCAGTACCTAAAGAAACTAATGTTGTAGGAGAGTCTCCTAAAAGAATTTCATACTCATCTGGTGCTACAGATCCTAAAGAGTTGTCTGGAGCCCAAGCAAAAAGAATTGAATTATCAGGAGATCCATCAGCATCATTATCATTTGTGTCTACAATTACACCGGTAGCCATGTCAGCTGGTGTTGGAGTGGTTGCTGGTCCTGGTGCATTTGCAGCACCTTGTACTACTTCAACATTGTCAAAAGTAATTGCATCACCGTCATTTTGAACATGTACAAATGCGATGTATACGCTTTGATTAAGATAAGATGCAAGATTTACATTGAATGAAGTGAAAACTGCAGAAGCATTATTACCTAATTCTGCCTCAGTTAAATTTTCAACTTCTACAAATGATGTTGTGTCAGTTTGAGAAGTTGTTGAGATTCTAATTGAAAGTTCAGATCCAAAATCACCTTGATTCAAATCTGTAGCATCAAAAAGTAAAACGTTTTGTGTTGAATTAATAGGGATTAATGGAGAGACAATCCAATCCTCTGCTGTTTGTCCAGCAGTTACCGCTTCCCAAAGACATTGAGCACGAAATTCTGGATCAGTACCAGCTTGTGCCCATTGTACTGTAGTTCCAAGTCCATTAGCCCCATTATAAACAGCCCATCCAGCTGGTGGGAACGCTGCACCTGTACCATTGAAATCTTCAAGATATTGGGCAGATCCAAAATTAAATGACACTAATGCCATTAAGATTAAAGTAATTTTTTTCATGTCTAGTAATTTAATTATTTCGGCTAAATATAGCCATATCTCAAAAAATGGACTTGTCAATTGTTTAACAATTATCGACATTTTTAGGAATTCCTTTAAAATTTAGATGTAATGCATTTTACTGGGTTGAAGTGTAAAAATCGACACGTTAAATATTTGGTAAATTATAATTTCATCCTTCATATTGGTAAAAGTCTATAAAAGGTTCGTTCTAGGGTAATTATTTATAGTCATCAAAATAGTTGAGTAAATAAAAGCACTTGTGGCACACCAAATGGAACTCTTAGAGAAAAAGTATCAACTTTCTGTAACTTCTTCTTTTGACAACGTTAATTTTTTATAAGCAAAAAGGGAGAATAAAAGTGGCTGTGAGATGACTTCTTTTTTATGAATATGAATTATATACTGACAAACATGAAACGATAACCTCACTTCATGAATTTTAATGTAGAGTGTTTTTGGTTTAAATTATACTTGTGCTCAACTTCAAATACTTTCCTGAAATTCTAAACTGGAGATAAATTGATTCTAATATATATTTGGCTCGATTTTTAATTTTTCTTACAAAACCTAATTATGAAGAAACCTATACTATTTACATGTCTCATTTTTTTTGTTACACTAGCAAAAGCTCAAGTTTTCGAAAGCGAGGACTTTAGTACTTTCAATACTGGGAATATAGGTACTTCAATCTCGGGAACCATTCCCGGACAAGGAGGTTTTTTTACGTCGGCCGTGAGTTTTAACGGTTCAACAACAACTAATAATAATAATAATAACTTTCAAATTGTTACCGACTTACAAACTGGAAAAAAACTTCAGATAACTGGTCCAAATGGGACATCTGCGAGAAAGTCAATGTGGAAAGAAGGACTTCAAACAAAATGGAATAATAGAACTGTAGGTAATGATGTCGTTCAATTGAGTTTTACATTTAATACAGGATTTGCTACTACGAGTGAAAATTACTTTGGGATGCAATTATTTGATTCTAATCTCAATTTTACTCTAGGGTATTCTTATAATACAATGACTAGAGAATTATTAGGTGTTGCTTATGTAAATATTGGAGGATCGCTTGTAAATTCAAGTTTTGTATTAGATACTAACGGATTGATTTTAGCCCAAAATACAACTTATACATTAAGATGTTCATACGACTTTAATACCGGTGAGGTTCTATGGAATCCGGATGCTAGACCTATTAGCATAGGCTTACCTAATTCTTATTGGGTGCCTAATCAACAACTTGTAAGACTTGATTTCCTTGGTTCATCACTTCAGCCTGGTACAAGTCATGGAAATGTGGGTTCTGCATCTGTCTTTTTCGAAGATTATGAACTAAAAGCGGTTAATGTAAGTGAGTTATTAAGTAATGATGAGGTTGTTCAAAGTGAAATTACTCTTTATCCTAACCCTTCAGATGATGTTTTGAATTTAACTATCGAGTCATTTAGACCTAGTAATTTAAAAATATATGACCTGAGTGGGCGAACAGTGAAATCTTTAAATTTAGATTCAGAAAAAATAATAATTGATGTTAGTGATCTTAACTCAGGGATATACATGTTAATGATTACTAATGATTTAGGTAGTGTGTCTAGTAAATTTATTAAGAATTAAACTTCTATTAATTGGAAAATTTAAAATGTTATTCTTAATATTTTAAAAGTAACATTTTTGAATGGTTAACCTTAAACTAATTCTTAAGGTAGTGTGTGCGGTTTGCATATTGCTATAGTTATATTTGTAGTCATGAAAATAGTGGAGCAAATAAAAGCACCTGTGGCACACGAGATGGAACTCTTTGAAAAAAAGTTTCAATTAGCGATGGCGTCTCGTATAGCCTTACTCAATAGAATCACACATTTTATTGTGAATCGTAAAGGGAAACAAATGCGACCTATGTTTGTTTTTCTAGTCGCTAAAATGATAGGAGATGGAGAAGTAAATGATCGTACCTATAGAGGTGCGTCTGTCATTGAATTAATTCATACCGCAACATTAGTACATGATGACGTTGTAGATGACAGCCTTAAAAGGCGTGGTTTTTTCTCTGTAAACGCACTATGGAAAAATAAAATAGCAGTCCTAGTAGGCGATTATTTATTATCTAAAGGTCTACTGTTAAGTATCGATAATGGCGATTTTGATTTATTACAAATCATAAGTGTTGCGGTACGAGAAATGAGCGAAGGCGAATTATTACAAATCGAAAAAGCTCGCAGGCTAGATATTACAGAAGAGGTGTACTATGATATTATAAGAAAAAAAACAGCAACACTTATAGCGGCATGTTGTAGTCTTGGTGCCTGTGCCGTTTCTCCAGGATCTCAAGACGTTGAAAAGATGCGCGAATTTGGTGAGATGATAGGTATTGCTTTTCAAATTAAGGATGACCTTTTTGATTATGGAAATGAACGTATTGGAAAGCCTACTGGGATAGATATCAAGGAGCAAAAGATGACATTGCCTTTAATACATACATTACAAATCGCTAGCAAGAAAGACCGTAAGTGGTTGATCAACTCAGTTAAAAAACATAATCGTGATAAAAAACGGGTAAAAGAAGTTATTGACTTTGTTAAAAACAATGGTGGCTTAGAATACGCCGTAAAAGCGATGTATGACTATCGCGATAGGGCTATGAGCATTTTAAATACTTATCCAGATTCAGAATATAAGCGCTCATTAGAGCTTATGGTCGAGTATGTCATAGACCGTAAAAAATAGTTGAATAAGTTTTAAAGATGTTCTGATACGCTTTCGCGAAAGCGTCATAAAAACCTGCCCATTAACTATACACTACCTCATAACAAAAACGTACCTTTGCAACCGCAAATAAAACAGCATGAGCATAGTAGCAATAGTAGGACGACCTAACGTAGGAAAGTCCACACTTTTTAATAGATTGATCCAACGTAGAGAAGCCATTACCGATGCCGTAAGTGGTGTTACTAGAGATCGTCATTATGGTAAAAGTGACTGGAATGGTAAAGAGTTTTCTGTAATTGATACCGGTGGATACGTAGTAGGAAGTGATGATGTTTTTGAGGCAGAAATTGATCACCAGGTCGAGCTTGCTATAGATGAGGCCGATGTGATCGTTTTTATGGTAGATGCTGAAAGCGGTATTACAGGTATGGATGAGGATGTCGCAAAACTATTGCGCAAGGTGAAAAAACCTGTAATTCTAGCGGTTAATAAAGTGGATAATCCGCAAAGGGAACAAGATGCTTATGAATTCTATAATCTAGGTTTAAGTGAATACTTTACTTTATCTAGTACTAGTGGTAGTGGTACAGGAGATCTATTAGATAGAATTGTAGAGCTACTGCCAGATACACCAGTAAGAGAAGATAGTGATTTACCTAGATTTGCTGTAGTAGGTAGGCCTAATGCAGGTAAATCTTCTTTTATCAATGCTTTAATAGGTGAAGAAAGATATATAGTTACAGATATTGCAGGAACTACTAGAGATTCTATCGATACTAAATATAACCGATTTGGTTTTGAATTTAACTTAGTAGATACCGCAGGAATTAGAAGAAAGAAAAAGGTAAAAGAAGATCTTGAGTTCTATAGCGTGATGCGCAGTGTACGTGCGATTGAACATGCAGATGTTTGTATTTTGATCCTAGACGCTACTCGTGGTTTTGATGGTCAGGTTCAAAATATCTTTTGGCTTGCAGAGCGTAATCGTAAAGGAATTGTTGTTCTTGTGAATAAATGGGACCTGGTTGATAAAGAGACTAATACGGCTAAAGAATATGAGGCGCAAATCAGAAAAGAAATGGAGCCTTTTACTGATGTGCCTATTGTTTTCATATCCGTTTTAAATAAACAACGAATTTTCAAGGCTATTGAAACAGCTGTTGATGTATTTAAAAATAGGTCTAAGCGTATTAAAACAAGTGAGCTTAATGAAGTGATGCTACCTATTATAGAGCATTATCCGCCGCCATCTTTAAAAGGTAAATTTGTGAAAATTAAGTTCGTGACACAGTTACCTACACCGCAACCCCAGTTTGCCTTCTTTTGTAATTTACCTCAATATATCAGAGACCCATATAAAAGATACCTAGAGAATCAACTTAGAAATAATTTTGATTTTAATGGTGTGCCGGTAAGTGTGTACATGCGTAAAAAGTAATCGTTTATAGATCACATTTTAAAAAGAGCCAGCATTGCTGGCTCTTTTTATTTTTAAAGATTCTTTACTAGAACCATTATTGCAATTTTCATATAATATTAACGTTTGCAGTTTGTGATGTAAGTACTTTCATCACACTAGCTAACTAAACTATGAAAAGACTGATTTTAACCAGTATAGCATTATTTGCTATAGCAATCATGCATGCCCAAAAGTTTGAGATAAAAGGCGTGGTACAAGATTCTACAAATCTTGAATTATTACAAAGTGCAACAGTATTCCTTGAGAGTAAAACAGATTCTACATTAATATCTTATTCCATTACTGATGAGAATGGTGCTTTTAAACTTGTAGGTAATACGGCTGTAAATGAGTTTAATTTTTTCACGTCATTCACAGGATATAAAGAATACAGTAAGACCATATCTTTTGATGAGGAAAGAGTCATAGACCTAGGTACAATTAGCTTATCAAGTGATGTGGAATTTCTAGAAGGTATTGTGGTTAATGCACGCAAAGCGCCCGTTACTGTAAAGCAAGATACGTTAGAGTTTAATGCTAAGTCGTTTAATACAAAGGCTGATGCGAACTTAGAAGATGTTATAAAAGAATTGCCTGGTGTCCAGATTGATAAGGATGGGAAGATTACTGTAAATGGCAAAGAGGTCACTAAGATTTTAGTAAATGGCAAAGAATTTTTTGGTAATGATCCACAAGTGGCTTTAAAGAATTTGCCTAAGGAAATCATCGATAAAATACAGGTGACAGAATCAAAAACTGAGGAACAAAAGGCAAACGGCGAGGCTGGAGATGCAAATGCGAGTGAGATAAACATCACCATTGATGAAGATAAAAATAAAGGATGGTTTTCAAGATTAACCGCTGGTGCCGGAACTGATGAGCGTTATTCTATGAGTGGTATTGTAAATTATTTTAAAGACTCTTTTAGAGTTAGTGTATTGGGTAGCAGTAATAATATCAACAGTCCTGGTTTTTCTTTTGATGAAATCTATGACGCCATGGGTAGTAGTGCTTATTCTATCAATCGTAATTCAAACGGTAGTTTTGGTATTAATGGAATTAGTTTTGGTGGTTCTGGTGGTATTACTTCTAGTAGATCTGCCGGATTGAGTTTAGCAAACGACTGGGATGAAAAAGTGGAACTGTCTACTAGTTATTTTTATGGTAATAATGATACAGAATCATTCACAGATAATAGAACGACAACTTTTTTGCCAGATCGTGAATTTACCACTACATCTTCGTCAAGAGGAAGAAGTATGGGTGATTCTCATAGGTTTAATACTCGTGTCGAAGTTAAATTAGATACACTAACCACAATTAGTATAGAGCCCAGCTTTAATCAAAGCACTAATAATAATTTGAGTAATCGCGTTTCAAACACTAGTGATACTACAGGTCAAGAAATAGATCTAGAAACCTCTAATAATTCAAATTCTGAGAATTATTCTGCTGGTGCAAATCTTTATTTCAGTCGTAGGTTTAAAAAGAAAGGAAATTCTGTTTCACTCTACACTACATTAAATGTCAGTGACTCAGAATCTATAAATGATTTTTTCTCTGAACGTGTTATTTCAGAAAATGGTGTCGTCGATGAAACAGAAATTCAAAATCAAGTAATTAATCAAGAAAGTAAAGGAACTAATTTTTCCATAACACCTACCTGGCGCAAATCCTTGAGTGACAAGTATAGACTGAATATTTCTTATCGGGTGTCTGCAAATAAACAAGAGCAAAGTCGTAATGTTTTTGATAGAGATATGGTAACAGGAGAGGCTACTATTTTTAATGATGCGTTAAGTAACGATTTTAAAACAGATAATACCCAGCAACGACCTAGCGTCGGATTATCGTATAATAAAGATAAAACTAGATGGGAAGTTACTGCAGGCCTATTGTATCAGACCTTGAATACAGAAAATATAGCTCTAGATAGTTCTTTTGATAGATCCTTTTCTAATCCATATATAAGAGCGTATTTAAGCAAGCAATACGGGAAATTTGGAAGGATATATTTTAACTATAGTAATAATATTAATGTTCCTAGCACTAATCAATTACAACCCGTTGAGGATCGTACAAATCCTCAAAATATAGTAACTGGTAATCCTGATTTAAAGGCGACCAATACACATAATTTATATTTGAACTTCAACAATTATAATTGGGAAGAAGGAAAAGGAATTTACTCTGGAGCAGGTTTTACCTATACAGATAATCAAGTAGTGGGAATCACTACAACTGATGATGATTTAGTCAGAAATACTACCTATACAAATGTAAATGGAACATATAACGGTTATCTTTATTCTGGTTACAGCATGCAGTTCAAAAAGGATAAGCGAGAGATAGATGTATCCCTAGGATTAGATGCAAATCTTTCCCTCAATAAAGGATTCACTAACGCCATTGCATTTGAAACGACTAATATAAATCTTTCACCTAATTTAAGTGTAGAGTACAGCATCGATGATATTTTTGAACTTGAAACAGAATACAATATAGGCTTTAACTCTAGCAAGTTTTCACTGGAAAGTATAGGTGATCAAGAATTTACTAATCATACCGCTTCAATTGATCTAACCACATCCTGGCCGCAAAATTTGATTATGGGATTACGTGGTGAGTACAATGTTTTCGGAAATGTTACTGAAGAGTTTGATAATGATTCCTTTGTACTAATAGGTAGTCTAGGATATAAATTTGCAAAAGATAAGGCTATAGTAAAGCTTAAAGCTTACGATATTCTAAATCAGGTTATAGACACTAGACGTACCATTTCTCAAGATTTCATATCAGATTCTAGTAGCTTAGTATTGCGTCAGTACTTTATGTTGAGTTTTACGTATAAATTCTCAAAATTTGGTGGTAAGGATCCTAATAGAGGTAATTAAAAGATTTTTAATGACGCTTTCTCGAAAGCGGATTCCTGAAAATTAAACCATTCTAACTATTACATATTTCCTTTTGCATGTTATATCATTCCTGTTTAAGGAATCTTTTAAGGTTCTGTGAAGACTTTGTGATGTAGAACAGGTTAATTTGCTGCAACCAAAGTAATTAATCGATGAAGTTTTTAATAACGGTCATGCTATGCATCAATATAATATCGCCTTTTGTGTTGATGCAAAAAGAATACATAAAGCAGATTGACGATAACGGTAAATTGATAAGTGAAGGTTGGGTGTTAAATGGAGTAAAAGATGGTTACTGGAAGTTTTATGATCATCAACAGCGCCTATTGAAAACCGGTCATTACAGCAAGGACTATAAAACAGGATACTGGTATTATTATCAATCTGGTTTATTAAGTTCTGAAGGTCATTACAGCAAGGACTTAAAGACAGATTGGTGGACTTACTACAATAAAAATGGTTATCGCATAATTAAAAAACAATTTAAAAATGGTCTTGAGCATGGATATACCATGTATTATAAAAAGAACTCATTGTCTATGGTTGAGGAATATGTAAATAGTAAAAAAGTAGGTGCATGGACTAGCTATTTTAAATTTAAAAAAGATCATCCAGGTTTTTCAATGAACGACCTGCATTAACCGATGTTATATATCAGCCTGATATTTCTTAACTTTCCACCTTTAAAATTCCCTATTGCAATCCAATAATCCTATCATTAGAGTAATCATACCTGCCTATAATGAAGCAGACTCTATACCGCTGGTCATAAAAGATATTCCATCCATCGTTACAGAAACAATTGTAGTAAGCAACAATTCTGATGATGATACCATAATTAACGCACAAAACGCTGGAGCTACCGTTCTAGAAGAACTGCGTCGCGGCTACGGTTATGCTTGTTTAAAAGGAATGGATTATGTAGCTCAATTAAATGACTCCACAGATATTATCGTATTTCTAGATGGTGACTATAGTGACTATCCAGAACAATTACTAGAATTAATACAACCTATTGTTCAAGAAAATGTAGATTTTGTGATAGGTGCTCGAGTAAAATCACTGAGAGAAAAGGGCTCTATGACGGCACCCCAAATCTTCGGTAACTGGCTAGCAACTACACTTATGTCTATACTCTTTAAATCTCGATTTACTGACTTGGGACCATTTAGAGCTATAAAATATGATAAATTACTAGAGCTAGATATGCAAGATAAAACCTATGGATGGACCGTAGAGATGCAACTAAAAGCTTTACGTAAAAAATATTCTTATGTTGAAAAACCTATGAAATACCGCAATAGAATAGGTGTTTCTAAGGTTTCGGGTACTGTTAAAGGTGCTATATTTGCAGGCGTTAAAATATTAACTTGGATATTTAAATACGGCTTTAAAAAATGATTTTAGAATGGATTTGCATCATAATATACTCAACATCACTTGTGATGATTTTGTTCTATGCATTTGCTCAACTCAACTTACTGTTTAATTATCTCGCAGCTCGCAAGAATTCAGTCGAAGGACCAACTTTTAATCTAGACAACCCAACAGAAGTGCCATATGTCACCATACAATTACCCGTTTTTAACGAGGCGTATGTTATGGAACGACTTCTAGATAACATCGTTTTGTTAGATTATCCACAAGACAAATTAGAAATTCAAGTTTTAGATGACTCTACAGATGAGACTGTTGCTACAACTAAAGCTCATGTTGAAAAATTAGCTGCCACAGGTTTAGATATTAAACATGTTACTAGAGAAAATCGTGTGGGATTTAAAGCTGGAGCGCTTAAAGAAGGACTGGTGGACGCAAAAGGAGAGTTGATTGCCATATTTGATGCTGACTTCTTACCGCAGTCCGACTGGTTAAAGAAAACGGTAATTCATTTTAAAGAACCAGAAATAGGTGTTGTTCAAACACGTTGGGGACATTTAAATAGGGATTATTCTATTCTTACACAGATACAGGCCTTTGCATTAGATGCTCATTTTACCTTAGAACAAGTAGGGCGCAACTCAAAAGGACACTTCATCAACTTTAATGGAACTGCAGGAATATGGCGTAAAGAAACAATAATTGATGCAGGTAATTGGGAAGGTGATACACTAACGGAAGATTTAGATTTAAGCTATAGAGCGCAGCTCAAAAACTGGAAGTTTAAATACCTAGAAGATGTAACTACTCCGGCAGAACTTCCTATTGTTATTAGTGCAGCGCGTTCACAACAATTCAGATGGAATAAAGGTGGAGCAGAAAATTTTAGAAAAATGTTTAAACGTGTGATAAGCAGTTCAAACATTGATTTTAAAACAAAGTTGCACGGTGTCTTACATTTATTAAACAGTACCATGTTTTTAAACGTATTGATTGTTGGGTTACTTAGCATACCTATGCTTTATATTAAGAATGAATACGCTCACTTAAGAGTGTACTTCATTGTCATGAGCTTTTTTGTAATTAGTACCATAATTTTCTTTATCTGTTACTGGTACATGTATAAGAATACATACGGTGGCGGTTTTAAAAACTTCATTAGTTATATAGGTATGTTTTTTACCTTTTTCTCTATTGCAATGGGCTTTTCATTACATAACTCTATAGCAGTGATTGAAGGACATATAGGTAAGCGCAGTGAGTTTGTGCGTACACCTAAATTTAATCTGGCAGCAGTTGGAGGCAATTGGAAAACCAATAAATACCTCAAGAAAAAAATAAGTCGCAACGTGATTTTAGAAGGTATATTAATGCTCTACTTTGGGTTCGGAATGTACTCGGCATTTATAGTTGGTGATCAAGGTGGTGATTTTGGACTCTTTCCTTTTCACTTAATGCTATTTATTGGGTTTGGTTTTGTGTTCTTCCGTAGTATCACAGATAAGCAATAATGGAACGCAGGTTAACAAATGCCTTCGGTATCTTAACCATAATTAGTGCTATTTTATATGGATGGTTTTTCTCGCTTGCGCGAAAAGATTTTTCAAACCTACTCGTAATTTATATATTACTATTCATTGCTTTTCTAGGTTATAATTATATCTCTAAAAAAGGAACTCAAGAAAATTTAAAACTGTTTCCTAACTTTCTGGGTAAGTGGTTCTATGGATCGTCACTCATTGGTGGTATATTTTTTATTGGTCTTATTTTAAGATTATTATTGATAGATAATACACCACATCTATCCCAAGACTTTTTCAGATTTATATGGGATGGACACCAGTTATTAAATGGTTATAATCCCTATCTGTACTTGCCAGATGATGTTATTAAATCTGGAGTAAGTCATATTCCTAACGCAACATTTATCCATACGTCTATGGGTGAATTATCAAGTGGACACTACACTAACTATCCACCTTTAAATCAACTATTTTTTGCAATTGCGGCTTGGTTAGGTGATGAAAGTATTCTTGCTACTATAATCTGGATGAGATTGTTCTTAATCCTAGCAGATATTGGTATTTTCATTTATAGTATAAAACTATTAAAGTTGCTAGGTAAGCCGATGTGGTTAATCGCTTTATATTTTTTAAATCCTTTCGTTATTATAGAGCTTACAGGTAATCTCCATTGGGAAGGTATGATGGCATTCCTTTTACTTGCTTCTATATATTATTTGTTCAGTCTTAAGAAATGGCAAAGTGTTCTTTCCATGAGTTATGGTATTTTACTGAAGCTGTTGCCAGTTATCGCGTTGCCCTTATTATTCAGAAGATTAAAATTTAAAAAGGCCATACTATATTACCTTGCTGTAGCTATTGTGGTGATGATTGGTTTTGCACCATTTGTTTCACAAGATCTATTGAATAAATATGCCTCTTCTGTAGGATTGTGGTTTGGCAATTTTGAATTTAATGCTAGTATATATTATATCATTAGGGCTATAGGTTATCAAGTAACAGGTTATAATATTATACAAACCGTAGGAAAGATTTTACCTGTAATCACTTTAGTAATTATTTTAGGAATATCTTTTATAAGAAAGAATGAATTTCCTGAAATACTTTTATCCAGTATCGTGTTTTCATTCTTCACATATTTATTATTATCCACTACTGTACATCCATGGTATCTCGTTATTCCATTGTTATTTTCGATATTCACTAGATATCGTTTTATGTTAGTCTGGAGTTTTACCATCTTTCTTAGTTATTCGGCCTATTCCAGTGAAAATTTTACAGAGAACAATTGGTTTATTGCTATTGAATACATTTTAGTGCTATTTATATTTATTTTTGAACTGTTTTTAACCAAAACAATACTACCAGAAAGTAAAGGGGAAATAACTAACCATTAAACCACCTGCCATGAAGCAATTAATTATTTTCATCCTGATAATCATATTAGGATTTATTGTCTATGATTTCTATAAAGACTGGGATCGATTTCATGCACCAGAATATCATTACTCTACAGAAACGATAATTGATCAAGAATATCATAATCAAGATGTAGTCATGATGTATCACGATGCTATTACCGATTTAAATAGCTTTATTAAGCTACAATGGACAGCAAATGATATAGATGTAAGATTACCAGAAGATGACGATTTAGAAACAACACTTGCTGTAGAAGAGTACGCTCAAAAATTATCGCGTGTTACTTATCTAGAGCAAAAACTAGCGCAGTCTGCAAGTTATAAATCTAATGGATGGAACAATCAACAGATTATCGATTTTGAAAATAATCATAGCAATCCTGAAGAAATCAAAGCTTTTGAACAAAAGAGTTTAATGAAGGAACTCTATAATAATCATTGGGAAAATAGTCAACGTATAGGAGCAAAAAACGTGCTGATTTTTGAGATACAAAAAATTCTCATAGCACGAGGTTATGATATATCTCTAGACGGTGTTTTTGCAAAAGCTACTATGGAAGCTCTAGCTAATTTTGAATCAAAAAACAACCTTTTCCCAGATGGGAAAATAGATGTGCTAACTTTTGCGGCATTATTAAAGTAGGTTTTTAATATATTGTATATCAGTATCTTGACGTGATTGTCATAAGAGTGACGTAAACAAGTCAGCACTGTAATTTGTTCTTCAAATGACTTCGTTCTTAGGTTTGTTTCACTAATTTTAAATCATGAAACAGATGAATCCAGTAGGGACTAAAATCAAAGAAATACGTCTCAAAAAAGGTATGTCTCAAGAAGAGCTAGCAACACAATCGCAAGTGAGTTTGAGAACCATTCAGCGTATCGAGAACAATGAAAATGAACCTCGTGGTAAAACCTTGCAGCTTATTTGTGAAACGTGTGATATTAACATTGAAGAGTTGCTTGATTACGGTAAGCATGAAGATCATCAGTTTTTAATGTTTTTTCATTTATCTGTTTTAGCAGGAATTTTTATTCCAGTAGGTAATATTATTTTGCCACTAGTATTATGGCTAACCAAAAAAGATAAAATTCAAGGCTTGCAAAAAATAGGAGCGAGGTTGCTTAATTTTCAGATTTTTTGGACTTTACTCTCATATCTATTGCCTGTAGTTATAGTCGGCTCGCAATTCTTCAATAAAGAGTTTATACCGTTAAGTGTGCGTTCTGTGGTGTATATTTATTTCATAATTAGCCTTATAAATTATGTCTTTTCCATAATTTTTGCTATCGCAAATCGAAGTGATAAACAAATTACCTACCCTAGTATCATTCCTATGATTAAATAAAAAAAGGGTTTCTTATTCTTTATAAGAAACCCTTTTACAATTTTAATTCTAGGCAAAGCTTACTTTTTACTCACTTCATACAAATCTGTTCTGCGGTCTTTTAAATTTTTTACAGCGCCGTAATTGTGCAATTCTTTTAATAAATCTAGATCCACATCTGCCACCAAGATCATTTCTGTGTTTGCTGTAGCTTCTGCCTTTACACCATTTGACGGGAACGCAAAATCACAAGGCGTGAATACCGCACTTTGTGCATAAGAAATATCCATATTCTCAACTGCCGGTAAATTACCTACGCTTCCGGCAATGGCTACATAACATTCGTTCTCTACCGCTCGCGCTTGTGAACATAAACGTACACGTGCATAAGCATTTTGTGTATCTGTCAAGAATGGTACAAAAAGAATTTGCATGCCTTCTTGTGCCATAATACGACTCAATTCTGGAAACTCGCTGTCATAACAAATCAAGATTCCTATTTTACCACAATCGGTGTTAAAAGTCTGGATTTTATTTCCACCTTGTAATCCCCATACTTTTTGCTCGTCTGGAGTGACGTGTATTTTTTCATAACGTTCTATCGTTCCATCGCGACGGCATAAATTCCCAACATTGTACAATTGTCCATCAATAATTTCAGGCATGGAACCTGTAATAATGTTGATATTATATTTTATGGATAATTCAGAAAACTTGTTTCTTATCATCTCAGTATATTTTGCTAGTTCTCTAATAGAATCACTTACACTCAACTTATTGTAAGCAGCCATTAAAGGCGCGTTAAAATATTCAGGGAATAAAGCAAAATCAGATCTATAAGCTGCAACTGCATCCACAAAATATTCTACTTGTTGCATCAACTCATCAAAACCTGAGTAAGGTCTCATTTGCCACTGAATTAAACCTAGTCGTACCGTGCTTTTTAATGCGGTGGTTTCTGTAACTGGCTTTGTATAATAAATATTATCCCATTCTAGTAATACGGCAAACTCCATAGAGGCTTTATCTCCATCTAGATAGTTTTTAAGGACACGAGAGACATGGAAGTCATTAGAAAGTTGAAAGTTCAGTACAGAGTCTGTAATCTCTTTATTGCGCACTTTTTCGATGTATTCCTTAGGCGTCATGTCACTGGCATGATTATGATAATTAGGAATCCTACCGCCAAATGCGATACCTCTTAAATTCAAATTCTCACACAGCTCTTTACGGTAATCATATAAACGACGACCTAATCGCATACCGCGATATTGAGGTTTTATAAATACCTCTATACCATAAAGTACATCACCTTCATCATCGTGCGTGGTGAACTGGTAATTACCAGTCACTTGCTCATAGGTGTATTGACCACTGAAATCGTCATACTTTACAACTATAGAAAGCGCACAAGCTACGATCTCTTCATTCACTTTGAGCACCACTTGACCTTCTGGGAATTTATCTATAAGCGTTTTAATTTGCTCTTCTCTCCAATAAGAATCTGGTAGATTGCTATAAGAATCTATCATCGCATGTTTCAACTCTTCATAATCTTTAAGCTGTAAAAACTCCAGATTTAAGTTGTCAATCTTACTCATATTAATATCACTCATGGTGTCTTAGTTGTATCTAAATGTAATAGGAATTCAATTATTTTATGCTGTGTAAAAGTTAATTTATCAAGCATAAAAAATCCTGTAAACCGCTATGTGTTGAGCAACTTACAGGTTGTGTTTTAGTTCCGCTTTCGCGAAAGCGGAATTATTAAATTACATCTCTAATAAATAAGCAAAAATCAGCGGCGCCACGATAGTCGCATCGCTTTCTACAATAAATTTAGGTGTGTCTTGATCTAGTTTTCCCCAAGTGATTTTTTCATTAGGTACGGCTCCAGAATAACTTCCATAACTAGTCGTAGAGTCAGATATCTGACAGAAATAACTCCAGAATGGCGTGTCGGTACGCTCCATATCTTGATACAACATAGGCACTACACAAATAGGGAAATCACCAGCGATTCCACCACCTATCTGGAAGAAACCGATTCCTTTCTGTGAGTTGTCAGTATACCAGTCTGCAAGGAAAGTCATGTACTCGATACCGTTTTTTACAGTACTTGCTTTTAACTCGCCTTTTAATACATAACTGGCAAAAATATTACCCATCGTACTGTCTTCCCAGCCTGGAACGACGATTGGAAGATTAGCTTTGGCAGCCGCATACATCCATGAGTTCTCTATAGGGATTTCATAATACTGTTCTAGGACACCACTTAAAAGTAGTTTGTACATATATTCATGCGGGAAATAACGCTCGCCTTTTGCCTCTGCATCTTTCCATATTTTCACGATGTGTTCTTGTAGTCTTCTAAAAGCCTCTTCTTCTGGAATACATGTGTCGGTTACACGGTTGAGTCCTTTTTCTAGTAAATCCCATTCGTCCTGCGGTGTTAAGTCACGATAATTAGGCACTCTTTTATAGTGGCTGTGCGCCACTAGATTCATCAAGTCTTCTTCTAGGTTTGCACCTGTACAAGAAATGATATGTACTTTATCCTGACGAATCATCTCGCCAAAAATCTTTCCAATCTCTGCAGTACTCATTGCTCCAGCAAGTGAAACTAGCATTTTAGAGCCTTGGTTTAATTGAGCTTCATAACCTTTTGCGGCGTCTACTAGTGCAGCGCTGTTAAAGTGTAAGAAGTAGTTTTCTATAAAATCAGTAATAGGTTTTCCCATGATGTTTTTGAAGATTAATCTTCTATGTTTTTCATTTTTTTTAATCCAGATTTGGTAAAAGCATTATTTGCTTCATAGCCATCTTCTCCTTCTAGAGCAATGTCTTTAAATTTATAGCTCAGCATTTTATAATACAGTTTTGCAGCAAGAAAATCTGATGATTTCTCTGATGGATTAGGACATAATTCAACAATGTCAAAACCTACCACGTTCTTCTCTGCAAATACCATTTTTAAGAAATCTAATGTTTCATACCAGAAAAGCCCACCAGGTTCAGGCGTGCCAGTAGATGGACATATCGATGGGTCAAAAGCATCTAAGTCGATGGTGATAAATACATTTTCTGTAAGTGCTTCAGTAGCTTTTTCTTGCCAGTAGTCATCTTGAACCATTTCATGAGCCAAAAATATTTTATCGTCATCATTAATACCTACTTCTATACTATCCATAGAGCGTATTCCTACTTGAACTAGGTTTGTTTTCTGACTTGCTTCATAAACGGCGCAGGCGTGATTACAACTACTACCATCATATTCCTTTCTCAAATCTGCATGAGCATCGATTTGAAGTACACTCAGGTTCTCATACATTTCATTAAAAGCGCGTATACTTCCTATAGAAATAGAATGTTCTCCACCGAAAAGAGTTACAAACTTATTTTTTTTAATATACTTTTTAGTAGTAGCGTGAACGGCATCTACCATTGCTTCTGGCGAGCTGTTTTCTGTAACAGCATCTGCAAGAAAGACTCCATGATGATACACTTCTGTATCTGTTTCAATATCGTATAATTCCATATTTGCACTAGCGTCTAGAAAAGCTTCTGGACCTTTATCTGCGCCTTTTTGCCAGGTGCTTGTTCCGTCATAAGGAACTGGAATTAAAACAATTGATGCATTATCTAATCCAGCATATTCATCTGGAATTCCTGCATAGTTTGAATTGCTCATGTCTTGAAATTAAAGATTGTTTAAAGTTAATCGGTTTATATAAAATATTAATATCCTAAAATATCGAGCATTTGTTCTGAGCTTTGTTGCTCTTTAAAAACTCTAGTTTGTATAGCGCCATTTTCATCGCGGTCTATTAAAATATGTTTAGGTGCTGGTATTAAACAGTGTTGTATACCGCCATATCCACCTATGCTTTCTTGATATGCTCCAGTATTAAAAAAGCCTATGTAAAGCGGTTTATCTTTATGATATTTGGGTAAATAGATAGCGTTAACGTTTTGCTCGCTGTTGTAATAGTCATCACTATCGCAAGTTAGTCCACCTAATAATACACGTTCATATTCTTCATTCCAGCGGTTTAAGGCTAGCATGATAAAGCGTTTACTTATTGCCCACGAGTCTGGTAAGGTTGTGATAAATGAACTGTTGATCATATTCCACTTTTCACGATCGTTTTGTTGTTTTTGATACAACACTTTGTAGATCGCGCCACCACTTTCACCTACTGTAAATGAACCGAATTCTGTAAAAATATGTGGAACGTCCACGTCTGCCTCATCACATACTTGCTTAATTTGATTCACAATCTCATTGATCATGTACTCATAGTCAAACTCAAATGCAAGCGAGTTCTTAATCGGGAAACCACCACCTATATTCAAACTGTCTAAGGATGGGCATATTTTCTTAAGGCTGATGTAAACCTTAAGACATTTGTGCAACTCATTCCAGTAGTAAGCATTATCACGTATACCAGTATTGATAAAAAAGTGCAGCATCTTAAGGGATACCTGTTGGTTCTCCTGAATCTGATTTTTATAGAAAGAAAGAATGTTTTTATAACCTATTCCTAGACGACTGGTGTAAAATTCAAACTTTGGCTCTTCTTCACTGGCAATGCGTATTCCTACTTTAAACTTCTTATCAGTAACATTAGTTAGTAAGTTCAGTTCTTCATAGTTGTCAATGATAGGAATACAGTTCTTGTGACCAGAGTTGATCAAATCTGCAATATTGTCTATATACTTTTCACGTTTAAAACCATTGCTTATGATATAGGTATCGTCTTTAATTTTACCTTCAGCTTTTAGTTTTTTGATGATATCTATATCAAAAGCACTGCTGGTTTCTAGATGTATATCATTACTTAATGCCGTATCGAGTACATGCTTAAAGTGTGAGCTTTTTGTACAATAGCAATAGTGATATTTTGCTTTGTAATCCGCTTTCGCGAAAGCGTCATTAAACCATTTCTGTGCACGCTGAATATTATCAGAAATCTTAGGTAAGTAGGTGAATTTTAATGGAGATCCATATTTTTCCACCAGTTCCATCAGATCGATGTCGTGAAAATGAAGAGTTTTGTCTTCTAGTTTGAACTCTTCCGTCGGGAAGAAGTACGTTTGATCAATGAGATCAATGTATTTAGTATTCAATAGCGATAGGTTAAGTGTAGTTTAAAGTGAACTACAAGCTAAACAATAAAAGATTAATAATAGAAAGAAGTGTGTTACCTAAATATTAAAATTGAATGGCGATAAGAAGGGACAATAATATTCCTTTTTTTGAAATAATTGCAAAAAAAATAGCGTTGCCTAAAAATTTAGACAACGCTAGTGTTTATAAGTGATTGTAGCTTATATCATCTTTAAATTGATGATTTCTTGCTCTGTTAAAGCACGGTAGTGACCACGTGGAAGGTCTTTTTTAGTCAATCCACCTAGGACAACGCGATCTAAAACTTTAATTTCATATTTAACTGCCTCAAATAAAGCCTGAACGATATTGTCTTTTCCACTATGTATTTCAATTCCGATTTCATTGTTACGTCCATCTTCTACATAGTTAATTTCTTTTACATCAATGACTTCGCCGTTGATAGCGATACCATTACGTAATTGCATTAAATCCTCGTGCTTAAAACTACGGTCTAGGGCAACTTGATAAATCTTGCGCATTTCTAGATTTGGGTTGTTGAGCTTGTTAGCCATCTCTAGGTCGTTAGTAAATAACATTAAACCTACAGATTGTCTTCCTAGACGACCTACATAATGCAAATTAGCAACACCAGCACTTTGCATCAGATCTAGTACAGTTTTACTAGCACGTTCTCCTTTGCGAGGTGCAATAAAACCTTTAGGTTTATTAAGTAGTAAATACTGCTTTTGATATGGTTGTATGTTCTGTCCGTCAAATTTCACTTCGTCAGTTAATTTAACACGATAACCCATTTCAGACACAGGTTTACCATTTACGGTTACACTACCAGCTTTGATATATATATCTGCATCGCGACGACTGCATATACCAGAATTTGAAATATATTTATTCAATCGTATTGTTCCATCATCAGGCTTAGACTTAGCGCCTTCAGATTTTTTACGCATGATATATTCTTTCTTTGTTACTGGATTACCGGTGCGTGATGTTCCTACTACTTGATTTTTACCACCTCGAGTTGTTGGTTTTCCGGTAGGTGCATTTCCTCTAGCTTGAGATTTTCCTCTATGGTCTGTGCTTCCAGCATTACGTCTGTTGCCACCTTTTGAGCTAGAAGAATCTCTGCCGCCTTGGCGACCAGTTCCTTTTCCTCTTGCTCCATCATTACCTCTTCCCATGGTATTAAATTTTTTGCAAAGATAAGTTTTTAAAAATGTGATGTTGCAAAAAGAATTCTAAAGTATTTACTTCCTCAATTAGAATAATTTAGAGGAGTTACTCGAGCACTTTAAAGTGTCATTTTTAAAGATTTATATATTCATCAATCTTTAAATCTCACTGTAGATTGTCGCTCTCGATTCACATGCAGTTGCGTCACATCAGGTCGTGAATAATGACCTACTGTATCAAAGTTCTGTCGCTCTTCTAGCACTCGATTAAAATCTAGAGTAGCTGTAATTATTTCTTCTTTTCCTATCTGTGGTTCTATGATCCATTCACCATCGGGACCAGCGATGCAGCTGCCACCATTAGCAAGTACATCTGGGCATTTATCTAGAATCGCTTCTAGATGAGGCGTGTTTGCCGGGAAGTCTTCTTTAAACATCATGCTTGAAACAGATAATACATAAGTGCGTCCTTCACGAGCTATAAATCTTGTAATATCTTTTGTGTTATGATCACTTCCTGGCCAGCAGGCTACATGAAGATTAGTTCCTTGTGCATACATGGCCGCACGTGGTAATGGCATCCAGTTTTCCCAGCAGTTCAAACCGCTTACGGTAAAATCTTTGAGTTTATGTGTCACTAAACCGTTTCCATCGCCTGGTGACCATGTCAAGCGCTCGTCATAGGTAGGTTGTAATTTACGGTGTACACTTTCTATACTTCCATTCTGGTTGATGTATACCATGCTGGCATAAACACTATGACCACCACGATCTTGAGGTCTTTCTATAATACCTAAATAAATGGCTATGGAGTTTGCTTTCGCGAAAGCGCATACCGCATCCAGCTCGCCGTCCTCGATACGTATGCTATTGAGCACATAATGTCTGTGCAGTTCCTTTACCTCTTTTTTATTCCAAGCAGCGCCATCAGTTAGCGCAAGCCAAAAAGGATAACCTGGCAATAATCCTTCTCCAAAAACAACTAATTCAGCATCTTGCTTTTTAGCCTCTTCTAGCGTGGAAAGTATTTTGTCTAATGTCGCTTTCTTATCCAGCCATACTGGAGAGATTTGAGCAAGTTCTACGTTGATGAGGTGTTGCATTAAAAGAAATTTTGAAGTCGTTGGACGATGGCAGGTAAATCAATTAATAATATAGAAAGTACGCCAGCTACAATGACTATTTTAAGTATAAAATGTATTAACAGATATTCTCTTTTACGTCGCGAACTCCATAATAATGGTAAGCATACTAGTAAGGCACCGCCTATTAAGGCAAAGTAATAACGCATATGTCCTATATTAAAATAGAGTATCAATGCTGTAATAGGTATAATAGTAAGCAATGTTAGTAAGGTGTAAAAACGCTTGCTTGCTTTTTCTCCTAGTACCACTGGTATGGTATGGTAATTTTGAGCGAGATCACCTCTTAAGTTTTCGAGATCTTTAATGAGCTCGCGCATCGCAAGTATTAGAAATAAGAAACTACCATGTACAAATACGACTAGATATAAATTACGGTAATACATGAATAGCACAAAAAATGGAGTAATAGCCAGTAGGGCTGCAGTAAGATTACCAACAAAAAGGACTCGTTTAATTTTATGTGAGTAGAGCCACATGGCAAAAATATAAGCTGCAAAAAATAATCCTGCTCGCCACGATACAATAAGTCCTAAGATAAAAGCAATAGCATTAACCGTAAAATAAACCGTCCATAAGGTAGAGCGACTTACTTGATTTTCTAGCATGGTTTTTTGCGGTCTATTAATAAGGTCTTTTTCACGATCGTAAAAATTATTAATGATGTAGCCACCTGCTATAGCTGCGGCACTAGCCAGAATAATCAACCACAACTTATAATCCAGCACAATCTCCTTAACAGATAATTCTGGAGCGATAATAAAAACAGCCGCTAATAATTGCGCTATCGCTATTATAGAGATGTTATAAAGTCTTACCGTTGAAAAAAGACTCAACGCTTTAATGACTAGCGTTTTTACACTAGCCTTTGTGCTCATGGTATATGTTTGCTCTTGATTCACCCGACTAAGTTAAGTAGTTTCTGTTTTTTAAATGATAATGGTATGTAAAAAGTATCTATTGTGATAGTTTTAAAAATTATTAAAGATATAAATTGGACTTTTCTACAATATGGTTTTTAGAAAAGCATTAATTTTAAACCTTTATAAGGTGTACAGGTTTATTGTGAATAGATTATGCGCCGTGAGGCGAATGGTAATTACAAAATAATTTAAATGAAAAATTACATTTCTATATCCTTATTGACAGGTTTTATTATTATTTCAATCGCCACTTTGTTTTCATATAATATACACTTGAATCAAATGGAGTTTATTGGGACAGAATCGGAATGGAAATATGATTATTCTAAAATAGGTTTTATAATCTTTTTGATAATGTTAGTCTTAAATATTCTAGGAATTGGATTCTTTTACTTCATGAAAAAGAAAATAGACTAAAACCAAAAAGTCCCATCACAAAAATGATGGGACTTTTTCAATATATCTTAATGAGTTTCTAAAAATTATAAACCACTTCCAGTTTATAATCTTTCAAGCTTTGTTCTGCTTTTTCTAGGTCTTCAGTAAATCCTAAGATGTAGCCACCACCACCAGATCCACAAAGTTTCAAGTAGTAATCACCGGTATCCAGTCCTTTTTTCCATAAGCCGTGGAATTGCGCAGGAATCATTGGTTTAAAATTATCGAGAACGATATGTGATAATTTTTTTACATTACCAAAAAGTCCTTTCACATCGCCACTCAAGAAATCTTCTACACACATGTCTGTGTATTTCACAAACTTGTTCTTCAACATACTACGGAAACCTTCTTGCTTCATGTTTTCCATAAAGATATTTACCATAGGAGCTGTTTCTCCTACAATTCCACTATCCAGTAAAAAGACAGCGCCTTTTCCAGTAGTCGATTGTGATGGGATACCAGCTGGTTCGATATCTTCTTTACTATTAATAAGAATAGGTAAACTTAAGTAAGAGTTTAATGGATCTAGACCCGAACTTTTACCATGGAAAAAGCTTTCGATTTTTCCGAATATATCTTTTAAAATCAGCAGTTTTTCTCGAGTTAAATTCTCAAGAACCGTGATTTTTTCAATCGCATATTTATCATAGATAGATGCCACAAGAGCACCGCTACTTCCTACACCATAACCTTGTGGTATACTAGAGTCAAAATACATTCCAGCTGCAACATCTGCCTTTAAAGTATCAACATCAAATCTTGGGAAATCACTATCTTCTTTCATCAACTGCTCAATATGACCAGTAAGACGAGATAAATTGCCGTTTGATTTAATTTGTTCTTCGGTAGGTTGATCACTTATCTGAAGTGCGCCTTTATAGAAGTTATAGGGTATAGAAAGACCTTTTGAATCTTTAATAATCCCATACTCACCGAAGAGTAAAATCTTTGAATAAAAAAGTGGTCCTTTCATAGCGTTAAAGTTAGCACTTTTTTGCACCTGTGCCTACTTGATCACAAATATAGTGACCATTTTGACAATAACCAGCTAATTTGCTGTTAATCAATCCTTGCACAGCCTCATTATTTTCATTTGGATATAGCATGTGTACGTTAGCACCAGCATCTAGTGTAAAACACACAGGTATGCCAGTCTCTTTTCTGAACGCCCATATTTCCTCGATAATCGACAGTGTTTTGGGCTTCATTAATATAAAATAGGGATGTGAGGTCATCATCATAGCATGTAATGTGAGCGCTTCACTTTCAGTAATTTTGATAAAGGTCTCTAGGTCGCCGTCTTGTAAGGCTATTTTGAGAGTAGATAGATTCTCATGGGCTTGTTCAAATCTCGCTTTCGCGAAAGCGTGTCCATTCATCAACTCATGTCCTACCGTAGAACTCACCACTTTTTCACCTTTATCTACCAGCAAAATCGTGTCCTGAAAATCCTGAAAAACAGGATGTAAATAATCGCTTTTATCAATACCGAAGTATTGTGAACTGCCGTCCACCTCATCATGCGTGCCCCAAACTACGGCGCTACCTTTCAAGCTACGACAAGCACTTCCAGATCCCAATCGAGCCAGAAAAGAAGCTTTATGAAAATCCATTTCCTGACCAGTAAGCGTGCTCTCAAAATCCATCATGCAAACCGACATCGCCGCCATACTACTCGCACTACTAGCTATTCCCGAACTATGCGGAAACGTATTGTGTGTGTCTATATCAAAATGATAGTTTGCAATCCATGGGCAATAGTCAGCAATGCGCTTGAAATAAGCTTCAATTTTAGGAGCAAACTCTGGCTTGGGCTCACCATCATAAGAAATGTTGAAACCGTGAGTTCCTTTACTAGCAGTTACTGTAGTAATGGTTCTACAAGCATTTAAAGTAAAACTTATCGACGGATTTGCAGGTAACTGCATACCGTATTTACCCCAATATTTTACGAGCGCAATATTAGATGGCGCTTGCCATTTTGTAGATAAATGATCCATTAAAGTAAAATCGCCTTCTAACTTAAACTGAGTTTCCAATAGCCTTGAATTAAGCTACAAAGGTAAATATTTAAGAGCAGCCATTGAACCTGTCATTCCGAATTAATTTCTAAATCTGCTAGTGACGAAAATTGAAGTCATATTTGAACTTAAAAACAATGATGGTTTTGTAAAATAATACTTCTAAACCAACAACTGCTCAAAAAAACCACCAATTTCTCTAGCTCTATCTGCAAAGTGAATTTCTAGAATCCATTCTCTTTTATTTCCGTTTCCATCGGGTGCAAAAAGATTTTTGTCATTCTCGGGATGGATGTAATTTAGTTTGTTTTCGCTTTCTAAATTCTCATGAGGGAAATGACCTATCAAGTGTCCAGCAATAGGACCACCAAATTCCCAGCCATATTCCGTTGCTTTTTGAACGCAATAATCATAAAAAGCCGCACCAGTCAGATCAGTTTGTGAGAAGTAGTAATCTCTACATTCTTGCCAGGCGGTTTCTATGTCTTTTTTTAATTTTATTTTCAGTGGATCCGTTCCTATCACATAAGTACGTCCGTAGTCTGCTTCCCATTCTTCCAGTATCGGGCCGAAGTCTAAAAACACAATATCGTCCTCCTGAATCATCAAGTCCGGCGGATTCTCATCATAAGGATATAAAGTGTTTGATCCTGCTCTGACGATGCGTTTGTGCCAGTATTTTTTAATCCCAAATAGCTCATCTGCTAGCTGAAATACTTCAGTGTTTATTTCTTTTTCGGTTTTACCAGCCGCAATGATATTTCTGTTTTCTATTTCTTGAAACAGTTGTGCTGCTTTAGCTTCGGCAGCGATGAGGTTTTTTAAAACTTCGTTCATTTTTTAGAATACTTTTTTAATAAAAATGTCATGAATACAACCGTTAGCCAAGTCGAACAACAATCTAGCAATAGATTCTTTAAATTCCAACCAGTGTTAGGAATAGAATGGTCATCTAACCGGAACTCGTAATAGTAGGTAAAAGGAAAACCAATAGTAAACTCTTTACTTAAGTCTATATCACCTAGTGGAGAGTGAATATCATTAAACAATGTAAAAAATGAGATGCTGAAGAAAATCAACATAGAAAGTAATGTATAACGTATTAGACTCTTAATCATTATTACTTTTTGTGATTTTTACAACATTGCTACCAAATCTCATAGTCAATTTAAATGATCAATTAGAGTTCAATAAATAACACATAAAACTGTAGACTAAAAGCCTAAGCGTTATAATACATTTTTTAATTCCTCAAAGTCCAATCCGCCATAATTACCACTGCTCATCATTAAAACCGCTGTGTTATTAAAATCCTGAGTGAATAACCATTTTTTAAAGTCGGCTGGATCTGTTTTTACGATGAGGTCATCTCTATCAAAAGATTCAAAAATTTGTTGCTCACTAATAGGTTCTAGTTTCTTAATCTCCACCGCATGTGGACTGTAAAACACCACAGCAACATCTGCTGCATCGAGTGTGTTTTTATACTGAGCTAGAAATTCGGGATTCAAACTAGAATAGGTATGTAGTTCTAGACAAGCGATAAGCTTGCGTTCTGAATATTGATTATGAACCGCTCTGGTCGTTGCTTGCACCTTGCTAGGTGAATGTGCAAAATCCTTATAGATAACACAGTTTTCACTTTCCGTAATTTTTTCTAATCGTTTAGAAGCGCCTTTAAAAGAAGCGATCGCCTCATAAAAATCATCTTCATCGATACCCATATGCTGACATATCCATTTTGCACCAGCAAGATTAGAAAGATTATGCTTCCCAAAAATCTCTATAGGCATATCACCTTCTGGTGTTTCTAGGTAAGTTGTTCCATTAATGATGGAATGAGCAGGAATAGAGTAGGCGTGTTTACGAGTAGGTTTGGTCGCAGCCTCGGCAATGGTTTTTACGGCTTCATCGTCCTCATTGTAAACAAGGATACTTCCATCTCGCATACATTCTACAAACTCTGAAAACTGACTTAAGTAATTTTCCCAAGTTGGAAATACATTAATGTGATCCCAGGCAATTCCAGAGATCAGAGCGATATTAGGCTGGTATAAATGAAATTTAGGTCTACGATCTATAGGACTTGATAAATACTCATCACCTTCTAGAATCATAAATTCATTATCATCTGTAAGATGCACCATGGTTTCAAAACCTTCCAATTGTGCTCCTACCATATAATCTACCTTACGATCATGATAGTGCATCACGTGCAGTATCATAGAAGTAATCGTTGTTTTTCCATGAGAACCACCTATAACAACACGTGTTTTATTTTTAGACTGCTCATATAAATACTCCGGATAGCTATATATTTTTAAACCTAAATCTTGAGCCTTCAATAACTCAGGATTATCAGCCTTTGCATGCATGCCTAAAATGACTGCATCTAGGTCAGCATTAATGTTTTCTGGATTCCATCCCATTTGTTCTGGTAGTAAGCCATATCTATCTAATCTAGATTTACTAGGTTCAAAAATGGTATCGTCACTACCAGTAACCTGGTAACCTTTATGATGTAACGCAAGAGCGAGATTGTGCATGGCACTGCCGCCTATTGCGATAAAATGTACGCGCATAATAAGTAACTTTATAAGACGTAAAGCTACTAATAAAAGGCTGGAATGACTAAGGAATGGAGTGCTTTATGAGCTTAATCACCTACTAGATCATGATCTTTCTTAAGTCTAGAGATTTCTTCTAATAAATAAGGTTCTTTGTGAGCTGCATAGGCATCTTGTAAAGTGATTAAAGCCTTGAGGTACTCTTTTGTTTTTTGCTCATAAAGAGATGCTAGTTTTTTATAAGTGGTAAGAGAACCACCTATTTCTATGGCTTTTTTATAACATTTCTCTGCAGCGCGATATTCTTTATCATATTCTTCAATATAGCCTTGAGCTAGATGACCATCTACTGGAGATATTTTTAAAAGCTCATCGGCATATTTACGACTGGTTCTTAAGGATCCACCTACGATTCCAGGCAACTCACAATATAATTGCACCAGTGCCCATCTAGCCTCTATATGGTTTGGGTCTAAACTAGCCGCTTTTTTAAGATGAAATTTAATGTCGTCCAGATAACCTAAAGCCTCAAGTTTTGAACTTTCTTTAGCATGTAGGCCTAATGTGCCACCATATAAAAAATGGTAATCTGCATTAGAGTCATCTAGATCTAATAATCTTTTATAGTATGGAAATGCTTTTTTATAACGTTGAGCATATGATTCAATATCGCCTAGTCTGCGCAATATTATGGGGTCTTTTTTGTTGTCTTGCAGTAAGGATTTATATATGGGCTTTGCTGCTTCATATTGCTCAGAGTTAAATAATGATTCCGCTTTCGCGAAAGCGTCCTGACTCCAACCCATTGCACTGCACAACAGTAATATGATAAAAAACATTTTTTTCATGCTCTAAATTTATCAAAAAGTGAGCCAATGCCATCAATAGAGTTGTTAAAAAGGAATTCCCTAATTCAAAAGGCTATTTCCCTCATTATAGATTGTAGAATGGTATGAACTATGTGTAGATTTATACAAGAATTAAAGAATTATGAGACCTAACCACTATATCACTGCTATTTTAATATTGTTTGCGATGCAACAAGGTATTGCACAAAATTTTTATATCGATAAATGGCGCGAGGTAGAGCAATTTGAATTACAAGATAGAATTGAAGATGCTACTCAAGTAGTAGATGAGATTTATACATATGCTAGACGTAAAAAAGACCATGATCAATATATCAAAGTCTTTCTATTTAAGTCAAAATACCAATTGATTAATGAAGAAGAAGCGCAGTATAAAATTATCGCTGAGCTAGATAAAATGGTCGTAAAAGCTCAATTCCCTAATAAGAATATTTATAACGGAATAAGAGCTAAATTATTAGATGATTATGCTCGCGCAAATCAATGGAAAATTAGACAAAGAACAGCCGTAGATACTGATAATGTAGATTTTAAAACATGGGATGCAACACGTTTTTATAGCGAGATTCATAATAGCTATCAGGCTTCTCTGGATCAGCCAGAGAAATTAGTTAAGATTCCGCTTAGTGATTACAGTGCTATCATAGGACCTATGGCGCCAGCACGTTTTTTAAGACCTAGCTTACTGGACATATTATCGCACCAGGCTTTAAACTTTTATAAAAGTGGCTATTTCAATCTAACAAAACCCAAAGAAGAGTTTGTAATAACTAAAGAAAATGCTTTTCTCAACACAGCACATTTATTGAAGTTAAAGCGACCAGCTGGTGACACTGTTTTTTCAAAATATGATGTGATGCAGCAGTATGCACAATTAGAAGCCATGCATTTAAAATCAAATAATGACGCTGCTTTTATTCATGTCATTACAGATCGATTATGGTATGCGCAAAATCAGACAGGACATTATCAGGTTTATGAAGACTTTGAAAAACAACTGCAAAGTATAATAACCTCTTATGATGCTAATCCAGCCGTTACTGAGGCTTATTATTATCTAGCTTTATATCATCAAAACTTAAGTAATCAATTAAGTAAAGTACAGCAACTTGATCATAGACAGAAGGCTATCCAATTAGTGAATAAAGCTATTGAATTATATCCTAAATCCTATGGAGCTGCGTTGTGCGAGCAGTTGAAAAATCAGATGTATCAATCGAGCATCAATGTTCAGGTTGAAGATTTAATTATTCCTAATAGACCACATCGTGGAGTAGTCAATTATAGAAATGTAGAACAGATTGATTTATTCTACATTAAAGTCTCTGTAGATGAAGATTTGCGAGATTTGAGATTTGCAGACAGTTTATATCAACAGTTTATCGATAAAGCTATTGATTCTCAAAATATTGCTCACCAAGAATCTATTCAACTACCTAAAGGCGACGACACCTTTAATCATACCTATGAATATATTGCGCCAGCTATTGAAAAAGGTCGTTATGTGGTGATGGCAAAAACCGATAAAGCTGATGAAGTGAAATACGCACATACTTTCATAACAGTGACTAATCTGACCTTGTTTAAAAAGAATAATAGCATGGGAACAGAACTACTAGTAAAAGATAGAAGTACTGGTAAGCCTATAGAAGGAGCTGTTATTCAAGTAGCTTATAATAAAAAATCAAGGAATTTTAAAACAGATCGTGACGGCATAGCGATGTATAATATAAAAAGCATTAGAGGTCGTCAAGAAGTTTTAATTAGCAAAAATGGAGATAGTTTATCTACAAACTACTATGGATATTATCGCGATAAAAATGATGTAGCTGTAAATCAAGAACTTTTTGATGTGAAAACTTTCACTTATCTAGACCGAGCGATTTATAGACCAGGACAAACGGTTTATTTTAAATCGATTCTATTAAAGAAAAAAGAAAGTGATCAGCATTCGAGTGTTGTGTCTAATGAACTTCTAGAAATCTATGCCGAAGATGTCAATGGCACAGAGATTTATAGAACTAAGTTAAAGACCAATGAGTTTGGTAGTATCCATGGATCTTTCGAGATTCCACAAGATGTACTTACAGGAGAATTTACATTATATATAGAAGAACCAGATGAAGAAACGGCATTTTCCAATACTGTAGATGATTGGGAAGATGGTGAAATCAACTTTAAAGTAGAGGAGTATAAACGTCCTACTTTTGAAGTAGATTTTGAGGATATTACTGCCGCCTACAAGCTAGGTGATAGTGTTACGGTTTCAGGATTTGGGAAAGCCTTTTTAGGTAGCAATGTAACAAATGCAACAGTAACCTATAAAGTGTTGAGAAGCTATAATTACTCAAGATGGCGCAGTGGTTATTATGGGAATAATGAAAAAGTAATCTTTCAAGGAGATACGACCACAAACGATAAAGGTGTTTTTGAAATAAAATTCCTAGCTGAAAACGATATAGACGCAGACGCAAAATATCAACCAGTTTACACCTATAAAATAGTAGCAGAGGTTACTGATCTTAATGGAGAAACTAGAAGTTCTAGCACATCCATGCGAGTAGGAACAAATGCTATTCAAATAGCTTCTCAATTGCCTTATCAATTTAGTATAGAGCAAAACAGTTTTAAAGTAGGCGTTAAAAATTTAAACGGTCAGTTTATCAATGGTAAACTTATCGTTGAATTGCGTAAAAAACAGCAAGCGTCTCATGTTATTATCCCATCAGGATTGCCACAAACAGAGTTTCAGGAAATTGATAATATAACTTACCGCAAGACATTCCCGTATGCCGAATTAAGAACCGACGAAATAGAAACAGACTGGAAAAAAGCACCTATTGTTTTCAAAAAAGAGCTCACTACAGATTCGTTAACAACTGTAGAGCTTCCAATAACAGAGAACTGGGATAATGGTGCTTATTATGTTTACATAAGAGCTGTAGAATCGGATCAAAGTTTTGGTAATGAAGATGATGTGGCGGATTCTAGAGTAGAAAAAAGTCTTTGGGCAAATCTAGACCTACCATTACAACCAGAACTTATTTCTATTCATGGTGAGTTTACCAAAGAAGCTGCGGTGTTCAATATGTATACTTCTATGAATGGTATTTATGCAACTCTTACCTTATGGACGGATAAAGAGTTGATAGAAGAAAAACTCATTTTCCTTAAAAAAGGAAAAACAGAATTAACATATTCATGGTCTCAAATTAACGGAAAGCAAATAAGTATTCAATTACAAGTTCAAAAAGAAAATGGATTTGAACAAACTAATACGGCTACAGTAGAAAAACCAGTAGATCCAGTAGCTCAATATCAAATCATAACACAAAGCTTTAGAAATAAATTACAACCTGGCAGTGAAGAAACTTGGTCATTTACCATAAAAGATGATAATCAAATTCCTATGCAGGCTGAGGTGCTAGCGAGTATGTATGATAAGAGTCTGGATGAGTTTGCAACGGCAAATTGGAGTGCGCCATTTATAAGTAATAATGAGTATTCTTTTTCTCCTAATTTTTATCAAAACACTTCTTATAATCGAGTGCAATCGCTGTATGTTCAATTTCCACGAATCAACTTCAATACTTCTTTAAAATATGATGACTTGTTCTATTTCGGTTTATCCTTTAATGATAATCGATATAAAAGACAATCTTATAAAAACACGCTGTTGAATAAAATAATCACAGCTGGTAAAGAAGATGGTTTTGTAACAGGTAAAATTACTGATATAAATGGCAATCCGTTATATGGAACTTTAGTTGTTGTTAAAGGCACAAAAATTGGCGCGCTAGTTGGAGCAAATGGTCTTTACAAAATAAAAGCCGACATTAATGATGTACTAGTTTTTAACCATGAGTTTCACAAACCTGTAGAAATTAAAATTAAAAAAGCAGGAATTATTAATGCTGTTTTAGCTGCTGATTTAAACAGCTCGAATGATTATATCAATAATGATGTTTTCTTCACTATAAATAGAAGCAGTCGCGGTTATGGTGATTTCAACGACTTCAATTATTATCGAGGTAATGCTTATACTAAAAGCAAAATTGGCTCTGACGGAATGATATCAGTAATTGATGAACTTGGAATTGTTTATGATACTTTAGCAAATGGTAAAACAATTGCGCGAGCGCTTCCTATTGGAATAGAGTCTGGTGATTTAGATGCTGTAACTGTAATAGGCTATAGGTCAGATAGAAAAGCAAATTCTAATGTGTCTTCTGTCACAATATCAAGTGAATATATAGTGGATAGACCCAACGCTAGCACAATACAAAGACTTCAAGGTCAGGTTCCTGGATTAATGGTCCAAACTAACACTGGTCAGCCTGGTGCTAATTCTTTAATTCAATTAAGAGGAATTGCTTCAGTAAATGGTGGTACTGAACCATTAATTATAGTCGATGGAGTACCAGTAGATGAAGATTTTTTTAGTGGATTGAATCCTAATAATATTTTTGAAACTGCTATATTAAAAGATGCCGCCGCAACATCAATTTACGGTAGTCGTGGAGCAAATGGCGTTATCATCATTTCCACAAAAGATGGTGTAACTGCAAATGATTTAGTGCTACGGGAAATGAATCTCAACAATGTTCAAGCCCGTAAAAACCTCCAAGAAACGGCATTTTTCTTACCAGAACTACGTACTGATGAAAACGGAAATCTCAAATTCTCATTCACATCTCCAGAGGCATTAACCCAATGGAAATTGAGATTACTAGCGCACGACAAAAAAGGAAAAACAGCACAATTAGAACAACTGGTGGTGACTCAAAAGGAACTCAACGTTATACCTAATGCACCACGTTTTTTAAGAGAAACAGACACCATACGTTTCTCTACAAAAATCGCAAACCTGTCAGACGCTGCTATGGATGGAACGGCACGTTTACAGCTTTTTGATGCTATGACTATGAAAGCAATTGATGCTGAGCTAGGCAACGTAAATAACAACAGAGATTTTACCATAGAAAAAGGTGGCAACACCTCAGTAAACTGGACTTTTAGAATTCCGCTAGGGACGCAAGCGGTAACTTATCGTGTGGTGGCTGCTGCAGGAAACTTTTCTGATGGTGAGGAGAATACCTTGCCGGTACTTTCTAACCGCATGCTAGTGAGTGAGTCGAGAGCGCTTTGGGTACGTGCAGGTGAAACCCAAACTGCTGTTATGGACAACTTGTTAGAGAGCGATTCTGGTACAATGGCACATCATCAAATGGTGTTTGAGTACACTTCAAATCCATCGTGGTATGCGATTAAATCGTTGCCTTATTTAATGGAATATGAGCATGAATGTGCAGAGCAAACTTTTTCTCGCTACTATGCAAACGCTATGGCGCATCATATTTTAACGAGTAGTCCTAAGGTAAAAACCGTTTTTGATAGTTGGGCACAAAACGGTACTAATGTGAGTGCACTTGAGAAAAATGAAGAATTAAAAACAGTAATGCTATCGCACACGCCATGGCTGCGTGATGCACAAAGTGAAGCGCAAAAACAACAGCGACTCGCCACATTATTTGATCTGGCCGAAACTGCTAAACAGAAAAAGAAGACACTTGCAAAATTAGAAAAACTACAAGGTGATTCTGGTGGTTTTCCATGGTTTACTGGTGGATATACTAATGAGTATATCACGCGTCACATTGCCGCTGGATTAGGTCATATGAAAAAATTGGGTATTAAAAATGATGACACGCCACAGACCGATCGCATGTATCAAAATGCGATAGATGCATTGGATAAAGAATGGCTCAAACGTTTTAACAAGTATTTAGAAAGAAACAAATCGCTAGAGAACTACAGCTATAGTAATGCTTTTTGGCATTATCTATATGCGAGAAGTTTTGATGTTGTTAGTATTGAGAAGAATGATCAATTGTTGCAGGAAGCTGTAGGGTACGCTTTCGCGAAAGCGGAAAAATCACATTCCTCACAGCCACTATATACAAAGTTGCTTATGGCCATCACACTGCACCGCAACGGAAAAACTAAGCTCGCCAGCTCGATCATGGAAGGATTGAAACAAACCGCCGTTAAAAGCGATGAAAATGGCATGTACTGGAAAGAAAATAAGAATAGCTGGTACTGGTACAGTAGCGATATCGAGACACAAGCTCTTGCCATCGAAGCATTTCAAGAAGTCGCTGCCGATTTAACTAGTGTAGAAGAGCTCAAAATATGGTTGCTTAAAAATAAAAGAACCAATCAGTGGAAATCCACAAAAGCCACTGCCGATGCTACATATGCCTTATTGCTGCAAGGCGGCAAATGGCTGGACGTAGAAGAAAATAACAAAATCACTTGGGGAAACAAGCCTGTACCTGCAGATAAGATGAAAGCAGTAGAGAAAGAAGCTGGAACTGGTTACTTTAAAATCACCATGAATGCGCCCGAGGTTTATAAAGAACTAGCAACGGTAACGGTAAAAAACAAGAGTGAAGTAACAGGTTATGGTGCGCTGTACTGGCAATATTTTGAGGATTTAGATAAAATAAAAGTGGATGATGATTTGCCATTATCTGTAAAGAAAAAACTTTTCAAAAAAGTAATGACCGATAGTGGTGAGAAGCTAGAGGAAATAACTAGTGAAGATCCTTTAAAAATAGGCGATTTAATCACGGTCAGACTCATCATTAAAACAAATGCAGATATGGATTTTGTCCATTTAAAAGACATGCGCGCTAGTGGTTTTGAACCTGTAGATGTGATTTCAAAGTATAAATGGCAAGATGGATTAGGCTATTATCAAAGCACTAAAGATGTAGCAACGCATTTCTTCTTTGACAAGATGAATAAAGGAACTTATGTTTTTGAATATGACGTACGAGCCAACAACGCAGGACAATTCTCTAATGGTATTACCCAACTAGAATGTATGTATGCTCCAGAATTCTCAAGTCATAGTGAAGGAATGAGAGTAAAGATAGAGGAGTAGGTATTGTATTTGAATTCGGACTCGAATAGGGTAAAAATGTCAAACTGAGTTTGTAGAATTGTATTTTTTGAAAGGTAATTCTAACTGGAATGTAGAACCATTCCATTATCCTAAATGGCGAGGTTACCTTAGATTGAAGTAGAGTTTAAAACATTAATTTCAGTCGATAATAATTCAATATTTGATTGTAACTTTTAAAGCTCATTAATGGTTGAACTTTTTTCGGATCACTTAAGCTACCTCTTCATCTAGTCTCAGAGGCTCTGTGGTAATAGGGCTTGTTGTAGGGTAATAGTTGCGTTTATAATGTTTGCGCTCATCTTCACCTAATTTTTTAATGACTTGATTACCTAGGTTTTTAGTAACTAAAATTTCTTCTTGATTAGGGAAATGTGGGAACTTCACTTTCCAGCCTAGTATTTTTTTAGATTTTCGTTTGATGTATTCCTGAGGAGTGAATTGCTCATGGTAAGCGTGAATAAATTCATGACCTAAAAGAGAAGCGCTGGAAACTCTACCTGTATTATGTTTAGACCATGGTTTTCTCAAGTTTTTACGAAACATCGCTCCGTCAGTATCAAAAAAAGTTATCGTGTCTGTTGATGGGCTATAAGTATTTTTTTCTCCATCACGTATGGTGATGCTTTTTCCGTGTCGCTGGATAAACTCTTCTAATATGTTGATTATTTTACCGTCATTAAATTCTAATTCTAGTGCTTTAGTTTCATACAGAAAGTCTAATGTCATCATGCAATTATTGTAAAACAATGTCGCATTAGCATCAGGTTTGCGGTTAGGATAATAATGGTATGGTGAATTGTGCCACAATGTACCGTCGTGCCATAAAATTTTAATGTTGCTCTCTAACATGATACTCATAAGTACTTTATATTATTTCCCGTATTTACGGATGGCTTCTTTAATACGTTCTACACGATTCTCTGGATCTGGATGTGTGCTTTGAAATTCTGGAGTGCGATTAGGTCCAGCAGCATTTTTTAAAATTTCCATAACTCCTATCATTTCATAAGGGTCATAACCAGCATCTATCATCATTTTAACACCTAGATCATCACTTTGCAATTCGTCATCGCGACCATATTTCATTGTAATCATTTGAGCAATGGAAGCGGCCATTTGACCACCACCATCAGTTCCCACACTTACTCCTGTAATGACTCCTTGTGCCAGTCCTTGCTGGCTCATACGCGCTGCACTATGTCTAGCGATGACATGACCTATCTCATGTCCCATAACACCTGCTAGTTGATCTTCATTTTCTAATTGTTGGTATAAAGCTGCAGTAATAAAGCACTGTCCGCCAGGTAATGCAAATGCGTTTATCGTTCTGTCATCTGCGAGGAGATGAAAATCATACTGATAATCAGTATTTCTACCGATACTGCTATTGACTAACTTTTTACCTATACGATCTAGTTGTGCTTGGGCATTTTGATCTGGATGTAAGCCTCCATATTCTTGAATCATACTAGGTGCAGCACTTAATCCCATGGCAATTTCTTGGTCAGTACTTAAGTCTACGTATTGCGTCTCTCCAGTATAGTCATTAGTTTCTGCACTAGAGCAGTATTTAAGCACAGCAAAAGCAACTATGGCAAGTCCTATAAATAATCTGATTTTCCCTGATCCACCTCTCATGATAATTGGTTTTAAAGAGCCTAAATTAGAAAAAAAATAAAGGAATCATTTTATTACTGAAGAGAAGGATTAACTCCTTTAATATGTTCGTTATAATACCTTAATAAACGTTCATTGCTTATTTTTTCCATTCCTAGAATGTCTTGACTTCTTAAAAACGTTAGGAAGTTAGCTTCTGAAAGATATTCTTGGAGCAGCTTACGCGAAAGCGGTGCATAGCTATAATGCCAAGGTTCATATTTAAATCCGGTACGGTTTTCATTAAGCGTATACACCAGTTCAAAACCATAATTACTGGCGTTTTTTTCCATCCAATCTTTCATTTTGCAAAATGGTCCTTCTCCATGAAATTTATTAGGAACTAAAACGTCACCACTATAGTTTGCACTTTGATCAATAATGTCCATGTCTGTTCCCCAGTGATGTCTACTCGTGCCTGGAACGGTAGAATATTCTACAATTTTATCAAATATAGCGTCTGGGGCAAGGCCTTGAGATGCGTACTTTTTATATTTTCTATTCCATATCTGTCGCTGTCTATTAAAACTGCGGTAGCCTGAAACGATTTTTAAATCGATCCCATCTTTAAGAGCAGCGACTCGCATTTTATTGAATGCGATTTGGGCATCTGATGCAAGCGCATTATCAGTATTGATAGTTTGTCCGGTAAGCTGTTGAGTGCTTATTTGCGCAGTAGTGCTTGCAAAGAGGAATAAAAAGAATATGGTTGTTAATTTCATAATGCTTTATACATTTTATAATGGATGCCTACTGTAGCAATTTCTAAGGGTTCACTTACTATTTGATATCCTTTTTTTTTATAAAAAGATACGGCGCTTTCACGAGCGTTGAACCATAATGCGAGCACATTTTTATTTTTTAGTATTTCTTCGGCATGATTAATTAGTTGACTACCTAGTTGTTGACCTTGAGTTTCTGCCTTAATCGCCATTCCTCTTAATTGATAACACTGTTGATGTTCTAGCGATATTAATTCTTCAATATTAAGGTCTTTATTCATTAAAAATGTTGCAACACCATGAAGTCGTTCTTCTCTAAAGATGCCTAAATGAAAGGTAGTATCTAAATTATCGCCCTCAAAGTAACAATCTGTTATAGGTCTGCCAGATCTTAAGACTGGATGACGTACTGGATAAGTCTCAATACCAGAAATATTACGAATTTCTAAATTCATCACTTGTGATTTTATAGCATCGTGCAGGTTTAATGCCAGACCATAAAAAACGATGGTCTAATTTCATATTCAACCTCTCTGCAACGCGCTGTGAACCATAATTATGCTCGTGAACATGAGCTACAACAACATTTAGTTGATGGTCATCAAAAGCGTGTTGCAAAGCGCGTTTAGTCGATTCTGTTGCATATCCTTTACCCCAATATTTTTTCATAAAACGATATCCAATATCGACAAAGTCACCGTCTACATGATATTTAAGTCCTGTCCAACCTAAAAAGGCTTGATCGTCTTTACGTATCACAGCAAGTCTTCCCATTTTATAATTAAGGTACTGACCTTGTGGATTATTGCTGTAGTCTATAGCAAATTTGCGAGCGTCTTCCAGATCCTTAAAAGATTTGTCACCCGTATAGCGCATCACTTCTTCATCATCATTAAGCTGATATAGAGAAGGTGCGTCAGATTCTTCAAAAGGCCTTAAAATTAATCGATCTGTTTCAAATCTTAGTATCATACTCGAGTATCACTCCAGTCGCTATGTCTATCAAAAACAACTTCGGCAAATGGACATAAAGGATTGATTTTTAAATTTTCCGCTTTCGCGAAAGCGTAACTTGCCTCTATTAATTTACTGCCTAATCCGTTACCTTCCATACTTGGATTCACCTCAGTATGATCGATGGTCATAATTTGATTTTCTAAGGTATAGGTAAGTTCAGCAATCGTATTGTTGTCCTTTTTCATGTAAAAGATTCCTCTTTTATCATTTTGTTTATGTTGAATAGGTAAGTCCATCTTTTTATTTTAAAATTACTTTATTATACTAATTGAGCAAAATTATATCCGGGTTTCACTTCTAGAGGCTCTTGATCTTTAAGGAATACACGAGCTGTATGTGGTCCATGTAAAATTTCTTGGTCATTTTTGACTCTTAAATAACTGCCTTCTCTAAGACCAACTACAGGTATGGTATTATAGAGATGAAATTCTTTAATACGTTGCTCTCGTGTTTCTCCCATATGTGTAGAGCCATCTACAGGATCTAAATAATGAGGATTAATATTATAACCTAATGCGCCTGTAGTTTTAAAACTGGCAGGTTGTACGACTGGCATATCATTAGTCGTGCGCATATTAAGTCCACAAATATTACTTCCTGCACTAGTTCCTAGATAAAAAGCGCCACTAAAAATGGCTTGTCTTAAAGGAGTCATTAATTCCAGTTCATGAAGTGTTTTTACTAGTTGAAAGGTGTTACCACCACCTGTGAAAATTGCAGTCGCCTGCATTAATGCTTCTTCCTTATTTTCTATAGTGTGTATACCAGTAACTTTAATATCATAAGGTTGTAAAACGTGGTGTACTTTTTGAGTATAATCATCATGAGTAATCCCACCTGGTCTTGCATATGGAATGAATAGCAAAGTAGTGATGTTATTCTCTTTAAAGGCTGCTAGTAAATCCTTTAATATATATTGAAGGTATCCACTATCATGTATGGTAGAGGTGCTTGCGACAATCATGTTTCTCATAAGAAAGCTTTTGAGCAAAGGTATTTAACAATTAATTGGATAATGTTATCGTTATCTAAAAGGCAATTTGAATTAAATTGCTTTATATAATTTCAACTATGAAAAATTTCATTTATATATTTCTCTTTTTAGGGATGTTAACCACTGCACAAGTAGATCGTGTGCAAATTAAAGGGATCATCAGTTCAGAATTGAATACAGATTTAAGTGGTATCACTATTTTTAATAATAGCTCATTAGAAGGAACAGTTACAAACGATAATGGGGTGTTTTACATTGATGTAAAAAAAGGAGATCAACTATCTTTTAAAGCCATTCAATTTGAATCTTTTTCTCTCGATGTTTCTGAAAGAGTAGTTGAAGAAAAAAGGATAAATCTAGGTCTTGATCCAGATGTTAAGGATTTAGAAACCGTTAATTTAAGCAGCACTAGTTTTATGATTCCAGTAAAACGTGTAGAAACAGTGGACAGTGGATTAGAGAAAGTATCTCTAGAGAATATTAAAACAGCTGCTGTTGATCGTATCGACAATACATTTTCTGATCGTGTGCGACAACCTGAAGAGTACGAAGTACGCGCAGAAGCCTTTCAACAAAGTCAACCAAGATTCAATATGGTAGGACTTTCAACAACTATAAATACTGCTAATATTGCTAGAAGCTTGGATGTGAAAAATATTTCTAAAGATGATAGTGTGCCCGTTGAGACGAACGCACTGGTGTTACTCAAAAATAAATACAGTAAAGAATACCTTTTAAATTATCTTGATTTAGAAGAAAAAGATTTTATAGAGTATGGATACTTTGTTCAGGATAATGGCCTGACTAAAGAATTAGTGCAGGCAGATAATGAGTTGGAGCTTTTAGAGTTCTTATCTCAGCAAGCAGTGCTATTTAAAAAGCGTAAAAAGACAACAGATGAATAAGTTCTTACTTGTATTTTTGATTTCTTTTCTGGCTATAGGTCAGCAAGAGCGTGTTCAGATTTCTGGTTATATTCAAAATGAGCTGGATGAACCTGTTGAAGGAATCACCATATTTAATGAAAACAGTTATGAGGTAACCGTAACATCTGCGACGGGTTCTTATAGAATTGATGTCATGGCAGGTGATAAAATTGTTTTTAAATCAGTAGATCACGAGCCTGTTACGCTTATCGTTACAGATCGTACAATAAGAGAGAAAGTAGTCGCAATTACTTTAGGTAGTGGAGTGAATGTGCTTGATGAGGTTTTATTAGAAGGCGATCAGAATATACGCCTGAATCTTAAAAGACTGGAAAATGCAGATACTAGAATGGAAAAGATATCTGGTCAAAATATGTGGACATCTGCTATTGATAGAACTGAGAATACATTGTCTGATATGGTGCGCCAGCCAGAAGATTATGATTTACGCCATGAGGCTATGATGCAATCACAGCCACGTTACAACATGTTTAATCTGGTAGGTTTGCTAGCAGCAGTAGTATTAAATACGGCACTAAATGCTATTAATTTTGATTTTGGATCAGCAAACACGGTTGAAGAACGTTTTGATGTTGCAGTTTTGAAAAATCAGTTTGATGCAGATTATCTAGTAGAGTTTTTAGATATTGATAAAGAGAATCTTTACGATTTCATTTATTTTGCAACAGATCGCGGATTAAACAATCAACTCATGCAACCCGATAATGAACTTATATTATTACAGTTTTTGTCTGATACTGCCGCGGTTTATAAAGAAAGAAAGCAATAACTTAATTATACGATGATGAAAAAAATAACGGTCTTATTATTTATGGCAATAGCTGTAATAATAACAAGCTCTTGTGATAGTGATGATGATTTACCTGTATCTCAATCTATTCAAGTAAATACTTTTTGCTATGGAGACCAGACGACTAATTTTGAAACTATAGGAGCCTTTAGAGAAGAACCGCAACTTAGTGGTGGTACAGGCGTTTTAACAAAAGTTACCGTATTAGGAGATGGCTTGCAACTCAACGATATGGACGAATTAGAAGGGTCTGGAGTTTTAATGCAAATCAATTTTTATGGTAATTCTGTAGATAATTTTCAAACAGGATTGTATCAAATAGTAAGTACAGAAGAACCTGCAGATGCATCCCTAAATTACAGTCTCGATTATGATTCAACTTCAATGTTAAATGCTTCAGTAGCATTAGATAGCGGATTTATTAGAGTAGAAACATATCAAACTGGATATGCAATTACGGTAGATGGATTAGATACAAATGGTGATGAATTCCATGGTATTTATCTGGGTAATGTTACCCTTTTACAATAGACTAACACTTTAAAGGATTGAATCCTTACTATTCTATGAAATATATATTCCTAATATTATTGATACCGTTTGTATCACAGGCATCTTATGACGGTCATGATGTTGAAGAATTACGCTTTCGCGAAAGCGTATCTAACACAGCTCATAAGTATTATCTGTCTGTATCAAATGTAAAGTATAATGCAAAGGTCGGAGCACTTCAAATGACCTCTCGTTTTTTTATTGATGATTTAGAAGATGTACTGTCTGCAAGAGCAGATGAGAATATCATACTTACGGAAGATGGTAGCTTAGCAAAGCATAAGCATTTAATAGGTGATTACTTTACTTCTAGACTACGTATCAAAGTTGATGGAGATTTAATACCTATCGATTACTTAGGGTCAGAGATAGATAACGATCAATTAGTATTATACATTGAGATACCTGTAGACCGAGAGCCTTTAGAAATTGAGATGCGATTTACAGCACTTATGGAGCTATTTGAAGATCAAAAAAACATGGTGCATCTTAAAATCAGAGGTGAACGTAAGACATTACTTATGGTTGCAAAAAAGAAAATAGACTCTGTGAAGTTTTAGTTAAATTTCTTTTGAGTAATCTATTATTCTTATTTTAGCAACTCTATAAACTAAATCAAATAAATGAAAGCGATTAAACTATTGTTTGTCAGTATGTTGATGGTTTCTTTTTCAGGTTTTGCTCAAGAAGCAGAACAAGCAGAAGAGCCTAAGGCAGAAGAACATTCCAACATTAACAAATTCCGCCAGCTGTATCAGGAGTTTTCTACTCCTAATCAATATCGTAGTGCTAGTGGTGCTCCAGGTCCTAAATATTACCAGCAACGTGCTGATTATGAAATGGACATTAGATTAGATGATGAGAATCACCATATCTATGGTTATGAAACGATTACTTATACTAACAATTCTCCAGATGTTTTAGATTATCTATGGGTACAGTTAGATCAAAACATGCGTGCAAAAGATTCTAAAACACCTTTAATTGAAGGTGGTGGAGTTGCTCCATTTGCACAGCCTGCAGGTTTTGCTGGTGAGTATCTTTCAGAGCCTTTTGATGGTGGTTTTAATATTAAAAAGGTTTTGGACTCAAAGGGTAATCCTTTAAAGTACATGATCAATCAGACCATGATGAGAGTTGAGATGCCTAAAGCACTTGCTCCAGGTAAGAAATTTGAATTTGATATCGAGTGGGATTATAATGTTAATAATCACGTAGAAGGTCGTGGTCGTAGTGGTTATGAAGAATTTCCTGATGGACACAGAGCTTATGTGATTGCACAATTCTATCCACGTATGTGTGTTTATAATGATGTTGAAGGATGGCAAAACAGCCAGTTCTGGGGACGTGATGAGTTTGCATTGCCATTCGGTTCTTTTGAAGTTAATATTACCGTGCCAGAAGATCACTGGTTAGATGGAACAGGTAAATTGACTAACCGTAAAGATGTTTACAGTAGTGAAGAGTTGAGAAGATATGAAATGGCTCAACGTACTTATGATGAGCCTGTAGTGATACGTACGCAACAAGAGGCTGAAAAGCTAGCGATGATGCCAGGTGCTACTAAGATGAAAACTTGGAAGTTAAAAGCAGATTATGTTCGTGACTTTGGATGGACTTCTTCTCGCCGCTATATCGCAGATGCTATGGCTGTAAAAGTAGGAGATAAAGATGTGATGGCTGTATCTATATATGCACCAGAAGGTAATCCTTTATGGGAGCAATGGTCTACTAAGGCTGTAGCTCAAACATTAAAATCTTATTCTAGAATGACATTCGACTATCCTTATCACAAGGCGATATCAGTTCACGCAAAAAATCAAGGAATGGAATATCCTATGATCTGTTGGAACTATGGACGTCCAGATGCAGAAGGAAACTACAGTGATCGTGTTAAGTTTGGTATGATATCAGTTATTATACATGAAGTAGGTCATAACTATTTCCCTATGATTGTGAATAGCGATGAACGCCAGTGGACATGGATGGATGAAGGGTTGAATACATTTGTTCAATATGTTGCAGAGCAGGATATGGGAGAAAATTACCCAGCGTCTATTGAAGGATTGGATGCATATCCATCTCGTCGTGGACCTGCAGCAGCAATTGTTCCTTACATGGCAGGAGATCAAAGGTATATTGCTCCTATAATGAGTAAAGGTTTGAATACTTATCAGTTTGGTTCTAATGCTTATGGTAAGCCAGGTACCGCTTTAAACATTTTACGTGAAACGGTAATGGGACGTGAGTTATTCGATTACTCTTTCCGTACTTATTCTCAACGATGGATGTTTAAGCACCCAACTCCAGAGGATTTCTTCCGTACTATGGAAGATGCTAGTGCAATGGACCTAGACTGGTTCTGGAGAGGTTGGTTCTATACCACTCAATTCAATGATATGGGAATAAAGTCTGTAGATAAATTTTATGTATCTGCGGATATGAATCAAGAGATGAAAGACTACCTTGAAGAAAGAAATATTCCTAAAGATCGAGTTCCACAACTGGTTTATATGGTTAAAGAAGGTAGTGAAGACTATAAAGAAGAAATGAAAGGAAAAGCTCCTAGTGAAGTTGTAAGCGATTTAAAAGATTATATGATGGACAACTTTACTGCAGAGCAACGTGCTGCAATGAAAGAGCCTAAGTATTTCTATCAAATCACGGTTGAAAAGCCAGGTGGATTAGTAATGCCTATTATCATTGAGTACACTTATGCTGACGGTACTACTGAAACAGCTACTCATCCAGCAGAAATCTGGAGATTGAATGATAAAGAAGTAAGTCTATCTAAAGCGACTCAAAAAGAGATTGTAGGAATCGTTATCGATCCTAAGTTAGAGACTGCAGATATTGATACATCAAACAACTCGTGGCCACAAGAACCAAAAGTGGACAAGTTTGAAGAGATGAAACATTAAGAAGTATTTAACTAATATTTTTAAAAACCAGATTCACAATGAATCTGGTTTTTTTGTGTTATAAGGTTAAGCATTATATTCGTCATATGAAGTACAGCATTCTTTTTATACTCAGTTTTTTCATATTTAGTTGTGATGATCCATCATTAGAGGATCCAAATTCTGGTATAGATGAGGTAATAGAGCCTATACAAGACCTAAGGCAGCTATCTTCAATACAGGTAGCGTTCAATACACCAATTAACATTACTCGTGACATAAATTTTATATATAATGGGCTAGATTTACTTTCTGGTATAATGGAGACAGGTAACCTTAATCAATCTACAACTGCCAATTATAGTAACGGTAATAAATTAGAAAACTTAATTATCGAGGAAGCTGTAGTGCCTGCGGTTAATGTTAATGTAGCTTACGGAAACGATGACAGTGTGCAAGCTATATCAACCGTTGAGTTAAGCTATATAGACATGGCAGGTGTTACGCATCATAAAACTTTGTATATAGATCCGCAAAATAGATTTAATAGGGTAGTGACTACAGAAACTGATCTGTCTGGCGTTACATCACAAGTTGAGGAGTTGAGACTTGAGTATTCTCAAAATTTTAATGTTTTACGTATTGAAGAAATTGCAAATGATGGCTTTACTATAACGGGATATTCTGATTTCACTTATAACTTTAATAATAATCCGTTTACAGATATGAATGATATTATCAGGCTTTTTATGTTTGATGAGTTTGTTCCTTATAGTCGTTATTTGCCAGCAACTCGTTTAGATTACGATCTTTCTACTGGTACTGCTATATTAGAGCGCAGTATTGATTATCAATATGTACTAGATTCTGAAGGTTATCCAGTTTCTAGAGAGCTATCCGTGACAGAAGGTATAATGACTACTTCTTACTTTGAATTCTTTAATTATCGATGATAAATTATAACATTCTTAAATAACTATGAATGGTGCAAATAGTATATTTGCAATATGATAAGTTTACCTCTTTTTATCAGTACACCAGAGCTTATGATAGTAGGCCTAGTGGTTATTTTGGTCTTTGGGTCAGATAAACTTCCAGAGATCGCTCGTGGAATTGCTCGCGCAATGAATACGGTGCGTAATGCCACAGATGATATTAAGAACGAAATTTCTAAAACGGCAGATGAGCACGGCTTTACAGAGGACGTAAAACAAATCACCTCTAAAATAGAAGAAGTAAAGGATCAGATTGAAGAAACTGGCTCTATTAAAAGAAGGTTTTAATGTGGGAATGGCTTGTTGAATTAGATCAGCAAATTTTCAGATACATTAATGGTTCTTATTTTAATCGATTTGATGCCTTCTGGCTATTTGTGACAAGATTAGAAACTTGGTTGCCGCTATATATTACTTTTTTTGTTTTACTTATTGTAAAACTACCCAAGCGGTTAAACTACATCGCTTCACTAACTGTTATTGTAGCACCCCTTACTGCGATAGGCTTAACAGACCTAGTTAAAAACGCTGTCGCAAGGTTAAGGCCTAATAACGAGCCTGTTTTACTGGATAGTATTAATATTTTACAGCGACCAGAGAATTTTAGCTTCTGGTCTGGACATACTGCAGTTAGCATGACGGTAAGTTTACTTATGTATTTGATACTGTCAAAATATAAGAAGTCCAAGATGTGGTTGTTGTTTTTTATATGGCCTTTCCTGTTTGCTGCATCGCGCATTTTTGTAGGTGTGCACTATCCATTAGATGTGCTTGTAGGCGCTCTTGTTGGATTGTTTTTGGGAGCTGTCTTTTATAAGTTGTTGATGACTTTATTCAATCGATTACAACACACGACTTAAAGTTAATCCATCTCTAATAGAAAAAAGTACAGTCTGAAGACGAGGATCTTCCTTTAGTAGTTGATTAAACTCTAGTAAAATAGGAGTAGAGCTATCTTTAGGATTAACCGTTTCTACAACCTTTCCATGCCATAAAACGTTATCAGATAGTATTAAAGCACCAGGATTTACTTTCTTCATAATGGCGTGAAAATAATTGATGTAATTAGGCTTGTCAGCATCTATAAAAATCATATCAAACTTACCTTCTAACGATGGGATAATGTCTAATGCTGGACCTACTTTTTGTGTAATAGTGATGTTGTGATTTGCGCTTTCGCAGAAGCGTGTAAAATATCTTCCTGCTAGATCTTCAAGCTCTTCATTAATATCTATCGTTATGAGCTCACTGCCAGCAGGCATACCTTCAGCAATACAGAGTGCTGAGTAGCCCGTAAAAGTTCCTAATTCTAGGACACGCATAGGTGCTTTTAAATGGGAAATCATACTCAGTACACGTCCTTGATAAGCTCCAGATAACATAATGGCCTGTAAGACCTTTTGATGTGTCTCGCGAGTAAGATCTTTTAAAATTTGTGGCTCATCTTGAGTATGCGCTACAATGTAATCGTCTAGGTCGGTTGGTAGGAAAAACATGTTTATTCTCTAACTTGAATTGTATTATTGGAAATGGTTAGTAAGTATCTACAAATGTTTAATATCAATCTATCCAGTAATCCTATTGTAAAACTCTTTTTTGGCGGTGTCGTTATCTCCAAATAACCATCGCACCACATGTTCATCCCACATGCCATCATAATCTTCTTGACTTATAATTTTACGATCCATAGCAAGGTCTAAAATTTTACCAGGATAACTAGATTGCTTTTCGCTATCCATTTCCCCTAATGGGTAAGGATCATCTAGTCCCATAAGAACTTGTTTTGCTCCTTGATTTTCTACCAGTAGTTTCAGTGAGCCAGTGTCGTGTACTAGCGTGTCAAAAAAGATATTAGGATGACCTACTGATTTACGTGGATGTGTTTTCCCTTCAAACAAGTCTGGTCTACCGTCAAAACCTTGAATTCTACGACCGAGGTTCATTTGCGCTAGCTGTCCACCATGGGCAAAGCATATGCGCATACCTGGATATTTAAAAGCATACCCATTCAAAGTCAGAAAGTGGTAAGCATCTGCACACTGAGCGAGCATCCATATCAGATGAAAACGCCAAGAGGTATTTTGTAATTTGATGAATTTCTCACCATCATAAGGGTGAATTTCCACAGCTAGATTTAGTTCACTAGCTAATTCAAAAATGGGTTCGTTTTCTTCATCAAATATACATCGCCAGGTACCTATTGTATCCATGTAGTGAGTAGGTAGACAAAGTAATTTCATGCCTAGCACTTTCACACAACGTTCTATTTCCCATAAAGCACCTCTTACAAAACCTGGGTGAACTACAAAACCACTCGTGAATTTGGACGGGTGATCGTGTTGCACCTTAGCATTAAAATCATTTTGAAAACGTAAGGCTTGTTTCATTTCTTCAAGACGCAAACCATTTCCATATAACTGGCTTAGATTCAAGATAACAGCATGGTCGATCTTGTATTTATCCATCCATTCTAGTTTTTCATTTAAGAAAAAGCTTGAATCCGTAACAGGACGTGACCAGTCCTTTTGCAACATATTCTTGCGCTCTGGATCTACCCAAAAAATTCCTTTTTCACGCATGAAATCCGGAATCTGCTCTGGATATGGAAGTAAATGCGAGTGACCGTTAATACGTAGTTTTTTTGACATGTTGCTAATTTAATACTATTCTTAATACCTTGAAATATGAACCTAAAATAGGTTCATAAGAAGAAAAGAGTTCGTCATCAATAGAGTCTAAGTTTAACCTTTTTTCTATTTCTATTAGAATCTCTGTTTGCTCTGATCCGTGGTTGCTGATCAGTAGATCGTTATAAATATGGTCTTCGGGAAACAAGGCTTCTTTTGCTACGGCAAAATAATCTTGAATACTTGTTTTAACGGCATCAATTTGCTGCTGATTAAATCCTTGAGCTAGATAATGATTGTCAATTTCATCCCAGTCGTAATTCATAAGTTGACGTTCTTCAACGTACCCATTAATGAGTTTCTTACGTCTTTTAAATTCTCTATTTCTTCTGTAACTAAAAAGAAGAAGTAGAACTGCAACTAGGAAAAAGTAAATCATCGTTTAAAATCTGCTATGTATTTTACGTCTTGCCTTATTGGACTATAAAAAAAATAGTGCTGAAAAATTGTAAAATCTCTTTATTAAAGACTTTTAGTTCTTCCTCCATCCACAGGTAAATTAATACCATTGATATAAGATGCTTTTTCACTTGCTAGAAATGTGATGGCATTTGCCACTTCATCAGCTTCAGCAAATCTTCTTACAGGTACATAACTTTTCATTATGGCTGCAGCTTCATCTTCACTATGATTTGCGCGTTGAGCTTTACCTTTTATAATAGCGTCTAGACGTTCCGTCGCTGTAAAACCTGGTAGTACATTGTTAACGGTAATGCCATGAGGTCCTAGTTCGTTGGATAAAGTCTTAGCCCAATTTGCTACGGCGCCGCGTATTACATTAGAAACTCCTAGAAAGTCGATAGGTGCTTTTACACTGGTAGAAATGATGTTGATAATACGTCCATATCCAGCTTCTTTCATGCTAGGGAAACAAGCTTTAGCCAGAATTTGGTTGCATTTTATATGTTGTGTAAATCCTGATTCTAGCGCACTCACCTCAGCATCGATAAGCCATCCAGCGGCAGGTCCACCGGTATTATTGATAAGGATGTGTATCGGGTTCGCTTTCGCGAAAGCGTTAATTACATCACTCAGCTCATCTGGTTTTGAAAAGTCTGCGACAAGGTAATCGTGGTTTTGACCATGTGATTGATCTAGTGTCTGTAGAACAGTTTTAAGTTTATCTTCATTACGAGCTAAAAGTATTACTCGTGCACCAGCGCTTGCAAATTGTTGAGCTGTTGCTTTTCCTATTCCGGCGCTGCTACCGCAAACTAATGCCGTTTTATTGTGTAAGTTAATCTCCATGCCGCTAAGATAATGATTTGGGCATACTGGACTAAAAAAACGAGGTACTTAATTGTCCTTGAAATAATATGATTTACATTCCTGTACGTATCGCCTCTACTGGGTCTAAGCGAGATGCTGTTATTGCGGGAATAATACCTGCAATAAGACCTATAATGGCACTGACGCTAGTACCTAGAATGATGTTTTTAGTAGATAGGATAAAGTTAAAGTCTTCAACCATTGAATTTGCGACGACGGTACCTAACCACACGAAAAGTAGACCAAATAAACCACCAAAAAGGGCTAAAATCACAGCTTCAAATAAGAATTGAAACAATATGAAACTATTTTTTGCACCCAAGGATTTTTGAATACCAATCAAGTTGGTGCGTTCTTTTACACTTACAAACATGATGTTTGCAATCCCAAATCCACCTACTAACATAGAGAATCCAGAAATGATAAGACCTATAATAGTTAGGGTTCCGGTGACCTGATCAAGAAAGTCTGCAAAACCTTTTAATGGATTGATAAAAAAGGTACTGATTTCATCGTTTTTCAAACCTCGATAATTACGTAGTTTTTGCTCTAGTGTTGCAATAAACTCATCTTGATCCACACCTTTTTTAGGTTTTAAAATCAGTGCAGTCGTCTTAGATTTATTGTTATCGCCATAGATTTTTCTAACAAAATTTACAGGGATAAACGCACTTTCGTCCTTAGGAGCACCTAAGTCTAGACCAGATCCTTGCTTACTGATCACGCCTATGATTGTAAATTTATTACCATACAGGCGTACTCTTTTGCCTAATGGGTTAGTATTTTTAAATAAATTTTGTGCCACCTCATAACCTATAACAGCAACTGGTGCGCCGCTTACACTCTCGCTCTCGCTGAAAAACCTACCTTGATCAAGTTTTAGATTTTCTAGATCATAAAACTCATTAGTTCCTGGGACGATGCTAACTCCAGTAGCTGTTTTATCTTCAAATTTGATATTTTCTGGAGCAGAGAACATGGTGTAGGTAATGGCGTCTATATCATCCATGCTACGTTTCAACATTTGAAACTCGTCATAAGAAACGTTGGGAAAGTTTTCATATTGATAGCGCTCGAGTTCAGTAGGTCCAAAAGAAACTTTTAAAACATAAATAGTAGAAATGTCTAGAGAACTTAATCCGTCGTTGATTTCTTGTTCTAAAGAATCTACAGCAGCAAGTACACCGATAATAGAGAAAATCCCAATGGTAACACCTAGTAATGAAAGAAAGGTGCGCAACAAGTTAGTGCGCAATGCACTCCATGCAAAAGAGAAACTTTCTTTTAAAAGACTTAAATAAATGAGCATTACTGCAGCCGGATTTTAGGATGGTTAAATCTACGTTATCTCATTGGACTATGATGTTGTGAAAATGTTACATAATTATACTTCTAAATGTAAAACATGTTAAGTAATGGTGCAAAAGAAATATGCTTTCTAGCAAATTACATAAAGTGAAACCATAACAATCCATTACTTTTGCAACTTACTTTTTTAAGCATTTCACAACATGAGCAACATCACCGCAAAATCTGCATTAATTTCTGTTTTCCATAAAGACGGATTAGAACCTATTGTTAAGAAAATGAGCGAATTAGGAATCGCTATTTACTCAACTGGTGGTACAGAAAAATTTATTAACGACTTAGGGATACCTGTGATTCCAGTAGAGAATGTAACGTCATATCCATCTATTTTAGGTGGTCGAGTTAAGACATTACATCCTAAGGTATTTGGAGGGATTTTAAATCGTCGTGATCATGAAGGTGATGTGGCGCAACTTGCAGAGTATGATATACCGCAAATTGATATTGTTATAGTCGATTTGTATCCTTTTGAAAAGACCGTAGCTAGTGGAGCACCAGAACAAGATATTATTGAAAAAATTGACATAGGTGGTATCTCACTTATACGCGCAGCTGCAAAAAACTTTAAAGACACACTTTGTGTATCTACCATGGATGATTATGGTAAGTTGTTAAACGTGCTAGAAGAAGGAAATGGAACAACAACTGTAGATCAGCGCAAAGAATTTGCCGCAACAGCCTTTGATATTTCTTCTCATTATGACAGTGCGATATATAATTATTTTGCTGGTGATTCTGTGAATAAGTCTCTTAAAATGAGTCAACAAGATGTCATGCCATTGCGTTATGGAGAAAATCCTCATCAACGTGGCTGGTTCTATGGTGATTTTGAAAGTATGTTTACTAAGTTACATGGTAAGGCGCTTTCTTATAACAATTTACTAGATGTAGATGCCGCTGTTAATTTGATGAGTGAGTTTGTAGATGACGCTCCGACATTTGCAGTGTTTAAACATAATAATGCTTGTGGAGTGGCTCAAAGAGATACCATTCACCAGGCATATGTAGACGCTCTTGCTGGTGATCCAGTATCTGCATTTGGAGGGATTTTAATATCTAATGTGGAGATCGATGTAGCTACAGCGACAGAAATTCATAAACTATTTTGTGAGGTAGTAATTGCACCTTCATTCGATCCTGCAGCACTTGAAATTTTAAAAGGTAAGAAGAATAGAATCATGCTGGAACTTGTTGGAGATGCGCTTTCGCGAAAGCGTAATACTAACGCTCTAGAAGTAAGAGCTAGCTTAAATGGTTATCTAGTCCAGGATGCTAATCTAAAAACAGATACAAAGGAAGATTTAAAAACGGCAACAGAGTTAGCTCCTACGGAAGCACAAATAGAAGATTTATTATTTGCTTCAAAGCTTTGTAAGCATACTAAGTCTAATACCATCGTACTGGCAAAGAATAAACAATTGTGTGCTAGTGGAACTGGTCAGACGTCTCGAGTTGATGCGTTAAATCAGGCAATTCATAAAGCGCAGTCTTTTAAATTTGATTTACAAGGTGCTGTGATGGCAAGTGATGCATTTTTCCCTTTTCCAGATTGTGTAGAAATTGCAGATAATGCAGGTGTTAAAGCCGTCATACAACCAGGTGGATCTATAAAAGATGAATTATCGATAGATTATTGCAATAAAAATGATATTGCGATGGTTTTCACTGGTACAAGACACTTTAAACACTAAGAATTATCTTAGCTTTGTAAAGCTCAAGTAATTAAACCCTTTTTCCTCCTTAACACTTATGGGATTTTTTGATTTTCTAACAGAAGATATTGCTATAGACTTAGGTACAGCAAATACTCTTATAGTCCACAACGGTAAAGTCGTTGTAGATAGTCCATCCATTGTTGCACGTGATCGCTCTACTGGTAAAATTATTGCAGTAGGTAAAGAAGCTGCCATGATGCAAGGAAAGACGCATGAAAACATTAAAACCATTAGACCATTGAAAGATGGTGTTATTGCAGATTTTGATGCAAGTGAGAAGATGATCTCGATGTTCATTAAAGAAATACCTGCGTTAAAAAAGAAGCTTTTTACTCCATCATTGCGTATGGTGATCTGTATTCCATCTGGTATTACAGAAGTGGAAATGCGTGCGGTAAAAGATAGTGCAGAGCGTGTTAATGGAAAAGAAGTTTATCTAATACACGAGCCTATGGCTGCAGCGATAGGTATAGGTGTGGATATCATGCAACCTAAAGGTAACATGATTGTAGATATAGGTGGTGGAACTACTGAGATTGCAGTAATCGCATTAGGAGGAATTGTATGTGATAAGTCTGTAAAGATTGCAGGTGATGTTTTTACCAATGATATCGTTTACTACATGCGTACACAACATAACTTATATGTTGGAGAGCGTACTGCTGAGAAAATTAAAATACAAATAGGTGCCGCAACTGAAGATCTAGAGGTGCCGCCAGAAGAGATGAGTGTTCAAGGACGTGATTTACTTACTGGAAAGCCTAAAGAGGTTAAAATTGGATACAGAGAAATAGCCAAAGCACTTGATAAATCAATTTTACGAGTAGAAGATGCTGTTATGGAAACATTATCGCAAACTCCGCCTGAACTTGCTGCAGATATATACAATACAGGAATATATCTTGCCGGTGGTGGATCGATGTTGCGTGGTCTTGATAAGCGTCTTTCTCAAAAAACAGATTTACCTGTTTATATTGCAGAAGATCCACTACGAGCTGTAGTGCGTGGTACTGGTTTGACTCTTAAAAATATCGAGCGTTATAAAAGTGTACTAGCTAAATAAAGTTTCTAGATGCAGCAAATTATCAATTTTCTGATCAAGTACAGAAACTTGCTGCTCTACTTGAGCTTATTGTTGATTGCACTTGTCTTTACGATTCAATCACATAGTTATCATCGTAATTCATTTGTTCATTCTACAGGTCATATTACGGGTTCTTTTTTAAGTTCTCGCAATGGTGTTTATGATTACCTTAATCTAAAAGAGGAGAATGATAAACTGCGCAAGGAGAATGCAATATTGCGTATGAAGGCTTTAGTAACAGCAGACACACTACTGGGAGATGAGACTACTTTTTTGTTTTCAAATGATGTTCCTTACCGTGTATTTCCAGCCCGAGTAATTAAAAATGATTATTCCAAAAGGGATAATTTTATTACTTTGGATATAGGTGTAGATCAAGGTATTGAACCTGATATGGGTGTTATAACTACAGATGGTATACTAGGAATAATAGATATTTCAAATAATCGATTTTCAAGAGTGATTTCTATATTAAATTCAGAAGTGTCACTTAATGCGCAAATAAAAGGTAGTAACGTGATAGGTTCTCTAACTTGGGATGGAAATGAGCCATACACAATGTCTTTAGTTGATGTGCCTAGACTTGCAAAAGTGACCAAAGGAGATACGATTGTCACAGGTAGACAGAGTACAACATTCCCGCCTGATATATTAATAGGTACTATTAAAGATGCCGTTTTAGTTGAGAATGGAAGTCGTTATAAAATAGATGTGGCCTTATTTAATGATATGACAGATGTAGGTACTGCATATGTTATTAAAAGTCGTGATATTAAACCAATACAAGTAATAGATACACTAACTAACGCAGGAAATGAATAGCGCATTATTAAGTAATGTAGTACGTTTTATAGCTTTACTGCTATTGCAATTTTTTGTGATGGATCAGGTGGAGTTTATGGGTTATATCTGTCCAATTGTGTATCTGTTATTCATAGTTTTATATCCTGTGGATAATAATCGTTGGTCCTTTTTAATACTATCTTTTTTACTAGGTCTAACGGTGGATACCTTTCAAGATACAGGTGGTGCACATGCCGCAGCATCTTTAACACTCGCTTTTGTGAGGCCAGTATTACTCAAACTGATTTATGGAGAAGGATATTTGACTAAAAATTTGAAGATCATGAGATCTCCATTAGATAGATTTATTCTATTGTTAGCTTTGAGTGTTTTAATACATCATTTAGTATTGTATATGCTGGTGTATTTTAACATAAGTCAGGTACTTCAGGTGCTACAAATGACGTTGTTTGTAGGCTTGTCTTCTATCTTTATGGGAGTTGTTTTGTTTGTATTATTTGGATGGCGCAGTAAATCATGAAAAAATTATTATTCTTTTTTTTAGTTACTATAGTAGGGCTTACTCTGTTAGGTAGGGTTTTTTACTTGCAAATTATTAAGGGCGATACTTATAAACTTAAATCTGAATTAAATGCTGTAAAGAGCATTTATGATATACCAGAAAGAGGTTTTATTTATGATCGTGATGGTGATTTAATGGTTGCAAATCAAGTGGCTTATGACATCATGATGACGCCTAAGGATGTGAAGAAATTTGACACTTTGCAATTGTGTGATTTATTACAAATGGATAAGACGCGTTTAATGTCCAAAATGGATGATGCTAAAAAATGGTCTTGGCAAAAGGGAAGCGTAATCGTTCCTCAACTTACTCAAGAAGAATATGCACCATTACAAGAAAAACTGCGCAAATTTCCCGGGTTTTATGCTCAAAAAAGATCCCTGCGTAAGTATATGGTCGATCACAGTGCTAGTGTGCTGGGTTATATACGTGAAGTAAGTCCAGAAAAAATCAGAAAGGATCCACGTTATCAATCTGGTGATTTATCAGGAAAGGCTGGGATTGAATTACAATATGAGCAAGAGTTACGTGGTAAAAAAGGAGTAAAACATTTTATTAGAGATCACTATGGTCGTGCCGTAGAGTCGTATGAAAATGGTAGATATGACACTATTCCTAATTCTGGTTTAGATCTTACCGTAACATTAGATAATGACTTGCAGGCTTATGCAGAGTTGTTGATGAAAAATAAGCGTGGTGGAATTGTTGCAATTGAGCCTCAAAGTGGTGAGATCTTAACATTAGTGACCGCACCATATTACGATCCAGCATTATTAATGGGACGTGACCGGTCTAAGAATTCAGTACTTATTTTTAACGATACGATAAAAAAACCAGGTGTCAACAGAGCGCTTCAAGCTGAATATGCACCAGGTTCTCCATTTAAGGTTATTAATGCTTTAGTAGGATTACAAGAAGGAGTTATTACTACAACAGAAAAATTGAGATGCAATCATGGTTATGATTATGGCGGTAGAAAACCACTAGGATGTCACAGTCATAAATCACCACTTGCGTTAAATACAGGTATTGCAGAGTCTTGTAACTCTTATTTTGCTCAAGTCTATAGACGTATCATTGAAAAAGGCGATACTCCAGAAGATGGAATGGATAATTGGAATAGACATGTAACTAGTTTTGGATTAGGAGATTATTTAGGTTATGACTTGCCAGTAGGACGTGCTGGGTTGATACCAGATGGTAAATATTATTCTAGTAGATATAAGTACAAGTGGTACGCGCCAACCACGATATCTAATGCAATAGGCCAAGGTGAAGTGATAACAACACCTATACAGTTAGCAAATATGACAGCTGCAATAGCAAATAGAGGTTATTTTTATAGACCTCACATTATAAAAGCTATTGATGGAGATCCTATCGATAATCCAGATTATACGGTAAAAAACTATACAACAGTTGATGCACGTCATTTTGAACCAGTAGTGGAAGGAATGACAGCCGTTTATAAAACTGGAACAGCAAAGTATGCACAAATCCCAGGAATTGAAATTTGTGGTAAAACGGGAACCGTCGAGAATTTTGTTAAGATTGATGGTAAACGCACACAACTTACAGATCATTCTGTGTTCATAGCTTTTGCGCCTAAGGATAATCCAAAAATAGCCATAGCAGTATTTGTTGAAAATGGTTATTGGGGTTCTCGATATGCTGCAAAGATTGCTAGTTTGCTTATTGAAAAACATATTAAAGGTGAGATTACCCGTAAAGACTTAGAAGAATATTTGCTTACTCATAGTTTAGAGTACGAGTATGAGAAACAATACAGTGGTGAACCATTTGAAATTAATCCTAGAGTGGATCAAGGTCTTATTAAACCAGAATCTAATACTCTAAATCCATAAAATGGGAATAGGAGATAAGCCTAAATTTGATGTTTATATCATCCTAATCTATCTAGCATTGCTTTTGATAGGTTGGTTAACCATATACTCTGCCGCTCAAGTTTCTCAGTACCACGGTATTTTAGATATGGATCAATTATACGGTAAACAAATCTTGTGGATTGGATTAGCGTTTTTAATTATCAGCTTTATACTAGCAATGGATGTGAAGTTTTTTGAACGCTTTGGTAGTATTATTTATATCATATCACTATTATCACTTTTAGGGCTATTTGTATTTGGTAAGGAACTGAATGGTGCAAAATCTTGGTATTCTTTAAGTAGTATGACATTACAGCCCAGTGAATTTGCAAAAGCAGCAACCGCACTAGCAGTGGCAAAGTTTCTAAGCGGTATTAATATATCCCTTAACAATACTAAAGATTTATTATTAGTAGGTTTAATTATAGCGCTTCCAGCTTTATTTATTATACCACAGCCTGATCCGGGAAGTGCATTAGTGTACGGTGCGTTTTTCTTTGCTTTGTATAGAGAAGGTTTATCTCTTTGGTATCTTAGTTTAGTATTAGTTGCGATTGGTTTGTTTTTGGGTACCTTAGTTCTCGGTACTTGGTGGATAGCATTCATTATTTTTATTGCGATGGGTATTATTTATACGCTTTCGCGAAAGCGTAGACATAAAAAGCGATTGCCTAAACCTAGAGCCGTTTTATTCTTAATTATTTCTGGGATATGTGTGCTTTATTCTCTTTCTACAAATTATATTTTTAATAATCTTTTAGAAGATCGTCATAGAAATCGTATTGATATAGTCCTAGGTAGAGTAGAGGATAATCAAGGTGTAGGGTACAATATTAATCAAAGTGTTATTGCCGTAGGTAGTGGTGGATTAACCGGTAAAGGACTTCTAGAAGGCACGCAAACACAAGGTGGATTTGTGCCAGAGCAAGAAACGGATTTTATATTCAGTGCGATAGGAGAAGAATGGGGATTTTTAGGATCTGCGTTAGTAATTATTCTATTCATGTCCTTGTGTTATAGACTTACAATTATGGCCGAACGTCAGAAAAGTCAATTTGCTCGTATATACGGTTATAGTGTTGCAGGTATATTCTTTATTCATTTTTTTGTCAATATAGGAATGGTGCTAGGATTACTACCTACTGTGGGAATACCATTACCGTTTATGAGTTATGGTGGTAGTGGTTTATGGGGCTTTACCATTTTACTTTTCATTTTTGTGAAACTAGATGGCCATAGAATGAGCTATGAGCATTAAATGAGTTTATGAAATTACTAAAAGGTTCATTTCATATTCTTATAGTCATAATATTGACACTACTTACCCAAGTTGGTGGATTGATATGGATTCTAGTTTTTGGTTATTTTAAATATCGCAAATCATGTTGGAGCCTTTGGAAAAGACTTGGAGCATATGGCGTTATCTATATTATCTGTGTGTTTACAATTGTACCGTTAATTGCGCCTATCAATGATCGTAAAATGTTACCTGTATTTCATGATACTTTAAAACCACATAATCTAGGCTATGTATTAATGTGTCGCAATTATGTGCGCTATGATTTGTATACAGTTCTAGAAGATGTATCTGATATTTATAGAGATTCAAAATATAACGGATTGCAATTAGTGTATCTAGATGCTGGCTTTCCTTTTATAAATGGTTTTCCATTATTACCTCATTTTAGTCATAATGATGGGCGCAAAGTGGATGTGGCTTTTGTATATAAGGATGGAGCTAGAGCTTCTGATTACAATTTGAATCCTTCGTTAATTGGATACGGAGTTTATGAAAATCCTCGTGAAAATGAGTTCAATCAAACACAAGCTTGTGAAGATGCTGGCTACTGGCAGTATGGTTGTGCTACAGCGTTAGGATTCAATGTTGATAAAGATGTGTCGTTAAATGAACAGCTTACCAAACAACTGGTTGAACAAATACAGTCACATCCTAAAGTGCAAAAAGTATTTATAGAACCACATTTAATTTCAAGACTAGGAATTAAGAATGTTAAGTCTAAGTTGAGATTTCATGGCTGTCACGCCGTTAGACATGATGATCACATTCATTTTCAAGTGAATCCTTAAATTATTACCAGCCTTTACTACTGTTATTTGCTTCTAGTTCATCTTCTACGGCATCAGGCAATTGAGAAAAGAAATCAATGCCGGTTTGTTTTTCTATTTCATCTACTGATGTGACATAGTAGTAGATAGGTTTGCTGCTTGCTCGATGAGGCATTAAAAAAGCAAGAGCTATCCCATTCCCACTATCTTTCTGGCGATATATGATTTTATAAAATGCAGATGGAACCGTAACATTTTCTGAGCCTATCTCATCCTTGTAATCTTTAAAAATAGGTCCCGTTACTACGTATAGTTCGTTATATCTTTTTGCATAGTAACGTGTTTTTTGTTCTAATCTATTCCATATTCCTGCATTGAATTCGTGTTCTTGTGGGCTTATATTAGATGTTAAAAAAGTTTCTTCATATACCTTTTTACTACCAGTTCTGTCACCTGCTGGCACTAAATGGCCTCTATCGTATCCACTCTTTTTGTAGTTGCGCCAGTGTGCAGCACCAGTTTTAACCATATTATCGACTTCAAAATAAGGTCTTTTAAAATTATTATTTGTGATATCACTTTCTCTTAATATATGTGCAGTCCATTCGGCTTGCTCGTGTTTTTCATTATAGGAAAGACTATAAGTTTTATGGTGTATTACCTGATTGTTTGATGTAGGCAAAAAGTCTTTGCGTGATAGAGGTTTGAACCCATCAGCATCTATGTCATCTACCGTTTGCTGATTTTCTTGTTCAAGTATGTGTTGAGAAGCTTTTTCATTACGTTGCGTCTCATAAAAATAAAAACATACCGCAATAACTATAAGTATTATTGCGTAGATCGATTTTTTCATATTATGTCGTTTTTACATCTAAGGAATCTCTTAATGCATTTCCTAGTAGCATAAAAGCCATTACTAAAGTCATAATCGCTAGACCAGGTACTAATGCAAGATAAGCTTTATCTAATATGATATATTGATAGTGGTCTTTGATCATACTGCCCCAACTGGGCATAGGCGGTTGCGCACCTATACCTAAAAAACTCAAGCCGCTTTCTATAAGAATTGCTGCTGCAAAGTTAGCTGCACTTATTACAATTATAGGTGCCATAGTGTTAGGTAAAATGTGTTTAGTGATGATTCTAAAGTGATTGAATCCCAATGCTTTTGCTGCTGTGACATATTGATATTCTTTGGCTACAATCATCTGTCCACGTACAACTCTCGCTACTTCTACCCACATAGTAAGGCCTACAGCGATAAAGACTGTAAAGAAGCTTTTTTCTAAAGCGATACTTATAGCAATGACCATTAATAATGTAGGAATGGACCAAGTTACATTAATCAACCACATGATAATTGTATCTATGATACCACCAAAATAACCTGCAATAGCTCCTAAAGTGATTCCTATTAGTAATGAAATAAATACAGCAATAAAACCTATTGAAATACTTATTCTTGCACCTATCATCATACGGCTTAATAAATCACGGCCGTATTTATCGGTACCTAATATGAATGTTTTGTGTGAGGTGTACCTTTCGCGAAAGCGTGATAATTCCATCCCATCTGCTACAGCAAAGTTTGTATCCACAAAGTCTAGCTGGGCACCATTAACATCATAAGGCCTATAATAACTCCTGCCATTTTCTATTTTTAAATCTGAAAAAGGTATTTCTTCTTGATTTGATTTGCGGCCATTCCACCAGTCCCAAATACTAATGGGAATACTAGCCGCAGGAATTTCTAACATGTCTACCTCAAAACCAGGTGGCTGTGAATGTATGGAAAGATGCATTTGGTTTGCGTATGCTGTGTTATCAGGTGCGATAACATAAGCAAATAAGGCAATAATAGCATAAAATGCAATCACGCATAAACTCAAAACGCCCCAAAAATTTCTCTTGAATTTTTGGAGCGCTAGAGTCGTTAATGATGCCGATTTATAAGACATTAATTTTTAATAGTAGAAACTCTCGCATTTTGAATATTAGAAACTTTCAAATCCTTGAGTACGTTAATTGCTTCTGCAAGATACACATCTTGAGAAAGACTCTTGTGCCAGCGCTCGCGCTTTTCTGCAAGTAAACTGTCTTTTGCTATTAACTCCTTTTCGTAATTTACGTATTCAAATGATAAATCATTTTTATAATCTTCTAGTTTTTCAAATCTTTCAGTTTCCTTTTCTAATCGATCTAAACGCTCCTTATAAGCAGTATAGTTTAATGGCACGATGTGCTCTTCACGTTGCTCGCTCATCCACTTTGCATTCTCATCGATAAGTTTAAATGTCTCGTTTGAATTTATTCTCGCTTGTGATTTTGCTATGGTGCTATTGAAATCAATGTATTTATTAAATTTAGAATAAGTCGCTGCTGGGATTTCATCATATGGTAATGGAAACTCTTCATCGCGTTCACCTATATCAATATAACTATAACGGTCTGGAGTTACGATATCACTTTTTACACCTTCTAGCTGCGTGCTTTTTCCATTAATTCTATAAAACTTTTGAGTGGTTAATTTAATAGCTCCTAAATCACCTAGATCGCTGTTGCGTACCCATCTATTAAGATCTTCAAAGTTTTGTACTGTTCCTTTTCCAAAGGTTTGCTTAGAACCTATAATTACGGCACGTTCATAATCTTGTAAAGCTGCTGCTAGTATTTCTGATGCACTTGCAGATAATTCATTAACCATAATTACTAATGGTCCATCCCAGATGATGCTCGGGTCATTATCGCTATATGTTTGAGTGCGTTCATTTTTAAGTGCTACTTGTACAACAGGTCCTTTTTCAATAAAAAGGCCTGCCATTTCTATGACTTCTCTCAAAGATCCACCACCATTATTACGCAAGTCTAATACTAAACCATCCATGCCTTGCATTTTTAAACGCTCGATTTCTTTCTTAATATCATCTCCAGAGGCACGACCATTTCTATTTTCCATGTCAAAATAAAACTTGGGTAGGTTTATCAATCCATAGTTAATACTGCCTTCAGGATCTTTTACAATTACTGATTTTGCAAATGTTTCTTCTATCTCAACAACATCTCGAGTTAAAGTTACATCTTCTATAGTTCCATCTACACGCTTCAGAGTTAAGATTACTTTAGTTCCTTTAGGACCTTTTATAAGGTCTACGGCATTGCTGATACGCATTCCTACTATACTAGTAGCAACTGTATCATTTTCTTGGGCAACTTTTAAAATAACATCACCTACTTCAACATTTTCACTTCTCCACGCTGGACCACCAGATATAATTTCTAGGACTTTTATATAATCCATTTTCTTTTGTAAACGCGCTCCTATACCTTCTAACTTACCACTCATTGCTGTATCAAAACGATCTTTGTTTTGAGGTGCAAAATAACTAGTGTGTGGATCAAAATATGCCATAACACTATTGAGGTATAGTGAGAAGTAATCTAATCGTTCAATGTCTTTACTAAAGTCAAAGTTTTCTTCCATTGAACGTCTTACTTCATCACGCACTTCCTTTTCAATGGCGCTGGCCGTTTTTCTTTCACTTTCAGGCTTTTCTTCTTGCGCTTCCATTTTATCGTAGTAGCTACCTAGAGCGCTTAATTTTAACAACTTGCGCCAGTGATTTTTTAGTTCTTCAGAATCTGTGGCATAAGGGATTTTTTCATAATCTGTATCCATGACTTCATCTTTGTTGAAGTCAAAAGGCTCTTGAATTACCTCAGCAAACAACTTTTCAGCTTCTTTGCGTCGTTGTTCTAATCGTTCATAGGTAAGGGTAAATAATTGAACTCTACTATCTCTGATTTCATCATCAAGTAAAAGTTTATAATTAGCAAACTCCTGATAATCAGATTCCAAAAAGTATCTTTTAGCAGGATCTAAATCATTAATATAATTTGTAAAGACTTTTTGCGAGAAATCATCTGTTAAATCTGCAGGTGAGTAATGATTGCGTTCTAAAACATGAGATATTAGATTCACTAAAAGCTCTTCCTTATCCCTATCTCCAGGATCAACATCTTTAGTAAAACTACAACTAGCGGTCGCCGCAAGTAAAACTAATATGGCAATTGCCACGTTATTTTTTATAAAATTCATAAGTCCTTTCATTTTTCTATTCTAGTCATGTAAAAATCGTGCCACTTTACATTGCACAATGTATGACAAGAGTTTGATATGCTATCGCTAATTTACTTAATTTTAACCTCGATAAAAATTTTATGGAAAACATTAAAAAACCTCTTATCCTCGTTACTAATGATGATGGCATCACAGCACCAGGAATAAGAATGCTTATAGAAATTGCAAAAGAATTAGGTGAGGTCGTTGTCGTAGCGCCAGATAGTCCGCAAAGTGCTATGGGACACGCAATTACTATTAATAATACCTTGCATGTTAAAGAGTTTAAAGAACATAATCACGACCATAAAGAATTCACTACTAGTGGAACACCTGTAGATTGTGTTAAAATGGCAAGCCACGAAATCTTAGATAGGAAACCCGATTTATGTCTTAGTGGTATCAATCATGGTAGTAATAGTGCTATTAATGTTATCTACAGTGGTACGATGAGCGCGGCTGTAGAGGCAGGAATAGAAGGAATACCTGCTATAGGGTTTTCATTATGTGATTATGATCATGATGCAGATTTTAATGCTGCCCGACCTTATGTAAAAAAAATAATTGAAAATGTTATTCAAAATGGAATGGCAAGAGGTGTTGTTTTTAACGTCAACATTCCTAAAGCAAGTAGGGAAGAAATAAAAGGTGTTAAGATATGTAGACAGGCAAATGCATATTGGGTAGAAGAGTTTGATAAACGTACTAACCCATATGGTAAGGATTATTACTGGCTAACTGGTAAATTTGTTAATGATGATAAAGGAGAAGATACAGATGAATGGGCGCTAGCACATAATTACATTTCTATTGTACCTACGCAATATGATCTGACAGCTCATCATTATATAAGTGAACTTAATACATGGGATTTTGGTAATTAAAATTATAAAAGGATTTATATTGGGCCTTATCGCAAATTTTATAGGGACCTATCTATATGTTTACTTTTTTGCGCCTTATAGTTTTGAAACCATGCTGGAAAGTGCTGTAGAAAAAGGTTTTATGGGAGGACTTATAGGCTTAGGAGCAGTGCTAAATCTATTGCTGTTTTTCTTTTTCCTAACTACAAAAATTTATAAATTTAAAAAAGTAGCTCAGCCTTATGAAGCACGTGGCGTTTTAATGGCCACCATACTGGCAGCTCTAGCAGTAATGTACTTTGAATTCTAGAATATGAAATATTATATCATAGTAGGTGAGGCTAGTGGTGATTTGCATGGTTCTAATCTTATGAAATCTTTGCTCAAGCAAGATCCGGAAGCTCAGTTTAGATTTTGGGGCGGTGATCTCATGGAAGCTGTAGGTGGTGAGCAAGTGATGCACTATAAAGAACGTGCTATTATGGGCTTTACTGAGGTGATTAGGAAATTAGGTGCTGCTTTAAAAAATATCAAATATTGTAAAGAAGATATTGCGCGATATCAACCAGATGCACTCATTTTTATGGATTATTCTGGGTTTAATTTACGTATTGCAAAATGGGCAAAACCAAAAGGATTCAATACCCATTATTATATAAGCCCGCAAGTATGGGCGTCTAGAGAAAGTCGTGTTAAAACGATTAAAGCAAATATCAATCACATGTATGTGATACTGCCATTTGTAAAGGACTTTTATGAGCAAAAGCATAACTATCCGGTAGATTTTGTGGGGCATCCTATTATTGATGCTATCAATTTACATCAACAAGTGAATCATGTTGAGTTTTTGAATAAGTATCAATTAGATGAAAGACCCTTAATAGCTTTATTGCCAGGTAGTCGCAAGCAAGAAATTAGTAAGATGCTAGGTGTTATGTTACAAATGGTAGATCAGTATCCTGATTATCAATTCTTAATTGCTGGATCACCAGGTCAGGATGCAAATTTCTATAAACCTTTCCTTAAGAACAATGTTACCTTAGTTATGAATCGCACTTATGACATCTTGAGTCTATGTCATGCTGCACTAGTTACGTCTGGTACAGCGACTCTAGAGACTGCACTGTTTAAAGTACCACAAGTGGTTTGTTATAAGGGTAGTTCCATATCCTATCGCATTGCTAAATTGATTATTAAATTAGATTATATTTCTTTAGTGAATTTAATCATGGATAAAATGGTGGTAACTGAACTTATACAATCCGATTTTAATCCAATAAATCTTAAGAAAGAATTGGATAAAATTCTCAATTCCACACAACGCAATCGTGTTTTTGCAGACTATTATGAACTTGAAAAACGATTGGGTGGTATAGGTGCTAGCGATAAAGTGGCTTCTCTAATAATTAAAAATTCAAAGTAGTAGTATGATGATGTTGAGCTCGCTTTCGCGAAAGCGTATTTATAAAAAGAACCCTATACGTACAGTCTATGTTTTATTAATTTGTTTACTGCTATTGGGTAATTTCTCCTGTAAAAGTAAAAAGCCTAGGATTGTCACAACTAAAAAGGAAGCTGCAAAATACTATCCTGAAAGAGTGTACACTCCATCAAGACCGACTAAAACAGAAACAACAAATACACCTGTTGGGATTACAAAACCTTCTAGAGTAGATAGCGATGTGATTACACCAGTATTGAAAGACGCAATAGAAACAGCCTTAACCTATCAAGGTACTAGGTATAAGTATGGCGGTAGCTCGCGCAGTGGAATGGACTGCAGTGGTCTTATACATGTAAGTTTTAAAGAAGCTGGTAAATCGGTGCCGCGTACAAGTGCAACCTTATTAAATGCATCAAGCTCCATTAGTTTCAAACAAGTCTTAAAAGGAGATTTGCTCTTTTTTGCAACCGGCAGAAATAAAACTAAGGTTAATCACGTAGGTCTAGTTGTAAAAACGACACCTGCCGAAATTAGTTTTATACACGCTACCACATCGCGTGGTGTAATCGTTTCTACAATGAATGAAGGTTACTGGCTTAATGCATACGTAAGTGCTGGAAGATTAGAGTAGGGTATTTCTTTAGATTTTTAAAAATATTTTGTTAACTTCATCTAATGAAGTGGTTAGGGTATCCTATTTATAGGTTATTGTTTGCGTATATAATAGGATTGATAATCGTAATGTATTTACAATTGTCGATTACAATATTGATATGGCTATCTGTAATTGCTATTATCAGCTTATCTATTTCTGTTTTATTAAGCCAAAGAAGTTCATTTTTTAAGGTTCTTTATAGCTTCTCGGTATTGATTTTCTTTTTCACCTTAGGAGCTTTAAATTTATCTAGTAAAGATCCTATTTATAACAAATCTCATTTTTCTAATCATTTTACACAGGGAAAAGAACAAATAATCTCAATTAAATTAATTGATCGATTACATCCTAATGCTTATAATGATAGGTTTTATGCCTTAGTGAATCAGGTGGATGGAATTAAAGTGGAAGGCAAAGTCTTAGTACTTTTCAAAAAGTCAGATAGTATTAATTATAAGCTTGGTCACAAACTTCTGGTATATGACGATATAAGCCAAGCAAGTGATGAACGTAATCCCGGAGATTTTAACTATAAAGAATACTTAAGACTTATCGATGTATATGGTCAAATTTATGTTGATAAGAATCATGTTCTAAACTTGTCGCGCGATGAAGATCAATCATGGATTGTAAACCTGCGAGATCGATTAATGAATTCTCTAGCTAACTCTGGATTAAAAGATAAACCACTAGGTATCATTCAGGCTTTAATTTTAGGGCAACGTAATAATGTAGATCAATCGGTGACACAGAGCTTTAGAGATGCTGGTGTAATTCATATCCTTGCTTTAAGCGGACTTCATGTAGGTATTATTTTATTGATTTTACGTCGATTAACTAATGGTATAAGGAGTTTTAAATATGGTACTTGGTTACAAACTATTGTAATCATCAGTTTATTATGGGTTTTTGCATTAATTACAGGAATGTCACCTTCTATACTTAGAGCAGTTACCATGTTTTCATTTATTGCTGTAGGTATGAACGTAAATCGCAAAGCCTCTATTTTTCATAGTTTAGCATTATCAGCTTTTGTGTTACTGTTATTTAATCCTAAGCTATTATTCCATGTAGGTTTTCAATTGAGTTATACAGCTGTTATAGCAATTGTTCTCATCCAACCTATACTATATAATTTTATAAGTATACGCTGGAAGGCTATTGATTATTTTTGGCAAATAGGGACAGTTACGATTGCAGCTCAAATAGGTGTAGCTCCTTTAAGCCTATTTTATTTTCATCAATTTCCAGGATTATTTTTATTAGGAAACATGTTATTGTTGCCCATCTTACCATTGATTATTGGTCTTTCGATATTGTTACTCGTCATCTTGCTTATTAGAGTTCCGTCTGACTGGCTGGTAGAACTCTTGAACCTCTCGTTAAATTGGATAGTAAAGGTGGTCGAAAAAATAAGTTCATACGATGATTTTATAATTAAAAATATACATCTCGATCTAATAGAGCTCATCTTGATTTATGGTATATTATTAGGAATAGCATTGTTCTTTTATCGTTCTGTGCGCAAGAGTAGAAAGGAAAGAGTACTTACTAAAAAGCCTGGTTATAGCTTACACATGGCTTTATTTGCAGTTATTGGGTTTGTTGGATTTCAATCCTTTAAAATATTAAAACCTGATATGTCCACTTTTATGTTGATGCATCAAGCCTCTGGTAGTGTCATTAGTATTCATAATAAAGATGAAGTATTATTATTGATAGATTTTCATAAAATGGATTCATCAAGATTTCATACAGCTTTAAATAGGATAAAATCCTCTTCCGTTTATCGAAATCGAACAATCAAAATTGATTCCCTTCAAAACAAAGTAAAATTTAATAAGAGTGAAATTATAATTATAGATGAGTCAGGTGTTATATCTGACTATGTAAAGACGCCTGTTATATTACTTTCTCATTCACCACAGATACATCTTGATAAAGTGATCAGTAAATTAGAGCCTCATACCATCATTGCAGATGGGTCTAACTATCGCAACTATGTTACGAGGTGGAAAGCGACATGCGAAAAGAGAAATGTTCGTTTCTTAAGCACTTATGAAGTAGGAGCTATTAATTTGTATCACCTTGAAGCTCATAAACAAAATTAGCCTGATAATCTGACCATTTTTTACCTGTATTGATGGATTTGTATGTTTCATCAACTAGCATGGTGATATATATCTCTAACTTTTTAGGGCCCATTTTTCCTGGTACTGGATTGATGATACGTCCGGTTTCATCAAAGAATACTAATGTAGGATATTCAAAAATGCGCATAAAACCAGCAAACTCATGCTGTGATCGCTCATTACGTTGTTTCATCGGGTTACCATAAGTAGCCCCTTTATAGTTGATCACTTCTGTACCTTCTGCATCGAATTTTACTGGGTAATAATTCTCATTTATAAAAGCTGCAATTTCTGGTTTATCAAAAGCATATTTTTCCATCCATTTACAGTTGGTGCACCACTCAGTATATGCTTTTAATAATATCTTTCTAGGTTCTTTTTTTTGAGCAGCAAGAGCTTCGTCCATGGTCATCCAGTTCACTTGAGCTGGAGCAAACGAACCTATTAATAACATCAATATAACCATCCTTTTCATAAGTATCTTTCTTTTGAAAATTCAAGGTAACAAAAAACGCACCGAAGTGGTGCGTTTTTTATAAAATATTAAGGGAATATCGATTATCTGATACCGTGCATCATTTTAACTAATAGTCTGCTTATGGCTAGCATAATTAAACCTGCTGCAATTGGTATAATTGTGAAAATCATAAAGAATGTTGCCATTCCGTAATCTTCTACAATAGGATCAATATAACGACCAGTTAGTCCAGCTGCTGTATTTGCAATAAAGTTTGCAACAAACCATATCCCGAACATCAATCCTACTAGTTTACCAGGAGATAGTTTACTCACATAGGATAATCCTACAGGAGACACACATAATTCACCTAGAGTATGGAATAAGTATGCTAGTATTAAGAAAATCATACTAACAGATGCTGTTTTTGCTCCTAATGGAATACCCATAGAACCGAAAGCTAATATTCCAAAACCAATACCTAATAGTATAAGACCTATCGCAAATTTTACAGGCCCAGAAGGGTTCATCTTACTTTCCCAAATTTTAGAGAAAATAGGAGCAAAAGCAATGATGAAGAATGAGTTTAAGATTCCAAACCATGAAGCAGGAACTTCAGGAGCAGGATCGGTGAACTGACGATATAGCATCCATATTACAATTGCCCAGATGATAACAAAACTTAACCCTAATAGAATATTAGATAAAGCAAATTTTGCATAAGTCTGTTTAAATAACATTCCTAAAACCCATGTGATAATTATCATAGGGATCACTGTTAATAGTGTGTTGAAAATCTTAAAGATTAAAGCACCATCACCTTCTAATACACGATCCGTATAATCTGCAGCAAAAATAGTCATAGAACCACCAGCTTGTTCAAATGCCCACCAGAAAAAGATGGTAAAGAAAGCTAGTACACCTATTACAATCAATCTATCAGACACAACTTTAGAACTCTTAGCTTCTTCTATAGTGTCTTCTATAGCATCTTCAGTTTCTTCTAAGGCATCTTCCATCGCATCATCAAAATCTTCAGCACCTTTAGGAGACAAACCTATTTTCCCAAAAATTTCTTGAGCAAAATAGAATTGTAACATTCCTACAAACATAAATATTCCCGCAAGTCCAAAACCATAGTGCCATCCTACAGATTCACCTATGTAACCACAAAGTAAAATACCTAAGAAAGCACCTGCATTAATTCCCATGTAGAATATCGTGTATCCAGCATCTTTCTCTTTGTCCTCTGTTTTATATAATTTTCCAACCATCGATGAGATGTTTGGCTTAAACATTCCATTACCTATAATAAGAAGAACGAGACCTAGATAAAAGAAAGTTCCGGTAAGTCCTTCCAGTGCCATAGAGGCGTGACCTAAAGTCATTAATAAAGCTCCTATAACGACAGCTTTTCTATAACCAGTAATCTTATCTGCTATTAATCCACCAAAAATAGGAGTTACGTAAACTAGACCTGTGTAGAAAGCATAAAGTGTTAAAGCGTCAGCTCTATCCCAGCCCCAACCTTCGTCAAAGACAGATGCAACTAAGAAAAGAACAAGTAAAGCTCTCATTCCATAATAAGAGAATCGTTCCCACATTTCAGTAAAGAAAAGAACAAACAATCCTGATGGATGTCCTAGAACTGTTTTTTGGTTCGTAAGTGAACCACCAAATTTATATTCCATTTGATTATTAATTAAGATTAGTGTTATTAAAGGTTATTATGAATAAAGTTTGTCATTTTATTAAATAAATGGATACGAGTATTACCTCCATATATACCATGGTTCTTATCTGGGTAAATTGCCCAGTCAAACTGTTTGTTTGCTTGTACAAGAGCTTCCACCATACGCATGGTATTTTGAACATGTACATTATCATCTGCACTACCGTGAATAAGAAGATATTTGCCTTTTAATTTATCTACGTGATTCATTGGACTGTTTTCATCATAGCCACTTGCATTTTCTTGTGGTGTCGTCATGTAACGTTCTGTATAAATGCTATCATAAAACCTCCAAGATGTTACCGGAGCAACTGCGATAGCAGTGCTAAAGGTGTCATTACCTTGAAGAATACAGTTAGAACTCATAAATCCACCATAAGACCAACCCCAAATTCCTATTCTAGAACTATCGATATGATCCATAGCGCTCATTTTTTTGGCCACTGCGATTTGATCTTCTACTTCATATTTGCCCAATTCCTTTTGAGTTACTTTTTTAAAATCGGCTCCTTTGTATCCAGTACCACGTCCATCAACACAAATCACTACATAACCATCGTTAGCTAGCATGCTGTGCCAGTAATCATTTGCGCCATACCAGCGATTAGCTACTTGCTGTGAACCTGGACCACTGTATTGAAACATTAATAAAGGATACTCCTTATTAGGGTCAAAATTTGCTGGTTTCATAGTCCACATGTTCAAATCATTCCCGTTAATGTTGATGGTAGAAAATTCTTTTTGAGCAAACTTATAATTATCAAGTTTATCTAATAATGCATTGTTATTTTGAATTTCTCGAACCTGCTCACCTTTTTTAGAAGTATGTAAAGTATACATAGGTGGAGTAGTAGCGCTAGAATAAGTGTTAATGAAGTAACTAAAATCACTGCTGAAAGAAGCGCTGTTTGTTCCTATTCTATTAGACAATTTTGTCTTCTTTTTTCCTTTTAGAGAAATGGAGTAAATCCCACGGTTGATGCTTCCGTCTTCAGTGCTTTGATAAAAAATACGCTTATTTTTAGCATCATAACCGTAGTAAGATGTCACATCCCAGTTACCACTCGTAATTTGTTTTTTCTCTTTACCGCTAGCATCATAGTGATAAATATGTTTCCAGTTGTCTTTTTCACTAGTCCATAAAAAACTTCCATCTTCTAGGAATGTTAAATCATCCGTTACGTCTACATAAGCTTTATCTTTCTCTGTAAAAGCTACGGTAGCATTACCTGATTGGTCTACATAATAAAAGTCTAATACATCTTGATGTCTATTCAATACTTGCGCGGCAAGTTTACCATTAGGCGAGTAATTAATTCGTGCAATGTAGAACTCCTCATTACGATTTAAGTTGATTTCATTACGCTTTCGCGAAAGCAAGTCATACACATGCAATCCAACCACTGCATTCTTTTCTCCAGCTTTAGGGTATTTAAAAACATCTTGTTTTTGATATAATTCATTTCCATAAACATCCATTGAGAATTCTGGGACCTCGCTCTCATCAAAAGAAATAAAGGCGATTTGTTTACTGTCTGGACTCCACTGGTAAGCGCGTACTATGGCAAATTCCTCTTCATAAACCCAGTCAGAAACACCGTTAATGAGTTTGTTATTTAAACCATCTGAAGTTACTTGAGTAGTTGTTCCAGAGGCTAAATCTTTATAATAAATATTATTTTCAAACACAAAAGCCACTTTTTTCCCGTCAGGAGAAAGTGCTGGACTGCGTACAAGCTCGTCACTCACTAAAGTTAGTTTTTTAGAATTCATGTCATAAACATGTACTTTGTCATGCGAACTGTATCTAAAAATAGGTTGACTCTCTGAAACGATTAACATCTTAGACTCATCATCACTTAGAGTATAAGAACGTATAGGTAATTTAAGGTCGGCACTACTTACTAGCGTTCCAGTTTTCTCGCCAGTAGCATAGCTGTATTTATCTATAGTCTGTGTACGGTCGCGATTATAATTGAGAACTATGTACTCTTTACCGTTATTTAAAGATTCTAAAGATTGTAAACCAGCCGTACGGAACTGACCTGTGTAAATATCTTCTACAGTAATGTTTTGCTGTGCGATCATTACTGAACTGGTCAGTAAAAATAGGGCAGCAAAAAGTGTTTTCTTAATCATGTAATTGCAAAATGGGTTAAAGTATCAAGTATACAGAAAAAATCGCAAAAATCCCGCCGATTATTGCATTATCGTTAAACAAGGATTAACGCTTGTAATTGTATCTTTGTCCCTTAAATTTTTTTCAATGGATGCACCTGTAATCGGTTTTTCAAAACTCTCTAAAACAGAAAAAGTTAACTGGCTAGTAGATACTTATTTTGATGGTAATACTGCGGCACATGATACCATAACACGATACTGGAATCAGGATCAAAAACTGCAAGAATTACATGATGGTTTTAGTGAGAATACGATTACTAACTACTATTTTCCGTTTGGATTAGCTCCTAATTTCTTAATTGATGGAAAATTAGTGACTATTCCCATGGCGATTGAGGAAAGTTCTGTAGTTGCAGCGGCGAGTAAAGCGGCTAAATTTTGGTTAAATCGTGGTGGATTTAAAACTAAAGTAAGGTCAACAGTAAAGTCTGGTCAGGTACACATTATGTATAATGGTTTACATGGTGAGATGGATGCGTTTTACGCTTTCGCGAAAGCAGACTTACTACAATCCGTCCAGTCCATAAATGCCAGTATGAAAAAACGTGGTGGTGGATTGCTAGATTTACAATTAATCAACAAGACTGATGTGCTTGCAGGTTATTATCAACTGCATGCTACCTTTGAAACGAAGGATGCGATGGGTGCAAATTTTATCAATACCACTCTTGAGCAGTTAGCAAACACACTAAGAGAAAAAGCTAATGAGTTTCAAGGGTTCTCACTGGGAATGCCTGAAGTGATTATGAGTATATTAAGTAATTATGTTCCAGAATGTGTAGTGAATGTATCGGTATCGTGTACTATTAATGAGATAGGAACAATAAATGGCGTGAGCGGTGAAGACTTTGCCCGTAAATTTACTCGTGCGGTTGATATTGCAACAGTAGAACCTTATCGAGCGGTAACTCACAATAAAGGGATCATGAATGGGATAGACGCTGTAGTGATCGCAACGGGTAACGATTTTAGAGCCGTTGAGGCTGGTGTCCATGCTTATGCAGCTCGTGATGGTCAATATAGAAGTTTAACTAGAGCAAGAGTGGAAAATGATGTCTTTACTTTTGAAGCAGATTTTCCACTTGCCTTAGGAACTGTAGGCGGACTCACATCTCTACATCCACTTTCTAAACTTGCTATGCAGATTCTAGAAAATCCTAGCGCGCAGGATTTAATGAAGGTAACTGCTGTCTGTGGGCTTGCACAAAATTTTGCAGCATTACATTCACTTGTAACTACGGGAATACAGGCGGGACACATGAAAATGCATTTAGTGAATATGTTAGAGCAAATAGGAGCAAATGATGATGAAAAATTATTGCTCAAAAAAGCTTTTCAAGATAAGACACCTAGTTTCTCAGGATTGCGAGAAATGCTAGCAGATATAAGAAAAAAATAAAGAAGTTATGGCTAATTCAAATGTCCTTGCTGATCGCTTGAGAGAAGTTTTTCTCAATGGAACGTGGATTGCCAATACTAATTATAAAGACCAGTTAGTAAGTCTAGACTGGCATGTTGTAATTACTGAATTATATTCCTTTAATACTATAGCCGCACTTGCTCAACATATTCACTATTATGTCGCAGGTGTTAAAAATGTATTTGCACATGGTAAGTTAGAAATTAGTGATGTTTATAGCTTTGATTTTCCTGAAATCAAATCACAACAAGATTGGGATCGTTTTTTAAATCTGTTCTGGCAGGATTGTGAGGATCTAGCCTTGTATGTCGAGCGATTAACTGATGAGGAACTTGAAAAAGATTTTGTGGATCCTAAGTATGGTGATTTTTATAGAAATATCGATGCTATTATTGAGCATAGTTACTATCACTTGGGCCAAATAGTTTTAATTAAAAAAGCGCTAATCGATTAATAAGTATAAATAGGCATTGCACTTTAAAGAAAACACAACGCACAAATAAAAACAATTGAATAAAGAAGTCATCAAAAAGAAATATAGCGCTCATGGTAAATTCCTTATCACAGGTGAATATGTCGTGCTCGATAACGTGTCTGCGCTAGCGATGCCTTTAAAGTTAAATCAGTATCTAGAAGTGAGTTCTAGAAATGATCAAGTCATAACTTGGAAGAGTTACGATTATGATGGTAGTTTGTGGTTTGAAGCTACACTTGATTTAAATGTTTTCAAAAATCAAGACACCTTTAAATCTGATAATGCGGTTACAGTTAAACTTGTTGAGATTTTAAGAAAAGCAATAGAATTGCATCCTCAAGCGCTGGATAAAATGGCTCATGGATTCAATGCAATCACGACATTAGATTTTAATCGAAAATATGGTATGGGAACTAGTTCTACATTAATTTCCCTTATAGCGCAATGGCTAGAATGTGATGCCTATATGTTACAGTTTGATTGTTTCGGTGGTAGTGGATATGATATAGCTTGTGCTACTGAACATAGTAGGCTGATTTATAATTATAATAACGCGCAACCAATTGTTGAACAATTTGATTGGAATCCCGCTATAATGAAATCTATTTTCTTTGTGTATCTCAACAGAAAACAAAATAGTAGAGACTCTATAGCACGTTTTGATAATTCATTAATTACGGATGAATTAAGGAAGGAATTGGATGAGATGCCCCAAAGATTTATGGATGCCTCTAATGATCTAGCTCACTTTAATGAGGTTATCAATAGACACGAAGCTATTATTTCTAGTTTAATAGGATTAGAGCCAGTAAAGCAAAAGCTTTTTCCAGATTATACACAAGCCATAAAAAGTTTAGGTGGTTGGGGTGGCGATTTTATCATGTGCACTGGTGATATTGAAGAACGAGCTTATTTTAAATCTAAAGGATTTGAAATTGTCCTGGAATGGGATGAAGTAGTTGCTAGTTTGAGTTGATGGTTTAATTTATTCTGCAATAAATGATTAACATTATCTTTTAAAAATATGGAATAAAAAAAGCCACTCAATGAGTGGCTTTTTTTAATATGCTATAATCTGCTTTCTAGTAAAAAGTAGATCTATTATCTGTTATCTCTATAGACTTCTTAAGAGCCTCTACTAACTTTGATGTCGCTTGGTTTGCAGTACGACTAGCAACCTCATTAGCATCTGCTTTATAGCTTCCTAAATCTGGTGCGTTTTCAATTGCCGTTACTTTAACAACAAATACACCTTTTTCACCAGCAATAGGTTTTGAAGTTTCTCCTTCAGCAAGTCCAAATGCTGTCCCTACCACCTTAGGCTCTTCACCTACACCTGGTATTGTTGGGCTCTTACGATTAACAGCAGTTGCAGCTCTTGCATTTAAACCTTGTGCAGATGCGATGTCATTGACTTCAGTAGCTGTAATTTGATCCATGATCATTTTCGCCTTCTTTTTGTTACGTAGGATAGGTGTAACAGTTGCGCTAGCTTCTTCAGCAGACATAAGTCCTGCTTCAGCTTTTCTAGTTAATTGAACAATTACATAACCTTCTGGAGTTTCAAAACGTTCTGTATCGCCTATATCTGTACCTTCTTTAAATGCCCATTGAACTATTGAGCGATTTCTTTGTAAACCAGGTAGGTTTTCATCCATCGCCTTTAAGTTCTTTACTGGCTTCACATCTAATGTGAATTCTTTAGCAACTTCTGTAAAGTCTTTGTCTGCCGCACCTTGTTGAAATTTTTGAGCGTCAGTAAATAATTGCTTTCCAGTTGCTTTAGAGGCATCTACTTTCTTTGCGATAGTTGCTATTTTAACAGCTTCAGTAGGAGCTTTTGTGTCTTGAATATGAATAATGTGGTAGCCAAAAGAACTTTCTGATATTCCTACAGAACCTTTATCATTTTCAAATAAGAATTTAGTGAATCCAGGAGCAAAGTTTCTAGCATTTCCAGAATATACTACCCAACCTATGTCTTCACCTTTTGCGATTTCAGTATTCTCGTTGAAGTAGTCCCATTTAGTATTAAATTTACTATTGCTTTGACCAATTGTAGCAAAAATACTGTCTGCTACTTTTTTAGCATCTTCTTTTGATCGTGTAGAAGCTGAACGTGTTGCACCAGCATATGCGACAAGGATATGCTTAGTTTGAACACTATCCATGATTGTCTTTTTATCTTCTAGGCGAGAAATTTTCATATAAGCTGCATCTTCATATGGTCCATAAGTAGCTCCTTCTTCTAGGGCAGCGATAGCTTTTGCTGTAGCCGGCAATTTTGAAGTTAATAAATAAGATCCGTCATATGGTACATCAGATTCAGAGTTTACAAATGTTTCAACATCTTCTACCTTATCAAGTCCTGGGTAAGTTTCAGTCCTATTTGTGTTCTCATTAAACTCTTCATAAGAGCTTAAAAGTTTTGTCATGTCTGCTTTCATTTTAGCCTTATCAGCTTCAGAAGCTTTGTCCTCAAAAACAACGTATTGAATGTCGCGTTGAGCATCAGACTTGAATTTTGACTCGTTTTTTGCGATATAAGAAGAGATCTCAGATTTTGATATTTCAACTTCAGTATCTGCTATACTCGTGTATGGTATGTTAACAAATGTGAAGCTACGGTTATCATTTGCAAGACGGTATTCCATTTCTCCTGCTGCCTGTGTGCCTATGATACCAGACTTTAAGAGGTTAAAGAATTGAGTTTGCTTGGATTGATCTGCTGCATTTTCAACATCCTGTAACCATAATTGGTAACGTTCTGGTTGATTGTTTTTTAAGTCAGCAACAAATGTGTTCATTTTAATTTCAGAGAACTGTCCATTTTCATCTAAGAAAATAGGAGCATTTGCATACATGCTTTTTACTTGGTTTTTTACAGCCTCATCTGAAACTTCAATGCCAGCCTCATTGATTTGCATGTTTAATACAGCATCTCTTACCTCAGCATCCCATACGCTGTTTACGGCTTGAACAGTTGATGTTCCTGCGCCACGTTGTTGCATAGTTGCTTCAACTCTACGACCGAAAGCTTCTCTGTCTATTTCTGTACTACCTACAGATCCTAGTGAAGAGGCCTTTGCAGCACCGTTAGAGGTTAGCAAACCTTGAATAATAAATGCAAATAATGCTAGTGCGATTACTAGAATAAGGATTAATCCTTGTGATCTGATTTTACCTAATATGGCCATCTTATAATGGGTTTAATTTTAAAGTGTCGGCGAAAATAGTGTTTTCCCGCTAATAATTAAAGCTTAAAGTGCGCTTTATAGCAGTAAGTTGCGTGATAATTTTGCTTTCGCGAAAGCGTGTCACAAAGCTACATACTACTAGGGTCTTTATTCTTTATCTAGAATTTCCAGCCCTACTAAGTCTATCTTATTGTTAGAGGTTTCTAGTATGGTGAATTTATAATGTTCAATAGTTACAATATCGCCTTCCATCGGGATGCCTTCAGTTTCAAAAACAATGAGTCCACCTAAGGTTTCGTATTGCTCGTTTTCTGGAAGGTCTAACTTGTAATTTTCATTTATAGTGTCTACTTCGAGTCGGGCACTAAATTTAAATTCTGTTTCAGAAATTTGAGTGTCAATTAAGGTGTCAGAATCATGTTCATCCTCAATTTCACCAAAGAGTTCTTCTACAATATCTTCTACCGTAATCAGGCCTGATGTACCTCCATATTCATCCAATACGATAGCAATGCTTTTGCGACGTTTCATAAGTAAATTGAGAACATCTTTTGCAAGCATGGTTTCTGGAACGTTAATCACACTGCGTACAATACTATTTAAATCTTCTGGAGATTTAAATAAATCAAAACTGTGAACATATCCAGTTACATCATCAATAGTCTCGTGATGAATTAAAATTTTTGATAGGCCTGTGCTTACAAATTTTTTATTCAATTCTTTTATATCTATGCCTTGTTGAACAGAGATCATCTCTGTACGCGGTACCATGACCTCGCGAGCTTTTACAGCAGAAAAATCTAATGCATTTTGGAATATTTGAATCTCTGTGTCTACCTCATCTTGTTCTTGAGCGCTTTCCATTTGTTCAGTAATATAATTACCTAATTCAATTTTTGAAAACGATAGTTGAATGTTGTCACCGTTAGATTTAAAAAAAATGCGTAGGAAAAAATCTGATATTTTAATACATATCCATGATACAGGTGTAAATATCAAATAGAAAATATACGCTGGTAGAGCAAAGAATTTTAAGAGCTCGTTTGAATAAATTTGAAAAAATACCTTGGGTAGAAATTCTGCGGTTAATAGGATGATTAATGTTGAAATTACTGTTTGAACCACTAGTTGAAGACTTTCAGTAAGTTCCAGATAAGGAATGATGAGTTCTTCAGTAACCAGATCACCCATATATAATCCATAGACGACTAGTGCTATACTGTTGCCTATAAGCATTGAGATGATAAATTTAGATGGATGGGCAGTTAGATTGCGCAGGACACGACCTATGAAGTCTTCTTGTCGCTTTTCTAATTCTATATGTATTTTATTAGAGGATACGTATGCTATTTCCATACCTGAGAAAAAGGCACTCAAAATAAGCATCGTTAATATAATCAGTACCGCTGTAAGCATTACTTAGTATCGCCTTTATTATCGCGATTATCAAATTTACTGATATATCTTCTTCTAAAGAAGAACATGAATAAAACTAATGCTGCCATGGCCCATAAAACGTAAGCCATATTTGGATTTTCTTCCAATTCGTAAAAACCACGAACTAAAAAGAAACCTGCAAAAATTAGATAAGCGTACTGAAAATATTTAAAGAATTTTGTCATTTTTTAATAGGTGTTCTGTAGAACTGATCGTTATTATCTCGTACAGTTATTTTGTTGTATTCTTCATCTGCATCTAGCATGGTGCCAGATGTAGATGCGTTTTTAAGCTGGGTAGAAAATGACTGGTCGGTAAAAATCCATTTTGCCGTTTGATCCCAGTAAAGTTGTTCTCCATTAAAAGTGTTTCCATCGTGATTAACGATAGTGACATTACCTTTCAAATCTACTAAATCTGACTCACTATACATAATGGCATAGTCTGCTGTAATGTTAGTTTCTAGTAAACTATCGTTTTTATGTTCATAAACAACCACATGTATTCCGTCTGGAAACTCTGTATAAGGATACATATCATTAGAAAAGTCTAGCATGGTTTTACCAGACATTTTTACTTTTATTAAACCACTATCTGTATGTTTAAGAAGCATTTCTTTTACTTCACCCATGGGCTCGTTAGATGCGATTTGCATCTTTTGAATGGCCTTAAGATTATCATCACAAGATAAAACACAAATCACGGCCATAGCCGTGATTGTGATTTTTAATATGTGGTTCAACTGCTTCATCCTTAAGGGATTCTTACAGAGTCTCCAACCCAACAGTTAAATCTAATAGTATCACCTGAGTTGTATGATTTCTCCATGAAAATTTCAGTTTTTTGTGGAGCTCTACCTCTATAGCTAGCTGCTGTTTTAGCCGCTGTAGATTTTAAACTTGCATCTACGCTTCCTGCTTTATCTGCATATCGTGCTGCTAACCAGTTAACCGCTCTTTTCTCAAATGGTGTTGTACCACAGCTATTAGCACTGCTCGCTACTAGATTTGCAATTCTTAAGAATGGTAATCCGAATGATGGCTTTGCTGCGTTAGAAGCAAGATATTCTCTTTTTGCACTACCATACTGGCCTTTGCTTTTAAATACTTCAGCTTTCTTATAATGAATTCTAGATTTTGTGTCATTATCTGCACCTAATTCAATCGCTTGATCCCAGTACTGGAATTTTTCTGATTGTGAAGTTGCAATGTTACCAAGACCATAAGCTGTTTTCCAACTAGGCTTAAGTACATGTAATGCTTTTACAGATCTTACATATAAAGGAGCGTCAGTACAATCTTTACTTTGTAACCTTCTCAATACATTTCCTAACCATTTTTCATCGCTTTGTTTTGAATCAAAATCCTGCTCATATAATGGAATAAGCTTATCGCAATCTGCTAATTGTCCTAATGTACCATTTACACTTTTGTTAACGATATTATAGTTCTTCAAGTTTTTCTCTTGATTAGTAATCGTTTTTTCTTCTTGTTCTGTTAGGGAACCTTCAGTTTCTTTCTTGTTTAAAAGCTTTTGGATTACTGTAGAACGTTCATCTTGTACTTGAGCGATTCTTTCAGTTAATGCATCGTACGTGTCAAATAATTTCTGAAGATCTATTTTATTGGCTTTGAATTCTTTCTCTGCAAGTTTAAAATAAGTAATCATTCCATTAGGGTCAGTAAAGTTATCTGGATCTTTAGTGAAAACACCTTCTAACATATTGTACTGTGCAGACTGGTCACCTATTCCATACTTATACATTTTACTTGCTAATTCAATGGATTTTTTACTCGTATTAACTTTATCACTAAATTTTGTGATTTGAGCATTAAGCATATCTATTAATCCTTGAGCATTCACAGCTTCATCACCTATCTTTTTTCTTAAACGGTGCTCATATATAATTTCGCCATATTGATAAATAGCTGCACTGGCATCAGGACATTTTGTAACTAGATCACCTAGTTGCTTGTATGCTTCATCATAATTCTTTGCCTTAGCATTTTCTGCAAAAATGCTTAACATCACATTACAATCTCCAGCTTCTTGCGCTTTCGCGAAAGCGATACTGATAACAGCAATAAAAGTTAAAAATGTAGTTTTAAGGTTCATAATACTTATTTTATCGTTCTTAATTATATTTTCTTTTTTGGAACCATCTGTCATTTAATGATAAACCTAGGGAAATATTAAAGAAGTTTTCTTTAACTAAACCATTTGATGTAGTTCCTCGTTGACCATATTCTAATCCAATATTTGCATTTGAAAAAGCTCTCGTTTGCCCTACTGGTATTCCTATTCCAAAAGATATGCCAAACTCTGTAATGTCTTCGCCATTAAGTTGTAGTCCTGTTTCTTCATATCGCAAACCAGCACGATAAGTTGCTCTTTTCCAGTAATTTGATATGCTGTTGTAATCAGGTATATAGTATCCTCCTAATCTATAAGATGCTGCGTCTGTAAAGATCGCTGTAGCTGGTGCAAAAGTTCTGTTTGTCGTGCTACTTGTGCCTTGTAGTGTGTATTCTGCAGCGGCAAACCATTTAAGACGTTCTCCGATACCTATACCAAGCGAGATTTCAGACGGTAATTTGAATTTTTCACGTGGGATATCAAACTCTTCAGAATCTACTATGATTTCCGATGATCCAGATATAGATATGGTAGATAATGTTCTGAAATTATCTCCAGTAATGTTACTTTCTGGTGAGTAAGTGGCACTCGCCTGAATTTCATATTTATCACTTAAGTTTCCATTATAATGTAGTCCAAAGTTATAAGATACGCCACTAAAGTCAGTTTCATTTACTTCGTTAGTCCCGTATTGTACATTTGCTAATGCGACACTTGATGAATTCGTTTCCTGACCAAAATTATATCTTAATTCTCCACCTATATTAAGCCCTTTAGATAGTTGATACCCAAAACCAAAATATGCTCTGTTCAAACTACCTTCACCTTCAAAATTAGTGTAAATGTCCTCTGTTAAAGTGCCTAAATCATAACCTACAGATTGAAAGGGAATTAAACCGAATCCGAAAGCTGCCTTTTTACTTACTGGTACACCTATACTTATATATTCGATTGTGGTGTTGTCGTAAGTTTCTTTGGCAGAATTTGTTTCTGCCCATGTTTCTGTATGTACGGCACCTACTGTATAAGTGGTAAGTCTTAAATTACCATAAGATGCAGGGTTTCTTAAATTAACATGGATGCTGTCGCTATAGGTACGGATTCCACCCATACTACGATTCTCTATAGTACCTTTAAATGTTTGCTGGCCTAGGCCAAAGAAGGAATATGGAGACGAAGTACGCTGTTGTGCCATTCCTGTAAAGCAAGTAAATGCCACTAAAACGATTAAAATACTTCTGATCATAAGTTTTTATTAAATTGATATAAATGATATATGCCAATTAGCATCAAAAAAGGCGTGGCAAAGAAACGGCTTTTTAGTTGAGTTGACAATAGTTGAGCATCTCCGCCGGTTATAAAAATTTGAATGCCTTTATTTTTTTTACGATACTGCCTGATACAACCTTCTATTTCTTGTGTTAAACCATTAATAACGCCACTATGTATGCTTGATTGTGTAGAGTCACCTATAAAGCTTTCAATAGTCTGCGCAGTTAATAACGGAAGGTTTGCAGTAAAATTATGGAGCGATTCATAACGTAGTCTTAAACCAGGAGAAATTGCGCCGCCATGGTAGTTTAGCGATGGGTCAATGTAGTCGTACGTGACGCAGGTTCCGGCATCAATTATTAAAGCTCCTTTATCGTATTTTGTCTTTGAAATTGCGCCTGCAACTAAGGCCAGCCTATCGTTGCCAAGTGTTGTAGATTGATATAAATTTTTAAAAGGTAATTTTATAGTATTCCCAATTTTAAAAATGGTAACTAAATTTTGTAATTGATTGTATAGTCTCTGATCAAATTTACCAACTTGACAAAAGGCTGCGTTTTTTATTTGTTTAAACTGATTGAGTAGCGATGTACAATCTTTAATAAAATTTTGTTGAGTTGTTCTATGGTGAGAAATGATTTTATAATCTTCTACCGCTGCAAGTTTTATCGATGTGTTGCCTATGTCTATAACTAATATCATACTAACTAGTGGAAAAAATGGGTTTGAACTAGTGTCTTTATGATATCCATAATAAATTCTATAAAAACTAAGGTCATCCCATTTTAAGGTTTTAAATATAAAAGGACTTTATAAATATTTGAGTTATAGAAAACAAAAAAGGCTGCCTAAAATAGACAGCCTTTTGTGGTACCTCCAGGAATCGAACCAGGGACACATGGATTTTCAGTCCATTGCTCTACCAACTGAGCTAAGGTACCTTTTGCTCTAAAGCGGTGGCAAATTTACATAATTTTATTTTTGTCAAAAGCTTTTTGCTATTTATTTTCAAAAAAAAATCTCAAATTTATTGAAAGAGGTCAAGGATTCTTTCTAATGCCATGCCTCTAGAGCCTTTAATTAGTAGAACAGCATCTTCATTTCTGTTAATTTTAAAGGTTTTTTTAAAGCTCTCAAGATTATTAAACAATAATGCGTGGGAGGTTTGAACTTGTGAAAAAGACTCGCCAATAAGATAGGTTTGGTCTAAACCAAGTTGTTTAGTTAGGTCGACAATTTTTTGATGTTCTGTTTTTGAATATTTCCCTAATTCAAACATATCTCCTAAAACTGCTATTTTATGACTTTCTTTCTGCTTGCTCAGATTAGATAAAGCAACGCTCATACTGCTTGGGTTTGCATTATAAGCGTCTAGTATGATTTTTACATTATCACTTTGTATGATTTGTGATCTATTGTTATTAGGTGTGTATTGAGATAATCCATTTAATATGCTAGTAGTACTCATGTTGAAAATTTGCCCTACTGCGGCCGCCAGAAGCATATTGTGATAATTATATTCTCCGATCAATTGTGTGTCTGATTTTTGACCTTCAAATTCTAAACTTATATATGGCTCTGCTTTAATCAGTTTGCTGTCTGTACTAGTTATAAATCGTTCTATGCCTTGTGATCTTTTTAATTGTTCCTGATCCCAATGACCTACAATAGCTGTTTTACCATGAGCTTTTAGATGTTCAAATAATTCACTTTTACCTATTATAATATTTTTTTCACTTCCGAAACCTTCTAAATGCGCTTTACCATAATTAGTTATTAGACCATAATCGGGTAGGGCTATCGTAGAGAGTTTTTCTATTTCCTTTAAATGATTTGCTCCCATTTCTACAACACCTATCTCTGTTGATTTATCAAAGCTTAAGATAGTCAGTGGTACTCCTATGTGATTATTTAAATTACCTAAGGTTCCCTTTACATTGAATTGCTGACCTAATACAGACAAGATTAATTCTTTTGTAGTGGTTTTACCATTACTACCGGTTAAGGAGATAATAGGTATGTCTAAAGCCTTTCTGTGATATGTTGCTAAAGCTTGTAAATTTTTTAAGGGGTCTTCAACAACAGTAACACTAGGGTTATTCTTCCATTTGTGATCGCTAGAAACAGCGTGAATCGCGCCTTTAGTAAGTGCTTGTTCTACATATTCATTACCATCAAAGTTTTCTCCCGATAATGCATAGAACAACTGACCGTTTTCTATTTTTCTTGTATCAGTCTGTACGCCTTTACTGCTCCTGAATATTTGATATAATTCTTCCATAAAATTAGTGCATAAAAAAGCCCTTAAAAATAAGGGCTTCTTTTTTATTAATTTAGAATCACAAGATTAATTGCGAGGTCTTTTGTTTTTCTTAGACTTAGATCCAACACGTGACATTGCACATCGGAATCCAAGATCATCTTTTGCCATGTCCTGTGGATAAAATCTACGAGATGCTGGGTCTAACCAATAAGCTCTATCTCTCCATGAACCACCTTTAATAACTCTAACTTCATTGTCAATAAGAGTAGTACGTGTATTCTCCTGGTCATATTGTCTATCTAGAGTTCCTAATGAATCAGATTCTACAGTGTGAAGTGGAGAATCATACATTCTCTTATTGTCTGCAAGTTGGTCTGAATTATCAAAATACTTAGAAGAGCGACGATCACCATCACGGAAATCACGGTTGTCACTTCTGTCAAAGTTAGTTCTTAAATAAGTTTCGTTCTCATCTACTTCTACTTGTTGAATTTCACCAGGTAGTGCGCGAGCAATAGTTTTACCATTACTTAGAGTATCATATACAATAGAATCTGCTTCAACAACAGCAATCATTCCATCTGCACCGATTTTATTCTTGGTGTATTGGTTACCACGATAGTAGTTAAAGTCGTTAAATTCATCATCAACTATAGGACGATAAACATCGGCTACCCATTCAGATACGTTACCAGCCATGTCATATACACCAAAGTCGTTAGGTTCATAAGTCATAACTTCTGCAGTAATATCTGCTCCATCATCACTCCATCCAGCGATACCACCGTAATCTCCATCACCTTGCTTAAAGTTAGCCATGTGGTCTCCGCGAGTTTGACGCTTACCACTACGTGTGTATTGTCCATCCCATGGATATTTTTTTCTACCTCTATATGCGTTATATTCTCTTTGAGAAACCTCAGCAAGTGCTGCATATTCCCATTCTGCTTCAGTAGGTAATCTATAGCCTGGTAAGATGATTCCATCTTTACGAGTTACATATAGTCCAGAAGCTTCTCCGCCACCATCACCTTGCTTTGCAGCTTTTTGTGTCTTTCTTTTTTCTAAAGATTCACTTCTCTTACCACCGCGAGTTTTTTCATCATCTCCTCCATAAGCAAGAGTAGGTGCGTTTAGATAAGTCTCGGTACTAAAAGTAGAACCAGCTTCTTGGTTAGCTAGTGCATCTTTAGATGTAAAACCTTCTTGATTAAGAATTAACTCATTTACACGGTCTGTTCTCCATTCAGAGAATTCAACTGCTTGAATCCAAGTTACACCTACAACTGGGTAGTTTTGGTAAGCTGGATGACGCAAATAATTCTTAGTCATTTCTTCATTAAATCCTAAACGATTTCTCCATACTAGAGTGTCAGGTACCGCGCCGTTATAAATGTTACGATACTCTTCATCTTCAGGTGGGAATACACCTTTGATCCAGTCTAGCATTTCAAGATACATTCCATTAGTAACTTCAGTTTCATCTATATAGAATGACTGAACGTGTTGCTGATTAGGAGTGTTGTTCCAGTCATGCATCGGGTCATCTTTTACACGACCCATCGTAAATGTTCCACCTTCAACAAATACTAATCCTGGTCCAGTTTCCTGTTCCTTGTATTTAGTATTTAATTCAAATCCACCGTTTTTACCGGTTACGTCCCATCCAGTTCCACGAGATGTGCTAGAATAATCGTTTCCACCACCACCACAGCTCACTAGTGCCACACCAGCGATTAGTGTAAATACTGCTTTTAATGCAAAGTACTTCTTCATTTTAAGATATTATTTTGAAAAATGTCTCGCAATATAACAACTTCAGATAAAACCAAAAGCATAAATTGTTAATATTCACATTACATTTGTCGTTCCATGTTTTTAAACGAGCTTGAATGCTCTTTATTACGTGAGTGTTCACATTTTTTTAAGTTTTTATTTTTTTATACTAGAAATTATAAACATACGTTATCGGTTTGATGAGATATATATATTTACTTATTGTTAGCTTGCCTTTTTTGTTAATGGCTCAAGGCCAAAAGGAAGAGTTAAATTGGCAGCCAGCTGTTAGTCAATCTATAGGTGATTACACAGTCTTAATTCCTTATTTTGAAAATGGTTTTCAATTTAATGGAAGTCAAATTTGGTATTCAAAATCTATAGAGGTCACATCTCAGGTTAATGAATCGAGTCTGGTTTTAGAGGATTTGAAAACAGAGGTTATTACTAATAGTGAACTCGCTAATCTAGATAAGGACTACATAGCTGATGAATTGCAATATAGTTTGAGAAATGCGCTTTCGCGAAAGCGTAATTATGCACAAATTAAAGTCTCACCGATATATAAAGATGGAAGCCAGTATCGTAGGGTTTTATCATTCACTCCTGTTTTTACTAAAGGCATGCCTGTTTTTTTGACTAAGTCTACTAGTTATGGTAATTCACTTTTAACTTCTGGAGACTGGTATCGGTTTAAAGTGGAGAATACTGGAGTGCATAGAATTACGAGATCATTTTTAAGTAATCTAGGTATAAATGTAAGTGATATTGATCCTCGTAATATTAAGATCTATAGTAATGGTGGACCATCTTTACCACTTGTAAATTCTGAAACGGTAGCATATGATCCTGCTGAAATTGCTATAAGTGTACGAGGTGAAGCTGATGGATCTTTTGATAATGGTGATGAAATTTTGTTTTATGCTACGGCTGCAAATACTGAATACGTTCAAGAAAACGATAGTCATATTAATCCTTATACTGACGATTCTTTTTATTATATCACGGTGAGTAATGGTAATGGGAAACGTGTTTTGCCCTTTGTACAGCCTATGGGTACTCCTGCCGTTACCTATGATTATTTTCACGCCAGACAACATCATGAAGTTGATGAAAGAAATATAGGTCAGATAGGAAGGATATGGTATGGAGAACGTTTTGACTTTGACGCCGAGCAGACGTTTGATTTTAATTTTGAAAATGTAATAAGTACGAGACCAGCAAGTTTAAAAATAGTGACAGGTGCTATATCTGATATAGGTAGTTCATTCACTTGTGAGGTGAATAGTGTCAATGTTGGGTCAATAAATCATGTTGGTCTAGCAGGTGCAAATACTGTGGTGTCTAGAAGAGGACAGTTGATTGCAAACAATATTACTGTTTCTAGTGATGATATTGCTGTAAAGATTACGTATGATAATTCTGGAAATCCTGGTGCCGAAGGTTATCTGGATTATATACAATTGGAGGTGCCTCAATCGTTAGTTGGAACTAGTAATTCATATAGATTTAGAAATACAGATGCCGCCTTACAGCCTGGTGTTGTACGATTTCAGTTTTCTAATGCTACTAGCATTTCTGAAGTTTGGAATATATCAGATCCTTATAACGTCACGACCGTTTTGAACAATACTAATGATCCTAATTTTTCTTTTGCGGATAATGGTGGCGAGGTTAAAGAATATCTAGCTGTTAATGATAATAATGCATTTAATCCGGTTTCAGTTTCTAATAGGAGAGTGGCAAACCAAAATTTAAAAGGAACTATATTTATTGATAGTAACGGGAACTTTAGAGATATCGATTATTTGATAATCGCTCCAGATTTTCTAGAAAATGAAGCTCAACGATTAGCAAATTATCACATTACTTCTAGTAATTTGAATACAAAAGTGGTGACGCTTACTGATATATACAATGAGTTTTCTGAAGGTGAGCAAGATATTGCAGCCATAAGGAATTTTGTAAAATATGTTTACGACAATGCTTCTAGCCCAGCAAATAGAGTGCGGTATTTGAACATGTTTGGTGATGCAAGTTTTGATTATAAAGATCGTATATCAATAAGAGAAAACATTGTTCCTTCTTTTCATACTGCCGAGGCTACATCATTAACACAGTCTTACGTTACCGATGATTTTTTTACCTACATGAATCCTAATGAAGGTAATGTAGCTACTAATAATCTTATGGACCTTGCTGTAGGTCGGATGATTGTAAGCGATGTGATAAGTGCTAGAGAAATGGTGGATAAAGTGATTAGTTATACTGCGCAACCAGCATTTGAAAGATGGCGTAATGATGTCGTATTGATAGCTGATGATATCGATGATCCGCAAACGGATAGCAACCTTCAAGTGAACGTAAATGATCTTGCTGATCAAATAGAATTGAATAGGCCAGATTATAACGTGCGTAAAATAATGATGGATAGTTATCAGCAATTTAGTACAGCTGGTGGTTTTAGGTATCCAGACGTAGAGGAAGCTGTGAAAAATGCTTTTGAAAGAGGCTCTTTAGTGATTAATTATTTTGGACATGGGAATGAAGATGGCCTTGCTCAAGAGTTTATTGTGACACAGTCATCTGTTGAAAATTTACGTAATCCAAATAATTTACCGTTGTTCATAACTGTAACTTGTGAGTTTACAAGATTTGATAATCCTTTAAGACCTAGTGGTGGTGAAAAAGTATATCTTAATCCAGATGGTGGTGCGATAGGTTTAGTAGCAACTAATCGTTTGATATTTATTTCTACAGGAGTTACCTTAAATCGTACTCTTGATCAATATCTGTTTTCATATAATAATGCGCAAGCCATATCAATGGCTGAATCTTTAAGATTAGCAAAAGTTGATCCAGCGCTTAATAATGATGCTACTAGAAGAGTAGTAGCGTTTATAGGTGATCCTGCCTTGAAACTTGCAATTCCAGATCCTAATATTGTTTTAACTGCTGTAAATGGAAATCCTATTGCCGTAAATACAGATGTGTTAAGAGCTCTAGATCCTGTAGTATTAAGTGGTGAAGTGCATGATTTGCAGGGGAATTTAATACCAAATTATAATGGCGAAGTTTCAGTTACTGTTTTTGATAAAGAAATTGATCGCACCACTTTAGGTAATGATAATGCTAGGGATGTAAATAGTCAGTTAATTCTATTAGACTTTAAGCAGCAAGGCGAGGTTCTTTTTAGAGGTCAAGCTACAGTAACTAATGGATTATTTGATGTTAATTTCGTGATGCCTTTAGATACTCAAGTTCCAATAGGTAATGGAAGGATTTCTTTCTATGCTAAAAGAGATGGTGTGCAGGAAGATAAAAACGGCTACAATTTAGATGTGCGCATCGGTGGTGTAAATACTGCTGCGCCAGCTGATGATATAGGACCAGAAATTGATCTTTACATGAATGACATTAATTTTGTAAACGGAGGAATTACAGATGACAATCCATTTATTCTGGCATTTTTGAGTGATGATAATGGAATTAATACATCTAGCGGTATAGGTCATGATATTACAGCGACATTAGATGGTAATGATGTAGACCCATATATACTTAATGACTATTATGAGGCAGATGTAGATGATTTTTCTCGAGGTCAGGTTTATTTTCCACTTAGGGATTTAGAGCCAGGCTTACATACTTTAAAATTAAAGGCATGGGATACTTATAACAATTCAGCCGAAGAGGAAATTCAATTTGTAGTTGCAGAGAATGATGATATTAAATTAGACCGAGTTCTAAATTATCCTAACCCGTTTACTACTTATACTGAGTTCTGGTTTAATCATAATAAGCCTTTTGAGCCTTTAGATGTTCAAGTTCAAGTTATGACTATTTCTGGAAAGGTTGTCTGGAGTAAGAATCAATCAGTAACAACTACAGGTTTCACCTCAAGAGAAATTACTTGGGATGGTACAGACGATTTTGGTCAACGTTTAGGAAAAGGAGTTTATATATATAAGATTACCGTGAAGTCTACGTTATCTAACCAGCAAACCAGCAAGATTGAAAAACTGGTCATACTGTAAACTCGTAGGTTTAACATATATTTGTTTCAGATTAATAAGCATTGATGAAAAAAGTTTTTTTAGTATTTATCGCATTAGTTCTTGCGATCCCTAGCATTAGTAACGCTCAAGATAACGATACAAGGGTTATTACAACCGCATTACCATTTTTAAGAATCGCAGGAGATGCAAGATCTGCAGGTTTAGGAGATATGGGTGTTGCTACTAGTCCTGACGCATGGTCACAACAATGGAATCCTTCAAAATATGCCTTTGGGTTGCGTGAGCACAAATTCGGTGTAGCTTATACGCCTTATCTAGGTAATTTGGTAAATGATATCGCGATCGCTCAATTGGTTTATGCAAATAGAATTAATGATAATAGCGCCTTTGCTGGTAGTTTAAGATACTTTAGTTTAGGAAGTATAACGTTAAGGCAAGATCAAAATGATCCAGGACGTGAAGAAAGTCCTAATGAATTTGTTTTAGATGCTACCTATTCTTTAAAGTTGTCTGAACAATTTGCGCTAGCTGTAACAGGACGTTTTTTAAGAAGTGATTTAAGAATACAAGGCGTTGATAACGATGCGAGTGCGGCAAATAGTTTTGGTGTCGATATATCAGGTTATTATCAGTCTGAAGAATTAGCCCTAGCAGATTTTAATGGTCGCTGGAGAGGTGGATTTAATATATCTAATATAGGTCCTAAAGTCTCGTATGATGAAGGAGGACAAGAAAACTTCATACCTACTAACCTTGCTTTAGGTGGTGGATTTGATTTTATTCTTAATGATGGTTTTAGTAAAATAGGTGTTACTGCCGAGGTGAATAAACTGTTAGTTCCTACACCACCTATTCTAGACGATACGACTGGTGAAATTATTTCAGGTCAGGATGATGATGTTACTTTTATCAATGGGATATTTCAATCATTCGGTGATGCGCCAGGTGGTTTTAGTGAAGAGCTTAGAGAATTTACTTGGGCATTAAGTGCAGAGTATACTTATGATGATAGTTTTGCATTAAGAGCAGGATATTTTAATGAAGCAGATGATAAAGGTGCTCGTAAATTTCTAGCAATGGGAGCAGGATTTGAATTCTCTTCAATCGGTATAGATTTATCATACCTGTTTTCTACAAGTCGTGTAAGAAGCCCTTTAGAAGGTACACTTAGATTTGGCTTGACCTTTAATTTTGGAGACGAGTATACAGAATACTAGATTATTTCCTTTGAAAAAGATAGAAATCCATACCACACTAGAGGCTTATGATGATATGTCAGAGCTGGACAGTACTGTACATTCCTTAATGCAACAATCTATTGCTGCACGTCATAAGGCATATGCTCCATATTCAAATTTTACCGTTGGCTGTGCAATTCTCTTAGAAAATGGAGAAGTAGTTACCGGAAATAATCAAGAAAACGCAGCATATCCATCCGGACTATGTGCAGAGCGTGTAGCCATTTATGCAGCAGGCGCTCAGTATCCAGGCGTCGCTATTAAAATGATGGCTTTAACCGCTAGTCCTATAGATGATTCTCTCACTATTCCGGTCCCGCCATGTGGTGCGTGTAGACAAGCAATTGCTGAATATGAGAATAAACAGAAAAGCTTTATTCCTATCTATTTTATGGGAGCTTCAGGTACAGTTGTAAAGTCTGATTCGCTTAAAGATTTGTTACCGCTTATCTTTGATAAGAGCTATCTATAACGTTTTCGGACATTTTTAACCCTTCAATAGGTTTTTCATTACCCTTTTTTGGTCTATTTTTGCTTTCAGCTGTGAAAGTTAAGTAGTACTATTGTTGTATTAATTCGCTTTCGCGAAAGCGCACTTAAAACAACCACTTAAATGAAAAAAGTCACTAAAGACGTACTTCTCAACTGGTATGAGGAGATGCTTTTCTGGAGAAAGTTTGAAGATAAACTAGCACAAGTTTACATACAACAGAAAGTTCGTGGATTCCTTCACTTGTATAATGGTCAAGAAGCAATACTTGCAGGATCACTACATGCGATGGACCTTACCAAGGATAAAATGATTACCGCTTATCGTAATCACGTACAACCTATAGGTATGGGAGTAGACCCTAAAAGGGTCATGGCCGAGCTTTATGGAAAGGCTACGGGAACATCTCAAGGTTTAGGTGGATCTATGCATATTTTTTCAAAAGAACATCGTTTCTATGGTGGTCACGGTATTGTAGGAGGACAAATTCCTCTAGGTGCCGGAATTGCCTTCGGTGATAAATATCATAATGTAGATGCAGTTACACTTACCTTTTTTGGAGATGGTGCAGCTCGTCAAGGTTCGTTACACGAGGCATTCAATCTTGCTATGTTATGGAATTTACCAGTAGTTTTTTGTGTAGAAAACAATGGGTATGCCATGGGTACCAGTGTTGAGAGAACCGCAAACCATACTGATATCTGGAAATTAGGATTAGGTTATGAAATGCCTTGTGGACCTGTTGATGCTATGGATCCAGAAAAAGTTGCTGAGGCAATGTCTGAGGCGATAGAAAGAGCGCGTTCTGGTGGTGGACCAACTTTCCTAGAATTAAAAACATATAGATATAGAGGTCATTCTATGAGTGATGCACAACATTATCGTACTAAAGATGAAGTTGCTGAATACCAGAAAATAGACCCGATTACTCAAGTTAAAGATCGTTTAGTAAAAGATCATGGCTTAAGTGAAGATGAAATTAACGTTATCGATAAGAGAGTAAAAGCACGTGTCGCAGAATGCGAGAAATTTGCCGAAGATTCTCCTTATCCAGAGAAGAGCGTTATGTATGACGCTGTTTATGAGCAAGAAGATTACCCATTTTTACCAGCAAAATCATAATTCATGGCAGAAATTGTAAACATGCCACGATTGAGCGACACCATGGAAGAAGGTGTAGTTGCAGCGTGGTTGAAAAACGTAGGAGATAAGGTTGAAGAAGGTGATATTCTTGCCGAAATTGAAACTGATAAAGCCACTATGGAATTTGAATCCTTTCAAGAAGGTGTTTTATTGCATATCGGTGTTCAAGAAGGGGAAACAGCTCCTGTAGATCAATTATTGTGTATCATAGGAGAAGAAGGAGAAGATATTTCTAGTCTTTTAAATGGTGATAATTCTACCAGTGAAAGTAAAGAAGATACTTCTAAGAAAGAAGAATCTAATGACTCTTCTGAAAACGATTCTTCAAATGATGAACTTCCTGAAGGTGTTATTATTGTTACTATGCCTCGTCTTAGTGATACTATGGAAGAAGGTACTGTAGCATCATGGTTAAAATCAGAAGGTGATACAGTAGAAGAAGGAGATATTCTAGCTGAAATAGAAACGGATAAAGCTACCATGGAATTTGAGTCTTTTAATGAAGGGACTTTATTAAAGATAGGGATTCAAGAAGGTGAAACCGCTAAGGTAGATGCCTTGTTAGCAATTATTGGTCCTGCTGGTACAGATGTTTCTGGAATTAATTTGGAAGCAAGTGCAAAAGCGCCAGCTCCTAAAAAAGAGGAGAAAAAAGTAGAGGCTCCAAAGGCAGAGCCTAAAAAAGATAAAGCTCCAGTAGCAGCTTCTTCAAGTTCTAATGCTAATTCAAGTTCTAGTTCAAAAGGTGGTAGAATATTTGCTTCGCCACTTGCAAAGAAAATGGCTGATGATAAAGGAATCGACTTAAGTCAGGTTTCTGGATCTGGTGAGAATGGACGAATTGTAAAAAGTGATATAGTGAACTTTAAGCCTAGTGCAGGTGGAAGTGCTTCAGCAAGTTCATTTGTTGCGGTCGGGACAGAAACATTTGAAGAAGTTCCTAATTCACAAATGCGCAAAACGATTGCAAAGCGTTTGGGTGAGTCTAAGTTTACTGCACCACATTACTATCTAGGTTTAGATCTAGATATGGATAATGCAATTGCTAGTAGAAAAGCTATTAATGAATTGCCGGACACTAAAATCAGCTTTAACGATATGGTCATTAAAGCGGCAGCGATGGCGTTAAGACTACATCCTAAAGTAAATACACAGTGGACAGATAAAAATACTATTGTAGCAAAGCATATTCATGTAGGAGTTGCTGTAGCGGTAGATGATGGGCTTCTTGTTCCTGTGTTGCCATTTGCAGACCAGATGAGTATGCAGCAAATAGGTGCCAAAGTAAGAGAACTTGCAGGAAAAGCGCGTAATAAAAAGTTACAGCCAGATGAAATGCAAGGCAGTACCTTTACAATCTCTAATTTAGGAATGTTTGGTATTACAGAGTTTACTTCAATCATTAATCAGCCTAATAGTGCAATCATGTCTGTAGGAGCGATTGTGCAAAAACCAGTAGTAAAGAATGGTCAGATTGTCGTAGGTAATGTGATGAAAATTACACTGGCATGTGATCATAGAACGGTTGATGGTGCAACAGGTGCAGCATTTTTACAGACGTTTAAATCGTATATAGAAAACCCTATAGTGATGTACGTATAACGTCATTAATATTAATAAAAAAGCCGAATCTCACGATTCGGCTTTTTTTATTTATTGGAATTATAATTCAGTCTCAAGGTTGTCTAATTCATAATCCCAATAAATTAGCTCATAAGCAAACAAACAGAGCACAACAAAATACCTATCTTTAAACTTTAAAAAATATTATGAAAAGAATTATACTCATACTTAGCATAGCTGTATTGATTGCTAGCTGTGGCAGTCAGAAAGAGGTTGCTAAATTAGAAAAAGCAACAGGTACGATGTCTAATGTGTTGCCTAAAGTTAAAATACCTAAGGCGAACGCTTCTCAAATAGCAACAGACGTAGCTTTCTTAGCAAGTGATGATTTGCAAGGTAGAGATACAGGATCAGAAGGTATCCTAGAAGCAGCAAAGTATTTACAAAATCGTTTACATGAAATAGGGATACAACCATATAAAGGCGATTTCTTTGATGATTTTGATGCAAAAGGCACTAAAGCTTTTAATGTTGTAGGTATGTTACCTGGTACAGATGGAGTTTTAAAAGATGAAGTAGTCGTTATAGGTGCACACTACGATCATATTGGTTTTATGAAAGCAGTAGCTGGTGACAGTCTTGCAAACGGTGCAAACGATAATGCAACAGGAACAGCAAGTGTTTTGGCAATAGCACAAGCGTTAAAACAAATTGATTTTAATAGAAGAACTGTCGTTTTTGCTCTATTCTCTGCAGAAGAAAAAGGACTTCTAGGATCAAAACATCTTGCAAAACGTATGAAAGCCGAAAAAGAAAATGTTGTTGCTATGCTTAACTTTGAGATGATCGGTACACCTATGGTAGGTCGTGAATATATAGCTTACATCACAGGACACGATAAGTCCAACATGGCGAGTGTTTTTAATACTGCAAATAATAATAGACTAGTCACTGGTAAGTTAGATAAAGCAGTAGAGTATAATCTATTCATGCGATCAGATAATTACCCATTTTTTAATGAATTCCAAGTACCAGCACAAACTTTCAGTACGTTTGACTTCACTAATTTTAAATACTATCACCAGCCTGGTGATGAAGTATCAGAAGTAAACGCTCCACATATGGCTGCTGTAGTGGATGCAGTAATGCCAGGTATTATGGCAGTAGTAAATAATGAACGTCTTAAGATGATGGCAAATGAGTAAAAATATCGTTATTACTGGTACCAGTCGCGGTATTGGATTTGAACTTGCACAATTATTAGCTGGTGCTGGTCATCATGTTATTACGCTTTCGCGAAAAACAAGTTCCATAGAGGCCTTAGAGCGCAATAGTATCGTGTCGTTATCTTGTGATTTAACAAGTGAACAAAGTATTGCTGAATCTGCAAAAGCCATTCTGGCAAAATGGGACCACATAGATATCTTGATTCATAATGCAGGTATGCTAGTGAATAAGCCCTTTGAAGAATTAACAGCTCAAGATTTTCAAAACTGTTATGCGGTAAATGTATTTGGTGTTGCATCGTTAACGCAAAAGTTATTACCAGTAATGACTAAGGATTCTCATGTTCTTGCTATAAGCTCTATGGGTGGTGTACAAGGCAGTGCAAAGTTTCCTGGTCTTGCAGCTTACTCTAGTGCAAAAGCGGCCGTAATAACCCTTTTTGAACTTCTTGCCGAAGAATACAAAGAAAATGGACCATCATTCAATACACTTGCCCTAGGAGCCGTACAAACGGAGATGCTAGAAGAAGCCTTTCCTGGTTACAAAGCACCACTCACAGCCTCAGAAATGGCAGCCTATATTATGAACTTTGCCCTAACAGGAAATAAGTTCTATAACGGTAAAGTAATGCAGGTGAGTGCGAGTACGCCTTAGATAATACTTCTTTATATTATTATGCAATTGTTTTGAATTCAATTATTGACCCATTTAAATTCATATGAGTAATACTTTTGGATTATTATTAATTGTAGTGCTGTTTAATTTAGTTTCTTGTAAAAGAAATGACAAATTCAGACTATCTCAATTTTCAGACTCTATTACGAAGGACACAATTTATGAAAGTAATAAAGCTTTTAAATCTAACGACTCTTTAATAAGTAATTCTAAAATTTCAATTCCAGATTCTCTACTTATTAAGCATTATCTAGCAGCTGCTAGATGGAGTAATAAAAGGAAAGATTTTGATAATACAAGTTTATATTATCAGAAAACTTTAGAAATAGCTATTTCAAATTCTACAATAAAAGAAGATAGGCTAGTCTTAGAAATATTTAATTTTTATAGGCAATACAGAAGAAGTGGTGATTTGAAAGCTCTAGTTTATCAACTTGATAAGAAAAAGGACACAACTTTATCTTACAAGGCTTTTGTGCTTAACGTAAAAGAGTCTCAAGAGCTTATCGATAAAAATTTTGAAGCTTCATTATCTTTAAATAAAGAACGTGTAAGGTTATTAACCCAACTGGATGCACAAGAACACATTAATGACGCGTTAATCAATAGAGTTCAGTACTATTACTATTATTTAAATGACAAGACTGAATCGTATAAACTTTTAGATAGTTTACTACTACATAAAAAAAAGTTCACTAAGAAAATGGTCAGTGACTTATATTCTAATTATGGTGTTTTTATGTTTTATGATGGTAATTATAATAGGAGTTTGGAATTATATATAGACGCGCTACATTTTGCTCGTTCAGATTCCCTTAACCCCTTACAAGAAGAGGTTATCGCAACCAGTGTTGCAAATATTGTGGAAGTTCAAATTAAATTAGGGAACTATAATGAGGCAAAAAAGTATTTCAAAGAATTTTATAGTTTAGACCAAACTAAGCTTAATAATGATATAAAGGCATCGGTTTTAAAATATCAGTTAAGATATACATATAGAACTAAAAAATCACTTATTGATTTAGAACAAGCTTTAGATTCTCTTATTGCGTTTCACATAGACGATTATAAATCTAAAAGTGAATTAGAGTTAGAAGCTTTAAAAAGTTCTACGGAGAAAACTATTCTTCTAACTGAGCAGAATAAACAATTTGAAGTTGAGCAGTTAAAAACTCAGGCAGGCTGGATAATTACGGTGGCTATATTCTTATTAGTAGCAGTTTTGCTTTATATTCTTTATCTTAAAAGAAATAATAATTTAAGGTTAAATGCTTTGCTTATGCAACAGCGGTTACTTAGGTCTCAATTAAATCCACATTTTACTTTCAATACTTTATATTCGATTCAGAATTTAATCATTTCGGATCATTCTAAAGCTTCTAAATATTTACAAAAATTCACAAGGCTTTTAAGAGGTGTTTTGGAAAATTCACTACAAGATTATGTGCAATTAGAGAATGAAATTTTAGCACTGGAAGAGTATCTACTCTTACAGCAATTAAGATTTCCGGATAAGTTTGATTATAATATTAAGTTTGTTGGTATAGATATAGAAGACTTGGTTTATATACCACCCATGTTAATACAGCCATTTGTTGAAAATAGTTTAGAGCATGGTTTTAAAGATCTTTCTTATCAAGGCTTTGTTGAAATTACACTATCCTTAAATCTTAAAAAAGGAGAACATAAAATTCAATATATCGATTGTGAAATTGTGGATAATGGTTTAGGTTTCCAAGAAGATTATAATAATAATAAACGATCTACTTCATTTCAATTAATAAATGATTTCATTAAAAAATCTACAGGTAAGGCGATTCAAATAAATTCAAAAAAATATGAAACAATCGTTAGTTTTACTATTCCTGTAAAACAATAAAATAAATAATGAAAAAAGTTCTCATTATAGAAGATGAATCCCATGTGTCTGATCATATAAAGGATATTATAAATAAAAATTTCGATCAATTGATTGAAGTTGTAGGGGTTTCTGAAAGCGTTAAAGACGCAGTAATTCAAATTAAAACTTTACGGCCACATATATTATTGCTAGACGTAGAGCTGAAGGATGGCGTGAGTTTTGAAATTTTTAATCATGTCAATCATGACGGTATAGAATTGATTTTTATTACTGGATTTGACACAAGGGCTATTGAAGCTATTAAATTGGGTGCTCTTGATTATTTATTGAAGCCAGTGGATTCGTCAGAATTAGTGCCAGCAATTAATAAGGCAATTGATATGATTCAAAAAAATAGTTTTTTAAATCAATCTGTAATGGTCGATGTAGCACGATCCTATTACTTGGATAATGAAAATAAAAAAGTTATTTTAAGAACTGCTGAAGCTATTCATTTAGTATCAATTTCTGATATTTGTTTCTGTAAATCTGAGGGTAATTATACTACATTTCATATGTTGGATAATAAACAAATCATGATTTCTAAACCTATGAAACATAGTTACAGTTTATTGCCCAAGCGTTTATTTATCAAGTGTCACAAATCATATGTCGTTAATAAGGATATGATAGAAACTTATTTAAAGTCAGGTGAATTGATGCTGAAAAACGGAGGTCTTATTCCTGTATCTGGTACCAATCGTGAATTTGTTTTAGGACAATTGTTTGGGTAAGGTACGATATATGAATTTGTAAATAGAGTTTATGCATTTTCACTTATCGTTAATGCATTTAGTGAATAAGGTTTAATACTAATCATTAATTTACTAACCTAATCTTATTTAAAATAATAATATGAAAACATTTTTTAAAGTAACTGTAATACTTTTTTTAGCTATCCATTCATGCTCTCCTGAAGATTCTGCTGATGAGATAGAGCCGCAATTCGGAGGAATTAAGACTATGATTTCAACAAATGAAAGGCAGGTGATTTTGAAATACAATAGTTTTATAGTGGCAAACCTTATGCTTCAAGATCAGCATATTAATCAGTTCAATATGATGATAAATCCTGTCGATAACACGATAAGTATGTCACAGTTTTTTGCGACAAGTAATTTTGAGCTTAAAAGTGATTACTATGAAGTACTAGATATATTATTGTCGTTTAAAAATGATGAAAATCCGGATACGCCGATAATTACGCCAATGCCAAGACCAATAGAGAATGATACAATTCCTGAATCTGACAATGGGTTAGGTTTTGTAAAAACTTCTCATACCTATATTCCGCTAGAATATTCTCTTGAGCTGCAAAATTACATTGGTGATGATACGATGACTACGTTAGAAAGAAGGAATGTTTTTATTCAAAAATTAATTACGGATAGATGCACTGAAATATACTTGCCTAATGGAGTACTTCAAACAGGATTGAACTCCATTGTAGCCGTTGGTCACCCTATGTCAAATGCAACAATGAATGAAGGTGTTGATTTTGATTTTTTAAATGCAAATGTTAATTCAGTCGATGTGTCAATATCAACCGTTTTATCAGGAATAGATATAATACTTTCTAGACCCGAAGTGTCAAATTCTCTGAGCTGTGCTCCAGAGACAACTAATTTTATCGTCGGTTCATTTTTACGTCATTAAAATTCATTTAATGAGTATTTAAAAGCGCGTCGTATGATGCGCTTTTTTTATTCTCCAGTTGAAATGCTTTAGATATAATCATGTTCATGAATATAGTGCTACAGTTCATGAATCTTTTGAATTTGCGATAGCGGTATCTCATACTTTTAAAATATTAATAATCTTTTAATCTTTAAATATTATGAAATCTTACTATTCCAATTTGAGAAGTGCGCTACTATTCTCATTAAGTTTATTCTGTTTTTTATCCAGCTATTCTCAGGATCCATTAGCAAATTCGCATTGGTATTTTGGTGCTTCCAATCCGACGATTAATGGGCCAGGCTTGGAGTTTGATATTAACAGTCCAAACGTAGACCCAATGTTGCTAGGAAATACTGCCGCCTTAAATGGTTCTGTGATGGAGTGTTGTGCTTATGGTAATGGAGTTGCATCAGTAACTAATTCTCGAGGTGATATATTATTTACGAGCGGAGGTGCTGTTATGTTTTACAATAAAGGCACTTCTGGTCCAACTAGTCCATTGCAAACAACTGACATATTCTTATTTCCACATCCTAACCCTAATCCTTTTAATCCTAATCCTGACCAATCCCTTCCTTTAAGGTTCAATTACCCAGTGTCTCAACCTGTTGTGTTTATTGAGCATCCTGCCGAAGAAGATAGTTTTTATGCTATTGTAAATGGTGGTGAAAACATAGTAGCACCTGGTGGGACTTTTGGGATTACATCTACTTTGTTGAGATTTGACAGTGTTAATAACACCTATTTTGTAGATCCAAATGAATTTGGAGTGCCATTATCTGATTACAAATCTCAATCTTTAACATCTACATTAAAATATAATTCTAGTGGCCTTGTAGATGGAGCTTGGATTGTCACAAATAGGATAATTACTACAAATAGAAGTCTTGCCATTGAGTTCACTGTAATAGCTATGAATTCAAATGGGACATTTAGTAATCCAACAGTTACAGTTGTGCCTTATAATGGTCAAGTAGATTCAGGATTCAATGCCTTAGATTCTGACAGAGCGGCTTTAAAAATTTCTGCTCAAGGAAATCGTTTATCAGGAAGTCATAGGTTAGGTTTCCAAAGCTATATTACAGCCTTTAATAATGTAACAGGTAGTGTAGGTAGTGTGCTTACTTATGTAGCTGATACTGGATATTTTTTCAATACGGGATCTATTTCTTCTGAATTTAGTGGAGATGGTCAGTTTTTGTATACTGTCTCGGGTGAGGCTTGGGATGTAGATAGTAAGTTATCTATCTATGATTTAACTGCTGCAAATGCAGGTTTTTTAAATCCAATTTTTGAATTTGAAACTCCTGGAATAGCTTTAGGACAAATACAAAGAGGGATTGATAATGTATTATATATAACGCGTTACAACTTTGCTGGAGAAATTTATCGAGTGAATTGGGATTCACAAGTTCCATTTCAGAATGCTTTTACTCCAATTAGTTATAATGGTAGATTTACCGGCTACGGCCTTCCACAAACCTCAATATCTTTTGATGGGATTTTAAGTAATTGCGATTGTGAAACTATTGAACCCGTTATAGATATTATTGATATACATTCAGAAACTTGTACTTATACATTTCAAATATCGGTAGAAGATGGCGCTTGCATTGAAAGCGCAGATTTTACATTGTTTGTAAATGGAAATAATGTTCAGGCAAATCAGAATGGTGTATTTGAACATCAGTTTATATCGTCTGATTCTTTTGTAATAAGCGGTGTGATAGATAATATTATGATTAATGGTCAAGACTGCCTCGATAAGAAAGTAACTAATAACATAGAGATTATTCCTGAATGTGAAGAATTAGGCAGTTGCAAAGAGTTATCATGTAATGATAGATATAGCTATAATTTAGCTCAACAATTATCAAATAATTTTATACGAGGGAACTGTTATGCAGAAGTTACAGGTGTAGAAATGAATGATTGTTATCAAGCATATGTATTTTGGGGTGATGGAGTAGTTGAATTAATAGGAGAAAATCAAACCTTAATTCATGAATACTCTTCTAATCAAAATGTTTTTCAACCTGAGATAATGATTAGGTTAAGTGATGGAACCTTGTGTTATACTCTCGGCCTTGAAGAAGAAGTTACATGTGAATTAGCGTCTTTAAGATATATTGATTCTAAATTTGTGATTGTTCCAAATCCCACAGCTAATGAGTTTAAGATTGTGCTTAAAAACATTGAAAATCAAAAAGGAATACTTGAAATCTATAGCATTGATGGTATCCCGTTAAAGGAATTCAATTTTAATTCCTTGTTAAACTACGATGTATCTGATTTGGGAGAAGGACTTTATATAGTAAAAATCACTTTACAAGATGGTAATTCATATACAGACCGATTAATCATCAAGTAAATGTATTTCAAAATTAGATTTTAACTAATAAAAAACCTCTATCGATAATAATCTCGATAGAGGTGTTTTTTATTTGTATTTATCAATCCTCAGCAACAACCTTAATTCGATCTTTAACCTGTGCAGCAATTTCACGTGCGACAGCGACATCTTTATCTACCACAGTAACATGACCCATTTTTCTAAAAGGTCTGGTTTGTTTTTTACCATAAATGTGTGGTGTCACACCAGGCATGGCTAGAATATCTTCTATACCATCATAGATAACATTTCCTGTATGACCTTCTTCACCTACTAAGTTGACCATGACAGCAGCAACAGTACTATCTGTATTTCCTAAAGGTAAGTCAAGTACACAACGCACGTGTTGTTCAAACTGATCTGTGACAGAACCTTCTATAGAATAATGACCAGAATTATGTGGTCTAGGTGCCACTTCATTTACTAGAATGTCTCCATTTTTAGTTAAGAACATTTCTACAGCTAGTAGGCCTACATGGTCATAAGCAGAACTTACTTCTAGAGCAATAGCACGAGCTTTTTCAGAAACGGCGTCATCTATACGTGCTGGACATATTACATATTCTACCTGATTAGCTTCTGGGTGAAATTCCATCTCTACCACAGGATAAGTTTTCATATCTCCACTAGCATTACGAGAGACTATTACAGCCAGTTCCAGCTCAAAATCGATCATATCTTCATAGATACATTCCACCTGAGGCAAGTCGTTAAGGTCGCTTTCTTGACGGATTACTTTTACACCTTTACCATCATAGCCACCTTCAGCACTTTTCCATATGAATGGATATGTTTTACCGTGATTTAATTCTGGTGCAGCATGAATTTGAAATGGAGCTGTCGGGATATTATTATCTAGATAAAATTGTTTTTGAACCGCTTTATTTCTAATTAAGTTCAATACACGAGCACTAGGAGAAACCGCGATACCTTTATCTTCTAAATCCTGAAGTGCTTGCACGTTGACGTTTTCTATTTCAATAGTTAACACATCGACTTGTTCGCCAAACTCCATCACGGCCTGATAGTCCATAATATCTCCTTCAAAAAAGACAGTACAACCTTCAAAAGCAGGTGCTGTATCATCTTTATCCATCACATAAGTGGCGATATCCCATTTACGCGTGGTGTATAACATCATTTTACCTAGTTGTCCGCCGCCCAGAATCCCAAGCGTAAACGGTGAAGAAAAAAGTGGTGTGCTCATTAGGCAAAAATAAGAGGATAAATTGAACTTGAACTTGAACTTGAAGATGAATTTGAACAACAATATTAATTGACATCAAGAAGCGCTATCAACAGCGGCTGTCAACTGCCTACTAAATACTATCTTTGCATAAAATATTTAAGAAGTGATTAAGATTCACGACCTCTATTTCAAACCTTTTCTAACGGCAACTCAAATAAGTGATGCCGTTAATAACCTCGCATATCAGCTCAATAGAGATCTTGCAGATAAAAAGCCCGTCTTTTTAGGAATACTCAATGGTAGCTACATGGTCATGGCAGACTTGACACGCAAGTTTAATCATGATTGTGAGATTGCTTTTTTAAGAGCTTCTAGTTATGAAGGGACATCTTCCACTGGTGAGTTAGTAGAGACGTTAAATGTTGATATAGACCTTACCGATAGAACAGTTGTCATCGTAGAAGATATTGTTGATACGGGATTAACTGTTGACATGCTTTCGCGAAAGCTGCTAAAACACAATCCTACTGCTTTACATGTAGCGACGCTATTTTTAAAGCCAGAAGTTTATAATCGAGAATTGAAAATCGATTTTGTGGGTTTAAATATTGAGAACAAATTTGTCGTGGGATACGGCATGGATTATGATAATTTAGGGCGCAATTTGCCTGAACTTTACGTACAAACACAACGCATGAAAAACATTGTTTTATTCGGTCCTCCAGGAGCCGGAAAAGGAACCCAAGCAGAACGTTTAAAAGAAAAATACGGACTAGTTCATATCTCTACAGGAGACGTGTTTCGTTATAACATCAAAAATGGAACAGAATTAGGAACACTTGCAAAATCCTTCATGGATAAAGGGAACCTAGTGCCAGATGAAGTAACTATTAAAATGCTTAACGCTGAGGTGGAAAAAACACCAGATGCAGCAGGATTTATTTTTGATGGTTTTCCTAGAACTGATGCGCAAGCAAAGGCATTAGATGAATTATTAGCTTCAAAAGGATCTGAGATTGCCGGTATGGTTGCGCTAGAAGTAGATGATGAAGTTCTAGTTGAAAGATTATTAGAAAGAGGAAAAGCAAGCGGTAGAGCAGATGATGCAAATGAAGGTGTTATAAGAGATCGTATCGCTGTATATTACAAGCAAACAGCGCCACTCAAAGATTACTATACAGCACAAGATAAGTATCATGGAGTAGATGGTGTAGGAGCACTAGATGAAATAACAGCTCGATTAAGTGTGGAGTTTGATAAGCTTTAAGACTATAAAAAATTGAAGTTAAATAAACGGAAGGTTTAAGTGTTTTAAATTATGACCTTGATGTTTCTACTTTTAAAATAGGTAACAACGAGTTTTGCACGAGTAACATACAAACAATTAACTGATGACGATGAACCGTCATCAGACATTAGATAAAAAACAATGACCGAAGGAAATTTTGTAGACTATACTAAAGTACATCTTGAGTCAGGTCGCGGCGGTAAAGGAAGCACGCACTTGCACAGAGAAAAGTACATCGATAAAGGTGGTCCAGATGGTGGTGATGGTGGTCGTGGTGGTCATATAATCTTGCGTGGTAGCAAGAACCTATGGACATTATATCATTTTAAGTATAAACGTCACTTTAAATCTGCTCAAGGTGGAAATGGAGCAAAGCAACGACGTACTGGTGAAGATGGAGATGATGTATATATCGATTTACCACTAGGAACAGTTGTTAAAGATTCTGAAACGGGTAACGTGATCTATGAAATGCTTGAAGACGGAGCAGAATTTGTAATCTGTGAAGGTGGTAAAGGCGGTCGTGGTAACTGGCATTTTAAAAGCTCTACTAGACAGACACCTCGTTATGCCCAACAAGGTATGGAAGGTACATCTCTAGATGCTATCTTTGAAATGAAAGTATTGGCAGATGTTGGTCTGGTAGGTTTTCCTAATGCTGGTAAATCAACATTGTTATCTGTAATCACTAGTGCAAAGCCTAAGATTGCCAATTATGAGTTTACTACTTTAAAACCTAATCTTGGAATTGTAGAATACCGTGATTTTAAATCATTTGTAATCGCAGATATACCAGGGATTATTGAAGGTGCAGCAGACGGGAAAGGTCTAGGACATCGTTTTCTAAGGCATATAGAACGTAATTCTACTTTATTATTTCTTATTCCTGCAGATTCAGATGATATCAGTGCAGAGTATGATATTCTTTTAAAGGAATTAAAAAAGTACAATCCAGAATTACTTGATAAAAATAGATTTGTCTGTATATCTAAAGCAGATATGTTAGATGAAGAATTAATGGAGCAAATGAAAGAAGGACTCGATGAAGAAGGTGCTTTTGATGGCGCACCTTATATGTTCATTTCTTCACTATCGCAATTCCATATGCAGGAGTTAAAAGATCGCTTGTGGCAAATGCTTAATGAGTAAATAAAACAGCCCTTTGAAATCATTTCAAAGGGCTGTTTTATTTGTACTATCTTTATTTGAATATTTATGAATACATACCTTATATAATGAAGTCAATTATCTGTTTTTTATTTTTTACAGCTTCCTTTATTTCTGTTGCTCAAGAGTCTATGAATCATGTTGGTTTGTGGTCTTTTAAGGAATTAGACCGTAGCGCTATGGAAAGTATTGATGAAGAAAAGGTAAGACTAGTGTCTAATATGTTTCAAGAGATGAAAGTAGAAATACTAGATGCTGAAACCTATCAGATGCAATTTATGGGTGAAATTGAAGAGTCCAATTATAGAAAGACTGGTGATACATTACATTTAGATAAAGGTGATATATTTATTTTACTAGATGAAAAGACAGCTAGAATGGAATCTGGGAATGCTAGGTTGCTATTTGTACAAGGAGATTTCACGTCTCAAAAAGTATATAGTTATCTTACTGAAGATGAATATGCTTTGCAGTCATTTAAACCTAATTCCTTATTAGGTAAGTGGAAAGTGAAAGAAGTTAAAGCGCCAGAAGGTGTTGAAGGTGGTGGTATGTATGAAATGATTGGAATGATGATTAGCTTTCATTTTATAACTGAAGAGGAAGTAGCTCTAGGTGTATCAGGCATGCAAACAGTCGAAGAGTATTATGTTGATATGGAGACGCAGGAATTAGTATTTATAAAGCCTGACGCAGAGGAAAATAGACTCTATGCTATCATGCAAGTTGACGAAGAGTACATGATCGTACAGCATCTTAAAGAGAAAACTTTCTTTTATTTTGTGAGAGACTAATTTATACCCCAAATTGTTCAAAGTGATGGTTGAGGTGTTTCCAGTTCATAATTCCCCATTGTTCTTTGGTGAAATGTCCAAATACTGGATGAGGTTCTCTATTATCGTTATTTCGGTCTGTCCATAGTTCATCCATCCATTTTTGAAGCTCGGCTTTTTCTTTTTGAAATTCAAAATTTCCTGTACTTCTAAACTGCGGTGGTGTTGGAGCATTCTTTTTATAAGGCTTTGGGCTATACATCATCTTTTTAAATAACATTTTAATAAACCAGTTAGACTTCATAGTCACATCAGATTTATTTAAGGCTATTTTGATTGGAGCTTGACAGTGGTTAAACATTTGTGCTCCGTTCATCTTTCCCCAATTGGCTTTACTGTTTTCAGTTATCTGTTCTAAACGTTCTTGCAATTCCTGATAAGATGTTTTTTCAAAGAAAGATTTCATAATGTATAATTATTAGTTAGTAAAGTAAATATGGTTGACGCATGATGTCATAAGTTTGAAGACCTTGTTGCCATGTAGCCTTAATTTCATTTGCTGTCATTCCGGATTCAATTTGTTTTTGCAGGTTTTTAGTTCCGGCTAGTTTAGTGAAAAAGGAATTAAAAAAATTTTTCTTAGAAGGTGCTTTTGCATAAGCGTCTACTAGAAAACCTAATTGTAATGAACTCAATTTTGGATGATTTCTCAGGTCCTTTCCAAAACATTTTTTTCCATTATGTAATGGTCTCTTTGCACCTTGATTAGGTGAAGGTGTAAATGAAAAGTCTCTATATTTAGCAAGTACAGGAGATCCATAGACTTGAAATTGCATTTCTGTGCCACGCCCTACACTAATGTCTGTACCTTCAAAAAAACATAAACTAGGATAAAGGTTGATGGACTGATCATTAGGTAAATTAGGTGAAGGTTTGATAGGGATAGAATAATGATCTGTACGATTATAGTTGTTCATTTTGATAACCATTAAATCACATTTTAAACCATATTCTAACCAGCGTTCTCCATTAATCATTTGTGCATATTCACCTATCGTCATACCATGAACCACAGGTACTGGATGCATACCTACAAAGCTTTTGTGCTCTGGCTCTAGAATGGGTCCATCGATATAATGACCATTAGGATTAGGTCTGTCTAATACCACAACTTTTTTATCTAGTCTGGAGCAGGCTTCCATTACATAATGTAGTGTCGAGATATAAGTGTAAAATCTTGCTCCTACATCCTGTATGTCAAAAATAACGATGTCTACATCTGCGAGTTGTTCTGCAGTAGGTTTTTTGTTAGAACCGTAAAGTGAAATGATAGGTATTCCCGTTTTTGAATCTATACCATCTTTAATAGTCGCACCAGCATCGGCCGTGCCACGGAAACCATGTTCTGGCGCAAACACTTTTTTAACCAGCACACCACGACTTAGTAAAGTATCCACTAAGTGTGTGTAGGTAACCACTTCTGGTTCATCCCAATTAGTATTTTTGTTTTTTGCGCTGGATCTCACAACACTAGTTTGATTACCTACCACGGCAACATTACGCCCTTTAAATAAAGCAATCCATTGCTGTATGTTATCTGCAGCTGGTGTAGGTTGTTGGTCTGTAATATTTTCTGATTGTATAACTTGGCGACTTGCGACTAAAGAGTCAGATACCTTTTCAGTCTTAGCAGTCGTTTTATTTTTATGATTGATTTTTGCATCGCAAGAAATCATGGTTAAAGCGAGAGCTAATATGGTATATTTGAAAATCATAAATGGATAAGTGAATTTAGAGTATTTCATAGCAAAAAGAGTGCAAAGTAGTGCCGCCTATAAAAATAGCGTAAGTGCACCGATAATAAAAATTGCAATTGCAGCAATCGCAATAGGTGTAATTGTGATGTTAATCGCCATAGCCACTGGTGTTGGACTGCAAAAAAAGATCAAAGAAAAAGTAAGTGCCTTTAATGGGCACGCAAGTATTTCCCTTTATGACCGCAATAATTCTATTACAACCGTAAAACCTATCTCCATTCATCAAGATTTTTATCCAGATTTTGTATCTGTTCCAGAAGTAACACATGTGCAGGCAGTAGCCACTTTAGGTGGAATGATCAGGACAGAAAAAGATTTTGAAGGTATTATTCTTAAAGGTGTAGGGACAGATTATGACTGGTCTTATTTTAAAGGTTTTCTAGTAGATGGCGCATTGCCAGACATGACTTTAGAAAACGCTACCAGAGAAATATTAATATCAGATGATATTGCTCGCAGGTTGCAACTTAAGGTAGGAGATAAGGCACCTACTTATTTTGTTAAGCCTAATGCTTCTTCAAATGGCAACCCAACCATTTCTAGAGGTTTTACTATTTCAGGGATTTATGATAGTGGATTAGAAGAATACGATACTAAATTTATTATAGGTGATATCCGACACATTCAAAAAATTAATAAATGGGAAGATGATCAGATAGGTAAATTTGAAGTTTTTATTGATGACTTTGATAATCTAGATCAACTAGGTGTAAAGATTTTCCAGAATACTGATTCGTTATTGAATAGCCAGACTATAAAACAGCAATATCCTACTATATTTTCTTGGTTAGCATTATTAGATTCAAATATCTATGGCATTATTGCAATTATTCTGGTGGTAGGTATTATTAATATGATAACTGCATTACTAGTACTGATTTTAGATCGTACACGCATGATAGGTATTTTAAAAGCCCTAGGTGCTGGTAACTGGATGGTACGTAAGGTTTTTTTATATAATGCTATGAGCTTAATAATACAAGGTTTAGTAATAGGTAATGTAATCGGGTTAGGATTAATAGGGATACAGTATTTTTTCAGCCCTTTTACCCTAGATCCATCGACTTATTATGTAACTGAAGCGCCAGTTTACATCTCTTTATGGCACATTGTCGCACTTAATTTAGGTACATTTATATTGTGTCTCTTGGTCCTTATCATCCCGTCTTTTATAATAAGTAAGATATCGCCAGTTAAAGCAATGAGGTTTGAATAGGAAAGGACTTGTGTAAAATAATTGTTGTACTGTTTCGCTTTCGCGAAAGCGAAATAAAAATCAATTAACAAATCAATAAGGCTATTGATGTAGAAGAACTTAAGCAAAGCATTATTTTTGCATCACAATTAAGAATATGGAATACGTAGAAAATATATTAGGTACAATAGGGAATACACCTCTAGTTAAGATGAATAAACTAGTAGAGGATTTACCATGTCTAGTACTTGCAAAGTATGAAACCTTTAACCCAGGTAACTCGACTAAAGATCGCATGGGATTAAAAATGGTTGAAGATGCTGAAGCTGATGGACGATTAAAACCAGGAGGAACCATCATCGAAGGAACTAGTGGTAACACTGGTATGGGACTTGCTCTAGCGGCAATTATGAAAGGTTATAAGCTGATCTGTGTTCTTGCAGATAAGCAGTCTAAAGAAAAAATGGATATTCTACGAGCTGTAGGAGCTGAGGTTTATGTGTGTCCAACTAATGTAGAGCCAGATGATCCACGGTCTTATTATTCTACTAGTAAGCGATTGAGTGAAGAGATACCTAATTCATGGTATGTGAATCAATATGATAATCCTTCAAATGCACAAGCGCATTATGAAAGTACTGGTCCAGAAATCTGGAAACAGACAGATGGAAAAATTACCCATTTTGTGGTAGGTGTAGGTACCGGCGGAACGATTAGTGGAGTAGGAAAATATCTTAAAGAGCAAAATCCTAATATAAAAATTCACGGTATTGATACTTATGGGTCAGTATTTAAAAAGTATCATGAAACCGGAATCTTTGACGAGAATGAAATTTACTCATATGTAACTGAAGGAATAGGAGAAGATATCTTGCCTAAAAACGTGAACTTTGAGATCATAGATCACTTTACTAAAGTGACTGATAAAGACGCAGCAATCTACACGAGAAGATTAGCAAAAGAAGAAGGAATGTTTCTAGGGAATAGTGCTGGGTCTGCAATTAAAGGTTTAAGACAGATTCATAAAGAATATGGTTTTACAAAAGATGATGTGGTAGTAGTGTTGTTTCATGATCATGGTAGTCGTTATGTAGGGAAATTTTTCAACGATGACTGGATGCTTGAAAAAGGATATATTAATGAAGATGGCTCATATCCTCAAGAGGATAACTAGACCTTAGATAATTATAAAAAGCCCTAAAATCTATTTTAGATTTTAGGGCTTTTTGTTTTCCTGATATTTTAGAAAGTTATAATTCTAGTGTGACATGTAATTTGAAAGCTAGATTGTTTTTTTAGAAAACTAAAATAATTATATCTTTCTACTTGATTGAAAGTAAACTATGCAAGAAGATTTTATTCATTATCTATGGAAATTTAAAAAACTAAGTGGTCAAGAACTCAAGACAACAGAAGGGAAAGATATTCATATTAAATCTCTAGGGATGCATAATTTTCATTCAGGTCCAGATTTTTTTAATAGTAGATTAGAAATTGATGGACAGGAATGGGCAGGAAATGTGGAAATGCATGTAAATTCCAGTGACTGGTACTTGCATGGACATGATGAAGATCCAGCATATGATAATGTCATATTGCATGTGGTATGGATACATGATGCAGAGATTACTCGTCGAGATGAGGTAAATATACCTGTGCTAGAAGTGAGCAATTATGTGCCAGAATCATTAGTGAAGAGTTATCAAAAGCTATTTGCGATCAAAAAGAATCAATTCATTAATTGTGAAAAAGATTTTCCTGCGGTAGATGATTTTAAAAAAGTTCAATGGTTTGAAAAGTTGTTTTTTGAAAGGTTAGAACAACGTAGTGTTCATATAAAAAACATCTTGAATCAAACGCAAAATGATTGGGAAGCCTTGTTTTTTCAATTGCTTAGTAGAAGTTTTGGTACCAAAGTGAATGCAGATTCTTTTCAGCAATTAGCTCAAAGTATAGATAGTAAAACTGTGCGTAAGCTTGCAAAAGATGCTTTTCAATTAGAAGCAACACTTTTAGGGCAGTCAGGTTTGCTTAACGATTCTAAAGATGATCGTTATCACAAACTATTAGTAGATGAATACGCTTACGCCAAAGCAAAATTTCAACTACAACCTGCTTTAACACCTATGAAGTTTTTCAGGCTAAGACCTGCTAACTTTCCTACCATACGTATATCTCAATTAGCAATGTTGTATCATAAAAGCCCACATTTATTTGGGGAAATTTTACTTGCTAAATCAAGAAATGAAATTCATAAATTGTTTGATGTAAAAGCAGCTGATTATTGGAACACTCATCATGTTTTTGATAAAGAAACATCTTCTCGTGAAAAAACGCTTACTACATCTTTCATTGATTTGATAATAGTTAATTGTATTGTTCCCGTAAAATTTGCTTATTCACAATTTATAGGAAAGGATAAAACAGAAGAGTTACTGGAGTTAATGTATCATTTAAAGCCCGAGAGTAACACTATTATAAGTGGATTTAAAAATCTTACTAAAATAACTAATGGATTAGAGTCTCAAGCAGTGTTGCAATTAAAGCCTCAATATTGTGATGTAAATAAATGTTTGAGTTGCGATATAGGTGTCTCATTAATAAGAGATATATCCAGTTAATTCAACTAAATTACACGCTTATGTTTAAATTTACAACATGGGAATAGTTACAGGACTAAGACATTATATGGAGAAGTATGGCTTCTATGTGTCCTCGCGTATAGCAGATCGCATGGGAATGCGTGCCCGTAATGTGCGTATTACATTTATTTATTTCACGTTTGCAACATTAGGTGCAGGATTTGGCGTGTATTTAATTATAGCGTTTTGGCTTAAAATTAAAGATATGCTCTATGTAAAAAGAAGTTCTGTATTTGATCTTTAAAAAAATATTCTCGTGCGTTCAAAAATTACCGTTGCTATAACTTTACTTGTATCTATATTAATTATAGGTGTATTAGGGTTCAAGTTTGTTCAAGGTTTATCTTGGGTAGACGCCATATATATGACGGTTATTACCATATCTACAGTAGGGTATCGCGAGGTGGAACTTCCTAATGATCAGACTAAAATTTTTATTGTTTTACTATTGCTTTTTAGTGTAGTCATTGTAGGTTATGCAGTGTCGGTGATTACGGAGTATTTAATATCACGCAGTTCATTGAAAGATATGAGAGAGAAACGAAAACAAAAACATATAGATGCTATGGAAAATCATATTATAGTATGTGGTTACGGTCGTAATGGGAGACAGGCTGTTGAAAGATTAATAGATTATCATAGAGAATTTATTATTATTGAGAAAAGCCAAGAGGTTATCGATGATTGCGCGCTAGATAGTAATTTGTTTTTAAGAGGAAATGCTAATGAAGATGAGGTTCTTATGAAAGCCGGAATCAATAGAGCGTCCACATTAATAACTGCACTACCTGATGATGCAGATAATTTGTTTACTGTTTTAAGTGCTAGGCAATTAAATAAATCTTTGAAAATTATATCGCGTGCGAGTGAAGAGACTAGTTATAAAAAACTAAAACTTGCTGGTGCAGATAATGTCATCTTACCAGATAAAATAGGTGGAGAACATATGGCTTCTCTTATAGTGAGTCCAGACTTGATTGAGTTTTGGGATAATTTAAGCTATGGTGGAGATCAAGGAGTAAATCTAGAACAAGTATCATTTGAACAAATGTTTGATGATAATGGAGATTGTTCTATCATAGATCTTAATTTAAGACAGAAGACAGGTTGCACAATTATAGGTTACAAATCTCCAGATGGAAATTACACTGTTAATCCAGATCCTAAAATGATGCTTACAGCAGGTTCTAAAATTATAGTTGTAGGAAATACCCAGCAAATATCAAACTTGCAAAAAGTCTATCGAATTAACAATGAGGTAACATAAGTGCACTTAAAACTTTTAAAAAGCAAGATTTTTGTGCATCTTGCTGACTTAACCAAAATTTAAATCAAAAAAAGAATGAAACGTATTTATAAAGTATGTTTATCAATGCTGGCCTTTATTATGCCAGCACTAGTTTTTGCACAAGATACTGCAGAGAAAGGATTAGATGAAAAGATTGATGATGCCTTTGGTTGGGCAACCGGTGATTATGTTCAAGGAGTCTTTTATCAAATTCCTTTTACTGATGAAATAAAAATTTACTGGGTATTGTTCCCACTTATCTTAGGAGCTCTTTTTTTTACTATTTATTTTAAGTTCATAAACTTCACTGGTATATGGAGAGCTATACAAGTAGTAAGAGGTAAGTATGAGGATATTGAAAAGCATGGTGCAGAAATGCTTTATGGAGAAGATGGTATCGCAAATGGTGTAGATATCAATACAGTTGATAATCTTGAAGAACACTTAGAAGAGGTGAGCGATGAAATCAAGATAGATGGAGATATTAAAGATACAATTAGAGATGAAAGTTCGGACGGTGAAGTATCTCACTTTCAAGCATTAACTGCGGCATTATCTGCAACAGTTGGTCTTGGTAATATTGCAGGTGTTGCAGTAGCAGTATCAGTAGGTGGAGCAGGAGCTACATTTTGGATGATTGTCGCTGGATTTTTAGGCATGGCGTCTAAGTTCGTAGAATGTACGTTAGGTGTAAAGTATAGAGATGTTGGACCTGATGGAACTATTTATGGTGGACCTATGTATTACCTTACTAAAGGATTAAAATCGATGGGCCTTGCCGGTTTAGGTAAAGTTTTAGCCGTTTTATTTGCAATTATGTGTATCGGTGGATCATTTGGTGGTGGAAATATGTTCCAAGCAAATCAAGCTGCTCAAATGGTTGAAAATATTACAGGTGGTACTGAATCATTTTTATATGGTTATAAATGGGCTTTTGGTTTATTTATGGCTGTATTTGTAGGTATCGTTATTATCGGTGGTATTAAATCAATTGCTAAGGTTACAGATAAGATTGTACCTTTTATGGTAGTTATATATGTAGGCGCATCACTTTGGGTGATATTTGCTCGTTTTGATATGATAGGAGAGGCTTTTACTCAAATAATCGATGGAGCATTTAGTCCTGAAGGTGTTGCTGGTGGAGCGATAGGAGTTTTAATTCAAGGTTTCCGTAGAGCAGCATTCTCAAATGAGGCTGGTGTAGGTAGTGCTTCAATTGCGCACTCGGCAGTTAGAACAAAATATGCAGCTAGTGAAGGTTTAGTGGCATTATTAGAACCATTTATTGATACGGTTGTAGTTTGTACAATGACGGCATTGGTATTAATCATTACAGGAAATGTTAGTTCAGAAAATGCTGGTCTCAACGATGCTGATGCGATTTTATTAACCTCTGGAGCATTTGAATCCGTAATAGGTTGGTTCCCATATGTACTTACATTGGCGGTAGTGTTATTTGCATTCTCAACAATGATTTCTTGGTCATATTATGGGTATCAAGCCTGGGCTTATCTTTTTGGTAGGACTACTAGGACTGAGTATACTTATAAAATTTTATTTTGTGTATTTGTAGTAATTGGTTCAGCCGCTAGTTTAGGGAATGTTATTGGGTTCTCTGATGCTATGATTTTTTCAATGATGGTACCTAATATGATAGGTATCGTTCTGCTAGCACCTAAGGTTAAGAAAGAGCTTAACAAGTATATGAGTGCAATTAAATTAAAGGCAAAAGCTATCGATTAATTTTTGTACTGATGAAAAATCTTAAATCCCTCTTTTTGTTCAATCGGAAACAACAAAGAGGGATTTTTGTATTAATAATTTTATTGATTATTGTAGTTGTAAGTTACATTATAGCAATTAATAGATCTCGAAAGCACCTCATTCTAGAAGATATTAGTGAATATCAATCTCAAATTGATTCATTAAAAAATGTCGCAAACCTTCGTAAGAATAAGATTTACCCCTTCAATCCTAATTATATAACTGATTATAGGGGCTATGTTTTGGGGATGAGTGAGACAGAACTCGATAAACTACATCGCTTTCGCGAAAGCAATAAATGGATTAATTCAAAAAAAGACTTTCAAAATGTTACAGGTGTTTCAGATCAGTGGCTAGATAGTATTAGTCCATATTTTAAATTTCCAGAATGGGTTACTAATCCTAAAAAGCAAAACAAATTTGTTCCGTTCAAAGAACGAAAGGTTGTTGCTAAGGATATTAACACTGCTACACAAGATGAGCTTAAGGCGGTTTATGGTATAGGGCCAGCATTATCTGGGAGGATTATTAAAGAGCGTGAATTTTTAAAAGGATTTATAGATATGAGGCAAGTTCGTAGCGTCTATGGGCTTACGGACTCTACGATGGTTCAATTGAAAAAACATTTTTATATAAACTCAACAAGTCTTGATAGTAAAATCGCACTTAATACGGCAAATAGAGACGAACTGTTAAGTGTTCCATATTTTAACGACTATTTAGTCGATCAACTTTTAAAACAACGTACATTGAGAGAAGGCTTTAAAAGTTGGGATAAAGTTGTGTTAACCTCTAGGTTTCCTGAAGAAAAATTAGAGCTAATTCAGCTATATTTGACGCTTGACTAAATCAACAGATTAACTACTTTATATGTATTCAAAATATTTTACTGAAGAACATAACGTCTTCAGACAGAGTTTTAGAGATTTTCTTAATAAAGAAGCTGTTCCACATATCGATAGATGGGAAGAAACAGGTAAAATTGATCGGGAGATTTTTGAAAAAATGGGTGAGATGGGCTATTTCGCCTTGTATTACCCAGAAGAGTATGGTGGTCTAAATCTAGACTTTTTCTACACGGTTATATTTCTTGAAGAAATGCAACGTATTAACTCTGGAGGATTTGCTGCAGCCATGTGGGTTCAGGCATTTTTAGGAGCGCAACACTTGCTTAAAGAAGGAGATGAACGAATCAAACAAGAATATTTAGTTCCTACATTAACAGGAGAAAAAATAGGATGTCTAGGTATCACAGAGCCTTTTGGCGGAAGTGATGTTGCAGGAATGAGAACAACAGCGGTTAAAGATGGTGATCATTATGTTATTAATGGTTCTAAAACATTTATAACAAATGGGGTTTACAGTGACTATTTAGTAATTGCTGCAAAAACAGATCCAGATGCTAAAGGTCGTGGGATCTCTATTTTTGTAATGGATAGAGATACACCAGGTATTAGTGCTACAAAACTTAATAAGTTGGGTTGGAGAGCAAGTGATACGGGAGAAATAGGTTTCGATAATGTTCGTATTCCCGCAGAGAACCTAATGGGTGAAGAAGGGAAAGGTTTTCCTTATATTATGCAACATTTTGCTTTAGAACGTTTAATCATGGGAATCAATGCGCATGCTAGAGCAGAGTATGCATTGGGATACACTGCCCAGTATATGAGAGAACGCACTGCTTTTGGAACTACGATTGATAAATTTCAGGCGCTACGACATGGTATGGCAGATATGTATAGTGAAGTAGAGATGGCAAAGAATTTCAATTACTCAATTTCAGAACAACTCGATCAAGGTTTGTATCCTGTTAAAGAAGCTAGTATGTCTAAGTTAGTTTCAACTAAAATTGCAGATGAGGTCATTTATAAGTGCCTACAATACTTAGGAGGTTATGGGTATATAGAGGAATATCCTCTTGCTAGAATGTGGAGAGATAGTCGTTTGGGGCCTATAGGTGGCGGTACTAGTGAAATCATGCGTGAAATCATCGCCAAAATGGTTATGGATGGTAAAGATTATCAACCTGCAGCAAAATAGTAGATATTGTTTAATGACGCTTTCGCGAAAGTGTAATTTGTAAAAACCTTTGTAATTATAAATAAATATGTATTTTTGCCGTCCCAAAGAGAGGAGGTGATGACACTATGTTAATAATTCCAGTTAAAGACGGAGAAAATATCGATAGAGCTCTAAAGCGTTTCAAAAGAAAATTTGATCGTACAGGCAAAATGCGCGAACTCCGCAGAAGGCAACAGTTTACTAAACCATCCGTTGCAAAAAGAGCGCAAAAGATAAAAGCGTCTTACATACAGCACTTAAGAGATGCAGAGAATATCTAGTATTTCTTAATTTTTTAAAGACCGCTAGTGGTAAAATTCTTAATTTTACTTTCTAGCGGTTTTTTTATGTCCTTAAAATCTTATCTTGATTATTTGTCTTTTGAGAAAAAATATTCTCAAAATACTATTACTGCATATGAGAAAGATCTCGAGCAATTCGGATTATTTTTGATGGATGAGTATGATCTTGAAATTCAAAACGCCTCTTATCCGATTATTAGGACTTGGTTGGCTTTATTATTAGATCAACAATTAAGCTCAAGAACGGTAAATAGAAAAGTCGCGGCGTTAAAAAGCTATTTTAAATTCTTGCTTCTTATAGAACAAATAGATTACCATCCTCTATCTAATCATAAGAGTCTTAAAGTTTCAAAAAATATTCAAATACCCTTTTCTAAACAGGAAGTGCAACAAATTCTTAACGCGTCTTATGATTCTGAAGATTTTGAATCGGTCAGAGATTTATTGATTATTGAGTTGTTTTATGTGACTGGTGTGAGGAGAGAAGAGTTAATCAACTTAAGAATTGAAAATGTTAATTTACTAAGTAGGACTATAAAAGTCGTAGGTAAACGGAATAAAGAGCGTTTAATTCCAATGCTAGAGTCTGTAAAATTTAAAGTTGAGGCCTATCTTTTATTGAAAGAGAGTATTGAAACGGACAAGAGGCCTGAATTATTTGTGACCAGAAAAGGAGATAAACTTTATCCAGGTCTTGTTTATAGGATTATTAAATCGTATTTTAGTAAGGTGTCTCAAAAGGTGAAAACGAGTCCGCATATTCTACGGCATTCTTTTGCAACTCATTTGTTAGATGAAGGGGCTGATTTAAATGCAGTTAAGGAGTTGTTAGGTCATGCTAGTCTCGCTTCTACTCAGGTTTATACGCATTCCAGTATGGAGATGTTAAAAGAGATGCATAGAAATGCGCATCCGCGCTCAAAAAAAGATTAATTAAATAAATAGCTTATGAAGATAAATGTGCAGTCTGTAAATTTTAATGCAGACGTAAAACTGATTGAATTTATTCAAGAAAGATTAGATAAACTAGAACATTTCTATAGTAAGATCATAAATGCCGATGTTTATTTAAAAGTTCAAAAAACTTCAGCTCCAGAAAATAAAATAATTGAAGTTCGGTTATTTGTGCCTGGTGAAGACCTAATTGCCTCAAAGACATGTAAATCCTTTGAGCAATGTATCGATGAATGTGCGGGTGCATTGGAACGTCAGCTCAAAAAAAGAAAAGAAAAACAAAATTCTCATTAATTTTTTTTAAAAAATATTTTGTGAATTAAAAAATACTCTTACATTTGCAGTCCGTTAGAAATAGCGGACTTTTTTACGCAGGTAAAAAGGGAAAAGCCGATGTAGCTCAGCTGGCTAGAGCAGCTGATTTGTAATCAGCAGGTCGTGGGTTCGAGTCCCTCCATCGGCTCTTTAAATATTAAGTCATTTTGGCTTTAGGGGAGATACTCAAGCGGCCAACGAGGACGGACTGTAACTCCGTTGGGAAACCTTCGCAGGTTCGAATCCTGCTCTCCCCACACAAAATCTCATGTTATGGGATTTGTTGAAATTTTGATTACCATTCAGCAATTTATTGTTGATAAATGCGAGAGTAGCTCAGTTGGTAGAGCGTCAGCCTTCCAAGCTGAATGTCGCCGGTTCGAACCCGGTCTCTCGCTCTAAAGTTTAAGTGTGCATTTATGCATGTTTTTTAAGGTCAACTCTGTTCCTTAAATCTATAATGGTTTAATCGCCGGTGTAGCTCAGGGGTAGAGCGTTTCCTTGGTAAGGAAGAGGTCACGAGTTCAAATCTCGTCATTGGCTCTGAATAAAAAGGTCTCTAGTTGGGGCCATTTCTAGTATATGCTGATTTGGTTTTATCTTATTAGCAATTGAATTGAACACTAATATAAATTAAGATTATAAATTATGGCTAAAGAAACGTACGATCGTTCGAAACCCCACCTTAATGTAGGAACAATTGGTCACGTTGACCACGGTAAAACTACACTTACTGCTGCAATTACTAAAGTTCTTGCTGATGCTGGTTTCTCTAATGCGACAAGTTTTGATCAAATTGACAACGCTCCAGAAGAAAAAGAGCGTGGTATTACTATTAATTCATCACATGTTGAGTATCAAACTCAAAACAGACACTATGCGCACGTAGATTGTCCTGGTCACGCCGATTATGTTAAGAACATGGTTACAGGTGCTGCTCAGATGGATGGAGCTATTTTGGTTGTTGCTGCAACTGATGGTCCAATGCCTCAAACTCGTGAGCACATACTTCTTGGTCGTCAAGTAGGTATTCCTCGTATTGTAGTATTCCTTAATAAAGTGGATATGGTTGATGATGAGGAGCTTCTTGAATTAGTGGATATGGAAGTTCGTGATTTATTATCTTTTTATGAGTATGATGGTGATAATGGGCCTGTTGTTTCTGGTTCTGCACTAGGTGCTCTTAATGGTGAGCAAAAGTGGGTAGATACAGTTCTTGAGTTAATGGAGGCAGTTGATGCTTGGATTGAGGAGCCTGTTCGTGATATGGATAAGCCTTTCTTGATGCCTATTGAGGATGTATTCTCTATTACTGGACGTGGTACTGTTGCTACTGGTCGTATTGAGACTGGTGTTGCTAATACTGGTGATCCTGTTGAGATTATTGGTATGGGTGCTGAGAAGTTGACTTCTACTATTACTGGTATTGAAATGTTCCGTCAGATTCTTGATAGAGGTGAGGCAGGTGATAATGCAGGTATTCTATTAAGAGGTATTGAGAAAACTCAAATTTCTCGTGGTATGGTTATCGTTAAGCCTGGATCTGTTACTCCACATGCTAAATTTAAAGCTGAGGTTTATATTCTTAAGAAAGAAGAAGGTGGTCGTCATACTCCATTTCATAACAACTATCGTCCACAGTTCTATGTTAGAACAACGGATGTAACAGGTAATATAGCTTTACCTTCAGGTGTTGAGATGGTTATGCCTGGTGATAACTTGACAATCACAGTGGATTTAATTCAGCCTATCGCGTTAAACCTTGGTTTACGTTTTGCTATCCGTGAAGGTGGTAGAACAGTAGGTGCAGGTCAGGTTACTGAAATACTAGATTAATTTTCTAGTTCTAATACTTAAGTATCCTATCTAAATTAGATAGGATACTTTCCCTTTATTAAGAGTGTTTCTTAATAAATACGGGTTTAGCTCAGTTGGTAGAGCACTGGTCTCCAAAACCAGGTGTCGGGAGTTCGAGTCTCTCAACCCGTGCATTATCGAGTTTTCTCGAAATTAATAACAAAATCTTTTAGATTTTATAATAGAATTCTATTTATGGGATTAGTAAGTTACGTAAAAGAATCGTACAGTGAATTAACAAATCATGTGTCTTGGCCAACTTGGTCTGAGGCTCAAAAATTGACTGTTACGGTTGCTGTTTTTTCAATAGTGTTTGCCTTGATTATTTGGGGTATTGATTCAGTTTTTAGTAAAGTGATTACTAATTATTTCTCTTGGATTAAGAATAGTTAAAAACCACATTATGGCAGTTGATAATAACGAAGTGATGCATTGGTATGTGGTAAGGTCTGTAAGTGGTCAAGAGAATAAGATTAAGGATTATATTGAATCTGAAATTGCTCACCATAATTTACAGGATTATTTAAAGCAAATTCTCGTTCCTACCGAGAAAGTTGTTCAAATTCGTAACGGTAAAAAAATTAATAAGGAAAAAGTTTATTTTCCTGGCTACATAATGATTCAAGCTAGACTTGAAGGAGAGGTTCCGCATATTATTAAGTCTGTTAATGGTGTTATCGGGTTTCTAGGTGAGACAAAAGGTGGAGATCCTGTTCCTTTGAGAAAAAGTGAAGTGAATAGGATGCTAGGAAAAGTAGATGAACTTGCTGAGCAAGTTGATAATATAGCGATTCCTTACAAGGTAGGAGAGACGATTAAGGTGGTTGATGGTCCTTTTAATGGTTTTAATGGTACTATTGAGAAGGTTAATGAAGAGAAGCGTAAGCTTGAGGTGATGGTGAAGATTTTTGGTCGTAAAACTCCGTTGGAGTTAAGTTATATGCAAGTAGAGAAAGTATAAATGTTGCGTTTTAGATAACCAAAAGGCTTCCACTTTTTGTTTATCATATAAATTGAAATTTTTTAAAAATGGCTAAAGAAGTATCTAAGGTTGTAAAATTACAAGTTAGAGGTGGTGCGGCAAATCCATCTCCTCCTGTAGGACCTGCATTAGGTGCGGCTGGTGTGAATATCATGGAGTTCTGTAAGCAGTTTAATGCTAGAACCCAAGATAAGCCTGGTAAAGTGTTACCAGTTGCAATCACTGTTTACAAAGACAAGTCTTTTGACTTTGTTATTAAAACACCTCCAGCGGCAGTTCAAATCCTAGAAGCAGCAAAACTTAAAGGTGGTAGTGGAGAACCAAATCGTAAAAAGGTAGCAACTATCAGTTGGGATCAAGTAAGATTGATTGCAGAGGATAAAATGCCTGACCTGAATGCATTTACAGTAGACAGTGCTATGAGAATGGTTGCTGGTACTGCTAGATCAATGGGTGTTAACGTTAAAGGTGGAGATGCTCCAGCTTAAAAAAATGTAACAATGGCAAAATTAACGAAAAAACAAAAAGAAGCGCATTCAAAGATCGATAGTGCAGAGATGTATTCATTGGCAGATGCTTCTAAATTGGTAAAAGATGTAACCAATGTGAAGTTTGATGCTTCAGTAGATCTTGCAGTGAGGCTTAATGTTGATCCGCGTAAGGCTAATCAAATGGTTAGAGGTGTAGTGACTTTACCTCATGGTACAGGTAAAGACGTAAAGGTTTTGGCTTTAGTAACTCCAGATAAAGAATCTGAAGCTACTGCTGCTGGTGCTGATTATGTTGGTCTTGATGAGTATCTAGATAAAATTAAAGGCGGTTGGACAGATGTTGATGTTATCATCACTATGCCAAGTGTTATGGGTAAATTAGGTCCTTTAGGTCGTGTATTAGGGCCAAGAGGTTTGATGCCTAACCCGAAAACAGGAACGGTTACTATGGATGTAGCTAAAGCTGTTTCTGATGTGAAAGCTGGTAAAATTGACTTCAAAGTTGATAAGACAGGTATTATACATGCTGCAATTGGTAAAGTGTCATTTGATGCTGATAAAATTGCTGGTAATGCAAAAGAATTGATTAACACGTTAGTTAAACTGAAACCAACAACGTCAAAAGGTGTTTATATTAAAAGTATATTCATGTCCAGTACAATGAGTCCTGGTATCTCTATTGATGCTAAACGTTTTGCAGACGACTAAAAAATCTAGATCATGACAAGAGAAGAAAAAGCAAATGTTATTCAAGATTTGACTGCTACGTTAGGTAATAGTTCAACAATCTATTTAGCAGATATATCTGGTTTAAATGCATCAGACACATCTAATTTGAGAAGGGCTTGTTTTAAAGCTAATGTTTCTATTTCTGTAGTTAAAAATACTTTGCTTGAAAAGGCAATGGAGGCTTCAGATAAAGATTTTGGTGAGTTACCAGAGTTGTTAAAAGGAAATACTTCTATAATGATTTCTGAAGTAGCTAATGCTCCGGCAAAGGTTATTCAAACATTTAGAAAAAAATCAGATAAACCTATCCTTAAAGGAGCTTATATTGAAGAGGCTATTTACGTAGGTGATAGATTCGAAGAATTGAGTAACATCAAATCTAAGGAAGAAATGATTGGTGAGGTTATTGGACTTCTTCAATCTCCTGCTAAGAATGTTGTATCTGCACTTAAATCAGGTGGTAGTACAATTGCAGGTTTAATCAAGACGCTATCTGAAAGATAGTATTAAAGAGTACGCAAACAATTATTTATAAATTTTATTAAACGATAGAAAAATGGCAGATTTAAAAGATTTCGCTGAGCAGTTAGTAAACTTAACTGTAAAAGAAGTAAACGAACTAGCAACCATTCTTAAAGATGAGTATGGAATTGAGCCTGCAGCAGCTGCTGTAGCTATGGCTGGACCAGCTGGTGGTGGAGACGCTGCTGCTGATGAGCAAACTGAATTTGATGTTATCCTTAAGGCTCCAGGTGGTGCTAAATTAGCAGTAGTTAAGCTTGTAAAAGAACTTACAGGTGCTGGACTTAAAGATGCAAAAGACCTTGTAGATAATGCACCATCTCCAATTAAGGAAGGTGTGTCTAAAGATGAGGCAGAAGCACTTAAAGCACAGCTTGAAGAAGCTGGTGCTGAGGTTGAGTTGAAGTAATTCTTCTTAACTAAACATTATCGGTTTAAACCTGTGAGCGAGGCTCACAGGTTTAGACCATTTTGCGTATAAAGATGAGACGTCATTGATAACGCTTTTTTTAACCTTTAATACCGTGCATTGATGCTGGCAACAAACACAGAGAGAATTAATTTTTCGACGGTAACAACTAAAGCAGATTATCCTGATCTGCTAGATATCCAAATTAAATCTTTTCAAGATTTCTTTCAATTAGAAACGAAGTCTGATAAAAGAGAAGTAGAAGGTCTTTATAATACCTTCATGGAGAACTTTCCAATTACAGATACTCGCAATCAATTTGTGTTGGAGTTTCTTGATTACTTCGTAGATCCTCCTAGATACTCTATTCAAGAGTGTATTGAGCGAGGTTTAACCTATAGCGTGCCCCTTAAGTCACGACTTAAATTATACTGTACTGATCCAGAGCATGAAGACTTTGAAACAATTGTTCAAGATGTTTATTTAGGGACTATTCCTTATATGACACCTTCCGGAACATTTGTCATTAATGGAGCAGAGCGAGTTGTAGTTTCTCAATTACACCGTTCTCCTGGAGTTTTCTTTGGTCAGTCATTCCATGCAAATGGGACTAAATTATATTCAGCCCGTGTAATTCCTTTTAAGGGTTCATGGATTGAGTTTGCGACAGATATTAATAGCGTTATGTATGCGTATATCGATCGTAAAAAGAAATTACCTGTAACAACTCTTTTCCGTGCCATCGGATTTGAAAGAGATAAAGATATACTTGGGATTTTTGATCTTGCAGAGGAAGTTAAAGCTTCTAAAACAGGTCTTAAAAAGTACCTTGGTCGTAAATTAGCTGCACGTGTTTTAAGAACGTGGCACGAAGATTTTGTTGATGAAGATACTGGAGAGGTTGTTTCTATTGAACGTAACGAGATTGTTCTTGATCGTGATACAGTATTGGATAAAGAGCACATTGACGAGATTATGGAATCTCAGGCTAAAACGATTTTACTTCACAAAGAAGATAATCAGTCTGCAGATTATGCTATAATTCATAACACATTACAAAAAGATCCTACGAATTCTGAAAAAGAAGCTGTAGAACATATATATAGACAACTACGTAATGCTGAGCCGCCAGATGAGGAAACAGCACGTGGTATCATAGATAAATTATTCTTCTCAGATCAACGTTATAACTTAGGTGAAGTTGGTCGTTATAGAATGAATAAAAAATTAGGTCTGGATATTGCTATGGATAAGCAAGTTCTTACCAAAGAGGATATCATTACAATTATCAAATATCTAATTGAGTTAATAAACTCAAAAGCAGAGATTGATGATATTGATCACTTATCAAATCGTCGTGTTAGAACTGTTGGAGAACAACTTTCGCAACAATTTGGTGTTGGTCTAGCGCGTATGGCTAGAACAATACGTGAACGTATGAACGTACGAGATAATGAAGTTTTCACACCTATAGACTTGATTAATGCAAAGACTTTGTCTTCTGTAATTAATTCATTCTTTGGTACAAACCAGTTATCTCAATTCATGGATCAAACGAATCCTCTTGCAGAGATTACGCACAAGCGTCGATTGTCTGCACTAGGACCAGGTGGTCTTTCTAGGGAAAGAGCTGGATTCGAGGTTCGTGATGTTCACTATACACACTATGGAAGGTTATGTCCAATTGAAACTCCTGAAGGTCCAAACATTGGTCTAATATCATCTTTGGCAGTATTTGCTAAGGTGAATAGTATGGGATTCATTGAAACACCATATCGTTCAGTTAAAGATGGAGTAGTGAATCTTGAAGAAGAGCCTACTTATTTAAGTGCTGAAGAAGAAGAAGGGATGCATATTGCGCAAGCAAATCTACCTTTAAATGGTAAAGGTAAGATAGATCAAGATAAGGTTATCGCACGTATGGAAGGTGATTTCCCAGTTGTTGATCCTACAGAAGTTGTTTATGCTGATGTTGCTCCTAATCAAATTGCCTCTATTTCAGCTTCGTTAATTCCTTTCTTGGAACATGATGATGCAAACCGTGCACTGATGGGGTCTAACATGATGCGTCAGGCGGTACCTTTATTAAGAGTAGATGCACCAATTGTTGGGACTGGTCTAGAGAGACAGGTTGCAACAGATTCTCGTGTACTTATTAATGCTGAAGGTGATGGAGAAGTTACTTATGTTGATGCTCAACGTATCAGCATTAAGTATGACAGAACAGATCGTGAAATAGCAATTAGTTTTGAGCCTGAAGAGACTACTTATAATCTTATAAAATTCCGTAAGACCAATCAAGGTACTAGTATTACGCTTAAGCCTATCGTTAAGAAAGGTGATCGCGTAAATAGAGGTCAAGTTTTATGTCAAGGTTATGCAACTGAAGCAGGCGAACTTGCTTTAGGACGTAACATGAAAGTGGCCTTTATGCCTTGGAAAGGTTATAATTTTGAGGATGCGATCGTTATATCTGAAAAAGTGGTTCGTGAAGATATCTTTACTTCAATTCATGTTGATGAGTATTCTTTAGATGTTAGGGATACTAAACTTGGTAATGAAGAATTGACTCCAGATATACCAAATGTTTCTGAGGAAGCGACTGCAGATCTTGATGAGCAAGGTATGATCCGTATCGGAGCAGAAGTGAAGCCTGGAGATATATTGATAGGTAAAATTACACCTAAAGGTGAATCTGATCCGACTCCTGAGGAAAAATTATTGCGTGCTATTTTTGGTGATAAAGCTGGTGATGTAAAAGACGCCTCACTTAAAGCTTCTCCATCATTACGTGGTGTTGTAATTGATAAAAAGTTATTCTCTAGAGCAGTAAAGGATAAGAGAAAAAGAGCTCAAGATAAAGAGGATATTGCAAAATTAGAACAGGCTTATCAATCAAAATTTGATAATCTACAAGAACGTCTAATTGAAAAATTATTTGAAATTGTAAGTGGTAAAACTTCACAAGGTGTCTTTAATGATTTAGGAGAAGAGGTTCTTCCTAAAGGAAAGAAGTATACTCTTAAAATGTTACACTCGGTAGATGATTATACTCACTTAGTATCTGGTACTTGGACAACAAGTAAAGATACCAATGAGATGATTGCTGATTTACTACACAATTATAAAATTAAAGAAAATGATCTTCAAGGATCATTACGTCGCGAGAAGTTTACCATCTCTGTAGGAGATGAACTTCCTGCTGGAATTATCAAACTAGCAAAAGTATACATCGCTAAAAAGCGTAAACTTAAGGTAGGAGATAAAATGGCCGGTCGTCACGGTAATAAAGGTATTGTTGCACGTATTGTGCGTCAGGAAGACATGCCTTTCCTTGAAGATGGAACGCCTGTGGATATCGTGTTGAATCCACTTGGTGTACCTTCACGTATGAACATTGGTCAGATTTATGAAACGGTTCTAGGATGGGCAGGACAGAAGTTAGGAAAAACTTTTGCAACACCTATTTTTGATGGAGCTACTTTAGATCAGATTAATGCTTATACAGATGAAGCAGGAATCCCACGTTTCGGTCATACATATTTATATGATGGTGGTACTGGAGATAGATTTGATCAACCTGCAACAGTTGGTGTGATTTATATGTTGAAACTAGGACACATGGTAGATGATAAGATGCACGCTCGTTCTATCGGACCATACTCATTGATTACTCAGCAACCACTTGGTGGTAAAGCACAATTTGGTGGTCAGCGATTTGGAGAGATGGAAGTATGGGCACTAGAGGCTTATGGAGCGTCTAGTACACTGCGTGAAATCTTAACTGTGAAGTCGGATGACGTTATAGGACGTGCAAAGACTTATGAGGCTATTGTAAAAGGTGAGCCTATGCCAGAACCTGGTCTTCCAGAATCATTTAATGTATTAATGCACGAGTTGAAAGGTCTAGGATTAGACTTAAGACTTGAGGATTAATTTTTTAACGGTGGTTTTTATGATTACGCTTTCGCGAAAGCGTAATCATAACTCTCACCAGCTTTAACTAAAAATAGTACCATAATTATGGCTAGATATAAAGACGCCCCAACCCAGAAGAAATTTTCAAAAATTTCAATCGGTCTCGCATCACCAGAATCTATTCTCGCAGAGTCTAAAGGTGAGGTATTAAAACCAGAGACGATTAATTACCGTACGCACAAACCAGAGCGTGACGGACTTTTTTGTGAGCGCATTTTTGGTCCTGTAAAGGATTATGAGTGTGCCTGTGGAAAGTATAAGCGTATACGTTATAAAGGAATTGTATGTGATCGATGTGGTGTAGAGGTAACTGAGAAGAAAGTACGTCGTGATCGTATAGGGCATATTAACCTTGTTGTGCCAGTTGCGCACATCTGGTATTTCCGTAGTCTTCCTAACAAAATTGGTTATTTATTAGGACTTCCTTCAAAGAAGCTTGATATGATTATTTACTACGAACGTTATGTAGTAATTCAACCAGGTATTGCAAAAAATGAAGAAGGTGAACCAGTTCAAAAATTAGAATTTCTTACTGAAGAGGAGTATCTAAATATTTTAGATAGTCTTCCTCAAGAGAATTTATATTTAGAAGACTCAGATCCTAATAAGTTTATAGCTAAGATGGGAGCAGAATGTCTAATAGACCTTTTGCAACGTATCGATTTAGAAGGATTGTCTTATGATTTACGTCACAAGGCAAATAACGAAACTTCTAAGCAACGTAAAACGGAAGCTTTAAAGCGTTTACAAGTTGTAGAAGCGCTTAAAGAGTCTAATGTTTTAAGAGAAAATAAGGCTGAGTGGATGATCATGAAGGTGATCCCAGTTATCCCACCAGAATTAAGACCTCTTGTGCCTCTAGATGGTGGTCGTTTTGCAACTTCAGATTTAAATGATTTATACCGTCGTGTAATTATACGTAACAATCGTTTAAAGAGATTGATGGAGATAAAAGCTCCAGAAGTAATCTTGCGTAATGAGAAGCGTATGTTGCAAGAAGCGGTTGATTCACTTCTTGATAACACGAGAAAATCTAGTGCTGTTAAAACAGACTCTAACAGACCTCTTAAATCTTTATCAGATTCATTAAAAGGTAAGCAAGGGCGTTTCCGTCAGAACTTACTAGGTAAGCGTGTGGATTATTCTGCACGTTCTGTAATTGTTGTTGGACCAGAGCTTAAATTATATGAGTGTGGTATCCCTAAGGATATGGCTGCAGAGCTTTACAAGCCATTTGTAATACGTAAGCTTATTGAGCGTGGTATCGTAAAGACAGTAAAATCTGCAAAGAAAATAATAGATAAGAAAGAACCTGTTGTTTGGGATATCTTGGAGAATGTTCTTAAAGGACATCCAGTGATGTTAAACCGTGCTCCTACACTTCACAGACTTGGAATTCAAGCATTCCAACCAAAGTTGATTGAAGGTAAAGCAATCCAGTTACACCCATTAGTGTGTACAGCATTTAATGCCGATTTTGATGGTGATCAAATGGCGGTACACCTGCCATTAGGTCCTGAAGCGATATTAGAATGTCAGTTATTGATGCTTGCATCACATAACATATTAAACCCAGCAAATGGTAGCCCTATTGCTGTACCATCTCAAGATATGGTATTGGGTCTTTACTACATGACCAAGCTACGTCGTTCAACGCCTGAGCATAAGGTTATAGGTGAAGGGTTAACTTTCTATGGTCCTGAAGAATTAGTAATCGCATTCAACGAGAAGCGTGTTGATATTAATGCGCCTGTTAAATGTAGAATTAATCTTCTGCAACCAGACGGTTCTTATAAAGCAGAAGTTATTGAAACTACAGCAGGTCGTGTGATATTTAATCAAGCGGTACCGGATGAAGCTGGATATATTAATGAAGTGCTTACTAAAAAGGCGCTACGTGATATTATAGGAGACATTCTTAAAGTAACTGACGTTCCAAGAACGGCTGCGTTACTTGATGAAATTAAAGACATGGGTTATGGCTTTGCATTCCGTGGTGGATTATCATTCTCTCTAGGTGATATTATGATACCTGATGAGAAACAAGCTATGATTGATGCAGCTAATACTAAGGTTGATGCAATACGCGGAAATTATGGTATGGGTCTTATAACTCAAAACGAGAGATATAATCAAGTTATTGATGTATGGACAGCTACTAACGCTGAGCTTACTGAATTAGCTATGAAGAATATTAGAGAAGATAATCAAGGTTTCAACTCTGTGTTTATGATGCTTGACTCTGGAGCTCGTGGATCTAAAGAACAGATTCGTCAGTTAACAGGTATGCGTGGATTAATGGCTAAGCCTAAAAAATCTAATTCTGGTGGTGGAGAAATTATTGAAAATCCAATTCTTTCTAACTTTAAAGAAGGTTTATCAATTCTTGAATACTTTATTTCTACTCACGGTGCACGTAAAGGTCTTGCGGATACGGCTCTTAAAACAGCAGATGCAGGTTATCTAACACGTCGTTTACATGATGTTGCACAAGATGTAATTGTGAATGTAGAAGATTGTGAAACTTTGAGAGGAATTGAAGTTTCTGCGCTTAAGAAGAATGAAGAAGTTATGGAAAAACTTAGTGCACGTGTACTAGGTAGAGTAGCTCTTCATGATGTAATTGACCCAGCTACACAAACAGTTATTGTTGAGGCAGGTGAGTTAATTACTGAAGAAATTGCAGATATAATTGAGGCATCAGATTTAGAATCTGTAGAGGTACGTTCACCTTTAACTTGTGAGGCTAAGAAAGGTATTTGTGTGAAATGTTATGGTCGCAACCTTGCAACTAATAAACTAGTGATGCGTGGTGAAGCGGTTGGTGTAATTGCTGCACAGTCTATTGGAGAACCAGGTACACAGTTAACGCTACGTACTTTCCACGTGGGTGGTGTTGCAGGTAACGTTTCTCAAGAAAATACAATTGTAGCTAAGCATGATGGTATTTTAGAAATTGAAGATCTTAAATTAGTTAAGAGTGAAGATAATACTGGTAATCCAGTTAATGTTGTGATTTCTAGAACTGCTGAAGCTAAAGTGCTTCATCCAGCTACAAAGATGTTGCTTAATTCTAATAACATTCCTTATGGATCTGAATTGTATGCTACAGCAGGTTCTAAGGTTAAAAAGGGAGATGTTCTTGCTAAATGGGATCCATTTAATGGTGTGATTATTTCTGAATTTGCTGGAAAAATCAAGTTTGAAAATATTATTCAGGGAACAACTTTCCAGGTTGAGACGGATGAGCAAACTGGTTATGAAGAGAAAGTGATTACGGACTCTAGAGATAAGAAGTTAATTCCAACATTACATATTGTAGATAGTAAAGGAGATACACAAATATCTTATAACCTACCGGTTGGGTCGCATCTAATGGTGAATGACTCAGAAAAAATTAAGGTAGGTAAGGTTCTTGTTAAAATACCACGTAAGTCTGCAAAGGCTGGTGATATTACTGGAGGTCTTCCTCGAGTAACAGAATTATTTGAAGCACGTAATCCTTCTAATCCTGCGGTAGTTAGTGAGATTGATGGTGTTGTTGCTTTTGGAAAAATTAAGAGAGGTAACCGTGAGATTATTGTAACCTCTAAAACAGATGAAGTTAAAAAGTATCTTGTTAAACTTTCAAATCAAATTCTTGTTCAAGAAAATGATTATGTAAGAGCAGGAATGCCTTTATCAGATGGTTCAATTACTCCTAAAGATATTCTTGCTATTAAAGGACCTAGTGCTGTACAACAATATCTTGTGAACGAAGTTCAAGAAGTTTACCGACTACAAGGTGTTAAGATTAATGATAAGCACTTTGAAGTAGTTGTACGTCAAATGATGCGTAAAGTAAGAATTGTAGATCCAGGTGATGGAGTTTTCTTAGAGAATCAATTAATACATACAGAAGATTTTATTGTTGAAAACGATAAACTTTATGGTATGAAGGTAGTTGAAGATGCTGGGGATTCTGATTCACTGAAATTAGGTCAATTGATCTCTTCAAGAGAATTAAGAGATGAGAATTCTTTATTACGCCGTGAAGATAAAGCGTTAGTAGTAGCTAGAGATGTAGTCCCTGCTACGGCCGAGCCTGTTTTGCAAGGTATTACAAGAGCGTCTCTTCAGACTAAATCATTTATCAGTGCTGCTTCTTTCCAAGAAACAACTAAGGTATTGAACGAAGCTGCGGTTAGTGGTAAAGTGGATTCATTAGAAGGACTTAAAGAAAATGTTATTGTAGGTCACAGAATTCCAGCTGGTACTGGAATGCGTAATTATGATGATATTATTGTAGGGTCTAAGGAAGAGTTTGAAAAGTTAATGGCTTCTAAAGAGGAACCAACACCTAATTATAATTAAAATGGAGAAACAAGATCAAAATAAATTAAATATAGAAATTGATGCCGAAGTGGCGGAAGGTCAGTATAGTAACCTTGCTATTATTAATCACTCTATGTCTGAATTTGTTGTAGATTTTGTTAATATAATGCCTGGTAATCCTAAAAGTAAGGTTAAGTCGAGAATTGTCTTGACTCCGCAACACGCTAAACGATTAGCTAAAGCACTTGCTGATAATGTTCGGAAATTTGAAAAAGCAAATGGAGATATTAAGGATTATGAACAGCCTCCGATTCCTTTAAATTTTGGTCCTACTGGACAAGCGTAAACAAAAGCCTGATGTTATCATCAGGCTTTCTTATTTAAAATATTTTATTAATAATTAAATATTATAGTTTGAAAATACTTAGGTGTTTTAAAGCTGTTTGCGAGACTTTTTTTGGTTAGTCATAACGTAAGTGGGTGATTTAATTTAATACTATCTAAGGATTGTAATATTAGGTTTTTCGACTTGAATTAAAATTTTCAAAATGATTTTTTAAAATTTTTGTTAGTTTTTTCATTTTCAACTTTTGTTAATATGCTCTCATGATAGTTTGTTGCTATTAAACGATAAAATATTGTTCATAAACGAAAAGTATGTTTTATTCATTAAATTGCTGATTTAACCTACTGCAATAGAATTATTTTTGCCACTTATATATTTTGGCTTTTTTAACATTTGTCAATTTGTATACTACACTTAATAAGGTATTTCAATATATGGACATTTTTACCTCCCCAAAAAATTCCAAAAATTTGTTAAACAAATTTTTGCTTCTATCATTCTCTCTTTTATTATTCTCATGCAATTTATCTTATGCTGATGGTACTAAGCAGGTGACGCCATCTGCTACAGGTGTTGAACCAACTAATGGTACAGCATTGTATATAACTAATAATATTAGAGGTTCTTATTTCAATGCACCTAATTCTAATAGGATAAGATTTACAATTGTGGATAACGCAAATGAAAATTTTTATTTTGGTGTGAATGCTTTACAGAGGTTAGAGGCTTTTAATAATCCCGCAATAGGTCGCTTTACCTATTATAGAATTTTTGATAACTCCAATACATTAGTTCAGCAAGGGAGATTTAATGATGGTTCTGCTAACAATGTGGATCCTTCGCCAGGTGATTTAGGTTATATTGCTACTTATTTGGAGGCCTTTAATGGTCCCAATGGGGTCGGTGGTGTTACAAATGGATATAATCCATTTGTATTTGACCCAACTACAGATGGTGATTTTTATATTGAGATTTATGTGAGTACTGATGGTGGGGTTACTCCTTTTGTATTTAACTCTGGTAATGAGTTGAACTTTTTCATGCCTTATTTTGATTTTACAGTTGGTACCGCGACGTCAGGTCCAATTTTAGGTAGAGTTTGGTCTGATAAATGGAGTTTTATCGCTTATTTGTTTGATGATGCAGATGAGAATGCTGGTACTGCTGATGTTCCAACACCAAGCTTAGATGCCTCTGTGGAAGGTGAATTTTTCGCGTTTACGAATGATGGAGTTATTGTTAAAGTTGACTTTGCTGATGACTTTAGACCTTTGGCTTATGAGTTGTCTATGAATAGATTCGGTGTTGTTGAAGATGATACAGATCCAGCTAACGATTTCTTGACAAATCGATTGTCAACAAATAGACCTTCAAGTACATCACCAGGACTGAATAATGGTTATAAAGTTTTTATTACCTCTCCTGATCAAAACGTTTTTGTTCCTGCTCCGGTTGCTGCTCCAGTGGTGACTGGCAATATTCTGGGGTGTCCAGGGGCTTATTATATTCCTTATAAGTTAGATGCTGCAGGAGACGTAGCAATTTTGTTGGATTTGAACGGAGTGTCTGGTTATCAGCCCAATACGTCCGATGTGGTAGTGGAGTCTTTTGAAGAACAGCCAGGTGATAAAGTTCTCTTTTGGGATGGCGTAGATGGAAATGGAACTGTGGTTTCTGAGAATACCAATGTTAGTGTGACTGTAACTACTTTTAGAGGTCGTACAAATTTACCAATGTACGATGCGGAATTTAATGTTGATGGTTTATTTGTTGAGGCTGTTGCTCCTTTATTTTCTAATCAAAGTTTATATTGGGATGATTCAGCTCTTGTAGCTTTTGGTGTTTGTAATGGTTTAAATGATAACGACGGGAATAATATAACTGTAGGAACTTACCAAAGAACTGATTTGTTAGATCCTATCACAGGACCTACTCATGGTTGGAATGGTTCAAATCCTGATCAAACTGTTCCTGCTGTTTCGGGTGGTTTAGGTTCAGATACGGCACTATTGTGTGATGATTATGGTAATGACCGGGTGATTAATACCTGGTTTTATGGTTATGTTCAAGAGTCCAATCCTGTTTCCTTGAGATTGCCCTCATGTGATAAAGACGGTGATGGTATTGATGATAACGTTGATATTGATGACGATAATGATGGTATTGCAGATGTTGACGAACTTTTTGGTGTTTCTGGTGGTGACCCCTTAGGTGATGATGATGGCGATGGATTGTTTAATTATTTTGATCCAAGTACGGGACCTGGTGATGATGGGCCGGCTAATCCTAATTTTGTAGATGCTAATGGTGACGGTGTTAGTGATCAATATGATGTTGATGGAGATGGTGTTATTGATCAATTTGATTTAGATTCAGATGGTGATGGTATTCCAGATAATAATGAGGCTCAAAGCACCCAGGATTTTACTGCTCAAGGTAGTGTAGCTGACTCTGATAATGATGGGCTAGTGAATACATATGATAATGGTGCTACAGGGCTTTCGCCAGTAGATACAGATTCAGATGGGATACCTGATTATAAAGATACAGATAGTGATAATGACGGTATTGTTGATACAACAGAAGCAGGGCTTACTTTGTCTAATGCCGATTTAGATAATGACGGTCTTGATGATGCTGTTGATAGTACTTCTAATGATTATTTAGATCCGGATGGTACTATCAATAATACCGCTGATCTGCCAGATGCTGACGGTGATGTTAATGGCGGTGGTGATGTCGACTTTAGAGATACGGAATCTTCTATTGATTCTGATGGTGATGGAATATTTGATGAGGCAGATCTTGATGATGATAATGATGGTATATTGGATTCTGTTGAATGTTTAACGCCATCAACTGTTGTTGGTCCATTGAATGCAGGTAATACTTCTTTCAGTTTTACAGGTACAGGTGGAATTAATGATGCAAATTTAGATTTTATAACTATTAATGGAATTCAGTATTCTGAGTTTATTCTTCCAGACTCTTATGAAGAGAATTTTTCAACAACGAGTGATAATGTAGTTTATGAAGTGTTGAATAATGTTTCTGGTCAGGGTGATGGTCCGACTGGTGCTAATATTTCCAATCCTAATTGGAACGATATAATATTAAGCTCATTTAGAGATCCTAATTTTAATCATTTTCAAGGGCTTTCGGGAGCTGTGCTGGATTCTGATTTTTATACTCTAACTTATGATGTTCCAGTTGTTGTTTCAGGAGATTCCTTTTTACTAGTTTCCGAACGTGATGGAAATAATGCGTTTGATATTCAATTTTTTGATGCTGCTGGCGTGCTTATTGGAAGTACGCTGAATGTAGCTGTTACTGATTATATTAATTCAGGTTTAAATACTTCTGTTGGTCAGCCTATTACTATTGCAGCATTCCCTCTTTCTGATATTGCACCTGCAGGTGCTGTAATTAAAACGATACAAGTGTCACCAGCAGCTAATGGTGATGGAGGAGATGGTAAAGTGTTTATTGTTTCTGAAGCATTTCAGTGTAATGATAGTGATGGTGATGGGGTGATAGATAGTCTAGATTTAGATTCTGATAATGATGGGATTTACGATGCAGTAGAAGCTGGTCATGATCAAGTTAATGTAAATGGCCAATTGACTGGTCCAGTTGGTATGGATGGTGTTCCTGATAGTGTGCAAGATGCAGGTCAAGAAGATAGTGGTATTGTTAATTATACCGTAGCAGATACAGATGGTGCGGATGGTCCAGATTATTTAGACTTAGATTCTGATGGTGACGGATGTAATGATGCTAAAGAGGCTGGTTTTCTTGATGCTTTCGCGAAAGCGGATGAAAATGGTGTTCTAGGGAATCCTGATCCAGAGACTGTTAATCTAAATAATGGATTGGTTACTAGCGGTAATGGTGGTGAAGGTTATGCAGTGCCTACCGATACTAATTCAGACGGTACTTTTGACTTTCAAGATGCTACAGAAAATTTTGGCTGTTCTGCTGTTTTAGATCTAGTTAAGACAAGTACCTTTAATCCTTCTACAGGAGTTATTAATTATACATATACGTTGACAAACGCGGGTCCTAGTTTTGCTTTTGACATTTCTATTGATGAAAATGCAGGAGATTTTACAGGTAATGCAACACCTTTGCCTGTGCCTATGTATAGTTCGGGCGGTACTTTTGAAGGAGGTAATGCTGGTGAACTTGATCTTAGAGTAGGAGCTAGTATAGTTTATACTGCGACATATACTATTAATCAAGATGATATAAATGCTAGTCAGGTAGATAATAGAGCTACTGCAAATGGTGTTGATGATAATGGTGATGCGACAAGTGATGTGTCAGATGATGGTAATGATGCTGATGGGAATTTAGTTGATGATGTTACAGTTACACCTTTGCAGGTAGGTCAATTAACAGGTCATCTTTATAACGATTCAAATGGAAATGGAACACAAGATGCTGGTGAACCTGATTTAGCAGGAGTTGATGTTTTGATAACTCCTACAAATGGAAACCCTCAAACTGTCACTACAGACGTAAATGGTGATTACCAAGTCTCAGTAATAGCAGGTTCAACTGTTGTAGATATTGTGGATACAGACCTTCCTGCTGGTTTTGTTCAGACCGAAGGAACCGACCCAACGAATGTAACAGTAACGGCTGGAGCAACAACGACAGAAGAAGACAATGGATTCAATGTACCAGGCACGGTAACAGGAGTAGTTTATAATGATGTAAACGGAAACGGGACACAAGATGCAGGCGAGCCAGGCATAGAAAACGTAGAAGTTACGATTACGGACAGTGCAGGTCAAGTAGTAACCGTTCAGACGGATGCAACAGGAACTTACACGGCTCAAGTAGCAGCACCAGGCACAGCAAGCGTAGATATCGATGATGCAGATCTACCATTAGGTTTTGTACAAACAGAAGGAGATGATCCTACGGATGTAACAGTAACGGCTGGAGCAACAACGACAGAAGAAGACAATGGATTCAATGTACCAGGCACGGTAACAGGAGTAGTTTATAATGATGTAAACGGAAACGGGACACAAGATGCAGGCGAGCCAGGCATAGAAAACGTAGAAGTTACGATTACGGACAGTGCAGGTCAAGCAGTAACTGTTCAGACGGATGCAACAGGAACTTACACGGCTCAAGTAGCAGCACCAGGCACAGCAAGCGTAGATATCGATGATGCAGATCTACCATTAGGTTTTGTACAAACAGAAGGAGATGATCCTACGGATGTAACAGTAACGGCTGGAGCAACAACGACAGAAGAAGACAATGGATTCAATGTACCAGGCACGGTAACAGGAGTAGTTTATAATGATGTAAACGGAAACGGGACACAAGATGCAGGCGAGCCAGGCATAGAAAACGTAGAAGTTACGATTACGGACAGTGCAGGTCAAGCAGTAACTGTTCAGACGGATGCAACAGGAACTTACACGGCTCAAGTAGCAGCACCAGGCACAGCAAGCGTAGATATCGATGATGCAGATCTACCATTAGGTTTTGTACAAACAGAAGGAGATGATCCTACGGATGTAACAGTAACGGCTGGAGCAACAACGACAGAAGAAGACAATGGATTCAATGTACCAGGCACGGTAACAGGAGTAGTTTATAATGATGTAAACGGAAACGGGACACAAGATGCAGGCGAGCCAGGCATAGAAAACGTAGAAGTTACGATTACGGACAGTGCAGGTCAAGCAGTAACCGTTCAGACGGATGCAACAGGAACTTACACGGCTCAAGTAGCAGCACCAGGCACAGCAAGCGTAGATATCGATGATGCAGATCTACCATTAGGTTTTGTACAAACAGAAGGAGATGATCCTACGGATGTAACAGTAACGGCTGGAGCAACAACGACAGAAGAAGACAATGGATTCAATGTACCAGGCACGGTAACAGGAGTAGTTTATAATGATGTAAACGGAAACGGGACACAAGATGCAGGCGAGCCAGGCATAGAAAACGTAGAAGTTACGATTACGGACAGTGCAGGTCAAGCAGTAACTGTTCAGACGGATGCAACAGGAACTTACACGGCTCAAGTAGCAGCACCAGGCACAGCAAGCGTAGATATCGATGATGCAGATCTACCATTAGGTTTTGTACAAACAGAAGGAGATGATCCTACGGATGTAACAGTAACGGCTGGAGCAACAACGACAGAAGAAGACAATGGATTCAATGTACCAGGCACGGTAACAGGAGTAGTTTATAATGATGTAAACGGAAACGGGACACAAGATGCAGGCGAGCCAGGCATAGAAAACGTAGAAGTTACGATTACGGACAGTGCAGGTCAAGCAGTAACTGTTCAGACGGATGCAACAGGAACTTACACGGCTCAAGTAGCAGCACCAGGCACAGCAAGCGTAGATATCGATGATGCAGATCTACCATTAGGTTTTGTACAAACAGAAGGAGATGATCCTACGGATGTAACAGTAACGGCTGGAGCAACAACGACAGAAGAAGACAATGGATTCAATGTACCAGGCACGGTAACAGGAGTAGTTTATAATGATGTAAACGGAAACGGGACACAAGATGCAGGCGAGCCAGGCATAGAAAACGTAGAAGT
>AAPD01000017.1 GCA_000153385.1 Flavobacteria bacterium BBFL7
CGATTCTAACGGAACTGATCCAGACCCAGCAGATCCATGTGTATTTACAGCAGGAAGTACAGCCGATACGAGTAATCCAATCTGGCAAGCCGCCGATTGTGATGGTGACGGTGAGACCAACGGAACAGAAGACATGAATGGATCAGATCCAACCGATCCATGTAGTGTAAGTGGAACAGCAACGATACCAGATGTAAGTGATGCGAATTATGCCGTATGGGCAGCCGCTGACTGTGATGGTGATGGTGAGACCAACGGAGAAGAAGTAATGAATGGTACAGAGCCGTTTGATCCATGTAGTGTTACGAATCCAACAATACCAGCACCGACAGATGAGAATTATGCCGTATGGGCAGCAGCAGATTGTGATGGCGATGGTGATTCAAATGGAACCGATCCAGCACCAAATGACCCATGTGTATTTACAGCAGGAAGTGTAGCAGATACAAGTAATCCTATTTGGCAAGCAGCCGATTGTGATGGCGATGGAGATTCTAACGGAACCGATCCAGACCCAGCAGATCCATGTGTGTTTACAGCAGGAAGTACAGCCGATACGAGTAATGCAATTTGGGCTGCCGCCGATTGTGATGGCGATGGCGATTCTAACGGAACTGATCCAGACCCAGCAGATCCATGTGTATTCACAGCAGGAAGTACAGCCGATACGAGTAATCCAATCTGGCAAGCCGCCGATTGTGATGGTGACGGTGAGACCAACGGAACAGAAGACATGAATGGATCAGATCCAACCGATCCATGTAGTGTAAGTGGAACAGCAACGATACCAGATGTAAGTGATGCGAATTATGCCGTATGGGCAGCCGCTGACTGTGATGGTGATGGTGAGACCAACGGAGAAGAAGTAATGAATGGTACAGAGCCGTTTGATCCATGTAGTGTTACGAATCCAACAATACCAGCACCGACAGATGAGAATTATGCCGTATGGGCAGCAGCAGATTGTGATGGCGATGGTGATTCAAATGGAACCGATCCAGCACCAAATGACCCATGTGTATTTACAGCAGGAAGTGTAGCAGATACAAGTAATCCTATTTGGCAAGCAGCCGATTGTGATGGAGATGGAGATTCTAACGGAACCGATCCAGACCCAG
>AAPD01000016.1 GCA_000153385.1 Flavobacteria bacterium BBFL7
CCTAATAAAGCATCGCTTACTGTTACACCTGTCAATGTAGTCGTTCCTGTGTTGGTCGCTGTTAAGGTATAGGTAATCATATCACTACACTTACAACTCCATCACCATTGGTATCTGCATAAACACCACCTTTAACTAACTCGATATCATCGTTTGGTGTTAACGGTGTGATCGTTGGATCATTCGTCGTATCACCATCCATGTCGTTATCCTCATCGGCTGGGTTATCACTATCGGACACATCGCTTACTGGTCCGTTTGGACTTGTAGCATCTGTTGTCGCAGTATTCTCAACTCCTCCATTATCGATATCCATTTGAGTGATCGTATACATTGCTGTGAATGTTCCCATCTCGCCTGGTAATAACGTATCTGGTGTGGTTGCTTGAGCTACAACTCCTAATAAAGCATCGCTTACTGTTACACCTGTCAATGTAGTCGTTCCTGTGTTGGTCGCTGTTAAGGTATAGGTAATCATATCACCTACACTTACAACTCCATCACCATTGGTATCTGCATAAACACCACCTTTAACCAACTCGATATCATCGTTTGGTGTTAACGGTGTGATCGTTGGATCATTCGTCGTATCACCATCCATGTCGTTATCCTCATCGGCTGGGTTATCACTATCGGACACATCGCTTACTGGTCCGTTTGGACTTGTAGCATCTGTTGTCGCTGTATTCTCAACTTCTCCATTATCGATATCCATTTGAGTGATCGTATACATTGCTGTGAATGTTCCCATCTCGCCTGGTAATAACGTATCTGGTGTGGTTGCCTGAGCTACAACTCCTAATAAAGCATCGCTTACTGTTACACCTGTCAATGTAGTCGTTCCTGTGTTGGTCGCTGTTAAGGTATAGGTAATCATATCACCTACACTTACAACTCCATCACCATTGGTATCTGCATAAACACCACCTTTAACCAACTCGATATCATCGTTTGGTGTTAACGGTGTGATCGTTGGATCATTCGTCGTATCACCATCCATATCGTTATCCTCATCGGCTGGGTTATCACTATCTGACACATCGCTTACTGGTCCGTTTGGACTCGTTGCATCTGTTGTCGCTGTATTCTCAACTTCTCCATTATCGATATCCATTTGAGTGATCGTATA
>AAPD01000015.1 GCA_000153385.1 Flavobacteria bacterium BBFL7
CACCACCTTTAACTAACTCGATATCATCGTTTGGTGTTAACGGTGTGATCGTTGGATCATTCGTCGTATCACCATCCATGTCGTTATCCTCATCGGCTGGGTTATCACTATCGGACACATCGCTTACTGGTCCGTTTGGACTTGTAGCATCTGTTGTCGCAGTATTCTCAACTCCTCCATTATCGATATCCATTTGAGTGATCGTATACATTGCTGTGAATGTTCCCATCTCGCCTGGTAATAAGGTATCTGGTGTAGTTGCTTGAGCTACAACTCCTAATAAAGCATCGCTTACTGTTACGCCTGTCAATGTAGTCGTTCCTGTGTTGGTCGCTGTTAAGGTATAGGTAATCATATCACCTACACTTACAACTCCATCACCATTGGTATCCGCATAAACACCACCTTTAACTAACTCGATATCATCGTTTGGTGTTAACGGTGTAATCGTTGGATCATTCGTCGTATCACCATCCATGTCGTTATCCTCATCGGCTGGGTTATCACTATCGGACACATCGCTTACTGGTCCGTCAATAGTAGTTCCCATTGCTATCGCAGTATTGGTAACACCACCGTTGTCAATATCCATTTGCGTGAACACGTATGATGAAGTTGCCGTACCTGACATTCCTGGATCAATAGGGTCTGGTGTAACAAGGAGTCCTGTTACGCCAATTGTAGCATCATCAATAACGGTTCCTGAAACAACTAAATTACCTGTATTGCTAACAGTAAAGGTATAGTCGATTCTATCACCAACATTTATAACACCATCCATATTCACATCTACATATACACCGCCTTTAGTTAATTCAATTTCAGAAAGTGGAGTTATCACAAATACTGTAGGGTCCTCTGCATCACCATCCATATCAGTGTCAAGATCGGCAGGATCTGCTGGATCATCAGAAACATCAGTTACAGGTGGTAACGGATCTCCGTTACTATCAATAGTATCACCAGTCACAATTGCTGAGTTGGTAACATTTCCTGCATTAACATCTGCCTGTGTTATCATATACATAGAAGTAGCTGTACCTATTTGACCAGGATTTAAAGTAGCTGGTGTCACTGGTAAATTTGAAACTCCTATAACTGTATCATCTATAGTAAGATTAGATACAACTGTATTTCCTGTATTTGTAACAGTAAACGTGTAAGTCAACATGTCTCCAGCGTCTACAACTCCATTTCCATTTGTATCTGTATATGAATCCGCTTTCGCGAAGCGAGATAGCTCACTTAAATCATACCGTCTATCATCAGCTCACATCTCATTAGATCATATTGCTCATCCGTAGATCATCTGAGTATCAGACACTGGATTATTT
>AAPD01000014.1 GCA_000153385.1 Flavobacteria bacterium BBFL7
TAACCATTACAGATTCAGAAGGAAATGTAGTAACAACAACAACAGCTGCTGATGGTAGTTATAGTGCTGATGTAATAGCAGCAGGAACAGCAAGCGTAGATTTAGATGATGCAGATTTACCAGCAGGTTTCGTACAAACAGAAGGTACAGACCCAACAGATGTTACAGTAGTAGGAGGAACAATCGTTACAGAAGAGAACAACGGATTCAATGTGCCGGGCACTGTAGAAGGTTTAGTATATAATGACTTAAACGGAAACGGAACACAAGACGCCGGCGAGCCAGGAATAGCAAATGTAGATGTAACCATTACAGATTCAGAAGGAAATGTAGTAACAACAACAACAGCTGCTGATGGTAGTTATAGTGCTGATGTAGTAGCAGCAGGAACAGCAAGCGTAGATTTAGATGATGCAGATTTACCAGCAGGTTTCGTACAAACAGAAGGTACAGACCCAACAGATGTTACAGTAGTAGGAGGAACAACCGTTACAGAAGAAGACAACGGATTCAATGTGCCGGGCACTGTAGAAGGTTTAGTATATAATGACTTAAACGGAAACGGAACACAAGACGCTGGCGAGCCAGGAATAGCAAATGTAGATGTAACCATTACAGATTCAGAAGGAAATGTAACAACAACAACAACAGCTGCTGATGGTAGTTATAGTGCTGATGTAGTAGCAGCAGGAACAGCAAGCGTAGATTTAGATGATGCAGATTTACCAGCAGGTTTCGTACAAACAGAAGGTACAGACCCAACAGATGTTACAGTAGTAGGAGGAACAACCGTTACAGAAGAAGACAATGGATTTAATGTGCCAGATAATGATGATGATGGAATAGCTGATAGTATTGATATCGATGATGATAACGATGGTATCTTAGATACGGTAGAGAATGGTGGAGTAGATCCACTAGGGGATGATGACAATGATGGTATCTTAAACTACCAAGATGTTACACCAGCCAATGATGCCAACAACGATGGCGTAGTAGACAGTTTTGATAGTGATAATGATGGTCTTATCGATCAGTTTGATCAGGATGCTGACAATGATGGTATTCCAGATAACGTAGAAGCACAAACCACACCAGGTTACACAGCACCAGATGGTGTAGATAGTGACATGAATGGATTGGATGATGCTTATGAGACGACTCCAGGAAGTGGAGAAGGAATCACACCAGAGAATACAGATGGAACAGACGCTCCTGATTACTTAGATGATGACAGTGATAATGATGGCGTAAGCGATCGTATCGAAGGAGATGATTTAGATAATAATGGAATCGCAGATACTACTGAATTAGGCGATACTGATGGCGATGGTATTGATGATGCCTTTGATCCAGCAAATGCTACAGATCCATACAGTGATCCAAGTGGAGCTACGGTAACGAATGATCCAGCAACTGAGTTGAACAATACGGATGGTACAGACGAGCCAGACTACAGAGATACTG
>AAPD01000013.1 GCA_000153385.1 Flavobacteria bacterium BBFL7
CAAATACTGTAGGGTCCTCTGCATCACCATCCATATCAGTGTCAAGATCGGCAGGATCTGCTGGATCATCAGAAACATCAGTTACAGGTGGTAACGGATCTCCGTTACTATCAATAGTATCACCAGTCACAATTGCTGAGTTGGTAACATTTCCTGCATTAACATCTGCCTGTGTTATCATATACATAGAAGTAGCTGTACCTATTTGACCAGGATTTAAAGTAGCTGGTGTCACTGGTAAATTTGAAACTCCTATAACTGTATCATCTATAGTAAGATTAGATACAACTGTATTTCCTGTATTTGTAACAGTAAACGTGTAAGTCAACATGTCTCCAGCGTCTACAACTCCATTTCCATTTGTATCTGTATATGAATCCGCTTTCGCGAAAGCGAGATTAGGCTCACTTAAATCAATAACCGTTCTATCATCAGGCTCACCATCTCCATTAGGATCAATATTTGCTCCATCCGTAGGATCATCTGAAGTATCAGACACTGGATTATTTTGAGGATCATCTCCAGTAACTGTTGCACTGTTATCGATCTGTCCTGCAGCAATATCTAAAGCTGTTATAGGATAAATTACTTGTGCAGTACCCATAGCTCCTGGAGCTAAAGTATCAGGTGTTAAAGCAAGCGCTGCAACTCCAATAACAGCATCGTCAATTACTATACTATCAATTGTCGCATCTCCTGTATTAATTACCTCAAAGTCATAAGTAACCGTATCACCTATATTAACGATACCATCACCATTTACATCTGTATAGAGAGCCGTTTTAGTTAAAGAGATACTATCTTCAACTGGAAGAGTTGTAGTTGTATCATCATCTGGAGCACCTGTTTCATCAGCAGGATTACCTGAATCAGAAATATCACTTACCGGATCACCGATAGAATCAAAACCAGAAGCTGTAGCTGTGTTTACCACTGTACCATTATCAATATCAGCCTGTGTAAGGGTATAATCAAATGTTGCAACACCCATTTCACTTGGGTTTAGAATTGCTGGAGAAACAGCGAGATTAACCGCGCCTACAGTTGCATCATTAACAACTAATGAATTTACCTGAATCGTACCAGAATTAGTCACAGTGAATGTATATGTAATCATATCATTTACATCAACCATTCCGTTCATATTGACATCAACATATACTCCGGTTTTAACTAGAGTAATTTCAGCCGTAGGAGTTAGTGGTGTTATAGTTGGATCATTTGTTAAATCACCATCCATATCATTGTCTTCATCAATTGGGTTTGCAGAATCAGACACATCTGATAACGAATCACCTGAACCATCATCTGTCGCATTTACTATTGCACTGTTAGTAACTCCACCTAAATTAATATCAGGCTGAGTTAAAGCATAAGTATAATTCACTGTAGCAACAATACCTGGAAGCAATGGATCTGGAGTAACAGCTAATGCCATAGCTCCAATAGTTGCATCATCAATAGTCAAACCACTAAGAATTGTATTACCTGTATTGGTAATTGTAAACGTATATAGAATAGAATCTCCTAGGTTTACTAACCCATCCATATTTGTATCCTCATATACACCATCTTTAACTAAGACCATTGCAGGATCAAACACTTCAAGGTAGTTAGGTGTGCCATCCATATCATCATCATCGTTGGTTGGATCACCATCACCATCAGTATCTTCTACAGGATTATCAGTTAGGAAACCATCATTATCATCATCAGTATCTCTATAGTCTGGCTCGTCTGTACCATCCGTATTGTTCAACTCAGTTGCTGGATCATTCGTTACCGTAGCTCCACTTGGATCACTGTATGGATCTGTAGCATTTGCTGGATCAAAGGCATCATCAATACCATCGCCATCAGTATCGCCTAATTCAGTAGTATCTGCGATTCCATCATTATCTACATCATCTCCTTCGATACGATCGCTTACGCCATCATTATCACTGTCATCATCTAAGTAATCAGGAGCGTCTGTTCCATCTGTATTCTCTGGTGTGATTCCTTCTCCACTTCCTGGAGTCGTCTCATAAGCATCATCCAATCCATTCATGTCACTATCTACACCATCTGGTGCTGTGTAACCTGGTGTGGTTTGTGCTTCTACGTTATCTGGAATACCATCATTGTCAGCATCCTGATCAAACTGATCGATAAGACCATCATTATCACTATCAAAACTGTCTACTACGCCATCGCCATTTAAGTCATTGGCCGGTGTAACATCTTGGTAGTTTAATATACCATCATTGTCATCATCGCCGAGTGGATCTACTCCACCATTCTCTACTGTATCTAAGATACCATCGTTATCATCATCGATATCTACTAAGTCATTGATACCATCTCCATCATTGTCTGGAATCTCCAAGTAATCTGGTGTTCCATTCATATCAGCATCTGGAATCTCATCTGCTGTTGGTATTAAATCATTATCATCATCAGTATCTCTGTAGTCTGGCTCGTCTGTACCATCCGTATTGTTCAACTCAGTTGCTGGATCAT